>CAVRWA010000001.1:0-207714 GCA_963724805.1 uncultured Actinomycetes bacterium
CACCACCTCGGGCGCTTATCGATCTCACAGGAAGCTCCCAGGACTGTCAGAGGCGACGGTGGTTTCCTCGTAGCAGGAACCGAGACCAACCGATCAAGGAGCTCAATGTCCCTCACCGTCGCAGTCATCGTGAACGCAGTCCTCGTCGTCGGGCTCGTCGTACTCCTGGCAACCGTGATGCGCATCCCGTTCCGTCTCAGCGGTGCTCCTGCCCAGGTCGCGCTCGAGCCGCCCGACACGGTCGCGGACGAGCGCCTCGTCGCCTGAGACCGTCCGACCGGCGCCAAGCGGCGCTATCGTCAGCTCGGCATGCAGCCTCGAGCCCGGCCGGTAGCGGTGCGGATGGCCGTCATCGGCGCCACGGCGGCGCTCCTCGTGCTCGCGCCGGGTGCGTCGGCCGGGGTGGGCCGCTGGCTCACCTGGAACGCTGCGGCCCGCACGGCCCGCCTGACCCTCGTTGCCGGATACGACGGCTCCAACAACGGCTTCAACTTCGACGGCTACGGCCGCGGGAGGCTGCTCGTGCAGGTCCCGCTCGGCTGGCGGGTCACGGTCACGTGCCGGAACGCGGGCTCGATGCGCCACTCGTGCGCGATCGTGCGCGGCCCGATGACCGCCGTGCCGGCGTTCCCGGGCGCGACGACGCCGGACCCGGTGCTCGGGCTCGAGAAGGGACAGGCCGCGCGGTTCACGTTCACCGCGTCGCGGGCCGGCACCTACCGGATCGCGTGCCTCGTGCCCGGGCACGAGCAGGCGCGCATGTGGGACGTGCTCGTCGTCGGCGGCGTCAGGCGTCCGACGATCCAGGCGCGGCCGGGCTTCTAGCCTCGACCCGCCGGATGTCGAGCGCGAGGAAGTTCGGCAGCAGCGGCGCGAGGTAGCCGGCGCGCTCGTAGCCACGGGAGTCGATCAGGTACACGGGGGAGCCGTGGACGATGTCGTTCGACCTCGGACGCACCGCGATCCCGTAGGCGCGCCACACGGCGGCGAGCTGCGACCTCGTGCCCGTGAGCCAGCGCCAGCCCGCGGCCCATCCGCCAGCGCCGTGCCGCGCTCCGCACGCTCGCAGCGCCGTCCCCGGCCGGGTCGACGCTGACGACGAGCACCTCGGGCCGCGCCCCGGCGGGGAGTGCGCGCTGGACGTCGCCGAGCGCCCGCCCGACGAGCGGGCAGAGGGAGCGGCAGCGCGAGTCGAGGAACGCGAGCAGAGTCGCGTGGCCGCGCGTCGACGCGAGCGAGACGCTGCCCGCCGAGCACGTCTCGGAGGGTGAACTGCGGCGCCCGCCGCGTCCCGGCGGCCCAGGTCGCCTGCCCGTGAAGCTCCGGGAGGGGCAGGGCGGCGGGCCGGGCGGCACTCGGGGCAGTGAGCACGTGCGCGACGACTCCCGCCGCCACCCCGGCGACCGCGGCGAGGCAGATCACGAGCGCGACGCGTCGCGCCATCAGCCGTCTCCCCGCGACCTCAGCGCCCGGACGGTCAGCACTGCCGCCCACCACATGAGCACGAGGAGCAGGATCGCGAGCGGAATCGCCCAGGTCAGGACGGCGCCGGTCGTGAAGTTCGTCTCGGCGAGCGTCATAGCGCCTTCACCTCCTTCCTCAATGCTCTCCCGCGAGCCGCCGCACCCAGCCCCGGCGGCGGGCCGCCGGATCGAGCCAGCCGTACGCGCACGCGAGCGCGACCACCGTCCACGGGACGGAGCCCGGCACCCACATGATGCCCGCAGCGAGCTGCTGGTCCGCCAGAGGGGACAGGCCCCAGGGCCTGTGCGAGAGCTGGACGTAGTGCGAGTAGAGCGGCGAGGGCGCGAGCGCGAGCGCGACCGCGAGGGCCCAGCCGACGACCATCGCGCCGACCGCGTAGATCGCCCGCCACGGCAGCGTCAGGCGCGCCTGGAACGGCCCTTCCCCGATCAGGTGCGCCCAGAACAGGAGCGCCGTGAGGAAGAAGGTCGCGTGCTCGAGATCGTGCAGGGCCGGGTAGGCGAGCGCGGCGTCGTAGAGCACCGGCACGTGCCAGAGCACGAAGACGCCGTTCATCAGCACGAACGCGACGGCCGGCACGACGAGCCACGCGGCGCCCCAGCGCACCGGCGCAGCCCACTCGCCGCGCGCGACGCCGCCGGCCACGGCCCGCCGGGTCGAGAGCGAGAACGGACGCCACATCCGGTGCCACGGCCGGCTGAGCACGATCAGCGGCGCGGCGACCTCGATCAGCAGGATGTGCTGGACCATGTGCATCGTGAAGAGCTCGCCCGAGAGCCGGTGCACCGGCGGCGAGACGGCCACGATCACCGTCAGGAGCCCGGCCACGAACACGGGCGTCCGCCAGCGGCGCTCGGCGCGCTCGCGACCGCCGACCCCGCGACCGCCGAGCCAGTAGAGCACCGCCGCGATGACGACGAGGACGACGGGAGGGCCGAACAGCACCGGCGCCCCTCCTCAGACCAGGTAGAGGAAGCTCAGGGTGAACGCGCCGACGATCGCGAGGAAGGCCACGTAGAAGAAGACCGCGTCCACGTCGGCCTGGCTCGAGCCGGGCGCGCGGCTGCCGTTCCGGAACGACGACGCGACGACCATCTCGAGCCACACCATCGCGAGGAGCACCACGACCGCGAGGAGCCCCGTCCAGCCGACGAACACGCTCGCGAACCCGCCGTCGGTCGGCCCGAACCCGAGCTGCGTGTACTCGACCACCTGGAGCACGACGGAGGCGAGACCGGCGACGAGCGCCGCGACCGAGTACCAGCGGAAGCGGCCGTCGTTTCCGGCGAGGAGCTCCGACCGCGCCCACGCGAGGAGCCCGGCGCCGGCGAGGAGCGTCAGCATGATCGGCAGCCCCCACTCGATCGGCCCCTTCAGGTCGCCGGGCCGCCAGAGCCCGCCCGTGTTCAGCGTGGCGAGGTAGAGGTAGCCGAAGAAGAACGGCAGGAAGAGGAAGATCGTCGAGGAGACGAGGAGCCGCACCCCGACCCAGTTGTTGCGCGCCTGCAGCTCGGGCGGCTCGGGCTCGATCGTCGGATGCGGCTGCGCGAGATCCGTCATCAGCTTCCCGCCGCCGGTGCGCCGACCGGGGCCACGCGCGGCGCCGGCTCGACGCCGTAGGGGTATGGGTCGGAGTCGATCACGGGGATGCGCTCGAAGTCGTAGACGGGCACGGGCGTCGGCACCTGGAACTCGAGCGACTTCGACTCGCCACGGGTTCGCCGCGGCGGGCGCGCGCTTGAACACGAGCGACCACACCAGGTTGCAGAGGAAGATCAGCATCGAGCCGCCGAGCACGAACGCCGAGACCGAGGCCCAGTCGTTCAGGAACTGGAGGTTGTCCGGATAGGTCACGACCCGGCGCGGCTGGCCGAGGAACCCGACCGCGAAGAGCGGCGCGAAGGTCGAGTTGAACGCGATGAACATGATCCAGAAGTGGAGCTTCCCGAGCGTCTCGTTCAGCTCGACCCCGGTCATCTTCGGGAGCCAGTAGTAGATCGCAGCGAAGAAGGTGAAGATCAGCCCGCCCACGACCGTGTAGTGGAAGTGTGCGAGCGAGAAGAAGCTGCCGTGGGTCGTGACGTCGCTCGGCACGTCTGAGAGGAAGATCCCCGAGAGCCCGCCGATCAGGAAGTTGAAGATCCAGCCGAGGCAGAACAGCATCGGCACGTCGTAGCGGAGCTTGCCCCGCCAGATCGTCCCCATCGCGCACACGAAGATGAACCCGGTCGGGATCGAGATCAGCTCGGTCGAGAGCATGTAGAACGGCCGCAGGTCGGCGTTCATCCCGCTCACGAAGAGGTGGTGCTGCCAGACGAAGAAGCTCAGCAGCCCGACGCCGAGCATCCCCGCGACGGCGAGCCGGTAGCCCCACAGCGGCTTGCGCGAGAACACGGGCAGGAGCTCGAGCACGATCCCGAAGCCGGGGATCGCGAGGATGTACACCTCCGGGTGCCCGAAGAACCAGAACAGGTTCTCGTAGAGGAACTGGCTGCCGCCCTGGGTCGAGAGGAAGAAGCCGGTCTGCGCGGTGCGATCGAGCGCGACCATCACCAGGGTCGTGATCAGCACCGGGGCCGCGAGGACGTTGAGCCCGGCGGTCGCGACGATGCTCCAGACGAAGATCGGAAGCCTGCCCCAGGTGAGGCCGGGCGCCCGCATCATGAACACGGTCGCCAGCATGTTGAAGGCCAGCAGCGTCATCGAGATCCCGACGAGGGCGAAGAACGCGATGTAGGCGTCCATCCCCATGTTCGCCTGGTCGTTGAGCGGCGCGTACCCGGTCCAGCCGGTCGGGAAGCCGCCGTAGAAGACGGTCGAGCTGAGGAGCAGCCCGCCCGCCATCAGCAGCCAGAAGGTGAGCGCCTCGATGCGCGGGAAGGCCAGGCGCCGGGCCCCGATCATCAGCGGCAGGAAGTAACTTCCGAACGGGCCCAGGATCCCGCTCGTCATCATCCCCATCATCATCGTGCCGTGCAGCCCGACCAGGGTCAGGTACTGGCCGGCGCCGAAGACGTTCGGCTGCGGCCGCAGGAGCTCGAAGCGGATCAGCATCGCGTTGACGCCGCCGAAGAAGATGAAGAAGCCGATCCCGACCAGGTACTGGAGCCCCACCACCTTGTGGTCGGTGGAGTAGCCGATGTAGCGCGTCCAGCCCCGCGGGTCCTCGGTCTCGTCGTGGTTCACCGTGGCCGGCCGCCCGGCGATCCGTGCGAAGGGGTAGTTGAGGAAGCCGAGCCCGGCCAGGAAGCCGACGACCCCGAGCAGGTAGGCGAAGAACAGCGCGATGTCGTTCTGGCCCGTGTCGCCGATGTAGTCGAGGCTCTTGGCCGTTGATCTGGTGGCCGAGCCACCAGCCCAGGTAGTAGCCGGCGGCGGCGAGGACGACCGCGGCGAGCAGGTTGAAGCCGAAGAGCCGCCTGAGCCTCATCCGGCCCTCCGCTGCGGGTCGGGGGAGTAGGTCGTGCTGTAGGGCGGCATGTACTGCGCGACCGGCTGGAAGACCTGCTGCTGCTCCTTGATCCAGGCGGCGAACTCGGCGCTGCCGACCACCTTGCCCGTGTCGAACATGTACCCGTGGTAGAGGCCGCAGAGCTCCGCGCAGTGGATGTCGAAGCTCCGGGGCGAGCGCGTGTTCACGTAGACCACGTTGTCGGTGCCAAGGGTCGCGTCCGCCTTGACGCCGAGGTCGTGGGCCCAGAACGAGTGGACGGCGTCGAGGGAGGTGACGTGCAGCTCGACCAGCTTGTCGGCGGGGAGCACGAGCTGCGAGGTCTCGACGCCGTCGTAGCTCGGGTAGCGGTAGGTGAACTGCCACTGCTGGGCGATCACCTGCACCGGGAACTTCGCCCCGTGCGGCACGGCGATCGGGGCGGGGCCCTGCCCCCCGCCGGAGCCGTTCTGCAGCAGCGCGTAGGTGCCGTAGCCGGCCATGAAGATCACGAGCGCCGAGGTGAGGACGATCCAGAGCGTCTGCGCGCGCGGGTCGCCGCGGATCGCCGCGCCCTCCTCGGCGTCGTCGCCGCGGCGGCGGAAGACGATCAGCGAGTAGGCGAAGAAGACGACGATGAAGCAGACGAACGGCGTCACGAGCGCCGTCAGGACGGTGTTGTCGGTGACCTGCCCCGACGCCTGCTCGCTCCCGTTCCCGGGCGGCAGCGCCGGCCCGAGCACCCAGATCACGAGCGGGAGGGCGATCAGCGTCGTGACGATCGTGAGGATCGCGATCCTGCGGATGTGGTTCGGCCCGCTCATCTCAGACGACGTCGAGGAAGCCGTCCATGTAGCCGATCGTCTGCATCGGCCCGCCGAAGCCGTAGATGAAGCCGGCCGCGCACGGCACGAAGCACTGCCAGCGGTAGTGGCCCGGCGCGCCGGTGCGGAACGAGAACGTGATCGTCCGATGGGCCTTGTCGAGCCCGCACGGCGCCTGCTCGCACTGGTTCGGCGCGTCGTCGGCGACGCCGATCAGCGGCACGACGAGGTGGTAGGCGGCGACCGCGAAGGTGTGCGAGGCGTCGTCCGGGTCGATCGCATCCACCGTCTTGCCGTCGACCGTCATCACGTTGCCCTCGACGCCCTGCGGCCGGGCGAAGAAGCCGTTGCGCAGCCCGCTCGCGCCGTCGAACTGGTAGACGGTCACGTGGACGAGCGCGTGCGCGGGCACCTTGAAGATCGTGCGTGTGCTGCCACTTGCCCCTTCTCGTCCTTGACGAGGTACGAGACCCAGGTCGGCTCGGTGTAGCCGTCGCCGAGCCCAGCGACCGTCTGCAGCGTCAGGTTCGCGCTCGGCAGCGAGACCGTGGAGGGCGAAACCATCAGGTACCCGACGACGTACCAGGCGATGAGCGCGACAATCACGACGATCACGACCGCAATCAGAGCGAGCCGGCGCAACATCGAAATGCGATCTTCTGCCCGGGGCACGACTCGTGTCAAGAGACACAACGCAAGAGGGTCTCCGCGGGGAGCGTCAAGGCGATGATGAGATCCCTACGCAAACACTTTGCTGGAGCCTACTTCCGGGCCGTGTGTCAAGCGTGTGTCAAGCAAGACGCGGGGTCCGCGCTCAGTCACTCCAATAGCCCTAGCCATAGCCCCGCCGCCAGCTGCGCGACTGGCGCGCGACTGGCGCACCCCGGCTTGGCAGCGGTCTTTCGATGAGTCCCGGTTAACCGAATCGGCGCTTCCTGCTCGAAACCGACGACGCGACGGGGCGCAGACCGCCGCCCGGCTGGGAGCGCGTCAGCGCTCGTGGGCCAGCTGACCTAGGTTCTCGCCACTGCCGGCGCGGGAGCGTTCCGGGTGGTTGCCAGCAGCGGGCGCGGAACGCGCTCTCGACGGCTTCGGTGATGTAGCCGCAGTGGCTTGCATCTGTTCGGAGGGCGTCGTCTTGTTCGAGCGCAAGGCGGCTAATCCAATCCGGCATTCCCGCGAACCGCGGAAGCTCGTCGAGACGCAACGGCGCGCCTTCGCGCCGGTGCGCGAGTCACTCGAGTCCAGGCTCGGCCGAAGCGAGGCGTTCGACCGCACCCTCACGCTCTGGCACTACACCAACGTCCAGTCGGCAATGCGCTTTCTCGACGAGCTCGAACCCTGACGAGAACCACCGCTCGTGTCGTCCAGACACCGCCAACGTCGGGAAGCGACCGCCCAGCGCCGCTCACGGAGAGCTGGCGAATCTCGACAACGACTGCCCCACGAACTGCCCCACGGATCGTGTCGGGCTTCGGAATCGGCTCAACCGTGCTGGATCGCGGAAGACCACAGTCGCCGCTTCAAAACCGGTGAGGTCGTGTAACCCACGGCTGGGTAGGTTCGACTCCTGCGCCGCTCCGTTCACATCGCTTGCAGCCCCCATGCCTCGGCGAGACGTACCATCGCCTGATGGCGATCGATTTCGAGGTGCAGAGGCTGCAGATCGGCGACGTGATCCTGACCAACGTTCCCGAGCAGGCCGATCAGGTCGAGGCGACGGTGGTGCGTGACATCGTTCGGACGGAGAGCACCGTCCGGGTCACGTTGCGAGTGGCGGGGGTCGAGGACTTCGTCAAGGAGTGGCCGCTCGGCAAGTTGGTCACAGTCGTCCGCGGTCCTTAGCGGGCGGGCTGGGCGCGCGGCTCAGCCGAGAATGTCTCTCAGCGTGGCGAGCGTCTCGGGCACGACCCGGTAGTAGGCCCAGCTGCCGCGGCGCTCGCGCTCGACCAGGCCGGAGTCGAGGAGGACCTTGAGGTGGTGGCTCACCGTTGGCTGGCTGAGGCCGAGCGGCTCCGTCAGGTGGCAGACGCATGCCTCACCGTCGGGCTGGGCCTGGATCAGGCTCAGCAGCCGAAGCCGCGCAGGGTCGGCGATCACCTTCAGCGATCTTGCGAGCTGGTCGGCGTCGTGTTGATCGAGGGGAGCCTGCAGGAGCGGCGGGCAGGAAGAGGCGGCGATCGTCGCGACTGGCTTCACGTCGGGCATATTCGCAGAAATCGATATTGACAGCCATCGATACCGGCTGCGATCATCCTCCGCGTATCGATTGTCATCGATGGCGGGGAGGCGGGCATGGAGCGGAGCGGCGTGGAGGTCCTCGATCCGGTAACGCGCCAGCACGTGGAGCGTGCGGCCGAGGCGCTGCAGCGCGAGTTCGACGGCACCTTCTCGCGCGAGACGATCGCCAGGTACATCGCCGAGTCGACCGACCTTCTCGCCGGGGGCACAATCAACGTCTTCGTGCCGGTGCTCGTACACCGCTTCGCGCGCGAACGCTTGCGCGCGCTGGGCCAGGCCGAGGGCGTGATCACCAAGGAACAGCCCGAGGTCTTCTTCGTATGCGTCCACAACGCGGGCCGCAGCCAGATGGCGGCGGGGCTCCTCAAGCTCCGCTCGCAGGGGCGGATCCACGTCCGCTCGGCCGGCAGCGCCCCCGGCGAGCAGATCAACCCGGCCGTGATCGAGGCCATGACCGAGCTCGGCGTCGACATGAGCGAGGAGTTCCCCAAGCCGCTCACCGACGAGGTCGTCGCGGCGGCGGACGTGGTGATCACGATGGGCTGCGGCGATGCCTGCCCGATCTACCCGGGCAAGCGCTACGAGGACTGGCAGCTCGACGACCCGGCCGGCCAGAGCGTCGAGACCGTGCGGGTGATCCGCGACGAGCTCGACGCGCGCGTGCAGAAGCTGATCGCCGAGCTGCTTCCGTCCGCGAGTTGAGCTCGCTCCCGCTCGCGCGGGCCCTGGTCGCCGAGGCGATCGGGACGTTCGCGCTGGTCTTCGCCGGCAGCGGCGCGATCATGGTCGACGCCAAGACCGGGGTGCTCGGCCACGTCGGCGTCGCGATCACCTTCGGGCTCGTGATCATGGCGATGATCTACGCCGTCGGACACGTCTCGGGCGCACACTTCAACCCGGCCGTGACCTTCTCGTTCGCGCTCGCCCGCCACTTTCCGAAGCGACACCTCGTCCCGTACTGGGGCGCGCAGCTCGCCGGCGCGCTGATCGCGGCGTCGATCCTGCGCGGCTCACTCGGCAACATCGCCCACGTCGGCGCCACCTACCCGAGCGGCACCGACGCGCAGGCATTCCTCTGGGAAGCCGTCCTCTCGTTCTTCCTCATGTTCGTGATCATGGCCGTCGCCACCGACACCCGCGCCGTCGGCGAGGCGGCCGCGATCGCGATCGGCGGCACGGTCGGCCTCGACGCGATGTTCGGCGGCCCGATCACCGGCGCCTCGATGAACCCCGCCCGCTCGCTCGGCCCGGGCATCGTCACTGGCGACCTGAACGCGATCTGGATCTACCTGCTCGCGCCGATCGCCGGCGCCTCGATCGCGGCCCTGGCGTACACCTTCGTCCGAGGTGACCCGCTGCGCGCCGCGGCCGAGTGAGTAGTCAGCCATCGGCTCGCGCCGGGTGAGTTCGCGCTGCAGCGCAGGCGTCCAACGACTGCGGGTTTGCCGTAGCGGATGTGTGGCTTGTGCCGGAGGTTCGTTGGCCGGGCTCGTTCTATCGTCAATTTGCGATAGACGAACTAGCGCCGGGCGCAAAGGCCGGCGCGTGCGTCAGGAGGCGAGTGATGAACTGCTTCGAGTGCGCAAAGGCAAACGACGCGGTACCCGCTGTCGGTGTCTGCCAGCACTGCGGCGTCGGTCTGTGCCTCGACCACTTGATCGAAGCGCAGGACTACCGCGTCGGAGGCACCACCTACGGCTGCACCCACACGCTGCCGAGCGTCACGGCGCTGCGTGGCGTCCCGGCGGGGATCGCGGCGACGGCGCGGCATCACACCGCGGGCGTCGCGTGAGCGCCATAGCGCCACCCGCGTCAGTGGCGAGCGAGCAGCGCGACATCGAACTCGCGCTGCTCGCAAAGGCGATCGGCCACCCCGCACGTGTCCGGATTCTGCGCCTGTTGCTCAGCCGCGATGCCTGTTACTGCGGCCAGATCGTCGACGAGCTGCCGCTCGCACAAGCGACTGTCTCTCAGCACCTGAAGGTGCTCAAGGGGGCCGGCCTGATCACCGGCGAAATCGAGGGGCTGCGCATCTGCTACTGGGCAAGCCCGGAGAGGCTTGCCGTCCTCCACGACCTTGTCGGCGATCTCTTGGTAGAGGCAGCCGACCCTTCGCCGGACAGGCTCCGTGGCTGCGACTGAGACCCGGCATCTGCCCAGCGCCGTCACGCCAGCCGTGCCGGCGGACGAGGGCGCCGTCCTGAAGAAGCTCTCGACCCTCGACCGCTTCCTGCCACTGTGGATCGCCCTCGCGATGGGCGTCGGGCTTGCTCTCGGCGCCCTCGTCCCTAGCCTCAATGACGGCCTGGACAGGCTCCGTGTCGGTACGGTCTCGCTGCCGATCGCGGCGGGGCTGCTCCTGATGATGTATCCCGTCCTCGCGAAGGTGCGCTACGAGGATCTCGGGACGATGCGCGATGACGGGGTCAACGACCGCCGCTTCTTCGGCGTCTCGCTGTTCCTCTCCTGGATCGTCGGGCCGCTCCTGATGTTCATCCTCGCCTGGACCTTCCTGCCAGACCAGCCCGCGTACCGGACCGGCGTGATCATCGTCGGCCTCGCTCGCTGCATCGCAATGGTGCTGATCTGGAACGACATCGCCCAAGGCGACCGAGACCGCGCCGCCGTGCTTGTCGTCTTCAACGCGCTCTTCCAGATCGTCGCCTACTCGCTCCTCGGCTACTTCTACCTGACCGTCCTCCCAGGCTGGCTGGGTCTAGACACGCAAGGCTTCGACGTCGGAATCTGGGAAGTGGCCCGTACCGTCCTGATCTTCCTCGGGATCCCGCTCACCGCCGGCTACCTCACCCGGCGGATCGGCATCAAGCGCCACGGCCGCGACTGGTACGAACAACGCTTCATCCCACGGATCGCGCCGATCACGCTCTACGGTCTGCTGTTCACGATCGTGTTGCTGTTCGCGATCCAGGGCGACAAGATCACCGCCCAGCCGCTCGACGTAATTCTGATTGCGCTGCCGCTGCTGATCTACTTCGCCGTGATGTGGGTCGCTGGCTTCAGCACCGGCAGACTCCTTCGCTTCCCGTACCCGCAGACCGCGGCTCTCTCCTTCACGGTCGCGAGCAACGACTTCGAACTGGCGATCGCGGTCGCCGTCGGTGTCTTCGGTGCCGCCTCCGGCGAGGCGCTTGCCGGCGTCGTCGGCCCGCTGATCGAGGTCCCGGTTCTGGTCGCGCTCGTCTACGTCGCGCTCTGGCTCCGCCGGCGCCTGCGATGGCCGCAGGCGTACGCCGCGACCTAGGGAACCGCGTGATGTCATGTTGCCCAGAAGCCGCCGCATCTGTCGCTGACGACGCCGAGGATCTGGGGTTACTTGGGGCGGCGACTACGCGGCCGACGCGTGAACGCAAGGCTTTGCGGCACGGCGGCAACGGCGAAGACGAGCAGCACGATCCAGATCAGCCCCACGGCCGGGAGAAACAGCAGCCCGAGGAGGGCGATCGCGGCCACCAGCGCCGCAGACCAGAAGATCGCGCGCCGCTCGATCGCCCGCTCTCGGGTGTCACTCATCAGCGGCATGCGGTCGGGCGATGGGCGCCCGCGGGCCAAGGACGACACTCGCCTGCTCGATGAGGTAACTCGCTTCGCCACCAACTACCAGACCTCCGCTTAGCTTTCCTGGAAGCCAGGGGCCTCGCCCTTGACGACCACCTTGTGCACGAGCCAGGCGAGAGCCGCGCCGGCGAGGGGCGCGGTCAGGTAGATCCAGATCCCCGTCCACTTGCCGCCCACGATGTCCGGGCCGAGCGTCCGCGCCGGGTTCACCGACGAACCGCTGTACGGGATGATCGCGAGGTGGACAGCGACGAGCGTGAGCGGAATCGAGATCAGAGCGCTCTTCGCGTAGCCCTCGCTCCTCGATGCTTGCAGGATCACCCCGACGAAGATCGCGGAGAACAGGAACTCGACGAACCAGGTCTTGCCGTCGCTGAGCCCTGGATACGTCCCGGTCGACTTCACAACGGTCTTGCTGGTGAACACCCACAGCGCGAGGCTCGCGAGGATCGCGCCGACGACCTGGAAGATCCAGTAGCCGATCATGTCGCCCGGCTTGAGCCGCCGGTCGAGGAGCATCGCGAGCGAGACCGCCGGGTTGAAATGGCCGCCGGAGACCTCCGCCATCCAGTAGAGGCCGGCGAGGAGCGAGAGGCCGAATGCGAACGCGACCATCACGTTGAACGACATGTTCTGCTGCGCCGTATTCGCCGCAGTGATCGCAGTCGTGCCCCCGAACACGAGCACGAACGTCCCCAACGCCTCGGCTATGTACTTACGGGCGGTGTCCATCTGGTCGAGTCTCCTTCCCTGGGGAATGGCTGCAACAAAGGTGCGCGAGGCGCCCAGCGCGGTCGAGCCACACGGCACGCAACATTCGGCCTCTCTCCACGCAAGGAACGCTACGCCACGGCCCGGACAGTCGTCGAGATCCTTGTCATGGTCGCACTCGTCTTAGAGCAACAGCCCCTTCAGCCCCGGCGTGGTGCAATACCGCCGTGACGCCTGCGATGCCGGAGACCACAACAGACCGCCACGGTTGCGCCGAAACCTCCGACGAGGAGAGCGGCGCGTGTCCGGTTGGGTAGCGGCGTCGTGCGTAACGCGAGTGGCGCAAGCACCGGCCGCGCCGCTCTGCCGATAGTCATGAGGATCATCGCGCCGGGGAAACCGAGCTCGAGATCGATCAGCGCTCGGCGCCCGCCGCAGATGGGGCCGCCCTGTCCGGCAACGATCGCAGCGGCGAGATGCGGCCGCCGGTCGGTGCCCTTGCCGGCCGGGGCGCCGGTGCCGTCGCGGGCGAGGAGGTCGTCGATTGCGTGTCGGAGCGCGGGTGCTTGGCCCCAGGTGCCGCAGAAGGCGATGGTCCCCTGGCTGTCGATCAGGTAGACGGCAGCGGCTAGCCCGCCGTATGCGCACTGCACCGTTCCCGCCAAGTCATCGATCAACACCGGCCAAGGGATGCCTTCCTCGTCCTGGTAGCTGCAGGCCTCTTCGACCTTCTTCCCATACGAGCGGTAGGCTCCGTGCCGTTCGCCGGGGTGCGCTTGGCGGACCAGCACCTCGACGAATTGCGCCCGTTCGCCGTAGAGCCGTTGGAGCTCTCTCATCGTGTACACGCCACCGCGCGTAACGGGGCAGGTGTAGCTGACGAAGTGGAGCAGCACCGGCTTACCGCGCAGGTCGCTCAAACGCACCTGCGTGCCGCCTGTGGAGGGCAGTTCGAAGTCCGGCGCCTCGCAGCCGGGGGCCAGGCCGGTGCGGAGCAGCTCGGCAACCATGTGCCGCGCTCGGAAGTGTCGAAAGTTGAAGTCCTCCGTCGGGTCGAGAAGATCTATGAGCCGTGCTGATCGCCCGCGCGCGCCCTGGCTGTCAGAGGATGACGGGGGAGTAGCGATCTCACCAAGCTGCGCTACGTCATGCGTCACGAGCAACTCCTTGTCCGAACGCAACGCGCTCGGTGTAAACAGGCTCCTCCGAGGTCACGCGCGCACGCTCACTCTGGGCGGGCGTACGTTCGCTTTCGAGCAGCGCGAGGATCCGCTCAGTGTTCTCCCGGATCGTCGTGATGTTCCGGAACATCCACTTCGGTCGGGCGTTCTCGGGCATCCGCTCGATCATCTGCTCGAAGTCGAAGCCGCCGCATCCGCGGGCAGCCCGGCGCGCACAGAGCGCGACGCCAAGGGCGACAACACCGACCATCAATGACCGCTTCATCTCACACCTCCCTCGATCGGTTCCGGCTCTGACGCCGGCTCGCGTTCCGAGACAAGTCTCGACTCGTACTCGTGACCGAGCCGATAAGCCTGCTGCAGGTAGCCCTGGCGCGTGGCATCGTCGACGGCGCCGACGGCGTAGAAGTAGACGTGCTCGACGTTCTTGATCCCCGGGTAGCGGAAGCCGAAGTCGTCGACCAGCCGCTCGATCGCCGCGCCACAGCCGGAGTCGCGGTAGTCGCTCTCCCGGAAGAAGGTCGGCGTCAGGATCAGCGCCTTCCTGTGCTTCAGCAACGGCTGCCTGCCGCTCAGATCGCCCCGCAGCCAGCCGTCCCTGGTCATCGTGTAGACGAAGCCGTAGGTGAAGACGCGCTCCATCCAGCCCCGCAGGATCGCCGGGAAGTTCATCCAGTAGATCGGCGCGACGAACGCCAGGCCATCCGCTGCAGCGACCTTCTCCTGCTGGGCGAGCACATCCTTCGGCCGCTGCTTCGCCACCAGCTCGAGCAGCTCGGCGAGGGACTTGTCGCGCAGCCACCGCTTCGCGACGCGCCGCCGGATCGGACCGCCGCTCAGCGTGACCATGTTCTCCCTCAACTCTGTCTCGTCGAACAACTCCGGCGGCACCGACTCGTGGGCGAAGAACGAGTAGTCGTCCCTCCTGAAGACCGGATCGAACTTGATCGCGTACAGATCGACGACCTCACTCTCATGGCCGGCGTCGGCGAGGCCGTGCGTGAACTGCTCCAACACCGCATGGCAGAACGAGGTCGGGTTCGGATGCGCATACACAGTCAGCACTCTCATCGCCTACTCCTCCCTTGGCCCGTTGGAGCGGGGCGGCGCGCGGGGTCACAGCCACGTTCACAACTCGCCTCGCGCGCATCGCCGACTGCTCCAGCGCACACCAAAACGCCCCCTGACGGATGCGAACTCAGTCTCGCCCACTCGGGCCCCGGCGGCATCGGTGGCGCCACCGAGCCGATTGCCTCCAACTACGGAGCCTGATCGCGGCGCCTCAACATGCCCCCCTGACGCGCTGCCGGCTCGAGCGTCGGTGGCTTGTGCTCGCTGTCGCAGCCGTCCTACACTCGCCGGGACGGTAGTGGGACAAGAGACCTTGGAGGTGGAGCATGGCCGTCGCCCTGGACCCAGCGCTCGTCAACGACCTCGCCGGACAGGTCTCCGGGCCCGTCCTCGGCCCGGCGGACACCGGCTACGACGCGGCCCGTGCCGTGCACAACGGCATGATCGACCGCAGGCCCGCTCTGATCGTCCGCTGCCGGCAGACGAGCGACGTCGTCGCGGCGCTCGCGCTCGCGCGCCGGGCGGGGCTCGAGGTCTCGATCCGCGGCGGCGGCCACAACGTCGCCGGCCGGGCGGTGACCGACGGCGGGGTGATGATCGACCTCGCCGAGATGAAGCGGATCACGGTCGATCCGGGCCGAGCAACCGCTACGGCCGAGGGCGGCGTCACCTGGGGGGAGCTGAACGACGCCGCCGCCGAGCACGGCCTGGCCGTGACCGGGGGCGCGATCTCCACCACGGGCATCGCCGGCTACACCCTCGGGGGCGGTCTCGGCTGGCTGATGGCCAAGTACGGCCTCGCGGCCGACAACCTGCTCGCGGTCGAGCTCGTCACGGCCGAGGGCGAGGTGCTCGACGTCGATGCCGATTCGCACCCCGACCTCTTCTGGGCCCTTCGTGGCGGCGGGGGGAACTTCGGCGTCGCGACGACGTTCACGTACCAACTCCACCCCGTGCAGATGATCGTGGGCGGGCTGATCGCCCATCCGATCGACGCCGCGCCCGAGCTGCTGCGCTTCTACCGCGACGCCGTGGCGAACGGCCCGGACGACCTGACCGTGTTCGCGGGCCTGGTGCACGCGCCGGACGGCTCCGGCACGAAGCTCTCGGCGCTGGTCGTCTTCCATGCCGGCGACCCCGGCGAGGCCGAGCGCGACCTCGAGCCGTTCAAGGCCTGGGGCTCGCCGCTGATGGTCGAGGTCGGGCCGATGCCCTACCCGGTGATGAACACGCTCCTCGACGCGGCCTTCCCGACCGGATCGCTCAACTACTGGCTTTCGAGCTTCACGCGGGGCCTCCCGGACGAGCTGATCGAGATCGCCGTCGAGCAGTTCGCAGCCGTGCCCTCGCCGATGACGGCGATCCTGCTCGAGCACTTCCACGGCGCCGTCACACGCGTCGGGGTGACCGAGACCGCGGTGCCGCACCGCGACGAAGGCTGGAACCTCCTCCTCCCCGGCGTCTGGCTGGACCCGGCCGACACCGAGGCGAACATCGCGTGGGGCCGCGAGACGTTCGCGGCGATGCGGCCGCACTTCGGGACCGGCCGCTGGCTCAACTACCTCGGCGACGACCAGGCCGACGACGCCATCCGCGCTGCCTACGGCCCGAACTACGACCGGCTCGTCGAGGTCAAGCGCCGGTACGACCCGGACAACGTCTTCCACCTCAACCACAACATCGTGCCGTAGCGCTTTCTCCGTAGCTCTCCGAACGCCGCGTGCGGCCGGCTACCGATGTCGCGCGCGAGCGGAACCGGGAAGCTGGCCGCAACGTGACGGTCAGCCACCTCGCCCGCTCGATCCGTGAGTCAGCGACTCTCGCTCTGAACGAGCGCGCGAAGCAGCTCGCCGACCGCGGCCAGCCCGTGATCCACCTCGGCGGCGGCGAGCCGAAGAACAAGGCGCCGCTCTCGGCGATCGTCAGCGCCTCGGCCCAGCTGACCAGGGGAGACGTCAAGTACGCGCCGACCGACGGCACCCCGGCGCTGAAGCAGGCGATCATCCGCTACACCGAGGAGCACTACGGCCGGGTGGTCGCACCGGAGAACGTGATCGTCTCCTCGGGCGCGAAGCAGTCGATCTACAACGCGCTGCTCGCGATCGTCGATCCCCAGGACGAGGTCGTGATCCTCTCTCCGTACTGGGTCAGCTATCCCGAGATGGTGCGGATGGTGCACGGCCAGCCCGTGATCGTGACGCCGGAGGACGGCGGCTTCGTGCCGCGGCTGGACGAGGTGGAGTCGGCGCTCGGCCCGTACACCAGGGCCGTGATCGTCAACAGCCCCAACAACCCGACCGGCGCGGTCTACCCACCGGAGCTGGTCGAGGGGCTCGTTGCGCTCTGCGAGGAGCGGGGAGTGCACGTGCTGATGGACGACATCTACCACCGGCTCGTCTTCGGCGGTGCCCGCGCCGAGCCTGCCTACGCGTACACCGACCGCGACGTCGACGAGTCGACCCTGATCGTGGTCAACGGCGTCTCGAAGCTGTACGGGATGACCGGCTTCCGCATCGGCTGGACGATCGCGCCGGCGCCGCTCGTCGAGGTGTTGAAGACCGTGCAGGCGCAGACGACCTCGTGCCCCGCGGCGGTGTCGATGGCGGCGGCCGAAGGCGCGCTCACCGGCGTCCAGAGCGGCGTCGAGAGCCTGCGGCTCGGGATCCAGAACCTTCGCGACGTGATGATGCAGGAGCTGCGCGCGTTCGAGGGCGTGCGCGTCGAGCCGCCGCAGGGCACCTTCTACTGCCTCCCCGACTTTAGCGCGATCTCGGACGACTCCGAGGAGCTGTCGCGCTTCCTGCTCGACAAGGCGCTCGTCGTCACCGTCCCCGGCAAGGAGTTCGGCGCCGAGGGTCACCTGCGCCTCAGCTACTGCGGCTCCACCAAGGACGTGACCGAGGGCGTCCGCCGGATGCGCTGGGCGCTCGACCCGACCGCGCCGAACGACATCGTGATCGGCGACCGCCGCCTCGTGAGGGACTGGCTGTGACGGCGAACCCGCTCGACCCGAGGACGCCCGCCCAGGGCCGGGCGCGAGAGCTCGCGAGCGACTACGGGCTCGGGAACCACGGCATCACCAACCCGCGCTGCGTCTACTGGAACCTGCCCGCCGAGGCGCTCTACGAGGAGCTCGTCTTCCGCGGCGAAGGCCGGATCGTCCGCGGCGGGGCGGTCGCCGTCGATACCGGAAGCCACACCTCGCGCGCGGCACAGGACAAGTTCATCGTCCGCGAGCCGTCGAGCGAGGACCGGATCTGGTGGGGTGAGTACAACCGGCCGCTCGGGAGCGACACGTTCGAGCTGCTGCTCTCGCGCATGCTCGGCTTCCTGCAGGAACGCGACCTGTTCGTGCAGGACGTCCACGCGTGCGCGCAGCCCGAGTACCGGCTGCCGGTCCGGGTCGTCACGGAGTACGCCTGGCACAGCCTGTTCGCACGCAACATGTTCCTGAAGCCGGAGAGCCGCGAGGCATACCGGCGGCACGTCCCCGAGCTCACGATCCTCTGTGCGCCCTCCTTCGAGGCGCACCCGCCGATCGACGGCACGCGCACCGGCTCGTTCATCGCACTCGACTTCGCGCGGAAGCTCTGCCTGATCGGCGGCACGCAGTACGCAGGCGAGCTGAAGAAATCCGTGTTCACGGTGCTGAACTACCTCTTGCCGCTCGACGGCGTGCTGAGCATGCATTGCTCGGCGAACGTCGCCGACGACGGCACCTCGGCCCTCTTCTTCGGCCTCTCCGGGACCGGCAAGACGACGCTCTCCGCCGACCCGGAGCGCGGGCTCGTCGGCGACGACGAGCACGGCTGGAGCGACGAGGGCATCTTCAACCACGAGGACGGCTGCTACGCGAAGGCGATCCGGCTCTCGCCGAGCGCCGAGCCACAGATCCACTCGACGACGCACCGGTTCGGGACGGTGCTCGAGAACGTCATATTCGACGAGGCCACGCGCAGGATCGACCTCGACGACGACTCGCTCACCGAGAACACGCGTGCCTCCTATCCCCTCGACTTCATCGAGCACGCGGTGCCTTCGCGAACGGCCGGCCACCCGAGCTACGTCCTCTTCCTGACCTGCGACGCGCAAGGCGTCCTGCCGCCGCTCGCGCGGCTGACGCCGGACCAGGCGCTCTACCACTTCGTCTCCGGCTACACCTCGAAGATCGCCGGCACGGAGGCGGGTCTCGGAGCGGAACCGGAGATCGTGTTCAGCACCTGCTTCGGCGCGCCGTTCATGGTCCACCACCCGTGGGTCTACGCCGACCTCCTGAGCCGCAAGCTCGAGCGGCACGGCTCCTCGTGCTGGCTCGTCAACACCGGCTGGGTGGGCGGGCCGTTCGGGGTCGGGAAGCGCATCAGCATCGAGCACACGCGCACCCTGCTCCACGCCGTGCTGTCCGGCGCGCTCGCCCACGTCGAGTACCGCGTCGACCCGGTCTTCGGGTTCGAGGTGCCGATGAGCTGTCCCGGGCTGCCCGACGACGTGCTCTCTCCGGCCCATTCCTGGCCGAGTGAGGACGAGTACATGACCCGCTACCGGGATCTCGCGGCGCGGTACGCCGCGAACTTCCGCAAGCTCGGCGACGAGTGCCCGCCGGAGCTACTCGCGGCGGGACCGCGTCTCGAGCGCGAGCCGATCCACTGACCGATCCGGGAAGCGGACGCCGTCTCCGGTCGTTCTGAGGGGTGATGAAGGTCGAGCTCCTTTACTGGGAGGGGTGCCCGTCGCATCCGGAGGCGCTCGTACTGCTCGAGGCGGTGCTCGCCGAGCGCGGCCTCGACACCACCGTCGAGCTTCGACGCGTCGAGACCGACGAGGAGGCGCAGGCGCTGCGCTTCCCCGGCTCGCCCACGATCAGGGTCGACGGCCGCGACGTCGACGCCGCCGGGGCCGACTCAAGGCCTGCGCTGAACTGCCGTATCTACTACCTTCCGGACGGGCGCGTATCCCCGATTCCGAGCCGCGAACAACTCGAGGAGGCACTCTCATGAGCATCGCCATTGCCCAGACCGCACCGCAGTTCACCCTCCCCGGCGTCGACGGGAGAGACCACTCCCTCGACGACTACCGCGACGCGTCCGTGCTCGTGCTCGTGCAGTCGTGCAACCACTGCCCCTACGTGCAGGGGTGGGAAGGCCGGCTGATCGCCGTGGCGCGGGACTACGCCGACCGCGGGGTGCGGGTGGTGGCGATCTCGTCGAACAACGTCGCGAGCCACCCGGAGGACTCGTTCGAGGAGATGCAGCGTCGCGCCCGCGCGCAGGGCTTCACCTTCGACTACCTCTACGACGAGAGCCAGGACGTCGCACACGCGCTCGGCTCCGAGCGGACGCCGGAGGTGTTCGTCTACGACGGCGACCGCAGGCTCGCCTACCACGGCGCAATCGACGACAGCCAGGACGAGACCGCGGTCACGGCGCACTACCTGCGCGACGCGCTGGACGCCGTCCTCGCCGGAGAGGCGCCCGCCGTCGCCGACACGGCCCCGGTCGGCTGCACCGTGAAGTGGCGTAGCTGAGATGGAGACATGGGACGCCATCCGGTCGCGCCGCGACGTCCGGGGGTTCGACGACCGGCCGCTCGGCGACGAGCAGCTCGACCGGATCCTGGAGGCCGGCAGGCGCGCCCCCTCGTCGCGGAACACCCAGCCGTGGGACTTCATCGTCGTGACCGACCGCGACCGGCTGACCGAGCTCGCGAAGGTCTGGCAAGGCGCCGGGCACGTAGCGAGCTCGGCCGCAACGATCGCCCTGATCGCGCCGGTCGTCGAGGACGAGGGCAAGCGCCGCACCGTGCACTTCGACCTCGGCCAGGCGGCCGTCAGCATGATGATCGCCGCCGCCGATCTCGGGATCGGCAGCGGACACTCGGCGGTCGGCGACCAGGATCTCGCCCGGCAGCTTCTCGGCCACCCCGAGGACCGGTTCTGCGCTCATCTTGTCCCACTCGGATATCCGAGCGAGCGCCCGCTCCGCCCGCTGCGCCGACCGGACCGGCGACCGTTCGCCGAGGTCGTCCACCGCGGCCGCTGGTGAGGCCGTGCTGATCTCGTAGATCCAGGCACCGCGATTCCGCGTCCG
The DNA here is from genome assembly GCA_963724805.1 of uncultured Actinomycetes bacterium. Lineage (GTDB taxonomy): Bacteria > Actinomycetota > Thermoleophilia > Gaiellales > Gaiellaceae > CAVQZA01. Next base: position 20,606 of record CAVRWA010000001.1, read on the forward strand.
CCCCGATGACGGCGCGCCCCGCGGGGAGTATCAGTGATGGTGAAAGGAGGCATGTGATGCGAGCGATGCGCATGCTGTTCGTGCTCGTGGTCGCAATCCTCGCGCTGGCCGTGCCGATGACAGCCCAGGCGTTCACCGGGCCGCCGAATCCCGCAGTTCCCCAGGGAGATGCGGCTTCGGCCACCACGACCGTCGGCTGGAGCGGCAGGGACGTCGGCCTCGCGATCGTGTTCGGCGCGACGACCGTTCTGATCGGCGTGGGGCTCGTCGAGGTGTGGCGGCTGCACGATCACGGCCACCGGCCGACACCGACCACGGCGTGAGCTAGAGAGCCAGCGTGACCTTGCTCAGGCCGCGCGGCACGTCCGGGTCGAGGCCCTTCGCGCGGGCGAGCGCCCAGGCGAAGAGCTGGCCCGGGACGACCGAGAGGATCGGCGCGAGCAGGGGCACCGACGGCATCGGGATCGGGATCGAGTGGTCCGCGCCGGTGATTGCTTCGGCGGCGGTCCCGCTTGCCAGCAGCGTCGCCCCGGCCGCCTGGATCCGCCCGGCCGCCTCGGTCACCGACGGCAGCGTTTCGTCGCGGGAAGCGATCGCCCACACCGGGAAGAGCGAGTCCAGCGCGGCCACCGGGCCGTGCGCGAGCTGGGTCGCGGTGAGCGGCTCGGCCGCGACGCGGCAGGTCTCGATCAGCTTCAGCGCGATCTCGCGCGCCGTTGCGAACTCCGTGCCGCGCCCGATCACGAACATCCGGCCGACGAACGAGAACTGAACGGCGAGCGGCACGATCGACTGCTCCAGCTCCGGGATCAGCGACTCGAGCCGCTCGATCACCTCGCGGAGCCCGTCGACGTAGCGCGGGCCCTGGTCCGCCGCATGCGCGGCGAGGAGCGCAAGTGCGGCGACCTGGTTCGTGTACGTCTTCGTCGCCGCGACCGCCTGCTCGATCCCCGCTCCGAGCGCGAGCACCTCCTCGGCCGCCTGCGCGAGCTCCGACCCCGGGTCGTTCGTGACGGCGACCGTGAATGCTCCCGCCTCGCGCGCGCGGGTCACGTACTCGATCACGTCGCGCGTCTGCCCTGACTGAGAGAGCGCGATCACGGTCGAGCCGGACATGTCCACGGAAGCCTTGTAGTAGACGGTGAGCGTGATCGAGTCGCGCATCGCCGTCCAGCCCGGCAGCAGCCCGAAGGCGTACATCCCGTAGGAGGCCGCGTTGTCGGAGGAGCCGTGGCCGATCAGGCGGATCGTGGTACCCCGCTCACGCGCGATTGCCGCGACGCGCGCGAAGTCCGCCTCGCGCTCGAGCAGGCGCTCCAGCGCCTGCGGCTGCTCGCGGATCTCCGCGAGGAACTGCGCACCGGGCTGACGCGGCTCAGGCGGCGACAAGCGTCTCCCCTCCCACGAGGACGCGCTCGATCTCGAGGTCAGCCGTCCACGACGAGCAGGTCGGCGCGCCTCCCCACCTCGATTCGCCCGGCGTCGGACAGCCCGAGCACGGAGGCCGGGACGAGGCTCGCCGCCTCGAGGGCGCGCTCGAGCGGCACGCCGAGCTCGTGCAGGTTTCGCACCGCCTCGATCATCGTCAAGACGCTGCCGGCCAGCACGCCGTCGTCGCGGCGGACGGCGCCGTCGCGGACGACCAGGGAGACGTCCCCGAGCGTGAACTCACCCGCACCGGCGCCCGCGGGCGCGACGGCATCGGTGACGAGCGCGACCCGTCCCGCGGCCGCTTCCCAGACGAGGCGCACCGTGTCGGGGGCGAGGTGGATCCCGTCGACGATGATCTGGACGACGACGTCCGGCCGGGTGAGCGCAGCGCCGACGATGCCGGGATCGCGGTGCCGGAACGGGCGCATCGCGTTGAAGAGGTGCGTCACGGTGTGGACGCCTCGGTCGAAGGCGGCATGCGCCTCCTCGCCGGTGGCGTCGGAGTGCCCGAACGAGACGACGACGCCGCGCGCGTGGAGCAGCTCGATCAGCTCGTAGGCGCCCGGAAGCTCGGGAGCGAGCGTGAACAGCCGGACCGGGCCCGCCTCGAGCAGGCGCGCGAGCAGGTCCGGATCCGGGTCGCGCAGGAGCTCCGGCGGATGCGTGCCCGGGCGTTTCGGCGAGAGGAACGGGCCCTCGACGTGGGCGCCGAGGATCTGCGGCCCTTTCGACTCGAGCGGCACCTCGCCGAGCGCCGCGACGAGGTGCTCCTCCGAGGAGGTGATCAGCGTCGGCAGGTATCCGGTGACGCCGGTCTCGAGCAGCGCGTCACCGGCGCGCGCGTAGCCCGCCGTGTCCGCCTCGAGGAAGTCGACGCCGCCGAACCCGTTCACCTGGAGATCGACGAAACCTGGCACTGCGATCCCCCGGCCGCCGGGCGAGGCCAGGCCGACCGCCGCGATCCGCCCGTTCGCCAGCTCGACGTCGCCGGGAAGGAGTTCCCCGCCGACGAGCGCGGCCTGGACGCCGAGCCTCATGGCTCGAGCGCCTGCCTGATCACGCCGTCCGCCCCGGCGAGCCGTGTCCTCGCGGCCTCAGCGTCGATTCCGGCGAGGAGCGAGACGATCGCCACCTTCGCGTCGCCGTCCGAGGCGCCGAGCGCCTCGTCCACCCGCTCGGGTGAAGCACCGGTCGCGAGCAGCACGATCCGCCGGACGCGGGCTTCGAGCTTCTCGTTCGCGGGGTAGACGTCGACCATCAGGTTCCCGAACGTCTTGCCGATCCGGATCATCGAGATCGTCGAGATCATGTTCAGCACGAGCTTCTGGCTCGTCCCGGCCTTGAGCCGCGTCGAGCCCGTGAGGATCTCGGCGCCGACGGGGATCGCGATCTCGTGGTGAGCGATCCGCGCGAGGTCGGAGCCACGGACGGAGACGAGGCACACGGTCAGCGCCCCGGCAGAGGCGGCTGCGGCGAGTGCGCCGACCACATAGGGAGTGCGGCCGCTCGCGCTGATCGCGACCACGGCATCGGCGGCCGAGACGCCGAGCGCCTCGAGCTCGCGCTCGGCCGCGGCCGCGTCGTCCTCGGCGGCCTCCTGCTCGAGCGGCGAGCCGCCGCTCCCGCCCGCGATGAGCGCGGTCACCTGCCCCGGCCGCGCAGAGAAGGTCGCCTCGCACTCCGCCGCGTCGAGCTCGGCGAGCCTGCCCGAGGTCCCGGCACCGACGTAGATCAGGCGGCCGCCGTCGCGCAGGCGGGCGGCGATCTGGTCGATCGCGGCGGCAATCGCAGGGGCCGCTGCAGCGACGGCGACGGGCACGGTCAGATCCTGGGCGTTCATCAGCTCCACGAGCTCGTCCGTCGAGCGGAGATCGAGGTCTGCCCCGTCGGCGTTCCACGTCTCCGTCTCGAGCCCGTCGAGTCTCTCCTGCAGATCTCTGTCGGGGCCGGCCATCTGCGGCTAGTCTACGCACCAACGCCCGGAGTGGTCAATACCAATTGTGCCAAGGTGGCGACAATTTGGTCTTGACCTCCTCTGCCCGCCGTCTATGCTCTCGTGCCGGAGGCCCCCATGGCAGCGATCCAACTCGAGCACGTCACCAAGGCGTTTCCCAACGGAGTCGTGGCGGTCGACGACGTCAGTCTGGAGATCCGCGACGGCGAGTTCATGGTCCTGGTCGGGCCGTCGGGCTGCGGGAAGTCGACGTTGCTCCGAATGATCGCGGGCCTCGAGGAGATCACGGACGGGCGCGTCTCGATCGGCGAGCGCGACGTGACAGATCTGGCCCCGCGGCACCGGGACATCGCGATGGTCTTCCAGAGCTACGCGCTCTATCCGCACATGTCCGTCCGGGACAACCTCGGCTACGGGCTCAAGGTGCGCCGCACGCCGAAGGCAGAGGCGGCGAAGCGCGTCGAGGAGGTCGCGACGATGCTCGGGCTCGACGACATGCTCGACCGGCGGCCGGGCCAGCTCTCCGGCGGCCAGCGCCAGCGGGTGGCGATGGGCCGCGCGATCGTGCGTGAGCCGCAGGCGTTCCTGATGGACGAGCCGCTCTCGAACCTCGACGCCAACCTCCGCGTCTCGATGCGCGCCTCGCTCGCCCAGCTCCACACGAGCCTCGGCGTGACCAGCGTCTACGTCACCCATGACCAGACCGAAGCGATGACGCTGGGACAGCGCGTCGCCGTGATGCGCGACGGCCGCATCGTCCAGACCGATGCGCCGCAGCACCTCTACGAGTCACCGCGCGACCTCTTCGTCGCCGCGTTCATCGGCTCTCCGGCGATGAACCTCGTCGAGGCCATGGTCGACGGGGACGAGGTCTCGTTCGGCCAGTTCCGGGTGCCGCTCGACCCTGCCCGCCGACCGGTGCGTGACGCCGAGCGCGTCGTTCTCGGCGCGCGACCCGAGGCGTTCGAGGACGCGGCGCTCGCGCCCGAGTCGCTTCCCCGCATCGAGGTGAGGGTCGAGCTGCTGGAGGAGCTCGGTGCGGATGTCCACGCGATCTTCCGGGTCGACGGGCCGAGAGTCGTCGTCAAGACACGTGACACTCCCGACGAAACGGCCGGCCTGATCCCCGACGAGACTTCGCTCTTCACGGCGCGCCTCGACCCGCGCACGACCGCGCCCGCCCGGGGGCCGATGGAGCTCGCGGTCGACCCGTCCGGCTTCCACTTCTTCGACGTCTCGACCGGCGAGAGCCTGCTCGCCCCGCAACGGACGCTCAGCCGCAGCGGTCGTGTCCCCGACGGTACTGACCACTAGGATGAGCGCGTGAGCCAGCCCACGGCGCCGAAGCAGAACGAGGCGCGGGAGCGCGTGCTCGATCTGATCGAGCAGCTCTCGATCGGAGACGCGATCCCGTCGGAGCGGCAGCTCAGCGCCGACCTGCACATGTCCCGGCTCACCGTCCGCGCGGCGCTCGACGACCTCGTCCGGGACGGCCTGCTCGTCCGCCGCCGCGGCAGCGGCACCTTCGTCGGCGAGCCGAAGATCGCCCAGGAGCTGACGATGACCTCGTTCAGCGAGGACATGCGCCGCCGCGGGATGGTGCCCGCCAACCGTACGCTCTCGCTCGTCGTAGTCCAGGCGGGCGCTCACCTCGGCCGGCTGCTGATGGTCTCGCCTTCCGAGCCGGTCGTCGTGTTCAAGCGGCTGCGGCTCGCCGACCGGGAGACGATGGCGATCGAGACCCTCCACGTCCGCCAGTCGCTGATCCCCGGACTCACCGCGGAGGATCTCGAGCAGCACTCCTTCTACGAGCTCCTCGAGGACCGCTACGGCGTCGTGATGGCGGGCGGCACGCAGACGATCGAGCCGACGGTCACCAACGAGGAGGAGTCGGCCGCGCTGGGCGTGCCGCTCCACTCTCCCGCGTTCCTGTTCGAGCGCACCACCCGCACCGCGACGGGCGACGTCGTGGAGTACGTGCGCTCGATCTACCGTGGCGACCGCTACCGGCTCGTGACCGAGCTGGCCGGCCGCGACACCCGCGCACGACGCTGACCGGCCCGCTGGTCAGTACCGCGGCCACAGCCACAAGAACCGCCCTATAGCACGAAATCGGTCTTGACAGCGCTCCGCCGCGTGTGCAACTCTCCGCGCGACACCACGAGTGGTCTAAACCAATTGACGGCTGCGTGCCCCGCTCTCGGTCCCCGAGGAGCAAGTCACAGGCCGTCCGTCTAGGGCTTGGAGGTTCGTCAATGAAAGTACGGATCATCATCGCCGCCGCGATCGCCATCATGCTCGCGGTCGCGGCCTCGTCCGCCTCGGGCGGCACGGTCGGCCTGAAGGCCGGCAAGAGCATCACAGTGTGGCTGCAGACCGACGCGTCGAGCAGTCCCGCCTGGCTCGCGCTCACGGCGGCGACGAACGCTCAGTTCCAGAAGGACCATCCCGGCGTCGACGTCAACGTGCAGTACCAGACCTGGGGCAGCCATCTGCAGAAGTTCGACGCGACGCTGGCCGGCGGCAACACGCCGGACGTGATCGAGATGGGCAACACCGAGATGACGAAGTACATGGCGGCGGGGGCCTTCCAGGACCTCACCGCCGAAAAGGCGTCGTTCCCGAACTCGAGCACGTGGCTCAAGGGCCTCGCCGCCTCCGGCGTCTACAACGGCAAGACCTACGGCGTCCCCTACTACGCGGGCTCGCGCCTGGTGACCTACCGCACCGACCAGTACAAGGCGGCCGGCGCCTCGTCCAGCCCGACCAGCCTCGCCCAGCTCACCTCCGACCTCAGCAAGCTGAACAAGAAGTACGGCAGCAAGAAGGGCTGGTCGCCGCTGTACATCGCCGGCACCGACTGGTACTTCGCGCTCTCGTTCGTCTACGACTTCGGGGGATCGATCGCGCAGCAGATCAGCGGCAAGTGGAAGGGCACGCTCGAGTCGCCGAGGGCCGTCGCCGGACTGACGGCGTACAAGGCGTTCTTCAACGTCGCCTCTCGCGCAAGCAAGACGACCGACGAGACGCATCCGAACCCGTATGACGTCTACGCGCAGGGCCTGGCGGGCTCGATCGCGGGCCCCGGCTGGTTCACGTGCTGCGTCGGCAAGACGTACACGCCTGTCACGGCTCAGTTCGTGATGCCGAGCCACACCAAGGGCTCGGTCATGCCCGGCTTCCTCGGCGGCTCCGACCTCGCAGTGCCGATCGGCGGCGACAAGGCGCTCGGCGAGGACTGGATCAGGGACTACACGAGCACCGCAGCGGGCAAGGCCCAGCAGGCGATGGGCAACATCCCGAACACGACGTCCCTCTTCAACCCGTCGAACGTGCACGAGAAGGCTGCGAGCCGCAGCTGGTTCGTGCCGACGTCGAAGAACTGGGTCAACGTGGAGAATGGCAACGTGCTCCGCACGATGCTGGCCCAGATCCTGACCGGCAAGCTCACGGTCAAGCAGGCGGCCCAGACGGCGGACGCGAACATCACGTTCACCCTGAACCAGTAAGGAGCACGGCTTGAGCGGGACATGGGAGCTCGATGACGAGTAGCCAAGTCCCAGGAGACGCGACAGTCGCCGCCGAGGCCCTCGGGCCTCGGCGGCGGCGTACCCGGGACCGCGCCGTCCGCGGCTCGATCCCGTACTGGCTGATCCTCCCGGTCGCGGTCGCGATGGTCGCGATCCTCGCCTACCCGCTCTACCAGCTGATCGTGATCTCGTTCCAGCGCTACGGCCTGTTCGAGCTGATCAGGCACTCCGGCACGTGGATCGGCCTCGCGAATTACAGCTCGATCCTCCGCGACCCGGTGTTCTGGGACACGCTCGTGCGCACGATCGTCTTCACGGTCGTCAACGTCGGCCTGACGATGCTCTTCGGCACCCTGATCGCGCTGCTGCTCGTCCGGATCAGCACCTTCATGCGCGTGCTCCTGACGGCCGGCCTGATGCTCGTCTGGGCGATGCCGGTCGTCGTCGCGGTGCAGGTCTGGTACTGGATGACGAACTTCCAGAACGGCGTCCTCAACTACACCCTCACGAAGCTCGGCTTCGGCGACTACTTCCAGCACGACTGGTTCATCACCCCCACTTCGCAGCTCGCGATGGTGACCTCGCTGATCGTCTGGGGCGCGATCCCGTTCATCGTCGTCGCGGTCTACGCGGGGCTCGCGCAGGTGCCCGACGAGCTCGTGGAGGCCGCCGAGATCGACGGCGCCCGGCCGTGGCGGATCTTTCTCGACGTCACCTTCCCGATCCTGAAGCCGATCTTCCTGATCCTGACGAGCCTCTCGATCATCTGGGACTTCGGCGTCTTCACCCAGCCGTTCCTGCTGATCGGCGAGTCCCACGTCAGCACCTCGAACTACCTGATGGGCGTCTACCTCTACGAGGAGGGCTACGCGAAGAGCGACTTCGGCCGCGGGGCCGCGATCTCGGTGCTGATGCTGCTGATGGTGGCCGCGCTGAGCTTCTTCTACGTCCGCAAGATGGTGAGGATGGAGAGCGCTACGTGAGTGCCGCCTCCGAGATTGCCCTCACCGAGCACGACCCGCACGTCGCCGAGCGGAAGGCCGCCCGTGTCCGCCGTGCCAGGCGCCGCCGCGCGGGGCGCACCGGCTGGAACCTGGTCGCGGCGCTCGTCCTCCTGGTGATGGTGTTCCCGGTGTACTGGATGATCTCGACAGCGTTCAAGCCCACCGACGAGATCAACGGCCTCGAGCCGACCTGGGTGCCGTGGAACCCGACGCTCCAGCACTTCCGCGACGCGGTCAACCGCCCGTACTTCTGGGCCGACGTGAAGAACAGCGTGATCATCGTCGGCTTCGCCGTGCTACTCGCGATCGTGCTCTCGTTCCTCGCGGCGATCGCCCTCGCGAAGTACCGCTTCAGCGGTCGCAAGCTCTTCCTCGTGCTGGTGATCGGGATCCAGATGCTGCCGGCCGTGGGGCTGATCATCCCGCTCTACGTCGTGCTGGCGAAGTACCACCTCACGAACACGCTGACCGGCGTGATCCTCGTCGAGATGACGTTCGTGCTGCCGTTCGCGATCTGGATGCTGCGCGGCTTCATCCTCGGGATCCCGCGCGAGCTCGAGGAGGCGGCGATGGTCGACGGCTCGAGCCGGATCGGCGCGTTCTTCCGGATCCTGCTACCACTCGTCGCGCCCGGGCTCGTGGCGACCTCGGTCTTCGTCTTCATCACGGTCTGGAACGAGTTCATCTTCGCGAACGTCCTGCTGACCGACCAGTCGAAGCAGACCTTGACGCTCTGGCTCTCCTACTTCTACGGCACGAGCCGCCAGACCGACTGGGGCGGGCTGATGGCGGGCGCCACGCTCACTGCGATCCCGGTCGTGATCTTCTTCCTGCTCGTGCAGCGGAAGATCGCCTTCGGGCTCACGGCCGGCGCAGTCAAGGGGTGAGCGGCGGGCTCGAGCGGCTCGCCTCGGCCTGCCTCTTCCCGGGCTTCGAGGGACTCGCGCCTCCCGACTGGCTGCGGCGCGAGCTCGAGGGTGGGCTCGGCGGCGTCGTGCTCTTCTCCCGCAACGTCGCCGACCGGGCGCAGCTCGCCGCGCTGAGCGCGGGGATCCGCGCCGAGCGGGCCGAGGCGCTGATCGGGATCGACGAGGAGGGCGGCGACGTGACCCGGCTCGAGGCGGGCACGGGGAGCTCCTACCCGGGGAACCTCGCGCTCGGCGCGGTCGACGACGTCGAGCTGACCAGGCAGGTGGCTGCGGCGATCGGCGGAGAGCTCGCGGCCTCTGGCGTCAACCTCGACCTCGCGCCGGTCGCCGACGTGAACTCCGACGAGCTGAACCCGATCATCGGCGTGCGCTCGTTCGGCTCCGAGCCCGCGCTCGTGGCGCGCCACACCGCGGCATTCGTGTCCGGGCTCCAGCGCGCCGGCGTGGCCGCATGCGCGAAGCACTTCCCCGGCCACGGGGCGACCCGTTCCGACTCGCACCTCGAGCTGCCGACGATCGACGTCGATCGCGAGACGCTGCTCGCGCGCGAGCTCGTCCCGTTCCGGGCCGCGATCGCGGCCGGCGTGCAGTCGCTCATGACCGCGCACATCCGGGTGCCGGCGCTGGACGACCTTCCCGCGACCCTCAGCCGCGCACACCTCACCGGGCTGCTGCGCGAGGAGCTCGGCTTCGACGGGATGGTGATTACGGACGCGCTCGAGATGCGCGCCGTCAGCGCGACGGTCGGCGTCGAAGAGGGCGCGGTGCTCGCGATCGCGGCCGGCGCCGACGCGCTCTGCCTCGGGCACGACCTCCTCGAGGACGACGTGCGCCGGATTCGACAGGCTCTCGTCGAGGCCGTCAGAGCCGGGCGTCTCCCCGAGCAGCGCTTGGCAGAGGCGGCGGCGCGCGTCGAGCGGGTCGGGCGCTGGACGCTCGAACCGCGGAAGGCACCGGCGCTGCCGGCCGGGATCGGCCTCGAGGCTGCGCGGCGCGCGCTCGACGCCGAGGGCTCGGTCGAGCTGACCCGGAGTGCGCTCGTCGTCGAGCTGGTCCCGACGGCAACGATCGCCGCAGGGCCCGCGGGCCACACCTTCGGAGCGCTGCTCCAGGCCCGCCGTCCGGGAACCGAGGCGATCGTCGTGCGCGAGCCCGTCGAGCTTGACCCGGGAGGCCGGCAGCTCGTCGTCGTGATCCGTGACGCGCACCGCCACGCGTGGGAGCAAGGCGTCGCAGCGGGCCTCCCCGCCGACACGGTCGTCGTGGACGTCGGCGTGCCCGTCTGGCGGCCCGAGGGCGCGGGCGGCTACGTCGTCACGTACGGCGCCGGCCGCGCGAACCTCGCCGCCGCCGCCGAGCGCCTCAGCCCGTAGGACTCCTAATGCTCATGAGCACAAGGGATCGGGCTCAGTCGGTGGAGCGCGCCAGCGCGACGAAGCCTACGCCGTGCCGTCCCGTCGTGAAGGGACGCTGGAGCAGGCCGCCGACGGCGCCCGCGCCCGCGGTCAGCCGGCCCGTGGCCCTCGAGGGCTGCAAGAGCCGGCCGCTCGCGGCGGTTCGCTCCTCCATGGACCCCTCGGCGGCCTGCCGCTTGGCGACCGCGTCACGCGCCGCCTCGAGCAGGTTCCCGAGCGGGAAGCCGTACGTCCGGATCGCGACGGGCTCGAAGCCCGCCGCATGAAGCGTCGCGACCAGCCCGTCGCGCTCGTAGCGTCGGTGGTGCCCTGCCTTGACGTCCCACGCGCCGAAGCGCTCGGGAAACGCAGGGACGCTGAGGAGGAGCTTGCCGCCCGGGACGAGACGCTCACGCCAGAGGCGCAGCGCCCCGATGTCGTCCTCGTAGTGCTCGAGCACCTCCGTGGCGACGATCAGGTCGAAGCGATCTTCCGGCTCGAGTGCGTCGAGATCGCCGTGGAGGAGCGTCCCCCGTTCGAGCCGGCTCCGCGCGACCGCGAGCGCCCGCTCGTCGAGCTCGAGCCCCACGTAGCGGTAGCGCTCGGCGAGCCGAAACCCGAGCGCGCCCTGTCCTACTCCGACTTCGAGTACTGACTGGATGCTGTCGTCGAGCAGCGCCTCGATCAGGGCCCACCGCATCCAGCCGTTGACGGTGAGCGGCGGCCGCCCGGTCAAACGTCGGTCGTGTAGCCGTCGTGAACGAGCTCGAAGCCCGGGTCGAGCGGCTGCTCCACCGGCCGGTGCGTGAGCAGCAGCCGCGCGGCACCGGAGGCCTCGAAGGCCGCGCGGGCCTCCCCCTCGCTCAGGTGGCCGCGCAGGTCGTCCGGGTCGGGGTTCGACGACCCGATCGTCGCCTCGCAGAGGAAGAGGTCTGCGTCTCTCGCCACCTCGACGAGCCCGGGGCCCGGGGCCGTGTCACCGGAGTAGGCGAGCGAACGCCCCTCGCCCTCGACCCGGAAGGCGTACGCCTCCATCCGGTAGTGCGGGACGCGCACCGCCGTGACGCGAAACCCTGCCGTTTCGAACGGCTTGTCCTCCTCGAAGATGCGAAGCGCGAAGGTCTCCGCGAACATCTCGGGGAAGCCGAGCCTCGCGCCGATCGCCGCGACCAGCTCCTCGCCGCCGGGGTGCAGCCACAGCTCCGGCGGCGCGAGGTCGCGGCCGAGACCGTACATCCGGCCCCACACCCACGGCACGATGTCTCCCCAGTGGTCGAGGTGGAAGTGCGTGATCGCGATCGCGTCGACCCGCGGCCAGCCTCCGTCGGCCTCGCGCAGGCGCGAGAGCACGCCCGGGCCACAGTCGAGGAGGAGCCGCCCCTCGCCCTCGACGAGGTAGCCGGACTGGGCCCCGCCGGGGTTCGGCCAGGCGGGAGAGCAGCCGACCACGTTGAGCCTCACGGGCGGAATCTGTCATATTCGTGGGCATGGGCGCACCAATCGAGACTCTCGCGCGCGTCCCGCTCTTCGCCGATCTCGATCCCAAGGAGCTGGAGTCGATCGCCGCCTCGATGAAGGAGCGGACCTTCCAGCCCGGCGACGCGGTCACCGAGGAGGGGGGCGGGGCCACATTCGGCGCCTTCTTCGTGATCGAGGACGGCGAGGCGCTCGTCACGGTCGGCGGCGAGGAGCGCCGGAAGCTGCACGGAGGCGACCACTTCGGCGAGGTCGCACTGCTCGCCGAGAGCGACCGCACCGCGACGGTGATCGCCCTGACCGAGCTGCACTGCTGGGCGCTGAGCGCCTGGAACTTCCGTCCGATCGTCGACGAGAACCCCGAGCTCGGCCGGAAGCTGCAGCAGGCGATGGCCCGCCTGATCAGCTAGCTTCCCGGCGATGAGCATCACGCTGCTCGACGTCGAGGCGATCCGCCGGCGGTACACCTCGCTCCAGTCCGGGTTCGCGTTCTTCGACGCGCCGGGCGGCACCCAGGTGCCGGACGAGGTCGGCGAGGCGATCGCGCGCACGCTTCGAGAGGCGAGCGGCAATCTCGGCGCGCCGTACGAGACCGGGCAGCGGGTCGAGGCCGTCCTCACCGAGGCGAAGCACAAGGGCGCCGGCTTCCTCGGCTGCACGCCCGACGAGGTCGTCTTCGGGATGAACATGACGACGGTGAACTTCGCGCTCAGCCGCACCGCCGGGCGCGACTGGCGCGAAGGCGACGAGGTGATCGTGACGCGCCTCGACCACGACGGCTGCGCTGCGCCGTGGGTCGAGCTGGCCGCGGACAAGGGGATGACGGTCCACCTCGTGGACGTGAACGAGGACCTCACGCTCGACTTCGACGACCTCGAGCGCAAGCTCTCCGACCGCACGCGCGTCGTCGCCTGCTCGATCGCGTGCAACGCGGTCGGGACGCTCGTCGACGCGGAGCGGCTCTGCTCGCTCGCTCGGGAGGCCGGTGCGCTCTCGTGGCTCGACGCCGTCCACTACGCGGCCCACGAGACGGTCGACGTCGCCCAGCTCGGCTGCGACGTCCTGATCTGCTCGCCGTACAAGTTCTGCGGGCCGCACCTCGGGCTCGGCTTCGTTCGCCGGGAGCTCGCGGAGACCTGGCGCCCGTACAAGGCGCGCCCCGCCCCGACCGAGCCGTTCTCGCGCCGGTTCGAGACGGGCACCCTGCCCTACGAGCTGCTCGGCGGCTTCAACGCGACGATCGACTACGTCGCGGCGATCGGCGGGATGGACGCGATCCGCGAGTACGAGCGCAGCCTCGGGCAGCGGTTCCTCGACGCGCTGCCCGACTCGGTCTCGGTGTACGGGCTGCCGACGATGGAGGGCCGCGTGCCCACCTTCCTCGTCAACGTGGACGGGGTCTCGGCCTACGACGTCGCCGGAGCGCTCGCCGAGAAGCGGATGGGCGTCTGGGCCCACGACGGCTGGTACTGCGTCGGGCTCGCGGAGCGGCTGCCGCCCGAGGGGTCGGTGCGGATCGGCTTCATCCACTACAACACCACCGACGAGGTCGACCGCCTCGCCGCCGAGCTGGGGGCCCTCTCGTCGTAGCGGAGTGCCTGCTCTGCGACGGTGACCGCGCCGACGCCGAGCTCGGACGCGTGCGGGTCTGGGAGGACGGCCTCTGGCGGCTGTCGACGCTCACCCACGGCCAGGTGCCGGGCTTCTCGTTCCTCGAGCCGAAGCGACACGTCCGCTACATCGAGGAGCTCGACGGCGAGGAGGCGGCCACGTTCGGCTCCGTGCTCGCCCGCTCGAGCGCCGCGCTGAAGGAGGCCGCCGCCGCCGAGCGCGTCTTCGTCTACGTCTTCGGCGGCGGGATCCCGCACCTCCACCTCCATCTCGCGCCGCACACCGAGGGCGACGCCCTCTCGGCCTCGATCCTCCGGGGCGAGGTCGAGACGAAGCCGGGACCGGGCGGGACGACGCTCCTGCTCGCGACGGACTTCCCGGTGCCGCCGCGCTCGACGCTGCGAGAGGTCGCCGCGCGGGCACGGGAGCTGCTCTCGTGATCGCCGCGCTCGCGACGGCGGCACTGGTCTGCCTCGACCCGGGCCATGGCACAGTGCCCGCGGTGGGCGCACAGACCGAGCCGATCGGCCCTCGCTCGAGCGTGATGAAGATCAAGGACGGCGGCGGCGCGCCCGGCGAGGCGGACGTCGCGCTCAGGATCGCGCTGCGCACGCGTACTTTGCTGCTGGCCAGGGGCTACCGCGTAGCGATGACCCGCACCGCGCCCGGCTACAGGGGCGGCAACATCGCGAGAGCGCAGTTCTGCAACGGGCGCCACGCGGCGCTGATGGTGCGCATCCACGCCGACGGCTCGGCCGACACCGCGCTCCACGGCGCCTCCACCCTCTTCCCCGCGTTGCACCGGGGCTGGACGGACGACGTCTACGCTCGCAGCCTGCGCGCGGCGAGGCTCGTGCAACGCGAGGTGGTCCGCGCGACCGGCGCCACCGACCTCGGGCTCGTCCAGCGCTCCGATCTGACCGGCTTCAACTGGGCGAACGTGCCGGTGGTGCTGGTCGAGACCGGCTTCATGTCGAACCCGGCGGAGCGTGCCCGCCTCGAGTCGGCCGCCTACGAGGACAAAGTCGCGCGCGGCCTCGTCGCGGGGGTCGCGGCGTTCGCGCGACCCTGAACCGGGGTCAGACCCCGCTAAGAAACTGAATCAGGTTCCGCACGGAAGTGTGACGAGGTCGCGCGCGAAGTCGCATTCCTCCTGAGTCCGGCGCAATGGCCATGTCCGGGGGTCTGACCCCGGTCGGTGTCCACACGAGACGCGCCTCGGAGGGCTAGTCGCTGCCGGAGTCGCGCATCTGCTCGGCCGCCCGGCGGCCTCGCTCGTGCACGCTGCGGCGGCGCTCGTCGGGCTCCGGAGCGGCCTCGGGCTCGGCCTCCGGCACCGGCTCGGGCGCGGGCTCCTCGACGGCGCGCGCCTCGAGCTTTGCGCGCAGCTCCTCAGCGCGTGGGTCGGTCTCGGGCCCGGGAGCCGCGACGGGCTCGCGCGGCGCCGTCGAGGCGGCCGGGACCGCGGCCTTCGTCCGCCTCCAGCTCAGGAAGCGCACGAACGCCAGCGCGGCGAGGACCCAGAGAGCGAGGCGGCGCACGGGTCGATGCTACACTGCCCGTTCTTCCTGCCTCGCCTCGCGCCGTCCGTTCCCGAGCGGCGCCAGCCGGTGAGGCCGATTCAGACCGTGGGAAGGAGGTGCTCGGGAGCGTGATTGCGTATGAGATCTTGCTGATGCTCGACCCCGAGCTCGCCGAGGAAAAGCAGGCGGAGATCGTCGACCGCGTGAAGGAGCTCGTCGAGAAGGGCGGGGGCACATGGGGCGGCCAGGAGCCGTGGGGCCGCCGGAAGCTTGCGTACGAGATCGATCACAAGGGCGAAGGCGTGTACTACCTGCTGACCTTCGACTGCGAGCCCGAGACGCTGGACGAGCTCGGCCGGATCCTGAAGATCGACGACAGCGTGATGCGCCACCTGGCCGTCCGCCGGATCGAGGGCTCTCACCGCGGCGCGCCGCCCCCGGTCGATACCGTCGTGCCGACGGAGTACGCTGGGGCGAACACCCGTTCGCTAGAGGAGGAGGAGTAAGGCCGTGGCCAACATCAACCGCGTCGTGCTCGTTGGGAACCTGACGAAGGATCCCGAGCTGCGGCACACCCCGAGTGGGACCGCCGTCTGCAAGCTCCGGATCGCCGTGAACACGCGCCAGAAGGACGGCGCGACCGGCGAATGGGGCGACAAGCCCAACTACTTCGACGTCACCGTCTGGGGCAACCAGGGCGAGAGCTGCGCGCAGTACCTCGCCAAGGGCCGCCCGGTCGCGATCGACGGGCGCCTCGACTGGCGCGAGTGGGACGCGCAGGACGGCACCAAGCGCCAGGCGGTCGAGATCATCGCCGACAGCGTCCAGTTCCTCGGCAGCCGCGACGGCGGCGAGGGCGGCGGCGGCAACCAGTTCGTGCCCGCAGCGGCGGCAGCGGCGGAGAACGCCGACTTCGCGCCGCAGGCGGCCGACGACGACATCCCGTTCTAAGGAGACAGATGGCCCAGGCTAAGGAACAGAGGCAGCGCAAGCGTCCCGGGGCGTCGACGGCGCCCGGGCGCCGCAAGAGCTGTTACTTCTGCAAGGACAAGGTCGACGAGGTCGACTACAAGAACATCAACCAGCTTCGCCGGTACATCTCGGAGAAGGGCAAGATCCGCTCGCGCCGGATCAGCGGCGCCTGCCGGCGGCACCAGCGCCAGGTCGCCGTCGCGGTGAAGCGCGCACGCGAGATGGCTCTCCTGCCGTACGTCTCGGGGTAGAACGATGGAAGTGATCCTTCTCTCCGACGTCGACAAGATCGGCCTCCGCGGCGAGGTCGTTTCGGTTGCGCGCGGCTACGCGAGGAACTACCTCCTGCCCCGGAAGCTGGCCGAGGTCGCGACCCCGGGCCGCGTCGCCCAGATCGAGCGGCGCGACGCGCAGAAGGCAACCCAGGAGGCGCGCACCTTCGAGCAGGGGCAGAAGATCGCGGAGGTGCTCGGCAAGACGGTGCTCCGCTTCGAGGTCAAGGCGGGCCCAACGGGCGCCCTCTTCGGCTCGGTCACGCCCACCGACATCGCCGACGAGATCTGGCGCACGCGCAAGGTTCGCGTCGACCGCCGCAAGATCGGGCTCGACGAGCCGATCAAGCGGATCGGCCGCTTCGAGGTGCCGATCGACGTCTTCACCGACGTGCGCGTCGAGGTGAAGACCCTGGTCGTGCCCGAGGGCGGCGAGCTGCCGCCCGAAGAAGAGGTCGTCGTCGGGGAGGTCGTGGAGACCCCCGAGGCCGAGGTCGTGGAAGTCGCGGCCGAGGTCGCCGCACCGGAGGCCGGGGCCGAGCTAGCGGACGCTGAGGAGCGCCCCGCCTCTGACGCCGAGAGCGAGTAGGTAGCCGACCACCATCACGGCGGCGACCGAGGCGCCGCCGGCGAGGTCGGCGTAGTACGAGAGGTAGAGCCCGATCAGCCCCGCGAGCACGGCGCAGCCGGCCGCGAGCGCCATCATCGGCACCATGCGGCGCGTCAGGAGCCGCGCGGTCGCCGCCGGGCCGACGATCACCGCGACGACGAGCAGGTTCCCGAGCGCCTGCACGCCGGTGAGCACGGCCGCGGCGATCAGTCCCAGCAGGACGAGGTCGACGAGCATCGGCCGTGCGCCGAGCGCACGCGCGGAGCCCCGGTCGAAGCCGACGACGAGCAGCTGCCGGTGCAGGAGCAGCAGCGTGATCAGCACGACCGAGCCGAGCGCAGCCGCGACGGCGATGTCCCCCGCGGTCACGGCGAGGAGGTCGCCGAAGAGGAGCTCGTTCAGCCCGGGCGGTGAGGCGGGGGAAAGACCGAGCACGACGCCGAGCCCGAACAGGCTCGTGATCACGACGGCGACCGACGTGTCGTGCCCGATCTCGGGCGTCCGTCCGAACACGACGACCGCGGCGGCCGCCACGAGCACTCCGACCGCGCCGCCGAGGACGAGGGGCAGCCCGAGCAGCGCAGCCACCACGAGCCCCGGGAAGAGCGCGTGGGCGAGCGACTCGGCGCTGTAGGAGAGCTCGTAGAACACCACCCAGCAGCCGAGCACGCCGCCGACGACCCCGACGAGCACGAGCTCGAGCAAGGCCCGCTGCATGAAGCCGAGCGTCCACGGTTCGACGAGAGCGTGCATCACTCGTCGTCGGGGTGGTGATGGTGGGCCGGGAGGATTCCGACCTGGGACCCATCCGCGCCGGGGATCGCGACGATCGAGCCGCCGTAGGTCTGCTCCAGCACGTGGCGATCGAGTGTCGTCTCGGGCGGGCCGAACGCGATCTGGCGCCGGTTCAGGCACAGCACGCTGTCCCAGGCCCGAACCTGGTCGACGTCGTGCGTCGCGATCAGGATCCCCCTCCCCTCGTCTGCGAGCTCGCCCAGCAGCTGCTCGAGCAGCTCCGCGCTCGGCTGGTCGACACCGGTGAACGGCTCGTCGAGGAGCAGGATCGGCGCATCCTGGACGAGCGCGCGCGCGACGAACACGCGCTGGCGCTGGCCGCCCGAGAGCTCGCCGAACTGCGTGCCGTCACGGCCGTCGAGGCCGACGCGGGCGAGCGCCGCGAGCGCGGACGTGCGACCTCCGCGGCCCGGCCGTTTCCACCAGGGAAGGCGGGAGAGGGTTCCCATCAGCGCGACGTCGAGCGCGCTCACCGGGTAGTCGAGCCTCGACCGCTCCGTCTGCGGCACGTAGCCGAACCCTCCTGCGGCGACGAACCCGCCCGCGACCACCTCGAGCTCGCCGAGCAGGGTCCGGAACAACGTCGACTTGCCGCCCCCGTTCGGGCCGAGCACGCCGATCCGCCGGCCGGGCTCGAGCTCGAACGAGACGCCCTCGAGCACGGGCGGGCCGCCGTAGCCCGCCGCCAGCTCGTCGACGACGAGGAGCGGCGCGCTCACGGGCAGCCGACCCGGCCGCCGGTGAAGCCGCGCACCATCGCGTCGGCGTTCGCGCGCATCATCGCGAGGTACGTCTGCGCCGGCCCGAGGGTGTCGCCGTAGAGCGTGTAGCGCGAGGTCGCGCCGGTCTCGCGCGCGATCGCCTGCGCGAGCTTCGGGTTGATCGAGCTCTCGGGGAACACCGCTTTGACGTGCTCGCGACGGATCAGCGCGATCAGCTTCGCCGTCTCGCCTGCGGACGGCTGGGCCTGGGTCGTCCGGGACGGGATCACGGCCCCGACGACCCGGATCCCGTAGCGCGCCGCGAAGTAGCCGAAGGCGTCGTGGTCCGTGACGAGCTTCCGCTGTGCGCGCGGCACCCTCGCGAAGCACGCGGCGAGCTGCCGGTCGAGCGCCGACATCTTCGCGACGTAGGCGACAGCGTTCCGCCGGTAGGCCTGCGCGTGCGTGGGATCGGCGCGCGCGAGCGCGTCGCCGATCTCGCCGACCGCGGCGATCGCGTTGATCGGATTGTGCCACCAGTGCGGATCGTCGGGACGCCTCACCGGCACGACGGCCCCGAGGTCGACGACGGTCGGCTTCCCGCCGGCCTCGGAGACGACCTTGTGCATCCAGCCGTCGAGGTCGTCGCCGTTCTCGAGCACGAGCTTCGCGCCGGCCGTCGCCTCGACGTCGGCCGGCCGCGGCTCGTACTCGTGCGGGTCCGTGTTCGGCTGCAGGATCTGGCGCACACGCGCATTCGTTCCGCCGACGATGCGGGCCCAGTCTCCGATCTGCGTCGTCGTCGCGACCACCGGGAAGCCGCCCGACGACTGGCTACCGGACCCGCACCCCGAGAGCAGCAGCAGCGCCGCGGCGGCCGGGGCGAGCCGACGCGCGGACGGGGAGACGAGCCGCACCCCCGCGACGAGCGCGAAGACCGTCCCCGCGAGCACGGAGATCGCCGCGCCCGGCGGGACGTTCCATTCCACGGAGAGCCAGAGCCCGAGCACGCCTTCCCCCGCGACGAGCGCGACCGAACCGACTTGCCAGGGCCGCAGCCTCCGCGTCACCAGCCTGACCGTCGCCGCCGGGACGACGAAGAGCGCGGTCACGAGCAGCGCGCCGATCGCCGGCAGCGCCGAGACGATCCCGAGCGCGATCAGGACGAGCAGGATCGCGTCTGGGACCGCCGAGCGGATCCCGAGCGCCCTCGCGCTGCCCGCGTCGAACCCGATCGCGAGCCAGCGGCGTCCCAGGAGCAAGCTCGCCCCGAGCACGATCGCGCTCGAGAGAGCCGCGAGGACGAGATCGCGCGTCCCGATCAGGAGCAGGCTGCCGAAGAGGAGCGAATCGACTCTCGCCCCCGAGTGGAAGACGTCGCTGGCGAGGATCACCCCGAGTGCGAGCGCGCCGACGAGCACGAGCGCGGTGAGGCTGTCGTAGCCGCTCCGGCGGCTCCGGGCGAGCCGCTCCACCCCGAACGCGAACGCGAGCGCGGCCGCGAAAGCGCCTAGCGGAGCCGAGAAGCCGAGGCCGTCTGCGAGCACGAGCCCGGGGAAGGCGGCAGTCCCCGCGGCGTGCGAGAAGAACGCGAGCCCTCGCAGCACGATCCACGTGCCGAGGAGGCCCGCGCCGACGGAGAGGAGCACGACCTCGAGCAGGCCGCGCTGGACGAATGCGTACTGGAACGGTGCGAGCACAAGGCTTGTTACGCTAACGATAGTCATTCCCGAAATCAACTAGAACGGTGTTGAGAGCCGATATCATCTGCACGATGGCCGTCACGCAGACATCCCAGTGGACGGAGCAGACCCTCGCCTCGCTCCGGGCGGGCGGCTACCGGAACGGCGTCGCCCGGAAGGCGGTCGTCGAGCTGCTCGGCCGCCAGGACTGCTGCCTCACGGCGCAGGACATCTTCGACCGGCTCCGCGCGGAGGGCCGGCAGGTCGGGATCGCGAGCATCTACCGGGTGCTCGATCTCCTCACCGACAAGGGCCTCCTGCAGCGGATCGACGTCGGCGCCGGCACTGCCCGCTTCGAGCCGGTACACGCGAGCGGCGAGCACCACCACCACCTCGTCTGCGAGGACTGCGGCACGGTGGAGGCGTTCGCCGACGACGAGCTCGAACGCGCGCTCCACAAGGTCGAGGGCCGCACCGGCTACTCGATCGTGGGCCACGACGTCGTGCTACGCGGCGCCTGTCGAGTCTGCAGCGCGAAGTAACGCCCGTCCACAGGCCCGTCCACAGCGGTGTGGACAGCAGGACGAGTTTCCCGCTCGGAGCGGAAACTTCGTTCTAACAACTCACCCACAGCTGGGGACGAACGTGTCCGGCCCTGGGGATAGAATCAGAACGTATGTTCTCTTACCCCTGCAAAACGGCCACGTCTGGCGCCGCTTGACGCCTGTTGGAGACTAGTCCGCAGATGGTGCAGGTCGCCCCGCCCCCGCTGGCCGCCACGGTACCGCCCCAGAACCTCGAGGCGGAGGAATCCGTTCTCGGGGCGATGCTCCTCTCTCCCGGCGCGATCGGGGCGGTCAGCGAGATTCTCGACGCCTCGGACTTCTACCGGGACAGCCACGGCGTGATCTTCCGCGCCGCGCTCGGCCTCTACGCGAAGGGCGAGCCCGTCGACGCGATCACGCTCCCCGACGAGCTCGAGGAGCGGAGCGAGCTCGAGAAGGCGGGCGGCCGCGTCCGCATCCACGAGCTGGCCGCACTCGTCCCCGCGACCGCGAACGCGGCGCACTACGCGAAGATCGTGCGCGAGATGTCGACCCTGCGCGGGCTGATCCGCACGGGGAGCGAGATCTCGCAGCTCGGCTGGGAGCGCCCCGGCGCAACCGAGGATCTCGTCGACCGCGCCGAGCAGATCGTCTTCGACCTCTCCCAGTCACGCGTCCAGGGCGAGTTCTCGCACATCGAGACGCTGCTCAAGGAGAGCTTCGAGCGGATCACGGCGCTCTACGAGTCCGGCGCCGAGATCACCGGCGTGCCGTCCGGCTTCCGTGAGATCGACAAGCTCACCTCGGGCTTCCAGCCCGGCAACCTGATCATCGTCGCAGCCCGTCCCAGCATGGGAAAGTCGGCGCTCGCGCTCTGCATGGCCGCGAACCTCGCCGTGCGGCACAACCTCCCGGTCGCCCTGTTCACACTCGAGATGTCGAAGTCGGAGGTGACCCAGCGACTGATGTGCTCCGAGGCCAAGGTCGAGTCGCAGCGCCTCCGCAACGGCAAGCTCGCCCAGGACGACTGGCCGCGGCTCACCGCCGCCTGCGACAAGCTCGCGAAGGCGCCGATCTACGTCGACGACACGGCCTCGATCACGATGATGGAGATCCGCTCGAAGGCGCGGCGGCTCAAGTCGCGCGAGCCGAACCTCGCGCTGATCGTCGTCGACTACCTGCAGCTGATGACCGGCGGCGGCACCGCCGAGAACCGGGTGCAGGAGGTGTCGCTGATCTCGCGCTCGCTGAAGATCCTCGCGCGCGACCTCGACGTGCCGATCCTCGCGCTCTCGCAGCTCTCCCGCGCAGTCGAGCAGCGCCACGACAAACGCCCGATCCTCTCCGACCTGCGCGAGTCTGGCTCGATCGAGCAGGACGCCGACCTCGTCGGCTTCATCTACCGCGACGAGTACTACAACGCCGAGGAGACCGACCAGCAGGGCCTCGCCGAGGTGATCTTCGCCAAGCACAGAAACGGCCCCACGGACACGGTGCGGCTCTCCTTCCTGAAGCGCTACGCCAAATTCGCGGACCTCGCGTCCGGGTGATCGGAGGGAAGACGGAGAACAGACAGACGATCTGGGTGTTGTCGCCGGCGACCGAGTTCGCGGGTGAGTGCGAAGAGTGCCGGGCCGACCTCGGCTACGGCGCCTCGGCAGACTCGACCGCGGTCTCGGGGAGGCTGCGCGCCGACGCCGACGTCGGGTTCGCGACCTGCCGGCGAGGGCACAGGCTGGTGCTGAAGCGTATCGGCCGCGCACCGCTCGCCGCGACCGGCTAGCTCGCTCCCCACAACGCCGACGCCCGCGGCTTCAGGCACACTGCGATGGTGCCCGCGACCGTGATCGTCGGCGCGCAGTGGGGAGACGAGGGCAAGGGCAAGATCGTCGACCTGCTCGCCGCTGACTCGGACCTCGTCTGCCGCTACCAGGGCGGGCCGAACGCCGGGCACACGATCGTGGTCGGCGAGGAGACCTACAAGATCCGCGCGATCCCGTCGGGGATCATCACGGGCAAGCACTGCGCGATCGGCGGCGGCTGCGTCGTCGATCCCCAGGTGCTGATCGAGGAGATCGACGACCTCGAGTCGCGCGGCCACGAGACGGCAGGGCTCCTCTTCGTCTCGGGGAACGCGCACCTGATCATGCCCTGGCACGTGGCGCTCGACGGCGCACGCGAACGTCGGCTCGGCAAGCTCGAGATCGGCACCACCCGCCGCGGGATCGGCCCCGCCTACGCCGACAAGGCGACCCGGATCGGGATCCGCGTCCAGGACCTGCTCGACCCGAAGATCCTGCTCCAGAAGATCGAGGTCGCGCTGGCCGAGAAGAACGTTTGGCTCGAGAAGGTCTACGGGATCGAGCCGGTCGCGCTCGAGACCGTCGACGAGCGCTACGAGCAGTACGCGCAGCGGCTTCGCCCGTACGTCGCCGACACCTCGCTGCTCGTCGACCGCGCGTTGCGCGAGGGCAAGGAGGTGCTGTTCGAGGGCGCGCAGGGGACCCTCCTCGACCTCGACCACGGCACGTACCCGTTCGTCACCTCGTCGAACACGGTCGCCGGCTACGCCGCCACCTCGCTCGGGATCGGGCCGACGCGGATCGACAGCGTGGTCGGCGTCACCAAGGCCTACGTCACCCGGGTCGGTGCCGGGCCCTTCCCGACCGAGATCGAAGGCCCGGACCAGCAGCGGATGCGCGAGCTCGGCCACGAGGTCGGCACGGTGACCGGGCGAGAGCGGCGCTGCGGCTGGCTCGACCTCGTCGCGCTCCGCTACGCGGTGCGCGTCAACGGGATCACCTCCCTCGCGCTGACCAAGCTCGACGTCCTCTCGCATTTCGCCGAGATCCCCGTCTGCACGCACTACCGCCTCGCCGACGGGACGGAGACGCAGGACTTCCCCGCGCACCAGAGCGACTTCCACCACGCCCGCCCCGTGTACGAGACGCTGCCGGGCTGGGAAGAGCCGCTCGACGAGGGGCTGCCCGACGCCGCCCGCTCGTACGTCGAGTTCGTCGAGCGCGAGCTCGAGGTCGAGATCTCGCTCGTCGGCACCGGCGCCGACCGCGAGGCCGTCGTCGCGATGCGCTGACAGCCCTTGTGCTCATGAGCATTAAGCCCGGCCGGTTGCGTACCAGGCGCGCGCCGGCCCGCGGAACGGCCCTTGCGGGTCGCCGAGCCGCGCCCGGCACTCCTCGCGCAATGCGGACTTCTGCCCCTCGTCGAGCGTGACGAAGTAGGACCCCGCAGGGCCGATGCCATACCCGAACGGCTCCCACCAGTCGTCGAAGCCCGCATACTCGGCCCCGACCTCGAGCGTGCCCTCCTCGATCTCGCCCAGCGCCGCTTCCGCGAAGATCCGGCTGAGGTCGTCGGGAGAGCCCCCGATCTGCCGTCTCTCATCCGGCACCTCCGGATCGATCTCCCGGGCGGCGCCCCAGAACACGCGCAGCATCTCCATGCCGCCGTTGTAGTCCCACACGCAGACCGCGACGGAAGGCGCTACGCGAGCCATCTCGCGAACTCCCTGCACGGGATCGCTCATGAAGGGCACCGAGAGCGAGGCCAGTGCAACGTCGAAAGAGCCGTCCTCGAAGGGCATCTCCTCTGCAACACCGAGGCGGACGTCGACGCCGGGATTGCGTTCGCGGCAGGCGGCTACGAACGACTCGGATGGATCCAGCGCGGTAACATTCGCCGCCCCGAGCCGCACGACGAGCTCCCGCGTCAGGCCGCCCGGGCCGCAGCCGACGTCGAGGGCGCGCTGGCCAGCGCGCACGCCCGCCTTGTCGGCCAGCGCGGCGCCGAGCTCGTGCAGATAGCGCCCCATGAACCGGTCATAGCGATCGCCGGAGGCTTCGAAGGTCATCCGGGCTATTCACGTCGATCAGCTCCTTCGGGTCAAGCTCGACGGTGCGGACATCGAACCCGTCCAGTGCATCGCGGAGGTTGAGCTCGCCCGCGAGGCGGCTCTCCCATACGGGGAGCGTGGTGCGGCGGTAGGCACCGGGCAGCGGCGAGCCGTCGTGGGCGACGGCAGCGTCTGCGCAGGCATCCCCCAACGAGCGCAGCGAAGCGGCCGTGACGAGCGGACGGTCGACCGGAAGGAAGACGCACACCTCGTGAGCGGCGGCCCTGAGCCCGGCGACGATCCCCGCGGCCGGATGCCGCAGCTCCGTCCCGTCGTCGAGCAGCGGGAAGCCGAGCTCGAGCCCGTCGGCGACCTTGCCGACGGCGAGCCGCTCCTCGCACGCCTCGCCGAGCGTCCGCCACGCGCGGGCGGCCAGGGTCTCGCCCTCCCACTCCGCAAGAGCCTTCGGCGAGCCGAAGCGCCTGCTCGCGCCGCCGACGAGCAGGACGCCCGTCAGTCCAGGATTCGCCACGGCTCGCTGTAGACGGTGAGACGCCCGTCCCGGACGAAGCCGCAGAGCGTGAGCCGGCGGTCGGCAGCCAGCTCGACGGCGAGGCTCGACGGCGCGCCCACGCCGGCGAGGATCGGGCAGCCTGCCACGGCCGCCTTCTGGACGAGCTCGAACGAGAGCCGCCCGCTGACGCAGAGCAGCGAACGCGCGAGCGGGAGGAGGCCGGCGGCGTGGGCCCAGCCGATCACCTTGTCGAGGGCGTTGTGGCGACCCACGTCCTCGCGCAGGCAGAGCAGCTCGCCGTCCTCGGTGAAGAGGCCCGTCGCGTGGAGGCCACCGGTGGCCTCGAAGCCGGGCTGGGCGGCGCGCAGCCGCTCGGGCAGGCCGGCCACGAGCACGGCCGGGACGGCGAGGTTGCTCTCGACGCCCGGCGCCGCGACGGCGACCGCCTCGAGCGCGCCCTTGCCGCAGACCCCGCACGAGGACGAGGTGTAGAAGTTCCGCTGCACGCGCCGCGGATCGAACTCGCCGGCCTCGACCTCGACCGCGTTCGCCGCGAGATCGGCCGGGGGCGCCGCACTCACAGCCGGGATCCCCTCGGTCAGGCAGAACCCGAGCGCGAGCTCCTCGTCGTGCCCGGGCGTGCGCATCGTCACCGCGATCGGACGGCCCGCGACACGGATCTCGAGCGGCTCCTCCGCAGCGACGCGATCCTGCTCGACCGCCCCGCCGGGCAGCCGCACCACCTCGACCGCGACCGTCGCGTAGGGAGGCGGCTCGTCGCCGGGCATGGAAACAGCCTACGTTAGACTCGCCGCGTGAAAGTGCTCCTCGTCGGGTCAGGAGGCAGGGAGCACGCGCTCGCGTGGAAGCTCTCCCGCAGCGATCGGCTCGACGAGCTGCACACCGCGCCGGGCAATCCGGGGATCGCTGCGCTCGGCGACTGCCATCCGGTGCGCGCCGAGGACGCGGAAGGGCTGCTCGGGCTCGCGGGCGAACTGGGAATCGACCTCGTGGTGGTCGGGCCGGAAGGACCTCTCGTCGCCGGGGTCGCGGACGAGCTCCGCCACGGGGGGATCGCCGTGTTCGGGCCGAGCGCCGCCGCGGCACGGATCGAGGGCTCGAAGTCCTTCGCCAAGGACGTGATGACCGCCGCGGGGGTTCCCGTCGCCGAGGCCGTCTCGGTCGCCCGCCCGCCGTGTGTCGTGAAGGCGGATGGGCTCGCTGCGGGCAAGGGCGTCTTCGTCTGCCGCACGCAGGAGGAGCTCGACGCGGGCCTCCGCGCGGCGTCCGCGCTCGGGGGGCAGATCGTGATCGAGGAGCTGCTCGAGGGCGACGAGATCTCGGTTTTCGCGATCTGCGACGGCCATACCGCGCTGGCCCTGCCGGCGGCCCAGGACTTCAAGCGCGCCTTCGACGGCGACGAAGGGCCGAACACCGGCGGAATGGGCTCGTACTCGCCCGTCCCGGGCTGGGGCCCGGCCGAGGTGGAGGAGGCGCTCGACCTCGCCCACCGCCCCGTCCTCGCGGAGCTGGCCGCGCGCGGCACGCCGTTCGTCGGTGTGCTCTTCGCCGGGTTGATGCTGACCGCCGACGGCCCGCGGGTGCTCGAGTTCAACTGCCGTTTCGGCGATCCAGAGACGCAGTCGATCCTCCCGCTCGTCGAGGGCGACCTCCTCGGCGCGCTCTGGGCTGCGGCGCGCGGCGAGCTCTCCGGTGTCGCGCTTCCTGCTCCCGCGAGCGCGGCGGTCACGGTGGTGCTCGCAGCCGGCGGGTATCCCGAGGCCGGGGACGCGGGGAGCACGATCGACGGGATCGCGGAGGCGGAGGCCGCAGGCGCGCTCGTCTTCCACGCGGGCACCGCGCTGCGCGACGGCCGCGTGGTCACGAACGGCGGCCGGATCCTCGGGGTGACCGGAGTCGCGGCGACCCTCGCGGAGGCACGCGAGTGCGCCTTCGCGGGCGCGGATCTGATTTCGTTCGCGGGAATGAGATACCGCAGCGACATCGCCCTCGAGGCGGCACGTGGCTGACCCGGTCGTCGGCATCCTCGTCGGCTCGGAGTCCGACCGCGAGCGGATGAAGCCCGCGCTCGACGAGCTCGACGCGCGAGGGATCCCGTACGAGTTCGAGGTGCGCTCGGCTCATCGCGACCCGCACGCGGTCGCGGAGTACTGCGAAAGCGCGCGCGGGCGCGGCCTGCGGGTGCTGATCGCCGGCGCCGGGCTCGCGGCCGCGCTGCCCGGAGTCGCGGCCGCGCACACCGACCTGCCGGTGATCGGGGTGCCGCTGCGCTCGTCGATGAGCGTGCTCGACGGGCTCGACGCGCTGCTCTCGATCGTGCAGATGCCGCCGGGAGTACCGGTTGCATGCGTCGGCGTGGACAACGCGAAGAACGCCGCTGCGCTCGCCGCGCGCATCCTCGGCGCCTAGGGGGTTGATGGGTAATTCGGCCGTGTCTGGGGCGTCATCCGGCCCGGCCGCATTTCACGTCAGGCCTCTAGGCCGAGCAGGCAGCGGAGCGGCGCGCGCGCCGCAGACGGAGGCTCGGGAAGACCCGCCTCCGCCGCTCGGGCGCGGCCTCGCGAAGCTGACGGATCAGCTCGAGCTCGGCGCGAACCTCGGCGTCACGCGTCTGGAACTGGGTCACCTGCGGGTACATGCGCTTCTCCTTTGAATCAAAGTAGCTTTACTTCAAGATACTTTAACATGAGATATGATGCCTGTCAATGGCGAAGGACGCGGTCGATCTGATCCTCGAGCAGTGGCAGCGCGAGCGGCCCGAGCTCGATCACAGCCCGATCGGCGTGTTCGGGCGGGTCGCCCGGCTTGCGCCGCTGCTCCAGCGAGAGATCGAGGAGGAGCTCGGGCGCCACGGCCTCACCGGCCCCGAGTACGACGTGCTCGCGACCCTGCGGCGCTCGGGGCCGCCGTACACGCTGACGCCGACCGAGCTCTCGCGCTCGATGATGATCTCCTCCGGCGCGATGACGTATCGCCTCGACCAGCTCGAGAGACGCGATCTCCTGCGCCGGAGCCCCGACCCGGACGACCGCCGCGGCGTCCTGGTCGCCCTCACGCCCGACGGCGTTCGCACGGTGGACGAGACCGTGGCGGCGCACCTGGAGAACGAGGCGCGCGTGCTCTCGGCGCTTCGGCCCGCAGAGCGCGAGGCGCTCGCCCGCCTCCTGCGCGCGCTGCTCGTGACGCTCGAGCCGCCGTCACCTCTAGAATCTCCGTAGTGATTGCGCGCTACTCCCGTCCGGCAATGGCCAGCATCTGGTCGGACGAGGGCAAGCTGGGGCGCTGGCTGGAGGTCGAGCTCGCCGCGACCGACGCATGGGCCGAGGTCGGCGCCGTGCCGGCAGGCGCCGCACGGGCGATCCGAGCGAAGGCGGTGCCGCCGAGCCCGGAGCGCGTCGCCGAGCTGGAGGCGACCCTCCACCACGACACCGCGGCCTTCGTCGACGCGGTCGCCGAGCCGCTTGGCCCCGAGGGACGGTGGTTCCACTACGGGCTCACCTCCTCGGACGTCGTCGACACCGCGCTCGCGTTGCAGATCCAGGCGGCCGGCAAGCTGATCCGCGAGGGGATCGAGCACGCACTGGCCGCGGTTGTCGTGCGGGCCCAGGAGCATCGCCGCACGCTCTGCATGGGCAGGACCCACGGCGTCCACGCCGAGCCGACCACCTTCGGGCTCAAGCTCGCCGGCTGGGCGTTCGAGCTCGACCGCGACCGGATCCGCGTCGAGCAGGCGCTCGAGGGGATGCGGGTCGGCAAGCTCTCCGGCGCGGTCGGCACCTACGCAGCCACCGACCCGGACGTCGAGCGGCTCGCCTGCGAGCGGCTCGGGCTCGAGCCCGCGCCGTCCTCGACCCAGGTCCTGCAGCGCGACCGCCACGCGGAGCTGCTCTCCGCACTCGCGATCGCCGCCTCCTCGCTCGACAAGTTCGCGCTCGAGATCCGGCACCTGGCGCGCACCGAGGTAGCGGAGGTTCAGGAGCCGTTCGCCCGCGGCCAGAAGGGCTCATCGGCGATGCCCCACAAGCGCAATCCGGTCGTGGCCGAGCGGATCTGCGGGCTCGCGCGGGTGGTCCGCGCCGCCTCGCTCGTCGGGCTCGAGAACATCGCGCTCTGGCACGAGCGCGACATCTCGCACTCCTCCGCCGAGCGCGTGGTCGTTCCGGACGCCTTCTTCGCGCTCGACTACATGCTCGACCGCTTCACCTGGCTCGTCGAAGGGCTCGTCGTCCGCCCCGAGCGGATGCAGCGCAACCTCGAGGCGAGCTTCTACCTCTTCTTCAGCCAGCGCGTCCTGCTCGCGCTCGTCTCGGGCGGCCTCTCACGCGACGACGCCTACCGCCTCGTGCAGCGAAACGCGATGCGCGCCTGGGACGAGGAGACGGATTTCCGCACGCTCGTGCGGGGCGACGAGGAGATCGCGGCCGCGCTCCCTCCGAGCGCGCTCGCCGAGGCCTTCGACATCAACGCCTACACGCGGCACGTGGACACGGTCTTCGACCGGCTCGACGCGCTCGCCCCACGAAAGGAGGAGCCCGTCCATGTCTGAGGTCCACGTCGGAAGCGGCAAGGTCCGCGAGCTCTATGCCCTCGACGAGGAGCGGCTGCTGCTCGTCGCGAGCGACCGCATCTCGACCTTCGATGTCGTCCTGCCGACCGAGATCCCCGACAAGGGCCGCGTCCTGACCGGCCTCTCGGGATTCTGGTTCGCTCGCACCCGGGCGATCTGCCCCAACCACCTGCTCGCACTGCGGCCCGACGGCCGCTCGACCGAGTGCCGGCGGCTCGAGATGCTGCCGATCGAGTGCGTCGTGCGCGGCTACCTCTCCGGTTCCGGCTGGAAGGACTACCGCGCGACCGGCACGGTCTGCGGCCACCTCCTGCCCGAGGGGCTCGTCGAGTCGGCGCGGCTGCCCGAGGCGATCTTCACCCCGGCCACCAAGGCGACGAGCGGTCACGACGAGAACATCACCCGCGAGCAGGCGGCCGAGCTGGTCGGAGACGAGCTCTATGCGCAGGCCGAGCGGCTCTCGCTCGAGCTGTACCGCTTCGCCTCGGCGCACGCGCTCGAGCGTGGGATCATCATCGCCGACACGAAGTTCGAGTTCGGCGTCGACCCCGGGGGCACGCTCACGCTCGGCGACGAGGCGCTCACCCCGGACTCGTCCCGCTTCTGGCCGGCCGACGAGTACGAGCCCGGCGGCGCGCAGCCGTCGTTCGACAAGCAGTTCGTGCGCGACTACTGCGAGACGCTCGGCTGGGACAAGACCGACCCGGGGCCCGAGATCCCGGCCGACCTCGTAACCGGGACGCGCGCCCGCTACGTGGAGGCGTTCGAGCAGCTGACCGGGATCGCGTTCGACGACTACCTCGCCGACCCGACGGTGGTGCTCCGATGACTGCCCCAAAGAGTGCTGCTCGCTTTCCGGGGGCTCCGAGGTGAAGGCCACCGTGCTCGTGCGCCCGAAGGAAGGGATCCTCGACCCGCAGGGACAGGCGGTCGAGGAGGCGCTGCGCCACCTCGGGTTCCACATCGGGCATGCTCGCGTGGGCCGCGTCGTCGATCTCGAGGTGGCGGCGACCGACCCGACCGATGCCCGCGCGGAGGTCGAGCGGATGTGCGCGCAGCTGCTCGCGAACCCGCTGATCGAGAGCTACGAGATCGAGCTCGAGGACGCATGACCGAAGCACCCCGGATCGCCGTCGTCGTCTTCCCGGGCTCGAACGACGACCGCGACGCAGCATGGGCGCTGGGCGCCCTCGGCGCCGATCCCGTCCTCGTCTGGCACGCGGAGCCCGAGCTGCCGGAGGTCGCCGCGGTCGTGCTCCCAGGCGGGTTCTCCTACGGCGACTACCTCCGCTGCGGCGCGATCGCGCGCTTCAGCCCGGCGCTCGGCGCGGTCGCCCGCTTCGCAGCCGCAGGCGGCCCGGTGCTCGGGATCTGCAACGGCTTCCAGATCCTCTGCGAGGCCGGCCTCCTGCCGGGCGTGTTGCGCCCGAACGTCTCCCTCTCGTTCATCTGCCGTGACGTGCCGCTGGTCGTCGAGAACGCAAGCACGCTCTTCACCGCCCGTTGCGAGACGGAGCAGCGGCTCACGATCCCCGTCAAGAACGGCGAGGGCTGCTGGTTCGCCGACCCGGGCCTGTACGCCGAGCTGGAGTCGCGCGGCCAGATCGTGCTGCGCTACGCCGAGCCGGTGAACGGATCGATCGGCGACGTCGCCGGCGTCGTCAACGAATCGGGCAACGTGATGGGCCTGATGCCCCATCCCGAGCACGCCGTCGATCCGTTGCTCGGCTCGGCCGACGGCGCGCTGATTCTCGCCTCCCTCGTCGACGCTGCCAGAGATCGCTCCGCGGCACGCGTCTAGGCCCCACCTCCCAATCCGAGCATCGCCGCGAGCGCCGGATGCTCGACCAGCGCCGCGTGGAGCCGCGCGAGGTCGCGTGCGCGCAGCGTGATCGGGCCGCGCCGGGCCGCGCCGCCGGTCGAGTATGCGAAGCGGACGAAACGCTCGCCCTTCCCGCCCTCGAGGAGCTGGACGACCGAGGCGAAACGGCGCTCGCCGGCGCGCTGCGGGAGGGTCAGCTCGTCGACGAGCGCCGCGCTACCCCAGGGGGTGCTGACGGTGCGGGGGTCCGTCCTCTTCGCCATCGAAACGACAGTAGCGACGGAACCGTCACGCGTGGGTGACGCCTCTGTGCCGGAAACGTGTCAGCCGTCGCGGCGGAAGCCGGTGGCCGAGAGCCCCGGCTCGAGCGGGCTCGTGGGCAGCCCGGGGGCGGGCTCCGGCTCGTTGTAGCCGCCGGGTGCGACGTCGTTCGGCCCCTCCGGATGGAAGAGCGAGGCGAGCGCCTGGATCTGGCCCCGCCCCGGCCCGAGCTCGAACTGCCCGCCGCCGTACGCCGCGATCCCGCGGCTCTCCAGGAAGTCGTATGCATCGAGCAGCGCCTGGACGCTCCCGAACCGCGAAGGCTTGATGTTCAGCACGCGAGGCGGAAACGGCAGCGCCTCGATCTCCTCGACCGTGTGGATGATCGCGTCCCAGGTGACCCGGTCGCGGTACGGCGTCAGCACCGCGTCGGTCTCGGGCGTCAGGGCGGGATCCTCGAGCAGCGCGCCGGGCAGCCCCTCGGCGACGCGCGCGTACAACGCCGGGTCGGGCGGCTGGTCGACGGGCGTGCCGTGGTAGGCGCCTTTGAAGTCGACCGCCTCGACAACGCCGAGAGCCGCGAGCTCCGCCACGAAGGCGTCGCCCCAGCCCGTCGTCGCGTCGAGCTTGAACCGGATCCAGGGGTAGAGCGCAACTCGTTGCCGGAGAGGCTCGGCACTCGGCTTCTCGTCGAGGCGCAGCGAGACGACGAAGCGCACCGGACGCGCCTCGCGCCCGAGCGCCTCGGCCGCTCCGAGCCCTGACTGGCGCAGAGCGAGGTCGAGCGCCGCGCTCTCGACTCCCCAGCGCCGGTAGTTGCGGTAGACCTCCCGCGAGGCCGCGACGGGAAACAGATCGAGGCCGCCGACGCGCTGCGAGAACGAGTCGAGCGTCCACTCCCCGGCGAGCGGGTAGTCGCGGCCGCCGGCCTGGAAGTGATCGTGATCCCCGGCTTCGTAGGTGACGTCCTCGCCGATCCCGTCGTGCCCGGCTCCCCGCAGCCGGATCACGGTGCTCACGCGGGTGAAGCCGCTCGACACGGGCCGCTCGAGCCGCTCGAGCTCGTAGCTCTCGACGAGAAGCGGCAGACCGGCGACGCGCTCGTAGGTGCTCATGGCGCAAGCCTTCCACATCCGACTCCCCGGACATGTATGAAACGTCCGTGGAAAGCGCCACCTCGTCCGCCCCGACCGTCTGGCGCCCCGGCTCGCGCCTGACCCGCCTGCGGGCGAGCCACAGCTATCGCTTCGTGATCGTGCTGATCCTCGTCACGTTCGTGTTCACGGCGGCTGCGCCCGACGAGAGCTGGACGAAGAGCGTCCTCGTCCTGCTCCAGTGCGCGACCCTGATCGCGGCGCTCTGGACCTCCGGCTTCGGGCGTGACCGACGCGCCATCATCGCACTCGTCGTGATCGGCCCCGCCGTCGCGATCGTCCAGCTCCTCGTCGGCGGCACCACGCTGGTCGGGATCGTCGGGATCCTCAACATGACGCTCGTCGCGGTGACGATCGCGGTGATCGCGCTCGGGGTGATCGACCAGCGGCAGGTCAACAGGCAGTCGATCACCGGCGCGGTCTGCATCTACCTGCTGCTCGGAATCCTCTTCACGTTCGTCTACGGCGCCGCCGCGGTCCTCGGCTCAGGGCCGTTCTTCGCACAGGGCACCGACGGCACTGCGTCACTCCAGCTCTACTTCAGCTACGTCACCCTCGCGACGCTCGGCTACGGGGACTACACGCCGGCCGGCGACTTCGGACACACCATGGCGGTCTCGGAGGCGCTGCTCGGACAGCTCTATCTCGTGACCGTGGTCGCGCTGCTCGTGGGGAACCTGAGCCACCAGCGAGCGCAGCGGCCCTAGCCTGCCTCGGGCACCTCGCCGCCGGCCTTCGCAGCCTTCTTCTCTTCCTTCCTCGCCTTGCGGGCCGCGGACTGCTCAGCCGCCCTCTCCTTCGCGTCGGTGTAGGAGCCCTCGACGAGCCGCTTTCCACCCGACCAGCCGAACGCCCAGACCATCAGGATGATCGCGAGCGCGAAGTTCCAGGCGGTGGTGACGAGCTGCTGGGCGACCGAGTAGGCGGTGGCGTTGGTGGCGGTCGTGATCCCCTTCAGCGAGGCGACGTTGAACGCCTGGGTCACCCCGGCGCCGCCGGGTGTCACCGAGGTCACGTTCGCGATCGAGTTGCCGCCGCAGATCCGCATCAGCGTGTGAAAGCTGATCGGGATGCCGTACGCGTGTAGGAACACGCACATCACGCCGAGCATCGCAAACCAGCTGCCCAGCGACGGCAGGAAGACGCGCACGAGATAGGCGCGCGGATGGCCGAGAATCGCACCGCCTTCCTTGGCCTGGTCCCACCACTTCACCACCCGCGGCCAGAGCCGGCGCAGGAGGAGGTAGATCAGGAACGCGCAGCCGATCAGGAAGATCCCCGTCGCCCACGGGTGGTTCTGGGTGAACCCGAACCTGAGGCTGAACGAGCCGCCGACGGTCAGGAACAGGTAGAGGTAGGTGAAGCCGCCGATCAGCGTGTAGAAGATCTTCTGAACGGCGTAGCCGCCGAGGATGCCCGCGAACGTCGCGCCGGCGATCGTCGCGGACAGCATGATCAGGTACATCAGCGTGCCGAGGTTCGCCGGCAGGAAGCTGTTGAGCGCGACCGAGGCGGCGTACAGCGCGAACACGTCGAGCCAGCGGATGCGCGCGTTCGGGTAGCCGTAGCGCAGGATCCAGTACCAGCCGAACGCCGTCAGGCCCGTCTGCAGCGTCTTGAGCACGATCGCCGCGATCAGCGAGGCGAGCGAGATGCCTGTCATCGTGTCCCATACCTGCTTGCACCAGCCCCAGATGTCCCACCCGAGCAGCCGGGCCGCTGCCGCCACGACGACGACCACCACCGCGCCGATCACGATCCGCTTCCAGTAGAGGTGGAGGCCTTTCTTCGGCGCCGGTACGGCCGGTACTGCGGTCACGCGCGCGAGTATAGGGCGCTAGCGGCTGCGGGCAGGCGCTGCGAGGGCCGCGACGACGCCGAGCCCGAGGAAGATGCTTCCGGACACGTAGCGCTGGACGCGGGCGAACGCACGGCTGTACCGCAGCCGCTCGCCGAACGTCCCCGCGAGCACCGCCCAGAGCCCGTCGCTGACCAGCGCGAGCGCGATGAAGAGCAAGCCGAGCAGGAGCACCTGCAGGAAGACCGGGCCCACCGCAGGATCGACGAACTGCGGCAGCAGGGCGAAGAAGAAGAGGGCCGTCTTCGGGTTCAACACGTTGACGACGATCCCCTGGGTGTACAGGCGCCGCAGCTCGACCTGCTCGCGCGGGTCGGTCACGTCCGGCTCGTCGCGTCCGAGCAGGCGGCGAACGCCGAGGTAGATCAGGTAGGCGGCGCCGGCGAACTTGACGGCGTCGAAGGCGGTGGCGGAAGAGACGAGCAGCGCCGAGAGCCCGAGCGCGGCCGCCGTCACGTGCACGAGCGCTCCGGTCTGGATCCCGAGCATCGAGACGAGCCCGGCGCGGCGGCCGTCGCGGATGCTCTGGGTGACTATGTAGAGCACCGACGGGCCGGGCACCGCGAGCAGCGCGAGCGCGGCCACCGCGAAGACGCCCAGTGTGGCCCAGGCGGGCATCGGGAAAACCTACCCGGAGAACGAGATGCGCGAGGTCGCCCAGCGCAGCGGCCGCGGTGCCCACCAGTTCGCCCGCCCGAGCAGCATCATCAGCGAGGGAACGAGCAGCGCACGCACGAGCGTCGCGTCGATCAGCACCGCGAGACCGGTGCCGAGCCCGACCTCCTTGATCGTGACGATCCGCGAGGCGGCGAAGGCGCCGATCGCGACGATGAACAGGCACGCCGCGGCCGTCACGATCCGCCCGGTGCGCTCGAGCCCGAAGGCGACCGCGGTCTTGGTGTCCGCGCCGCCGTCACGGGCCTCCTTGATCCGGGTCAGCAGGAAGACCCCGTAGTCGGTCGAGAGGCCGAACGCGACCGCCGCGATCAGGATCGGTTGCGTCGTGTCGATCCCACCCTGGCCGGAGTAGCCGAGCAGCCCCTGCAGCCGGCCGTCCTGGAAGATCCACACGAGCACCCCGAACACCGAGGCGATCGTGAGCAGGTTGAGCGCGATCGCCTTGATCGGCAGCACGATCGACCCGGTCATCAGGAAGAGCACGAAGAGCGTGGCGCCGACGAGGATCGCGAGCGCGTACGGGAGGTTCGAGACGAGGCTCGACTTCTGGTCGACGAGCGAGGCGGAGTCGCCCCCGATCAGCACCGGATAGGGCGACGGCACCGCACGCATCCGATCGACGAGGCGCTGCCCGCCGTTCGAGTTCCGGCCGGCACTCGTGCCGACGTCGATCAGCCATGTGTCGCGGCCGACGAGCGCAGGCGCCGCCACCGCGGGCCTGCCCGGCAAGGCTCCGAGCCGCGCCGCGAGAGCCCGCACGGCCGGACGAGCCGTCGCCGGAGCGCTGACGACGGCATAGGCCGTCGGGTTCAGGTCGGTCGCGAACTCGGTGTGGACGATCCTGTCGACCTGGCGGCCGCTCGAGGCCTGCGGCAGCACCGAGGGGTCGAAGCCCGTGAAGCGGACTCCCGTGAACGGCACTCCGAGCATGAGCAGCAGGCCGGCGGTCGCCGCGGCGATCACGACGGGACGCTTCATCACGATGTGCGAGAGCCGATACCAGTAGCCCGACGAGGCCGGACGCGCCGCCTTCGCGGATGCGCGCTGGAGCCGGCGCGGCGCGAGGCTGTCGACCCTGCGCCCGAGCAGGGCGAGCACGGCCGGCAGGAAGATGAGCGCGACGCCGGCGCCGATCAGCGACACGAGCATCCCGCCGAGGCCCATCGAGCGGAGGAAGCTCTGCGGGAAGACGAGCAGCGAGGCGAGCGCGGCGGCCACCGTGAGCGAGCTGAAGAGCACGGTGCGCCCGGCGGTCCGCAGGGTCTCGCGAAGTGCCTTCGCCCCGGGGCCGTGAATCGCGAGCTCCTCCCGGTAGCGCGAGACGATGAAGAGGCTCCAGTCGATCGCCAGCCCGAGCCCGAGGCCCGTGACGAGGTTGAGCGCGTAGATCGAGAGCGAGGTCATCTCGCTGGCCACGCGCAGCCCGAGCAGGGCGCCCGCGACGGTGACGAGGCCGACGAGCGGCGGCAGCATCGCGGCGACGAGGCCGCGGAAGATCAGGAACGAGAGCAGGAAGAGGAGCGGCAGCGCGATCATCTCGGCGCGCTTCATGTCGGTCGCGACGATCTCGTTCACCTGCTGCGAGACGACCGGATCGCCGCCGAGCACGACCTGGGAGTCGTGGGCGAACGCGGCGCGGGCACGGCTCGCAAGACGCTCTCCGCCCGCCGGCACGATCACGAGCGCGGAGCGGCCGTTTCGCGAGACGAGCCGGGCGGGGAGCCCTCCGACGGGAGCGACGACGTTCCGGGCACCGAGGCTCCTCAGCTTCCGGACGACACCCGCGACCTCGGCCGCACCGGCGCTCGAGCGGGCGCTGTTGCGGAGCCGGACGATCGCGAGCAGGCTGGAGCCCGGATCCTTCCCGGTCGCCCGCGCGAGCTGCACGTCGGCTCTCGCGCTCTGGGTGGCCGGGTCGTGGACACCGCCGTTCGAGAGCCGGCTCGTGACGGTGCCGCCGAAGACGATTCCCAGAACCGTGAAGGCGACTGCACCGGCCACGAGCCACCGCGGACGACGCGCCGCGAGACCCCCGAGCAGCGACAACACGCCACCGAGGGTAGCTGCGCCTCCGCCTTTCTGCGGCGGTGAACCGTCTCCCCCTGTCGGCTCCGATCGAAACACTCCACGTCCCTCTTCGGCCGCCGGACGACGAACCTGAAGCGCGACCGAGGGCTTCCGCCGGCCGTGCGGTCGCTTTAGGCTCCTCCGATGGCAGCCGTCCTCGCGCTGATCGCGGCGTTCCTGTTCGCCGTCGCCGCCACGCTCCAGCAGAAGGGGGCCCTGAACGAGGGCGAGGTGTCGCTGCGCCGTCCGGTCACGCTCGTCCGGCTCCTCCGGCAGACGTGGTGGCTGATCGGCACCGCCGCGCTCGTCCTGGGGTGGGGCTTCCAGGCGGCCGCGCTCGATCGAGGGCAGGTCGCGATCATCCAGCCGCTCCTCGTCACGACCGTCGTCTTCGCGCTCCCGCTCGGCTACTTCCTCACGAAACAGGACGTGGGGAGACGCGAAATCCTCGGCGCAGTCGTGATCGTGATCGGCCTGGCCCTCTTCACCGTATTCGGCGATCCCGCGGGCGGCCGGGACAACGCTCCGACGAACGAATGGGTGGTCGCGATCGCGATCGTCGGCGCCGCCTCGGCTGCCGGTCTCTACTTCGGGAGCCGCGGGGGCCTCTCGATGAAAGCGGGCGTCTACGGGACCGTCGCCGGCGCGATGTACGGCCTCGCGGCGGTGCTCACGAAGCCGGTTCTCACCGCGTGGCACGAGAGCCTCCACACCGTGATCACGGACTGGCAGCTCTACGCGCTGGCCGTCGCCGGAGGCCTCGGGTTCGTGCTCCAGCAGATCTCGCTCGGAACGGGCCGGCTCGCGCCCTCGGTGGCGACCGTCTCGGTCGCGAACCCGATCGTGAGCGTGTTGTTGGCCGTGATCCTGCTCCAGGAGCGCCTGAGCCGGCCGGCCTGGCACGTGGTCGTCGCGCTCATCGGCCTCGGGCTGGCCCTGGGGGGCGCCGTCCTGATCTCGCTGGCCCGCGAGGCGGCGAAGAAGCCGGAGCCGGAGCAGGAGCCGATACCGTCGACGAGCTAGCCGAGGCTCGCGAGGCGCTCGAGGCCGGCCTGCCCGAGAGGGCGCTCCGCAGCGCATGGGAGGCCGCGTTCGCGGCTGAATACGCGCGCAACGCCGACACGCTCGAGGAGATTCGGGCGTTGGCAGCGGAGCTCGAGGCGCGAACGGTGGGCGCCGAACAGGAGGAGGCACGCCGCCTCGCCGTGTACTGCACGGCCTGCGCCGAGGACATCCGTGCGGGCGTCCCACACGACTCGGCCGTCGGCAGGCTGCTCCGAAGGACCCAGCGCGGGCCCTAGTCCCCCAGCGCGAGCCCGTCCGGATCGGGGAACCGCGCCTGGACACCCCAGCCGCCGAAGTCCTCGGAGACCGCCAGCACGAGCTCGTTCCGGCCGGCCTCGAGCGGGAGTTGCAGCGCGTCCCACCAGCCGATGCTCCCCAGGAACCGGTAGTCGCGCGAGCGATAGGAGTCGTCGGCGCTGAAGAGCAGGAGCCCGTTCAGATAGACGCGCACGCGGTCACTGAAGCCGAACTCGAGCCGCTTGGCTAGTGCGGCCGCCGAGTAGATCGCGGCGCGGGCGAAGACCGTGTCCCGGCCCTCCTCGAGCCCGTTCGCCCTCGCGAGGTTGGTGAGACCGGACGGCTCGGACTCGAGGCGCGTCCACCGCCGTCCGGCGAGGTCGAGCGGCTCTCGCCCGACGTCTGCGAACGGATCGGACACGTCCCACGCGCCGATTACCCCGGGCGCGGCCGCGATCGGAGCGGCCGGCACGAGGGCCGCCGGGTCGGGTTCGACTGCTTCGAGCGAGAAGTTCGAGAAATGAGTGCCGGCGAAGACGCCGCCGAGCAGGCCGACGCTTCCGGCCGCGAGGGCCCGTTTGAGCGGCACCACGATCGGAGCGTGATCGCCGACCAGGATCTCCGCCCGCGTGCCGACGAACGCGATCCGGATCCGCAGCCACTCGTCGCAGGGCAGCTCGAGGGGCACCTGGAACGGCTCACCGTGGTAGAGCTGCCAGCCGAAGACGTCGTTGAAGACCGGTGTGTACTGCGTGGCGTCAGGGTTCCCGGACTGGTGCGGGCGGACGAAGAACGTCTCGTAGTTCCGGTGATCCAGCGCACGGAAGAGAGCGCCGGGAAAGTCGCGCCCGGGCGGGAACGCGACGTCGAACTCGAACACCCCGTGCGCGAGCTCCACTCCCTCGGCGAGCGCGGTGCCGCGCCGGAGGTAGAGGCTCTCCCGGCCGAGATGCTCCTCGACGCGGTGCTCCTCCGCGTCGAAGACCCACCGGAACTC
The DNA here is from genome assembly GCA_963724805.1 of uncultured Actinomycetes bacterium. Taxonomy (GTDB): domain Bacteria; phylum Actinomycetota; class Thermoleophilia; order Gaiellales; family Gaiellaceae; genus CAVQZA01. The sequence goes on from CAVRWA010000001.1 coordinate 60,129, forward strand.
AGTGGTGGAAGGCACTCGCGGTCGTCGCGTCGTGAACGGGCTCGGGCTGCTTCTGCAGCCGCGGCAGCTGCCGCTTCAGGTCCGCGACGAGCAGATCTCCGAGGTCGTGGCTGAAGTCGCGCTTGACGACGACCCGGAGCGCCGCAAGGTCCTCGCGGTTCTTCGGGAACGTGTACGCGGGCAGCAGCCAGCCGCGTTCGCGGACCGCATTCGAGACGTCGAACACGGTGTAGTTGTCGATCTCGTCGCGCAGCTTGAAGGCGAACACCGGCAACTCGTCGCCCCTCGTGATCAGCTCGAACGGGCCGAGCTCGGCGATCTGCCCCGAGAGCCGCATGGCGACGTCGCGCGCGTAGGCCTGCACCTTCCGGTACCCCTCGAACCCGAGGCGGACGAAGTTGTAGTACTGCGCGACGATCTGGGCTCCCGGGCGGGAGAAGTTGAGCGCGAAGGTCGGCATGTTGTCGCCGAGGTAGTTGACCCAGAAGATCAAGTCGGCCGGGAGCGCCTCAGCGTCGCGCCACACGACCCAGCCGACGCCCGGATAGACGAGCCCGTACTTGTGCCCGGAGGCGTTGATCGAGGCGACCCGCGGAAGACGGAAGTCCCACTCCAGCTCGGGGTCGACGAACGGGGCGACGAACGCGCCGGAGGCCCCGTCGACGTGCACCGGGACGTCGATGCCGGTGCCGGCCTGGAGGTCGTCGAGGGCGGCGCAGATCTCCTTCACCGGCTCGTAGGAGCCGTCGAAGGTGGAGCCGAGGATCGCGACGACGCCGATCGTGTTCTCGTCGCAGAGCTTGACGGCCTCCTCGGCGGAGAGGTGGAAGCGATCGCCTTCCATCGGCACGAGACGCATCTCGACGTCCCAGTAGTTGGCGAACTTCTCCCAGCAGACCTGGACGTTGATCCCCATCACGAGGTTCGGCTTCGCGCCGTCCTTGCGCCGCTTCTCCCAGCGGCGCTTCAGCGCGAGGCCGCCCAGCATCGCCGCCTCGCTCGAGCCGGTGGTCGAGCATCCCGTCGCCTCGGCCGCGTCGGGGGCATGCCAGAGGCGGCTGAGAATGGTGACGCAGCGCATCTCGAGCTCCGCCGTCTGCGGGTACTCGTCCTTGTCGATCATGTTCTTGTCGAAGCACTCGGTCATCAGCCTCTGCGCCTGCGGCTCCATCCACGTGGTCACGAACGTCGCGAGATTGAGGCGCGCGTTGCCGTCGAGCATCAGCTCGTCGTGGACGATCTGGTAGGCGACGTCCGGCGGCAGCTCGCCGATCTCCGAGAGCTCGTGGGTCGGGATCGACCCGCCGCCGAGCCCGTAGATCGGAGACGCGGCCTGCTTCGGGGCAGGCCTTGCGGCCGCCTTCGGGTGCTTCAGTGCCATCGGTTCACACCTTTCTGATCGAGTCTCCGCGGCGGACTGTGCCGGGCTGGACGACCTTCGCGTTCACGCCGCGCAGGCGGAGGGCGCGGCCGTCCGGCGAGTTGACGAAGCGCGCAGCCTCGCTGCCGAAGCGGGCGGTGAACTTCCCGCAGCCCGTGTGCGGCAGCGCGGTGATCTCGATCATCGCGGAGCCGAGCGCCAGCCGCGTGCCGGGCGGCAGGTTCCCGGCGCTCAGATCGAGATCGACGTAGAGCTGGTCGCCGGCGAGCGCCCGCCGGTCGGGGTCGCCCGCGAGGAGCGCGATCACGCGCGCGTTCATCACGGTCACCTGGTTGTCGGAGCCGGCGTTGTCCCCCTCCGCGCGCGCGATCGCCTTCGCCCGCCAGACGTCGCCGACGAGGCCCTCGTCGAGGTCGAGCGCGCCCTCCTCGAGCACCTCGCGCTCGTCCTCGGCCGGGCGGCGCACGATCAGCTCGACGGTCCCCTCCCCGACCGGAGACCGTCTGATCTCGTCCAGGCCGGCCTCGAGCTCGGCTGCGCTTCGATGCTCCATGCCTCGTCGCGCATCGTAACCGCGGCTGTCTTGGCTCCGTATCATCCGAGCGTGGTTCCCGAGGCCGACCTCACCGAGACGGAGGCAGGGCTCGTGCCGGCGAGCGTCGGCTGGTTCGTCATGAACGCGCGCGAGGCGCGCTGGTTCCACAGGCCGGGTCGCGGGGACAGCCTGCCCTTGACGGGAGCCGACGAGCTCGAGGCCGAGACGTACTTCCCCATGCTCGGCATGTCGATCCAGGTCCTCTCCCCCGGCGAGCCGAACTCGATGTACCACTGGGAAACGGAGCAGGAGGACTTCCTCGTGCTGTCCGGAGAGGCGCTGCTAATAGTCGAGGGGCAGGAGCGGCCGCTGCGTCGGTGGGACTTCGTGCATTGCCCACCTGAGACCCGGCACGTCTTCGTCGGCGCGGGAGACGGCCCTTGCGTGATCCTCGCGGTCGGCTCGCGGCGGTTCCAGGCGACCGGGCCGTGGGGCAAGTACACGGTGGACGACGCGGCGCGGCGCCACGACGCCTGCCCGGACGAGGAGACGCAGGACGGCGGGGTCGCGTACGCGCGCTTCCCGACCCTCGCGGCCGATGCGCTACCGCGACGGTTTGCTGCCGGGCTAGCGCCCCGAGCGGTCGATCAGCTCGATGCGGTAGTCGTCGGGGTCGCGCACGAAGCAGAGCAGGCTGCCGCCCTCACGGACGCGGTAGGGCTCGCGCTCGGGCTCGATCCCCTGCGCCGCAAGCTCGGCCAGCGTCACGGCGAGGTCGTCGACCCCGACCGCGATGTGGCCGTAGCCGGTGCCGAGGTCGTAGGTCCGCCCGTCGTGGTTGAACGTCAGCTCGAGCACGTTCTCCTGGTCGCCGATCGAAAAGAAGTAGTTCGTCGCCTCGCGCTCGCCGTTGCGAACGATGTCCATCTCGTTCGAGAACCGGAAGCCGAGCGCCTCGTAGAACGTCCGGCTCTTCGCCGGATCCGTGATCCGGCACATGGTGTGGAGGAAGGTCGCCATGCCCAGGATCATATGCCGCTCGGGGTCTAGCTCGCAGCCGCCCGCTCTCTCCGAAGCTCCCTCCGGCGGGCGAGCGCGGGCGAGAGCGCGGCGGCCAGCACGAGGATCGTGGCGGGAATCGTGACCCAGAAGAAGAGCGCCATCACGATCCCGAGACCGCCGTAGTACTTCCCGTACCACTCGAGCCAGTTGACGAGGAGGTAGTGGGAGAGGAGCCGCACGAAAACGAGCCCGAGCAGCGTGAACACCGCGCCCGGGACGACGTCGCGCCGGGCGATCTCCTTGTGCAGCAGGAGGCGCGGCACCCAGACGAAGAAGGCAAAGACAGCGAAGAGCCAGAACGGAGCGATCACCCAGCCGATCCAGGACGCCTCGCCCTCGAGCACCTTGCCCTGGATCGCGTAGAGGAGGATCGCCAGGAGGATGGCCAGCAGTACCTGTAGGTAGCGCGCCTGGTCCATGATCCTGGCCTTGCGGAGGTCGAGCCCCCAGGCCTTGGCGTGCGCGAGCTGGAGCACCCGGCCGATGCCGAGCCCGAAGAAGGCGACGCTGCCGAGGGCGATCAACGAGGCCGTGAGCTTGTGGCCGCCGGCGCCCTGCAGCACGCTGCGGAAGAGGTCCTCCGTCGCGCCTTTGAGCCCCAGCCGGTCGATCACGTGGTCGGCGAGTGAGTTCGGGTCGCGGTCGAGATAGCTGTCGATCACGAGCGCGGCGGGCAGGACTGTGAGAAAGAGGTACGCCGTGAGGAGCACGGCGTAAAGCTGGCCGTCCGCGGCCGCGTAGCGCCGGAACCAGCCGATCGTCACGCCCGGGGACGATGCGGGGTCCTGACGCTCGACCCACTGCTGGCCGCGCTCCGCGGTGCCCTTCGCGCGGGCGTAGTACGAGGGCCTCTTGTCGGCCATCAGCCGGCAGCGGGACTGGGCACCGGTTCACCCTCCGGTTCGGGTCGCGCCGCCGCCCGCGCCCGGGCGAGGTCGCCCATGATGTGCACGGCGGCCGAGGTGAGCGGAGCCGCGAGCACGAGCCCGATCATCCCGAACAGGCAGCCGGCCCCGATCGTCACGATCAGGACCACGAGCGGGTTGAGGCTGAGCGTCGCGCCGAAGGCGATCGGCTGGACGATGTTCTGCAGCGTCCCGTTGGCGAGGATCACGATCACGAGCATGATCAGCGCCGTCTGCGTGCCCTCCGAGCCGAGCGCCAGGATCACCGCGAACGCCCCGGCGACGAAGGCGCCGATGAAGGGGACATACGCGGTCACGAACGTGACGACCGCGATCGTCCCGGCGAGCGGAACGCCGAGCGCCCACGCGCCGAGGCCGACGACGACCGCGTTGAACGCGGCGACGATCGTCACGCCGAGGAAGTAGCGGCGGAGCGAGGTGATCACGCCGCCGGTGATCGTCTGGGCGACGGGCAGGGGCACGCCGAGCCGGCGGTCGATCGCAGCGCGCATCGTGGGGCCGTCCTTGAGCAGGAAGAAGAGGCTGAAGACGGCGAACGAGATGAAGAACACGAGCGAGGTGAGCCCCTGGATCCCGTTTGCGATGCCATGGACGAGCGTCGACAGCGCCGAGGGCGTCGCCGACTTCACGCTGTCGGTCGAGCTCGAGGCGCCCGATTCGCTGAGGCCGAGACTCTCGAGCCAACTCTGGATCTTGTCGGCCGCCTGGGTGGCGTACGACCCGATCCCGTCGCCCTGCGAGGCGATCCCGCCGACGACGATGAAGGCGATGAAGAGCCCGAGTGCGATCAGGGCGAGGACGACGATGATGGCTCCACCCCACCTCGGCACGCCGTGGCCCTTGAACCAGTTGACGGCGGGCGCGCTGACCACTGCGAGGATCAGCCCCGCCACCACCGGGTCGACGATCGTCGCGGTCGCCGCCAGGAGCAGCACGAGCCCGACGAGGAGCGCGGCCGCGCCGACGAGGAGCCACGACGCGATCCCGAGGTCTCGCAGCCAGCGCGGCGCCGAGAAGACCGACGCGAGCTCGTCGAGTTGGCGCGGGTCTAGCTGGACGACCTGAGGCTCTTCGGGCGGCGGGTGCCGGTCGGCGTGGCGGAAGCGCGGAAGATTCACACCGGGCGATGCTACGCGCGCCCGCGGACGACCCCGCCTGCGTTAACCTCGACAAAGGATGGGCTCCCGCACCGCAGCCGCAGAGCCGCGCACGAGCCGAAGAGAGGCGCCGGCATCGCGATTCGCGCCCCTCGAAGCGAAGCTCGAGCCGCCGAGACACCGTCCCGGGCTCGTCGCGCGCTACGGCCTCGTCGACCGGCTGCGCGCTTCCGTTGCCGACCCGATCGTCTACGTCGCCGCGCCCGCCGGGTACGGCAAGACGACGCTGATGGCCCACTGGGCCGACGCGGACGAGCGCCCATTCGCCTGGGTCTCGCTCGACAACGGCGACAACGAGGCGGTGGCCCTGCTGACGTACGTCGCGCTGGCCCTCAATCGGATCGAGCCTCTCGGAGGCCCCGTGTTCTCCGCCCTGTCGACGCAGAGCCCAGCCGTCGAGGGCGTCGTGCTGCCCCGGCTCGGCAAGGCCGTCGCGACCCGGTCGCAGCCGTTCGTGCTCGTGCTCGACGACGCCCACGTGCTCACCGCACCGGAGGCGCTCGACGCACTCTTCGTCCTGACCCGCCACCTGCAGCCGGGCTCGCAGCTGGCGATCACCGCGCGGAGCGAGCCGACCCTCCCGCTCGGGAAGCTCCGCGCCGGACGGCGCCTGTTCGAGCTCGGCCCTGCCGATCTCGCGTTCGCGCCCGACGAGGCGGAGATCCTCCTGCGCGGCGCCGGGATCCAGCTCGAGCCCGCCGAGGTTCGCCTGATCACGGAACGGACGGAAGGCTGGCCCGCCGGGTTGTACCTCGCCGCGCTGTCGCTGAGAGCGCACGGCAGCGTCGTCGCGGTGGAGGGCTTCACCGGGGACGACCGCATCGTCGCCGACTACTTCCGGGACGAGGTGCTGGCGCGCCTCTCGCCCGGCCTAGCGCGGTTCCTGACGCGCACCTCGGTGCTCGACCGCCTCTCGGCACCGCTCTGCGACGCGATCCTGGAGCAGACCGGCTCGGCCTCGAAGCTGCACAAGCTCGAGCGGTCGAACCTCTTCCTCGTTCCCCTCGACCGCCAACGCGTCTGGTACCGCTACCACACACTGTTCGCGGAGATGCTGCGCAGCAGGCTGCACGATGCCGAGCCCGGGCTCGAGCTCGAGCTCCACCGCCGCGCGAGCGACTGGTATGCCGAGCACGGGGAGCCGGAGGAGGCGACCCGGCACGCGCTCGCCGCGGGACACGTGGAGCGGGCCGGAGACCTCGTCTGGGCGAACGTGGTCCGGTACCGGGGCCGGGGCCGCGGGCCGGTGCTCCTCCGCTGGCTTTCTGCCTTCACCGAGGAGCAGATCGCCGGATACGCGCCGCTCGCGCTCGCCGCGGCGTGGGCCAGCCTCGGGGTCGAGAGCGGCGCCGTCGGGCGATGGACCGCGACGGCCGCCCGCTGCTCGCACGAGGGTCCGCTCTCCGACGGGACGACATGCCTCGAATCGGCGCTCGCGCTCCTGCGCGCAACGATCGCAAAGGACGGCGTGGCGCGGATGGCGGAGGACGCTGCCCGCTTCACCGAGCTCGAGCCGGAAGACAGCCCATGGTGGCCGAGGGCCTGCTACCTGGAGGGCGCCGCCGCGCGTCTGTCGGGCGACCCGGAGCTCGGGCGCCGGCGGCTCGAGGAGGGCGAACGGCTCGCGTCGGCGTTCGGGGCGATCACCGTCCGCGCGATGTGCCTCGCACAGCTCGCCACGCTCGCGGTCGCCGAGGACTCGTGGGCACTCGCCTCCAGCCTCGCCGGGCAGGCGACCGACGAGCTGAGCAGGGCGAGCCTGGACGGAATCGCCACGGTCGCACCCGTGTTCGCGATCTCCGCGCTCGTCCATGCCCACGAAGGCGAGGTGGAGAGCGCCCGGGCGGCGATCCGCCACGCGAGAGCACTGATCGAGGGAGACTCGGAGGTCGCAGCCTGGGTCGCGGTCGAGGCCCGCCTGATGCTCGCTCGGGCGAGCCTGCTCCTCGCCGATGTCGCCGCCGCGCGCCTGCTCCTCGCCGAGGCGCGCCGGGTCGCCGCGGCGGCGCCCGACCTCGGCTCCCTGAACGCGACCCTCGAGGAGCTGGCAGCGATGGCGACGGCGTACTCGGCCGCGGGGAACGAGGGCGCCTCGGGTCTCACGGGCGCAGAGGTCCGTCTGCTCCATCTGCTTCCGACCCATCTCACCTTCGGAGAGATCGGCGAGCGCGTGCACCTCTCCCGCAACACGGTCAAGTCCCAGGCCGTCTCGATGTACCGCAAGCTGGACGTGTCCAGCCGGAGCGACGCCGTCGAGCGCGCGACCGAACTCGGACTGCTCTAGCGAATTTCACCCCATCCGGACGTTGCGGCGGGGCGCGCGAGCGCGGGATGCTGTGTGCGGCACCACCCGAGCAAGGGAGGAACCATGATCGGCATGAGAAGACGACCGCTGAGGACCGCGGCGATCGTCGGCGGCACCGCCTACGTTGCCAGCAAGGCCGGCGCGAAGTCAGGCGCAAGTCAGGCGCAAGAGGCTCAGCAGGAGGCACCGCCGCCGCAGGACGCGGCACCCCCGCCCCCGCAGGCCGGAGGCGCGATGTCCGAGGACTCGATGGAGCAGCTCCAGAAGCTCGCGCAGCTCCACGACCAGGGCATCCTGACCGACGCCGAGTTCGAAGTGCAGAAGCAGAAGATCCTGCAGGGGATGTGAGCGAGATGGGTCCCGTACAGATGCTGGTGATCGGCTTCGAGGGCAACAACTTCACCGGGGAGATCATCCCCGAGCTCCAGAAGCTCAAGGAGCACGAGATCGTCCGCCTCGTCGACCTGCTCTTCGTGATGAAGGACGACGACGGCGAGATCGCGGTCCTGCAGGCGAGCGACCTCAGCGAGGACGAGGCGATGGAGTTCGGAGCCACGATCGGCGCGCTGATCGGCCTCGGCATGGACGGCGAGGAGGGCGCCGAGGCGGGTGCGCTCGCGGGCGCAGAGGCGCTCGAGGACGGGCACGTGTTCGACGAGGAGCAGGCGTGGTACGTCGCCGACACGATCCCGAACGGCACCTCGGCGGCGATCGCGCTGCTCGAGCACGTCTGGGCGATCCCGTTCCGGGACTCGATCCAGCGGGCCGGCGGCATCCTGCTCGCCGACGCGTGGATCCACCCGACCGACCTCGTGGCCGTCGGGCTCGAAGCGGCAGCGGAATAGGGAAAGAGCGGGGGAGCCTCCGGGTTGGGCCGGAGCAGCATGGACGACAAGGTCAACCTGGAGGCGGCCCTCGCCACCTTCGACGAGCCGTTCCGCCCGCGGATCGTCGGCACGATGAACGACTACAAGCTCATGGTCGCGAAGACCAAGGGCGAGTTCGTGTGGCACACGCATCCGGAGACGGACGACTTCTTCCTCGTCGTCAAGGGGCGGCTGACGATCCAGCTGCGCGATCGCGACGTCGTGCTGGGGCCCGGTGAGCTCTACGTGGTGCCGCGAGGAGTCGAGCACTGCCCGAAGAGCGAAGAGGGGGCGGAGATCCTGCTGATCGAGCCGAAGGCGACGGTCAACACGGGCGACGCGGAGCCGAGTGCGCTGACGGCTCCCGAACAGACGATCTGAGCCTCAGGCCGCCTCGATCCAGGGTTCCAGGTCCGCCAGCCGATCGGAAGCGGCCTCGTCGCCGATCTCTTCCCGCACGATGTAGTGCGTCTCCTGGTCGATGCGGAGGTTCAGGCCGCGTTCGAAGCCGTCGGCGAACGCTTCGTCGGAGGTGAGCCTGCACGTCGCGCTCTCGCCGCCGCCGTACTCGCAGAGGGTGAACAGATAGATCAAGCCGCACGCTCGCAGAATCGCGTCACAAGCTCGTTATCGACCCTCGGCGGGCTGCCCTTGAGCATCGGGTGGTCTGACGTGTAGATCCGGTGAAAGTTCTGGAAGATCCTGGACGAGGGTTGTAGGATCGACGCTCTCCCTGCGGCAGGCCACCGAACAGAAGGGAGGAGATCCATGGCACCCACCAGCGATGCCCCTGTCGATCTCTACATCGCCGTCTACGACGACGCGGACGCTGCCCAGGCCGACTGGGACGCGATCAAGGAGCTCGTCAAAGAGGACGTGATCACGCTCGACGGGCTCGTGCTCGTCAGCCGCGGTGACGACGAGAAGATCCACGTCGACGACACCTTCCACGAGACCCGGAAAGGGGCCGTGATCGGCGCGGTCGGCGGGCTCGTCGTCGGCCTCATCTTCCCACCGGCCTTCCTCGCCTCCGGAGTCGTCGGCGCCGGCATCGGCGCGGGTGTCGGCGGGCTCGTGTCCCATCACGAGAAGAAGGAGATCAAGGAAGAGGTCGAGGACGTGCTGCCGCCCAACAGCTCGGCGATCGTGGCGCTCTTCGAAGAGCGCTGGGTCGAGGACGTCGAGAAGGCGCTTGCAAACTCCGACAAGGTGACGAAGCACGAGGTCGACAGGGAGAGCGCCGACGAGGTCAAGGCCGCGGCGGAGAGCGGCCAAACCGCGTCGTAGCGACGAGGTCAGGAGATCGAGTACTGCGGCCGTGCCGCCGCGCGGATCAGCGTGCGCGCGTAGCGCCGCTCGTCGGCGGCATGGCACAGCGAGAGGGCCTTCGCCCCGTCCTCGGGCGCGACCGCCAAGCCGAACGTGACGTCGAGGCCCTCCTGTCGGATCCGCAGTTCACACGAGCCGTACGTCTTAGGCCATTTCAGCGAGCTTCTCGAGCGCTGCCGCCGTCGAGCGCGACGACCTCGTCCATCCGCTCGAGCCCTTCCGGGCGATGCGTGATCAGCAGCACGGTGCGGTCGGCAGCCGCATCGAGGACATCGTCCATCAGGGCGCGGGCCGTCGGCGGATCGAGGTGCGCGGTGGGCTCGTCGAGCATGAGCACCGGCGCGTCGGCGAGCAGCGCCCTCGCCAGCACGAGCCGCTGGCGCTGACCGCCCGAGAGCCCCATCCCGTCCTCGCCGACGAGCGTGCCGAGACCGTCAGGGAGCGAGGCGACCCAGTCGGAGAGGTGCGCGCGGCCGAGCGCCGACTCGAGCTCTGCGTCGGTCGCCGCCGGGCGGGCGAGCCGGAGGTTCTCGCGGATCGTCGAGTCGAACACGTGCGCCTCCTGGCCGGCGAGGGCGAAGGTGCGGCGGACGTCCTCCTGCCGGTACTCCCGTGCGTCCCGGCCGGCGATCGTGACGCGGCCGTGCTCCGGGTCGAGGAACCGCAGCAGGAGGTTCGTGACCGTGGACTTGCCGGCGCCGCTCGGCCCCACCAGGGCGACCCGCGCGCCGGGGTCGAGCCGCAGGTCGAAGCGAGAGAGCGCGGGCCGGTCCTCGCCCGCGTAGCGCGCCGTCACGCTCTCGAGCACGACCGGGGGCCGCGCTGCCGGCGCCGGAAGCGGCGCGGCAGGGTCGCACACTGCAGGCTCGCGGTCGATCAGCTCGAGCACGCGGCCGCCGGCTGCGAGGGTCGCCGAGAGCTCCCGGGCCGTGCTCGGCAACGGCTGCACGGATTCGAACGACGAGAGCGCGAGGAGCGCCAGCGTCGCGATCAGCACGCGGTCGAGCGAGCCCCCGGAGTGGGCGGAGACGGCAGCAGCGAGCACACCCACGACGGTGAGCCCGGCCACGAGCACGGCGAGGCCGTCGGCGAGCCCCGCGACGAGCGCGTCGCGGCGCGTGAGGCGCGCGAGCTCCGCGTCGGCCCCCCTGACCGCCGCAAGCTTCTCCTCCTCGCGGCCGTAGACCACGAGCTCGGAGGCACCGCGCAGGAGCTCGACGAGCTCGGCCGTCAGCTCGCCGCGCGCCGCAGCCTGGCGGCGCCCGGTCGAGGTGCCGAGCCTTGCCGCGAGCGCCGGCAGCGCCAACCCGGCCACGAGAAGCCCGGCCGCCAGGATCGCGCCGGCAATGGGGAGGACGACCGCAGCGGCGACGACGCACACGGACGCCACGACGACCGCGACGAGCGGCGGCCCGATCCCGCGGAGGTAGAGCCCCTGCAACGCGTCGACGTCGCCGACCATGCGGCTGACGAGGTCGCCCCGGCGGAAATCGGCGAGCCCCGCCGGCGCGAGCGGCTCGATGCGCGCGTAGAAGCGACTGCGGATCCGCCCGAGCGCGCGCAGGGCGAGATCGTGGGAGGCGAGCCTCTCCAGGTACCGCGCGATCGGCCGCGCGATCCCGAAGAAGCGAACGAGCACGATCGTGACCGTCAGCGCGAGCACGGGCGGATGCTCGGCCGCGCGCGAGATCAGGTAGCCGGAGGTCGTGATCAGGCCGACGCCGAAGCCGATCGCAAGCGAGCCGAGCGCGACCGAGAGCGCAACGCGCCGGGCGGGCATGCCGGCGAGCCCGAGCAGGCGGCCAAGGCTGCTCATGCCGGTGCGACCTCGGCGCCGACGATCCGCCCGCCCTCGAGCCGCACGACGCGGTCGGCTCGCGCGGCAAGCTCGGGACTGTGCGCGATCAAGAGCACGGTGCGCCCGGCGCGCAGCCGCTCGACCGCCTCGCCGACGAGCTCGGCGTTGACCGGGTCGAGGTTCGCGGTCGGCTCGTCGAGGATCACGAGGGGCGCGTCGCGCAGGAACGCGCGTGCGAGCGCGATCCGCTGCCGCTCGCCGGCCGAGAGGCTCCGCCCGCCCTCGCCGACGACCGAGCGGTACCCGTCCGGCAGCCCGCCGACGAACGCGTCGGCGCCGGCCTGCTCGGCAGCGGCCCGCACGCGGTCGTCGGGCGCCGCGGCGTCGCCGAGCCTGATGTTGTCGGCGACCGTGCCGCGAAACAGTGTTGGATCCTGCGGCACCCAGGCGACGTGCGCGCGCCACGCCGCCGCGTCGCACGCTGCAAGGTCGATCCCGCCGACCGTCACTCGCCCCTCGGTCGGCTCGCAGAGGCGGAGCAGCAGCGAGGCGGCGGTGCTCTTGCCGCCGCCGCTCTCGCCGACGAGCGCGACCGTCTCGCCCGGCTCGAGCTCGAGGTCGACGGCCTCGAGCACGGGGATCTCCCGGGCCGGATAGGAGAAGGTGACGCCTTCGAGCCGGATCGGCGCGCCGCGAGGGCTCGGCGCAAGCCCGGCCCCGGCCGTGACCGCCGGCGGCTGCTCGATCAGGCCGAGCAGCCGCTCGGAGACGGCGAGCCCGTCGGCGCTCGCGTGGTAGGAGGCGGCGAGATTCCGCAGCGGCAGGTAGAGCTCAGGGGCGAGCAGGAGCACCGTGAGCGCGGTCTCGAACCCGACGTCGCCGTCGACGAGGCGCACGCCCACCGTGACCGCGATCAGCGCGACCCCGATCGTCGCGGCGAGCTCGAGCACCGCCCCGGAGAGAAACGCGATCCTGAGCGTCCCCATCGCGGCCCGCCTGTAGTCGTCGCTCACCTGCTCGATCCGCTCGGTCTGCGCCTCGCCCCGGTTGAAGGCACGCAGCGTCGGCAGGCCGCGCACGACGTCGGAGAAGTGCGTCGCGAGCAGGGTCAGGGCCTGCCAGCGCTCCCTCGTGTGCCGGGCCGTGGCGCGCCCGATCAGCCACATGAAGACCGGGACGAGCGGCAGCGTGAGCAGCATGATCCCGGCCGAGAGCGGGTCGATCGCGGCGACGAGCACGAGCACCGCGACGGGGACGGCGGCCGCGAGGAAGACCTGCGGCAGGTAGCGGGCGAAGGCGGTCTCGAGCGCGTCCACGCCGTTCACCGCGGTCGTCGCGACCTCGGCGCTCTCGGCGCCGTCCAGCGCGGCCGGGTGGTCGCGCAGCCTGGTCTCGACGAGGTCGAGGCGCAGCTGCGAGAGGACGCCGGTCGCCGCGCGCCGCCCCCCGGCCTCGAAGCCCCACGCCGTGCCGGCGCGCGCCACGACCACGACGACGAGCAGCTCGAGCGGCAGCGACACGTCCGAGAGCGACGCCCCTCCGAACGCCCTCGCCACGACCCGGGCGAGGAGTACCGCCTGTGCCAGCACGAGGAGCGCCGTGGCGAGGCCGAGCGCGGTGTCGAGCCCGAGGAGCAGCCGCGCCGGCCGTGCCCGGCGGAGCAGGCGCGGGTCGAGGAGACGCACGCCTCGGAGCCTAGTGGGTCGGCTCTCCGCCCGGTCCGCCGACCCGGTGCCGGAAGACGTGGTACGACCAGCCCTGGTACAGCAGGACGAGCGGGACGAAGATCAGCGCGACGATGCTCATCACCGCGAGGGTGTAGTGCTGCGACGCGGTGCCGCTCACGGTGAGGCTGTTCGCGAAGTCCGTGCTCGAGACCATCACCCGCGGGAAGAGGCTCGTGAAGAGCGTGACGACGACCGCGATCGTGCCGAGGCCGGTCATCGTGAACGCCCAGACCTGGCGGCGGAGATGGACGAAGACGACGGCGAGCGCGAGCGCCGCGACGCCGATCGCCGCCGGCAGCACGGGCGGGAAGACGTCCTTGTCGTTGCGGTTCACCGCGACGACCACCGTCAGGATCAGGAAGGCGCCGCCGAGCACCACGGCGAGCACCGAGAGCTGCTTCGAGACGCGGCCCGCCCGCTCGAGCAGGTCGCCCTGCGTGCGCAGCGTGAGGAAGGTCGCGCCGTGGAAGGCGAAGATCGCAACCACCGCGAGCCCTCCGAGCACGGTGTACCCGTTGAAGAGGTCCCAGAACGTGCCGTCGAAGTCGCCGCTCGAGTTGATCGGCGTGCCGTAGAGGAGGTTCGCGAAGCCGACGCCCCAGATCAGCGAGGCGCCGAAGCTGCCGACCGCGTTCGCCCACAGCCACACCTTCCTCCAGCGCGGGCTCGTGCTCTTCGACCGCCACTCGAACGAGATCACGCGGATGATCAGGAAGAAGAGGACGGCCAGCAGCGCGATGTAGAAGCCGGAGAACATCGTCGCGTACCAGGCCGGGAACGCGGCGAACGTCGCGCCGCCCGCCGTGACGAGCCAGACCTCGTTGCCGTCCCACACCGGCCCGATCGTCTGGAACATCTGCGCTTCGCTCCTCGTCGTCACGCGGCAGGGACGGCAGCAGCATCCCGACCCCGAAGTCGAAGCCCTCGAGCAGGAAGTACCCCGACCAGAGGACGACGATCAGCACGAACCAGAGGTTCTGGAGGTTCATCAGTAGCCGACCGCCGGCGCGGTCGCGCCGGCGGACTCCTCGTCGGTGTCTCGGGGGTCACGGCCCGCGTAGCGCCGCATCAGCCAGATGTCGAGCACGAGCAGCGTCAGGTACAGGAGGACGAAGACGGTGAGGCTGATCACGAGCCAGGTCGTGCCGACCGCAGGCGAGTTCGCATCGGCCGTCTTCAGCAGCCCCTGCACGATCCACGGCTGGCGGCCGATCTCGGTCAGCATCCAGCCGAAGATGCAGGCTACGAACGGCAGGAAGCTCGTCACGACGCCGACCCAGAGGAACCATCTGAGCCGCTCGAGCCGTCGCTTCCAGAAGAGGAACGCACCGACCAGCGCTACGAGGGCGACGAACGAGCCGGCATACGCCATCCCGCGCATGCTCCAGTAGATCGTCTCGACTGGCGGCAGGTAGTTGCCCGACCCGAACTTCGCCCTGTACTGGTCGTTCAGCTGGGTCAGGCCCTGCACCGTGCCGCTGAACGAGCCGGTCGCGAGGAACGAGAGCATGTCGGGGATCTCGATCGAGAAGCTCGGCGTCTCGTCGCTCTGGGTGAAGCCGCCGATCTGGAACAGCGAGAACGCGCAGTTCGAGCAGGTGTCCCACTGCGCCTCGCTGGCGGAGATCTTCATCGGCTGGAGGCTCGTGACGAGGATCCCGAAGTGGCTGCCGAACCAGAGGTTCACGCACGAGACGGGCACGAGCACGATCAGCGCGACCTTCGCCGCCGGGCGGAACAGCTCCACGTTGCGGCCCCGCGCGAAGTGCCAGCAGCAGACGCCGAACACGACGGCCGCACCGGCGGTCAACCCCGCCAAGATCGTGTGCCCGAACGCGTACAGGGCCCAGTCGCTCGAGAGCAGCGCCCAGACGCTCGTCAGCACCGCCTGCCCGTTCTCGATCTTGTAGCCGACGGGGTCCTGCATGAACGAGTTCGCGACGAGGATGAAGTAGGCAGAGAGCCAGCTGCCGAGCACGGCGATCCACAGCGTCGCGAGATGGAGTCGCGGCGAGAGCCGGTTCCAGCCGAAGATCCACAGGCCGAGGAAGGTCGACTCGAGGAAGAACGCGGCCAGACCCTCGATCGCGAGCGGCGCCCCGAAGACGTTGCCGACGAACGTCGAGTAGACCGACCAGTTCATCCCGAACTGGAACTCCTGGACGAGGCCGGTGGCGACGCCGATCGCGAAGTTGATCAGGAAGAGGGTGCCGAAGAAATGCGTCAGCTTGAGCCAGCGCTCGTCGCCGCTCCGGTGCCACATCGTCTGGAAGATCGCGACGATCGGCCCCAGACCGAGCGTGAGCGGCACGAACAGGAAGTGGTAGATCGACGTCGTCGCGAACTGCGCGCGTGCGAGGTCGACCGTGGTGGAGCTGGCGAGGATCACGGGCGGAGGCTCCTCACGTCGCGGAGCTTCCCACACCGTGCGGCGGGGCCGCATCATCCACTTCGTACGAAATCGGGCCGCGGTCGCCCGAGACGATCGCACGCTCCTCGCGGCCCTGGCCGAGGAAGGAGAACCCCCAGCCGACGACCGCCGTGAACCGGTTCTTGAAGCCCGTCATGAACGCGAGATGGACGAAGAGCCACATGAGCCAGCCGAGGAACCCGGACACGTGCAGCCCGTGGAAGCTGACGATCGCGCGGCGGCGGGAGACTGCCGCCATGCTGCCCAGGTCGCGGTACCTGAACGGGGTCGACTCGGTCTTGCCGTCGAGCCGCGCCTTGATCGTGCGGGCGGCGTGGATCCCGGTCTGCATGGCGACCTCCGCGACGCCCGGGAGCTCGTCGAGGGCCATCATGTCGCCGACGGCAAAGACCTCCGGATGGCCCGGTAGCGTGCAATCGGGCAGCACCTTGATGCGGCCGGCCCGGTCGCACTCGGCACCCGAGGCCTCGGCCAGGAGCTTCGCGAGCGGCGAGGCCGCGACGCCCGCCGCCCAGATCTTCGTCTTGGCCGGGTAGCGCCGGACGGAGCCGTCGGGGCCCTTCACCTCGACCCCGTCGGCATCGACGTGCTGGACGATCGACGACGCATGGACCTCGCACCCGGTCTGCTGCAGCTCCCGGGCTCCTCGCTCCGAGAGCTCGTCGCCGAACGAGGCCAGGATCTCCTTGCCGCCTTCGAAGAGGATCACCCGCACGTCGGCACTGTCGAATCTCCGGAACTTCCCCCGCAACGCCCGCCTGGCGAGCTCGGCGATCTGCCCGGCGATCTCGACGCCGGTCGGACCGCCACCGACCACGACGAACGTCAGCCACGCCTGCCGCAGCTCCGGATCGTCCTCCAGCTCGGCCATCTCGAACGCGCCGAAGATCCGCGCCCGCTGGGCGAGCGCGTCGGCCAGCGTCTTCATCCCCGGCGCCCACTCGGCGAACTCGTCGTGCCCGAAATACGACTGGCCGACGCCCGCCGCAACGATCAGGCTGTCGTACGGCAGCACCGACGGTCTTCCGCCGGGCCGGAGGAGCGCGACCAGCCTGGCATTGAGGTCGAAGCCCGTCACGTCAGCCATCTCGACCACGACGTTCTTGTGCCTGTGCAGGACATCGCGCGTGGCCGGCGCGACCTGCCCCTCGGAGAGGATTCCGGTCGCGACCTGGTACAGGAGCGGCTGGAACAGGTGATGGTTCGTGCGGTCGACCAGGGTCACCTCGACGGGCGCGCGCCCGAGGAACTTCGCGGCGAACAGGCCGCCGAAGCCGGAGCCGACGATCACGACGCGATGGGTCGCCCCCACCACAACCTCCCTTGCCGTGAGCGAGGAGCATGGAACGCCGCCCCGGATCGCACAAGAGCGACGAGGCGATTTCATCCCATCTGGATGATGAACCGGCCGTTCCCCCCTGCTTGCATGACGTCGCATGAGCACGTCGGCCGACGTCTTCGTCGACTTCGGGATCAGCGGCGATCTCGCGAAGGTGATGACATTCAGGTCGCTGTACCGGCTCGAGAAGCGCGGGCTCCTCGACTGCCCCGTCGTCGGAGTTGCGGTCGACGACTGGAGCCGCGACACCCTCGTCCAGCACGCGCACGACGCGATCCAGGGCACCGGTGAGACGATCGACGAGGACGTGTTCGCCCGCCTCGCGTCCCGGCTCTCCTACGTGCAGGGCGACTTCGCCGACGCGGCCACCTACGAGCGCGTGGCCGAGGCGATCAAGGGCGCCGAGTCACCGGTGTTCTACCTCGAGATCCCGCCGTTCCTGTTCGGCCCGGTGATCGAGAGCCTCGCCGCGGCGGGGCTGACCAAGAACGCGAGGGTGGTCGTCGAGAAGCCGTTCGGCCATGACCTCGCCTCGGCCCGCGAGCTCGCCGCCGAGCTCCACCGGTACATCGACGAGTCCCAGCTCTACCGGATCGACCACTACCTCGGGAAGTTCGGGCTCGAGGAGATCATGCACCTCCGGTTCGCGAACGCGATGCTCGAGCCGATCTGGAGCAGGAACTACCTCGCGTGCGTGCAGATCACGATGGCCGAGAGCTTCGGCGTCGCCGACCGCGGCCACTTCTACGACCCGGTCGGCGCGCTGCGCGACGTCGTCGTCAACCACCTGATGCAGGTGGTCGCTGCCGCCGCGATGGAGCCGCCTTCCCGGGGCGACCCGGCCACGATCAAGGACAATCAGGTCGCGCTCTTCCGCTCGATCGTGGCCGGCGACCCGGCGCACTATGTCCGCGGCCAGGTGGAGGGATACCTCGACGTCGACGGAGTCGCGCCCGGCTCCACCACCGAGACCTACGCGGCGCTCCGGCTCGAGATCGAGAACTGGCGCTGGGCGGGCGTCCCGTTCTTCATCCGCACGGGCAAGCTCCTGGCGGTGACGCAGACCGAGCTGCGGCTCGTGTTCAAGCACCCGCCCAGGCTGGGCTTCGGGGCGAGGGAGGGGACCAGGCCAGAGCCGAACCAGCTCGTCGTCAAGCTCGACCCCTCGCCCGGGATCAGGCTGATCGTCGACGCCCACCGCGCGGACACCCCGGGCGAGTCGCGGGTAACGCTCGACCTCGAGTTCGCCGAGCAGGGCGGCGAGGGCCCGACGCCCTACGAGGTGCTGCTCCACGCGGCGATGACCGGCGACAGCACTCGCTTCACGCGCCAGGACGGTGTCGAGGAGTGCTGGCGGGTGATGCAGCCGCTGCTCGACGCGCCGCCGCCGGTCGAGGCCTACGACCCGGGGTCGTGGGGCCCGCCGTCGGCGGACAAGCTCGTCGCCGGGTACGGCCGCTGGCACGGTCCCTGGATCGAGGAGGACTGACCGTGGACGCCTACGACGTGATCATCGTCGGCACCGGCGCGGGCGGCGGCACGCTCGCTCGGCACCTGGCGCCGTCGGGGAAGAAGATCCTCCTGCTCGAGCGCGGCGACTGGCTCCCGCGCGAGCTCGGGAACTGGCTCGCGAAGGACGTGTTCGTGGAGAATCGCTACGTCTCGCCCGACACGTGGTACGACGCGAAGGGCAAGGCGTTCCAGCCGCAGATCCACTACTTCGTCGGCGGCGCCACGAAGCTCTACGGCGCCGCGCTCTATCGCCTGCGCAAGGAGGACTTCGGCGAGCTGCGCCACCATGACGGCGTCTCCCCCGCCTGGCCGATCTCCTACGACGAGCTCGAGCTCTACTACACGCAAGCCGAACAGCTCTACCAAGTGCACGGCGCGCGTGGCGAGGACCCCACGGAGCCGCCGGCGAGCGGGCCCTACCCGTTTCCCGCGTTGTCGCACGAGCCGCGGATCCAGCAGCTCGCGGACGACCTCGCAGCTGCCGGCTACCACCCGTTCCACGCGCCGTGCGGCGTGATGCTCGACGAGGCTAACCCGCCGTTCAGCACGTGCGTCCGCTGCATGAACTGCGACGGCTTCCCGTGCCTCCTCCACGCCAAGTCCGACGCCGAGGTGCTGGGAGTCAGGCCCGCGCTCGAGCACGCGAACGTCACGCTCCTCACGAACACGAAAGCGGTCAGGCTCGAGACCGACGCCGCCGGCACGTCCGTGACCGCGGTGGTCGTCGAGCGCGACGGCGCGGAGGAACGCGTGACCGCAGACGTCGTCGTGCTCGCCTGCGGCGCGGCGAACACCGCGAAGCTCCTGCTCCTCTCCGCGAGCGACCGCCATCCGAACGGGCTCGCCAACGGCTCCGACCAGGTCGGCCGCAACTACATGTTCCACAACAGCCAGGCCGTGCTGGCGCTCTCCCGCGAGGAGAACCCGACCGTCTACCAGAAGACGCTCGGCCTCAACGACTTCTACCTCGCCGGCCCCGGGTCGGACTACCCGCTCGGGAACATCCAGATGGTCGGCAAGTCGCAGGCCGAGATGTACCGCGGCGAGAAGCCCGGCGAGACGGAGCTCGCGCCGGAGTGGACGCTCGAGCGCACGGCCCGCCACGCGATCGACTTCTGGCTCTCGACCGAGGACCTGCCGATGCCGGAGAACCGGGTCACCGTCGACCGGACGGGCAACCTCACGCTCGCCTACACGCCGACGAACGAGGTGCCGAAGCAGGAGCTCTACGGCAAGCTCAAGTCGGTGCTCGGGAAGCTCGACCTGAACCCGCACCATCTGATCAAGCGGTTCGCGTACATGAAGAACGAGATCCCGGTCGCCGGCGTCGCGCACCAGGCGGGGACGTGCCGGTTCGGCTCCGATCCGGCCACCTCCGCGCTCGACGTCGACTGCAAGGCGCACGAGCTCGACAACCTCTACGTCGTCGACACGAGCGTCTTCCCGAGCATCGGCGCCGTGAACCCTGCGCTCACGGCCATGGCGAACTCCCTCCGCGTCGGCGACCGCCTGCTGGAGAGACTGGGTTAGGGTGGCCGGAACGATGGCTGCCGACCCGACCGCGACGTTCTTCGAGGACCTCGCGAAGCGGGGGCACGAGCCGATTCTGGCGAGAATCTCGGGGACGCTGCGGATCGAGCTCAAGAACGGCAGGCAGACGGAGCACTGGTACGTCACGGTCAAGAAGGGCGACATCGAGGTGTCGCACGCGAACGAAGTGGCCGACGCCGTCGTCCGCGCCGACAGGGCGCTCTTCGATGAGATGGCCACAGGGAGAGCGAACGCGACGACCGCCATCCTGCGCGGCGTGCTGGACGCAGAGGGCGACCTCGGCCTGCTGATGTCGTTCCAGCGGCTCTTCCCCTCCCCGCCCAAGTCCGTCTACGCGAGGAGGATCAAGTGAGCAGCGACCTCGTGCAGATCCTCGAGGGCAACACCTTCGTCGTCAGCGACCGGAACGGCGACATCGACGCATCGCCCGTCGACGCGACCGGCCTCTTCTCGTTCGACACCCGCTTCCTCTCGAAATGGGTGCTGACGATCGACGGCGAGCGCCTCAACGCGCTCTCGACGGACGACCTCCACTACTACGAGACCCGGTTCTTCCTCGTGCCGGGGACGGGAACGGTGTACATCGACGCCAAGCTCTCGGTGATCCGGCAACGCACGGTGGGGCGCGGCTTCACGGAGCGGCTGACGATCCTGAACCACGACGACAAACCGGTGTCGCTCGAGGTGCGGATCGACGCCGGCAGCGACTTCGCCGATCTGTTCGAGGTCAAGGACAAGCTCAAGAAGAAGGGCGCCTACTACCAGCGGGCCGAGCGCGGACGGCTCGTGCTCGGGTACAAGCGTGAGCAGTTCGACCGCGAGACCTGGATCTCCGCCACGGCGCCGGCGAAGATCGACGCCCAGGGGCTCACCTTCAAGGTGAAGGCCGAGCCGCACGGGGAGTGGGCGACCGACCTCGAGGTCCTGGCCGCGAGCGTCGCCGCGGCCGCGCTCGTGGCGGAGCGGACGAAGCGGAAGCGGCCGAGCCTCGCGCGCGGACTCGACAAGTGGATCGAGCAGGCGCCCGCCCTCGAGTCCAGCTCCGACTCGCTGCGGGCGACCTACCACCGCAGCCTCGTCGACCTCGCCGCGCTGCGCTTCGAAACGCTCACGCTGCCGGGGAAGTCGATCCCCGCCGCGGGCCTGCCGTGGTTCATGACGCTGTTCGGCCGCGACAGCATCTTCACGAGCCTCCAGTCGCTCCCGTTCACGCCCGAGCTCGCAGCCTCGACGCTGCAGGCGCTCGGCGAGCGCCAGGGAACGCGGGTCGACGACTTCCGGGACGAGGATCCCGGCCGAATCCTGCACGAGATGCGATTCGGGGAGATGACAGCCTTCGAGGAGCGGCCGCACTCGCCCTACTACGGCTGCGTCGACGCGACGCCGCTCTTCGTCGTCTTGCTGGACGAGTACGAGCGCTGGACCGGCGACACGAAGCTCGTACGCGACCTCGAGTTCGAGGCGCGGGCCGCGTTGAACTGGATCGACGAATACGCGAACCTGCAGGGCAACGGCTACATCGCCTACAAGCGCCGGAACGAGAAGACCGGCCTCGAGAACCAGTGCTGGAAGGACTCCTGGGACTCGATCTCGTACCGCGACGGCAGGCTGCCGGGCTTCCCGCGCGCCACCTGCGAGTTGCAGGGCTACGCCTACGACGCCAAGATGCGCGCGGCGCGCCTCGCGCGGCTCGTCTGGAAGGACCCCGCCTTCGCCGACCGGCTCGAGGCGGAGGCGGCCGACCTCAAGCGCCGCTTCAACGACGACTTCTGGGTCGAGGACGGCGAGTACTTCGCGATCGCGCTCGACGTCGACGGCAGCAAGGTCGACGCGCTCACCTCCAACAACGGCCACCTTCTCTGGAGCGGGATCGTCGAGAAGTCGAAGGCGAAGGCGGTCGCCGGGCACCTGCTCGGCCCGCGGCTGTTCTCCGGCTGGGGCGTGCGCACGATGGCCGAGGGGGAGGGACGTTACAACCCGATCGGTTACCACGTCGGCACTGTCTGGCCGTACGACAACTCGTTCGTCGCCTGGGGCCTGCGCCGCTACGGCTTCAAGGAGGAGGCGGCGAAGGTCGCTGCGGGGATCCTCGACGCGGCCGACTTCTTCGCGGGCCGCCTGCCGGAGGCGTTCGGCGGCTACCCGCGGGAGATGACCAGATACCCGGTTCAGTACCCGACCGCCTGCAGCCCGCAGGCCTGGTCGACGGGCGCGCCGCTCCTGCTGCTGCGTGCGATGCTCGGGCTCGAGCCGATCGGCGACCATCTGATCGTCGACCCGGCGCTGCCGGCCTCGATCGACCACGTCGAGCTGCTCGACATCCCGGGGCGCTGGGGCCGCATCGACGCCTTCGGCCGCGGGCGACTCGAGATGGCGAAGGGCTAGCGGGGAGGGGGTGCCCGGCCGACACGACTTTGACACAGTCGCCACATCCTGAGACATTTCGGCTTCGCCGCCGATAGGAGTGACGGGTGACAAGCGTCAGGTTCGACCGGGTCGTCAAGACATATCCGGACGGAACGACGGCCGTCCACGAGCTGAGCCTCGAGGTCGAGGATGGCGAGTTCATGGTGCTCGTCGGGCCCTCGGGCTGCGGCAAGACCACGGCGCTGAGGATGCTCGCCGGCCTCGAGGAGATCACCGCCGGAGTGCTCTCGATCGGCGACCGGGTCGTCAACTACGTGCCCTCGCGCGACCGGGACATCGCGATGGTCTTCCAGAGCTACGCGCTCTACCCGCACCTCACCGTCTACGAGAACATCGCCTTCGGGCTCCGCATCAAGAAGCTCTCGAAGGCCGAGATCGACAAGCGGGTGATGGAGGCGGCGCGGATCCTCGACCTCGAGCCGTTCCTGAAGCGCAAGCCGCGCGCGCTCTCCGGCGGGCAGCGCCAGCGGGTCGCGATGGGCCGGGCGATCGTGCGCGAGCCGCAGGCGTTCCTGATGGACGAGCCGCTCTCGAACCTCGACGCGAAGCTCCGCGTCCAGATGCGCGCCGAGATCAGCCGCCTCCAGCACTCGCTCGGGACGACGACGATCTACGTCACCCACGACCAGGTCGAGGCGATGACGATGGGCCAGCGCGTCGCCGTGATGCGCAAGGGCGAGCTGCAGCAGGTCGCCGAGCCGCAGGAGCTCTACGACCGTCCCGTCAACCTGTTCGTCGGCGGCTTCATCGGCAGCCCCGCGATGAACATGGTCGAGGCGACGCTCGAGCGCTCGAACGGCAATCTCGTCGCGGTGGCCGGAAGCGCCCGCATCGTAGTCGGCGCCGAAACGCTCTCCGCTCGACCCGCGCTCGCGTCGTACGAGGGCCGGGAACTGATCCTCGGGATCCGCCCGGAGGACCTCGAGGACGTCGCGCTCGTGCCCGACACGCCGGCCGACCGCCGGCTCGAGGGGCGCGTCGAGCTGCGCGAGGCGCTCGGCTCGGAGATCATGGTGCACTTCGTGATCGACGCGAAGCCGGCCAGGACCGAGGAGGTCGCCGAGCTCGCAGAAGACGTCTTCGGCGAAGGCAGGTCGTCGGAGCTGACCGGGGCCCGCGAAACGGAGTCCCAGGTGATAGGCCGATTCGGCGCGCGCTCCCGCGTGTTGGAGGGAGACGCCGTCGAAGCCGCAGTGGATACCCGGGCCCTGCACTTCTTCGATCCGGAGACGGGCCTTGGAATCTACGAGTCGAAGTGAAAGGAGCCGCATGAGCAAGCATCTCTGGGCCCTTGGACTGGTCGCCGTGGCCCTGTCCGCGCTCGTTGCCGTGAGCACCGCCGGCGGGGCGCGCAAAGCGAAGGGCGTGTCGGGGAAGATCTCCGTGATGGCCGTCTGGACGGGCGAGGAGCAGAAGTCGTTCCAGGCCGTCCTCGACGGGTTCAAGGCGGTCAACCCGGACGTCGACGTGAGCTACACCTCGGCGGGAGACCAGCTGCCGACGGTGCTCGCGACGGCGGTCGCGGGCGGCAATCCGCCCGACATCGCCATGCTCCCCCAGCCGGGCCTGATGAAGCAGTTCGTACAGAAGGGCGCGCTCAAGCCGATCACCTTCGTCGCACCCACGATGGCGAAGAACTTCGCGCCTGTCTGGGCGAGCCTCGGGACGGTCAACAAGAAGCTCTACGGCCTGATCTGGAAGGGCGCGAACAAGTCGACCGTCTGGTACAACGTGCCCGCCTTCAAGGCGGCGGGGGTCAAGGCGCCGAAGACGTGGCCGCAGCTGATCGCGGCGGCGAAGACGATCAAGGCTTCCGGGGCCACGCCGTACTCGATCGGCGGCGCCGACGGCTGGACGCTGACCGACATGTTCGAGAACATCTACCTCCGCCAGGCCGGGCCGGTGAAGTACGACCTCCTGTCCACGCACAAGCTCAAGTGGACCGACCCCTCGGTGAAGGCGGCGTTCGCGACGATGGCGACGATCATCGGCAACTCGGCCAACATCGCGGGCGGGACGGCGGGAGCGCTACAGATCGACTTCCCGACCTCGGTCTCGCAGGTATTCACGACGCCATCCAAGGCCTCGATGGTCTTCGAGGGCGATTTCGTCGCCGGCGTGATCACGTCGTCCACGAAGGCGCTGCCCGGCACCGGGTTCAACGTCTTCGGGTTCCCGTCGATCGGGAAGTCGGCCGGCGTGGTGGTGGGCGGCGGCGACACGGCCGTGATGTTCAAGGACTCGCCGGCGGCGCGTGCGCTGATCACCTACCTCGCCACGCCGGCGGCCGGGACGATCTGGGCCCATCGGGGCGGGTTCTCGTCGCCGAACAAGAACGTCCCCGCGGCCGCGTACCCGGACGCGATCAGCCGAGCCACGGCGGTCGCCCTCGCGAAGGCGCCCGTTTTCCGGTTCGACATGTCCGACCTGCAGCCGGCGTCGTTCGGCGGCACGGTCGGCCAGGGGGAGTTCAAGCTCTTCCAGGACTTCCTCGCGAACCCCAAGAACATCAACGGCATCACCAAGCAGTTCGAGGCGGCGGCGACCAAGGCGTACGCCGGAGGGTAGGAGGTTGACGAGCGGCGCGATCACGGCGGAGCCCCCGGTTGCGGGGGCTCCGCCGAGCGCATGGAGGAGCCGCTTACGCGGCTACGGCGTCGCGGCGCTGTTCCTGGCGCCCGCCGCTTTCTTCCTGATCGTCTGGATCGTCTATCCGACCGTCTACACGATCGCGCGCAGCTTCTACGGCGTCGACGGCTTCAAGCACTTCGCCGGGATCGACAACTACAAGTCGATCTTCACGACCGACGTCCTCCGCACCGCGATCAAGAACAACCTGATCTGGGTCGCGGTCGTGCCCGCCTTCGTGACCGCGATCGGGCTCGTCTTCGCCGTCCTGATCGAGCGGATCAGCTGGGGCGTCGTCTTCAAGACGATCGTCTTCATGCCGCTCGCGATCTCGTTGTTCGCGACGGGGGTGATCTGGCGCCTGATGGACGAGAAGGACCCGGCCAACGGCACGCTCAACGCCGTAGTCGGCGTGTTCCACGACGAGTTCCGCCCACCCGGGGTACTGTCGAACGCGGCGCCGTCGAGCGCGGTCCTCGTCGGCTCGCCGCAGAAGGGAATCGTCCTGAAGAACCCCGTGCGGCCCGGTGGGACCGCGCTGCTCGGGCTGACCGCGATCCCGCCCACGGACGTGCCGGCGGGCGCGAAGCAGGCCGTCGTCCCGGCAACGAAGCCGGATGCGGTGACCGGGGTCGTCTGGCGCGACTTCAAGCCCGGCGGCGGCGTCCCCGGCAAGGTGGAGCAGGGTGAGCTCGGCCTCCCGGGGGTGAGCGTGCAGCTCAGGGACTCCGCGGGGAAGACCGTCGGCTCGGCCACGACCGGCTCGGACGGCAGCTTCGCGTTCGAGCACCTCCAGAACGACTCGTACAAGGTCGCGATCGGCGCGGCCACCTTCCGCCCCGCCTTCGGCGGGATCTCCTGGCTCGGGCCGAAGCTGATCACGCCGGCGATCATCCTCGCCTACATCTGGGTGTGGGCCGGCTTCTCGATGGTGGTGATCGCCGCCGGTCTCGCCGCGATCCCGCGCGAGACGCTCGAGGCGGCGCGCACCGACGGCGCGACCGAGTGGCAGGTCTTCCGGCGCGTGACGGTGCCGCTGCTCGCGCCCGTCCTGACCGTGGTCTTCATCACGATGCTGATCAACGTCCTCAAGGTCTTCGACATCGTGCTCTCGGTCGCGCCCGGCTCGACGCAGAGCAACGCGGCCGTGATCGCGCTCGAGATGTGGCGCTACTCGTTCGGCGGCGTCAACAACTTCGGCGTCGGCTCGGCGATCGCGGTGTTCCTGTTCCTGCTCGTCCTGCCCATCCTGCTCGTGAACGTGCGCCGGTTCAGGAGGGAAGTGTGAGCGCCGCCGCCGAGTCGGTCGGGGCACGGGCTCCGGACGAGAGCGTCCAGGCCCGCGTCGTCCGCGCGTCCGCGAAGTTCCCCCTCAACCTCCTGATGGGCCTCATCGCGCTGCTCTGGCTCGTGCCGACGATCGGGCTCTTCCTCACCTCGCTCCTGGCGCCGGAGAACTACAACGCGAAGGGGTGGTGGCAGGTCTTCAGCAAGCCGAGCGTCGCCACCTGGCAGAACTACTCCAACCTCTGGAACGAGACCAACATCCCCCACTCGCTCGTGACGACCGCCGAGATCGCGATCGGGGGCACGGTGCTGCCGATCATCGTCGCGGCGATGGCGGCCTACGCGTTCGCCTGGCTCGACTTCCCGGGCCGCGACTGGCTGTTCATCCTCGTGATCGCCCTGCTCGTGGTGCCGCTCCAGATGGCGCTGATCCCGATCTTCAGCCTCTACAACAAGACCGGGATCTTCGACACCGTCGGCAGCCTGGTCCTGTTCCACACCGCCTTCGGGCTCCCGTTCGCGATCTTCCTGCTGCGAAACTTCTTCATCGGGATCCCGAAGGACATCCTCGAGTCGGCGCGCATCGACGGCTGCTCCGAGTTCCGGATCTTCACGCGCCTGATCCTGCCGATCGGCCTGCCGGCGATCGCAGCCCTCGCGATCTTCCAGTTCCTCTGGACGTGGAACGACCTGCTCGTGGCGTTGACGTTCGGCCGGCAGACGCAGCCGGTCACGGTCGCGATCTACTCGAACCTGCGCCAGTTCGGCTCGAACATCGATCTGATCGCGCCGGCCTCGTTCCTCTCGCTCCTGATCCCCCTCGCCGTGTTCTTCCTGTTCCAGCGCTACTTCGTGCAGGGGCTGCTGGCAGGGTCCGTGAAGTGATCGCCGTCGTCGGGTCGGGGCTCGCGGGCTTCACCGCGTACCTGACGCTGTGCCAGGGCGGCGTCGAGCCCGGAGAGATCACCGTGTTCGGTCTCGACGACGATCCGGCGGGGGCCTGGCGAAGGCGAGCGGCGGCGATCCGGCAGCGCGAGATGCGCTCCGAGAGCGACGGCCACTGCCTGCCGACGACGTTCCCCGGGCTCGCGGTGCGTGAGGCGCGGCGGCGCGGGTCGGTCACGCCGCTCCTCTCCTCCCTGCTCGATCGCTACCACCCGTCGGTGGACGAGTTCCTCGACCACGTCGCGGAGCTGCGCGAGCGGAGCGGCTGGGACGCGAGCCTGCGCCGCGCGCGGGTCGAGCGCGTGCGTGCGGTGGACGGCGGCTTCGAGCTGGACGGCCACGGGGCGTGGCGCCACGTGCTGCTCGCGCCGGGCCACCCCGATTTGAAGGTGCCGGACGAGCTCCGCGACGACCCGCGCGCAGTCCACTCCTACGAGCCGCACGAGTACGCGTCGAGCGTGACCGTCGTCGGCGCCGGCCTCGCAGCCGCGACCGAGTGGCTCAACGCGCTCGAGGCAGGGGCCGAGGTCGTCTCGGTGCGGCGGCGCGAGCCCCTTCGGCGCCCGCTGAACGTGCCTCGCGCATACCTCTCGCGCCGCGGGCTGACGGGCTTCCACCGGCTCGGCGCAGACGAGCGCGCGGCCGCGCTCCGCACCCTGCTCGCGCCGTCGTACCCGCCGGGCCGGCGCTACGACGAGCCGCTGGCGCGGGCGGCCGCGGAGGGCCGGTTCCGGGTCGAGCCGTCGGTGAACGGCACCGAGCAGGTGATCTGCGCGACGGGCTTCCGCCGGGGGTTGGAGCACGACCCGCTGCTCCGGCGGCTGGTCGCCGACCATGGGCTCGAGACGGCGGGCTCGTGGCTCATGCTCGCGCCCGATTCGACCCTCCCGGCGCTGACCGACGGGAAGCGGACACTCGCGCTCGCGGGCGCGCCCGCGCAATGGGCCTTTCCCGCAGCCGACACCCTCGTCGGCGCGAAGTACGCGGCTCACGGCTTCCTGCGAAGGATCCGGGCGTGTCGTACACGCTGAGAGGCCGCCTCGAGTCGCGGCTCGCGGCGCTGCTGCCCGTGCTCGCGGCCGCGTGTCTGCTCACCGTCGCACTGCACCGCTGGTGGCCGATCGAGCTCGCCGCGCTGATGGCGGCGGTCGGGCTCGCGCTCGACTCCCAGCTCTACCACCGCGTGCTCGACTACCAGCCAGGCTGGCTCGCGCTCCCTCTCGGCCTGCTCGAGCTCGGCGCTCTCCTCGCGCTGATGCGGCTCGCGGGGATCCGGGCGCCGCTCGTCCCGGCGCTCGGCCTCTATGCGGCCGCCTGGGTCGTCGCGCAGCTGCTCGCCCACGCGGGCTTCCCGCTCCTTCGGCTCGGCTACGCGGAGGACGGCGGCGAGCTCGGCCGCACCGGGCTCGCTGCGGCGGCGGCCGTCGCCGCCACGGTGGCCGCCGCCGGCGCCGTCGCGTACGCGCAGAGGCCGCCCACCGTCCACCTCGCGGCCGGTGTCCACCAGGGCCCGCTCGTGATCACGCGCCGCGAGGTCCTCGTCGGCCGGCCGGGGGCGATCGTCCGCGGCGGGATCGTCGTCCGCGCACGCGGGGTGACGATCCGCGACGTCGCCGTCGTCGGCGGGCAGAACGGGATCGAGGTCGACGGCGTCGACGGGGTGACGCTCGAGCGCGTCTCGATTTCGGGAGTGGCCTTCGACGGCATCCACGTCCGGCGCGCGGCGGTGACGATCCGCGACTGCACGATCGACATGCTCGAGAGCCCGTACGGCCAGGGGATCGACATCTCCTACACCTTCGACAAGAAGCCGAGCAGCGTGATGGGCTGCACCGTGATCGGCGGCCAGGAGGGGATCGTCACGCACTTCACGACCGCGATGATCGTCGGCAACCGGGTCAGCCGCACGCAGCTACGCGCGATCTCGATGACGGAGATGTCGATGGGGATGATCGAGCACAACGAGGTGCACGACGCGCTCGGCGTCGGGATCTTCTGCAACGACCACTCGATGTGCATGGTCGAGCGGAACACCGTCGTCGACACGCGGTCGGACGCCGCGTCGGGGAACCTCTGGCGCCTCGGCTTCGGCGTGCTCGCGAGCTACAGCTCCGAGGCCGAGCTGAAGGACAACTCCCTCGGGACGAACCCGCGGCCTGCCGGCGCCGTCCTCGACTCGCAGCTCCGGCCCAGCGGCTAGACCATCTACAGCGCGTCCCGCGCGATGTAGGCGCGCCAGAGCTCGCCGAGCGGCCGCCTCAGGCTGCAGGCGACGATCGTCCTTCCCTGCTCCTCGTTGGCTATGTGCCAGCGGTTGTCGATGTGCGCGAGCGTGCGCCACGACCTGCAGACCTCGTCGAGGAAGCCCTGGTCGTAGCCGACGACGAGTGCGAAGCGCTGGTCCAGGCGCCTCGGCCGCCAGTACTGCCACGAGAGGTGGCCGCTGACGACGAGCGGAAGCCCCCGGGCCGGGCCGTAGCGCTCGAGCGCCGAGGCCTCGCCGTAGTTCGCGGCCAGGACGGCGCCGTCGCTCCGGTCGGCCGCCGGCAAGCCGCGCCAGGCCCGCGCGGTCTGATCGGCGAGCTCCGGCCAGCCGAGCTCGTCCTTGTAGAACGTGTCCTTCCAGGTCCCGGCGCGGACCATCGACGCGGTCGAGCGAACCGGCAGGACGAGCGGCGCCGCCACGGCCAGAACGGCGAGCTGGACCACCACGAGCGCGCTTACCGCCGCGTAGCGCACCGGGCGCCCCGCACGCAACCAGCTGCCAAGAGCGACGATCCCCGCAGCGAAGGCGACCGTGTCGCCGGGCAGCGGGTAGTAGCTCCGCCCGCGCTCCACGAGGAAGAGGAGTGTCACCACGACCGGCACGATCGCGAGCGGACGCAGGCGCGGACGCCGCCAGAGCCAGACGACCCCGACCACGGCGACCACCGCTCCGGCGATGCCGAGGAAGAACAGCCCCTGGACCACGTAGTCGACGCGCGAGGTGTCCTCTGCGGTCTTGGCGTTCTGGCTCGACGCGAAGTGGACGCTCGGCCATCCGTGCTGCACCTGCCAGACGAGGTTCGGCAGGAAGACGAGGAACGCGACGCCGAGGGCGACCCACGGCCCGCGCGTCGCGAGCAGCCGTCTCGACGGGGTCGCGAGCAGCCCGATCGTGAAGGCGGCCAGGAGCACGACGATCGTGTACTTCGCCTGGAGCCCGATCCCGGCGACGAGGCCGAGCACCGGCCACAGGCGCGGCTCCGGCCGGCCGAGCACCCGTAGCGCGACGTACAGGAACGCTGCCCACGCGAGCTGGTCGAACCAGGTCGGGTGGAAGACGCTGGCCGAGCCGAGCGCGACCGGGAGCAGCGCCCAGCCGAGCGCGGCTCCGAGCTGCGCTCGCCACCCGCCGCCGAGCTCGCGCACCATCAGCGAGATGAGGACGATCACTGCGGTCCCTGCCGCCAGACAGGTCAGGCGCAGCGCGACGAGCGAGTCGCCGGCGACCGCGCGCACGAGCCAGGCGACCCAGGCCGTGAGCGGCGGGAAGTCGACGTAGCCGAGCGCCGGCCGCCGCGCCGCGGAGAGGAAGTAGAGCTCGTCGCGGTTCCAGCCGTAGCGGCCGATGAAGGGGAGCTGGATCGCAGCCGAGAGCGCCCCGCCCGCGAGCCCGCACAGCAGCGCCGTCCGAAGGGGAGCCAAATGCTCATGAGCACAAGGCTCACGCATCAAGGTCTTCCTGGACGAGGCCGAAGAGGACGCCGTCGACCCACGCGCCCTCGTACAGGTACGCCTTGCGCTTCACTCCTTCCCGTGTGAAGCCGACCCTCTCGGCGTGGGCCATCGCTCGCTCGTTGAAGCCGTAGGTCTCGAGCTGGAGGCGGTGGAAGCCGAGCCCGCGCACGAGGTGGTGGACGACCTGGCGGGCCGCGTCGGCGGCGACCCCACGGCCCTGGAAGTCCGGATGGACGGCGAGCCCGCCGAGCTGGGCGATGCGGCTCCGCTCGTTGACCCGCTCGAACCGCATCGACCCGACGGGCTGCCCGTCCACCTCGATCACGAAGCGGCCGAAGGCCTCCGGCTCCGCCGCGGAGCGCTCGATCTCGGCGAGTAGCGCCTCGCGGTCGGAGGCGCGCCCGGCGGCGAGGAACGGCGCAACCTCGTCGTGCGTGACGAGCGAGAAGAGGAAGTCCACGTCGCCCGGCAGCGCCCTCCGGAAGCTCACCACGGCCATGCGACCTTCAGCCGGCCGGAGCCGATCGCGACGCCCGCCAGGATCAACACGAGGCCGCCGAGCGTGGCGCCGGTCACCGGCTCGTCGAGCAGCACCGCGCCGTAGGCGAGCGCCGTCACCGGAAGCAGGTAGGCGACGAGGCTCGAGCGGGCCGAGCCGTAGAGGCGGAGCATCCGGTAGAAGACGATCTGGGCGAGGGCGGTGCCGATCAGCCCGAGCGCGGCGATCGAGGCGATCGCCTGCCCGCTCGGCGTAGCAGCGGGAAGCCGGAGGATCGCGAACGGCGCGAGGAGCACGAGCGCGGCCAGCATGGAGGCGGCGGCGAGCACGGGCCCGGTCGCGAGGTTTCCCACGCGCTTGCCCGCGTAGAGGTTGGCGGCGGCGTACGAAACGGACGAGAGGACGACGGCGAGCGTGCCCGCGACCGCCCACCAGCCGCCGGTCGGGTTGAAGCCGGCGAGCACCGCGACGCCGACGAGCCCCATCACGATCCCGGCCGCCTGAAGGCGCGTGACTCGCTCGTCGGGTCGGTAGTGCAGGGCGAGCAGGACGACGAAGATCGGTACCGTCGCGTTCGCGATCGCCGCGATCCCCGAGTCGACGTGCTGCTCGCCCCAGGCGATCAGCGTGAAGGGCAGCGCCGCGTTCGCGAGCCCGAGCACGAGGCCGACGCGGCCGACGCGCCTCAGCTCCGAGATCGCCTTGCTCCCGCCCACCTGCCACGCGAGGTAGACGAGCAGCACCGGCACCGCGAAGAGCAGCCGCAACTCGACCATGGCCGCCGGCGGCACGTCTTCGACCGCCACCTTGATGAAGAGGTAGGAGCTACCCCAGATCGCGGCGAGGAGCAGGAGCAGGGGGACGTAGCCGCGCATTGCGCCAGGCTACCGGGGAGACGGCGCCCGTTCCGAGCGCAACGCCGGCGAGGATCAGCGCGAGCCCGGCGAGCGCCGAGGCAGTGACCGGCTCGCTGAGGAAGACGGCGCCGTAGAAGACGGCGAACGCCGGCACGAGGTAGGTGACGAGGATCGCCCGCGAGGCGCCCGCCCCGGCCATGATCGCGAAGTAGAGGAGGTAGGCGATCGCGCTGCACACGATCCCGAGGATCAGAACGGCGAGGATCGTCTCCGCCGAAGGCGCTGACCCGGGCGCCTGCGAGATCCCCGCCGGTGCCATCAGCAGCGTGGCGCTCAACAGCGTCCCGAGCGCGATCACCATCGGCTGAACGCCTTTGAGCCGCCGGCCGGCGTAGAGGATGGAGCCCGCGTAGCAGAGCGCCGTCGCGACCACGGCGAGCGCGGCCACCACGTCCCCTCCCTCCTGCACGCCGACGAGCAGGCCGACCCCGGCGAAGCCGACGAGCAGGCCGACGAGGCGCCACCCGGTCACGCGCTCGGAGGGGACGAAGCGGAGCGCCAGCAGCGCGACGAAGATCGGTGCGGCCGCCTGGATGATCGCGGCGAGCCCCGAGTCGAGCCGCGTCTCGCTCCACGAGAGGAGCCAGAACGGCACCGCGGCGTTGAGGGCGCCCACGAGGAAGAGCGGGAACCAGTGGCGGCGGAGCTCCGCGAACGCGCCGCGCGCGCCGAGCGCGAGCAGCACGACGGGGACGAGCGTGAGCATCCCCGTCCCGACGCGGCCGAGCACGAGCGTCGCCGGCGAGATCTCCCGCACGCCGATCTTGATCCACATGAACGACGAGCCCCAGATCGCCGAGAGGGCGAGCAGCATCACGAGGTAGCGGGGCCTCATGGTGGGTTCAACGACGGAGTCACCCGTCCACCTTCCCGGGTATGCTGTTTCATCTGACGCGGGTTGCGGAACAGCCTCTTCATCGTGCTCTCGGCCTTACCAACGGCGAGTACGACCGTATCTGTGAGCTGCTCACCCGGGAGCCGAACCACTTCGAGCTCGCCGTCTTCTCCCTCCTCTGGTCGGAGCACTGCGGCTACAAGCATTCGGCGCGCCTGCTGAAGAGGCTTCCGTCCACGGGAGAACGAGTCTTGCAGGGGCCGGGCGAGAACGCCGGGGTCATCGACCTGGGCGAAGGTGAGGCGGTCGCGTTCAAGGTCGAGAGCCACAACCACCCCTCGGCGGTGGAGCCGTTCCAGGGGGCGGCGACGGGGGTCGGCGGGATCCTCCGCGACATCGTCGCGATGGGCGCGCGGCCGGTGGCGCTGCTCGACGGGCTGCGCTTCGGCGCGCCCGACAACCACTTCGACCGAGCCGTCGCCGGAATCGCCGCCTACGGCAACTCCACAGGGATCCCGACCGTGGGCGGCGAGGCCGTCTTCGACGAGTCCTACGCGGACAACTGCCTGGTCAATGCGATGTGCGTCGGGCTGCTGCCGGCGGAGCGGCTCACCACGGCGAGGGCCACCGGGGTCGGCCACCTCGTCGTCCTCTACGGCGCGACCACCGGCCGTGACGGAATCGGCGGCGCGAGCGTGCTCGCGAGCCAGGAGCTCGGCGAGAACGACGCCGACAAGCGGCCGTCGGTCCAGGTCGGCGACCCGTTCACGGGCAAGAAGCTGATCGAGGTCTCGGTCGAGCTGACCGAGCGCGGGCTCGTCGAGTCGCTGCAGGACTGCGGCGCCGCGGGCCTCGCCTCCTCCCTCGCCGAAATGGCCTCCGAGTGCGGGCTCGACATCCATCTCGACCGCGTGCCGCTACGCGAGGAGGGGATGGAGCCGTGGGAGATCATGATCTCGGAGAGCCAGGAGCGTATGGTCGCGGTCGTCCGCCCGCAGATGCTCGAGGCGCTGGCGGAGGTCTGCGAGCGCTGGGAGCTGCCCTGCACCACGATCGGCGAGGTGACCGACTCCGGGCTCCTGCGCGCCTTCCACGGCGACGAGGTGGTCGGTGCGATCCCGGCGCGGCTGCTCACCGACGAGTGCCCGCGCTACGACATCCCGACGCAAACGCGCCCCGCACCGAGGGCGACGCCGCCGTGGGGGCCGGACAACGCGAAGGCGCTGCTCGACCTGCTCGCCTCGCCCAACATTCGCAGCCGCGCCTGGATCTACGAGCGCTACGACCACCTCGTCGGCTCGCGCACCGTGCGCAGACCGGGCCTCGACGCCGCCGTCCTGCGCCTGCGGCCGTCGCTGCGCGGACTCGCGGTCTCGCTCGACGGCCAGGGGCGGCTCGCGTCGCTCGACCCGCGCACCGGCGGCGCGCTCGCGGTGCTCGAGGCGGCGCGGAACGTCGCCTGCGCCGGCGGGGAGCCGCTGGCCCTCACGGACTGCCTCAACTTCGGCAACCCCGAGAAGCCGGAGATCGCCTGGGAGCTGGCCGAGTCGATCGAGGGGATCGCCGCCGCCGCCAAGGCGATCGGGATCCCCGTCGTCTCGGGCAACGTCTCCCTCTACAACGACAGCGACGGGCGCTCGATCCATCCCACGCCGGTCGTCGGCTGCGTCGGCCTCGTCGCCGACGTTCGCAGCGTCCCGGGCGCGTGGCAGGACGGCGACGTCGTCCTCCTCGCCGGCGAGCCCGAGCTCTCGTTCGCCGGCTCCGAATACCAGGCGCTGTACGGCGAGCTCGACGGCGAGCCGGCGCCGCTCGACCTGGCGGCCGAGGCGGCGCTGATCCGTTTCCTCTGGAAGGCCGCCCCGCTCCTGACCCTGGCACACGACGCCTCGGACGGCGGGCTCGCGGTGTGCCTCGCCGAGGCCGCGCTCCACTCCGGGATCGGCGCCGAGCTCGACGTTCCAGACGGTCCGCTCTCGCTCTTCGGCGAGGGCGGCGGCTGCGCGGTGATCGCCTGTCCGGCCGAGGACGTCGAGCGGCTCGGCTCGAAGGGGCTGCGGCGGATCGGCGTCGTCGGCGGCGACCGGCTGCTCGGCCTGCCGCTCCCCCAGCTCCGGGAGGCCTACAGCTGATGTGCGGCGTCTTCGGCATCCACGCGAACGACCGGGACGTGGCCCGGCTCGCCTACTTCGGCCTCTTCGCGCTCCAGCACCGGGGCCAGGAGTCGGCGGGGATCGCGGTCTCCGACCAGGGCCGGCTCACCGCGCTGCGCGACCTCGGTCTCGTCACCCAGGTCTTCGACGAGCAGAAGCTGCGCGGCCTCCGCGGCCAGACCGCGATCGGCCACACGCGCTACTCGACCACCGGCTCGACGCACTGGTCAAACGCGCAGCCCCACGTCCACCACGGGCGGGCGAGGACGGTCGCGCTCGGCCACAACGGCAACCTCACGAACACGGCGAAGCTGCGCGAGGAGCTGGCCGGGCGCGGGGTCAAGCTCGGCTCGACCTCCGACACCGAGGTGATCGCGGCCCTGATCTCCTCTGACGAGGCCCCGCTCGAGGAGGCGGTCGCCAACACGATGAGGAAGCTCGAGGGCGCCTACTCGGTCGTGGCGCTCTCGGAGGGGACGCTGCTCGCCTTCCGCGACCCGTTCGGCTTCCGCCCGCTCTGCCTCGGCCGCATCCACGAGGACTGGGTGGTCGCGTCGGAGACCTGCGCGCTCGACCTCGTCGCCGCCGCGTACGTGCGCGAGGTGGCGCCGGGCGAGCTCGTCGCGATCGACGACGGCGGCTGCCGCTCGACCCAGGCGGTACCGGTCGCGAACGGCGGCGCGCTCTGCATCTTCGAGTTCTTCTACCTGGCGCGCCCCGACTCGCAGCTCTCCGGCGTCGAGGTGCACGGCGCGCGCGTGCGCATGGGCGAGCGGCTCGCGCGCGAGGCGCCGGTCGAGGCCGATCTCGTGCTGCCGATCCCCGACTCCGGCACCCCGGCCGCCGTCGGCTTCTCGCGCGCGAGCGGGATCCCGTTCACCGAGGGGATGGTCAAGAACCGCTACGTGGGGCGCACGTTCATCCAGCCCGACCAGGAGATGCGCCAGCAGGGGATCAGGATGAAGTTCCATCCGGTCGCCGAGGTCGCGGGCCGCCGGGTCGTCGTGGTCGACGACTCGATCGTGCGCGGGAACACGACGAGGGCGATCGTGCTGATGCTGTTCGACGCGGGCGCGACGGAGGTACACGTGCGGATCTCGTCGCCGCCGGTGATCGGGCAGTGCTTCTACGGGATCGACCTCGCCGACCCGGACGAGCTGATCGCGAACGTCCGCACGATCGAGGAGGTCCGGGAGCACATCGGCGCCACTTCGCTCGCGTACCTCTCGCTGGAAGGGCTCGAAGAGTCGACGCAGCTCCCGCCGAGGAACCTCTGCCGCGCCTGCCTGACGCGCGACTATCCGACGGCGGTGCCCGCCGACGCGAAGAAACTCCGCTTCGAGCCCGTGCGCGCCTAGACGCTCGCGCCTCGCCACGCGCATGGCTCCGGTGGACAGGTCCGGAGGCCTGGCACCGGGAGGGGTCCGTTCGGGACATCCAGTCTTTCCGGCGCTGCCCCGCGATCCCGCTCGGAGCCTCGCAACTCGTCTCCTCCGGACACGGCCGAGTGCCTGACCCCGGGACGCGTCCGGCGCGTACACTGCGCCCTCCGCGATGCAGCTCTTCCACTACCACCTCGTCACCCGCAAGGCACGCGAAGTCGAGGCTCGCTACGTCGCGAAGCTCGGCTTCGAGCTGATCGCCAGACACGGCCGCGTCGGCGACGCGCCGGTCTCGTTCGAGCCCGGCGTCTCGTGGGAGGAGCTCGACGCACGGGGGTTCCGTCTCCGGCTCTCCGAGCTCCAGCGCGGCGCCGTCAACGTCGTCGTTCAGCCCGGCCAGTGGGTACTGCCGCGGGTCGACCATCTCGGGATCGCGCTCGACGAGGACGCCTTCGCAGAGACGCTCGAGCGGGCCGCCGCGCGCGGCCTGCGTGTGCAGGAGCGCTCGGGCAGGCGCACGTTCGTCACGACCAGCGCCGGCTACCGGCTCGAGCTCCACCCGCCGCGTGACTGGATCGACGAGCTGCTCGAGCAGACCGAGGAGCTGCACCTCGCCGAGCTGCACCTGCTCGCCGACGACCCCGGGGCCAAGGCCAGAGCGCTTGCGAACCTGCTGGATCTCGACACGCGGCGGGACAGCGTCGAGATCGGCGAGACGGCCGTGCGCTTCCTACCGGGCGGCCCGGCCGGGCGCCCCGAGCTCCACGCGGAGCTCTTCCTGTAGCCCACCGGTTTACACTCGGTCGGGTGAGCACCTATGACTCCGCGGGAGTCTCGCTCGAGAAGGCCGTGGCCCTCGTCGACCGGCTTCGGGCGGCGGTCGAGTCGACACGCACGCCGGACACCGTCGGAGCGTTCGGCGGCTTCGCGGGCCTGTTCGCGCTCGACGAGAGGCGCCTGCTCGCCGCCTCGACCGACGGCGTCGGCTCGAAGCTCGTGCTCGCGCGCCGCGCCGGCAAGCTCCGCTGGACGGGCGCCGACCTCGCTGCGCACTGCATCAACGACGTGCTCACGACCGGGGCCGAGCCGCTGTTCTTCCTCGACTACATGGCCGCGAACGCGGTCGAGCTCGACCAGCTCGCCGAGCTCGTCGAGGGGGCGGCGGAAGTCTGCCGCGCCGCCGGCTGCGCGCTGCTCGGCGGCGAGACTGCCGAGCTGCCCGGGATCTACCGCGAGGAGGAGCTCGACTTTGCCGGCACTTGCGTGGGGATCGTAGAGCGCGAGCGGCTGATCGACGGCTCTCGGTGCGAGGCGGGCGACGTCGTGCTCGGCCTCCCGTCGGCAGGCATCCATGCAAACGGCTTCACGCTCGTGCGCGCGCTTGTCGGCGACGGCCCCTTCGACGCCGACCTCCTCCTGCCGCCGACCCGCCTCTACCTCGACGAGGTGCGGGCGCTACGTGCTCGGGCCGATGTACGTGCGCTCGCCCACGTGACCGGCGGGGGGATCGCGGGGAATCTCGCCCGCGTCCTTCCCGAGGGCCTCGGCGCGCGGATCGACCCGCACGCCTGGGAGCGCCCGCCCGTCTTCGACTGGCTCGTCGAGCAGGGAGTCGAGGAGGACGAGATGCTCCGCGTCTTCAACTGCGGGATCGGCTTCTGCGCGGTCGTCCCGCCGGCGGACGCAGGCAACGGGGTCGTGATCGGCGCCGTCGAGGAGGGCGAGGGGGTGCGCTTCGCATGAGTTCGCACGTCTCGGGAGCGCCGCCGGCGGTGCTGGGCCGGAGGGCACAGTATGAGTAATACGGGCCCGGAGAGCACGGTGCTGCCGGCGGCGTCAGGCGTCGGCGAAGCCGGGCTTCGCCCGGCGGGAGCCGACGCCGGCCCGGGACGCGCGATCGGCGTCCTGGTCTCCGGCGCGGGCACGAACCTGCAGGCGCTGCTCGACGCGGGCCTCCCGGTCGTCGCGGTCGCCTCGAACAAAGCGGGCGTACGGGCGCTCGCGCGGGCCGAGGCCGCGGGCGTCGAGACGGCCGTCTTCGAGCTCGAGGCCTACCCCGACCGCGCTGCGCGAGACACGGCGATGGCGGACTGGCTCGAGGGCCGCGGCGTCCGCCTGGTCGTCTGCGCCGGCTACATGCAGTTGCTCACGCGGCCGTTCCTCGACCGCTTCGAGGGCCGCATCGTCAACACGCACTCCGCGAAGCTGCCCGACTTCCCGGGCAAGCACCCGATCGAGGACACGCTCGCCGCGGGAGTCCAGGAGACCGCGGCGACCGTCCACTACGTCGACGAGGGCGTCGACACGGGCCCGGTGATCGCGGCCGAGCCGGTGCCCGTCTATGCAGACGACACGGTCGAGACGCTGCGCGCCCGTGTGCAGGCGGTCGAGCACCGGCTGCTGCCGCGCGTCGTCGGAGGGCTGGTGGCCCCGTGATCCTGCGCGCGCTGATCTCCGTGTACGACAAGACGGGGCTCGACCACTTCGCACTCGGCCTCGACGAGCTCGGCGTCGAGCTGGTCGCGAGCGGCGGCACGGCCGCCTTCCTCGAGGACCTGGGCCTGAAGGTGAGCCACGTCGAAGCGCTGACCGAGTCGCCCGAGATGCTCGGCGGACGGGTCAAGACGCTCCATCCCCGCATCCACGCGGGGATCCTGGCCCGGCGCGACAACGAGGAGGACCTGGCCACGCTCGTCGAGCACGGGATCGAGCCCTTCGACCTCGTCTGTGTCAACCTCTACCCGTTCACGGACGTGGCCGCGAGCTTCGGCACGACCGAGGAGGAGGCCGTCGAGATGATCGACGTCGGCGGGCCCTCGATGCTGCGCGGCGCAGCCAAGAACTTCGCCCATGTCGTGCCGGTGTCGCGCACGGACCAGTACGGCTTCGTGCTCGACGAGCTGAGGGTGAGCGGCGAGATCTCGGCCGACACCCGCCGCCAGCTCGCCGCCGAGGCGTTCGCGACGACCGCCGCGTACGAGGCGGCGATCGCCGGTTGGTTCAACGGCCGCGAGGGCTTCCCCGAGCTCCTCACGCTCTCGTTCGCGAAGATCGCCGACCTCGCTTACGGCGAGAACCCGCACCAGCAGGCGGCCTACTACGCCGAGTCGGGCGCGCGTCGCCATCTGCTCTCCAACATCACCCAGCTGCACGGGCGGCCGCTCTCGCTGATCAACACCTACGACCTCGACCGTGCGGAGCTGCTGCTGCGCGAGTTCGAGCTGCCCGCCTGCGTGATCGTCAAGCACGCGAACCCCTGCGGGGTCGCGGTCGCCGGAAGCGCGGAGGAGGCCTATCTGAAGGCGCTCGCGTCCGACCCGGTGTCGGCGTTCGGG
Organism: uncultured Actinomycetes bacterium; assembly: GCA_963724805.1. Lineage (GTDB taxonomy): Bacteria > Actinomycetota > Thermoleophilia > Gaiellales > Gaiellaceae > CAVQZA01. The sequence continues at coordinate 100,176 of CAVRWA010000001.1, forward strand.
ATGGTCTGCGCCTTCAACCGGCCGGTCGGTGCCGCGCTCGGCCAGGCGCTCTCGGAGCGGTTCATCGACGTCCTCTACGCGCCGGGCTACGACGACGACGCGCTCGAAGTGCTGAAGACGAAGCCCGACACCCGCATCCTCATCGACCACGAGCGCCGCCGCTACGACCCGGGCGAGAAGGACTACAAGCGCGTCGTCGGCGGCCTGCTCGTCCAGGACCGCGACTGGGACCTCGAGGACCGGGAGCTGATGGAGGTCGCCTGCGGCACCGTCGAGGAGCAGGCCTGGGGTGACCTCCTGTTCGCGTGGCGGGTCTGCAAGCACGTGACCTCGAACTCGATCGTGATCGCCAAGGACCTCGCCACGATCGGGATCGGCGCCGGCCAGATGAGCCGGGTCGACGCGGTGCGGATCGCGCTCGAAAAGGCGACCGAGCTCGGCCACGACCTGCGCGGCGCTGTGCTCGCCTCCGACGCCTTCTTCCCGTTCCCCGACGGCCCCCAACTGGCGCTCGACGCGGGTGTGGCGGCGATCATCCAGCCGGGCGGCTCGAAGCGAGACGGCGAGGTGTCGGCGGCCGTAGAAGCGGCCGGTGGCGCGATGGTCGTCACCGGCAGGCGCCACTTCCGACACTGATCCGGACAAATCCACGATGCGGGCGACGCCGGGCCGTGCGACGATGCCCTCAGCACGAAAGGAGGTCGTGATGAAGACGCAGATGGTCGGCAAGGTCGGCGACGAGATCGTGATCGCCGGGCACTCTGTCGGCGAGCACGCCAGCACCGGCGTGATCGAAGAGGTGCTGGGCGAACCGGAGCACCCGCACTATCGCGTCCGGTGGGAGGACGGGCACGAGTCGGTCTACTACCCCTCCAGCGACGCGACCATCAGAGCCAAGTAGACAGTAGGCTTCGCGCCGATGCCGCGCGAGTACCCGACCGTCCTCGACCTCGTCGGCGACACGCCGATCGTGCGCCTGCAGAAGCTCGGGCCCCCCGGCGGCCCGGAGCTGCTCGCCAAGCTCGAGTACCTGAACCCCGGCGGCTCGGTGAAGGACCGGATCGGCCTCGCGCTGATCGAGGCGGCAGAGCACGACGGGAAGCTGAAGCCCGGCGGCACGATCGTCGAGCCCACCTCCGGCAACACGGGCGTCGGCCTTGCGATCGCCGCGGCGATCAAGGGCTACCGCTGCATCTTCGTGATGCCGGACAAGATGAGCCAGGAGAAGATCTCGATGCTCCGGGCCTACGGCGCCGAGGTCGTGATCACGCCGACGGCGGTCGACCACGACTCGCCCGAGAGCTACTACTCCGTCTCTGACCGCCTCGCCGAGGAGATCCCCGGCGGCTTCAAGCCCGACCAGTACTCGAACCTCGCCAACCCGACCGCGCACTACGAGCAGACCGGGCCCGAGCTCTGGGAGCAGACCGACGACGGCGAGCTCGACGCGGTCGTGATCTCCGTCGGCACCGGCGGCACGATCACCGGCGTCGGCCGCTACTTCAAGGAGCGCCGGCCGGAGGTGCTGATCGTCGGCGCCGACCCGGAGGGCTCGGTCTTCACGGCGGACGACGACCACCCGGAGCATCCGTACCTCGTCGAGGGAATCGGCAAGGACACCTGGCCCGCGACGCTCGACCCGTCCGTCGTGGACGAGTGGATCCGGGTCTCCGACCGCGACTCGTTCCTCACCGCACGGCGGCTCGCGCGGGAAGAGGGGATTCTCTCGGGCGGCTCGGGAGGGACGACGGTGTGGGCGGCACTCCAGGTCGCCAAGCGCTTCGGCCCGGAAGCCCGGATCCTCTCGATGATCCCCGACTCCGGCCGCTCCTACCTCTCGAAGTTCTACGACGACAACTGGATGCTCGAGTACGGCTTCCTCGAGCGGCGGGCTCCCGTGCCCCCGGTCGAGGACGTCCTGCGCGAGGCGAAGGAGGACGGCGTGCCCGGCCTCGTCGCGGTCGGCTCGCACCACAAGGTGAGCCACGCGATCGAGGTGATGCAGCGCTACGGGATCTCACAACTCGTGGTCGCCCGCAACGACCCGCCCGAGGTGCTGTCCGACATCGTCGGCTCGCTCAACGAGCGCGGCCTGCTCGAGCGGGTGTTCACGAACGGGGACGCGCTCAACGAGGACGTCGCCACCGCGATGCAGCCGCCGCTCGCGGCTGTCGAGGCGTCCGAGTCGATCGACCGGGTCTTCGCGGAGCTGACGGGCGGGGCGCCCGCGGTCGTCGTCGCCCGCGACGGCAAGCCGGTCGGCGTCGTGACGCGCTCCGACCTGCTCGAGTTCGTCGCCCGGCAGCGATAGGGGTCAGACCCCGCACCGAAGGTGGAACACTTTCTCCCCAGACGCTCCGTTGCGGCCGGGGCCACTGCGGTCAATCTGGCTCCAGGAGCGCCGCAGCCGTGCGCGCGTCCGAGTTGCCTTGCCCCCGTGAGCCATGTCCGGGGTCTGACCCCGGCCGAGGCAATCTGTCCACGCGGAAGCCCCGGTCTCCGAGGCGCGTTCTAGTCGGCGTGGACCGGATCGGACTCGACCAGCTGCGCCGCCACGTCGTCGCGCACCAGGGCTACGCGACGCGGCGCCGGAAAGGCACCGCGCGCGAGGTGCTCGAGACCGTCCGCCGCCTCTCGTGCGTCCAGCTCGACTCGATCTCGACCGTCGAGCGCAGTCACCGCATCGTGCTCAGCTCGCGGGTCGGGAACTATCCGCGCGCGACGGTGTCGCGCCTGCTCCGCGAGGGGAAGATCTTCGAGTACTGGGCCCACGAGGCCTGCCTCCTCCCCGTCGAGGACTGGCCGCTGTTCCGCCACCGCATGCTGGAGCGGCACGTCCACCACTGGTACGGGCCCGTGATCGAGGGCGACCCCGAGCTCTGCGAGCACGTGCTCGGCGAGATCCGCGAGCGCGGCGCGCTGGCCTCACGCCACTTCGAGGGCAAGGGCGGCGGCGGAATGTGGAACTGGAAGCCGGCCAAGCGGATGCTCGAGGCGCTCTGGACCGCAGGCAGGCTCGTGATCGCCGGCCGCGAGGGGTTCCAGCGCCTGTACGAGCTGCCCGAGCGGGTGATCCCGCAGGAGCTGCTCGACCAGCCGGCGCCGGACGAGGCCGAGTGGCTGCGCGGGCTGACGCTGCGCGCCGTCCGCGCCCGCGGCGCGCTCACCGAGTTCGGCGTGAAGGAGCACTACCGTCTCCGGGGCGGCGCCGCGCGGCTGCGGCCGCATGTCGACGCGCTGATCGCGGAGGGGCAGCTGCGGCGGCTCGAGGTCGACGACGGCGGGGCGCCGGTGCTCGTTCCTGCGGACGCCTCACTCGAGGTCGAGCCGAGCGGCGCTGTCCTGCTCTCGCCGTTCGACAACCTGCTCTGGGACCGCGACTTCGCGCGGCGCGTGCTCGGCTTCGACCACCTGATCGAGGTCTACAAGCCGCAGCCCGAGCGCGTGTACGGCTACTACGTGCTGCCGCTGCTGCGTGGCGACCGGATCGTCGGGCGCGCCGACCTCAAGTCCGACCGCAAGGCCGGGACGCTGCGGGTACTAGCGTTTCACCGCGAGACGGGCGTGCGCCGCTCCGGCGCGCTCGACGAAGCGCTCGACAAGGCCCTTGCGCGCCTCGCCTTGCCGCTCGGACTCGATACCATCGCCCGATAGTGCCCCGACCAGCAATGTCCTCCGGCTTCCGAAACGCGATCACACGGCGCGATGCCGCGTCCTCAGTCGCGCCCATAGGTTCACCTATGGGCGCTCCCTGCGTCCTTGCCTCGCTTGGTGCTCGCGACCCGGAAGCTCGCCAACATCACTGGACGGAGCACTAGATGGACTTCGAGACGCGCGCCATCCACGCAGGCCAGGAGCCCGATCCGGCCACCGGCGCGATCATCACGCCGATCTACCAGACCTCCACCTACGTGCAGGAGGCGGTCGGCGAGCACAAGGGCTACGACTACTCGCGCGTTGCGAACCCGACGCGCACGGCGCTCGAGACGTGCCTCGCCTCCCTGGAGGGCGCCGAGCACGGCCTCGCCTACTCCTCCGGGATCGGGGCGACCACCACGATCATGCACCTCGTCGACCCGGGCCAGCGGATCCTCACGGTCAACGACGTCTACGGCGGCGTCTACCGGATGCTCACGCAGGTGTACGAGCCGAAGGGCTACGTCGCCGACTGGGCGCCGGCGGAGTCGATCGCCGAGGCGATCGACGAGCGGACGAGCCTCGTCTGGATCGAGAGCCCGACCAACCCGCTCCTCAACATCGTCGATATCCGCGCGGTCGCGGAGGCCGCCCACCGCGTCGGCGCGATCGTCGCGGTCGACAACACCTTCGCGACCCCGTACCTGCAGCGGCCGCTCGAGCTCGGCGCCGACCTCGTCGTCCACTCGACGACGAAGTACCTCGGTGGCCACTCCGACGTCGTCGGCGGGTTCGTCGCGACGAACGACCAGGCGCTCGGCGAGCGCCTCCGGTTCCTGCAGAAGTCCCTCGGCGCGGTGCCCGGCCCGTTCGACTGCTGGCTCGTGCTGCGCGGGATCAAGACGCTCGCGCTGCGGATGGAGCGCCACTGCCACAACGCGCGCGCGGTCGCCGAGTTCCTCGACGGGCACCCATCGGTCGAGCGCGTGCTCTACCCCGGCCTCGCCTCGCATCCGGGCCACGAGCTCGCCGCCAGGCAGATGCGCGACTTCGGCGGGATGGTCTCCTTCCTCGCCGGGTCGGAGGAGGAAGCCGTGGCGCTCGTCGCCCGCACGAAGATCTTCCAGCTCGCAGAGTCGCTCGGCGGCGTCGAGAGCCTGATCGAGCACCCCTACCGGATGACGCACGGCTCCACCGTCGAGGGCCCGACCGCACCGCCGCGCGAGCTCGTCCGCCTGTCCGTAGGGATCGAGTCGGCCGACGACCTGATCGCCGACCTCGAGACCGCTCTCGTCCGCTCGGCCGCGCGCGCTTGAACCTGATCGACCTGCACCACCTCGGCCACGAGCGGGTGATCGGCTGCTACCTGCTCGAGACCCCGGACGGGCCGGCGCTCTTCGACTGCGGCCCTGCGAGTGCGCTGCCCCACCTGAAGGAAGGGCTCGCCGCCGGCGGGCTGGAGGTCGGCGACCTGCGCCACCTGCTGCTCTCCCACATCCACCTCGACCACGCGGGCGCGGCCGGCGTGCTCGTGCGCGAGAACCCGAAGCTCACCGTCCACGTTTCGGAGGTCGGCGCCCCGCACCTCGTCGACCCGAGCCGGCTCGAGCGCTCCGCCCGCCGCCTCTACGGCGACGACTTCGACCGCCTCTGGGGCGAGCTCGCGCCGGTCCCCGAGGAGAACGTCGCCGTGGTGGGCGACCGCGTGCTCGACTTCGACTGCTTCCCCTCCCCCGGCCACGCGAGTCACCACGTCTGTTATCTCCGTGACGAGGTCCTGTACGCAGGTGACGCTGCCGGGGTGCGGATCCAGCCGGGCACGTTCGTGCTGCTGCCGACGCCCCCACCCGACATCGACCTCGAGGGCTGGCACCGCACGCTCGACGAGATCGAGCGGCGCGCACCGGAGCGGATCGCGCTCGTCCACTTCGGTGTCGCCGACGATCCCGTACGGCACATCGCGGAGCTGCGCGCGCGACTCGAGCGCTGGGGCGGCCTCGTCGGCGACGGCGCCACCGAGGAGGAGTGGACGGCGTCGGTGCTCGCCGAGATCGAAGCGAGCGGAGAGGAGAGCGCCCAGGAGTTCGAGATCGCGATGCCGCTCTGGCAGTCCTACGCGGGCCTGAAGCGCTACTGGGACAAGAAGGCCGAGGCGCCGGCGTAGTGCCGGAGCTCCCGCTCCCGCCGGAGCTCGCCGCCTTCCTGGCCCTGCCGAACCCGGCGGTCGTGGGCACCGTGCGCCCGGACGGCTCGCCCCACACCGTGCCGACCTGGTACGACTGGGAGGACGGCCGCGTGCTGATGAACCTCGACGCGCGGCGCGTCCGCCTCGAGCACATGCGGAGCGACCCGCGGGTCTCGCTCACCGTTCTCGGCGAGGACTGGTACGAGCACGTCTCGCTGCTCGGCCGCATCGCAGAGATCTACGACGACACCGATCTCGCCGACATCGACCGCCTCTGCGTCCGCTACCAGGGCCACCGGTTCCGCACGCGCGACCGCGCCCGGGTGAGCGTGTGGATGGAGCCGGAGCGCTGGCACGGCTGGGGCGAGAGCGGCAACCTCGTGCCGCGGTGAGGCTCGAGGGGCGCCTCGGCCCGCTCGCCGAGGACCAGTTCCGCCTCCTCTTCGCCGGGCGCACGGTTTCGTTCCTCGGCAACGCGATCGCGCCGATCGCGCTCGCCTTCGCCGTTCTCGACCTGACCGGATCGAAGTCCGACCTCGGCTTCGTGCTGGCGGCGCGCTCCCTGCCGCTCGTGATCTTTCTGCTCGTCGGCGGGATCTGGGCCGACCGGCTGCCGCGCCATCACGTGATGGTCGCCTCGAACCTCCTCTCCGGCGCGGGCCAGGCCGTGCTCGCGGCGCTGCTCCTGACCGGGTCGGCGCAGCTCTGGATGCTGATCGTGCTCGCGGCGGCCAACGGGGTCGCGTCGGCGTTCTTCTTCCCCGCCTCGAACGGGATCGTCCCGCAGACCGTGCCCGCGAGGATGCTTCAGGCCGCGAACGCGCTGCTGCGCCTCGGTCTGAACGCGACCTCGATCGTCGGTGCAGCCATCGGCGGCGTGCTCGTGGCCGCGACGAGCCCGGGCGTTGCGATCGCCGCCGATGCGGCCACCTACGGCGCGGGCGCCCTCCTGATCGGACTCATGAGCTTGCCGCGAGGGCTGCGGATGGAAGGAAGCCACTTCCTCGGCGAGCTCGGGGAGGGCTGGCGCGAGTTCACGTCTCGCACGTGGCTCTGGGCGATCGTGCTGCAGTTCGCGGTCATGAACGCCGCCATCGTCGGCAGCGAGCAGGTCCTCGGGCCGACGATCGCCAAGCAGTCGCTCGGCGGCCCCGCCGGCTGGGGCCTCGTCCTTACCTCGCAGGCGGCCGGGCTCGTGCTCGGCGGGCTGCTGCAGCTCCGCCTGCGGCCGCGGCGGCTGCTCCTCGTCGCGACCCTCGGCATGCTCCTCGAGACGCTCGTGATGCTGGCTCTTGCGGTGCCGCTCACGCTCCCGGCCGTCTGCGTCTGCGCCGCCCTCGCGGGGATCGGGATCGAGACCTTCGGGGTCAACTGGGACACCGCGATGCAGCAGGAGATACCCGGCGAGAAGCTCTCGCGCGTCTACTCCTACGATGCCGTCGGCTCGTATGTCCTGATCCCGGTCGGGCTGGCGCTCGCGGGGCCGATCGCCGATGCGATCGGGACGAGCACGACGCTCTACGCGGTCGCCGTGCTCAACGTGGGTGCGGCGCTCGCCGTGCTCAGCGTGCGCGACGTGCGCACACTCCGCCGCCTTCAGCCCGCGATCACGACCTCGTAGGCGGCCAGGTAGTCCTCGACCATGCGCTCGGGGGAGAAGCGCTCGCTCGCGTGGCGGCGCAGCTCCAGCGGGTCCAGCGCATCTGCCCGTTCGAGCGCCGCGGGCATCTCCTGCCAGTCGTCGACGATGATCCCGCTGACACCGTCCTCGATCACCTCGGGCACCGCACCCCAATGCGTCGCAATGCAGGGCGTGCCGCAGGCCATCGACTCGATCATCACCAGGCCGAACGGCTCCTCCCACTTGATCGGAAAAAGCGTCGCGCGCGCGTTCTGCAGCAGCTCGACCTTCTCGCCGTGCGTGACCTCGCCGAGATACTCGATCGAGTCGGAGAGGTGCGGGCGGATGTACTCGTCGAAGTAGGCCCGCTCGGCAGGCTCGCGGTTCTTGCCGGCGATCGTCAGCGGCAGCCCCGTCTCGAGCGCGACCGCGACGGCGCGATGGCAGCCCTTGTCGGCGCTCATCCTGCCGAGGAACAGCAGGTAGTCGCCGCGATGCGGATGGCACGGGTAGAGCTCGAGATCGAGGGCATTCGGGCAGTTGGCGATCCAGTTCAGGTCGGGCCGCGGCTTGCGTTGGTTCATCGAGATCGAGATCAGGCCCACGTTTGGAGCGAACTTGCCGAGCTCCGCGTACAGCTCGCCCGGCGGGTCGTCGAGCGGACCGTGGATCGTATGGATCACGGGCGTCGCGACGGCCTGGCCGAGCGCGGCGGCCGGCGGGCCCGAGTGGTCGTTGATCACGTCGAACTCCGCGGCGCGGACATAGCAGGCGAGCGCATGACGCAGCTCCCAGAAGGAGAGCCCGATGTGGTGGCTCGGCGCCTCCTTGAACACGGAGACGAGCTCGGCCTTCGTGTGCGAGTCGCCCGAGGCGACGAGCGTCACCTCGTGCCCCGCGTCGACGAGCCCGTCGGCGAGCAGAGAGACGATCCATTCCGTGCCGCCGTATCCCGTCGGCGGGACCGGGAACCAGACCGGTGCGAGCACGGCGATCTTCATGCCTCCTCAACCCTAACGTGCCCGTCCTCGAGATGGACGTCCCAGACCTGGTCGAACGCACGCACGCCGGAGAGCCGCACCGAGCCCGCCCAGCTCGGCACCTCGGGCGGCGCGATCGTGTCGAGTCGGTGGTTGCGCTGGTCCGGCGAGAGGCCGAGCAGGAGCTGGAGAAGCAGCACGGGAGCGCCCGCCGCCCACGCCTGGGGCCGTGCGGCCGTCGGATAGGCGATCGGGAAGCCGGTCTCGGAGCGGTGCAGGCCCGCGAACACCTCCGGCAGCTGGTAGCCGAAATGGTGCGCAGCGGCGATCGTGACGCGGATGATCCGATGCGCCTCGGGCCAGCGGCCGTAGCGGGCCAGCCCCGCCGCGATCAGGGAGTTGTCGTGCGGCCAGACGGTGCCGTTGTGGTAGCTGAGCGGGTTGTACGCAGCGTCGGCGGCCGACATCGTCCGCACGCCCCAGCCCGACCAGAGGTCGTCGCCCATCAGCCGGTCGACGACCGCGTCCACCCGCTCGTCGGGGACGATCCCCGACCAGAGCAGGTGGCCCATGTTCGAGCACATCGAGTCGACCTGTCGCTTGTCGCCGTCGAGTGCGAGCGCGTAGTAGCCGCCGCGCTCGTCCACCCAGTACGCGTCGTCGAAGCGCTGCTTCAGTTCCGCCGCCTCCCGCTCGAGCCGGTCCGCGAGCGCGGAGTCGCGCCACACCTTCCGCGCCAGCTCGGCGGTACGAAGCTTCGCGTCGTAGACGTAGCCCTGCACTTCGCTCGGTGCGATCGGCGTATGGGCGAGCCGCCCGTCGGCGTAGCGCTGCGAATCGCCCGAGTCCTTCCAGGACTGGTTCTCGAGACCGCGCGGGGTGCGCCGCTGGTACTCGACGAAGCCGTCGCCGTCGCGGTCGCCGTAGCGGTCGATCCACTCCAGCACGCGCAGCGCCGGCTCCTTGAGCTCGCGCACGAGCGGCGTGTCGTCGGTCCAGCGCCAGACCTCGGAGAGGAGGACGAGGTAGAGAGGCGTCGCGTCCACCGAGCCGTAGTAACGGGCGAACCACTTCTCCGCCGCCTTGCCGTGGCGTACCTCGTGCACGATCTTCCCCGGCTCGGCGTCGATCGAGTCGTCGTCGTCGCGCGACTGGAGGTCGGCGAGCACGCCCAGCGCGCCGCGCGCGAGCTCGGGCCCGAAGAGCAGCGTCTGGAGCGACGTGATCAGCGTGTCGCGGCCGAACACGGTCATGAACCACGGCATCCCGGCCGCGGGCAGCAGGCCGATGCCCGCGCGCCCGTCGCCGCGCATCCGCAGCGAGGCGAGGTCGGCGACCGACTGGCCGAAGGAGCGGTGGAGCGACTCCCAGCTCGCCCGAAGCTGCGGCACGCGCAGCTCCCAGGCCGCCAGCGACTCGGAGACGTGGCTCCGCTCCTCGCCGAAGCGCCGCTCGGCGAGGTGGGGCACGATCTCGTCGCCGTCCATCGAGACCACGACGTCGAGGCGGACGTCCCACGACTCGCGCGGGCCGAGCAGGATCCGGTACCGGACGAAGTTGCCCTCGACCTCGCCCGGCCGCGAGAGGATCACCTGCGTCATGTCGCTGCCGCCGTTGTCCCGGAAGACGAACTGATTCGCCTTCGCGTCGAAGCGCGGCTCGACGAGCGCGGGCAACGGCGGCGCGTTCAGCGGATCGCCGAGCGCGAAGTCGTGCTCCTTCACCGACAGGATGTCGGCGAAGTCCGTGCCGAGCTCGAGCCCGAGCTCGAACGAGACCGACTCCATCCCCTCGTTGCGCACGACGATCTTGTCCTGCATCCCGTCGCCGACGAAGCGCTCGCGCTTGATCGAGAGCACGTCCTGCGGCAGGTTGCCGGCGAGCGGGTTGCGGAGGAAGAACGCGGCAGAGAAGTACTCCCCGTGGCCCGACGAGAGCAGGAGCGGCGTGGCGCCGTTGATGGTGAGGAAGAGGCGCGAGAGAAAGCGCGTGTCGAGCGCGAACAGGCCGCCCGTCATCGCGCCGAGATCGCCGCGGTCGTCGCAGATGCAGAACGTCGAGCCTTCGAGGATCGTCAGCGCCATCAGGTGCTGCGGTGGAACCTTGCTCCGCTCGACTGCGCGAGCGCCTTGACGACGAGCTCGTCGATGTTCACGTGCAGCGGGCGGGTGAGGACGAAGAGGATGCACTCCGCGACGTCGTCGGCGGTGAGCGGCGTGATGCCCTCGTAGACGGACTTCGCGGTCTCCTCGTTGCCCTTGAAGCGGACGATCGAGAACTCGGTCTCGGCCGCGCCCGGGTCGACGGTGGTGATGCGGATCGGACGGCCGAGCAGGTCCTCGCGCAGCGCGTAGGTGTAGCCGCGCACCGCGAACTTCGAGGCGACGTAGCCGGAGCCGTTCGGATACGCGGCGCGGCCGGCAATCGAGCCGAGGTTGACGATGTGGCCGCCGTCGCGGATGTGCGGGAGGCAGAGGCGGGTCATCCGCATCAGGCCGAGCACGTTCGTCTCGAACATCACACGCTCGTCCTCCTCCGTCGCCTCGTCGGCGGGGACGCGCCCTAGCGCCAGGCCCGCCGAGTTGACGAGGATGTCGATCCCGCCGAGGTCGTGCACGGCGCGAACGACGAAGGCGGCGCAGCTCTCCGGGTCGGTGACGTCGAGCGGGAGCGCGATCTCGGTCTCGAGCCGCTCGACGCGCCGTGCACCGCCGGCCACGCGGACGCCGGCCTCCGCGAGCATCCGCGCAGTGGCTGCGCCGAACCCGCTCGAGGCGCCGGTGACGATCGCCGTCCTGCCTGCCAGAGTGGTCATCGGCGCTGCACTTTAGATGGTTGACGCCACACCTGCGCACATCTGGCTGGTGACCCAGACGCACCCGGGCATGGCATCACCGTCTAGTCGAGCGGGGCCACCCTGCGAACGGCGACTCCGAGCTCGACGAGCGAGCGGTGGTCGACCTGGAGCGTGGTGTGGAGGAGCCCGAACCGGTCCGCGAGCATCTGCTCGAGCTCGCGGCGCAGCGCGTGGCAGTCCGCGTCGGTCTCGACGAGGACGTGGGCCGACAGCGCGGGGAACCCGCTGGTCACGGTCCAGACGTGGAGATCGTGCACCTCGACGACGCCCGGCTCGGCCACGAGCGCGCGTCCGACGACCTCCGGATCGATCCCCGCCGGCGCGCGTTCGAGGAAGACCTCGGTCGAGGCGCGCACGAGGAGCCAGCCCGACCAGAGCATCAGCGCGGCCACTCCGATGCTCGCGAGCGGGTCGAAGCGATCCCAGCCGAAGAGCAGGATCAGCGCACCGGCGAGGGCGGTGCCGGCGAACGCTGCGAGATCGGTCGCGACGTGGAGGAAAGCGGCGCGCACGTTCATGCTCTCGCGGCTGCCGCTGCGGAGCACCGCCGCGGCGGCGAGATTGACGGCGACGCCGCCGAGCGCGACTACGAGCACGATACCGCCGCGCACCGCGGTCGGCGTGATCAGCCGCAGCACCGCTTCAACGAGGATCCAGATCGCAACGAGGCCGAGCAGGATCCCGTTCACCAGCGCGGCGAGCACCTCGACGCGGCGGAAGCCGAAGGTCCAGACGCCCCCGGCGGGCCGCCGGGCGAGCGATGCCGCGACGAGGGCGAAGCCGAGCGCGAAGGCGTCGGTGAGCATGTGGCCGGCGTCGGCGAGCAGCGCGAGCGAGGACGCGACGAGGCCGAACGCGACCTCGGCCGCCATCAGCCCGAGGATCAGCGCGAGCGCGATCGCGAGCGCACGGCGGTCCGAGCGAAGCCGCTCGTCGAGGGCGTGATCGTGGCCGTGGTGGTGCATCTCTCCTAGCCTAACCAGGCGGCTGCGGCTGCGATCCGCTCGGGCGGGGTCGGGTGGGAGAAGAGAATCGCGTAGACCAGCCGCGGCGGGTCGAGGTCGGCCAGGTTCGCGAGGGCGAGATCGTGATGAACGTCGACGAAGGCCTCGAAGTCGTCCGTCGCGTCGAGCGAGAAGCGGTCGGCCTGGCGCTCCCAGTGCCGCGAGAGCAGCGCCTCGAAGGGAAGCGCGACGAGCTCGAGCAGCGCGACTACGAGCATCACCCGGGGCACGACCGCCGGATCGGCCATGTCGGTGCCGAGGACGGCCCAGATCACCAGCACGCCGAGGACGGCGCCCGCAACAGCGAGCGCGGTCGCCTTCACGATGTGGCCGTAGCGGCGGTGACCCAGCTCGTGCGCGACGATCAGCCTCAGACCGCGCAGCTTGCCCCGCTCGAGCAGCGTGTCGAAGAGGACGAGGCGCCGCGTGCGGCCGAGCCCCGAGACGTACGCGTTCACCTTGGTCGTGCGACGGCTCGCGTCGGCGACGAGCACCTCCCGGATCGGCACGCCCACCCGCTCGGCGAGCGCCTGGAGGTCGGCGGCAAGCTCACGGTCGGGGAGCGGCTCGAACGTGTTGAAGACCGGCTCGAGCACGACCGGCGCAACGAAGCTCATCACCAGCACGAGCAGCGCGGCGGCGACCGCAGCCGGCACCACCCACCAATCCGGGAACGCGCGCGCGAGCCCGACGAGCCCCAGCATGGCGATCGCCGCGAGCACTGCCGCGATCGCGAGACCCTTCAGCCGGTCGAGCGCCCAGGCACCGCGGGTCTCGGTCGAGAAGCCGTAGCGCCGCTCGCGCAGAAAGCCACGCCAGTAACCGAGCGGCGTCCTCACGAGCGAGCCGACGGCGACGACGAGCACGGTCAGCAGCAGCGTCGCGGTCGACCACGGCCCCCAGACCGGTGTCCACACGAACGAGAAGAAACAGAGCACGCCGAGCGAGAGCGCGAGATCGAGCGGCAGCGTGAGGTATAGCGGGCGGTGGTAGCCACGGGCGCGCTCGACCTCCTCCGCTGTGAAGGTGGTCACCCGAACAAATGTAGTACCGATTGAGGAGTACCCTTCCGGAAGCCCATGGAGGGGAGCACCAACCCGACGCCCTGGCAGCGGGTCAGGTCGTTCTTCACCGGCCTGACCGGATTCATCACGGCAACCGCCGCCCTGATCGTTGCCGTGGTCGGTGCCCTGACCGCGCTCGGCGTGATCGGCGGCGGAGGCTCGGGTGGCTCGACGGCCCAGTCCGCAGTGGTCACGACGCAGTCCAGGAGCTGGGCGGCTCAGGCGAACGAGATCTGCGCCCGCGCGAACGACACCGTCGCCGCCCTCCCGCAGCCGAAGAAGGGGATCAGCATGGAGGACGCGGCAGCCCTCGTGAAGGGCTCGACCTCGATCGGGCACCGGATGGTGCGCGACCTCACGGCGCTCACCCCTCCGCCGGGGAAAGAAGAGGAAGTTGCGAGGTTTCTCCGCCTGGGAGTCGAGGTGAACAACAACCTCGAAGAGTTCGTAGCCGACCTCACCCTCGGCGATGTCGCGGCGCTCCAGACGCGGGCGGCCAGGCTACAGCGCGTGAACAAGGAGTTCAACGACGCGGCGACCGCACTCGGCGCGACGACCTGCGCCGAAGGAGGCTCCGTCTCGGACTTCCCCTTCGGCGCCGGTTAGCGCTCAGACCAGAATCCGCGCCGCCGTGTCGGCCGGGCAGCCGCGGGCGAGGAGATCGGTCGCGAGATGCAGGTCGACGTCGGGGCTCAGCGCGAGCAGGACTGCGTCCTGGAAGCCGAAGCCGGCACGCCGCAGTTCACCGAGGCGCCAGCGCAGGACCCGGTCGTTCTCGGTCTCTGCCGTGTCTTCGGTGTCGATCAGGGCGGTCGCTGTGCTCATGGTGACTCTCCTTGGCCGGAAGGAGAGCCGGCCCGCCGCCCGGGGCCGACTCAAGAGTTCTGAGGTCGATCCCCGCCGCATCGGGGCCGACCCCCTGCCTGTCGCCTGCTCACGCCGCATCTGAGCAGGCGAGACGAGTTCTACGCCCCATGACGAACTGCACGAATCACCCTTCGGGTGGTTCATTCGGTTACTTCACTTTTCCCCCACAAAGGGCATGACACGCGAGAGTCTTCCGATCACGGTGAGTCCTGCGTGGAGGCCGCAGCCACGCAAGAGGCGACTGTCGAGACGGCGGGGGCCGCAGCCCCCGTCTCCAGTCGCCTCTCACCTATCTCCCCGACCGTTGACCGACGAGTGCCGTCGCGTCAGCGGATGTTGCTGATCGAGTTCTTCGCCGTGTCGTGCTTCGTCTTCATGATGTTGCTCACCGTCGTGTAGCTCCGGTTCTCGTTCTGCATCTGGCTTTGCAGCTGCAGGTATTGCAGGTTGAAGCTCATCTGGGTCTCTTGCATCTTTTCGATCGCGTTCGACAGAGCCGAGGCCGAGCCCCCGGCCTTCACCACCCGGGCGACCAACGCGCTCTGCCGGGCGAACAACTGGGCGAGCTCGCTGCTCGCCTCCCGAAGGCGACCGTGGCTCTCGAGGAGCTCCACCCGGGCGGCCTCCGCCTCACGCAGCGCCGAAAGTGCCTTCTGCCTGGCGTCCATCACGGTGCCTCCTCTCTCGCATCGACTCGCAGGAGCGTCACGGCGCCCCCGATCCCGAGCACCGCGACCACAACGGCCGCCGGATCGCCCCACCCCGGCCGGTGTCGGACCTTCACGCTCGGCGGCGGCACGAAGGCCGACCCGTAGCTGGTGAGCCCACCGAGGTCGAGCGTCCTGGACTCACGATAGGAGTGAAGGTAGACGGCGGCCGCAAGGCCGAAAACGACCAGGGACAGCGCGCCGGCAACGCGCACCACAGCCATTCCGGGGACAGTAGCCTGATCGGCCGCGCGGCACGACCGGAGGAGTTAAGTAGCCCGGGGATCCCCCAAACGAGGGATGGGTGAAGTGACGGCCGGTGTGGTTTGGTCGTACCTCTGGGGGCGACGTAGCGTGGGCGGCCCTGGGGAGAGTGGGTGGCTTCACGCTCAGGCGGGAACTCGATGGGAAGCGGCAATCCCGTACGGGATTCCCAGTTCCCGCCTGCCCTGAACCGACGACGACACTCTGGTGAGGAGCGTGCCTTTCGGTCGCGGCCCCTCGCTCGAGGCCTGGCCTTTGGCGCGGAGGATGGCCCGGCCGGCGTCGCGGGGAGAGTTGCCGGCCGAGCCCGAACGCGTGGGGTGACGCGCCGCTCCGCAGACCAACGGCCCCAACAAGATAGAGCGCCGCGGCACCTCATAGTAGAAACCGATACCCGCCGATTCGCGGGCCCGTTCCCGGGCACTCATGCATCGGCTCGAACGAGATGCCGAACAAGTCGGCTCGCTTTACACGGTCTCTATCGCTACCTTCCAGCCGGTGCCGGACGATTTCGACGTTGCGCTCGCAGAATTCGAAGTAGTCACCGCACGGCTGCGCGAAGAGCTCGAACACCGGCAGGCGTTCCGGATTGCCAGCCCGCTTGCTGAGGCAGCGACAGACATCGTCGCGTTCAGCGGCATCTTGAGGGAGGTCCACATCGTCGCGCGCGACGCGATCGACAAGGAGACAGGAGCCATTTCTGGGGCAATCGGGCGGATCGGTGATCCCCCTGACCTGCTGGAACAGCTTGGGCGCGCAATGAGCGAGAGGCCCACCGAGATCTCGCCTACTCCACACACCAGAAGGCTCCTCGCCGGATACAAGGCGTGGAGCTACTTCATGCGGATCTACCAAGACTGGCTGTACGGGGCACTGATGGGAATCCTCACCGGTAACTACCCCGAGAGGCCGCTCATGAAGAAGGCGCTGGCCGAGCCGAAGCGAAAGAGAGACCGCAATCCGGTCCGGGCCTACCTCGACCTCGAAGCCCCCGACTACATCGACTGGTTCCGGGATTTCGCCGAACTCCGAAGCACCCTCAAGAACAGCGTTCCCGCGCACACCCGCGGGTCGGAAGCTCTCGGCCAGCCGATCGACTACGGACTCGGGCTTACAGACGAGAAGGGCGACTTGCGGATCATCCGTCTCCGGCATCTCACCACCGCGCTTCGACGGTCAGTCGAGGCCGTCGACGCCGCGACCCGCGCCGCGTGATGGACCAGTCAAGTCCAGGGTGGCGGGCAGTCCCGTCGACGTAAGACGGATTCCGCGCATAGCCATGACCCCCCGGACGGCGGGGGCATTCCGAACCCGGTCCGTTCACCATAAGACAGCGGCAGCGATCCGAGGCGGAGCCGACAGCACCCTCTGCGACTCCTAGTACTCCGATCCAACAGGCGGGGAGCCGTCGCAGGTACGGCTCCCCGTAACCGCCACCGCGTCACCTGAAGCGGAGGCAAGGGTGACCGCCGCACCCCGACTTAGCAAGAACCTTGCGCCTCGGTGGGCCGCCACCGGTCGCAGTTTTCCCCCGGAATCGGGGCGCGGCTTTCGTGATTAATCGCACATCGCGACCCGGAAAGCAAGAGGCTTGGACGAGCAAAGTCCCCGGGCCAGCACGTCGCGTGGATGGCGGCCCATCGCGCGCGCGGCTGGACCCGGGAGACTGGGGCCGGGAAGGAACTGCCGGTCCCCCCAGGCACCCGCACCGAGAGTACACCGGGACAACACCGAGGCACAGTGGTCGATAGCCGGGTTCCGCCTCCCGGCCAGATTGTCACAAGGACGTTTCCCACCGGGCTCGTTGGACACCGTACGCTCCTGTCGCAAGCGGGACGGCGGAGCGTGTTGGCGGCCCGACACGCTCCGTCCTTCTCGCCACCGCGCGAGAGCGGTTGGCCTCAGGGACAAGCGGCGCCCCGCCCTCGCAGCAAGGTGAGGCGCCCACGGTCCTCGCGCAACCGAGCGCGCACGCGCGTCTCATCTACGTGCTCGCGATCTGTGTGCCGCTCGCGGCGTTCCTCGCAGGCTTCAGCGACGGCAACTAGGGCCGAGAAGCTCGCACGCTAAAGGCTAGCCCCGTGCCCCACGAACGATGGGCGCGGCAAAGACGCAACGGGACATGCTCCGAAAGAGCGGGGGGCTACTGCGGTGACTCCCCGCTCCATCCCGTCACGCCTAGCCGCCCTCCTCCGGATGGACCGCGCATAGAAGGCGCCCAACGGAATGGCTGGTGACGCTTGGACACGCCCAGATCCGGACTCAGTCGAGCGTCAGGGGGTAGCAGCCCGTCTCATAGACAACTGACCCGCCGACGCTGAACTGCCAGAGGATCCCGTGCGCAAAACCGGCGAGCGGTGAGGGTGGGCCCGCCGGGAACTCAGCCTTCGCCTCGCCGTTACCGCGCCCGTTCGTCTCCAATGTCGCCGTCGGGAACGCGAGCGGCGCCGTCGAACAGGTCGGGTCGAAGAGGAACAGGTGGATCGTCACCTGAAACGTCGTGTCAGGAAGCGCGCCGTTGAGGGCGTAGCGCTCGTGCGCTCCGTTTTGTACGCCGTTGGTGTGGATGTCGTTCACGAATCCTGACTTGAGCGGCGCGCTGCCAACCGGCACAACGTCGGCATGGAGCGTGTGGAACGCCTGGTCAGCAGATGCTGGTGCCGCCACCATCGGCAGGGCCAGCAGCGCGAGCGCGCTGGCAACGAGAAGCCGCCTGAAGGGTTTCGCCTGCACTTCGATCACCTCCTGGGCCGATCGGCCCTTGACTGAACGGACGGGAAGAGCCGCATCCGACGAGTGTAGGCACCCGCCTTCCCGCCCTCAAGACGAACGCAGTCAGGAGAACGGGAGAGAGCAACACGACGAGGTGGTCTGCGGCTCTTGCTTCGTTAACGCTCGAGCAGCCGACCATCGACCGCCGCGACCGGTGCATCATCCGTCCTTGAAGGCGCCGTAGACGGCGACCAGTCCGTCTCGCCAGAAGCAGTCGGGCCGCGAGAACCCGGCGCCGGCGATCAGCGCCAGCTCGTCGGGAAGCGACACGTAGAAGTCCTCCTCGGCCCACTGTGCGAGATGCGCCTCCGCCTCCTCGGCGGAGATGCCGTTGCGTTCCATATGCGCATACAGGTCTTCGATCATGCGGCGGCGCTCGGGCCCGTCAGGATGCACGAGAGCGTCGGCGACAACGACGAGACCGGCCGGTTCGAGCGCGGTGAGAATGTTCCGGTACAGCTCGCGTTTCTCGGGGTGTGTGGCGACGTGGTGAAGGGCAAGCGAGGCGACGACGGCGTTGCAGCGGGGGAGCTGGTCCTCGAATCGCGCTTGTCGCAGTTCGTACCGACCTGTGTACGCAGAGCACCGCCTCGCGGCGACTTCGAGCATGTTCGGATCGACGTCGACGAGCTGGACGCGCACGTCCGGAAGGGCGTCCAGGATCGCGGCCGAAAGGCCCCCGGTTCCGGCTCCCAGATCGAGGACGAGCCCTCCCGGCGGGACGTGTCCGCCGAGCCAATGAACGACTGCACCGATCATCCGTTCGTAGTTGGGGATGAACCTGCGGATTGTCCGGTCGTAGTCATCAGCGGCCACGCCGAGGTGGCCAGCAACACGATGCTCGTCGGACACCGGCCGAGATTAGGCCTATGCCACCTCAACCAGCAAGTTCACACGCACCGCCCCGTCCGTCGAGTGCATTAGGTCAGCGCCAGAAACGGCGCGAGGAAGTCCTGTGCGTCGTCGCTGTCAACCCGCTGATCTGTGCTCGTGGAGTAGCACGGCACATCGCCGGAGGACACGACCGAGATCACGACTTGCCCCGTAGGGGTGTCGACGAAGGTCGGTCCGCCCGAGTCGCCGTACCCCGTTCCCGAAAGGCCCCGCGCCAAGCTCTGGTCGAGATGGATTACCTCCGGGTTGAGTGCGTGGAAGCCCGAAACCGTCCACTTCCGGATCCCGTCGAACGGGAATGTCGGCCCCAGGCCCTTGACCACTACCTTCTCCGAGGTTCCATAGCCGA
The DNA here is from genome assembly GCA_963724805.1 of uncultured Actinomycetes bacterium. GTDB lineage: Bacteria > Actinomycetota > Thermoleophilia > Gaiellales > Gaiellaceae > CAVQZA01. The sequence continues at coordinate 119,376 of CAVRWA010000001.1, forward strand.
CGTTCGTGTAGATCAGGTCGTTCAGCTCCTTCGAGCTGAACCCGTCGAGGAAATGACGCGTCGCGATCGTTGCCGGAGCGATGCCTGTCACCGGCGCATCGAGCAGGACGATCCCGGTGTCGTTCTGATACGGCTTCTTGTAGTTCGGGTTTTGATGGACCGCGCCATGGTATGGCGTCGTGAACACGTTGTGTGCGGAGTCCGTCCCGAAGTCGGGATCGAACGTCACATACGCAGTTGTCTGCCCAAGCGAGAGCAAGTAGTCGGTGCAGTGTCCGGCGGTCAGGAAGACCCGTCGCGACACGAGCGCGCCGGTGCAGACGATCGTGAGGCTGCCGTCGGCCCGCTGCGCTAGCAGTGCGCCGACGTTCGGGTGGGCACTGCCGTCAGGGTGGACATCACCAGTCTGGGCCGCACCCAGGCTGGCAACGATCAATGCTGCCGTGAGCGTGGCGGCTACGGTCAGTGTTCTCCTCACGAGCTCCCCCTCATTCGATGGAACTGCAACCTACCGCTCCGGCAGTCACGAGGGTGCTGCAGAACGCGTCGAGCCGCAGCGCGAGCACTGGCGCATCTCGACTCCGAGCACACGAGTGCACGGGCCGAACTTGTGTCCCAGGAGGAAGCAGAGAAGTCGTCGCACGACTCATGACCACGTCGATACAGGGGTCGGCTCCCTACCTGGCATCTGCCTCGTGGCTGCCGCAGGCGTGCGCACGCGTGCGCGGGTCGAGGCTCTCGCGTGCCGGCTGCGTCTCGCCGGTCGAGGTGCGACGATGGTGGAGGGCAAGCTTCAGGTGCGGTGAGCCGGGAGGCAGCCGGATGTGGTGGCCGTTCACTGGACGGGTCGGTCGGAGCCGAGGCAGAAGCCCGATCGACTGCCCAGTTTGCCTGCTCGGCGCGGTCGGCAACGGGGTGAGCTGGGCCGCCGGCACACCCCACTGAGTCCCCGCGAGGCAGCGGAGGAAGGCTTCTCCCTAACGGTGGCCGTGGCCATTGCCGTTGCCGTTCCCGTTGCCGTTCCCGTTGCCGTTCCCGTTGCCTTGACCATTGCCTTGACCATTGCCTTGACCATTGCCTTGCCCGTTGCCGGTCGTCGGCGTGGTCGGCGCGGTCGCCGGTGGCGGCGACGGGTGGTTCTTGGACTTCCCGTGCGGCTTGGTCGGCTTGCTCGGCGTGGTCGGTGAGGTCGGTGAGGTGGTCGTCGGCGGCGTTGAGTGGTTCTTGGATTTCCCGTGCGGCTTGGTCGGCGCGGTCGGCGTGGTCGGTGAGGTCGGTGAGGTGGTCGTCGGCGGCGACGAGTGGTTCTTGGACTTCCCGTGCGGCTTGGTCGGCGCGGTCGGCCCTGCCGCCGGGGGCGACGAGTGGTTCTTGGACTTTCCGTGCGGCTTGGGCTTGCCGTGTGTCGGCGCCGTGATCACCGGCAGGGTTGCGGTCTTGCACGGCCCGACTGTGTCGCCGTGCTTGAGGTGTGCCGGCAGCGCGTTCTGGGAGATCGTGATCGTCACGCGGGGATGCGACTTCGATCCAGTACGGTGGCAAACGACGACCTTCGTGCCGTATTGATACTGGTAGGCCGCAGCTCCGCTCGAGTCGGTCGCGGCGACACCGACGCCGGCCACTACGGCGAGGCCGGCGAGGATGGCAACGGCGAGTGTCGCGCTCACGATGGCTCTTATTGGCACGGTGCTCGGTCTGCGTCTGTTCATGGGGCGGCTCCTAGGGTGCATCGTTTCTCTCTCGTACCCTCATAGAGTCCTGGCTTCTGTAAAACCTGCGGTGTGCTCAGCCGGGTGGCGACGCGAACTCTGTGTTTCGTGGGTTCAGGTGCGCAGCACGGCGGAGTGCCTCGATGCGAGTGGGACCGCTCGTCGCGAGGCCGAGCTGGTACCAGGGCTCCCAGTCGTTCCGGTCGCGGGCGATTGCGATGGCGAAGCTCGAGGCGGCCGCTCGCACGTCTCCGGCAGCGAGCTGTGCCTCGCCGAGGGCGAGCGGAGGTTGGTTCGACCATGGCAGCCAGCGTTCGGCGCGCCGCGCCTCCCGTAAGGCAGCGCCGAGATCGCCGTTCTCGCGGGCGGATTCGCTCCGGGCCAGGGAGACGTTCCCTACGTGGAGGACGAACACGAAGGCCAGCAGCGGCAGGGCGAGCGCGACCGCTGCCACTCGGGCCGGCCGGCGGAGGATCAGCGTCCGCTCGGAAGGCGCACCGAGAAGGATGGCCGCGCCGCAGAGGAGCCCGGTAAGTCCGACCCCCGCAAGCTCCCAATCCCAGTCGAGGAGAGCGTGGACGAGGAAAGCGACGTAGGCGGCGCTGCACGCGCAGGCAACCGGTGTGCGCCGCACACGCGAGATCAGCGAGAGCGGCAGCGAGAGCATGCTGAGGAGCAGGAGCAATCCGATGGGGCCAAGTTCGGCGAGCGTCTCGAGGTAGAGATCGTGGGCATCTAGCGCACCAAAGCCGGTCGGGCGCCGGCTCAGCCACCAGCGCCCATAGCTCCCCGCGCCGCCGCCGAGAATCGGGTGCGCCTTCGTCTCGTCCCAGGCAACACGCCAGTACGCGGTCCGGCCGTTCCCGGCTGCCGAGAAGAGGCGGCCGTTCAGGCTGCCTCCTGCGCTCGAGTCGCCGGAGCGCAGGGCTGTCGTCGCACGGCGGTAGACACCAGCCGGGCCGCCCTCGTGCACAACGCCCGCGACGAGGACGGCGAGGGTGACGCTCGCGGCGACTGCCGTGAAAACGCGGCCGGCTCGGGGGCTCGGCGTCGGCACGCGGTCAGCGAGCACCACGAGTAAACAAGCAAGCGCGATCACGCCGAGCAAGATCAAGCCCAGCCGGTGCCCATCGTCCGCCGCTTCCCGGAGCGGCGCACCCGGGCGCGTCAGACCGTGTGAGCGTGAGGACAGCCAGACCGCGAGCAAAGGCGCGGGAACCGCGAAGACGAGGCGTGGGGCAAGCACGCGACGCTCGGGCTCGAGGACGACCAAGACGAGTACGCCCACGAGGAGTGCGAGCCAGGAGCCGCGGCTGAACGTGAAGGTCAGGGTTGGCAGGAAGACGACTAGCGACGAGGCACCGAGCGCGCGCGTCGCCCTCCTGGCTCCGTGTGTTACGAATCCGAGCGCCAGCAGCGATCCGAGGACTGCGAGAAGTCCCAGCCCGTTCCAGTAGCCGACTGGGCCCGTGAGGCGATAGGCGCCCAACCCCACGGCGGGCGGAGCTGCACCCGGCGCAAGCCGACCCGATAGCGCCCACACGCAGATTCCGAGACAGGCGACTGCGAGCCCTGCCGCGAGCGGTGCCGGGGAACGCCGACCGCCTACCGCAAAGAGCGCAGCGAGCGCCGCAACGTAGACGAGAGTCCGGTCGGTCTCGAGCAGCGGAACACCCGGCGCCGACGACCAGAAGGCCGAGAGCGCCGTCCACACCGTCAGCGTCGCCGCGAGTCCGAGGAAGGCCACCTCGGCCGGCGTCACGACAAGCCGCTGGCGCACGACGAGGGCAACGACAGCGACAAGGAGCAGCGGCAGCGCAGCCCAACCCCAGGACGTAGGGAAGAAGCCGCCGTTCGACGCTGCCAACCCGAACACCGAGGCGAAGCCGATGAGAGCCTGCGGTGCGTCCGCAAAGAGCGCGCGCCTAGAGGGTGCGGACGACGATGGGGCGGCGGCGAAGCGGTTCGGCTGGGACGTGCGCGCAGACTATCCCGCTCTCCGGGTAGGGGTCGCACGAAGCCGACTCAGAGACATCTCGAGCTTGCACGCAGCCACGAGCGCTGACCAACCGTGTAATTCCTGTTTCCCGAGGGTCGGCCGTCGAGCGTGTCCTCTAGAATTCGTGCGCATGGCGACGAGTCGAGGGGCGACGACGCTCGTCCCGGGAACCGCAGACGACGCGAACCACGCGCTCGAGCGGCTGTATCGCGAGCACGCGCAGGACGTTTCCCGCTACGCACTGGGGGTGCTCGGGGACCGCACAGACGCAGAGGACGTCACCCAGACCACATTCCTCAATGCATACCTCGCGCTACGGCGTGGTGAGCGCCCGACGACGCCTGGCCACTGGCTGATCGCGATCGCACGTAATACCTGTCGCGAGCGGTTCCGGTATGGCCAGCGGCGACCTCAGGAGGTCACCCTCGTCGAGGAGGTGAGCGCCGCGGCCGTGGGAGACGACGCCGCACCGACGGCTGCCGAGCTCCGAGGAGCGTTGCTCGAGCTCCCCGCGAATCAACGCGCAGCGCTCGTGATGCGCGAGCTCGAGGGGCGCCAGTGCGCCGAGATCGCTCGGTCTTTGGGGATCTCAACTTCGGCGGTCGAGACACTCCTCTTCCGAGCACGGCGTTCGCTGCGTGAGCAGCTCGAGGAACAGCTTTCGTGCCGTGAGGCAGTAGTTGCGATCTCGAAGCAGGTGAAAGGCGGGCTTGCGCGCAGCGATCGCCCAGGCCTGCGAGCGCACCTGCGAAGGTGCCCGGATTGCGCACAGCTGGCCCGGAGCCTACGCGCTCGGCGGACCGTTCTCCGCGGCCTCCTCCCTCTGTCATGGATGTCGTCCCTCCTGACGCGGAGCTCCACATCAGGAGTCAGCGCCTCAGGACCCAGCGGTGTCGAGGCTGTTGGGCTCGCCGCGAAGACCGGGGCGATCCTCGCTGCCGGTGTGATCGCGGGCAGCGCCGTCCCATCGGATGTCACGCACCTCGCCCGGCACGCCACGCCTCGGCCGTCGAACAGTGTGCCAGCCGGCGCAATGGGAAAGGGAACGGCCCACGACCTCGTGCGGCCCACCGGTATGCGTGCGCCCAGGCCCGCGGCGGGCGCCGCCGCGCGACGCACAGCGAATGAGCCACATCGAACCGTCTCGGCCGTGCCCGGCATTCACCCCGCACAAGCGACCACTCAGGCACCCGACGGTCTCGACTCCGGGGGTCGAGAGGCGCTCAGCGGCCCAGCCGCCCCTCACGTCTCACCGGGTAACTCTCACCAACCCGGATCTCCCCAAGGCGTTTCACACGGACACGTCGTCGACTCTCCGGGGAAGAAGCCCACGACCGAAGCCGACGTCCGGAGCCGCCACACCGGGAAGCGAGCCTCGGTCGTCTCCAGCCGCACCATGAAGGGTGAGGTCCCGCGCGCGCAGCCAATGCCGAAAGCGCAACGGCCTACCAGCACTTCAGCGGCCACGCACGCCAACCCGGCCGCCGACCCGCCCACGCCCGCTGCCGCTCCGGGTCACGGCAACGGGCAGGGGGGAGGGCAGGCGAACGGCCAGGAGTTCGCTCCGGTCGAGCCTCCGGTGGGCGTTCCGGATCAGTCCAATGCTGGAGGGAACGGGCACCACTAGCACCGAACGCGCCGCGACTTGGCATCCGCTTCGACTTCACTGCCGCCACTGTCGGAGGTTCCAGCCATATTCGCCAAGCACGCCGGCCGCACCTTCGTCGCAATCACAGTCGAGGGCGGCGCAGACCCGGTGATCGTCTGGCTCAATTCCCTGCATCGTGAGCCTGTAACTCGGCCGTAGAAGCCGAGTCCGCTCCGTTCGGTCGGTCGCAGGCGCTGCTCGTGCAGTCGGCCGGATGCGAGGCGCACTTCGACGGCCGCTGAGCGGAGAAGTCTCCCCCTTCCGGGGGGTTTTCGAGAGCACGGCGCAGGTTCAGTCGAGGGCGTGCATCTGCTGGGCGACCGCGATCGTGATCGCTCGGACTGGAGGACGTGCTGATGTCGATCTCTCGGATCTTTCGGCCGACTGGTGGTGCAGCTTTGCGCGGCGGCGTCGCGCGTCGTGGGGAGCGTGGTCAGGTGTTGGTTTTGGTGGTGGTCGGGCTGGTTGCGCTGATCGGGTTTGCGGGGCTCTCGATCGATCTGGCGAGTTGGTATCGCCAGCAGCGCTCGGAGCAGGCGACCGCGGATGCGGCCGCGCTTGCGGGGGCGCAGGCGCTGCCCGATGATCCCGTGACGGCGGCGGCGGATGCGCTTCGGTATGCGGACGCGAACGGGGCCGGGGTCTCGGCGAGCGACATCGTGGTCTCCAGCGACAGGTATCCGAACGACACGATCTCGGTGCGGGTGGGCAAGGAGGCACCGGCGGTGTTCACGAAGCTGTTCGGGATCAGCTCGGTCACGCTCCACGCCGATGCGGCGGCCCGCTCGGACGGGGTCTCCTCCGCGGAGGGTGTCGCGCCTGTAGCGGTCTCCAGCAAGCATCCGATGCTGGGCTGCAAACCGCCGCCCTGCGCCGGCGCGACCCAGCTCGACATGGTCGACCTGAAGGCAAAGGGCGGCCCCGACGCCGCCGGCAACTTCAGCCTGCTCGACCTGGAGATCAACGGGAGCGGCGGGGTCGGCGACTCGACCCTCGCCGACTGGCTCACCAACGGCTACGACGCCTACATGCCCTTGGGGGTCTACGAAGGGGTGCCGGGCGCCAAGTTCAACAGCGGCAGCTTCAGCCAGGCGCTCGCCGGCCGCGTCGGCCAGGAGGTGCTCTTCCCCGTCTACAAGCCACCGATCGTGCTGGGCGGCTCCAACGCCCAGTTCAACATCATCGGCTGGGTCGGCTTCCTGATCACCGGCTCCTCCGGCGGCGGCAACAGCGGCAAGATCTACGGCCAGTTCAAGCGCTTCATCGCCCAAGGCCTCCAAGGAAGCAACCCCGGCAGCCAATCAGACTTCGGCGTCCGCGCCGTCCAACTCGTCCAATAACACGGACGAACAGACGACCCCCCGGGTCGACCTCGGCACCTCCCCCCGAACTCGACCCGGGCGTCGTCGTATCTCAGCACCAACTCGGCCTTAGAGCCATGAGAGTGAGCCACCTCCAGTGCGGCGTGCGCAGACGGAGAGGCGGCGAGGTCGACCCCGATGCGGCAGGGGTTGACCCCTTCGCCGGCGTTGCGAGGAGTTCCGCCGGGCAGGCCGGGTGCTGACGCAACAGCCCGAATGGTTAGGACGCGCGCACCTGTAGGGGGCCGACCTGAGGAAGCTGCCGCTGACTGCCCGGGGATTTCAGCGATACCTCAGCGGTGCGTGAAACCATCAGGTTGGGCGGCACGCGCGCCGGCGCCGATGCCTCAAGTTCAACGGCTGCAAGGATCGGCGCCTGGCGCGCGCTTCGAACAGGGGAAAGGCGGGGCTGCGGAATCGTGTCGCTTCGAGAGCTAACCGCTCTCGGTCATGACCTGGTCGCGGCCCAGTGTGAGTAATCAGCCGACCGCGCATACCCTTGGGAAGCCGAAACCACAACCCCCAACCCTCCCGCCAAAACGAATCGAACGTTCCGACATAGGCAAAGCGACAGTCATTCGAAGAGCTCATTCGCGCAGGCGCTCGCCGTGTCGAAAACCCTAGAACGGGTGAGAGACAAACGTTGGACGAACCACACGATTAGGATGAGCGAGGGGCGCTCCTGAACGGACCGCCCGGGGGCGCCCCCGCAAAGAATACGCCTCTCGGTCCGCCCATTTGACCGGTCCGCATGGAACCAAACTGCGCTACGGTCGGCACATGGCCTTGCCTGGCGGAAAGGGCGACGGGCGGGCGCTACAACAACGGGCCCTCACCTGCATCGAATGCGGTGCCGAAGCAACAGGGCACGCAGACGGCTACAAGGCCTACCTCGCCGACGACAGCGAAATCCTCGTCTACTGCGCCGCATGCGCCGAACGAGAATTCGGCGACGACCCATCCGAACCGCTCGCCCCCTGAAACCACTCGGCCGGCGTCGCAATCGAATAGAGGCAGAGCGACGGTCTTGGCACCGTTGCACACGGCCGTGGGGCGTCGACCTCGACTACGCGAAACTCGCTGAGCTGGCGAAGACACGGGATCCGAACCGGGCCGCTGCCCAAGATCCCACAGTCGGACTGGGACGAGGACGACTAGCCCGAGCGGCCCCGGCGCGTAGCTAGTTCAGGGGCAAGCGACGTTGACGCACTGAGGCTCGGCGTCGTTCCGTTTGGCGCTGTTGCCGCCGCCGTCGATCATGCCAGCGGTCAGCGACGATCCCATGCCCGCCATTGCTGTTGGAGACGTTGTCGGCAATCAGATAGTGCGGGAGGAAGATCGGGTCTGCGCCTTCGCCTAGGAAGATCCCGTCGTCGCCGTTGTTGCGAGCGGTGTTGCGGAGGACCTGTGTTCCCGAGTCGATGACGTGGATACCGAAGCCGCCATTACGGGTGACCAGATTGTCGGTGATGGTCGTCAGATCCGCGAACTCGACAAGGTCGATGCCGTCGCCGACATTGCCCGTGATCACGTTGCGTTCGATCGCCGCGGTCGCGTCCTTCAACGTGATTCCCGCGCCACCGTTGCCTGAGATCTCCGAGTCCTTGACTGTCCAGAGTGGGCTGAACCCGCCGTGAAACAGAATCCCGTCCCCGGCGTTCGAAGCGATTTTCGAGTCTTCGATCGAGCCTCCAGGGACGGACGTTAGGAAGCCAACACCGTTGCGGGTGACCGTGAGGCCGGAGAACACGGTGAACGAGTCCTCGATCGCACTGTTATGGGGCAAGTAGACGCCGTCTTGGAATCCTTGAATGGCTCCGTGTTTGACCAGTACGTGTGTCCCCGTAACCGTGATGCCAACCCCGGCACCTAGGCCGCGGATCGTGTGCCCGCCGAGGTCGAGCGTGATCGCGTCGCCGTTCACGACGAGGCCGTTTCCTGGGCAGTTCCTCAGGTCTGCAGTCAGGGTCGTGTCGGAGGTGATCGTGTCGCCACAGGCGACCTTCCCTTTCGCGGGAGCGCTCGCGGAACCGATGGAAAGCGCGGTAACGGCACATGCCGCAACAACCGCCAAACGCAAGAGGTAACCCACGCCGCAGAATCTCATCGCTTGTCCGTCCGTCGAAGGGCAGATGGTCGTGCAGCGAGTCTCACCTTGGCCAGACGGTCACACAACTCAACGAACGGCCAGGCTGATGGAAAGTTCCCGACCCGGAGTGGCACGGCGCGTGACCGAAACAACGTGCGGGCCCGGGTGCTCGGCACGACGATCGCGCGTGCGAAGGTGAAGCTCGCGAAGGCGGAAAATCATAAGGGCGTGATGAACCACACTTGCGCGAGCCTCCTATTCGAGGCGGGGGCGTCACCGGCCTATGTGATGAGTCAGCTCGGCCACACCTCCAGCGCACTCTCCCCGGAGGTCTACGCACGGAAGTTGATGCGCAGCCGGGACACGCCCACCGTGCGGTGAATGTGCGCTTTGACGGCGGCAGCCCCTACCCCCGCCGACGACGCGATTGGATGGGGCCTGGAAACCGGGGCCGCCCTTCGCCAGGAACCGATCGAACGAGGCGGGGCCTGGGATCGGGGGGTCACCCCGGCGAGAGCTATCTCTGGGGCCTGCTCTGCGAACCGCGTGTAGCGCATCGGAGAGATTGGTATGCTCGTCACGAGCAGAGCGCGAGGGGGTTTGCGTGAACGGGATCCGTTTCCGAACCTCTGCGGCGGTGGGAGTGTTGGTGGTCGCGCTTTGCGTGCTGGGAGGCGCGGGCACGGTGGGCGCGTCGTCGTCTGCTGGGTTCACGAGGTCGGAGACGGGCCCGCCAATCTCGCTGTCCGCGGCCGTAGCCGACGAGAGAAAGGCTCAAGCCGAGGCGAAGCGCGCCGACGCCGAGGAGGCGAAGGCTATGAACGAGGAGCGCCGCGCAGTCGCCGAGTTCGAACAGGCGCGCGACGCGGCTGCGGCTGCCGTTGCGATGCAGCAGAGGGCCAACCAGGAACAGGAAGCGGCGGCGGCCGAAAGCGATCCAGCCAAGGCTGCTGAGCTGCAGGCTGCGGCGGCTCAGGACGCGCAGCGGGCGTCGTCCGACCAGGCGCTGGCCGCACAAGAGTTGAGACGTGGCGAGATCGAGGCGATGCAGGCGAAACGGGAGGAGAAGCTGGCCGCGGAGGATCGAGAGAAGGCCGAGACGGACGCTGCCCACGCGGTGGGCGAGCAGAAACGCCTGCAGCGAAAGGCTGCGGACGCGGGCAAGATCCTGATCTGCCACGCGACCGGCTCGGCCGGGAACCCGTACGTCGAGGTCGAGGTCGACCGCAACGGGCTCAACGGACACGGCGACCACCCAGCCGATCTGATCCCGGCACCCGCAGAGGGATGCCCGCGGAAGAGCTCCCAGGTGCAGCTAGACGAGGCCACGCAGGCATCGGCGCCGGAGCAGGCCAAGGCCGCCGCCCGCGAGGAGGCGAAGGCAGCCGAGATGGAGACGCGGTCGCGAGCCGAGGAGACGAAGGCGCGCCGGGAAGAGAGCCTCGGGAAAAGCGACATGAGCTCCGCGCGGCAGGAGTCGTCCAGCGCCGCCGCAACCGCGGCGAAGGCCACGCAGGAGCATCAGACTGCAGCAAGCGAGACCGATCCGACGAAGGCCGCACAACTGGAGGCTGCGGCGCTCGGGGATGATCAACTGACGGCCTCTCAGCAGCTGCTTTCGGAGATCGACAAGAGCCTCGCAGGGCTTGAGCAGACGCTAGCGATCCAAGACGCCGCCCTCGCCCGGAAGGAGCACTCGGCGGCGGAGACTGGCCGTGCGGCTGCAGAAGACGGGCAGGAGCTGGCGCAGGAGGAGGCCGAGGCTTCGGGCAAGGTCCTGATCTGCCACGCCACCGGCTCGGCAGACGACCCGTACGTCGAGATCGAGGTTCCCCAAGTCGGCTTGGCTGGTCACGGCGACGACGCGTCCGACATCATCCCCTCCCCGGTCGGCGGCTGCCCAGCGGCCGCCAACGCGAAAGCCGTTGCACTCGCAGAGGCCGACGACGCGAGGACACGCGTGCCACTGCCGGGTGGCCCGTTGCGAGGCGACATGTCGGCGAACGAGTCGTCGGTTGTCCCTGGTGAAACGGTGCGGCTCACGCTGGCGGCCGTGAACCCTCAGACGAGACCAGCGGAGGACGTTGTGCTCTGCGTAGGGGTTCCCCCCGGTTTCTCCCTCGTCAGCGCTCCCGGTGCGCGGCTCGTCGACGGAGCCCCGTGCCGGACGATTGCGCGGCTCGGCCCGATGAGCGTGGCCACGCTCGCCGTGCATCTACGGCTTAACACTCGCGCCGGTGGCGCCGCGCGTGTCCGCCTCCCGCTCCTACTCTCGGTCGGATCGGTGCGCGCCCCACTGGCCCAGCTCGCCCTGCGCGTGTCCGCCGGTAGTGCCCCGGTCAGTTCCCCCGCAGGCGCACCACCGGTCACCGGTTAGCTGGTGGGCAGTCTCGGTGCCAGGGTTCGGTCCGTTGTGCTGTTGGCGATCATCGCTGCAACGCTGACAACGATCTCTCAGGATGCGACGGCAGCGAACGCCTACGGTCGACCGAGCGGAAGGAGCGCCTGGACAGCGCGACTCGTCGCTGCCACCGATGTGGCCGCCACTCCCGGCGGCGTCCGGTTCGAAACACTTCAGCCCTTCACGCCTGCGACGGGATCGAGCGTGACGCTGCTCGTCCTTGGTAGCGCGCAGCAACACGGTGCCGTCTGGCTCCGAGTCCGGCTGCCGGACCGGCCGAACAGTGCGAGCGGATGGGTCCGTCGCGCCGACGTAGTGCTCGGCCGGACGGCGTACCGGATCGTCATCTCGACCGGGCGCCGGTCACTGACCTTGTTCCGCGTAGGACGCATCCTTCTTCGCACGCGCGTAGTGGTCGGAGCAGCGGCAACACCCACGCCCCAGGGACTCTTCGCGCTCTACGACACCGTCCCGGTCCCAGCCTCGACGATGGCGCCCTACGAGCTGCAACTGACCGCGCACTCCGAGGTGCTCCAGGCCTTCGACGGAGGCGACGGTCGCGTAGCGCTACACGGGATGAACGGGCCGCTGCGAGCCCCACTCGGCACCGCGCGCTCACACGGCTGCGTCCGCCTCCTACCCACCACCACCTCGCTGCTCGCCCAAACGGTGCCGCTCGGCTCACCAGTCATGATCGGCCCATGAGCTACGGAGCGCGCTTCTCGACGGGCGAAGCGGAGACGTCGGTCGAACTGCAGGTCGGGGACACGCGCCGTACTCGCCGCCGACGGCAGGTCGACGATCGATCAGCCCTGCCCGGACGTGTGCTGACACGTACTACGAGCTGATCCGGCCTCCCCCGCGAACTCATCGCAGAAGGCGGAACCCCGATGCGGATAGCGTTCTAGACGAACTGCTTGACGATCCAGAGCACGAGTGCTGCCACCGAGGTCGTGAACGTGACCGGACGTGAGCTGTAGACCGTCTGCCATACAAAGGCGCTGTCGTCTGGCTCTTCCTCGCCCGCGTTGTCGGTCGCGGGTGTGACCCGCCCACGTGCAGGCGGTTCTGCGTTGTCGGCGTCTGAAGACGCTGAATCACTTTCTGGCGGGATGCGCTCGACGAAGCCGAGGCTTCCCTTAGGTAGGCCCTCGTCCGTCCACATCGCGTTCTTGAACGTCCGTGCTGGGCCGCCGCAGACGAGGTACAGGAAGTACTGGAGTGGTGCGACGACGACAATCCAGGCGAGCATCGCGAAGATCACGCCGAAGATGATCAGCAGCGTCAAACCGAGGCCCATGAAGATGCTGACGATGATCAACGCGAGCAGTTCGACGAAGGTCAGCGCCGCTGCCTTCAGCCAACCGGCACGCGGCTCAGTCGGCGCGGTAGGCGCAGAGGCAGCGGCTCCTGTGGAGGGGTCTGAACTGCTTGCGGCTTCCGCTCCGGCGAGGCGGCGTCGTGGCCCAGCGAGGATCGCGGAGGTCTGAATGAACAGATTCGCGACAAGCTGCATCCAGGCCAGGAGGTAGTTGTAGGGCCGGGAGGAGATCAGGTCACGCTCCGCGTCGAGGTTAAGGCCCACCGCCGCCGTTGCGAGCACGAGGCCGAGCACCGTACCGTTCTCCACGTACCAGCGAAAGTAGTTGACCCCGAAGGCGTGCTCGAAGACTAGGTAGTTGACCGCGATCAGCGCGGCGATCAACGCCGCCGCGGCAAGCTGCGCATGACGGGCCAGCTGATGACGGGCCAGCCGGACGCTCCACATGAGAGCTGCATTCTGAACCGCAGCGTCGTGCTGGGCGAGTTGGGTCGACTAGCTGCGGCGAGTGGAGGCAAGCTGCTCTCGCCTGATACCCCTACGTGCAGGTCTTGAGGACGCCAGACATGGCGGTGCGTTCGGCAGGTGTCACCCAGAGGACGTACTTCGTTTTGATCGTGATCTGCTTGGCGACGTACCGGCAGTCGTAGTCCTTACGCGGCGGTAGCCATTGCGAGGCGTCGTCGTCTCCCTTCGCGTCGTTCTGGGGACCGTCGACCGCACGTCCTGCGAGCTGACCGCCCTCCCCCTCGACTCACCCTGCGAGGACGGGGCCTGCTTGCGCCTGTGCCTACGCCGGGGAGGCGAGCATCCCGACCTCCGCGCAGAACTCGGCGACGGTCAGGATCTTCGTGCGGCAGAGCTGCTGAAGGACCTCGCGCCGGTCGCCCGTGATGAACTCCGTTGTGTTCTCGGTGACGAGCACGTCGCGGCCTTCACGTACGTGCGCCTCCAGGATCATCGCGTCGAGAAGGTGATGATGGTTCCCCTCCGAGAGCGCCTCGCGCAACGGCGATCCGAGAGGCGGGAAGCCACCACTGCTGAAGATCTGAAGTACCTGCTCCAACATCGGTCCGCTCTCCTCCGACCCCGCGGCCGCCACGCCGGCCCGCCACTCGCCCAGGACCGCCGACTCCCGAACCTGCGAGCCGGTCGTCGCGCTCGGCCATCCCTCCGTCTCCCGGTCGGTCACCGTCGTGTAGTCCAGTTCAACGTCGAGGCCCGCGCACGCCTCGTCGATCCGAGGCCGATGTGTGATCGTGCCGGTGTCCAGCGTTACTCGTAGCGCCACGTTGAGCGGCATCCTTGCACCTCACCGTTCCAGATCCGTTCCAGAGCAGCCCCCGAGCACCCCGTGTCAGCTTCCAGGCCCAGAGAAAAGGCCCCGTTACCAGGGCCTTTCCAGGTGGGCGGTGCAGGTCTCGAACCTGCGACCTCCTGCGTGTAAAGCAGGCGCTCTTCCAACTGAGCTAACCGCCCGACGGCGCAGAGGATAGACGCGCGCGCTGAAGCGCGGCGCGGACGGCCGCGGTCAGCGTGTCGATGTCGTACGCGCCCTGGTGGCGGCGATCGTTGATGAAGAACGTCGGCGTGCCGGTGACGCCGCTCATGTCGGCGGTGTCGATGTCCTCGGCCACGCGCGAGGCGTAGACGCGGCGGCGCAGCTCGTCGGTGAACCGCTCGACGTTGAGCCCGAGTTGTCCGGCGTAGCCGACGAGGTCCATCGGTCTCAGCGCGTCCTGGTGCTCGAACAGCAGGTCGTGCATCTCCCAGAACTTGCCCTGCGCCGCGGCTGCCTCCGCCGCCTCCGCCGCCAGCTGGGCGTTCGGATGGACGTCGGCGAGCGGCAGGTGGCGGAACACGTAGCGCAGGTCGTCGCCGAACTCCTCGACGACCTCGCGCACCACCGGCTCGGCGCGGCCGCAGTACGGGCACTCGAAGTCGCCGTACTCGACCAGCGTGACGGGCGCGTCGTCGGAGCCGCGGACGTGATCTCGCTCGGCGTCGACGGGCACGGCGAGATCGACGAGCCTCTCCGAGGTCCCGGTAGTGAAGCGCACCGGCAACAGTCGGACAAGCCGGAAGGCAAGCCAGCCGAGCACGGAAGCCGCGAGCGCGGCGGTGAGCACGCCGACCTTCGCCTCCTGCAGCTGCTCGCCGTGGAAGGCGAGGCTCGCGATCAGCAGCGAAACGGTGAAGCCGATCCCCGCGACGACGCCGCTGCTGACGAGGGGCGCCCAGCCGACGGGCAGCCTCAGGCCCGGGCGCAGCCGGGACAGGATCCAGGTTGCGCCCGCGATCCCGACCGGCTTCCCGACGACGTAGCCGACGACGATCCCGAGCGTGACCGACGAGGTGAAGGAGCTCCGGAGGAGCGTGCGGCTGATCGGGATGCCGGCGTTTGCGAGCGCGAAGAGCGGCACGATCGCGTAGCTCGTCCACGGGTGCCACAGGTTCTGGAGCCGCTCGTTCGGCGAGACCGAGAGCACCAGGCTCCGCTGGGCGGTGCGGGCCAGCTCCGGCGTCGGCTGCTCCCGGAACGAGCGGAACAGGTTCGTGGCGCGCTCGAGGTCGAGGCGCGTTGCGGGATAGGCGTAGGTCAGCAGGCCCATCGCAAGGCCGACGATCACCGGCTCGACACCCGACTCGTAGACCGCCACCCACATCGCCGCGCCGATCGCCCCGTAGAGGACGCCGCGACGAACCTCCAGCGATCGCAGCACGAGCACCACCACGAGGAGCACCGCCGCGACCGCGAGGTAGCCGAACGCGACGTCGTGCGAGTAGGCGATGCCGATCACGAGCAGGGCGACGAGGTCGTCCACGACCACCACTGTGAGCATGAACACGCGCAGCCGGTCCGGGCAGGCGCGCCCGACGAGCGCGAGGACGCCCAGCGCGAACGCCGTGTCAGTCGACATCGCCGCACCCCAGCCGGACGCCCCCGACCCACCGGCGTTGAACGCGAGGTAGATCAGGATCGGCACCGTCAGCCCGCCGAGCCCGGCCACCAGCGGCAGCATCGCGCGGCGCCGCTCGCGCAAGTCGCCGACGTCGAACTCGCGCCGTGCCTCGAGGCCGATCACGAGGAAGAAGAACGTCATCAGGCCGTTGTTGACCCAGCCGTGCAGATCCTGGCCGATCCCGTGGCTCCCGACGCGAATCGAGAGCTCGGTGGCCCAGAGGGACTGGTACGACGACCAGTCGACGTTGGCCCACAGGAGCGCGGCGACCGTGGCGCCGAGGAGGAAGAGCGAGCTGCCGACCTCGGTGCCGAGAAACGAGCGGACGGGTAGCGCGAGGTTGCGAGCCCAGACCGTCCGGCCGGTCAGCGCCGGCGCCGCTGCTCCCGCGTCAGCCATTCCCCTACGCTAACTCGCCTGGGTCGGTTCTCTACGTGGGCGCTTCCTTGACTCCGACCACGCAGGGTGGTGACATGGCGCGATGACCGATCTCCATGACGCCCTAACACGGTTGCTCCCGCCCGGCCTCTCCGAGGACGAGTTCTCCCGCGCGCTCGAGGCATTCGCCGGCGCGGTCGGCGCCGAGCACGTCCTGACGAGCGAGGAGCAGCTCGTCGAGTGGCGCGACCCGTTCGCGTTCGCGACCTGGGACGAGTACACGGCCTCGGCCGTGGTGATGCCCGAGACCGTCGAGGAGATCCAGGAGATCGTCCGGATCGCGAACCGCTTCAAGGTGCCGCTCTGGACCCACTCGGTCGGCAAGAACAACGGCTACGGCGGCCCGGCGCCGCGGGTGCGCGGCTCGGTGATCCTCAGCCTCCGGCGGATGAACAAGGTGCTCGAGATCAACGAGGAGTGCGCCTACGCGGTCGTCGAGCCCGGCGTCCGCTGGTTCGACCTCTACGACGCTCTGCAGGCGGGCGGCCACAAGCTGATGGTCTCTGTGCCGGATCTCGGCTGGGGCAGCGTGATCGGCAACACGCTCGACCATGGCGTCAGCTACACGCCCTACGGCGACCACCAGGCCAGCCAGTGCGGGATGGAGGTCGTGCTCCCGAACGGCGACCTGATGCGCACCGGCATGGGCGCGATGAGCGGGAACCGCGCGTGGAACGTCTACAAACGCGGGCTCGGCCCGTCGCCCGACGGCATGTTCATGCAGTCCAACTTCGGCATCGTCACGAAGATGGGCGTCTGGCTGATGCCCGAGCCCGAGTGCTACATGCCGCTCTGGCTCAAGGTCTGGAACGACGCCGACCTCGAGGCGGTCGTCGACACCCTGCGCAAGCTGATGCTCGACCGCACGATCGAGAACGTGCCGCAGATCATGAACACGGTGTGCCTCGCGTCGGTGATCTCGAAGCGCAACCTCTGGTACCAGGGCGAGGGCCCGATGCCCGACTCGGCGATCGACGAGATGGCGCGCGGGCTCGACATCGGCCGCTGGATCATGCGCTTCGCGCTCTACGGGGACGAGAACGTCGTCGACCTCCGCTTCGCGAAGATCAAGGCGGCGTTCGAAGCGGCCGTTCCCGGCGCCGAGGTCTGGGGGCAGAAGTACACCCCCGCCGAGATCCCCGGACTCGAGCACCCCGCCGAGCGCGTCCAGGGCGGCGTCCCGAACCTCGACCTGAACCAGATGACCGGCTGGTACGGTGGCGACGAGGGCGGTCACATCGGATTCTCGCCCGTCGGCCCGCTGACCGGCCGTGACTCGCTCGCGCTCCGCACGCTGCTGCGCCGGATGATCGAGGAGGCGGGGCTCGATTACATCGGCGTCCTGATCCCCGTCAACGCGCGCTGCTTCATCCACATCACGATGGTCATCTTCGACACGAAGGACGAGGCGCAGACGCGCGCGGCGTACGACGTCAGCAAGCGGCTCGTCCCCGAGGCGGCGAAGCTCGGCTTCGGCGAGTACCGGGCGCACCTCGACTTCATGGACCTCGCCGCGGAGCAGTACGACTTCAACGACCACGTCTACCGGCGCTTCAACGAGACGATCAAGGACGCGCTCGACCCGAACGGGATCCTCTCGCCCGGCAAGCAGGGGATCTGGCCGCAGGGGATGCGCTAGAGCTGAAGCGTCCGGGTCGCCTGGAAGGCCTCCAGGAAGTGCCGGTCGTGGGTCACGAGCACGACCGTCCCGTCGAAGCTTTCCAGGGCCCCCTCGAGCTGCTCGATCGCCTCGAGATCGAGGTGGTTGGTCGGCTCGTCGAGCACGAGCGCGTTCACGCCTCCAGCGGCGAGCAGGGCAAGCGTCGCGCGGCTGCGCTCACCCGGTGAGAGAGTGCGGCCCGGCCGGTGGACGTCGTCGGCGCCGAGCGCGAACTTGGCGAGCAGCGCCCGCGCCTCGCCCGGCGGGAGCCCGGACGCCGCCGCGAAGGTGTCGAGCAGCGGCGCGTCGCCCGAGAACGGCCCGAGCCCCTGCGGCAGCTCGCCGAAGACGACCCCGGGGCCGAGCCGCCGCCGACCCGAGGCCAGCTCCACGTCGCCCAGCAGGGCGCGCAGCAGGGTCGTCTTCCCCGTGCCGTTGCGGCCGAGGATCGCCAGGCGGTCGCCCTGGGTCAGCTCGAGGTCGATCGGCCCGAGCCGGAAGCCGTCGCGCTCGACGACCGCGCCCGTGAGGCTGGCGACCCGGTCGCCGCCGCGCCTCGCGGGAGTGAGGTCGAGCTGGAGCCGCCACGGCGCCCACGGCTTCTCGACCGGCTCGAGCCGCGAGAGCTTCTTCTCGAACGCCTTGCCGACGTCCTTGCCCTTCTTCTTCTTGCGACCCTGTCCGTAGCCGCGCTCCTCCCACTGCCGCATCCGCCGCGCCTGCTCTTCTATCCGCGCGCGCTCGTCCGAGTACCGGCCGTAGGCCGCCTCGTGGCTCGCACTCAGGCGGCTGCGCTCCGCCGCGTACTCGCTCCAGCCGCCGGCGAACTCGCGAACGCGCCGCGTCTCCGCCTCGAGCTCGACGATCCGGTTCATCCGCTCGAGGAAGGCGCGGTCGTGCGAGACGACCACGAGCCCGCCCCTGTGGCGGCCGAGGAACCGCTCGAGTAGCTCCAGCCCCGCGAAGTCGAGGTCGTTCGTCGGCTCGTCGAGCAGGAGCACGTCGGCGTCGGTGGTGAGGATCGCCTGGAGCTGCTCCCGCGCCGCCTCGCCGCCCGAGCGCCCCGGGACGTGCGCCTCCTGCGCGAGATACGTCACCACCATCGTCGCCGGCTCCCGGCTCACCGCCCCCGAGTCGGGCTGCTCGAGCCCTGCCAGCAGGCGAAGCAGCGTCGACTTGCCGATCCCGTTCGCGCCGAGCACGCCGATCCTGTCCTTCGGGGACACAGTCAGCGAGACGCCGTCGAGAACGACGGTGTCGCCGAAGGACTTGCTGATGCTGCGTGCTGCGAGCACGCCACGAACGCGGGGCATGGGCTGACCACCTCCAGAGCCGGAAGGACGAGGGCCGGGTATCGGGTCAGCGTGTGCGCATACGTAGGAGCTCTCGCTCCGCACCGAAGATTAGCGCGCGTCCCTTGACTCCGCCGCGGAAGGGTGGTCCCATGCTCCGGTGACTAAGCTCCAAGCCGCCGGGGCGCTGTCGTAGATGTCGAACTTCACCGCCCTCGAGGTCGTGATCGGGCTTGCGTTCGTCTACTTCGTGCTCGCCCTCGTCTGCTCGGCGGTCGCCGAGATCGTCTCGTCACTGCAGAGGAAACGCGCGAAGATGCTGGTGGCTGGGCTCGAGAATCTCTTCAGCGGGGCCGATACGATCACCCCGGAGGGGCAGGATCTCGCGAAGCTGTTCTGGAAGCACCCGCTGGTCCAAGGGCTCGTCCACCCTAGGAGCAGCGCACCTTCCGGCGAGGCCGAGCTCCAGAAGGATGGGAAGGGACCTGCCTACATCCCAGCGCGCACCTTCGTCTCAGCCCTCCTCGACCTGGGCGCGAGGAATACGAAGGCCGCGACGGACGCGCCCAACGAAGAGAAGCTGACCGACGTCGTGCTCGGCACGAAGCTCGTCGACGCGATCAACGGGATCCCAAGCGCACCCCTCCGGCAGGCGCTCCTTGCGATCTACAAGGATGCCGACGGCGAGCTGGAAGCGTTCGGGCGCGGTGCCGAGAAGTGGTACGACGACGCGATGGACCGGGTGTCCGGCTGGTACAAGCGACACATCCAGGCCGTACTCTGGGTCATCGCGATCCTCGTCGTCCTGTTCCTGAACGTCGACACGCTCCAGATCGCGAGCACGCTCTGGAAGGATCCGACGAAGCGCGCCGCGCTGGTCGCACGCGCGGACACGGCCGTCAAGCAAGGGCCGGGGTCGGTCGACGTCAGCAAGACCGTCAGCTCGATCGAGCTCCCGCTCGGCTGGAAGCTCAAGTTCGGCAAGGACCCGCAGGAGATCCCCAACCACACGCTCGGCGTCTTCGCCAAGCTGATCGGGCTCCTGTTGACTGCAGCGGCCCTCTCGCTCGGAGCGCCCTTCTGGTTCGACCTGCTCAGTAAGTTCATGAGCGTCCGCGGCACCGGACCTCCACCGGCGCCCACGGGCGGCGGTTCCTAGAAGCTCTGACTGAATGACCACGCGCCGACGGGGTGCGATGGGTGCGTGCGATGCAAGGACGCAGGGAGCGGCGATAGCAGCGCTATCGGCGCGACCGAGGACGCGGCAGCGTGCGTGCACAGCGCGGCCCGGTGGCCCGTGCTCGTTCTGTTAGAGGTTCTTAGTCTCGAACGGTAACGGCCACCCGCTGCGGGCTGTTGTTCGCGTAGCCGCCGACGTTCCAGCTCGACTCGAGCGGCTGCGCGTTCCCGGCCTCGTCGGTCGCCCGGCAGCAGAGCGTGTACCGACCCTCTGTGGCGAGCCACGGGAAGGTCCACGAGCACCACGCCCAGGGTGAGTCGAGGTCGCGGCTCGTCGCGGCGGCCTCCCAGCTGTCACCACCGTCGAGGCTGACCTCGACACGAGCGATCGGAGCGTGCCCCGACCAGGCCCTTCCCTGAAGGACGTGCTCGCCGGCATCCAGGATCCGCTCGCGGGTGAGGAACTCCGGCATCCCCGGCGGCACCATCAGCGCGCGCGGGAGCATCCGGGTCAGCGGGGCCCCGGGGTCCTGCTCGTCGCGGCGGAGACGGTAGGAGTGGTCCTGCTGGTACCCGTCGAACGCGTAGTCGATGGCGGTCACCGAGCTCACCCACTTCACGTTGGCCATCCCGTACCAGCCGGGCACGATCAGACGCAACGGGAAGCCGTGCTGCGGCAGGAGCGGCGCGCCGTTCATCTCGTAGACGAGCAGCGCGTCCCCGCTCATCACCTCGCCCACGGTCAGGCTGCGCTGGTAGCTCTGCTCGACACCGCCCTCGACGCCACGGTCGAGCCCCGTGAAGAGGATCTCCAGGGCGCCTACGCCGAGGCCGGCCTCCTCGAGAACGCTTCGGAGCGGCACGCCCCGCCAGCGTGCGGTGCCGACCGCCTCGAGCAGCCACGGCTGGCTGGCCGGCATCGGCTCGAAGCGCGCGCGCCCGTTCCCGGCGCATTCCATCGTCGAGCACACCTCGACCGCTTCCCGGCGCCGCAGATCGGCAGCCGTGAGCGAGAGCGGGCGCTCGACCTCGCCCGCGACCTCGAGCCGCCAGCTCCCCTCGTCCACGACCGGGATGTCGTAGTGGGTAAGAAGGTAGTGGAGGCCTGTCGGCGTAAGGGGGTGGCGCAGCGCCTCGAGCGGCATGCCGTGATTCCGCGTCGCGAGCTGGACCGCCTGGACCGTCGAGAACTCGGCCATGGCCGCAGCCTACTGACCGACGAATGGTTGGGCTAGGTCGCGTGCCCCTCGAACTGCGGCAGGTCGTCGGTGATCTCGAACCACGGTGCCTTGGAGCCGACCCAGATGTGATGGGTCGGACGGATCGAGGGCTCGTCCACGAGCGAGCCCATCCCGACATGCACCCATGCGTCGCCCCGCACGACGGAGTAGAGGAACGAGCCGCACCCCCTGCAGCGGCGGTCCGAGCCGTGGACCGTCAGGTCGTCCAGGCCCTCGGTGACCTCGAGCTTCTCCACCTCGATCCCCGCGATGGACTTGAAGGCCGAGCCGGTCGCCGCGCGACAGCGCGAGCAGTGGCAGTTCATCGAGTAGACGAACGCGTCCTCGACCTCGTAGCGGACAGTGCCGCACTGGCACTGCCCCACGAGCACGCGCGCGCTCATACGCGCCCCTCGCCGGCGGCGGCTCCCGCCGGGCGGAGCCCGGCTCCGCCGCCGCCTGGCGC
The DNA here is from genome assembly GCA_963724805.1 of uncultured Actinomycetes bacterium. Classification (GTDB taxonomy): domain Bacteria; phylum Actinomycetota; class Thermoleophilia; order Gaiellales; family Gaiellaceae; genus CAVQZA01. The sequence goes on from CAVRWA010000001.1 coordinate 141,122, forward strand.
GGAACGCGCAAGCAAACGGGTCGACACCGGACGCCTCATGCGTACGTGAGGCCGTGCCCGAGCGGGTACAGGGGCGCTTCGGAGTCGCACGGCACGTCAGGCAGCTGCCGGTCGGCCGCAGCCATCGACGAGGGCAGCTCGAAGGGGAGCTTCCCGCCAGGCGAGAAGCGGCCGAAGACGAGGTCGAGGATCGCCTCGGGGCTCGCGCCGAAGCTGCCGACCACGGCACTGCAGGCCTCGGCGAGCTCGGTCAGGACGGCCGGGCGCTCGAGGTGGACCACGAGAATCGTCGGGACGGCGCGGGCCAGCTCGAGCAGGCGGTCGCGCTCGTCGGCCGGGAACTCGAGGCTTCCCGCGTGGAAGACCGACTCGATGAACGTTGCCGTGCGAGGCTCGTACGGCGCGTTGCGGAACACGATCGCAGCGTCGGCGTCTTCCGGCCGCGAGACGACCTCGCCGTAGGCCGCTGCCGCCTCCGCGGACAGGCCGTCGACGTGGATCCGCGCCCCGGGCGAGAGCGGAAGGACGCCGTCGTTCGCGATCAGCACCATCGCGCGGCGCTGGGCGTCGGCACCCGCCGCCCTGAACTCCTCGCAGCCGCAGAGCGTCGCCGCAGCCTCGGGATCGACGTACGGGTCCTCGAAGAGCCCGAGGCGGAACTTGTCGCGCAGGATCCTTCGCGCCGACTCGTCGATGCGCGACTCCTGAATCCGTCCGGCCCGGACGAGCTCGACCACGACGTCGGGCAGATTCTCTCCGCCGAATTGGTCGCACCCGGCCTCGATGATCCTCGCGACCCGCTCGGCGACGTCGAGCTCCTCCACGCCCCACGCCTTTGCCTCCCAGATCGAGCCGTCGGGCATCGGCAGGTCGCTGACGAGCCCCCAGTCGGTGCAGACGACGCCGTCGAAGCCGAAGCGGCCGCGCAGCATGTCGGTGACGACCTGGCGGTTGAAGCTGAAGCCGACCGGCTCGAGGTCGGTCCCGATCGGGCGGCCGTAGTACGGCATGATCTGCGCGGTGCCGGCGGCGAAGGCCGACTCGAACGGCCGGAGGTGCTCCTCGAAGCGGCCGCCCGGGTAGACCTGATCCTTGCCGTACGGAAAGTGCGGGTCCTCGCCGTCGGCCTGCGGGCCGCCGCCGGGGAAGTGCTTCGTCATGCAGGCCACGCTGTCCGGGCCCAGCTCGTCCCCCTGGAAGCCGCGGATGTAGGCCGCCGTGAGCCGGCAGACCAGCTCGAAGTCCTCGCCGAACGTGCCGAGGATCCTCGCCCAGCGCGGCTCGGTGGCGACGTCGGCCATCGGGTGGAGGGCCACGTGTATGCCGACGGCGCGGTACTCCCGGCGGGCGATCTCGCCGAAGCGGCGCACGAGCTCCTCGTCCCGCGTAGCGCCGAGCCCGATCGGCTCCGGCCACTGCGAGAACGAGCCGGACGCCCAGCTCGTCGCCGGGTTCTCGTCGAACGAGTGGCGTGGATCCGACGAGATCGTGACCGGGATCCCGAGCCGCGTCCCCTCGGCCAGGCGTTGCAGCCGGTTGTGCCACTCGGCGGTCGCGCGCGCATCGGGCGTGAAATAGAGGTTGAAGTGATTGAGGTGGCGCTCGGCGACGAGCCCCGTCGTGCCGGCGCCGCCGAACATCGAAGGGCCTTCGAGCAGCTCGCCCCCCTCCCCGATCCCGATCGGCGGGTGGAACATCAGGCCCGCCTTCTCCTCGAGCGTCATCCGGCCGAGGAGGTCGTCAACCCGCTCCTCGAGCGGGCGCCGCGGATCCTCGTAGGGGTCGAGCTCCCCGTTGCCGTTGAGGTCGCGGACGCGCCGACCGTCTACCTCGAACGTGACCGGGTCCGCCGCCATGCGTCGATCATACGCGCCGTGTTACGTCGAGCCGGGCTCGATCGTCAGTGCTATGAGATGACGACGATGGACGAGCACGACCTGTTGTCAGAGCGATTCGAGGAGCACCGCCCACACCTGCGGGCGGTGGCCTACCGGCTGCTCGGGTCAGCAGCCGAAGCCGACGACGCCGTGCAGGAGTCGTGGCTGCGGCTGAGCCGGTCCGACGTCAGCGAGGTCGAGAACCTCGGCGGCTGGCTGACGACCGTCGTCGCCCGGGTGTCGCTCGACATGCTGCGCTCGCGCGCCTCGCGGCGCGAGGAGCTCGGGGACGCATATGTGCCCGACTCGCTCGTGAGCCCTTCCGACGAGAGCGACCCCGAGCGCGAGGCGATGCTGGCCGACTCGCTCGGCCCCGCTCTGCTCACAATCCTCGACACGCTGGGTCCGGCCGAGCGGCTCGCCTTCGTGCTGCACGACATGTTCGCCGTCCCGTTCGAGGAGATCGGCGCGATCCTGGGCCGCTCCCCGAACGCCTCGAAGCAGCTCGCGAGCCGCGCCCGGCGCCGGCTGCAGGGATCGACCCCGGCCTCGGACGCCGACCTGGCCCGCCAGCGAGAGGTCGTGGCCGCCTTCCTCGCCGCCTCGCGCGGCGGCGACTTCGAGGCGCTGCTCACCGTGCTCGACCCGGAGATCGTGCTCCGGGCCGACCGCGCAGCCGTGCAGATGGGCGCGCCCGCAGAGGTGCTCGGAGCCGCGGCCGTGGCCGGCGTCTTCTCGGGTCGCGCCCTGGAGGCCCAGCCCGCGCTTGTCGGCGGCAAAGCCGGAGTCGTGTGGGCTCCGGGAGGAGCGCCGAAGGTCGCGTGGGACCTCACGATCGCGGGCGGCACGATCGTGCTGATCGAGATGATCGCCGACGCCGCGAGGCTCGAGGAGCTCGACCTCGTTGTGCTCGGGACGACAAGCCGACGCTGAAAGGAAAACGGTGACCGCATGCTTGCGATGACCAAGTATCCGAAGGAGTACATCGCCGAATGCCGCTCGAGGGTCGCCTCGGACGTCGAGGCCTACAAGCGCGTCGCGGCGGCGGCCGGAGACGCGGCAGCGGCCTTCGAGCCTGTCTTCTTCAACAACATGGTGATGGTCCTCGATGCCTACTTCGCTCACAGGACGAGGGCGCTCGAAGGCAAGGACGGCAACGCGCTGAACGAGGTCAGGGTGCTGTGCAACTCGATGATGCTCCACGACGACGTCATGACCGCGGACAAGTCGATCAAGCTCTCCCCGGACGACTCGGTGGTGAAGATCCAGTTCGGCGAGAAGATCGCGCTCGGCGAAGGCGACTTCTCCCGCCTGGCCGCCGCGTTCTTCTCCGAGCTCGAGAGCAGGTACCAGGGCTAGCCCCTGCGCAGTCCGGCTTCTAGAGTTGCGGCTCGTGACGAAGCCGCTCCTCCTTGCGCTGGCGCTCGTCCTCGTCGGCACTCCCGGGGCGGCCGGCGCGCACGGGCTCGGAGGCGGCGACACCGCCCCCGCCGCACCGCGCCTCGTCCCACATCTGCCCACGATCGAGGACCCGGGCCTAGCGGCGTCGCTCGCCGGGATCGGCCTCTCGTACGGCGGCTGGACGGGGCTCTTCGTCGAGGATCTCGAGACCGGCGCGTACGCGGGCTGGAACGAAGAGGCGAGCTTTCCCGCCGCCTCGACCGTGAAGATCGGCGTGATCGCGGAGGGGATCCGGCGCTTCGGCTTCGGCCCCGGCTCTCGCATCGACGGCGACCTCCGCGCGATCGGGCAGTGGTCGTCGAACGCGGCCGCGAACCGCGTCTTCACACTGGTCGGCGGCGTCGGTCCCACGGAGCAGGCGCTGCACCGACTCGGGATGTTCGCGAGCACCTACCCGGGGCCTTATCGCCTCGAGCCGGAGGAGGAGAAGCCGAAGCAGGAGCCCAAGAGAGCCACCCGGTCGTCGGCCGGGACGCCGACTCCGCCGCCGAGCCGTCACACGCGCGTCACCACGGCGCGCGACCTCGCGCGGGCGTTCTTCCGTCTCCAGGCGGCAGCTGCGGGCCAGCGCTGGGCGATCCTCGCAACGGGGCTCTCCGCGCCCGACGCCCAAGCAGCCCTCGGCTATCTGGCCCTCGCCAGCCCGGACACGAGCCTGCTCGCGTATCCCGCCGGGACACGACACGCCGAGAAGGACGGCTGGCTCCACGACGTTCGCGCAACCGCGGCGATCGCCTACCTGCGGCGAGGTACCAGAATCGTCGTCGTGCTCGTGTACCGACCAGGGGTCACGGACGCCGAGGCGCGCGCTCTCGGCAGGAGCGTCTCGGCGCTCGCGTTCCGGTAGAGCCCTGGTTCCTCCGAGCGCCCGCGACCGTCCGGGGAGGTGCGGGCGGCTCGGGAAACGCACAGGGGATGGCAAGACTCCGGCACCGAGAGCGTTGCCGGGGCCGAGAGAAGTCCTGACCTCGCTACGAACCGCGTGGCCCGAGGAAGACTCTGCCCCGGCAACCGATCCTCATCTGGCGCGCTGATCCTTCATCGGTCGCGACAGGGTTGCTCCGTACTAGACGAAAGGCCGGACCTTCGCCCGACGGGCCGCTCTCGAGGCGTCAGTCACCCGTTCAGGGGTCACGCCTGCCAATCAGGCGACCGAAATCGCAACTGGCGGCAGCTGCGAGCTGAAGGTCCCGGGCCTCAGCCACGATCCCCTTTGTGAGCGCCTCGGCTGCACTACTCACGTGACGGAGGTGTGGTCGATTGGGCAGCGTTCAGCACGGGAGAGCCGGCCGAAGCGAATCGCAAACGACGAGGCCGATTGCCATGAGGGCCGTCCCGCTCGCGATCGCGCGGCGCGGGCTTGCAGCCGGACTCGCGGTCGCTCTCTCGTTTCTGGCCGCCGCTGCGCCAATCTCGGCCGAACCGTCTGCGAAGCTCGTCAGCAGCCTCACCATCAGCGGCCATGGCTTTGGACACGGAATCGGTCTTTCGCAATGGGGTGCCGAAGAACGCGCAAAGGCCGGTCAGTCGCACCAGCAGATCCTGAGCTTCTACTACCCCGGGACGACGATCGGGGCCGCGCCAACGCGCAACGTGCGAGTCCTCCTGGCCCAGCAGCCCCTTCTGAACATCGGATCACGCGCGGGCTTCACGGTCGTCGACGCGAGCGGCCGCAAGGTCGCTCTCGCCGCGGGGCATTACCCCGTCGCGGCGGATGGCAATGTCGACGGACGCTCGCTGACCTTGCCGATCACCGTAGAGCCGGGCAGGGAGCCGGTCATGCTCGGCGGCAGCCGCTACCACGGCACGCTGACGGTTGGCGACGACGGCAGCCGGCTCTACGCCGTGAACACGCTCGATCTGGAGCAATATGTCGGCGACGTCGTCTCGTTCGAGAACCCGGCCTACTGGCCGCCGGAGGCGCTACGCGCTCAGGCGATCGCGTCGCGCTCCTACGCGCTCGCGAATCTCCGACCGGACGAGGACTGGGACCTCTACCCGGACGACCGCTCGCAAAACTACGCCGGGCTCCGGAAGGAGTATCCGACAGCCGTCGCTGCGGTGTCAGCGACGAAGGGCCAGGTCCTCCGCTATCGCGGCCAGACCGTGAACGCGCTGTTCTCGGCGTCGAACGGCGGCCTGACGAGCACGAACGAGGGTGTCTGGGGCGGGCCAGAGCTGCCGTACTTCACGATCCGTTCCGACCAGTTCGACGCCCGTAGCCCCGCGAGCACTTGGGGTCCCGTTCGAGTTGCGATCTCGACCATACGGCGGGGCTTCCCAGATCTCCCCTCGGCCGGAATCGTGAGCATCCGTGTCGCGACGAACACGGCCGACCGCGTCTCGTCCCTCACCTTCGTGGGAACGGACGGATCGACCGTCGAGATCGACGGCCGAAGCTTCCAGCAACGACTCGGGTTGCGCTCCACCTACCTGTCCCTCGTGCCCACGTACTGAGGCGCGCGCCGGCCGTCTATGCGTCGGGCTCCGCGGGGCGATCGTTCCCTGGTCGGCCCCCGCATTCGCGCTCAGCGCACTCGGGGCAATAGATCACCACGAGCGGCTGCTCGTCCTCGCCGGGTACCTGGGCGCGGACGCCGAGCCACCCTCGAGCCGCGTGCTCAGTTTCAGCCTCGCACTCCGCGCAGCGCAGGATCATGGGCAAGGGAATGCTTCCCAGAACGCGCTCGCGCCGGCGTCGTCCGGCAGGTCGGCGAGGCGGGCGAACGCCTGTCGCTCTGATCCCTCCCAGGCACGGCCGCCCTCAGGCCGCGCGACCACGGCCATGATCCACACGAGGTCGCCGAGCGTTCCGGCGACTACGGCATCTCCGAGCTCCGCCGTCCTGAGGCTGACCCCGACCCGGTCGAGCTCGGCGTCGATCGCCGCGCCAAGGTCGAACGCACCCGGCGCCGCCGGCTGTGGCGTCGACCGGGCGAATGTCTGGGGTTCCCACACCCACAGAACCTATGCCCGACACGTCTGCCCGACGCTGGTCTTCACGGTAGCCCGAAGCTCGACCAAAGCTAGGGAGCGCCTCTCGGCGCTCCCTAGTGCTTGGTCTGTCGCGAGGGGCCTGGGAGAACTCCGATCCGGGGGGACCCAGGAGAGCTCCGACCCGCTGATTCCTCAAGGCCTTGGAGAGCTCCGACCCCGATCAGGGCCAAGGGAGGATTCCGACCTTACGATGCACTTCGGCACCGGCGGCGACTCCCTGAACCCTCACTCGAGTGAATCGGCCCGCATCAAGCCGCCGGCGCGTATGTCTCCGTCGCGAGCCCGTGCTCGTAGGCCCAGCGCGCAGCGCCCGTCCGGTTGGTCAAGTCGAGCTTCCTGTAGACGTTCGTGAGATGGAACTTCACGGTCTGCTCGGACACGGAAAGATCTTGCGCGATTCTCTTGTTCGAGAAGCCTCGTGCGAGCGCGGCCAGAATCTCCTGCTCACGGCTCGTCAGGCCGGCGCCGTCGACCGGATCGGGCACGAACGGCGAGCCGCCGAGGGCGGTAAACGTCGTTCCGCCGACGATCTGGCGGATCGCTGCGCCCAGGTCACCAGGGGCGATCGTCGTGAGGATAACCCCGCTCGCGCCGTACAAGCACGCCTTGTGCATCTGCTCGACGTTCGCATCGGTCGCCAGCCCGATCACCAGTACGCCGTCGTGTTGGCCTCGAATGCGCGTCAACGCCGTCTGCGCATCGATGCCGGGTAGCTGGAGATCGAGGAGAACGAGGTCGGGCTGGGTCTGCGCTATGCGCGGAAACAGCCTCGGCCCTGAGTCCGCCTCGCCGACCACCTCGAAACCCTCTTCTCCCTCGAGCGCGCGCAGGATTCCAGCGCGCGTCAACCCGTGACCGTCCGCCACCAATAGCCGCATGTATTCCTCTCGCCGCAGTTGCCCTCGCGTCCCGATGATCCTTTCGGCCCGCGCCTATCTCATGAAGCACAGTAGGCGCGGAGCACCACCGACGAAATCCCTCGAACGCGTGATGATGAACGGGACTACCGTCGATCCCTCGATCGGGGCCACGGCAACCCGGCCACTGTGGCGCGACCGGAGAGAAGCGCCACAGTGGCCGGATCTTGTCCTACGAAACGTCAGCGCGCGAATGCGGGGCCGGTCAACGCGGCCGCGTACTGGCCGATCGTCGTGTCGGTCCGCACTTCCAGCCGGAAGTGACGCCCGTAGGAGGTCAGGCTGCCGACGAGCCCCGACGCCTGACCGTAGACCGTCGGGTCGGTCTGGATGAACGTGATCGGGAACCTCGACGCGATGAAGCCCGGCAGCCAGCCCTGCACCTGGCCGCTCGGGTCGTTGTAGAAGGTCGTCCACTGGCCGGCGTCGTTGAAAGGCGCAGCCCAGGCGACGAAGCTCGCCGTGGGGACCTTCTGCTTCAGCTCCGCCATGCCCTGGGTGACCTCGCTCGTGACCGCGGTCTTGTATGCCGCCACCGTCTCGATCGTCGTCTGCCTGGTCCTGCCGCGGCCGGTCGTCGACTGGGAGAGGCAGGTGTAGAAGTACGGGCAGGCAGAGGTGTAGCTCTGCGTCCCGATCCTGCCGTCCGTGTCGTAGGAGTCGCCGTGCCCGTACCGGCCGGCGTGGAACGCGATCTCCCAGCGGCCGTTCGCGGCGAGCGACTGGATCGTCGACCAGCTCATGTGGTTCTGGGGGTCGACGTCGCCAGGCGTCGTCTCGTCCACGAATCCCGTGATCACGAACAGGACCGCCTTGAAGCCGTACTTCTGAAGCAGGGCATCCCAGGCGAGCTGGTCGGTCAATGCGTCGTCGACGGTGATCAGGACGGGCTTCGTGACGCCGATGTCCGCTCCCGTGAGCCACTGCTGATACTGCTCGAGCGTGACCGACTGGTAGCCGTTCGCCTTCAGATACGCGAGCTGCTGATCGGCCTGGGCCAGCGTGAGCTCGTACGCGTCGGACGGGACTACGTCGATCCCGTGGTAGTTCAGCACGGGCAGGTACTGCAGCGGGCCGGTCGTGATCGCCACCGGCGCGGCGGTCGTGACGTTGCCCGCATTGTCGATCACGGTCGCCGAGACCTGGTGGGTGCCGGCGGTGAGGACCGAGACGTCGAAGCTCGCGCTGTAGAGGTAGAGCTGGCCCGAGTCGGGCTTCGTGAGCAGGGCCCCGATCGGGGTCCCGTCGACGCTGAAACGCACCGACGCGACCCCGTTGGCGTCCGATGCGTGCACCTGAATCGTGACCGGGCCGTTCACGCGGGCGCCCTGCGCAGGCTGGTACATCACTGCGGCCGCCGGAGTGTTGTCGACCGTCTGGTGCACGGTTGCCGTCGATGCCGTGGTGTGACTCGAGTCGGTGACGGCGACCGAGATCGTGTGGCTGCCGTCCGCGACCTTGGACGTGTCCCAGGAGATCGACCCGGGGGTCGTGGTCACCGGCGCACCCGACGCCTTGCCGTCGACGAAGAGCTGCGACGAGTAGGGGGCGGCGCCGCCGACTATGCCGATCCCGATCGGCACGGTCTTCGTCGCGAACGTCCAGTCGGGCGGCGCGGAGATCGTCGCCACGAGCGGCTGGATCCCGACGGTGAACGAGACCGGCGCCGAGGTCGCGGCGTTCCCAGCCTGGTCGACGGCCACCGCCGTCAGCGTATGTGTGCCTTTCGCCAACCCGCCGAGAGACAGCGCCTGTGAAAACACGTAGCCGGAGCCTCCATCGGGAGCCGTCAGCGCCGTTCCCACCGAGGCCCCGTCGATCTTGAACTGAACCGATTGCACGCCGTAGGCATCCGAGGCCAGCGCAGACGCGGCGAGGGAGCCGGTGGCAAAGGTGTTCGCGGCCGGTGAGAGCATCGAGGTCGACGGTGGCGTGTTGTCGACGGTGACCGGAACGGACGCAGTCGCAGTCTTGCCGCGACCGTCGGTCGCGGTGGCAGCCACGATGTGAGAGCCGTCGGGCACGTTCGCGGTGTTCCACGACGAGGACGGAAGGGACGCGAGGTCGACGGCGTAGCCGACGGTCGTCGAACCGAATCCACCGGCGGCGGACGCAGCGAGCTGGACCGTGCCCTTCACGAACGTGTACGCGAGGGGCGCCGTCAGGCTGACGGTCGGGTACGCCGGGCCGACATCGACGGTGATCGCGCCGGAGGCAAGCCGGGCTCCGCCGCCGATCTGCGACCAGTCCGTCGCGAGCACCGTGAGCGTGTGATCTCCAGGCGGGATCCCGCCCGTGTCCCAATCGATCTCGTACTGGTAGGGACCGATCGGCGACGAGTCCGGGATCCCGTACGGGACTCCGTCCACCTCGAGCTGCACGCTGTAGATCCCAGCGTCAGCCGACGCGGAGATCATGACGGGCACCACTCCCGAGAGTGAGTGGGCGCCGGCCGCCGGCGCTGTGATCGCGACGTCGATCCCGGCCCCCGCCCCGGGCGCGACGATCGCGGCCAGCAGGAGGGCGACGATCAGCGCCAGCTTCCTCATGCCGCGACCGCCAGGCGCTTCGCGGCCACGCTGCTGATCACGTCACCGAGGATCTCGTCGAGGGTGTGCCGGGGCACCCAGCCGATCGTGTCCCGCACCTTCTCGGTGCACGGCACGCGGTGCAGCATGTCCTCGATGCCGGTGCCATAGACCTCGTCGAAGGGAATATGGACGATAGGCGACGTCGATCCGGTCAGCTCCCTCACGCGATTCGCGAGACCGAGAATCGAGATCTGGTTGTTCGCTCCGACGTTGAAGATCGAGCCGGAGGTGCGATCGATGTCCGTCATCAGATCCCGCAGCGCGCGGATCGTGTCTTCGACGTGGCAGAAGCAGCGGGTCTGCTCGCCGTCGCCGTAGATCTCGATCTCGTCGTCATCGAGCGCGCGCTCGACGAACCTGGGAATCACCATCCCGTACATGCCGGTCTGGCGCGGGCCGACGGTGTTGAAGAGCCGGACGATCACCGTCTCGAGGCCGAACTCCTCGTGATAGGCGAGCGCGAGAAACTCGTCCATTGCCTTCGAGTCGGCGTAGGCCCAGCGCTTCTGGGTGGTCGCACCGTAGATCCGCCTCGACGTCTCGCTCAACGGCGTCTCGGAACGGTGGTCCCCGTAGACCTCCGAGGTCGAGGCGACGAGCACCGGCTTCTCGAACTTGCAGCAGGCGTCCAGCACCGTTTCCGTGCCGCCGAGGTTGACGCGGAGCGTGCGCACAGGCTCCTCGACGATCGTCTTCACGCCGACCGCCGCGGCCAGGTGATAGACGACGTCGACCTTGTTGACGAGCTCGTTCACGATCGCCGGCCGCAGGACGCTGTCGACGACGAGGTGGAAGCGTCCGTCGCCGGTGAGGTGGGCGACATTGTCCAGCGAGCCCGTCGAGAGATCGTCGAGCACGAAGACCTCGTCGCCTCCCTCGATCAGCAACTGCGACAGGTGTGAACCGATGAAGCCGGCTCCTCCGGTGATCAAGACCTTCATGCATTGCTCCCTTCTCCGGTCACAACAATTGGCACAGGGCTTTCGGACTCGAGCTCGAATCGCGTCGGTGACTCCCACTTGCAGTGGGCGACCCGCGGTCGGCAGATCGCCTTGACCGTGGCGTGCATCATCGTGGCCCGATAGACGAGGTCGAGGACGATGATCGCCGGGGCCAGCAGTGCGAGACGCGGCTTTCGAAGCGCGATCGCAGCCACCGAGATCCAGACGACGCTCGAACCTAGGTAGAACGCCAAGAACCAGAGCGGATCGACCCAGCTGCTCAGGAAGATCATCAGCGGAACGATCGCCAGCGGCTCGACCATGTAGGGCACCCAGTCGATCAGGAGTGCGAGGTACGCGAGGTCGAAGAACGAGAAGCGGATCCCGAGCCGTCTCTTGGAATCAGGCTGGATCGGATTCCCGAGCCGGTGTCCCCGAATCGACTGGAACTGCCCCCACGACCAGCGCACGGTCTGTCCGTACCACTCGCGGAACGTGTGTGGGTCCATCGTCCAGGATCGAGCCTCGTGGACGTACGCGACCCGGCCGAGCCGTCGGCGGACGATCTCGGCGAGCCAGTACATGTCGTCGATCGCGTAGGGCGCGTCCTCCTTGATCAGCTGCCCGAACACTTCGGCGCGGAAGACCGAGTTCGCCCCGCAGATCACGTTGACGACCCGGAGCGCGTTCTGACCCCGCTTGATGGTCGCCTGGTACGACCAGTACATGAACGCTCGCATCGCGATGAACGGGTTCCAGCGTTGGGCGTGGTTCCAGACCGACTCGATCCGTCCGGAAGCCACCGCAATGCGCGGATCCCCGTCCATCCTCTCCGTGATCTCGGTCACGTAGTCGGCGGCGACGGTCGTGTCGTCGTCGAGGACGGCGATGTAGTCGTAGCGCGCGATCAGGTCGAACCGCTGCGTGCCTACTCGCAAGGCCTCCGGCTTGCCGCCGCTTACTTCGCGCGCAAGCACGGCTGCCCCGGCGCGGCGAGCAACCTCTGCCGTCTGATCGGTGGAGCCGTCCGAGACGACGAACACATCCGCCTGGTCGATCGCCGAGCGGATCACGCCGCCTATCGTCGCCTCGCCGTTCTTGCACGCGATCAGAACCGCCGTCCTGTGCCGCATCCGCAGTGCCGACATACCCTCTCTCCCCGGTCTAGAGTGGCCCGGATGGTTCGACGTCTCGCGCCGTGTTGCCGGCCACTGCTCAGAAGATATGCCGCTCCTGCCGCAACCGAACCCACGGAGGTCCAGGGCTCTCCTGGACCATGGTCGGGTCGTGAACGCCCGCTCGTGGGGGTCGAACAGGGGCGCGCGCTCCGCTGTCGAACAACCACCTCCATCGACATCGTCCCGACGCTCCAACGTTCAACGTGGCGCCTGCTCGCTTTGGTGGCGGCTGGACTGATCGCCTCGGCGAGCCTCGAGGTGGGTATGGCGCACGCGCGCGAGACGAGCGCCGAGCGGAGCCGGGTGAGCCGGTTCGAAACGAGCCTGATCGGCCGGATCAACCTGCTCCGGCGCACGCACCACCTGGGCGCACTCAAGATCTCGCGCGATCTCTTCGCCGCGGCTCGCGAGCACGACGAGCAGATGATCCGGTTCGGGTACTTCGGTCACGCCTCGCACGACGGATCGCCTTCTTGGCAGCGCGTGTCGTCCTACTATCGGCCGCAGCTTCGGCACGGGTGGGCAGTCGGCGAGAATCTCCTGTCGGCGAGTCCCGGCGTGAGCCCGCAGGCCGCGCTTGCAGCCTGGCTCGCATCGCCGGAGCACCGGGCAACGATCCTGACCGCCGGCTGGCGCGAGATCGGTCTCGCCGTCCTGCACGTGAGCTCGGCGCCCGGAGTGTTCGCCGGGGAGCCGACGACGGTGATCACCGCCGACTTCGGCGTGCGCTCCTGACGTCAGCGCTCGGCGAGCCGCCCGAGCTCGAGTCCGCCGTCAACCCCAAGGTGGGGGAGTCGCCAAGCGGAAGGTCGAGGGTGGGCGGGCGCGACGTGTGGGACAGTGAGCCGGGGACAGGGGAGCCAGCGAGATGCTGACTTCGAAGATGCTTCTCGGAGGGGGATTCATGAGCACTGTCAATGTTTCAGGTCAAGGGCGTGCGCTGCCGTTCACCGGCCTGGCGGCGCTGCCGCTGCTTCTGATCGGTGCTGTTCTCAGCATCGTCGGGGGTCTGACGGCTCTGATCGGGCCCAAGCGCAAGGCGACAACGCCGAACGGGTAACCATGCGCCGGGGGATCGGACTGTCGGTCCTCGGCGTCGGCGTCGCGCTCGTCGCGTGGGTGGGGGTGACGTTGGTCTGGGGTGATCCGTTCACGTCGCTCTACACCCGCCACGCTCAGCATGCTCTCGCACGCGAGCTGGATCGGACCGACGCGACGTGGCGTGAAGCCGACCGACGTGGAGGCACAGGACGCGCGACCACGAGGGACGTAGCGGCGTTTCTCAGGACGCGCGCGCGGCGATTCGAGCGCAGCCTGCGGGACGGCGCCCCCATCGGGCGAATCGTCATCCCGCGCATCCATCTCGAGATGGTGGTCGTCGAGGGGACGAGCGCGAGCGACCTCGAGAAGGGACCGGGGCACTACGATGCCGAAACGGGAGTCGACACGTCTCTGCCGGGACTGGGAGCGGTGATCGCGATCGCCGGTCATCGCACGACGTTCCTGCACCCCTTCCGTCACATCGACGAGCTTCGGCCCGGCGACAAGATCTATCTCGACATGCCATACGGAACGTTCCGGTACTCGGTGTACTTCCACCGGGTCGTCGTGCCGACCGACTGGTCGATCCTGCGACCCAGACCGTACGAGAAGCTCGTGCTCACCGCGTGCCATCCGCTGTACTCAGCGTCCCACCGCCTGGCCGTCTTTGCCCGCCTCGAAGGCGAAACGACCTGAGGGCTCGACGATGCCGATGATCCGCTCGTGTGCAGCTCGCGGCTGCTCGACGCTGACAATGGGGGAGCGATGCCTGGAGCACGAGCCGCCGGCCGGCGACTCGGCGACCTTCCCGCGGGGTCGGCCGTACCAACCGGTTCGCTCACCCTCGGTCTCACGGACCGGCACACGTTCGCCCCGAGCGATCCGAATTGGCCAGGTGATCGCTGTGTTCCTGGCCGCACTGGGGCTCCCGGCATCGGCCGTCCCGGCCGACAGTCGCGCGGCGGCCTCGGGCACCTACCCGACGCACACGAACATCACCGCCACGGTCTTCTGGATCGGCGAGCCGGTGGGAAAAGGATCGACCGAGAACAACGCCGTCTCTGCCTACGACGATCGGTGGCTGGAGCACTACGGCGGCGTCGACGACCACAAGTATGTTCGCCGGTTTCCGTACTTCCCGAGGTTCGTACCCCGCGAGAACCCGTTCTACCTCGACGTACCGTACGACGACTTCCTCGACGACGGCACCCCCAGAGCGGGCCGGATGCGCGACGTCCCGTGGGCCGGCGCCGAATCGGATCAGCTCGCTGCTGCGACGAAGCGGAACAGCCCGTTCTCACTGATGAAGAACAGGTGGGTCAGGATCTCACACGCGTCGAGGGGGGCCGTCCGCACCTGCTACGGCCAGGTCGAGGATGCCGGGCCTTACCTCTACGACGATGTCGACTACGTCTTCGGGAGCGGCGACCGGAGGCCCAGAAGCCGCCGAGCTCACAATGCCGGAATCGATGTGAGTCCGGCCCTGAGAGACTGCCTCGGCTTCACCGGGCTGAACAACGATTCAAATCGGGTCAGCTGGCAGTTCGTCGCTCAGAACGAGCTCCCTCCCGGCCCCTGGCTGCGCATCGTCACGACTCGGCAGGTGTTCTGGCCGTAGGAGGCCGACGGACCCAGCCGCGAATCGTCGCGGCCGAGTGTGAACGCGAAGCTGCCCTAGGCGGCGATGCTCGGCTCGAGCCTGGCGCGACGCGCGCGCAGCTCGATCGCGCGCTGAAGGTCGATGCCGTGACTTGCCGCGAGCAGGATCGCAGCCTCAGGGCCATACCCTGCGCGGAGAAGCTTTTCGTGGCGGCGATCGAAGACTCGATCCGTCTTGTCACGTCCTGCGGACTCGTCTTTCGGTGCGATCGCCGGGCTCATTGCGTTCCTCCAAGGCCGGAAGGAAGGGAGTCGGCCCTGGAGCCGCCCAGGGCCGACTCGTTGTCTGGGGTCGGCCCCCGCCGCATCGGGGTCGACCTCACTGCCCTCCGCCTGCTCGCACCGCATCGGAGCAGGCGAGATGAGTTCTACGCCCCGACGGCGACTACACGAATCACTCTTCAGGTGGTTCATGCGGCCGCTTCACTTTCACCCACTTGGGGCATGACACGTCACAACCTGCCGAGGATGCTGAGACCTGCGTGGAGGCCGCAACCACGCGCAAGCGACTGTCGAGGCGGCGGGGGCCGCAGCCCCCGCCTCCAGTCGCTCCTCAGGGGATCAGAGGCGAGTGCCGACGCGACACACGACCGGAACCAGCTGATCGGCGTCGTCGTCCCGACGGCGTCTCGCTCTGAGCGCAAGCATCGCCTCCCGACTAACCCGGGTGAGCTCGTGCCGTGCGATTGTTCGCCGCACGTATGAGCACGATCGTTCTTCGCGGAGGGGTCGAGGTCGAGAGTCCACTCGAGCTTGCGCTCGAGTTCCTGGTGGCGTATTCGGGTTACGACGGCCACGACACCTCGGGCCAAATGTCGTTCGACGAGAGTGACCTAAGGCTGGCGAACCGGGGCGGCGCCCGCATCTCGGCGGCCGAGATCGCAGCGATCCTCGAACGCCGCGCCGCGATCGAACGAGCCCTGCGCAGGGTCCACCCCGACGCGTCGCTGGCAGACGCGACGAGCTCGATCCCGTGGATCCCGCTGACGCGGCTCTTCGACGCGTTCGCGGACACCCGGGGGATCGGCTTCTCGAAGATGACGAAAGCGCTGCATCCGAAGCGGCCGGCCCTGATCCCGATGCTGGACAGCGTCGTTCAGGCGTACCTCTCGAGCGACGATCCCGAGACGCGTGCGTCCGACTCGTTCGGGGAACGCGCCACCGCGTTCGTCCGCAGCTACAAGCGAGACCTGGACCGCAACCGATCGGCACTACAGGAGCTCCAGCAAGAGCTAGCGAGTCGCACGTACCGGCTCACCGAGGTGCGAATCCTCGACCTCGTGATCTGGTCCGTATCGGCCGCGACCTGAAGGAATGCACCTCCTGAGACAGCTCATCAAGCTCGAAGACAATGCGGCGCTCGAGCATGGCGGCATTGGGGCGTTGACACACAGAGGACGTGGCGGGATCCTCGGTGTCTTGATCCCGATTTGAGGAGGCGATGATGCCTATTCGGCGCTCGACAGAACTTGTGGAGCACGCAAAGGCGGCGCACAAGGCGTTCGAGGAGCGTGACAACGATTGGTTCGAGAAGCACACTGCATCGGGCGATGTGATCGCATTTGGCACGGATCCGGAAGAGATGTTTCGCGGTCGCGCCGCTGTGCTTGGCCTCACGGCCGAAGAAGTCGCCGAGATCAACGAACGCGCAGGCATCAAGGTCGAGTTCGACGAGCCGGAAGCCTATGAAGCGGGGGATGCGGGCTGGATCCTGACGCACGGGCGCTTCGTTCTCTCAGACGGCACCTCTATACCGGTGCGCTCGCTGACCTTCGTTGTTCGCGAGGACGGAGTGTGGAAGGCAGGTGTAAGCGGGATCTCGGTCGTCGTTCCTAACGATTTGCTGACACCGGGGTCTCCACTCGTGACATCGGCGGTGGACTCGGGGGCCGCATAGTCGTGTAAGAGGATGTAAAGGGAATACCGCTATTGCGTAATACCTGAGCAGTGCGCGTGCGGCGCGTGTTGATCGCGGCTATGTTCGTCGTAGCGCGCAGGCTTTAGCGTTGAGGCCGTCGAGGGTTTCGCACCTTCCTTTTCGACTCTTGCGCCGGGCCTGGGCGGCACTTTCCTTTTCGACAGTCGCGCCCGGCCCGAATGGGCGTTGGTCGTCGACGGAGCCTCTAGGAGGCGCAATGAAGAAACTCATCCTGATCGCAGCGAGCGTGATCGCGCTCGTGTTCGCGACTTCCGCGGCCGCGGCACTGGTTCCGGGCGTCTTCGACCCGGGTAACACGGGCTGTCCGGTCGCGACCTATAGCAACGGCGTCCTGCACCTGGCGAAGAACTGTCCGACGCCGACGAACGCCGCTGCCGGCGCGGACATCACCGGGTTCACAGGCGCGACGTTCGCGAGCGGGTCGTTCACCCTCGCTAGCGCCGGCCAGTGCAACGGCGGCTCGCCGCGGTTCGACGTGTACACGACCACGCAGTCGCCGTTCTTCCTCGGCTGCAACAACGTCACGCCGACAATGAATGCCAACGGCAGCGCGACCTACACCTTCAACGCGGCAACGATCGCGGCAGCCGGCGGACAGGTGCCGTTCCCGACCGGGACGATCCAGTCCATCGATGTGCTCGTTGACGTGCAGGGCAGCGCCGACCTGACGGCGATCACGGTCAACGGCGTGACGCAGGTGCCTGTCGTATCGCCGGTTGGCCCGCCGACCTCCAAGGACGCCTGTAAGCACGGCGGCTGGAAGACGTTCAACAATCCCACGTTCAAGAACCAGGGCCAGTGCGTGAGCTACGTCGCCTCACACGGCCACAAGCAGCACCACCACAACAAGCAGAACCACGGCAAGCACCACAACGAGCACTAGGGTCAAAGCCCAGCCGAGTCGGGAACGTCCTCAGGGCGTTCCCGACTCTCGAGGCCGGCCAGAGGTTCCTACGCCCCCCGCGTGCGCCCGCTCGCAGCCTTCGTCCCTCGCGCGCACGCGCGCTCGAGGGAGAACCAGTAAGAGCCGCAGACATGGTTTCCACGCCGAAGGTACTGCGTGAACTTGCTGCTCGCGTCGACCAGTTGCCAAGCGTGGTCAGCGGGTGGCCTGGGGCGGATCGGCGGTCCCGCTTGGGACTCCCGGTGCGCGGTCAGCCAGTCATCGAGTCGTGCAGCTCGTACCACGTTTCGCGGTTCGGGGGGGCGAAGTCGCTGTCCGCACTTTGGGCGGCGGCGATCGCCATAGGCTCGATGATCGGGTTGAGCCGCTCGGCAATGAACTTCTCGCCCTGTTCGCGCGTCTCCCAGACGTCGAAGATGCGGAAGACGCCAGCGTCATGGTCGAAGCCAGCCGTATGAATCAGGAGACCGTCAGGGGCGTCTTGAAGATTGAGCGCCGAAGCGACGGCGTCGTAGTTCTTGGTGCTCGTGTCACCGTCTTGGATCTCGAACTCCTGGAGGAATGCGATTGCCACTCTCTGCTCCTCTCGGTCGGTACCCGTCATCGTATGGAATGTCCCCGAAGCGGTTCTTGGTCAGCTGGCTTCGACTCTGTCAGCCGTGTTAGGGGGAACGGGCAGGCACCGGATCCGTCTCGGGTTCCTACCAGTGGTGATTTGCCGTCAGCCACCCCCTACCCATCCCCCCAGAAGCACGGTACATCAGTAGGCGACAAGAACCGAGATCGTCGAACCTCTGTCTGCCCACCGTCCTCGGCGGGCCTGGATCGCGTCCCCCACGCGCGCGCGATCGGCTCGATCGTGCTCACGGCCGAGCCGATGCCCACCCCGCAGACGACTATTCGAGGGCGGGGCCTGCTCGCGCTCGACAGCTGATTCCCAAGTCGCTGAGGTCCTCCGGGCGCACCTCGGTGACGGCGATGCCGTCAACCCGGATGCATGGCGAGCCGCGCTGCGCGTGTTCGAGCACACCTACGGCCGAGCACCCGAGCAGGTCGAGCCGATCATGGGACTGCCCGAGGATGCACTGGCAATCCAGGCCATGAGCTGGCGAGAGATGCAGGTCCTGGCCATGCGGTTCAGCGAAGACCTCCCTACAGTCGAGCCCGCGCCGGTCACGATCGACCGCTCAGTAGCGGATACCAAGCCGCGGCCCATTACGGGCTGACACCGCTCGCTCGCCCTCCCCGTCGAACCTAACGAACGAGGCGGAGCCTGGAAGCGGAATACGGGGTCAGTCGAAAACCGCCGGACGCACAGTCACCGTAGAGAATCCACAATGCAGCGCGGCGACCAGGGGAGCAGTTCCTCAGCACTGAGCACGAGCATCCGCCCGCGTCACATCGGGCACGTCTTGGAGTGGTGGCGGACGGCCTGCGCCTTCGTTCAGATCATCCTCACAACCTGCGTCCTCCTGCGCGCGTTCGGCGTCCTCTAGCGGCGCGACCGCGGAGCGTCCCTGGCAGTGCTCGTGCGCAGACAAGGCAGCGCTTCAAGTACGCGCCGCTGAGCTGGAGTTAGTCCGCGTCGTGGTCGAGCGGCTTGTCGGCGAGCTAGCACCGGCCGAGGCCGCGCCCGTCATCATCGACGGCACCGCCACGGGCGTCCGCTGGTTGTAGTTCCTAGACAGGCTGGTCATCCGGGCCTCCTTGGAGTCTGGGAGCTGCCAAGCACCCCAGGCCAAGGAGGCCCGTGAGGCACGAAACGAGCGCTAACCGAAGGGGACCGCGACGAGCCGCCGTGTCGAAACGCCGGCGAGGGGATCCTCGCCCGGCTTTGTTGCACGGACGAACAGCGTGAGCTGCTGCTGTTGGCTACTCGCGGGGAAGTTCGCGTCGCGGTGAAAGACCAGGATCGTGGTGCCGTCGTCCCCGGTGAGCTCTTCCGCCGGGATGCTGAACTGGTTATACGGCACCGCGGTCACGTAGACGCTCGCGCCTTTGATGTTGACGCTGCAGGTGCTCCCGACGCGTACCTTCAGTGTGAAGCTGTTGGTCTGCTCGTTGATCTGTCCGGACAGCACCTCGAACGCGGCGATCTGGAGCCGCGCGGGCGGTGCGAGGTCGGCGATCGGGGCGGTCTTCGCGCTCTTGTTGGTCGGACAGCCGTTCGGGCCCGGCGCGGCAGTTGCGGCCACGCCCACCGCTACCAGGACCGCCAGCGCAAGCGCAGTGACGACGGCAATCCGCAAAGGCGAAGAGACCAAAGCGTGTCGCACCCTCGGATGCCAAGGAATCCGTTCCATGGTGTCCTCCTCAGTTGACCAGGCTCTTACTCCTCGCCGCTTGGGCGAAGGAAGGAGGGGTCGGCGCCGCAACGCAACCCTACCCATACCGTCCGACGGACACACGTAAAACGCGCGGCACGCGACCTAGTAGCTCGCGATCATCGTTCTCTGCTCGACCGCGCGCGCACGTACGTATGCGCGACCCGGCCCACCCCGAGAGCCGTGAGCTTGGCGGCGGGGCCCGAGTCCAACGCGGGTGCGCGAGACTGTGCGAGTGGGCGAAGGCTTTCCAGCGCTACCCCGTAGTTACCAGGCGAACGCCAGACGCCGGACCTAGTAGGAGCTGCCCGGAAGTTCGGATTAGAACTGCTTTTGAGAGCTGCGCGGCCGGTGGCGACGTTATGTAGCGCATGGCACGTCCTGCGCGGTGCCATAGGATTGCGCCCTGCCGTTCACGCTCAGGAACATCAAGGAGGATCTGGAGGACCTCGGCCCTAGGTTCGACGGCGCGCCGGACCTGGAGTTCCGTGCGGCGACCAAGGCGCTCGACCTCGAGAAATCCGCCCTGAGCTACCAGCGCGTCCCGCCCGGCTATCGCTTTCCGTACGGCCACACGCACGAGAAGCAAGAGGAGGTGTACGTGGTCCTGCGCGGGAGCGGGCGGATGAAAGTCGACGACGAGATCGTCGAGCTCAAGGAATGGGACGCGGTGCGCGTCCCGCCCCGTACGTGGCGAGGTTACGAGGCCGGGCCAGAGGGCCTCGAGATCCTCGTCATCGGCGCGCCCAATCTCGGCGAGGATCCGCGCGAAGACGTCGATGGCCAGCGCGACTGGTGGGCTGACTAGTAGAAGCTGTCCGGAAGAGTGCCGTCCCTGGAGGTAGTCAGGGGTAAACGCAACTCCGTGGTCGGGTGAAGGACCCTCGCCTGGGCCAGTGTTGCTCCTATGTCAAGCGGGGTTCGTTCTTGAGGGTGGTGTAGACGGTGCGTGCGAGTTGTCGTTTGAGGCAGCGGAGTGCTTCGCGTCGGCTTTTGCCTTCGGCTTGTTTGCGTTCGAGGTAGGCGCGTGCGGGTGGGTGGACGCGTCCTTGGGTGACCGCGATCCGGTGCAGGGCGCAGTTGAGTTGGCGGTTGCCGCCGCGGTCGAGCCGGTGGCGTTGGTGTTTGCCGGAGCTCGCTTCGAGCGGTGCTACGCCGGCGTGGCGGGCGAGCTGCGCGTCGGAGTCGAAGCGCTCGATCGGTCCGATCTCCCCGAGCAGCTTGCTGGCGCTGATGGCGCCGCAGCCGGGTAGCGCCGAGGAGCGCCGGCGCGGTCTGCGCGGCCGCTGTCTGCAGCTCGCGATCGAGGTCGCCGATCGTGCGGGTGAGGCTGCGGCAGCGGGCGACGAGCTCCCGCGCGATCCGTACCTGCGCTGTCTGCTCGAGGCGTGTGAGGCGGCGCCCGACACGATCGAGCCAGACAGCACGGTCGAGCGCGCCGAGCGGGACAGCCCAGTTCGGGGTCGAGGTCGTGCAGGTGCCAGCGCAGCCGCTGCTGAGCCCGCCGTCGCTCGTCGATCGAGGTCGTCGCGGTGATCGACCAGCAGCTTCAACTCGCGCAGCCGCTGCTCACCGGCGCGCGGATGGTCGAGCCGCGGCTCGCGCAGCGCCGCCCTAGCGACGGCGAGCGCGTCGATCGGGTCAGACTTGCCGCGCGTGCGGCCGGCACGGCGTTGCGGCGCCATCAGCTTCGGCGGTACCGCACCAGCCTCTCGCCCGCCGCTGAGAGCGTCCGCTCGAGCGCACGGGTCAGCTGTCGGCAGTCCTCGAGCGCCCACAGCCGCTCAGACGCGAGCGACGCTGACCAGACGAGCAACTCCGACGCCGAACCGGCCGTCAGCTCCGCCGAGCGCACGCCCGGCCTCATCGACGGCGACCGCCGTCAGCGACTGCTTGTGCACGTCCACTCCGATCACGATCATTCAGATCGCCTCCTCCAACATCGGGGGCGACCGGCGAGCGGACAGACCTCAATCGAGGCAGCAGCCACGCTCCTATCAGGTCACGCTCGACGGTCACGGGAAGGCGGCGGCGACACAACGCTGGCAAGTCAACCCTACGGGGCGACATGCGGGAATAGAGTCAGCCGCCGCCGACCCGAGTCTGCGTCAGTACGATCAGACGCCACCACAACCCGAGCCTGACATTGAGTTCGGGAACGTCACCCGAGTTTGCGGCAGGTAGCGTTAACGGCCGTGCGGGAGGGCTCGGGACCGCTTGTCCTTCGCGAGATCGAAGATCGTGATCTCGGCGTGCTGTTCGAGCACTCGAGGGATCGCGACGCCATACGGATGGCCGCGTTCACCTCGCCGGAGGCCGATGATCGAGCGAACTTCGAGCAACGCTGGGCGCGGCTGAGGAGCGACGGCTCTACGACGAACAGGGTCGTCGAGATCGACGGTCGAGTTGTGGGTCACATTGCGAGCTTCGACTTGGAGGGTCACCGCGAGGTCACCTATTGGATCGGCCGTGAGGATTGGGGCCGCGGCATTGCCACGCGTGCCCTACAAGAGTTCTTGCAGCTGGACGCAACCCGTCCGCTCTACGCTCACGCTGCGAGCGACAACGCCGCGTCAATTCGTGTGCTGACGAAGTGCGGTTTCCTTATCGTGGGCGAGGGTCGCGAGTTCGCCCATGGGCGCAACGAGGAAACGGACGAGGTCGTGCTCCGACTCGATCCATGACCCCAACTGCCCTCGGCTGCACGAGCGTGCCGTCGCTAGAGCGCAGTCGGGGGTAAACGCAACTCTGTAGTCACGCCGAGGACTCTAGTCTGGGCGAGTTTTCGTCACCCGAGTTCGAGATAACGCCCACGGCGCTGCCGCCGCTCAGCGGACGGCCCAGCACCAGGGCGCTTCGGTAGCGTCCGATGCACCGCAGACGGAAGAAGGGAGACCCGCTCGTGGGCGAGAGAAACGGATTTCCGGCCGGCACTCCGTGCTGGGTCGACGTGACGACGACGGACCTGGAGGGCACCAAGGCCTTCTACGCGACGCTGTTCGGCTGGGAGGCCTACACCGATCCGAGCCCCGAAGCGGGCGGATACACCACGTTCCGTCTCCGCGGCAGGGACGTCGCAGGGGCGTCACCGTCGCCGCAACCGGACGCGCGGACGGGGTGGAAGACCTACATCACGTCGGACCTCGTCGACGCGACCGCCGCGAAGATCACGGAGGCAGGCGGCTTGGTGCTGGCCGAGCCGTTCGACGTCCTGGACGCGGGCCGCATGGCCTTCGCCGGCGACCCGACCGGCGGCGTGTTCGGCGTGTGGCAGGCCGGCGCGCACAAAGGCGCGCAGCTCGTCAACGAGCCAGGGACGTGGAGCTGGAGCGAGCTCGCGACGCGCGACGTCGTGACGGCGCGCGCCTTCTACTCGGCGGTCTTCGGCTGGGCGTCCGAGGAGCTCACGGACGTGCCAGGCGGCTACCACGTGCAGACGATCGACGGCCTTCAGGTGGCCGGGATCCTCCCGATCTCACGGGAGATGGGGAACATGCCGACCGGCTGGGGCGTCTACTTCTCGGTTGAGGACGCCGACGCCTCGACAGCAAAGGCGCAGGAGCTCGGCGGCACGGTCGTCGCCGAGCCGTTCGACGTCATGGTCGGCCGGACAGCATGGCTCCTCGACCCGCTGGGAACGCCGTTCCAGGTGATCAAACTCGCTGTCGTGGACGAACTAGCCGAGCCGCGCCGGGAGGGGTTCGCATCAGGCGCGCGGAACGACCAGACCGGACTCGTACGCGACGGCCTGGGCCTTGCTCCCCTGGAGCCACGCCCTCCCCGCGATCACGAGGATCAGCCCTGGGCCTGGTTCATCAGAAGCGTGAAGGGCTCGACAGCTCCGTTCCCCTCGCGCGCACGCGCGCGCGATACGGCGAGATGAACCTGGCCATCGACCCCGGTTCGTGCAGCCCGCGGGGGGGAGGGGCGGTGGTGATTCTCGCGTGACGGCACCCCGTCCGCACCTGATGAACTCCGGTGTACGAAGCCGGCAGCGGACACAAGCCGGCAGCGGACACCCGCCACCCCATAACAGCTGCGCTGCTTCGGGACCCGCGTGCAGGGGATGGTGAAAGTGGCGAATTGCGGGGACAGCACCGAGACAGCACCGCGCCGCAAACCCTGCGCTTCTCGCACGAACCCTTTGGCTCAGTTGCGCAGGTTCGGCGTTTTGCCGACCCTCCGAATGCCCCCAGCGGGATTCGAACCCGCGTTTCGGGAAGATGAAGCTGTCAAGCCGTCTAGCACGGAACATGGGATCGAAGTGCCCGAGCTGCTACGGAGGAAGCTTGACGAGATGCGAGCTAGCCGCCACCCAAGGGACGCGCGGCGCTGATCGTCCCCGTCTATTCCCGGAAAGGTGGGTTGGGTCTAACTTCGATCGCTCCGCCGCGGGGGAACCGGACCCGCGCAAGGTCTCGGTCGCCGCTACTGCTCGTGTCCGTCGCGACTCACGGTCGCCCTCGATCACCTACCGGGCGGCTGCCGCGAAATGGGGAGCGGTGGTTAGTCCCCCTGCACCGCTCCCCACTAAGTACTACTCCAAGTGACTCGCGCTTTCTAAGGGTTCTTTCTACCGAGGTCGGCCGGGCAACTACTCGATGCGGTCCCTGACTCCACCAGGCGAACGCTGCGATCCCACACCAGCACCGCCGCCGAGCGCGGATTGGCGGCGGCTAGAGAGCCGGCGAGCGGGATCCGGCTGACTCTGCCTTGCCACTGCTGGCCGGCCTGACGATTCCGCCGGCTCAGGAGACCAAACGATCCCCAGGCAATCGCGGCCACGAGCTGGAGCGAGATGCAGGTCCTGGCCATGCGATTCACGGTCGACGGATCAACAGCGGACACCGAGCCGCCACGTACTGCGGGCTGATTGCCCACCCACGCAGCGTCATCCACGGCAGCAGGCCCCGGATGCGGACGCTGCCCTCTGTGGTCCCGCCCCTTAAGCGTCTCGCACGCCGGGTCCTGCCCGACTGGGGCAGGGGTCGAGGGGGTTCCCGCCCCTCCGTCTCGCCACGCAGCGACCGGAGCACTTGCGCCGGTGGTAGTGATGGGGCGAACATCTCTTGGAGGCCAGCCGGGAGGCTCGCGATGCCGAGCGTGATGGTGAACGGGGCCGAGCTTTACCACGAGGTCCAGGGCACGGGGCCGCCGGTCCTGCTGATCATGGGAGCAACAGGCGACGGTGGCCACTTCGACGCCTTCGCCGACCTGCTGGCCGACGAGTTCACGGTCATCACCTATGACAGGCGCGGGAACGGGCGCAGCCCCGTCCCGGCGGGCTGGAAGACGACCTCACCGGAGGAGCAGGCCGATGACGCAGCAGCGCTGTTGGCTGTGCTCGGGGTCGGTCCCGCGGCGGTCTTTGCGACGAGCAGCGGCGGGAACTTCGCACTGTGCCTACTGATCCGTCATCCCGGATCGGTGTCCGGCGCGATCCTGCACGAGCCGGCGTTGTACGCCCTGCTTGACGACTTCGACGCGGTGCGAGCCCCGGTAAGAGCGCTGGTCCAGGACGCGATGAAGGCCGGCGGGGCTCCCGCCGCCGTGGAGGCCTACTGGCGTTACATGACCGGGGACGATGGTTGGGATCGGCTCGCGCCAACACTTCGTGCGCGGCTTCGCGCTCGCGCTAGCACGTTGTTCAAGATCGAGTTGGGGACCTACGAGCACTACCTGCCCGACGACCGGACGCTGGCCGCCATCCCGGTTCCGGTGCGCCTGCTCGTAAGCGAGAACGGCCTTCCCGTCTTCGCCGAGGTCGCACGCCGTCTCGGCAAGCGCCTCGGCGTGGACGTCGCGACCACGCCGGGGAGACACGACCCGTATCACACATATCCCGACGAACTCGCAGAGGCCATCCGCCCATTTCTTCGGGAGGTCAGCACAGGGCCAGCGGCGTAGGGGTTGGGCTTTGCGGAGACGCTGGCGGCGCGCATCCGGGTCGTTGCCTCCGTCGAGCAGGCATGGCAGATCCAGCTAGTCCCGAGCACGTCGCCGAGGCAGGGCACCACCCGTAGACGACATTCCCTGGTGCTGCGGCGTAGATGGCCGATGCCGCAGCACCCTCGGGCGTGAAGCTGCCCGGCAGTCGCCTGCCCGGCGCTGCTCGGGAACGTCCCCTGGCCTGGGCTTCGGTGGCGGCGGTAGCTCCGTGGTTCTCTATACGGGCTGAGAGGCTGGTTCGGCCGCGCGGGCCGGAGGGCGGGCGAGTCCGAGTTGGAAGAGGGTGCTGAGACGGTCGGGGACACCCCAATGCTCGACGATGCGACCGTCCTCGACTCGGAGGCTGTCGAAGACGTCGGTGCTCATGGTGCGGCCGGTGGGAGGGTTGCCCATGAAGGAGCCGTCGTTGGTGCCGGTGCCGGTCATGCGGAGCCAGACGGTGTCGCCATCGACGGTGAGGTCGTCGATTTCGAGATGGAAGTCGGAGAATGCGCGCCGCAGCGAGGCGATCACGGCCTTGACGCCGTCGGCGCCTGGTGCGTGATCGGGGCCGAAGTTCTGGTGCTCGACCATGTCGGGCGAGATCAGCTCGTCGGCGACGACGAGATTCCCCTCGTTGAAGCCTTCTTCGATCAGGCGGCGAACGAGCTCGTCGGGGTTGTGCGACATGATCCTCTCCTTTCGATAAAGATATACTTTATTGAATAAGTTGGTACCGTAATAAACGTGGCCGGAGATGTCAAGCCTCGCCCCTATCGCTCCCAGCGTCGCCTCGAGCAGGCCGAGCAGACGCGGCAGCGCGTGCTCGACGCCGCGGCCGTACTGTTCGAGCAGCGAGGCTTCGACGGTGCCAGCATCGCGGCGATCGCTGAGCGGGCGGGCGTCTCGGAGGAAACCGTCTACGCTCGGTTCCGAAACAAGCGCACACTCCTCGGCGAGCTCGTCCGTCGTGCGGTTCGCGGGGACGACCCGAGGCCGGTCCCCGAGCAGGACGCGCCTCGCGCGCTTGCCGCCACGACTGACCAGCGCGAGCAGCTCCGTCTCTTCGCGTCCGACATCGTCCTCCGACTCGAACGCGCCGCCCCCATCGTCGCCATCGTCTCCGGCGCCTCCCGATCCGACCCCGAGCTCGCCGACCTCCTCGCCCGCCTGCACGCCGAGCGCCTCAAGAACCTCGCAACGCTCGTCGATGCCCTCGCCGCCAACGGACCGCTACGCCTTCCCGCCGACCAGGCCGTCGAAACCGTCTGGGCGCTCACCAGCCCCGAGCTACACCAACTCCTCGTCCGCGTCCGCGGCTGGACACGCCGCCGCTACACCGACTGGCTCACTGACAGCCTCGCCAAGCTGCTCCTCTGATGGGAGACAGCACCAGTGTCTCAACCGAATCCGGACAGACGGGACCCAGTGAGCCTCGCTTGCCCCAGTGTTCAGGAACGTTCCCCGAGCGCAGGCGGCTGGCGAGTGCCGCTGCGGACGCGTTCCTGCACATGGTCGAGGAATGCCAGGGTGCGGTCGACGGATCCGGGCCGCGGCGGGTCGTTCCATTGGACGAACCGGTCCTTGCGGACTTGGTCGATCAGGGCGCGCCATTCGGCCGGGAAGCGTCTCTGCTGCCCACTGGAGTGCGCGCTGTTTGGAGGTGATCTCGCCGTGTTCGAGCGTGTAGAGCATCCGGCTGCTGGCCTCGACCGCGTACCGCTGCGTCCACGAGATCTCGAACGACGCCCAAGTCATGAGGTCGTCGAGGAAGTTCTCGATCTGCGGCCGCATCTTCGCCCGCAAGACGGCGGTCGGAACCTCACAAGCAAACTCACGCGGATCAACTCCCGCAAGAACCAGTGGCCGTTCGGCGAGAACCCAGCGGACATCCTCGGTGTTGCAGTGGGTGGACCACTCCATCTTGCGTCCACCCCGGTTGACGTACAGCCAACGGCGACCGAGCGCGGCCAGCGTCTGAAGATCCGCTCTTGGAGCATAGGAGCCTTCAAGGTTGTACGCCCAGTAGCTCGGCCAGGTCGGTATCTCCTCGTGCAGCCGCCGAAGCCGACGCTCGCCGCCATCGCTGACGCAGGCGGCAGTTACGACGAGGAAGTCGCAGTCACTCGCCGCATCGCCGCCACCGAGCGCGAATGAGCCGGTGAGATAGGCGCCGACGAAGTCGTCGCCCAGGATCGACCGAACCGCCGAGACGAAGTCCGCGAAGAGATCGTTCAGCTCCGGAGGCCGCGTCGCACTCACCGCTTCCGGTGTTCCCGGCGCGAGGTCGCTCACACGCTTCAGGTTCGCAGATCGTCGCGTGGGCCAGTGTTCTCCTATGTCAAGCGGGGTTCGTTCTTGAGGGTGGTGTAGACGGTGCGTGCGAGTTGTCGTTTGAGGCAGCGGAGTGCTTCGCGTCGGCTTTTGCCTTCGGCTTGTTTGCGTTCGAGGTAGGCGCGTGCGGGTGGGTGGACGCGTCCCTGGGTGACCGCGATCCGGTGCAGGGCGCAGTTGAGTTGGCGGTTGCCGCCGCGGTCGAGCCGGTGGCGTTGGTGTTTGCCGGAGCTCGCTTCGAGCGGTGCTACGCCGGCGTGGCGGGCAAGCTGCGCGTCGGAGTCGAAGCGCTCGATCGGTCCGATCTCCCCGAGCAGCTTGCTGGCGCTGATGGCGCCGCAGCCGGGTAGCGCCAGGAGCGCCGGCGCGGTCTGCGCGGCCGCTGTCTGCAGCTCGCGATCGAGGTCGCCGATCGTGCGGGTGAGGCTGCGGCAGCGGGCGACGAGCTCCCGCGCGATCCGTACCTGCGCTGTCTGCTCGAGGCGTGTGAGGCGGCGCCCGACACGATCGAGCCAGACAGCACGGTCGAGCGCGCCAAGCGGGACAGCCCATTCCGGGTCGAGGTCGTGCAGGTGCCAGCGCAGCCGCTGCTGAGCCCGCCGTCGCTCGTCGATCAGGTCGTCGCGGTGATCGACCAGCAGCTTCAACTCGCGCAGCCGCTGCTCACCCGCGCGCGGATGGTCGAGCCGCGGCTCGCGCAGCGCCGCCCTAGCGACGGCGAGCGCGTCGATCGGGTCAGACTTGCCGCGCGTGCGGCCGGCACGGCGTTGCGGCGCCATCAGCTTCGGCGGTACCCGCACCAGCCTCTCGCCCGCCGCTGAGAGCGTCCGCTCGAGCGCACGGGTCAGCTGTCGGCAGTCCTCGAGCGCCCACAGCCGCTCAGACGCGAGCGACGCTGACCAGACGAGCAACTCCGACGCCGAACCGGCCGTCAGCTCCGCCAGCGCACGCCCGGCCTCATCGACGGCGACCGCCGTCAGCGACTGCTTGTGCACGTCCACTCCGATCACGATCATTCAGATCGCCTCCTCCAACATCGGGGGCGACCGGCGAGCGGACAGACCTCAATCGAGGCAGCAGCCACGCTCCTATCAGGTCACGCTCGACGGTCACGGGAAGGCGGCGGCGACACAACGCTGGCAAGTCAACCTACGGGGCGACATGCGGGAATAGAGTCAGCCGCCGCCGACCCGAGTCTGCGTCGTCGATCAGACGCCACCACAACCCGAGCCTGACATTGAGTTCGGGAATGTCACTCGAGCTCGTGGCCGAGGCGGGCATTGCGCCCGCGCCCGTAGGCGGCGGCCTTGCGCTTCATCGGACGCGCCCCGAGGATTCGGTGATGGCCGGGATGAAGTACGACAACAAGGCAGCCGCACAGCTCGAGCAGGCGTACGCGACGACCGACATGATCGTTCAGCGCGAAGAGTTGCGACGGTCGCTTCGAGCGTCAGCCGGTGAATCGATCCTGGACCTCGGTTCGGGTCCAGGGTTCCTCGCCTGTGAGCTCGCACAGGAGGTCGGTGCAAGCGGCCGGATCGTCGCGGTGGACATCAGCCCTGACATGAACTCGATCGCCTCAAAGCGGATCGCGGCCGCCGGACTCGGCGACCGAGTCGAGATCTTGGAGGGCGATGCGACCGCGCTTGCGTTTGCCGACGCCACCTTCGACGCCGCTGTTTCGATGCAGGTCCTTGAGTACCTCGCCGAGCCGGACGCTGCGCTCCATCAACTAGTCCGCGTCCTGCGACCCGGCGGACGGCTCGTGATCATCGACACCGACTGGGACTCGCTCGTCTGGGCAGCCACGGATCGCTCCCGCGCCGCTCGAATCGCGGTCGCCTGGAACGAGCACCTGCCAGATCCCTACCTTCCGCGCTCGCTCGCGCCCCGCCTCCGCACGGCCGGATTCGAGGTCAGAGAAATCCGGACCGTCCCGATACTCAACACGGTGTACGACGCCACGACCTTCAGCTACAACATCGCCCCGCTGATCGCCGCATTCGTGCCCGGGCGCGGAGGCGTCTCAGAAGACGACGCAACCGAATGGCTCAACGACCTCGCAGACCTCCAGCACCAAGGGCGGTACTTCTTCAGCGTCAATCGATACCTCTTCGCCGCTTCGCGTCCATAGGGCGGCGGGCCGCTCAGCGGATGGGTCTCTGACGATCAGACTCCCTCGCCTGCGCCAGCGTTCAGGAATGCTCCCCGGGGTGCAGCGACGAACGCATACGCTCTCTCGCCCAGACGTCTGAGAGGAGAACAGGTGGCCGCGTTCATCATCACTCGCATCCAGACCGGCGATTACAACAGGTGGCGCCCGATGTTCGACCAAGATCAGCCACGAGCACGAGAGAAGGCAAAGGTTCAGCGAGTCCTGCGAAGCCTCGACGACCCAAACGAGGTCTTCATCTACCTCGAGTACTCCAGCATCGAGGATGCGAACGAAGCGCGGGCGCGGCTCATCTCCTCCGGCGTGCTGGACCGGTTCGAAGATTCGCATGGCCCGAACGTGCTTCTCGACGCCGGCTAACCGGTTCGGTCGCCTGCCCCAGTGTTCAGGAATGTTCCCTTTTGACGCGCGGAGCGTATGGAGGTGAAGCCGACTCAGGTGTGTCGTGTTCTGGTCGACCAGCGACGGCGAGTCCGTAGATGGAAGAAAGGCTGCGGTCGCAAGGTCTAGAGTGCATGACGGATGCGCATGTCTAGGCTCACCGTCTCCGTGATGTTGGCTGGCGCGGTCGCTGCTGTACTGTCGGGCGTCCTGGTCGGGGCGGTGGCGAGTCAGGCGGGGGTTCAGGGGCGTTCGGGAACGATTGCGTTCCTCCGCACCGTCGGAGATGGTCCGTCTGGCTTGTTCGCGATCGGGGCGGACGGCAGCGGCCTTCGACGCCTCACGCCCCGCGGTTTGGACGTCGCCTCCTTTGAGTGGGCGCCGGATGGGAACCGGATCGCCTACCTGGATAGGCAAGGCGCTCTGCGGCTGGTGCGACCCGACGGAACCGGGCGTGTGCGTCTCGCCGCGAGTACGCCTCTGCGAAGTCCCTGGATCTTGAGCTGGTCTCCGGACGGGAAGGCGATTGCAGTGGAAGCCCGTGATCCAAACACCCCGCCTCCGCCCAAGAACGCCGCTACGGACTCCCAGGATCTATCTCGTCTTGACCGGCGGAGGCAAGCCGCGACGTCTCCCCTCCGGTGCTGCGCAGAGCCTCGACTGGTCTCCGCAAGGAGACGAAATCGCCTACGGGGATGGGTCCGGCAGGCAACGGATCATCCGCACCGACGGGAGCAAGCCACGACCCTTTTTCAACCGTCCACAAACCAGCGGGAAAGGGATGCCCACATGGTCGCCCGACGGAACGCAGCTCGGGCTCACGGGCCATGTTCTGCACGCGGGTTACCACTCCGCCGACTGGTATGACGCGATCTATGTCGCAGACGCCGACGGAAGCAACCTTCACCTCGTCACAAGCCACGCTTACAACGAGTACGGGTTCGCATGGTCTCCAGACGGCCGGTGGATTCTCTACGGCAGGGCGAATCGCGCGGGCATCTACGTGATCGGCGCTGACGGACGCAACAACCACAGGCTGACTCGCGATTCTCCTCGGCCCGTCGAGTTCGGCGCTCTGACCTGGGCACCCGACGGGCGCTCGATCGCCTTCGCCACCGACAGAACCGGCAACGGCGACATCTACGTGATCGACGCCGACGGCCACAACAAAGTCCGACTCACAAACTCGGCCGCAAGCGACATCGATCCCTCCTGGGCGCGCGGCACGACAGCGATACCCGCATAGCCGGTCAAGGCTGACCGCCCTCCCCCTCGAACGTAGCGACCCGCACGGCACGCCAAGATGCGGCCAGACTCCATGGTTAAGACGGAACGTCGCCTGGGCCAGCGTTGCTCCTATGTCAAGCGGGGTTCGTTCTTGAGGGTGGTGTAGACGGTGCGTGCGAGTTGTCGTTTGAGGCAGCGGTGTGCTTCGCGTCGGCTTTTGCCTTCGGCTTGTTTGCGTTCGAGGTAGGCGCGTGCGGGTGGGTGGACGCGTCCCTGGGTGACCGCGATCCGGTGCAGGGCGCAGTTGAGTTGGCGGTTGCCGCCGCGGTCGAGCCGGTGGCGTTGGTGTTTGCCGGAGCTCGCTTCGAGCGGTGCTACGCCGGCGTGGCGGGCAAGCTGCGCGTCGGAGTCGAAGCGCTCGATCGGTCCGATCTCCCCGAGCAGCTTGCTGGCGCTGATGGCGCCGCAGCCGGGTAGCGCCAGGAGCGCCGGCGCGGTCTGCGCGGCCGCTGTCTGCAGCTCGCGATCGAGGTCGCCGATCGTGCGGGTGAGGCTGCGGCAGCGGGCGACGAGCTCCCGCGCGATCCGTACCTGCGCTGTCTGCTCGAGGCGTGTGAGGCGGCGCCCGACACGATCGAGCCAGACAGCACGGTCGAGCGCGCCAAGCGGGACAGCCCATTCCGGGTCGAGGTCGTGCAGGTGCCAGCGCAGCCGCTGCTGAGCCCGCCGTCGCTCGTCGATCAGGTCGTCGCGGTGATCGACCAGCAGCTTCAACTCGCGCAGCCGCTGCTCACCCGCGCGCGGATGGTCGAGCCGCGGCTCGCGCAGCGCCGCCCTAGCGACGGCGAGCGCGTCGATCGGGTCAGACTTGCCGCGCGTGCGGCCGGCACGGCGTTGCGGCGCCATCAGCTTCGGCGGTACCCGCACCAGCCTCTCGCCCGCCGCTGAGAGCGTCCGCTCGAGCGCACGGGTCAGCTGTCGGCAGTCCTCGAGCGCCCACAGCCGCTCAGACGCGAGCGACGCTGACCAGACGAGCAACTCCGACGCCGAACCGGCCGTCAGCTCCGCCAGCGCACGCCCGGCCTCATCGACGGCGACCGCCGTCAGCGACTGCTTGTGCACGTCCACTCCGATCACGATCATTCAGATCGCCTCCTCCAACATCGGGGGCGACCGGCGAGCGGACAGACCTCAATCGAGGCAGCAGCCACGCTCCTATCAGGTCACGCTCGACGGTCACGGGAAGGCGGCGGCGACACAACGCTGGCAAGTCAACCTACGGGGCGACATGCGGGAATAGAGTCAGCCGCCGCCGACCCGAGTCTGCGTCGTCGATCAGACGCCACCACAACCCGAGCCTGACATTGAGTTCGGGAATGTCACCCGAGCAAGTAAGCGTCACTGGCTCAGTGCGGGTTGTCCGCCGGCTCCCAGGCTTTCAGCCACCAATGTTCCAACAGCCCCGCCCGCTGGAACGGGTCATCGGCGACGGTCTCCGCGGCGGTCTTTTCGTCAGGAGACTCGAAGATGATCAACCCGCCCGAGCGGTCGCTGAAAGGACCTCCGCGCTCACGTACATCCGTCTGCCTCCAGTACTGCGCGTGTTTAGGCGCTACCTCACCTACGTGCTCTGGCTCGTTCTTCATGAAGTAGAAGTACGCCCAGGTCATCGGCGGCGCGTCCTGTTCCGCGGCGTTAGTGTGCGGAGACGGCGGTTGTAGCCATCACCCCATAGTCGCTGCGACGGTAGAGCATGAGGACAACCATCGCCACGATCGTGGCAAAGCAGTACACGCCGCAGATCGGCCCACTGATGACGCCAAGAAGGCGCAGGCAGATGAGTGGTACCGCAGGAATAATCATCGCCGCGCCCATTTCGGATGAGCTTCGCCAGGTATGACCGCGGTGGCGCATCCAAGCGACCATCGCCATCGTCATCCCGACTGCCTGCAAGACCACGAACAGCACCGCGTGCTGACGCATCGCTTGGGCTGCCGTCATTCCAACTGCACTAAGGAAGACCGCGGCGCTGACCATCATCCCGACCATCATCGCGGCCGCCATCTCCAAGAGATGACGGAGGAACCCGCGGGCGTCGCGACCCGGCCCTGCTCGCCACGGTGTATCGGGTACGCGCATCTCGCCTCCTTCGAAGAGGCTTCCACACTCGCACAAGTGGCAGAAGTAGCAATCCGTGGATACGCCCCATCCACATCCGTAGAAGGCCGCATTTCTTCAGGTCGCCCCGGGGCGACACGAGGCCTGCCTGCGCGAGTGTTCGGGAATGACGCCAGAGAATCGGTCTGGACTTAGGATCCGCGCGTATGCGTGACCGCCGCTGGGATGACGACCTACTGGCCCTGATCAGGGCAAGTGGACATCTGTGTCTCCAGGTGGATGACCCGGGATGGGAAGACGCTCGCGGTTATCTCTTCAACGAATCGACGATGACGTTGTACTTCCCAGTGGCCAAGAAGTACCTCACCCCTCCTCTGTCCCAGTACGAGGTACTCATCTGGAGCAGGCCGCAGGTTCTCGTTTCGCGGCGAGTTGCAGGCTGCCACATCCGAAGAGGACACTGCCACTCAGTTAGCGCTCGCACGCGCCGCTGGTCTGGACGAGAACAAGGCGCGCTACATGCTGCTCGACCAGCGAACACAGAAGGCCCGGAGAACGCGGCACAAGCTCATCATCCGCGAAATAGCACGGGGCGAGGCGCTCGCCGGCGAGTAGCGTCGCGTGCCCCAGTTCAGGAATGTCCCCCGACGAGTACCCGTTAAAGGTGCCGCTTCAGATTCCGGAGCCTGCGTTCTATCGTTCCCCAAGGTTAGGAGGCGCGCATGCCCGGGCTGCCGAGCGGGACGGTCACCCTTCTCTTCACGGATATCGAGGGATCGACGGGGCTTGTGCAGCGGCTTGGCGAGTCGTATGGGGAGGTCCTGGCTGAGCATCGTCGTCTTCTTCGCGGCGCGGTCGCGGAGGCGGGCGGCTGCGAGGTCGACTGCCGGGCGGACGAGTTGTTCGCTGCGTTTCAACGGGCCGGTGATGCTGTCAGGGCGGCGATCGCTGGTCAGCGTGCGCTCGGCGACCATGCCTGGCCGGAGGGAGCCATCCTGCGGGTTCGGATGGACTTCACACGGGCGAGCCCGCCGTCGAGGGCGGCGCCTATCTCGGTCTCGACGTGAACCGCGCCGCACACATCTGCGGGGCCGCCCACGGCGGGCAGGTTCTCCTCTCGCAGACCACCCTGGAGCTCGTCACACGGGAGGTGCAGACAGAGGATTTGGGTCGGTTCTCGCTGGCGGGCCTGACGGAACCTGAACATCTCTTCCAGCTTGTCGCGCCCGGGATGGCGTCACGATTCCCTTCTCCCCGGATCGATGCCGCACACGAGCGGCGGAGTCTCTCTCGCTCGCTGACCTCGTTGAGATCGCGACGGCCAAGCCTCGAGGAGGGCGCCTTTGCTGTTCGGGCGCTGCTCCCCGGCGTCGAGCCGGGTCTCCAGCGTCCTCTCTCGGCGCTCGGTGCAGCACTGTTCACCGCACACCGCGCCGCCGCCGGGGCCGACGAGTTCCTTGCCCGGGTCGACGGCAAACGCATAGAACGGCGCCTTGCAGAGCGGCGTGAAATGGCGCTCGTCTCACCACAGGCCAGTCAACAGGGAGAGGCTTTGGCTCGCGCAATCGCCGCCGTCGAGCGTCTGCGCGACCGCCGGCATGTCCTATCTGTGCTCGCCGCCGAACTCCCGGAGCGTCTAGTGACGCTCCAGACCGCCGAGGCGACCGACAACCTGCGGTCGAGCGTCGAAACGCTCACCCACGAGCTCGATCACGCCTAGGCTGCCGCGGCACTTGATCCGCTCAGCTTCAAGCTCGGCCGAACCCGGCGGCGCGGCGTGTATCGATCCGGCCGCCTCTTCGTCGTCCCGTTCGTCGACGAGCTCGGCGCCGAGCGCCGACGCGAGTTCGCGACAATCAGCGAAGCTCACGAGTTTCAGCTGGCGCTACGAATCAGCGAGAAAGCGAAGAAGCAATACACAGGGCCGGACCACCCGAATATGTTCGGCTAAAACCGGCGGCGGTTCGGGAACGTGATGAACTGCGGAGGTAACGGCCGGCCAGAATAGCCCCACCGGATGCGTCCCCTCGGTCACGCCGGAAGGGAGGCGAAGGAGAGAGAGAGGTCTGTCCTGCCCCAGTGTTCGCGAATGTCCCTTGACGAGGAACGCTACGTGCGCTCCTCGTCAGGAACTGCTTCAGGGTGGAGTAGGGTTACGGCGTCGGGCGCTGCTGAGCCGTCGTAGTGGTTTCGACCGAGCGGAACTCAGTGCCGACCTCCTCTGTCCAGACGCGGATAGCGTTCCAGTCGCGCACGTCGACGTTCTTGTTTCGGTCGACACCGCCGAAGACGCCGATCGAGAGCGGCTCAACCTCGGGCATCTTGGCGAGCGCACGCTGGAGCTGCTGACCCGCTCGGTCGAACGCGATCTCCTCATTCCTGCATGGCCCCATCCCGAAGACAGCCAACGGTTTCGAGGCGAACTCTTTGCGGTGCCGTTTGAGCAACCGGCGCGCGTCTCGGTGCCAGCGACCGCGGTAGAGCGCACCGCCAACCACGGCAGCGTCGTAACGGCCGCCATCCTTGACCTTCCCGGCTGGCTCAACCTCGACCTGGAACCCTCGCTCGCGGAGCGTCGCCCCGACTGCCTCCGCGACCTCACGCGTCGACCCTCGTTTCGTCGCATAAGCGACAAGAACTGAGTAAGCCATCGCTAACTCCCTTCGTCGCAGATACTGAGGTCGCCGCGGCTGGCAAACATCGGTGAGGCCCCTGATTCACTGCTAGCTGGGAGCGCCGCGTCTGGCCTGTTGACTGAGCCCCGCTGCAGAGCTCAATCTGAAACGACCGATACTCAGGCGGCCGGAGAGTCGACTGCGCGAGTGTTCGGGAATGACCCCCTGAGCCGAGGCGGTCAGCGCGGGACGAGACGGAAGACTGGGTGCCTCGGGAGTTCTGCTGCAATTTCCTCGTCGGTTGACGACGGGCCAGCGTCGAAGTAGGGGCGGGTGACGCGGATCTCAGTGATGTAGTTGCGAAGCGCTGGGACTGCGGCCGTCGACGCAGCTTCCTCGACCTCGAAGTGCTGAGAGCGCCCGCCGCGGCTGAGCGTGACCTCGCCCGCGGCCCGTGCGTTTCGCACCCAGCTCACAGGCCCGTACGCGGCGACAAGCCACCGATCGCCCGCGACCTCGATCACATCCACGGGCGTGGAGTAGAGGCGTCCCGTCTTTCGGCCCGGCACCGTGAGGATGTAGCGGTAGGCCGCCCCGAGGCCGAGCCTCGTCATCAGCCGGAACACGAAGTTGATCA
Organism: uncultured Actinomycetes bacterium; assembly: GCA_963724805.1. GTDB lineage: Bacteria > Actinomycetota > Thermoleophilia > Gaiellales > Gaiellaceae > CAVQZA01. Next base: position 178,364 of record CAVRWA010000001.1, read on the forward strand.
GCCGCGCGCCGCCGTTCAACCGATACGTCTTCGCCATCGCAGACGTCCTCAGCGACTTTGCGTCCGCTCGAGCTCGCGCTCGATCTCGGTCTCGGTAATCGGCGTATTCAGACTCCCATAGGCACGCCAGCCGTCGAGGGCGAGGAAGAACCCCCAGGCAAGCGAAACCCAGGCAGGCCAAGGGATGCTGCCGTTGGTTGAGTGGCCGGTGAACAGCCAGATCAGCCAGAGCAATACGTTCACAGCGACGTAGGCGACCGAATCTTGGGCGAACTTCCGCTTGCGCTTCAGAGACGCGATCGCATATTCGCGCGCCTCGTCAACAGGCTCGGCGTTCATCTCGAGTTCTGGCGGCTGCTCGTGTTCGGGTGGGGCTGCAACAGCCATGAAGACACCTCCGAATCGACCTCATCAGTATCCGTTCAACCGGAGCTCTCTGATATCAGGGGCCGCCCCGATCCCGACTGCCGCCAACTACTGACGCCCGAACCCGTAGCTGTCGTTCAGGACAGCGTCAGGCGTCAGTCCCGAACACTGGCCTGCGCGAGCGTCCTCTCATCTGAGTGCTGGGGCGCGCCGGCTTGAACGCAATACTCGACGCTACCGAGGTCGCAGCGCTGTGGGGCAGCGGCCGGCGCGGAGTTCGATCGCGCGATCCAGGTTGATTGCTTGGCTTTGCGCGAGTAGGTCCGCGGCCTCGCGGCCGTACCCGGCTCGACGGAGTTCCTTGCGGCGCCAGTGGAGGACTCGATCCTTCTCGCTCGGTGGCGGGTCGGGGGAGTCGGTTCTGAGTGCGGTTGCTGGGCTCACACTGTGCTCCTTGGCCGGAAGGAAGCGAGTCGGCGCCGTGGCCGCCCGGGGCCGACTCATGTCTGGGTCGGCCCCCGCCGCATCGGGGTCGACCTGACCGCTATCCGTCTGCTCACGCCGCATCGGAGCAGGCGAGACGAGTTCTACGCCCTCCACGGTCACAACGATTGGCGACGATTGCCGCGCAATCGCCCTATTCATACGGCTTCTCGGCCTTCGAGGGGCGCAAACCTGCATTCCTCCACGGGGCTGTTTTCCGACGTTTGCTGCCCGTTTGCTGCCCGGGACTTCAGCCTCCCGCGGGAGCAACGGAGGCGATCTGACTGATCACCACGATGAACTCCTGCGAGTGCATGGTGCGGTGCGCATGGCGCTTTTCGTTGTGCGCGGATGTCCGCGTTTGGGCCTTTCTTAGCCGTCGCAGGCTTAATGTCGCGAGCGCCTGAGGGGAGTAGGGTGTTTGCACTGGCCCTGCATCAGGTTCCGGCCCTGGCCCGCATTACACCGACGCGCCAAAGCGCGCGAGGCGAGGAGCCCTTGGCGAACGGAGTTCGATGCGGGGTCAGCCTTTCTACTTTCTTCCTTGAACGCTGACGGGAGGAACGATGACCAAGCTGAACGAGTTGCTCGCGCGTCTACGCGCCACGCTCAAGCTCTAAGAAAGGTCGCACACCAATGATGGACACGACTCCGACTATCGAGACCGAGTCGCTGCTGGAGGGCGAACTCGACCGGCTCAAGTTACGGCTTGCACAAGGTCAGCGCGACCACCAGCGAAGCCACGATGAGCTCCAGAGGCTCGAGGGAGATATTCGGAACACCGAACGCGAACTCCGAACCTACAGGCGGGAAAACCTTTTCAGCGCGTACACGGAGGAGCAGCTTGTCGCCGCATGCGACACCGTGCTCTTCGCCTTAGGCGAAGGACGCAGCCCTCAGACCCATGAGCAACTATCAGGAGCGAGCCGGCTTGAACCCCGGCTCGTCGTGTTAGCGGCAACACGCCTGATGAGAGAAGGGCGCGTGACTGTCAAGCAACGGCGAAGTGAGGGTGCGCTCGTCTGGCTGGCGCCGCAAGGCTCGGCTACCACGGGGCCGGTCGGGGTCACACCCAACGGCTCTGGGTAATTCCGGCAGGCCCTCCCTCGATGGGCGGGTCGCGTTGAGGGGCCCACTACACAGCCGGAACAGGAGGGTCCAATGAAAGCGATCGTCCAAGACCCGTACGGCTCATCCGATGTCCAGGGTGTTACGGGACGCGCGCGGTGAGGGTTTGCATCGTCGGGGCCTCTGGGAAGCTCGGGCAGTACATGGTGCAGCAAGCGCTGGATCGCGGCTACGAGGTGGTTGGCGTGTGCCGCGAGCGCAGCGTGGAGAAGCTCGATGCGTTCAAGGGGCGCATCACTGTCATTCCGGGAGCGACGAACGATCGCGAGGTCATCAGGCGCGCCGTAGCGGGGTGCGATGGGGTGCTCGTCGTGCTCGCCCCACGGGGGGTCCACCAGTACGCGTCGGGAACTGCCCAAGCGGTTCTCGACTACGCGCGTCCGGGGGCGCGCCTCGTCTTCTCGTGCGGGTGGCACATCACGCGCGACGGTAAGGACGTGTACTCGTGGAAGATCCAAGCGCTGGTGAAGGTCGGCGGCCGGCTCGCGCGCCTCGCTCGCGTCGTTGACCTCGACGACCAGGTGGAGGCGTGCCGGCGGGTGTTTGCAAGCGACACGCGGTGGACCGTCGTGCGCGGGAGCGACCTCGAGGAGGGCGAGAGCCAAGGCCTGCCCGTGTGGAGCCGGCACGTGGGCGACCCCATCCTCGAGAGCAACATCACGCGCCGCGTGGACTTTGCCCTGTTCATGGTAGAGGCTCTCGAGAACGACGAGCTCGTCCGCGAGGCTCCGGCGATTGTCGGCTGCCAGACGCCCTCGGCACTCGCGCACGCGGCCAGCGAGTGAACTCTTCGGTGGGCGAGCGATGCTTCTATGTTTGTCAAGTCGTTCGCGGTAGGTTCTCGAAGAGCCGGTAGAGGTTGCGGGCGAGGTAGCGCTTGAGGCAGCGGGTTGCTTCGCGTCGGGTCTTCCCTTCTTGGGCTCGCCGGTTGATGTAGTCGATTGTCGGCTGGTGCCAGCGGCGTCGGGTGACGATGATTTGGTGGAGGGTGCGGTTGAGTTTGCGGTCGCCGCTTCGGTCGAGGCGGTAGCGGGTGGTCTGGCCGGAGGAGGCGGGGATCGGTGCGGCGCCGGCGAGGCGCGTGAAGCTGTCTTGACGACGGAGATCGAACTGCGAGCGAAGCCGTAAGGGGTTCGCTCGGTCTCAGCGCATATCGGGATCGGGGTGCTGCGTCAGTGCTCGCGCTGCGGTCTCGCGCGCTTCGTGAAATCCTGCAAGCGCTCGCGTAGGGCAGCGTCGATCTCGTGATCGAACAATCCCGCCTCCGTGAGTACGTGTCGGATTTCGCTTGTCTGGAGATAACGCTTGGCCCGTTGCTGAAGACCCAGGTAGTCGACGGGGTCGCGGTTCTCGTCGAGCGCGCGTACGACCTTCTCCCGCTCGCGTTCAGCCTCGTCCCCCTCGAAGCCATACGCGCGGACTAGGAGTCGAGCGAACGCCTCGATCCTTTCTCGGCGGAGGTCTTGCTCGTCTTCAAACACGATGACTCGTTCTCGGTCGTTGACCAATTCTCGCGGGCGCGGTATGAAGGGAAGCGGCGGTCCCCACACCACTCCCCTTCAATTACTACTCCGTGGGGCCGGAGTGTGTAACCGCTGCCCCTACGAGACTGGACGCGGTAACTACTGATTCCGTCGGCGGGGTCAGCGAGCGAAGGGGGCACAGCCGGGCCACGCGTTCCCACAGGACGCCCCGCGCGAGGCACTATTCGTACAAGAAGCAGAAGCGCAACGAAGGCGTCACCGAGATCGTCGTGATGCCAAACCGCGGCCACGGCCTCGTCGTCGACAGCGGCTGGCGCGAAGTCGCCGATACGTCGCTGGCATTCGTCCAGCGCTTCGTCTAGGGGAACGACGCACCTACAGCAGTGGGATCAGATCTGCGTTTCCAAAGGATCTGATGACGGCCTGCTCGCCGCGCTTCCCCAACACGGAGGAGGGTCGAGGCGCGTGGTCCGGTTTACTTGACACACGCTCGACACAGCCTCCGCAAACGTCTCCTGCAAACGGGATTGCGGAGGGACCCAGCACGTAGGAGCGAAACGGCTTCGTCTAGGCGCGTCGTCTCTGTATCTGTTGTGGGGCGGGGCGCTTGACCTCGGTCGCGAGGTGGAGCTTTTCCATGCCGCGGATGACGAGGGCGGAGATGTCGAGTTGGCCGGGCTCGAGGCCGTGGACCGCGGAGGCCGGGAAGGCGTGGTGTCCGTTGTGCCACGACTCGCCGAACGAGGGGATCGCGAGCAGCCGGACGTTGCGGCTTTCGTCGCGGGTGCGGAACGGCTGCTCGCCAAAGAAGTGGCAGATCGAGTTGATCGAAAACGTCACGTGCTGGAACAGGAAGATCCGGACGAGGCCGGCCCAGACCATCGCCTCGAGGCCCCGTTGCCAGCTCCCGCCGACGAGGTATCCGGCGAGGAACGGGAGGCCGAGCGTCAGCGCGACCCAGAGCAGGTAGAGGCGGTCGATCGCTCGCACGAGCCGGTCCTCGTACAGGTCGCGCCCGTACTCGACCCCGCGCTCGAGGCCCTTCGTCGAGAAGAGCCAGCCGATGTGCGAGTGCCAGAGCCCGAGCACGTGCTCGGCCAGCGAGTCGCCGTGCCCGGCGTGCGGTGAGTGCGGGTCGCCCGGCCGGTCGGAGAGCGCGTGGTGCTTGCGGTGGTCGGTGACCCACTGGGTGACAGGCCCCTGCATCGCCATGCTCCCGAGAATCGCCCACAAGGCACGAAGCGGGGCGCTCGTCTCGAAGCTCTTGTGGGTGAAGAGCCGGTGGAAGCCGACGGTGATCCCCAGCCCGCAGGCGACGTAGAACCCCGCGAGCAGCACGAGATCGACCGGGCGCACTCCGCGGTCCCAGAGCAGCCAGACCGCGGCGACCAGTCCGAGCGGCGGCACGACGACGGCAACGATGCCTGCGAGCTGGCTCGGAACGCTCGTCCGCTCTCGGACGGTCTTGATCCTCGTCATGCGGGCTCCTCGAAGGGCCGGCCGAGGACGAGCTGCATCTCGCGGATCGCGCGCGTCCTGAACAGCGCCTCGCAGGAGGCGAGGTAGAAGTCCCAGATCCGGATGAAGCGGTCGTCGAAGCCGAGCGCGCGCACCTCGGGGAGGTTGGCGAAGAACCGCTCGCGCCACGCCTTCAGCGTGTCCGCGTAGTGCGGCCCGATCTCCTCGAGCCCGACCACCATCAGGCCCGAGGCGCGGCTCATCGCCGTCTGCAGCGCCTCGAGCGAGGGCAGCAGCGAGCCCGGGAAGATGTAGCGCTGGATCCAGTCCTCCTTGCGCCGGTAGCGCTCGAAGCGCTGGTCGGGCATCCCGATCACCTGGATCGCCGCGAGTCCGCCGGGCGCGAGCAGCCGGTCGCACGCGGCGAAGAAGGTCGGGTACTGCGCGTAGCCGATCGCCTCCAGCATCTCGATCGAGGCGATCTTCGAGAACTTCCCCTCGAGCGTGCGGTAGTCCTGGCCGAGGATCTCGACGCGGTCGGCGAGGCCGGCCGCAGCGACGCGCTCGCGTGCGAGCTCGAGTTGCTGCTGCGAGAGCGTGACGCCGGTGACCCGCGCGCCGTACTCGCCGGCCGCCATCAGCGCGAAGCTGCCCCAGCCGCAGCCGATCTCGAGCACGTGGTCGCCGGGGCCCAGGCGGAGCTTCTCGCAGATCGCGCGCAGCTTCCGCTCCTGTGCCTGCTCGAGCGTGTCGCCCTCCTGCCACAGCGCGCAGGAGTAGGTCATCGACTCGTCGAGGAAGAGCCGGTAGAGGTCGTTGCCGAGGTCGTAGTGGTACTGGATGTTCGCCCGGGCCTTGCGCAGGCTCTGCCGCGGTGAGAGGTGGGGGCGGTGGCGGTCGAGCCGCGCGAGGCGAGAGCCGGCGCGCCAGGTCTCGAGGTTGCGAACGACGAGGGCGATCAGGCCGGGCAGGTCGTCGGTGTGCCAGTCGCCGGCGGCGTAGGACTCGCCGAAGCCGAGGCCGGGAGAGCGCGCGAGCCGGCGGAAGACGTCGTTCGAGGTGACGGTGACGACGATCGGGTCGCCCGTCCCGGCGCGGTACACGCGCCCGCCGGGGAGGCGCAGCTCGAGCGCGCCGTGCTCGACCCGGCCGAGCGCCCGGATCGCGGCGCTCTCGGCGAGGCGGGCCCCGATCCGGCGGCCGGCGGGAAGCTCGCGCAGCACCTCGGTCACCGTCTCACCGATCCCTCGCCGGGCACGAACGGCGGCTTGTGGAAGAACGGCACGCGCTTCAGCCAGAGCCGCGCAGCCTGGAGGTGGATCAGGACGATGACCTGCAGCGGCATCAGCGGATACCGGATGAGCGCGCGTGCCAACGACCCGCTCGTCAGCGGGCGCCGCTTCCCGGTGAGCGTGGCGAAGAACGGCCGCGCGCCGCCCTCGCTCAGGTCGATCCGCACGTCGAGCTGCTCGCCCGGCTCGGAGAACCACCACTGGTAGCTCTGCTCCAGGCCGAAGAACGGCGAGACGTGGAGCTTCTTGTCGTGGCGGAACGAGAGTCGCCGTTCGCCCGTGTCCCGGTTTTCGGGTGAGAGGAGGTAGGGCAGCCGCTCGCCGAAGGTGTTGCTGACCTCGGCGACGATGCAGGCCAGATCCTCGCCCCGGTAGCAGTAGAAGAAGCTGACCGGGTTGAAGACGTAGCCGAGGACGCGGAGGTTCGTCAGGAGCAGGACCCGGTCGGCCTCGATCCCGTGCTCGCCGAGGAAGGCGCGCACGTCGAGGTGATCCCGGTCGTGCAGGCTGACCACGTTCCGCCGGTTCCAGCCGAACAGGCGCACACGCCGGTCGAGCTCCGGCAGCTCGTCGAGGTCGAGCAGGTAGAAGCAGACGCGGTAGCGGAAGACGTTCTTCTTCGGCGTCTTGCGCGCGTGCATCACGGTGCCGGTGTAGAGCGCGGACCTCACCAGGCCGCTCCGAAGGCAGCCGCGGCGGCGAGGCCCGAGCGCAGTCCGTCCTCGTGGAAGCAGTAGCCCTGCCAGGCACCTGCGAAGGCGGTGCGCCGCGGGCCGTTCAGGCGCGGCAGCTCGGGCTGGGCCCTCATCGACTCGAGGGTCACGAGCGGATGCCGGTACGAGAAGCGGCGGATGATCCTCGCCGGGTCGATCTCGGCTGTTCGGTTCAACGTCACGCAGTAGTGCTCGTCCTCGTCGAGGCGCTGGAGCTTGTTCAGGTAGTAGGTCATCGTCGGGCTGCCGGCGGGCGAGCCGCAGTCGCGGAGCTGGTAGTTCCACGAGCCGCGGGTGGCGACGCGGCGGGGCAGGAAGCGCTCGTCGGTGTGGAGGACGGTGTCGTTCTCGGTCGTCCCGAAGACGCCGAGCAGGCGGCGCTCGTCCTCGCTCGGATCCTCGAGCATGCGCAGCGCCTGGTCGGCGTGGGTCGCGACGACGACGCCGTCGAAGCGCCGCAGCTCGTCGCCCGCGAGCCGCAGCTCGACGCCGTCCGTCGAGGCGGCGGATCGAGCGGACCTCGGTCGAGAGGTTGATGCGCAGCCGCTCCTCGAGGGCGCGCACGTAGCTCCGGCTGCCGCCGGTGACCGTCCTCCAGCGGAGGCGCCGGAAGCCGAGGATCCCATGGTTGGCGAAGAAGCGGACGGCGTAGACGAGCGGGAAGTCGAGCGTCTGGCTGGGAGCGGTCGACCACAGCGCGGCGCAGAGCGGGACGAGGAAGTGGTCACGGAACCGCGGCGAGTAGCCCTCCTCGGCGACGTAGCGGGAGAGGCTCCAGTCCGCGCAGCGGGGGTCGTCGAGAGCCCGGCTCCCGAGGCGCAGGAAGCGGGCGATCTCGAGCGTCAGCCGCGTGAGCGGCGGGCGACTGCCCGAGTACTCGAGGCCGTGCCGGTCGCAGGCGACCGAGAAGCTCATCTCCGACGGCTGCGTGCGGACACCGAGCTCGCGGAAGAGGCGGACGAGGTTGGGGTAGGTGTCCTCGTTGTGGACGATGAAGCCGGTGTCGAGCCGAAGCGTCCGGCCCGCGACCATGTGCTCGACCGTGTTCGAGTGGCCGCCGGCGCGATCGTCGCGCTCGAACAGCTCGACCTCGTGGCCCTTCGAGAGCGCGTACGCCGCTCCCAGGCCCGAGATTCCCGTGCCGATCACTGCGATCTTCATCTGGCTTCACTTCCCACACCTTAGACAATACCTATACATACCTTGTTCATGCGCTGCTAGAGTGGCCACGACCCCGGATGGCCCGCTACGTCACCAAGATCGAGTCCGCGCTTCCGCAAGCCGAGGCGTTCGCCTACATGGCGGACTTCGCCAATGCCCGCGTCTGGGACCCAAGCGTGAGCGAGGCCCGGCGGGTCGGCGAGGCGCCGATCGGGCTCGGCTCCGCGTTCGACCTCGTCGCACGCTTCGGCGGGCGCGACGTGCCGCTCCGCTACGAGATCGTCGAATACGACTCACCACGAAGGGTCGTACTCGAGGCGCAGCGTCCGGGATTCGTCTCGAGGGACACCGTCACCGTCGAGCCCGCCGGGAACGGATCGGTCGTCCACTACGACGCGACGCTCGCGTTCGGTGGGCTCGGTCGGCTGCTCGACCCGATGATGCAACGCATCTTCAATCGGGTCGGGGCCCGCGCGACGCTCGGGATGCAGACGGCGCTGAACTCGTGACGCCCTCACCCGGGGCGAACCTCGTCGACCGCGCGCTGGAGGCGAGCGTCGTCGGCAGCTTCACCCGGATCGGCTACCGCACCCGGCGGCGCCTCTTCGACTGGACGCCGCTGCAGTCGCTCGGTCTCGACGGCAAGGTCGCAATCGTGACCGGGGCGACCTCGGGCCTCGGCCGAGCGGCCGCCGAGTCGATCGCGGCGCTGGGCGGGCACGTCTGCATCGTCGGGCGCGACCCGGCGCGCACCGAACGCGCCCGCAGCGAGATCTCCGCCGCGGCGGGCTCCGAGGTCGAGGCCGACCTCGCAGATCTCTCGTCCCTCGCGGAGACCGCCGCCTTCGCGGCCCGCTTCGCCGCGAGGCACGACCGCCTCGACGTGCTCGTCCTGAACGCCGGTGCGCTGACCCACGCGTACACGGTCACGGGCGAGGGGAACGAGCTGACGCTCGCGACACACGTCTTGTCGCCGTTCCTGTTGACCCGTGCGCTGCGGCCTCTGCTCGAGGCGTCGGCACCGTCGCGCGTGATCGTGGTGGCATCCGGCGGGATGTACACCGAACCGCTCGACGTCGATGCCCTCGACCCGGAACCCGCCACGTACGACGGGACGAAGACATACGCGCGCTGCAAGCGGGCACAGGTCGTGCTGGCCGAGGAGTGGACGCGAGAGCTGCTCGACACCGACATCACCGTCAACGCGATGCATCCCGGCTGGGCCGACACCCCCGGGCTACGGACCGCGCTTCCCGGCTTCAGCCGCGTCGTGGGGCCGCTGCTCCGGACGCCGGAGGAAGGAGCCGACACGATCGTCTGGCTGGCCGCCGCCCCTGATGCCGCGGACCTCAGCGGCCTGTTCTTCCTCGACCGGCGAGCGCGGGCGAAGCACCGCCTGGGCCGCACGCGTCGTCCCGACGAGGCCCGTGAGGCGGCGCGACTCTGGCGGCTCTGTACGGAGCGCACGGCTCCGTTCGCGGCGGATGCCGGCGGATCAGCCGCCTGACCCGGCAGGCGCGAGCGTGCTGCGCCGCCCGCCGAGCAGCCGCTCGACCGCGTCGCGCCGGTAGTCGAAGACCCGCTCGAGATCGCGGGCGACCAGGATCCGGTGTGCGATCGCTCCGAGCGGCCCGTACGGCATCCGGTAGAGAACGGTGTCACGAATCCGCGTGCCGTCGGGCCGCTCTTCGAAGTCATGCGTGTGCTCCCAGACGCGGAACGGGCCCTTCACCTGTGTGTCGACGAACCGCCGTCCCGGTTCCCACTCGACGATCTCGGTGCGCCAGCGGACCGGGACACGGTGCGTGGTGAGCACGTACTCGATCGTCGTTCCCTTTCGCATCGGGATCGGTTGCGGCGTGAGGATGCGGAAGCCGAGCCACGGCGGCGTCAGCGCTTCGAGGTTGTAGGCGTCGGCGAAGAACGCAAACGCCTCCTCGACGGGCAAGGGGACGAGCTGGGAGCGTTCGATGCGGTGCTGCGGCTCAGGCATGGTCGACGCCGGTCGTGACGCCCCGAAGAGCTCCCGGGCGTCCCGCGGGTGCCCGGGCGGTGACCGCGATCCGGTTCAGCATTCCCTTGAAGATCCACGAGTGGACGGGGAAGAGGCCGTACCAGTAGGCCGTGCCGAGCAGGCCGGTCGGGTGGAAGATCGCGGTCTGGCGGATCGTGCTGCCCGAGTCGTTCTCGTCGACCTCGAACTGGAGCCACGCCCGCCCCGGGAGCTTCATCTCGGCGCGGAGCCGGAGCAGACGGTCAGGCTCGTAGGCCTCGACGCGCCAGAAGTCGAGCGCCGATCCCACCGTCGGCGTCTCGGGATCGCGCCGGCCGCGGCGCACGCCGACGCCGCCGGCCAGCAGGTCTACGAAGCCGCGCAGCCGCCAGAGGCTGTTGCCGAAGTACCAGCCCGTCTCGCCGCCGATACGGCGGATCGGACGAAACGCCTGCGCCCGGGAGACCGGCACCCGAATCGCGCGAGAGTCGACCAGGCGCTTGCCGTGCCGTACGCCGCCGTATCGCTCCGGCCGTGGGCCCGCGGAGGAGACGGCGTCGGACCAGCGTGTTTCCGTGAACTCGCGGTCCTCGTTCGCCAGGGCCCGCGCGATCGCCTCCCGGTAGCCGCGAGGACGGATCGGGAAGGCGCGCGCGGCGTTCGTGCCGTGGACGACGGTCTCGTGCGGGAGGCTGTCGATCAGCTTGCGGCCGACGCGGGCGTAGACCGGGGTCACGAGCCCGAGCCAGAGGCTCGACAACCGCGCGGTGAGGAACGGCACCGGGATGATCCAGCGGCGCATGCCGAGCTGCCGGGCGTATTCGCGCATCAGCTCCTCGTAGGAGACCTGGTCGGCGCCGCCGATCTCCAACACCGCGCTACCTTCGAGCTCGACGTCGAGAGCCGCGACGAGGTAGTCGAGCACGTCCTCGATCGCGATCGGCTGTGCCTTGGTGCGCACCCAGCGCGGCGTGACCATCACCGGCAGGCGCTCGACCAGCTTGCGAAGCATCTCGAAGGAGAGGCTGCCCGAGCCGATCACGATCGAAGCCCGGAACTCGATCGTCTGCACACCCGAGTCGGCGAGAATGCGGCCGACTTCCTGGCGACTCGAAAGGTGGCTCGAGAGATCGCCGCCGGCTCCGAGCCCACCGAGGTAGACGATCCGGCGCACACCCGACTCACGCGCCGCGGCCGCGAAGTTTCGTGCGCCGAGGCGGTCCTGCTGCTCGAAGCCTGCCGCCGAGGTCATCGAATGGACGAGGTAGTACGCGGTCTCGACGCCGCGCATCGTCGGCCGCAGGGACTCGATGTCGAGGACGTCGCCGGCGATGATCGTCGTCGTGTCGCGGTGCGGGGCGACGGCCTCCGGGCGGCGAGTCAGGCAGCGCACATGCTCCCCGCGCTCCTCGAGCGCTCGGAGGAGCCGGCCGCCGACGTAGCCGGTGGCGCCGGTGAGCAGGATCGGCCGGCGCGGGTCGGGCACGGAGGCGCTCATGCCCGTGCAACCTCGTCGGCTGCCGCCACGAGGTCTCCGTCCAGGCGGCGGACGCCGAGCCGGGCGCAGAGCTCGTCCGTTGCGCCGGGCCCCGCGAGCGCGAGCGGCACGTGCCGGGCCAGCCGGCGGAGGGGGGCGGCTTGCGCCTCGAGCAGGGAAGGGTCGAAGCTCGAGACGACGGCGAGCGCCGGCCGCGTCGTCTCGGCGGCCTGGGCGAGCGTCGCGATCGGCGTGTCCGCGCCGAGAAACAGGATCCGCCAGGAGTGCGAGCGCAGCACGAGCGCGAATGCGAGCAGGGTGATGTCGTGCGTCTCGCCGGGCGCGCAGGCGAGGAGCGCTAGCGGGCCTGTCCCGCGGCCCCAGAACCGGGCGAGCGCGAGCAGCCTGCCGCGGATGAGGTTGCTCGCGAAGTGCTCGTGGCTGATCTCGATCTCGCCGCGCTCCCAGCCGTCGCCGACCTGCTTCAGGGTGGGCAGCACGACCTGGCTCAGCACCTGCTCCAGACCGAACGCCGCGAGGCTCTCGTCGAGCACCAAGTTGGCGGCGGCCTCGTCGTAGCGGCCGATCGCCGCGAGCAGCCGGGCGGCCGCGTCTTCCAGGAGACCTTCGGACGGCCGCTCGTCTTCGAGTGCGGCATGCGCGGCCTCCGCGGCTGAGAGGCCCTCGTCGAGGCCGCGTCGCATCCGCTCCACGCGCGCGGCGTCGGCGGCGGTGTAGAGCCGGAAGCCGCCCGGTGAGCGAACCGGCCGCGTGAGCCCGTACCGCGACTCCCACGCGCGCAGCAGCTCGGGAGTGACACCCACCCGGCGCGCGAACTCGCCGATTCGCAGCTGTCCAGGATCCGCCGCCATCGAGCGGACTATACAGACATTAAACAAACACTTGACGTCAACACTTTCTCGTTGCTACTGTTCAACAGACATTAGACAGACACTAGACAAGGAGTGCGTGAATGCAGACAGCTCAGAGGCGTATCACCGAGACCCATCCCGTGTCTCGCGAAGCAGGGGCTCGGTACCTGATCCTGCTCGCCGCGGGCATCTCGTTCGTGCTCTCGGTCACGCTCTGGTTCGGGGGCCACGAGCTCCAGGGCATCTTCGTCGGGCTCTGGGTGCCGTCGATCCTCTCGCTCGGCGCGATCGTGCTGGGGCGCGATCGGCCATGAGCGCCGTCGGCCTCTTCGCGACAGGCGTGGTCGTGACGCTGATCGTCGGCGCCGCTCTCGGTCTCCTCGTCTACGGCGCGATCCTCGAGAGCCGCGATGCAGCGGAGCGCAAGGCCGAGGAGGCGCTTCAGCCTTCACCGCGTGTAGTCGCCGGCCACCGGCCGGCAGCCTGAACGTCAACCAGAAAGGAACGGAGCAGACATGCCGCACAACATCGTGGAAACCGCAAGGGAGGCCGGGACGTTCCAGACCCTGCTCACCGCCGTCGATGCCGCCGGCCTCGGCGAGACCCTCGCCGGCGGAGGACCGTTCACCGTCTTCGCGCCGACCGACGACGCGTTCGCAGCACTGCCGCAGGAGACCGTGCAAGGTCTTCTCGCCGACACGCCCGCGCTCGTCCGGGTGCTGACCTACCACGTCGTGCCGGGCCGGATCACGTCGGCCCAGATCACGAACGACACCGAGCAGAAGACCGTCGAGGGCGGCGTGCTCACGAATCGCCGTCAACGGCAGCGTGACCGTCAACGACGCCACCGTGATCCAGGCGGACGTCGAAGCCGAGAACGGCGTCATCCACGTCATCGACCGAGTCCTCATTCCCGCCGCGTAGGCGGCCGCAACCAAAGGAAGGAACCTGACATGAAGAAGATCGGAACAGCAATGGTGATCGGTGCCGCGACGCTCGCAGCCGCCACCTCGATCTCGGCGGCCTCACCTGCGAAGTCGACGGCCACCCCCCAGAAGAACATCGTCCAGACCGCGGTCTCCGCGGGCAAGTTCAAGACGCTCGTCGCGCTCGTCAAGAAGGCGGGCCTCGCCGGCACGCTCTCCGCCCCCGGCAACCTGACCGTGTTCGCACCGACCGACCAGGCCTTCGCGAACCTGAAGAAGAGCGACCCGGCCCTCTACAACAAGGTCGCCACCGACAAGAAGCTCCTGCAGACCGTGCTCACCTATCACGTCGTCGGCAAGCGCATCCCCGCCGCCGCCGCGATCGCGGCGGCGAAGAAGAGCCTAAAGGTGAAGACCGTCCAGGGCGAGCAGATCGCTCTCTCCTTCAAGGGCGGCAAGATCGTGCTCAACGGCACGGCGCGAGTGGTGATCCCGAACGTGAAGGCCTCCAACGGCATCGTCCACGCCATCGACGCGGTCCTCGTGCCACCGTCGCTGTCGCAGCCGGCGGCGCCGACGCAGTCGATCGTCCAGATAGCGGCCGGCAACCCGGACTTTTCGACGCTCGTCTCGCTCGTCCAGAAGGCCGGTCTCGTCCAGGCGATCTCGGCCCCCGGCCCGTTCACCGTCTTCGCGCCGACCAACGAGGCGTTCGCGAAGCTCGCCAAGGCGGCGCCTGCGACCTACGCGGCCGTGCTCGCCGACCCCACGCTGCTCGCGAAGGTGCTCACCTACCACGTCGTCGCCGGCGACATCAAGAGCGCTCAGGCGATCGCAGTCGCACAGCAGAACGGCACCGTCAAGGCCCTCGAGGGCGAGTCGATCTCGCTCTCGCTGAAGGACGGAAAGCTGACCCTCAACGGCAGCGCGACCGTCGTCACCGCCGACATCCTGGCGACCAACGGCGTGATCCACGTAATCGACACCGTGATCGTCCCGCCCAGCCTGTCGGCCTAGCCCACCGGCCGGGGGACACACGCCCCGTCCAAGACGGCATCGGGTCTCGCGTCCACACCCAAACCGGGGTGTGGCGCGAGAGCCGATGCCGCGCTCTCCCCAAGTGCGCGTCCAAACACGGCAGGAGGCTCAAGGCATGGACAACAGGGCGCTTCGGCGCGGCAATGCGCTACTTGCGTCGGTCCACGCGGCGCAGGCGGCGGTGATCCTCGCGCTCTCGACCGACTTCGCGCTTCCCGTCACAGGCGCCTTCATGGAGGGCCCGCCGGGAACCGGACTTCCGAAGCAGGTCTTGCTCTTCGACCTCCGAATCGGCCCGCTCGTCGGCGCATTCCTGTTGCTCGCAGCGCTCGACCACGCTCTCGTCGCGCTCCCGCCGTGCCGCGCACGCTACGAGCGAGGTCTCGCAGCGGGCGTCAATCCGTTCCGTTGGCTCGAGTATTCCCTGTCGGCGTCGCTGATGGTCGTCCTCATCGCGATGCTGAGCGGCATCGCCGACTACGTCGCGTTGTTCGCCCTCTTCGCGGTGAACGCGGCGATGATCTTCCTCGGCTGGCTGATGGAGCTGCTCAACCCGCCGGGCCGTGCGCGGACGCGCTGGCTTCCGTTCGTGCTCGGCTGCATCGTCGGCGTCGTAGCGTGGATCGCCATCGCGGTGCAGATCGGCGTCTCGGCGGAGCGCGGGCATGCACCGCCGACGTTCGTCTATGCGATCTTCGTCTCGCTGTTCGTTCTGTTCAACAGCTTCGCTGTGAACCAGGCGCTGCAGTACAAGCGGGTCGGGCGCTGGCGCGACTACCGCTACGGCGAGCGCTGGTATCTCTGGCTGAGCCTGGTCGCAAAGAGCCTGCTCGCATGGCAGGTCTTCGCGAACGTGCTCGTGCTCTGAGATCATTTGCTACCCGAAGCAGATCGAGCCATGTCAATCCTGGCAACATAAGATGGCGATTTACAGGGGTCTTTACGGGAGCGACCGGAGGTCCGGACGCTCGGCTGTGCGGGACTCGCGCCGGTGTCGATGGGCGAGTGTGACCCTCCGGCGGGAATCCTCCCCGTCTTCTGGCCCGACGGGCGATGGGTTCCGCTCGATCGACGATGTGTAGGCGTCCGCGAGTGCCTGGCGTCTCTTTCGCCGATTGCCGCGGCGCACGATGAACGGCCTTCCCCCTCCCGGGGTTGGACGGGATCGGAGCACGCTCGGTCGACGTCCTTTCCCCGAGGGGCGCAAAGGCTGCGGCCAGCCTCGCGCACCCCCGGGGCTTCAATGGTGGCGAGTTCGAATATGAAGAAGTGTTAAGCGCAGTTGTGCGGGCGGCACGCGAGGCGCACAATCGGCGTCGCAACCCGGACGCTCGCTCATAGGGGCAACGAGCAGCCGTTGACGGGGCGGCCACCGCCGGCTGACTCAAAGGGCGTCCGGGCAATTCAGGGGGAGAGGAGCAGTAGAAGGCTCCTGCCGCTCCCCCTGCCGAGACCACTACTTATCTAGCGGTGCTGCCAACCCTCGTTCCCGGCGTCCTAGGCTTTCGGCCATAAAGAGACGACGGATGTGGAATACCTGTGGAAATCTGCTTCCCTGCACACCACAAACTGTGGACTACCCGTTGTGGCTGGCTTGACGTGCGACCTGTTCCTTCACGCGCCGGAAGAACGACGTTTCGGCAGCGTCGAGGTCTGACGCCCCGCCAGGGTCTCCACCCGGTCGCTCCGGCAGCTCATCTATAGGCCCTACGCGCGTCTGCTCCGGGTACAAGTGTCGATCCCATGCGAGTACGTGGAGCCGCTCCACCTCGTCGACCAGCATGAGGATCGCGCGACCCGCCGCGGCAACCTCGTGCCGCTCGTCGCGCGCAAGGCCCTCACCCCAACCACGCAAGACACCGAGTTTCTCCGCGTCCAGTCCGTCAGCTTGCACCAGCCGACACTAGCGCGTCTCCCCTGATTCGCCTATGGCCGAAGGAGCAGGGACGGGAGCTCGGGTAGTAGTTACCCGCCCGTCGACGGGTAGTAAAGGCCCTATAGAGGAACGGCCTGGCGAGGTAGGTTTCGAATGGGGAGCGGTGTAGGGGGGACTAAGCACCGCTCCCCATTCTTTGGGCGCACAAGGCGCGCGCGCCCAGCGCCCGAGGCGTGGACATTACTCCGACCAAGCCCCTTGTGACCGGTGCGCAAATACGTGTTTTCGCTGATTGCGACGTTTTGCACGAGCGCTACGGTCAGACGGTCGTCTCCTATCCCCTCACTCGGAAGACGTCACATGTACCACTCCGGAGTGTGCTGGGCCGCCAGCGCACTCCCCCTTTTCGTGTTTCCCGCGAAATGAGCGCGCCTCCGCGCAGCTCTTCAGGACCGCGCGGCGCGTGAGGGTAGCACCAGGGGTAGCACGCCGCGAGCATTGCTGGCGTCCCTGGTACACCTGGTCGGCGTAACCATGCCGGTCTGCGTATTGCCAGGCGGATCGAAGCTCCCAGCGAAATTCAAACCCGCGTTTCGGGAAGATGCCGCTGGCGAGCGTCACGGTTCAGAACAAGGCTTCGACGTTCCGGAGTCGTTACGGCGGAAGCTCGATGAGTTGAGGGCTCGTAGCGATTGGCGGGGTAGCCGTTAACGAGCATCGCGTGTGGCGGGTCGCCGAGTGGTCTCGCCGACGCAACCAACCCGAGACAGCAAGCTTGCTACGGCGTCGTGCCGGTACTGGTGCCCGACGTTGGCGCGCCGCCCTGGCCGTCGACTCGCGGCACGTACTGCCGGCAGGCCTTGGCCGCCTTCTGGAATTCGGGCGAGGCGACGTTGGCGCCGCCGAAAGGCCCGCCGCCGGTGAGCTTGACGCCGTGGGCGGTCAAGCACTGCCGGTATTTGGCTAACGCGGCGTTGTTCACGCCCGGCCTGCCGCCGTTGCCGCCACGGAACTGCCCGCCGTTTGGCAGGTACTGGCGGCACTTCTGGAAGGCGGCCTGCGTCTTGGGGTTGTTGAAGGCCCCGCCGCCGCTGCCGGCCGGCGGTGGCCCCGTGGGCGCGGCGCCGCCGCTGGCACCGTTCCCCTGGCGGCGGAAGCCGCCGTTCGGAAGCGTGACGCCCTGCGCCTTGAGGCAGGCCGTGAACTTGGTGTTGGCGGTGCGACCGAAACCGCCGCCCGCACCGCCCGTGGTCGTCCCGGCCGGAGCCGCGACCGTGGTCGACGAGGACGCGGCCGAGTTGGCCGTGCCGCCGCAGCCGGCAGCGAGCACGACCAAGACGATCAGCACGGGCGCAGCGAGGAGGGTCAGGGGCCATCGCCTCATGGAGTTGATTGAACCGCGCAAGCCTAAGAACTGGGTGACCACGGGCTAAGAACTCCCTAAGTCTTTCTAGTTGCCGCTGCTCGGCGTGACCGTCACTGACGTCGCGCGGTAGTTCCCGTTCTTGAGCTTGGTCACCTGGGCGGTGACCGTGTCGCCGGGATGGATGCCTCGCACGGTCGTCCGAGTCGTCTGGCTGACGGTGACGCCGGCCGGGATCTGCACCTTGACCGTGTTGCCGAGGAAGTCGGCGAGGTAGAGGGTCGAGCCCTTGATCAGGCTGACCTGGCCGACCTCCTGCGAGCCGCCGGTCGAGCCGGAGGCTCCTGCTCCGGGGCCGAGGAACCCCGCCGCGCCGCCGGCCGCACCGGCTGCGCCGCCGGCACCCCGGAAGCGGGAGGCGAGCGCCGCCGCCGCGCCGGATCCCGAGCCGCTGTTCGAGCCGCCGTAGTGCTTCTGGATCTGGACGCCGCCGAGGAATCCCGCTCCGACGAGGACCACCGCCGCCAGCGTCAATGTCAGCGGCCGGAGCCCGCGTCGCCGGCGCGGCGGCAGGACCTCGTCGGGATCGCGCGCGACGAGCGGCTGGGCCGGCGTCGGCGTGCTCATGGGCTGGGGCTGGTCGGACATGCGGGGCTCCTATTCGTAGCGAAGCGCTTCGATCGGGCGCAGCGCGGCGGCGCGGTTGGCGGGATAGATGCCGAAGAAGAGGCCGACGGCGACACCGACGCCAAAAGCGAGGAAGACGGAGTAGGCCTCGACGACAGGCTGGACGCCGACGATCTCGAAGCGGCTGCCGACGAGGCCGACGATGACTCCGAGCACGCCGCCGCAGATCGAGAGCATCGTCGCCTCGATCAGGAACTGGCCGAGGACGTCGACGCGGCGGGCGCCGATCGCCTTCCTGATCCCGATCTCGCGCGTCCGCTCGGTCACCGTCACGAGCATGATGTTCATCACGCCGATCCCGCCGACGAGCAGCGAGATCGCCGCGACCGCGGCGAGGAGGACGGTGAACGTGTGCGTTGTCGCGCTCGTCGTCTGGAGCAGCGAGGCCTGGTTCAGCACGCGGAAGGTGGTGGTGCCGTTCGAGGTGTGGGTCGGCGTCAGGATCGAGTTCACCTCGGCCTCGGCGTTGTTCACGGCCTTAGACGACTTGGCCTCGACGATGATCTGCGAGAGGCCGCCCGTGACGCCGGTGAGGAGGTCCTGGGTCGTCGACAGCGGCGCGATCGCGATGTCGTCCTGGTCCTGGAAGCCGTTGGTTCCTTTCGGCTCGAGCACGCCGACGACGAGGAAGGCGTGGCCGTTGATCTTGACCGACGCGCCGATCGGGTTCGCGCCGTTGAAGAGATTGGCGACGACCGTCTCGCCGAGCACGACGTTGCTCACGTGGTCGGCCTCGTCGGCTGCGCTGAAGAAGCTGCCGGCCTCGACCGGGCTCTTGCGCGCCTCCTCGTAGGAGGGCGTCGTGCCGATGAACTGGCTCGGGCTGTAGCTCGTGCCGTTGTAGGTGATCGTGATCGACTGGCCGTTGACGACGGGGGTCACCGACTTGACGTCGGGCGCCGACGCCGTGCTCTGGAGCGCCTTGACGTCCTTCATCGTCAGCTGGGTGACCTGGCTCTGCGTGCCCCGCTGGGCGCCGCCGCCGCCGAAGCCGCCGAAGCCGCCGGGCGAGACGCTGAGGATGTTCGTGCCGAGGTTCTCGATCCGCTGCTGCACCGCGACCGCGGAGCCGTGTCCGACCGAGACGAGGATGATCACCGCGGCGACGCCGATCGTGATCCCGAGCATCGTCAGCAGCGAGCGCAGGCGGTTCGTCATCACACCCTGGAAAGCCATCCGCAGCGACTCGAACGCGTTCACGAGGTCGCCTCACCGAGGCGGAGCGTGCCGAGGGCGAGAGTCGGGGCCTCTGTCGGGTGGGCCTGCGGCGGCGGCGGCAGGGGCCCTTGGCGCTCGTCGCTCACGACCCGGCCGTCTGCGAGGTGGATCGTCCGCAGCGCGTGAGCGGCGACGTCTTGCTCGTGGGTGATCATCACGATCGTCCGCCCCGCGGAGTTCAGGTCGTCGAAGATCTGGAGGATCTCGCGCTGGGCGGCGGTGTCGATGTTGCCGGTCGGCTCGTCGGCGAGGATCAGCGCGGGGTCGGTGACGATCGCGCGCGCGATCGCGACCCGCTGCTGCTGACCGCCCGAGAGCTGCTGCGGCCCGTGCGACGCGCGGTCGGCGAGCCCGACGGCCGCGAGTGCGCCTAGTGCGCGCTCGCGGCGCTCAACCCGGCCCACGCGGGCGTAGATCAGCGGCAGCTCGACGTTCCGCA
The DNA here is from genome assembly GCA_963724805.1 of uncultured Actinomycetes bacterium. Classification (GTDB taxonomy): domain Bacteria; phylum Actinomycetota; class Thermoleophilia; order Gaiellales; family Gaiellaceae; genus CAVQZA01. The sequence continues at coordinate 198,338 of CAVRWA010000001.1, forward strand.
GCGCAGAGGTGCGCGGGATCAGGTTGAAGCTCTGGAACACGAAGCCGATCTTGTGGTTGCGCAGGTAGGAGAGCTCGACGTCGGTGAGGTCGCTGACCTCGAGCCCGTCGAGCAGGCAGCGGCCGCTCGTTGGGACGTCGAGGCAGCCGATCAGGTTCATCATGGTCGACTTGCCCGAGCCGCTCGCGCCCATGATCCCGACGTAGTCGCCCGCCTCGACACGGAGGTCGACGCCGCGGAGCGCATGCACGGCGATCTCGCCCTCACCGTAGCTCTTCGAGACGTTCTCGAGCGCCACGGCGGGCCAGCGCCGTTCGCTCACTACGGCCCTCCGAAGATGGCGGGGCCGCCGCCGCCGACGCCGCCGCCGCGCAAGCCACCCGTCCGCCCGCTTGTGGTCGAGGTCGGGCCGAACGGCGAGCTCGACGAGCTGCTGGACGAGATGTTCAGGGTCGGCAGCACCACCGTCTCCCCGGCCTTGAGGCCGGAGACGATCTCGGTCGTGGTGTCACCGCGAAGGCCGACTACCACCGGGCGGACCGTCTGCTGCTTACCCACGAGCACCGTCACCCTGCCGTTCGTGCCCGTGCCAGTGACCGCCGACGAGGTGACGTGCACCACGTTGTCGACCTCCGCCACGATCACGTCCACCTCGGCGGTCATGCCCGGCTTGACCCCGGCCGGGGTCGGGTTGTCGAAGGCGAACGTGACGTTGTAGGTGACGACGTTCGAGACGACGGTCGCGGTGGTGTCGATCGCGACGACGTGAGCCGCCAGCTTGGTGCCCGGCAGCGCGTCGACCGTGACGGTGGCCGGCTGCCCGTCCTGGATCTTGGCGACGTCGGTCTCGCTGAAGCCCGCGGTTACCTGGAGCCCCGAGACGTTGGTGAGCACGACGAAGCCCGTCGTCGAGGAGCCCGAGCCGCTGGCCGAGCTGCTCGACGAGGACGAGCTCGAGACGACGGTCGTCCCGCCGCCGGAGGTCATAGCGCCGACGACGCCGTTGACCTGAGTGACGGTGCCGGTGACCGGTGCTTTCAGCGTCGTCTGGCTGAGGGTGAGCTCGGCCGCAGTGAGGTTCGCCTGAGCCTGGGCGACCGCGGACTCCTGCTGGGTGACGTTCGACTGCTTCGCCGTCTGGATCCCGAGCTGCGCCGACGAGACCGACTGCTTGGCGCTCGAGACCGCCTGGTTCGCGCTCGAGACCGCCTGGGAGTCCTTCAGCGCGCCCGCCTGCTGGCTGTTCTCCGCGTTCGCGATCGCCGTCCGGTCCTTGGACAGCGCAAGCTCGTCGGCGATGATCGCCGATGCGTCGGCCTTGAGCGCGTTCTGGTCGGCGGTGACCGCGTTCTGGTACTTGGTCTGGGTCGCCTGGTCGGTCTGGAGCTGGCTCTGGGCCTGGCTGACCGCGTACTGGTCGGCGGCGAGCGCTTTCTGGAGGGAAGTCGAGTTCGAGCTGCTCTGGGCGGCCGCGCTCTGCGCTGCGGAGACTGCCTGCTGGTCGGCTGCGACCTGCGCCGTGGCCGCGGTGCAGGCCGCCGGCGTGGCAGGTACGGCATTGCACGCGGTCGTCTCGGCCTGCTGATCCTTGCTGAGCTGGCTCTGGGCACTCGAAAGGGCGCTGCTGGTGCTCGAAGCACTCGCCTGCGCGTCGTACTGCGCCTGCTGGTCGGCCTGCTGTTTCGCCTGCGCCGCCACGAGCGCCGTCTGGTCGGCCGCAACCGTCGGCCCGATCGCGTCGTAGGCCTGCTGATCGGCGGCGAGCTGGGCCTGGTCGAGCTTCTGCTGGTTGAGGTCCCGCGCCTCCTTGCCGCGATCGAGCCGGAGCTGCTGATTCGCCTGCGAGACCGACATCGAGGCGGTCTTGCCGTTCATCTGCTTGTTGGCCGCGGCTGTCGAGACACCGGCCTTGGCGTTCGAGACGCCCGCCTTGGCGGCCTTCAGCGCCAGCAGCGCCTGCGCGTAGGACGTCTGGGCCTGCTGGTTGGCGCTGGCGAGCTGCGCGTTCGCCGAGGTCAGCTGCGCCTCGGCCTGGTCGACCGCGAGCTGGGCGGACTGGGAGTCGATCTTCCCGAGCACCTGGCCCTCGGTGACCTTCTGGCCGGGCTTGACGTCGACGGCGGTGACCTGGCCCCCGGTGATGAAGTTCACGTTCAGCGACTGCGACGCCTCGACGTTGCCCGTCGCCGACACCGACGAGAGCACGACCCCGCGCTGCGCCGCCGCGGTCCGCGTCACTGCCGCCCCGGAGGAGCTCGACGGCCCCACCGTGAGCGCGGCGGCGACGCCGAGCGCGACAAGGATCGCCACCAGCACGAGGTTCGTCTTGTTGTTGGGGATCCGCTTCATCGCAGGGTCAGGGCCTCGCCCGCCAGTCTCTCCGAGCTGCATGAACGCTGCTTGAGATTCGATTAAGAAGTCACTAAGGCTTCGCCGGGGGCCGCACCGGATACGCGAGGCCGCGTGCTCAAGCGCCGGACCCGGATCGTGTCCAAGATCCAGAGATGTGACGAGCGGCCTCTGGCTTCTGGCGTACCGAGCACCCGGCCGGGAAGCCCCGGGGGCCAAGAAGGTTGGAACACCAACTCGTCAATCCCTGGCAGAAGCAGCTGCTAGGGGCCGCGCGACTGGCTTGATCCCCGCCTCCATGGGCCACGAAATTGCTTCCAAGCAAACTACGGCTATGAGTGGCGGCGGCTGATCACCTCTGCTCAGACGGATTCGGGCGGACGAGAACGGCGCGTACGGTCGAGGGCCACCACTGCCGGCCACCCTGGGATGTTGGCACCTGTTCCGTGTTGAGGTCATCCGCGATCCGGCGGAGGCTCTTTCCCTGTGCGCGCTCCTCCCGGATGCGGGCCACGACCTCGAGCGGGAGACCGGGCTTGCGACCGGGAAAGTCCACGCGGATCTCCGGCTCGGTTGGTGGCGTCCGTTGTTCGCTGTCCGAGCGCGATGCGACGATGTCGGTAAGGGAGTGTGGGCGTCGGTGCTAGCTCCCCAAGTTCAACGGCTGCGAGGACTACACCGGCGTCCTCCTCTACTTCCTTTATCGCGTACCGGCGTTCGGGCCGTACCCGGCGAAGTAGGTGGCTGTCACTGGCTCGTCGATTCCGATGAGGATCGGTCTGCCGTGTACCACGCCACGGTTGTGTGTGCAGACCAGGTAGGGGCCGCCCCGGTTTTCGAAGATCGCCAAGACAGATTCTCTCGGCCTCGTGTCCTCTGATCGCGTCTCGTGCTCCCACGTGTCAGGGTGGCCGTAGCGGTGAGGCTCTCCGACTTGAGCCAGCTCTTGTGCGCCTTTGTCCGAGTACTCGAGCCGAAAGATCCGACAGTCGGTAATGGCGGCCCATCCGTGCCGGTCCTCCAGGAGTGCCTTGATTCCCCGCCAGGCCTTCTCGGCCTTGTCGGGGTCGTTCACGTAGGGGACAAAGAAGTTCGGGCCGCTCATCCGCTCGCCATAGCGCTTGTCCTCGGAGGGCCGGCGGTCGAGGTTTTGAGTTCGCGCTCGATTCCGCGGATCTCGCCCTCTAGCTTCTGGAGCTCGTCGGAGCTTCGTTGGTGGTCTCGCCGGCCCTGCAAGAGCCGTGATTTGAGTCGGTCCAGTTGGCTCTGCAGACGACAATCGGCCTCTGTCTTCGGGATCGTGTCCATCCTCTGTTACGCGACCTTTCCTCTCCTCGTGCGCGGGCTGATTGGGCTTTGGCGATACCCAGCGCTCGGCTCTGCTCGTTGGCTTCGGCTTCAAACTGGCCGGCCTCGCGAGTCGGGAACGTCGCGAGGGCGTTCCCGACTCCGGTCGGCTTTGACCTAGTGCTCGTTGTGCTGCTTGCCGTGGTTCTGCTTGTTGTGGTGGTGGTGCTGCTTGTGGCCGTGTGAGGCGACGTAGCTCACGCACTGGCCCTGGTTCTTGAACGTGGGGTTGTTGAACGTCTTCCAGCCGCCGTGCTTACAGGCGTCCTTCGAGGTCGGCGGGCCAACCGGTGATACGACAGGCACCTGCGTCACGCCGTTGACCGTGATCGCCGTCAGGTCGGCGCTGCCCTGCACGTCAACGAGGACGTCGATGGACTGGATCGTCCCGGTCGGGAACGGCACCTGTCCGCCGGCTGCCGCGATCGTTGCCGCGTTGAAGGTGTAGGTTGCACTGCCGTTGGCGTTCGTCACGGGTGTGACGTTGTTGCAGCCAAGGAAGAACGGCGACTGCGTGGTCGTGTACACGTCAAACCGCGGCGAGCCACCGTTGCACTGGCTGGCGCTGGCGAGGGTGAACGATCCGCTCGCGAACGTCGCGCCTGTGAACCCGGTGATGTCCGCGCCGGCAGCAGCGTTCGTCGGCGTCGGACAGTTCTTCGCCAGGTGCAGGACGCCGTTGCTATAGGTCGCGACCGGACAGCCCGTGTTACCCGGGTCGAAGACGCCCGGAACCAGTGCCGCCGCCGCCGTAGTCGCGAACACGAGTGCGATCACGCTCCCTGCGATCAGGATGAGTTTCTTCATTGCGCCTCCTAGAGGCTCCGTCGACGGCCAACGCCCATTCGGGCCGGGTGTGACTGTCGAAAAGGAAAGTGCCGCCCAGGCCCGGTGCAACAGTCGAAAAGGAGGTGCGAAACCCTCGACGGCTTCAACGCTAGAGCCTGCGCGCTACAACGAACATAGCCGCGATCAACACGCGCCGCACGCGAACTGCTCAGGTATTACGCAATAGCGGTATTCCCTTTACATGCTCTTACACGACTACGCGCAACACAAAGCATCGATTTGACGAACGCAATCCTGCATCCGTCGGACGGATCGCGCTCGGCGAAATGGGGAGCGGTGGTTAGTCCCCCCGACACCGCTCCCCACTAAGTGCTACTCCGATGGCCCGTTATTTCTAAGAGCGCTTTCTAGCAAGAGGCCGGGGACAAGTACTGAGTGTTGCCCCGGCGACTCCTGCAGCGTGATAGGCGACGACTCGATTCGTATCGGCGCCTAGCGTCGTGCGAGGCGGCGACCGCTTTGGTTGTCGGCTTGGGTGTAGTTGAGCTGGTAGTGGTGGTAGAGGGCGGACTCATCGGGCTGGGAGAGTTCTTCACCTTGTAGCGCGATGTTGGGGGCGCTCTTGACCTGTTCTGTGGTGACGGGTATCTGGAGGTTGTCGGGGCCGATCGTGATCCCGATCAGCGGCACGAACGTGAGATGGCGGCCGAACATGCCTTCCTTGACAGTCCCGAACTGCGGCTCGTCGGTCTCGACGTCGAAATAGACGGCCTCGAGCTTTCCGATCCGCTCGCCGTTTTGGTCGACGAGCTCGCGGCCTTGCCATTCGGCTATGTCGAGATGCATGACCGCTGCGTCGCTCGCCGCGGCTTCTGAGTCGCTCTCCGGCGGTGGCGCGGTTGTCGCGTCCTCGGTCTCGACGACTTCAGGGATCTCAGTCTTGGTTTCCATTACGTCTCCCTTTCTTCTGCGGTTGTGGGGCGGCTGGGATTGCCGGGGTGGCGGGACCGTCGTCTAGATGGACAGGTGCGGTTCAGCCGGTTGCCTCAGAGCACCCGGCGGGCGAGGTAGATGACTCCGAAGATGATCAGGGCGAGGATCAGGAATGCGACGATCCCGGTTGACCCGAAGATGGTGAAGGCGACCATAGGTTTCGGCCTTTCTGGTGGCTGGTCTCGGTACCCTTGGCTTCGGCAGGGTTTGTGCCGACCAGCTCCGACCGAGGGCTCCGGGCGGAGACCGTGTGGAGCCGGTTACTAGGGCTCCACCGAGCGGACCGCACTGTGTAGCGAATGCCGCCAACTGACAGTAGCACTGCTGGCGAGCGCTGACGGGCGGCCGTCAGAGGCCCGGCGATGCCGGATTGGGTGCCGGTGGTGCGGGGGGCACAAGCAATAGGTGGCTTTCGACGACGGCGGCTGCGACGTCGCTGAGCTTGCGGCCGTTGTGTTGGGAGTGGTCGCGGAGCCGCTCGAATGCCTCGTCGGCGTTGATCGAGTGGCGGGCCATCAGGATCCCCTTTGCCTGCTCGATCAGTGCGCGGCGTCCGAACGCTCCTTGCAGGGTCTGGTACTCGCTGAAGCGCTGGAGGGTGATATCGATTGCGCTTTGCAGCTCGTCGGGGGTGCCGTCGATGATGTAGGCGAAGACGCCGCGTTTGGCGGCCTCGTGGACGTAGGCGGGGTCGTCTGCGTGGAGGATCGCGATCACCGGGCAGGAGGCCTCGCGGACGATCTCCGAGATCAGCTCCAGCGCGTGTTCGGAGCTCGAGCCGAGCCCGACCAGCGCGACGTCGGGTTGCTCGCGTGCAGTGACTGCCCCGACTTCCTTGACGTAGATCTCCCGTGCGATCACGTCGTGGCCTAGGCCGATCACGACCTGGGCGAGCAGCTCCAGCCTGTCGCGTTTCTCGTTCGCGATCAGGACGCGCAGGTGCTGGGGGTCACTCTCGGGCATGGCCTTGGGCCAGCCGATCCTACTTGGGCTCAAGGCTAGAGTGGTAGTATGGAGGTCGTGGTGCCGTAATCGTCGGTGCTGCGGAACGATTGCCGGGTCTCATGCCAAGCGGCCCGGCTATTTCCTCCCATAACGAAGCGGGTTGGAGCAGATCTTTTCGCCGACCCCGTTCGTCGTTGGTCGGCGATCAGGCTTGACCATTGGAGGAAGCATGACTGAGTCATCCACATCGCTGTTTCGCCGGCGACATCTTGGCTGGACCGTGGGAGCAGTGCTCGTCGTCGCGGTGGCGCTCCTGGCACCGGCTGCCGGTGCGCGCTCTCTCGCGGCTCCCGTGAATACGTGCGCCCCGACGCTCTCGGGCCAGACCGCCGCCGGCAGGACGCTCACATCCAGCAAGGGGTGTTGGACGAACAGTCCGACGACGTTCGCGTATCAGTGGCTTCGCTGTGACGTGAACGGAGGGAACTGCACGACAATCATGGCGGCGACGTCCAACAGGTACACGTTGACGAGCAGTGACGTCGGTCACACCCTGATGTCGCTTGTGACGGCCTCGAACGCCGATGGGAAGACGGGCCCGGTCAACTCGAAGCCGAGCAATGTCGTGTCGGCAGCGGCGGCTCCGCAGAACACGACGCCGCCCTCGATCACCGGCAAGGCGGTGGTCGGCGAGCTGCTGTTCGCCGACCCCGGCAAGTACACCGCCGGCATCCCCAGCACGTTTGCCTACCAGTGGGTGCGCTGCAACAGCGGCGGCGGCAGCTGCTCCAACATCTCCGGCGAACGAAGCCAGACCTACAGAGTCCGCAGCGGCGTTGTCGGAGACACTCTCCGCGTCGCCGTACGGGCGTCCAATGCCTACGGTTCGATCACCACCACCTCAGACCGTACGGCGGTCGTGACCGCGGTGCCGGTGGTGGTCGTCACGACCTCGATGACCGCGTCGAAGTCGGTGGTGACCTGCTGCGCGACCTCGGTCCTGACCGGAACCGTCTCGACAGGCAAGGCCGGTGAGCTGATCACGATCCTCGCGCTTCCATACGGCGAGCTGGCCACGACCCCGCTCGGCACAACGACGACCACCGGCGCGGGCCAGTGGACCTTCACGGTGCGCCCGGCGATCCAGACCACCTACACGGCAAAGACGAGCACCTCTACCGGAGCCCCGCTCACGATCAGCGTCCACCCCCGGGTAGGGCTCGGCTTCCAGCTAGGTGTCTTCAGCACGAAGGTCACCGGCGGCGCCGGAGCGACCTCGTTTGCAGGCAAGGTCGTCTTCTTCCAGCGCCGCAACTCCAGCGGCCGCTGGGTGACCCTCGACAAGGTCGTCCTCAACCTGAACTCGTCCGCCAAGTTCAAGGTGAAACTCCCACGTGGCACCTCCTACGTGCGGGTCTACATCACCAAGGCGCAAGCCGGCGGCGGCTACCTCGACGGCACCTCAGCCATCCGCCGCTTCACCAGGTAACCAGCTGACCGGAACGGCGAGGCCCCGGGGCCGGCTCAGCCCGCCCCGGGGCCAAACCGTCGCCGGGACCGACGACCAGCGCCGAGACACCGGAGGACACGTGACATACGCACCCACATCACCGTTCCGCAAACGCTCGAGAAAGCGCCTGGGCGGGCCCGCGCCCGGCGAGCCGAGCACGAGCTCGATCGAGATCTTCGCCCCGAACAGGGACGCCACCGACCTACTCCTACTCTACGCAGCCCCACTGTTCCCGGCCGAGATCGCCGCCGGCTCCGTCTGGATCGTCCGGCTACAGGTGCCGCCCGGAGCCGCGTCGATGCTCAAGCTTCTCTCCCTGGTGCAACGCTGGCTGGAATCCGCTCGCCTCCCCTGGGCCAACATGCTCTACGACGGCGGCAGCTACCTGATCCGTCGCTCAACGGAGTTCGCGCAGTTCGCGGCAGCAACCCAGTCCACAACCCACCGGTCAACGGAACAGGTGAGGTCACCCGGCGGGTGGACATACCGTCTGCCCGACGTACCACGGGCCTTGGGAGGATCCTCGGAGGCGCGTGATGGATGCTCCTAGAGGCATGGCGCTGGTGTGCCTCGAGTGCAACCGGACGTCCGTCGGGGATGCCCGCGATTGGCGGGCGCTTCTCAACGAGGACAACGAGCCGGTCGTCTACTGCCCACATTGTTTCGAGCGGGAGTTCGGTCTCGCACCATGGCGCTCTCGGCGGCACAGAGACAGTTGGCTATGAGGCAATTGGAAATGCGTGACGAGCGAGCCGCCTGCCGCCCAAATTCCGATCGAAAACTGCAAACCAGCAGCCTCGCGACTGATCGGCCCCGACTTAGGTAGGCGACTCAGGTCCGCCGGAATCACGGAAGGACCGGGCCGGATCGCACGGATCAGGAAAATCAGAACCGGCTTGTGCGGCTCCGGGCGGGCTCGGCCGGACGAGGACGGACCGTACCGTCGAGGGCCACCACTGCCGGCCTCCCTCCGATGTCTGCACCTGATCCGTGTTGAGGTCCTGCGCGATCTGGCGGAGGCTTCTTCCATGTGAGCGCTCCTCCCGGATGCGGGCAACGACCTCGGGTGGTAGACCAGGCGTGCGACCGCGGGGCGTAGGCGGCCTCTGTTCTGCTCGTGCTTTTTGTCTTCGCACGGCGAGGAAGCGCTCGAGCTCATCGATTGGGATGAGGCGTTTGCCCCAGTCCATCTCCACGGTCCCGATGTAGGGGAGAATGCGGCGCTCAAAGGTGGAGGTGCTGACTCCGAGCGCCTGTGCTGCCTGGGTGCGCGTGTAGGCGAGCCTCTTGACCCGGGTCGTCTGGCAGACGACGGCGAGCTCTGGGAATGCGGCAACCTCGGGCGGCTCAGCTCGCCTGGGTTTCTCGGTCTTACGGCGGCGGCGCCGGCGGGACATACGGACAGCGTACAACAACTATGATGCGTATTTGCACCCCGGTGCAT
>CAVRWA010000002.1:0-85612 GCA_963724805.1 uncultured Actinomycetes bacterium
CAGCGTCCCACCGATCGGGCTCGAGGTCGATCGTCGCGACGTCGAGCACCCGGGTGGCACGTTGCCGAGCCCCGCACGCCGGCGCCCGCGGCCACCTCGGTGACCATCTGGACCGAGATGTCCGTCGCGAGGACGTGTCCCTGGGGGCCGACCCGCGCCGCGGCGGCGAACGCCTGGTCGCCGGCGCCGGTGCCGAGGTCCAGCACGCGCGCGCCCGGGCGCAGCGCGGCAAGGTCAAGCATGCGTTCGGTTGCCGCCGCGAGCGTCGCGTTGCGGGCGGTGCTCGATCGCCGCCATGCCTCGACGGCGTCTCGCGAACTCCACGCACCGACGTCCCGTCCGTCTCCGGCTCGTTCCATGGTGTCCTCCGTGGGGGCGGAAGGCGGTCAGTGGACGCTTTGCCTACTCCAGCAGCTTCGTCACGGGCACGCTTAGGGCCTTGGCGAGCCGCTGAAGCATCCGCATGGATGGCTGCCGGTCGCCACGCTCGAGCCGAGAGATAGTGATCTTATGGACCCCGACCTTCTCAGCCAGTTCGACCTGCGTCAGCCCTCGTCGGAGTCTCGCTTGCTTCAGCACCTTTCCCCTCCACCACGGTCGCGTCAATGATAAACCTCCTTGGTTTACCTATCAAGACGCTTGACAGGGATAAGGACCGCGCCGTCAGGGTCCTTCAGACCGCAATTCAAGGATGGGGCGATGATGAGGCCCACGGTAATGGGCGCGAAGAAAGCGACGAGCAGGAGGCCGATCAGCACCGTGTCGGGCCCGGATATGCGAGGCAAGCGAATCCCACGCACATCCCTACGAGGCCGAAGGCGATGGCCACCACATAGCTAAGAGCTGGCCCCAGGCCATCCTGGTATCCGCATGGGTGTGGTCGTTCCTCTACCACCGAGTTCGCGTAGGCGATCCAGCGGGCGAGTCGACGCAGCCATAGGTGGCCACCGCTACCGTTGCTTCGTGACGAGGTAATCGCCGTGACGATGCACCGCTTTCCATCCATCCGCCTCGCGCCGGAACACTGCCGACACCCTGATGTCCATCGGATGTAGTTCGGGCCGGCATCAGCCGAACGTGACCACGCTCAAAGAACACAACGTAAGCCATCTCGGCAGTGACACTCGTCAACACGAGTTCCTGCTTGAGCGTGTTCTCGGCGGGGATGAATTGTGCGGCAACCCAGTCCCAGCGGGCATTGACTTCGGCCCATCCGCGGTCGACACCACCCATGCGCCACACTGGCTCGTCTCGTCACTGTGCGAATAGAGCGCCTTGATCGGCTCGGGGTCACCATTGACGAGACGATTCATGGCTCGGTCGTAACGCTTCAGCATTTCGGCGAAGTCGTCGGGGGCATGTTTCGCAACCATGTCGGGCCTCCCTCCACGCTTTTTGAATGCGGGCCATGGTCGGGGTGAGGCGAAGAATTATGGGTCGGTCGCCCAGTACGGGACGGGTGGTTCCCACCGACGGAGCGGCTTCGGTGTCTGCCCGGGCTCCCAGATCGGCACGAGCGACCACCGGTGGAGCAGCCGCACCAGTCGGGGATCTGCAGCGTCTGGCGCGGCGTCCAGCCGTGACGGCCGAGATCCGCGGCCCGGAACCGCATCGGGCGCGGCCTCGCGGCCACATGTGCAGCAGGCCCGGATGGGACGCGGATGCCCGGCGGCGTCGAGCCAGATGGGCGGGGTCATTCAGGTCTAGTGGACGCGATCAGAAAGGCGCTCGAACTCGAGGGTCGCAGCCCGTCGTCACGCCCGGCGAAATACCGAGCAGCGAGGTCGTCCGCGGTCACGAGTTACGTCCGCAAAGCCCGCTTCACCAGCGAGCGTGCGGATCTCATCGAGCGAGAAGACACTGCGCCACGGGTGGCCCCGGGACGCCGCGCGCGCCTCCGTTTCAGCGCGCATCTCTCGCTCGTCCGGCTCGATGAGGTGGGCCGGAAGCGTGAAGTTACACACAAACCCCGTCCCCGGAGCGAGCCGAGCGACATCGCGCAGCATCGCCTAATGGCGTCGACACTGAGGTACTGCGTGACCAAGGGAGGACACGAGGCAGGCCGTTCGGTCGAATCCGGCCTTGGCGGTCTCCTCGACCCACGACTGGCGCTCGAAGTCGACCGGCACGAAGAACAGCGTCTCTGGCGGTGCCATGTCAAGCTCGTGGAGCCGACGTCGCTTCCACGCTTGAGTCCCCGGCTCGTCCACCTCGAAGATACGCAGCTTCCGCACGAGGCTGGTGCGCCTGAAGGCAAAGGAGTCGAGGCCGGCCCCGAGGCTCACGTACTGGTGGTGCCCGCGGTCCACTCGCTCCGACACGATATCGTCGACGAAACGCGCCTTGGCGACCACGCTGGCGCGCCACCGGCGGAACTTCTCACCCATGTACGGGTGGCCCAACCACGTGTCCGGGCCCCCGGCGGCCTCGGGCCCCAGGTAGCCGGCGAGGACATCCGTGTCGCGGAGGAGCAGCAAGCCGATTCTCGTCCTCGACGACGTGGGGGGGGCGCGTCGAGCCGGAGATGCGCGGCGCGCCACAAGGCCGTAGTGACGGCCGTCGAATCCGGCCCGCGCACCACATTTTCGGCCCGTGTCCTTGAAGGATGATTGGCCATCCGTTACCCCCGATTGGCGAGACCTCCTAGGGTCCACCACGTTATCGGCCGCCCTCTTGCACCGAGGCCCGCACCTGCGGTCACGGGATCACTTCATCCGCCCGCGCCAGCACCGACGGCGGGATCGTGAGGCCAGTGTCTTGGCCGTCTTGAGTAGGGTCGAGGACTGGCGCAAAGCTCCGGAGGCTCCCCTTGGCTGTGTCCGCCGTTTCCAGCTGCGTGCCCGTGTAGGTTCGCCGTAAGCCGTTTCCAGCCCCCGCCACCTCAAACCCGGCGTGCCGATTTCCGGCACCGGGCTTGCCTGGTCGCTTCGCGTCACGGGTTATGAGACCTATCGGCTGGGAGCACTTTCAGGCTCGGCTCAGGTCCGCACTCGGTAATCGGCAAACAACCCGAGCGTGTCATAGAGCCACGCCGTACTCCACCTCTTCCAGCCGAAGCCCCGACGATTCCTCGCCCGCATCATGTGGCGCCGTACCTTCCGCTCGACCCACCGCCGCACAATGGCCAAGCACCGGCTCGCGTGCCCGATCCGGAAGTAGTTGACCCAGCCCCGCAGCTCGGTTGATCGCGGCGATCAACTCCTCGGTCGGCTGGGACGGTAGCGTCGGAATACCTCCTAGCTCCTGCCGCAACGCCGTGCGCTTCTGCTGCTTCGGCGTGTACTGCGGCCGCCAACGCCCCCGCAATGAGCGGACGCGCCGGAAGTCGAAGCCCAAAAATCCGAAGCTCTCCCCCTGACTCAGGTCCACGATCCGACTCTTCGCCTCGTTCAGCCGCACATCGAGTTTTGCCAACTCCTCTCGGAGCCGCCGGGGCACCGCCTCCATCAGCCAGTCCTGTCGACGATCGTTATTCACGAGGATCACCAAGTCGTCGGCATAGCGCGCGTACTCGACGTACGTGTGCATGCCGTTCGCCGTGACCGCCTTGGCCCGCTCCAGCAGGGCATCCACCTCGGTGAGGTAGATGTTGCTGAGGAGGGGGGAGATCACCCCGCCCTGAGGAACCCCGCGCTTCCCGGACGCCTTCAGCATCAGCTTCACCAAGTGCAAGGTCTCTCGGTCGGTTACCCGGCGCGCCACCTTGGCGAGCAGCCGATCGTGCCGCACCTGTCGAAGTACGCCGCTAAATCGACGTCAATCACCCGCGTCTTGTTTCGCACAATGGCTTCGGCCACCCGGTCCACCGCCTGCTGGGCTGTCCGCTTCGGTCGATACCCATACGACCCGTCGTGAAAGTCAGCTTCGAAGATCGGCTCCAAAATGAGGGTGAGCGCCCCTTGGACCACGCGATCTCGAATCGCCGGAATGCCGAGCACCCGGACCTTCTTCCCGTCGCCCTTCGGGATCTCGACGCGCCGGTTCCGCAATGGCCGATAGGTGCGTGAGACCAGTTCGTCCCGCAGTTGGGCTAGAAACGGTTCTACCCCGACGGCCGCGATCGCCTCGAACGTCACCCCGTCGATACCCGGAGCGCCGTCGTTCTGCTTGGCCATCGCGTATGCCGCGCGGAGCGTCTCCAACTTGCTCACGTGCACGTACAGGCCCCAGAACTGCCAGTCCTTCTCGGCCTTCGCCTTGACGTAGAGCCTCCGCCTCAGGTCTTGCAGACTGATGGGCGCGGTTGTCATCGCACCCCTGCCTCCCATGTTGTCGGAGACGCGGCACACCAGTAGGGCCCGCCGGGTAGAGCGCTGGCGCGCCCACGGTAGGGTCCGGTGGCATATCCACGGCTTTCGCCGCGGGCCTCAGTCCGGCTCCCCTGGTGACGTTTCCAGCGCCCTCCCTAAAATTCCGGACGTTGACGTTTCGCCAGTCCGGCTTCAAGCCGAGGTGTGTCTCCATCAACCGTGCCCTGCCCACCGAGCCTCCGAGGTTAAACGCCAAGTCCGTATCCCCTCCGAGACCCCCTGGTTTGACATGGCCTTCGTCGCTTATGTCCCTCATGCGGACTCCGCCGGCCCTTTCCGGTACCCGGCCCGCCTCGGGCTCCCTCAGCAGCGACCACCTCGGCCCACGGGTCCGTCGCTCCGGGAAGGTTATGTTGTCCTCCCCCTCCTCGCTACCATGACCCGATCCGCGGATCTCGACGACTCCCCCGGACTTCCCAGGGATCGCCTGGTAATACCAGGGCCTTGCCCGACGACTTGGTCTGGGCGGCCATCGAGACCGTCCCCACTTTGAGTCACTCTCCCCTCTCTGCGTGCCAGTGCCTGTACGCCGGAGGGATTGATGGTGCACTGGTCCAGACCCTTCCCCATCATCATCGCCTTCGCCCAGCAAAGGAGGGCTCGGCTCCCTCATCACCCTGTCCCTGGCTTCCTGACAGGCCCGTGTCTCGACGCATCAGCCGCCTTCGCTCACGCTCCGGCCCGCAGAGTTGCTCGCCTCTCTCGACCAGGCCCACCCCCTTCGGGGCAGCAGAGACTTTTACACCCGAGCTTTCCTCACCGCAGGTCACCCCACGGCGAAGTCGGGTATCACTACGCAGCTGTCTGGACTCTTGCTGCGACGGAACTTGCATCCGCTGGGAAAGTGCTGTTATGGGCTGCAACATCGCTCCACGGACATTACCCCGCTTCAACGCTACCGCGGGCCCATCCGTCACCCTCTCGCCGTCCGCCCACTTCCCAGGATCACTGGTTATAGCTTGGACATGGCTCCACCGCTTTCGCGGTGGGGGCGAGGAGGGCTTCTCCAGTCGCTCGACGTGTCCTCGTCACCGTGCCGTCGCTCTACCCCGCCGGAGCGTCCCGCCGCATCAGCCAGGTGCGACGGGCCATGCTGCCTTCGCCTCTCAACCGTGAGGCTCGGCCTCCGGGGCTTAAGTATTTCGGGGACCTGTGCTTCAATCTCGTTACGGCCCGGCGACTCACTCACCCTCCTTCCGAGGGCTTGGTGGTGGGCTACAAAGTCTCGGTTTCCCTCCACCTTGCCACCCGAGTTACGGGGGCTCTGGCTCTTACCCCGGCGGGGCTGACTCCCGCTGAACACGTCAGCTTTCTCTGGACGCACGGTTGACCACCAACTCGAACTTCGTGGGCTGCTCAACCGGCAGGTCGGCGGCTTGGCGCCCTTCAAGATCTTGTCGACGAAAACCGCCGCGCGCCGCCAGATGTCCAGGATGTCCGCGCCATACGAGATCAGCCCGCCGGCCTCGACAGTACGGCCGGAGAGCGATACATGGTCGGGAGCCGGCTCGTGGCAGCCACCTCCGCGATTCGCTGGGCGTTGGGGGAAGAGGATCCCGGCCGCGGCCACGAGAAGCGCGCCCGCGCGCGCGTCAGTCGCCGCCTTAAAGGCCCGCTCGATCTCGCCAGCCTCTCGGATCTCGAGCGAGAGCAGCGTCCATCCCCGCTCCCGGGCGGCCGCTTCGGCCGCCAGCCAATATGGGCGGCTGGGTCGATCCCAGAGGACCGCCAACAACGCCGCTCCCGGAACGAGCTGCTTGAGGAACTCGAGTCGCTTTCCGTCAGTCTCCACCGACTGATGGCTCAGCCCCGTGAAATTCCCGCCCGGGTGGCCCAGACTCCGGACGAGACCCTGAGGCCACAGGATCGCCGGCGGCGGCCATGACGAGCGGAATCGTCGAGGTGGCCTGTTTGAGCGCCGGCATCGCTGATCCTGCGGCGACAATCACGTCCACCTGAAGACGGACCAGCTCGGCAGCGAGACGAGGCAAGCGCTCCGGCGTCCCTCGCTTCCGCGAAACTCGGTGACGAAATGTTCTCCATAGGCGTAGCCGAGCTCCCGCGGAGACCGCTGAGGAGCGCCCCGCGGATGGGGACCGGGGTTCGGTCCAGCCCCCTCGGACGCCAGGGCACAGACCCAGGATCCCGATGCGGTACACCTTGCGCGTGGGTTGGGCGGGGCAATCCGAGGCGCCGAAAGGGTGCCGAGAGCAAACGCGGTGAGAAAGGCGCGCCTGTCCACTACTGAATCACCTCATCCGCCCGCGCGAGCACCG
The DNA here is from genome assembly GCA_963724805.1 of uncultured Actinomycetes bacterium. GTDB lineage: Bacteria > Actinomycetota > Thermoleophilia > Gaiellales > Gaiellaceae > CAVQZA01. Next base: position 6,587 of record CAVRWA010000002.1, read on the forward strand.
CCGCGGGGATGGTGAGCCCGAGGGCCTTGGCGGCCTTCAAGTTGATGGCGAACTCAAACTTGGTCGGCTGCTCGATGGGCAGGGTGCCCGGTTTGGCCCCCTTGAGGATCCGATCGACGTAGCTCGCAGCGCGACGGAACAAGTCTGGAAAGTTCGGACCGTAGGACATCAATCCGCCGACTTCCACGTATACCTTGTCCTCGTAGATTCCCGGGAGACGGTGCTTCACGGCCAACTCGGCGAGGCGCGATCGGAAACGGGAGAGTCTCGGTGACGGCAACACATACATGGCATCAGCCCGGTCAGTCTTCGCCGCTCGGAACGCGCGCTCAAGGTCAGACTCGTCGCGGACGCTAAACACGCGTGCCTTCAGGCCGAGTGCTCCAGCGGCTGTCTCGGCGGCCTTCTGAACGCTGGCGTTTTGGATCATGGGGTCATCAAGGATGGCGACTCGCGCGACGTTCGGCACCATTTCCTTGAGGTTCTCCAACTGTTTGGTGGCCAGGTCCTCGAATTGGACGGCGCCGCCCGTGACGTTTCCGCCTGGCCGAGCCAAGCTCGCGGCGAAGCCCGCCGAGACGGATCGCCCATGATGGCCGAGACAATCGGAATCGTGTGGCTTGTTGTCGCGCCGCCCGGACTGCTGGTCCTCCGGCCACCACGATGACGTCAACCGGCGCCTTGATCAAGTCCGCCGCAAGAGCGGGGAGCCGATCAAGGTTGCCGTCGGCCCATCGGTACTCGCAAGGGGTAGAGATCGGCCATCATAGGCCAATCCTACCGGGCCTCACCCCGTACCGGGTACGGGGCTCGACCGAGTATTCGGACATACGGGCGCGCGCCGTGCTCCCGGTCTCGCGGAGCGCCGCAAAGCCGGTCGCGCGGAGCCCAAGGCCAAAGTCGAAGTCGATGTCCTTCCGCCACAGGACCCCGCACCACCCTCGTCCCTGTGATACGGTGCGCGCAGGATCGCTGGCTCAGGGTAGCTGAGCCGCTCACCGTCAAAGAACAGCTCAAGAACCTCTTCGCGCAGAAACACCCGGTAGATGCTCGCCAGATGCTCCTTGATCTTGCTCACGGTGCGCCTCTGAGGCAGGCGGTTCAGATTGAAGAGCATGATCTCAGTGAAGTGGTGCTGGGTTAGAGCCGGCGCGGTTGTCACCGTCAGCTCTTCCAGGTTATCTCGCACGATCCTCTGGATATCGAATGTGACGAGCCGTTCGATGGGCTCTCCTAGCGCCGAGTCCGAACCGTCCAGTTCCGCGCGAACCAGCACGCCGCGCTCTTCATACCCATGCCGAACTCTGACAATCCTTCGCGCGACACTGGAAATTCGGCCGGTCTGAATGCCCGAGCGTACTCCTTCTCATGGATGCCCGCCGCGTTGTCCCTGATTGTGATCCGTCCCGCGTCAGCGGGCTCGAGAACAGTGAGGGCCGCGGCCGTCACCTGCTGGTCGTCGAGAAAGAACCCGTGGGTGGCTGATGCAGGAGACGCCCTCCCGCACCTAGCACGTCTCATGAGACGCGGCGACCGGTTCGACGTCGTGATGCTCACCGCTGTCTGGATACATCTCGACCCACAGGAACGTCGGGAGGCGATGCCGAGGGTCGCCAGTCTCCTCCGCCCGGGCGGTGCGCTGCTGTTTACGCTTCGTCATGGCCCTGCTCCGCCCGGCCGTCGCCGCCTCTTTGAGACATCGGCGGATGAGACGATCGCCCTGGCCCGCGTCCACGGCTTGCGCCTCGCCGCGAAGGTCGGACACCAACCAGATTCTACGGCTGCCCAGAAGTAACGTGGACTTCGCTCGGTTTTCGCAGCGAGGAGTCAGGCTCAGTCCCCGGCCCCAGGCGCCAAATTGACCCGGGCGGCGCCCTTTTTGCGAAATCAAAATTTCCCAGCGACAGCCCGAATTCGCAAAACCCTCGCTCTGGGTTCAGACTACCAAATGGGCGGAGAGAAAATGTCAGCCTACGCGACGCGCATCATAAGCACGTGCTCGCCTACGGCGGCCACCCCACACGACGCTGCTCCCCCCCGCAGTTAGCCTCAATCAAAACGAGCAGTGAGAAACTGCGGACGCCGTCCACCGCGTTCTCCCGCCGCGCGTCGGCTGGCACTGCCGGGACTGCGACTGCCTCGAGGGCGTGGCGTGCCGCGTGGACATCCCCCGGCTGGGCCATTCTCGCGCGCCCGCCGCCGGTCAGCGGTCAGTGCGACACGGCGTCGGTAGAATCGGGAGCTTGGTGGTGCCGTCTGTGAGGGCCGTCGCGAGCTGCTCCTTCGTCAGGCAACGCGTGCCGCGCAGGTCGGCCCCCCGAAAGTCGGCACTCGAGAGATTGGCCCGCTGGAGGTCCGCCCCGTCCAGCACGGCGTCGGCGACCGTGGCCTCCCGGAGATCGGCTCCCTGGAGATCCGCGCCGCCCAGATCGGCACCTCGGAGATCGGCCCGCCGGAGGTCGGCGGAGCGAAGATCGGCCGACCGAGCTGCGAGCCCTGGAGCTTTGTCCCCTGCAGGTCGGCCTCGACCAACACGGCCTCCCAGATGTTGGCCCCCTGAAGATCAGCATCGCGGAGAACGGCCCGCGGGAGGAAGCTCCCGCGGAGATCCGCGCGCTTCAGGTCGGCCCGGGAGAAGTCGACCGCCACCTCGCGGTCCCGGTCCCAGGGAGGGCGCTCGCCCACCCAGGGAAACCGCTCAGGCTCGCCGCGGATGTCTCGGAGGTCGGCCCCCACCAGGTCGGCGGCCGAGAATCTCGCGCCCCGAACATTGGCTTCTCTCAGGCGGGCCTGCGTGAGGATGGTGCGTCGCTCCGGCACGGTGGGGTAGGGTCCGAGGTCGGCATCGCGGAGGTCGACCCTGACGAGATTCGCCTCCCGAAGATTCGCTCCCCGGAGCCGGGCCCCTCGAAGATCCGCGTCGCCCAGGTCCACCTCGGGCGCCATCGCCTGCTGGAGATCAGCCTTGACCAGGAAGGCGCCCCGCGCCAGCGCGTACCGTAAATCGCTTCGAGGGAGTTGGATACCGCTCACGGGATCGAGCCCGTCCGCAGCCTTCCAGTTCGCCGGCCGGGCGGAGAGCTGTCGCTCGCGTAGCTCAGCGAAGAGCCCAGCCTCGGGCCGGATGAGGGCGGCGAAGGTCGCGAACCTGCTGCCGGGACGCGCGTACATCCCCAGCACGGACAGCAGTCCGAAGGCGAAGGCGGTGACCAGGGTGCCCGCGGCGGGCCCCCGGGCCCGCCGAAGGAAGTCGAAGGAGGCGGGATCGGCCGTCAGCGTGCGGGCCGCCAGGCGGTACAGCGCGATGCCGAAGGCGGTCGCCACGACCAGGAGAGCGACGTGTACGGCCGTGTAGGGCAAGAATCGCGCGGGCAGATACCGGCCCCAGAAGATAACGAGCACAAGCGGGACCAGCCACCACGCCAGGAAGGCGCTCAGCCAGCTCTCGGCTCGTGTCAGGAGCGGCTGGGGGCCAGGCAAGCGCGTACGCAGCCAGCCAGCGAGGAACCACACGGGGAGACGCCGATCGAGGGCGGTCCCGTCCGGGAAGACGGACGGCAGCTCGGCGACACCGGTCCACACGTGGCGAAGCATCACGCCGAGATAGACGTACACGCCCGTCAGAACGATTGGCGCCACGAGGTAGAACTCGGCGATGGGAATGGGGGTGCCGATGATGGGCAGCGGGGACGTGACGAGATTGGCGAGCAGGCGGTCGTCGGTCGTCGACCAGATTGTCAGCCCAGCATATGCGCAGCCCACCAGCATCAGCAGAAACACCTTCTGGACGCCGTCGATCGCGGCCTCGAGCCGCTTAAGCCCCGGGAACTCGCTGACGCTAGCGGGAAGCTTGGCCCGAATGAGGTTCGCACGACCCAACTGGGCCGCGACCAGACCCGACGCGCCAGCCAGATCGGCCTCGCGCAGATCCGCGCCGGCCAGGGAGGCGTTCGCGAGCATCGACTCGCGGAGGTTAGCCTCGCGGAGATCGGCCATCGAGAGATCGACCCCCGAGAGATCGGCCCCGGCGAGATTGACCCGGACCAGGGACGCACCTCGGAGCACTGCGTCGCGCAGATGGGCGCCATGGAGGTCACCGTCGCGCAGCCGCATGCCGGAGAAGACCCCGCTCTCCATCACGATACCGGTCGAGGAGTCGGGGACGGTCGACGGAGTCGCTTGCACGGGCGTTCTCCTTGTATCTCTCAGGCCGGGACCATCGATAAGATGGCCCGGGTAGGGGTGGTGGGCGGGAGCCCGTCGTCTCCTGGGTCTGCCAAGACCGTTCGAAAGCGTGGGCCCCGCTCCACCGTACGGACCGTGAACCCGCACAGTCGCTCGGGCTTCGAAAGCCCGCACGTACAAGGACGGGTCATGGACCAGCTCTTCGTCGGTCTCGATGTCGCCAAAGACCAGCTCGACGGCCACGTGCGCCCCTCTGGGGAGGCCTTCGTCGTCTCCCATGATGAGGCCGGGCTCATCCAGCTCGTCGCCCGGCTGCAGGCGCTGCGCCCCACGCTGGTGGTCCTTGAAGCCACCGGGGGCTATGAGGCCACCGTGGCCGCCACGCTGGCCAGCGCCCACCTGCCGGTGGCGGTCGTCAATCCCCGCCAGATCCGGGATTTCGCCCGCGCCACGGGGACCCTCGCCAAAACCGACACGCTGGACGCCCACGTCATCGCCCGTTTTGCCGAAGCCGTGCGCCCGGCCGTTCGGCCGCTGCCCACCGAAGACGCCCAGCACCTCAGCGAGCTCGTCGCCCGCCGGCGTCAACTCGTGGAGATGCTCGGGGCGGAGGCCAATCGCCGGCGCCTGATCCGAAATCGGGCGCTTCAGCGCCGCATCGACGCCCATATCACGTGGCTCGAGCAGGCCCTCCGCGACCTCGAAACCGATCTGCACGACACGCTCCGGTCCAGTCCGGCGTGGCAGGAGACCGAGAACCTGCTCCGGTCCGTACCGGGCGTGGGCCCGATCACCGCCTCGACGCTCATCGCCGAACTCCCGGAACTGGGCCACCTCGACCGCCGGCAGATCGCGGCCCTGGTCGGCGTCGCGCCCTTCAACCGCGATAGCGGCACCCTGAGGGGCCGCCGCATGATTCAAGGCGGCCGCCGACCGGTGCGGCGCGTGCTGTACATGGCCACCATCACCGCCACGCGTCACAATCCTGTCCTCATCGCGTTCTACCAGCGCCTCCGCACCACTGGCCACCCGACGAAGGTCGCGTTGGTGGCCGCCCTGCGGAAGCTTCTGACCATCCTCAACGCCATCCTTCGGGATCGTCGCCCGTGGCACCCCGCTTGACATCCAACACAGTCGCTTCCGAGCGGCGCTGTCACGTCTGCTATTGGTCGGGTGCCGGACAGCCCAGCGCGCGAGTCAGGGGAGACAGTAGACGAAGAACCGCCGCTCCTGCGTCCGCTGGATTCGCACGCGGCTTGTGCCGGACGGGCAAGTGGTGCGTCCCTCGGTCGTGCCGCAGAACCACTGGATCTGCGTGCGTGGAACGGGGATCGTCCCCTGCGACGACTCGGCGAACGGGATGACCACTCGGCCCTCGGTCCCGACCACCTCGAGCCGGTTGTGGCTGCAGGCCTCGTACTGCGTCGTCAGCGTCTCCTGGGCCCGCAGCGTGGTCCCGGGGCCCAGCAACAGCAGTGCGGCCAGCGCCAGACAGGCGATTGAGCGGATCATCTCGGCTGGGCCGATCGAAGAGTCATGCCACCTCCCGTTCGGGCCGGACGGATCCTAGAGGTCCAGCGGACGCGACTCTACGCAAACGACCATGGGTTGTCAATGCAGCATTTTGCAGCTGTAGGGAGCACATAATCTGTCCGCTCCCGAGAGCACATGAAGTGTCCGCTTTTCGGGCGGATGCCGGTAGACCCATGAACAGCCAAGGAGGTGTTCATGGAGTTTCCGGCCGCCGCCGTGGAGCGGGCCATGACCTACCAGCAGGGGATCATGCGGGCCGTAGCCGGCACCTGGACCTGGCTCAAGGCGGCCGACGTCTTGGGCATTGATCCGCGCAGCCTGCGGCGCTGGCGCGCCCGATATGAGCAGGATCCGGTCCTGGGGCTGCTCGACCGCCGGCGGCGGCGGCCGTCGCACCGCACGGCGCCCCGCGCGGAGGCCCAGCGGGTGCTGCAGCTCTATCGCACGCGCTACCAGGGCTTCAATGTCCGTCACTTCCTCCATCTCGCCCGGCGGGATCACGGCGTGACGCTCTCCTACACGTTTGTGAAACTCGCCCTTCAGGCGGCCGGCCTGGTGCCCACGGGGCGCGCCCGCGGCCGCCATCGCCGGCGTCGTGCGCCCCGCGCCTGCTTCGGCGAGCTCCTGCACATCGACGGGAGCGACCATGAGTGGCTGGCGCGGTGTCCCGGGCAGCGCCAGACGCTCGTCACCGTGCTCGACGACGCCACCAAGCGGCTGCTCTACGCCGCGCTCTGGCCGGAGGAGACCACGCAGGCCGTCCTGACTGCCCTGCGCGGGGTCCTCGCGACGTTCGGGTTGCCGATGGCCCTCTACACCGATCGGGCCGGCTGGGCCTTTCACACGCCCTCGGCCGGCGGCCCCGTGGATCGCGCCCACCTCACCGTCGTCGGCCGGATCCTCGCCCGCCTCGGCATCGAGCACATTCCCAGCTACTCTCCGCAGGCCCGCGGCCGGATCGAACGCCTGAACCGCACCCTCCAGGGGCGCCTCATCAACGAACTCCGGGTCGCGGGGATCACCACCCTTGAGGCGGCCAATGCCTATCTGCGCGACCAGTTCCTTCCGGACTACCACACGCAGTTCCCTCGCCCGCCGGCCGATCCCGCGAGCGCCTTTGTCCCACTCGGCGGGGCCGTGGACCTCGATGAGCTCCTGGCCGAGGAGGGCGAGCGGCTCGTCGGCCGCGACAATGTCGTGAGCTTCGAGGGCCGCGCCCTGCAGCTCGCCAAGCAGCGGGGCCGGCGGAGTTGCGCGGGGTTGCGCGTGACGGTGCGTCGCCATCTCAGTGGCGCGCACACGGTGTGGCGCGGTCCGCAGTGCCTGGGCCGGTACGACGCCCAGGGCCGGCCGCTGGACGGGCCGCGCCCCCGACGGCCCAACCCCTTCCGGACCCCGCCCCGGCGTGTTCCGGCCTCCCGCCCCAAGAACGCACGCGCGCATTTGGCTTCAGAAGGCCCTCGAGCGAGGGGGCCGCGATCTCCCCATCCCTCCGATCGAGCTACTCCACGCCGCCGCCGCGGCCCGCGCCTGCCGGTCGGTCCTGGAGAGTGAGCGGACAGATTACGTGTCAAAACCAAGCGGACACTTCATTTGCTAACAACATGCAGCATTTTGCAGCAGCATTTTACAGTCTGGATGTTGTCCTTCGCCAAAACCGCGTCCGACTCGCCTGGCGAGGATCCGTGGGCTACCGGTGGGTTCAGCACGCCTGACGACAGGCGAGCGGATGGCCCGCCCCTATACCGCAAGGCAGTCGGCACGCTTCGGCGATCGGGCCCGGCACAGAAAGATGTGATTGTCCGCGCAGGACGGATGACGGCCGAGACGACGAATAGTCGTCGAGAGAGCACGTTGGTCGCTGGGGACGCGGGCCGGTCGATGCCGAGTTATGCTGCCCGGCCGACGTAGCGATGATGTAAACCGCCGACTTCGGGAATCTGTACAACCGTGCCCACCTGCGGCCGCTCGATTGGCCTCCCAACCGGTGCATCCTTCTGAAGCGCGAGGTGAGTGCGTGTCCGGTGATACTAGGCGAAATAGCGGGTCAGGATGCGGCGCAGGTGGCGTTCGCTCAGAACGAGGAAGTAAGTGGCGCGGGGGAGTTTCACCCCCACGCCCTCCCAGAACCGTACGTGAGCCTCTCGGGTGTCATACGGCTCCTATCAACCAGCCGTCGGCCTCACCCCGAGGAGCTGCCAGTGAGCGAACAGCGTCGGCTGCCGCCGGGCGATCCGGCCCAGCCAATGCTCCGCCCGCCGGCGATGCCTCTTCAACCGCTTGTACTTCCGCATGGCCCACCAACCCAGGGTGAGATTGAGGTGTCGGAAGACCGGATAGAGCGCGGACTTGTGATAGTGGCCCAAGTACCCAATCCAGCCACGGATGACGGGATTGAACATGTGCGCCAGGTCCGTCAGGGCCTTGTCGGTGCGCCGTGGGAGACGCCACGACCGACGCATTTCCTGGCGGATCCGCTTCGCCGCCCCCCGGCTCACCGCCGGACTGAAGCTCACGAAGTAGGCTCCGCGTCGGTCTCGCGCCCGTCGTGGGCGAAACGTGAAGCTCAAGAACTCGAAACTCGTCTCCGGATCGCTCGCGCGTCGATTCGAATCCTGGCAGTACACGACCTTGGTCTTGCTCGGATGGACTTCCAGCTTGCATGGCACGAGCCGCTCCTGCACCGCCTGCCGAACCCGTTCCGCCTGCTCCCGAGTCCGACAGTGCACGAGAATATCGTCCGCGTACCGCTCGAACGGCATCTGGGGGAACGTCTGCGCTTGCCGGGCTGGCAGTACCCGGTCGTGGTCGACGACCACGGCCGGCTGTTCTACGACCTCTACGAGGGGCAGTGGGGCGACCTGGCTCACCTCCATCGCTTCCCGGCAAGCCTACGCGGAAGCCGCCACGCGGCGGTTCGCCCACGCCCAGGGCTTCCGGATCACGTGCACCGTCCAGACCGACGGCACCGTCCGTCTGGCGCTCGGCCAGTAGCCCCATGAGTGCCCAGACGATCGTCGTGACGATCGGCCCGACGGGTGAAGTCACGGTCGGCGTGGAGGGCGTGGTGGGCCCCGCGTGCCAGGCCCTCACGCGGCCCCTGGAAGCCGCCCTGGGGATCACGCGCGAGGACACCCGGACCGCGGAGTACTACCGGACGGCGGCGCCGAGCACCCGACATGTTCGTCTGGATTCGGCCTGACGGAACCGTCCATCTCGTCTACAACGACGCGTTGCGGGGTCTGCTCGCGCTGGGGCCGGCCGCGATTCGCCGCGCGTCCACGTCGAGCCCACGCCCGACGGGCGGTGGACGGCCGACCTCGGGCCGATGGAGGGACCCGTGCTCGGACCATTCGAGACGCGAGCGGCCGCGCTCGACGCCGAGCAGGCGTGGCTGGTGCACCACTTCGCTTCGACACATCCCGAATCTTAGATTCTAAGCGAATGCGAGGTTGATATTGTCGATAGCTTCGTCGATTTCGGCGTTGTTCTTGAAGCCAATAGTGACGCAATCGACGCCGGCATCCCGGAAAGCGAAACGCACAGCTTTCTGGCGGTCTTCATGATTAAAGCGGCCCTCTCCGATCAGCTTCATGCTGATGAGCCCATGCCTTCCTTCTTTACTTGCCTCACATGCGACACGACTTCAGGCACGTTGCCGAGCACCGGCGTGTCGTGTACTTCGGAATCCATAACGCGCCCGTGTGGTTCATGCGGATCATCGCAATCTGGAGCCACTCCATTCCGGGCACTTGGCGCAGCGCGGGCAAGCCGTGAACTGACGCGCCGTGACTCTTGATGGTCTGCTTATGCTCGCATTGAAGAATTGCGTCCTGCCAGTTGCGTGTGTCTTTCACCCAAGTGCCGGTGTGCTGCCAGTGCAGCAGCATGATGTCGAAGTAGTCGGTATCAGACGCCTTGCGCATCTCGTCGAACCGGACGATGGGATCAACGCCCTCATCGGTCGTGACCTTAGTCATGATCTGATAGTTCTCGCGCGGAATTCCCTTTAGTGCTTTGGCCAGCATCTGCGGTGACGTGCCGTAGGACTCGGAGGTCTCAAAGAAGCGGATGCCGCGATCGTACGCATAGCGGACCAGCTTTGTGAAGCCTTCCTGTCCTAGTTGCTGCTGCACCCGACCGCTGAAAGTGCCGGTGCCGAATGCCAGCCGCGTCACCTTGGTGTGGGAGCGGCCCAGCGTGACTATTTCGGTTGCGCTCTGGCGCTCCGCCATAAGTGGCAACGCGCCTGCGAGTGCGCCAGCAGCAACGCTTGTCTTTAGAAAGCTGCGACGAGAAAGCCTAGTCATAACAACTCCAGTGGACCTTGAACGATCAATTACGCGAATGCCAGGTTGATATTTTCAATCGCTTCATCGACTTCAACGCGGTTCTTGTATCCCACCGTGACGCAATCAACCCCCGCATTGCGGAAGGCAAAACGCATGGCGGCCTTGCGGTCATCGCGGCTATTGGAGAATGCTCCGGCGCCCACCAGCTTCATGCTGATAACGCCCTTGCCGGTTTTGCGAGCTGCCTGCACATGCTGCACCACTTCAGGCACATTGCCGGTGTCCACAAAGTCGCGGCCGTCAGAATCCATGATGGTGCCTTTGTGGTTCATGCGCACCATGCCGATCTGCAGCCACTTGTCTGCAGGTAAGGCGCGCAGCGCGGGCAAGCCGTGCACTGACGCGCCGTGCGTGCGCACCGACTGCTTGTGTTCGGCTTCAACAATCACGTCCTGCCACTCGGTCGTTTGCGAGGGCCAATTGGGGCTGCGCTGGATGTGCAGCAGCATGATGTCAAAGTAATCGGTCTGGGCAATCTTGCGCAGGTAATCGATCTTCTGCTTCGGGTTCTGGCCATCGCCCGTGGTCACCTTAGTCATCAGGCCGTAGCTCTCTCGCGGAATTCCCTTGAGCGCGACACCCAGCATCTCATGCATACCAGGATATGACTCCGCGCTCTCAAAGAAGCGAATGCCTTGGTCGTAGGCATAGTGGATAAGCTTGGTGAATTCTTCTTGTCCGAGTTGACGCTGTACCTGTCCGTTATTGGTTCCTGTACCGAACGCTAACCGCGTGACTTTCACACCAGAGTTTCCCAGCGTGACCATATCTGTGGCTTTGCCGCGCTCGGCGAGCAGCGGCAGAGAACCGACGGCAGCGATGGAACCAGCAGCGAGACCTGTCTTAAGAAAATGTCGTCTGGAAATGTGCTTCATGATTTAAACCCCGGGCTTGGCCAAGGGGCGGCCAATTGGCGGAAGATTATCACAGTCGGCACTGAACCTGCATCAATCGCGCAACCCTAGCACACTCGGGGAATAGCCGGCTACTCAATCGAGAGGCTAGTCAAACCCTCGAATAGATTGTTGCTACTGCTGGCAAGGTACTTCGTGCATTTCTTCGATCTGGATTTCGTATCCTTCGGGTGGTTGGAATGTTGACGAAGGTGGCTCGCTGAGATCAAGGCTGACCACTTCCCGGGTTTCGGTGCCACTGAGTGGATCCTTTATGATTTGGCGCAAAGGAATGGCGATCCCGGGTGCGAACCATGTCTCGTTCACTCGAACAAGCGGTTTGTCGTTGCCCACCTGCCCTATCGCCGTGGTCACGGTTGCGCGACGCCCGTGTGCCTCAAGACCGGCAATTGATGAGGTGCCCAGGTCTTCAGTGCGCAACGGCGGTTTTGTACCTGTGCGTGTTGCTGGTCCAGTTGAATAACCTACGTTCGCTCCACTGCGGACGGATAATGGCCGGGGTACAAGACCCTGGGACGGTTTCGGGCCAAAGCTCATATTGAAGTTGCCTGTGCTGTTAATCCAGCAGCCGAATCGATTCTCGCGAGGAGGCATTTTGATTACCCCCGCCTTCATTGTCTGCGAATCCCAATGCGCTCGTGTGCCTTCCACTGGGTCTTCGGCGTCTCCCCACCTCATCGTACCGGTGTCTTCGCCATCGAACTCGACACTACCGCCGAACATCTTATTGCCGGACCTTGAGCTCATCCAGCGGCCCTGAGTATCACGCGCCTGTATTTCCTTGCTGTCCCGGGTGATCGTAGTTCCGTCTGCAAGTGTTTGCACTTTGTGAGTCCTGATTTCTGCTGTGTACGAGAGCTGCTTTGGCGGATCAACCGAGCACGGTCGGGCCTGTCGTATTGGCGCGGATTGCGCTGCAAGAGGTATTGCTGTTGCGAGAAATGTGAAGGACGCAAGCGTCCGGAGGCTGCAATTGTGCATTGCGATCTCCCTTTCTGCTGATAGCACGACAGCATTTGCTGCCGATTCTTTTCGGCGCAATTCTACATCCGATTGCATAAATTGGATTGCCAATCGAGAGCGAAAGTTCGAGTGAATGTAAATGGCGGTCCAAATTGGGAAGGCCCGAGTGGCGCAATGCCGAATGTTAGCCTCGAAAGAGTGATGACAAAGGTTTCCGGGATTGATTTTGTAGTGATGGGTGCGGGTGTGGCCGGGCTCCGCGCGGCGGTTGAACTGGCGCGACACGGCGAGGTCCTGGTTGTCACCAAGGAATCGCTGAAGGAATCGAACACGCATTATGCGCAGGGCGGCATCGCCGTAGCAATGGAGGGCGATGAGGACGTCTCGCTTCATCTTGAAGACACAATCAAGGCAGGCGATGGGCTGGTTTATCGGCCAGCGGCAGAAGCGCTGGTTTCTGAAGGTCCACTCCGCGTAGCCGAACTGATTGAGTGGGGCGCAAGATTCGATCGTGATGAAAACTCACAGGGGGGCGAGCTGCTGCGAACGCGGGAGGGTGCTCACTCGCTACCGCGCATTCTGCATGCAAGCGGCGATGCAACGGGCGCGGAAATCAGCCGCTCGCTGGTTGCGTTTGCCAGCATACAAAAGCGCATCCATTTTGCCGAGTGGATGATGGTAACGAAACTCGTAACCAACGGCAGTCGGGTAATCGGCGTCGATTTGGCTCCCGCAAAACCGGACTCGCAAACGAAGCATTCGCGCGTGGCGGCGCGCGCCGTGCTGATCGCTGCCGGCGGTGCGGGGCAGGTCTATTCCGACACGACCAATCCCGCGGTGGCCACCGGCGATGGTATCGCGCTTGCTGAGCAGGCGGGCGCGCATCTGGCTGACATGGAGTTCTACCAGTTTCACCCGACTGCGTTCTATTACCCGGATGCTCCGCGATTCCTTTTGTCGGAAGCGCTGCGTGGCGAAGGAGCGTACCTCATCAACGACAAGGGTGAGCGGTTTATGGGGCGCTACCATCCCTTGCTTGAACTGGCTCCGCGCGATGTAGTGGCGCGCGCCATTGCGCATGAGAGCATGAGCAGCGACGGATCTGCGCGGCCGGTGCACCTGGACATGCGCCACGTGAACAATGTCGATGTACACATCCGTTTTCCGGGCATCAGCGCATTTCTTGCCAGATACTCGCTTGATTTGGCGCGCGATCCGATCCCGGTGCGACCGGCAGCACACTATCTGATGGGCGGCATCAAAACCGATTTGGCCGGGCGCACTAATCTCACCGGGCTGTACGCAGCTGGAGAGGCTGCTTGCACTGGCATCCACGGCGCCAATAGGCTGGCGTCAAACTCACTGCTTGAAGGACTGGTATTCGGTGCGCGCGCTGCGCAGTCCATGCTGACTGGAAAACTTCAAATTGAAGTGATTGAGGATGCCGCGTCGGCGCCCGAGCAATTGAACGCGAGCGAAGAGTCTCAGGTTGAAACATTGATTGCCGATTTGCAGCGGTCTATGTGGGCCAATGCGGGGCTGCTGCGCAATGCGGCGGCGTTGCGTCAGGGTGTGGCGGAGCAGGACAGATGTGAAGCTGCTCTCATGCAGATATCAGACCACGGCAAGGCGAGCCGCAGATTGACTGAAGCGCAAGCTTTGGCGCGCGTATCACATGCGATTCTGCAATCAGCACTCGCCCGCACTGAAAGCCGCGGCGCGCATTTCCGCAGCGACTTCCCGAAACACGATGATGAGCATTTCAGAAAACACTCAGTGCTGGAGCGCGAAGGTAACGTCACGTTCGAACAGTGGTAAACGGCCGCACTTGACGCCATACGCGACTGGGTTTAGGTTGGGATTACACGGGAAAGGAGGATGATCCAGCCTATGAAATCTGAATGCTCCAGTTGTAATTTACGTGAGGTGACTGAGGCCTGAGGCCTTGCGTCTCTGGCACCAGATAAGACCCGGCGGAGGGATCTCCGTCATGGCTCTGGCATTCGCACAAGAGCGCGAAGGCCCCAGTCCAATCCCAACAGATCACCGGCAACGGCCTGGAAGCGCAAGTTTCCGGGCCATTGTTGTTTTTGCAGCTAAACTCCTCGTTTACATCGCATTTTGAGCCAAACTCCCCTCCTGGTCCCGACCGGTTCCGAGTCATTTCTGGTCGTCCAAAAGCAGAAGTGCGCTCTGGTTGGGCATCTAACCCACTTCAATAGTCCGCCTCGACCGACGCGACGACCCGATCGCCTTTCCCACCCACCACGAGAATGTAGACGCTCAACGCGAGAACCCAGGCAGGGAAGGCGAGCTCGATCCAAGGGAAGAAGCCGACGGCCACCAGGAGCACGGCCGCGATCGCATAGCCGGAGGCGGCGAGCCAGCGGGGCGCGAGCGTCAGCCGCCGCAGGATCGTGGAGGTGGCGATCATGAACACGGCTGCCATCCGAATCGCGTAGACGACCATCAGCTCGTGCGCGGTGCGGCGACCGAAATCCCAGGCGCCCGAGGAGAGGAGCTTGCCGGCGTTGTCTCCACCGGTCGCGACCAGCCCGGCCGCCACAGCCGAAGCGACGAAGATCATGGCCACGAACAGCAACCCGCTGCCGAGGAAGACCGTCGAGAAGAACCGATCCTCGGCGTCACCGACACGGTCTCGCAGCACGCCGACGAACCAGAGGAACGCAATCCCGGCGAATGGCACGAGCACGAGTGCGAACAGGACCGCATCGCGGTGCGAGCTGTCCGTCAGCCACTGGCCCGCGTCGTTTGGATCCGAAGGAACAGCAGTGCGAACGAGCACCAGCGCGAGCGTGAAGAGCACCGCGAAGGCAATGCCGGCGACGGCCGCTGACCTCGGTGTTCGAGCGTCCGGCCCATGCTCGTCTCCCGCATCGCGGCGGCGGTGCGCTCCCGCGGCGCGTCGTTCATCTCGGCCGCCGATGTCGGCGAGCCGTTGGGTTGCATGATCGTCTTGGACATGTCGGTGCCTGCTACTCGTCTCCTGCCTGCAACCGCTTGGAGAAGTACTCCAGGGCCTTCTTCGTCTTCGTTGCCTGCTCGCCGGTGAGGTCGATCCCGTTTTGGGTCAGGAACGTTCTCGTCTCGACTCCGATCTGGAACGCCTCAGAAGGCTCGCACTTGGTCGAGAGCTCGAGCAGCTGCGAGTTGTCCGGGTACATCCACAGCTCCGCGACCATCCGGCGGCCGTACTCCTTCGGCGCGAACTTCACCTTGATCACGGGGAGCGGCCCGAGGATCGAGAGGTCGTCGAGCTCGATTCCCTCGGGAGCATTCGCCGCGTACAGGGCCCGCTGCTCCTTGGAGAAGAGCTTGTGGAGGGGAAGGTCCCCGAGCACTGCGTCCTTGAACCCTCGGCGAGCCCAGCTTGTGCTTCATCGAGCCCGAGCAGACGTATCCGCCCGGCAGCGCATCGACCTCGACACCGAAGTTCGGCGACTTCCGCACGTCCTTCGGCAGCTCGTCCGGAACCACCGGTCGCAGCTTTACGACCGAGTCGTCCCCGCGCCGCTGCACCCGACGGGCACGAACGACCACACCGCTCTTGTTGAGTGCCAGGTCAGGCGTGTCGAAGAAAAAGACCTGCCGGATCTCGCCGTCGAGCGGATCCACCCCGAGCGCCGCGCCGGCCCGGCTCCGGTCCGACAGCGGCACGGTCAGCTTCAGCTCGACGCTGTCCGCGCGCTTGATCAGCGCCGACAGCTCCTGCAACTCCTCATCCGGTAACGACATCACCGTCCGCGTAGCCATCGTGCCTCCTTCTCTTCGTGCGGACAGACCCCGGGCAAGCCGGGGTCTGTCCGCGAGTAGCGATTAAGGGATGTAGTTCGCACTGGTGTCCGAGCCATAGCCGCAGCCCTGATAGGTGCAGCCGAACTCGTCGCGGATGATGGCGGCCCAGCCGCCGGCGCGACCGGTATCCAGCGACAGCTCCTCGTCGAGGATCTTGGTCTCGAACTTCCAGCCTTCCGGCAGGCTCTTGTACTTGCCGCCCAGCTGGTCGAGGTTGTCGGCCTCGAGGCTCGGGTCGACCTCCTGCGTGAACTCCTGGAGGACCCAGACCGTGCCGGCGGGGTCACGCAGCAGGTACACGGGCTCGCCGGCGTGGAAGATCCAGTCGGTCTCGCGCTTGATCAGCGAGGGCGCATACGCGCTGTCGAACTGGGCGACCATCTCGGCCCCAGTCATGTCTCCTGCCCATCGCATCTCGACGCCGTGGAAGTCCTGGACTTCGCCACCGGTGTACTCGTACTCGTCCATCATCCAGAAGCGCCCGCTGTTGACGGCGCACATGTCCACGCCGAGCTCGCCCGCGAGCTTCTTCGCATCGATCTGCTTGTGCGTCTCCGGGGTGACCGGGAACGCCGCCGCCGTGTAGACGTGGGCTCTCTGCGCCGGGCCGACACCTACGAAGGCCCCCATTCCGCAGAAGCGGAGGCCGCGAGAGTCCGTGACGTGCACCCGCTCCAGGTGATCCACACCGGTCCTGAGCTTCAACCTTGGTGCGGTGATCGTCGACATAGTCGACTCCTTTCAGTTGTTGGCTTGCACCGCTGCAAGCGGTTGTCCGTTCTTTGCGGGACTGTCTGAGATCACGCGGGCCGCGAAGGGCCCGACGAGCCCGATCGACTGCTCGGCGCTGGCAGCCACGTCGAAGGGCTCACCTTCCACGGGCGAGAGCGTCGCGATCTGCACGTCCTCTCCGAGGCGGCGCAGCTTGTGCTGCTCCTCCTCGTTGGGGGTTCGCAGCTTCACGCCGGTCACCTGAACGATGTCCTCGCTCCAGGCGGCCGGACTCCCTCGCCACGCGAACACATCCGATACCCAGATTGCGTGGCCACGTGACCAGCGCGTCTTGCCCGGCCGCTTCACGCGAACCGGGATGTCGCCGTGGCGCTTCCGCAAGCTCCGGTTCCGCAGCAGCAAGACAGTGATGCCGGCCGCGCACACCCACAGCGGGACTCCCAGCAGCGCGAGAATTGCCCAGACCATGTGCCACCTCCTCTCGGTTCGTCCGTGTGACGAGTGTCCCACCGGTGATCGCGGCGCACCGTCGTCCGCGGGTGAATCACCCAGGTGACTGCGGTTCGGCTGCTCGCCTACCCGGCCGTTTGCTCGGCGTTCGGATTCACCTGGGTGATTGCCCTGCCCTCCCTTTCGCCGTAAGTCCGCGGCTGCGACGCTCCTCGCATGAGAGCCGACCCGACGACGTCAGAGCGACAGGAGGCGCTGAGTGCCACGACCGTCGTACACGGCCACGAGTTGTAAGCAGGGTTTCTCCAGGCGACCGGGCCTGGCTTCGAACACATCGGCATCACCGCCGGTCGGGTGAGCCACAAGAAAGGGAGCGCACCATGCCAAGAAGCCAATTGAAGGATATGGAACCGGTTGACGACTTCGTCACCCAGCAGACTCCGGGCCTCCAGATCTGGCAGGAAGTCTGGGGCGACACGCAGTGCGCCTACCACATCTTCGCCCCCGGTACTGACTTCACACACTGCTGGCGCCATTGCCGGAGGGCCTGTGCGGGGTTCCACACCACGCCTACGTCATCAGCGGCGAGCTGAAGGTCATCTACAAGGACGGGACCACTGACGTCTGCAAGGCCGGCGACGTGTGTTACTGGCCGGCTCCGCACAACTTCATCTCAGATGAAGGCGCGGAGATCATCCAGTTCAGCGGTTCTGGCGCCCTGGCAGCGCAGGCCGCGATCGTCGAGGCCCTGATGGCCAAGCAGGCACACGCGTAGCGGCCGGAACCGTCGACCGACCGCGGTCGTCGGGTTCGGTCGCACTGGGGCGGGGCTTGCCGGATTGGCAGGCCCCGCCGCAGTCGAAGTCGCCGGCCCATTTCAGGAGAGATCGATTCGAGAGGAGGACCAGATGCTTGAGTGGCTCGAAAAATTCTTCGACAAGCACTTCCTAGGATCCGGGACGAGGTCGATCAGTCCCGAGAGCGAGGTCGCCGAAGCCATCCGCAACGACGCCTGCATCCTCGACGTCCGCCTCGCCCTGGAGGCGAAGAAGGCGATGGTGCCGGGGGCGAAGAACATCGACATGCTCGTTCTCAAACGCCACCTGGACGAACTGCCCCGCGACAGGATGATCGTGACCTATTGCAAGACCGGCGGGCGCGCCGGCAAGGCCCGGGACATCCTTGAGCGCAACGGCTTCAAGGTGATCAACGGCGGCGGCTACGAGAGGGTCCTGAAGATCGTTGAGAACAACCAATCTGTTGCTGCATAGGCTGACGGCGTCGCCCGGCCGCGGCGGTCACTATGAACTCGGGGCCCCGACTCGAGGCAGTCTCCAACGCACAGCGCTCAACCGTTCCTAGCTTGCGACGGAGGAGGCGCGGCACGCCGGCCGCGCCTTGCGGGGAGCTGCTGGCGAGCTTCGACGAGCGGCTCGCCGAGCCGTTTCGACGCTGGGAAGCCGAGCAGGCCGCGCGGGCGGGCGGGAGCCGGTCGCTCGGATGCGGCTCGGGCTGGCCGCTTCTCCTAATACGTTCTAAAGGCTTCTGTTAGAGGAACGCTCGAGGGCCATCGCTTTCGGAGCCTTGCCTTTGAGCCACGACTTCATCTTCGGTCGAGGCCTGGGCAGGCGTGTCCTCGGTTCTGACGATCTGATCGAGTCTGGCGGCGCCACTGGCGAGCCCTCCGCCGCCTACCTCTCGTCAAAGGAGGTGCTCCATGACGTCAGAACCCTTTGCGCAAGCCAAAGCTCCAGGGCTTCGGTCTCCCACGCGCCCCACTCCTCCGCGAACGGAGTCCGCGGTCACCTGGGTGATTCACGGCTCCGGCCCGCTGCGGCGCGCTGCGGAGCGATATCACTGATGTGAGAGTCGTGGCTAGGAGGTCGCGACGGCAACGAGGAGGTGTGTTCGATGCCCGGCCTAAGAAGACGACCGTTGGCGAGGGCCGCCGTGGTCGGCGGAGCCGCGTATTACGGCGGGAAGAAGCGAGCGGAAAGCCAGGCCCGAGAAGCCGATGAGCAAGCTCGGATCGAAGAACTCGAGGCTCAGCAGTACCAGGCCTCGGCGGCGGAAGCGCCACCCGCACCTGCCGAGGATCCGATGGAGACGCTTCGCCAGCTCAGTGAGCTGCACGATCAGGGAATTCTCACCGACGCCGAGTTCGAGGCGCAGAAGCAGAAGATCCTGCAGGCCATGTAGCCAATCGACGGACGGGCGCCGATGCAGAGATGCGTCGGCTGCACTCAACCACTAACCCTCACTACCCTCAGATCCGGGCGGTTCAGTCTGGCCCTCAGCCCGACGCGCCGTCGTCGAGATGAATGCAGCGATCTCCGCGGTACAGAGGGGGTCAGCGAACGTCTGATCGGCTTGAACAAGCCAAAGCTGGCCTATGCACGCTTGCGGTGAGGGAATGCCAGGTAGTGCCCGTGAGTGCCCGCGCGTGACAAGCCGTTTACGACGTAGACAAATCGACCGCTCGATTTGCAGGTATTTTTTCCGAAAGCCCTCTTCCGGACTCGAACCGGAGACCCCCTCCTTACCATCGAGCGACGAGGCGGGAACCGCGGGCAAGCGCGGGTCACGCCGAGCGAAGGAGTCCCGCAAGACGGAGGAATCGGCCGAGGACGAGTGACCGGGCGTGGACGCGCGGTGCCCGGGTTGGTGTTCCCTCAGGGTTCCCTCGGCTACGCCGGAGCCGGATCGCCCGGCCGAGCCATCTCGAGCGTCTCGGCGATGGTGAGCCTTCGGCCGGCCTCGGTCGCGCGGATGACATCCTCCGCGGCCAGCGAGGCGCGCGCGCGGTCGATGAGCTCGCGCCCGACCGGATTGTCGCCGTAGACGTTGACGATGCCCTCTTCGCCGGCGTAGATCTCGGCCGCTGCCGCGATGCGTACTGCTGCCTCGGGCCGGTGGTCGACTGCGGCGGCAGCCGCAAGGCCGATCAACGAGAGGCCGACTCCACGGATGCTCGCGAGCTCGGTGTATGCCCGAACGGACTCGAAGAAGTACCGGCGTGCGGCTGCGGCGTCTTCGAGCCCGAGATGCGTCCACGCCATTTCCGACAGGATGCGCGCTTCCTCTGCGCGATCTCCGATCGCTTCGAAGGCTGCGAGCGCCTGACCGTACAGATCGAGCGCGTCGACGAGGTCGTCACGGCCCGCCGCGAGTTGGGCGAGCGTACTGAGGGAGACGCCGGCTCCTTCGTGGTCGCCGAGCCTCCGCTGAATCGCAAGTGCGTGCTCGGACTTCTCCGCTGCGGTCTCGGTGTCTCCCTGGAGAGCGTCGACGATCCCGTCGAAGCTCGAGGCGAGGCCCTCAGCCCCAGGCGAAGCCGAGCGCGCGGCTCGCCTCGGCGCCCTCGCGCGCACACTTCGACGCTTCCTCGAGGTCGGATCCAAGCAGACCGATCGCGCGGCATGTCGCGGCGATGCAGACCTCTCGCGCGGGGCCGAGCCCCGCTGCCCCCTGATACGCCTCGGCCCACTGCTCGTCCGCCTGTTCGTACGCCCCGAGGGTCCAGGACGCGAGCCCCGCCGTGATCAGTGCGCCCACGCGACCGCGTGTGGGGGCGCTCGTCGCATCGGCTTGGAGAAAGCGGGCGGTGTAGTCGCGCGCCGTCAGGTGCTTTCCTCGGATGTGCCAGTACATCCAGAGGTCGCCGCAAAGCTGGAGGCCGGCCTCGAGGGCGTCGGCGTCGCCTGCGCGCGCGGCGTCGAGAAGCTTGCCGAGAGCGGCTTCGAGATTGGCCTCGTCCGCGACGCCTTGCTCGATCGACGCTTGCTGGGTCGTGCCCTCGATGCCGTCTCGGACCTCGCGAGCGAGGGCCGCGTACCGATGAGCGTGTCTCAGCGCGATCTGGTCAGACTCCCCGGCAGCCTCGAGTCGTTCTCTCGCGTATTCGCGAATCGTCTCCAGCATCTGGAGCCGGTCTTGTGCCTCGACCTGCACGAGCGCCTTGTCGACGAGCGACTCGAGCCCGTCGAGTGAAGGCGTCTCCGCGTCGGCGCAGACGGCCTCGACATCTCCGAACGCACACCCGCCTGCGAAGAGGGCCATGCGCCGGAAGAGCCGCTGCTCCGGCTCCGTCAGCAGCGAATGGCTCCAGTCGATCGTCGCCCGGAGCGTCTGCTGCCGCCCCGGGCTGTCGCGGTTCGCTGACGTGAGCACGTCGAGAGCGTGGTCGAGGCGCTCGAGGAGCGCGTCGGGTGACAACAGCCGTGAACGAGCAGCGGCGAGCTCGAGGGCGAGCGGCAGCCCGTCGAGCCTGCGGCAGATGGCTGCGATCGCTCCGGCGTTGTCGGCCGTCACGTCGAACGATCCCCGGGCCGACCTCGCGCGCTGCACGAACAGCACGACGGCGGGGGACGCCGCGACCGACTCCGGCGAGACTCCTTCCGACCCGGAAGGGAGCGCGAGCGGCCCCAGCGAAAATTCGTGTTCGGCCGCGAGCCGCAACGGCGCACGGCTCGTCACGACGATTCGCAACATCGGGCAGCGCTCAATCAGCGTCGCCACTTCGGGTGCGACAGCGACGATCTGCTCGAAGTTGTCCAGAAGCAGCAGGGTCGGCCGGTCGCCGATCAGGGAGACGATGCCGTCGAGGAGCGTTCGTTCCTCCGCCTCCTTGACGTCGAGTGCGGTCGCGAGCGTCGGGAGGAACGCCGCAGGCTCGGAGACGTCTGCGAGCGTGATGAACGCGAGAGCGTCCGGGAACTCCGCTGCGAGGAGCCGTCCGAGCTCGATCAGCACGCGCGTCTTTCCGACCCCGCCGGGACCGGTGATCGTGACCACCCGCTGCGTTCGCACGAGATCGGTGAGCGCGGCGAGCTCGCCCGTACGCCCGACGAGCGGCACCGCCGGAGTGGGGAGACTGCTCGGCAGGCTCCCGAAGCGCTCGCCCTTTCCCTCGAGCGCTCTCGCGTCCGGTACCACCAAGCCGTCGGCCGACACGGCAAACAGCTCGAAGGCGCGCCCGACGTTCTTGAGCCTGAACCGCCCCAACGGCACGGCAACGACATCGCTTCGGTTCTTGATCTGCTCGTACGCCGCGTCCGACAGCAAGACGCCGCCTGGGACGGCGAACGACTCGATCCGCGCAGCGACGTTGACGGCATCGCCCGTCAACCGCTCCGGTTCGACGACCACCTCACCGCTGTGCACGCCGATACGAACCAGCACGTCCTGCGGCGCGAGCTCCTGCTGAACAGCTACCGCTGCCTGGACCGCGGCGAGCGAGCTCGGGAACATGCTCATGCTTCCGTCCCCGAGCCGTTGCACGATCGTCCCCCCGAACGCCTCGTGATGACGTTCGAGCGCGTCCCAGTACCGCTGCTCGCCGGTCGAGCGCGAGACGCTCGTCCGCCTGCAACAACGCGGTGTACCCGGCCATGTCCGTGAACATCACCGCAACAAGGCGACGATCGAGCGCGACAACCACGACGCGATCCTCTCAGCGCCGGTACGGCCGCGCCAACCCGGCAGAGCAACGTGCGTCTGGCTCCCTGTCCGCTAAGAGGGGGTCACCACAGCTCGGATCGGCTTGCACAAGCCAAGCGCGGCATGCGAACTCGCGCGACAAGGGAACGCCAGCTAGAGCCCGCAAGTGCCCGCGCGTGCCAGACGTTTGCAAAGTAGGCAAAGGAAAACGCCACTTGCAGGGGTTTCGCGGAAACCCTCTGACGGACTCGAACCGTCGACCCCCTCCTTATCATGAACGTGAGGAGCGGGTCGATCCATGCGGTTTGCGCTCAACGATGCGGTTCTGTGTGTCTCACCGATCGCCATTCGTCGCCGCGTCTTGCGTGGCGTGCGACCCTGGTGCGACCTCGTGTCCGCGTGGCGTTACGCGGCGGGCGCGGCCGCGTAGTCGTCGCCCGTGAGGCGAGCAACCGATCTTCTTCTAGTCGTTTCGATCCGGCCGAGCATAAGGATGGCCGCTGCCAGTCCGCTGCATCCGAGCACGATCAACCTCGGGTCGGACTCGTGAAGGCCGAAGGTCAGCCAGCAGGAGAGTTCGCCGAGGATGAGCAACCAGGTTCCGCGTGAGATGCCCGTTGGTCGCTGCGTTCGGTAGGCGGTCCAGATAGAGGGGATCACCTGCAGGATGAAGGCGCCGGTCAGCAGCGTTCCAAGCCCGACCCGGCCGGCGGCGGCGAAGGCGGCGACGAGCAACCCCGTCCAGCAACAGACGGCGATTGCGGGCCGCAGTCGCACCGCGACCCGCCGGGTCAGCATCGTCGCGAGTACGCCGGCCAGCGTGGTCGCGGAGACCGCGGGCACGAGCGCAGTCCAGTAGTGCGCGAGCGTGAAGTAGGTGAGCCAGGCGGCGTTGTTCACGCTCGTCAGCGCCGCCCAGGGCCACGAGACGCCGGTCGTGTCCTCGGTGTTGCGGAGTTTGGCGATCTGTGGCAGGAACTGCGGGATCGCAAACGCGGCTGCCGCGAATGGCAGATAATCGAGGAGGCGGGTCATCGATGTTCAGGCGCCTGTTCATCTCTAGGCAAGAATGCACCGAGGCGGCGAGTCGATGTTTACGTCTTCAGCCCCTCGTCCGGGCACAGATGGAATGATCTTGCTCATGGACGCGGTTGATAGGAAGATTCTTGCTGAGCTGCAATTGAACGGGCGGCTGACGCTGACAGAGCTCGCCGACCGGGTTCGTCTGAGCCTGTCGCCATGCCAGCGCCGGCTGCGTCGGCTTGAGGGCGACGGCACGATCCGCGGCTACCGGGCTTTGATCGATCCGGCTGCGGTCGGCCTCGGGTTCGAGGTTCTCGTGCACGTGACCATGGACCGCGAGGATGCGGCAACGATCGCGCAGTTCGAGGAGGAGCTTGCGAAGATCGCCGCGGTGCAGAGCGCCGAGCGGCTTTTCGGCGATCCGGATTACCTGCTTCGCGTCGTAACCGCGGACCTTGCCGCCTACCAGGTCTTCCGCGACGAGCAGCTCGCGACCTTGCCCGGCGTGCACCGACTGTCTTCGACGATCGTCATGAAACGGGTCGTGGACGAGCGGCCGTTGCCGCTCTGACGCCTAACTGGATTCCGCCGGCGCGGAGGGTTGCTCGTCGCGCAGGATCATCGTCGCGAGCATCGTGGCGACATGAGTTGTTGTGTCTCCCACAACTTCGAACGCATCACCGTGGCAGACGGTGAGCGTTCGACCCGCTCTCAGCACCTCACCGCGAGCTCTGACGGTCCCTGAGCGAGCGGGTGCGAGCAGGTTCGTCTTCAGCTCGACCGTGAGAACCTCCGCCCCGGCCGGCATGAGCGTCAACGCCGCGTAACCGCACGCGCTGTCGAGCGTCGCGAGGAGCGCACCGGCGTGCAGGAACCCATGCTGCTGGGACAACTCGTCGAGGACAGGAAGCTCGATCTCCACGACCCCAGGCGCTACCGCGACGAGCTGCGCACCGAGGTGGCTCATGAACCGCTGCCTCTCAAAACTCGTGCGCACCCGAGCTGCGAACTCAGGATCGCGCGGGACTTGCGCGAGGTGGTGCGCTCGGGACACGTCGCTCGGACTATGCCAGCATCCCCCGACCGAGCCCCCGCGCGCGACGTCGTGCGACCTTGCGTGCGACCTCGGCTACGCCGGCGAAGCGAAATGAGCTGTCGCACGAGGGAAAGCCCCTGCAAGCGGGCGGGTCTACCGTCTGGCGCTGACCCCCTCCTTACCCGCGATTCAGCACGGACAACAAGAAAGGTCGATTTGCAGGGATTTTAGAGCCCTCTGACGGACTCGAACCGCCGACCCCCTCCTTACCATCGAGCAACGACGCGGGAACCGCGGGCACGGCCGGGAACTCGCGAGCACGAAAGCCGCGCAAGAAGAAGGAAACGGCCGAAGACGAGTGACCGCGCGTGCCCGCGCTCGTGTTCCCTCATTGTTCCCTTCGGATCTGGTTGCGCAGTCGGCACGCCTCAGAGGAGAGGATGCTCGCACACACCTGAGGGTGCGCTCGCTAGGCGGCGTACGCGAGCGCCGAGGGCGTCTGGCGGCCCACGATCGCGGGGGCCTCGTGGACCAGTCCGTCGTTGTCGAGAGCCTCCACCATGAAGAGGGCGAAGTCGACGCGGCGCGTGATGTTGCTCTCGAGAATGGGATCACCCACGTGCCTGCTCCACAAGGGCAGGCCCTGACTCTCGCCCTCCTCAAGGTCGCTGCCGCGTACGACGGTCCACCGCGTGTCGCTGGTGAAGATCCGCCGGGCTGCCTCCACCTGGTCGTCGAGATCGGCGAAGCGAGCGAGACGCGCGAGCGGGCCGAAGACCTTCACGAGGGTCTTGAGCTTCAGCGAGTACACGTCCTGGCCGTCGAGGGTGATGTGCCATCCGCACGAGAAGATGAGGCGCGCGCCTGGAGGCGCATGGTCGAGCACCGCCTGGGTCGTTCCCGTCGAGTACCCGTGGACGCCTCGCGGGGTCATCACGACGAGAACCCCGTCGCATCCCGCGACAGCGCGCTTGATGACCTCGCGGTCGTCGGTCGCTCCCGGAATGACAGTGATGCGCCCCTTGAACGGGTCGAGCTTCCCCACGCTTTCCTTGCGGCACACGCCGACCACCTCGTAACCGCGATCCAGCGACTGCTGGACCATGTACTGCCCAAGCTTCCCAGAAGCGCCAACGATGCACACCCTCATCTCTTCCTCCCATCAATGGACAGGCACTCAATTGGCCTGCGTTCCGGGCACGACACGAGAAAGAGAACGCTGGCGTCACCGGGGGCTCAGCAGGGCCGACCCTCAGAGCAGCGGCGTGAGCGAAGGCTTACCCGCGTTTGTATCCAGCTTCACAGTACTGCGCGCCGACATGAAGGCATAGCGCCCGGCTCCGAAGCGTTCGAGGGGATCTTCAGCTACCGGACTGGTGAGGTGCCCGTGCTGCTTCACGCGAGCGCCCGCCGCGCCGCCTCGTCGAACGGCGTGAGCTCGAGCGGCAGCAGCTTCCGGATCCGTTCCTCGCGCGCGATCGTGGGATTGCGCAGCCCTTCGACGAGCGGCCGCGCGACCGACGCGCTCACGGGCGTGACGAGGTTGAGCCAGAGCGAGGAGAGGTACGGCGTCAGTACCGGGACCTCGACGATGAGCGGCTTGCGGCCGAGCAGGGCGGCGATCCGCTCGATCATCTGCCGGTAGGTCATCACCTCGGGCCCGCCCGTGTCGTAGCCCTCGCCGTAGGCGGCTTCGTTGCCGCAGACGCCTGCCAGGTAGCGGGCGACGTCGTCGAGCGCGATCGGCTGCGTCGGCGTCGAGACCCAGCTCGGCGTCACCATGACCGGTAGCCGCTTGACCAGGCCGAGGATCGTCTCGAAGGCGGCGCTCCCCTTGCCGACGATCATGGCCGCACGCAGGGTCGTTACCGGGACGCCCGCGGAGGCGAGCCGCTCTCCGGTCTCGCGGCGGCTGCGCAGATGCGGTGACGCGTCGGGGTCGTCGGCGCCGAGCCCGCCGAGGTAGACGATCTGCCGTACGCCTGCGTTCGTCGCCTCGCGCGCGACCGTCTCCGCTGCTGCGCGATCCTGCTCCTCGAAGTTCTGGGCGCCGAGGGAGTGGACGAGGTAGTAGACGACGTCGGCGTCTTCCAGGGCCGCGGCGACGCCGTCGCCGCTCGCTGCGTCGGCGACCATCCAGCGGGCGCCGGGCTCGTCGCGTGCCGTGCGCGAGACCGAGGTCAGCTCGTGCTCTGCCAGCAGGGGCACGAGCGCCCGGCCGACGACGCCGGTTGCGCCGAAGACGGTGACGTTCATCGGGCCCGGCTCCGCAGCAGAAGCTCGAAGTAGCGGCGGCTGACCGCGGCATGGAAGGGGCTCTGCCCTTTCGCGTAGAGCATCCCGGTCCACTGCGGCGCGCCCGCGCGGGCGGCGAGCCGCGGCAGGTACCCCTCGACGGTGACGCTCAGCTCCTGCTGATCGCCCTCGGGTCGTTGTGCGAGCGTGACGGAGCCGCCGGCTCGGAGCGCGAGCAGTCCACCTTGGATCGTGTGCCGGCAGCTGACAAGCCCATCGTCGAACGAGAGCTCCGGCTGCCCGAAGGTGAGCAGCGTCGCACCGCCGAGCAGCTTCAGCTTGCCTCCGCCGCCCGTCCAGCTCGCACGGACGCCGCCGCGGGTGAAGCGGTCGACCGCCTGCCAGTAGGTGACACCGAGTGTGCGGGCGCCCGCCTCGCACGCGTCGACCACGGGCTCCGCGACGAATACCCGCTGGCGCGACTCGAAGGCGCCGGACTCGACGACGCGCTCCGATGTCTCCCAGCCCGTCACTCTGCCACCGCCATCGGCGAAGGGTATTCCCCCGCTACGGATTCGGGTCCATCGCCGTTGCGGGAGATCTCCATCCGCCTTCGCCGCCGGAGAGATGAGGAAGGAGAGGACGATCGCCACCCGCCAACGATCGCGCAGGCGATGCGCGCTGTGGTCGACCGCAGGGGTATCGTCCGTGTGTGCGCACGTTCCGGTACGCAGCGGCGGTTGCCGTGGCGGCTGCCGGGGGAGGAGCGGCGACGCGCCGCTCAGTCGCCATCTGGTATCCCGGTCTGCGCAAGCCGAGTTGGACGCCGCCCTCGCAGGCGTTCGGTCCGGTTTGGACTCTGCTCTACGCACAGATGGCGTACTCGGCGGCGCGGGTTGCACGCTCGTCTGATCCCGGGCGTCGGCGTGCGCTTGCGCTGTGGTGGCTGCAGCTCGGGCTGAACGCTGCCTGGACGCCGGTCTTCTTCGGCGCACGCCGAACCGGCGCCGGCGCAGTCTTCATCGGCGCGCTCCTGCCCGCCGTCGCCGCCACCGCGGTCGCAAGCGCGCGCGTCGACCGTCGGGCCGGGCTGCTCTACGCGCCGTACCTGGCGTGGTCGACCTATGCCGCGGCCCTCAACCTCGAGATCTGGCGGCGGAACCGTTCCTAGACGAGCGTCTCGCCGAACAGCCTAGGCTCCCGGCATGGAAGATAGAACGCTTCGGCGCGGCAACGCGTGGCTGGCTGTGCTCCACGCGGCGCAGGCGGCGGTGATCCTCGCGCTCTCGGCCGACTTCTCGCTTCCGGTGACGGGCGCCTTCATGGAGGGCCAGCCGGGGAGCGGGGTGCCGAAGCAGGACCTGCTCTTCGACCTGCGCATCGGCCCGCTCGTCGGCGCGTTCCTCTTGCTCGCGGCGCTCGACCACGCGCTCGTCGCGCTGCCGCCGTTCCGCGCGCGCTACGAGCGGTGCCTCGCCGCAGGCGTCAATCCCTTCCGGTGGATCGAGTACTCGCTGTCGGCCTCGCTGATGGTTGTGCTGATCGCGATGCTGACCGGGATCGCCGACTACGTCGCGCTGCTCGCCCTCTTCGCCCTGGACGCGGCGATGATCTTCCTCGGTTGGCTGATGGAGCTGCTCAACCCGCCGGATCGGGCCCGAACGCGCTGGCTGCCCTTCGTCCTCGGCTGCGTCGTCGGCGCCGTGGCGTGGGTTGCGATCGCGGTGCAGATCGGCGTCTCGGCGGGACGCGGACACACGCCGCCCGGCTTCGTCTACGCGATCGTCGTCTCGCTCTTCGTCCTCTTCAACAGCTTCGCCGTCAACCAGGCCCTGCAGTACAAGCGGATCGGGCGCTGGCGCGACCACCGCTACGGCGAGCGCTGGTATCTCTGGCTGAGTCTCGTCGCGAAGAGCCTCCTCGCATGGCAGGTGTTCGCGAACGAGCTCGTCCTCTGAGCCAACCGTCACAACTCCTTGCCGCCCATTAGGCGGGTCACAGAATGAAAATGTGGCGCGACGACTAGTCCGCAGCCCGACGAGCATTCAGGGCGGCAGCTGTTCTTGCGGCGCGGAGTGTTAGCGGGCGCGATCGATCTCGGCGAGGCGGGCGCGGATGAGCTTCTTCACGAGCGCCTCCGGTAGCGGCCGATCAACGCCGAAGTGCAGCGCGCTCTTGGTCATTGTGTAGCCGTCGAGCTCATCGGCGAGCTGTCCGAGGACCGAGCCGCTGAAGGGCAGATAACTCAGGTGATCTTTGAACGCGGCAAAGCCGGCAACAGTCTTTCCGCCAACACGGAAGGCGGGCACGCGATAGGAGATCACTTGCTCTGCCTCCGGAACGATCTCGAGGATCGTCCGGCGCAATGCCTGCAGGGCGCTGCGCCTGGGCTCCTCGAGCCTGCGTAGATACTCATCGACCTCCCCGGCAGACACCGTCCCGAGTCTAGATCGGCGTTGCGCCCGACGGTCCGGCTACTTCAACCCGCTCCATCGCCCGCGCCGCGATGGCCTTCTCCAGCGTCTTCTTCGTCACAACAGGCTCCGTCTCCCGCCACTTCTCGAGCGCACGAAGGGACGTCCCCGCAATGAACTGGATCCGCCGCGCTTTGGCGCTACGTCGTCGACCGCCCGCTCGCGTGAAGCGCCCGCTCACTAATTGGCGGGCTTCCAGTATGGAGGGGGTCAGGCGAGTTCGGATCCGCTTGGACAAGCCAATTCAAGGTGTTCGAGCGTCTCGGCGAGGGAACACCAGCTAGTGCCCGCGAGTGCCCGCGCATGACAGCCGTTGTCGATCCAGGCAAACGAAACGGCGGATTTGCAGGCGTATTGTCTAAGCCCTCTGACGGACTCGAACCGTCGACCCCCTCCTTACCATGAACGTGAGGAGGGGGTCGATCCATGCGGGTTTTCGCGTAGTGGTGCGCGTTCGGATGCTTCGCCCGTAGTCGCGTTTCGCCAGTTTTTGCACTGCCGTGCGACCTTGGTGCGACCCGAGTTTGGTCGCGGCGCCTAGACCTTTCTTATATGCGTTCAGCCTTTGGCGTATTCCTCGGCCGTCCGCGAGTCGAACTCGAAGCCGATGACCGGTTCGTCGCCGACGACCCACGCGTCGTGCCCGGGCTCGATGACGTAGGCCTGGCCGGCCCGGATTTCCTGCTCCGTGCCGTCGTCGTGGATGACGTGCATGGTCCCCGACTGCAGCAGACCAACGTGGTGGGCCTGGCAGCGCTCGCCTCCCGCGATCGGCTTGACGCACTCCGACCATTTCCACCCGGGCTCCAACCGCATCCGTGATGCATTTGCACTGCCCATATGAACGATCTCGATCGTCGTCTTGTCCGGCGCCCGAGTCTCGTCGGGTGACCCGAAGTCGCCTACCTCGACACCTGCCATCTGAGCCTCCTTCGCTTTGGCGTTCAGGCGGGATCACGGCGATCCTAAACCGCTGTCCCGGAACGAGCTATCGCGTCGTCGGCTGCGACCGCGCTAGAAGGCGACGACCTTGTCGGCCCAGAGCGTCCAGTCGGTGAGCTGGTCGAGGCTCGAGCGGCGGGCGCCGTGGACGAGCTGGTCCTCGCGGATGGCACGGGCGTCCATGCAGCTGCCGCAGAGCCCGACTTCGGCACCGCGGCGGATCGCAGCGGTGAGCATGCGTTCGAGGTTGTAGTAGCCGTCGGGTGTCTGCTGGCCGGCGAGTGCGCAGGTGACGGCGTCGGCGAGCAGGAAGATGCGCACCTCTTCGCCGTCGCGCTTGGCGAGTGAGTGGGCGAGGCGTAGCCCGTTGAAGGAGCGCTCGGTGCCGTAGGCGGGGTCGTTGAAGATGACGAGTGTCTTCACGTCGCGTCGAATGTGCCCTGTGGCCCTCCGCGCCGCATCCGTTCAAGGCCGTCAGGGGGATGCGGGAACCTCGCAGGTTCTTGATCTTAGAGTATTCAAGTGATAACTTGACAAGATGGCGAGTGGGACTGCGAAGGCAGCGCTGTTCGACGCGTTGGCGTCGGTGGCGCAGGCGCTCGGCAGCGGCCGGCGCGCGGAAATCGTCGACGTGCTCGCGCAGGGTGAGCGCTCCGTGGACGAATTGGCGAACGAGATCTCGCAGAGCGTCGCCAACACCTCGCAGCACCTGCAGGTGCTGGCGCGGGCCGGGCTGGTGCGCTCGCGCCGTGAAGGGACGCGGATCATCTACCGGCTCGCGAGCGACCGGGTCGGCGAGTTGTGGGCGGCCGTCCGAGACGTGGCGGTGCGTCATGTCGCCGAGGTGTCGGTGCTTGCCGACGACTATCTGGGCGACCGGGGCGGCGTCGAGCAACTCGCGGCCGACGAGCTCGCACGCCGACTCGAGCGCGGCGACGTGGTCGTGCTCGACGTGCGTCCGGAACCCGAGTTCCGCGCGGGTCACATCGCCGGCGCGCGCTCGGCGCCGCTGCCGGCGCTCGACGAACTGGCGGAAACACTCCCGAAGCGGCGCGAGGTGGTCGCCTACTGCCGCGGCCCCTACTGCGTCTACGCCGACGACGCTGTGCGCCTGCTCCGCAACCGCGGCTTGAAGGCTCGCCGCCTCGACGTCGGCTATCCGGAGTGGCGGCGGGCGGGGCTGCCGGTCGAGATCACAAACTGAGGGGAGAGAGATGCTGCTGCGCCCGTTTCTGAACGACGCCGGCTCCTGTGCCAGCTACCTCTTCGGCTGCACCACCCACGGCACGCTCGCGGTCGTCGACGCGCACGCCGATCTGGTCGACGACTACGTGGCCGCGGCTGCCGCGATCGGCGCGCCGATCGTGGCCGTGTTCGAGACGCACGTACAGGCCGACCACGTCTCCGGGCTGCCGGCGCTGGTCGAGCGCACCGGCGCGACCGCCTACCTGCCCGCGGGCGCGGGGGTCGACTTCGATCACGTCGCGCTTGCCGACGGCGAGACGGTCGAGCTCGGCAACACCGTCGTGACGGCGATCGCGACACCGGGTCATGCGCCCGCACATCACGCCTACACGCTCGCGGATCGGCGGCGGGGCAGCGAGGAGCCGTGGCTCGTGTTCAGCGGCGACTCGCTGCTGATCGGTGATGTCGGTCGCCCCGACCTGCATGTCGCCGGCGACGCGCGCGGGCAGGCGCTGCTGCTGCACGAAAGTTTGCGCCGGCTGCTCGAGCTCCCCGACTATGTCGTTCTCTATCCGAGCCACTACGGCGGCTCGGTCTGCGGCCGCGGTCTCTCCGGCAACCCGTTCTCCTCGATCGGCTTCGAGCGGCGTCACAACCCGCTGCTCCCGCTCGCCGACCCGGAAGCGTTCGCCAACGCTCTGCTCTCGGACATGCCGCCACGGCCGCTCGAACAGGAGCGGATCGTCGCCGCGAACCGCTCCGGCACGGTGCCCGCGCCGGCATGACGGCGCCGGTCCGGCTCGGCCTGCGCGCGAACGCCCGCCAGTTCGGGTTGCTCGTCGGTCTGAATGCGCTCGTCGGCGGCATGGTCGGCCTCGAGCGAAGCGTGCTCCCCCTGGTGGGGAAGCAGGACTTTGGTCTCACCTCGGCCGCCGCAATCCTCGCTTTCATCGTCGCCTTCGGCGCTGCGAAGGCGTTCACGAACCTGGCCGCCGGCGATCTCGCGGAACGGTTCGGGCGCAAGCGGGTGCTGGTCGCGGGTTGGGTGGTGGCGCTGCCGGTGCCGCTGCTGATCGGGCTCGCGCCCTCCTGGTGGTTCATCGTCGTGGCCAACCTGCTGCTGGGCGTCAACCAGGGTTTCGCCTGGTCAATGACCGTGGTGATGAAGATCGATCTTGTCGGTCCGCGCCGGCGCGGGCTTGCGCTCGGCCTCAACGAGGCGGCCGGCTACCTCGGCGTCGCAGCGACCGCGTTCGCCACCGGCGCCCTCGCGGCCAGCTACGCGCCGCGCACCGTCGTCTGGGTCGGCGCTGCGCTGATCGCGGTCACGGGTCTGCTCGTCAGCGTGTTCGCTGTGCGCGACACGGCGCCGCAGGTGGCGCTCGAGCAGCGCGACCACGGCGGCGAGCCCGAGCACCGGAACCTTCGCAGCGCTTTCGTGCAGGCGAGTCTGCGTGACCCGGTGCTGCGAGCCTGCAGCCAGGCGGGGCTCGTGAACAACCTCAACGACGCGCTCGCTTGGGGCCTGGCACCGCTCTACCTGGCCGCCCACGGCGCCGATCTCCGCCAGATCGCGATCGTCGCTGCCGCCTACCCGCTCGTTTGGGGGGCCGGGCAGATCGCGACCGGCTGGCTCTCCGACCACACCGGCCGTAAGCCGCTGATTGTGGCCGGCATGCTCGTCCAGGCGGGCGCGCTTGGTCTGCTCGTCGCGGGCGGCGGAGCGTTCGCGCCCGCGCTCGTGGCCGCGGTGCTGCTCGGGGTCGGCACGGCGATGGTCTACCCGACCCTGATCGCGGCCGTCTCGGACGCCTCACAACCGCGCGACCGCGCCCGCGTCATCGGCGTCTACCGCTTCTGGCGCGACTTCGGCTTCGTGCTCGGCGCCCTGATCGCCGGGATCGGCGCCGACGCCACTTCCCCCCAGGCGGCGATCGCGATCGTCGCTGCGCTCACCGCCGCTAGCGGGCTCGTCGTGGCGGCGACCTCGTGGCAGCCGCGGCCCGCGCTCCGACCCGCCCCCGTCCGCTGATGGAGGTCAGGGAGCCGACGTTCGGGACCTGCACCTGACGAACAGGAGGGAAACCGATTGTCGCCGGCGCCGCGTATCGACACCCACTGGACCGAACCAACAGGAGGGATGAGATGGCCACGAGCGCGAAGACGCTCGACACGCAAGAGCTGGAGAGCCGGGTGAAGGAGATGTACCGCGAGGTCGCGGAGCACCCGGAGAGGGAGTTCCACTTCGAGACCGGCCGCGCGCTCGCCGAACGGCTCGGCTACCCGCCATCGGAGCTCGACGAGATCCCGGCCGAGGCGATCGACTCGTTCGCCGGTGTCGGCTACTACTTCGACCTCGCCGACGTCCGCCCCGGCGAGACGGCGGTCGATCTCGGGAGCGGAGCGGGGATGGACAGCTTCCTCGCCGCCCGCAAGGTCGGCGGCGGCGGCCGGGTGATCGGGATCGACATGACCGACGCCCAGCTCGAGAAGGCGACCTCACTCGCCGGCCGCGCAGGGTTCGGGCAGGTCGAGTTCCGCAAGGCCTACATCGAGGCTCTCCCCGTCGAGGACGCATCCGTCGACGTCGTGATCTCCAACGGCGTGATCAACCTCTCGCCCGACAAGGCGACCGCCTTCAGCGAAGCCGCGCGCGTGCTGCGCCCCGGCGGCAGGCTCGCGATCGCCGACATCGTCAGCTCGACCCAGCTGCCCGAGGGCGTCACCTGCGACGCGTCGCTCTGGGCTGCCTGTATCGGCGGCGCGATGCAACGCGACGACTACCGGCAGACGATCGAGGACGCAGGCTTCACCCTCGAGGAGCTGCGCGAGAACGAGCAGTACCGCTTCGTCTCCGAGCGGGCCGACAACGCAACCCAGAAATACGGCGTCAAGAGCATCTCGCTCCTCGCCGTCAAGACAACCTAACCCGACAGGAAGGAAACCAAAGTGCCCGACAAGGTTCTGATCAATCTGGCGACAGGGATGGAAGACGGCGAGCGCGTGCTCGTCGCGTTCCTCGTCGCCACAGCCGCGGTGGCGCAGGGCAAGCAAGTCGTCGTCTGGACAACCAAGGATGCGGTACGGCTCGGCTTGCCGGGCGAGATGTCAGGCGTCGTCTGCAAGGACTGCCCACCGCTCGAACGACTCCTCCAGCAGTTCGTCGACGGAGGTGGCGAACTCTGGCTGTGCCCCATTTGCCTTGCCGCGCGTGACCTCACAGACGCCGAGAAGATCGCGAACACGAAAGCCGTGGGAGCGACCCCGATGTGGGAGTGGGCAGGCAGCGACACGACGGTCTTCAGCTACTAACGCAACCGAACGGGAGGGGAGATGGCAGTTGACGTAGAGATCGATGTCGATCTGCTGAAGAGCGAGATCAAGAAGACGTACTCGTCGGTCTCGGAGGAGCCGGCGAAGGACTTCGTGTTCCCGACCGGACGCGCCTGGGCCGAAGACCTCGGCTACCCAGACGAGCTCGCGAACGTGCCCGAGCTCGCGGTCGAGTCGTTCGCCGGGGTCGCCAACCCGTGGCAGCTCGGCCGGCTCGAGCTACGGGGAGCGGGTGCTCGACCTCGGCTCCGGTGCGGGAGCCGACTCGCTCGTCGCCGCCCAGATGGTCGGCGAGCAAGGCCGTGTCACCGGGATCGACATGACGCCGCAGATGCTCGCCAAGGCCCGCGCCGCCGCCGCCGAGATGGGAGCGTCCAACGTCGAGTTCGTCGAGGGCGAAGCGGAGCGGCTGCCGTTCGCGGACGCGAGCTTCGACGTCGTCATCTCGAACGGGGTGATCGACCTCATCCCCGACAAGGACGCCGTCTTCGCGGAGCTCCAGCGCGTCCTCGCACCCGGCGGTCGGCTGCAGATCGCCGACGTGACGATCCAGAACCCGGTCAGCGCAGAGGGACGACGGAACATCGACCTCTGGACCGGCTGAATTGCCGGGGCGCTGCTGGAAGCAGCGTACGCGAGACTCCTAGAACGCCACGGCTTCGAGCGGATCGAGACCGGGCAGCTCGTCGACACCTACGCCCGCTCCAAGTTCGAGGACACCCGCCGCAAGGCCCAGAAGTACGGCGCCCGCGGCACCACCCTGAAGGCGTATAAACCGGCGCAGTGAGGTCGACAGCGTGACAGCGGTGCTCGACCCGGAAGGCGCGCACCTCGCCGCCCTGCGCCGGCTGGGCGCATTCGCCGGGCGACGCGTCCTCGAGATGGGCTGCGGCGACGGCCGGCTCACGCTCGGCATCGCCCGTGACGCGGCGCAGGTGCTCGCCTTCGACCCCGACGCCGACGCGATCGATCGCGCAAGGCGCTCGCTGCCTGACGAGCTGGTCGACCGCGTGAGCTACGAGGTCGCTAGTGCGAACGAGATCGAGCTCGCGCCGCACTCGTTCGATCTCGTCGTTTTCTCCTGGTCACTCTGATGAGTCGAACCGGAGGACGTCGTGCACGTCCTGGGTCAGATGGTCGCAGCGGTCAAGCCCGGCGGGCAGGTGTTCGATCTGCAGGTGATCCGACCCGACCCCGTCGTTGAGGTTGACGGCCGCGTCGTCTGCGAGATCGATGGCGAGCCTCTCTTCATCAGCGCCGACGCGGCGACCGCCGCCGTCGACGATCTCGTGTGCAGCGGCGCGCTGATCGAGGAGGCAATCGATGACCACGACGTCCGCGAGCACTACACCGACGGAGCCGACCTTGTCGCCACCTGGGCAACCAAGCGTCGCCAGCTGCCGCGCGACGAGCTGCCCGCGCTACGCGCGCTCGCGC
This sequence comes from uncultured Actinomycetes bacterium, assembly GCA_963724805.1. Taxonomy (GTDB): domain Bacteria; phylum Actinomycetota; class Thermoleophilia; order Gaiellales; family Gaiellaceae; genus CAVQZA01. Next base: position 42,636 of record CAVRWA010000002.1, read on the forward strand.
GCCCATGTGCCGTCCGTGAACGCTGCCGGCTGCGCCGTCTCCATGTGCGCTAGCAACAAAACGCCGGCAACCCGAGGGTCTATCTAGGCGCACAGGACCATCGAGACCGGCTTCCTAGCAGGGGGAGTTGGCGCTCGTGGCGCGTATCGTCCTGAGCATCTGTGGCTGGGATCGACTACCGCTATGAGCTTCGGCGCCGCGACGAGGTGGTGGCGACCGGTCATCTGAACTACGAGCAGCCGCTCGAGGTCGGTGATCGCATCGAGATCGGCGGTCAGCTCGGAATCGTGCACACGATCGAGCCGCTGCTCCGGGAACTCGAGGTACGGCTCGTCGTGCAGCTGTTGCCCGATCACAGCTAGCGCTCAGACGTCCCTAGCCTGGACTCGCTTCTGCCTACGGACCATGACCAGTTGGAGCACGTGCGACCTCAGTGCGACCTTGGGGCCTCCAGAGGCCCGAAAACGCAAGACGCTCAGACAGCGAAAGCCCTGCAAACGACCCGCTTCTCGCCCGCCCCGCTGACCCCCTCCTTACCCGCGATTCAGTATTGACAACAAGAAATGCAGATTTGCAGGAACTTTCAAGCCCTCTGACGGACTCGAACCGTCGACCCCCTCCTTACCATGAACGTGACGAGGGGTCGATCCATGCGGGATTCCCTGCCGTTGCGCGGGTTTCCGCTCGTCAGAAGACGTCGGGTGTTGCCGCGTTTTGCAGGGTCGTGCGACCTTGGTGCGACCTCGTCTCGCTCAGGTGAATGGTAGGAAGAGGGGCTACGGGGCCTGGTCGTTCCTGCTCTCCCTCAACCGATTCCACGGCCACACGCCGTCGATCTCCACGTCGAGGGAGAAGCTGAGCAGGATCCGGATCAGGACGATGATTCCGAGCACGGTCACGCTCTGGAACGTCTGATCTACGACGACGGTGCGGACGATGTCCGCGACGATGAGCACTTCGAGCCCGAGCAGGATGCATCGGCCGAGATTGCGGCGAAGCCGTTCGTACGACCCGGCTCTTCTCGCGTCTGTGGCTGCGTCGCGCAGAAACGCGAGGAACGCGCCCAGCCCGCCGACGACCATGATGCCGGTGCCGACCGTCTCGACTACCTTGACGACCTCGGTGATCCACTGCTCGTAGGTCACGGGCGAGAAGCTACTCCATCAGGCCAAGATGCCCTTGCTGCCGAGCCGGATTGCGAGCGCGAAGCCAACGACCGCGATCCCCTACGTGCCTCTTCGCCGCCGAACCCGCGCAAATCGGGCATACGGCAGGAGCGAGCGACGCAAAGTCTGACTACCGGCGGGCTGGGTGGTGTCGCGGCGACCCCCAGATCGGCTTACGCCTCTTCCTAGGTCTCGGCCTCGATCTCGAGGAGATCGAGCTCGAGCGCCCGCATGATCTTGCTGGTCGCCGACACGACACGGGCCGTCCCGACGATCGGGGCGACGGCGGCGAGGACGTCGCGCACCTGCTCGGCGTCGATGTCGAGCTCGCTCGCGACTCCGAGGTTCAGCAGGTAAGACGCCGGCGGTGCATCGATCGCGACCAGCGCGGCGATGCGCACGAGCATGAGCGACTGAGCATCGAGGTTGGACGCCTCGATCGAGTCCGCGGTCATGCTCGCAAGCAGGTCAAGGACTGGTGTTTCGGTCTGTTCTGGAATGGAGTCTCCTTCTTCTCGAATGAACTGTTGAGGGTGGACGGCGTCAGTGCCGCCTCGATTACGAAGAAGTCCCATGGCTTCTCTCCTGCTCAGTGTTGGGCGATCCGGATCGTTGCTCGAGTCGACGTTGGAGCGGTTCTGTCAGACGCCAATCTCGGCTTTCACGCGGCCGGATGCTGCTGCCGTCTTGAGCGCCTGGTAGTCGAGGTCGTTCTGGTCCGCGTAGCTCTCGGCGAACGCGGAAAGTGCCCGGTCGAGCGCATCGGAGTCTCCGAGGTAGCTCGCGATCGCGATCGCATCCCCGGAGCGGGCGTGGCTCTTTGCGAGCGCCCAGCCGCACACGTTCGCGTACGTCCGCATCATCTTCGGGTTCATCGTCTCGATGACGGCTGATCCCTTCGAGTCCCAGAGCTGGCGGAGGTAGTAAGTCGCGGTCCACGCCCTCGACGTCGGTCGTGCGCAGCCAGCCCAGCATGATGTCGCTCGCTGCCTGGGTCAGCTGCTGACCCTCGACGACGCGCTGGCCGTGATGGGAGAAGGCGCTCTTGCGGAGGAACGGCTCGAGCACCGATGCCTCTGCCTGCTTGGCCTGGAGGAAGAGGGGATCGCTCTCGTCGCGGCCGACCATGAGCACGATCCAGGCGCGGGTGCCGACGCTGCCGACGCCGACGACCTTCCGCGCTGCGTGCACGTAGCGGAAGCGCTCGAGCAGCCGCCGGCGGTCGCCCGGCAACGTCTGCCGGTAAGCGCGGATCAGACCGTGCAGGAACTCTTCGAGCCCGCCGCTCTCGCCCGGCTGCACGAGATCCTCGACCGGAACGATCAGCGGCGGGTCGCCGACGATGCGCGGCTCACCGTCGACGAGGTGGGTCAGCTTCGCGAACGCGGCAAGGCTGTCCTTTGTCCGAGCCTTCGCGACGTCACGGTCGATCCGCATGGTCTGCTTCTTGCTCGCCTGCTGCTGGAATAGCTGGACGATCTCATCCGCGTCGATTCGCGCGTACCACACGGCAAGGGTGCCCATGCCTGCGAAGTCCTTCATCGCCGTGCGGTAGGCGCGGGTCACTGCGCGGTTGATCGCCTGTCGCTGTTTGGCGTCGAAGCCGCGGTCGCGGCCCGCAATCGCGAAGCTCGCTACGAGTCGCTTCAGGTCCCACTCGAACGGGCCCGGCAGCGTCTCGTCGAAGTCGTTGATGTCGAAGACGAGCCGCCGATCGGAGGCGGCGTACACGCCGAAATTGGAGAGGTGAGCGTCCCCGCAGAGCTGCACCTCCAGTCCCGTCCTCGGGCCACCTGAGAGATCCGACGCCATCACGGAGGCGGCGCCGCGGAAGAACGTGAACGGCGAGACGAGCATGCGCCCGTACCGGATCGGGACCAGCTCCTGCACGCGCGTCGCTTGCTTGCGCCTCGAGCAGGTCGACCGGGTCGCGTCGGTTCGCCGGCGAGGCCCACTCGCCGTGGGCCGAGCGCCCGACCTCGGCCCGTGCAGCCTTGCCGCGCGCGGCCCGCTCCGCCGGCGTGAGGTGCGGTACGACCTTCGCCCTGGAGGGCCGGCCGCGGCGCGAAGGGCTGGCTCTTCGCTGCTGGGCTGCTTCGGTGATCGGGGCGAACGCCTGGGCCGAGGGCTCTCGGCAACCGGGTCGGGCGCCGTCGGCGCCGGCGGCTCGGCTGCAGCGGGCTCGGCCTCCGGCGGCGATTCCTCGCCCGCAGGTGCGGGACCGGCGTCGTCGGCTCGGGGAGGTGCTTGCTCGGGCCGCTCCGGCTCGCGAGGGCCGTGGATCCGGTCGGCGGCCGCGTCCGCGGTCTCGCTGGTGTGATCGTCGTCAGTCATTTCTTGCTCCTCTCGCGGCGGCCGAGGATCTCGGGGAGACAGTCGGGCTCGTCGATAGGTGTCAAGTGGTCGGCTGTGTCGGCGGTGGGCTGGGCTTGGCTCGAGCGCCGGGCTGCACGGTCGGGATGCCTCGGGTGAACAGCAAGGCGACGAGCGCGAAGAGCGCCAGGATCGACACGGCGACGCGCAGCCCGTCGATCCGGCTCTGCTCGTTCGTCTCCACGATCGCGTCGGCGGTCCGCGGGCGGACGTGCGCGTCGGAGAGCGCGGCCTTCAGGTCGGCGTCGGAGATGAACGGGACGCCGCCGGCGAGGCTTGTCTGTGCCTGGGCGGCGACGCGGTCGGGGACGGCCGGGTTGTTCTGGACGCCGGTGAGGAACGAGGCGGTCAGCGCCGAGATGAGCACGGCGCCCGCGAGCGCGGTGCCGATCGACGCGCCGAGCTGTGTTCCGGTGTTCTGGATTCCGCCCACCTCGCCGCTCTGCTCGTCGGGCACCGCCGACACCGTCACGGCCCCCAGCTGGGAGGCGATCGAGCCGATCCCGGCACCCGCGAGCAGCAGCGGCCAGGTGACGATCTCCGCCCCGGCGCCGTAGTCGAGCAAGGCGACCAGGAGCACGAGCCCGCCAAACATGGCGATGAACCCGAGGCGGATGACCCGCCGCGGGTTCGCGTGCGGGAACACCTTCGGGACTCCGGCCGCGAAGAGCAGCAGCATCAGCGACAGCGGCAGCAGACGCACGCCCGTCGCGACCGCCGACAGACCGAGCGCGACCGACAGGAACAGCGGCACGACGAAGAAGATCCCGGCCTGCACGAGGAACAGGAAGAAGAACGACGTGACGCCGTCGCGCAGCTGGATGTTCCGCAGCATCTTCGGGTCGATCAGCGCAGCCTGGCCGCGGGCGATACGCCGGTTCTCCCACATCGCGAACAGGCCCACCACCACGCCACCCGCGAGCACGAGCCAGATCACCGGCGAGAGCCCGAGCCACTCGGGAGCACCCGGCTTGGGCCGGACGAACCCCCACGCACCAGACTTCAAGGTGCCGATCACGATCAGACCGAGGCCGGCCGCCGACAGCGCCGTGCCGACCAGGTCGAGCCTGACGCCCTTCTCGGGAGGTGTGTCGTTCACCCGCCGCGCCAGAGCGAGGATCACCATCACGATCAGCACCTCGCTGACGAACACCCACCGCCACGAGGCATAGCTCGTGAACAAGCCGCCGATCACCGGCCCCACCGCGGCGGCCATCGCGCCGGCAGCCGCCACGAGCCCGTACGCGCGCGGCCGCTCCGGTTTTCCGAAGTTCGAAGCGACGAGCGCGACGATTGCCGGAAAGATCAACACCGCGCCGAACCCCTCCAGGAACGACCAGCCGATGATCAACACCGTCAGGCTGTGAGAAAGCGCCGTCGTCAGCGACCCGCATGCGTAGACGACGCACCCGATCGTGAAGGCACGCTTGCGGCCGATGATCTCCCCGACCCTCCCGCCGGTGATCATCAACGACGCCATCACGAGCGTGTAAAGCGTGATCGCCAGCTGGATCCCGGTCACGTCGGTCCCGACGTCCTTGGCGACCGTCGCGATCGCCGTGTTCATCACCGTCATATCCAGGGCCATCACGAACTGCGCCGAGGCCAGCGTGAGCAGCACCAAACCCGAAGCCTTGGCCGCGGCAGAAGACGCAATCGGCGCGGCCGTCATAACGACGATCCTGAGCTGCATCCGGACGAGCGGCGCTGGACGATTGTGGGCTGCTGATTCAGGTTCACGGAGGGCCTGGGAGGGTGAGGATCAGGACGCCAGCGAAGATGAGCAGCCCGGCGCCGACGCCGATCATGGCAAAGCGCACGCCGAGCAGCGGGAACTGGGTGCTCAGCCCGACCAGGAACAAGACGCTCGCGAGGATGACCGTCACCCGCACGTACTCGTCGCCCGTCTCGGCGGCCTCCTGGCCCTCCGCGTAGTACGCGTCCGCGCTCCTGTCCAGCACACGTGACCGCGCCTCGCCGGTCGGGATGTACTGCGGCATCTCTTGGGGCCCCGCGGGCGCGTCCGGGTTCGTGAACGGGTGGGTGGCGAGCCATGCGACGAACGCGACCCGGTACTCCGGTCGGAAGCGCTTCTCGGCGACGCGCATCCCGTTCGGATTGTGCGTCAGGTAGGCCGCGAACCAACTGTTGAACAGGATCCCATCAGCGGAGCGGAAAGTCAGCGACTCCTGGAAGGAGCGGTTCGCTTTCGTCCGAGTCGCCGAGGCCTTCGCGAGCTTGAGTGACGACTCGGTTCCCCACTTCGCTGCCGAGTAGCCGGACCAGGCCGCGACGATCGTGACGATCGAGAGCAGCAGCGCCGCCATGACCGAGATCAGCCGGTTGCCGCGTCCATCCCCGCTATGGGCGCGCGCGTGCTCGGCGTGGTCGCCGATCTCCTTGCCGACCTCGATTGGAGACAGACCCTCTGGCACGTGGTTGCTCTTCCGCTTCGTCGGCGGGCCGCGAGGCCCGCCGAACGCGGCAGAACATCGGCTACGTGACCTCGACTGCGGTCTCGGACGGGCGTGCAATCAGGTAGGAGACCACGCCGAGAATCGGCAAGAAGACGATCAGGATCGTCCACATCGCCTTCGCGAATCCGCTGTGATCCCGACGGCGGAAGTTGTCGATGAACACGTTGATCACGACGAAGATCCACATCACCCACACGAAGAAGATGGTCATCCACCAGACCACGTCCCAGAAGCTGGGGTTGTTCGCATACGCGAGCATTTGCGCTCCCTCCGTTTGATGCCGGCGGTTGGGCCGGTCATGCGGTTTCTCTCGACCCGATCGGCCGACGACCCGACGCTACGACGGAGACGATCGGCCCGTCATCGGCCACAATGGCCGATATCGCCGACCCTCACCCGCGCGGCCATCCCGCCCGGGACGGCGAGCTCAGTCGGGATCCGGATCCGGAATCGTGAGCCGGCCGTCGATCGCTCCGAGGCCGGACTGCTCGACGATCTCGACGGCTTCGGACCTGCCCTTGACACCGAGCTTGTTGTAGATCGAAGCGACTTGAGTCTTGACCGTTGGGCGTGAGAGGTACAGACGATCGGCGATCTCCTGGAGCGAGAGATGCGTCGGCAGGAAGCCGATGAGCCGGAGCTCGGCCGGCGTGAGCTCGTAGTCCTTCCCTCGCCTGATCCGCTCTTCGAACCGCTGCAGCCGGGTGGGAAGCGTTCCGGCGTCGGGGTAGCCCTGAAGTGCGTCGCTCGCAACCCGCGCGAACTCGAGGGCGCCGGCGAGGTCGCCGAGGTTCAGGCTGATATCGGCGCAGCGCAGCGCGAGATCGGCTTCGAGCCACGGGACCCCGTGGAGCAATGGGCGAAGGCGCCGGACGTTCTCGAGCTGGCGCGCGGCCTCGGTGTGGTCACCGCGCTGCTGGTGGGCCAGCGCTCCTGCCGCGTAGGCGATGGTGCTCTGGACTGCGTCGTCGAGTCGCGCTTCTTCGACCAGCTGTAGCGCTTCGATCGCCCATCTCTGCGCGTTTCGCCGATCGCCGATCTCTGTGGCCGCGAAGGACATGTAGGCGAGACAGTAGAGCCGCACGTGCGCGAGCTCTGGCCGGTGGCTCGACAGAGCGAGTGCCTCACCGAACACATCGATCGCTTCTTGCGGTCGGCCCAGGAGAACGTTCGCCGTCCCCAGAGCGCGACAGGCGCTGAGAAGCCGGCGGGTGCCCTCGCGCTTCTCCGCGGCGTAGACGAACTCGGCGTCTCGCAGCATCCCGTGGATTCCGTCGGGAGCGACGGCACTTCGGACATTCGCGAGTGCCGAACGAAGCGAGGTCGCCCCGTCGGCGGACGCCACATCGAGCGGCGTCCGCTCGGCCGCAGCGACGAACCGCCTCGGCTCGGACCGGATCGCCGAGCAGCACGGACACCCAGGCTGCCGCGATCGACAGCTGGGCGTCCGATTCGATCTCCTCGTCGGTGCAGCGGTCGAGCCAGAGCCGCAACGTCTCGATCCGCCCGCGACCTGCGAGCTCGTCCCAGTGCCCGTGCGCGATCCTGCCGGCCTGCGCGAGATCGCCGCTCTCGTGCGCGTAGGCGAACGCCTCGTCAGGGCTTCCGTGCAGCTCGCACCAATCTGCTGCCCGCTTCAGGTACACGGGGAGCAACTCCGGATGGCGACGGTTGAGCTCCGCCTCGGAGGAAATCACTGAACAGGTGGTGGTAGCGGTACCACCCGCCGCGATCGTCGAGCGGGACGACGAACGCATTCGAGCGCGCGAGGGCCTCGAGCGAATCGGTCGCGTCGTCCGTGCCGAGCACCGCATCGCACAACGGTGGCGTCATCCGGTCGAGGATCGACGTACCGAGCAGGAACGTCGTGAGATTGCCCGGCTGGCGCCCCAGCACCTCTTCCAGGAGGTAGTCGGCGATCTGCTGCTGAGTGCCGGTCAGACCGGCAGCCCTCGTGGCGGCATCGTCCCGGTCTCGCAACGAGATCGTTGCCAGCGCGACCGCGGCAGCCCACCCCTCCGTCCGCTCGCGCAGAGCCTCGGCCGCCTCCTCCGACAGCTCCAGACCACCGCGGGCGGCAACGGCTCGCGTCTCCTCCGTGTCCAGAGCGAGGAGCGCGGCCCCGACCTCGACCAGGTCGCCACTTGCACGGATGCGGCCGAGCCGCAGTCCCCGATCGCCACGCCCGACCAGCACCAGCTGAGACCCGGATGGCACCTGTTCGGCGAGGAACCCGAGGATCGAGCGGCTCCTCTTGGCCGTGACGAGGTGAACGTCGTCCAGCACCAGCACGAACGGGTCACGCTCGCCGAGGTCGGCAGCTAGCAGAGGAAAGGCGACCTCGACGATCCTCGGCGTCCTTCGTGACAACTCCTCGAGAAGGTCATCGAGGACCGGGCCAGTGCGCTCGAGCGCCGCCACGACGCGGGCGAGCAGCGCCACGGGGTCGTTGTCGCCGTGTGCGAGCTGCACCCAGCAGCTGACCCTCGGATCCAGGTCGCTCCACTGCGCGACGAGAGTCGATTTCCCGTAGCCCGCCGGAGCAGAAACCAGCACCACCCGGCTGCGCTGCACGACCTCCTGCATGGGAGCGAGGCGGGCCCGCGGTACCGCATCGGCCCGCACGGGCGGAACCAGCACCGCCGAGGCGTTCAGCAGGCGCCGACGCTCGAGAGGAGGAGAAGAACTAGCGATCGCTCGCGACCTACGCCCCACCAGCACCGCGAGCCAGCACGATCCTGAGACACGCGTGACGCTGCCGGCAAGCACCGCCGCCCGAGCGCCAGGGAAAGCATGCAGCGGCTCCGAATTTCTAGATGCGAGTCATCAATCAAGGCCACGGGTCAGCCGCCTCTTCACTAGCGGGCGCTCCCCGGCGACGTCCGCGCTCGGATCGAATTCCCGCCGAGAATATCAGCCACTTTGGCCGATGAGAGATCGGCCGCCGCAGGCGTAGCGTCAGGCGCATGGCCGGTCAGCCCAGAGCGTCCCGCAGGCGAGCATCGCGCCCGGCGGTTCATCTGACACCGACCGAGACGACCGTCCTGACCCTGCTCCCGACGCACCGGACGCTCGCCGCGATCGGCGACCGCCTGGGCGTCAGTCGTCCGACGGTGAAGACCCACGTCCAACACATCTACGAGAAGCTCGGGGCCACGAACCGGGCCGAGGCCGTGGACTTGGCTGAGAGTGCCGGCCTCCTGCCGACCGGCACGAAAGGTCCGGTGGGCGGGAGTTGAGCTCGGCCTCGCTCATCCGTTTGGGATCGGTCGCCGCCATGTGGATTCTGGGAAGTGGAGTCAGCGAGTCCGCGGACGTGCCGATCGAGCACCGGGTTCACGATCGCTGTTGCAAGGCGAGGGACAGAGCCGTCGCTGGATTGCCCGCCGCCCGACCAGGCCTGACAAGGAGGTAACAACGATGACCGAGATATTGGCCGAGCAGCTCGAGACCGAGCAGTCGATGTTCGTGCAGACCGCGCAGGGCATCGAGAGCGGCGGTGCCAACCTGACGCTGCAAGGGATCACCCCCTCGACGCTCTTCTTCTCGACCGGCCCCAGCGGGTCGTCGGGCACATGGCCACGACCGATTTCGTCGACCTGTGGGCCATCGGCGACAACAGCTTCGAGACCGACCCGCCGAACGCGGTGCTCTCGTGCCTCGAGCACGGCGCCGACGTCTCCGACGACGCGGAGCTCGGCTCTCCGTTTGGGGTCGGTCGCCGCCATGTGGATTCTGCGAAGTGGAGTCAGCGAGTCCGCGGACGTGCCGATCGAGCACCGGGTTCACGATCGCTGTTGCAAGGCGAGGGACAGAGCCGTCGCTGGATTGCCCGCCGCCCGACCCAGGCCTGACAAGGAGGTACCAACGATGACCGAGATATTGGCCGAGCAGCTCGAGACCGAGCAGTCGATGTTCGTGCAGACCGCGCAGGGCATCGAGAGCGACGGTGCCAACCTGACGCTGCAAGGGATCACCCCCTCGACGCTCTACTTCTCCGACCGGCCCCAGCGGGTCGTCGGGCACATGGCCACGACCGATTTCGTCGACCTGTGGGCCATCGGCGACAACAGCTTCGAGACCGACCCGCCGAACGCGGTGCTCTCGTTCCTCGAGCCCGGCGCCGACGTCCCCGACGACGCGGTGGTCGTGCTCACGGCGCCGAACCTCACCGGCGACGGCAATCTCAGCTACTCCATCGACGTGCTCGAGGGAGCGGTCCCGGCGCACACGGGACCCGTCACGCTGTTCATCGACCCGTTCGGGCGGCCGCTGTCGCCCGTCTCGGTCTGCGGTGTGCGTCGGCGCGAGCGACGCCGTGATCGGCGCGGGATGTAACACCAGCAGGACCGGGCCGCGGCGTCCCGCCGTGTCCCTAACAAGCTCCTGAAAGGAGAATCTGATGGCAGAGGAAATTGTTGAGAGGCCAGTTCTCGATCTGCTGGCGAGCATGACGGCGGACTCACTCGAGGCGTCGAATCTCGACTCCGAGACATTGATGCTGGTGCGCCTCGCAGCGCTCGTTGCGGTCGATGCTTCGGCCGCGTCCTATCTGCTCAACCTCGGCGCAGCCAGCGAGCTGGGCTTCGGAGCGGAAGAGATCCAGGGCGTCCTGACTGCGGTCGCGCCGATCGTCGGGACCGCACGTGTCGTTTCGGCATCGGGGAAGATGATCAAGGCGCTCGGTATCGCGATCGAGATCGCCGAGTACGAGGCCGAGCTCGAAGACGAGACCGCCTCGTAGCAGTGGTCCGGGAGGGCGCGTGGGAGATGTTCCCGCGCGCCTATTCCCGCCGCCGCAGCACGAACGAGACAACAGCAATGCACGGCTCAACGTATTGACCACTCTCAATGCATTCCCGAATAGGAGGAAATGATGGCAGATGACAATCTCGTCCTTGTGGTCGGTAGCTACTCGGTTTCCGGGGCTGCAGCCGATGACTTCAAGGCGCTCAAGGCCGGCGAGGACGCCGGTGACTACCAGGTCGTCGGGGCCGTCGTCCTGAACCGCGACGCCAGCGGCAAGGTCGATGTGGCCGAGCACGACAGCGGTGCCCACGTCGCAGGCGGCGCCGTTCTCGGCGGCACCGCCGGGCTCGTGGTCGGGCTGTTCGCGCCGCCGCTGCTTGCCGCGACCGCGGTCGGAGCCGGGATCGGCGCGGTCGTCGGCAAGCTCAAGAAGAAGCACGAAGAGAAGCAGCTGGGCGTCGAGATGGAGGAGTACCTGCCGCCGGGATCGTCTGCGGTCGTCGCGATCGTCGATGACACCTACGCGGACAGGGTCGAGGCCGCCCTCGTCAACTCGGACAAGCGGATCAACAAGGCAATCGACAAGGACGACTACGACGAGCTCCAGAAAGCTCTCGCCCAGTCGTCCGACGAGGTCACGAAGGCTGTGAGCTCCTAACCGGCGGTACGGGAGGGGCCGGCACACACGCCGGCCCCTCCCGCCACCAACAAGGGACATGACGATGACATCCACTCGCACACTCAGCCTGATCACTGTCGTTGTTTCAGTCGCGTTCGTCGCTGCGGGCTGCGGCTCAAGCGGCGACAACTCGACGACAACGACGACCACCAGCGCGTCGGCGACAGAGGCATGGGCGAGCGGTGTCTGCACGTCGCTCACAACCTGGCAGACCGCGATCAAGTCAGCCGCCGGCTCTCTGAAGAGCGATCCCACAAAGAGCGGGCTCCAGACGGCCGCCGACGATGCGAAGTCGGCGACGCAGACACTCGCTTCCGACCTGAAAGGGCTGGGCAAGCCCGATACCCCATCCGGGCAGCAGGCGAAGGACTCGCTCGATCAGCTCGCGACGAGCTTGCAGCAGAACGTGGCCACGATCGAGAACGCGGTCAAAGGCGCCTCCGGCATCAGCGGCGTCATCGCTGCCGTCTCATCGGCGACGGTCACACTCGCGACGATGGGAACAGAGGTCAAGACGACGGTCGCGGACCTCCAGGGACTCGACGCGAAGGGCGAGCTGAAGAGCGCATTCACGAGCTCGAGCGCCTGCAACACCCTGACGAGCGCAGCCGGCTCGTGAACGCAACGATCGCCGCCGGCACGGCGGTCGCTGCCGTGAGCCCGCTTCGCGACCGGTCGCGGAAGCGACGCCTGGTCAAGGTGGGCGGCTGGATTGCGGTCGTTGCGTTGCTCCTGGTCGTCTTGAACCTATTGGGCGTCGACGTCCACGGCTGGCTGACTCATCTCTGGGATCAGCTCAAAGCCGTTCCGGTCGGCTATTTGGTCGCCGGGGTGCTGCTACAGGTGGCCCAGACGACGTTCAACGGGGTCGCCTACTACGGGATTCTCCGCTACGCCTACCCGGACGCCGGCGTGGCGCTGTGGCCGATCGTGACGGCCTATGCGGTCGGTGTCGGGATGAACAGCTTCCTGCCTGCCAACATCGGCACATTCGTGACGCTGCTGATGTTCGTCGCGATCGTCCCCGGCTCGAGCTTCGCCGGGATATTCGCCGCCTACGTCGTCAACAAGATCTTCTTCACCGTCGTCGGCGCGGTCGTCTACGGCCTGTTGTTCCTCCAGGCGGGAGCGGCCTTCGACGTCGAACTCGGCTGGTTCCGTCACCACGCGCTGCTCGCGCTGCTGATCATCGTCGGCGGTGCATTCCTGATCTTCGTGCTCGGACGGATGTTCTGGCACAAGCTGAAGGGCCTCTGGGAGAAGGCAGAACAGGGCGGGAAGATCCTCACCGATCCGAGGGCGTACGCCACCCGGGTCCTCACGTGGCAGGTTCTCAGCTACGCCGCGAAGCTCGGCGTGATCGCGGTCTTCCTGGCCGCGTACTCGATCCCCGTCACGTTCGGCTCGGTTGTGCACGTGATCGGCTCGAGCTCGGCCGCGAACGTGACCTCGGTCACACCAGGGGCCGTCGGCGTCACCCAGGCGGCCAACGCAGCCGCGTTGCGCGATTACACCGACGGCGCAACAGCGACCGCCTACTCACTGAGCCAGCAGCTCGTGACCTCCGCCACCAACGTCGTCTATGCCCTCGTGCTCGTCCTCCTCATCTTCGGCTGGACGGGCGGCAAGGCTCTCGTCTCGACGTCCTACAGCGGCGCAAAGGAGAAGGTGCACAAACCGAAACACGACGAACCCGAGGCAACAGGCGCGGGCGGGGATGCGTGATGAGGCATCCCTGCGGACACAGCGGAGCGATGGTTGTGGTGACAAGCCAGCGACGCTTGGCCGGCACAACACCGCGAGAGCGATGACGACGTCACACGCTCCCGTAAATAGGCGCCGGTCTCTGAGGGTCGGCCGCGTCGTCGTCGGCTGGGTGATCAACACGGTGGCGTTGATGTTGCTGGCCTGGATTCTCCAGGGTTTCTCGATCGAGAGCTGGTGGAGCGGCCTTGCTCTGGCGGCCGTGCTCGGGTTGCTGAATGCGCTCGTCTGGCCGCTGCTGATCCGGATAGCGCTGCCGTTGACTGTGATCACGCTTGGATTCGGGGTGCTTCTCCTGAACGGTGTTTTCGTCTGGCTGGCCTCGGATGTTCTCTCAGATTCGGTGCAGATCAGCGGGTTATGGACGGCTGTCGTCGTTGCGCTCGGCCTGACGCTGATCAACAACGTGGTGACGTTGTTCCTGGGGATCGACGATGACGATCTCTACTACCGCGAGGTGATCAAGCGACACGCGCGAAAGTCGAAGGAAACGGCGGCGCCGAGCAACATTCCGGGGGTCTTGTTTCTGGAGATTGACGGGCTCGCGCACGACGTGCTCGTGCGGGCGATGCGGGACGGAAGCGCGCCGACGATGGCCGCCTGGCTGCGCAACGGCTCCCACTCGCTGATCGAGTGGGAGTGTGACTGGTCGTCGCAGACCGGAGCGATGCAGTCGGGGATCTTGCAGGGCTCGAACTGGGACATGCCGGGTTTCCGCTGGTGGGAGAAGGACCGGCAGGAAGCGTTCGTCTCGAACAGCCCCAAGAACGCGAGGGAGATCGAGAAGCGGCACTCGAACGGCAAGGGCCTCCTGTACGCGGACGGGGCCAGTAGGGCGAACCTCGTCTCGGGTGATGCACCTCACTCGATGATCACGATGAGCACCGTGCGCGAGAAGCGCGAGGGCCGCGTCGGCGAGGACTACTTCGCCTTCTTCGCCAATCCCTACGACGTCACGCGCACCTTCATCCTCGTCGATCAAGGAGATCGTGGCGGAGATCTGGCAGCAGACGCAGCAGCGACGTCTGCAGATCGAGCCGCGGGTGCACCGTGGCTGGTTCCCATACCCCCTGCTTCGCTCGTACACGAACGTGCTCCAGCGGGAGCTGGAGGTGGCGTCCACGATCCAGGATCTCTACAGCGGGCGACCGGTGATCTACACGATGTTTCTCGGCTACGACGAGGTCGCCCATCACTCGGGTATCGAGCGGCCGGAGACGCTCAGGGAGCTTGCGAAGATCGACAGGGCGTTCGCGCGGCTCGCTCAGAGCCGCCGAGGACGCGCCCCGGCCCTATCGCCTCGTCGTGCTCGCCGATCATGGCCAGTCGCAGGGAGCGACGTTCAAGCAGCGCTACGGGCTCTCACTCGCGATCTCGTCACCGAGAAATGCGGCGCCGACGAGGTGCTCGTACCGGGAGGCGTCGACGAGGGCTGGGGATACCTGAACGCCGCCGCCACGGAAGGGGCGTCCTCGTCCGGCGTGACGGGCGCGCTCACCCGGCTCGCCACCAAGAGCTCGACCGCGAACGATGGCACCGTCGACATCGGTGCTGCGCGGGACGAGTCGGGCCGGAAGCGCAGGCACCGGGAGAAGAAGGGCGCCGAGGGGCCGCCCGAGGTGACCGTGATGGCGTCGGGCTGCCTCGGCCTGATCTCGTTCCCGCGGATCGAGGGGCGGGCCACGCTCGAGCAACTCGACGACCGCTACCCCGGCCTCGTCGAGGCGCTCCGCACGCACCCCGGAATCGGCTTCGTGCTCGTGCACTCCGACAAGCGGGGAGCCGTCGTGCTCGGGCGCAGCGGCACGAACTACCTGGACGAGAGGCGCATCGAGGGAGATGACCCGCTTGCCTCGTTCGGCCCCAACGCCGCGCTGCACGTGAAGCGCACCGACACCTTCCCCCACTGCCAGGACATCATGGTCAACAGCACCTACTGGACAGCTGTGGACGAGGTCGCCGCCTTCGAAGAGCTCTGCGGCTCACACGGGGGCATGGGCGGCACCCAGAACCATCCCTTCATCCTCTGCCCCTCCGACTGGACCCCGCCGTCGCAGCAGATCGTCGGCGCCGAGAACGTCCACCTCCAGTTCGTGCGCTGGCTCGTCGACCTCGGCCATACCGCCTACGCCGACCTGCCGGACGTCCCGCACCGACTCGTCCCGACGCCGACCACCGAACCAAGCGAAGCGTAGGAACGATGGTCCACCGGCCCCTCCAGATCGTGATCACGTTCAAGTCGCTGCTGCTGGCGGTCGCGCTCTTCTGCTGACGTGGGCCGTCGTCTCGATCCGCGACACGCTGCGTGGTGGTCTTCGTGGGGATCTTCCTCGGGCTCGTCTTCGAGGGTCCGGTGAGGCTCGTGGAGCGCAAGACGCGCCTGGGGCGCGGCATGTCCGCGACGGTCACCGTGATCGGCGCCCTCGTCGTGCTGACCCTGCTCGGGCTCGTGCTCCTGAAGCCGCTGCTGGAAGGGATGCAGTCCTTCCTCAAGGACTTGCCGCAGACGGTCGACCAGCTCAAGAACTCGAGCGAGCTCGGCTTCCTCAAGGACACGGGCGCCGCCGACAACGTCACGTCCGGGAGCGCAGAGCGTCTCGAACTCGGTTCCCGACGCGCTCGGGGCGCTCGTCGGGTTCGCGGGGTCGATCGCCTCCATGGCGCTCGACATCTTCCTGGTCACGTTCATCTGCCTCTTCTTCCTCTGCGAGGTCGCGGAGCTGAAGGCGGCCCTCGCGAGCGTGCTGCCGAAGGGGCAGGAGGAGGTGTGGCTGCCGCTCTGGGATCGCGTCACCACGATGGTCTCGCGCTGGGCGATCGGCGTCGTGATCATCGCCACGATCGCGGGCACCGTCCAGGGCACGACCGCCTACCTGCTCGGCTCGAGCTACGCAGTCGCGCTAGGGCTGATCGCGGGGTTCCTCGACATGATCCCGAACATCGGCGCCACGATCTCCGGCTTCATCCTCTCGCTGACGCTTCTGGCGGAAGAGGGTCTGACGGCGGCGCTGATCATGCTCGCGGTGGTGCTGATCTACCAGCAGATCGAGAACAGCGTCCTCACCCCGACGATCCAGGGCAAGGCCGTCAAGCTGTCGGCGTTCTTCATCATCATCTCGGTCGCGCTCTTCGGCGCCCTGCTCGGAGTGGTCGGAGCGCTGATCGCCGTTCCTGTCGCGGCAACGATCCAGATCGTGCTCGGAGAGGTCACGAAGACCTACCGGGCCCAGGTCGCGGCCGGCAAGACGGACGCCCGACCAACCGCCGAGGGCGAGGGACTAAGTGCCTGACCCGATCACCTCGCCTGCGGCGACGGACGCCACCGTAGCCCGTGGCGTGGAGTCAACCCCGGCGGGGGTGAAGGTCGGTTGGGGTGTGGCCGGGATACTGGCGACGGCCCAGTTCATCATGGTGTTGGACACGACGGTGATGAACGTGTCGATCACGCAGGTCGTGTCGGACCTGGATACGACGGTCGTGGGTCTTCAGACCGCGATCACGATGTACACGCTGGTGATGGCCGCGTTCATGCTGATCGGCGGCAAGATCGGCGACCGCTGGGGGGCGAAGCGGGCGTTCTGGATCGGGGGGCTCGTCTACGGGGCGGGGTCGCTGACGACGGCGCTGTCGCCCAATCTCGCCGTGCTGCTGGTGGGCTGGTCGCTGGTGGAGGGTCTTGGCGCGGTGCTCGTGATCCCCGCGATTGCCGCGCTGACGGCCGCGACCTATCAGGGTAAGCAGCGTGCGATGGCCTACGGCATCCTCGGTGGTGTCAGTGGCGCGTCGATGGCGGCCGGGCCGCTGATCGGCGGCTGGGTGACGGCGAATCTCTCCTGGCGTTACGTGTTCGCCGGCGAGACGGTCGTGGTGCTGATCTTGATGCTGTTCCTGAAGGTGATCCCGGCCACGGTGGGCCGCAAGAGCAAGCTCGACCTGGGCGGTGCGGTGCTCTCGGCTGCCGGATTGGGCGCCGCCGTGTTCGGGGTCTTGAAGTCGAGCCAGTGGGGATGGGTGACGGCGAAGGCCGCTGCTCCGGTGTCGCCGCTCGGGCTGTCGCCGACGTTGTGGCTGATCGCGATCGGTTCCGTCCTGCTGTGGCTGTTCGTGCGGCAGGAGCGACGGGTCAAAGAGCGCGGACAGGAGCCGCTGCTCGACCTCGCCCTTCCGCAGATCCCGAAGATGCGAGCCGGGCTGGTGGTGCAGTGGTGCCAGGCGTTCATCATCCAGGGCACCTTCTTCGTGATACCCGCTGTACCTGCAGACGGTGCTCGGTTTCGACGCCCTGAAGACCGGCAAGACGATCCTGCCGATGTCGGTCGCGATGTTCGTGTTCGCGATCGGCGGCTCCGCGATCACGGGCCGGTACTCGCCAAAACGGATCGTCCAGCGCGGTGTCGCCGCGATGCTCGTCGGCGAAGCAGTCCTGCTTCACTTCATCGGACCTGAGTTGAACGGCTGGGGCTTCGGGATCGGGCTGGCGCTGCTCGGTGCCGGGCTCGGGCTGCTTGCGTCGCAGGTCGGCAACGTGATCATGTCGTCGGTGGATCCCTCCCGCGGCGGCGAAGCCGGGGGCCTACAGGGCACCTCGCTCAACCTTGGCGCCTCCCTCGGAGTGGCGCTCGTCGGCTCGATCCTGATCGCCTCGCTTGCGACGAACTTCTCGACCGAGGTGATGGCGAACCCGAACCTGTCCGATTCGGTCAAGCAACAGGCGGTCGCGGCATCCGAGAAGAGCGCCAACTTTGTCTCCACCGCACAGGTCGAGCAGGCGGCCGAGGATGCCGGTCTGCCCCCACGCCAGACGAAGGAGCTCGTCGCCGTCTACTCCGACTCGCAGCTCAACGCACTACGGGCCGCGCTCGGGTTCCTCGCCCTCTTCGCGCTCCTCACACTCGCCTGGGTGCGACACCTACCCAACCACGCACGCTCCGCCCCAGACGACGACGAAGACACACAACCCAAACACACCCCAGACACCGCCGGCGCGCCCGCGTAGGCTCAGTCGCCGGAGGCGCAGGAGCTGACAGCCAAGAGGCGAACCGGTTCGCCGTGGAGAACTACTGGGGTACCGGCCGGACAGAGGCGTTCAGTGACGGCGTCTTCGCGATCGCCATCACGCTGCTCATCCTGGAAGTGAACGTGCCCGAGACCGCGTTCGACAACCTGTGGCGGGGCATCATCGACCAGTGGCCTTCCTATCTCGCCTATGCGACGAGCTTCATCACGATCGGGGGGATCTGGCTCGCCCACCATGGCATCTTCCGGCGCTTGCAGTACGCGAACACACGGCTGATGCTGATCAACCTACTGCTGCTGATGGCCGTCTCGTTCCTGCCCTTCCCGACCAAGCTGATGGCCGAAGCGATCCACAACTCCGACGCCGAACGGGCAGCGGTCATCTTCTACGGTGCATCGCTGCTCGTCATCTCGTCCCTGCTCAGCGCTCTGTGGGGTTCTGTGGCACGCGACCGGTTTCTCCTCAGGCCAGAGGTCAGCGAGAAGGAGTTCAACGCGATCGCGCTGGCGACAGGGCCGAACATCGGCTTCTACGTCGGCGTGATCGTGCTCGCGATATTCGTCCCCAGGGTCGCCGCGTTTGGCTACCTACTCGTTGCCGTCGTGGCCGTGCTCCGTGCACGGGGCGATCGGTCGTCACCGCCCACAACGGCGCCTGCGTAACACGCGAGCCCCTCACGCCGGATGATGAACGCCCCCGCCGCCCCGGTGGGTTCGTTCGGCGCAGGTCTGGGCAGACGAACCCCGGCACTCCATGCCTGGTCGCAAAATAGGGCCCCCGCGATCACCGAATGCTCGCGGACGCATCAGCATGGGCGGATACGGACAAGCGCCAGACATCACGCCGAAGGTCGCGATCCGCACGACGCCACGAACGGGCCCAAGGCGACACCGACCGTCACGTGGCCCGCGCTGAACTTATCCCAAGGTCGCTGGGAACGGGGATCAGGCGACCGGAGTTGGCGCGAAACCTGCCTCCGCCGCTTCATCGAAAGCTGCCTCCGCCGCTTTGTAGCGCGGCGGGCACGATGGCGCCGTTCACGTGTTGCCGCCGGAGGCTAAATCCGAGGCGGTACCGGGGGCGATACGGTTTGCGGTTTCTGTCGCTGTTGACGCCCATGACTCACGGTTTCAACCCGTTTCCGCATGGGCGCCAACTCCAACATGTCAGTGAACGCGGTCGGGCTGTGGACGCGCGATAGCCCGGCGCCCACGGGTGCCGCCAGACCTAGCGGATCATGGCCCCAGCGTACTCAGGACGACTTTTGGCGCTCGCGGCTCCCGGTGACAGAGTTGGGATTGCCCGCAACCCGAAGGAGACGCGATGGCACGCAAACATCACTACGACGTAACAGAACTCCCCGTAGACAACGCGCAGTCGCTCCGCGACGCCCTCAACAAGCGGGATGAAGACGGCTGGGAACTCGTCACGGCTGCTCTCACGCCGAGGGGGGCACTGCTCGCCATGTTCAAGCAGGACTACAAGCCAACGGCCGGGGACCCTGCGGTCGCCCACGGCTAAGAGCTCATTTCAGATTGACGTCACGCGAGCGGTCACAGCCTTCTATCGGCCTTGATTCTGCTCGACCGGACACCCGCGTTGCTCCTGCTTCTGAGGAGCCGACGAACGAGGTGCTAGCAGTGAAGCCTGGGTGTCCTCATCCCGACGAGTCTGCTCGTCCGCCCTCGGATCGGCGCCAGCGGTTCCACGGCCACATGCCGTCCATCTCGACCTCGAGCGAGAAGCTGAGCAGAATCCTCACAACCACGATGACGCCGAGGACGACGACGCTTTCGTAGGTCGGGTCGACGATGATCGTCCGCACGATGTCGGCGACGATCAGCACCTCGAGGCCGAGCAGGATGCAGCGACCCAGGTCGCGGCGGAGCGCGTCGTAGGAGCCAGCCCGCGTCGAGGCGCTGAGCATGCGCGGCGCGCAGACGACGAAGGCCGCAAGACCGCCGAACACCATGATCGAGGCTCCCACGGCCTCGACGACCTTGACCGCATCTGAGATCACGCCCTCGTATGACGTACTTGCCACTACCGTTCCCGTTCGGTGTCAGAGTGACCGCTAGACGCCGGTTTCGGATTTGATCTGTCCGGCCTTGACGGCGTCAGTGAGGGTGTTGTAGTCGCGCTCGTTCTGGTCGGCATAGGACTCGGCGAACTCGGCCATGGCACGGTCGAAGCGGTCGTTGCTACCGAGGTAGCTGGCGATCGCGATCGCGTCTCCGGAGCGGGCGTGCGCTCGGGCCAGCTCGGTGCCGCAGACCCTGGCGTACATGGTCATCAGGTTGGGCTCCATCAGTTCGACCATCGCGGATCCTTTCGCGTCCCAGAGCTGACGCACGTAGAAGTCACGCTTGACGTGGTCGATTCCCTCGGCGCGGATCCAGCCGAGCATGATGTCGCTGGCCGCCTGGGTGAGGCGTTGTCCTTCGACGACGCGTTGGCCGTGGTTGGCGTGCTCGCTCTTGCCCAGGAACGGCTCCAGCACCGAGGCTTCTGCCTCCTTGAACTGGAGGAAGAGCGGGTCGTCGCCAGCGCGGCCGAGGAGCAGCATCATGTACGCGCGTGTGCCGACGCTGCCGACACCGACAACCTTGCGGGCGGCATGGACGTAGCGGTAGCGCTCCAACAGCTTGCGTCGGTCCCCGGCGAGCGTGCGCCGGTAGGAGCGGATCACGCCGCGCAGGAAGTCCTCCAGCTCGTGCGCCCGGTCACCGAGCAACTCCTCGATCGGCACCACCGTCGGCGGGTCACTGATGATGCGTGGCTCACCGTCGACGATCTCGGTCAGCTTCCCGAACGCCTTCAGACTGTCCTTCGATTTCGTCTTGGCGAGGTTGCGGTCGGCCCGTTTCCTCTGCTCCGCCGAGGCGACCCTGCTCCACTGCCTGAGAAGCTCGTCGGCGTCCAGCCGCGTGTACCAGAGATCGAGGTTTGTCATCCCACCGAAATTGGTGATCGCCTCCCGATACGCCTGCCCTACCATCACGTTGACGCCGCTGCGCTCCTTGTCGGTGAAGCCGCGGTCGCGGCCGGCCACCGCGAAGCTCGCCACCAGGCGTTTCACATCCCACTCGAACGGCCCCGGCAAGGTCTCGTCGAAGTCGTTGATGCTGAACACCAGCCGACGATCCGGAGCCGCAAACGCACCGAAGTTCGACAAGTGCGCATCACCACACAACTGCGTATGTAGGCCCGTCCGCGGCATCCCCGCCAGATCCGCCGCCATCAAGTACGCGGCTCCCCGGTAGAACGTGAACGGCGACACCAGCATGCGGCCATAACGGATCGGCACCAACTCCGGCACCCTCGACTGCGCCTGCGCCTCCAACAACTCGATAGGAGAGGCCCGCAGAGGCGAAGGCTCCCACTCCGCATGCGCCGACCGAGGCACCTCCGCCCGCGCCGCCTTGCCCCGCGCAACCCGCTCCGCCACAGAGAAATGCTCAACCCGGCCCGTCTGACCGGAAGAACGCGCTACCTCATGCGTATCTGGACCGACATCGGTGCTCAATTCCCCACCTCATCTCTTGTTTTTTTCCTGTTCCGGGCATCCACTATGCCGATACCCGGAACCGGGTCTGCATCTGACGATAGAGGAGGGAGGCGGCGGCGCGGAGGCGCCGACCCCCTCCTCACAAGCCGGCTAGGAAGTAACAGCCTGCGAGACCTCGGCGGACGACTGCGCGATCGCCTTTTGGCCGTTGGGTGTGCTGGTGTGGCTCGTCGATGCGAACGTGGCGGTGGCGGTGCTTGCCGCGACCACGATTGCGATGGCGAGCGCCGCCAGAGTGCGGCGCCGCCGGCGCCGTCGTCGCGAACCGAGACGTATAGGACGCCGTCGAGCGCGGCAACCTCGACGGCGGCCGCGGATGCGTTCGCGTGCTTGCCAGCGTTCGTCAGGGGTGCGCGCCGACTTCAGGCCTTCTCGCAGGGGACGTAAGCGCCGTCGTAGGTGATCGCGGCGAACTCGCCGGTGTCGCGGAGGAACGCGTCGACCTGTTCGTCGCCGGTGCCGGTCTCCTCGATCGCCGTCCGGTGAAGCTTGTCCGCGAACTGCGTGGCGCGCGCCTCGCCCAGACGCTCCTGCAGGGGTTGGCGGGCCGCGCCATCTATGGCTCGAGCGCTGACGCACGGCCGCGCTTGACGGCTGGCTCGTCTACTAGAACCATCGGAGGCGACACTCACCGCTCGGCCATCACAGCTAGGGGCCTAGCGTGCTCGACCGGGTCGACGAGAGATCGACCAAGTCCACGAGACAGGAGCCTTTGGAAGTAACCCGTTTCCGTTGACACCTGAGGGTTAGGCCGCAATGGCCTCCTGTTGGTGTCGTTGTTCGTAGTCGATGGGGCTGAGCATGCCGAGGCTGGAGTGCCTGCGGCGCGGGTTGTAGAAGCATTCGATGTACCAGAAGACGCGGAGCCGGGCCTGCTCGCGGGTGCTGAAGCGTTCGCGGCGGAGGAGCTCTTTCTCGAGGCTGGCGAAGAAGCTCTCGGCGACGGCGTTGTCCCAGGGGTCGCCGATCGAGCCCATGGAGAGGTTGATCCCCGACTGCTTGGCGTAGCCGCCGTAGACCAGACTCGTGTACTGCGAGCCGTGGTCGGAGTGCGCCACGACGCCGGCGGCCTGGTCGCCGCGGCTGGTGACCGCCATCCCGAGCGCGTCCAGCACCAGCTCGGCCCTGAGGTCGTCGCGCATCGACCAGCCGATCATCCGGCGGCTGAAGACGTCCTGGACGACGGCAAGGAAGAGGAAGCCCTGGCCGGTCTGGATGTACTTGAGGTCGCAGACCCAGAGCCGGTTCGGCTCCGCGCGGGCGAAGTCGCGGTCGACGAGGTCCGGTGCCGAGGGCCGCTTCGGATCGCGGACGGTCGTGCGCGGCCGGCCGCGTCTGCCATCGGCGCCCCTGATGCCGAGTTGCCGCATCAACCTTGCGACCCGCTTCTTGCCGATCGCGAGCCCGTCGCCGAGCTTCAGCTCCGAGTAGATGCGCGGAGCACCGTAGATCTCTTCCGTCTCGACGAAGATCTCGCGGATCCGCTCTGCAAGCTTGCGGTCGGCGAGCTCACGTGCGCTCGGCGGCCGCCGCTTCCAGGCGTAGAAGCCCTGACGAGTCACACCAACCACACGGCACAGCAGGGAGACGGGAAACTGTGCGGCCTCAGCCTCGACGAACCGGAACCTGGTCACGGTCGATCGGTCTCCCTGGCAAAGAAAGCCGCGGCCCGCTTCAGGATCTCGCGCTCCTGTCGCAGCACCTTGTTTTCGCGCTCAAGCTCATGAAGCCGCTTCCGCTCCTCCGAGCTGAGCAGGTCGGAGCGCTCGCCACGGTCCGCCTCGTCTTGGCGCAGCCAGTTCCGCAGCGTCTGCTCCGAACACCCGAGCTCGACCGCCAGCTGCTTCGGCGACCTGACCCCGGCTCGGAGCATCCGCACCGCCTCGAGCCGGAACTGCGGCGGGTACGGCGGTCTCGTCCTCGGCATCCCACACGCTCCTCTCCCGGGCCGCTTGGCCCGAAAGCATCACGGTGTCAACCGAAACGGGTCAATTCCACCTTCAATGGCCTATGAGATCAAGATGCTCGATCTGATCGACATCGAGCTCGAATCGAGCTTCCTCGTTCTCGCCCGCAACATGGGGATCCGCACGCAGGTGAAGACGTGGGGTTTCCTCATCCTCGGCCCGGATACCGAGCCGATCCTCGTCGACACCGGTGCGAGCCATCCGGAGATCATGGAGACGCTCGGGATGACCGGGACCGTAACGAAAGAGATGACGTTGCGCCGCCAACTCGTGAAGCACGGCGTCAAGATCAACGATGTGCGTTGGATCCTGCATACGCACCACCACATCGACCACGCCGGCCAGGACAGCCAGTTCTCGATGCGGCAGACAGTCATCACGAACCGGCGGGAACTGGAGTACTCGGTATCGGGGATCCAGGGTGGTCAGTACCCCGCCGAGTATGTGAAACATCACATCGACCGCCTGCACAAGCCCGGCGCGATGCGCCTGCTCGACCTCGAGCTGTCCGGCCCCGACGAGATCGCCCCCGGCATCGTTTGCGAGTCCGCCGGCGGCCATACCGAGGGCTCGATGAACATCCTCGTCGAGACCGCCGAGGGAACCGCCTGCATCTGTGGCGACGTCGTCTACGACATCCAGAACCAGATCATCGACCCGATCTACCAGGTCCTCGACTACGAGCCGCAGTCGACCGGGAACCAGGGCACGTCGAAGCGCCAAGAGCGAGCGGCGATCAAGAGGGCGCTAAACAGCGGCACGTTCCTCCTGCCGATTCACGACTATCCGGCCCGCGTCGAGCACGGGCGCGTCGTCTCGCGACTGATAGGCGACTCCGTCCCCGGGCCGGAGTTCGCCGTCGAGCACCGGACGACGGGCGAGACGCGGAAGATGGGCCTCGGCCGCCAGGAGTTCTCC
This sequence comes from uncultured Actinomycetes bacterium, assembly GCA_963724805.1. Lineage (GTDB taxonomy): Bacteria > Actinomycetota > Thermoleophilia > Gaiellales > Gaiellaceae > CAVQZA01. The sequence continues at coordinate 67,314 of CAVRWA010000002.1, forward strand.
CTTCCTCCCGCTCCATGACTTGCGACCGGCGCGACCGCGCCGACCTTGCTCGCCGTAGCTGCATAACGTCGAACGCCGGCACAAGCCCGCCGAGTCACGGCTCTCGCGGAATCCGTGACTGATGCGCGTCTCGCTCTACAGGGCCTACGAAAACGTGACTAGATTCGTCGAACGAGTGCTGTCTGAACGGAGCCGGCGCCGGAGGTCGAACCGACCGAGCGTGGGGCTGCCACACGCACCGCCAGAGCAGTCTTGATCAGGGCCGATGAGGCGGCGATGACGACCACGGCCGTCGTGCCCGAGGTATATCTCGCCGTACCCCACCAGGCCGTACCCCACCAGAGAGGAACGACATGGCCACGTCCACTTCGCTCGTCACCGGCGTCGACTTCGTCGTCGTCCCGACTCGGAACTTCGACGCGTCCGTCGAGTTCTACGGCACGGTCCTCGGTCTGCCATGCACTGCGCGCTACGGGCAGATGCCGGGCGCCGAGTTCGAGACGGGCAGCCTGACCCTCGCGGTGATGGCGACCGAGGAGTTCGGCATGGGCTTCAGCCCGAACAAGAACCCGATCGCGCTCCACGTCGAGGACTACGACGCGGCACGCGCCGAGCTCGAGTCGCACGGCGTCGCGTTCACGACCGACACCATCGACAGCGGCGTGTGTCACATGGCCGCCTTCGACGACCCCGAAGGGAACGCGCTGATGATCCATCACCGGTACGCCCCGCGTAGGCCGCTCGAGTGAGGGCTGGGTCACTCGGGCCGCTCGTACACGAGGATCACCTCGCGGCGGCGTCCGGCTGACCCTCGGGTGCGCGCCAGTTGCGCGCCAGTCACACCCCCGCTCAGGCGGTCTCAGGCGGATTCGGGCGGTCTCTCGGGGCCGCCCGATTCGTGTCCGCCAGCACTCGCGATCCCGCATCAGTTCTCGCGATCCCTTTGACGGAGCGGCGCCGGAGTCGAACCGACCGAGCGTGGGGCTACCACACCGCACAGGTTTTGAAGACCTGCTGGGCCACCGGGCCCATGCCGCTCCGCGGCTGAGGCTACCGGCGCCGCCTCCCGTAGGATCGGCGCATGGCCCACCTGCGCCTGATCGACCCCGACGACGCCGACGGGGCGCTCGCCGAGGAGTACGCGGCGGCGGTCGGGCGGGCCGGGAAGGTGTTCAACATCGTCCGCTCGATGAGCCTCTCGCCGGAGACGCTCCACGCCTCGATGGAGCTCTACAAGGCGATCATGTTCGGCCCGTCGAGCCTCACACGGCAGGAGCGCGAGCTGATCGCGACGGTCGTCTCGGCGACGAACGAGTGTTACTACTGACGGCGCTCGCACGCCGACGACCTCCGTGACGAGGGCGCACCAGACGAGCTGGCGACACACGCGGAGCACGACTATCGCGAGGCCGATCTCGATGCGCGCACACGGGCGATGTGCGACTACGCGCGGAAGCTGACGCTCACGCCCACGGCGGTCGGCGCTGCCGACGCGGAGACGCTCCGCGTGCACGGCCTCGACGACGCCGCGATCCACGACGTCATCCAGGTCGTCGCGTACTTCAACTACATCAACCGGATCGCGGAGGGCGTCGGGACCGATCCGGAGCCGGAGTGGGCTACGCGAGCGCGGCCTTGATCTTCTCGATCGTGGCCGCCTCGGCCTCGTCCCCACCGCCTGCGGCCTTGCCGACCGACTCCGCGAGCTCGAGCACGAACGCGCGATAGCTCTCCAGCTCGTCGGGGGCCTTCGAGCGCAGCGTCGCGACCGCGGCCTCGAGCGACTCGAACGTTCCGTCCTGCACCTCGCTCGGCGAGGCGACCATCCCGAAGCCGGTGCCGCCTTCGGACGCGAGCTCACGGACGAGCTGGCTGTCGCTGTCGCGCGATCCCTTGACGTGCTTCGCGAGCGACGACGCCTCCTTGAACGTGTCGAAGAAGCTACGGTCGCTCACCGAGACGAGGAGCCCGGCTCCGGTCGCGCCCTTCCGCAGCTCCTCCCATTCCTCGTCGGTGAAGTCGGACTTCCCGGCCATGTCGCCTCCTCGGATGGTGTCGGAGAGATTCTCGCAGTCGACCCTCACCTTGGGTCAGTGCGTGCCGGCGTCGGCCCGTGCCGCCCGGCGGAGCACCCGGCGATCCCCCACGCGACGCGTGACACCGTCGACGTCCATCCGCTCCAGCAGGAGCTGCGCGTCGCGACGCCCGACGCCGGAGAGGTCGCGGAAGCGCGCGAGCGTGATCTCTCCCGCGGCGGCGCACTCGCTCACGACGAGGTCGCGGGCGACCTCGTAGGCGCCGGGGCCGACGGTGAAGCCGTCGCCGAGCCGGACGAGCAGGCCTTCGCCCTCGAGGTAGCGGGCGAGCTCGCCGTCCTCGACCCTCGTCGCAGCCAGGCCCGCGCTCGCGAGGTCGCGCTCCAGCGCCGCGGCCGCGTCCGCGCGCGCGCCGAGCGACGCCGCCGTCCCCGGGAGGACGACCTTCGGCCCGCGACGCTCGACCGGGAGCAGGTCGAGGACGGCCGCCGCCCAAGGCTCCGGCGGCAGCAGCTCGGCGAGCACCAGGCCGGGGTCGAGCGGGGAGGCCTCGGCCCGGGCGTGCAGGCGCGCCTCGACGTCCATCGCGGTCTGCTCGAGCCACGCGTCGGAGAACGCCCAGCCGTCGACGACCCGGACGGCGTCGAGGCCCTCCTCGAGCTGCGCCCCGCCGAGGAGGGCACGCGCGGCGAGCTGCTCGACGCTCACGGGCTCGTGGACGAGCCCGCGCACGATCGAGGCCGGGTCGCTCTCGCCGAGCAGCCGGTCGCGCTCGGCGTCCGTCCGGCGCGGCGGCGCCGGGTCGAGGACGACCGCCCCTCCCACGGTGGTCTCGCGTCGCAGGACGACGTGGTCGCCGCGGGCGGCGACGACGGGGGTGGCCAGCCGCAGCTGCGCGTGGGTCTCCCCCACCCGCACGACGCGGGCGGGGATGCGGCTCGTCCCGTGGTGGACGGAGAGTCGCGCGCCGTCGCCGATCGGCTCGAGCTCGCGCAGCTCCACCTGGAGGCGATAGGAGCGGGGGAACGCGCCCGAGGCCACCAGCGCGTCGCCGCGGCGCACGTCGCGGCGCTCGACGCCGGGAAGGTTGACGGCGACGCGCTGCCCCGCCTCGGCCCTCGCGACCGCCGTGTCGTGCACCTGCACCGAGCGGACGCGGACGCCCCGGCCCGCCGGCTCGAGGCGCAGCCGGTCTCCCTCGGAGATCGATCCGGACCACAGCGTTCCCGTCACGATCGTCCCGATGCCCTGCAGCGTGAACACGCGGTCGACGTAGAGCCGCGCCGGGAAGTCGGCGCGGCGTTGCGCGGTCTCGGCCGCCACCACCGCGAGCGCCCGGCGAAGGTCGTCGAGCCCTGCGCCGGTGACACCGCTCACCGCTATGACCGGCGCCCGCGGGACGAGCTCGCGTGCCTCCTCGAGCGCAAGCTCGAGCGTCTCCCCGTCGACGGCGTCCGCCTTCGTGACGGCGACGACGCCGCGGTCGACGCCGAGCAGGCGCAGGATCGCGAGGTGCTCGTGGGTCTGCGGGCGCGCGCCCTCCGCCGCGTCGACGACCAGCAGGAACAGGTCGATCCCTGTCGCCCCTGCGACCATCGTCCGCACGAACCGCTCGTGGCCGGGGACGTCGACGAGCGACAGCGTCGGCCCACCCGGCAGCTCGAGGGGCGCGTACCCGAGGTCGATCGAGATGCCGCGCGAGCGCTCCTCCGGCAACCGGTCGGTGTCCTTCCCCGTCAGCGCGCGGACGAGCGTCGTCTTGCCGTGGTCGACGTGCCCGGCCGTGCCGACCGTCAGTGCCATCGTCAGATGGAGATGCTGGCCCGCCGCGCGCGGATGACGGCGCGGGCGACCTCGTCGACTTCGTCCGCCGTCAGCGTGCGCGCATCCAGGAGCAGGCGGCCGTCGCGGACGATCCCGACGACCGGCGTGTCTCCCAGCCGGAGCATCGGCGCCAGACGCTCCTCGATCGCGCACGCGGCGCTCGGGAGCTCGGCCAGCGGGAGCGCGCCGCCGCCGACCCGGGCGACGGTCTCCTCGACCTCCCCGCCGACGAGACCGGCAAGCCGCTCGGCCCGCTCGCGGACGGAGTCGACGGGCTCGTCGAGCATCCGGAGCACCGGGATCTCCCTCCGCGCGAGCCCGGGGTCCGCGAGGAGCGCGAGCGTGCCCTCGAGCGCCGCGAGCGTCAGCTTGTCCGCCCGCAGCGCGCGTTGCAGCGGATGCCGCCGCAGCCGCTCGACGAGGTCGGCGCGCCCGACGACGACGCCCGCCTGGGGGCCGCCGAGGAGCTTGTCGCCCGAGAAGCAGACGAGGTCTGCTCCGGCGGCGATGCTCGACGAGGCGGTGGGCTCGTCGCCCACGTCGAAGAGGGAGCCCGAGCCGAGGTCGTCGACGAGCGGGAGCGCGGCTCGCTTCGCGATCCGCACGAGGTCCGGGACCGACGGCTGCTCGGCGAAACCCACGATCCTGAAGTTCGACTGATGGACCCGGAGGAGCGCGGCGGTCTCGGGGCCGATCGCGCGCTCGTAGTCCGCGGCGCGGGTCCGGTTCGTCGTGCCGACCTCGACCATGCGCGCGCCCGAGCGGGCGAGGACGTCGGGGATGCGGAAGCCGTCGCCGATCTCGACCAGCTCGCCACGCGACACGACGACCTCGCGCCCCTCGGCGAGCGCCGCGAGGGCGAGCAGGACCGCAGCGGCGTTGTTGTTCACGACGAGCGCCGACTCGGCCCCCGTGAGCCTCCGAAGCGACTCGACGACGTGGGCCTGCCGCGAGCCGCGCTCGCCGGACTCGAGGTCGAGCTCGAGGTTCGAGTACGCCCGGCCGATCTCCACCACCCGCTCGAGCGCGGAAGCCGCGAGCGGCGCCCGGCCGAGGTTCGTGTGGACGATCACGCCGGTCGCGTTGAGGACCCGGCGCAGCGACGGCGCCCGGATGCGGTCGAGCTCGGAACGCGCCGCGGCCGCGACGTCGCCCGGGTCGTCGCCGGAGAGAATCGCTGCACGTGCACGCTCGAGCGCTCCGCGCGCGGCGGCCGTCGCCAGCGATCGCGGCGCCTCGGCCAGCGCCTCGTCCGCGAGCAGCCGGTCGACGGACGGGAGGTCGCGCAGGTCCATCGCTCCCCAGTCTACGAGGCCGCTCGCGAGCCGCCGAGCCGCGGGATCACCTCGTGCAGGAGCGCGACGAGATCGCCTGCGGCGCGGGCGCCGACCTCGAGGACGCGCTCGTGGTCGATCGGCTCGGGCCGTACGCCGGCGGCGGCGTTGGTCACGCAGGAGAGCGCGAGGCAGCGGATCCCCATGTGCCGCGCCGCGAGCACCTCGGGCACGGTCGACATCCCGACGAGGTCCGCGCCGAGCGCCCGGATCATCCGGATCTCCGCCGGCGTCTCGAACGCCGGGCCGAGCCAGGCCGCGTACACGCCCTCGCCGAGCGCGAGCCCCAGCCTGTCCGCCGCCTCGTGCGCGAGCCTCCGGTACTCCGGGTCGTACGCGTCGGACATGTCCGGGAAGCGCGGGCCGAGCGTCTCGTCGTTGGGGCCGACGAGCGGAGAGGAGCCCTGGAGGTTGAGGTGGTCGGCGATCGCGACGAGACGTCCCGGCTCGAGCGTGGGGTCGATCCCCCCGCATGCGTTCGTCAGCACGAGGCTGGAGATCCCGAGCCGGGCGAGGACCCGCACGCCGAAGACGACGGCCGCCGGCGGGTGTCCCTCGTAGAGATGCGCGCGCCCGTTCATCACGGCGACCGGGACGTTGCCGAAGCGCCCCAGGACGAGCGCCCCCGCATGCCCGACCGCGGTGGAGACCGGCCAGCCGGGGATGTCTCCGTACGGCATCTCGGTGGGGTCGTCGACGGCGGCGGCGAAGCCGCCGAGCCCGCTTCCGAGCACCAGGCCGACCTCCGGCTCGAGGGCGCTCCGGGCCCGTATCGCCACGACCGCCTCGTCGAGCGGAGCGGTCAGGCCGAGCCCTCCTCGCGGCGGGAGCCCATCATCGCCACGATCCGCTCGACCGCCTCGGTAGGGTCGTCGGTCACGTAGAGCAGATCGAGGTCACCCTGCGAGACGAGCCCGTCGGCGAGCATCTCCCCGCGGATCCACTCGATCATCTCCTCCCAGTAGTCGCTGTCGAAGAGGACCACCGGGAAGCTGCCGATCTTGCCCGTCTGGATCAGGGTCAGCGACTCGTAGAGCTCGTCCATCGTGCCGAACCCGCCGGGGAAGATGACGAACCCCTCGGCGGCCTTCACGAACATCACCTTCCGCACGTAGAAGTGCTTGAACGTGAGCGAGAGGTCGCAGTAGGGGTTCAGGCCCTGCTCGTGGGGGAGCGTGATGTTGAACCCCACGGAGAGGCCACCGCCGTCCCTGGCGCCGCGGTTCGCCGCCTCCATCACCCCGGGGCCGCCTCCCGTGACGACGGCCAGCCCCGCGTCGGCGAAGCGCTTCCCCGTCTCGCGCGCCGCCGCGTACGTATCCGAGCCGTCCTTCACGCGGGCCGAGCCGAAGACCGAGACCGCGGGCCGATCGATCGACTCCACGGCCTGGAAGCCGGCGAGGAACTCGGACGCGATCAGCGCCACGTCGCTCGCGAGCGTCTCGTGCGTCCGGCGCAGGAGGCGCCGGTCGAGCTCGTTGTTCGTGCTCACAGCCGGTCCTGCGGGACGTGGGCGACGACCATGCCCACGACGAGCGCCGCGACGGTGACGAGCGAGGCGACCGCGACGATGGCCGCCAGCCTTCGCGCGCGCGCTGGGGTGGCTGCGCCGCCGCCCGCGCGCAGGATCCGCCAGGAACGGAGCACGTGACCGCCGTCGAGGATCCCGATCGGCGCGAGGTTGATGAGGTTGAGGAGGAAGCCCGCGTACGCGAGCGCCCGCAGCAGGTCCGAGTCGACCGCCACCGCGGCGGCGAGGCACGCGGCCGCCCCGATGCCTCCGGCCACCGGCCCGGCCAGCGACACCCGGGCGTTGACCCACGGGTCGAAGCGCATGTTCCGGAGCGCGACGTAGGCACCGAGAAACGGGATGAAGACCGGGAGCTGGGGGTCGAGCCCGACGCGCCGTGCCTCCACGTAGTGGCCGAGCTCGTGGACGAGGATCAGGAGGACGACGCCGATCGCGAACGACCAGCCCCAGATCAGCGCGTAGCCCCCGACCGCGAGGAAGATGCCGAAGAACTTGAGGAAGAACACGCCGAACTTGACGATCACGCCGACGGCCACGGCCAGCGGTGCGAGCAGACGGCCGAGCAGCGACCGCCGCGACCGATCGTGCTCGACCGGGAACATGCCCGGCTCCGGCGCGGTCACGGGCTCGAGGTCTCTGTTGTCGCGATCGCTCACTAGGCTCGGTTCTCCCGGCCCGGTCGTGAAGGTCCTAGGCTCTTGACGCCAGTCAAGAGCCTTGTCCGATCCATTCCTCGCCGCCGACGTAGAGCTCCTTCTTCCAGAGCGGCACGGTCTGCTTGAGGGTGTCGATCGCCTCGCGGCACGCGTCGAAGGCGGCGGCCCGGTGCGGGGCGGAGACGGCGATCACGACGCTCGTCTCCCCGATCTCGACCGGGCCCACCCGGTGATGGATCGCGACGTCGATCACGTCGTGCCGCTCGCGCAGCTCGCCGGCGATGCGCTCCATCTCCGCCTCGGCCATGCCCTCGTACGCCTCGTACTCGAGCCGCACCACGTCCCGGCCGCGTGCGTGAGCCCGCGTCGTGCCGACGAACGTCGCGATCGCCCCCGCGTCGTCGGACGCGACCTCGGCGGCGACCCGCTCGAGCGAGAGCGGCTCGTCGGAGAGCCGGAAAGCACCGCCGGAGACGGGAGGGATCAGCGCCACCTCGTCCCCGTCGGCGAGCGGCGTCCCGCGCTCGACATAGGCGCGGTTGACGGCGTAGACGAGGCCGGTGGGCTCGTCACCGAGCCCGAGCGCGGGCCAGACGTCGTCGATCGAGGCATCGTCTGCGAGCTCGAGCGCCCGCTCCCGCGCACCCGCCTGCTCGCGCAGGGCGGCAAAGAGCTTCACGGCGACTCTCACGAACGGAGGGTATCCGGCGGTTGGCGCCCGACGCGGTGTCATGTTACATGTCTCCCATGACCACCCTGATCCCCCGCGCGAACCTCAACGACCAGGTCTACGAGACGCTGCGACAGCGGATCCTCACCCGCGACCCCGGGCCGGGCGCGAAGCTCAGCCTGCACGAGCTGGCGGCCGAGCTCGGCGTCTCGCGCAGCCCCGTCCACCACGCGCTCACCCGCCTCGTCTCGGAGGGCCTGCTGAGCGTGAAGGCGCGCCGCGGCTACTTCGTCACGCCGGTGAACGCCCAGGCGCTCCTGGAGGGGTACGAGGTGCGCCTCGCCCTCGAGCTCCACGCGGCGGACGTCGCCGTCGACACCGCCTCGGACGAGCAGATCGCCGAGCTCCGGAGACCGCCACGAGGCGACGGTCGAGGCGATCTCGCACGACGAGTGGGACGTGGCCAACGCAGCCTTCCACGAGACCCAGGTCGACCTGGCGGGGAACCGGCTCCTGTCCCGCTTCTACCGCGAGCTGTCGGTCAACCTGATGATGCAGGTGATCCGCGGGGGCCGGGTCGAGCGCCACGCGCACCTCGTGACCGAGCACGAGGCGATCGTCTCGGGCTTCGAGACGCGCGACCGGGAGACGGCGCGGGCGGCGATCACCCGCCACGTGGAGTCCGGGCGGCGCATCGCGCTCGATGCGGTCGAGCGCGCGGGCGGGGCGCTGTAGGCGAGGCTCGCCTCGCCCGCGGACGGCCTCCTCCCACTCGATTGCGGGCCCCCGTCCGGGGGTTGACGGAGCGGCGCGAAGCGCCGACGGTGCGCACGGCCCGCACCGTCCTCAGAAGGAGCTTCGACCCATGTCCTGGATCGCCCGTCGCCCCGTGCCGATATTCCTCGCGCTCGCCGGAGCAGTGCTCATCGCGGGCGGCATCGCCTGGGCGGCGATCCCCGACGGGAACGTCGTCAACGCCTGCGTGCTGCGGAGCGGCCAGCTGCGGGCGGTCGACGCTCCCGGCTCGTGCTCCCGGAGCGAGACGGAGGTGCAGCTCGGGGGCCCGACCACGGGGGTACTCGTACCGCAACTTCGGCTATCTGACGCTCGGCGAGACCTCCGTCCGCGTCGCGTCGCTCGTCCTTCCCGCCGGCAGCTACCTGCTGCACGGCAAGGTGAACCTGAACAACGTCGACGGCGCGGGATCGGTGTTCGTCCCGTGCTCGCTCCGCGTCGCGGGCACGTCGACGTCGCTCGACGCCACGTGGATCAGGCTCGGCGAGGCGCTGACGCAGACGAGCGCCTCCGAGGCGAGCCTCTCGCTCCAGGCGCCGCTGACGATCCCGAGCACACCGGGCAAGGCCGAGGTCGAGCTGATCTGCGCCGCACTGCCCGACACCAAGGAATCCCCCCGGGTGGACGCCGTCCGCCGGGCCCTCGACGCCGTCCAGGTGGATGCGCTCCAGGACGTCGTCGTGAGCTCCTGACGGGGGACCAAGACCGCCCCGGCGGGCCGCGCGGACCTGCCGGGGCGGACATAGGATCAGCGGCATGGCGACCACGCCCGACCGCCGCCTGACCGAGTCGGGCATCGAGGTGAAGGCCGTGTACGGGCCTGGCGACGCCACGGGCCCCGAGGAGCCGCCCGGCGCGTTCCCGTTCACCCGCGGGCCGTACCCGGACATGTACCGCGGCCGGCCGTGGACCATGCGCCAGTACGCCGGCTTCGGCTCGGCGGACGAGACGAACGCGCGGTTCCGCACCCTGCTCTCCCGCGGCCAGACGGGGCTGTCGGTCGCGTTCGACCTGCCGACACAGCTCGGCTACGACTCGGACGACCCGGTCGCGCAGGGCGAGGTCGGCCGCACGGGCGTCGCCATCGACTCGGTCGAGGACATGGCGCGCCTCCTGCAGGGGATCCCGCTCGGCGAGGTCTCGACGTCGATGACGATCAACGCGCCGGCTGCGCTCCTGCTCCTCTGCTACGAGCTCGTCGCCGCCGACCAGGGGGTGCCCGGCGAGGCGCTCCGCGGCACCGTGCAGAACGACGTGCTGAAGGAGTACGTCGCGCGCGGGAACTACATCTTCCCGCCGCGGCCGTCGATGCGCCTGACGACCGATCTCTTCGCGTACTGCGCGGAGCGGATCCCGCACTGGAACACCATCTCGATCTCCGGCTACCACATCCGCGAAGCGGGCTCGACGGCCGCGCAGGAGCTCGCCTTCACGCTCGCGAACGGCATCGCGTACTGCGACGCGGCGGTCGCAGCCGGCCTGTCCCCCGACGACTTCGGCGCGCGGCTCTCCTTCTTCTTCAACGCGCACAACGACGTGCTCCAGGAGGTCGCGAAGTTCCGCGCGGCCCGGCGGCTGTGGGCCCGGATCATGCGCGACCGCTTCGGCGCGACGAGCCCGAAGGCCCAGGCGCTGCGCTTCCACGCGCAGACCGGCGGCTCGACGCTCACCGCCCAGCAGCCCGAGAACAACCTCGTGCGGGTCGCCGCACAGGCCCTCTCCGCGATCTTCGGCGGAGCGCAGTCGATCCACACGAACGGCTTCGACGAGGCACTCGCCCTGCCGACCGAGAGGGCCGCGACGCTCGCCCTCCGCACGCAGCAGGTGCTCATGCACGAGGCGGGGACGACCGACACGGCCGACCCCCTCGGCGGCTCGTGGTACGTCGAGTCCCTCACCGACGAGCTCGAGGCGCTCGCCACGGAGCTGATCGAGCGGATCGACGAGCTGGGCGGGGCGGTGGCGGCGATCGAGGCCGGCTGGGTGCAGGCGCAGATCGAGGCCTCGGCGTTCCGCTGGCAACGGGAGGTCGAGAGCGGCGAGCGCGTGATCGTCGGCGTCAACCGGTTCACGACCGACGAGCCCGACCACGTCGACCTGCACCGGCTCGATCCGGAGATCGAGCGCGCCCAGCGGGCCCGGACCGAGGCGCTGCGCGCGTCGCGCGACTCGGCCGCGGTCGAGGCCGCCGTCGCAGAGGTGCGGCGGGTCGCCGACTCGGCGGAGAACCTCCTCCCGTCGCTGCGCGAGGCGCTGGCCGCCCGTGCGACGATCGGGGAGCTCTGCGGCGCGCTGCGCGAGCTCTGGGGCACGTACGACGCGCGGTGACCCTGCCGGCGTCCGACCGAGGTCGGACGACGGGGCGGGGATCGACGCACTACGATGGCGACGTGCCGAAGAGCTCGCGTGGCGGCTGGTTCCTGGTCGCGGCGACGGCAGTCCTCGCCGTCCCGGCGCTGCTGGTGCTCGCATCGAGCCGCAACGCACCGGCCGCGACGGCCGCCGCGCCGGACTTCGCGCGCGACGTCGCGCCGATCGTCCGGGAGACGTGCCTCGGCTGCCATCGCGACGGCGGGATCGCCCCGTTCGCCTTCCGCACCGAGCGCGACCTCGCGAGCAGAGCCGCGCTGATCGTCTCCGCGCTCACGGACGAGCGCATGCCGCCCTGGCCGCCGTCGGCGCGCTCACCGCAGTACGTCGGCCAGGCGCGGCGCACGCTCGACCGCCGCGAGCGCGAGACCATCGTCCGCTGGGCGCGGTCCCAGCTCGTCCGCCCCGGCGCTGCCCGCCACAGCACCCCGGTCGGCGCGCCGCCGACCCCGGCGACCGCGGCCCGGCCGGGCGAGACGCGCCTCGAGCTCGCGATGCCCGTCGCGTACCGCCCGACGGGAGCCAATGGCTCGACGGACGACTACCGGTGCTTCCTCCTCGACCCGAAGCTCACGCAGGACGCATTCGTCACCTCGGCCCGGATCGTCCCCGGCGCAGCGTCGCTCGTGCACCACGTGATCCTCTACCGCGTCCCGCAGGCGTCCGTGGACGAGGCGCAGGCGCTCGACCGCCGCGCGCCCGGCAGCGGCTGGACGTGCTTCGGCGGCCCCGGCGTCAGCGGCGGGACGAGCGGAAGCCCGCGCGGGCTCCTCGAGGACGCGGGCTGGATCGCGGCCTGGGCGCCCGGCGGAGGAGCCGACCGGCTCCGGCCCGGCACCGGCATCGCGATGCCCGCCGGGAGCAGGATCGTGATGCAGGTGCACTACAACCTCCTGAACGGCAGGCGCCCGGATCGCTCCCGTGCCGTGCTGACGACCGTTCCGGGTGACCGCGGGCTGACCCCGGTCGAGACGATGCTCCTCCCCGCCCCCGTCGAGCTCGCGTGCCCGAAGGGCGAGACCGGGCCGCTCTGCGACCGCACGGCGGCCGTCTTCGACCAGGTCGACCGCTTCGGCGCCGACGCGGCCGTCATCCCGTCGGGCCTCCTCCTGCTCTGCGGGAGGGACGCCGCGCGGCCGGTGCCCGGCCCCGTCTCGTCCTGCGACCGGCCGCTCGGCCGGCCGGTCACGATCCAGGCCGTCGGAGGTCACATGCACCTCCTCGGACGCTCGATCCGGGTCGAGCTGAACCCCGGGACGCCGCGCGCCCGGCTCCTGCTCGAGATCCCGCGCTGGAACTTCCACTGGCAGGCCGTGTACCAGCTCGCCCGACCCGTGCAGGCCGGCCCCGGCGACGTCCTCCGGGTCACGTGCCGGCACGACGCGACGCTCCGGACGGGTGAGCCGCGCTACGTGCTGTGGGGCGAGGGGACGACGGACGAGATGTGCCTCGGCATCGTCCAGGTCACCCCGCGGTAGCGCCGCGACGCGTGCGCATCCTGCTCGTCTCCCAGATGTACCCCGGCCCGGACGCGCCCGACCTCGGCACGTTCGTCGCCGAGCTGGAGGCGGGCCTCGAGGCACGGGGGCACGAGCTCGCCCGGGCGGTCGTCGACCGCCGCGGCGGCCGCTCCCGCCACGCGGCGCTCGCCCGGGACGTCGTGACGACCGCACGGCGGTTTCGCCCGGACGTCGTGTACGCGCACTTCCTCGTGCCCGCCGGCCTGCTCGCCGTGCTCGCCGGGGGCGCGCCGGCCGTGCTCACGGCGCACGGCCAGGACGTCGAGAACGCGGTCCGGTCGCGAGCCGTGCGCGCGGCCACGCGGCTCGCGGTCCGCCGGGCGGCGGGGATCATCGCGGTCTCGGGCTGGCTTCGGTCGCGGCTCGAGTCCGTGGCACCGGAGGCGCGCGGACGCGTGGAGGTCGTCGACTGCGGCGTGGATCTCGACCGCTTCTCGCCGGGAGACCCGGCCGAGGCGCGCGCGCAGCTCGGCTGGAGCCCCGACGGGACGGCGTTCGTCTGCGCCGGCTCCCTCACCGAGCGGAAGAACGTGCTGCGCCTCGCGCGCGCGTTCGCCCGGCACGGCGAGGGGACGCTCGCCTTCGTGGGAGACGGGCCGCTGCGCGGCGCGCTCGAGGGCCGGCCGGGCGTGCATCTGGCCGGCGCCGTGCCGCACTCCGAGATGCCGCTCTGGCTCCGTGCCGCGGACGTGGTCTGCCAGCCGAGCCTCGTCGAGCCGTTCGGGCTCGCGACGCTCGAGGCGATGGCGTGCGGCCGGTCGGTCGTCGCCACGAACGTGGGCGGCCCGCCCGAGTTCGTCACGCCCGAGGCCGGAGAGCTGGTCGACCCCGAGGACGAGGAGATGCTCGTCGCCGCGCTGGCGGCGGCCGCGAGGCTCCCGCGGCCGAACCTGGCGGCGCGTGCGGCCGCCGAGCGCCACGACGTTCGCCGGCAGGTCGCGCGGATCGAGGCGCTGCTCGAGCGCGCCGCAGGGGCGCCCGCCGCCGCGGACGCCCCCGGCGACGGGCTCTAGGAGGAGGGTGTCGCGCCGGGAGCGGCGGCGATGTCGTGGCGCAGGTTCGTGTCCCCCTCGACGACGACGCGGTACACCACCCAGCCGAGGATCGCGCCGATCGGCGGGAAGATCAGGTAGATCCAGATGTCGTTGAACTCCGTCCCGACGAGGGCGGGGCCGAAGCTGCGGGCCGGGTTCACCGACGAGCCGCTGATCGGGATGATCGCGACGTGGATGGCGAGCAGCGTGAGCGGGATCGCCAGGAGGGCGGTCGGCCCGTAGGTGCCGCTCTTCGTCACCCGGAGGATGACGGCGACGAACAGCGCGGTCATCACGACCTCGACGACGATGCCGGCCCAGTTGTCCGACGCCTGCGTGGTCGTCGCCGCGACGGCGTCCTCGTTGAACGCGATCAGCACGATCAGCGACGCGGCGATCGCGCCGAGGAACTGCGCCACCCAGTAGCCGATCAGGTCCTCCCGCGAGAGCCGGCGGTCGAGGAACGCGGCGAGCGAGACGGCCGGGTTGAAGTGCCCGCCCGAGACCTCGCCGAACGCGTAGAGCCCCGTCAGCAGCGCGAGCCCGAAGCCGATCGCGATCGACACGTACCCGACGCCGGCGCCGCCCGAGGCGGACACGATCGCGAACGAGCCGATCACGACGAGCGCGAACGTGCCGAGCGCCTCGGCGAGGTAGTTCTGCATCTTTCCCATGGCTTTGGCTTCCTTGTCCGAGGGTCTGGGGCCGCGCCAAGTCTGTCGCAGCCGTCGGCTGGAACCGTGCTCAGCCGGCCGCGTCGAGGTCCGCGAGCCGCACCTCGACGAGAGGTCGGACCGACTCCTCGAGCCCCGCCTCACGGGCGACGGCGAGCGCCTGCTCGTAGCTCTCGCGCACCTTCTCCGGCGCGACGCCCTGCTTGAGCCGGTTGTCGCCCGTCACGAGCAACCGCTGGATCCTGGCGCGCGCGTCGTCGCCTGCAGCCATGCCGTGAGCGTAGAAGATCGGCCCCTCGGCGCGATGTCCGGAGCGATCGCCCACCGCTACCATGGCGCGGCGATGGTCTCCGTCTTCGCCGTCCTGCAGGTGCTTCTCGGCGCCGCCCTCGTCACGCTCGTGCTGATGCACTCCGGGCGCGACGCGGGGTTCGGCGGGATCGGCTTCACCCCGACGTCGCAGGGCGGGACGCACATCGTCGAGCGGAACCTGACGCGCCTGACGACCGCGGTCGCCATCCTCTTCGGTGTCAACACCGTCGTTCTGTACCGGCTGCTCGCGTAGCGCGGCTGCTCGCGCAGCGCGGTCGGCCGGCGGGCTCCCGCTATCATCCCGTCTCCACGCGCTGGTGGCGGAATTGGTAGACGCGCCAGGTTGAGGGCCTGGTGGCCATTGCGGTCGTGGAGGTTCAAGTCCTCTCCAGCGCATGCGCGCGTAGGGGCCCCGGAAGGGGCCCCTACGCACTAGGCCCCACGCGCAGCTTGCCGTCGACCCGGGCTATCGGCGCCGGCACGGACTGCCGACGGCGGTGCCGTGGTCCTGGTGCCTTCGCGCGCAGCACGAAGGCGCGTTTTGACGGCGTCCGGAGGAGTCCGTACCATTCACGGCGAACATACGTTCGTCGGAATCCCACCAGGAGGCGATCCGTGCCGGCCGAGACACCTCTCACCGCGCGTCAACAGGAGATCTGGCAGTTCCTCGTCACGTACGTCGACGACCACGGCTATCCGCCCACGGTGCGTGAGATCGGCGCGGAGGTCGGCCTCGCGTCGCCGTCGACGGTGCACGCGCACCTCGCGAACCTGGAGCGCGTCGGCCTCATCCGACGCGACCCGACGAAGCCGCGCGCGATCGAGCTGACGGGGCACCGCCGCGTCGAGGCGCCGGCCGCGAGCGACGTGCAGCGCCTGCCGCTGCTCGGCCGGGTCGCCGCCGGCGGCCCGCTGCTCGCGGAGGAGAACGTCGAGGACGTCGTCGCCGTGCCCGAGGCCATCGGCGGGCGCGCCGACTTCCTGCTCACGATCCACGGCGACTCGATGATCGAGGCGGGGATCCTCGACGGCGACACCATCGTCGTCCAGCGCCGCGACGACGCCCGCAACGGCGACGTCGTCGTCGCGCTCGTCGGTGACGACGAGTCCACCGACGAGGCGACGGTCAAGACCTTCTACCGCGAGGCCGACGGGCGCATCCGGCTCCAGCCGGAGAACTCCGCGCTCCAGCCGATCTACGCCGACCACGTGAGCATCCTCGGCAAGGTCGTGGGGGTGTTCCGCAGCCTGCGATGAGCGATCCCGTGACACCCATTGCCCGGACGCTCGACCAGGAGCTCCTCGCGCTCTCGCGCGGGGCGAGCCTGGAGTGCCCGTGCTGCGGCGAGTTCGTGATGCGGCTCCGCGGCGTCCTCGCGTGCCCGGAATGCCGCTCGCTCCTGGCGGACGGCCGCGAGATCCCCGAGGTCGTGCTCCCACGGGTGGAGGCGGCGAGCGCCTCGTAACCGGGCGCCGGGACGCCCTACAATCCGATGTGCAGGCCGGATGGCCGCGGGCGCTCTCGGGCGTCCGAGGAAAGTCCGGACACCGCAGGGCAGGACGCTGGGGAAACCCCAGGCGGCGAAAGCCGACGGAAAGTGGAACAGAGAGGAGACCGCCGGCGCCCAGGCGCCGGTAAGGGTGAAACGGTGGGGTAAGAGCCCACCAGCACCGTGGTGACACGGTGGCTCGCCAAACCCCGTTCGGTGCAAGGCGAAGCAGGTCCCGTTGACGCGGCCCGCCGAGGGACCGGGTACGCCGCTCGAGCCTCCGGGGAACCGGAGGCCTAGATGGATGGCCATCCACGACAGAATCCGGCTTACAGGCCTGCTAAAGAAAAGCCCTGTTTTGCAGGGCTTTTCCATTCTCGGCGGCGATCCCGCCCAGACCGCCCACGGCCGAGCTCGATCGGCGGACGAGGCGTTTGGCAACGGCCGGCCGTGTCGGCCCGTTCAGCCGGCCGAGGACGAGCGGCGTCCGACAAGGAGGTACGCGACGATCGCGAAGGGCGCCAGGAGGACCAGCGCGAGTGCCCATAGCGCCTTCGAGCCCGCGCCGCGGTTCGGCCTCGCAAGAAGGTCGAACAGGCAGTAGATCCACAGCGCGGCGAGGATCACGACGAGCAGGACGCCGAGGAACCACTCCCACGTGCTCGCTCCGACCATCGCGCTCGTCGACCTCCTCCGACCGTCCGGTCGGCGGATCATCTCAGAAGCGCCGATCCGTGTCGCCCTCCCGTCCGGGGCGTCGCGTGCTGGGCGCGATCCCGCCGTTCATGTGAGAACATACGTTCGTATGAGCGGCGCGACGATCCTCCACGCGGACGTCGACGCCTTCTACGCATCCGTGGAGCAGCGGGACGACCCGCGCCTTCGGGGGCGGCCCGTGATCGTGGGGGCCGGGGTCGTCCTCGCTGCCAGCTACGAGGCGAAGGCGCACGGGATCCGCACCGCGATGGGCGGCGCGCAGGCCCGGCGACTCTGCCCCCACGCCGTCGTCGTCCCGCCCCGCATGTCCGCCTACGCCGCGGCGAGCAAGGAGATGTTCCGGGTCTTCGACGACGCATCGCCGCTCGTCGAGGGCCTCTCGATCGACGAGGCGTTCCTCGACGTCCGCGGCCTCGAGCGGCTGTCGGGCACCCCCACGGAGATCGCCGTGCGGCTGCGCCGGGACGTCCGCGAGAGGGTCGGGCTTCCCATCACCGTCGGCGTCGCCCGGACGAAGTTCCTCGCGAAGGTGGCGAGCGGGGTCGCGAAGCCGGACGGCCTCCTCGTCGTGCCGCCCGACCGCGAGCTGGCCTTTCTCCACCCGCTGCCGGTCGAGCGGCTCTGGGGCGTCGGCCCGGTGACGGCCGAGAAGCTCCGGTGCAGAGGGATCAGGACGGTCGGCGAGGTCGCCCAGCTCGCGGAGGACGCGCTCGTGTCGATGCTCGGCCGGGCGTCGGGGCGCCAGCTCCACGCGCTCGCCCACAACCTGGATCGCCGGCGCGTGCAGGTCGGCCGCCGGCGGGGCTCGATCGGCTCTCAGCGCGCGCTCGGTCGCGGCCGCCGGTCGCATCCCGAGATCGACACGATCCTCCTGGGGCTGGTCGACCGGGTCACGAGCCGGATGCGACACGCCGGACGGGTCGGGCGCACCGTCGTGCTGAGGTTCCGGTTCGACGACTTCTCCCGAGCGACACGGTCGCGCACCCTGCCGCGGCCGACGGCGGAGACGCACGTGATCCTGACCACCGCGCGCGGGCTGCTCGCCGCCGAGAGATCGACCCTGGAACGTCGCGGGCTCACCCTGGTCGGCTTGGCCGTGGCGAACCTGGAGAACGACCGCGCCGTCCAGCTCGTGCTGCCATTCGACCAAGGAGGTGGTGACGCGCTCGACGCGGTCGTCGACGAGATCCGAGCCCGCTTCGGGTCCACCGCCCTCACCCGGGCGGTGCTGCTCGGCCGGGATCCGGGGCTCGTCGTGCCGCTGCTACCCGACTAGGGCGACACGGCTGGACCGACGACGACGGCCCGACCGCGTTGGTCACGCGGCTACCCGGGC
>CAVRWA010000003.1:0-43083 GCA_963724805.1 uncultured Actinomycetes bacterium
AGCGTGCTCTCGCCTGATACCCCCTACGTGCAGGTCTCGAGGATGCCTGACATGGCGGAGCGTTCGGCAGGTGTCACCCACAGGACGTACTTAGTCTTGGTCTTGATCGTGATCTGCTTCGCGACGTAGCGGCAGTCGTATGCCTTGCGGGGCGGTGACCACTGCGAGGCGTCGTCGTCTCCTTTCGCCTCGTTCTGTGGGCCGTCGACAGCGAGCAACACGACTGGGTCGTTCGCGTAGGTCAAGCGCCTCGCTACCGTCCACGTCGCCGCACCGGCCCCGTCGTCCCCGATCCGAGCAGACGCCCACCCCGCGAGCTGCCGTCTAGTGGTGGGGCCTGCTTGCCGGTCCCTGACCGGCCCCATTCAGACACGTGGTCAGGCGCTCGTGATTCTCGCGCGCAACGGCGCCGTGCCGTGCCCGGTCCGCCGCCGGCGCCGGCTGCGGCGACGATGAGGCTGCTCCGCGTGCGCGATGCTGCGCGAGAAGGGGAACATCCCACACAGGATGCGCTTCTTGTGGCGCAGGCGGAGGAAGGATGTGCGCGTGATTGGCGAGCACGAGGCGTACGCGCGCTCGTACGGCGACCGGAGCGACGAGGTGCGCATCGTCGCTGCGGAGCCGCAGTCTCGGCCGCGCGAGAAGGGCCGGGTGACGGGCGAGCAGTTGCGGGCCGCATTCGAGCGGCGGATGCGCGAGCGGCGTCGGTCGTGAGCCCGCTCCACTCAGGCGACTTCAGTTGCTGCCCGGTCTGAGGGTCCCAATACCTGGCTCACGCAACGGCCCGTCTTCCAAGCGGACCCGGAGCCTTGAACCTTCACGCTTTCTCGGGCGGCCCACCCGTCAGCTGCCCTGACTGGGGGCATGTGGAGCATCCGGGCAGGGGACTAGCGTTTGCCGGGTGGACGCACTCGGATTGATCGAGCAGTTGGACAAACTGGTGCGGGAAGCGAAGGCCGTTCCATTTACCGATCAGGTTCGACTCGACCCAGCCGGTATTGGCCGTATCCTCGACGACCTCCGATCCGCGATCGTCGATGAATCACGGCGGGCGCGTTCAAGTCATGAGGGTAGCGACGAGGCACTCGCCGAGGCGAAACGGGAGGTGGAGCGTCTGCTTGAAGCCGGCCGGGAGCGAGCGACAGCTGAGACGAGCGAGGCCCAGATCAGCCGGACAGCGGAACGACAAGCAGAGGAGACTCTCAGTCGTGCACGGAAGCGAGCCTTCGAGATCCAACTGGACAGCGAACAGTGGGCTGATGGGGTGCTCGCGTTGCTCGAGCCCAACCTCGAGAGCTTCAGACGGGCTGTACGCCAAGGTCGTGAGCGTCTGCTTGAACGGTCATCGAAGGAGTCTGCTACGAACGGTCCCTTCTAGCAGCGGCGCAGACGTGCGAGCGGCTGGCGGTTGGCAAAGATCGTCCTCTGCGCGATCAGCGCCCCGTGATCTTCAGCTCACGACCAACGTAGAAGCCGGAGCTCTCTTCAAGCACGAACGGCGCCATCGCCTGACGCCGTTCGGTCTCGATCTCGGAGAGACGGAAGCGCTCCCGCGACTCGGGCGAGTCCCAGATCGAGATCCCGACGACCTCGTTTCCGTCGGGTGCGTAGCACTCGTATGCGCGAAGCATGCCCTCGGGGAATCCTCGCGGTCGCCAGGCCCGACTGAACTCCTCACGCGTACCCGGCTTCAGCCGACGTGTCGTGATCCAGACATAGCTCTGGTCGAGATCCATGACCGAGCCTCCCTTCCAAGCGGCGAGAGGTGACGAGCCACGTTATCGCAGCACGGCACACTGTGGCAGCTACCGTTTCGGTGTGAGGCTGGCCGTTGGCGATGCCGTCGTGTATCCCGCCTATGGGGTGGGCCGAGTGGCAGCCCACGAGCAGAGAACGCTGTCGGGGGTTGAGCAGGAAGTCGTCGTCGTCGAGCTAGGGCACGGCCTGGTGGTGACACTCTCGATTGCCGAAGCGCGTGCGCGGCTTCGGGCCGTCGCCGGCGAAGCGGATCTCCTGCGGGTCCAAGAGACGCTGCGTGCGGACAGCCAAGCGAGCGACGGGAGTTGGGCGGCACGTGTGCGGGAGGGGCAGGCGAAGCTGGTGGGTGGCGATCTGCTCGAGCTTGCCGAGATTGTGCGCGACGGGATGCGCCGTGAAACACGCGCCAGGGAGCGCGTCGCGCCGAAGGTCTCCGACAGCGAGAGGAGGCTGTATCTGCAGGCGCGCGAGATCCTCGCCGGAGAGATCAGCTCGGCGCGCGGACTCGAACAGGTCGAGGCAGACGCCTGGATCGAGGAACAACTCACACCCGCCTAGCCGGCTGTGCAAGGTGCGTCGTCCAAACGCCGGAATGACTCGGCGCCTCTTCAGGTTCTGTACAACAGAGCATGTTTCGAGAAGACAGTCAGGGGGGAGGCTCGTACCATCGCTTGCGTCCGCCCAACAGACGCAGGAGGAGCCGATGACCAGTACCGCTGTCGCGACCGGCAAGCTCGCGGGCCTCGCTCATTTTGTGTCCCGCTTTCGTTGGGTGGTGATTGCCACTTGGCTTGTGCTCACGCTGTTCGGCGCCTATGCGGCGGGGCAGGTGTCGAAGCGGTGGTACCAGAGCTTCTCGATCCCCGGTAAGTCCGCATATGAGGCGAACCAGCGCACGCTGAAGGCGTTCGGCACCGGCGTGCGGCCGCCGAACGTCGTCGTCTTCCACACGAGTGGCGATGCGACCAAGAGCGCCGCGATCAAGCGTGCGATGGTTCGCGCCGCCGCGACGATGCCGGGCGCACGGACGAGCTCGTACTTCTCGACTGGCAACCCGATGTACGTCTCGGCTGACCGGCACACGATCTTCGAGGAGGTCTACCCGCCCGGGATCGCGAAGTTCGACACCAAGAGCGGCGCCGACCGCATGCGGGCCGCCGCCGCAACCGGGCTCCCGGCCGGCACGACCGTCGAAGTTACAGGGCACGACCCGCTCGAGGAAGCGAGCACGCATGGAAACAGCGGCGGCCCGGGTGTGCTACTCGAGGCGATGATCGGCGCGCTCGGCGCGCTCGTGATCCTCCTCTTCGTGTTCGGCACGCTACCGGCGGTGTTGATGCCGCTCGTGGTCGCGATGGCGTCGATCCTGAATACGTTCACGCTGGTCTGGATCCTGACGTACATCACGAATGTCTCGATCATCGTCCAGTTCCTGATCGCGCTCGTCGGGCTGGGCGTCGCGATCGACTACGCGCTGCTGATGATCTTCCGCTTCCGCGACGAGTTGCGCGAAGGCGCAGAGGTCGAGCCCGCGCTCGTGGAGACGATGACGCATGCCGGCCGCTCGGTGATCGTGTCCGGGTCGACGGTGGCTGTCGGACTGCTCTCCCTGATCGTGATCCCGCTGCCGTTCATCCGCTCGATGGGCATCGGCGGGATGCTGATCCCGCTCGTTTCGGTGACCACTGCGATCACGTTGCTGCCGGCGCTGCTGGCGACGTTCGGCACGCGGATCAACAGCCTGCGGGTGATGCCCAAGCGGTTCGTCGATCACGGCCACCCCGAGGACGGCGCCTGGGGCCGGTGGGCGCGGTTCGTGGTGCGCCATCCCTGGCCGGTTGCGCTCAGCGGCCTGGCGGTCGTGGGCGTGCTCGTCGCATACGGCTTGCAGATGAACCCCAACGAGGCGCAACTCAAGAACTTCCCAGGCACAGGAACCGCGATCGCGGGCAGGCAGATGCTCGCCGACGCCGACATCAGCCCGGGCGCGATGAAGCCGTTCATCGTGCTCGTCGAGCACGGCGGCAACGCGAACCCCATCGCGGCCAAGGTCCGCACGGTTCCCGGCATCGTCGGCGCGGCCGCGCCGGCCTCGTGGCAGAGCGGCGGCGACTCGCTCGTCGAGGCGATCCCGGCCGTCGACGGCGCCGCTCCCGGGATCCAGACCATCATCAACCACACCAATGCCGCACTCGAGGGCACCGACGGCACACTCGGCGGCGTCCCAGCCGTCGACCGAGACTTCGTGCACGCGATCTACGGCAACTTCCCGTACGTGCTCGCGTTCGTGCTCATCCTCACCCTGATCCTGCTCACGCGCGCGTTCCGCTCAATCGTGCTCGCGGTCAAGGCCGTGATCCTCAACCTCCTCTCGCTCGCCGCGGCGTTCGGACTCATCGTCATCATTTTTCAAAACGGCCACGGCTCCTCGCTCTGGAACATCACCGCCACCCACGCGATCACAGCCTGGATCCCGCTGATGATCTTCGCGTTCCTCTACGGCCTCTCGATGGACTACGAGGTCTTCATGCTGACGCGGATGCGCGAGGCCTACGACGAGACAGGCTCGACCGACCGGGCGATCGAGCTCGGACTGTCCCGTACCGGCAAACTCGTCACGAGCGCAGCGCTCATCCTCATGTTCGCGTTCCTCGTCCTCTCCTCGAGCCCGGGCTACGAGATCAAAGTGTTCGCGATCGGCCTCGCCGCCGGGATCATCTTCGACGCCACAGTGATCCGCACACTGCTCGTGCCCTCGCTAATGAAACTGCTCGGAGACTGGAACTGGTACCTGCCGACCAGCGCCGCGCGCATCCTGCGCCTGCGCCGAGACCAGACCCCGCCGGCGGCGACCGAGTCCGCCTAACCCCGATCCGCGCACCTCCCAGACAGCAACTGCCTTGGATCCAGTAGAACGCCGCCCGGCCGCTCATCCCAGCGCCCGATTCCCGCGCGCGATGCAGCCGCGGCAACCGCCCGGCCCCTCTTTTCGCGCGCACGCACGCACGCACGCGCGCGCGCGAGAGTTGGCGCATCGTCTCGTTTCGCGGCAACATGAAGCCATGGGCACCGAGCACGCGCGCTGTTCTGCCGTACTCCGCACTGGAGCCCCATGCCGCTCGGTCGCCACGTCGGGGACCGTGTTTTGCACCCCTCACCTCGCACTCGCTGCTGAGTTCGGCGAGGACGCTCTCCGTCGCGGTGACTACCCGAGACGACGCCGGAACTCTACGCTCGTGCAGACGGTCTCCAGCGAGAAGGTGCCGGTGGCGGAAGCGACCCCGTCCAGCGAGATCGGCAACGGGAACGGGAGCGTGAGCCCGGCGGACGTGCGTCCCAGGCTCGCGGAGGCTGCAGCCGCAAATCTCTCCGAACTCGAACGAGTCCTCGTCGAGACCGCGACCGGCGCGAACCGACAAGTCTGGGCGACGATCGGCTGCAAGCACTGCGGGCGGGAGGGCCGCTATGAGATCTCGATCCCCGACTACCGCGTCCGCCTCGACGCGGTCGAGAAGCTTTTGCAGCAGAGACTCGGAAGGCCTCGCGAAGCCGAGGATGACCGCGTGCCTCGCCTGCCTGAGAACGCCGCCGCCGTCGAGCGGATGTCGTGGCGCGACCAGCAACGGCTGGCCGATGTGCTCTTGGTCGAGGAGGTCGCCGCGGTCGCCCACGACGGTGGGGAGGCGCTCGTACGCGAGCGTGTCGCGGCGCTCAGCGAGAGCGGGAGACGGCTGCTTCACAACGCACTCGCCGCCGCCGCCTGATATCGAGCGCTGACAGGTTGACCAGCGGTTGACGAGCACTTTCAAGCCCGCACCAGCAGAGCGATTCCGCGCTGAGAACCAACTGTCGAAGTTGGGGCTCACCGGCACGGAAGGGACATCGCAACGCCGCCCGCAGAAGACCTTCAGGCCGGTGATCCCGACTTCGCCACAATTGACGGTCCGACGGCAACGGCGGAGCCGACGCGCACTACGAGCTGACCGCCTTCACCCTCGAACCTATCGACCGAGGTGGGACCTGGATGCGGGCGGAACCCATCCTTGTCGGCTAGATGTGTTCGGGAAGTCCGAAGCGGCCGGGCAGCGCGGGGTCGGCGAAGAAGGTGATCTCGTCGACCTTGCTGCCGCTCAAGGTGAGCACCATCATGCCCCGAGGCTGCGAGCGCAGGTAGTAGCCGAAGGCCGGCTGGCCGTTGGCGCGGGTCGGGCGTAGCTGTAGCGGGGCCCCGCGAACCTCGGCGCGGTCGTCGAGGAACACGCCGATCGCTTCGTGTCCGATGAGCTCGAGCGGCTGCGGCGGCATGGTCACACGAGCGTCGGAGCTCAGCAGAGTTAGGAGGCGCGCCGTGTCGCCGGCTTCGACGGCGTCGCTGAAGGTGGCGAGAAGGTTCCGTTCGGTCGGCGAGTCGGGAAGCGGCGCCTGCTGGCGTTCGACGGTGTACGAGTCGAGCGTTGCGCGTGCGCGTTGGAGCGCGGCTTTGACCGACTGCGGCGTCGTCTCGAGGATCGAGGCGGCTTCGTCGGTGTGGAAGCCGAGCACGTCGCGCAGCACGAGCGCTGCGCGCTGCTTCGCAGGCAGCTGCTGCAGCGCGACGATGAACGAGAGCTGGATCGCTTCGCGCTGCTCGTAGCGTGCTTCAGGTCCGGGAGCGGGATCCGGAAGCGCGCTGTCCGCGTAAGGCTCGAGCCAGCTGGGCTCGACGGCGCGGCGGGTTTTTGACGGTCTCATGGTGTTCTCCGTGGCGGGGCGGCGCCCGCGTTCGCGAATTGCGTTGAGACTCCGGTTGGTTGCGATCCGGTAGAGCCAGGAGCGCAGCGACGCCCGCTCCTCGAAGCCGTTGATCCCGCGCCAGGCGGCGAGCAGTGTTTCCTGGACGAGATCCTCGGCGTCCTGCACGGAGCCGAGCAGCCGGTAGCAATGCAGCTGAAGCTCGCGCCGGAACGGCTCGACCAGCGACGCGAACGCGCGCTCGTCGCCTCCCTTGGCCCGCTCGAGATCGACGGTCATCGCATCAATGACACCAGGTCCGTCGGAAACGAACCGGCGGTCCGTTTCGCGGCATCGCGGTGTCTTTGACGTCCGCACAACCGCGAATCGGAGATGAGCTGATGCAGAAGCAACGTTGGGTGCCCCCAAAGTGAGCAGCGCGCTCGCACGTGTGTTCGCCGTTTGGCGTACGGGCCTACCGAGGCCTGTCCTCGTTCTTCAGGGCGGGAACGCGCTCAACTACTTCGGCACCGGACTGATCCTTCCCTTCGAGATCATCTACCTCCACGCGGTCCGCGGCTTCTCGACGGCGACCGCGGGGCTGGTGCTGGCGACGGTCATGGGCACGGCCGCAGTGGTAACGCTCCCTTCGGGTGCGCTCCTCGATCGTTTCAGTGCGAAACGGATCCTGATCGCGGGCAATGTCTTGAACGCACTCGGCTACGGGGGCTTGGCGTTTGTCGACCGTCCTTGGCAAGGCTTCGTTTGCTCGGCCGTCGGCGGTGCCGGCTTCGGATTCGTGGGAACCGCCGGCCAAGTCCTGACCTTGACCCTGGTCCCGGCGGAGCAGCGCGCCGCATCGACCGCGGTCCGACGAGTCGCAGGCAACTTCGGTCTCGGCCTCGGCGCGACGGTTGCGGGCTTCATCGTCGCGGCCACCCATCATCACCTCCAGGCGTTCCAGGGCCTCTACCTCTTCGACGCAGTCACGTTCGTCGTCTTCGCGCTGGTTGTGCTCATCTGGATCCCGGATCCTGGCCTCGCGGATGCTCCGTCGGCGAGCGAGGGCGCACGGGGTTTCCGAGCTGTTGCTCGGGATCGGCTCTTGCTCGACTTGATCGCGGGCAACCTCGCGCTTGTGATGATCGGCGGCGCGTTCTTCTCCTACATCCTCCCGCCGTTTGCGGAGGCGCATACACCTGTCGGGCCCGTTGGGATCGGTGTCGTCGTGTTCATCAACACCTTCTTCATCGTCGTAGCGCAGGTACCGGCGACACGGGTGGTGGCGCGGATGCGCCGCACTCACGCTTTGTTCGCCACCAGCGCCATGTTCGCAGTCGGCCTGCTCGCGGTCCTGCTCGCAACGCTCACGCACTCGACGCTCGCCGCTACCACCGTCTTGGCCGGCGTCGCGATCCTGATCGCGATCGCTGAGTGTGGCCAGTTCATCGTGCTCGGCCCGCTAGTCGCGGAAATCGCGCCGCCGCATCTGCTCGGCCGCTACATGTCGCTCTACCAGCTCAGCTTCATGGTCGGCGTGGCTCTCGGCCCCGCGGTCGGCGGCGTGCTGCTCGGAACGTCACCCGACACCATCTGGTGGGGCGGCGCCCTGGCGCTGGCACTGACGGGAGCCGGCTTCCTTCGACTCGGAAACCGGATACCCGACCCCCTCTTGCCGACGAAATCCCCGCCGCTGCAGGCCGCGTCAGAGGCGACCTGATGCGCTGAGGGATGGCGGGGGCGGGGATCCTCTGACCGGGCGCCCATCGCAGTGACACAGCGCGGCGAAGCCGATGTCAAGGCTGCGATGCGAGCGCAGGGCTCGCGCGATCGCCCAAACCTACTCAGGCGCTGCCAATCAGGCGACAGAGGCGTGGGTTGCGCGAGCGTGCGGGAATGTTCCCTTTGACGCGCAGAGCGCTTGCAGGCGAAGTCGGCCCGGTTGTGTCGCGTTCTTATGGAAGGCGACAACAGGAGCTGGTCTAGTGAAGCGGCATAGGTAGTTCCGGGCATCCGGGTTCCGCGGCGGCACGGATGCGGCTCGCGGCTGTGGGCGGGAGCATCTCGCTGAAGGGAGGAGCGGTGGTGCGGCGTTGGTTGCTGTTGGTATGCGCCCTGGCAGTGGTGACCGGCGTCGTCGTGAAGGGTGTCCTTGGCGCGTCCGATTCGCCTGCGGTTCAGTCGCGGTGGCTGATCACCGACCTGGGTACCCTGGGTGGGCCGGAGAGCGAGGCGGTCGGGATCAACAATCGCGGCCAGGTGATCGGCTTGTACTTCCTGCCGAAGAGGGGTCGAAGGGGGTTTGTGTGGGAATCCGGAAGGATGCGCGACCTGGGTAGTCTCGGTGGAGGCGGCACTACACCCAAGGAGATAAGCGAGCGGGGCCAGATCGTCGGGTCCAGCTTCGCAAATGACCTACACGCGTTCCTGTGGGAGAGCGGGAGGATCCACGACCTCGACCCCGGCGGGTCTTCTAGCTCAGCTTGGGGCGTGAACGGGCACGGCCAGGCGGTCGGAAAACGCGTGTGGGGGGAGCTCTCCCAGCCCGACCACGCGACCCTGTGGGACGGCGGGAAGATGCGAGACCTCGGAACCCTCTCCGACGACAGTGACAGCTGGGCGGTCGGGATTAACGACCGCGGCCAGATTATTGGGCGCAGCGGCCATCGGGCGTTTCTATGGGAGAACGGGAAGATGACAGACCTCGGCGTGCTGCACGGCGGGGAAAAGAGCAGAGCGGTCGCAGTTAACGAGCGCGGTCAGGTCGTCGGCTTCAGCGACGTGCAAGCCTGGAACAGAGCGTTTCTCTGGCAGAACGGGAAGCTGATCCGTCTCCGCGTCTTTGCGAGTCGCGCGACCACCCCGGTCGCGATCAACGACAAGGGCCAGGTCGTGATGAACTACTTGCGAACGCAGAGCGTGCTCTCGCGAGTCTGCGTGTGGGAGAGCGGGAGCGTGCGCGACCTCGGAACACTGGGCGGTGTCATAGCGTTCGCGCGAGACATGAACGCGCAAGGCCAGATCGTGGGGCGCAGCCGAACGAGGCTCGATCTGGTTCACGCTTTCGTGTGGCAAGACGGCAAGATGACTGACCTCGGCGCCTTGCCGGGCGGTAGAAAGAGCGAGGCGATGGCGATCAATAACCAGGGCCAGATCGTCGGCTGGAGCACCACCAAGACAGGCGCGAAGCACGCCGTCCTGTGGAGGCTGAAACCCCGTTAGCGAAGATAACTCCGTCTCGTAGCTGCCTCTTCAGGGACAGCCCCTACGCTCGTCTGCCCGAACGTGCTCTCGCCAGGATTGGTCTGCGTTGCCTGCCTCGGCTCGTATCTGGAGACAACGTCGTGCGCCAGCGGTGCGCCAGTCGCACCAGAAGTCAGGGCACTTGTGTGGACGTCGGTGGACTTCAGTGGACTGAATGCTGGGGTTACCGAAATCAACGGGCGCGCGTGAGGTAGGGCCGCTTCTCGCGAAGCGGCCCTACCAAGCGGAGGGGGGAGGGATTTGAACCCTCGATCCGCCGATGACGGATAACGGCTTTCGAGACCACCCCGAAAGAGCCTATTTGCAGGGATTTTATGCTTCGTGCGCCAGTGCGTGCGCCAGCCGCAGGACATCGCTGCAGGAGCGTGCGAGCAAGTACCTGACCAGCGGTAGCGAACGCGCGAGCCTCGTGCCGAGTCTTCGCGGCTCAGGATGCCGGCTGCTACGAGCTTCTTGAGTCGGACGGCCAGGATGTTGGACGCGATGCCTTCGATCGAACCGGCCTGCAGCTCACGGAAGTAGCGTCGGTCACCGAAGATCACATCGCGCAGCACGAGCAGCGACCAATGGTCACCGAGCGCCTCGACCGCGGCGTTGATCGGGCATCCCGAGCGTGGCTGTTTCACCGTTTGCCTCCTTGACGATCTCGCGTCGCCACGGTGGCATAGTGCTTGCAAAGAACAATCACCTGAGGAGGCTGCCATGGGCGTACGGGTCGACCTGAACGTCTCGCTGGACGGTTATGCCACGACCGAAGGCGGCACGACGGAGAACCCACTTGGGGAGGACTGGAACAAGCTCACGGCGGCCTATGTCGCGACGCGCACGTTCCGCGAACGAGTCTTCCACGACACCTCAGGCGAGGGCACGACCGGCGTCGATGACAAGTACGCCGCCGCCTACTTCGAAGGCGTCGGGGCCGAGATCATGGGTGCCGGAATGTTTGGGTTCCACACGTTTCCTGACGACCCGAACTGGAAAGGCTGGTGGGGCGACGAGCCACCGTTTCGCGTGCCAGTGTTCGTCCTCACCCACCGTAAGCGCGATTCGATCGAAATGGCCGGTGGCACGACGTTCCACTTCGTCAAGGCGACTCCGCTGGAGATCCTCGCGCAGGCCAACGCTGCCGCTGGCCGGAAGGACGTGCGAGTCGGGGGCGGCGTGAGCACCGTGCGAGAGTTCCTGAAGGTCGGCCTTGTCGACCAGCTGCACGTCGCGATCGCACCGATTCTGCTCGGCCGCGGGATCAATCTGTGGAACGACCTCCGCGGCTTCGAAGACGCCTACCAGGTACAAGCCGAGACCGCCGAGAGCGGCACAGTGCACGTCACATTTGCTCGTGCCTGAGAGGAGCTGAGGAAGTCGGCGCGTCACGTCCGGCTGGTCGCGCTCGGCGCGCTCGGCTTGTCACACACGGGATAGGCACGCTTCCGGGCGGTGCGCGCATGGCCCCGTTTGCTTGACACACGCTTGACACACCCTCCGAAAACGGCTCGAGTAAAGGGTTTGCGGAGGGACCACATCTAGGGTCCCGGCCCGGGCGGGGTGGTTCCGGGCTACGGTCGGATCCTCGAGCCTCTCGGGACGAGGTATCTGAGCTGAAACGTTCGAACGTGCCTCAGTGCGGCTTGGCGTAGTTCTGGATCTGTCCGAAGTCGATGAGCACGCAGGGCTCGTCGCCGACGATCCAGGCGTCGTGGCCTGGCGCGATGTGGACGGCGTCGCCGGGGCCGCACTCGCCCTCGGTGCCGTCGTCCATCACGACGTGCATCCGCCCCGAGACGACGTAGCCGAGGTGGGCGGTCTGGCAGCTGTCGGTGCCGGCGATGGGCTTGACGTGCTGCGACCAGCGCCAGCCTGGCTCGAACACGCCGCGGCCAACCGGCCCTGAGTTGAGGTTGACGATGTGCGCCGCGCCCTTCTCGTCTGCAAACGGCCGCACCTCATCGGGATTGCCGAGCGACTTGATGTCGAGCCCCGCCATGGAAACGCTCCTTCCGCAGGTTGTGTCCGGCGGTTATGTCATCCACGCGCCCATTCCGCAACGCATAGTCGAACTGAGAACACTCAGGCGTGCTCTTGGCGTGTCGCGTTCTGGTGGAAAAGCGACACGACCGGCGGCGATAAGGGCCTGGAGAAAGGGGACAGTCGCACGATCTTGAGGCTGAGGGCCGTCCTAGCCGCGCCAGGCGACAGACGAGAAAGGGCAGATTTGATACTCGATATTGCAGAGGTCATCCGGTAGGCGCGCTACCTCGCGCAGCGTCAGCGTGACAGGGTTTGCGATGTACACAGCGCAGTGGTCAGAGCTTGACTGTTCGACCGCCGCACGGCAGCCGACGAACGCGACGAACCGGTTGTCTGGAGACCAGCCAGGCTCCGAGATGCCCCCGTTCAGCTCGTCCGAGCGGATGCGTCCGACCCGGCCGCCGCTAAAGGCGAGGAACGAGTGATCGCCGTCGACGAGCGTGGAGTGGCCGATGGCTATCGTCGCTCCATCGTGCGACCAGGCCAAGGTGCGACCATCGCCTGCGATCCCTTCCCCAGTCGAGCGCTGCACACCGAAGACGTAAACGAGACCTGTGTCCAGCGTCGAGATCCCAATCCGCCTGCCGTCCGGCGCCCAGGCGAGTTGTTGGACGAGGAAGTCGTACGGGCTGATGCGAGTGACGCGTCGCTGCCGCAGGTTCGCCACCTCGACGGCTCCCGTGTTCTGGTCCATCGGGCTCGTGTAAGGCCGATACCGCACGAACGCGATCTGCGTGCCGTCCGGAGACCACACGGGCTGTTCGTCCGTTAGTTGCGAAGGCGTCAGGGGCAGCGACCTTCGGGTGCGCGTGTCGTAGACGAAGATGTGGCCGGCGACCCCTTGATATGCGAGCTGCGTTCCGTCTGGAGACCAGGCGGCGTCCTCGCCGTAGGCCGTGATCCGGGTGCGTGCAGTTCCGCCTAGCCGCTGGATGTAGAGCGTCCCCCGGTGCGACTTCGGGTCACGCACCTCCACGACCACCTTCGATCCGTCCGGCGAGACATTGGCGCGAACCGCTCGTGGCAGGAAGGCCAGGCGGTGCGGTTGCCCGCCGGACGCAGTGACGACCTCGACAGTCACGCCGCGGCCCTCAGCGGACGCGTCGGCGAACGTCAGCAAGAGCTGACCGGGCGGTCCTCGGCGGTTCGAGCCGCACGCCGTGCAGAACACGGCAACCCCCATCGCGGCCGCGATGACCACGCACGCAGCCCACCGCGAAACCCATCTCGCTCGCATGGAGACTCACCTCACTTCCTCCAGGATCACAGGCCGAGCTGCGCTCGCCATCGGGGCGCTCGCTGACTAGCCACACGGCCTGTACCGGGCCCGACGGCTATGGTAGACCGGCGATATGTCGCGTTCTGCGGGAACTACGACACAGCAAGTGCGCGCGTCGAAGCCGGCGTGAACCGGTTCGCCCCCTGGCGGGCACGAACCCCGGTTTACTTGACTGACACACTCCTCGCAACCCGTCTCCGCCAAGCGCGTTTGCGGAGGGACCACATCATCGCCTCCCCCGCCGGGGTGAGGTGCCTCGGGCTCAGGCGGGGATGCTTGATCGTCGTCTGGCGATCAGGTATCCGATTGCCGCAGTGCTCAGTGACGTTCTCTGAGGGTGTTGGCACCTCAAGGCGAGGCCAGCCCAAGTCCGGTTGAGTCGCGACCTGGCGAACTCCCGCGTCGGATTCGTTACTGGTTCGTGGGTTACGAGGGAGGGGGCAGGGAATCGCCGCTAACCGTGGACATCCGCCGGATACGGGCCGAGGCCAGGGAGTCTATGAAGTCCCCGGACGCGGACTGATCAAAGCGTTGTCGTCTTGGGCGGATTCAGACTGCCCACCGGCGAGGGCTCGAACCCGAGCGACTCGCCCAGGAAACGAAGCAATACCTCGTAGGAGCGCCCGATGGCGGCCGAGCGCTTGAAGCCGTGTCCCTCACCCGGGAACGACTCGTACTGCACCGGCCGGCCGGCCGCGTCGAGGGCCGCCGCCATCGCCTCCGACTGGGACGGCGGGACGACCCGGTCGTCGAGGCCCTGGAGGAGCAACAGCGGGCTCGACACCCGGGAAGCATGACGAGCGGGCGATCTGTTCCTGTAGACATCGGCGGCCTCGGGCAGCGGTCCCACGAGCCAGTCGACGTAGCCGGACTCGAACGCGTGCGTCTCGGCGGCGAACGTCTCGAGCTCCGCGATCCCGTACAGGCACACGCCAGCCGCAAAGACGTCGTGATCGACGAGCGCGCAGAGGACGATGTACCCGCCCGCGCTGCCACCCACGATCGCGATCCTACGGGCGTCGACCCTGCCCTTCTCGACCAGGTGCAGCGTCGCGGCGACGCAGTCCTCGGTGTCGATGACCCCCCACCGGCCGCGCAGCCGGTCGGCATCCGCGCGACCGAAGCCGGTGCTGCCTCCGTAGTCGACGTCGAGGACGCCGAGACCTCGAGTCGTGAGGAATTGGATCTCGAGCCGGGCGCCCTGGGCGGCCTGATCGGTCGGCCCGCCGTGGGCGAGGACGACGAGCGGTGGGAGCTCCCCGTCCGCCGCTTCGAAGTCGGGATTCGTGGGCGGGAAGTAGCTCGCCCGCACGACGCCTCCCCCCGGGCGCGCCAACGAGATCGAGCTGGGCCGTGAGATCCAGCCCACGCCCGGCAACGGCTCGACGCTGCGAGCGAGGACATCGTAAGTGTCGCGCGATGGGTCCCAGGCCACGAGCGTCGGCGCCTCGATGGTCGAGGCGCCGACGAAGACGACTCGTGTGCCGTGGGCCCGCAGCTGGGGCCGCGCCACGGCGGTGAACGGGAGGGACACCTGCCTGAGTGTCCCCGCCTCCGGGTCGATCACGGCCAGTTCCTGGCGGCTTCCCCAGTTGACGAGGCAGGCGAGCGTCCCGTCCGCGAGGAATGCGTAGCTCGAGAGCGAGCACCACCACTGGGGCCAGCCGACCTCGGCCGCGAGCGGACACACCGCGTCGTGTCGCCCCTCCCGCAGCCGGTAGAGGTTCCACCACCCGGTTCGATCGGAGACGTAGTACAGCTCGCCCTCCGGGCTCCATTGCGGCTGGAAGATCGACTCCTCCGACCCGCCGGCGACGTGAGCCGGAGCTCCGACGCTCCCGTCGTCGGACAGATCGGCAAGCCACAGATCGGTCGCGTGGAACGGCATCGACGGGTGGTCCCAGGTCATCCACGCGAGTTGCGTGCCGTCCGGGCTCACACACGGAGAGGAGACGAAGTCGTGATCCGAGACCAGAGCTCGCGGCTCTGCTCCACTCCCGGCCGCCAGAACGACGAGCTCGTGCCAGACCGACTCGGCGGCGTGGGTCTCGCGAACGCACACCACCCACTCGCCGCCTGGAATTGCGATGCCGTCGGCATAGCGCAGGGCACGGGGGAACTCCGGCAGAGGCGAGATCGGTCGCGGCGCGCGGTCGACACCGTCGGCGTACCGGTACAGCCGCCCGTCGACACGGTTCGAGAAGTACACCGTCGAGCCGTCGAGGAAGTACCCGCCGCCGCCGTACTCGTGCACCTCCGTTCCCACGTCGACACCGTTCACGACCTCACGAGCTGTACCGCCGAGCGGCTGGTAGAGGAGCACCGTGCGGCCCTCCGTGGGACGCGCCTCCAGCCAGTACGTGCCCGTGGAGGTCGGTTCCGGCCGGTCAAAACGCGCCCACGCCTCGCCGACCTCGGCAAGCGCCGCGACCGAGATCGGCGACTCCCACGATCCGTAGTCGGCCCGCGGACGGCCGGAGCTCCGTCCGCGGGCCTGCGGGTCGAACGTCGGGCTCACTTCAACGAGAGGAGAGCCAGATCCGGGCCGTAGACGGGCTGATACACGAACCCGGTGATTCTGCTCGAGATGATGTCCACCTCGATCGGATTGATCAGCGGTGCCCATGGGGCCCAGCGTCGCATGACGGTCTCGTCTGCCGCCTGATAGGCCTTGAGGCGAGCCGTGCCGGTCAGCTTGTCGAGGTGGTTGAAGATCGGGATCGCCTCGCTCGCCGCGAAGCGCGAGCGCGACTGCGGGAAGCTGGGATGCCGCGGGTCGAGGAGCACGTTGACGAAGTCCTCGGGGTCCGGGTAGTCCTGAGACCACTCGTTGATCCCGGCGGCGATCTTGTTCTTCCGCTCGTCGATGATCGAGTTGTTCACGCCGTCCGCCGCGCCCTCGATCTTCACCTTGATCCCGATCGCCGCGAGGTTCTGCTGGACGACCTGTGCCAGCTCGACGAAGCCGGGGACGTCGTTCCGCACGCGGATCACGGTGTTGACGGGCGTCTTGACGCCCGACGCCTGCATCAGCTGCTTCGCCTTCGCCAAGTCAGGCGAGTTCGGATAGGCGTGGTAGTCCTTCCAGAACGGCATCGTCGGCGGCAGGATCTGATCCGTCACCGCGCCCTGGCTCGGACCGCCCCAGACGCGGAGCAGCTGCAGCCGGTTGACCGCGTAGTTGACGGCCTGCCGGACCTTGACGTTGTTGAACGGCGGCACGTCGTTGTTCATCCACAGATACTCGACTGCGGCATACGGATTGGCGAAGACCCGTCCCTTCAGCGAGGGGTCGTGGAGGGCCTGCGTCGCATCGGCTGGAGGCAGCTTGTCGAGCCACAGGTCGGCGGAGCCGGCGCGGATCTTCAACGCTGCCTGCTGCGGGTCGATGCCGATCGGGAAGTCGATCTCGTCGAGCTTCCCGCGCTTGCCGAGCGTCGCTGCGTTGTAGTGAGGATTCCGGACGAGGTCGAGCTCGCGGCTCGGGGTGAACGTCTTGATCATGTACGGCCCGGTCGAGGGGAGCGAGCCGTTCTCGACCGCCTTGGCCGCCGTTCCTGCCGGCACCGGGCATGTGAACCGCATTGTGATCCGGTAGAGGAACGAGCCGCTCGGCCGGGTGAGCTTGAAGGTGACCGTGCCGGGACCGGTCACGATTCCCGGGAGATTCTTCGACTTGCCGGCGAGGAGCTTGTCGGCTCCCACGATGTCGCCGAAGAAGCCCCCGCCTGGCGAGGCGAGCGACGGGGTCAGCATGCGCACGAAGGTGGCCTTGATGTCCGCAGGGGTGATCGGCTTGCCGTTGGAGAAGGCGATGCCCGGCTTGAGCTTGAACGTGTACGTGCGGCCGTCGGAGCTGACTCGCGGCATGTTCGCGAGCCCCCCGACGACGACCTTGCCGGCCTCGCCCGCAGCGTCCGGCAGCGTCACGAGCGTCGTGCAGATCTCGTAGCCGAGGTTCCAGCTGACGAGCGTGTACCACAACTGGGGATCGAGATGGTCCGGATCGCCGGCGGGCATCATGATCACGGCCTTCCCACCCGCCTTGCGAACCGCCGGCTTGGCAGCGGGCGACCGGCTCCCGAGCGCTGTAGCAGCGCTCGCGCAGATGAGTGCGAGGCCTGCGAGCGCCGCCGCCGTGGCGAGGATGGAGCGCCTCGTTCCGATTCGTGTGCTCATTGCGGTCGTTCCTTTCGTGGCGTAGGTCGTGGCGTTGGATCTGGGGACTCGCGCGACACCAACTCAGCTCATGGCCCCCCTCCTTCGCGCACACGCGGATCGAGGGCGCCGTACCCCAGGTCCGCAGCGGTGTTCGCGATCACCGCGGCCATCGCAGCGAACGTGAGCGTTCCGACGGTGAGCGGGTAGTCGAGGTTCTGAATCGAGCTGAGACCGACGTACCCCAGGCCCGGCAGGCCGAAGACGGTCTCGATGAAGAAGGCGCCGCCGAGCGCGACGCCGATGTCGAGGCCCAGCATCATCACGATCGTCGGGGCGACCGCACGGCCGATGTGGCGCCACAGGACTCGGGTGCCGGAGGCCCCTTTCGCGTACGCCGTGCGGACGTAGTCCTCGTGGAGCTGCTCGGTGACGAGGCCGCGAATCATGCGGGCATAGAGAGCCGCGAACCCCAACGCGAAGGCCAGCCAGGGCAGCATGAGATGGTACGCCCAGCCCACCGGGTCGTCCTTCAGGTTCACGTACCCGTCGATCGGGAAGATCGTGAGCGGGGACGGAAGCCCTATCCCGAAGAGTCGGCCCTGGGTCGGCTCGAAGCCGAGGAAGTACGAGAGCATCGGCGCCAGCCAGAAGACCGGCATGGACAGGCCGAGCAGGATGAGGATCATCAGCAGGCGGTCGAGGTGACTCCGCGGCCACAGCGCACCCACGACACCGATGGGGATCGCGATGAGCGTCCAGAGGATCGCGGCCCCGAAGACGAGCGATGCCGTCGTCTTCGCGGCCGGAAACACGATGTCGGAGACGGGCCGCCGCTGCTGGTAGGAGTAGCCGAAGTTGCCGTGACCGAGGTGCCACAGGAACAGGCCGTACTGCTCGTAGAGAGGGCTGTCCGTGCCGAGTTGGTGGGCGACGCGTCGGATCTGGGCTCGCGACGCGGCCTTCCCCGCGATCCGCTCTGCGGGGTTGGCTCCGGTGAAGCCGGCCACCAGGTAGAAGAGCGCCCACGCGAGGAACGTGATCATGAGCAGCTGGAGGAGGCCCGCTCCGAGCCGGCGAAGGGCGAACGCCATCATCGGAGAGGAGCCCTCGGGTCGAAGGCGTCGCGAAGCGCGTCGCCGAGCAGGTTGAGGGCGAGCATCGTCAGGACGAGGGCAATGCCCGGCACCAGGACGAGCGAGGGCACCGACCGGTAGTAGCCGGAGGTGACGCCGTCGGCCAGCATCGAGCCCCAACTCGCCGTCGGCAGCGGAACCCCTACGCCCAGGTACGAGAGCCCGGCCTCGAACAGGATGTTGGCGGCGACGATCGTCGTCGCGTAGACGATCAGAGGCGTCGCGAGGTGCGGGGCGATATGGCGGCGGAGGATGTTGGCGTTGGTGCCGCCGAGCGACCGGGCCGCTTCGACGAACTGGGTCGTCTTGAGGGTCCGCGTCGTGCTGCGGACGATCCGGGCCGGGTAGAACCACGAGAAGAGGGCGATCACGATCAGCACGTTCGGCAAGCCCGGGCCGATCACGACGGCCAGCGCCACGGCGAGCAGCATCGCGGGAAAGGCCATCGCGGTCTCGATCATGCGGGAGATCGCCGCATCCGGTGAGCCTGGAAAGTATCCCGCGATGAGACCGACCATGAGCCCGATCAGCACCGCAATCGACGTCGCGCCGAACGCGACGATGAGCGAGACGCGGGCGCCGTACAGCACGCGAACAAGCTGGTCCCGGCCGAGGCGGTCGGCGCCGAGGACGAACAGCTGTCCGTTCGGGTCGTGCTTCGTTCCTGTGACGTCGTACGTCCGCTCGAGCGGACCGAGGGGAAAGCCGTTGATGTCGAGCGCGCTCTCGAACTGCTGGTTCGGCCCGTGTCCGGTCAGATATGCCGCGAGGGGCGCGCCCCCAGTGGCCCCAAGGACCAGCATGACCAGGAACGCCGCGCCCAGGAGCGCTGCACGATCCCGCTTCAGCGCGCGACGGAGGTCCTGCCAGGTTCCACGGGAGACGGGGACGAAAGCGGAATCGCCGCCGCCCACGTCGAGGCTCCCCACCATCGAGCTCATCGGCTTCGGGGCGGCGCCGTCGTGCGCCTGATCACGAGCTCTGGCTCGACCGTCTCACGACAGCGGGCGAGCGGCTCCGGTGTCTCCGCCTCGAGGTGCTCCACGAGGATCTTGGCCGCCCGCTCTCCCATCGCGCCCGCGGCCTGGCGAACCGTCGTCAACGCAATCCGCCCGACACCGGCGACGGCGACATCGTCGAACCCGACGACGCTGATGTCGCGTGGCACGCGCAACCCTCGCGCCTCGAGCGAGTCGATCAACCCGATCGCGCTCAGGTCGTCGCCGGTGACGACCGCCGTAGGCCGATCGTCGAGGCCCATGAGCTGATCCACGACAGCCGGGCGCGGGGCCGGCTCGCGGCTCCCGGGCGGAACCCGGTCCGGGATCCGGAGGCGCTCGTCGACACCGATACCGGCGTGCTCGAGCTCCTCCAGGTAGCCCTGGAGCCGCTGGTCACGGCCCGGGTCGAGGTCGCTGTCGATTACGGCCGCGATCCTCCGGTGCCCGGCTTCGACAAGGTGGCGTACGGCGAGACGCATCCCGAGTCGATCGTCGAGGATGATCAGCCCCGCGGAGTCGGGCACTCGATGACTGTCGAGACAGACCACCGGGAGATCTCGGTCGATGAGCAACTGCGCGGCGCCCACGTCACGCAGCCCTGCGACCAGGTAGCCGGCCGGCCGATACTGGAGGAGTGCCCCGATCGTGCGCCGCTCGGAGTGCGGCTGGTCCCCCGTGCTTGCGAGGAGGATGCGATAGCCGCAGCGGACCGCCTCTCGCTCCATCCCGCTCAACATGTCCGCATAGAAGGGGTTGCCGATCTGCGGGACAAGCACGCCGAGCGCCCGTGACTGCCGGCGCGCGAGCCCTTGGGCGAACACGCTCGGCGTGTAGCCGAGCTCCTCGATGGCATGCCGGACGCGGCGCGCGAGCTCCGGTGTGACCGCCTTGCCGCGCAGGACGTTCGAGACCGTGGATTTCGAGACGCCCGCACGCTGAGCAACGTCGACGATCGTTGCGTTGCCGGTGTAGCCCGTCCTGGTTGGCTCTGTGGAGCGCTCCACGAATTCCGGTGAGTATTCGCTTGATCTCGCTTGATGTCAAGACATCCGCACTTGGAACGCTCCATCCTGATGCGTTACGATCGCGCGGTGACGGGTGGCTCCAGGGACGACGTCCGGCCGTGAAGCGCGAGCGCCTTCGGATCGCGGTCGTGGGATGCGGCCTCGTGTCGCAGGTGATGCACCTTCCGCACCTGCGCGAGCTCGACGACCGGTACGAAGTCGTTGCGGTCTGCGACGTCTCACGGCATGCGCGAGAGGCAGCCGGTCGCTGGTTCCCCGCGGCCTCGGCGCTTGAGAGCTGGCAGAACGCCGTCGACGGCACGGCAGACGCCGTCCTGGTCGCCACCGCCGGCAGTCACGCGCCGATCGCCTTGGCGGCGGCCGAGCTCGGCAAGCACGTGCTCGTCGAGAAGCCGCTCTGCTACTCCGAGCGCGAGGGAGTCGAGCTCGTGCGGACGGCCGAGCGGGCGGGGGTCTTCCTCATGGTCGCCTACATGAAGCGCTACGACCCGGCGTACGAGGCACTGGCCGAGCGCCTCGTGCCCGCGGAGCTCCGGCTCGCGCGAATCACGACGCTGGAGTCCCCGATCGCTCCCTACGCCGCCCATCACCGCCTCGTCGCCTCCGACGACGTCGACGCCGTTCTCGCCGAGCAGTTCGCACGCGACAACGCAGAGCGGGTGGAGTCGGTGGTCGGAACCGACGATCCGCTCGTAGCTGCGGTCTACGAGCGAATCCTGCTCAGCAGCATGGTGCACGAGTTCAACGCCGTCCGCGGGCTGCTGGGAGAGCCGTCGGAGCTTCGTTTCGCCGACTTCTGGGGCAGCCCGAAGGGCGTGACCTGCACGATGGCCTTCCAGGACGTCGAGTGCATTTTCGCGTGGGTTGACCTGCCGGGCCTCGCGCGCTACGAGCAGGAGCTGCCCTTCTTCGCTCCGGACGGGCGGGCGACGCTCCGCTTTCCCTCGCCCTTCCTGCGGAACATGCCGACGGAGCTCGTCATCGAAGGCGGCACGGAGGGAACATCGGCATCCTGGTCGACGAGACATGTCGTGTCCTTCGAGGAGGCGTTCAAGCGGGAGTTCGTGGAGTTCCATGCGGCAATCACCGAGGGTCGAGAGCCTCGGACGGGCGGGCGGGACGGTCTCGCCGACGTCGTCCTCGCAGAGGCGTGCGTGCGAGCCTTCACCGAGCGCGCCGCCGTGGCCGACCCGACCGTCCTGACCGTCACATGAGGGTCGGGCTCTTCACCGACGCGCTCGGAGATCGCGAGCTGGCGCCGACCCTCGACTGGCTCGAACGGCACACCCCTTCCATCCGCGACCTCGAGATCGGCACGGGCGGGTACTCGGCCGCCCCCCACTGCGACCTCGGCGGGCTCCTGGCGAGCGCCACCGCTCGAGAAGCGTGGCTCGGGAGCATCATGTCGCGCGGCTTCGGCCTCGCCGCCCTGAACGTCTCCGGAAACCCACTCCACCCCGACCCGGGCCGTGCGGCAAGAGACGATCAGGCCCTGCGGGAGACGCTGCAGCTCGCCGCTGCGCTCGGCGTCTCGCGCGTGGTCGCGATGTCCGGCTGTCCCGGGGAAGGCTCAACTCCGATCTTCTCGGGCGGGGGCTGGCTGCCGGACATCGTGGATATCGCCGCCCGCCAGTGGGAGGAGGCCGTCATGCCCTACTGGCAGAGACCTGGTCGCCTACGCGAGCCGGGAAGCGCCGGGAGTCGCGATCTGCCTCGAGCTCCATCCGGGGACGTTCGTCTACAACGCCGAGACGTTCTCCTGGATCGCGGAGCTGGGAGACAACATCCGCGTGAACCTCGATCCAAGCCACTTCTTCTGGCAGTCGATCGACCCCCTCGAGATCGCGCGCCTCTTCGGGCCTCGGATCGGGCACGCTCACGGGAAGGACACGCGATTCAACCCGGAGAAGCGCGCGCTCAACGGCGTCCTCGACAACCGCTGGCCCGGCGATCCCAGCGAGATGCCGTGGACGTTCGCCACGGTCGGCAGGGGCCACGACCGCGACTGGTGGTCGGCGTTCGTCGGCGCACTCACGTCGTCCGGGTGCAACGTCGAGGTGATCTGCATCGAGGTCGAGGATCCATTCGTCACCGCCGAAGCCAGCATCCTCGAGTCCGCCTCCGTCCTCGCCGACGCCCTCCAGGCCGCCGGCGCATCGGAATCAGTCGGATAGTCCGGCAAGTTCGCGGGTGGGATGGTGCGCGCGCGCCAACGCTTGCTTGACACACGCTTGACACACCCGCCCGCAAACCGGCTCCAGCAAAGGGATTGCGGAGGGACCACATCATCAGGGTCCGAGCCGGGGTGAATTCAGCCCTTGGCAGATCGGATTGAGGGGGCCAAGAAAGAGCAGGCTCGGGCACCGCGAGCGTTGCGTTCGCAGGTAGGTGTCACCCAGAGGACGTATTTCGTCTTGATAGTGATCTGTTTGGCGACGTAGCGGCAATCGTAGGCCTTGCGCGGCGGCAACCATTGCGAGGCGTCGTCGTCTCCCTTCGCCTGATTGGCGGGACCGTCGACCGCGAGGAGAACGAGCGGGTTGTTGGCGTAGGCGAGACGTGTGGCTTTCGTCCAGGCCGCCGCGCCGGTCCGCCAGGCATCAGCGAGAGCGACAACGTGATCGATCTGAACGGCGGCTGAGGCTGGTCCGCGAACGAAGTGGATCAGCTTGCCGGTGTAGGGATCGTTGAGGGTGCCTGCGGCGATGACGCAGGTTGAGCCGGTCTTGAACGTGGTCTTGGTGAGGTCACGTTTGAGGATGTCGTTTCGGGTGTCGCAGCCGTTGTGGTCAACGTCAGCCCAAGGCTCGCCGAACTTGTCACGTGAGTAGCCGGTCATCGGCGCCGCGGGCTTGACCGTCAACTTCGTAAGCTGCGCCTTCGCTTTCGTGACCCAGGCTGGGGGCGCTGCGCCGCGCGCCGCGGCCGAGATCGGCGCGACTGCGATCACGATCGCGGCAATCAGCAAAGTGGCGGCTCGTCTGACGGTCATGATCGAGAGTTGGCGCGGGCGAACCTTGCCTAGGCGGCTTCCCCGCGCCTCTGTCAGCGTACGCCGCTTCTCGGGTGTCGCCTAGTGTCGTTTCGAGGCGTGCTCGAAAGGGACGCGCAGAGCCTCTTTCGTGCGCCAGCGGTGCGCCAGTCGCACCAGCAAGTCAGGGCACTTGTGTGGACGTCGGTGGACTTCAGTGGACTGAGTGCTGGGGTTACCGAAACCAACGCGCGCGCATGAGGTAGGGCCGCTTCGCGAGAAGCGGCCCTACCAAGCGGAGGGGGAGGGATTTGAACCCTCGATCCGCCGATGACGGATAACGGCTTTCGAGACCGCCCCGAAAGAGCCTATTTGCAGGGATTTTATGCTTCGTGCGCCAGTGCGTGCGCCAGCCGCAGGACATCGTTGCAGGAGCGTGCGAAGCAAGTACCTGACCAGCGGTAGCGAACGCGCGAGCCTCGTGCCGAGTCTTCGCGGCTCAGGATGCCGGCTGCTACGAGCTTCTTGAGTCGGACGACCAGGATGTTGGACGCGATGCCTTCGATCGAACCGGCCTGCAGCTCTCGGAAGTAGGGTCGGTCACCGAAGATCACATCGCGCAGCACGAGCAGCGACCAATGGTCACCGAGCGCCTCGACCGCGGCGTTGATCGGGCATCCCGAGCGTGGCTGTTTCACCGTTTGCCTCCTTGACGATCTCGCGTCGCCACGGTGGCATAGTGCTTGCAAAGAACAATCACCTGAGGAGGCTGCCATGGGCGTACGAGTCGACCTGAACGTCTCGCTGGACGGTTACGCCACGACCGAGGGCGGCACGACGGAGAACCCACTTGGGGAGGACTGGAACAAGCTCACGGCGGCCTATGTCGCGACGCGCACGTTCCGCGAGCGGGTCTTCCACGACACCTCGGGCGAGGGTACGACCGGCGTCGATGACAAGTACGCAGCGGCCTACTTCGAGGGCGTCGGGGCCGAGATCATGGGTGCCGGAATGTTTGGGTTCCACACGTTTCCTGACGACCCGAACTGGAAAGGCTGGTGGGGCGACGAGCCGCCGTTTCGCGTGCCAGTGTTCGTCCTAACGCACCGTAAGCGCGATTCGATCGAAATGGTCGGTGGCACGACGTTCCACTTCGTCAAGGCGACTCCGCTGGAGATCCTCGCGCAGGCCAACGCTGCCGCTGGCGGGAAGGACGTGCGAGTCGGGGGCGGCGTGAGCACTGTGCGAGAGTTCCTGAAGGTCGGCCTTGTCGACCAGCTGCACGTCGCGATCGCACCCATTCTGCTCGGCCGCGGGATCAATCTGTGGAACGACCTCCGCGGCTTCGAAGACGGTTACCAGGTGCGGACCGAGACCGCCGAGAGCGGCACAGTGCACGTCACATTTGCTCGTGCCTGAGAGGAGCTGAGGAAGTCGGCGCGTCACGGCGGGCTGCCCTTGCAGCCAGGCCGTCTCTCATCGTCACTTAACGGCGACGGGACTCGAACCCGCGACCCGCGGCAGCGCTACGACCGCGCTGCGAGGTACGCCGCGATCCCCGTGCGGCGTTCCTCTTCGTTGTAGTACGCGACCTCCACGAGCTCGAGTGGGTAGCCGTCGGGATCGTCGAAGTACACCCACCGCCAGCCGGCGAGCACTCCCTCGTCGACGAAGTTGACCTCGCTGTAGAACTCGATGCCCTTCGCCTCGAGCTCGGCCTTCGTCGCCTCGATGTCGTCGACGAGGAAGGCGACGTGCGAGGCGCCTCTGTTGTTCGATTTGAGTGGCGCCGTTGTCTCGCTCGGCGGGCTCTTGTATTCGAGGAGCTCGAGGGTCGTGTCCCCGAGCAGCAGGCTCACCTGACGCAGGGCGGCGCCCGGGACCCCGACGGCGGGGCCTAGCTCCTCCCCTTCGAACCACGGGCTGGGCTCGTTCGAGAACCCGAGGCCGAGGACGTCGTGGTAGAAGCGGATCGACGCCTCGAGGTCCTTGACCGTGATGCCGACGTGGTGCATTCCTTTCATGGCTCCTCCGTTGTGTCGTCGGGTCGCTCCAGCAGGCCGATCACCGAGGCGATGTCGGCTTCGGCGAGATCGGTGCGCAGCGCCTCGTCTAGCATGGCCGTGGCCGCCGCAGCGGCTGGGAGGCGAACTCCGAGACGGGCGGCGAGATCCTCGGCGAGTGTGAGGTCCTTCCGCATCAACGCGGTCGTGAACGCGACCGGCTCAGTGTCGGGATGGAGGAATGCGCCCCGCTTGTAGAGGAGGAACGGCGACGCAAGCGCACCGTTGGCGAGGACGTCGTATGCCTGCTCTCGCGCGATCCCAAACCGTTCGGCGAGGGCCAGCGTCTCTGCGAGCGCCTCGTTCGTCACCGCGAT
Source organism: uncultured Actinomycetes bacterium (assembly GCA_963724805.1). Lineage (GTDB taxonomy): Bacteria > Actinomycetota > Thermoleophilia > Gaiellales > Gaiellaceae > CAVQZA01. The sequence continues at coordinate 25,711 of CAVRWA010000003.1, forward strand.
CATGGCGTTGACCGCCAGCTTCATAGCGGCGCCTGAGCCCGATGGGCCGAGCAGCATATGGCCCTTGGCCATCGCGTCGAGCACCGGGGCGACCTGCGCGTAGGCTTCTTCGTCTCCCCCGACCATCACGAAGAGCTGCCCTGCCTCGGCCACGGAGACACTGCCGGATACGGGCGCGTCGAGGAGATGGACGTCGCGCCGCTCAGCCTCCGCGGCGAGCTCCGTGACGGCCGTCGGACCGATAGTGCTCATCTCGAGCACTACGGAGCTCGGGCGCAGCGCGTCGAGGAGACCGCTCTCGAGCAGCACCGCGCGCGCCGCCTGCCCGTCCGACACCATTGTCACGACGACGTCGGCGTCTGCGAGCCCCGTGGGCTCAGCGGCGGCCCTGGCGCCGGCATCGATGAGTGGGATGCAGCGCTCGGCTGTCCGGTTCCAGACGACGAGCGGGAAGCCGGCTGCGAGCACGTTGCGAGCCATCGCGAGACCCATCCGGCCGATCCCGGCGAACCCGACGGTCATGGTGGTCACGCGCTGGTGACGATGTCAGACAAGGACCTGCCCGCCGTCCACCATGTACATCTGCCCTGTCATGTAGTCGGACTCGGAAGAGGCGAGGTAGACCAGGAACGGCGCCAGCTCCTCGGGTGCGGCGGGGCGGCCGACCAGCGTCCCGCCCGCGAAGTCGACCATCGGGTTCGCCTCGTCGGGCTGGTCGTGGATCGCCCGGATGTCCTCGTTGAGCCCGACCCACATCGGTGTGTCGACGACGCCCGGAGCGAAGGCGTTGACGGTGATCCCGTGCTCGATCAGACCGCGGGCGGTCGCCTGGGTGACGGCGAGCGTGCCGAACTTCGCGACGCAGTAGGGGACGAAGTCCCAGAACCCCTGTCGGCTCGCGATCGACCCGGTGTTGATGATCTTGCCGCCGGATCCCTGGGCGATCATCTGCTTTGCAGCCTCCTGCGTGCAGAGGATCACACCCCACGTATTGACGCGGACGATCTCGTCGAAGTTCGCCTCGTCGACCTCCATGAAGCCGCGAGGTCGGTTCATCCCGGCGTTGTTGAAGATCACGTTCAGCGCGCCGAACGTCTCGACCGTCGTCTTGATCATGGCCTGCACCTGAGAGCGATCGGTGACGTCGACGCCGACGGAGGCTGCGGTGTCTCCATTCGCGACGATCGTGTCCGCGACCGCGCGCGCTGCGGCAGCGTCGAGGTCGGCAACCACCACTTTCCCTCCCTCGGCGGCGATCGCTCGGCACGCCGCCGCGCCGATGCCGCCGGCTCCGCCGGTGACGATCACAACGCGGTCTTGTACACGTCCCATCTCGGTCCCCTCCGGTCGCTCAGACAGCGGACTCCTTGCGCTCGAGCAGGTCGGCGCCGCGCACATAGGTCTTGCCGCACACGAGCAGCTCCTCGGCCGGGAACTTCGTGATGATCCGGCATCCCGTCGCGGTGACGACGACCTCTTCCTCGATGCGGGCTGCCGACTCGCCGTCGGTGGCGGCGCAGTACGTCTCGAGGGCGAACACCATGCCCTCGTGGATCTCGATCGGGTGGTCGAGCGAGTGGACGCGAGAGATCATCGGCGCCTCGTAGAGGCCCACGCCGAGGCCGTGCCCGAACTGCAGGCCAAAGCACGTTTGCTCGTCGGGGAAGCCGATCTCCTGCGCGGTCGGCCAGACGCTCGCGATCTGGTCAGTGGTGGCGCCGGGGCGTACGAGCTCGATCGCCTCGTCGAGCCACTCACGGCACTGCTTGTACGCGTCGAGCTGGGATTGGGTGACTCCACCCACGTTGAACGTGCGGTAGTAGCACGTCCGGTAGCCCATGAACGAGTGGATGATGTCGAAGAACGCCTGGTCGCCGGGCCGCAGCAGCCGGTCGGAGAACACGTGAGGGTGCGGGTTGCAGCGGTCGCCCGAGACTGCATTGATCGCCTCGACCTGCTCCGAGCCGAGCTCAAACAGCCTCGCCATGGCCATCGAAACGATCTCGTGCTCGCGGATACCCGGACGGAGCATCCGGTAGATCTCCTCGTAGACCGCGTCGACGATCGCGGCCGCATGCTCGAGCAGCGCGATCTCCTCCGCTGTCTTGATCGCCCGGGCGCGCATCATCACCGGCTGGGCGTCGGCCGTCTCGATGCCCTGGCGGTGCAGCGAGTAGAGGGTCTCCATGTCCGTCAGGTCGATCCCCAGTGGCTCGCCGGCAAGTCCGCGATCCTCGAGCTCCCGGTGGATGCGGGCTGCGAGCGCGTCCGGGACACCGGTCTCCTCGGGCATCGCGCCGCGCATCGAGGTGACGCCGGCCTGCCAGCTCGACTCGGGGTGCCACGGCGCATAGAGCCGATGGTGCTTCGCCGCCGAGCCGAAGTCCCAGAGCACGGGTTCGCCCTCGCGAGGGAGCAGCACGCACCGCGCGCTCTTGTCCCGCGCCCACTCGCCGATGTGCGTGCTCGAGACGTAGCGGATGTTGTTCTGGTCGAAGAGGAGAACCGCGCCCAGCTCGGAGTCGCGCAGCGACGCACGCGCCTTCTCCAACCGATCGCTCCGGAGCCTGGCGAAGTCGATCCGTTGCTCCCAGTCGACGGCCATCGTCGCGCCGCGCGAGGCGATGTTCATAGTTGCGCTCCTCCCTCGTCGGTGAGGCGGTTCATCAGGGATAAACACAGGTACATCGGTTCAGACACCCACCTATCTGCTGCCGAGAGAGCCCATCATACAAGGGCAACTCTCGATGTCTAGACGCATTCGCCGTTCGTCGCTAAACGGTTCTGCGGGGCCGGGCTGCAAACCGAGAGTGAACTAGTGATCACCCCTTGTGAACGAATTGCTCCGGCGCTAGTATCGCGACCCACGTGACGCAGGAAACGCCGACGACGCAGTCGAGCAACGCCATCCCGCGCGGGTCGACGCACTTGCTGTCCCGCGGCCTCGCGACCGTGCTGGTCGCAACGGGCGGGCTGGTTGTGGTGAGCTACCTGATCGCGCCCACGAGTCTCAGCAGGGGCGTGCTCCTCACGATGCTCCCGTTCGCGGCGGCGCTCGCGGTCGCGTCGCTCGGCCAGACGCTCGTAGTCATGCAGGGCGGCATCGATCTCTCGATCGCCGGCGGGCTGTCGCTCTACGTCGTGATCCTCACCAAGTATCCGGCGGGCGAGAACGCCAAGCTCTTGCCGGCGATCGGGCTCGCATTTCTCGCGGCGATCGGCGCCGGGTCACTGAACGGGTTCTTGATCGGGCGGATGCGTCTCAACCCGATCGTCGCGACGCTCGGCACCAACGCGTTGCTCTACGGCGTCGTGCTCTGGTACTCGGCCGGCATACCGACCACGACCACCGCGCGCTTGGCGAAGCTCGGCAGCGGGCTCTGGCTCGGCGTTCCGATTCCCGTGTACGTCGCTGTCGCCACTACGGCCGTCGTCACGGCGGTGGTCAAGCTGACGCCGGTGGGTCGTCGCTTCGAGGGCGTCGGTGCGAACGAGACAGCCGCCCGGATCGCTGGGATCCGGGTGAAGCGCTACCGGGGCGGAGCCTACGTGTGGGCGCAGATCCTCTACTGCCTCGCAGCGGTGCTCCACGCCGCCATCGTCAATCAGCCGACGGCCCACGAGGGAGACAACTATCTTTTGCCGTCCGTCGCAGCGGTCGTGCTCGGGGGCACGTCGCTGCTCGGCGGTCGCGGCAACCTCGTCGCGACCGCGGTCGCTGCTCTGTTCCTGTCGCAGCTCGACCAGTTCGTGCTCGCGCTCGGAGTGACATACGCCACTCGCGCGCTCGTCCAGGCGGCGGCGCTCGCGGTAGGCGTCGCGCTCTACACCATCAATTGGCCGGCGCTCTGGCGGCGCCTATCGGGGTTGCGGCCAGCTGGCGTCGCGCCGGCCTGACACGTGGTTTCGCCCATGACGTGGACATCACCCACAAGAAAGGGAGGACAAGCACGATGAACAAGAGAAGAGGTGCAGTGCTTCTCGTGCTCGCGCTCGTGATCGGCTCGGTCACGGTCTTCGCGGCGACGTCGTCCGCGAGGCCGACGGCGGGCGCGAAGCCGGCGGCGGTGCCGTCGTGGTGCGGCCCGAAGAAGATCTCGCTCGGTTTGACGGACGGGTTCGGCGGAAACAGCTGGCGTCTCGTGACCACCGCCTCGGCGCGGGACGAGGCGAGCAAGTGTCCGCGGGTGACCTCGCTCAGCTATGCCGACGGCCAGGGAAACACGCAGAAGGCGATCTCCGATATCCAGGGCATGGTTGCGAAGGGCCTGGATGCGATCGTCGTCTTCCCGGACGCGGGGAAGGCGATCCTGCCTGCGCTGACCAGCTCCTACAAGGCCGGCGTTGTGACGGTGCCCTATCGCGTCACGCCGGGCGGTAAGGCCGGTGTCAACTACAACGTCTTCGTCGATACCCCCTTCGCCCAGGCGGGACAGAACTGGGGCAGGTGGATCCTCGGCGCGCTCCCGAAGGGCGGCAACGTGCTCATGCTCAGCGGCCCGCAGGGCAACAGCCAGGGCGTCGAGGAGAACAAGGGTCTCCACCAGATCCTCGACCCGACCCACAAGTACAAGTTCATCGGCGCGCAGCCTTTCGAGGTGACGAACTGGGATCCGGCGCTGACGCAGAAGGTTCTCTCGGCGGCCATCGCCAAGTACCCGAAGATCGACGTGATCGTGTCGGACTTCGGCCCCTCGCTCGTCGGTGCTTTGCCGGAGTTCAACAAGAGCGGCCGGACCATCCCGGCACTGGCGACCTCCGACGGCAACGTGCTCGGGTGCTTCTGGAAGGCGAACCACGCCAAGAACCCCACGTTCAAGCTCTTCACCGTGTCGACGCAGAACGACCACGCACGGCTCGCGATCGACTGGGCGGTGGCGCTCGCCAGCGGTGGCATCAAGCCGGGGACCACGCACTTCCCGTCGCTCGTGTTCGAGAACTCGATTACCGGCAAGCCGAATCCGGTGCAGTGCAAGTCCAACATGCCGGGTGACATCTACCTCTCCGCGAAGTTGTCGCCCGCCGTGCAGACCAAGCTGGTGAAGAAGTAGGCAAGACACACGCGTTGTGCGCGGCGGTCCCGGCCGCCGCGCACAACGCCAGTGACCGAGATCGTCGATCATGGCCAACGAAGCCACCATCAACACGCCTGTCGCGAGGAGCGGCACCGCCGTGCACCCGACGTTGTCGATGCTCGGCATCACCAAGCACTACGACGCGATCGCGGCGCTCACCGACGTCTCGTTCGACGTGCTCCCGGGCGAGGTGCATGCCCTCCTCGGAGAAAACGGCGCCGGCAAGTCGACGCTGATGAACGTCGCATCGGGCGCGACGGCGCCCGATAGCGGCACGATCGTGTTCGAAGGCGCCCCGGTTCACCAGCTCACCCCGGCGGTCGCGCAGGAGCTCGGGATCGCGATCGTCCATCAGCATCCGGCGCTCCTTCCGGACATGACGGTCGCCGAGAACATCCGCGTGGCCGTCCCACTCGAGCATCTCCGACGTCGTGATCCTGACGTGACGAAAGCGATGCGCTCGCTGCTCGACGACGTCCACTTCCACGGCCATCTCGAGGACCGCGTCTCGTCCCTCAGCGTCGCCAACCGCCACCTCCTCGAACTCGCCAAGGCGTTCGCCGTGTCGCCGCGGCTCCTGATTCTCGACGAGCCGACGGCACCGTTCTCGGAGGATTCCGTCGAGCTCCTCTTCACCTTCGTCCGCAGGCTCGCGGGAGACGGGACGGCCGTCGTCTACATCACGCACCGGCTGGGTGAGGTCCGTGAGATCGCGGATCGCGTCACCGTCTTGCGCGACGGCGCGCTTCGCGGGACTTCGGCGGTCAGGGACATCTCGGACGCCGACCTCCTCGCGATGATCATCGGTCGGACGCTCGAGGCAATCTTCCCGCCGAAGTACACATCCGCCACCGACGAGGCGCCGCTGATGCGGGTCGACGGGTTGAGCGGACAGGGCTTCCATGACATCTCGCTTAGCGCGCGCGAAGGGGAGATCGTGGGCATTGCCGGCGTGATCGGCAACGGGCAGCCCGCGTTCCTTCGTGCCCTGGCCGGACGTGATCCTGCGACCGGATCGGTCAACATCGGCGGCAAGGATCTCTCACGGCGCGCGCTGCTCGAGAGCGCGGCCTACATGCCCGCCGACCGGCTGACCGAGGGCCTGATGGTAGGCCTGAACGTGCGGGAGAACTCAGCGATGACCGCGCTCGGCCGGTTCACCGTAGGCCCCTTCGTGAGCAGGCACCGCGAGGTCGCGTCCGTCGAGCGCGAGCTCTCCCAGCTGGAGGTCAAGGCGCCGTCGCTCGAGGCGCCGGTCTCGTCGCTATCCGGCGGGAACCAGCAGAAGATCGTGCTGGCGCGCGCGATGCTCTCCGAGCCGGCAATTCTCGTCGCGGACGAGCCGACGCAGGGAGTCGATGTCGGCGCGCGCGCGGAGATCTACCGCATCCTGCGCGAAGTAGCCGCCCGCGGAGTGCCGGTCGTCGTCGCCTCCAGCGACACAAAGGAGCTCGAGGGACTGTGCGACCGCGTGATCGTGATGTCTCGCGGCCAGGCGGTCGAAACGCTCGAGGGCGACGCCGTGACCGAAGAGCGAATCGTTCACGCTGCGATCAGCGCGACCATGCACACCGCCGAACAGGCGGCACGAACCCGAACCGGCCCGTCGCGGCTCGCGCGGTTCATCGAAGGTGACTATGCGCCGGTCCTCGTCCTCGCCGCGGTGATCCTCGTCCTCGGAGCCTACGTCCTGCATCACAACAGCCGCTACCTCTCGAATTTCAACATCAACTCGGTCATGTTCGCGTGCGCGGCGCTCGGCTTCATCTCGCTCGGACAGACATTCGCCCTGCTCCTGGGGGGAATCGATCTCTCCGTCGGCCCCCTCGCAGGCTTCCTCGTTGTCGAGGCGTCGTTCTTCGTGCTCGACGGGAAATCGCCGGCGATGTGGGTGCTCGGGTTCACTCTGATGCTCGTGAGCGCCGCAGGAGTCGGCCTGGTGAACGGCTCGCTGATCCGGTACGCGAAGTTCACCCCGGTCGCCGCAACACTCGTGACGTATATCGCGCTGGGTGGCTTGGCGTTCACGCTGCGTGATGCGCCCGACGGATACATCGCCGGATCAGTGACCAAGGTCATCTCCACCAAGGTCGGCCCGGTGCCGCTTGCCTTCGTCGCGTTCGTCCTCGTCGCCCTTGCCCTCGAGCTCGGGCTCCGAAAGACACGGTTTGGCCTGCGGTTGCGCGCCGTCGGGTCGGACGAGGAGTCGGCGCGGCGCGTCGGTGTGCCCGTCAACAGGACGGCGCTTTTCGGCTACCTGGGCGCGTCGCTCCTCACCCTCCTCGGCGCGATCGTCCTGCTCGCGCAGCTCGGTGTGGGCGACCCGGGACAAGGCACTTCGTACACCCTGACGTCGATCACCGCCGTCGTCCTCGGCGGCACGAGCCTGCTCGGTGGGCGAGGCACCTTCATCGGTACGCTGATGGGTGCAGGGCTCATCGTCCAGATCCTGAACGCGACGGTGTTTCTCAGCCTCGATCAGAAGTGGCAATACATCTTCCAGGGGTTCCTGATCGTCGCAGCGGCCCTGATCTACAGCCAGGTACGTCGCAGCGGTCGCGCGCACCCGGTCACCGGTAGCTAACCCAACACGAGGAGCACCATGGATCCCGTCGGTCGAATGACGCAAGGCGACGCCTCAGCGGCCAGCGCCGCGGATGAATCGGCGCTGCTGGGACAGCGCCTCCGCGCGATTCGTCTGCAGACCGGGCTCAGCCTTCGCGAACTCGCTCGAAGAGTCGACCTCTCGCCGAGCGCGATCTCGCAGATCGAGACGGGCAAGATGCAGCCCTCCGTGCGCACGTTGTACGCGTTGGCGTCGGAGTTCAGGGTCACCGTGGACGAGGTGCTCTTCGACCATGCGCCGCCGGCGCCGGACGCAGTGTCCGCATCGGTGTCAGAGTCGACCCCGGCCGCAGCAGGGCCCGGGCTTGAGGTACAGCCGGCGGCGGGACGACCGGCCATCACCCTCGAGTCCGGTGTGACGTGGGAGCGGCTGATGTTCTGGGCGGACGAGGACGTCGAGTTCATCGAGGCGACCTACGCGCCGGGCGGTGCGTCCGGTCCCAACGACACGCTCGTGCGCCACAGCGGCCACGAGTTCGGACACGTCCTCAGCGGGACGCTGCGCGTCGTCGTCGGCTTCGACGAGTTCGTTCTCGGGCCCGGCGATTCGATCACCTTCCCGTCGTCGACGCCGCACCGGCTCAGCAACGAGGGCGATGAGACGGTGCGCGCGATCTGGGTCGTCCGCGGCCGGCGCGGCTCGCAGCCAGACGCGGAGGCCGCGCAGTGACCGGGCAGCGCGCGCTCGTCGTCGGCGTTACGGGGATCAGCGGCGGCAACCTCACCGAGCGGCTCCTGACCGACGGCTGGGAGGTCGCGGGCCTCTGCCGGCGCCCGGACGGCCTCGACGCGCGGATCACGCCGCTCGCCGCGGATCTCGAGGACGCTGACGCAGTCGCGGCGGCTGTTCGCGGCACGTCGCCGACGCACGTCTTCTTCACCACCTGGCAGCGGCGCGCTACCGAGGCCGAGAACTGCGACGTCAACGGGCGCATGCTCGAGAACCTGCTTGCCGCGACGGGCGCCGAGAAGTCGGTCCGCCACGTCGCACTCGCGACCGGGCTCAAGCACTACCTGGGGCCGTTCGAGGCGTACGCGAAGGCCCAGCCGGACACGCCCTTCTCGGAGGAACAGGCGCGCCTTCCATACGAGAACTTCTACTACGTGCAGGAGGACATCCTGTTCGCGGCCGCCGAGCGCGACGGCTTCACGTGGACGGTGCACCGGCCGCATACGCTGATCGGCTGGGCCCTCGGCAACGCGATGAACATGGGCGTCACGCTCGCCGTCTACGCCGCGATCTGCCGCGAAACCGATCGCGCCTTCCACTTCCCGGGCTCGCGCGAGCAGTGGGAGGCGGTGACCGACGTGACCGACGCGGGCCTGCTCGCCGACCACCTCGTATGGGCGGCGACCACGCCCGCGGCCGCCGACCAGGCCCTCAACATCGTCAACGGCGACGTCTTCCGTTGGCGCAGGATGTGGCCGCGGCTCGCCGACGCACTCGGCGTCAAGGCCGTCGGGTTCGACGGCGAGCCGGCGCCGCTCGAGCACCAGATGGCCGACGCGGGGGAGATCTGGCCGGAGATCGTCGCGCGCCACGGCCTCCGCGACCTCGGCGTCGAGACCCTCGCCTCGTGGTGGCACACCGACGCCGACCTCGGCCGCACGATCGAGACGTTCACCGACATGGGACGCAGCCGGCGGCTGGGCTTCTTCGGCGTGCGCGACACCGAGTCCTCGTTCACCAATCTCTTCGCGCGCCTGAAGGCCGAGAGGATCGTGCCGTGAGAGCGCTGCGCTTCCACGCCGCCCGCGATCTCCGGATCGAGGAGGTGGCAGAGCCTCCGGCCCCGGGCCCCGGCCAAGTCCTGGTGAAGGTCGTGAGCTGTGGCATCTGCGGTACCGACCTCCACGAGTACGTGGCGGGTCCGATCGTGACGCCCGTCGAGCCGCACCCGCTCACCGGCGCGCAGAACCCGCAGATCCTCGGGCACGAGTTCGCGGGCGACGTCATGGCCGTTGGCCCGGGGGTGACGCGCGTCGCGGCGGGGGACCGCGTCGCGATCATGCCGCTCTCCTACTGTGGCACCTGCGCATACTGCCGACGCGGGCTGCAGCACTTGTGCGCGACGATGGGCTGCGTCGGGCTCTCGCATGCGTGGGGCGGCATGGCGGAACTCGCGACCGTCGCCGAGTACCAGATCGTGCCGCTCCCCGACGAGGTGAGCTACCGGCAGGGGGCGCTGATCGAGCCGACCGCCGTCGCCGCCTACGGCGTCGAGCGCGCGGGCGTGAAGGCGGGAGACCGGGTTCTCGTGACAGGGGCCGGGCCGATCGGCGCGCTCGCCGCGCTCTGCGCCCGCTCGGCCGGCGCGTCGACCGTCTACGTCTCCGAGCCGAACCCGGCGCGGCGCGCCCGGGCCGAGGCGCTCGGAGTCGCGACCGTGCTCGACCCGGCCGCGCTCGACGTCCCCGCGTTCCTCCGCGAGGAGTGCGACGGACTCGGGGTCGACGTCGCGATCGAGTGCTCTGGGCACCCGAACGGCTTCGCGGCCGCGATCGCCTCGCTCCGCAAGCGGGGCACGCTTGCACAGACCGGGCTGTTCGTCGGCCAGGCGTCGGTCGAGCCGATGCTCTGGGCGCTCAACGACCTGACCATCGTCGGCACCTGGTGCTACTGGGTGTACGACTTCGACCGGATTGCGGCGCAGATCGCGGCCGGCGACCTTCCCGTCGAGCGCGTCGTGACGAGCAGCGTCAGCCTCGACGGCGCGCCCGACGCGTTCGCGCTGCTCGCATCCGGCACGGCGGACGAGATCAAGATCCTGATCGACCAATGAGAGGTGATTCCCGATGAGAGCGCTGGTCTTCGAAGAGCCCAAGAACGCGGTTGTCCGCGACACCGACGTGCCCACGATCGCGGCGGACGAGGTGCTCGTGCGCTCGCGCAATGTCGGCATCTGCCACTCCGACTTCGAGCTCTACGAGGGGCGCTACATCATCCCCGTCTCGTACCCGATCATCCCGGGCCACGAGTGGTCGGGCGAGATCGCTGAGGTGGGGAGCGGGGTGGCCGCTCTCCAGGCGGGCGACCGTGTCGTCGGCGAGTGCGTCGTCAACAACGGCGACGATCACTTCGGGTTCTCGATCAGCGGCGCGGACGCCGAGTACTTCGCGGCGAAGGCCTCGTGGCTGCACCGCATTCCCGACGAGCTCACATTCGCGCAAGGGGCGTTCGTCGAGCCCTTCTCGGTCGCCTACAGCGCGGCCGTGGCGGCAGGCGGGATCGACGCGAGCGACGAGGTCGCGGTGATCGGCGGCGGGCCGATCGGCCTCCTCTGCGCCATGGCGACGGCGACGATGGGGGGCGCGGTCACGCTCATCGAGCCCCAGGAGCATCGCCGTGCGCTCGCGCTCGAGATCGGGGCGAAACGAACGATCGACCCGACCGCGGCCCCGCTCTCCGAGCAGGTGGCCGAGGTGACCCGCGGACGCGGCTTCGACGTCGTGATCGAAGCAGCGGGCGCCCCAGCCGCGATGGCGAGCGCCTTCCCGATCGCGGGGCTCGGCGCGCGCGTCGTGCTCGTCGGCATCGACGTCGGCGGCAGCGCGTCCGTGGAGATCGGGCTCGTTCAGTCCAAGGCGCTCCAGGTGCGGGGGATCATCGGCTCCGCGGGCCTGTGGCCGCGCACGATCCGCTTCATGGCGACGAGCGGGCTCGACCCGACGCCGCTGCTCACGGCCACGTTCCCACTCGGCGAAGGCACGGCGGCGCTCGACGCAGCCCGCGACACGAGTCGCAACGTCAAGGTCCAGATCGAGTGCTGAGCATATGAAGGCGGCGGTCTTCCACGGCGCTCACGACGTTCGGATCGAGAGCGTCCCGGACCCGTCCGCGCCCGCCCCGGGCGAGGTCGTTCTGGAGGTGGTCCGCGCTGCGATCTGCGGCACGGACGCCTCCGAATGGGATCACGGCCCGGTCCTCTGCCGGCCCGGGGTCGTGCTCGGGCACGAGTTCGTGGGGCGCGTGGTCGAGCTGGGGAGCGATGTCACGACCCTTCGCGCCGGTGATCGAGTCGTCTCGGGAGCGGGAATCTCGTGTGGCCGCTGCCGCTGGTGTCTCGGCGGTCGCACCAACCTGTGCGCCGAGTACCGCACGCTCGGGCTGCAGGCCGACGGCGGGCTGGCCGAGTACGTCGCGACGCCGGGCGCGATCTGCCGCACGGTCCCCGACGCGTGCGACGACGATGCGGCCGCGATGACGCAGCCCCTGGCCGTCGCACTCCACGCCCTTTCTCGAGTTGCGCAGGGCCCGGACGATGCCGTCGCGGTGATCGGGACCGGCGGGATCGGCTCGTTCATCGTCGCGGGTGCGTCGAGCCGCGCGGCCGACGGTGAGGTGGTCGCGATCGATATCGACGACGAACGGCTGGCCAGCGCATCAGCGCTCGGCGCGGATCGGACTGCGAACGCGGGGGAGCGAGATCTCGCCGAGCTTCTGCTCGAGCTCAGCGATGGCGTCGGCTTCGACGTCGTGATCGAGGCCAGCGGCGCGCCTCACGCACCGGCGGCGGCGATCGCCGGTGCGCGGCGCGGAGGCAGGGTGCTGCTCGTCGGTCTTCACGCCGCGCCGCGCGAGATCCACCTCACGCCGATGATCCTGCGCGAGGTCGACGTCTTCACGACCGTGGCCCATGTCTGCGACTCGGACATCCCCGCCGCCCTCGAGCTGCTCACCTCGAGTGATGTGGCGGCCGTGACTGCCGGCCCGCGAATCCCGCTCGAGGCGCTGGTCGAGGAAGGCCTCCGCCCGCTCGCCGAGCGGCGCGCCTCCGGCAAGATCCTCGTGACTCCCGCATAGGCGCGTCTCGCGCGACTACGCCGGGTGATCGTCCACATAGCGGATGTACCCGGCCTCCTCGAGGCTCGCGGCACCGGCGTAGCCCCAGATCATGAACACCGGCTCATCGCTTGTGTTCTCGAATCCGTGGTAGTCGTTCACCGGCACGAAGACGACCTCGCCAGGGCCCAGCTCGACATCGGCGTCGCCCACGCGTGCGATCCCGTGACCGGAGACGAGGTACTCGAACTCCTCCGCGTTCGGGTGCCGGTGGATGTCGTGCTTCGACCCCGGGGGGAAGACCGTGATCCCGAAGACCGAGTGCTCGGCGCCGACGCTCTCGCGGGTCAGCAGCCAGCGCACGTCCATGTCGACCCAGCCGTCCTCCGCACGCAACACGACATCGCTCGGCGTCGCGTCGAAGCTCTTCTTCATTGGGTGCTCGCTCACACGGCGGATCGTCTCGGACATCTCGTTTCACCTCCGGTTGTCGTCGCCTGGCCGTTCATCTTAACTTAACAACGGCCAAGGAGAATAGGCGCAAAAGGGACGCGGACCTGTTCTGTAGGGCTTGACAGCGTCCTCTGGACTCTTTAGAACCCCGTGGGCGGTGTGGCCGACCTCATTCGCTGGTCCTGGAGGAGACGATGCATGACGCCCAAGGGTGAGCCGGCTGTCATCGAGGAGACCGAACGCCACCTCGAGCTCTACCGGACGATGGTCCTGATCCGGGGGTTCGAGGACCTCATCCAGTCGCTCTTCCTCCGCGGCGAGATCTACGGGACGACCCACCTCTACACGGGGCAGGAGGCAGTGGCAGTCGGTGTGGCCAGCGTTCTGGAGGAACGCGATCGCGTCGCCGCAACCTACCGCGGCCACGGACATGCGCTCGCGCTCGGAGTCGACCCACAGGCTGTCCTCGACGAGATGCTCGGTCGTGCCACCGGCATCAACGGCGGCCGGGCAGGCTCGATGAACATCAACTCGCCGAACGACCGGCTCGTCGGCTCCTTCGGGATCGTGGGCGGGACGATCGCGGCGGCCACCGGCGTCGCTCTCGCCCTCAAGCGCACGGGGGGCGTAGCCGTCTGCCAGTTCGGCGACGGGGCGATCAACCAGGGCTACTTCTACGAATGCCTCAACTTCTGCGCGGTGCTGCGGCTGCCGGTCGTCTTCCTCTGCGAGAACAACGGCTACGGCGAGTACACCGCCTTCCAGGAGGTGACCGCGGGCGCGATCACCGCCCGGCCGGAAGCGATGGAGGTTCCCGCCGAGAGCGTGGACGGGATGAGCGTCGTCGCGATGCGGGAGGCGGCGGGGCGTGCGGTCGCCCACGCGCGCGGCGGCGACGGCCCGTACTTCCTCGAGGCCGTCACCTACCGCTATGTCGGGCACTCCCGGAGCGATCCCGGCGCGTACCGACCCCACGGGGAGCTCGAGGCCTGGAAGGAGCGGGACCCGATCCCGCGGCATCGCGCCGAGCTCGTTGCCGCCGGCGTCGATCCCGAGACGGTCGACGCGGTCGACCGCGAGGTCGCGGTGCAGCTCGAGGAGATGGAGCGCAAGGGGCTCGAGGCGCCGTTCCCCGAGCCCGGGCCCACACGGGAGTTCGCCGGGTGAGCTCGAGCGTCCTCCTGATGCCGCGCCTCTCCGACTCGATGGAGGAGGCGACGATCGTGGCCTGGTTGAAACAGCCCGGTGAGGCGTTCCTCCGCGGGGAGCCGCTGGTCGAGGTCGAGACGGACAAGGCGACCGTCGTGTACGAGGCCGAGGCGGACGGGCTGCTCGCAGAGATCCTCGTCTCCGAGGGCGGAACCGCGGCGCTCGGGGAGCCGATCGCCCGGCTCGACGGCGAGGGCGACGATGCGCGCCAGACTCCGCTAAAGACGGTCCAGCCGGCCGCGACGGCCCCCATTCCCATGCCGGCGGAAACAGTGCTTGCACCCCGCGCTCGGGCGACGCCGATCGCCCGGCGGACCGCTGTGGAGCTCGGGATCTCGATCCACGGGCTCACCGGCACGGGCCCTGGAGGCCGGATCCGGAGGCTCGACGTGTTGCGCGCGGGCTCCGCGGAGCCCGCGTCGGAGGCGGGCGACCTCAAGGGCCCCACCACCGTCGTCGAGCTCTCGACCACGGGCCGGACGATCGCGCGGCGCATGACGCAGTCCCGCTCCGAGATCCCGTCGTTCGAGGTCGTCATGAAGGCGGACATGTCGACCGTGATCGAGCTCCGGCGAGAGACCATGGAGCTCGTGGAGACCGTTCCGTCGGTGAACGACTTCGTCGTCAGGGCGGCCGCGTTGGCGCTCCGCGACCATCCCGCCTTCAACGCCTCATTCGTCGACGGACGCTGCGAGCGCCACGGCCGCGTGAACATCGGATTCGCGGTCGCCACCGACGAGGCGCTGCTCGTTCCCACCGTCGTCGACGCCGACCTCAAGCCTCTCTCCGAGATTGCGTCCGAGACGCGCGCCCTCGCCGCGCGCGCACACGCGAGGCAGCTCACGACCGACGAGATCGCAGCCTCGACGTTCACCGTCTCGAACCTGGGCATGCTCGATGTCGACTCGTTCACCGCAGTGATCAACCCGCCGCAGGTGGCGATCCTCGCGGTCGGCGCGGCGAAGCGGACTCCCGTGGAGACGGCCGAGGGCGGCCTCACGTTCCGCGACGTGGCGACGCTCACCCTGACCTCAGACCACCGCGCCGTCTACGGCGCCGACGCGGCGCGGTTCCTCGGGCAGCTGCGACGGCTGCTCGAGCACCCGCTGGCCCTCGTCCTCTGATGCAGGAGCGAACCCGATGACGACGACGATGGACTTCCGCACCGCCGTCCGCGAGGCGCTCGACGAGGAGCTGGCCGCAGACGACCGCGTGATCTTCTTCGGCGAAGACGTCGCCGTCGCGGGCGGGGTCTTCGCCGTGACCCCGGGTCTGTACGAGAAGTACGGCGCCGAGCGGGTCTTCGACACCCCGATCTCGGAGCTCGCCCTGGCCGGGGCGGCCTTCGGGTCGGCGATCTCGGGTCTTCGTCCCGTGGTCGAGATCATGTTCGGCGACTTCCTGACCCTGGTGATGGACACCCTCGTCAACCAGGCGACGAAGTACAGATTCCTCACCGGCGACCAGGTGAGCGTGCCGATCGTGATTCGCTCCGTCGTCGGCGCCGGCGGGCGGTTCGGGGCGATCCACTCCCAGATGCCCGTGTCGTGGTTCATGGGAATCCCCGGCCTGAAGATCGTCACCCCGGCAACCCCGGCCGACGCAAAGGGTCTCCTCCGGTCGGCGATCCGCGACGACAACCCGGTGCTCTACTTCGAGCACAAGCGCCTGTACGGGGTCGTCGGGGACGTCGACGGCGAGCTCGTGCCGATCGGGGTCGCTCGTATCGCGCGTGAGGGAACCGACGTGACCGTCGTCTCCGCGATGAACGGCGTGCACGAGGCGCTGAAGGCGGCCGACTCCCTCGCCGCGGACGGGATCGCGGCCGAGGTGATCGATCTCAGGACGCTCCGGCCTCTCGACATTCCGACGGTGCTCGCCTCCGTGCAGAAGACGAACCGCATCGTGGTCGTCGAGGAGGGACCGCTCACCGGCGGGTGGGCCGGAGAGGTCATCGCGCGAGTGACGGAAGAGGGGCTCGGCGATCTCGACGACGCCTGGCGGATCGCGACGGCCGAGAGCCCAGTGCCCTATTCGCCGCCTCTCGAGGATGCGTTCCTCCCGAGCGCCGAACGGATCGCGTCCGAGGTCCGGGCTCGCATGCGGTGAGGCGGGACATCGATTTCACGAGCGGCGGCGAGACCGTTCGCGGCTGGCTGTACACGCCAGACGGCGGCGACGGCCCGTTCCCCGCGATCGTCATGGCCGGAGGCTGGTGCTACGTCAAGGAGCTCGTTCAGCCGCACGTCGCGCAGCAGTTCGCCGACTCCAGGCTCGCCGCAGTTCTCTTCGACTACCGGAACTTCGGCTCGAGCGACGGGACACGCCGCCAGCACATCGACCCCAACGCACAGATCGAGGACTACCGAAACGCGATCTCGTTCGCCGAGACGCTCGACGAGGTCGACTCCGACAGGATCGGCGTCTGGGGGCTCTCCTACAGCGGCGGACACGCGCTGATACTCGGAGCAACCGACCCTCGCGTGAAATGCGTCTCGGCGCAGATCCCGGTCGTCGATGGATATCGCAACATGCGACGCGTCCACGGAACGATGGGCTTCCGCCGATTCGAACAGCTTCTGTTGGACGACCGGCGATCGCGCTTCGTCAGCGGCGAGGACGGATTCCTGCCCCACGCATCGCCCGATCCGGCCACCGAGGTCTCGACCTGGCCCTTCCCCGAGACGTACCAGACCTTCCGCGAGCTGAAGCAGAGCGAGGCGCCGGCCTACGAAAACAGGAGCACGATCGAATCCGCCGAGCTGCTGATGTCGTACCACGTCGGGCCGTTCCTGCCCCGACTGCTCGACGTGCCAACGCAGGTGATCGTGGCCGAGAAAGACGATCTCACGCTCTGGGACCTGGAGATCGAGGCCTACAACAAGATCCCGACCGCGAAGAAGCGGCTCGTCGTGATCGGCGGCTCGACACACATGACGCTCTACAGCGATCGGTCGCTACTCGGCGAGGCGGCTGTCGCGGCTAGCGATTGGTACGCGGAGCACCTGTTGGGAGGGACGGGTCCTCCGGCTGCGGACGGGCTCATCCTCGGCCGCTAGTGCCAGATCGAATAGCCACTTTCGTGCGCCAGCGGTGCGCCAGTCCCGCCACAAGTCAGGGCACTTGTGCGGACGCTGCTGGACTTCAGTGGACTGGGCGCTGGGGTTACCGAAATCAACGCACGCGCGTGAGGTAGGGCCGCTTCGCGAGAAGCGGCCCTACCAAGCG
>CAVRWA010000004.1:0-11373 GCA_963724805.1 uncultured Actinomycetes bacterium
ACTCCGGAAGATCGCCGAGGACTTAAGCGATTCTGGCGTGCCGACCGCGCAGGGCGGAGCTCGATGGTACGCGGCAACGGTCCGAGGCATCCTCGCCCGGTCGGCCTGACCTGCCTGCGACCCGGGAGACGACTGGGGTGCCCTCCCCCTCGAAGTCATCATCGGGCGGAGCCTGCCCAGCGCGCGCAGGGGCGAAGAAGGCCCGCCCCTCTCGCGCGACGCGCGCGCGATACGAGAAGCCCACCCTGGTCAACGACTGCTCGGCGTCGGGGCCTGCTGGCGGCCAGCCCGAACGATGGTCTTGGTCAGGCTGGCCGCCTGCTTGGTTCGCCTTTCGCCGCGGTCACCTCTGTCTCTGTCGGCGCCGCTGCTACGGAACGATTGGGCTGTGCTCTATGCCTTGGGCTGGATGTTCTGATTGACGCGGAAGACGTTGTCGGGGTCGACCGTCGCCTTGATGCGGGCGAGGCGGTCGTAGTTGTCGCGGTAGCTTGCGCGCACCCGCTCCTGCCCCTCGTCCATCATCATGTTCACGTACGCGCCGCCGGCGGAGTAAGGATGGAGCGCCTCGAAGTAGTCGGTGCTCCAGCGCCGGATGACGTCCACGTTCGCCGGGTCGGGATCGACGCCCGCGAAGACCGAACCCCAGGTCGCGTCACGATAGCTCCACGCGGTGTCGGAGGGCCCGTGGTCGTGCGCGGCGCCGTCGATCGGGTACATGTGCATCGTCGACTTAATCGTCGGCATCTCCGCGCCGAACCGGGCGTGGATCTGAACGGCCTCGTCCGGGATCTCCTTGACGAAGTCGGCGCGCCAGTACCATTGCTCCCCCGGCGGGTAGAGCCCGTCGAAGGCGCCCTGCAGCGCCGCATGTGACATCGGTCCGACACCGTGCATCAGCGGCTCGGGCACGGACGCGAGGAACGGGGCCATCGCCTTTGCAGCCTTCTCCTCCGAGCCGACGTAGCACCAGACGACACCGCACACCTTGCGCAGGTGGATCGGCTCGGGGAAGGGTGGCCCCGGCGGCACGGTGTGGAACGCGAAGAACCCGTTTAGCTCGCGCGGCGCTCCCGGGAGAAACTCGCGGTAAGCCGATAGCACCTCGGCGCCGGCCTCGACCGGCCAGAACGTCGGCCCACCGACGACCGTGCCCACCTCGTGCAGCCGGAAGACGAACGAGGTGACGATGCCGAAGTTGCCGCCGCCGCCCCTGATCGCCCAGTAAAGGTCGGGGTTTTCGTCGGCGGCGACGCGGACGCGCTCGCCGCTTGCCAGCACGAGCTGCGCCTCGAGCAGGTTGTCGATCGTGAGCCCGCACTTGCGGGTCAGGTGGCCGATGCCGCCGCCCAGGGTGAGGCCACCGACCCCTGTGGTCGAGATGATCCCACTCGGCGTTGCCAGCCCATGCTCGCTGGTGGCCCGATCGACTTCGCCCCAGGTGCAGCCGCCGCCCACCCGGACGGTGCGGGCCTGCGGATCGACCTCGATGTCCTTCAGCGGCGAGAGGTCGATGACGACGCCGTCGTCGCACGTTCCCAGGCCGGCGCCGTTGTGACCGCCGCCGCGGACGGCCAGGAGCAGGTCGTGCTCGCGTGCGAACACGACTGTCATGGCGACATCGGCCGGACTTGCACACTGCGCGATCAGCGCCGGCTGCTTGTCGATCATCGCGTTGTAGACCGCGCGCGCCTCGTCGTAGGCGGCGTCCTCGGGCCCGATCAGCCGTCCCTCGAAGCCGGTGAGCTCCTGGCGCGCGGCGCGGGCGGGTGTGGTGACGGTGCTCACACTGTCCTCCTTTGTCGGACTACTTCATCGTGGATCAGAAACAACTCCGCTCCTTTCGTCGACGGTGCCGCGACTGCGCCGTGACCTGCTTCAGGTCTCGGTACTCGACAACCTCCGGCGCGACGCGCATTCCCGTCACTACGCACCGGACACGCAAATCGGATTCGTTTCGCAGCGCACTGGTTCAGATCGTGCCGACCTCCGTTTGTCGGCGCCGCTACGGCAAACTCACGATTCCCGCCGACAGGCTTCGGCGCGCCCCCGACGGGCGATGCGCCCTCGGAAACCGAATCTAGGCTGGCATCGTACGATCCGTCGATGGCCGTTGAAGTCGAGATTGACGTTCAGCTCCTGAAGACCGAGATCCGCAAGACCTACTCGGCGGTTTCGCGCGAGCCCAACCAGGACTTCATCTTCCCGACAGGCCGCGCCTGGGCCGTAGACCTCCACTACCCGCCCGAGCTTGCAAACGTGCCAGAGCTCGCTGCCGAGTCGTTCGCCGGTGTCGCGAACCCGTTCTCTCTTGGACGGCTCGCCGCCCGGGAATGTGTGCTCGACCTCGGCTCGGGCGCCGGCACCGACTCCCTCATCGCAGCTCAGATGGTCGGCGAGCAGGGCTCTGTCATCGGCATCGACATGACGCCGCAGATGCTCGAGAAGGCGCGCGCCGCCGCGGCCGAGCAAGGCGCGGCAAATGTCGAGTTCGTCGAGGCGGAGGCCGAGCGGCTGCCGTTCGCTGAGGGACGCTTCGACGTCGTCATCTCCAACGGCGTGATCGACCTGATCCCGGACAAAGACGCCGTCTTTGCAGAGCTCTTCCGGGTGCTCACACCCGGCGGGCGGATCCAGATCGCCGACGTTACGATCCAAAACCCCGTCAGCGCCGAAGGCCGACGTGACATCGACCTCTGGACCGGCTGAATCGCCGGGGCGCTGCTGGAAGCAGCGTACGCCAACCTCCTAGAGCGCCACGGCTTCGAGCGGATCGAGACCGGGCAGCTCGTCGACACCTATGCGCGCTCCAAGTTCGAGGACACACGCCGCAAGGCGCAGAAGTTCGGCGCCCGCGGTACCAGCCTGAAGGCGTACAAACCGAGCGCATGAGGAACCCGCCCGTGACGCCCGTGCTCGACCCGGAAGGAGCCCACCTCGCCGCTCTGCGCCGGCTCGGCGACTTCCGGGATTGCCGCGTGTTGGAACTCGGGTGTGGCGACGGCCGCCTCACGCTCGGGATCGCCAGCGAGGCGGCGAGCGTGCTCGCCTTCGACCCGGACGCCGAAGCCGTCGCGCGGGCACAACAGGCGCTTCCTGCCGAATTCGCCCAACGCGTCACCTACCGGGTCGCCTCGGGCAAGGCGATCGAGCTCGAACCGAACTCGTTCGATCTCGTCGTCTTCTCCTGGTCACTCTGATGCGTCGACCCGGAGGGCGTCGTGCACGTCCTGGGCAACATGGTCCGTGCCGTCAAGCCGGGGGCGGGATAGTGCTCGACCCGCAGGTGATCCGACCCAACCCGACCGTCGAGATCGGCGGGCAAGGCGTGTGCGAGATCGACGGCGAACCGCTCTTCCGCATGGCCGATGCCGCAACCGCGGCCATCGACACACTCATCAACGCCGGACGACTGGTCGAGCAGGCAATCGACGATCACGACGTGCGGGAGCACTACGCCAGCGGAGCGGATCTCGTCGCCCACTTCGCCGGCAAGAAACGACAGCCTCCCACCGAGGAGGTGCCTCGGCTGCTCGCGCTCACGCAACCGTGCCTGGTGCGAGAGCGCTGCCGGTTGCGGCGGCTTCAGGTGCACTGACAGCTTTTCGGCGTCCGGCGTTCTCCACGCCCGCGACCCGGCGGCAGGCCCCACCACGATAATGCTCCCGCGGGTGGGGTGCGAACCCGGCGCCGATCGCCTATCGCATCTCGCCTCACTCGCGTGCGCGCGCGTGCGCGCGAGGATTCCTGTCACAAGAGGTCGTGCTGCATCGACCAGGTCGAACTCGGGGAGCGGCACCACGGCTGTGCCGCTGTCAGCAGACGCCGCTGTAGATGACGCTGTGGGGTCCCAGGTAAGCGATCTGACGTATCTTCCCGCCCGAGGTGACCAACACGAACTCATGACGCAAGTCCCAGCGGGGGTAGATGAGGCGGTCCGAACCGCAAACGGGGCCAAGGTTCTTCCGCTCACGCCGAGCGGCCTCTGACGCTGGCATCCCAACCCGCGAGCCACGTTCGGTCACAAAACTAGGTGAACTTGTCTCAAAGTCCGACAGCCTGCCCGTCGCCTTGTTGATCGAATAGCCAGTCTCGCACCCATGACCACAGCGGAAGTAGAGCGTGTGACCAACGAGAACCTTTCCCGGCTGGACGAACTCGTCTTCCACTCGGTCCGGATTACCGTAGGTTGCCCGTACCTGCGCTTCCGTAGAGACGTCGATGCGGAGAGTGCCTATGCGCCCGTCATCGCCCACGACCGGCCGCATACTCGCCGCGCCAACAGCAATCGCTACGCCAACGGGACTCGCCACAACGGCCATCGAACAGGCAAGGCAGAGGGCAATTCGCGCCATCGTCATCGGCCGAGTCGGCAGCGACTAGGCTGGCCCAACGTCCAACTCAACGAGTTCGCGCTCTTCGACGCCAATCACAGCACGAAGCCAAAGCGAGGCTTGCTGGGCGGCCGCGATCGCCGTTTCGGCGTCGACTTCGCAGTTCGCGCTGAGAGAGCCGTCCTTACCAACGCCCAGCGTCAAGCGCCTGACGAGAGTCTCGTCGAGGAGGCCGTCAATACGGTCAAGATCATCGCTGTCGGAAACGCCGGGGGCCGTCCCGATCCGAACCGCGAACAAAGGCACCGACCCATTAGATCAGGACCCGCATGACCCACTCCAAACCCACTCTTTCATGCCCGGGAGCCTCGACTGACGGCGGTCGGCTCGCCGAGGCGTCGAGTCATTCCCGCGTATCGGGGTCCAGACGCTCTCGATCGTCTCGACGGGAGGGGCGCCTCCGCCGCCTCCGGGTCGCGCCGCCCTCGATCACGGTCGAGGACCTCTACGAGCGCGGCCCGCGCACGCGGCACCTCCAAACCGGCATTCGAACCACCGCGTAGAACCTCGCATGACAAAGCGACTCCCCTACGTTGTGCTTCTCGCCCTCTTGGCCGTGCTGCCGCTGATACTTACGGCGTGCGGCAAAGGCGGCGGCTACTAGATCAACCGGGTTGGGTCTCGCGACTCTCGCCGGATCCAGGGCGTCCGATGCGAGACCCGCTCCTGCTCGTCCTCGCGGCCCGGAACGCCTCTCCTCCGCGGGTGTTCGGTTGTGGTCGGGCGGGGCCGACGCCCACCCCCGCTGGAGCATCTCGACGGCGGGGCCTGTATCGTGCGGGCCGGACCTAGCCGAGCGAGTCCCTCCTCGCGCGCGCAGGTATGCACGCGCGCGTGCGACCCGCCCACCCCGACAGCCGTGAGCTTGGCGGCGGGCCTGAGACCAACGCGGGTGCGCGAGAATGTGCGGGTGCGCGAAGGCTTTCCAGACTGGGATTTCGACGGCGGGAGGTGAGGCTGGTGGCGAGGCTGGTCGGGATCAACCATGTCGCGGTCGAGGTGGGAGAGATCGAGGCGGCGCTTGCGTTCTTCGAGCAGATCTTTGGTGAGCTGCGCCTGCGTGGTCGCATTGGTTCTCGGATGGCGTTTGTCGATATCGGCGATCAGTTCATCGCCTTGGCCGTGGGGCCGAGCGGGCGTGCAGGAGCGCGGCACGTGGGGCTGGTGGTCGATGATCGAGAGGCGGTGCTTGCAGCCGCGCGCGCCGCAAGGGCCGAGCTGTCGGGCAACGATCTGGTCGATCCGTGGGGGAATGTCTGGCAGATCGTCGACTACCGAGACGTGCAGTTCACGAAAGCGCCGCAGGTGTTGCACGGGATGGGGTTCGCGCAGCTCGCCAAGTCCGAGTCCGCGCTGGCCGAGCTCCGCGAGAAGGGGCTGACCGACTAGCGGCCGAGTCCGCGCTCGCCGTCCCACCGGCCACGCGGTGCCGAGAGCTCCCAACCGAGCCTCAATCCGCCAGTAGCCCGAATCGGTTGTGAGCGACACGGCGTTACGACACTCATCCCCTGGCGCCACCACGGGATTGAAGTCGTGGCCGGTGGTTGGAGATTCGGTGATCGCCGGCCGACCGCGACCTGGCCGAGCGAGTTCTCCTCGCGCGCACACGTACGCACGCAAGAGGCGATCGGTGCCCTTCAGCTGCGTTCGGTTCGGTCTGAGTCCTGCGCGAGCTCCTGCGACCGGATGACGGTGGGTCCCGCGTCGGGCGCAGGCTTCGCGGTGATCGAGACTCCCCCGAACACTGCGAATCCGTCGAGCGTGAGCGCGGGTGCGTCCGCTGCCTCGGAATCGGGGGCTCGCGCATCGACACCTCCCGCAACGGCCCTCAAGTTCGACCGGACGCGCCAGCCCTCAGGAACCGTTATCGCAATCCCGCCGTTGAGCGCGTGGAGATCGAGGTGGGCACCGTCGGATGACAGCTTCGCCGCACGCAGGTCGACCGAGACCCCGCCAAACCAGGCAAACATCGACCCTCCTCGGAACGCCGAGGCTCTGCTTCTCAGATTGATGCCGTCGAAGATCGCGACAAGCGCGATCTCGTCGCTCCCGGGCTCACCGCGCGAGCGCAGGACTCGCTTCATCATCGACGCCGAGGCCATCACGCCAGCCCAGAAGCCAACAATCACCAGCACACACGCTCGCAGCAACCTCACCTAGCGCAGGCTACTCCTAGGTGTGGGAGGCGATGCACAATTCATCGTGCTCAGTGCGGAGCCGACGCCCCACCCCGCGGACGACGACTTGAAGGCGGGGCCTGCTCGTGCCCCGGCCGGCCGTCCCTACGTTCAGTCCCTTGATTGGCCCACGCGCGGGCCGGATGACTCGCGCTCAGACCAGGATGCGCATGGCTGTCTCATGCGGGCAGCCACGGGAAGGAAGCTCGAGCGCCAGATGCAGGTCGACATCGTGGCGTACTGCGAGCAGGAACGCTTCCGCTAGACAGTAGCCTGCACGGAGCAGCTCCTGACAGCGCCAGAGGGAAACCCGACCTTTCTCGTTTTCAGCCGGGTCGTCGGACTTGATCACCAAGGGTGTCGCCGCGCTCATCGTGCTCCTCCTGTAGTTCTTCAACGGCCCACTAGAGAAGAGGACTCCCCGGATGGCGGGGGCATTCCCGAAGCGGATCGACCACTCTCCAACAGCGGACGAGATCCGAGGCGGGCCGTCAGAAACCTCCTAGCGATAGACGGCTTCAGCACTCCGATCCAATAGGCGGGGAGCCCTTGCGCGGCACGGCTCCCCGTAACCGCGCCATCTCCCGACTGATGGTTATGGACGCCTCCGCGCTCAGCTCTGGTTTGGCGCTGTGCGCCCGCCGCGTGCGAGCCGCGTATCTCCGATCCGATCCGTGTCGTCCCCGATTCCTGGAACACGCAGCGTGTGCGAGGCTGAAGAGGACGGGAAGGAGGTGACTCGAATGGCAGCGATTCCCGCCGAGACCGGCATGAGTGAACGTGCTGAGCATCATGCGCAGGAGGCTGAGCGACTGCTCCAGGGCAGGCTTGGGATCATCACGAACTACGTGAAGGCGCAAGTTCATGCGACGCTCGCCGTGTACTACGCAACGAGGCAGAGCGGCATGTAACACCCGATTCTCACAGGCACGCGAATGGCTCTACGAGAACCTGCCGGCTCTTCCACTCAGCTTGGAAGCGGTCGCAGACGCAGTCGCCCACGAGGGTTGACAGCCGACCCAATCATGACCGCGAGGAGGACCCAGCGGTCCCGGTTTCACGGATGCCAAAACGCGCACAGGGAGCGTCGATGAGTAACCGCTATTCGCAATGGCGATCCTCTCGCTAGCGAAGCCGCCCCTCGGCGCGTGCCCGCTCGAGCAGGCCGGCCGGGAGCGGTAGGGACGGCGGGCGCCCGTCGACCAGATGGTGGACAAACACGTAGAGCATCGGCGCCCAGGCCGACTCGAGCTGCAGAACGGGATGGCCGGTCGGCTGGAGCTGCACCGCGGGCATCCCGCCCGACCCAGTCGCCATCTGGAACGGGCCGGTCTCCGCGTACCAGAGCGACTCCGTCCGCCCGCCGCCGGACACGACGAGGCGCTGGTTCGTGACGACGAGGTCGGCTTTGCCGAGCCGGTGCCATTTGGGCACCGCGGCACGCTTCGCCTCGGCCTTCTTTGCCTGGTTGTGCGCGATGCTGGCCGCGCCCGTCACGGCGAGACCGACCGGCCCGCCGATCAGGAAGAGGGATCGGCTGTACTGTCGGTCCTCGCCGAAGTAGCCGAGCACGCCGACGGGCGCGAAATGCGCGTGCGCGACCTCGCCAGGCCCGAGCCGAGTCGCCGTAGCCTCTTTCGGGAGCGCTGCCCCGCCGGCGAGCGCGCCGGCCCACTGGTACGCCCTCAGGTACCCCTCGTCGTACGCCGACCAGGACAGAGCGCTCACCGCGGCGGACGCTAGCTGATCGGCTTCGCGGCCGTAGGCTTGTACGCAACGTCGGCCGAAGAAGGCGCCGTCGGCGACCCGCCGCCGCGCCTCGGCCTTCAGCGCCTCCGCGAGTCCGCTCGGGATTGCTTACGCCGTGGACTCGCTCAACGGTGGCGCGCTCCCGTCGGTCGGCTTCTTCGACGATCGTCTGCGCAGCCACCAGGCAAACACGCCGATGATGACGGCGGCGGCGAGGATCCCGAAAGCGATCCACTCCCACTGGGTGCTGCTGCTCGTCGTGGTTTGGTTGTCTTTCGCGACGGCGGCTCCAGCCGCCGCTGCCGCGACTGGGCTGACGCTCGTGGTCGTCGCGGCGGTCGTGGTCGGAGGCGGCGCGGCGACGGTCGCCGTCGTCGTCTGCGTGCTCGTCTGAGTGACAGTGACCGTCTGCGACGGCGCAGTCTGAGTGACAGCAGGCGCCGGGGTCGTGACCGTCAACGGTCTGAGTCGCCGTCGACTCGGTCGGGGCCGACGCCGTACCCGTTGGGTTCGACCGCGTAGGCGTCGTGCCTGTCGCGGTTCGCGTCTCCACCGCTGCGCTATTCCCGCCACCACAGGAGGTCAGGACGACCGACGCAAGCACCCCATCGCAGCGACGGCAGCGAGCCTAGCCGCGACGGAGGCGTGCGAGAGGAAGAGGTTCATCGCGTACTCCTTTCAATCTCGACAGCGAGCTGTGCCTGTACCGGACGTGTAAGCGAGCACCGCATCCTTCTTCGATTAGTGGGCGTCCAGACCGCTCGCGCGTTCAGAAACATTCGCGAACACTGTCGCGGACCAGCCGTGGACCTCGCTAGCCCTTGCCGCCGATGCGAGGAAGCCGTGACTTGCGTCGTGGAGGCGCCAACAGTCCGAAGGCACGGCCTACGTCATCGGCGTCTTTCCTGATCCTCGCCAATGTCCTGTAGACCCAGAAGCCCAGGATGCCGAGAGTGCCGAGCGCGATCAGGAACACCAAGACGTTGAAGCGCTTGGCGCCGGGCGCCGGTTGATCAGCCTGAGAATTCGTCGCAGATTCGTTGACCTGGTCGCTCACTTCGCTGACTTCGCTGACGCTTGTACCCGCGTCATCGCCGCCGCCACCCATCTAAAGGTCGTCGAGCCGAGCTGACAAATCGTCGATTGGCCGCCGCCCTCTCGGCAACCTTAACCGGCCTCGTGAGCAGCTTGTGCGGCACTTCCTTTGACCTCATCGGCAAGGTCGGACACGGCGGCGCTGGCCTGGTCAGCCGCCGCCGACACCCTGTCGGCAGCCTTGCCCGTCTCATGGGCAGCCGTCTCACTCCATTCGGAACTTGAGTCCTTCGCGGAGCTCCACATTGAGCTCCAAGACCCTTCACGCTTCCGCCAGAAGACGAGAACGGCAGCGAGGGCGCCCGCCAGAACCAGTGCAATCAGCTTCGACATCACTCTCCTCTCGTCACTCGCATGCTACTGCGTCCGGCGCCGATCATCACTAGGGCGCAAACCGTCACCCAAGCTGGGCCGGTCGCGCGCATATCCCGGTGCTACCCCGCCGACGCACTCCGACGATGATGTTGTCGCCTTGAGGCCATTCGAGCAGTTCGTATCGACCCGGTCATCGAGCTGCCAGAGTTTGGGCGGCGATCGAGTGGGGCTTGCCGTTTGTCGCACTTCCCGCAGTCTGCGACAAAGCCGTAGCGGGCGGCTCGTGATCGAACCGCCCGCTCCTCAAACACAACGCTCAGCAGATCTGCTCCTGCGGCCCAGTCTTTCGTAGCCTCAGGGCGTGTGGACGCTGTGGAGTTCGATGACCTCCTGCTCAACGCCTGGAATGTTCGGCGCCACGTTCGCGTCGAACCATCGGTCGTGCTGCTCCTGGCTTTCCCAGATTTCGGAAACGGTGAACCGACCATTGTCCACAAACGCCACGTGGAGCACGAACCCCGGCTGGGTCTTCTTCGTCGAATGCGAGGGCATTCCACGGAACCGTCGTGAGGATCCGTTCGCACCGCTCCTCCGCCGGGTACCTCGGGTGTACAGCGGCCTCTGGTCGAGGATCGTGCTCCTCAGCTAGCCAGCGGTTCAGTGCGGCTGGTCGCGCTGCTCCGTATCGACGACCCCCTACCCCCGCGGACTGCTGCGCTGAGTCGGGGCCTAACTCAGCGGCGGCTCGGGGCTCCTGCGACGTGCTGCCCCTCGCGCGCACGCGCGCGCGATACAGAGCGTCCCCCACCCCCACGAGCTAGTGCGCTGCGGCTGCGTAGAACCCTCAGAGAAACGGGTGACCGTTGCGTCCACAGCGCCGCGTTCAGCCCGAGCTCGAAGCTCATCGTCGCGGTGAGCGGCAGCTGTTTCCTCGGCGCCGACGGTGTGCTCGGAAGGGCAACAGTCTGGGACGTCGCGAGCGGCCGGAACCTCCACACCCTGCGCCACGGTGACATGGTCGAGGACGCGAAGTTCAGCCCGGACGGAACGAAAGTCGTGACCGCTAGCGATGACAAGAAGGCGCGGATCTGGGACGTGGCAAGCGGCCGCCTCCTACACACCCTCCTCGGCCACACCGAGGAGGTCTCAGTCGCCGAGTTCAGCCCGGACGGCAAGCTCGTCCTCACCGACAGCTGGGATGGAACAACACGGATCTGGGATGCGGCAAGCGGCAACCCCCTGCACATGCTCCAGCCCTGACACACGGTGTAAACGCAGACTCGGAACCTACATTCGACCAGCAGCGTGTCGCGTCTTGCGGGATGAGCGACAACGGCCACCCGAGCTGCATAGGTAGCACGGCGTGCTCTGCACCAGTGTTCACAGTTCCCTTTGCGGGCGAACCGCACGCTTCCGGCCCCGCGATGTCGGCCCTACGGATTCGCGCCACACGAGTAGTGCAGGATTACGTCATCCCGACAGCCCACATGTTGGTTGGCGACAGAGCAGTGATGTCCGAAAGGTACTCATCCTTGAAGGCGCGGAGTCGCTGCCACCGAGTTCCGGTCCAGTGCTCGATCCCGAAGTTCCCAACGGCCCACACATTGTTAGGCGCAAGCGCGGCGACGCTGCTGAGGTAGGCG
>CAVRWA010000005.1:0-35977 GCA_963724805.1 uncultured Actinomycetes bacterium
ACAGCTCGATCTCGGCGGAGAACGTCGGCGAGCTCGGCGTCGCCTGGACGATGCCGCTGACGGCGAGCAGCATCTACGGGACCTTCGCCGCGAACCCGGTCACGAGCCCGGA
Source organism: uncultured Actinomycetes bacterium (assembly GCA_963724805.1). Classification (GTDB taxonomy): domain Bacteria; phylum Actinomycetota; class Thermoleophilia; order Gaiellales; family Gaiellaceae; genus CAVQZA01. The sequence goes on from CAVRWA010000005.1 coordinate 113, forward strand.
CGGCACCGTCTACCTGCAGGACCTCGAGTCGAACGTCTTCGCGGTCGACCCGAGCGGAAAGGTGCTCTGGAAGCGCCTCTACAACTCGCAGGACATCGGCCCGAACGGCGTCACCTACGTCGACGGCAAGCTCTACGGCGCGACCGCCGAGTTCGCCTTCGCGCTCGACGCGACCACGGGCAAGGAGCTCTGGCGCAACGCGACGCTCGTCCCGAAGGCCAAGCAGCAGGGCGGCGGCGAGCTCTCGAGCGGCTTCGGGATCGACATCCAGCCGCAGGTGACGAACGGGACCGTCTACCTCTCCACGGCTGCACTGCTCGGCGGCGGGATCGTCTACGCCCTCGATGCGTCGACCGGCAAGACGCGCTGGTCGTTCGACACCGTCACCGACCCGGTCGGGGACAAGATCATCGGCGGCGGCGCCTGGAACCCGCCGGCGATCGGCCCTGACGGGACGGTCTACATCGGCACCGGGAACATGTACCAGCCGGCCTCAGTGGGGCTCGACAACCCCGGCAAGCGGCTCTACACCGACAGCCTGCTCGCGCTCGACGGCAGCACGGGGAAGCTGAAGTGGTACTTCCAGGCGATCCCGAATGACTTCCACGACTGGGACCTGCAGCTTTCGCCGGTCTACGCCACCTCCGGCAACCGTGCCCTCGTCCTCGGAGCCGGGAAGATGGGCTTCGTCTACGCGCTCGACGCCGAGAGCGGCAAGCTCGTCTGGAAGCGGAAGGTCGGCGTGCACAACGGGCGCGACCAGGACAACCTGCTGGCGCTGCAGCACAAGCTCAAGCTGACCTTCCCGCTGACCGTCGAGCCCGGGATCGTGGGTGGCGTCGAGACGAACATGGCCGTCGCCGACGGCGTCGTCTACGTGCCGGTCGCGAACCTCGCCTCGGAGTGGAAGACCCGCACCACCGGCCTCGGCAGCGCGGACTTCGGCAAGGGCAAGGGCGAAATGCTCGCGCTCGACCTCGCCGACGGGCACGTCCTCTGGGACACGAAGTTGCCGCAGATGGCCGACGGCGCGGCGACCGTCTCGAACGACCTCGTCTTCACGACCACCTTCGACGGCTACCTGCTCGCGCTCACGCGTAGCGACGGCTCGATCGCCTGGAAGCAGAAGCTGCCGGCGTTCACGAATGCGCCGGTCGCGATCGTCGGCGACACGCTGATCACCGCCGCGAGCTTCCCCGGCGGCAAGGGCCAGACCACCGAGGTGGTCGCGTTCCGCCTCGGCGCGAACGGCAGCTTCACGCCGACGACCACGGCCACGGGCACGACGACGCGGTGGGACGGCGAACGGCGAAGCGCTGTTCTCCGAGAACTGCGCCTCCTGCCACACGCTCGCCGCAGCGAACGCCAGCGGCAAGGTCGGGCCGAATCTCGACGACCTCAAGCCCTCGAAGGACGTGGTGGTGAAGAAGGTGACGAACGGCGGCGGCGGGATGCCAGCCTTCGGCGGCCGGCTCAGCACCGCGCAGATCGAGGCGATCGCCGCGTACGTCGCGCGCGTCGCCGGCGGCTAGCCCGGCGGTATCCGGCGGACCAGACCGCGCGGGCCCGCGTCGATCGCGTAGACGCTCCCATCCGGCCCGACGGCGAGGGCGTAAGGATCGGCGAAGAACGGCCCGACCGCGGAGATCCGGTTCCCGGTAGCGCTCAGATGCACAACGCGGCCTTCGTCAGCGGCGGAGACGTAGACGCTGCCGTCCGCGGCGACGTCGATCCCGCGCGGGTGGCCAAGCTCGGCGAACGTCGTGACCGCACCGGTCGCCGGGTCGACGCGGAGGATCCGGTTGTTGTTCGTGTCCGAGACGAGCACGGCGCCGTCAGAGGCGATCGCCAGGCCGTGCGGTGACGAGAACGCGGTGCCGGCGGCGAGGCGCTCCGGCGTCCCCGGCTGCCCCTGTGCGAGGCGGTAGAGGGCGAACGCCGTGGCGCAGAAGACGTCGCCGTTCGGTGCCACCGCGACCGGGCCGACCTCGAGCCCCGGTTCCGCGGTGAACACCGTCGTCGGAGCGTGGTTGCCGTCGATGCGCTCGAGCGAGCCCTGGTCGGAGACGAAGATGCTCCCGGAGGGCGACCGCGCGACGCCCCAGGGCTTGGTGAACGTCGCGATCGGCGTCACCCGCCCGGTCTCGGGCCGGACGCGCACGAGCCGCTGCCGCCCGAACTCGACCACGAGCAGCGAGCCGTCCGGCGCGACGTCGACTCCCGTCGGCTGGTCGAAGATCACGAGCGGCGCAGGGCGCACGCGAATCGAGCCGAGACGCGAGCGAGAGCCGCCGGCGAAGGCCGCGAGCTTCCATGTCCCGGTCTGCGGGAACACGAGGCTCGCGCGGTAGACGCCATGGCCCCCGCGCGCTCGGGCCGCGAGCGGCCGCGGGCCCGTAGCGACCAGCCGCACGCCGCCCTTGAAGGAGGCAGGGCGCACGAGCAGCTTCACCACCCAGGCGTGCCCGGCGGTCGGGGCGCGGCCGGGGGCCCTCGCAACGCGAACGCTGCCCCCGGCCGACGCGAGAGAGGAAACGAACACCAGGAGGAGGACGCTGGCGCCGGCCGCGCTCATCCTGGGGATTCGTCCGCTCATTGCCCACTCCGACGAGGCGTGCGATCATCAGTTTGCAAAGGTTTTTTCCATTGAGCGAGACGATCGAGCCGACACGCGGTGTGATGTGGGCGCTCGCCCATCCGATCCGGTACCGGATCTGGGAGCTCCTGCGCGAAGGGCCGTCCACCGCGTCGCGTCTGGCGACGCGCCTCGGCGAGTCTCGCGGCACCGCCAGCTACCACCTGCGGCTGTTGGGGCGCGCCGGGGCGATCGTCGAGGACGAGACGCTCGGCACGAGGCGCGAGCGCTGGTGGCGTCGCCCGAAGCCGCAGGTGATCGCCGTTCCGGGAGCCGATGCCGAGGGTCGGGAGCTCAACAAGCATCTGCTCGCCGTCTTCTTTGCGCGCGAGGAGGAAGTGCGCCACCGCTTCATCGTGGGCGGCACGAGCGCCGAGTGGGAGGAGGCTGCGTTCGTCGGCAACTGGTTCGTCGCCCTCACGACGGCGGATGCCGACGAGCTGGGACGCAAGCTGTTCGCGATCGTGGACGAGCTCCGCCGGCGGCCCGCTCCCGCCGACGCGGAGCAGACGCTGGTCTCGATCAGCGTCCTCCCTGCGCTCGAGCCCTAACCGCGAACGCCGTCGGCCAATGCCTGCGCCGCCGCTCGAACGCCGCCGGATCGTCTCCGTAGATCGAGAGCAGGAGCGGCGTCTCCACCGCCGCAGTTTTCGCCGCCTCGATCCCTGGAGGCGCGTCCTCGATCGCGACGGCGTCGGCTGCCTGCGCCTCCAAGACGTGTTCGGAACTGCCGCGCTCGGGCCACTCGAACTCGCCGTGCTCGCACCCTTCCCGCTTATCGTCTGCGGCGCCGATTAGCTGCGGTGCGCCCACGCGCGGCGTGCGACAACTAGATGAAGGCGCGTGCGCGGCCCGCGTGGTCAGCCTGTAGCGCGCGGGAAAGCGCGGAGACGGAGTCAGTGGCAGCCCCGATGCCGCTGCGCCCACCCTGAGAGATCCTGTGGCACGCCAACGGAAAGGAGATCGCGATGACTCAGTCTTCACGCGCACACGTCGGCGATCTTGTTGTCGTGCACGGGCATCGGCTCGGCGAGTCCAGTCGGACCGGCGAGATCCTCGAGGTCCTCGGAGCCGCCGAACACGAGCACTACCGCGTGCAGTGGGAGGACGGTCACGAGAGCGTCTTCATACCCGGCAGCGACGCCGTCATCCGACACGTCGATCAGTCCGAGGACGACGAGTCGGTGCTCACCCACGAGCCCTGAACTGGAGCGCCAGATGCCCACTTTGCAGACATACCCGACCCTGGAGACACTTCGCGTCGCTGACGCGATGCACCCCGGCCTGATCTCGTGCTCACCCGACACTCCGCTGCGGGCGGTAGCACGGATGATGGCGACCTACCGGGTGCACGCGATCCTCGTCACCGCTCATGGGGCCGAGGAGCTACCCGGGGGCGGCGTCTGGGGCGTCATCTCCGACGCCGATCTGCTCCGGGAAGCCCAGAGCGGAAATCTTGACGAGGAAGCGTCACGGGTGCTCGCCTCCGCACCGGTGCTAACGGTTACGATCGCTGACGAGCTCGCTCACGCTGCCCGGCTGATGGTCGAGCACGAGATCTCGCATCTGATCGTGGTCGAGCCTCACACCGCGCGGCCCATCGGCGTGCTCTCGACGCTCGATGTGGCGCGGGCACTCGGCGGCTTCCCGGAGACACACCCGGTGCGAATGAAGGTGGAGATCATGCAGCCGAAGAAGGCTGCCGAGGCGAGGAGGTAGGGATGACGCCGACGACTGAACTTCACCAGGAGCTCGATCGCGCGGGGATCGATTTCGACCTGATCGAACACCGGCGCACCGAGACGGCGGGTGCCGAGGCACTGGCGATCGGCGTACCGCCCGACGAGGTGGCGAAGACAATCGTGCTCGTCAGCCGCGAGCGGTTTGTCCGCGCGGTCGTCCCCGCGTCGACGCGCCTCGACCTCCACAAGGTGCGGGAGCTGCTAGACGACGACCAGGCGCGGCTCGCCAGCGAGGAAGAGCTCGTGTCCGCCTACCCGATGTACGAGCTGGGCGCAGTCCCACCCTTCGGCGTCCCAGCCGGCGACCGAGTGCTGCTCGACCGGCGGCTCGCAAAGCTCGACTCCGTCGTGCTCGAGGCAGGCTCCCACAGCAAATCGGTAAGGCTGAAGACCACCGACCTCCTCACCTTGAGCGGCGCTGAGGTCGAGGACATCTGGAACGAGGAGACCTGACGACGTTCATACCACCGAGGAGTCGCGTCGGCCGACTGCTTACCAGAGCCGACCGGCTCACACGTGGTCATGCGCGCAGGCGTATCTGACGACCGGCGTGCCACGGTCCTGGAAGTGCCTCCCAGCTCTCAAGGGGAAGGTAAGGAGCCCGGAGCCCGAGCGCGTGAGCGGCATCCGAATACACATCGGCTCCCGGGAGGGAGTAGTCGCCGTCGAACTCGACGGCTGCGTTGAGCTCGACGATCACGTAGCCGTCGTCGGTCGGGAGAAGATCGACGCCGACGAGATCGGCGCCGATTGCAGCCGCGGCAGACTCGGCCAGTGCGGATGCTGTTGCCGACAGAACGCACGGCCGCCGCGAGCCCCCCAGGGAGATATTCGTGCGCCATTCGCCCGGCGCTGCGACGCGCTCGACCGCGCCCACGGCGGTGCCGCCGGCAACTACCACACGCAAGTCGAAGCCACACGGGGTCACCAGTTGCTGCAGCAGCGCGCCGTGGCGCCTGAACCACGATCTGGTGCGCACTTCATCGAGTCGCCGCTCCAGTTCTTCCTCCGTGTCGCAACGGAAGACGTCCACGCCCCAGCTGCCGAAGCGCGGCTTGAGCACGACGGGGGCGGTTAGGCGGGGCACCTCAGACCCGGGTGCCAGGCGCACCGTCCACGGATGCGGCAAACGAGCCCGCGTCAGCATCTGCGTCGTCCGGAGCTTGTCGTGTGCGCCCAGGAGCGTCGCTGCTGGATTGAGAACGCGGAAGCCGGCGCGTTCGAGCAACAGCAGCTCGAGCAGCCCCGGTTCGACTCCGTCGAGCGTCGGCAGGACGTCGAGTCGCGCCAGCACGCTGTCCCCCCGATGCAGAGCCGCTCGGAGGGAAAGCGGTGGCACGAGCTCAGCCCTTAACCCGCGATCGTGCCACGCGTCGACAAGATCGGCACTCGTTTCGTTGGTGTCGGCAGCTGCGACCAGCACGCGCGGCTCCCGTCTCCAACGTCTGAGCCGGGCCGGCTCGCTCGCAGGCTCGAGCATCAGCAGCGCCAGAAGGGCCGCCCGCACGGCGATGCTCGAGACGCTGACGTGCTCGTCGGCGGCGTGGCCACCGTCGCCGACGGGGCCGAGCCCATCAAGCGTTGCGGTGTAGACACTGGTCGTGTTCGCGTCCGAAGCTCCGCCGACGAGCCCTGCGTCTTCGAGCTTCAAGCCGAGCTCGCGTCCGAGGCGCTGCGCCGTCTCGAGCAGCCGGCGGTTGCACGAGGTTGGCTCCATCGGCGGACGGCCAATCCCCCCTGTGACCTCGAGCGAGCTCCCCTCGAGCGTGGGCTGGAGTGCGTGAATCGCACGCTCGACCTCCGCCTCCGCCGCGGTCGTGGGCACGCGAACGCCGATGCTCGCGCTCGCCTCTGGCGCGACCACGTTCGGTAGCAGGCCGCCGTCGACGGTGCCGACGTTGACCGTGATGCCGCGCTTCGGATCGTTGAGCGCGAACAGCCGCGGCACCTGCTCGGAGAGCTCGAGGATTGCGCTCACTCCCTCCTCGTAGCTCGTGCCCACGTGCGAAGCGCGGCCGCGAACGGTGAGCTCGAAGCACCCCGCTCCCTTGCGAGCGATCTTCAGCCGACCCTGTGCGCCCTCGCCCGCTTCGAGCACAAAGGCGCGCTCGGCCCCGCGCGCCAGCGCCCGGATCACGCGCTCCGAGGAGGTGCTCCCGATCTCCTCGTCGCTGTTCACGAGGACGACCGGCGTCACCGAGGGCGCGAGCCCGAGCTCGCGCAGGGCGCGCAGCGCGAAGACGAGCTGCACCAAGCCGGCCTTCATGTCGTGGGTGCCGGGGCCGAAGAGCGTGTCGCCCTCGCGCCGCAGTGGCATTCTCTCCAGCGTCCCAAGCGGCCAGACGGTGTCCATGTGGCCAACGATCAGCTGGAACGGCGCGCCGCGCTGTAGCGATCGGGGCCGAGCATAGAGGTGGTCGCCGGTATCGAAGCCACGGACGCGCCGAACGGCGTAGTTGAGCGCATTGAGCTCTCCGGCGAGGATCGAGAAGGTCGCCTGCTGGGCAGCGGGATCCGTCGAAGGCGACTCTGCGCGGACGAGCTGCTCCAGAAGCGCGACGATCTCCGGCTCGCGCTCTTCGAGCCAGGCGAGCACCGTCCGGGCCCGATCGCGCTGCATCGCTACCGCCGGAAATCGACCGGGAACGGGAACGCGTGCGTCTCCCGAACCTCCGCGAGGCGGCCCGGTGCGAGGTAGACGAGCGGACGAAGCTCGTGGAGCAGATCGGCGTCGTCGACGTCGTGACCGCGGAGCGCCGCCCGGGGAGCCGACGCAGCGACGACGCGGCCAACGATGACGCTGTTCTCGCCGAAGCCGTCGATCACGCGTTCGAGTGCACATTCGAGGTAGAGCGCGCAGCCCTCGACGAGCACGCCGTCGACCTTGCGGGCCGGGAAGACCGGGACGGCCGCGAGCGTCGGCTTCGAGCGGTCGTCGCGCCGCGCGCCGGCCGCGAGGGTCGCATGCAGGATCCGGTCGACGCCCGGGAAGCTGACCGTGAATTCCGAGTGGGCCTCCAGGTTCCGGTAAGTCGCATGGGAAGGGCCGCAGACGAAGCCGAAGTAGTTCTCCCAGCCGATCGGCATCGCCAAGTGTTTCGGAGCGATGTTGTGCCGATCGCGCTCCTTCGTGGCGATGAGGACGAGTGGCGCGACCGTGAAGAACCGCTCCCAGATCGGTGTCTCCGTCGAGATCTGCACAAGGTCTTCGTCGTCCGGGAGAAGCGGTTTCGCCTTCACAAGGTCATGCTCCATCCTGCTCGACCCAGCTGAATCGGCCCGCTCGCTGATACAGGCTTCGGCGAACTACGCAGCTGTCTGCGGGCCTACGGGTGGGCGAATCACACCTTCCCGATCGGGACCCTGCGTGACTTCGCTGTCTTCACCTTCGGTGCACGGATCTCGATGAGGCCCTTGTCGAAGCGGGCCTTCAGGCGCTCCGGATCCGCCGTTTCCGGCAACGAGAAGCGCCGCTCGAACTCGCGCTCGAGCCGCTCGTGGAAGCGGAACGACTTCTCGCTCTCGTCCTTCGTCTCGCTGCGCGCTCCCTTGATCGTGAGCGTGTGGTCCGAGTCCTCCACGCTGAGCTCCTTCTCAGCGAAGCCGGGCGCCTCGAGACCGACGACGAAGTCGTCGTCGGTCTCGTAGACACCCGCAGCCGGGAGTGGGCCGGTGATGAAGCCGACAGTGTTGAACAGGCTTTGCATCCGGCGCTCCATCAGCTCGAGCTCGTGCAGTGGCGTCCACTTGTCGAGCGTGGTCATGGGCGGGTCACCCCCTTTCCTCCCTTCGATCCCCGTTTTCTGCACGCGACCGGCATCTTGGCGGGCGCCGTCAAGGTCGTCAGGCGGCAGGACGCGATAGAGCACGACCGTCACGGAGATGTTCCCCCGGTACGGTGCGGCTGCGCGGTCAGCTCCTCCGCAGCCGCCGCTCGATCAGCTTCTTCACCTCGTCGGCCCAGAGGACGACGCTCGCGAGCCCGAGACAGATCAGCCACTCGTCGAGATCGAGTGGCGTGGTGTGGAAAGCGCGGTTCAGGAACGGCAGCTGTACGACCGCGACCTGGAGCAGCGCCGAGAGCGCGATCGCGCCCCAGAGCCACCGGTTCGTGAACAGTCGGTGGAAGGCGCTCGTACGATCGGAACGGGCGTTGAAGCAGTTGAAGAGCTGAGCGAGGACGAGGGTCGTGAACGCCATGGTGCGCGCCTCGGCGACGCTTCCGGAGCCGCCGACGATCCCACCCGAGAGGCGTAGGTCGAGCGCGAGCAGGGTGACGACCGCCATCACGGCCCCGACCCAGAGAATCCCGACCCACATCTCTGCGTCGATCACTCGGTCGGTCGACCGGCGCGGCGGCCTGCGCATGACGTCTGCGGGAGGCGCATCCATTCCGAGCGCGAGCGCCGGCGCACCGTCGGTCAGGAGGTTGATCCAGAGGATTTGGGTCGCGAGCAGCGGCACCGCGATCGCCTCGCCGGTGTCCTCCAGCCCGAGCGCGCCCGCGAGCACGACGCCGAAGAACATCGTCAGCACCTCGCCCATGTTCGACGAGAGTAGGAAGCGCAGGAACTTCCGGATGTTCGTGAAGATGCCGCGGCCTTCGCGGATCGCACTCACGATCGTGGCGAAGTTGTCGTCCGCGAGGATCATGTCCGCTGCCTCCGACGCGACGTCGGTCCCCGCGATCCCCATCGCGACGCCGATGTCCGCCGCCTTGAGCGCGGGCGCGTCGTTCACGCCGTCACCCGTCATTGCGACGATCTGGCCGTTCGCATGGAGCGCGTCGACGATCCGCAGCTTGTGCTCCGGCGAGACGCGGGCGTAGACCGAGGCGTCCCGCACCAGCGCGACCAGCGCCTCGTCGTCGATCGTCTCGAGCTCGCCGCCCGAGACGACGGGCGAACCGGCCGGTGCGATGTCGAGGTCGGCCGCGATCCGCGCCGCGGTCCGCGGATGGTCGCCGGTGATCATCAGCACGCGCACGCCTGCCGCGTGCGCGTCGGCGATCGCGGCTCTCGCCTCCGGCCGCGGCGGATCGATGATCCCGACCAGGCCGAGGTAGACGAGCTCCTGCTCCACCGATTCATCCGTCGGCGGCCGCACGTCGGCCGGGAGCGGTCGGTACGCGACTGCGAGCGGCCGCAGCGCTAGGTCGCCGAGTCGCTCGACCGTCGCGAGGATCTCGGCTCGGCGCTCGTCGGTGAGTGAGCGCGTCAGGCCCGCGACCCGTTTCTCCGTGCACCGCGCGAGCAGGACGTCGGGTGCGCCCTTGGTGAAGACCGCGATCCCGGGCTCGCCCTCGAGCGCGGCATGCACCGTGCTCATCAGCTTCCGCTCGGAGCTGAAGGGGATCTCGCCGACGCGCTGAAAGCGCGCGCGGCGCGACTCGGCCAGTCCCTCGACCTTTGCCTCCGCCACGAGGAAGGCTGCTTCCGTCGGGTCGCCCTGAATCGTCCACTCGCCGTCCTCCTGGCGCAGCACGGCGTCGTTCGCCAGGCTCCCGCCGGCGAGCACCGCGCTCACCTCGGTAAGCAGGACTGGGTCCTCGAGCGGCTGCCCGTCGACGCGTAGGTCACCCTCGGGCCGGTAACCGCCGCCTGTGACGTCGACCTCGCCCGAGGGGGTCACGACCTTCTGGACGGTCATCTCGTTCTTCGTCAGCGTCCCGGTCTTGTCCGAGCAAATCACCGACGCGGAGCCGAGCGTCTCCACCGACAAGAGCCGCTTCACGATCGCTCGCTGCCGCGCCATCCGTTGAACCCCGAAGGCGAGCACCACCGAGAGCACCGCGGGCAGCCCCTCCGGGACCGCGGCGACGGCGAGCGCGACCCCGACGAGCAGCACCGAGACGACGTCGGAGGCAGTGTCGATGTCGGACGTGAGCAGGATCGCGGTCACCACCACGACCGCGATCGCGATCACCGCGATGCCGAGCATGCGCCCGATACGCTCGACCTCGCCTTGGAGCGGCGTGCGCTGCTCGCGGGTGCGCCCGAGGAGGCGCGCGACACTTCCCATCTCCGTTGACATTCCGGTCGCAGTCACGACCGCACGCCCGCGACCGCGCGCAACTGCGGTGCCACTGAAGACCATGTTCACGCGGTCGCCGAGCTCGACCGCGCCGTCGAGCGGCGCGACGTCCTTCAGCACAGGCTCGCTCTCTCCCGTCAGCGACGCCTCGGCGACGGTCAGCAAGTTGGCCTCGAGCAGACGGCCGTCCGCGGCGACCGCGTCACCCTCCCCGAGCAGCAGAACATCGCCGGGCACGACAGCGGCGGCAGGGATCCGCTCCTCGCGCCCGTCGCGGAGCACGCCGGCCGTCGCGGCGGCCAACCGCTGCAACGCGGCCACCGCCTGCTCGGCTCGCGACTCCTGCACGTAGCCGAGCACGGCATTTGCGAGGACGATCGCGGCGATCACGATCGCGTCGTAGGGCGCAGCCTCGCCGCCTTCCAGCGCCCAGGCGACCAGCGAGACCACGACCGCCGCGAGCAGCAGGTAGACCAAGGGGCTCGCGAACTGCCGGAGGAGCTTCCGCCACTCCGGCACCCGCTCCGCGGCCTCGAGCAGGTTCGGGCCGTACCGCTCGAGCCGCGCCCGGGCCTCCGCCCGGAAAAGGCCGCGGCCCGTGTCGGTCTCGAGCGCCACCGCGACCTCGTACCCGTGGCGCTGCCACGCCTCCGCCGGCAGATCCGGAGTGGTTGCACTCATCCGAGCCTCGATGTCAGGAATCAGGCTCACCACTCCCGCAGCGTCGCACAGTGCGCCGGGCAGCGAATCCGAGCCTGCCCCGACGAGGCCGCGGGTTCTTCCATCGAGCCCTCGGCCGTCGGCCAAGCCGGTGCAACGTTGCCACGCGTATCGCGGGATAGAGTCCCACGATGACGGTCTTCGTGCGTGTCGTCGTCGGCGTCGACGGCACCGATTGGGGTTTCGAGGCGCTCCGCCAGGGACTCGCGCTCGCACCGGCCGAAGACTCGCGCGTGGATGCTGTCACGGCGCTCCACACGAGCCCGGCCGCACGCGCCGGCTTCGAGGCGGCTCATTGGGTGGACGTGCTCAGCGAGGAAGCCGCAGAGGCGCGCGACGCGGCCGCGACCATCCTCGGCGATCGGGCCGGCTCCTCCGCGCGAATCGTCAGGGGAACGCCGCTTCACGTGTTGCGGCAGGCGCGCGACGAGTCGCACGCGACGCTGCTCGCGCTCGGCGCGCGGTACAGCAGCCGCTTTCTCGGCATCATGCTCGGAGACACCGCGAGCGAGCTGCTCCACGACGGCTCCTGCTCGGTGCTCCTGGCTCGCCCGCAGGAGGAGGGCGCCTGGCAGCCACGACGCGTCGTGCTCGGCCTCGACGGCTCCGCGCCCGCGCTCACCGCACTCGCGACCGCCGACGAGCTCGCTAGCCGCGTCGGTGCGACTGTCGAGGTCGTCTGCGCGACGAGCGGCGGCTCGCCACCCGAGGGCGCCTGGACCGGCCGCGTGGACAGCTGGGCCCCCGCTCAGCCGGTCGCCGCCCTCGTCGGGCGCTCACGCGAGGCAGACCTCGTGATCGTCGGCTCTCGCGGCCTGCACGGCCTCCGCGCCCTCGGAAGCGTCAGCGAGAGAGTCGCACACTGGGCCCACTGCTCTGTCCTGGTCGTGCACGAAGGCTGAGCGCTACCTCCTCGGTTCGTCAGCGTTCGGGACTGCGAGACCCTGCAGGCGGGTCAGCTTGGAGGTTGACCGCGACGACGCCAGGCACTCTGCTCACCAGCCTGATGAGCTTCTCGGTGTCCACACCAGGGGGCTCACCAGCGAGCCTCACCTCGCCGTCGTCGACCTCGACCTGCACGCTGCGCCGATCCAGGCCGAGAGCGCCGACGACCACCTCGTCGAGAATCTCCCTTGCAATCTCAGCATCGCTTCGAGCGAAGGCTCGGACGAGGTCGGCGCGCGTCACGATCCCGACGAGCCTCTCGTCCTCGATCACTGGCAGGCGGTTGATCCCCCGCTCGCTCATGAGCCTGGCTGCGTAGGCGAGCGGCCGGTGTGACTCGATCGTCGCTGCCGGCGAGCTCATGGCCTCGCCAGCGAGGCGTGCCTCGAGCTTCGAACGGTCGACCTCGGTGTCGAAGCCTGCAAGCCACGCAAGCGCTGTCGGGACAGCGCGCCCTCCCGCTTCCTTTAGCATGATGTCGGCTTCAGAGACGACGCCGAGCACGTGTCCACAGCTGTCGACGACCGGCAGACCGGAGATGCGGTGCTCGACGAGCAGGTGCGCGGCTTGCTTGAGCGAGGCTCCAGGCAGCACCGCCACCACCTCGCGTGTCATGACGTCTTGGACCTTCATCTGTCCTCAAGGCTTCATGAACGAGCACTCGATCGTCGTCTTGAGCGGTTCACGTGCTGGATCACGGCGTCGCTGCCGAGGGTGAAGACGCTTTCGCGACCGTCACCCCACTGCACGCGGTAATGCTCATGCTCGGCCGCGCCCAAGACCTCGAGGATCTCTCCGGTTCGGGTGGGCTCACCAAGCCGATGCCCGTGGACGACGACGAGATCGCCCACGTGTGCGCGCGAAGGCCGGGTCATCGCGATCTCCTTTCGTCTGGCGTGTCGAAGAGGATCGCGACGAGGTGGGGCCGCAGCATCGGGGCTGACACTGACTGAACGTCCGCGCTTTCCCCCTACTTCAGACCTTCGTGAAAGCGGCCTTCCGGGTTCGTGCAAGGCGCTGAGAGGATTCGCCCGAGTGCAACTCAGCGACGTTCACGGATGACCCCGAGAATCGATCGACGGATCATGCTGGCGAGACGGGACCATGGGCTCGGGCAAGCGGATTTTACTGATGGCGACGGCGGCGCTCCTCTCGGCGTCCGGCCTCCTCGCGATCGGCATCCTGCTCGGATCGCCTAGAAGCCGCATCGCGAGTCTCGATCCGCCGCAATGAGCACCCTGGTCAGGTGGAAGTCATGGTCAACGCCCCCATAATCGCTTCGGGGAGAAGATCGACCCGGAGGCAGTTCGAGTGTCCAGCTGAAAAGGGCCTTCCCGCTCGTCGGCTGACTTCATCAGGGTCGCGGAATCCTCCCTGCTCGGTGCAGGCGGAGGAACCCGAGCCAACGAGACGAGTGCCCTGACGCCCGGTCGGCCTCGAGCAGATGATTGACCCGTGGCTCTGTGGTTGGCGGTCTCGTTTGCGCTCGCGTTCGCGTTGACGAACGGGTTCCACGACGCGGCGAACTCAATTGCCACGCTCGTGGCCACGCGCGGCGCTCTGCCTGGGCAGGCCATTGTCCTGTCGGCGGTCTTCAATATGTTGGGCGCGCTTCTCGTCGGGACCGCCGTCGCCGACACGATCGCGGGGATCGTGACAGTCTCAGGCGCGGAGGCCGTCGTCGTGATCGGCTCGGGTGCGCTCGGGGCGGTTCTCTGGAACCTCCTCACCTGGTGGCGGGGGTTGCCGTCGAGCTCTGCGCACGCGCTGGTCGGCGGTCTCGTGGGCGCGGCCCTTGTCGAAGGTGGGATCGGTGCGGTTCAGTGGGGCGGGCTGAACGGCTGGCGACCGGTCGGCGTCTTCGGCGTCCTGATCGCGCTCGCAGTCTCGCCGCTGATCGGTCTCGCCTTGGGGTTCGTGTTCATTCGGCTCGGCCGGCTTGTGCTTCGCCGGGCGACGCGTCGAGTCCGGAGCCCGATCCTTGGTGCGGAGTGGGGCATGGCGGCTGGCCTCTCGTTTAGTCACGGGTCGAACGATGCACAGAAGTCGATGGGAGTGATCGCTGCGCTGCTACTGGCTGCGGGCAAATTGCAGACGTTCGAGGTTCCGCTCTGGGCGAAGGTCGGCTGCGGAGCGGCGATCACGCTCGGAACGGCGCTAGGCGGATGGCGGATCGTCCGCACGGTCGGCCGTGGAATCTTCCACCTAGCGCCCATCGACGGGTTCGCCAGCCAGACCGGCTCGACTGCAGTCATCCTCCCCGCGTCGTACCTGGGGGCTCCGGTCTCGACCACCCATGTCGTCGTCTCCTCGGTGGTCGGGGTCGGCACCGGGCGGCGCCGCTGGCGGCACGTCCGCTGGGTCGTCGTCCGATCGATCGCCTTCGCCTGGCTTTTGACGCTCCCCGGGTCCGCCGTCCTCGGTGCCGGTACGTTCCTAGTGTGGAGGGCGGTCGGATGACGCGAAGCCGCTGGTTTCTGCCCGAGACGCCGGACGTCCTCGGCATGTTGCGCGAGCAGACCGCGATCACTGTGGAGGGTATGGAGGCGCTCATCGCTTGGTCGGTGGGAGAGCCGGGCGCCGCGGATCGCCTGCGCGACTGCGAGCACCGAGCCGACGATTGCAAGCGCGAGCTTCGCGCCGCGCTGACGATCTCGTTCACGACGCCGCTCGAGCCCGAGGACATCTTCGAGCTCTCGACCGAGCTCGACCGCGTGCTGAACAACGCGAAGAACACGGTCCGCGAGGCCGAGGTCATGGAGACCACTCCGGACCAGGCGATCTCGGAGATGGCAGCCGAGCTCGCAGAGGGTGTTCGGGATCTCAGCGAGGCGTTCGAGCACCTCGCGGCCGGAGCACGGGTCGCGGCGACCGATGCCGCGGACCGCGCTGCGAAGAGCCAGAGTCGAGTCGAGAAGGTCTACCGGCAGTCGATGTCGGCGCTGGTCGCGGTGGACGACCTGCGCGAGGTCGCCGCGAAGCGGGAGCTCTACCGGAGGCTCGGGCGCACGAGCGACGATCTCCGCGAGGTTGCAGAGCGCGTCTGGTACTCCGTGCTGAAGGAAAGCTGACGCTGCGGACGCCTCGCGCCGGGGTCGATGAGTCGGTCCGGGCAGTCTGTTGTACTCGGCGTTGACGGAGTGCCGGGCGAATCACATCCGTCATCACGCTACTCGTGGACGTAGCCGATCCGCACTACGAGCTTCTGGCCGATCAGCTCCATCGGCGTCGGGGTGGCGCCACTCGGAGCGTGTGCTTGTCTCGCTTGCTAGCGAGAGGCCCCGTTTCCGGGCCTTTCAGTAGCGGGGCAGGATTTGAACCTGCGACCTCCGGGCTATGAGTCGCCTCGAGCGAGTCTGTGCGTGCCGCTGCGTTCCGCCTCAGCGCAGGTTCCAGGCGAGATTCGGCTTCAACGGCTGCACTAAGGCGGAACACGGTGGCATGGCCGCGGAAGCCCGATGCTTGCAGAACGCTTGCAGCCGGGTTTGCCGCCCACCGGCCGACTCGCCGCGCTTCCGCCGGCGGCTCCTGCGCGACACTCGCAAGGCGGACCGGATCCTGCTGCATCTCGTCGAACTCGAGCGTCGCGCCATGTGCGCATGCGACCTTCGGTGCGGTTTCGCCGCCGAGGCTCGCGGGGTCAGGAGGCAGGCGCGGCGGGGGCCGGTAGCTCGAGCCGGCCGCCTGCCGAGAGCTTCGTGAGTGCTCCGCCGAGCCCGATCGAGATCGGGGTGCCACTCGTCGTCTGCGATGCGACCGTCACGCGGTCGTCCGCGAAGTCGAGCTCGACCAGCTGCCCACGGTAAAGGATGGTGAAGGCGAGTCGTCTCAGCTCCGTTGGCAGCTGGGGGTTCAGCCACAGGACGTCGTCGCGAACCTCGAGCCCGGTGTAGCAACGCTGCAGCAGGTCGAGCGTGCCTACCGTCGCGCCCAAATGGATTCCCTCGGCCGTCGTCCCGCCCTGGGTGTCGGAGATGTCGCTCTCAAGCGCCTCGAGGAAGAAGTCCCACGAACGACTCCGGTCGGATCGAGCGAGCACCCATGCGTGGACGACGCGGCTCAGAGTCGAGCCGTGCGCCGTCCGCTCGAGGTAGTAATCGACCGCTTGGGGGATCGTCCCTTCGTCATAGTCGTAGCCGAGTCGCGCGAAGATCTCGCCCAGCTCGTCGGACGAGAGGAGGTAGAAGAGCATCAAGACGTCGGCCTGTTTCGAGACTTTGTACCGATTCGGAGTGTCGCCCTCGCTCTCTAGGATCCGGTCGAGCCGACTGATGTCGCCGTAGCGGGAGCGGTAGCCCTCCCACTCGAACTCCTCCAGCTGCTCGTAGCCCTCGAACTGGCTGAGGATGCCGTCCTCGTGAAAGACGAGGCGCATCTTCCGGCTCTGGTCCTCCCAACGCTCGATCTCCGCGGCGCTAACGGAGAGGCGCTCCCGCAGATCGTCGCTGCGATCAGAGGGAAGCAGCTCGAGCAGGTCGAGAGCTCGGCAGAACACCCAGACCGCCATGACGTTCGTGTACGCATTGTTGTCGAGGCCGGCTGTCGATGCGGCCGGGTAGGCGTCGTGGTACTCGTCGGGACCCATCACGCCACGGATCTCGTAGCGGTCGAGCGACCGGTTGTAGTGGGCGATCGAGCTCCAGAAGCGCGCGATCTCGATGATCAGCTCCGCCCCGAAACCGCCCAGGAAGCCGAGGTCGCCGGTGACCTGGTAGTACTGCCAGACGTTGTAGGCGATCGCGGCGTTGATGTGCCGTTGGAGCGAGGAGTTGTCGGGTTTCCAGCGCCCGGAGCGGGGGTTCAGGTGTCGGCGCTGGGTCTCCTCCCGTCCATCGCTGCCGCTCTGCCAGGGGAACATCGCTCCGTCGTAGCCCGCCTCCTGCGCCGCCCACCGCGCCTCTCGCAGCCGCCGGTAGCGGTAGCGAAGGAGCGCGCGGGCGAGCCGGGGCAGCCGGAGACTGACAAACGGGATCACGAAGAGCTCGTCCCAGAAGACGTGGCCGCGATACGCCTCTCCGTGCAGGCCCCGGGCCGGCACGCCCACGTCGATGGCAGCCGTGTGACGCGAGAGTGTCTGCAGGAGGTGGAAGGTGTGGAGGTTCACGGTGCGGCTCGTTCGTTCCTCGCCCTCCTCGAGGGAGATTCCGAACCGGTGCCAAAGCTCGTGCCAGTTGAGGACGTGCCTGGCGAGCAGCTCGCTGAACCCCGGTGCGTGGGCGATCTCGCGGCCCGCCGCATACCCGGGCTCGGACAGTGCCGGGTCGCGCGACGTGAAGACTGCGACGACCTTCTCAATCGTCACGGACTCCTCAGCGCCGACCTCGACGGCGAGCTCGTGCCCGATCGCGCCCTGCTCGTGTACGAGCGCCCGCGCTACCGCGTCTTCGGCGCCGTCCCGCTCGACGCGCGTCCGGGCCGCCTCCGCGACGAGGACGCGCGAGCTCTTCGTCAGAGCCCTGAGGACGACCGTGCTCTCGTCCAGCGCTGTGGTCTCGACCGCCGTGAGGTGATCTCCGGCCAGCCCGCGATAGCGCGCGACCCCGGAGTTGACGACGTTTCCGTCGAGGACCGAGCGAACATGCAGACGACCCGACCAGTTCTCGGGGACAACTGTCGTCTCGAGTGCGACCAGGTGCGGGTTGTCCATCGAGACGATGCGCCGCTGCGTCAGCTGGGTGACGCGGCCGCCGTCGTCGCGGGCACGTGTGAGCCGGGTGAGCACACCGCGGCGGAGGTCGAGCTCGAGGCGATGCTCGAGGAACTCGGCTGCCTCGAGCCAGCACCCGTCCTCCGCACGGAACGTCAGCGGGAGCCAGTTCGGGAGGTTGACGATGCTCTCGTCCTCGAGCGTGAGGCCCGCGACGGTGGTGGGCAGGCGGTTGAAGACCCCCGCCGCGTAGGTCGCCGGATAGTGCACCTCGTCGGCCGTGCGCTTCCGGTGCGGCACCCCTGGTCCCGAGAAAGCCGTTGCCGAGGGCGCAGAGCGCCTCCCGCAGGCCCTCGCTCGCCGGGTCGAAGCCCTCGTACTCGAGGACCCAGGCGCTCATGCCATGACCTCGGCCAGGTCGCGAACCACGAGATCGGCGCCGGCGGCCCTGAGTGCCTCTCGCTGTTCCGCCCGGTCGACACCGACGACGAAGCCGAAGCGGCCCTGCCTGCCTGCCTCGACGCCCGAGATTGCGTCCTCAACCACCGCCGCGTGGGCCGGTTCGACGCCGAGGCGGCACGCGGCCTCGAGAAAAAGCGCCGGGTCGGGCTTGCCGGCGAGCCCGAGCTCGGCGGCGTCGAGGCCGTCCACCTTCACCTCGAAAAGCTCCCGGATCCCGGCGGCCTCGAGCACGGCCACGCAGTTGCGGCTCGACGAGACGATCGCCGTGCGTACGCCTCGCGCGCGCAGCTTGGCGATCAGCTGGAGGGTCGTCGGGTAGGAATCGGCACCGGTTCTCTCGAGCGCTTCGAGGAAGTAGCGGTTCTTGCGGTTCCCGAGCCCGCAGACGGTCTCGCGCTCTTCCGGGTCGTCCGGCGAGCCGAACGGAAGCTCGACCCCGCGTGACGCAAGGAAGCTCGCGATCCCCGCGTAGCGAGGCTTGCCGTCGACGAGCCGGCGGTAGTCCGAGCGGCGGTCGAACGCCTCAAAGGGCTCGCCGAGCCTCCGAGCGCGCACGGCGAGGTACTCGTCGAAGAGCTGCTTCCAGGCCTCCGCGTGGACCTCCGCGGTGCGGGTGACGACGCCGTCGAGGTCGAAGATCACAGCCTCCATCGCACCGAGATCGGCAGCCGGATCCGACACTCAGCCCTGGCCGCCGGCGGCGAGGTCGAGGTTCTCGGCGAGGAAGGGAGCTAGGTGGAGGCCCGCGACCTTGGCCGGCGGCCACCAGAGCGGCTCCCAGTCAGAGACCCCAGGATCGCCGTGATGGCCGCCGAGCGCGGCGCGCACGTATGCCGGCCGATCACCCGTCAGCAGCAGCGCTCGCAGGATCGGGTCGAGAGGCGTCGGCTGGACGGGAACACCGGCCTCCGAGGCGATCGTCTCGGCGACCACATCTGCCTGCTGTGTCGCGAGGCCTCCCTGCTTGACGGGGAAAGCGATTGCGTCGCCCGCTGCAAAGACGGCGGAAACGTGCTTCACGCGGCCGTGGTCGTCCACCTCGAGAAACCCTTCGCGGTCATGCGGAAGGCCGCTGAGGTACGGGCCGCGCAGACGTGGCAACGAAACGACCGCGTCGACGGCCATCGTTTGGCCGCCGAGGAGCTCGAGGCTGCCGTCGCTGAAGCGCACCGGGTGCTGTTCGAGCGCTAGCTGGACGCCTTGTTCCTCGAGAAGGGCACGAGCGAGGTTGCTTGCGCTCGTGCCGAAGAGGGCGAGTGGCCCCCTCTCCGGCGTGACGATCGTGATCTCGGCCTTCAGGGCCGCCGAGCGTGCGCGACGGGCGGTTAGGAGGGTGAGCTCGTACAGCGGCAGCGGCCAGGAGACACCCGCAGGGACGGCGAAGGCGACTCGCTGGACGATGCCCGAGTCGATCTCCTCGACGAGCTCTCTGAAGCGACCGACGTCCTGCGTGCCCTTGAAGGTCAGGGCACCCGGAAGCGCCTCCTCCGCCTGCGCCCCGCACGCGACAACGAGCGCGTCGTATGCGAGCGCCTCTCCCTGCGCGGTCCTCACCCGGCCTGCGGGCGCATCGACCGCGGCCACGCGGCCGGGCCGGTAGCGGGCGCCGCAACGCGCGGCGAGAGAACCGAGCGGGAACCGATAAGCCTCACCGAGCCCGAACGGCTCTGCGACGGCCAGGGGTCGGTACAGAAACTCCGGATCCGGTGCAAGGAGCTCGACGGCAACACGGTCTCGGGCGAGCACCTGCAGCGCTAGCATCGCCTCGAGGCCCGCGAAACTCCCGCCTGCAATGAGGACCTTGACTGCGGCCCCGGTGCCCACACCGGCATCATCGCTGCTTGAGACCTACACGTACAGCCGGCCTGGCCTCTCTGCCATCGCGACGAGCTCGGGGCGCTCACGGGCCGGGATGGGCGGACGCAACCCACCGTTGACGGTGGCACCCACAGCCGAGTCATCCTCGACCACCAGCACGCCCGGAGTTCGGGCCATGCTCCCGCGTCAACAAAAAGGCCCCGCCAAGCAGGGCCTTTCGAAGTAGCGGGGGCGGGATTTGAACCTGCGACCTCCGGGTTATGAGCCGCCTCGATTTGGTACAGGCGTGCCGCCGTATTCCGCCGGAACGCATGCTCTGAGCCAGATTGGCGCCCGGCGTTGCATTTAGGCGGAACACGGTGACATCGCTCCGGAACCCGGATGCTTGCAGAACGCTTGCAGCGTCGAGTCGACCTCCAAGTCAATGCATTCGACCTTGGCCGACGGTATGGCTTGGGCCAGCAGGTCGGTCGCCTCCGCGAACGCCGGCGGAGAGTCTTTGCTAGTGACGAGAAACGTCGGACGGACAGTGCCGAGCTCCAGGCTGACTTCGAGGAGGCCGCCGTGGAAACTCGGCAACGATCGCCGGGCCGTTGGCGGAAGATCTGCTTCGTCGGCTCGGGCAATCCCTCCCAGGCTGCATCGCCAAGGACACGTTGACCAGATCCCTGCGAGCGGCCGACGCGTCTCTTGCACATGTTCTCCAGCTCGAGTCCGGTCAGCGCCGGCGCCTCCCCCCTCCCCCGAGATCGCGACCGACTGCCGCAGACGGTCGCTCCGCCGTCTTACCACTTGCAAGGCCGGCGACTTAGTGCGCACCCCCGCTACGCGTCCGCACCGCGTGCGCGACGTCTCGTGGCGCGGCGTCGAGCTTGCCGGGCGTCGGCCAGGATGGCCCCGGCTGCGTTCCTCCCGGGGCCGCCCGTGACCCCGCCCCCAGGGTGTGTACCCGCCCCACACATGTAGAGGCCTCGGATCCCGGCAAGCCGGTAGCGAGCATGGCCGAGAAGGGGCCGCCAGGCGAAGACCTGGTCGAGGGCGTGCTCGCCGTGCATCGGGTGCCCACCGCTGAGCCCGTACTCTCGCTCGAGGTCCGCAGGCGTGACGACGTGGCGAGCGACGATCTTGTCCGTGATACCCGGTGCATAGACCTCGAGCGTCCGCACGGCCCCGTCCGCTACACGATCGCGCGCAGCCTCGTCCCAGTCCGCGTCGCGGAGGCGCCGTGGCGCGTACTGGAACAGCGCGGTAATGACGTGGGTCCCATCAGGGGCGAGTGAGGGGTCGGAGAGGGTAGGGATCGTCGCCTCGAGATACGGGTGCTCGGAGATCCGGCCGTACTTCGAGTCGTCGAATGCCCGCTCGAGGTCGTCGAGGCTCGGTGCGACGACGATCCGCCCGTGCAGGCGCTCGCCGTCAACGCCGCCGATCGCCGGCAGGCCCTCCAGGACGAGGGTCACCTTCGCAACCACGCCGGGCGTGCGGATGTGCTCGACCCGCCAGCCCAGAGTCGGGCCGACCTCGGCCGGGTCGACGAGGCGCAGAAGCGTCTGCTTGGGGTCGGCGTTCGACACGACGATCCGCGCGTCGATCTCCTCGCCGCTCGCAAGAGCGACCCCTTCGACAGAGCCTCGTCCGGTTCGGATGACCGCGACGTCGGCGTCGCGGCGAATCGTGGCGCCGCGGCTCCGCGCAGCGGCGACGAGCGCCTCCACCAGGGAGTCCGGCCCGCCGCGCGCGAAGACCGTGCGGCCCGCCGCTCCTCCTCCTGGGGCCGAGTCCCACAGGAAGTTGAGCGCCGTCCCCGCCGACCGAGGGCCCATGGCCGCGTAACGAACGCCTCGCGCGCCGAGGACGCCGCGTAGCGGCTCGCCCTCGACGGCTTCGCCGACGAGGTCCGCGACCGACATCGGCAGCACCCGCAGCGTCTCGCGCAACTGCTGTCTCCCGAGGTGCCGCAGGCCGTTCAACAGCGTGAGGCTGCCGGTGGCGTCCGTTAGGGACGGAGACGCGAGGTCCGGCGGTTCGGTCGCCTGGACCCGGGCCATGAAGGTGCCCAGCGAGCGGATCCTGCGGTCGAAGGCGACGAACGCCTCGGCATCGCGCGGCCGGGTCCCGGCCCGGAGCTCCGTCGCCGTCCGGACCGGGTCGCGCCACAACGTGAGGCCGGGCCCGTCGGCGGACGGAGCGAAGGCCGCTACCTCCGGCTCGATCGCGCGGAAGCCGTGCGAGCCGAGCCCAAGGTCACGGGCGACGTCGTCGCGGAGGCCTCCGACGCAGTCGGCTGCTACTGGCGCGCGCACACCCGGCGCGATCTCCTCGGTGGCCAGGAGGCCGCCCGGTCGGCTTCGCCGCTCGAGAACCAGCGTCAGGAGCCCCGCCTTCGCCAGGTACGAAGCCGTGACCAGGCCGTTGTGCCCGGCTCCGACTACGACGGCGTCGTATCGCTCCCGGGCCACTCTCAGGCGGCCTTCTTGGCGCGGAGCGCGCGCAGGACCTGCAGCGCTGCGAGGCGTCCCGACGCGCCCATGATCCCACCCCCGGGGTGCGTGGCCGAGCCACACATCCAGAGGTTCCGCAGCGGCGTCCGGTAGCGCGCCCATCCCGGCACGGGCCGGTTGAAGAAGAGCTGCTCGAGCGAGAGCTCGCCCTGGAAGATGTTTCCCTCGGAGAGCCCGAACCGGTCCTCGATGTCCTTGGGGGTGAGCACCTGCGCGTGCAGGATCAGCTCGCGGATGTTCGGCGCCCGCTCCGCGATCGTGTCGAGGACGGTCTCCCCGAACGCATCACGCCGGCCGTCGTCCCATTCGTCGCCCTCGGCCAGGCCATAGGGCGCGTACTGGACGAAGCAGCTCATGACGTGCTTGCCCGGAGGCGCCATCGACGGGTCGACCAGGGTCGGGATGACCATGTCGATATACGGGCGCCGGCTGAAGCGCCCGGACTTCGCGTCGTCGTAGGCCTGCTCCATATAGTCGATGCTCGGGCTGAAGCTGATCGCGCCGCGCAGGTGGTCGCCCTCGCCGGGCAGGCACGTGAACTCGGGAAGGCCGTCCAGGGCCAGGTTCACCTTCCCGCTGGAGCCCCGGTACCGGTAACGCGCGACCTGCTCGAGGAACGACCCGTCGAGCAGGCCGGACGGCAGGAGCCGGACGAACGTCTGCTGCGGGTCCAGGCTCGACAGCGTCACCCTTCCGGTCACCTCGTCGCCCGCCGACGTGACGGCGCCGGTCACCTCGTCGCCTCGGGTCAGGAAGTGCTCGACGGCGGTCTCGGTCCGGATCTCGGCGCCGAACGACCGGGCGGCGCTCGCGATCGCCTCGCTGATCGCGCCGGTCCCGCCTCGTGGTATTCCCCAGGCGCGCAGGACGCCGTCGATCTCGCCCATGTAATGGTGCAGCAGGACGTAGGCGGTCCCAGGAGAGCGGATCCCCTGGAACGTGCCGATGATCCCGGAGGCGCTCATCGTCGCCTTCAGCGGATCCGTCTCGAACCACTGGTCGAGGAAGTCGGCGGCGCTCATCGTCATGAGCTGGATGAACACTGCCCGCTGCTCCACGGAGAGGCCGTTGAAGGAGCGGGCGAGACGTGCGACGGGGAGCCATTCGCGCGGATCGAGCCGGCCCGGGTCCGGCGGCGCCATGGACAGGATCGGCTTGATGAACCTCGCCATCTCGACCATCAGGCGGCCGTACTCCTCGTAGGCCTCCGCGTCGCTCGCCGACCAGCGTCGGAGCTCGCGCACGGTGCGGCCGTGGTCGTTCACACGCCACAGGTAGTCGTCGTCGAGCGGCGTGAACGTTCCGTCGAGAGGCAGGATCTCGAGGCCATGCTCCGGCAGCGCGAGCTCCCGGACGATCTCAGGGCGGAGCAGCGAGACGACGTACGAGGCCACGCTGAACCGGAAGCCGGGGAACACCTCCTCGGTCACCGCCGCCCCGCCGAGAACGTGCCGCCGTTCGAGCACGACGACCTTGAGTCCGGCCCGCGCGAGGTACGCCGCGGCCACGAGCCCGTTGTGCCCGCCGCCGATGATCACGGCGTCGTACGTGCGGGGGTTGGAGGTCGTCATCAGCGGCGACACTAACCGCGGCACGGCCTGGCGCGCTCCCCGAGAGCCGCCCGACTATGCTTGCCGACCATGCCCGGCCCGTTCGACATGGAGACGGTTCAGCGTGGAGCGCGCTTGCGGCGCAGTCCCTTCTACGAGGCGACGCAGCGTCACGGCCCGAAGGGCTTCACCGTCTACAACCACACGCTCTTCCCGATCAACTTCGACGATTTCGAGGCCGAGTACTGGCACCTGCTGAACCACGTGACGCTGTGGGACGTCGCCGTCGAGCGAAACGTGGAGGTGACGGGCCCGGACGGCTTCCGCTTCGCGCAGCTGCTCACCTGCCGCGACCTCAGCGCGTGCGCGGTCGGCCAGGGCAAGTACGTGTTGATCACGGCGCCGGACGGCGGGATCCTCAACGACCCGGTCATGCTGCGGCTGGACGAGAACACGTTCTGGTTCGCGCTCGCGGACAGCGACGTGTTGCCCTACGCGAAGGGGCTGGCGGCGTACGCGGGGATGGACGTGCAGCTCTCGGAGGCCGAGGCGTACCCGCTGCAAATTCAGGGCCCGAAGTCGAAGGACGTCGTGCAGGCTCTGTTCGGCGACGACATCCTCGACCTCCGCTACTACCACTTCCGCCGCCTCGAGCTGGACGGCATCTCGCTCATCCTCACCCGCACCGGCTGGACGTCGGAGGTCGGATACGAGATCTACCTTCTCGACGCCTCGCGCGGAGCGGACCTATGGGACCGGATCATGGAGGCGGGCGAGCCGTACGAGATCCGGCCGACGGGGCCGGTGGACATCCGCCGGATCGAAGGAGGCATCTTCAACTGGGGTGCCGACATGACCTACGAGAACAACCCCTTCGAGCTGGGCCTCGACCGGCTCGTCGACCTGGACACCGAGGCGGATTTCATCGCCCGCGACGCGCTGACGAGGATCCGCGACGAGGGCGTGCAGCAGAAGATCGTCGGCGTCGAGATCGACGGCGACCGGCTGGAGATGAACGCGACGGACTGGCCCGTTTCGACCGACGGCGCGAGTGGACGGGTGACCTCGGCCGTCTATTCGCCCCGCCTAGACAAGAACATCGGGTACGCGTGGCTCCCTGTCGAGCACACCGAGCTCGGGACGCACGCCGCAGTGGAGACACCCGAGGGAATGAGGGACGCGACGATCGCGCCGCTGCCCTTCTTCGACCCCGAGAAGCAGATCCCGAAGTCCTAAATCCGCCGTGTCGGTCGGAACCGCGTTCTATCCCCGGACCGCCCCACTCAACACCAAGCTGCAGTGGCGGGAATGGTCGGGCTACTTCGCGGCGAGCGCGTACTCCGACTCTCACGAGATCGAGTACAACGCCATCCGGGAGGCGGCGGCGCTCATCGATGTCTCTCCTCTCTACAAGTACCTGGTGTCCGGGCCTGACGCCGCGCGGCTCGTCGATCGCGTGATCACTAGGGACGCGAGCAAGCTCGCCGTCGGCCGCGTCTACTACACATCCTGGTGCAACGAGGACGGCCGCGTGGTCGACGACGGGACAGTCGCCCGGCTGGAGGAGCAGACCTACCGCTGGACGGCCGCCGACTCGTCGCTGCGCTGGCTCCGGATGAACGCTCGCGGCCTGGACGTCGAGATCGAGGACGTAAGCGAACGCATCTCCGCGCTGGCCGTGCAGGGGCCGCTGAGCCGCGACGTGCTCGAGGCGGCCACCGAGACGTACTGGGGCGACCTCAAGTACTTCGGCCGGCGGGCCGCGCAGGTCAGCAGCATCCCCGTCGACGTCTCCCGGACGGGCTATACGGGCGACCTCGGCTACGAGGTGTGGGTCGAGAGCGCTCAGGCAGTCGAGCTCTGGGACGCCCTCGTGCGGGCCGGGAGCGCCTACGGCATCCGGCCGGCCGGGATGCTCGCCCTCGACATCGCGCGGATCGAGGCAGGGCTGATCCTCATCGAAGTGGATTTCGACTCGGTTCGGCGCGCGCTGATTCCCGAGCAGTCGTACTCGCCCTTCGAGCTTGGCGTCCTGGGCCGCTTCGTCGACTTCGAGAAGCCGGTGGAGTTCGTCGGCCGTCGCGCGCTCGAGCGGGAACAGGGTCGCGGCGGACCTCCGCGGAGGCTCGTCGGGCTAGAGGTCGAATGGGAGCCACTCGAGGAGCTGTACCGCGCGAAAGGGCTGACGCCGACGCTGGAGCCGGCCGCCTCGCGCGTCCCCGTTCCGCTGTACGCGCGGGGCCGCCAGATCGGCAAGGCGACCAGCACGACGTGGAGCCCGACGCTGAAGAAGGTGGTTGCGCTGGCGTCAGTCGCTGCCGACCAAAGCAAGCTCGGCACGAGGATCGACGTCGAGTGGACGGTGGAGGCGCGGCGCAGCCGGACGGCGGGGACGGTGGTGGAGCTGCCGTTCTTCAATCCGATGCGCAAGACATCGACGGTCGATCGTTCGCCATCCTCCTAGCTTCACCGTCGGCGAACTCCACAAGGACGCGATCGAGATCGCGGCCCGAAGATGAAGCAGCCGCATTCGCGCCGCCGCTGCCGGTAACGAAAGGCCACTCGGAACCTCTTGCAGTAGCGGGGGCAGGATTTTGAACCTGCGACCTCCGGGTTATGAGCCGCCTCGACTGGGTACACGCGTTCCGCCGTGTTCCGCAGAAATGCAGGCTCCAAGCGAGATTTGGCCGCATGGCCGTTGCATTTCGGCGGAACACGGTGACGTCGCTGCGGAAGCCCGTTGCTTGCAGAACGCTTGCAGCCGAGTCGGTTCCCCGGTGCCCGGCAAAGATGCCGAGCAGCCGCACCGGCACGGTGTACTCGCGTCGAAGCGCCGACACGTCGATGCTCGAAGCATCGGCGAAGAGCACGAGCATCAATGTGAGCTCAGCAAGGATCCGAACCTGCTCGCTGGTCGGACTGAGATCGATCCAGCCAAGCCCCTTTTTCCCGACGATCAGGCCGCCGAGAGAGAGAGAGAGAGAGAGAGAGAGAGAGAGAGAGAGAGAAGCCGCGCAGACCGGCGTCCGTGCGAGGGCGCGCGAGAGGCCGGCATAGGCGATCAAGAAGTCGACCCCGTCAGAGGAGGCGCGCGAGCGATATCGACTTCGCGTTGCAGCGACGCTTCATCGATTCATGCGTGATCACGGCAAACAAGGTGACGCGGAACGTCGATGGGCAGCTCGTCCTGTTGTTCGACGACACCTTCACGAGTGGAGCGAGTTTCCAGAGCGCTGTCGACAACGATCGCACGCTCTGGTGCGAGAAGCCGTAGTACGTGCAGGCCGCGTTCGTCTTCCGCCGCTGGAAGGCGTCGGTCAGCCTGCTCCGTCCTGGGCTGATCGGTTGAGGACAAGTTGGACGATTCCGAAGCTGCCAAGGGTGATGGCGACGCCGAGGGATGCGCCGGCGAGCACGTCGGAGAGCCAATGCACCTGGAGGTAGGTGCGGCTCCAGCACATCGCGGTGATCACCAAGGCGGCCAAGAGGAACCAGAGCAGTCGCTTCCGGCCGGGTTCGGTGAAGAGTAGGACGAGCGCGACCGCGGTCGCTGCGGCGTAGGCCGCGTGGCCAGAGGGGAAAGACGAACCGTGCGGAGTGAGCATGTGGCCCGGCGGGCGCGCCCGGTCGACGAGCGCCTTGAGCAGATTGCCGACCAACGGTGTGAGGGCCTCGGCGACGGCGTACGCCACCAACGCCGCCCAGCGGCGTGCGACCAAGAGCACAAGTCCAATGACAGCTAGCGTGAGTCCGCGCCAGAAACCTCGACCAAGGGCATCGAAGACCAATGCGAGGTGCTTGAGAGTGGGTGTTTGGATGTCCTGCATCAGCTCCGACCAGCGACTGTCGAGGCTGAGCGGGCCGGCGGGAACGAAGACCGCGAGTAGCCCCACTAGGGCGAGCAACGCAGCCGCCTCGACAAGCGCCCGGCCGGGGTGGGCGAAAAACTCCTCCTGGCGCTGCGGCGACCGAGCCCCCGCCGGCGGGCCCTTCGGCCCGGGGCGGGTCAGGATGCCGCCTTTGCGACCTGTTCATCGGGCATCGGTCGAGCATAGAGTGGCGCGGAATGACGAGATCTAGTTCGGGACGCGTCTGGGCGTGGATCGCGCTCGCGGCGGCGGCAGGCGTGCTCGTGACGCTCGTGGTTCTGCTCATCCGGAACCTCGCCGCGCTCGCTCTTGCGCTGGTGGCACTTGGCCTTGCCGGCGCGGCATTTTGGGTCGCGACGACGAGGCAGGGGATCACGCGGCTGCTCGCAGTCGCGGTCGCGATCCTCGCGCTGGTGGGCGGCGCGGTCGCGCTCGCTTGGCTCGGTGCGGTCGACGAACTGATCGCCTTCGCCGTCGCGCTCGCCGCCTTCGGAGGTGCGAGCCATCGGGCGCTTCGCCAAGCTTACGAGGCTCGCCAAGCCGCGACCGCTGGGCCAGTGGCGGAGACACCGCAGCCGAGCCGAGCGGTCTTGCTGATCAACCCCAAGTCGGGCGGCGGCAAGGCTAAGCGTTTCCACCTGGCAGAGGAGGCGAGACGGCGCGGTGTCGAGCCGGTGGTGCTCGAGCCCGGCGACGACCTGCTCGAGCTGGCGGTGCGGGCCGTAAGAGGCGGCGCGGATGTGATCGGGATGGCGGGGGGTGACGGCTCGCAGGCGCTCGTCGCGAGCGTCGCGATGCAGCACAACCTCCCGCACGTCTGTATCCCAGCGGGCACGCGCAACCACTTCGCGCTCGACCTCGGGCTCGACCGGAATGATGTCGTGGGCGCACTCGACGCGTTCACCGACGGGGTGGAGCGGCGAATCGACCTCGCCCGTGTCAACGACCGCGTCTTCGTCAACAACGCCTCGCTCGGCGTCTACGCGCAGGTGGTTCAGTCGGATGCCTACCGCGACGCCAAACTCGAGACTTGGGCACAGATGCTGCCGGAGCTGCTCGGCCCAGACGCACCGCCGATCGATCTCGAGTTCGAGGGGCCCGACGCCACTGAGTACACCGACGCGCCGCTCGTGCTCGTCTCGAACAACCCCTACCAGCTCACACGCCTTGCCGGCGCCGGCACACGCCCACGCCTCGACACCGGCCACCTAGGCATCTTCGCGGCCCGCATCCGAAGTCCTGGCGACGTCGCCCAGCTGGTCACGCTCGAGACGATCGGCCAGTCGCAACGCTTTTCCGGCCTGCTGGAGTGGTCGCAGCGAGAGTTCGCGGTCCGTTCGGGCTCGGCGGTTGCGGTCGGCCTCGATGGAGAGGCGCTCACGCTCGAACCACCGCTTCGGTTCGTCTCGCTGCCCGGCGCGCTGCGAATCCGCTTGCCGCGTCACGCCGCCGGCGTTTCTCCCGCCGCGACCACAGGTGTACTGACCCGGGCCGGCCTCCTCACGCTGTTTCGGATCGCGGCCGGAAGAACGTGAGGGTGCCGAAGCTCCGGAGCTTCGGCCGCACGACCTGCCTAGCGCAGCGATCTTGAGCTCACGGCGCAGCACCGCCAACTCGACGTTTTTCACTTCCAGGCCGCCTACTCTGAATTTTACGGGCTCCTCGAGGGAACCCTGCGACCTGTATGCCCCGTCGGTCTCGTGGTGCCTTGTCGAGCTCTTGCCTTGCCGCTGCGATCATCGTCTAGTGCGGCGATCTTACGACCGACCGCCTTGCAACAACGAGTGCACAGCAGTCAGCCTCCGCGCGCCACTAGGTGCCGTGACGTCGAGGATCTCGTGCGTCGCGGATAAGTAAGGGTTCTCCACGATCTATCGGCAGAGAGCTCGGGCTGCGCTCCAGCCCCGGAGCGGGAAACACAGCACCAACGAGGCCGTCAGCGCGGCGCAGGCGTCGCGGTTCTTACAGAAGTGGCGACGGCGTGGTTCGTTTGATAGGGAAAGGCCCCGTTTCCGGGGCCTTTGTGAGTAGCGGGGGCAGGATTTTGAACCTGCGACCTCCGGGTTATGAGCCGCCTCGATCGTGCATACGGGTTCCGCCGTATTCCGCCGGAATGCACGCTCAGAGCCAATCTGGCCGGCGGCAGATGCATTTAGGCGGAACACAGTGACATCGCCGCGGAAGCACGGTGCTTGCAGAACGCTTGCAGCCGCATAGCAATTTCCAACCCTCTCGCCGAAGACGGCCTCCATGGGTACGAGGGGTCGCCGATTCGAGTCGGCAGACTGCTTCAAAGGTCCTGTAAATCGGCCACTTCTGTTGTCTAGATAGGCCCAGCGTCCCCCTCTCTCAGAAGCCAACCGCCGGTGGACATCTCGAGCTGGAGAATTCGCGAAGCCGCTGCTTGTGCTCGCATGCCCTCCTCACTGAGAGCTCGGTGATCACGGGTCGACTCAATCTGCGCGGCCACGCTCGAGCGCCAGTGGACAGTGTCTGCAAATAGAGATATAAGCGACAAGGAGTAGACAGCCGGGCGGGCGCGGGCGGCCTGGCGAGCGGTGCGGCCCCCGGGTTCCCGGCAGAACCGAGGGGAGAGTCATGTTGACGAGACGGCAGCTCCTTCAGCGAGGAGCGATCGGCGGTGCCGCGCTCATGGTCGGCCGCGGGTCGTTTCCGTTGGCCGCCTCGGCGGCGGTGGGCACGACGCCAAAGCTGCGAAGGTGGCGAGAGCCTTTGCCGATACCCCCGGTCCTGGACGGCCGCGGCGGGGGCAAGAGCTTCACGATCGCGGCGAGGGAGTCGACGGACTGGAAGTTCCACCCCGACCTCCCGGCGACGAGAACCTGGGGCTATTGGTCCGACAGCCCGCAGGCGGGCTTGCCCTACCTCGGGCCGACGATCCTGGCGACCTCGCGGCCGAACGACACCGTTGAGACTTCAGTGACGATCGAGTGGCGAAACAACCTCGACAACGCGTTCCTGCCCAACGATCCGACGATCTTCGGGGCCGTTCTGCCCGGCGAGCCGGCCCCGATCGTGACGCACCTGCACGGCGGCGAGAATCACCCGCAGTTCGACGGGACACCGCTGCAGTGGTTCACGAAGGGCGGCGAAACCGGCCCGCACTACCTAACGAATACGTTCACCTATTACAACGAGCAGCGCGCAAGCATGATCTGGTACCACGACCACGCGGTCGGGAACACGCGCACGAACGTCTATGCGGGGCTCGCCGGCGCCTACCTGATCCGCGACGACCAGGACACGGGCGAGGCCGACAATCCGCTCGGTCTTCCGGCCGGTCCCTACGAGATCCCGCTCGTCCTCCAGGACAAGACCTTCAATGACGACGGCAGCATGTTCTACCCGACGGAGGGCGTGACCGCCTTTCACCCCGAGTGGGTGCCGGAGTTCTTCGGCGATGTCGCGGTCGTGAACGCCAAGATCTGGCCCTTCCTCGAGATCGAGCCGCGCCGGTATCGCTTCCGGGTCGTCAACGGGTCGCAATCGCGCTTCTACAACATGCAGTTCGCCGACGAGAAGAGCGGCAAGGCATTGCCCTTCACGCAGATCGGTGCAGAGGGTGGGCTGTTGCGGGCGCCTGTGTCACTGCAGGCGTTGTTGATCGCCCCGGGCGAGCGTGCCGACCTGATCGTCGATTTCGCGGGAAAGCGCGACCGTTCGTTCAACGTCACGAACAACGCCAGAGCGCCATACCCGGCGGGCGGGCGGGCGGGGCTGTCACAGCTCTTGCAGATCCGCGTAAACCGGCCGCTCCAGGGCGTCGACTCAACCACCCCGGGACCCAACCTGCAGCTGCCGACCTTGCCCTTCCTGCCGGCGCCGTCGGTCACGCGTGTGCAGCACCTGTCGGAGACGCTCGACCCACTCACGGGCAATCCAATCCACCTGAACGTCGAGGACGCACCGTACCTCGACGAGGGAACGAACCTGCCTGAGGTCACGACCAAGCCGGCGGCCGGCGCCGTCGAGGACTGGCTGCTCGTCAACACGACGGCGGACACGCATCCGATCCACCTGCACCTCGTCACGTTCGAGGTCGTCGATCGACGGCCGTTCGACGTCGCCGCCTACGACCCCGAGACCCAGGCGATCAGTTACACCGGGCCCGCAGTACCTGCCCATCCCAACGAAAACGGCCGCAAAGACACGGTTCAAGCCAATCCCGGGGAGGTGACCCGCATCCGAGCGAGGTTCGAGTTGCCGGACGAGGGCACGATCGAGCTCCCGGCCGGCGTCGACAACCCGCAGTACGTCTGGCACTGCCACATCCTCGAGCACGAGGAGAACGACATGATGCGTGCGTTCGAGGTCGTCCGGTAGGTCTCTCAGCCTTCCGCCCTCTGACGGTCGCAACGAGGTCAGGCATTGGCGCTCGACAACGAGGCGGGCCTGGGGAAGGGATCGAACCTGCGTCCTGCTGGAAAGGGCGCGGAAAGCAGCGGGTGTTCAACACTGGCAAGCGCCGGAAACTGGCTTCACCCAGAATCCGCTCAGGACTGAAGCTGGCGAACCGCGGCGACCAACTCCGAACCGCAAGGCGCCCATGGTAAGGAGGAAGTCTCCGGTTTGAGTGGGGAAGTCTCCGGTTCGAGTCCCGCAAGAGGACTCTGTAAGAGCCCGGAAATGGGGGCCTTTCCCTTGCAGGCTCTCTGCTTGAAGGGAGGAGCGACCAAAGCCGCTCCTCCCTCTTCGCCTCGTTAATTCGGGCTGAGAAAACCCTCGCGCTGCCACTTCGCCGTCCCGTTCGGGAGCACGATCCCGGCGATGCGTCCACTTCCCGACAGCTGGGCATAGTCCCCCGTGCCGCGGATGACTTTCCACGTTCCGGTGAACACCGAGTAGCCACCTCGGATGTCGAGGAACTCCATCCGGTTGCTTGCCACGAGGGTCCCGCGCTGCCCGACGAGGGTCATCTTGGGGTCGCCGATCTCGACCTTCAGCCCGTCGCGCATGACCACGCGCGACTTCCAACAGCAGAAGGTGGCGGTGCCCGTGTCGCCCTTGAGCTTTCCGGACGTCAGCGGGGTCAGGACGAACCCACTGGCTCCCTTCCACTGAATCACGACACGCTGCTTCCCGCTGACGGCTCCCGCGCTGACACCGATAATCAACGCGACCGCTGCGACAAGGATCGCCAGACCGATAGGCCTCACGTTTCGTCACCTCCCTCAGAAGCCGCAGTTGGGTGACGGCGCGTCGAGCTCACCTCGGAACGCACCGCCCACCGGCGCAATGATCACGCTGATGTCCTGAGCGGGCTGGCCGGACTCATTGCGCCCGATGTGACCCTGGCCCGTGTCCACGTAGCCGTGCCCTGCCGACACGACATGCGGCGTGCACGTCGGGTCGTCGCGCTCGTAGAACGTGACCTCTCCCAGCGTGACCGTGATGAAGACCGGGCCTGGGTGGCTGTGCCAGCCGGTGGAGGATCCGATGGCGTAGTCGTGCCTTCGCACGACGAAGTCGGTCCGCCCTTTCGTCTTCGCCTTGAAGTCGACCGGGCTATGCGGAGACGACCTCACCTTGAAGGCGTCGTAGGTCCCCCGCGCGAGCACTGTTGGTGTCACGCCGCTGGGTGGCGACGCCAGCGCCACCGCAGCAGCGGCAGCAAGCACGACCAGCGCGATCACAACAGCGATGGCCGGGCGGTACGCGAATCGAGATGACTTCATCTCTCTCCTTCGTCGTTGGGGGACAAGCCCAAAGAGCGCCTATCCCTCGTGAGTGACTCCCGCGACAGGTCGAGCTGCGAGCGAAAAGCGACGAGCAGGGCGTCTTCGACCGAGAAGGCAATCCCGTGCGCGTGTCGCGCATGGCGGCGAATCGCTTCGACGAGGTCGGCCTCGTCGTTGCCGGAGACCTGATACCCGCATTCGCAGCGCAGAACGTTGTCGTCGGGCATGGCACCGCCGATACTTGGTGTGGTGAGCAAGAGGGCGGCAAGCGAACAGCAAGCAGCCGGCAAGGAGTCGCAGGCAGCGGCCGTGAGGGTGTCGTTGACCGAACGCCTCTCCATCGAGGGCGGTGGCGTCGTCGTCGGCGAGCAGCAGTTCCCCGGCCGGCAGGGCCGACTCGTGTTTGCCTACTTGCTCGCCGCGGAGGGGAAGCCGGTCCCGAAGGACGAGCTCGCCGAGGCGCTCTGGGGGAACGAGTCACCGGCGAGATGGGAGAAGGCGCTCTCCGTGCTCTTCAGCAAGCTCCGGGCTCTCCTCAACGAGTGCGGCGTCGACGGCTCCACAGCTCTGACAAGTGCCTTCGGGTGCTACCAGCTGATCCTGCCACCCGGGAGCTGGATCGACATCGCCGCGGCCGACGAGGCGGCGAGCGCGGCGGAGCAAGCCCTCGCGGAAGGCGACGCGGACACTGCGTGCCTCAACGCATCGACCGCAGAGTCGCTCGCGCACGGGAGCTTCCTGCCAGGCGAGGACGCCCGGTGGGTCAGCGAGAGGCGAGCTGAGCTCCGAGAGACCCTGGTACGCGCGCTCGAGTGTCTCGCAGAGGCGAATCGAATTCGAGGCGACCCGGCGGCAGCCGTTCGTGCGGCCGACGAGCTCATCGTCCTCGAGCCGTTCCGGGACAGCGGCTACCGCCTGCTCATGCAAGCGCAGTCCGCTGCCGGCAACGACGCCGAGGCGCTGCGCACCTATGAGCGCTGCCGAGCGCTCCTCTCCGAGGAGCTCGGGGCCTATCCCTCTCCGGAGACGGAGGCGGTCTACCTCGAGATCCTGCGGAACTCACCGGGGAGCTCGGCTGCCCAGCCCGAGGAGCTCGACATCGACAGCCCGCGCTCAGAATCACTGCCGCTTGCGACCGGCAAACCGCCCACGCGAGACCGGCGCAAGCTCGCGGCTCTCACCGCCGCCGTTCTGCTCGTCGCCGGGGTCGCTGCCGCGGCATTCGTGCTGACGAGCGGCGACGCGGCTCCGGCGACGATGCTGCCGAACAGCCTCGTCCGGATCGACCCCCATACGCTCCAACCGACACAGGTCGCGCGCATCGGACGTGATCCCGACCTCGTCGTCGTCGCCGGCGGCTTCGTCTGGGTCACGCACCGCATCCTCGCGTATACCGGCCCCGATACCCCCTTCAACGGCGGTGACCGGACGCTGACACGAATCGACCCCACGACGGGAGAGGTCAAGACCGTCGGCGGGCTCGCACCCTGCGGACTGACAGCCGACCCGTCCGGCGATGTGTGGGTCGCGAACTGTTTCGTGTCGGGCTCAGGTCCAGTTACCAACGTCGTGCGAGTCGACGCGAGGACGCTCAAGTTCGAGCCCACGTGGCGAGTTCCGCCGGGCGACGGCTATTTCCGTGGTCTTGCCTACGGCGGTGGCTGGCTATGGGTCGCAGACACCAGCGGCGCCGCAGCCGACTTCGACCGGGTGGCGCGAGTGGATCCACGGACCGGTCACCGACGTTTGATCGAGCTGAATCGACACGCGGGCTGGCTGGCGTGGTCGGAGGGATACGGCGACCTCTGGATGAACGACATCACCCGCGGAAGTGTGTCGCGAATGCATACAGCGAATGGGTTCGTGCAGACGTCCGACTCCATAGGCCGCAATCCGGCGACAATCGTGGTCGAAGGCGACTCGGCATGGGTCGGAGACTGGAATCTCCCGCAGGTGGTGCGCCTCCCCGCCCTCGGATCGGGCAGACCGCGTCGTGTCTCCTTGCCGTGGCGGAGTGGCTTCGGCTACGCCGGGGTCACCACCGTCGCGGCGGGTGCAGGCAGTGTCTGGGCGACAGTGCCAAGCGACCGCGCTGTCTGGCGGATCGATCCAGCGACGAACCATAGAACCCGTATCGCGCTGCCGTACGCGCCGTGGGGTGTCGCCGCAGGCGACGACGACATTTGGGTGGTCGTCCGGGGCAAGACGGCCTGATTCCGAGTGAGCAGTGAGCAGCTTCACAAG
>CAVRWA010000006.1:0-132080 GCA_963724805.1 uncultured Actinomycetes bacterium
CCGCTCGACATCGGCGCGGCCGCCGCGGTGTTCCCGCGCCAGCAGACGTTCTACGTCGCTGTCGACTCGCGCCGCGACCCGTTCACGGGCCAGCTGCTCGCGGGCAAGTACCTCCTTCGCTCCTGGGTCAACGACGTGACCCCACCCCCCGTCCAGCTGCTCACCCCGACCGTCGCGGCAGGACACCCGACGCTCGTCTTCCGTACCCTCGACGCCGGCTCGGGCGTCGACCCGCTCTCGCTCGCGATCGGCTACAAGAACGCCACCGTCGGCGCGGCTGCATACGACCCGGCCTCCGGGCTCGCGGTGTTCCCGCTGCCGGCCGCGGCGCCCAAGCTCACGACGGGAAAGATCCAGCCGATCGTCGAGTCCGGGGACTACGAGGAGACGAAGAACGTCAACACGGTCGGCGACAACATCATGCCGAACACGACCTTCAAGCGCGTTTCGCTCAAGGTCGTCTCGGGCCCGGCCGTGTCTTGGCTCGCGCCCGCCGCGTGCGTCAACGGCGTCGCGCGCATGGTCGTCGCCGGCAGCTCGACCGCCAAGATCCGCTCGGTCGGCTTCTTCAACGGCACCAAGAAGATCGCGATCAAGGCCAAGGGAACCGTGGGCCTGTACGCCGCGGACTGGCCCGCGAAGGGCCGCACGAAGGGCAAGCACACCCTGCGCGCCGTGCTGACCGACGCGAAGGGCCGCACGGCCACTGCGTCGATGAGCGTGAGCACCTGCAAGTAGTGGACGGGCGGCCGGTCGCCGTGATCACCGGCGCCTCGTCGGGGATCGGGGAGGCGCTCGCGCGCCGGCTCGCCCGCGACGGCTGGCTCACCGTCCTGCTGGCCCGCCGGCGCGACCGGATCGAGGCGCTCGCCGGGGAGCTCGGCGGCGAGGCGGAGGTCTGCGACGTCTCCGACCGGCAAGCGGTGGAGCGGGTCGCCGGCGAGGTGCTCGCTCGCCACCCGCGCGTGAAGCTCCTCGTCAACAACGCCGGCATCTCGGGCCGCGGCGACTTCGTCAGCGCCGACGTCGACCGGATCGAGCAGGTGATCCGCACGAACTACCTCGGCGGCGTCTGGTGCCTGCGCGCGTTCCTGCCGGGGCTCGAGGCCGCGGCCCCGGCTGACGTCGTCAACGTCGTCTCGGTCTCGGGCACCGTCGCGTTCGGACCCGCTGGGCCGTATTCCGCCTCGAAGCACGCCCAGATCGCGTTCTCGCGTTCGACGGCAGCGCAGCTCCGCTCGCGGGGCGTCCGCGTCCACACCGTCAATCCCGGCTTCGTCGAGACGGAGGGATTCCCGAACGTGACGACGCTCAAGAGCGCCTTCTTCCGCCGCGCCGTGATCGGCCCGGACAAGGTCGCCGACCACATCGCCACGGTGGTGCGACGCGACCGGCGCGAGACGTTCGTTCCGTTCTGGTACCGCGCCTTCGCGGTCGTCCAGGGCGTGATGCCGAGCACCGTGACCCGGATCGCGTCCCGCAGCGGGTACCGGCCCCACAAGCCGTAGAGGGCTACAATTTCGCCGATGACGGGGATCACGACGCACGAGTTCATCGCGCTCGCCGGCCTCCGCTCGGCCCTACGCGTCTTCATGCGCCAGACCGAGCAGATGGCGCGCCGCTCGGGGCTGACGCCTCAGCGGCACCTTCTCCTGCTGATGATCAAGGGTGCGCCCGACGGGAGCGAGCAGTCGACCGTGACCGAGCTCTCGGAGCGGCTTCAGCTCGCGCAGAGCACGGTCACCGAGCTCGTGCGCCGGGCGGAGGACGCCGGGCTGATCGAGCGCGAGCAGTCGGCGAGCGACGGCCGGGTCGCGTATCTGCGCCTGACGAGAGAGGGCGAGCGCAGGCTCGAACGCGTGGACGAGAAGCTCACAGTCGAGCGAAAACGCCTGCGCGAGACGATCGCAGACCTCTGAGGATCTCTGATCAGAACGCGCGCTTGACGCACAGGTACCAGCCGATCTCGGCCGTGTAACCGGCAGGCGCAAGCTCCTGCGCCTGCGTCCGCGCCTCCCCTCGGCAGCCCGCGACATCGAGGTACGACTCGAGCTCGCGGGTCTCCCGGAAGACCTCTTTGCGCTTGATGTCGAGGCTGTTCATGTCGAAGTTCGCGGCGAGGTCCGCGTCCGAGAGCAACCGAGTGTGCGACGGATCGCGGGAGCGTTCGAACCGGTCGAGCTCGATCGCGGCGAGCGAGTCGGTCGGCGCGAGCTGGTCGATGATCACGAGAGTGCCACCCGGAATCGTGACGCGGGCCATCTCCGCGAGGGCGAGCTCGGGACGCGCCATGTGGTGGAAGGTGCGCAGCGTGCCGACGAGGTCGAACGAGTTGTCGGCAAACGGAAGCGTGGTCGCATCGGCCTCGAGCACGGTCATGTTCCCGGGTGCGCGGCGCCGGGCCTCCTCGAGCAACTCGGGGACGATGTCGGTCGCAGTGACCTCCCCCACCAGAGGAGCGAGCGCGAGCGCAAGCGCGCCGGCTCCGGTGCCGACATCGAGCGCGTGCTCGTCGCCGCGGGGCTGCACGAAGGTGCGCACGCGCTCGGCAAGCTCTTCTGCATGGCTGTCCTGGTGGGCAGCCATCGCCTCAGCCGTCTGACCGAAGCGACTCCGCACGACGTCGTCCGAGCTCAAGTGCCTCCTCTCTGGTGCGCAGCGTACCCGCAGCGCGCTCCTCGTCGATCTCGGCCAGGATCACGCCGATGGCGGGGCCGGGCGGCAGGCCGAGCTCGTCGCCGCGCACGAGCGGCCCGGCGGGCTCGGTCGCCCGTGCCTCCTCGACGAGCGGGGCGAGCTCGGAAGCGCCGACGAACGCCAGCGCGTCGAGTGCCCAGGGCTCGGTCAGGCGCCGGAAACGGTGCACCGCGCGCGCGGAGCGACCCTCCGGCGCGGTCGCGCGAAGCAGCGCGGCGAGGTAGCGCTTCGTCTCGTTGGCGATCGGCAGCGTCCGGAGGTGCGCGCCGAAGACGGCCACGAGACGGTACTCGGGCGAGTCGAGCCGGTCGAGCCGATCGTCGATCCCTCCGCCGAGCGGCGCGAGGAGACCGAGCTCGTCGAGTCGCCTGAAACCCCCCGCCGAGAGGCGGTTAAGCTCCGCGAGGATCCGCTCGCCCGCCGGCTCGACGACGAGATGCGCGTCGCGGCGGACGAGCTCCTCGGTGAGCGGGGCGAGGCGGAAGCCGAGCTCGTCCTCGAGCCGCACCGCACGGAGCAGCCGCAGCGGATCGTCCTCGAAGACGGAGTCCGACACGGCCCGGATCGTGCGGAAGGCGAGGTCCTCCCTCCCTCCCGCCGGGTCGAACGGCTCGCCTCCGGCGAGCGGCTCGGCGATCGCGTTGATCGTGAAGTCCCGGGTGGCGAGGTCTCGCTCGATCCCGTGGGCGAGCGGGGTGAAGTCGACGGTGCGCCCGTCCTCCAGGGCCACCCGCCATGCGCCGTGGCGCTCCGACAGCGGAAACGGTGCGCCGCCGGAGCGGCGCGCGTACTCGCGCGCCGCCCGCTCGGGCTCCGCGCACGCGATGTCGAGGTCGATCAACTGCCGCCCGAGCAGCTCGTCGCGGACCGCGCCCCCGACCACCCAGGCCTCTTCCCCCTCGAGCACCTGTTGTGCCAGCTCACGCATCGGTGACCGTCCTCCGCGCGCGCTCCGGTGACGAGGCGATCCCGGTCACGAGCTCGTAGGTGATCGTGTCCGCGACCCGCGCGTGCTCCTCGGCGGACACGCCCGAGCCGAGCAGGACGACCGGCGTCCCGACGGGGAGCTCGCGGTCGAGCCCGACCGCGAACGAGTCCATCGAGACCGTGCCGACGGCACGACGCGGCTCGCCCCCGACGCGCACGGTCGTCCCGGTGAGGTCGCGCCGGAAGCCGTCCGCGTAGCCAACCGGCACGAGCCCGATCCAGGTCGGCCGCTCCGCGACGAAGCGGCGGCCGTAGCCCGTGCTCTCCCCGGGCTGCAGCAGCTTCACCTGCGCGAGGTAGCTCTCCCAGCGCAGGGCCGGCTCGAGCCCGTCGCGCGCCGGCTCGTCGCCGAAGGGCGAGAGGCCGTAGACGGCCAGCCCGCAACGGGCGGCGTCGAAATGCGACGCGGGGTAGCGGAGCGCGCCCGCGCTCGCGGCGATGTGGCGGGTCAGCTCCGCGTGGCCGTCGGTGAGCTCGCGGAAACGCCCGATCTGCCGCTCCACGAAAGCGGCATCGCTGTCGGCCGTCGCGAGATGGCTCATCACCCCGACCACGTTACGGGTCGGGGCGACGAGCTCCGACAGGCCGAAGCGCCCCATGCCGGTGTCGACCTTGAGGTGGACGCGCACGCCGTCCGGGATCTCGGCGTCGGCGACGGCGAGCTCCAGGCCCGCGTCGCGCGCCGCGGCGATCTCGCGGCTCCCGCCCGCGGGGCTCATCACGAGGATCCGCGCGACGGGGAACTCCTCGCGCAGCGCAAGCCCCTCCGGCACCGTGGCGACACAGAGCCCGGTCGCACCCGCACCGAGCGCCGCGCCCGCGCAGTCGGCGGCGCCGTGGCCGTAGCCGTCCGCCTTCACGACTGCCCAGAGCTGGGAGCCGTCGAGCGCGCGCAGCAGCGTGCGCACGTTCCGCCGCAAGGCCCCGAGGTCGACCGTCAGCTCAGAGCGGTGCATCGAGCACCCGCGGCAGCTCCCGGATCACGTCGCTCGCGATCAGACCGGCCTGCTCGGGGACGCTCGCGGCGGCGAGCCCGTGCGCGACGGCGGCCGCGGCGGCCGCGAGACGCGGCTCGAGACCCTTGGCGAGAAACGCCGCCACGATGCCCGTGAGCACGTCGCCGGTCCCGGCCGTCGCGAGCGACGGAGGGCCGAAGCCGCAGACGAGCACGCCCTCGCCGGGCGCCGCGACCAGGGTGTCTGCGCCCTTGAGGAGCACGACACAGCCAAACCGGTCGGCGGCCCGCCGCACCGCCTCGAGCCGGTGTGCGCTCACCCAGGCGGACTCCTCGCCGAGTAGGCGCCCGAGCTCGCCCGCGTGGGGTGTCAGCACCGTCGCCGCCTCGCGCTGGAACGGCTCGAGCCCGAAGAGACCGTCGGCGTCGACCACCGCGGGCAGCTCGAGCCCGGTCAGCAGACGGCGAACGAGGGCGTGCGCCTCGGGCTCGCGGCCGAGCCCGGGCCCGAGCGCCAGCGCGCCGGCGCGAGCCGCCGCGTCCTCGACCTCGTCGAGCGGCCGCTTCACCGCCTCGAGCAAGCGCGCCTCCAGCATCGGCAGGGACGCGGGCGGCGCTGCGACCGTGACGTAGCCCGCGTCCGCGCGGAAGGCCGCCTCGGCCGCGAGGCAGACGGCGCCCGTGAGCCCGGGCGAGCCGCCGACGACGAGCACCGAGCCCGCCGAGTACTTGTTGTCGTCCGCCCCGCGGCGCGGCACGAGCCCGAGCAGCTC
The DNA here is from genome assembly GCA_963724805.1 of uncultured Actinomycetes bacterium. GTDB lineage: Bacteria > Actinomycetota > Thermoleophilia > Gaiellales > Gaiellaceae > CAVQZA01. The sequence continues at coordinate 5,413 of CAVRWA010000006.1, forward strand.
CGACGTCACGAAGTGGTGCTCCGTCTCGGCCGGCTCGAGGCCGATGTCGGCGACGACGACCTCCCCCGCGTGGAAGCGGCCGGGCGCGACGGCGAGGCCGACTTTCCGCCCGTGGAAGGTGACGGTGAGCTCGGCATGGACGGCCGCCCCCGCGACCTCGCCGGACGAGGCGTCCACGCCGGAGGGAATGTCGACCGCGACGATCGGCGCGCCGTCGGCGTTCATCGCCTCGATCAAAGTCGCCGCCTCGGGGCGAGGCTCGCCGCGAAAGCCGGTGCCGAAGAGCCCATCGACGATCACGTCGGGGCTCCCGAGGTCGCCGCTGGACGCGGCGTCGACGATCGTCACCTCACGGCCGCTTTGGGCGAGCAGCTGCGCGGCGATCCGTGCATCGCCGCCGTTCGCGCCGCCGCCGCAGACGGCAGTGACGCGCCTGACGTTGGGGTGGCGGCGGACGAGGTGCTCGGCGACGGCCGCCCCTGCCCGCTCCATCAGCTCCGGCGCGGTGTCCGGATAACCAGGGTAGAGCGCCTCGGCGGCGCGCATCTCGTCGGCGCTGTAGAGCGGCTCAATCATGTGCGGGGAGCACGGTGCAGACCGCGGCCGCGAGCTCCTTGGAGTGCGTCATCGAGAGCTCGATCCGGCCGGCGCCGACCTTCTCGGCCCACTTCAGCGTGCGGCCGGTCAGGTGGACTCCCGGCTTCGGACGGCCGCGCACCTCGATCTCCTTCCAGGTGAAGTAGACACCGCAGCCGAGCGCCTTGCCGATCGCCTCCTTCGCAGCAAATCGGCCCGCGTAATGCTGGGCGGGGTTCGGCTTCGACTCGCAGTAGGCCTGTTCGCCCGCGGTGAAGCAGCGGTCGCGGAAGCCGGGCCGCTCGAGCGCCCGCCGGATCCGCTCGATCTCGATCAGGTCGAGGCCGACCGTCACGCGCCCGAGGCCTCCAGCCAGTCGGGCAGCTGCGCGATCGAGGAGACGATCGCGGTGGGCACGACGCCCGAGGCCTCCGCCTCGTCCGGGCGAAACTTGCCGGTGCGCACGAGCACCGTGTTCATGCCGTGCCGCTGCGCACCGGCGATGTCCGCCTCGATGTCGTCGCCGACCATCCAGGCGAGCTCCGGGTCGCTGTCGACCGCCTCGAGCGCGGCGCCGAAGTACGCGGCGCTCGGCTTGCCGAGCACCGTCGCATCGACTCCCGCCGCGTACTCCAGGCCCGCAACGAAGAGGCCCGCATCGAGCATCGGCCCTCGCTCGGTCTGCCACCAGCGGTTGTTGTGGAGGCAGTAGAGGTCGGCGCCCGCCTCGAGCTCGGAGAAGGCCCGGGCCAGGTTCATGTACGAGAACACGCGGTTCGTCTCCTCGGTCTCGTCGCAGCCGCCGAGGAGAACGGCGTCGGCGCCCTCGCCGACGAGCTCGACACCCTCGAGGTCCTCCGTCACAGCGGCCATCGTCAGGGCCAGCACGCGCTTCTCGGCAAGGGCCCGCGCCGCGGCGAAACCCGCGGTCTGGAGCTCCTCGTCGTCGAGCTCGATCCCGAGCCCGCGCAGCTCCGCGGCGAGCTGCGAGCGGGAGCGGGTGGTGTTGTTGGTGACGAAACGGAGGCGGTGCCCCTCGGCTCGAAGGCGGCGAACGGCCTCGGCTCCGCCGGGGATCGGGTGACCCGACACGTGAAACACGCCGTCGACGTCAAGCAGAATGGCTGCCATGGAATCCGAGTCTATTCGCGTGACGCGGTCGGTCGCGCTGCCGCCGGACGAGATCGAGCTGCGCTACTCGCGCTCGAGCGGCCCGGGCGGTCAGCACGCGCAGAAATCGGAGACGCGCGTGGAGGCGCTCTTCGACGTCGAGGCCTCGTCCGCGCTCACGCCCGTGCAGAAGCGGAGGGTGATCGCGAAGGCCGGCCCGCGCCTGCAGAGCGTGGCGCAGGACGAGCGCAGCCAGCTCCGGAACCGCGAGCTCGCAGTCGAGCGCCTGGTCGAGAAGCTCCGCGCGGCGCTGAAGGTCGAACGGCGGCGGGTGCCGACCAAGCCGAGCGCCGCAGCCAGGGAGCGGCGCCTCGAGGCCAAGAAGCGGCGCTCGCAGACGAAGCGCCTCCGCCGCCCGCCCGGTTAAATCGGGCACCTCCGAAGCTCCGCGAGTTGACCCGGCGAAGAGAAGGCGCGAGGATCGCCCCGATTCGGCTCCGGCCGGAGCCGAAGGGGAAAGGACGCCATGAAGCGATTGATCTTCCTCGGCGTGGCCGCCGCTTGTCTGAGCGTGACGCTCGCGGCCGCGACACCCGAGGCGCAGACGGCGGCGCAGACGCGCTACGTCGTCCTCTACGAGCCGAACGCCTCGGCGGCCGCGGCGAAGGCCGCGATCGTCAAGGCCGGCGGGCGGATCCTGCACGCGAACACGCGGGTCGGAGTCGCCACGGTCGTGTCGGCCAGTCCGAACTTCCGTGACAGCGCAGCGTCCTCGGCTGCGATCGAGGGCGTGGCACAGGACCGGGTGATCGGTTCCCCGTCCAAGCCGACGCCGAAGTTCTCCGAGGAGACGATGCGAGAGCTGAGGGATGCCACGAAAGGCCTGAAGCTGGCAGGGCCGGCCGACAAGGCCCGCCGCGGCGGCGGCAACGGGGTTGAGCCGCTCGCACCGCTCCAGTGGGACATGAAGATGCTCCACGCGACGGCCGACGGCTCCTACGCGAAGGAGCGGGGCAGCAAGGACGTCCTGGTCGGGATCATCGACACCGGCGTGGACGGCAAGCATCCGGATATCGCGCCGAACTTCTCACGGTCGCTGAGCCGCAACTTCACGACCGACATCCCGCTCATCGACGGCCCGTGCGAGGACGAGTCCGACCACTCGTGCTCCGACCCCGCCGACGTGGACGAGAACGGGCACGGCACGCACGTCGCGAGCGAGATCGGCGCGCCGATCAACAATCTCGGCATCGCGGGCGTCGCGCCCGACGTCACCCTGGTCAACCTCCGCGCCGGCCAGGACTCGGGCTTCTTCTTCGTCCAGCCGAGCGTCGACGCGCTGACCTACGCGGGCGACCACGGCATCGACGTCGTGAACATGAGCTACTTCATCGATCCATGGCTCTTCAACTGCCGGCACAACCCCGCGGACTCGCCGGCCGCGCAGATGGAGCAGCAGACGATCATCGACGCGACGCAGCGGGCGCTCGACTACGCGCACGCCCACGGCGTCACCCTGATCGCCGCGGCGGGGAACGAGCACACCAATCTCGCCCAGGTGACCACGGACGAGATCAGCCCGGACTTTCCGCCGGGGGCGGAGTACTCCCGCACGATCGACAACAACTGCCTCTCGATGCCGGAGCAGGGCAACAACGTGATCGGGGTCTCGTCGGTCGGGCCATCCAAGAACAAGGCCGACTACTCGAACTACGGCTACGAGAAGGTCACCGTCTCGGCCCCCGGCGGCTGGTTCCGCGACGAAGGGTGGAGCGCGGCGGATCAGCTCAACGGCATCCCCAACCTGATCCTCGGTGCGTACCCGAAGAACGTGGCGGAGGCGGAGGGCACGCTCAATCCCGACGGGACGCCGAACACCCCGTTCGTGGTTCGCGACTGCCGTGGCAGCACGTGCGCGTACTACCAGTGGATCCAGGGCACGTCGATGGCCTCGCCGCACGCCGTCGGCGTCGCCGCCCTGATCGTCTCGGCGCACGGCAAGAAGGGCCGTAACGGGATGAGCCTGAACCCGTTCCTCACGCAGGCCTACCTCCAGGCCTCGGCGACCGGGACCCCGTGCCCGACGCCGAACCCGTTCACCTACACGGCCCAGGGCCGTCCGGACGAGTTCACCGCGTTCTGCGAGGGAACGGCCGCGTACAACGGGTTCTACGGCTACGGGATCGTCGATGCGCTCGCGGCGGTCGGCCGCGACGTGCTGGACGACGACTAGAAGCAGCACTCGCAGGGGCTGGGAGCGGCAAACAAGGCCCTCCCAGCCTCTCGCGAGGATCGTCAGCCGGCCCGCGTGACCTTGAAGGTGCGCGTGTCGACGGTGATCGGCGCGCCGAGCCGGGGGCCGCTCACCGTAAGCCTGCGACCGTCGTCGCTGAGCTTCAGCCTGGCGCCGTTGAGGGTGTTCTGATCGGCCCAGGAGAGCGGCAGGCCGACGCAGACGGCGGTCTTGACGACGGTGTCGAGCGCGTGGATGAACGGGTAGTTGTTGCCCGGGCTGTAGAGCGTGTAGACGCGGCTCCCGCTCGCGGTCGCGGCCCGGGCGACCGGGTAGCCGTGCATCGTCCACCCCGCCTGGCGCTTGTCGGCGACCACCCGGCTGAGCAGCTGCCGGGCCCGCACGTCGTAGGCGCGCACCTGGTAGCGGCTGACGTCGTTTCCGGAGAGGTGCTGGATCAGATAGAGCGTGCTCGCGTTCGGGCTGAGCGCGTCGACGGTGAAGTCGCCGCTGAGCCGGATCGTTCCAAGCTGCATGAGCCCGGGCGTGGAGACAAGGGCGAACTCGCTGACGTCGACCGGCTCTCCCCGCGTCGGGGGCGCGAGCACGAGCAGCCGGCCGTCGCCGCTGAGGCCCGTGAGGCCCCCTGCGAGCGTGGCGGCCTGGAGCCCCCAGTGACCGGGCACCGAGATCGAGCGAAGCGTCTCCCCGTCGCGGATCGCGAGTACCGTCGTGTCCGGTCCGGCGAGCCGTGTGACGTAGCGCACCCCGCTCGGGCCGGCGATACCGCGGCCACCTTCCACTGTCCACAGCCAGGGCCCGACGGCAGCCGCCTGCTGGGCGGCGACGAGAGCGATCGCAACGATCGCGAAACGGATGACCAGGCGCATTGGCACTCCTCCTCTTCCTCGCTTGTCTCGACCTCTTACACCGCGCGCGGCGGCGAGGTTCCCTATCTCGCGACGAGGGAGCGGGCGAGCACGAGGGCCGTCTGTCTGTCGAGCTCGGCGCCCTCGAGCCGATAGGTGACCCCGTCCTCCTCCCAGAGCAATGTGTTCCCTGCCAGGCGCGCGGGCGCGGCCGGGAAGATCACGACGTGACGGGCGCCTGCCATCCAGGCGCCGGGGCCACCGCCAACCGTCACGAACTCGACGCTTGTCGAGCCGGACGCGAGCTTCTTCAGGAGCATGGGCAGGTCGTGGGAGCGAAGCTCGCTGAACAGCACCGTCCCCGCGTCGGTCTCGAGGAGCGCCGAGACGACACCGCCCTGGAGATACAGCCGGCCGGCGCCACGGGGCACGCGGACAGGTGCGCCCAGGACGCGCTCCGCCTCGGCCGCGTCGACCGGCCGCCCGAGCGCGGCGACGATCGACCGCCGTTCGACCGGGGGCAGAGTCTGCACTCGCTCGACGGATGCGCCGCCGATCCGGAACCAGTGGAGGATCGCGCTCCGCGCTCCCGGCACGAGCGCGGCGACGCAGGCGGCGACCAGAAGCACCGCGGCGGCAACGAGCAGCGGCCGCCACGGCGAGCGCCGGCGCCGCTCGGGCAGAGCCGGCAGCGCGAGCTCCGGCGCCGACGGCCACTCGACCTCGGCCGCAAGGAGGTGAAGCTGTTGCTCGAGCTCACTCATAGGACTCCCTCAGACGTTCGAGCGCGCGCGCCGTGCGCGACTTCACCGTCCCCCGCCGCACACCAACCGCGGCGGCCGTCTCCTCCTCGGACAGCCCGAGCAGATACCGGCACACGAGCACAAGCCGAGCCTGCTCCGGCAGCGCCTCCAGTCGCGCCAGGAGCTGTGAGCGATCCTCGGCCGCCAAGAGCATCGTCTCGGGGGACGGGGCCGCGTCCCCCGAGACGGCTTCGCGCGCGGCTCGCAGCACGAGCTGCGAGCGCCGGCCCGCCGACCGTCGGCGATTCCGCGCCTCATTCGCCACGATCGTCAGCAGCCAAGGCCTGACCGGCTCGCCGGCGCGAAATCGCGTCAGGGCGCGCCACGACTTCACGAGCGCCTCCTGGGCGACGTCCTCGGCCTCGGACGCATCACGGGTCATCAGAACTGCCACTCTGAACATCACCTCCCAGTGGGGGCGCACCAGCTCCTCGAAGGCGTGCGCATCCCCGCGCTGCGCGCCCACCACCAACCCGGCCTCCTCTCGTGGACGGCCCTCCACCGCTCTACTACACCGCGCGGCGGCTCAGAGTTCCACTATCGCCTGGGGTCGGCTCAGCTGCCGTACTCGTCGCGGCGGCGCAGCCAGTACTGGTTGGGCCGGCCCTCCTCGTCGCGTCCCCTGGGCACGAGGTCGAGGTAGTGGTAGGCCGCGTTGAGCATGTCGATCCCGCGCCCGTAGGTCGAGTAGGTGTGGAAGACGCTCGCGCTTTCGTCCTTGAAGAACACGCTCGCCCCCTCCCGGTCTTCGAGCCCGGGCGCGAGCGTGCCGTAATTGAAGACCGGCCGGTCCAGCTGCTCGGGCCTGAACGAGACGCCGAAGTCGTAGTTGAAGTCGCTTTCGAAGCTCGAGACCCAGTCGAAGCTCCACCCCATCCGTTTCCGGTAGGCGAGGAGCTTGTCGAGCGGCGCCCTCGAGACGGCTACGAACGCGACGTCCCGGGCGTTCAGATGCGGGACGTTCAGGTCGAAGTTGTCGGCCCAGAACGAGCAGTGCGGGCAGCCCACCTCGGCCTCCGGCTCGAACATGAAGTGGTAGACGATCAGCTGGCTGCGGTCGGCGAAGAGCTCGGCCAGGGTCTGCCTCCCCGCCGGTGTGTCGAAGACGTATTCCTTGCCGACCGCTTCCCACGGCAGCTCGCGCCGCTGCCGGCTCAGCTCGTCGCGGAGCCGCGTGAGCTCCTTCTCCCTGGCCAGCAGAGCCGTGCGCGCCGCGAGCCAGTCGTCGTGCCCGACGACCTCGTGATGCTCAATCATCGAGAGACCTCCTCAACAGTTCGAGCCTGCTCGGCCACCCGTCTCTGAGCAGGCCCCCGACAAACTCGTCGATCTCGCCCACGTGGGTGAGCCTCAAGCGTGTGCCGTCGGCCACAGGCGCCAGTTCGAACATGACGGTCGTGACCGGACCGTCCTCGCTCCCCGACCATGCCCAGACCATGCGCCGGGGCGGGTCGAGGTCGGTCACCTGCGCCCTCACCCATCCGTCTGCCCCCAGGCGCTCGGCCTTCATCCTGAACCGCGCCCCGACGGCCGGCTCGAAGTCGGTGGTCGCCATGAGCCAGTCGGAGATCGCGGCGGCGTCGGTCAGCACGGCCCACACTGCCTCGATCGGGTGCGGCAGCAGCTCCTCGAGGAACACGTCGAGCCTCACGGCTCATCCAGCCGTCGCCTCAGGCGCGTGATCCGCTCCTGCCAGAACCGCTCGTACTCTGCGGTCCAGTCGTGCACGGCGCGAAGCGGAGCAGCTTCGAGCCGGTAGATGCGCTGCCGTCCGTCCGGCCTGCGGTCGACCACGCCTGCCTCCAACAGCACCTGCAGGTGCTGCGACACCAGCGAGTACGAGAGCCCCGAGGCCTCCACGAGCGCGCCGACAGGTTGCTCTCCCCGGCGCAGGACGTCGAGCAGAGCCCGTCGGTTTCCCTCCGAGATCGCACGAAAAGCATCCGAGCCGGCGGCCACTCGCGACATCGCGGCCCAAGGTTATTCAACCAACCTCTAAAATGTCAAGCGGTGACCGGGGGTACCTGGGCGCCCACGCCCGCGCCGGACGCGGGCGCCCATTTCCCGGCTAGTCGTCGCTCCCCGAGTCCCCGTTGCCGTCGTCGTGCTTGCTACCGCCGACGACCTGCCCGCGGATCTCGCCGGCCGGGAACTTCACGGTGTGCATGTTCGCGTACGTGACTCCCGCCTTCAGCGCCGCGATCAGCGGCGTGATGTCGCCGGCGTTGAACCCCTGGGCCGTCGGGCCCACGACGTCGGCCGCGACGATCGAGCCCGACACCGACCCTGAGTTGCCGGCCGGGCAGGCCGGCTTGCCGCCGCCGCCGCAGAAGAAGACCGAAACGCCGCCGTTCACGCCCACCTGTCCCACGTGGATGTGCGAGAACAGCGGCGGGCCCGTGAGATCGGCGTAGTCGAGCTTGAAGGTGATCGTGGTGTCGGTCACCGTCAACGCGAGCTCGGCGTGCCCCGTCGAGTTCAGCGAGGGCACCTCGCTGTACGGGATCATGTGCGCGCGAAACTGCGTGCCCTTGCTCTTGTCGCCCCCCGATGCCAGCGCGAGCGACGCGCCGGCGAGGCTGAGGACGAGTGCGACGGCAACCGCGTAGCGGAGTCGTCTCCTGGTCATCTGTCCCTCCTTCCCCGAAGGACGGACGACGCTGCCCCTGCCTTCACTCAACCCGGCGTGCGGGCGCCGCCCGCTCCAGTCGAAAGCGCCGCGCCCCTAGCGCGGTCGTTTCAGCAGTACGGCGGGGACGCCGGACCGGTTTGCGCCGGCTATTCGACCTCCTCGGCGAGGCTGTCGAAGAACGAGCCCCAACCGCTGCGGAGACCCTCGAGCTGCTCGGCGGTGAATTCGGAGAAGTCTCCGGCCTGCGTGAAGACCATCTCGGTCTTGCCGCCGAGGTCGGTGAAGGTGACCGTCACCACGTGCTCCCGGTCGGGATCCGGCCGGTCACCCTCGCTGAGCGTCAGGACCAGCCGCTCGTTCTCGACGATCTCGCGGTAGACGCCCGCGAACGGGTGCTTGCCGCCGTCCGCGTCGGACGTCATGTCGGCGTACCACTCACCGCCGGGACGCACGTCCATCCGCATCGTTTCCCGTGGGGTGGTCGTCCCCTTGCCGCCCCACCACCGTGAGAACTGGTCGGGGTCGATCCAGGCCTTGAAGACCAGCTCGGGGGGTGCGTCGAAGACGCGGGTGATCGTGAACTCGCGGTAGCCCTGCTCGGTGCTCGTTTGATCGGTCATCGGCGGGTCCCTTTCTGGATCTCTCGCAGGTGGTCGTCGAGGCGGTCGAAGCTGCCCTCCCAGAACTGTCGGTAGCGCGCGAGCCATTCCGCCGCGCCCTCGAGCGGCGCCGCCTCCAGCCGGGACGGGCGCCACTGCGCCTCCCGGCCCCGCGCGATCAGGCCCGCACGCTCGAGCACCTTGAGGTGCTTCGAGATCGCCGGGAGGCTGACGTCGAACGGCGCAGCCACCTCGGTGACCGTCGCCTCTCCGTTGGCAAGCCGCGCGAGGATCGCGCGCCGCGTCGGGTCGGCGAGGGCCGCAAAGGTCCGGCTGAGCTGGTCGGCTGTTGCTGTGGCGTGGGTCATTATTTAACCGTTCGGTTTAATATAGACCACGGGCACACGGAGCGTCAAGCTCGCGGACGCAGACGCGCTAGGCCGCGGTGCCGAAGCGCTCGGCCGCGCGGGCCCGGCGCCGGGCGGCCTCGGCTTCGCGATCGCGCGGCGGCGCCGACGTCACCAGGTCGGCGAGCAGATGATCGGTCGCGTGGGCGACGGACTCGACCGCGCGGGCGAACGCAGCCTCGTTCGCCTTCGACGGCTTCTGCATCCCGCTCACCTTGCGCACGTACTGCAGCGCAGCGGAATGGATCTCCTCGTGCGTCGTCGCCGGCTCGAAGTTGTGGAGCGTGCGGATGTTCCTACACATGGCCGTCAGTCTACGCGGGAGGATGTGAGTGCCATGGAGCCTCCTGCCGGATTCGCAGAGCTGCCCGCCTACGTCGAAAACCGCACCCTCTCCGGCGAGCGCGTGCTGGTCGTCCTGCTCGACGCCTTCGGGATGCGGTTCGTCGAGCGCCACGCGGACCATCCGCTGCTTCGGAGACTCGACGGGATCCACCCGCTCGAGGCCCAGTTTCCGACGACGACCACCGCCGAGATGACGACCCTGCACACCGGGCTGCCGGTCGGGCTGCACGGACTGTACGAGTGGAACGTGTACGAGCCGACGCTGCGGCGCGTGATCACACCCCTGCGCTTCTCGTTCGCGGGTGATACGGAGCCGGACACCCTCGCCGCGTCCGGCTTCGAGGCGACACAGCTGCTCGCCGAGGCGCCGACGTTCTACGAGCGGCTCGGCGCGAGCGGAGTGGCGTCGTTCGTGTTCGAGCCGTTCGGCCCGACGACGTACAGCCTCCTGGTGACTCGCGGCGCAGAGCTGCGTCGGTACGGGACGCTCGGCGACGGCGTCCGCGCGGCCGCCGAGGCGCTGGGCCTGGTCGACAGCGGCTACGCCCTCGTCTACTTCCCGGGGATCGACGCGGCCGGCCACGTCCACGGGCCGTCGTCGCCGGAGTTCGCCGCGGCCTCGAGCGCCGCGCTCGACGCGATCGAGCGGTCACTGGCGCGAGCGGCGCGCCTGTCGGTGCTCCTGACCGCCGATCACGGCCAGGTGGACGTCGACCCCTCGCGGACGATCTGGCTCGACGAGCTCCACCCGCCGCTCGCCGACCTCGCGCTCCGACCCGCCGGCTCTGCCCGGGACGTCTTTCTGCACGTGCCCGAGGACGACGTCGCGGCAACCCTGCAGGCGCTCGGTCCGCACGTCGAGGTCCACCGAGTCGATCAGATGGTCGACGAGGGTGTCTTCGGGGCGGACGTGGGCGAGCAGCTCCGCCGCCGCCTCGCGAGCGTCTGTGTCCTGCCCCCGCCGGGCCGGATGGCCTGGCTGAGGAGCGCCCCCGACGGCGCGCTGCAGTTCCGGGGCCACCACGGCGGGCGAACCGCCGACGAGTCGCAGACGTGGCTCGGCACGCTCGACCTGCGGTAGCTACTCGAGCAGCTCGGAATCGTGCTCCTCGAAGATCCGCGCGAAATCCGAGCGGTCGCCTGCGTGGAGCGCCTCGATCAAGCGGTGGATCCGGGGCGTCATCACGAGCAGGTACCGCGCAGGCTCCGGCTCGGGGTTCCAGTACGAGTGCGGCGTCCCGCGCTCCACGAGGATCGACTCACCGGCCGCGACCTCCCGTTCGTCGTCGCCGACCCGGAAAGCTAGCCGGCCTTCGAGCACGACCCACGCTTCGTCGTCAGAGCGGTGGAGGTGCAGGCCTGCTATCGGCCGGCCGGGATGCGTGCCGGGGTCCGTCCAGTCCGCGACCACGAACGACTCGCTGATGATCATCCCCGCGAGCCTAGCGCAGGTGCCGCGCGAAGAAGCCGAGCACGCGGCGGGAGTACTCGCCCGGGTGCGCTTCGAGCCCCTGCGTGTGGCCGGCGTCGACCTCCCAGAGGTCGCCGGGCTCGTGTGCCGCACGGGCGTAGATGGGAGCGGCCGAGCGCTCGATCGACCAGCTCGAGGCGATGAAGAGGATCCCGGCCGGACGCACGCGCGCCGCGAGCTCGGCCAGGGGCTCACCGGGCCCGGCGCCCGTGAAGACCCGCGCGGCGGTGTACTGCGCCCACCAGAACGGGAGCGTGAGCAGGTCGCCGCCGTGAACGATCCTCCTCGTGTCGTCGAGCGAGCGGGCAGTGCTGCCGTCCGCGACGACCGCGCGGATGTCGTGCCGGCGCGCGGCTGCCTCGACCAGGACGTCGGCGCCGGTGGAGAGGCCGAGCGCACCGATCCGGCCCGGCTCGACGTCGGGGCGGCGCTCGAGCCAGGCGATCGCCGCGTCCACGTCACGGCCCCAGGTCCAGCCGTAGGCCTCGCTGTCGCCCTCGCTCCTGCCGCGGCCCCGCGCGTCGTACAGCAACACCCCGTACCCGGCGCGGGCGAGCAGCGCGGCGTGCCTGCAGGCGCCGTCACGGCTGCCCCCGCCGCCGTGGACGATCAGGACGGCGGCGCCGTTACGAGATGGGACGTACCAGCCCGAGAGCCTGAGCCCGTCGCTCGTCCGGAAGCTCACGTCCCGGTGCGGAATCGAGAACGTCCCGATCGGCGTGCGGAACTTGTGCGTCGTCCACAGTGAGGCGCCGACCGGAACGACCACGAAGAAGAGGAGCAGCGGCACGGCGACGACGGCGACGCCGCGATTGAGCCAGAGCCGGCGCCGGGTCGAGGCCCAGCGGCCGCGCTCACGCCAGGGCACCCACGCGGCCAGCCCGAGGAGGACCGCGCCCGCGGGGAGCAGCAGAAGCCCCGTCCATTCGCTCCCCGAAAGCTCCTCGGCGCGTGCGCCGCCGAGCGCGATCATCCCGGCCACGAGCGCCAGGAGCCCGAACACCAGCGCGATCGCGGCGCGAAGCCCCGGCCGCAGCCTCGGATAGGCGACGGCGGCGAGGATCGCGACGGCGATCGGGACGAGCGCCGCGAGCAGATGGTCTCGCGCCGAGGTTCCCGGCTGCGGCTGGAGAAACTCGTCGTCGACGATGTGGAGCACGATTGCGGCGACTGCGAAGAGGAAGATGCGGTACTGCATCCCTCGAGCCTGATCCCAAGCGCAGAAGCCGGGAATACGGCGTGCAGGCCTGTTCGCGTGCGGTTGACACCACCTTGTCACCCTGACCTCGACCCAGCCTCGAGGGCGACAGCTACCATGGGTTGCGACAGCCGACGCGGGCGGTCAACAAGCTGGTCGACGGTGGCCTCAGGAACGAGCTTCTGGGGCCTTTTTCATACCTACTCACAGGAGGTTCTCCCATGCCGGCCCATTCGACAGCCGAGCTCCACCCAGACGCCGAGCGCACAGAGCGCGTCACGGCAGAGCAGCACCTCAGGATCATGATCGAGACGATGGTTCGCGCCGGCTATTCAGAGCCGGAGATCACGCAGGCTGTGGAGAGGTCGACGGCCCCGGAAGATCGGGTCGGAGCCTCGACGAGCCCGTGGCGCAGGCTGCGGGCGCTGTTCCAGAGCCGATAGGCGGGACACGAGCGCGGCGACGCTGCCGACGCTTGTGATCTTCCACACAGCTCCGTTACGCTCCAGCGCGAGCGATGGAGTACGAGATCAAGGTTCTCGACCTGATGGACGTCGACGTCGAGTCGAGCTTCCTCGTGCTGGCCCACGACATGGGCATCGTCACCAGGGCGAAGACCTGGTCGTACCTGATCCTCGGCGGTGACGACCCGATCCTGGTCGATACCGGCGCGTCGAGCACCGAGATCATGGGGCGGCTCGGGATGATCGGCTACACGAGCGAGGAGCAGCGGCTCGAGAACCAGCTCGGGCGCCACGGCGTGGCGATGGGGGACGTCCGCTGGATCCTCCACACGCACGCGCACATCGACCACGCGGGGCAGGACGACCGGTTCCCCGACGCAACGGTCGTGATGAACCGGCGGGAGCTCGAGTTCTCGGCCTCCGGCCTGATGGGCGCGCAGTACCCGCCGGAGTACGTCAAGCACCACATCGACCGCCTGCACGCACCGGGCGCGCTGCGGCTGCTGGATCTCGAGCTCTCGGGGCCGGATCAGTTCCTGCCCGGGATCGTCTGCGAGGCGACCGGTGGGCACACCGAGGGCTCGATGAACATCCTCGTCGAGACCGCCGGAGGGACGGCGTGCCTCTGCGGGGACATCATGTACGACGTCACGAACTCGGTCGTCCAGCCCTACCACGTTGGAGCCTCGACCGCGAGCCCCAGGTGACGGGCAACCACGCGATGACGAAGCGCAACGAGAAGGCCGCGATCAAGAAGGCGCTGAACTCCGGCGCGTTCCTCTTGACCGGGCACGACTACCCCGCGCTCGTCGAGAACGGCCGCGTGACGGCGAGGATCTCCGGCGACACGGTGCCCGCCGTCGGGACGCCGGTCGCAGAGTGGGTCGCCCCGTCTCTTGGCTAATGGTGAACGGCCCTGGAGACGATGACTCGTTCGTGCTCACGTCGAGGCTCACGTCGATGAGACGAAGGACCGCCGCGGTCGTCGCGGTCGCCTGCATCGTGCCGGCCGCGAGCGCCGCGGCTGCGACACCGAGCCCCGCCGCCTACCGCGCCCAGGTCAACGCCCTCTGCCGCAGCTACACGCCCAGACTCAAGAACGCGGAGGCCGACCTGGACAAGGCACAGAAGGCAAACGACGGCCGCACGTGGGGTATCGCGCTCGGCACGATCATCAGGTTGAACCTCGCCCAGGACAAGAAGATCGAGAGCACGCCTGTCCCGGCTGCGATGCGGGCCCAGATGACTCCTATCCTGAGCACGCTCGAGGTCATCGACGGCCACGCCCTCCTGGTGATCGCCAAGGCAGCCGCGGGCGACGACGCCGGGATGGTGGCCGAGCTCAACAAGATCTACCGGCTCGCCGAACCGCTGAACAAGCGCCTGGACGCCGCCGGTCTCCGCGACTGCGGCTCGAACCAGAGCTAGGCGCCGGCTATTCGACGGTGACGGTCTTCGCGAGGTTGCGCGGCTGGTCGACGTTCAGCCCGCGCAGGCGCGCAATCCGGTAGGCGAGCAGCTGCAGCGGGATCACCGCGAGCGGCGCCTGGAGGAACGGGTGGGTCCGAGGCACGTAGATCACGTCGTCGGCGTGGTGCTGGATGTCCTCGTTGCCGTCGGTTGCGATTGCGATCACCTGCGCCCCGCGCGCCCGCGTCTCCTGGATGTTCGAGACGACCTTGTCGTAGACGTGCGAGTCGGTCGCGATCACGACGACGGGGGTGTTCTCGTCGAGCAGTGCGATCGGCCCGTGCTTCATCTCGCCCGCCGAGTACGCCTCGGTGGGGATGTACGAGATCTCCTTCAGCTTCAGCGCGCCCTCGAGGCAGACGGGCAGCCCGATGTGGCGGCCGAGGTAGAGGAAGAACGGCTTGTCGTAGTGGCGCTGGGCGACCTCTTCGATCGGATGGTCGCCGTCGAGGAACTCCTGGATCTTGTCGGGGAGACCGTGCACCTCGTCCAGCAGCGAGGCGATCTCGGCGGCGGGAAGCGTCTTTCGCACCTGTGCCAGCTTGAGCGCGATCAGGTAGAGCAGCGCGACCTGCGCCGTGAACGTCTTCGAGGAGGCGACCGCCATCTCGAGCCCGGCGCGCGTGTACAGGACGGAGTCCACCTCACGCGCGATCTGGGTTCCCATCATGTTCGTGATCGCGAGCGTGTGAGCGCCCGACTCGCGCGCGAGCCGGATCGCCTCGATCGTGTCACGCGTCTCGCCCGACTGCGAGATCCCGATCACGAGGGTGTCCTTCGAGAGCACGGGGTTTCTGTACTTCCACTCGCTCGCGATGTCGGGCTCGACCGGGATCCGGGCCCACTCCTCGATCACGTAGCGGCCGACGACGCCAGCATGGTAGGAGGTGCCGCACGAGAGGATCACGATGCGGCGGAGGTTCTTGATCTCGCTGTCGCTGAGGCCGAGCTCGTCGAGCTCGAGCTTCCCGTGGCGGACGCGGTCGCCGATCGTCTCCTCGACGGCGTCGGGCTGCTCGTAGATCTCCTTGAGCATGAAGGTCTCGAAGCCGCCCTTCTCGGCGCCCTCGTCGTCCCAGTCCACGTGGACGATCTCCTTCTCGATCGCCTCGCCGTCGGGGCGCATGAACGTGGCGCCCGAGGGCGTGACGGTGACGATGTCGCCGTCGTCGAGGTACTTGATCCGACGCGTCTCGCGCATGAACGCGGTCACCGACGACGCGAGGAACATCTCGCCGTCGCCTATCCCGACCACGAGCGGCGTCTGCTTGCGCACGCCGACGAGCAGGTCGGGATGGTCGTGGTGGATCGCGACGAACGAGAAGTGCCCCTCGAGCTCGCCGTAGGTCTTTCGCACCGCCTCGGAGAGGTCGCCGTCGTAGTGGCGCTCGATCAGGTGCACCACCGTCTCGGCGTCGGTCTCGGAGCTGAACGTGTGGCCCTCCGCGATCAGCTGCGCCTTGAGCTCGCGGTAGTTCTCCACGATCCCGTTGAGCACGATCGCGAGCCTCGCGTCGTCGCAGCCGGTGAGCGGGTGGGCGTTCTGCTCGGTGACGGCGCCGTGCGTCGCCCAGCGCGTGTGGCCGAGGCCGTGGTGGGAGTGCGAGCCGTGGCCGGCCGAGGCGTCCTTCAGGAACTGGAGGTTGCCGACGGCGCGGACGTAGTCGAGCCCGCCCTCTTCCGACAAAGCGAGGCCGGCGGAGTCGTAACCGCGATATTCGAGGCGCTCGAGCCCCTGCATGAGGAGCGGCCTGCAGTCACGTTCGCCGACGTATCCGATGATCCCGCACACACCAAGACCTCTCTCGAAAACGCGGAAAGCCCGGCTTTGTGGCGCCCCCGCGTCGGGGCGGTCAGCCGAGCTCTTGCCGTACCAGCGCGGCGATGGTAGCACAGAGAGCCTCGGCCTCGGGTTCTGTCTCCGCCTCGGCCAGCACCCGGATCAGCGGTTCGGTGCCGGAGGGGCGCACGAGCACCCGCCCCCGCTCGCCGAGCTCTGCGTTCAGCCTCGCCACCTCGGTACGAACGGGCTCGGGGACCTCGGGTCGTTCTACCGGGATGTTCTCCTTCACCTGAGGGTAGACGGGCATCACCGCCACCAGCTCCGAAAGGGGGTGGCCGCGCAGCGCGCCGCACAGCTGGAGCGCGGCGGCGAGCCCGTCGCCGGTGACGTGGTCGCGGAGCAGGATCACGTGACCCGACTGCTCTCCGCCGAGCACGCCGCCCTCGCGGTGCAGCGCCTCGAGCACGTAGCGGTCGCCGACATCGGTCGTCACGACGCGAATCCCGCGGTCGGCCATCAGCGCGTGGAAGCCCAGGTTCGCCATCGAGGTGACCGCGACCTGGTCGACGCCGAGCTCGAGAGCGAGGACGGCAACGATCTGGTCGCCGTCCACGACCTGACCATGCTCGTCGACGGCGAGCAGGCGGTCGCCGTCGCCGTCGAAGGCGATCCCGAGGTCGAGCCCCTCCGCCGCCACGAGCGCCTGGAGGGCGCGGAGATCCGTCGCGCCGCAGCCGAGGTTGATGTTCATGCCGTCCGGCTCGACGCCGATCGCCGACACCTCGGCTCCCAGCTGCCCGAGCGCCTTCGGCGCGATCCCGGCGTAGGCGCCGTTCGCGCAGTCGACGCCGATCCTGAGCCCCGAGAGGTCGCTGCCGAAGCGCTCGACGATGTGCTCGAGGTAGCTGTCGGTCGCGACACTGACCCGGTCGATCTCGCCCCCGCCCGGGCCGGGCGCGTCGAGCAGCGCCTCGATCTCCTCCTCGGCTGCGTCGGTCAGCTTCCGGCCCTGCGAGTCGAAGAACTTGACGCCGTTGTACTCGGGCGGGTTGTGGGAGGCGGAGATCACGACGCCGAGATCGAGCGCGAGCAGCGCGACCGCGGGGGTCGGCAGGACGCCGGCCAGGACGGCGACCCCGCCTGCGCGGGAAACGCCGCGCGCGAAGGCCTCCTCCAGCTCGACGCCCGAGGCGCGCGTGTCACGGCCGATGAAGACGCGGCCGCGACCGGACCACAAGGTGGCCGCGCAACCGAGGCGCTCGACGAGCTCGATGGTGAAGTCCTTCCCGACGACGCCCCTGACGCCGTCGGTGCCGAAGTGGCGGCGAGCCACGCTCGCTGTCAGCGCTTCGAGAACTGCGGCGCTTTGCGGGCTTTGTGGAGGCCGGCCTTCTTGCGCTCGACGATGCGGGCGTCGCGCGTGAGGAAGCCCTCGCGCTTGAGCGGCACGCGGAGCTCCGGATCGGCCTCGACGAGCGCGCGGGCGATTCCGTGCCGTACCGCTCCCGCCTGGCCGCTCGGGCCGCCGCCGTGGACGCGCACGCGGATGTCGTAGGTCCCCTCCGCCCCGGCCACGCGCAGGGGGGCGGTCGCGAGGTGGCGGTGCGTGACGCGTGGGAAGTACTCCTCGATCGTGCGGCCGTTGAACCAGGTCTTGCCGTCACCGGGGCGCAGGATCACGCGTGCAACGGAGGTCTTCCGCTTGCCGGTGCCGAGATACTGGGCTGTCTCTGCCATACGGGTCAGTCCTCCAACGGAAGCGGCTTGGGCGCCTGCGCCTCGTGCGGGTGCACGGGCCCGGCGTAGATCTTGAGCTTGGTCAGCTGCGCACGAGAGAGGCGGTTGCGCGGCAGCATCCCCTTGACGGCCTTCCGCAGCACCTCGGTCGGCTGCCGGTCGAGCTGCTCGCGCAGGGTCCGCGTCCTCAGCCCACCGGGATACCCCGAGTGGCGGTGATAGAGCTTCTGGTCGAGCTTCTGGCCGGTCACCGCGATCTTCTCGGCGTTGACGACGACGACGAAGTCTCCGGTGTCGATGTGCGGCGTGTACTGCGGCTTGTTCTTGCCGCGCAGCGTGATCGCGATGGCCGTGGCGAGACGACCGAGCGTCTTGCCGTCGGCATCCACGACGTACCAGTTTCGGGCGACCTCGCCCGGTTTTGCATTCCAGGTCTTCATAGCAAGGGGTCGACGGACGCCTGTCCGCCGGCGCAGAAGTGTAGCAGGGCGCGGCGAAACGCAGCCGCACCGCCGTGCGCGGGATGGCGCACGTAGGGCCCTCCGAGCGCACGCTGGGCGAGGCGGCCGACCGCGACGACCTGCCGTCCGGCGGCGAGCGCCTCGAGGAACGGCCGGCCGGCGCGGATCTCCTCTCGTGTCGGCGGCCGGTTCGAGACGGGATTGCCGGGCCGGTGCGGGTGAGTCGGGACGAGGTTCCAGAGCACGACGTCACCCTCGAGGCCGAGCTCGGCGAGCACGCGGTGGACGACCGTCGCGGTCGCCTCCGCCGGGCCGGTCCCGGTCAGCTGCCGCTCGGAGGTGAACGGGATCCCCGACACGCGTGCGCCGCGGTAGCCGGCGGCCTCGCCCACGAGGAGGAGCGGCGCGCCGCGGCGGGCCTCGAGGTAGGCGGCAAGGCGCTCGCGACGGAGCGCCGAGTCGGCGTACTGGTTGTGGGTCGCCCCGATCCGGGCGGCGGCAAGCTCTTCGACGAGGCGCACCCGGTTAGCCTACGCCCGTGCTCGTCAGGCGCCGACTCGTCGTCCACGGAGTCGTCCAGGGAGTCGGCTTCCGCGCCTGGGTGTGGCGCGCCGCCCAGCAGCGCGGCGTCGCCGGCCGGGCGCGCAACCGCCCCGACGGCACGGTCGAGGTGGTGCTCGAAGGCGAGCCGGACGCAGTCGAGTCGATCATCCGCGCCTGCCGCGAGGGCCCGCGCGGCGCCGTCGTCACCGAGGTCGAGGTCTCCGCGGAGGACTCCGAAGGCCTCTCCGGCTTCAGCGCCGGATAAGCCGACCAGTCGAGACGCGCACACGGCAGACAGAGCCGGGGTCTGACCCAAAATTGTTAAGAGCGCATCGCGGAAATCCCTGCTCACGAGCGGTATTGAGGATCACGGCGGGGTCAGACCCCGAAACGGGAGTGTGACGAGATCCGCGCCAAAGGCGCGCGGCGCTACTCCCACTCGATCGTGGAGGGCGGCTTCGACGAGATGTCGAGCGTGACGCGGTTGATTCCCGGGATCTCGTTGACAATCCGGCTCGAAATCGTGTCGAGCAGCTCGTAGGGCAGGCGCGCCCAGTCGGCTGTCATCGCGTCCTCGCTCGTGACCGCGCGGATCACGATCGGGTAGGCGTAGGTCCGCTCGTCGCCCTGCACTCCGACCGAGCGGATCGCCGGCAGCACGGCGAACGACTGCCAGAGCTCGCGGTAGAGCCCGGCCTTGCGAACCTCCTCCTGCAGGATCGCGTCGGCTGCGCGCAGCAGCTCGAGCCGCTCGCGCGTGACCTCGCCGATGATCCGGATCGAGAGCCCCGGCCCCGGGAACGGCTGCCGCCAGACCCAGCGCTCGGGGAGACCGAGCTCCTCGCCGACGCGGCGCACCTCGTCCTTGAACAGGAGCCGTAGCGGCTCGACGAGCCCCATCTTCATGTCCGCGGGCAGGCCGCCGACGTTGTGGTGCGACTTGATCTTCGCGGCCACCCCGTCGGTCCCACCCGACTCGATCACGTCGGAGTAGAGCGTCCCCTGCACGAGCCAGCGCACGTCGCCGAGCTTCGCCGCCTCCTCCTCGAACACGCGGATGAACTCCTCGCCGACGATCATCCGCTTCGCCTCGGGCTCCTCCACCCCGGCGAGCCGCGAGAGAAAGCGCTCCTCCGCCTGCACCGCCACGAGCGGGACGTGGAAGTGGCCGCCGAAAGTCTCGACCACCTGCTCGCCCTCGTTCTCGCGCATGAGCCCATGGTCGACGAAGACGCAGGTCAGCTGGTCGCCGACCGCCTTGTAGACGAGCAGCGCGGCGACCGCGGAGTCCACGCCTCCCGAGAGGCCGCAGAGGACGCGGTCGGAGCCGACCCGGGCTCGGATCCGCTCGACCTGCTCCTCGATCACCGCGGCCGGCGTCCACGCGGGCGGCGCGTCGGCGATCCCGTACAGGAAGTTCTTCAGCACGTCCTGGCCGTAGGGCGTGTGCACCACCTCGGGATGGAACTGGACGCCGTACAGGCGCTTCGCCGGGTCCTCGAACGCGGCGATCGGCGTCGACGGCGAACCGGCGACGACGCGCGAGCCGGTGGGTGGCGCGACGACCGAGTCGCGGTGGCTCATCCAGACGGTCTGCTCGAGCGGGAGCCCTGCGAAAAGCGCGCCCTCACCCTCGGCCTCGAGCGAGGTCTTGCCGAACTCCGAGACACCCGTGCGGTCGACGCGGCCGCCGAGGTCCTGAGCCATCAGCTGCATCCCGTAGCAGATCCCGAGGGTCGGCACGCCGAGCTCGAACAGGGCGGGATCGACCCGCGGCGCGCCGTCCGCGTAAACCGAGGCGGGCCCGCCGGAGAGGATCAGCGCGTACGGGTTCCGCGCGCGCACCTCGTCGGGTGTGACCGCGTGCGAGACGAGCTCCGAATAGACGCGCGCCTCGCGCACGCGACGCGCGATCAGCTGGGAGTACTGGCCGCCGAGGTCGACGACGAGGACCGGCCGCTCCTCCGGCGTCGGTTCGCGGGAGGGCAACCGAAGAACCTCGGCGCTCACGCGCGCCCCTCGCCGGCGTCGGCTCCCGCTGGGCGAAGCCCGGCTCCGCCGCCGCCTGGCGCGGCCCGAGGAACGCGCGGGCAGGAGCGCTGGGTCCCAGACATCACGGTCGCCTGTAGTTCGGGGCGTCCTTCGTGATCACGACGTCGTGCGGATGGCTCTCGCGGAGCCCCGCCGAGGTGATGCGGACGAACCGCGCCTGCTTGAGCTCCTCGATCGTGGCCGCACCGCAGTAGCCCATCGCCTGGCGAACGCCGCCGACGAGCTGGTGCAGCGTCGTCGCGACCGGCCCCTTGTACGGGACGCGCGCCTCGATCCCCTCCGGAATCAGCTTCTCGACGTCCTCGACGTCGCCCTGGAAGTAGCGGTCCTTCGAGAACCCGCGCGCCTTCATCGCGCCGAGCGAGCCCATCCCGCGATACTCCTTGAAGCGCTCGCCCTGGTAGAGCGCCACGTCACCGGGGGTCTCGTCGACTCCTGCGAGGAGCGAGCCGAGCATCACCGCGTCCGCTCCGGCCGCAAGGGCCTTGGCGACGTCGCCCGACGACGTCACCCCGCCGTCGGCGATCACCGGCACGCCGTAGCGGGCGGCGACCTGGGCGCATTCGTAGACGGCGGTGACCTGCGGAACGCCGACCCCGGCGACGACCCGCGTCGTGCAGATGGATCCAGGCCCCACGCCGACCTTGACGGCGTCCGCGCCGGCGTCGATCAGCGCCTCCGCCGCCTCGGCGGTCGCGATGTTGCCGGCGATCACCTCGATCTCGAAACGCGACTTGACCGTCCGCACCATCTCGAGCACGGCGCGCGAGTGTCCGTGCGCCGTGTCGACCACGATCACGTCGACTTCCCCCCCGACGAGGGCCTCCGCGCGCTCGAGCGCGTCGGAGCCGACGCCGACCGCAGCGCCGACCTGGAGCCGGCCGCGCTCGTCTTTCGTCGCGAGCGGGTACTGGATCCGCTTCTGGATGTCCTTGACGGTGATCAGGCCCTTGAGCCTCCCGTCGGCGTCGACCACGGGCAGCTTCTCGATCTTGTTGCGGTGGAGGATCTCCTCGGCCTCGGCGAGGGTCGTCCCGGCCGGCGCGGTGACGAGGTTCCGGCTGGTCATCAGGGCCGAGACCGGCTGGGCGACGTCGTCCTCGAAGCGCAGGTCGCGGTTCGTGAGGATGCCGACGAGGATCTCGCTCTCGTCGACGATCGGCACCCCGGAGATGTGGTAGCGCTCCATCAGCCCGAGCGCGTCGGCGACGCGATCGGTGGGGCGCAGGGTGACGGGCTCGACGATCATGCCCGACTCGGAGCGCTTCACCTTGTCGACCTCGGCCACCTGGGCTTCGATCGAGAGGTTTCGGTGCACGATCCCGATCCCGCCCTCGCGCGCGAGCGCGATCGCGAGCCTGGCCTCGGTGACCGTGTCCATCGCGGCCGAGACGATCGGCAGCTCGAGCGTGATCGCCCGGGTCAGCCGCGTCGACGTCGAGACGTCGTTCGGCAGCACCGCGGACTCGGCCGGGAGCAGCAGGACGTCGTCGAAGGTGAGGCCCTGCCTGACGAACTTCTCGGCCCAGCCCTGGGCCCCCTCTTCCATCGTCAGTCCGCGCTCGACGTCCACGAAAGCTCCCCTCTATGCACGAAGCCCAGGCGCGCGCTTCTCGCCTGGGCTCACGAATCTCCGTTTCCGGTACCGACTCTCAACTGGACGGCAATCCTACCACCGCACCTGGACAGAGCTAGTCGGCGGCGACCGTCTCGAGCTCCTCGACGCGCACCGAGCCGACGAGTCGCGTCGCCTCGCGCGGGTCGAAGCGGCCGGCACCGACCTCGAGGATCGAGGCGGCGCCCGTCGCAACCGCGATCCTCAGCGCCTCCTCGAGCGGCCTCTCCTCCAGGCGCGCGGCGATGAAGCCCGCGAGCAGCACGTCGCCCGCACCGACCACGGAGACCGCCTCGAGACGAGGCGTCAGCGCGTGGAGGAGCCGCGCGTGGCGCTCCTCGCGCAGCAGCGCGAAGCAGTCCGTCTCGCCCTTGATCAGGACGTTGCGCGCGCCCTGCTCGGCGATCGTCTCGAGCGCCATCCGGAAGTCCTCGGGCTCGGAGAACTCCTGGCCGACGAGGCCCTCGGCCTCGACCTGGTTGGGGGAGACGAGGAACGGCTCCGCCTCGACGCCGAGCCGCAGCGGCTCGCCCTCCGAGTCCAGCACCGTTCGCACGCCCGTCCGGTTCAGCTCGCGGATGGCGTCCGCGTAGAACCCGTCCGCGACACCGCGCGGCAAAGTGCCGGCGAAGACGACGAAGTCGGCGCCGCGCGAGAGGTAGGCGAGCTTCTCGAGCAGTATCTCGAGCTCGCTCTCCAGCACGGCCGGGCCCCACTCGTTGATCTCGGTGTAGGTGGAGCTCGTCGGGTCGACGACCGCCGTGGACGTGCGCGACTCGTCGTGGATACGCACGAAATCGTTCAGGATGGCCTCGCTGGTCAGCTCCTCGACGATGCGCGTTCCGGTGCGGCCGCCGACGAGCCCGGTCGCGACTACGGGGAGGCCGAGCCGCTTGAGAGCGCGCGCGATGTTGATCCCCTTGCCGCCCGCGAGCGTGAGCCCCTGGCTCGCGCGATGGCGATGGCCGAGCTGGAAGCTCGGCACCGTGAGCGTGCGGTCGATCGCCGCATTGAGCGTCACCGTCACGATCACGAGACCCACCCCCAGAGATGATGAACGGTCCTGCCGGCATAGAAGCCTACGCGTGATGCCAGGCCCGGCCGCGACGCGGATCGCGCGGCCACGAGTCGGCGGCTGCCCACGAGGCGTCCGTCCTGGTAGACGCGCACCTCGCCGAGCGCCTGCCCCGCCGCGACAGGCAGCGAGAGCACGGCCGGCGCCGTGACGCGTTCCACGAAAGGCCGTCCCAGCCGAACGGAGCGGACGAGCGGCCGCTCGGCCACGAGCGCCACAGGCGCCCGGCCGTAGCCGGTCCCGGCGCTCGCGTAGGCGCGACCGGTCTGTACGAGCGGCGTGACCCGGTAGCGCGAAAGCCCCCAGGCCAGCAACACGCTCAGGTCGGAGTTGCGTCGGCTGCGGGTCGGGCTGCCGAGGATCGCCGTGTAGATGGTCAGGCCGTCGCCGCGGGCGGCCGCGACCTGGCACCAGCCGGCGCTGTCGGTGTGACCGGTCTTGACGCCGATCAGGCCCGGAAAGGTGCCGAGCAGGTCGTCCCAGGTCGTGAGATGGCGGCCGCCGGCGATGGTCGCCGTCCGCTCTCCCACGATCCGCCTGATCGTCGGGTTGTGCATCGCGACCTCGGCGAGCTTGACGACGTCGGCTGCGCTCGAGGCCTCGCCCTTCGCGTCGAGCCCGTCGGGCCGCACGAAGTGCGTGTCGTCGAGGCCGAGCTCCCGTGCTTTTGCGTTCATCAGCGCCACGAAGGCCGGAGTCGAGCCGTGGCCGACATGTCGGGCGAGGGCGACGGCCGCGTCGTTCGCGCTCTGGATCAGCGCGGCGGCGACGAGGTCGTGGACGCTGATCCGCTCGCCGGCGCGGAGGTTGATCGTCGACTCCCCCACCCTGGCGGCGCCGCGGTCGACGCGCACGACGTCGCTCAGCTTCGCGTGCTCGAGCGCGACCAGCACCGTCATCAGCTTGGTGATGCTCGCGATCGGCACTCTCGCGTGCGGGGCACGCGCGGCCAGCACCTCACCGGTGGAGGCATTGACGACGAGAAACGCGCGTGCCTCCGGGTTGGGCGGCGCGGCGAGCGCCAGAGCGGGAAGGACGAGCGCGATCGCGACGGCGGCGACGAGAAGCCGGAGCGGCACGGGGCCACTGTACCTGCCGCGCGCACTACTTTTGTCATCGCGGATCACCCGGGCGGGTGATGACGGCCCGGCGGGCCGACCGTATTACTGAAGTCAGCACGGCAGACGGGGCGTCCCCTCCGCTCCTATCGCCCGAGGCGCGCCCCGCAGACGCGTCCTCGCGCACGCCGACTGCGGACGTTGGGTAGGGGCAGGCCCGCCTTCCTCCTGGGCCGCCCCTACTCGCCGCTCACCTCAGCGCAGAAGCAGGACGACGAGCGTGACGAGGGCGAGAAACGCGATCGGCGCGCCCCAGTAGACGATCCGCCTGCGGGTCTCGGGGGTCACCACCCGGACACCGCCCAGACCTCGCGCGCCGTGCGGGCGGCCTCGGCCCCTGCTGCAGCGCGCCAGTCGAGCTCGACGTTGCGGTAGGCATAGATGATCGACCGTGAGGCCGAGACGAGCGCGCTCGCGGGGCCGCTCGTGAAGGCGCGCGCCACGTCGGCCGGCGTCGCGCCCTGGGCGCCGACTCCAGGCAGCAGGAAGGGAGCCTGCGGCATCAGCCGGCGCGCCTCGCCGACCGCGCGCGGGTGCGTGGCGCCGATCACCGCGCCCACGCTCGAGAGGCCGTCCTCGCCGACGAGGTCCTCTCCCCACTCGCGGACGAGCCCCGCGACGTGGTGCCAGAGCGGCTGCCCGTCCGAGAGCGTGAGGTCCTGGACGTCTGCGCCGCCCGCGTTCGAGGTCTTGACGAGGACGAACACCCCCGCCCCGTGCAGCCGGCAGGCCTGGAAGAACGGCTCGAGCGCGTCGCGGCCGAGGTAGGGGCTGACGGTGACCGCGTCGGCGAGCGGCGGCTCGTCGCCACGCGGCTCGACATAGGCGGCGGCGTATGCCCGGGCCGTGGAGCCGATGTCTCCCCGCTTGATGTCTGCGACGACCAGCAGCCCCGCGGTGCGCGCGTACGCGCAGACCTCCTCGAAGGCCTGCATCCCGTCGGCGCCGAGCGCCTCGAAGAACGCGATCTGCGCCTTGACGCCGACGACGTGCGGCGCGACAGCGTCGATCAGGCCGCGGCAGAAGCGCGTGACGGCGTCGGCGGCGTGAGCCCGGCCGAGGTGGACGTCCCCGCGCAGCTCGAGCGGCAGGAGCTCGACCCGCGGGTCGAGCCCGACGAGCAGCTGGCTGCGCTTGCGGGCGACCGCCTCCACGAGCCGGTCGGGGAACAGCGCCGTCGCCGCCTGGGTCGTGCTCTGCGCGTCCTGGGCCATCGGCTACCTAGGGTAGACGGTCGAAACGACGACGGGGGCCGCGTCGCGGCCCCCGTCGAGATCATGCTTGGAGGGGGGACGGTCTCTCTCAGCCGCCCTTGACGGCCGCCTTGAGCTGGCTGCCGGCTGAAAACTTCGGCACGGTCGCTGCGGGAATGTGAACCTTCTGCGAAGGATTGCGCGGGTTGACACCCTCGCGGGCTGCACGGTTCTGCGTGGTGAACTTGCCGAACCCCGTGAAAGCCACGTCCTCGCGCCTCCTCAGGGAGTCGGTGATGGCGTCGAGGAACGCATCGACGGCCTTTCCCGCGTCTCTACGCGAGAGGCCGCTCTTGTCAGCGACTCGATCGACGAACTCCTGCTTGGTCACGTGTCCCTCCTGCTGTTGAGGTCGAGATCCAGCATCTGACACTAACAGGCCCCTCGGATGCGCTCAACCAAGCCGTTTTGCGGCGCTTTTTCAGACGTCGACGATGTCGGCGGCGCGGAAGAGCGGGCGCAGGCGGACGGCATGGCGCGCGAGCGCGTCCGCGCCGCCCTCCTCGCGATCTACCACGCAGACCGCCGTGCGGACGACCAGGCCGGCCTCGCGGACGGCCTCGACCGCCTCCAGCAGGGCTCCACCGGAGGTGACGACGTCCTCGACGAGGCAGACGAGCTCGCCCTCCTCGTAGACGCCTTCGAGCCGGTTCGCGGTGCCGTAGCCCTTCGCCGCCTCGCGCACGATCAAGAACGGACGCCCCGAGGCGAGCGAGGCGGCGGCGGCGAGGGCGACGGCGCCGAGCGCCGGCGCCGCGAGCCGCGCCGCCTCGGGCTCGTGCTCGCGCACCGAGCCGGCGATGCGCTCGCCGATCGCGGCCAGCAGGTCGGGCCGGGTCTCGAAGCGGTACTTGTCGAGGTAGTAGCGCGAGCGGCGACCCGAGCGGAGCACGAAGTCGCCTTCGAGGTAGGCGTGCTCCTTGATCGCCGCGCGCAGCTCGGCGTCGGTCAACGCGCGGCGTCGAGCGTCGTGCGGCCGAGCGCGAGCAGCCGCTCGGCGTCCGGGCCCTCGCCGAGCGAGACCATCGAGCCGTCGGCGAAGTAGAGGTCGACCCGCTCCCGCCGAGCGCTGCCGTGACGGAAGAACGCGAGGCTCGCAAGCACCGCGCCGACGGCTGCGACGAGCAGGAGGAGCTTACGCCTCACTGTTCTCGGCCTCCTCCTTGGGCTTGCGCTTCGGCGCCCGCTTGGGCGCCTCGGGCTCGACGCTCTCGGCGCTCGAGCGGAGGCAGCTCTTGAGGTCGTAGAACACGAGCCCGACCGTGGGCTCCGGCCCGGTCACCGCAGCCACCGCACGGTCGCCGTCGCGGACGACGAAGACGCTTCCCTCGGCTGTCGCGGCCTCGAGCTGGACGAGCGGCTCGCTGCGGATCCCCTCGGCGGCCGAGAGGAGCGCGCGAGCCGCCTCGACGAAGCGCGTGCCGTCTGCGAGCGTGGCCGCGTCGAGCGTGCCGTCGGCGCGGAAGAGCGCCGCAGCCTTGATCTGCGTCGAGATCTCGGTGAGGTCGGCGAGTGCCTGCGCGGCTTCCATCGAGGTCCAAGCCTACACCGGCGATACTGCCCCTCGTGCGACTGCGCAAACGGAAGCTCGTCGCGAAGTTCTTCACCGACCGCGGCACGCACCTCGCGGCGATGATCGCCTACTTCGCGCTCCTCTCGTTCGTGCCGCTCCTCTTCCTGACCCTGTCACTGCTCGGCTTCACGGGCCGCGCGAGCGAGTCGAGCTACCTCGTGACCGAGCTCAGCCACGCGTTCCCGGAGAGCTCCGTGGCGACGCTGATCAAGATCGTGCAGACGCTCCAGGACAACGCGGCCGCATTCGGGATCGTCGGCGCGATCGTGCTCGTCTGGACCTCGCTGTCGCTGTTCAGCGTGCTCGAGTCGGCGCTCAACATCGTCTACGGCCGGCCGAACCGCGGCTTCCTGGCCGGGAAGTCGCTGGCGCTCGCGTTCATGGTCGGCACGCTCGCGGTGCTGTTCTTCGGTCTGATCGTCGCCTCCGTCGGGGACAGCATGCTGAAGCGCTACCTGCCCGGGGTGACCGACAACGGGGTCGCCGCATACGTGATCTCTGTGCTGATCTCGGGCGTCGCGGTCTTCCTCTTCCTCGTCTCGATCTACCGGCTGCTGCCGAACGTGCCGGACATGACGCTGCGCGAGGTGCTGCCGGGCGCCATCGCCGCGACGGTGCTGCTCGAGGTGACCTTCCAGATCCTGCCGCTGTACATCCGCTTCTCGAGCTTGAACCCCACCCTGCGCGCGTTCTCCGGCGGCGTGCTCCTGCTCGTCTGGCTCTACGTGATGGCGAACGTGATGGTGATGGGAGCCGAGGTGAACTGGTGGGCCTCGCGACGCGAGGTCGGGTCCGACCCGCCGGTTGCCTAGATGGTTGATGCCACACCTGCGCACGTCTGGCTGGTGGCTCAGACGCGGCGCAGGATCGCCCGGTTCGCCCTTAACCAGGCCCACCGGCCTGGCCTGCGGACGACCCGGCCGTCCTGCTTGGTCTGTGCCATCCCCAGACGCACCCGGGCCTGGCATCAACCATCTAGCCGTCGAGCGCGGCGAGGAGCGCACGCGCGGCGCGGGCGCGGTGCGAGTTCTGCGCCTTCCACTCGTTCCCGAGCTCTGCGACCGTCCGCACCTCGCCCTCCGGGACGAAGACCGGGTCGTAGCCGAAGCCCTCCGTGCCTCTCGGCGACTCCGCGATTTCACCGTCGAGCACGCCGGTGCCGCGCACCTCCTCGCCCGACGGCGCGACGGCGACGAGCTCGCAGACGTAGCGGCCGCAGCGGTCCTCGCCCCGTGCGCCCTCGAGCGCCGCGAGCAGCCAGCCGACCGGGTCGTCGCCGCCGAGCCGCGCCGACTCCAGCCCCGGCGCACCCCCGAGCCCGTCGACCTCGATCCCCGAGTCCTCGCCGATCATCCACGCCTCCGGGTCGCCGACCGAGCGGCCGAAGAGCGCCTTCGCGCGGGCGTTCTCGTAGTAGGTCGCTCCCGTCTCCTCCGGATAGCCGTCCGCCTCGAGCGGGGAGACGCGCCAGCCGGGAAGCAGGCGCTCGAGCTCGCGCGCCTTGTTCGGGTTGCGCGAGCAGAGGACGGCTAGCGACCCCAGCGCGCTCCCGTCACGTGCTCGACCTCGGAGAGCTTCGCGACCGTCGCTTCGCGGGTCCCGGACGGTACGTCGACGTTCAGCGTGAGCCGGCGTTGTCCGTCCGCCTCCTCGAACTCGATCGAGTGCACCTTGCCCCCGGCCTTCTCGAGGGTGCCGATCACGTCGCCTACGGCCTCGCCCTCGCGCAGTTCGACGAAGAGGAGCACCTCTTCCGGGCGCAGCCGCAGCAGGAGCGGATAGATCGCGATCCGCAGCGGCCAGAGTGCGAACAGGACGAGCCCGGTCGCGATCACGGCTGCTGCCCAGTACCCGGCTCCGACGGCCATCCCGACCGCCGCCACGATCCAGAGGCTCGCGGCCGTCGTCAGGCCGCGCACGAGCGTCCCCTGGTGCAGGATCGCGCCCGCGCCGAGGAAGCCGACCCCGGTCACGATCTGCGCCGCGATCCGGGTCGGGTCGTAGGTGAGGCCGGAGCCGTGGCCGAAGCTGAAATCCGCCCACGCGTACGCGGAGACGATCGTGAAGAGCGCCGAGCCGAGGGAGACGAGCATGTGCGTCCGGAGCCCGGCCTGATGCTCGCGAACCTCGCGCTCGAAGCCGACCACTGCGCCGAGTGCCGCGGCGAGCGCGAGCCGGGCGAGCAGCTCGTACCAGGTCAGGCTAATCAACGGGGCAACTCGGCGGCCTCGAGCTGGGCCGCCCCGAGCTGTTCGATCCCGCCGGCCGCGAGCTCCAGCAGCTCGTCGAGGAGCGCACGCGAGAACGGCTCCTGCTCGGCGGTCGCCTGCACCTCGATCAGGCGGTCGTCGCCGGTCATCACGACGTTCATGTCCGTGTCGGCGGTCGAGTCCTCGGCGTAGTCGAGGTCGAGCACCGGCACGCCGTCCACGATCCCGACCGAGACTGCGGCAACGGAGCCCACGAGCGCCTTGCCGAGCCCGAAGCGGTCGAGCGCGCGATGGGCCGCGATGTACGCGCCGCAGATCGAGGCGCAGCGCGTGCCGCCGTCGGCCTGGAGCACGTCGCAGTCGAGCCAGAGCGTGCGCTCGCCGAGCGCGTCGAAGTCGATCACGGCGCGAAGCGAGCGGCCGATCAGCCGCTGGATCTCGATCGTGCGCCCACCCTGCTTCCCGCGCGACGCCTCGCGGTCCGTGCGGTCGCCGGTGGAGGCGGGCAGGAGCGAGTACTCGGCGGTGAGCCAGCCTCGGCCCTTGTTGTAGAGCCAGCGCGGCACGCCCTCCTGGATCGAGGCCGTGCAGAGCACCCGAGTGCGTCCCTGCGAGTAGAGCACCGAGCCGTGCGGCAGCTCGAGGAAGTCCGGCACGAGGTCGAGCGGGCGCAGCTGGTCGGGCCGTCTCCCGTCGGCTCTCATATCGCAGCTGCTTCCAATTCCGCGAGGGTGACGTGCTCGACCTCGTCGATCGGCAGCTGCAGGAAGCGCTGGCCCATTGCACGGAACGCGGCGGGATCGCCGGTGGTGAGGAAGCGGTAGGCGCCCTCGCGCCCAGGCTCGTTCTCGATCCCTTTGCGTGCGAGCGTCTCGGCCGTCTCGCGCGCCGTTTCCTCGGCCGAGAAGACGAGGGTCACGTCGCGGCCGAACACGCGCTGGAGGATCGGCCGGATCAGCGGGTAGTGCGTACAGCCGAGGATCACGGTGTCCACGCCGTCGCGCTTGAGCGGTGCGGCGTACTCGCGCACGGCGTCTGCCGTCTCGGGCCCGAACGGATCGTCGCTCTCGATCAGCGGCACGAGCCTCGGGCAGGCGACCGGGGTCAGGGTCACGCCCGCGTCGAGCGTGCGGACGAGCGCCTCGTACCGGCCGCTCTCGACCGTCGCCTGCGTGGCGAGGAGACCGACCCGGCGGTTGCGCGTCGCCTGCACGGCCGCGTGCGCCTCCGGTGTGAGGACTCCGATCACCGGCACGCTAAGCTCGGTCTGGAGCTCGGGCAGGGCCGCCGAGGTGACCGAGTTGCACGCGGCCACGATCAGCTTCACGCCCTCGGCCTCGAGAAAGCCGCCGATCTCGGCCGCGAACCTCCGCAGCTCGTCGAGGGGGCGCGGCCCGTACGGGAAGCGGGCGCCGTCACCGAGATAGACGAAGTCCTCCTGTGGCAGCGTCACGAGGCACTCGTGCAGGACGGTGAGGCCCCCCATCCCGGAATCGAAGACGCCGATGGCGCGCGAATCCATCGCTCGATTGTATGGCGTCACCCGGCTTTCACCCTTCGTCTACCCTTTCCGCGCCCATGCGCCTTCGGATCCTCCTCGTCCTCGCCGTCTTCCTCGCGCTCCCCGCAGGCGCGCACGCGGCGAACTTCACCAGGATCGACGGCGCGGCGACCATGGACGACGGCGTCTCGATCACCTACACGCTCTACGAGCCGACGACACCGAAGCCGGCGGCGGGCTACCCCGCGATCATGATGTTCCACGGCCTCGGCGGGAAGCGCCAGGACATGAACACGCTCGCCGAGAACTCGTTCGCGAACGAGGGCTACGCCGTGCTCACGTTCGACGCACGGGGCCACGGCACCTCGGGCGGCCTCTTTTCCCTCGACGGCCCGCGCGAGATCGCCGACTTCAAGGCGCTCTTTGCCTGGCTCGGGGCGCGACCGGAGATCGACGGCAAGCACGTCGGTGCCTGGGGCATCTCGCTCGGCGGCGGCGCCGTCTGGCGCTCGATCGTGGAGGGGATCCCGTTCGCGGCCGGCGAGGTGGTCGAAACGTGGACCGACCTGATCTCGGCGCTCGCGCCGCAGGGGCTCTCGAAGACGGGGCTGATCTTCGGCTTCCTCCAGGCCGTCCCCACCGACCGCACCGCCGCGGAGGTGCTGGCGGTGAAGGGGCCCGCGCTCGCCAGCGACATCAACTCGACGGTGACCTCGTTCGCGGCACAGCGCTCGAGCCGCCAGGCTCTGAGCACGGTCAAGACGCCGATGTTCCTCTTCCAGGGCCGGCGGGACTACGCGTTCGACATCGACCAGGCCTGGCAGGGCTACAAGCTGCTCAAGGGGCCGAAGCGGCTCTACATCGGCGACTTCGGGCACCCGCCGTCGACGTTCCCGGGGCCGGACATCTCGGTCGTCCTCGCCGAGGGCGGCGACTGGTTCGCGCGGTTCCTGAAGGACGCTCCGAACGGGATCGACAAGGGCAAACCGATCCAGCTCGCGCCGTCGCCGTGGAAGGAGGCAGGCGCCGTGTCGTACGCGACGCTGCCCGCAACGAAGCGGCTGGCGTTCACGCTGCCGGGCTCGAACACGATCGCCGCAGCCGGCAAGGTGGTACGTGCGGTGCGGATGCCGAAGGGGCTGCTCGAGACCTTCGGCTCGCCGACCGCGACGGCCAGCCTCTCCTCGAGGACCTCGTTCGCCCACCTGGTCGCGGTTCTGTCCGCGCGGCTTCCGGACGGCTCGGACTACGTGATCGGCGAGGGCGGCGTGCCGCTGAACAAGCTCTCGAAGACGCCCAGGCCGGTCACGATCCGGCTCGCGTTCTGGGCGAACACCCTCCCCGCGGGCTCGAAGGTGCGCCTCACGCTCGCGGCCACGTCGACCGCCCAGTCGGCGAGCAACCTCGTCTACTTCTCCTCGGTGCCCGACGGCTCGACGCTCACCGTCGGCAAGGTCACCCTCACCGTCCCCGTGCTGCTGAAGCCGATCTCCGGATGATCCGCGCGCTCGCGGTCCTCGCCGTGGCGCTCGCCGTGGGCATCCCGGCTGCGACGGCCGGACAGCAGGACGCGCCGGGGGTCACGCCGACGACGGTGCTGATCGGCGGCACGGTGCCGCTCACCGGCCCGGCAGCCGCCTTCGGCGTCGTCGGCCCCGGAGCCGCCGCCTACTTCGCCTATGTCAACGACCACGGCGGGGTGAACGGGCGAAAGATCATCTACAAGTACTACGACGACGGTTACGACCCGGCGCAGACGGTCCAGCTCACGCGCCAGCTCGTGCAGCAGGACAACGTGCTCGCGGTCTTCAACACGATCGGCACCCCGAACGCGCTCGCGGTGCAGCCGCTCCTCAACCAGCTCAAGGTGCCCGGCCTCTTCGCCGGCACGGGCGCGTCCGCCTTCAACGACTTCAAGCAGTACCCGTGGACGATGGGCTACCTGCCGAGCTTCAGCGCCGAGGGCGCGATCTACGGCCGCCAGATCGCCGCGAAGAAGCCGAAGGCGAAGATCGGCGTCCTCTACGAGAACAGCGACTTCGGCCAGGACCTGCTCACGGGGCTGAAGAAGGGGCTCGGGGGCAAGGCGAAGATCGTCGCCGCGCTGGGCTACGAGGCGACCGACAGCGACGTCGCCTCGCAGGTGTCCCGCTTGAAAGGAGCGGGCGCGGACACGTTCATGATCTTCGCGACCCCGCTCTTTGCGATCAAGGCGTACATCGACATGCACAAGCTCGGCTGGAGGCCGCAGGTGTACGTGAGCTCGGTCTCGATCGAGCCGACCGTGATGCAGATCGCGACCGCGAGCACGAGCACCGCGACCACCGCGGGCTCGACCTCGATCGCGTTCGTCAAGGACCCGACACAGTCCCGCTGGGCGAAGGACCCCACGGTGAAGCTCTACCGGCAAATCATGGCCAAGTACGACCCGGACGGCCGCCCGACCGACGTCTACAACTTCTACGGGATGGCGGTCGCCTACACGATGGTCGACGTCCTGAAGAAGGCGGGCCGCAACCTCACGCGCGACAGCCTGCTCAGGGCGGCCACGCACCTGACCGAGTCCAACAACCCGTTCCTCCTCCCCGGGATCGTCCTCCGCACCTCGCCGACGGACTACTTCCCGATGGACCAGGCCGCGTTGTTTCGCTACCTCAAGGGCATCTGGGCCCAGCAAGGACCACTCGTTCCGGCCAAGTCCTAGTGCCCTAGTGCTTTACTCCTAGCCAATCCCGAAAGGAGCTCCATGCGCAAGCCTTCACTCACCGCCGCGCTCCTCGCGACCGGCACGATCTTCCTCGCGACCGCGGCCTCGGCGCTCGCGACCTACGCACCGACGCTAACGGGGCAGCAAATCGGCTCCAAGACGACGATCCACGTTACCTCAGCCAAGGCCGACGACTCGACAGCCGCAATCCACATCTTGTCGCCGTCGGTAGCGACGCTGACACAAGCGCCTGGGACAACGATCGGCACTGTGACGGCGAGTATCAACGCGAAGGCGATCTCGCCAGACGCGATCATTCCTCTCACGGGAAGCGTGAACGTCGCCGACCCGACGAAGTTCAACACGCCAACCGACATCGCTTGCTCCGGGTCGGCTACGCACACGGCTGTCTGGAACCTCTCCCTCACCGCGGCTGGACAGACGCTCAACGTTCCGGTCTACGTCGACCCGGCGCCCGCGACACTCGCGGCCCTGGGAGTAAAGACAGTATTGGTCACGTGCCTCGCCTCGCCTGATGTCGGCGCTGCATGCGCAGCGACGCTCTGCGCCAAGCTGCTCGACGTGAACTTCACCGTCAGCGGCGTCTTCACCGCCGGAGGGCCGATCTGGATCAGCGAGTTCACGCCGTACACCCCCGGCACGGCCGCACCGAACGCGGCTGGGACAGTCACCGCGCTCGGACTGGATGTGACCCCGACCGTCACCGCCGCGGCCAAGGCTGGTAAACGCAAGGCTGTGCTCGCCGGTCGGGCAACAATTGCCGGCCAGCCCCTACCGACATACCCAGTGACGATCTTCTCCGGGACGAAGAAGATCGGAACTGCGAAGACGACGGCGGCGGGCAGCTTCGTCTTCACGGCGAAGCTGAAGAAGGGGACGTACTCACTACGGGCAGCCGTGGCGTCGTCGTCCGGCCTCCCGGCGGGGGCCGCAGGGTGTGCGGCCATCCCCGCCGGCACCCCGGGTCTTGGCCCATGCGTCAGCGCCACCGTTCCGCCGTTCGCAGTCACGAGCAAGGCGGTCAGAGTCAAGGTCAAGTAGCTCGTTCGCTGGGAGCGGGGCCGCTTTGGCCCCGCTCCCGGTTACTCTCACGTCGATGGACGTGCTCGGCGTGATCCACGGCGACGACTGCCGCTCCGGAACGTTCGGCGAGGTCGCCCTCGAGCGAGGGCACCGGCTCGACGAGTGGAGCCTCGCCTGGGGCACGCCCATTCCGCGCCCGCTCGACTCCTACGGTGCGGTGCTGGTCTTCGGCGGCGCCATGCACCCGCATCAGGACGATCACCATCCGTGGCTGCGCGAGGAGACGCTCTTCCTCCAGCGGCTGCTCGACCTCGGCCTGCCGACGCTCGGTGTCTGCCTCGGCGCGCAGTTGCTCGCCCGCGCCGCGCACGCGCCGGTGATGCCCGCGCCCGAGCCCGAGATCGGCTGGCTCCCGGTCGAGCTGACCGCCGAGGCCGCCGGCGATCCCGTCCTGGGCGGCCTGCCGACGCGATTCGACGCGTTCCAGTGGCACTCGTACACGTACGGCCTGCCGGCGGGCGCGATCGAGCTGGCCACGAGCCCGGTCTGCACGCAGGCGTTCCGGCTCGGCTCACGGGTCTGGGGGATCCAGTTCCACGCCGAGATCACCGGGGAGCAGATCGAGTCCTGGAGCGCGGAAGAACCGGACGTCCCGCCGCCGTCGATGCCCGCGGAGACGGAGCGGAAGCTCGACCGGTGGCAGTCGCTCGGCCGCCGTCTCTGCGGCGACTTCCTCGGCCTCGCCGAGGTCCGCGCCGCAGCCTAGCCTCGCTCTGCCGGCAGCTCGGGGTGACGCGACCACTCGTGCCACGAGCCGGCGTAGTTGCGGGCCCGGTACCCGGCCGCGCGGAGCGCCAGCGTCGCCGAGGCCGAGCGAGAGCCGGAGTGGCAGTACGCGACGATCTCCGCACCCTCGGGCAGCCCGACGAGACCGCGGAGCTGCTCGGGCGCGAGCGGCATTCCGTCCTCGCCGTAGAGCCGCTGGAGCTCGACGTGGCGCGCGCCGGGGATGCGCCCCTGACGCGGGTCGCACGCCGAGCCGGCGCGGCCCGTGTACTCCTCGGGGCGGCGGACGTCGAGCACCGTCAGCGCCGGATCCTCGAGGCGGGCGAGCAGCTCGTCGCGGGTCGGCAGCGCCTGGAGGTTCGGCGCCCACTCCACGCGCACCTTCTCGAGCTCGACCTGGCCGGTCTCCAGCGGGCCCGTCCAGGCGGCGATCCCGCCGAGGAGCACCGCGACGCGGGGGTGGCCCGCGAGCTCCGCGAGCTGTGCCGCCGGCATCGAGCCGACCCCGTCGCCGCGGTCGTAGAGCACGAGCCGCTCCTCTCCCGTGACGCCGTGGCGGCGAAGCCGCAGGCCCACCTCGGCCGCGAGCGCCTCGACCGTGGCCCGGTCGGACATCGGCGGCGGCGACCCGAGCACGAGCGGCTTCGAGCCGGGCAGGTGGCCGCGCGCGTGCGCGTTCGGCCCTCGCACGTCGCCCAGGAACAGATCGCCGGCGCCGAGCTCGCCTTCGAGCCAGGCCGCGTCGACGACGGGCTTCACAGCGCCGCGACGAGGCCGAGCTCGGCCGCGACGGCGGGACGGGAGACGAGCTCGTCGCGCCACTGCGCGAGCGCCTCGAAGGGAGCGAGGTCGACCTCGAGCAGCTGCTGCATGCGCAGGATCCAGGGCACGTAGGCGATGTCGGCGAGGCCGTAGACGCCGCCGGCGAGGAACTGCCGGCCCTCGAGCCACATGTCGAGCGCCGCCAGCCGGGCCGTGAGGCGCTCCCTCGCGCCGTCTTCGCCCCGGCGGGCGGCGTAGTAGTCGTCGCCGAGCCGCCGGTCGAAGTCCCAGATCCAGAGCCGCGCGGCGGCCCGGTCGGCCGGGTCGTCGGGCAGCAACGCCGGCTCGGGGAAGCGCTCGTCGAGGTACTCCATGATCACCGACGACTCCGGCATGATGAACTCGTCCTCCTCGATCACCGGCACCTTGCCGCGCGGGTTCTTCTCGTACAGCCAGGCCGGCCGGTCGGAGAGGTCGATCTCGACCGTCTCGTAGGGGATCCCCTTCTCGGCGAGGACGATCCGGGCGCGCGCGCAGTACGGGCAGCGGGCTGCGTCGAACAGGATCACGGGGCCGATGCTACCCGGAGCACCGCCTCCAGCTCGGCGAGGAGCTCGGGCGCGGGCGGGAGATCGGCGGGCGAGTCGGCGGTGCGGGCGACGGCGCGCAGCAAGGCTGCGTCTGCTCCGGTCAGGCGGGAGACGACGGTCGGGTTGATGCCGAGCGCGATCACGTCGCCGGGCGGAAGCGGCCCCCAGAACTCGGGCACCGAGAGGTACTCGTCGACGATGCGCCCCTCGTCGAGCGTGATGAGGCGGACGACCTGGCTCTCCTCGAGCCGGAGCACGAGGACGACTCCGAGGCGGTACGAGAGCTCGCGCGCAAGGCGCCCCTGCAGGTCGCTGTCGCCGTCGCAGGCGTCGTCGTTCACGGCGACCCAGCCGTTCACCGGCGGCGAGACCGCCGTCGCCGGGCGCCGGAGGAAGCCGTTGACCGCCTTCTCGACGGCCGACTCGTCGTCGGTCTGGACGTAGACGGTGCCGCGCGACGGCTCCTTCGGCGCCGCTGCGAGGCGCTCGGACTCGACGATCAGGTTCATCGCCTCGTCCCGGAAGCCGAGTCGCCGATAGACGGTGCGAGCCTCGTCGTTGGTCACGCTGACCGTGAGGGAGAGCAGCTCGGCGCCGAGCGCGGCCGAAGCGGCCGCCAGGAGCTCGCGCGCGAGGCCGCGGCGACGGTAGGCGGGGCGCACGTAGACGTCGCTCACGTAACCGACGTGCGCGTTCCTGTGCCTCGCCAGCGCGAACCCGGCCGGCTGCCCGTCCTCCTCGGCGAGTAGCGCAACGTCGCCGGTGACGTAGCGCTCGATCTCGGGCTGCGCGTCCGCCCAGGTCTCGCGGTACTGCTCGACCTCGGCGTGGAACTCCTCCCAGAGCTCGCGCAGGACGTCGAGGTCGGCGTTGTCGGCTTTGCGGATCGTCATGGCACGCGGTGGTAGAGCAGGAGGTACTGGCAGGTGAGGTTCTGGAACGGGGCGAAGCGGGCTCCGAACTCCCGGATGTCGCCCGCGACAGCGTAGAGGTCGGAGACCGCCTTGCGCACGACGAGGTCTCCGGCCGGCCAAGCGTGCGGGCGGCCGAGGTGCCGCGCGAGGTACAGGTCGGCGGACCATTCGCCGAGCCCGCGGATCGCCGTGAGACGCCTCTTCACCTCCTCGTCGGGCAGCTCGGCGAGCGCCGCGTAGTCGAGGTCGGCGCGGGCGAGGCCGAGCACGTACTCCGCCTTGCGACGCGAGAAGCCGAGAGCAAGGAGGTCGTCCTCGGAGAGCGCCGCGATCCGCTCCTGCGTCGGGAACGCGACCGCGTGCTCGGCCCGCTCCCCGTAGCGCTCGATCAGGCGGCCGCAGATCGCGTACGCGGCGTGGAGCGAGACCTGCTGCGCCGTGATGAAGCCGACGAGCGCCTCGAACGGGTCCGAGATGAGGGGCGGGCGGAAGCCTGCGAGGCGCTCGACGGCGACCGCGAGCACCGGGTCAGAGGCGGCGAACTCGGCGAAGGCGCCGAGATCCCATTCCGCCCCGAGCAGATGCTCGATCTCGGGCCCGGCGGCGGGATCCGCCCACACGCCTCCCGGCGCGGCCTCGAGCCGCACCTCCCGGCCGCCGACGACGCGGTACAGGGCGCCGTCCTGCCAGAGGTTCGCCCGGTCGGGGCCGAACGCGCGGAAGCGCTCGGTCGAGAGCTCGAAGCTGTACGGGTCGGGTAGGCGAAGGAGCGGCACCCCGTCACGCTATCGCGGACGGTGTGCCGCTCCCGGCGGCGTTCGCCTAGGTTGTGGCGGGAGCCGGAAAGTTCGCCTTGATCCAGGCCTCGAGCTGGGCGATGTCCTGCTTCGCGGCGTCGAGCCTCGCGAGGACGTCCGCTGCCTTCGAGCACTTCTTGGGCGGGTTGGCCACCGAGCACTTCTCTTTGATCTTGCTCTCGAGCGCGTCGATGCGGGCCGAGAGCTTGTCGAGCCGGGCGAGCACGCCGGCCGCGAGCTTGGCGCACTTGGCCGCCGCCTCGGGCTTCGAATCGCACTTCTTCTTGAGGTGGTTCAGCTTCTCCTGCGCCTGGGCCAGCTTCGCGCCAGGGACAGGAGGGGTGCCATCGTCGCCGAGCGCGGCCGCCGGGAGTGCCATCGCAGCGACCGCAGCGACGACGATGAGAGACTTCTTGAACATCGGAGGGGTCCTTTCCGTTCGGTTTGGCGGTCGCACTGTTGTTGCGACACGTAAGCCGCTGCGCAGCCGAACGTAAGACCTACGTAAGACGCCTTTCGAGGTCGTGGAAGTCGGTCAGCGGCTCGAACGGCACGCCGCGGCGCTCGAGGTAAGAGGCGAGCGACCCGGTCGCGAAGACTCGCTCGGCGGCGAGCGCGGCGCAGCGGTCCGAGTAGCCGTCGCCCGCGAAGACGACCGGCTCGCCGGCAGGCAGGGAGGCGCGCTTGCACGGCTCGCCGCAGACGGGGCACGGCGCGGTGTCGTGGAAGACCGCCCGCCAGCCGCCCGGCGCGGCATCGATCCGGTTCGCGACGAGCTCGACCTCGATACCCTCGCGCTCGAGGACGGGCTCGATCAGCTCGTGGAAGCCGGCCGAGACGACGAGCGGCGCCCGCCGCGCGACGAGCTCGCGGAAGCCGGGCCGCACCCGCACGTTCTCGACCAGCCAGGCCTCGACCTCGGGCAGCGGCGCGGTCACGGTCTCGAACTCGAGCGCGATCACCTCGTGCAGCGAGAGCTGCCGCCCCAGCTCGTCCTCGACCTGCCGGTAGATCTCGGGGTCGCCGAACTCGCGCAGCACGAGGTCGAGCGTGTCCCGCTCGGTCACGGTTCCGTCCCAGTCGAGTACGAGGCGCACGGCCCGAGTCTGCCTGCGCCGCGCGTCTTTCGTCACAGATGCGGCACGCAATTGTTCCCGGGTCTGACCCCTCCCTGGCACGGAAACGCGCCCACTGAGCCAAACCACCTCTTCGTCCGGGGTCAGACCCCAGACGAGCCGATTGTGGAGAGGTACCGAGGAGCCACGGCTAGAATCTGCACGATGGCGATGCGCACGACTCATGATCCCGACCTCGTGCTCGTCGACGAGATGCTGGCGCCGCCCCCGCTCGAGGACGCGAAGCGCTCGCTCGAGTTCTGGCGGAACCGCAAGCAGTCGCTGCCTCTGTACAAACGCGCGGCCCGCCGCGAGGCGGACGCGATGATCGCCCGCTGGCAGGGGCGCGTCCGGGCAGCAGAGCGGGCTCGCTTCGCCTCGACTCCGCTCGGCTGGGTGCTCGGGAAGCTCTGGCCCGGCCGGGTGATGATCGACCGCCGCACCGTGCTCGGCCTCGCCTGGAAAGCCACGCCTCCTGGGCTGAGGCTGGTCGTCGGCTGGTTCGTCGCGCTCAGCCTCGTGATGGCCGCCTGCGCGGTCCTCGCACTCGTTCTGATGCTGAACGCGATCGTCTAGCACGACCTCAGCTAGAAACCACGAGGCGAGATCCGTGACCTCCCCGATGCCGGCCGTGCCGCCGCGTGCGATCACAGGAGCAGGAGGTGAAGACAATGACGCTCACGTGGAAAGACGCGGCCGCGACCGTCCTGACCGCACTTGCAGTGCTCGTCTTCGCAGCGGCCTACCAGTCCTGGAACGTGTTGCTGATCGGCTCTAGCAACCGCTGGGCGGCGGCCGCGGTCCTGCTGCTCGGAATCGGGGCCTGCACCATGGGCACGGCCGGCGAGGAGATGGGCAAGCACTCGTCGACGAGGGTGCTCGCGGCGATCGGCTCGCTGTCGCTCCTGTTCGGGCTCTGGGCGCTCGCGATGGGGTCGCTGACCGCGCTCTCGCTGCTCGTCGTGTGCACCGTCGCCCTGTGGGCCGGCTCGACGCTGCGCCACGCATGGCACCCGGCCCACCGGCCGCTCGCGCACTAGGAACGATGGGCTGGAACACGATCGTGCTCGGCTACCGGCGCGACCACGCCTCGGCGCGCGCCCTCGAGCGCGCCGCCGAGATCGCGCGGAACGACGGTGCGGCGTTGATCGTGACGAGCATCGTCCGCCCGCTCGCGAGCGGAGCTGCGGCGCGGGGGATCGGGCCGTACGATCCCGCCGACCCGCCTGAGCTGCACCGCGCCGAGCTCGAGCACGCGAGGGAACTACTGGAGACCCGCGGCGTGGAGGCCGAGTTCGACCTGGAGGTCGGCGAGCCGGCCGAAGCGATCGTCGCGCTCGCCGAGCGCCGCGGCGCCGACCTGATCGTCGTCGGCACCCACGAGCGCCACCTCCTCGACCGGCTCCTCCACGGCAGCGTCAGCGAGGCCGTGGGCAAGCGCGCCCACTGCGACGTGCTGATCGTCCACTAGCCTCTGGGGGCGCTCCTGGAGGCCGCGGCTAGGACTCCTGAGACACGCCCGGCAGCTCCGGGTCGGCTGGCGCTGCGACGACGACTCTGTCCTTGCCGGCTTCCTTCGCTCTATAGAGCGCCTCGTCGGCACGGCGCATGAATTCCGACTCGACCTGTCCACGCTCGTGGACGGCGACTCCGAAGCTCGCGGTGATGGGCCACGTCACTCCGTCGACGGTGACCTCGCTCGAGATGGCCAGGCGAACGCTCTCGGCGAGGGAGACCGCACCCGCCCCGTCAGTCGCCGGTAGCAGGAGACCGAATTCCTCGCCGCCGAGGCGCGCGGCCGCGTCGGAGCCGCGAAGTCGATCCCTGATCACTTGTGCCACCGACCGCAACGCCGCGTCTCCGGCTGCGTGGCCGCAGCGATCGTTGATGCGCTTGAAGTCGTCGATGTCGAAGAGGACGAGTGCCAGTTTCGCCGACGATCGCGTTGTCCTTGCCAGCTCGCGACGCAGTTCCTCTCTGAAGCGCCGCCTGTTGGGCAGGGCGGTCAGGTCATCTGTGACCGCCTGCTGCCGCACGATCGTGCTCTGACGGGCGTTCTCGAGTGCGATCCGTCCCTGCGCTACGAGTGAACGGGCAAGCTCCCAGTCGGCGGGACTGAATCCACCTCGCGGTGGGTAGAGGACGAGTTGTGACTGACCGGAGGCGTCATCGAGCTCGAAAGCCACGGCGCTCGACGCGCGTCGTGTGGAGCCGCGTCGCGCCACGACCTCGCCGTTCCAGACGAGCGAGCCTCCCCGCGCACCGGTCGCGCTCACCGTGGTGTCCAGAATGACCGGGAGGAGCGCCTGTTCGTCGTGTGCAGCGGCGAACGCCTCGCCGACGAGGACGAGAGAGCTCCGCTCGGGCGGGCGTCGCCGCCGTCGCCCGAGCCCCACGAACAAGGCCAGGAGAGCCAGCAGAACGACGGTTACCGCCCCGGCCACGAATGTCAGCTCCTGCCTCCGACGAGCGGCGGCTCCAGCGGACGCGCGCCGCTTGTCGAGCGCCAGGACTCCGAGGGTGCCTTGCCAGGGGAGGCCGCGCACACGATAGGTCTGTCCACCGACGCGCACTTCGGAGCTGCGTGCAAGAGCGTCGGCCGCCTTGAGCCCTGCGAACGGCCCCCCGACGACCCGGCCGGCGCGTAGAGGCGCCAGAGCCACGCCCGTCTCACGGGCGATGTCCGCAAATAGCGCGGACGTCAGCGGTAGGCGCGCCACGACCTGCCCGATCCGCCCGTGCGCCCCCACGAGCGTCACCCTGCGAACGAGACTCGATCCTGAGCCCGTCTGCGGACCCTGGCCCGGCTCCACCACCGACAGCAAGATCCGTCCGTCGCGTCGCGCGAGCCGCCGCAACGCCCCCCGGTCGTGAGCGACGAGCGCGGCGGTGACGACCCTCGACCGGGCGAGCCGCTGCGCGGAAGCCAACGCCTGACGATCTAGGGAGGTGAGCCTCTGCGCAACCAGATTGAGAGCAAGCGCGAGCCTTGCGTCCTGTCTGGAGGCTTCGTCCTGACGGAACGCGTGGCCGTAGGTCCACGTCGCGAGCCCCAGGGGCAGGAGGGCGAGAAGCGCCACGACGACAACGATGACGAGGCGGGACGGCTCACCAAAGGCCCCTGACCGCCGACGTGACGCCTTGGGAGCAGCGGATGAGGGGGACTCGGGAGGGCCTGACGCCACGCCGCGCACGCGATCGGATGAGTCTAGCTTCAAGCCGAATCGATTCGGCTTGAAACGGAAAACCCTTGACTAACCCTCCCCTGTAAAGGGGGATGAAGCCCGGGCGGTGCTGAACGAAGGACGGGCTACGCGCAGGAGAGATGCGGTCCGCGGCGCACGGTCAGTGGTTGCCGCAGCCGCCGTGCCCCGAACCACTCTGGTCGCCACCGCCGGAACCATGTCCCGAACCATCGTGGTGGTCGCCGTCGCCGCCGGAACCGTGTCCCGGCCCATCGTGATGGTCGCCGTCGCCGCCGGAGCCGTGTCCCGAGCCATGGTGGTCGCCGCCACCACCGGAATCATCGCCCGAACCATCCTGGCTACCCCCTCCGGAGCCTTGATCGGAGCCGCCGTCTCCCGACCCTTGCTCCGAACCGCCCTGACTTCCTCCCCCTGACCCTTGGCCTTGATCCTGGTCACCACCGTTCCCCTTGCCGGGCGTGGTAGTCGGAGGGCCGGTGTCGGGTTGCCTCGGCGGCTGATCGGTCGAGCCGTCGGCGGGCGAGGCAGCCGGGACCACGGGATCCGTGGTCGGAGCCGTCGGCGTGGTGGGCGCTGGGCTCGGCGTGGTCGGCGGCGATGTGGGAGTCGGTGCCGGCGTGGGTGTCGGCTTCGGGGCCGGGGTCGGCGTCGGGGCCGGCGGCGCGGCCGGTCCCGGTTTCGGCTTGTGAGGCGGCACAGGCGTTCCGTGCGCGGGCTGCGCTGCTTGCGCGCCGGATTGAGCGGTCGCGGTTGAAGTCTCGGGCTGCGTGACTAGCGCGGCGACCCCTGTGGAGGACGTTCGGGCGACGATCACGTGCCGGTGTCGCTTGCGAATCGATGCTCCGGGTCTCACGTGCACGACAGTGGACTGGTGGAAGCCGGGCCCGGCGACGGCGGGCGCTGAGACCGTCCCTTGCCCGACCGTCATCG
The DNA here is from genome assembly GCA_963724805.1 of uncultured Actinomycetes bacterium. Classification (GTDB taxonomy): domain Bacteria; phylum Actinomycetota; class Thermoleophilia; order Gaiellales; family Gaiellaceae; genus CAVQZA01. The sequence continues at coordinate 49,362 of CAVRWA010000006.1, forward strand.
CCCGGTGCCAGAGAAGCACTGATCCTCCAAGCGAAACGGCCACGAGCACGCCGATGAGAGAGCCACGCACGCCGCCCAAGTATCACCGATGAAGCGGACGACCGCGTCACTTGATGGAGGGGCAAGGCGCGTTCGGGCAATGACTAGACGAAAGTACGTGCCTCACCGCCGGCCACGTAGGCCGACTGGCTAGAAGTGCGACGTGAGCCCGGCCGGGTCGTCGTCGGGCGTGGCGCCGGGGACTACGTCTTCGCTCCAGGAGCGCCAGTAGGTGCCGTCGTCGAGGTCGCAAGCGAGGGTTGTCAGCCGCAAAGGCCGGAACGTGTCGCACATCACGGCCAGCTCGTGCGTCTCGGTGATGCCGATCGAGCGCTCGGCCAGGCCCGGGTGCGGCCCGTGCGTCAGGCCGGACGGGTGGAGCGTGACCGAGCCGACCTCGACCGCCTTCCGCGAGCCGAAGTTGCCCGATACGTAGTAGATCATCTCCTCCGACTGCAGGTTCGAGTGGTGGTAGGGGATCGGGATTGCCTCGGGGTCGAAGTCGAGCTTGCGCGGGCAGAAGGAGCAGATCACGAAGTTCTGGCCCTGGAAGGTCTGGTGCGAGGGCGGCGGCTGGTGGACGCGGCCGGTGATCGGCTCGAAGTCGTGGATCGAGAACGTCCACGGATAGAGGTAGCCGTCCCAGCCCACGACGTCGAAGGGGTGGTAGTCGAGCAGGTAGGCCTGGTAGCCGTCGCGCACGCGCAGGGTGAGCGGGAACTCGCCGCGCTCGCGGTGCGTGCGGAGCTCGGTCGGCGGATGGATGTCGCGGTTGTAGTACGGCGCCCCCTCGAGCAGTTGCCCGTACTGGTTGCGGTACCGGCGTGGGATCTCGATCAGCCCGGGCGACTCGAATACGAGGTAGCGCTGCTCGCCCTCGGCGACGAAGCGGTAGGTCGTCCCGCGCGGGATCACGACGTAGTCGCCCTGGCGGTAGGGCAGGTCGCCGAAGATCGTCTCGACCGTCCCCTGCCCCTCGTGGACGAACACGACCTCGTCGCCCTCGCCGTTGCGGTAGTAGCGCTCCATCGGCGCGTTCGGGCGGCAGAGCGAGATCTCGACGTCGTCGTTCCACATCAGGAGTCGCCTGCCCGTGACGGCGTCGCCGCCGGGCTCGATCCCCATCGTCTTCATGTGCCGGTGCGCGTGGGCCTCCGGTACCCATTCCTCGCGCACGATCGGCTCGAACGGGCCGAGCTCCGAGATGCGGCACGGCGAGAGGAGGTGGTAGAGGATCGACTCGTTGCCGGTGAAGCCCTCGAGCCCCAGCACCTCCTCGGTGAGGAGCGTCCCGTTCTCGCGGAACACGGTGTGCCGCTTGCGGGGAACCTCGCCGAGGCGCTGGTAGAACGGCATGCGCGGAGGATAACCCGCGTCAGTCGCGGACGAGCGCGGCGAGCCGCTCGCCGACCGCGGGCGCGAATTTGAACGCGTGGCCGCTGCAGGCCGAGCAGACGACGACCCTGCCCCGCCGCTCGAGGATGAAGCGCTCGTCCGCCGTGTTCGTGTAGAAGCAGGTCTCGACTCGGTGTGGCTCCGGGTCGACGCCCGGAAAGCGTGCGACGACCCACTCCTGCAGGAGCTCGACGACGCTCGGGTCCGGGCCGCCGTCGTCGTCGGGACCGGCCGGTGGCCCCGAGCGATGGAGCCCTGCCTTGATCCCACCTTCCGGTTCGTGGAGCGCGTAGAAGCCGTCGCCGCGCTCGGTGCCGAGCTCGATCAGCGAGGGCCGAACGCCGTCGAGCCGGAAGTAGCAGACCGTCTCGCGGGTCGTGTGGACGGGCAGGTCGGGGACGAGACGCCGCGCCCAGGGCCCCGCGGTGACGACGACGACGTCGGCGTCGAGCGCATCGAGCCGGTCGATGCGCGCGTCCTCGACGAGCCGCCCGCCGCGGCGCAGGGCGCCCTCCAGGAAGGCGCGGTGGGCCAGGTCGGCGCGGACGATCCCCGCGTCGGGCTGGAAGAGCGCCGAGCCGGCGAAGCCGGGAACCTCCGTTTCCTCGAAGCGCGCGCCGCATGACTCGAGCGCGGCCCGCGAGCTCTCGACCCCCGGCGGCGCGAGCTCGAGCAGCCCGTTGAGCTCGAGCAGCGTCTCGCCGCTGTCCGCCTCGAGCGCGCGCCAGCCTGCGAGCGACTCCTGTGCGAGCCGGACCCATTCGGGCTCCGGATAGGCGAGCCGGAAGATCCGCGCGCTGCCGTGGCTCGAGCCGCGCGTATGCCCGAGCCGGAACTGCTCGTAGAGCGTCGCCTCGTCGCCGCCGCACGCCAGCGCGTACGCCGCGGCGACCCCGTTGATCCCCGCTCCGACGACGGCGACGCGCATCAGCGCACGGTGTTCCGCAGCACGCCGATCCCCTCCACCTCGAGCTCGACCGTGTCGCCGCGCTCCAACCACCGCCCGTCGCCGTGCTCGAGGATGCAGCCCGTGCCGACCGTGCCCGAGCCGAGAACGTCGCCGGGCCGGAGGACGGTGTTGCGCGCCGCCTGGGCGACGATCGCGTCCCAGGAGTGGAACAGGTCGCGCAGGTTCCCACGCGACCGCTCCTCGCCGTTGACCCTGGCGACCATCTCCGCCGAGGAGCCGTCGAACTCGTCCGGCGTGACGACGACCGGGCCGAGGCTCGTCGCGAAGTCCTTCCCCTTCGCCGGCCCGAGCCCGACACGCATCTCCGCACGCTGGAGATCGCGCGCCGACCAGTCGTTCAGCACCGTGAAGCCGCCGATCCTCCCCTCCGCGCCGATGATCGCGGCCACCTCGAGCTCGTAGTCGAGCTCCTGCGTCCCCTCGGGGTACGGCACGTCGGCCTCAGGCCCGTAGATCGCGGCGGGGTTCGAGAAGTAGAAGACGGGGATCTCGTACCACTCCTTCGGCACCTCGGCGCCGCGGGCCTCGCGCGCGGTCTTCACGTGCTGCTCGAAGGCGTAGAAGTCGCGCACCGACGGCGGATGGAGGACCGGCGCGCGAAGCTCGACCTCGGCGAGCGGAAACTCGGCGTGGTGACGGGCGCGGCCGCCGCCGCTGAAGAACGACTGCAGCGTCTGCGCCGCGAGCTGAATCACCTTGTCGCCCTCGATCAGGCCGGGCCAGCCCCGTTCGAGGTCGTGGCCCTTGGGCGAGAACATGCAGAGCTTCATGGCTCGGTGTGGACGATCACGTCGGCGATGCCGGGGCGCTCGCGGCGGATCCGCTCCTCGATCTCGCTCGCGCGGGCGTGCGCGTCCGCGAGGCTGCTGCCGGCGTCGAGCCCGAGCGTCACGAAGGCGACGAGCCCTTCGGTGGTCTCGAGCAGGCGGAGCTCGCGCGGTGGCGCGCCGACGGAGCCGGTGACGATGCGGATCACGGCCGCGGCGTCCTCGTCCGCTGCGGCCGTCTTGCCCTCTCCCGCCTCGGTAAGGGGCTCCAGGTGCGTCTGCACCGCGTCGACCTCGGGCACGACGTCGACGATCGCGCGCTCGACCTCCTCGGCGACCGCGTGCGCCTCCTCCAGTGTGAGGTCGCCGGGCAGCTTGAGGTGGAGCGAGACCTCGGTGCGGCCGTCGACCGCGAGCACACTGACGTTGTGGATCTCGCGCACCTGTGCCACGCCGAGCGCTGCTGCGTGGGCGCGCTCGCGGATCTCCGCGTCGCTGCCGCGCGGCTCGACATGGACGACCACGTCTGCCCCGGGGAGCACGCGCTGGACTGCCGCCTCGACGGCGTCGGCGGCGGCGTGGCCCTGGCCCACGGCGGCCTCGGGCGAGACCTCGATCACGACGTCGGCGAACTGCATGCCCCCGGCTTCGCGCATCCGCAGCCGCCGCAGTTCGATCGGCGGCTGGACCCTTGCGATCGCCCGCCGCGCCGCCTCGTGCGCGTCCGCGGGATCCCGGTCCATCAGCACGTCGACGTTCCTACGCATCAGGCGCCCGGCCGCGACGAGCACGAGCACGGCGACGAAGAGGGCCGCGATCGAGTCGGCGCCCTGGTAGCCGGCCCGGACGAGGAGCAACCCCACCAGCACCGCGAGCGAGCCGACGAGGTCCGAGCCGAAGTGGAGCGCGTTCGAACGCAGGGCGGCGCTGTTGAAGCGTTGCGCGGTCCGCAGGGAGATCAGCGTCCGTGAGACGTCGATCAGGATCACGACGCCGAGTACCGCGAAGGTCCACCAGGCCGCATCCACCTGGGCGGTGCGCGAGCCCGCCAGCCGCTCGATCGCGCGAACGCCGATCACGACCGCGACGAGAGCGACGAGAGCGCCCTCCGCGAGCGCGGCGAGATGCTCTGCCTTGCCGTGCCCGTACGCGTGGCCGCTGTCGGCCGGCCGCCCGGCGACGCCGATCGCGAAGAACGTAAGCAGGGCCGCGACGAGGTCGGCGCCGGAGTGCGCCGCCTCCGAGAGGAGACCGAGGCTGCCCGAGGCGAGCCCGGTCACGAGCTTGAGCGCCATCAGCGCGGCGGCCGCGGCCACGGACATCAGTGCAGTTCGGCGCTGGAGGGTCACATCTGGAAGGCTAACCGGGTGCGAGTCTTCGTCACTGGCGCGACCGGGTTCATCGTCGGCGAGGTCGCCCGTCGTCTGCGCATGCGGGGCGACGAGGTCGTCGCGCTCGTGCGCGACCCGGACCGGGCGCAGGACCTCGACTACGAGCTCGTACGGGGCGACCTCGGCGACGCCGGTGCGATCCGGCACGGCCTCGCAGGCTGCGACGCGGCCGTCCACGGCGCCGCCGTCTACCAGGTCGGCGTCTCGGGAAAGGCCGCCGCCGCGATGCGCGAGGCAAACGTCGACGGCACGGAGCTGGTGCTCGGCACCGCGCTCGAGCTCGGGACGGCGAAGGTCGTTCACGTCTCGACGATCGCCGTCTTCGGCAACACGCACGGAGAGATCGTCGACGAGACCTCGGGGCCTGTCTCACCGCCGCTTGCGGTCTACGACGAGACGAAGCGCGAGGCGCACGAGGTCGCGTCGCGGCTGATCGCGACCGGCCTGCCCTGCGCGATCGTCCAGCCGGGAGCCGTCTACGGCCCCGGCGATCCCTCGCAGCTCGGCGGCACGCTGCGCCGCGTGGCCGCGGGACGGATGCCGCTGATCGCGTTCGCCGACTGCGGCCTCAACGCGGTCCACCGCGACGACGTCGCCGACGGAATCCTCCTCGCGCTCGACCGCGGCCGCGCCGGCGAGGCGTACGTCCTCGGCGGCGAGCTGACCACCCTCGGTGCGATGGCGGCGACGGTGGCCCGGCTCACCGGCCACCGCGCGCCGCACTCGCTGCCTCCCTCGCTGCTTCGAGGGATCGCCCGCGTCTCACCCCGCGTCCGCGACCTCGTCGCCTCCTCGGACGGCGTCACCTACTGGGCCTCCGACGCAAAGGCGCGGAGCGAGCTCGGCTACGCGCCGCGGAGAATGGAGGAGGGCCTCAAGGACGCACTCGCCGCGGACGGCCTCCTCTAGCAGGCATCGCAGCAGCCCTCGCCGCGCCAGCTCGAACGGCCCTCCTGGGCAGCAACCCCGGCGATCGCGAGCGCAGCGAGTGGATCGGCCCACCACCAGCCGAGAATGGCGTTCGCACCGAGGCCGAGGAGCAGCGCGATCGAGAGGTAGGCGCACAGCTGGGTCTGCCCGGCCTCCTTGACGGTCGCCGACGAATGCAGGGCCGCACCGACTCGGCGCTTCGCCGCCGCGAGCACGGGCATCGCGACCGCCGTGACGGCGGCGAGGCCGATTCCCACCCAGCTCACCGCCGGATGGTCGCCGACCACCAGCGCGCGGACCGCCTCGATCCCGACGTAAGCGGCGAGCACGAAGAACGTGACTGCGATCAGGATCTGGGCTCGACGCTCCGCGGCGCGCGAGCCGCGACGGGCGCCGGTGAACAGCCAGACGACGACGAGGCCGGCGAGGGCTTCGATGAAGCTGTCCGCGCCGAAGCCGATCAGCGCGATCGAGCCCGCGGCGATCCCCGCACCGATTGCGATCGCGAACTCGACGACGTGCCAGGCGATCCCACCCCAGGCCAGCGCCCGGGCACGACGCTCGAGCCTGCCCCGCTCGGCCGAAGGCCGGATCGCGCCGAGTTGGACGAGACCGGCGCCCTGGTCAGACACGCGCAACCGCTGTCGCCAGGACGGACGCCACGAGCGCGCGCCCGTCCTCGGTCAGGGCGTACATCACCATCTTCCCTTCGCGACGCGAGCGAACGAGCCCGTTCGCCCGCAGCGCCCTCACGTGATGCGAGACGAGGTTCTGGGAACGCTCGACGATCCAGGCGAGGTCGCAGACGCACAGCTCGTCGGCATCGAGCAGCGCCGCGGCAAGCGTCAAGCGCGTCGGATCGGCGAGCCCCTGCGCCCTCGCGGCCGCCGCTTCGGCCGTGCCGGCGGCGAGACGCCGTTGCCGCAGCCGCTCGGCCGTCGGAAGGTCGAGGCAGAGCAGATCGCACCGATCGTCGGACATGAGAACATCCTAACGGACGTTCGAATGTCGGGCGGCTGTCAGAGGTTGCCGCGCAGCGCCTGCTCGCGCTCGATCGCCTCGAACAGGGCCTTGAAGTTGCCCTCGCCGAAGCCGCGCGCGCCGTGGCGCTCGATCACCTCGAAGAACAGCGTCGGCCGGTCCTGCGCGTTCTTCGTGAAGATCTGCAGCAGGTAGCCCTCCTCGTCGCGGTCGGCGAGGATGCCGAGGCGCGCGATGTCGGCCCAGTCCTCGTCGATCTCGCCGATCCGGTCGGCAACGTCGAGGTAGTACGCCTCGGGCGTGCCGAGGAAGCCGATCCCGCGCTCCTCGAGCGCCTCGACCGTCGCGACGATGTCGTCGGTCTGGAGCGCGATGTGCTGCAGCCCGGGCCCCGCGTTGAACTCGAGGTACTCCTCGATCTGGCTCTTGCGCTTGCCCTCGGCCGGCTCGTTGATCGGGAACTTGATCTTCCCCTCGCCGCCGAACATCACCTTCGACATCAGCGCCGAGTACTCGGTGTGGATCGCCTCGTCAGAGAAGTGGATCAGCTCGGTGAAGCCCATCGTCTGCTCGTAGAACGAGACCCAGTGGTCCATGCGGCCGAGCTCGACGTTGCCGACGACGTGATCGAGCGCCTTCAGGCCGACGCCCGGGCCGGGCTCGTCGCCGGTCGGAACGTAGCCGGGGAGATAGATCCCGTCGTACTCCTCGCGGTTGACGAAGGTGTGAAGGACGTCGCCGTACGTCGCGATCGCGGCCAGCTCGATGCGGCCGTCGTCATCCTCGACCCAGTGCGGCTCGGCGACCCCGCGGGCCCCTCGCTGGACGGCCTGACGATAGGCCTCGGTCGCGCTCGGCACCTCGAGCGCGACGTCTTTGACGCCGTCGCCGTGCGCCGAGGCGAAGCGTGTCGCCTCGTGGTCGGAGCGGAGCCCGGTCGTGACGACGAACCGGATCTCGCCCTGCTGGAGCACGTACGAGGCGCGGTCGCGCACCCCGGTCTCGGGCCCCGCATAGGCGACCGGCGTGAAGCCGAACCCGTGCTCGTAGAAGTACGCCGCCTGCCTCGCGTTGCCGACCCAGAGCTCGACGTGATCCCAGTTGATGATCGGGAAGAAGTCGGCCTCGGTCACGGAGGCGAGTGTAACGCGGTCAGTCGGCGAGCGGCTCCTGGGGCGTCTTCTGCTGCATCCGGGAGAGGACAAGCGCGACCGCGATCGCGGCGCCGCCGGCGACCTGGAGCCAGGAGAGCGGCTCCGAGAGAAGGACGACCGCGATCAGAGCCGCGAAGAACGGCTGGATGTTGGCGAAGAGCGTCGCCCGCGAGGCTCCGACTCGGGAGACCGCGGTGTACCAGAGCACGTTCGTGATCACGAGCGGCCCGATCGTGGCGTAGACGAGACAGGCGTAGACCTGCCACGACAGGTCCCAGCTCTGGGTCGAGAGCTGGTGCGACGCGGTGAGCCCGAGCGGGATCCAGCCGAGGACGAGCACGATCGCGCTGATCCGGTACGGCGAGTGGCGGCGCATCAGCGGCGCGACGATCAGGCTGTACGCAGCCCATGTCGCCGCGGTACCCACCGCGAGCAGGTCACCGGCGACGCTGCCGGAGATGCTGCTGCCCGAGCCTCCCGCAACGAGCGCGACGCCGAGGAACGAGACCGCGGCCGCGAACCAGAACCTGCCCGGGAGGCGCTCCGCCCCGAGCGCCCATGCGCCGAGCGCGGCGAAGATCGGCGTGATCCCGAGGATGAGCGCGGTCGTCGAGGCCGTCGTCAGCTTGATCGAGTAGACGTAGGCGATCTGGTTCAGCCAGATGCCGACCCCTGCCGCGATCCCGAGCAGCATCCAGTCGCGCCGGCTGATCGGCGTCCAGCCCTCACGGCGCGCCGTGAACACGGTGAAGATCACGGCCGCGGCCCCGTACCGGATCGCGGAGTACGCGAGCGGCTGGAATCCGTGCGTGAGCGCATACTTCGTGACGGTGAAGTTCAGCGCCCAGAGCAGCACCGTCGCCAGCAACATCAGGTCGACGGTCGAGATCCGGCGCATCGTCTCGACCCTACCGGCTCTGCTCGTGCCGGTTTCCGCGTTCCTCGCGGGCGGCTACTACGAGTCGACGTACTCGCTCCTGGCGGCGGTGACCTGGCTCACGCTCGCGGCCGTGGCCGCGCTGGGCCTCGGCCGGCGCCCATCCGGCGCGTTCTGGGCGCTCGCCGCGTTCGGCGCCTGGTCCGCAGCCTCGGCGCTTTGGGGGCCCGCCGGCCCCGCCCTGCGCACGGTGCCGCTCGTCGCGCTGTACGCCGGAGCCCTGCTCGCCGCCGAATGGGTGGACGGGGAGGCGCTGCTGCAAGCGCTGCTCTGGGGTATCGTCGTGGTCGCCGCCGCGGGCCTCGTCGGCAAGGCGGCCGGCTTCAGCGACGGGTCGCGCCTCGACTGGCCGGTGACCTACGCGAACGGCCTCGGCCTCCTCGCCGTGACCGGCGTCGTCCTCGCGGTCGGGCTCCAACCGCGCTTCTGGCCGGCGGCCGCCGCCGTGTGCGCCGCGTGCGCGTTTCTCACCTACTCGAGGAGCGCGCTCCTTGTCGGGCTAGCCTGCGTGCTCTTCCTCGTGCTGCCGCGCCGGGGGGCGCTCGTGGTCGCGGCGGCGCTCGCCGTGCTCGCACTCGTGGCGGCCCAGCCGCTCGCCGCCCGGTTCGCCGCCCCCGCTCCCGACTCCCGCGACGCGCGGCGGCTCGTCCAGCTCTCCGGCCAGGGCCGCGCACCGCTCTGGCGCGCCGCCATCCGCGAGGGCCGTGACCACCCGGTCGTCGGAGGCGGGGCAGGCAGCTGGAACCGCGCCTACATCGCCCAGACGGGCTCGCTCGCCGGGCCCGCGAACGCGCACTCGCTCGCGCTCGAGACCCTCGCCGAGCTGGGCCTCGTCGGGCTCGCGCTCCTCTCGGCGTTCCTCGCCCTCGCCCTGCGCAGGCAGGAGCGCGTCGTCATCGCCGTCGTCGCCGCCTTCGCGGTCGCCTCGCTCGTGGACTGGACGTGGCAGCTCCCCGCCGCGACGCTGCCCGCGCTGCTCGCGGCAGGGAGCGGGCGAAGGCTGCCGCGGCTCGGGGCGGGCGCGGGAGTTGCCGTGGGCGTCGCCGCGCTTGCGCTGGGGATCGCCGTAGCCGCGCACGGCGTCGGCGCAGCGCTCGTCGAGACCGGGAAGCGCCCCGCACTCGCGTCCCGCCTGCTCCCTTACGACGCGCGGCCCTGGGTCACCGGCTCGCCCGGGCGAGCGTGCCGCATCGACCCGGGAGAGCCGATGCTGGAGCGCCTCGCTCACCCGCCCGAGGGATGCAGGCGGCGTTCGGCGCGCCGATGAACCACCAATGGCCAAGGTACGCCTCGCTCTCGCCGTTCTCGCGCTCGCCGCGCTGCTGACGCTCGGAGCAGTCGTCGCGGTCGCGGCCCCGGATGCGCTGGGCAGGGCCGCCTCTCCCAAGGCGGGCGCGGCTCACCTCGAGTACTGCCCGCAGCCGGAGAAGAACCGTCGCATCGCCGACCTGAAGTACACGCAGAGCCACGCCGCGGCGGCCAAGAAGGCGTACTTCGCGAAGCACAAGAAGGCGAAGGACAGAGCTGCGTTCGTCAAGGCGCAGCAGGCGCACATCAAGGCGCTCCAGAAGGCCATCGCCAACTGCACCTGATGTAGGGTTTTCGGGCGATGCCCGCGCCCACCATCGAGGAGATCGACACACTCGTCGGGCCGGCGACGCCCCACTTCGCCTACCAGTTGCGGGCGCGCATTGCGGAGCTGATCGAAGGGCTGCCGGAAGGCGATCCGGTCCGCCGGCACGGCGAGGAGAAGATGGAGCTGCTCGACCGCCTCGGGCACGCCTCGTCGAAGGCCGTCGAGGGCGGGCGCGAGCCGTCGACACGGCTCGGCTGGGAGGAGATCCCGAGCTCCGCGCCCGCCGACGATCCGCTGCCGCGACAACGGACGTGAGCACTGGCCGAACGTTCCTGGCGCGTCGCTGGCGGTGCGGGGCCGGAGGGGACAGTGTGGATAACACGGCCCCGGAGAGCGCCGTGCCGTCAGCGGCGCGAGGCGTTCCCGGAGGCCGGCTTTGCCGGCCGTGAGGGAAGGCCGCCCAGGGGCGTTCGAGGGTAGGTCCGTCTTCGTGACGGGGGGCTCGCGGGGGATCGGGCGGGCGATCTCGCTGCGCTTCGCCGAGCTGGGCGCGGCGCGCGTCGCGGTCGGCTACCTGCGAAACGACGCGGCGGCGGAGGCGACCGCCGAGGAGCTCCGCGCCGCCGGCGCCGAGCCGGTGCTCGTGCGGGGCAGCGTCGCGTCCGACCGTGTGGTCGAGCAGGTCGCGGGGCTCGGCCCACTCGACGTGCTCGTCCACAACGCCGCGACCGGCGTGATCCGGCCCGCCCTGGAGACGGAGGACAAGCACTGGGACTGGACGCTCCACGCGAACGCCCGCGCACTCCTCTCGCTCACGCGCGCGGCAGCGCCGCAGATGCCGACCGGCTCCTCGATCGTCGCGATCTCCTCGCTCGGCGCGCAGCGCGTGCTAGAGAACTACATCCTCGTCGGCACCTCGAAGGCGGCGCTCGAGTCGGTCGTCCGCTACCTTGCCGTCGAGCTCGCGCCGCGCGAGATCCGCGTCAACGCCGTCTCCGCGGGCGTCGTCGACACCGAGGCGCTCGACTTCTTCCCGAACAAGGACGCGATGCTCGGCATGGTCGCCCGGACGCCCGCCGGTCGCCTCGTCACCCCTGAGGACGTGGCCGGGATGGTCGCCTTCCTCGCCGGCCCTGACGCCGAGATGATCCGCGGCCAGACGCTGATCGTCGACGGCGGCTACTCACTGCTCGCCTGATGGAACCGACCGAGCACAACAGGCGCGCCTGGGACGAGATCCACCGGCGCCGTGCCGAGGCGATGGCCGGCGAGCTCGGCCTGCCCGAGCCGGTGCGCCGCTCCTTCGCGAACTTGACGGGCAAGCGGGTGCTCCACCTCCAGTGCGCGACGGGAGAGTCGACGGCCGAGCTGGCCGAGCTCGGCGCCGTGGTCACCGGTGTCGACATCTCCGAGGAGGCGCTCGAGGTGGCGCGGGAGCGCAACCCGACGATCGTCTGGGTGCAGAGCGACGTGCAGACCCTGCCGCCGGAGCTGCGCCGCGCGCGCTTCGATCTCGTCTACACGGCGACGGGGGTCCTCGTCTGGCTGCACGACCTCAACGCGTGGGCGGCCGGAATCGTCGCGGCGCTGCGCCCCGGCGGCGACTTCCTCCTCTACGAGGAGCACCCCGCGGCGATGTGCGTCGACTCGATGATGCACTGGCGCGAGGACTACTTCGACGAGTCGATCCTGGTCGACACCGGCTGGACACATTTCCAGCTCGAGGGCGAGGCGCCGGTCGAGGAGAAGCACGAGCGATTCTGGCGGCTAGGGCAGGTGGTGACAGCGATCGCGCGGGCCGGGCTCACGGTCCGGGCGCTCGAGGAGTATCCGGCCCGCAAGACCGAGTTCCGCCACCTCGACGCACGCGTCCCGGGCGCCTTCCTCCTGCACGCGGTGAAACCGGCGTGATCTCGCTCAGGCGTGAGGCGGAGGGAGAGGCGGCCGGCGCGCTCGTCCTCTTCCACGGGCGCGGGGCGAGCGAGCACGACCTCTACCCGCTGCTCGACCTGCTCGATCCGGACCGGCGCCTGCTCGGGCTGACCCCGAGAGGACCGCTCACGTTCGACTACATGCCCGGCTGCCACTGGTACCGGCTGGCCGGGATCCCCACTCCCGACCCCGACACCTTCACCGCGACGCTCGCCGAGGTCTCGGCCTGGCTGGACGAGCTGCCGTTCCCCGCGGAGCGGATCGTGCTCGGCGGGTTCTCGCAGGGCGCGGTGATGAGCTACGCGCTCTCGCTCGGAGAGAGCCGGCCGACCCCCGCGGCGCTCGTCGCCCTCAGCAGCTTCCTGCCGCAGGTGCCCGGCTTCCGGCTCGACCTCGACCGGACGCTACCGCCGATGGCGATCGGGCACGGCACCTACGACGACGTGATCCCGGTCGAGTTCGGGCGAGAGGCGAAGGCCACGCTCGAAACGGCCGGCGCGGAGGTGCTGTACCGCGAGGCGCCGATGGCCCACACGATCGAGCCGGCGTTCCTACCGCCGGTGGCCGCGCTGATCCGCACGGCCACCGGCGGCTGAGCTCGTCTCCTACTGCGACCGGATCAGCATCTCGGCCTCGCGCTCGAGGTCGACGTACGGCTCGCCGCTCACGTCGACGGCGATCCGATTGATCGTCCCGCCGGTGAAGGCGTACGGAGACTCGCCCGGGTAGTCGTCCGTCACCGCCTCGCCGCTGTGCCGTCCGATGTAAAGCCCCGAGCCGGCGATCGCGAACGCACCGAGCTGCGTCTTGAGCTTGCCGTCGCCGACCTTGGTGTCGCCGTGGTAGAGGGACAGCGTCCCCGTCGCGCCGGTCGGCTCCATCCCTTCCTTCTCGAACGACGCCGAGAGGATCAGGTTCTCGCCGAGGGGAACGTCCTCGGTGCCGACGATCATCTGCTCCTCGGCGCCGACGAAGTTGTTGACGTAGTGCAGGCGGTTGTCCTTGACGTAGAGCGCGTGACCGCCGAAGCGAGAGCCCATCGCGAAGAGCACGCCCTCGGCCCCCGAGGCAGGGATGTCGACGAGCGCGCCGATCACGAACGAGCGGTTTCGCGTGTTGACGGCCTGCCACTCGCTGACCGGCGCCGTATCCGGGAAGTACACGTACCGGTTGCGCGGAGCGGTCAGCTGTGGGCGTGGTGTCCCGAGGATCTCGACCGGCGAGCGGTCGTCGAGCGGGAAGGCGCCGTTCGCACCGGCCTCAGCGAACCAGACGTTGACGAGCTCCCTCAGCTTGTCCGGCTGCTCGGCGGCGAGATTGTTCACCTCCGAGCGGTCGACGTCGACGTGGTAGAGCTCCCACTCGTCGTCGTTGAAGTTGCCCCAGCCCGCGACGGTCGGATGCGTCGTCACGGCCTTCCAGCCCTCGTGCCAGATCGAGCGCGAGCCGAGCATCGCGTAGAACTGCGTCTTCCGCGTCGACTCGCCCGACGCGTCGTCGATGCTCCCGCGCATGCTGACGCCGTCGATCGGCGACTGCGTGTGCCCCTTGATCGTCGCCGGCGACTCGACGTCGAGGACGTCGAGGATCGTCGGGACGATGTCGATCGCGTGGTGGTACTGGTGGCGGATCTCGCCGCGGGCCTTCGTCCCGGCCGGCCAGGAGACGATGCACGGGTCGCTCGTGCCGCCGTTGAACTCGTAGCGCTTCCACATCTTGAACGGCGTGTTGAACGCCATCGCCCAGCCGTTCGGGTAGTGGTTGTATGTCTTCGTGCCGCCGAGCTCGTCGATCATTGCGAGGTTCTGGGCCAGGTCGTCGGGGACGCCGTTGGCGAACTTCATCTCGTTCACGGAGCCGTCGGGCCCGCCCTCGCCGCTCGCGCCGTTGTCGGAGACGACTACGATCATCGTGTTCTCGAGCAGGTCGTTCGCCTCGAGGTAGTCGAGCAGGCGCCCGATGTGAAAGTCGGCGTGTGCGAGGAATCCCGCGTACACCTCGGCCATCCGGGAGAAGAGCTTCTTCTCGTCGTCGTTCAACGAGTCCCAGGGGCGGGTGACGTCGAGCATCGGGAACGGCTTTCCGCCCGGGCCGGTGCGCGCCTGGTCGCCGATCGGGTTGATCGGCGGCAGCTCGGTATCGGCCGGCACGATGCCGAGCTTCCTCTGGTTGGCGAGCGTCTGCTCGCGGATCGCCTCGTAGCCCATGTCGAAGCGGCCCTTGAACTTGTCGATCCACTCCGTCGGCGCGTGGTGCGGCGCGTGGCAGGCGCCGGGCGCGTAGTAGAGGAAGAAGGGTTTCTCCGGCGCGACCGCCTTCGCGTCGCGGATGAACTCGAGCGCCTTGTCGGTGATGTCGTCGGTGAGGTGGTAGCCCTCCTCGGGAGTGCTCGGCTGGTCGACGGGGTGGTTGTCGTAGACCAGGTCCGGGTACCACTGGTTCGTCTCGGCGCCGAGGAACCCGTACCAGCGCTCGAAGCCTCTGCCGGTCGGCCAGTTCCGCCGCGTCGATGCGAGGTTCATCTCGTCGGTCGGGCAGAGATGCCACTTGCCGACCATGTACGTGTTCCAGCCCCGCTCGCCGAGGATCTCGGACAACATCCCGTTCTCCGGCGGGACGGTGCCGCTCGCGTTCGGGAAGCCAATCGCCGCCTCGGTGATGCAGGCCATGCTGTTGCGCGTGTGGTTCCGTCCGGTCAGCAGGCACGACCGGGTCGGCGAGCAGAGAGCCGTCGTGTGGAACTGCGTGTAGCGGACGCCGTTTGCCACGATCCGGTCGATGTTCGGCGTCTCGATCGGCCCGCCGTAGGAGCTCATCGCGCTGAAGCCCACGTCGTCGAGCACGATGTACAGCACGCTCGGGGCGCCGTCGGGCGCCCTGGGCGGCTCGAACGGCTCCCAGTCCGGCGTCGAGTCGCGAATGTCGACGTTGACCACGCCGTTGAACGGCTTGCTCATCTCTCTCTCCTCTTGTTGGAGTGCACCGAGAGCCTACGACGCCGGGGACGGCCCTTCTTCGTCCGATCGGGGTGAACTCAGCGCTCGCGCATGAACCCCTGCCGCGCCGCGCTCACGAGCGCGACCGCCTCGGGGAAGAGCACCCGCATCGCGTCGCGAAGCGCGATCGCCTGCTCGTCGACCGTGCCGGTGACCGCCATCCGCTTCAGCGCCGCGCCGGTCAGCTCGACCGCAGTGTTGAGGGTCAGCGTCGCGAACTGCTCGCGCTGGGCCTCCTGCACCGACTCGGCCTGCTGTTCGGCGAACTCGCGCAGCCCGCGGAGCAGGTCCTCGGGGTCGCCGCCCATCGGAAATCCGAATCCACCTTCCATCTCAGTCCTCCTCTTTGAAGAGCTCGAAGATTCCCTTGTTGAGCCAGCTGCCGCCGTCGAGCGTGATGCAGTCGCCCGTCACGTAGTCGGAGAAGTCGGAGACGAGGTAGGCGCACGCGTTCGCGACCTCCTCCTCGCGCCCGAAGCGCTTCGCCGGGATCGAGCGCAGGATCGCTCGCTGCACCTCCGGGTCGGGCCAGAGCTGCTCGCGCGTCTTCTCGGTGTCGATCGGGCCGGGCGCGATCGCGTTGACGCGGATCCCGTGCCCGGCCCACTCCACCGCCAGCGTTCGGGTCAGGCTGAGGACGCCCGCCTTCGCCGCCGCGCTGTGGACGGTGCCGGGGCCTCCGGTCCAGGCGTACGTGGCGATGATGTTCACGATCTGCGCGGGGCCGCCGCCGCGCGCGATGTGACGGCGGCCGAGCTCGCGGGAGCAGAAGAAGGTGCCGTCGAGCACGATCCCCAGCACGGCCCGCCAGCCGTTCGGCGAGAGCTCCTCGGCCTTGACGACGAAGTTGCCGGCGGCATTGTTGACGAGGGTGGTGACCGGGCCGAGCGCCTCTTCGGCGCCGGCGAAGGCGGCCTCGACCTGCTCAGGATCGCGCACGTCGCATTGCAGGGCTGTCCCTCCGCCCATCGCAGCGACGGTCTCCTCGAGCGGCTCGGGCCGGCGGCCGCACACGGCGACCTTCGCCCCGAGGCGGCTCAGCTCGATGGCCATCGAGCGTCCCAGGCCGCTGCCACCGCCCGTGACGAGCACGACGCGCTCCGCGAGAGAGCCCTCGGGGAGCATCACGCCTCGCTCCGGACGAGCTTGTACTCGCGCTCGACCTCGTCGGCGAGCTCCGAGACGGCACCGGTCGCCGCCTGCATCGCCTGCGCAAACGGCGAGGCCGCCGCGTCGCCGAGCGCGCGCTCGAGGCGGCGCGTCGCGGCGCCGACCGAGTCGAGGTAGGCGTGCGAGGCGACCCGCGGCGGCCGCCCGACGGCCGCTTCCAGCGCGAGCGCCGCCTCCTCGGCCTCCTCGATCCCGACCGGGCTCTCGGTCAGACGCAGTCGCAGGAGCACCGCGCGCAGCTCCTCGAGGTCGCCACCACCGGAGATCTCCTCGGCGAGCTCGCACAGCGCCGAGAGCTCGGCCGCCTCGCGCACGAGCTCCCGGTTGTCGACCGGCTGCCCCTCCGCGTCGAGACAGAGCCAGCTCCGCGGCTCGCCGCTCTCGAACGCGCACAGGTAGACGCGCACGCCCTCCTCCGGCTCGGCCGCGACGACGCCCGCGAGACGCTCGCCCTCCTCCGCGTACCCCCCGGCGGCGGCTGCGATCCGGTCCAGCTCCTCGCTCAGGCTCACATGCGCAGCATAGACTCGCCGCCGTGGATGCCCGGACGCTCTTCGAACCGCTCGGGCCGACGTACGACCGCTACGCGTCGCTCCTCTCGTTCGGGCAGGACCCGCGCTGGCGGCGAGAGCTCGTCTCGCACGTGGAGGCCGGGCCCGGCGACCGCGTGCTCGACGTCGCCACCGGGACGGGCGCCGTCGCGCGGGAGGTGATCGCGCGCACGGGCTGCACCGTGGTCGGCCTCGACCAGAGCCCGGAAATGCTGGCCGAGGCCCGCAGACGGCTGCCCGGAGTCGAGCTCGTCGAAGGAACAGCCGACTCGCTGCCCTTCCCCGACGCGTCGTTCGACGCGCTCACCTTCACCTACCTGCTGCGCTACGTGCCCGATCCCGCCGCGACGCTGCGCGAGCTGGCGCGGGTCGTGAAGCCCGGCGGAACCGTCTGCTCGCTCGAGTTCGCCGTCCCCCGCGGCGTGTGGCGGCCGCTCTGGGAGCTCTACGTGCGGATCGGCCTCCCGCTCGCCGGCCGGGTCATCTCGCCGGGATGGCACGAGGTCGGGAGCTTCCTCGGCCCGTCGATCCGCGACTTCTACGCCGAGTACCCGCTCGGGCGCGTGCTCGACCTGTGGCGGGCGGCCGGGATCGGGGAGGTCTCGGCGCGGCGCATGAGCCTCGGCGGCGGAGTCGTGATCTGGGGCCGGAAGACGTGAGGCCTTGTGCTCATGAGCATTTGGGATTTTCGACGTGAAGCCGGCGTTCTACGCGCTGTCGCCGGGCGGCTGGCGCGACTACGTCACGCTCCTGCACCCGCCGTACACGCTCTGGCACCTCAGCTATGTCGCGATCGGAGCGGGGCTCGCGGCCGAGCTCGACGGTACGCGCCTCGTCGAGACGTTCGTCGCGTTCTTCCTCGCGATGGGGATCGGCGCGCACGCACTGGACGAGCTGAACGGCCGCCCGTTGCAGACCCGGATCAGCGACACGACCCTGATTGCGCTCGCCTCGGTCTCGATCGGGGCCGCGGCCGCGATCGGGGTCGTGCTCGCGTTCTCCTTCAGCCTGTGGTTGCTTGCATTCGTCGCGGCCGGATCCTTCATCGTCGTCGCGTACAACCTCGAGCTGTTCGGCGGCCGGTTCCACTCGGACCTGTGGTTCGCGCTCGCCTGGGGCTCGTTCCCGCTTCTGACCGCGTACTTCGCGATGGCGGGAAGGCTACGGGCCGACGCCGTCGTGGCTGCCGCGTTCGCCGCGCTCCTCAGCCTCGCGCAGCGGCGGCTCTCGACTCCGGTGCGCGCGGTGCGGCGGCAGCTCGAGTCGGTCGAGGGAACGGTCGTCTGGCGCGACGGACGGGAGGAGCCGGTGACGCCCTCGACGCTGACGGCGGGCGCGGAGGGAGCGCTCCGCACACTGACGCTCGCCACCGTGGCTCTCGGAGCAGCCCTCCTGCTGCAGCACGCCGTACGATGAGCGCGTGAGCCTCGCCACTGTCGCCGGGATCGTCTTCGCCTTGAGCGCTGTCGCCGCGATCGCCGCCTTTGCCGCCGCGGCGGTCGGCCAGGTCGGGCAGCGGCCCCTCACGGTAGCCGCGGGCGTCGTGGCCGCCGCCGCGGCCGCTGCGTGGGTCTCGTTCGCGCTCGACCCGACCAGTCAGGGCGGGATCGCAGCGGGCGGGATCACGGTCTGCGCGGCCGCGATCGGAGCTGCGGCCGTGCTCGCCCGCGCAGTAGCGCGAACCAGGGCGGTCGAGGCCGAGGTCTCCCGGGCCGAGCAGCGCCTCGCGGCCCTCGTCGAGCAGGAGGCTACCGACCGTGCCGCCGAGCTCGAACGGACCCTGGCGCGCGCGCGAGCCGACTCCGCGTCCCTGCTCGCCGACGAGGAGCGCCGAATCGCCGAGGATCACCGGCGCCGCCTTTCCGAGGGCGAGCGGTCGGCCGCCAACGAGTTGACCCGCGCCGTCGCCGAGGTGCAGCAACGCGTCGAGCAGCGGCTGGCTGAATGGACAGAGGATCTCGATCGCTCGCAGGCAAGACTCACCGACCAGCTCGCCCGACTCGCCGAGCGGCAGAGCACCATGCTCGCCGAGTCCGAGTCGCGGATCGCCGCCGACGCGGAGGAGCTCGTCGCGCAGAACGAGGAGCAGCGGCTCGGTGCTCTGCGCCTGCGGGAGGAGATCGCGCAGGCCACCCAGGAGGCGATCGCGGCGGCTGCGGCCGAAGTCGAGACCTATTCGATCGAGCGACGCCGGGCCCTCGACGAGCTGGCCGAGCGCCTGCGACGCCGCGAGCGGGCGGTTTCGGAACAGCTCGAGCGCGAGGAGGGCGAGGTAGCCGCGCGGCTGAAGGCGAGCCTTCCCGAGGTCGAGCGCCGCCAGGTCGAGGCGCTCGAGCGCGCGGTCGAACGCGCCTCGACGCGCCTCTCGGAGGCTGCCGTCCTCCAGTTCGCCGACGAGGTGAAGGCGGCGCGCGAGGGTGCGGCGCAGCGGCTCTCGCGTGAGCTGGACCGCGCCGTCGCGAACTTCGCCCGGCAGGCGGAAGCGGCGCTCGGCGCACGACTCTCCCAGGTCGCCGACGCGGGTGAGCAGCGGCTGGAGAAGCGCCAGAGCCAGATGGCGGCCGGGCTGGAACGGCAGCGCGAGGAGGCCGTCGCCGCACTCGAGCGCCGGCTGGTTGAGGCCGAGGACGAGCTTCGCCGCCACATCCGTGAACTTGCGGCCGACGGCGAGGCCGAGCGAAACGTGCTGGAGGCGCGGCTGCACGAGCTGCAGCGGCGCGTCGAGCAGGCGACCCAGACGATGGAGCGAAACCGTTCGTAAGACGTGTTGTCATCGCCAACATTTCGCGGCAGGGTTCGTCTACGGAAACGCGAACCACACCCGAATGAGCGAGATGACCAACACCATCGAACACGAAGGCGGCGAGCAGGCAAAGGTCGAGAGTTGGCGCCTGCACGTGTTGATCGAGGCGGGCTACCCGCTGCCGCTCGCCGAGCGCCTCGCCGGCAGCCCGGCCGACCTTCACAGCGCCGTCGCGCTCATCTCGCAGGGCTGTGCGCCCGAGACGGCCGCCGAGATCCTTCTCTAGATCTAGATGGTTGGTGCCGTGCCCGGATGCGTCTGGGGATGGCTCAGACCAAGCAGGGCGTTCGGGTCGACCGCAGGCCAGGCCGGTGGGCCTGGTCAAGGGCGAGCCGGACGATCCTGCGCCGTGTCTGGGCCACCAGCCAGCCGCAGGCGGGTGCGGTATCAAGCATCTAAGCTCGACCCGTGAAGGTCGAGCCGATCCTCTACGGCGACCGCAAGGTCTACACCGTCCCCGCCTTCAGCCGGGGGATCGCTACGTGGCTCGGGCGCCTGCCGCCGATCTGGATCGAGGGCGAGGTCACGGAGCTTCGCCGCAACACGGCCTGGGCGCGGATGTTCTTCACGCTCAAGGATCCCGAGAGCGGCGCGACGCTCCGAGTGACCATGCGCCGCGACCGCTTCGACGCGCTCGAGCTCGAGCTGGTCGACGGGGAGCGCGTCCACGTCAACGGCCGCGCCGAGCTGTACGAGGCGCGCGGCGAGCTCTCGTTCCGCGCGCAGACGATCGAGCGCTTCGGCCTCGGCGCGCATCTCGCGGCGTTGGAGCGGTTGAAGAAGAAGCTCGCGGCCGAGGGCCTGTTCGCGCCCGAGCGCAAGCGGCCGCTGCCGTTCCTGCCGCGCCGCATCGGGCTGGTGACGGGCACCGATGCCGCCGCCAGACAGGACGTTCTGACGACGGTGACGACCCGGTTCCCGCCGGCGCGGATCGTGGTCGCCGAGACGCCCGTGCAGGGCCCTCGGGCAGCGTCGGGGATCGTCGAGGCGCTGCTGCTCGTCTCGGGCCTGCCCGAGGTGGACGTGATCATCCTCACGCGCGGCGGCGGCAGCTTCGAGGACCTGCTCCCGTTCAGCGACGAGGCGGTCGTCCGCGCGGTCGCCTCCTGCCCCGTCCCCGTGGTCTCCGCGGTCGGCCACGAGCAGGACATCCCGCTCTGCGACCTCGCCGCAGACGTGCGCGCCTCGACGCCGACCGCCGCGGGCCGGCTCGTGGTACCCGACCTCGCCGACGTGCTCCAGCGGCTCGAGCGCGCACGCGCAGGCGTCGAGCGCGGCGCGAGGCGCACGATCGAGACGCAGGAGCAGCGCCTCGTGCGCGCCCACGACCGGCTGCGCCGTGCACCCGCGCTCGCGGTCGAGCGCAAGCACGCGCGGCTCGAGGCAACCGCGGGCCGCCTCCGCGCGCTGTCGCCGCGCGCGACGCTGGGGCGCGGCTACGCGATCGTGCGCGCCCGCGATGCGATCCTCCGCTCGGCGACCGCGGTCTCGACAGGCGAGCGGGTCGAGGTCGAGCTCGCCGACGGCGGCTTCGGGGCGGTGGTCGAGTGAGCGGAGAGACCCTCACCTTCGAAGCTGCACAGAAAGAGCTCGAGGCGATCGTGGACAAGCTCGAGCGGGGCGAGGCCGAGCTGGAGCAGCTGACCGCGCTCTCGCAGCGCGGCGAGGAGCTCTACCGCTTCTGCCGCGAGAAGCTCGACGCGGCCCACGGCAAGATCGAGGAGCTAGCCAAGCCAGACGAGGGCTGACGGGTAATTCGGCCGCCGTCGGGGGGCTCCAGACCAAGCCGGGCAGTGCGGGCGGTCGTGGCGCGTAGCGGCGCTACGCGTCGCGGCCGAACGTGCTGAGCCGGCGCCGTGTCTGGGGCGTCATCCGGCCCGGCCGAATTGCCCGTCAGGCCTCGAGACTAAGGCCTAGGGCAACGAGGTCCTCCCAGGCCCGCGCCGGGTCCCCCGAGAGCGCGACGGTCTCCACCCCGGGCAGCGGCTCGACGACGCGGCCGCCGAAGACGACGCAGCGAACGCCCGCCTCTCGGCACCGGCGCGCGACGACCGCAGGGGCCTTCCCCTCCGCGGTCGTGCGGTCGACCGTCCCCTCCCCGGTGACGACGAGATCGGCCCCGCGCGGATCGAATTCCATCGCATCGAGCACGAGCTCTGCTCCGGGGACGAGCTCGGCGCCGAGCGCCGCGAGCGCCGCCCCGAGCCCTCCGGCCGCGCCGGCACCCGGAAGGTCCGCGTAGGGACGAAGCTCGGGCAGTGCGAGCAGGCGCCTCTCGAGCAGCTCGACCTGAGCCGCGTCGGCGCCCTTCTGCGGCCCGAACAGGCGCGCGGCATCGCGGAGCGGGCTCTGGACGTCGCACGCGACGTAGGCCGGAGCGGGCAGCCGCTCGAGCACCTCGCGCATCCCCACCCCGCCGTCCACCGTCGCCACGCCCCCCAGGCAGAAGAGCAGTGCAGACGCGCCTCCGGCGGCGAGGATCAGCTCGCCGAAGCCCCGGCTCGACGCTGCGAGCGGGTCGAGCCGCGCCGGGTCGAGCGGCACCGCCTCCGCCGCCTCGACGACTGCCGTCCCGTCCGGCAGCTCGAGCCAGCGCGCGAGCCGGGGCCGACCGAACGCGTCCGGCACCGTCACCTCGTGCCAGCGCCCTCCCCGCGCCCCGTACAGCGCCTCGGCGGTCCCCTCGCCGCCGTCGGCGACGGGCCGCTCTTCGACGTTTGCCCAGGTCGAGAGCCCCTCGGCGAGCGCGGCCGCCGCCTCCGCCGCCCCGAGGACGCCCTTGAGGCTAGCCGGGCACGCGATCGCGCGGGCGCCCGGCATCGTCCTCGACCATCCCTTCTGTCTTCGTCGACGACCTCGTCGGCCCGCTCGGCGCCGGGCATCCCGCGCAGGGTCGCGAGCGAGATCCCCTCGTGGGCGAGGAAGATGAGGCCGATCCCGATCCCCACCGACGCCTCGATCGCCTGCAGGCCGATTCCGAACGCGAAGCCCTTGGCATAGGGGACGCCGTACGAGACGAGCGGAAGCGCGACCGCGGCCTGCATCAGCCCGATGTTGCCCGGCCAGAGCGGGAAGATCGTCGCCACGTTCATCAGCACCAGCACGAGCCCGGCTGCGGGCATCGGCGCGTGGATGTCGAAGGCGCGCATCGCCGTGTAGACCGCGAGGAGCTGGAAGAGCCAGCCGAGGCACTGGAACGAGACCGCCCGCACGGCGGGCCAGCCGGCGCGCATCACGCCGAGCCCGTGGCGACCCATCGTGACCACGCGCCGGACGGCGCCGAGGCCCTCGACCCGCGCGCCCTGGTGGAGCCGTGCGCTCGCGAACGCGAACGTGAAGAGGGCGATCCCGACGGCGACGACGACGATCAGGCTCGTCACCGCCCAGGCCGGGATCTTGGCGAAGAACACGACGTACACGACGAGGATGAGCGACCGGCACGAGGTCGAAGACGCGGTGCGCGAAGACCGTGCCGACGAGAGTCGCCCAGAGGCCCTTCCGCCCGGGCATCCGGCGCGTCAGCACGCCCACGCGCGCGAGCTCGCCCACGCGGCCCGGCAGGACGGCGTTCGCGAACAGACCCACCGAGAACGCCGAGAACACGAGCCGGAAGGCCGGTCTCGGCTCCGGCATTGCCACGTCGATCACGGTCTTCCAGGCAAGCGCGCGGGCGACAATCGAGAGGAGGTTGAAGAGGAGCGCGACGAGCACCCACTTCCAGATGACGTGGGAGAACGCGTGCCCGATCGTGTGCGTGTTCGGCCCGCGCCACCAGATCAGAACGATGACGCCGGCCGCCGCGAGCATGAGGAGCGTGACCCTGGTCAGCGGGTGCGCGAGCGCAGAGCGCATCAGGCGGCCAGCACCTCCTCGTAGACCGAGATCAGGCGCCGCCCGATGTCGTCCCAGGAGTACTTCGCGATCGCCACCTGCCGTGCCCCGGCACCGAGGGCCTCGCGCCGCGGCTCATCGGCGAGGAGCGACTCGACTGCATCGGCCAGGGCGCCCGGGTCGCCCGGCGGGCACAGCAGCCCCGTGTCCGGCGTCATCACGTCACGGTACCCCGGGATGTCCGACGAGACCACCGGCGTCGCGCACGCGAAGGCGCGGGTCAGCACCATGCCGAAGCTCTCGCCGCCGAGCGACGGCGCGACGAGCGCCTTCACCGAGAGGAGCTCGGCGGTGAGGTCCTCCTGCGAGAGGAAGCCGAGGATGTCGATCCCCTCGTCGGAGACGTGCGTGCGCGAGAGCAGGAGCCGGACCGCGAGCGGGTCGGCTCCGGCGATCCGCAGGCGCACGCCGGTACGTCGCCGGATCTCGGGCCACGCCTCGAGCAGCACGCGCAGGCCCTTGCGCGGCTCGTGGCGGCCGGCGAACAGGATCCGGTGCTCGCGCCCGGCGGGATCGGCCGCCGGGGGGATCAGCACTCCGTTCGGGATCACGTGGTAGTCGCCGGGGAGCCACCGCGCAGCGGAGTCTGCGGCCATCTGCGAGACGGCGATGCGGTAGTCGATGTTGTTCAGCACCGGGCGCCAGATGTGCCGCGCGTACCGCATCCAGCCGAGCTCGCCGCTCGCGTGGTGGGTCGCGACGATCGGCGTGGTGGTCGCGAACGCGAGCGTGGAGATGCAGATCGCGGGCGTCATCGGCTCGTGCAGGTGGAGCACGTCGAAGCGCTCGCGCTCGAGCGCGGCCCGGACACGGAAGATCGATCGCGGGCTGAGCACGATGTTCGGGAGCGAGCCGTTCGCGGGCACGATCACCGAGCGGCCGACCGGGATCACGTCGGGCGGAGGCTCGCCGTGGCGCGCGACCCGCGGGTGGAGGACGCGGGTGAACTGGCCGGCGGGGTCGTTGCCGATCAGCGTCTTGCTCTCGACGCCGAGCCGGCGCAGGGCGGCCGCCTGGAGCTCCGCATGCTCGTTCACGGCGCCCCAGAAGGTCCACGAGAACGGCACCACGATCCCCACCTTCATGGCGCGGAGCCTAATGGTCATAGACTCGATGTCGTGGAGCTGCTTCGCACGCTCTCGGTCGAGATCGGCGTCCGGCGCTGCGGGACGCCCGAGGCCGAGCGTGCCGCGCACGCGGTCGCGGACGCCTTTGCCGCGCTCGGGCTCGAGCCTCGCTTCCAGGAGTTCCCGCTGCTCGGCTACGAGGCCGAGGAGCCGCTGCTCGAAGTGGACGGCGAGCGCTGGGAAGCCGGCCCCTGCATGTACGCGCACCCCGGCGAGGTGGAGGGAGACGTGCAGCGGCTCTCGGACGGGATCTTCGCCGTCGGCGAAGGGAGGCTGCGCCGGAGCCCTTTCGGAGTCCACGCGATCCCGTTCATGTTGGCGAGCCACGTGACCACCCCGCCGACGGCGTTCATCTCGCCGGCCGACGCCGGACGGCTGCGCGAGGGGATGCGCGCCCGGCTGGTCGTCCGCGGCCGCTTCGTCCCGGGCCTCCGCGACCGCAACGTGATCGCCGAGGTTCCCGGCGAGAGCGAGGAGACGGTCGTCGTCGGCGCCCACTACGACTCCGTCTGGCGCGGCCCGGGCGCGATCGACAACGCGACCGGGGTCGAGGGCCTCGTGCGCGTGGCCGAGCGGCTCGTCGGCCGAAAGCACCCGCGCTCGCTCACGTTCGTCGCGTTCGGCGCCGAAGAGATCGGCCTGGTCGGCTCGAAGCACTACGTCGCCGAGGCGAAATCGCGCGGCGAGGCCGGCCGCATCGTCGGCATGGTCAACCTCGACTGCATCGGCTGCGGAGAGAGCCTCGAGCTGCTGTGCTCACCCCAGGCGCTGCTCGAGCGTGCCGAGGAGACCGCGCGCGGGCTCGGCCTCTACGACCGCTACGGCGTCGTGACCGAGCTCGGCGAGGATGCGGGAACCGACCACCTGCCCTTCGCCCAGGCGAGGATCCCGGCGATGAGCGTGCTCCACTTCCCGTACGACGAGTACCACTCGCCGGAGGACTCGTCCAACCTCGTGGACGAGGCGCTGATGGCCGACGCAGTCGACCTGGCCGTGGCGATGGTCGAGAGCCAGCTCGCCGAGCCCGTCGAGCGCGCTGAGTAGACTCGCAACGTGTTCGAATCAGGTCTCGCCGAGCTGCACACCCACCTCGGCGGCTCGGTTGCCTCCGACATCCTCTGGAGCCTTGCGCACGAGCAGGGGATCGCGCTCCCGGTCAAGGACTACTGGGAGTTCGAGCAGCTCGTCACGGTCTCCGACCCGCGCGGCGTGCCGAACCTCGACGCGCTCGACGCGATCTACCACTGGACGGAGCTGATCCAGTCGAGCCCGATCGCGGTCGAGCGCTCGGTGCACGGCGCGATCGGCGGCGCCTACCGCTCGCAGCGGATCACGACGCTCGAGGTGCGCTTCAACCCGATGAAGCGCAACCGCGGCGGCGAGCGCGACCTCGACCACATCATCCTCGCCGCGATCCGCGGCCTCGACCGCGCGAGCCTCGAGTACCCGCAGGTGCGGGCAGGCCTGCTGCTGATGATGGACCGGACATTCACCGCCGAGCAGAACGCGATCATCGTCGAGAAGGCGATCGCCTGGGCGCCGCGCGGAATCGTCGGCGTCGACATCGCCGGCCCGCGCCCGGGCGGTGAGCGCTACGACTACCGCCAGGTCGCGCCGATGGTCGAGGCGGCGCGCGAGGCCGGGCTCGGGGTCACGATCCATGTCGGCGAGGAGGGCGGCGACACCGGCCGTGAGGAGATCGGCGAGGTGATCGAGGTGCTGCGCCCCGACCGGATCGGCCACGGCATCCTCGCCGCACAGGATCCCGAGCTGATGGCCGCGATACGAGACGCCGGGATCGTGCTCGAGATCTGCCCCACCTCCAACCTGCTCACCAAGGCGCTCGCCGACGAGGACGCCGTGCGGGAGACGTTCCGCACCTTCATCGAGCACGGCGTCCAGTTCACGATCGCCACCGACGGGCCGGAGATGATGCGGACACACCTCCGAGACGAGCTCGAGCTGCTGGTGCGGATCGGCGCCCTCGACGAGGACGAGCTCGCCGAGGCGAACCGCCGCGGGCACGACGTCAGCTTCATCGGCCGCGCCGTCGCGCGGGCGTAAACCCCCGAATACGCCCTCTGGTCAATTGGCGGCAGCGCGCTACCATGATTGTGTCGGCTCATGTCCGAACCCCAAAGCCCACGCATCACTCAACGGCAACGTCAGGTCGTCGAGCTGATTGCAGCCGGCTGCTCGAACGAGGAGGTCGGCGAGCGGCTCGGCATCTCCCCAAGGACGGCCAAGGCGCACAGCGACGTGCTGCGCCAGAAGCTGGGCGTGACGCGACGGCGGCAGATCCCAGTGGCCTACCGCAGCCTGACAGGGGCTGATCCCCTGTCGGAAAGCCTCGGACTGACCTCGGTCGGTCCGGGGGACTGACGGCACCCTGCCCGCGGCCCCCCAAGTTGCCGCGGGCGGGGCTCTTTTCGAGACAGTCGAGATTCGCGACAGGTCGCGCTAGCCTGTGGGCTCGGGCTTGCGGCGCCCCGGAGCAGCCGAATGAGCGAGGGCACGATTCAAATCCCGCTTGGTCGCCACCGCATCATCAGGCGGCCTCGGCTGACGCGCCTGCTCGACGACGCGGATGCAAGGCTGATCCTGCTCGTCGCGCCCGCCGGCTACGGCAAGACGACACTTGCGCGCCAGTGGCTGGCGGAGGGCCCTCGACAACATGCGTGGTACTCGGCCACCGCGCCGTCGTCCGACGTGTCGGCGCTGGCACTCGGCCTCGCTCGGGTGCTCGAGACCGTGGTTCAGGGCCCCGCCGAGCGGATGCGGCAGCGGCTGCTCGCGGTGCCGGCCTCGGAAGAGGAGCCGGAGCTCGTGGCCGAGATCCTGGCCGACAGCGCCTCAGCGTGGCCCGACGACACGTGGCTGGTCGTCGACGACTACCACCACATCGGTGCCTCGGCGACGGCAGACCGGTTCTTCGCACGCTTCGCCCAGGCCTCGGGCATGAGGCTCCTCCTGACGAGCCGATCGCACCCGGCGTGGGCCTCCGCGAGGCAGACGACGTACGGCGAGGTGGTCGTGGTCGACACCGGCGAGCTCGCGCTCACACCGACGGAGTCAGCATCGGTGCTGGGCGTCAAGCATGACGACTCGCTCGCCGCGCTGCTCGAGGTGACCCAGGGGTGGCCCGTAGTAACCGGCCTCGCTGCGGTGAGGGGCGGCTCGGCCGTGCCCGACGCGCCGAGCGCAGAGGCGCTCTACGACTTCTTCGCCGACGAGGTCTTCAAGAGCGCCTCGCCGAAAGCCCGAACGCTGCTCTGTCGGCTGGCGTTCGTCTCGGCGCCGACCCTTGATCTCGCCCGTCGCCTCACCGATTTGAAGCCCGCTGACCAGCTCCTGGATGAGGCAGTGTGTCTCGGCCTGCTCGAGCGCGATCGTGCCGCGCTTCGCATGCATCCGCTCCTGCGCGACTTCCTCAAGTCGCGCTTCCGCGAGTACCCCGTCGACGAACGGGACGAAACGCTCGTGATCCTCACGGAACGCCTACAAGCCGAGCACGCCTGGGATGACCTGTTCGAACTGATGAGATATGACCCGGACCCAACAAGGGTCGATGCGTTGATCGCTGCGGCGCTTCGCGAGCTCGTTACGGAAGGCCGCCTTGGAACGCTTGTCGCATGGTGCGACTTCGCCGAGCACCAAGGGATCGAGACACCGTCCGTACAGCTGGCGATGGCAGAGGCGAGCCTGCTCCAAGGAAAGACCGAAGCCACACTCTTGCTTGCCCACGGCGCGGCCCTTGCACTTGGCGACGCCCATCCGCTCGCTGCGCGTGCGTGGATCGTCGCGGGGCGGAGTGCCTACTTCCTTGATTACTTCGACGAATCGCTGATTCCTTTTGCACGCGCTAAGAGGATTGCGCAAAGCGATGATGACCGGCTGGAGGCCGTTTGGGGTGAGTTCAACTCGCGGCGACTGCTGGGCGAGTCTGACGCGCAAGTTGCTCTCGCCGAACTCGGGCCGATCTGCGGAGCTGGAATCGACGGTGTGTTGCGTTACGCAACAGGTCGCGCCACGCTCGCGGAGCAGATTGGCGGACTCGAGGAAGCCCTGGAACAGAACCTTGCCGTGTTGCCCTTGCTCGCCAAGGCGAAGAATCCTGCAGTGAAAACAAGCTACCTAAACCTGTTTGGGCGGTTGCTGGTGGGGCGTGCTCGCTACGACGAAGCCCTTACCCAGTTTCGAACTGTGTTGAGCTTGGCGGACTCACTTGGATTTCGGTTTGTTCTACCGCACGTGCTGGTTGGCTTAGCGCACGCCGAGCTTGGGTGTCGGCGATTTGGCCGAGCAACACGGCTCCTCGCACGAGCCGAGGCGGAGGCGCGCGCTTGCGACGACGTTCACAACCTGGTCGAGTGCGAGATGGTCCGGATCCGGATGCTGCTCGCACTTGGCGCACCAAGCGAGGCCCTTCGCCAGAGAGTGAGTCCACATGAGCGACTCGCGAGCCCAACGCAAGAGGCCGAGTTGGCAGCCGTAAAAGCTATCGCGGCCGCGTGCTCTGGAGATCTCGATGTGTGTGACGAACTTCTCTCAAGAGCGGACGACCGTCGATGGGGTTCACAAGCCCACGTATTGTGCTCGTGCGGTGTTCTCATTGCCGCACTGGCGCGGGGTGGCGATGCATCACACGAAACGAGAGCGGTAATCACGGCCGTCACGTCGACGGGATGGATTGACGCACTGATCACTGCTTGCCGCGCGAGTACGGGCATCGTCCCATTTCTCGCATCCGATCCATACTTCGCGCCAACAATCCGAAGCGCCCTCGAAAGAAGCCGCGATCACAACTTGCTCGGCCAAGCCTCCGTGCGTGAACGATCAACGCTCCCGCTGGAAGGACCGAGACTCTCGGGACGAGAGGAGGAGGTCTTCGCTCTCCTCTGCCAGGGACTCTCAAACAAGGACATCGGCCGCGCACTCTTCATATCGGACGTGACCGTGAAGGTCCACCTTCGGCACGTCTACCGCAAGCTCGGTGTGAGAACCCGGCTCGAAGCGGTGGCTCGAGCCGGTGGCGTTCTGGACGACGACTTCGACTAGCCGCCGATCGCCCGGATTGCCACGCGCGGCGTCAGCAGCTCAGGTGTGAACACCGGGGCTTCAGCTCCTTCGAGGACCTGGGCCTGACCGTCGAATTGGAAGTCAACCCTGGTGGCGAGCCGATAGCTCTCCGTTGCGCCGGCAAGAATCGCTTCGAACGCGGCAACGACTGAGGTGTCGAACTGGGTTTCGACAGCCTGGGCGAGCCTCAGCCTGGCAACGCGAGTCGGCATGGCCTCACGGTATGGACGGTCGGACGTCATCGCGTTGTAAGCGTCTGCGACGGCGAGGATTCGGGAGATCATGGGGATCTCGTCGCCACCGATCCCGTCTGGGTAGCCGTTCCCATCGAACCTCTCGTGATGGTGACGCACGATCGCGGCGATCTCGGAGTAGTCGTCGACCTTCGCGAGGATCCGCTCGCCTATCTCGGAGTGTCGCTCCATGACCCGTCGTTCTTCGAGCGTCAGCGCGCCTGGCTTCTCAAGCAGCCCGGGGGGAAGCCCGATCTTGCCGATGTCGTGTACGAGGCCAGCCAGGTGAGCCAATCGCCGGTCCTGCTCGGGAAGCCCCATACGCTCGCTGATGTCCTGCGCATAGATCGCAACGGCAGCGGAGTGACCCGCGGTGTATTGATCTCGGGCGTCGAGAGTCGCAACAAGCGCCGTCGCGAATGAGACGTTAGCTTGCTCGAGCCGACCGTTGACTGACGAAAGCTCCTCCGCGAGTTGGGTCTGCTCCTGGTACAGAACGTACAGACGCTGAGCCGCAAGCGCAGGCAGGAAGAAGACCGGGAGGATCCAGATCGAGATCTGTTCGACGCCGAATGCAAGGAGCGCCACTACAGGAGCAATGAGTGGGACAGATGCGACAGCGGTAGGTGCGATGCTCCTGATGACCTCCATTGCACTCCCGCTTCCGCGAAGTTTAACGGTGAGAGCGGTGAATCCTAGATCCAACGATTCAGAAACGACCGTGCCGATGCATGTCGCGAGTACCACCGCGCCGAGCGCATTTGAGGTATGGCTCGCGACAGTCACAACTACAAGTCCGGTGATCGCTCCGGAGATGGCGCGCGTGTTCGTGTAGACGGCCCATTTCAGCCGAGGCTGGGGACTTCGGTTGTGTATGTCGCCGATCATCGATGCCGCGTAGACAGCCATGGCTGCCAAAGGTCCGTAGAGAACAGCGGCGAACAGAAGTGGAAGCCCGGAGATCGACACCTCCACGTCCGCGCGGGTGCTCAGCCGGACGCTCGCCTGCTCAGCAACTGCCGCAACGACTGCGAGTGCAAGAACGACCCATGCGTCGCCGAGCGTGTACCCCGCCGCCAGAAGTGCGAGGAACATCCCGCAAGAGATCAGCGTTAGCGTGACGACGTAGGTGTACATCCGTACACCCGGACTGCCGAGCTGACGAATCACTCGAACGAACGGTCTGAAACCCTTACGCACATATCCCCTTAGTCCTCTTGCGTTATCCCCCAGACGGGGTATACCATCACGCTGCCGTTAGTCCCCAAACCGAGGAGTCACAGTGCGCAAGTCTGTGATCCGTATCGTCGCCCGCGGTTTCGTCGCGAGCGCTTCCAAGGGCTGGTAGAAGCCGTCGCAGTCTCCTTTTTCCACAACCTGTGGGCATCACCCTGTTGAGTGATTTCCACACGCTGGGGAAAATGGACTGGAAAGCTAGCAAGACCCGCTTCGCCGGGTCGCGGTGAGGCGGGTCTTGTTCGCCCTCGACTATCTGTAGAACCGGTGGATAACCGGCTCTAGCTGATGATGCCGCGGCGGAAGCCGACGGCGACGGCGTGGGCGCGCGAGCGCGCCTGCAGCTTGGCGAGCAGGTGGCGGACGTGCGACTTCACCGTCTCCTCCGACAGGAAGAGGCGATGCCCGATCTCGCGGTTCACGAGGCCGTCCGAGATCAGTTGAAGGACTTCGATCTCCCGGTTCGTCGGCTCCTGCTCGAGCTCGCGCAGCGGGCCCGCGAACGGGATCACCTCACCGTTGCCGTTGCCGCGCCGAGCAGCCACCTCGTCGAAGCGACGGGTGTGCCCGATGTAGCGGCTCAGGATCTCCTTACGCTCGGCTGCGTCCACGGCCTTCCTATCGGTTCCCCTGAAGTCCCCCTTTAGAAGTACTCACTCGTCCTAGGGATCGACGCAGGGCGCTCGGGGCTCAAAACCGCACAAACATGCGGCGTCGGGCCACATAGTCAGTCGGCTCGACCTCCTCCACGACCCCGTTCACGCCCTCCCGGCCGGTGGCGTGAAGGATGCGTCCGTCGCACAGCCAGAACGCGATGTGGTCGGCGAACGCATCGCCGTAGGTGACGAGGTCACCCGGCCGAACCTCGCCGGCGGGCACCTTCTCGCCGGCCTCTTCCTGCTGGTCGGCGTCACGCGGAATCAGACGCCCGAGCCGCCGGTAGGCCATGTGGACGAGCCCCGAGCAGTCGATCCCGAGCTCCGTCATGCCGCCCCACAGGTAGGGCGCGCCGAGATACCTGCGCGCCTCCTCGACCGGATCGCCACCCTCCTGCGGGCTCGGCTCGATCGCGTCGATCGCGATCCACCCCGGGTAGTCGTACGCGGTGCGGACGAGCGCCCAGCCGCCACGGCGCTCCTCGACCGACAGCGGCTCCCCGAGCAGCGCCTGGGTAACCTGCTCGGACGACGGATCGGGCTCGCGGTGGATCGGCGCAACCTCGAGCCGACAGGTGACGAGCCTCGCCATATCTATGTCGGCGGCGGCTCTGGCGCGGGCTCGACGACACCCGGGTCGAAGACCGGCTGCTGCTCGTGTGGCCTCAGCTCGCCGGACAGGATCGCCTCCGCGAAGTGGCAGGCGACCGTGTGCCCACCCCCGAAGTCGCGCAGCTCCGGCCTCTTGTCCCGGCAGCGCGTGGGCTGCACGTAGGGACAGCGTGTGTGAAAGCGGCACGCTGCGGGCGGGTTCGCGGGGCTCGGGAGATCCCCCTGGAGCAGGAGCGGCTTGCGCTCGCGCTCGATGACCGGGTCGGGGATCGGCACCGCGGAGAGCAACGAGATGGTGTACGGGTGCAAGGGCCGCTCGTAGAGCTCGTCGGCCGGCGAGACCTCGACGATCCCACCGAGGTACATCACCGCGATCCGGTCGGAGATGTGGCGGACGACGGCCAGATCGTGGGCGATGAACAGGTACGTGAGGGCGAAGTCGTGCTGCAGCGACGCGAGCAGGTTGATGATCTGGGCCTGGATCGAGACGTCGAGCGCCGACACCGGCTCGTCCGCGACGATGAAGTCGGGGTTGACCGCGAGCGCCCGCGCTACTCCGACACGCTGGCGCTGGCCGCCCGAGAACTCGTGCGGATACCGACTCGCCGCGTCCTCGGGAAGCCCGACGATCTTCAGCAGCTCACGGACGCGCGCGTCGGCCCCCTTGCGCTTGGCGAGGCCGTGCACGCGCAGCGGCTCGCCCACGATGCGCCCGACGCTGTGGCGGGGGTTGAGCGACGCGAACGGATCCTGGAAGACCATCTGCATCCGCCGCCGCAGCGACCGCAGGTCACCCTCGTCGAGGTGCGAGATGTCCTGGCCGTCGAACACGATCGTGCCGGCGGTCGGCTCGTAGAGGCGCAGGATCGCGCGACCGACCGTCGACTTCCCACACCCCGACTCGCCGACCAGTCCGAGTGTCTCGCCCCGCCGGATCGTCAGCGTGACGTCGTCCACGGCCTTCACGTCGCCCACGTGGCGGTCGAGCACGACGCCGCTCTGGATCGGGAACCAGACCGAGAGGTGCTCGAGCTCGACGAGGTTCTCGCTTCCGTTGGTACTCATGCCTTCACCAGGCGCGACCTGGTCCACTCGTCCGCAGCCACTGGGTTGAAGCACGCCACGTAGTGGCCGGGATCGACCTGGACGAGCGGCGGCACCTCTGTGTGGCACGACTCGATCGCGTAGCGGCAGCGCGGCTGAAACGGACAGGCGTGCGGCGCGTGGAGCATGTCGCGCGGAGCGCCCGCGATCGGCTGGAGCTGTCGGCCGCGCGGAGTGTCGAGGCGCGGCACGCTCTGCAGCAGGCCAAGCGTGTACGGGTGCCGCGGTGCGCCGAACACCTGCTCGGCGGAGCCGGTCTCGACGAACGTGCCCCCGTACATCACGTTGACTCGCTCGCACATCCCGGCGACGACGCCGAGGTCGTGCGTGATCAGGATCAGCGCCGCGTTCCGCTCGGCGACGAGCACGCGCAGCAGGTCGAGGATCTGGGCCTGGATCGTGACGTCGAGCGCCGTCGTCGGCTCGTCCGCGATCAGCAGCTTCGGCTCGCACGCAAGCGCCATCGCGATCATCGCCCGCTGGCGCATCCCGCCGGAGAACTGGTGCGGATAGTCGCCGATCCGCGCCTTCGCGCTCGGGATCCCGACCTGGTCCAGGAGCTCGGCCGAGCGTGCGTCCGCCGCCTTGCGGTCCATTCCGAAGTGGGTCTCGAGGGCCTCGCGGATCTGGCGCCCGATCGTGAGCACCGGGTTCAGGCTCGTCATCGGGTCCTGGAAGATCATCGCGACCTCCCTCCCCCGCACCTGCCGAAGCTCGCTGTCCGACATCGTCAGCAGCTGGCGGTCTTCGAATCGCGCCGTGCCGGCCGTGGCGCGCCCGGCGCGCGGCAGCAGGCCGAGGATCGCAAGGGAGGTGACACTCTTGCCGCAGCCCGACTCACCGACGATCCCGAGCGTCTCGCCCGCGTCGACCTCGAACGACACGCCGTTCACCGCGTGTACGGTGCCGCGGTCGGTCCAGAACCGAACCTCGAGCCCGTCGACCGCGAGCAGCGAATCGCTCATGCGCGCCCGCGCAGCTTCGGATCGAGCGCCTCGCGCAGGGCGTCGCCGATCAGGTTGAAGCCGAGCGCCGAGATCACGATCGCGATCCCGGGGATGATCGCGAGGAACGGCGCGACCTGGAGGTACTCGTTCGTGTTCGTCAGCATCGCCCCCCACTCCGGCCGCGACGGATCCGGGTCGCCGAGGCCGAGGAACGCGAGCCCGGCCACGTCGATGATCGCCGTCGCGAGCGAGAGCGTCCCCTGCACGATCACCGGCGAGATCGAGTTCGGCAGGATGTGCGACCCGAGGATCGACCGGCGCGGCACCCCCACGGATCTGGCCGCGAGCACGAAGTCGGCCTCCCGTTGGGAGAGGATCGAGCCGCGGATCAGGCGCGCGAAGATCGGGATCTGCGTGACCCCGACCGCGATCATGATCTGGAAGAGGCCGGGGCCGAGCACCGCGACGATCCCGATCGCGAGCAGCAGGCCCGGGATCGCCAGCATGATGTCCATCATCCGCATGATGATGTTGTCGATCGTGCCGCCGAAGTAGCCCGCGATCGAGCCGAGCGTGACCCCGACCGACAGGCCCACCGTCACCGACACGACGCCGATGATGAGCGAGTAGCGCGCCCCCCAGAGGATCCGCGACAGCTCGTCCCTGCCGAGGTTGTCGACCCCGAACCAGTGCGCGGACGACGGGCCGGGGCAGCAGCCCTTCATGATCAGGCTGAGGTTCTGGTCCAGCGGCCCGTAAGGGGCGATCCAAGGCGCAAGGATCGCCGCACCCACGAAGCAGCAGACGAAGACGAACCCGACCATCGCGCCGCGGTCGCGGCGGATCCGCCGCCAGGCCTCGTGCCAGAGTCCGCCCGTCGGGACGGTCGGGCCGACAAGCTGTCCCTCGAGCTCAGCAATGCTCACGAGACTCGGATCCTCGGGTTCAGGAAGCCGTAGGAGAGGTCGACGATCAGGTTGACGAACACGAACACGATCGCGAGGAAGAGGACGCCGCCCTGGATCACCGGGTAGTCGCGGTTGAAGATCGCCTGGGCGAGCCAGGAGCCCATGCCCGGGATCGCGAAGACCGTCTCGGTGAGCACGGCCCCGCCGAGCAGGAGGCCGACCTGGAGGCCGATGATCGTCACGACCGGCAGGAGCGCGTTGCGCATCACGTGACGCCGGTCGACGATCCCCGGTGACATCCCCTTCGCGCGGGCCGTGCGCACGTAGTCCTCGTTCTGCACGTCGAGCGCGGACGCGCGCGTGATCCGCGCGATGATCGCGAGCGGGATCGAGCCGAGCGCGATCGCGGGCAGGATCAGGTGCTTGGTCGCGTCCCAGGCAGCGTTGAAGTTGAACGTCACGA
Organism: uncultured Actinomycetes bacterium; assembly: GCA_963724805.1. Lineage (GTDB taxonomy): Bacteria > Actinomycetota > Thermoleophilia > Gaiellales > Gaiellaceae > CAVQZA01. Next base: position 85,210 of record CAVRWA010000006.1, read on the forward strand.
TCCCGTCGAGGACGTAGAACCCAGTCGGGTGCTGCGCGTCGATCAGCACGTCCTGTCGGCCCACGCTCGGCAGCCAGCCGAGCCGCACCGAGAAGATGTACTTGAGGATGATCGCGAGGAAGAAGATCGGGATCGAGATCCCGATCAGGGAGCCGACTAAGCTCGCGTGGTCGAACGTGCTCCCGTGCCTTTTCGCTGCGTAGAAGCCGAGCGGCAGGCCCAGGCTCAGAGCGAAGATCATCGCCGCGAAGGCGAGCTCCACGGTCGCCGGGAACCGCTCCCTGATCTCGGTCGTGACGGGCCGGCGCGAGGAGATGCTGATGCCGAGGTTACCCGAGGCGGTCGTTCTCACATAGGCCCAGTACTGCTTGTAGAGCGGCTTGTCGAGGCCGAGCTGGTGCCGGATCTGGGCCACCGCCTCGGGCGTTGCGCGCTCGCCGAGCAGGGCCTCGGTCGGCCCTCCCGGCAGGGCTCTGATCCAGAGGAAGATCAGGATCGAGAGCCCGATGATGATCGGGACGAGCAGCAGCAGCCGGCGGACTATGAACCGAAGCATCGATTCAGTCCGCCGGCTGCCTGATTACTCCTCCTACTTCCCGATGGTCGCGAGCCAGAACGGGTCGAGACCCACCGGGCTTGCGATGAAGCCGTTGATGTTCTTCTTGAACGCCAACGCCGGCGTCGAGTGCACGTACGGAACGACCGGCAGGAACTTCATGACCGCGACGCTCGCCTGCTGGTAGAGCGCAGTGCGCTTGTCGAGGTCGGTCTCCGCGTCGGCCGCCTTCAGCAGGTTGAACAGGGTCGGGTTGTTGAACCCGAACTGGTCGGTCTGCGAGCCGAAGTGGACGTTCAGGAAGTTGCTGGGATCGCCCCAGTCACCGGTCCAGCCCAGCATGAAGAGCTGGGCGCCGCCGCTCTGCACCGTGCCCAGGTAGTCCGGGCGCCACGGCGCGCTGTGCGGCGTGACCTGGAAGCCCGACTTCTCGAGGCTCGCCTCGAACGCCTGGAAGTTCCGGCTCGGGTCGGGCATGTACGGCCGGGTGACGTTGGTCGGGAACCAGAAGTCGATCTTGACGGGCAGCGTGAGGCCCGCCTGCTGCAGCAGGGCCTTCGCCTTGTCCGGGTTGTACGGATAGCTCGGCACGCCGGTCTTGGCGTAGCCGAACAGCTGCGGCGGCAGGAACTGGTTCGTCTGCTGGCCGCGGCCGCCGTAGAACGCGTTCACGACGCTTGCGCGGTCGAGACCGTACGCGACCGCCTGGCGGACGAGCAGGTTGTTCATCGGCGGCTTCGACTGGTTGATCCCGACGTAGGCCACGTTGAACGGCGGCCTGTTCAAGATCTTCAGGCTGCTGCTCCCCCGCACCGTGGGGATGTCCTGCGGCGCGACGTTGTCGTAGCCGTTGATCTCGCCGGTCTGCAGCGCCTGGAGCCGCGCCGCGTTGTCGGGGATCGCCCGGAAGATCAACTGGTCGATCTTGCCCGACCGCGACCAGCTCGGGCTGCTCGAGTTACCCCAGTAGGTCGGGTTCTTCACGAGCACGAGCTTGTCGCCGATCTTCCACGACTTGAACATGTACGGCCCGGTGCCGATCGGATGCTGCGTCCCGAACGTCCCGGTGGGCTGGAACACGCCGTCCGCCGTGACCGTGCCCGCGTCGGCCTTGTACTTCACGAGCGCCGTGGGGCTGGCCATCCCGAACACCGACAGCCCAAGCGCGCCGAGGAAGCCGCCCGACTTGCGGGTCAGCAGGATCACGGCCTTGTTGGAGCCGACGGCCTTGCAGCCCTTGTAGAGGCTCTTGTCGGGCCCCGGGCTTCCCTGTGCGGGGTGCGCGAAACCGCCGAAGACCGTGTTCCAGTAGTAGGTCACGGCGTCCGTCTGCAGCGGGCCTGGGAAGTTGAACCAGCGGTTGAAGTTGACGCAGACCGCCTTGGCGTTGAACGGCGTGCCGTCCTGGAACTTCACGCCCGGGCGCAGGTTGAACGTCCAGTTGAGGCCGTTCTTCGAAGTCGACCAGCTCGTCGCCAGCTGGGGCACGACCACCGTGCTACCCGGCTTGAGGCTGACGAGGCCCTGGAAGATAAGACTGATCGGGCGCAGCGACTCGCCGTCCGAGACGAGCGGGCCGTCCAGGATCACCGGATCGGCCGAGGCGCCGAAGACGAGCGTCGTCGTCGCCTTGCCGCCGGTCAAGGCAGCTCCGGCCGCCGCCACGAGCGCCAAAGACGCAAAGGCAGCCACCAGGCTGAATTTCAGCTTCTTCCCCATCTCTTCTCCACCCTCCTGTTGCGGTCCCAGTCGAGAACCGTCGTTGATTCTCTCAAAGACGGGGATACAAAGGAACAGTTAGCCCCGCGGGCCGCGATTGTAGGGACGAGCGCCTGGCGCCCGTCCCTACTTGTGTTGCCTCAGCTAGGCCGCGAGCGAGATGAGGTCGCGCAGCGCGGACAGGCGCGCAAGCGCCTGGCCTTCCAGCTGGCGGACCCGCTCACGGGTGAGATCGAGCTCGTGGCCGATCGCCTCGAGCGTCCACGGCTCGCCCTCGAAGCCGAACCGGAGCTCGAGGATGCGGCGCTCCCGCTCGGGCAGCGCGTCGAGCGCGCGGCGCACGCCCTGGCGGCGGAGCGACTCCTCGGCCTCGTCGAACGGATCGGCGGCCTCGCGGTCGGCGAACAGGTCGCCGAGCTCGCCCTCGTCGTCGGCGCCGACGGTCTGGTTCAGCGACACGGACGCCTGCGCGGCGCCGAGCGCCTCGTCGACGTGCTGAATCGGCAGGCCGGTCGCCTCGGCGAGCTCCTGCTTCGTCGCCTCACGGCCCAGCTCGACCTCGAGCCGGCGCGCGGCGCGCGACAGCTTCTGCTGCCGCTCGACCACGTGCACCGGGACACGGATCGTGCGAGCGTGATTCGCGACGGCGCGCTGCACCGACTGGCGGATCCACCAGGTCGCATAGGTCGAGAACTTGTACCCGCGGCGCCAGTCGAACTTCTCGACCGCACGGTTGAGGCCGAGCGTGCCTTCCTGGATCAGGTCGAGGAACGGAACGCCTAGGCCGCGGTAGCCCTTGGCGATCGACACGACGAGACGGAGGTTCGACTCGATCATGCGGCGCTTGGCGACCGGGTCGCCGCGCTCGATCTGCTTGGCCAGCGTGACCTCCTCGGCCGCGGTCAGCAGCTTGTGGCGGCCGACGTCGGCGAGGAACAGCTGGAGGCTGTCGGCGGAGCCGGAGAGCGCCTGCGCGGGGAGCTCGGGAGCCTCGAACTTCTCGGGCTCGACCTTCTCGGCCTCGGTGCCGGCGGCCGCTGCGGGGCGGCCGACCTCGAGCCCGATGCGCTCGAACTCGCGCGTGATCTCCTCGACCTCCTGGTCGTTCAGCTCGTGCTCGAGCGTGAACGCCTCGAAGTCGAGCGGCTCGATCCAGCCGCGCTCCTCAGAACGCTCGACGAGCGCGCGCGCCTGATCCGTTTCCAGCAACTCGTGAAGCTGATTCTGCGTCAAGTGAGTTCAGTCTCTCTTTCGAATGGTTCTTCGGGGGTGATCACAAACCTTCGGACTCTAGGCGAGGAATCCTTGCGGCGCCAGGGTGAACCATGACGGGTTCCTGGAGCCGCTAAACCCTCGAACGAGACGCGCGTACTGCGTATTCCGCCAGATCGCATCGGACGGATTGCGGCACCCGGCGAAGGCAAAGACGAATCCTGCCCTTGCTAGTTACTGACGATCTTCCCCCGAAAAGGTTTGGCGCGCGTGTTCTTTACGTTATGCCTGCGTTATTCCTCGGCCGCGGCGACGGCGACGGGCTCGGCCGTTTCCTCGTCCGGAGCGGGCCGCGGCTGGCGCGCCCACTCCTCGTCGAACTCGACCCGCCACTTGCCTTCCTCGTTCTGAACGAGCTTCAGCTTCGCACTGAAGCTCCGCCCCGAGCGGCCGCGAAAACCGGTCACCGGGCCGTCGCTGCGGCCGTTTGCCATCAGCTGCTTCACGACCTGGACCGGCAGGGTCTTGCCCGCCTTCTGCTTCCAGATCACGAAGCCGCAGCCGGGGTCGTCCTTCGACCAGCACGAGTAGCCCTTGCGGTTCTCGATCACGTCGCGGCCGCAGACCGGGCACGGGCCGAGGTTGGCCCGCTCGATCTTGACCTCCTTGAGCTTGTCGAGCTCGGCGACGGTCTCGGTCGTGAACTTGACGATGTCGGCCATGAACGCCGGCCTCGAATCCTCGCCCTGCTCGATCAGGCCGAGCCGGTGCTCCCAGCTGCCCGTCAGCTCCGGCGAGGTTAGCGGGTGCTCGCCCAGGAGGCGGATCACCTGCACGCCCTTCTCGGTTGCGTGCAGGGCGCGTCCCTCGCGCTCGATGTAGCCGACCGACAGTAGGCGCTCGATGATCGCGGCGCGCGTCGCCGGCGTGCCGATCCCCGACTCCTTCATCGCCTCGCGCAGGTCGGCATCCTCGATGTCCTTGCCGGCCGTCTCCATCGCGGCCAGGAGCGACGCCTCGGTGAAACGACGGGGCGGCTGCGTCTCCTTGGCGAGCGACTCGACGGAGAGCGTCTGCACGGCCTCGCCCTTGTCGAGACGTGGCAACAGCTGATCGCCGCCGGTGTCGTCCTCCTCGGCGCCCTCGCCCTGCGCCTCCTCACCGTAGACCGAACGCCACCCGGCCTCGACGAGGACCCGGCCGCTCGTGCGGAAGACGTGGTCCACGACGGTCGTCTCGACGCGCGTGCGCTCGAACACGGCCTCGGGGAAGAACGCCGAGAGAAAGCGCTTGACGACGAGGTCGTAGATCCGCTTCTCGTCGTCGCTGAACTTGTCGACGTCGTGCTCGGCGCGCGTCGGGATGATCGCGTGGTGGTCGGTGACCTTCGCGTCGTTGACGATCCGCGCGAGCGGGAGCTGCTGCAGCGCGACGACGTACGCGGCCGCCTTGGCGTAGTACGGGTTCTTGCCGACGAGCTCGGCGGTTGGGCGGATCTCCTCGACGAGGTCGCCCGACAGGTAGCGCGAGCTCGTGCGCGGGTAGGTGATCGCCTTCTTGTCCTCGTACAGCTTCTGCGCCGCGGCCAGCGTGCGGCGGGCCGAGAAGCCGTAGAGCGTGTTCGCGTGCCGCTGGAGCGCGGTGAGGTCGTAGAGGAGCTCGGGCTTCTGCCGCTCCTCCTTGCGCTCGACCTGGGTGATCTCGCCCGGCTGTCCGGTGCACGCGTCGACGATCTTCGCCGCGTCCTCCGCCTTCGGCAGCCGCTTCCCGCCGAGGTAGCGGCCGGTGTAGCGGCGCTGCCCCTCGGCTTCGAACTTCGCCTCGACGAGCCAGTAGGGCTCCGGCTTGAACGCGCGGATCTCCTCCTCGCGGCGGGCGACGAGCGCCAGCGTGGGGGTCTGGACCCGGCCGAGCGAGACCGCGCCGTCGAAGGCGGCGCGCAGCCGGATCGAGGCAGCACGGGTCGCGTTCATGCCCACGAGCCAGTCGGCCTCCGAGCGGGAGCGGGCGGCCGCCTCGAGCAGGCGCATCTCCTCGCCGTCGCGGAGCTTCGTGAAGGCGTCGACGATCGCCTTCTTCGTCATCGAGTTGAGCCAGAGGCGCTCGACGTGCTTGTCGGTCTGCGCTGTCTCGACAGTGTAGGCGAAGATCAGCTCGCCCTCGCGGCCGGCGTCGCAGGCGTTGACGATCCCGCCGACGTCGTCGCGCTTGATCAGCTTGTGGATCACGGCAAGCTGTTTCTTGGCCTTCGCGTCACGTGGGCGCAGCTTGAATTGCTCGGGGACGATCGGGAGATCGGCCATCCGCCACTTCTTCAGCTTGGGGTCGTACTCGTCGGGATCGACGAGCTCGACGAGGTGCCCGACGGCCCAGGTGATCACGGAGTCGTCTGACTCCAGGTAGCCCTCGTGCTTGGCGAACTTGCCCGGCAGCGCCGAGGCGAGATCGCGTCCGACGGACGGCTTCTCTGCGATTACGAGTGTCTTAGTCACGTGTGAACACCATAGCGAAGGGGTGTCGGGCCACTACGTTCGGCACGAAGCCGTATCTCCCTTGATACTTCGCGGTATGCGAAAGCGCGACCGGCCGTCGCTCTTCTACCGCCTCGTCGTGCTCACGGCCAAGCCGGTGATGTACGGGCTGTACCGGCTGCAGGTGGACGGCATCGAGAACATTCCCGCCAACGGCGGCTTCGTCCTCTCCGCGAACCACGTCTCGAGCTTCGACCCGTGGCCGCTCGGCGTTGCGATCGGGAACGACCATTACCTGCGGCACATGGCCAAGTCGGAGCTGTACTGGCGGCCTCTGAAGTGGTTCGTGGACGCGGGCGGCGGCTTCCCCGTGAAGCGCGGCGAGCGGGACACGAAGGCGATGGAGACCGCGGTCGAGCTCGCGAGAAACGGCGACGCCGTCGTGATGTTCCCCGAGGGGACGAGGCGCAAGAAGGGCCTGCGGAAGAAGTGGGAGGCGCGTGCACACTCCGGCGCTGCGCGGATCGCGCTCGAGGCGGGCGTCCCGCTCGTCCCGGCGGCGATCGCCGGCACCGACCGGCTCGCGCGGCTCGGGAAGGTGCGCGTCCGCTACGGCCCTCCGATCGCGATGGACGACCTGAAGAGCCTCGACGAGAAACAGGCGGCCCAGATCGCAACCGACCGGCTGATGGAGGCGATCCGGGCCATGGAAGCCGAGCTCGAGCCGTGAGCCGGCCGCTGCTCGCGGTCGACGGCGACTCGTTCGCGCACCGCGCCTACCACGGGATGCCGAAGACGATCCGCCGCGCCGACGGCCGCCCGGCGGGCGCGCTCAACGGCTTCGGGACGATGCTGCTGCGGCTCTGGGAGACCGAGCAGCCGGCCGCGGTGGTCGTGGGCTGGGACTCGCTCGGCTCGCCGACCTACCGCAACGAGGAGTTCCCGTCGTACCAGAGCGGGCGCGAGTTCGACGCCGACCTGCTCGAGCAGCTCGACCTCCTGCCGGAGCTTCCTCGTGCGCTCGGGTTCGCCTCGGCGAAGGCGCCGGGCTACGAGGCCGACGACTTCCTCGCCGCCGCGGCCGCGTCCACCGAAGGGCCGGTCCTCGTCGCCACCTCCGACCGGGACGCCTACCAGCTCGCGAGCGACCGCGTGACGATCCTCCAGCCGACGAAGGCCGGCGAACCGCCGGCGCGGATCGGGCCCGCGGAGGTGCGGGAGCGCTACGGCGTCGATCCGGAGCAGGTGCCCGACTTCATCGCCCTGCGCGGCGACCCGTCGGACAAGCTCCCTGGCGCGCGCGGCGTCGGAGCGAAGCGGGCGGCCGACGTCCTTGCGCAGTACGGCTCGCTCGAGGCCGCGCTCGAGGCAGGGCGCTTCGCCGCCGAGGCGAAAGCGCTGCGTCTCTACCGGCGGCTGGCGACGCTCGACGCAACCGCGCCGCTACCGCCGCTCGAGGGCCAGGCGCCTCGCTTCGCGGAGGGAGCCGCCTTCGCCCGCGAGCTCGGGCTCAACCGCCTGGCCGAGAGGATCGAGTCCCTATCGACGTCCTGAGCCACGGCGCGTTCGCGCACCTTCACCCGACCGGACACCACCCCGAAACGCCCCGCCGGTTCGAGGAGCTGTTCGCCTCGATCCCGATCTGGAGCGAGGGCCGCGCCGCAACGGTGGCGGACGTGGAGCGTTGCCACGATCCCGGCTACGTCGCGACCATCGGCGCGATCCGGGAGCCGACCTGGGTGGACGGCGACACGATCGCCACCGACACGAGCTACGAGGCAGCCCTGCTCGCGGCCGGCACCGCGATCGATGCTGCCGAGCGCGGCGGCTTCGCCCTCGTGCGCCCGCCCGGCCACCACGCCCTGCCCGGACGCGCGATGGGCTTCTGCTTGTTCAACAACGTCGCGATCGCCGCTCGCTTCGCGCAGGCGGAGCTTGGTGTGCGGCGTGTCGCGATCCTCGACTGGGACGTCCATCACGGCAACGGCACCCAGGCGATGTTCTGGGACGACCCGACGGTGCTGTTCGTCTCGCTCCACCAGTGGCCGTTCTACCCCGGCTCGGGCGGGCCCGGCGAGCAGAACGAAACGACGCTGAACATCCCCATGTCGGCCGGATCGGGCGACGACGAGTATTTCCACGCCTTCGAGCACACCGTGGCGCCCGCGATCGCGCACTTCGACCCGGAGCTCCTGCTCGTCTCGGCCGGGTTCGACGCGCACGTTGACGACCCGCTCTCGGAGATGGAGGTGACCGAGGAGGGGTTCCGCGAGCTCGCCCGGCAGGCGCGGCGTTTCGCACCGCGGATCGCCGCGGTGCTCGAGGGCGGCTACAACCTCGCCACGCTGCCCGACCTCGTCGCCGCCGCGCTCGACGGCTTCGTAGAACCTTGACGGGCGGCCCTTGAGGGCCGCCCGGTCTTGGTAGATCGCCACTTTCGCCACCGCTCCGGCCCCTCCACAGGAGGAGAACCGAGGAGCTTGATGGTCAAGATATCGGAGCGCCGCCGGACTTCCTCATGACCCACTCGTCACCCACAGGTGGGGAATCGGACTCACTCAAAGTGGGTGACTCAGCCACGGGCCTTCGCGAGCGCCTCGAGCGCGTCGCGCCGGGAGGAGACGCCGAGCTTGTGCATGAGGCTCTTCACGTGCGAGCGGACCGTGTGCTCGGAGATGAAGAGCCGCTTCGCGATCTCGTCGGTGGCGAGGTGCTCGTCGAGCAGGAGCAGCACCTCGACCTCGCGCGCGGACAACGCCTCGGCGATCGAATCCGGCACGCCCGTCTGGCGCCCGCCGCCGTCTCGAACCTGCTCGAGCAGCCGCCTGGCGACCGCGCCCGAGAGCGCGGCCTCGCCGTGCTCGACGCCGTGCAGGAACTCGACGATCCGCTCGGGAGGCTCGCTCTTGAGGAGGTAGCCGGCGGCGCCGCCGCGGATCGCGGCGAGCAGGTTGTCCTCGGTGCCCGACGCGGTGAGGACGACGACCTCGCACTCCGGAGCGGCGGCGCGCAGGCGCGGCAGCGCCGAGATGCCGTCGAGGCCCGGCATCGAGAGGTCGAGCAGGACGATGTCGGGCGCCAGGGTGCGGGCCTGCTCGATCGCGGACTCGCCGTCGGGCGCCTGCCCCACCACGGAGAAGCCGTGCTGCTCGAGCAGCGACGCGAGCGCGTCGCGCGTGAGCGGGTGGTCGTCGACTATCAGGATCCTGTTGGTCATGGCGTCTACCCCTTATCGGCACGAAGGGTTCTGCCGACAAGTGAACAGTGCGACGCACGAACGAAGACACCTTCCGCTCCTGGGCGATCAGCCAGACGCTGCTCGTCGGGTTGCTCGGCGCCGGACTGGCGCTCTTCGTCAGCAACCCGGTGCTGCGCACGACCTGGCAGCTGCCCGAGGGCCGGCTCGTGCTGGACACGCTCGTCACGCTCGCCGCAGCCCTCGTCGCGGCCCTCGCCGGCGTCCGTTTCTCGGTCGAAGGCCGCAAGCTCGACCTGCTCCTCTGCTCCGGCTTCACCGTCCTGGCGCTGGGGACGGCGTGCTTCGCGATCATGCCCGTGCTCGGCGGGGAGAACGTCCAGGCGACCGAGGCCTGGGCGCGGCTCGGCACCCGCCTGCTGGGGTGGACGCTGATCGCCATCGCCCCCTGGGCCCGCGGACGCATCAACGCGCGGGAGCGCGCGATGGTGAACGCGCTCGCCGGCTTCGCGCTGCTCGTGCTCGCGATCTGGCTCTTCTGCCGCTGGATGGGCCCGACCCTGCCCGCGTTCCTGTCCTTCACGTCGGCCGACGCGCCGCCGTGGCTGATGAGCGTGCTCGCGATCCAGGCGATGCTGAGCCTGCTCGCCATGGTCGGGTTCGGTTACCGCTTCTGGCAGCACGGCGAGGACCTCGACCGCTGGCTCGCGCTCGCCGCGACGCTCGCGCTCTTCGCAGAGCTCCACTACGTGTTCACGCCGCTCGTCTCGAGCGACTACGTCTCGGAGGGCGACTTGCTGCGCCTGCTCTCGTACGGGGTCCTGCTCGTCGGGGTGTGGCGCGCGATCCGCTCGGCGGAGTTCGGGCGCGCGGTCGCGGACGAGCGTGCACGCCTCGCGCGCGAGATCCATGACGGGCTCGCCCAGTACCTGTTCGCGATCTCGACCCATGCGAGCATGCTCGAGGGCGGCGCGCCCCCGGAGACGCTGATCCCGAAGCTGAAGGAGGCGACGCTCGCGGCACAGCGCGAGGCACGATTCGCAGTGCTCGCGCTCTCCTCCGCCGGCGGCACCGCGCCCTTCGACGCCGCCATCCGCCGCTACGTCGAGTTCCTCACCGCGGACGGGAACCTCGCGGTCGACGTCGAGATCGACCCGGGCATCCGCCTCGCGCCCGACGAGCAGATCGAGGTCTTCCGGATCGTGCAGGAGGGTCTCGGCAACGTGCGCAAGCACGCGAATGCGACGCGCGCCGAGGTGCGGATCGGCGAGCGGAACGGCCAGCGCATGGTCGTGGTCACCGACGACGGCCAGGGCTTCGACGGCGTGGGCACTCCCGCGGGCCAGGGGCTGAAGAACATCCGCGCCCGCGCTGCCGCGATCGACGGCGGAGTCGAGGTGCGCTCCGAGATGGGGCGCGGCACCGCAGTCGAGGTCCTGCTCCGCGCGTAGTAAGTTCAAGGCGTGGAGCTCGGGCGCGCCTGGTGGCTGGACGAGGCCGCCGCCGCGCTCGGCGGCGAGCCGGCCGAGGCGCCGCCGCTGGAGGGCGAGACCCGCGCCGATGTCGCGATCGCCGGGGGCGGCTACACCGGGCTCTGGACCGCGCTCGCACTGAAGGAGCGCGAGCCGTCGCTCGACGTCGTCCTACTCGAAGCCGAGACCTGCGGCCACGGGCCGAGCGGCCGCAACGGCGGCTTCCTCCACGGCTACTGGGGCGCCCTGCCACGGGTCGCCCGTAGCTTCGGCCGCGACGCCGCGCTCGAGCTGTGCCGCGCCGGCGAGGAGATCATCCCGGCCGTGCGCGCCTTCTGCGAGCGGCGTGGTGTGGATATCTGGCTCCGCGAGGGCGGGATGCTGACCGCCGCGACGACGGAGCGGCAGGAGGCGGCCGTCGAGCACGAGGTCGAGCTCGCCCGCTCGCTCGGTGCGAGCAAGGAGTGCGTGCCGCTCGACCGCGAGGCGCTCGCAGAGCGTGTCGCCTCGCCGGTCTTCCGCAGTGCAGCGTTCTGCCGCGAGTGCGCGACCGTCCAGCCTGCGCGGCTCGTGCTCGCGCTGCGACAGGCGGCCCTCGACGCCGGCGTCCGCGTCCACGAACGCTCGCCGGTCACCCGCCTCGCGGACGGGCGGCTCGAGACCGCCCGCGGCTCGGTCGCGGCGGCGGAGGTGGTCGTTGCGACCGGAGCCTGGGGAGCGGCCTGGCGCCCGCTGCGGCCGCACCTCACCCCGTTCGGCAGCACGATCGTGCTCACCGAGCCCGTTCCCGAGCTGGTCGCGGAGCTCGGTTGGACGGGCGGCGAGGCGATCGTCGACGCGCGGATGTTCATCCACTATTTCCGCACCACCCCGGACGGGCGCGTGGCGATGGGCAGCGCCACGGGGCCGATCGGCTACCGCGGGGTGGACGGACGCTTCGACCGGGACCGTGCGAGCGCCGAGACCGCCGCCGCCGGGCTCCGCCGCCTCCTCCCCGCCCTCGCCCCGGCGCGGATCGAGCGCGCCTGGGGCGGGCCGATCGACGTCTCCTCGGACCATCTGCCCTTCTTCTGCACCGTGCCCGGGGCACGGGTGCACTACGGCGCCGGCTACACGGGGAACGGCGCCGGGCCGAGCTGGCTCGGCGGGCAGATCCTCGCCTCGCTCGCGCTGCGGCTCGACGACCGCTGGGCGGCGCTGCCGCTCGTCGGCCGCGCCGTGCCCTGCCTCCCGCCGGAGCCGTTCCGGCGAATCGGCGGAGGGATCGTGCGCGCCTCGGTGATCGCCGTCGAGCGCGCCGATGAAGACGCGCGGCGGGCGTCGCTTCCCGCGCAGCTCGGCGCCGCGCTGCCGCGGCTGCTCGGGTTTCGGGTCGGCACGCGGTAGCGCGCGACTGAAGAAACGCCGGCCCGGCCGGTTCCCCGGCCGGGCCAGGCGATGCCGTGGTGGGCTACGGCGTGTGGGTTGCGACCTGCACGAGCCTGGTGCCTGAGATCCCGGCCAGCGCCGGGTCGCCCGAGCGGTAGGCCTTGACGAAGAACTGCACGCTGTAGCCGTTCTTGATCGGGAAGTCCCCCTGTGGCTGGATGCTGTACGTCACGGTTCCGTTGTTGCCCGTCGGGGCATCTGTCGGGACCGAGGTCACGAGCGGCGTGGAGCGGATGAAGACCAGCGCGCCCTTGACGAGCCGGCCCTTCGTGTCCTTGACGGTGATGGTCACCTTGATCGGCAGGCTTCGCGACGTGACCGGGCTCGGGTTGAAGACGACCTTGTCGACGATCAGCCGCTCGCCGGCCGGTCCGACGTCGCCGACCGGGACGGCGTTCCCGCCGCCGCCGCCGCCCCCACCACCGCCGCCTTCCTGTGCGGTCGCGGTGGTATCGGAGAGGCCGCTCGACTGGCCGGCGCTGTTCTTTGCGATCACCTTCACGCGGAGCCGCTTGCCGACGTCCGATTTCGCGACCGTGTAGGTCGTACCCGTCGCTCCGTTGCTCGCGCACGAGGTGATGGCCGCGTTGCAGGCCTGCCACTGGATCGTGTAGCTGATCGGCTCGGTTCCCTTCCATGTGCCGCGTGTCGCCGTCAGTTGCTCGCCGACCACGGCATTGCCGGACACGGTCGGCGGAGCCGTCTCCACCGGCGCCTGTGGGTTGCCGGGGATCTCGCTGGTCGCATTCGCGCGCGCGGTCGCCTTGCCGTCCGAGTTCGAGGCCGTCACGTCGAGACGGATCGTGTGGTTCGCGTCGGCCGAGACGACCGTGTAGGTGGTGCCGGTCGCATTGGTCTTCTTCTGGCAGTTGAGACCGTTGTCGTCGCAGCGCAGCCACTGGTAGGCGTAGTCGAGCGGTGCGGTCCCGTTCCACGTGCCCTTGTTCCCGGTCAGGACCGTGCCGATCTTGATCGGATGGACGTAGGTGATGGTCGGCTCGACCGAATTCGTCGGCGCGGTCTGGTTCCGGCCGGTCGCGCTCGTCGCCGCGAACAAGGCCACGAGCGCCGCGAGGCCGATCAGCGCCGGCGCGATCCTGGGTATGCGGTGCATCCGTCTGTCTCCTTTGTGTCGGTTTCGACGGCGAAGGTACCGCCGATCGTGCGCCTTGCGTGATCGTGAAAATGGAAGCTGACAACAGAGCGCTCGCGGCCTTCGCGTTCAGGACGAAAGTTGAACTCACCGGCGGCGACGTTCACGCGAGCGAGCAGCGCGGTGGCGCATGAGTGCTGGCTCATCGCCCGATCACGGCTCGCTTGCGCGGGAGCGAGTCCGATCCCGGTCGCTGCCGTCATCAGCACGGCTCTTATCGATTCCCCCCACCGCCCGATCGGCTCCCACCAGATCATTGCATGCTCAAGGGCCGACCGGGGAATGGAGCCATCGGTGCCGGCCGCCCCTCGTCCCCGCTGGATCGCGGGGGAGCGCCGGTCTCCCCCGCCGGCCGCGTTCCGAGTTACCATCCCGCCATGAGCGATGCATTCGGCCCGTACACGGGCGTCATCGACTCCGTCCACGACGGGGACACGGTGTACGTCAAGCTCGACGTGGGGTTCGACCTCACGATCTACGCGCGTGTGCGCGTGATGGGGATCAACGCGCCGGAGCTCTCCACCGCGGCCGGGAAGACCGCGCGTGACTTCGCACAGTCGCTGCTGCCCGTCGGCTCGGAGGTGAAGGTCGTCAGCTACGGCTGGGACAAGTTCGGCGGCCGGGTCGACGCCTCGATCCAGTACAACCTCACCGACCCGCACGACTTCGCGACGGCGATGATGGACGCCGGCCACGCAGTGCCGTGGGACGGCACGGGCAAGAAGCCCGTCTGAGCCGCCCGGCGACAAGGGGCTGACGGTGTCGGCGTTCGGCTGGGGACTGCTGGGGTCGCGATCGCCCTTGTCTCGGGCTCGCCTCCCTCGCCGGCTACGGCCTCTTCCAGGACTCGTCACCCGACACGATCGCCTTCGTGCTCGCCTTCGCCGCCGGCGCGATCCTCACCATGCTGGCGGACACGATGATGCCGGAGGGATCGAGCACGGCGGCAAGCTGGTCGGGGTCGTGACGACCCTCGGGTTCGCGGTCGCGTTCATGATTCACACGCTCGACTGACGCTCCGCTGCCTCGGCAGCCTTGAGCTCCTCCAGCCGCCGCAGGCGCTCCTCCTGGTAGGCGACGTTGCCGCGGAGGAAGGTGGTCAGGAACTCGAGCTGCTCGTCGGTGTAGATCTCCAGCGCCTTCACTCCTTCCTCGTACGGACCGTGCAGCTGCTCGCCCATCCTCCCCAGCTCCGGTGTGACCTCGACGAGCACGCGGCGGCGGTCCACCGTGTCGCGCGTGCGGCCGGCGAGGCCCCTGCGTTCCAGCGCGTCGACCACCGAGGTCGTCGCACCGGGGCTGAGCCTCGCGCGCTCGGCGAGATGGCCGACCGTCATCGGGCCTTCCTGGTCGAGGATGTCCAGGCAGCGAAACGCGGTGGGATGGAGGCCGAGATGCTCGGCAACCGCATCGTCGAGCATCTCGACCGCCGTCTGAGACGCGCGAATGGCTGCGATGAACTCCTGGATCAGTTCGTTTCTCGAATGTTTTGACATCAGAACTATCTATGTGCTAGAACTTTTCGACTATCGAACTATAGCTCGGATGGAGGCACAGTGATCGAAGTATCCGACCTGAGGAAGACGTACAAGAATGGAGTCCGCGCGCTCGACGGCGTGAGCTTCGAGGCCGAGCCGGGAACGATCTTCGGCCTGCTCGGCCCGAACGGCGCAGGCAAGTCGACGACGGTCAGGATCCTAACTACCCTCTCGCGGGCAGACAGCGGGGAGGCGCGGGTGGCCGGCCTCGACGTCGTCCGCGACGCCGACCGTGTCCGCCGCTCGATCGGAGTCGTGGGCCAGAAGCCCGGCCTCGACCCCGACGGGACCGGCCGCGAGAACCTCGAGATGCAGGCCGAGCTCTACGGCGTCGTCGGCGCCGCGCGTCGCGAGCGCGTCGACGAGCTCCTCGACCGGCTCGGCCTCGCCGACGCGGGCGACCGGATCGCCAAGACGTACTCCGGCGGCATGCAACGACGGCTCGACGTGGCTCTCGGTCTCGTAAACCGGCCCAGGGTGCTGTTCCTGGACGAGCCGACGACCGGACTCGACCCCGAGGCGCGCTCCGAGCTGTGGCAGGAGATCGAGCACCTCGCCCGCGACGAGGAGATGACGATCCTGCTCACGACGCACTACCTCGAGGAGGCCGACCGGCTCGCCTCCCGGCTCGTGATCGTCGACCGCGGTCGCGTCGTCGCCGAGGGCAGCCCCGAAGAGCTGAAGAGCGAGCTGCGTGGCGACACGGTGCACGTCGAGCTCGCGGAGGCGAGGAACGGCGACGCCGCGGCGGCCGTGCGCAACCTTCCGGGCATCAGCGAGCTCACCATCGACGGGCGGGTGCTGCGGGCCCGGGTGGACAACGGCGCAGCCGCGATCCCCTCGATGATCACCGCGCTCGAGCGAGGCGGCCAGCGCGTTACCTCGGCGATGATCGCCCGGCCGTCGCTCGACGACGTCTACCTGCGCCACGCCGGTCGCTCGTTCGGGCAGGCGGACACCGAGACGAAGGAGGTGGCAGCGTGACCGCGTTGCGCCACACCGAGCAGGTCGCCCTCCGCTACATCCGGGCACTCCTGCGACAGCCGGCCTGGGTTGGCATCTCGATCGTGCAGCCTGTGATCTGGCTGCTCCTGTTCGGGGCGCTGTTCAAGCGCACCGCCGACATCCCCGGGTTCACCGGCGGCTCGTACATCGAGTTCCTCACCCCCGGGGTCGTCGTGATGCTCGCCGTCTCCTCCGCGGGGTGGGTCGGGATGGCGTTCATCGACGACATCAACCGCGGCACGATGGACCGGCTGCTCGTCACGCCGATCTGGCGCGGCGCGCTCAACCTGGGCAGCGTCGCCCAGTCGGTGCTCACCATCGCGATCCAGAGCGTGATCGTGATCGCGCTCTCGCTCGCCGTCGGAGCCCACTTCCACAACGGCGTCGCCGGGATGGCCGTCCTCGTGCTGATGGCCAGCCTGCTCGGGGCGGTGTTTGCCTCTCTCTCGAACGGCGTGGCGGTCCTGACACGACAGCGCGAGACGCTGATCGGAATCGTGACCATGGTCACGCTGCCGCTCGTGTTCCTGTCCTCCGCGCTGATGCAGCAGAGCCTGCTGCCGGGCTGGATCCAGTGGGTCGCCAGGTTCAACCCGGTCAACTGGGCCGCCGAGGCCGGCCGGGCCGGCTCCGCGACCCACGCGGACTGGAGCCTGATCGCAACGCGCACCGGCTTCCTCGTCGTGCTCCTGCTCGCGAGCGCCGCCTTTGCGACCCGCGCCTTCAACGCCTACCAGCGATCGATCTAGACCGAGAAAGGAGAACCGCATAGACCGTGCAGCCCTCACATGGCAGGCCACTGTCGTCTGGGCCACCCTGCCCGATGTCGGCCGTCACACTCCCGTTTCGGCCTTGAGCCGACCAGAGGCAACCGCGTCCTGGAGTGCTTCGTAGTCGCGTTCGTTCTGGTCGGCGTAGGTCTCGGCAAACGCCGCGATGGACTGGTCGAAGACGTCGGACTTCCCGAGGTAGGAGGCGATCGCGACGCGGTCGCCGGAGCGGGCGTGGGCGCGAGCGAGCGTCCAGCCGCACAGCTTCCCGTACGCGGCGGCGCCGGCCGGGACGGCCGCCTCGAACTCGAACGAGCCTTTCCAGTCCTTGAGCTGGCGGATGTAGAAGTCCCGTTGCTTCCCGTCGAGGCCGGCGGCGACGCGCTGCCAGCCGAGGAAGATGTCGCTCGTGGCCTGCATCAGCCGCTGTCCGGCGACGACCCGCTGGCCGCTGTTGCTGTATTGACTCTTCCCGACGAACTCCTCCAGCACCGAGGTCTGCGCCTCCTTCATCTGCAGGAACAGCGGATCCTCGTCGTCGGCACCGAGGAACAACCCGATCCAGGCGCGGGTGCCGACGCTCCCGACGCCGACCACCTTGCGGGCCAGGTCGACGAACCGGAACTCCTCGAGCAGGTGGCGGCGGTCGGTCTCGAGTGTACGCCGGTAGGAACGGATAAGGGCGCGGAACTCGTCGAAGAACGCCCCACGCTCCATGTCCGACGGGAGGAGCTCGTCGACCGGGACGATCAGCGGCGGGTCGCTGATGATCCGCCGCTCGCCGTCGACGACGTGCGTCAGCTTCTCGAAGGCGTGCATGCTGTCCTTGGTGCGCACCTTGGCGATGTCAGCCTCCGCGCGCTTCAACCGCTTGGGATCGACGCCGGCCGTGAAGGTCCGGAGTGCCTCCTCGACCGACAGGTGGGAGTACCAGACCTCGAGGTTGCGCATCGCTGCAAACGCGCCCATCGCCTCTCGGTACGAACGCACGGTGTCGAGAGCGACCGTGCGCCGCTCCTTGTCGGAGAACCCGAGCCCGCGTGTGGCGACCGCGAAGCTCGCGGCGAGGCGCTTCACGTCCCACTCCCACGGGCCCGGTGCCGTCTCGTCGAAGTCGTTGATGTCGAAGACCAGCTCCCGCTCGGGCGAACCGAACATGCCGAAGTTCGAGAGGTGCGCGTCGCCGCACAGCTGCACGCGAAGACCCGAATTCGGAGTCCGCGAAAGGTCGGACGCCATGAGCAGCGCGCCGCCGCGGTAGAACGCGAACGGGGAGACCAGCATCCGGCCGTAGCGGATCGGCACGAGCTCCGGCACGCGCGAGACCGCCTGCTCCTCCAGCAGCGCGATCGGATCGCGGTGCGGTGGAAAGTCGATATCGCCTTGCGTGGAACGCGGCACCTCCGCCCGGGCCGCCTTGCCTCTCGCCGCGCGCTCGGCGCGCGTGAAGTGCGGCACCACCTTGGGCGGCCGCTTCGCCTCAGGCGCCGCAGGCGGGGCCGGGTCCGGCGTCGCACTGCCGTCGGGGGCCCGATCGCTCGTCGGCGGCGAATCGGAGACGAGCGATTCCGGGTCGCGAAGCTCGTTGTCCACGTTGCTGTCCGTCATGAGGTTGCTCCCTTCCGTCCTTCACCGTGTCGTGGCGCCCGAGTCGCTCCTTTGAGCCGGTCAATCATGCACCAGGAGAGGCTCTTGCACCGAGAATAGGCGCAGCGCCGTCTTGACATCGGCACGGCTTCCGTGGTATGGCTCGCGCGCGGGCGCCGAAGTACCAACGACTGGTCGACCTGCGGCGACGACCGGAAAGGACGGGCTCATGGCTCCGGTTCGCCGAGCGGCCGCGCCGGTTGCGCCCCAGAAGGCTCTGCCGGCAAAGACCCCGATCGCCCAGCTCGGCCTCACGGCCGCGGAAGCGAGGGGGCTCACTCCGGGAGCGCGAAAGCTGACGAAGGGCGACCTCGTCGCGCTCATGAAGGGTCAGGTTCCGAAGGCCGCCCAAGCGCTCACGGTGCGCGACCTGACCTCGATCAACGCCGTCTACTCGAAGGCCCTGGCGGCCGCCGCCCGACCACCCGGGCCTGGTTGCTGCTGCTGTTGCAGCACGCCCTGCTGCTGTTGCTGTAGCGCGGCCGCGGCGTAGCAGGAAGCGGGAACCTGCGACGATCGTGGCTGCACAGAAGGAGTCGAGCTCCAGCGTGCAGCTGCGAGCTTTGCCGGTCGAGCGGATCGCCGACGCGGATGCGCTCACGCTGAAGCGCGGCTGCACGACGGTGCGCATCGACGGCGAGCACGCTCCCGGGATCGTCGGCGCCATTCTCGATCTGGCAGGGGGTGACGGCAGGACCGAAGACGAGCTCGTCGAGAGCTTCCCGCCGGAGATGCAGGAGTCGATTCGATCGTTGGTCGGCGCGCTCCGTGCGCGCCGGCTCCTGCTTCCGGCCGACGCCGTCGACTGGGATGCGGCGGCGGAGTCGCCGCTCGACGTCTTCTACTGGCACTTCGGCCTGCCGGACGAGCCCTCCCCGGTGCCGCCGCGGGACGAGCTCGTCGTCGTCGTTGGCCGAAACCGCACCGCGACGCGGCTCTGTGAGCTCCTCGACGAGGCCGGGTTTCAGGAGCTCGTCGTCGTCGACGAACAGGCAGCGCTCGACGATCGCGTGCCGGCGGTCGTCGCCGCAGTCTCGGAGAACGGCTTCGGGCCGTTGCGTGCGTGGAACGAGCTCGCCCTCGAGCGGGAACTGCCATTCCTGCCGGTCGTGGTCGAGGATCTCGTCGCGTACGTTGGACCGCTGGTCGTGCCGTTCGAGACCGCGTGCTTCGAGTGCTTTCTGCGGCGCAGGTACTCGAACCTCGACGAGGCGGAGGCGCGGGAAGCCGTCGAGCTCCGCGCCGGAGGAGCGCAGGTCGTCGGTCTCCATCCTGCGATCTCGGCCGTGGCCGCCGGAGCCGCCGCGCTCGAGCTGAGCAAGTTCTTCATCCCGTGGCGCGGCGCGCAGCAGGCCGGCTACCTGCTCACGTTCAATCTCCTCGCGAGCCGCGGCGGACGGCATCGCGTCCTGAAGGTGCCGCGATGCGCAGCCTGCAGCAGCCTCAGGGCAAGACACCCTGCGGCGGCCGTCAGGCTCGAGCTGACGAACGATGCCGTCTGACACCCGCCGGCGGCCTCGCCTCGCCGGGCTGGCCAGAGACCTGATCGACGACGAGGTCGGGATCGTGCGCCTGGTGGAGGCCGCTCCACGGCAGGCCGGGTCGCCGTCGTTCTTCCATTACTGGGCGCTGGCGGCAGACACACGCGCCTTCGTCGAGCAGCACAACTTCGCGCGAACGGGAGGCGCGGCCGACGATCCGGATCGTGCACTGGCAAAGGCGCTCGGGGAGGCGGTCGAGCGGTACTGCGCCGCGATCTACGCGCACGAGGAGCTGCCGCTCCGAACGGCCGACGAGGCCGAGTTCCCGGTCGTCGATCCCGCGACCTTTGCGCTCAACTCGGCGGCGCAGTACGCGGAGGAGGACTTCTGGTTCGTCCCGTTCGACCGCGAGACTCCCGTCCGCTGGACGTCGGCGGTCGACGCGCTGACGGGCGAGACCGTCTACGTCCCGGCGGCGATGGTCTACATCCCGTACTACTTCCGGACGGAACAGGGCGAGCCCCGGATCGCGCAGCCGATCTCGACCGGGCTCGCCTGCCACGCCTCGTTCGAGGACGCGGCCGCGGTCGCCCTCGCCGAGGTCGTCGAGCGTGACGCGTTCACGATCGTCTGGCAGGCGCAGATCGCACCGCCTCGGATCGCCGCGGACACGCTACCGCCGAATCTCCGGCGGCTCCACGGGCGCTTCGGCTCGGCGGGGTTCGACGTGACCCTGTTCGACATCACCCTCGACCGGGTCGCGACCGTGCTCGCCGTCTCACGCCACGGATCGCCGGAATGCCCGGCCGTCGTGGTCGCCGCGAGCGCGAGCCTCGATCCGGCGCGGGCCGCACGAGGCGCGCTCGAGGAGCTCGCCCACACCGGCCAGTACTGCCACGCGATCGTCCGCGAGCTCCCACGGCTCGAACCGGACGCAGCCCGGACTGTCGTCGATCAGGAAAGCCATCTCAACTACTGGTGCGACCAGGCGAACGCCGGCGGCATCGAGTTCCTCTTCGCGTCGGACTCGGCGCTCGCCTTCGACGAGCTCGAGGACGCCGGCACCGGCAGCGCCGCGGGCGATCTGCGCGAGCTCTGCACGCGGATCGCCGCTACGGGTCACCGCCCGCTGCTCCGCGAGCTCACGACACCGGACGTCGCCGAGCTCGGGCTCGCAGTCGTGCGGGCAGTCGTCCCCGGCTACCACCCGCTCGTCTGCGGCCACCGCCACCGCGCGCTCGGCGGGCGGAGGCTCTGGGAGGTGCCGCAGCGGCTCGGACATCCGGGGATCTCCCCGCAGCACGGCGACAATCCGCTCCCGCACCCGTATCCCTAGTGCCCGGATGACGCACGCCTGGGACGAGATCGTGAACGCCGAGCCCGAGGAGGAGCGGGTCTGGGAGCTCTTCCACGAGAACTCGAAGACGCACCACTTCACGGAGATGCCCGACGACGCGCAGGTCGCCGCGACGATGCTCGGCCTCTGGGAGGACCTGCCGTACGCGGGTGCTGACGAAGTCCGGCTGCCCGGTCTCGCGGTTCCCCCGGTGCCGCTGGACCGGGCGATTCTGGAACGTCGGACGGACACCTCGTTCGGGACGGACCCGATCTCACTCGGAGACCTCTCGTCGCTCTTGACAGGCGGATACGGTGCGACGGATCGGCCGAGCGCGGTCGGCGACCGCCGCTTCAGGACCGTCCCCTCGGCCGGTGCGCTCTACCCGCTCGAGCTGTACGTGAGCGTCCAGGCGGTCACCGGGGTCGAGCCTGGCCTCTACCACTTTCGGGCAACGGCCGGCCTCCTGCAGCGCCTGCGACCGCTCCCGCACGAAGAGCTCGCAAACGCCTTCGTGCAGCCGGACGTGATCGGATCGGCCGCCGCCGTGATCCTGATCAGCGCCGTCTTCGAGCGGACGACGTTCAAGTACGGCGAGCGCGGCTACCGCTTCGCCCTGCTCGAAGCCGGACACGTCGCGCAGAACATCGACCTCATCGCCACCGCGTTGCACCTGCCGGCGGCCAACCTCGGCGGCTTCTTCGATCGCGAGCTCGAGGCGCTCCTCGATATCGATGGAGTCGAGCAGTCTCTCGTCTACGCGGTCGCAGTCGGCTCGAATCCGGCTCCGTGAGCACGGGCAGAGCTGCGTGGTTCCGGTTCGATCCGGGCCGCGTGATGCGTGGCCAAAAATAGAAACCCCTGCATTTGCAGGGGTTCCCGTAGCAGGCCTGTAAGCCGGATTCTGTCTCGGGTGACCATCTCTCTAGGCCCCCGGTCTCCCGGAGGCTCGAGCGGCGTACCCGGCTCCTCGGCGGGCCGCGTCAGCGGAGCCTGTTTGCCTTGCACCGGACGGGGTTTGGCCAGCCGCCGTGTCACCACGACGCTGGTGGGCTCTTACCCCACCGTTTCACCCTTACCACCGGCGTCTCCGGAGAAGCGCCGGGGGCGGTCTCCTTTCTGTGCCACTTTCCGTCGGCTTTCGCCGCCTGGGATTTCCCCAGCGTCCTGCCCTGCGGTGTCCGGACTTTCCTCGAGCGCGAGGCTCGCGGTCACCCGGCCTGCACGGTGGATTGTAGCCCCGTCTTGACGAACTCGCTCCAGAATGACGGCTCGCTGACGGGGTGCGATGGGCGAGTGCGAGGCTAGGACGCAGGGAGCCCCAATAGCGGCGCTATTGGGGCGACCGACGACGACGCATCGCGCCGCCGAGCGCGAGCCGTCAGCACAGCGCTTCGTTCTGGAGCGAGTTCATAACAGCTTCGCGACGGAGCGAGGCACCGCACTCAGGGCAGTGGACCGCGCCCTCGATGTGCAGCACGAACTCGCCGCACACGAGGCACTCGAGGCTCGCGCCGCGCAGGAGCGCGTTCAGCTCCTGCTCGAGCGTACGGTTGAGCGGCGTGATCATCAGAGGCTCCTGAACACCCCTGTGACGCGGCCGAGGATCTGGACGTGGCTCGCGTAGATCGGCTCGAGCGCGTCGTTCTCGGGCTGGAGCCGGACGCGGCCGTCCTCACGGAAGAACGTCTTGACCGTCGCCTCGTCGAGCGACTCGTCGTCGCCTGCGAGCGCGACCACGATCTCGCCGTTCCTCGCGTCCTGCTGGCGCTGGACGACCACGAGGTCGCCGTCGAGGATGCCGGCCTTGATCATCGACTCGCCCTTCACGCGGAGCACGAAGTCGCCGCGGGCGAGCGACTCGTCGACGGTCACGTAGTCCTCGACATTCTGCTCGGCGAGCAGCGGGCCGCCGGCCGCGATCTGACCGAGGAGCGGCAGCCGGTTCGAGTCTCCTTGCGTGGTCGTCTGCGCGCGGCGCTCGCGTCCGACGAGCTCGAGGGCGCGCGGCTTCGTCGGGTCGCGGCGCAACAGGCCGGCCCGCTCGAGGTTGGCGAGGTGCGCATGGACGGTGGACGGCGACGCGAGGCCGACCGCCTCGCCGATCTCGCGCACGGTCGGGGGATACCCGTGCTCGTCGACGTAGTCGACCACGTAGTCCCAGATCTCCTGCTGTCGTCCGGTCAGCATCTCGCCTCCAGCGTCGGGGTCGAACGTGTGTTCGTCACAAGGGTAGGCACTCCTCCGGACGACGTCAAGGAAAAAGGTGAGGGGCAGGCTCACGGCCTGCCCCTCGCTTCCTCCCTCAGTGCGCTGGAGAGGACTTGAACCTCCACGGCCCTAAGGCCACAAGGCCCTCAACCTTGCGCGTCTACCAATTCCGCCACCAGCGCGTGGGGCCGGGGATTGTATCTAGATCGGCTGCAGCCGCGGCTCGATCGTGGCGCGCTCGGCCTCGAGCCACTCGGGCAGCGCGAGCGACTCGCCGAGGGCATCGGCGGGCTCGTCCACAGCGAAACCGGGTGGGTCGGTGGCGATCTCGAACAGGAGCCCGTCCGGGAGCCGGAAGTAGATCGAGCGGAAGTACTTGCGGTCGAGCACCTCCGTGGGGCGCAGGCCGAGCTCGGGCAGGTGCCGACGCCACGCCTCCTGTTCCTCGTCGCCCGAGACCCGCCACGCGATGTGGTGCGTCGTGCCGGCGCCGAGGAGGGCGACCTGGGCCGGCGGGGCAACGTACCGGATGGGCGCCCCCTCCTCGAGGATGTCGACGGTGAAGCCGGGGTCTCCGTAGGCGCGCACGTGGTGCAGGCCGGGCCGCTCGCCCGGGTGCAGCTCGAGGCGCAGGCCGTCCGGGTCCTCGAGCTCCTTCACGCCGTCCTGCCCGGGCACGCTGAGCGCGATCGCCTCCAACGTGCCGCGGCCGGGCCGGCCGCGCGCGGCCTGGGGCCACTCGAAGAAGGTCAGGAGCGTCCCCGGCGCACCGCTCTCGTCTCCGAAGTAGAGGTGATACGAGGCCGGGTCGTCGAAGTTGACGGTCTTCTTGACGAGACGGAAGCCCAGCTCGTCGCGGTAGAAACCCACCGTCCGCACCGCGTCGGAGCAGATCGCGGTGACGTGATGGAGGGCCGTCAGACGCACCTGGGTAATGTAGCCGCGTGCGCCAGCTTTGCGAATCGGCGGTCGAGGCGGCTCTCCAGGCGGGAGCCGAGTACGCGGACGCACGTGCCGTGGTCCGCCGCTCGCAGTCGGTCACGACCAAGAACGGCCGCATCGAGAACGTCAACGACGTCGAGACCGAGGGGATCGGCGTCCGCGTGCTCGCAGGCGGCGCCTGGGGCTTCGCGTGCGACCGGCGCCTCGACACCGAGGGCGCGGTCTCGGCCGCGCGGCGCGCTACCGCGTTCGCGCTCGAGTCGTCGGTCGGGCGCAGCCGCGCGCTCGCACCGGTCGCGGCGCGGTCGGGGAGCTACCGCACGCCGATCGCAATCGACCCGTTCGAGGTCCCGCTCGCCGACAAGGTCGACCTCTGCCTCCGCGCCGAGGCCGCGCTACGGCACGACACGGTGGTCGTCACCCAGGCGTCGGTGCGGGCCCAGCGCGAGCACAAGGTGCTGTTCTCGTCCGACGGCGTCGAGGCCGAGCAGGAGCTCTACGAGACCGGCGCCGGGATCGATGCGATCGCCGCGAACGACGAGCTCTCGCAGCTCCGCAGCTACCCGAGCGCGCACGGCGGCTCGAGCGCGGGCGCGGGCTGGGAGTACGTGGTGGGCCTCGGGCTCGAGCGAGAGGCGCCGCGCGTCGGCGAGCAGGCGGCGGCGCTGCTGCGCGCCGAGCCGTGCCCGGCGATGGTCGCGGACGCGGTGATCGACTCCGAGCAGATGGCGCTACAGGTGCACGAGTCGGTGGGCCACCCGACCGAGCTCGACCGGGTCTACGGGACCGAGGCTTCCTATGCGGGAACGAGCTTCCTCAAGCCGAGCGACCTCGGTGCGCTCCGCTACGGCTCGGAGGAGATGAACGTCACCGCCGACCCGACGACGCCGACCGGGCTCGGAACCTTCGGCTTCGACGACGAGGGAGTCTCCGCCGAGCGCCAGCCGATCGTCGAGCGAGGCGTGCTGACCGGCTTCCTCTCGTCGCGCGAGAGCGCTGCTCGGATCGGGGTCGGGCGCGGCGGCCACATGCGCGCGGAGGGCTGGAGCCGGATGCCACTCGTGCGGATGACGAACCTCCACCTCGAGCCGGGCGCGGGCACACTCGAGGAGCTGCTCGACGGCGTCAAGGAGGGCGTCTTCTTCGAGACCAACCGCAGCTGGTCGATCGACGACAAGCGGCTCAACTTCCAGTTCGGCACGCAGATCGCGTGGGAGATCCGGGACGGCAGGCGCGGCAGCATGCTCCGTGATGCGACCTACACCGGGATCACGCCGCAGTTCTGGGGCTCGCTCGACGCGGTCGCGGGCCCGGCGTCGTGGCAACTCTACGGCCTCACGAACTGCGGCAAGGGCCAGCCCGGCCAGGGCGCGCACGTTTCGCACGGCGCGGCGCCGTGCCGGTTCCGCGGCGTCGAGATCGGAGTGGGCTCGTGACCCTCGCCCGCGAGGTCGCCGAAGCAGCGCTGAGCGCGGCGGCAGAGGAGCAGGCCGAAGTGGTCGTCCTCGCGGAGCGCTCCGGGCTCGCGCGGTTCGCGGACTCCGAGGTGCACCAGCCGACTCTGATCGAGAACGTGGTGGTGAACCTGCGCGTGGTGCGCGACGGGCGCGTGGGCAGCGCGCAGACGAACCGGCTCGACGAGGACGGGCTCTCCGAGCTCGCCGGGCGCGCCGTCGAGGCCGCCGAGAGCGCCCGCGCCGAGCCGGGCTTCCCCGGCCTCCCGGAGCCCGAGCCGGTGCCTGAGGTGGAAGGCTACGACGAGGCGACCGCCGCGCTCGAGCCCGCCGACCTCGCAAGGCTCGCCCGGGCCGCGATCGACGCGGCCGACCCCTCGCCGGTGTACGGCTTCGTCACGAGCGGGGTGAGCGAGGTCGCAGTCGTCTCGACGACCGGGATCGCAGTCGACCAGCGCCTCACCGATGCGATGGCGCTGATCGTCGCGGCGGACGAGGGCGCTTCGGGCTACGCCGAGCAGACCGCGTGGGCGCTGGAGGCGATCGACCCGGTCGCTGTCGCGCGCGAGGCAGCGGCGAAGATGGCCCGTACCCGCGACGCGGCGACGATCGAGCCGGGGCACTACCGGGCCGTGCTCGAGCCCTACGCGATCGGCGAGCTCCTGCAGCACTTCGCCTACGACTCCTTCAGCGCGCTCGGGCTGATCGAGCAGCGGAGCTACCTGGCGGGCCGACTCGGCGAGAAGGTCTTCGACGAGCGGATCTCGATCGCCGACGACGCGCTCGAGCCGGCCGGGCTGCCCAAGGCCTTCGACTTCGAAGGGGTGCCGAAGCACCAGGTGCCGTTGATCGAGGACGGCGTTGCGCGTGGGGTCGTCTGGGACCGGGAGACGGCGGCGCTCGCCGGCGGCGACGCACGCTCGACCGGGCATGCGCCGCCGGTGCTCTCGCGCGACTACGGGCCGCTGCCCTTCGCCCTCAAGGTGGCCGGCGGCGAGGCCGGCTCGGTCGAGGAGCTTGCGGAGCTCGTCGGCGACGGCATCTACGTCACGCGCCTCCATTACCTGAGCACAGTCGCGGCGCGAGACGGGGTGATCACGGGGATGACTCGCGACGGCACGTTCCGGATTCGGGGCGGGAAGATCGCCGAGCCGCTCGCGAACCTGCGCTTCACGGTCTCCGTGCCGGAGATGCTGTCCGAGGTGCCGGGCCTGACGCGCCGCGTCGCGCTGCTGAACCAGAACGACTTCTACGGCGAGCGCTACCCGTTCGGGGTGCTCGCGCCCGCGCTCGCGACAGCCCGCTTCACGATCAGCGGCGTCGGCTCCTTCCCCGGGATCTAGGGCCGCCCGCCTCGCGCACTGGCCGGCGCCGGAGCACGAGGGTCGCCTCGTGAACTACTTCAGGTAGTGGAAGAGCCCGATGCAGTTCACCATGAAGAGCACGGCGACGACGACCGTGACCCGCGTCAGGTTCCGCTCGACGATGTGCGTCCCGCCCTGCGAGGCCGGCGTGAAACCCATGCCGCCCATGCCGGCGTCGCGGCCCGAATGCATCATGATCAGCCCGATCAGCGCGAGCGAGAAGAGAACCTGGAGGACGGCGAGAACCTGGAGCATCGCGGCGACAGGGTACCAGCGTGGGTAGTGTCGGGCGCGTGGAGAGCGACGACGTCCGCGGGCAGATCCGGAAGCTGCTCGTCACCGGCGACAACCGGCTGAAGCAGGGCCTGCCCGAGAAGGCGCGCCAGAGCTACGAGCAGGCGCTCGCGCTGGCAAAAGAGGCCGGGCTCGAGGCGGAGGTACGGCCGCTCGTCGAGGTCAGGCTGGCCGACCTCGAGCGGCTCGGATCAGGATCTCCTCCACCCGAGCCGCCTGCAGCCTGACGTCGTGTGCCTCGGCTGCGGCCCTGGCGGTCGTGTTTGGAACGGGCAGGGCAGCGGCGGCGCGCAACGCAGCGGTGAGCGCCTCCTCGTCGGTCGGGTCGACCAGCACCCCGGCTCCCGGCGGGACGAACTCCGGGGGACCGCCGATCCGCGTCGCGACGACGGGCCGCCCGCAGGCGAGAGCCTCGAGCAGGGCCTCGCCGAACGGCTCGACGAGGCTCGGCCCGCAGACGACGTCGGCCTGCGCGATCCACTGCGGGATCTCGTCGTGCGGGACGCGGCCCGCGAGGACGATCCCCGGCCGGCCCTCGAGCTGCGCGCGCAGCGGCCCGTCGCCGACGAAGGTGAGCGTCCCCTCGCCGAGCGCCTCGAAGGCGCGCGCGAGCCGGAGGACGTTCTTGCGGGCCTCGAGCGAGCCGACGCAGACAAATGCAGGGCCTGCGGCAGGCGTGCGCGGCTCGGGACGGAAGCGCTCGAGGTCGACGCCGCAGTCCACGACCTCGGTCTTGCCGCGCGCCTCGGGCAGCCTCGCCTCGAGCTCGCGGCGCAGGTAGTCGGAGACCGCGACGACGGAGGCGGCCCGGCGCACCACCCGGCGGGTCGCCGTACGCACGCCGCGAATGGAGCCGATGTTTCGGACGTCCTGGCCGTGAGCCGTGACCACGAGCGGGGCGTCGGTCGCGAGCGAGGCGATCAGCCCGGCCGGGACGAGGACGTGCGCGTAGACGACGTCCGGACGGTGCCGGCGCGCGGCAGCGCGGGCGCCGCGCGCGAGGTCGAGGTAGCGTCGCTTGCCGCCGGCGCGACGGTCGATCACGGCGAGGTCGAGGTCGTGCCCACGCTCGCGCAGCGCGAGCCCGAGCCGTTCGACGAACACGCCGAAGTCGGGGTCTGCGGGGCCCGGGTACATCTGCGAGATCAGGAGGATCCTCATCCTGGGGAGAGACTTTGACGATTCCGGCTCGAACGCGTCACCCACGCGTCACAGTTTCTGACTACGCTCGACAGCGGGTGGAGGCACGGGGTGGCCCCAGACGGAGACGTGTCTCATTTGGAGCCGGTGATCCCCGCTGCCACCGCAGCCGGGGCGGTGAGCAGCCCGAGGTGGCCGGCGCCGGGGATCACGACGAGCGGCGCGTGCAGTGCGGCGGCAACTCGCCGACCCGAGGAGACCGGCACCGCGTTGTCCTTCGAACCGAAGACGACTCGGGCGGGCACGTGAATCGTCTCGAGCTGCGAGAACGGCAGCCCGGCGACGCCGTGACCGGACATGGACCGGAGCGCGCCCTCGGTTCCGCTCACGGAGAACGGCCTCGTCCAGCGCGCGATCAGGGCATGTGTGAGCGGCGGGCGCTCCGGCCCGTACGCCACCCGCAGGACCCTGCGCACGATCCAGTCGGAGCCGAGGACGATCCGGTACAACGAGGTGAAGTACGGATCGACGAGCACACGGCGGATCCAGGCCGGCCCGCCGCCGCCCTTCAGCGCGTCGCCGTCGAGGAGCACGATCCCGCGCACCGAGGCCGGGTCGCGCCGGGCGACCTCGGCGACCACGGCCGCGCCGAGCGAGTGCCCGACGAGGAGCGGCCGCTTCAGCCGCAGCGCCTGCTGGAACGCCTGCAACTGGTCGGCCCACGCGCCGAGCGTGTACGGGCCGCGCCGCTCCGAGTAGCCGAACGGCGGCAGGTCGACGGCGTAGACGACGTGGTCGCGGGCGAGCAGGGGCGCGACGCGCTCCCACACCCAGCTTGGCTCGGCGAAGCCGCCGATCAGGACGACGGGCGACCCGTGTGTCCCCCAGCGCCGGTACGCGTGAAGCGACCCATCGAGCCGCACGAACGGTCCCGGATACAGAGCGGTCGCGGGCTGCGTGTGCGGCGCCGAGACGAGGTTGTAGGCAACCGAGGCAAGGGTGACCGCGAGGATCAGCGCGACGAGTGCTATCCCGATGCGGATGAGCCAGCGCTTCAAACGGCTCCGAGCGGGGCGACCTCCGAATCGCGCGCGACGAGCGCCGCATAGCGGCCGCCGAACTCGATCAGCTCCTCGTGGCGGCCGCGCTCGACGATCCGGCCGCCGTCCAGCACGACGATCTGGTCTGCATCGCGGATCGTCGACAGCCTGTGCGCGATCGCGATCGTCGTCCGGCCCTCGGCCAGCCGGTCGAGCGCCTCCTGCACCTGGCGCTCGGTCTCGGTGTCGAGCGAGCTCGTCGCCTCGTCGAGGACCAGGATCGGCGGGTTCCGGAGGATCGTCCTCGCGATCGCGATGCGCTGCTTCTCGCCGCCCGAGAAGCGATAGCCGCGCTCCCCGACGACGGTCGCGTAGCCCTCCGGCAGCGCTGTGATCACGTGATGGATCTGCGCCGCCTCGGCGGCTGCCTGGATCTCCTCGTCGGTCGCGTCGGGCTTGGCGAAGCTCAGATTCTCGCGCACGGTGGCGTGAAAGAGGTACGTCTCCTGAGAGACGACGCCGACGAGCCGGGCGAGCGCGTCGAAGGTTAGGTCGCGAACGTCGACGCCGCCGATCGCGACGGTCCCGCGGTCGACGTCGTAGAGCCGGGCCGCGAGATAGCCGACGGTCGTCTTGCCCGCGCCGGTCTCGCCGACGATCGCCGTGCGGGTCCCCGCGGGCACCCTGAAGCTGACGTCCTCGAGCGTCCACTCGGCGCCGTACCGGAACCAGACGTGCTCGAAGCAGACGTCGCCGGCCTCGGTCAGCTCGACCGCGCCCTCCTTCTCCTCGATCTCGACCGGTAGGTCGAGGTACTCGAAGATCCGGTCGAACAGCGCGAGGGAAGTCTGCACGTCGACGCCCACCGAGAGCAACGAGCCGACCGGGAAGAGCAGCCGCGTCTGGAGGGTCGTGAACGCGACGAGGGTGCCGATCGTGATCGCGTTCGAGCCGTGCGCATAGGCGAGCCCGCCGACCCAGTAGACGAGGGCAGGCATGATCGCGAAGGTCATCTGGATCGACGACATGACCCAGCGGCCGGCCATGCGCTGCTGCACCTCGAGCCCGGCCAGGCGGCGCGATTCGCCCTCGAACCGGTCGGCCAGCTCGTTGCTGCGGCCCATCGTCTTCCCGAGCAGGATCCCCGAGACCGAGAGCGACTCCTGGACGAGGCTCGAGATGTCGGCGAGCGACTCCTGCGTCGACTTCGCGATCTCGCGGCGCTGGCGGCCGACCCGGCGCGTGAGGAGGACGAAGACCGGGACGAGCGCGAACGCGAAGAGCGCCAGCCGCCAGTCGAGGAGCATCATCGCGATCGCGGTCGCGGCGACGGTGGTCACGTTCGAGGTGATCGAGGTCGCGGTCGACGTCACGACCTCCTGCACACCGCCGATGTCGTTCGAGATCCGGGACTGCACTTCTCCCGTGCGCGTACGGGTGAAGAAGGCGAGCGAGAGCCGCTGCAGGTGCCGGTAGACCGCCGAGCGCAGGTCGTGCATCACGCTCTGCCCGACCTGGTTCGAGAAGAGGGTCTGGACGACGCCGAGCACGCCCGTGACGATCGCGATCAGGATCATCCCGCCGGCGAGCAGCGTCAGCTGCTTCGTGTCCTTGTCCGGGATCGCGGTGTCGAGGATCGCCCGGAGCAGGAACGGGGAGACGACCCCAAGCGCCGAGGAGAAGACGATCAGCCCGAGAACGGCCGAGAGCTTCCGCCAGTACGGGCGGAACAGGCGCGAGACGCGGCGCAGGTTCGCCTTGCGAACGGCGGGGTCGGCCGGCCGCTCGGGCTTCTCGGCGGTCATGAAGTTGCGGAAACCGGGCATGCTGACAGCGTACGTTTCGCCGCCCATTCCGCGTCCTGGACGGCCAGGTCCCGGCGCCTGACCCCGGGTCGTGTCCGTTTCGTCCGATGAGGGGCTCCGAGCGACAGCCGGAATCCCGCTGCCCGACTCGAGTACCGACGTGTTTGGCCAGGTCCGAGTGCCTGACCCCATTCGGAGTCGGCCGGGCTAGTGCTGTGCGTCGTACATGCCGAACTCGGCCCTGAGCTCGCCGCAGATCTCGCCGACCGTGCACCTCGCCCGTAGAGCCTCGCGAATCGGCGGGAGCAGGTTCGCTTCGCCCTGTGCCGTCTTCCGCACCTCCGCGAGCGCGGCCGCAGCCGCCTCGGCGTTCCGCTCCGCCCGAACCCGCGCCGTGCGCTCGAGCTGGCGCCGCTCCGCCTCCGGGTCGATCCGGTGCAGCTCGACGCGGGTTTCCTCGTCCTCGGCGAACTCGTTGACGCCGACGATCGTCCGCTTCCCCGACTCGACCTCCTGCTGGTAGCGAAACGCCGACTCCTCGATCTCGCCCTGGACGAAGCCACGCTCGACCGCCGCCACCGCACCGCCGAGCTCGTCGACCCGCTGGATCAGCTCCCGGGCCTGCGCCTCGAGGTCGTCGGTCAGCGCCTCGACGAAATACGAGCCGCCGAGCGGATCGGCCGTATCGATGCCCCCCGCCTCGGTCGCGAGGATCTGCTGGGTGCGAAGCGCGATCGTCGCCGCATGCTCCGTCGGGAGGGCGAGCGCCTCGTCGAAGCTGTTCGTGTGCAGCGACTGCGCGCCGCCGCAGACCGCCGAGAGCGCCTGCACCGCGACGCGGACGATGTTGTTCTCGGGCTGCTGCGCCGTCAGCGTCGAGCCGCCGGTCTGTGCGTGGAAGCGGAGCGCGAGCGCCTTCGGGTTGGTGGCGCCGAAGCGGTCGCGCATGATCTGCGCCCACAGCCGCCTCGCCGCCCGGTACTTCGCCACCTCCTGGAAGAAGTCGTTGTGCGCGTTGAAGAAGAAGGAGAGGCGAGCGCCGAACTCGTCGGGCGAGAGTCCCGCGACGACCGCGGCGTCGCAGTAGGCGATCCCGTTCGCGAGCGTGAAGGCGAGCTCCTGCACCGCGGTCGAGCCGGCCTCGCGGATGTGGTACCCGGAGATCGAGATCGTGTTCCAGTGCGGGATCCGCTCGTCGCAGTAGGCGAACACGTCGGTCGTGAGCCGCATCGAGGGCCGCGGCGGGAAGATGTAGTTCCCGCGCGCGATGTACTCCTTGAGGATGTCGTTCTGGACGGTTCCCCGCAGCGCCTCGCCGGCGACTCCCTGCCCTTCGGCGACGAGCTCGTAGAGGAGGAGCAGGAGCGCGGCCGGCGCGTTGATCGTCATCGAGGTCGAGACCTCGGCGAGAGGGATGGCGCGGAGAAGCGTCTCCATATCCGCGAGCGAGTCGATCGCGACCCCGGTGCGCCCCACCTCGCCCGCCGAGCGCGGGTCGTCGGAGTCGTAACCGAGCTGGGTCGGCAGGTCGAACGCGATCGAGAGGCCGGTCTGGCCCGCGCCCAGCAGATAGCGGAAGCGCTCGTTCGTCTCCTCCGCCGACGCGAAGCCCGCGTACTGGCGGATCGTCCACGGACGGCCGCGGTACATGTCCGGATACGGCCCTCGCGTGAAGGGGAACTCGCCCGGGAGCTCGAGCGAGCGCGGGGCGTCCGCAGGGGTGTAGACAGGCTTGAACTCGATGGCTTGATCCTAGACCGGGACGCCGAGCTCGGCCTGGAGCGCGACCCCGAGCGCGAGCAGCTCCCGGTCGGAGCCGGACGGCCCGATCAGCGACACGCTCACCGGCAGGCCGCTTTCGGCCCCCACTCCGGCCGGCAGCGCGACGGCCGGCTGGCCCGTCCAGTCCCAGTGGTGGGTGAGCGAGATCAATGCGATGTCGCTGCCGGCCACGTCGTAGCCAGGCCCGCGTAGCCAGGCCACGTCGGGAACGGTCGGCTCGAGCAGGGCCGCGATCCGCTCCGCGGCGAACCAGCGCTCCCAGTGCTCTGCGTCCGCGAGACGCCGGGCCTGCAGGCCGTCGTAGTCGACCGGCCCGAGCGCCTCGGCGTTCTCGACGAACTGGCGGATCGAGGGGCGGTAGAGCTCGCGACGGTCGTCGAAGCGGCGGTGGTAGCCGAGCAGGTCGCTCAGGAGCACCGCCACCCAGTCTTCGAGAGTCTCGCGGGCGGGCGGCGCCTCGAGGAGCTCCGCGCCGAGGCTGCGGCAGAGCTCGAGCGTCGCCTCGAAGCCGGCGGCGACATCGGGGTCGAGCGCACCGATCCGCGACGAGACTCCGAGCCGGAGGCCCGCGACCGCGCGCTCGTCGACCGCACCGCCCACTCCGGCCATCCCGGCGAGGAGAAGCGCGCAGTCCTCGACCGTTCGCGCCATAGGGCCCGCGTGGTCGAGGCTCTCCGCGAGCGGGACGATTCCGCGCGTCGAGACGAGGCCGCGCGTCGGCTTGATCGTCGAGGTGCCGCAGAACGCCGAGGGGATGCGCAGCGAGCCGGCGGTGTCGGTGCCTGTCGCAGCCGGAGTCATCCGGGCGGCGAGCGCCGCACCCGAGCCGCCGCTCGAGCCGCCCGCCGAGCGGTCGAGCGCCCACGGGTTCCCGACCTGGTCGGTCGTGCCCCCGGCCGCGAACTCGTGCGTGTGCAGATGGCCGAGCAGCACCATCCCCTCGGCCTCGAGCCGCTCCCAGGCGTCGCACGAGCGCTCGGGCACCTCGTCGAGAAGCCGACTCGACGCGGTCAGCGGCTTCCCGGCGACGGCATAGATGTCCTTGAGCCCGATCGGGATCCCGCACAGCGCGGGCGCATTGCCGCGCGCGAGCCGCTCGTCCGCGCGTGCCGCGGCGGCGAGCGCGTCGTCCTGGTAGACGCGGATCCACGCGTTGATCGAGTCCGGGTCGCCCTCGAAGCTGTGCGTCCCGTCGCGCTCCGCGATTCGCGCGAGGCAGGCCTCGGTCAGCTCGACCGAGCCGAGGCTCCGCCCCGCGAGGAGGACCGCGGCTTCGGCGACGGTCAGGTCGGCTGGATTGCCCACGGCGCCGAGTATCTTGACGGAGTGACGGTGACCGTGAAGCTGTTCGCCGGCCTGCGGGAGCGCGCGGGCTGGTCGACCCGCGAGCTCGACGGGGTCGGGCAGGTTAGCGACGTCTGGGCAGCCCTCGACCTCGGCGAGGAGCCGCCCGGCCTCCTCTACGCGGTCAACAAGGCGTACGCGGAGCAGGATCTCGCGCTCGCCGACGGCGACGAGGTCGCGCTCATCCCGCCCGTCTCGGGCGGCGACTTCCGCCTCTCCGAGGAGCCGCTCGACCTCGCCGCCTGCGTGGCCGAGGTCGAGAGTGACGAGGCCGGCGCGATCGCGACGTTCGTCGGCACGACGCGGATCGCATCGCGCGGCCGCACGGTCCACCACCTCGAGTACGAGGCCTACCCGAGCATGGCCGAGCAGGTCATGGGCGAGATCGCACACGAGTTGCGCGCCCGCCACGATCTGATCGGGGTTGCGATCCACCACCGGGTCGGCGTGGTCGGGATCGGCGAGCCGAGCGTCGTGATCGCCGTCTCCTCCGCGCACCGCGCCGACGCGCTCGTCGCCTGCCACGAGGCGATCGACGCACTCAAGGAGCGCGTGCCGCTCTGGAAGAAAGAGGTCTACGAGGGCGGCGAAGAATGGATCGGAACCGGGTCGTAAGAGCCCAAAGGCCGTTCCAGCCGCTACAACTAGACGAGATGACGGACCAGCAAGAGATCTGGCGCCCCTTCAAGGAGCTGAGCCCGGAGGAGCAGCGCGCGTTTCTCGAGCGCGTCGGCGAGCCCCACCGCGACTACGAGCCGATCCACCCCGGAGGCGGCACGAACTGGCGCAACATCGGGCGGAAGATCTGGGCGCCGTTCATCGCCGTGGGCGCCTTCCTCCTCAAGTTCGGCGCGGTCTTCTTCAAGCTCAACTTCGTCGTCGTCGCACTCTCGATGCTCGTCTCGATCGGCGGCTATGCGCTGCTCTGGGGCTGGCAGTTCGGGCTCGGCTTCGTCGCGCTGATCTTCTGCCACGAGATGGGGCACGTGCTCGAGGCGCGCCGCCAGGGCCTGCCGGTTTCCGCGCCGCTCTTCATCCCTTTCCTCGGCGCGATGATCACGATGAAGGAGATGCCGCACAACGCCTGGCGCGAGGCGCAGGTCGCGCTCGCCGGGCCGCTCGTCGGCTCGCTCGCGGCCGCAGCGTGCTGGGGGATCGGCGCGTACACCGACTCGAACTTCTGGCGCGCGCTCGCGTTCGCCGGCTTCTTCATCAACCTCTTCAACCTGATCCCGATCGTGCCGCTCGACGGCGGCCGCGCGGTCGCGGCACTGCACCCCCTGGTCTGGGCGCTCGGGCTCGCCGCGCTCGTGGCTCTCGCCTTCTACAGGCCGAATCCGTTCCTCGTCCTGATCCTGTTCCTCGGCGCGCTCGAGGTCTCGCGGCGCTGGCGCAACCGGCACGACGCGGAGATGCAGGCGTACTACCACGTGAAGCCGGGCCAGCGGGTCGCCGTCGCGGTCGTCTACCTCGGCCTCGCCGCCGCGCTCGTGCTGGGAATGGCAGCGACCCAGGTGCCGCACTGAGCGTCGAGGAGCGCCACCTCGACGCGATCAGGGACGAGTTCCTGCGCGGCTTCGAGGCAGTGGGCCGGATCGACCGGCCCGCGGTGACATTCTTTGGCTCGGCGAGGGCGAAGGAGGGCAGCGTCGCCTACGACGGCGCGCGGGCCGTGGGGCGCCTGTTCGCGGAGAAGGGCTTCGCGGTCGTCACCGGCGGCGGCCCCGGCGTGATGGAGGCGGGCAACCGCGGCTGCCAGGAGGGCGGCGGGCTGTCGATCGGCTTCAACATCGAGTTGCCGCACGAGCAGGGCACGAACCCCTACCTCGACATCTCGCTCGCCTTCCAGCATTTCTACGCGCGCAAGACGATGTTCGTGAAGGCGGCGATGGGCTTCGTGATCTTCCCCGGCGGCTTCGGGACGCTCGACGAGCTGTTCGAGTCGCTGACGCTGCTCCAGACCGGGACGATCGCGCACTTCCCGATCGTCCTCTTCGACGAGCACTACTGGCGGGAGCTGCTCCGCTGGACAGAGGAGGAGCTGCTCGCGCACGGGATGGTCTCCGCGGAGGACCTGACCCTGCTCTCGGTCACGAGCGACCCGGGAGCGACGGTCGAGTCGGTGCTCGCTTGCTACGAGCGCCGCTGCGGGCACGTGCTCGCGGCGTAAAGCGACCCCGCGACACCAGGAAGACGAGCCTGCACAGGCGGCGCCTAGCAGGCACGCGGCCATTAGCGACGCGTCCAGGGGTCTCGCGTCCAGGGTCTGACCCCGCCGAGGCGGGCCGATCTCGCTCTGTGCAGGGAAAACGTGATCGATCGGGGTCAGACCCGCGAACAAGTATGTGACGAAACATCCACGGACGTGGCCGGCGAGGACGCGTCAGACCTTCGGCAGGACGAAGTACGGGCCCGGCGGGTGGCCGCCCGGGCCGTACACCGTCGTCGCGCCGTCGGGGATGTACGTCGAGCGGAACGAGTCGCGGCGCAGCACCTTCCCGCCCTGGTAGACCGTGCGCTGAACGGTGACCGAGAAGCCGTCGGCTCCCGAGCCCGAGACGACCTTCACCGAGCCGGCCGGCGCCGCTGGATCGATCGCATAGCTCATCGTCGGCGCGGTGAAGTTCTCCTTGGAGCCGGTCTCGGCGACGACGCGGCGGCCCTGCGGCGTCCCCCAGAAGGTGAACGTCAGCGTCTGGTCCGTGTAGGTCGTCGTGATCAGGATCCCGTGCTTCAGGTCGTTGCGGAAGACGAGGTCGGGGCCGCCCCACGAGACCGTCGCGTCCCGCCCGAGCGGGTAGTGGCTCAGGTACAGGTTGTGGTTCGTCCGCTCGAGGATCGGCAGGCCGGTCTCGAAGGCGTCGTTGAAGAGCGTCGTCGCTGTCTGGCAGACGCCGCCGCCGATCGACGGCAGGACGAGGCTGCCGATGATCATCTGGCCCTCGAGGAAGCCGCGCTCGGCCGTTCGCGGGCCGACGACCTCATTGAAGGAGAACGTTGCCCCAGGCTTCACGATCGTGCCGTCGATGAAGTCCGCCATCAGGTGGACGTTGTGGATCCGGTTGGACGACGAGGCGCCCATCTCGGTCGTGAACGAGACGAGCTTCCTGGTGATCCCGAGCTTGCGAAGCGACTGCGTCGTCACCTCCGGCTGCACCGGGGCGAGCGTGACGTCGGCGATCCGGCCGGTGGCGCCGTAGGTTGCCGCCGCGAGCGCCGAGGCCGTCGCCTCGGGATCCAGGTCGTTGCCGAGACGTGCGGGAACGAGCCGAACGCGCTTGCCGTCCGGGGCCAGGCGCGCGTTCACGGCGCGTCGTCTCCAGGGACGCACGAACGGCTTCACGACATCGGCGACGGCGGCGGGAGCGAACGCGGCGTCGAGCTCCCTGCCCTGCGGCTGGAAGCGGAGCATCCGCGCGAGCCGGTCGGGCCCGAGTGAGCCGAGCGAGGTGCCCGCATAGCGGAGCTGGACCGGGCCCGAGAGGACGGAGCGCGCGCGGGCCGCCGCCGCGGTCGCGGCTTCCGTCGAGACGACCGGGGCGGCCCGCCTGTAGCGGACGACGATCGTGCTGCGCCCGCTCGAGACGTGTCGGTCGAGCGCGTCGAGGAATGCGCGCTGGTCGACGCGCGTGCCCGCGCGCGCGGGATGGACGACCGGCTGGAGCCCGTCGAGCGTCACCGTCGCAGACGCCGAGGGACGGCCGTAGCCGTCGAGCCTCGCGAAGAGCGCGCCCGCGGCCTTGCGTCGCAGCACGAGCACCGGTGCGACGTCACGGCTCGCCGGGAGCGGCGAGAGCAGCGAGAGGGACCGCGAGACCACCGAGCCACGCCCCGCCTGCAGGGCTGCGGTTGCCGTCGCTGCCGAGTCGACGCGGAGCACGCTGGCGGGAACCAGGCTCAGCCGGCGGCCCTCCGCGACGACGGTCACCGGAGCAGCGAGCCGAGGCGCCGCCGCGCGCTCGATCCGGGCCGCGGCCTCCGTCGCGCCGCTGCCGGAGACGTCCGCGCCAAGCACCCGCACGCCCGGCAGCGCCTCGTGCTCGTACATGTGCCCGCGCAGCGTGTAGACGCCGACCGCGAGCCCGGCTGCTGCAGCCAGGAAGAACAGGGCGAAAAGGACGGGCCGGAGACGCATCGGCCGGGCAAAGTGTAGCGCCGTACACTTGGCGCCATGAGGCTTCGCGACCTGCCCTCGGTGGACGAGCTGCTGCGGGACGAGCGGCTCGCCTCGGTTCCGCACGAGCCCGCGCTCGCCGCGGCACGCGAGGCGCTCTCGCGCGCGCGTGAAGAGATCCGTGCCGGCGCGGAGCCGGGCGACCTCGTCGAGCGCACCCTCGCCGAGCTCGAGTCCGCGCGGGCGCCGCGGCTGCGCCGCGCGCTCAACGCGACCGGCGTGATCGTCCACACCAACCTCGGCCGTGCCCCGCTCGCCGAGGCCGCGCTCGAACGGGTCGTCGAGGTCGGCCGCGGCTACTCGAACCTCGAGCTCGAGCTCGAGGCGGGAACGCGCGGCTCGAGACAGGACCACCTGGCCGACATCCTCCGCCGTCTCACCGGCGCCGAGGCCGCGCTCGTCGTCAACAACTGCGCGGGCGCGCTGCTGCTCGCGCTCGCCGCGCTCGCCGCGGGACGCGAGGTGCTGGTCTCGCGCGGGGAGCTGATCGAGATCGGCGACGGCTTCCGCATCCCCGACGTGCTGGAGCACTCGGGCGCGCGCCTCGTCGAGGTCGGGACGACGAACCGCACCCGCGCCGCCGACTACGAGCGGGCGGTCGGGCCCGAGACGGCGGCACTGCTCGCCGTGCACCAGTCGAACTTCCGGGTCGTCGGCTTCACCGAGCGGCCGAGGCTCGCCGAGCTTGCCGCCGTCGCCGCCCGTCACGCCCTGCCGCTCGTCGACGACCTCGGCTCGGGCGCGTTCGCGCCGTTCGAGGACGAGCCGACGGCGCGGGAGAGCCTCGCCGCGGGCGCCGACCTCGTCACCTTCTCGGGTGACAAGCTCCTCGGCGGGCCGCAGGCGGGGATCGTCGTCGGGGGCGCCGACCTGGTCGAGCGCCTCCGCCGCCACCCGCTCCAGCGCGCACTCCGCGCTGACAAGCTCACGCTCGCGGCGCTCGAGGGGACGTTCGCGCTCTACCTCGACCCCGAGCGCGCGGCGTGGGAGGTGCCGGTGCTGCGGATGCTGCGCGAGCCCGTCGAGACGGTGCGCAGGAGGGCCGAGCGCCTGGCAGAGCTCGTCGGCGGCTCGCTCGAGGAGACCGTCGCCCGTGTCGGTGGCGGCGCGCTGCCGCTCGCGGAGCTGCCGAGCTTCGCCTGCGCCGTCGAGGAGGAGCTGGCCGCCCCGCTCCGCCGCGGCGAGCCGCCCGTCGTCGGCGTCGTCCGCGACGGACGCTGCCTGCTCGACTGCCGCACGCTCGCCGACGCCGAGGTGGACGAGGCTGCAGCTGCGGTCGCCCGCGCCCGCGGATGAGCGAGCCCTCGCCCGAGGCGCGGCTCTGGGACCTGATGCAGGGGGCGCTCGCGACCCGTGCCCTCGGGATCGTCGCCGACCTTCGCATCGCCGATGCGCTCGCCGACGGGCCCCGGCCCGTGACCGAGTTCGCGACCGAGACCGGGGCGAGCGCCGCCTTCCTGCGCCACATCCTGCGCGCGCTCGCGAGCGATGGGGTCTTTGTCGAGACCTCGCCGGGCGTCTTCGGCAACACGGATGCGTCCGAGCTGCTGAGGGTGGACGCGACGCGCGACCTTGCCCACCTCTACGGCGGCGTATGGCATCGTGCCGCCGGCGCGCTCGACGCCGGGACGGACGCGGTCGCCTTCGAGCACGCCTACGGCAGCGACTTTTGGGCGTGGCTCGCCGCGCATCCGGAGGAACGAGCCGCATTCGACCGGGCCATGGTCGACGGGCTGGAGCGACGGGTCGAGCGGCTCGCCGCGCTCGACTGGCGCGGCGACGAAACCGTCGTGGACGTCGGCGGCGGCAACGGCTCACTGCTCGCTGCGCTACTCGCCCGGCAGCCCGGGCTGCGCGGGATCGTGTTCGACCTGCAGGAGACCGTTCGCGACGAGGCGAGCCTCGGCGACCGGATCGAGTTCGTCGCCGGCAGCTTCTTCGAGAGCGTGCCGCCCGGCGATGTGTACGTCCTCTCGACGGTACTCCACAACTGGCCGGACGAGCAGGCGGCCGCGATCCTCCGCACGATCCGCGCCGCGGCGCCCGACCACGGGCGACTGCTCGTGATCGACGCGGTGATGCCGCCGGGGAACGAGCCCGACGGCAGGCACCGGTTCGCCCTGCTCGGGCTCTCGCTCTTCGGGAGCCGCGAGCGCGACGAGACGCAGTGGCTCGAGCTTTTCGCGGGAACGGATTTCGAGCTCGTGCGGATCCAGGACGGCCTGATCGAGGCCCGATGCCGCTGACCGTCGGCACGGCGGGCCACATCGACCACGGCAAGACCTGGCTCGTCCGGGCCCTCACCGGCAAGGACACCGACCGGCTGCCGGAGGAGCGCGAGCGCGGGATCTCGATCGACCTCGGCTACGCGCCGCTCGAGTTGCCCGACGGGCGGCGGCTCTCGCTGATCGACGTGCCGGGCCACGAGCGCTTCGTCCGCACGATGGTCGCCGGCGCGACCGGGATAGACCTCTTCCTGCTCGTGATCGACGCGGGCGAAGGCGCGCGGCCTCAGACCTACGAGCACCTCGGCATCCTGCGCCTGCTCGGGATCGAGCGCGGGGTCGTCGCCGTCACGAAGGCCGACGCGGTCGACGAAGAGACGCTCGAGCTCGCTCTCGAGGAGGCACGCGAGCTCGTGCCCGAGGCGGAGGTCGTCGCCGTCAGTGCGAAGACCGGTGACGGGCTCGACGAGCTGCGGGCGGCTCTGGCGCGCGCGGCCGTCGAGCGGGAGCCCGGCGACCGGCCCACACGTCTTTTCGTCGACCGGGTCTTCACGCTCCGTGGGATCGGCACCGTCGCGACCGGGACGCTCTGGTCGGGCTCGATCGGCGAGGGCGACGCCCTGTGCGCGGAGCCCGCCGGGATCGACGTGCGCGTGCGGAGCGTCCAGGTGCACGACCGGCCGGTCGACCGCGCCGAGGCGGGCCAGCGGGTCGCGGTCGCGCTGCCCGGCGTCGAGCGGGGCCGCCTGCACCGCGGCGACGCCCTCGTCGAGCCGGGCGCCTACAGGCCGAGCTACCGGCTCGACGTCGTGCTCGCGGAGCTGGAGGAGATCCCCGGCGGCGCGCGCGTCCACGTCCACCACGGCACCTCGGCCTCACCGGCCCGTGTCGTACGCGCGGGCGAGCGCTATGCACAGTTGCGGCTCGCGGTGCCGTTCGTCGCGGCGCGCGGCGACCGCGTCGTGATCAGGAACGGCGGCACACTAGGCGGCGGCCTCGTGCTCGACCCGCAGCCGCCGCGCAGCCTCGACCCCGAGCGGCTCGAGCGGATCGAGCGCGGCGACGTCGCCGCGACGGTGTTCGCTCCGGTGCGGGAGGAGTCGCTCCGACGCCTGCTCGACGGCCGTGAGCCCGACGGTGTCGAGCGCGCCGGCGGCTGGCTGTTCTCCGCGGCCTGGCTCGAGCAGCTGAATGGGGACCTCCGCGACCGGATCGCGGCCGCCGACCCGCTCGATCCGGGCGTGCCCCCTCCCGCCGAGCCGTGGGCCGAGGCGATCATGCCGCTGCTCGGGCTCGAGCGTCGCGGCGCGAAGCTCTACCTCCCCGGGGCCGCCGCCTCGCTCGGAGACCGCGCGGCCGATGCGGCCGAGCTCGAGGCCCGCCTCGGCGCCGAGCCGATCAAGGTCGACGACCGCCGCCTCGCCGCGTTCCTCGAGCAGCAGGGCAAACTCGTCCGGGTCGGCGACGGCTACGCGATCTCGGCCGCCGCCTACGAAGAGGCGAAGCGGCTCCTGCTGGAGGAGTGCGCAGCAGCGGGCTCGATCACGCTCGCCCGCTTCCGGGACCTCACGGGCAGCGGCCGGCGCAACGCGCAACTCCTGCTCGAGCGCTTCGACGCCGACGGGCTGACGCGGCGGGTGGGCGACGCGCGTGTGCTCCGCCGCGCCGCGAAGGCCTAGGTCGCCGGCGGAGGATTCTCTTCGGGCGCCTCAGGAGGCGGCGTGGCACCCGGCGCGGTCGACCCTCCCTGCACGCCGTCGAGCGTGTCGCGCACGAACCGCTCGCTGAACCCGGCGATGAACGCGAACACCGCGTAGAACGGGAAGCTCCGCTGATCCGCCTGCTGGTCGCCGTACATCAGCCCGCTGGCGAGCACGAAGTAGATCACCGCGCCGAAGACTGCGCCGACGAGCGGCCGGAACGCACCCAGCCGCCTGAGCGTCGGCCGGCCGACGTCGTACTCGACCGAGAACGAGTTGGAGTTCATACGCGCCACGACGCTGACCATCGCCCCTAGCGCCCCGGCGAGGGCCGAGCCGTAGAACGACTCGAGCGCCTTCTTGTGGATGTCGATTCCCTCGTCGAGGAGGGGCAGCGCGAACAGCCCGAGCACGGCGAGGACGAGGAGCCCGATCACCATCCCCCAGAAGTAGACGATCTGCGCCGAGCGGGTAGCCGCCGTCTCGTACTCGTGTCGGATCTCCGCAAGCTCCTCGCGCGCCTCGGCGATCGCCGGCTCGGCCTCCGCGTGAGACACCTTCCGCCCGTCGAAGAAACCGAGGA
Organism: uncultured Actinomycetes bacterium; assembly: GCA_963724805.1. GTDB lineage: Bacteria > Actinomycetota > Thermoleophilia > Gaiellales > Gaiellaceae > CAVQZA01. The sequence goes on from CAVRWA010000006.1 coordinate 128,252, forward strand.
TGTACGCCGCCACCGAGAAGAGACGCTTGATCACGAGCCGCTGTGCGGTGCTCCGCAGCACCTCGCGCGCACGCAGTCCGAGCGCTTCGCCCTCGTGGACGAGCTTGGCGACGTCGGGAGGCAGCTCGGCCGTCTGCCAGTTCGTGGCGCAGTAGATCCGGGCCACCGGGTCCTTCCCGAGCCAGCGAAGAGGGAAGCCGGCCCTCTTGAGCGTCACCACCACCGCCGACGCGTTGTCGTTGCACCAGAACTCGTCGACGATGTGCCCGTGCGCCTGCTCGAACCGCTCCCGGAACGCCCGGTAGCGCTGGTCGGCCGGCCCCGCATATGGGTCGCCCGATTCGTCGTGGCGGAGCTCGCGCTCGCGGAGGTGGTGTGCCCAGACGAGCTCGGGGAAGGTGACGTCGTCGGGCGGCATGGTCTGCTCGCGCTCGCGCGTCGCGCCCCTGGCGATCGGCACGGGGGCGGCTTCACTCATGACCGACCTCGCTTTCGGACAGGCCGCAGAATGCCTGGACGCGGGAGATTAGCTCACCGGGGGGCGAACTGTCAGCTGCAGCACGTCCGGCCGGTGGTAGTGGCCGGCGGGATCGAAGCGTTGGCGCTCCTCGAACAGACGGTCCGGGTCGAGCTCCGCATAGAGAATCCCCTCCTCGTCGTAGAGCGGGCCGGCGAGGTAGGCGCCGTCGGGACCGAGGATCGCGCTGCCGCCCCGGCCGATCACGTCCGCGCCCTCGAGCTCGGCGGCGAGCTGAAAATCGTCCGGATACGCCGAGGCGCGCTGGAAGTGGCTCGCCGCGACCACGAAGGCGCGCGACTCACGCGCGATGTGGACGAGCGTCGACTGCCAGGCGGCCCCGTCGTCGGCGGTGGAGGCTAGGTAGATCTCGACCCCCGACTCGTACAGCGAAAAGCGCGCGAGCGGCATGTAGTTCTCCCAGCAGATCAGGCCGCCGATGCGCCCGATCGGCGTCTCGAGCGCGCGCAGGCCGCCGCCGTCGCCCGGGCCCCAGATCAGCCGCTCGTGGTTCGTCGGCACGAGCTTGCGGTGACGGAGCGCGAGGGTGCCGTCGGGCGAGAGGTAGAGAAGTGAGTTGTAGAGCGTGCCGCGGTCGACCTCGTTGACCCCGGTGACGAGCCAGACGCCGTGCTCGGCCGCGATCGCGCCGAGGCGGTCGACCGCCGGGCCCGGGATCTCGACGGCGTTGGCCGCCATGCGCGCGAACACCGCCTTCGCGCGCGGATCGGCCCAGCCCGCGAACGCACGGGCCCAGATCGACGACGGGTACACCGAGACGAAGGTCTCGGGGAAGACGACGAGCGTCGCGCCGGCCTCCCGGGCCTCGCCGGTGAGCCGCGCGAGCTTGTCGAGCGTCGCGTCGAGGTCGAGCACCACCGGCTCGGCCTGGACGCACGCGACGGTGATCGGCTCCCGCATCGTTCGCGAAGCCTAATCCTCTCGTCCGGCGCGGACGGCAGAGTCACCGGATGCTCTCGATCACCGAGGCCGACCTGGGGCGGATGCGGCGCGATCTGCTGTTCGACGGTCCGGACCGCGGCCGCAAGCTGAGCCGCTTCTGGACGCTCCTGATCCTGGCCTCGATCATCGCGACAGCCGGCGTGCTCGCCGACTCGACCGCGACCGTGATCGGAGCGATGATCGTCGCTCCGCTGATGACGCCGATCCTCGGCACGGTGCTCTCGGTGGTCACCCGCGACGGCCCGAACCTCGGGCGCTCGGTGCTGCTCGTCGCGACAGGCTCGGCCGCAGTCGTGGCGATCAGCTGGCTCATCGGCCACCTCTCGCCGCTCCCGGTCGTCGCGGCGACGAACGCCCAGGTCGCGGCACGCGTCCACCCGCGAGTCATCGATCTCGTCGCGGCGCTCGCCACTGGTGCCGTCGGCGCTTTCGCGCTCGCGCGAGACGACGTCTCGGACACACTGCCTGGCGTCGCGATCGCGATCTCACTCGTGCCGCCGCTCGCCGTCGTAGGGCTCACGCTCGAGTCGGGCGCCGACGGCCAGGCGCGGGGAGCCCTCCTGCTGTTCCTCGCGAACGTCTGCGCGATCCTCTTCAGCGGCCTGATCGTGATGGCGCTCTACCGGGTCGGGCGCGTCGCGGGGGAGCCGCTCGGGATCTCGGCCGGGCAACAGCGGGTCGCAGCCGTGCTCGTGGTGGCGTTCGTGGTCGCGGTAGCCCTCCCGCTCGGCGCCTCGACGAAGCAGTCGATCTCCGAGGCGGTTCACCGCTCGAACGTCACGACCGTCGCCCAGCAGTGGGCGAAGGCGCGACACTGGGAGATCGTCAACGTCGACAACGCCGAGGCGGGCGTCGTGGTGCGGGCGATCGGGCCGCTTCCGGCGCCCGATCCGAAGGCGCTCCGTGCCGCACTCGACGCGAAGGGCCTGCGGGCCGTCGACGTCCAGCTCGAGCTCCTGCCGCTCGATCGGGTCGATCTCCCGAGCGGCTGACGATACGATCGGCGGTCGTGCGCTACCGACGCTCGCTGCCGCAGCTGAACGGGAGAGTGCTGCTCACCGACGGTGGGATGGAGACGACCCTGGTCTTCCTGGAGCGGATCGACCTGCCGTGCTTCGCCTCGTTCCCCCTGCTGGAGACCGACGAGGGCCGTGCAGCGATGACGCGCTACTTCGAGCCGTACCTCGCCGTGGCCCGTCGGCTCGGCACCGGGTTCCTGCTCGAAGCCAACACATGGCGCGCGAACCCGTCCTGGGGGGCGCAGCTCGGCTACTCGCTGGACGAGCTCGCCGAGGCAAATCGGCGTGCGATCCGGTTCGTGGAGGAGATCCGCCGGCACGAGGAGGCGGACGGCCGCCCGTTCGTGATCAACGCGCCGATCGGGCCTCAGGGCGACGCCTACGACCCGGAGCACCGGATGACGAACGACGAGGCGGAGGCGTACCACTCCTGGCAGGCGGGCGTCCTCGCCGACACCCCCGTCGACCTCGTCACCGGGCTCACGCTCGCGTACGTCGAGGAGGCGATCGGGATCGTGCGCGCCGCCGCCGCCGCCCGGCTGCCCGTCGCCGTGTCCTTCACCGTCGAGACCGACGGTCGGCTCCCGAGCGGGCAGCCGCTCGCGGAGGCGATCGAGGAGGTCGACCGCGAGACCGCCGGCGCGCCCACCTACTTCATGGTCAACTGCGCGCATCCGACCCACTTCCTGTCGACGATCGACGAGCCGGGGCCGTGGCACAGGGTGATGGGCATTCGCGCGAACGCGTCGACGAAGAGCCACGCGGAGCTCGACGAGTCGGAGGAGCTCGACGACGGCGACCCCGCCGAGCTCGCCCGCGAGTACCTCGAGATCGGCACGCGGCTTCAGCACCTGACGGTGCTCGGCGGCTGCTGCGGAACCGACCACCGCCACATCGCAAGCGTCGCCGACGCCTGGTTCGCCTCGCCGCCGACGGCAGCCTGACGCCGGGCGGTACCGTCCTCGTCAGGTCGAATCCGCCACCGGCGAGAGGAGCTCCAGATGGAGAAGAGGCTGGTCACCCGCTACGCGATGCGGTCCGCGGAGGACGCCGACGAGAACCAGCGACGAGTCGAGGGTGTCTTCGAAGAGCTAGCGGCGGCGGCACCCGACAACGTGAGCTACATCGTGCTCCGGCTCGCGGACGACTCCTTCGTGCACGTCTCGTTCCACGATCACCTAGACGACGAGGTGAACCCGATCGTGTCGACGGCTGCCTTTGCGCATTTTCAGGAGGGCCACGCCGATCGGCGGGACGGCGGCGTCGACCAGCAGATCGCGGCGCTGGTCGGTGCCTACATCACGACCATCGCCTGACGCGATCGCGCTGT
>CAVRWA010000007.1:0-65302 GCA_963724805.1 uncultured Actinomycetes bacterium
TCGAAGCTCCAGCGAAATTCAAACCCCGCGTTTCGGGAAAATGCCGCTGGCGAGCGTCACGGTTCGGAACAAGGCTTCGACGTTCCGGAGTCGTTACGGCGGAAGCTCGATGAGTTGAGGGCTCGTAGCGATTGGCGGGGTAGCCGTTAACGAGCATCGCGTGTGGCGGGTCGCCGAGTGGTCTCGCCGACGCAACCAACCCGAGACAGCAAGCTTGCTACGGCGTCGTGCCGGTACTGGTGCCCGACGTTGGCGCGCCGCCCTGGCCGTCGACTCGCGGCACGTACTGCCGGCAGGCCTTGGCCGCCTTCTGGAATTCGGGCGAGGCGACGTTGGCGCCGCCGAAAGGCCCGCCGCCGGTGAGCTTGACGCCGTGGGCGGTCAAACACTGCCGGTATTTGGCCAACGCGGCGTTGTTCACGCCCGGCCTGCCGCCGTTGCCGCCACGGAACTGCCCGCCGTTTGGCAGGTACTGGCGGCACCTCTGGAAGGCGGCCTGCGTCTTGGGGTTGTTGAAGGCCCCGCCGCCGCTGCCGGCCGGCGGTGGCCCCGTGGGCGCGGCGCCGCCGCTGGCACCGTTCCCCTGGCGGCGGAAGCCGCCGTTCGGAAGCGTGACGCCCTGCGCCTTGAGGCAGGCCGTGAACTTGGTGTTGGCGGTGCGACCGAAACCGCCGCCCGCACCGCCCGTGGTCGTCCCGGCCGGAGCCGCGACCGTGGTCGACGAGGACGCGGCCGAGTTGGCGGTCCCGCCGCAGCCGGCAGCGAGCACGACCAAGACGATCAGCACGGGCACAGCGAGAAGGGTCAGGGGCCATCGCCTCATGGAGTTGATTGAACCGCGCAAGCCTAAGAACCGGGTGACCACGGGCTAAGAACTCCCTAAGTCTTTCTAGTTGCCGCTGCTCGGCGTGACCGTCACTGACGTGGCGCGGTAGTTCCCGTTCTTGAGCTTGGTCACCTGGGCGGTGACCGTGTCGCCGGGATGGATGCCTCGCACGGTCGTCCGAGTCGTCTGGCTGACGGTGACGCCGGCCGGGATCTGCACCTTGACCGTGTTGCCGAGGAAGTCGGCGAGGTAGAGGGTCGAGCCCTTGATCAGGCTGACCTGGCCGACCTCCTGCGAGCCGCCGGTCGAGCCGGAGGCTCCTGCTCCGGGGCCGAGGAACCCCGCGGCGCCGCCGGCCGCACCGGCTGCGCCGCCGGCAGCCCGGAAGCGGGAGGCGAGCGCCGCCGCCGCGCCGGATCCCGAGCCGCTGTTCGAGCCGCCGTAGTGCTTCTGGATCTGGACGCCGCCCAGGATTCCGGCTCCCACGAGCACCACCGCGGCGAGCGCCAACGTCAGCGGCCGGAGCCCGCGTCGTCGGCGCGGCGGCAGGACCTCGTCGGGATCGCGCGCGACGAGCGGCTGGGCCGGCGTGGGCGTGCTCATGGGCTGGGGCTGGTCGGACATGCGGGGCTCCTATTCGTAGCGAAGCGCTTCGATCGGGCGCAGCGCGGCGGCGCGGTTGGCGGGATAGATGCCGAAGAAGAGGCCGACGGCGACACCGACACCGAAGGCGAGGAAGACGGAGTAGGCCTCGACGACAGGCTGGACGCCGACGATCTCGAAGCGGCTGCCGACGAGGCCGACGATGACTCCGAGCACGCCGCCGCAGATCGAGAGCATCGTCGCCTCGATCAGGAACTGGCCGAGGACGTCGACGCGGCGGGCGCCGATCGCCTTCCTGATCCCGATCTCGCGCGTCCGCTCGGTCACCGTCACGAGCATGATGTTCATCACGCCGATCCCGCCGACGAGCAGCGAGATCGCCGCGACCGCGGCGAGGAGGACGGTGAACGTGTGCGTTGTCGCGCTCGTCGTCTGGAGCAGCGAGGCCTGGTTCAGCACGCGGAAGGTGGTGGTGCCGTTCGAGGTGTGGGTCGGCGTCAGGATCGAGTTCACCTCGGCCTCGGCGTTGTTCACGGCCTTGGACGACTTGGCCTCGACGATGATCTGCGAGAGGCCGCCCGTGACGCCGGTGAGGAGGTCCTGGGTCGTCGACAGCGGCGCGATCGCGATGTCGTCCTGGTCCTGGAAGCCGTTGGTTCCTTTCGGCTCGAGCACGCCGACGACGAGGAAGGCGTGGCCGTTGATCTTGACCGACGCGCCGATCGGGTTCGCGCCGTTGAAGAGATTGGCGACGACCGTCTCGCCGAGCACGACGTTGCTCACGTGGTCGGCCTCGTCGGCTGCGCTGAAGAAGCTGCCGGCCTCGACCGGGCTCTTGCGCGCCTCCTCGTAGGAGGGCGTCGTGCCGATGAACTGGCTCGGGCTGTAGCTCGTGCCGTTGTAGGTGATCGTGATCGACTGGCCGTTGACGACGGGGGTCACCGACTTGACGTCGGGCGCCGACGCCGTGCTCTGGAGCGCCTTGACGTCCTTCATCGTCAGCTGGGTGACCTGGCTCTGCGTGCCCCGCTGGGCGCCGCCGCCGCCGAAGCCGCCGAAGCCGCCGGGCGAGACGCTGAGGATGTTCGTGCCGAGGTTCTCGATCCGCTGCTGCACCGCGACCGCGGAGCCGTGTCCGACCGAGACGAGGATGATCACCGCGGCGACGCCGATCGTGATCCCGAGCATCGTCAGCAGCGAGCGCAGGCGGTTCGTCATCACACCCTGGAAAGCCATCCGCAGCGACTCGAACGCGTTCACGAGGTCGCCTCCCCAAGGCGGAGCGTGCCGAGGGCGAGAGTCGGGGCCTCTGCCGGGTGGGCCCGGCGGCGGCGGCGGCAGGGGCCCTTGGCGCTCGTCGCTCACGACCCGGCCGTCTGCGAGGTGGATCGTCCGCAGCGCGTGAGCGGCGACGTCTTGCTCGTGGGTGATCATCACGATCGTCCGCCCCGCGGCGTTCAGGTCGTCGAAGATCTGGAGGATCTCGCGCTGGGCGGCGCTGTCGATGTTGCCGGTCGGCTCGTCGGCGAGGATCAGCGCGGGGTCGGTGACGATCGCGCGCGCGATCGCGACCCGCTGCTGCTGACCGCCCGAGAGCTGCTGCGGCCCGTGCGACGCGCGGTCGGCGAGCCCGACGGCCGCGAGTGCGCCTAGTGCGCGCTCGCGGCGCTCAACCCGGCCCACGCGGGCGTAGATCAGCGGCAGCTCGACGTTCCGCAGCGCAGAGGTGCGCGGGATCAGGTTGAAGCTCTGGAACACGAAGCCGATCTTGTGGTTGCGCAGGTAGGAGAGCTCGACGTCGGTGAGGTCGCTGACCTCGAGCCCGTCGAGCAGGCAGCGGCCGCTCGTTGGGACGTCGAGGCAGCCGATCAGGTTCATCATGGTCGACTTGCCCGAGCCGCTCGCGCCCATGATCCCGACGTAGTCGCCCGCCTCGACGCGGAGGTCGACGCCGCGGAGCGCATGCACGGCGATCTCGCCCTCACCGTAGCTCTTCGAGACGTTCTCGAGCGCCACGGCGGGCCAGCGCCGTTCGCTCACTACGGCCCTCCGAAGATGGCGGGGCCGCCGCCGCCGACGCCGCCGCCGCGCAAGCCACCCGTCCGCCCGCTCGTGGTCGAGGTCGGGCCGAACGGCGAGCTCGACGAGCTGCTGGACGAGATGTTCAGGGTCGGCAGCACCACCGTCTCCCCGGCCTTGAGGCCGGAGACGATCTCGGTCGTGGTGTCACCGCGAAGGCCGACTACCACCGGGCGGACCGTCTGCTGCTTGCCCACGAGCACCGTCACCCTGCCGTTCGTGCCCGTGCCGGTGACCGCCGACGAGGTGACGTGCACCACGTTGTCGACCTCCGCCACGATCACGTCCACCTCGGCGGTCATGCCCGGCTTGACCCCGGCCGGGGTCGGGTTGTCGAAGGCGAACGTGACGTTGTAGGTGACGACGTTCGAGACGACGGTCGAAGTGGTGTCGATCGCGACGACGTGAGCCGCCAGCTTGGTGCCCGGCAGCGCGTCGACCGTGACGGTGGCCGGCTGCCCGTCCTGGATCTTGGCGACGTCGGTCTCGCTGAAGCCCGCGGTTACCTGGAGCCCCGAGACGTTGGTGAGCACGACGAAGCCCGTCGTCGAGGAGCCCGAGCCGCTGGCCGAGCTGCTCGACGAGGACGAGCTCGAGACGACGGTCGTCCCGCCGCCGGAGGTCATCGCGCCGACGACGCCGTTGACCTGAGTGACGGTGCCGGTGACCGGTGCTTTCAGCGTCGTCTGGCTGAGGGTGAGCTCGGCCGCAGTGAGGTTCGCCTGAGCCTGGGCGACCGCGGACTCCTGCTGGGTGACGTTCGACTGCTTCGCCGTCTGGATCCCGAGCTGCGCCGACGAGACCGACTGCTTGGCGCTCGAGACCGCCTGGTTCGCGCTCGAGACCGCCTGGGAGTCCTTCAGCGCGCCCGCCTGCTGGCTGTTCTCCGCGTTCGCGATCGCCGTCCGGTCCTTGGACAGCGCAAGCTCGTCGGCGATGATCGCCGATGCGTCGGCCTTGAGCGCGTTCTGGTCGGCGGTGACCGCGCTCTGGTACTTGGTCTGGGTCGCCTGGTCGGTCTGGAGCTGGCTCTGCGCCTGGCTGACCGCGTACTGGTCGGCCGAGAGCGCCTTCTGGAGGGAAGTCGAGTTCGAGCTGCTCTGGGCGGCCGCGCTCTGCGCTGCGGAGACTGCCTGCTGGTCGGCTGCGACCTGCGCCGTGGCCGCGGTGCAGGCCGCCGGCGTGGCAGGTACGGCATTGCACGCGGTCGTCTCGGCCTGCTGATCCTTGCTGAGCTGGCTCTGGGCACTCGAAAGGGCGCTGCTGGTGCTCGAAGCACTCGCCTGCGCGTCGTACTGCGCCTGCTGGTCGGCCTGCTGTTTCGCCTGCGCCGCCGCGAGCGCCGTCTGGTCGGCCGCAACCGTCGGCCCGATCGCGTCGTAGGCCTGCTGATCGGCGGCGAGCTGGGCCTGGTCGAGCTTCTGCTGATTGAGGTCCCGCGCCTCCTTGCCGCGATCGATCCGAAGCTGCTGCTCGGCCTGCGCGACCGACATCGAGGCGGTCTTGCCGTTCATCTGCTTGTTGGCCGCGGCGGTCGAGACACCGGCCTTGGCGTTCGAAACGCCCGCCTTGGCGGCCTTCAGCGCCAGCAGCGCCTGCGCGTAGGACGTCTGCGCCTGCTGGTTGGCGCTGGCGAGCTGCGCGTTCGCCGAGGTCAGCTGCGCCTCGGCCTGGTCGACCGCGAGCTGGGCGGACTGGGAGTCGATCTTCCCGAGCACCTGGCCCTCGGTGACCTTCTGGCCGGGCTTGACGTCGACGGCGGTGACCTGGCCCCCGGTGATGAAGTTCACGTTCAGCGACTGCGACGCCTCGACGTTGCCCGTCGCCGACACCGACGAGAGCACGACCCCGCGCTGCGCCACCGCGGTCCGCGTCACCGCCGCGCCGGAGGAGCTCGACGGCCCCACCGTGAGCGCGGCGGCGACGCCGAGCGCGACAAGGATCGCCACCAGCACGAGGTTCGTCTTGTTGTTGGGGATCCGCTTCATCGCAGGGTCAGGGCCTCGCCCGCCAGTCTCTCCGAGCTGCATGAACGCTGCTTGAGATTCGATTAAGAAGTCACTAAGGCTTCGCCGAGGGCCGCACCGGATACGCGAGGCCGCGTGCTCAAGCGCCGGGCCCGGATCGTGTCCAAGATCCAGAGATGCGACGAGCGGCCTCTGGCTTCTGGCGTACCGAGCACCCGGCAGGGAAGCCCCGGGGGCCAAGAAGGTTGGAACACCAACTCGTCAATCCCTGGCAGAAGCAGCTGCTAGGGGCCGCGCGACTGGCTTGATCCCCGCCTCCGTGGGCCACGAAATTGCTTCCAAGCAAACACGGCTATGGGTGGCGGCGGCTGATCACCACTGCAGACGGATTCGGGCGGACGAGAACGGCGCGTACGGTCGAGGGCCACCACTGCCGGCCACCCTGGGATGTTGGCACCTGTTCCGTGTTGAGGTCATGCGCGATCCGGCGGAGGCTCTTTCCCTGTGCGCGCTCCGCCCGGATGCGAGCCACGACCTCGGCTGGGAGACCCGGCTTGCGGCCTAGAGGTAGAGGTCGCCGTTGTTGTGCTCTTGCTTGTTGCCTTCGCGCGGCGAGGAAGCGCTCGAGCTCGTCGACCGGGATGAGGCGTTTGCCCCAGTCCATCTGCACGGTCTCGATGAAAGGGAGGACACGACGCTCGAAGGTCGAGGTGCTGATCCCGAACGCCTCTGCTGCCTGGGTGCGAGTGTAGACGAGCCTCTTGACCCGGGTTGCCTGGCGGACGAATGCGAGCTCTGCGAACGCCGCGACTTCGGGCGGTACGTCTCGCTTTGGTTTCTCGATATGGCGACGGCGGCGCCGGCGGGACATGCGAACAGCGTACAACAACTATGATGCGTATTTGCACCCCGGTGCATATGCGTCTCGCTTGCTATCGCGGTTAGTAGTTGCTGTACGCGAGGGCAAAGGAGCCGGGGGTTGGCGCTAGCGTTCGATGCGCGGCTGCGGCCGCGTTCGAGCTCGAGGAGCTGTCGTAGCTGTCGGAGCTGTGGCAGGTCTCGTTCGCGGTCGAGGGCAGCGAGCATGCGCGGCGAGGTCACCGACTGAGGCGACAGAGGGGCGGAGGCCTTTGCCGATCGGCTCCCGGTTCGCGGCGCGGCGGAGGTCGTCGTAGCCGCCGCGGGTGCCTGCCGGCTCGGGGACGATCTTGAGCTCGCCCGCGGGGCTGCGCAGTTCGAGCGCCGCCTCCTGCCGGATCGTCGCCTCCTCGACGCGAAGCTTCTTGCGGTCGACTCGCTCGGCTCCGAGATCCTCCAGCGCAAGCGCGAGTCGGCTCAGGTTCTCGGCTCGCAGCGAGGGGACGAGATCGACGCCGCTCGTGAACTCGTCGGCCCCTTGGATCACGCGGGCGAAGCCGCCGATGAGGATGTAGGTCACGCGCCGGCGATCGAGCGCCGCGAGGATCGTGTACGGATCGAACGGCTGCTGCTGGGCGCTCACTTGGTGCGGTTGTCCTTGCTGTGCGCTTGCATGAGTCGCTGGACGCGCCGTTCGGGTGAGAGGAGGACGTTCTTTCGCAGCCGCTCGCTTGCGGGCTGCTCGAGAGGGACGAGCTCGAGCGGCAGTTCGAATCCGCACGCGCGCACGAGCTCGACCAGCGTCTCGACGCTCGGCGCCACGGTCCCTTGCTCCCAGCGAGCGATCACAGAGCGGTCGCGGCCGCTTCGCTCCGCCAACTCGTATTGGGTCAGGCCCGCCCTGAGCCTCGCCTCGCGAATCAGATCGGCGCTTCGCATCAGTCGGGATTCTAACCCGCTGACTTGAATTCGTCATCTGTGGCATATATGCTTCCAAACTTCATCGTGCCGCCAGGAGAGACTCACGATGGCACGCAGCCGCCCAGCGCAAGCCCTCGACGACCACCAGCTCACGCTGGACGACTGTCCGAGCTTGCCCTTGGCCAGCCACCCGGCCAATCCCGGCAGCAAGGGACATCGTGGAAGTAGTCGAGGTCAAAGCCTCCCAGACTTCACCCTGGACAGCCTCCGAGCGGGCCGAGCCAAGACGAAGTCGCCGGCGCTCCCCGATCGCGCGACAATGCGTTCGATGAACGATCACGGCTACGCGATCGACCTATACGTCGGCGAGCTTGCGCGGCAGGGCCGTACTGAGGCGACACGACTCAAGTACACGGAGGTGCTCTACCAGTTCGCCGAGCACATGGACCGGCTCGGCAGAGCGCCGTGGGAGACGACCACTAACGACTGCCGCCTCTTCCTCGACACTTTCACGCGGCCGCGGCCGCCGCGCCGCTATCAGCACGGCAGCCGACCGCCCGCCTCCCCATCGACCCTTGCGCTCTACGTCTCGATCCTCCGCAGTTACTTCGCGTTCCTGAAGGACGAGCAAATCGTCGAGGCAAACCCGATGGATCCGATCAAGCGGCCGCCGCGCAAGCGACCCGAGGATCTCGACGTCGTCACGACGAGCGGCGGCGACGTCGCGCGCATGTTCGCCGCGTGCACCGAGTGGGACGAGCTGCTGGCGCTCGCGACCGTCTGCTATCTCGGCCCGCGGCGCAAGGCGGCCGCGCAGCTTCGCCGCGGCGACCTCGACCTCGAGAAGGGTCTCGCCCGCTTCCACGAGAAGGGCGGCAAGGTGATCGTCAAGCCGTTGCCGAACGAGCTGCTCGCGATCTACCGCGAGGCAGAGGACGCCGGCGTCTGGATCAGCTCACGCGACTACGTGATCCCGAACCGACGGCCGACTCGCAGCAAGGAGAGAAGCCCGAAGGTGATCTACGCGATCGTCAAGAGGCTCGCGGAGCGAGCGCGCGTCGACGCCCACCCCCACTCCCTGCGCGCCGCCTTCGCCGTCCAGTTCGACGAGCAGAAGCCCGGCCACGTGATCGCACTCAAGGAGCTGCTCGGCCACGCGCGGATCGAGACGACGATGGTCTACCTGCGCCGCAAGGACCGCGCCAAGGCGATGGAACAGGTGCGCGATCTGACCTGGGGCGCGTTACGGCCCTCTGCAGGAATGCCCCCAGCGGGATTCGAACCCGCGCTACGGCCTTGAAAGGGCCGTGACCTGGGCCGCTAGTCGATGGGGGCGGCCGACCGAGAATACCCGCCGTCGGGTCACAGGGGTCGGCCGCGCTCGCGGACGGCGTCGCTGCTTTACTCGAATCCGGAATGACGCGATCCGACCGAGACTTCAATTGCTGGTTCGTCGGGGTGCGGACGGCGGGCTCGTCCGCGGTCGCGGCCTTTCCGGATTGGCTGCAGGCTCTCGGCCTCGACGGTGGGCTGGAGACGATCGACCTTCCGCTCGACTCGCGCGGCGAGGTATATCGCCGCCTGGTCGAGCGGATGCGCGAGGCGCCCGACGTTCGCGGCATGGTGGTGACCGCTCACAAGGCGAGGCTGTTCGAGGAGGCCGCCACAGAGCTCGACGAGCTCGACGAGCTGGCGAGGCTGTGCCGCGAGGTCAGCGTCGTCCGGCGATCCGGCGAGAGGCTGGTCGGCTCGGCGATCGAACCGAGATCCGTGGCCGCCGCGCTTGCCGAGATCGTGGCGCCGTCCCATTGGGCGGAGACCCACGGCGAGCTCCTCGTGCTCGGCGCCGGGGCCACGACCACCGCGTTGATGGTGCACCTCTACGCACTGGCTGACGACACGGACGCGCCGTCCATCGTCAGCCTGGTCGACGTGCGCATCGAGCGCGCCGCGGCGCTGCGCGAGTCCCTCGAGCGCTGGCGCCCCGAGCTGCAGGTGCTGACGCCGACCCCGGAGGAGGCGACGGCCGTTCTGCGCGAGCTGCCTCCGGGCTCCCTGATCGTGAACGCGACGGGGCTCGGGAAGGACAGGCCCGGCTCGCCGCTGCCGAGCCCGGCCCCCTGGCCGCGCGGCGCGCTGGTCTGGGATCTCAACTATCGAGGCGAGCTGCGTTTCCTCGAAGACGCGAGGCGAGCCGCAGACGGGCTCGGGCTGCGGCTCCAAGACGGCTGGGGTCTCTTCCTCCACGGCTGGAGCGAGGCTCTCGGCTGCATTCTCGGGCGCCGACTGAGCGAGACCGAGTTCAAAGCCCTCGAACACGGTGCGCAGCGGGCGCGCGCCAGCCGTCCTTGAATCGCCGCAGGAGCTCGAGCAGCGAGAAGCCGTACGGCTGGTACGCGTAGCCCTGGGTGAGCTCGACCGGGCTTGTCGTCAGCTGCGAACCGAGGGCGGTCGGCTCGATCTGGGTGTCCTCGTTCCACTCGTTCCAGGACGTGACTGCGAGCAGGCTCAGCGACGGGTCGACGAGGGAGCCGGCGAGCGCGAGCGTCGAGGCGAAGAGCGACACCTGCGAGCTGCGTGGGCCGAGCGCCCGCGGCAGCACGTGCTCACCGGCCCCCGGCCTGACGGCGCGGCTGTTGAAGCCGGGGAGCGCGTCAGGGATGAACGCGACGCCCTCCGCCTTCGCGACGCGCTGGAACCGGCGCGCCCGGCGGCCGAGCGCCTGGACGTAGCCGAGCTCGCTCGGCCAGCCGGCCGCCTGGGTGCGGCTGTAGAGGGTGTAGCCGGTGATCGCGTCGAAGAGGCGGATCCGCTCAGGATCGGGTTGGAGGTCCCAGTCGACCTCGTCCCCGATCAGGTACGGGTCGATGCCGTAGGTCGTGGCCAGGTGCAGCCTGATGGCCGCAAGCGCCCCGGCCACGTCACCGCGAAAGATCCGCGAGGCGTAGACGATCACGACGGGCCGGCCGTCGATGCGGTAGTAGCCGGGCCGGCCGAAGTAGGTGCGGGCCATGTAGTCGAAGTCGTCGACCAGCCGCTGCGTCGCCTCGTCGGTGAGCTGGATCCTGTCGTCGGGCCCCATGCCGAGGCGTTCGAGCGACTCGTACATGAGCGCGATCTGCGTCGGCCCACGCGCGGGCGACGGAAGCAGGTCGTCTCGGATCGTGACGTCGTCCGAGGTGCCGGGACCCCGCCAGCTGCAGAAGAAGACGTCCACGCCGTAGGCCTGGGCCCACTCGTAGTGCCGAGCGATCAGCGTGGGGTCGGCGCTGTCGTAGCGGCCGAGGAGCGGCTGCTCCGGCCGGTCGAGCTGCAGGCGCGGCGCTCCGAGGCTCCACTGCGCCCCGTCCCGTCCGTACCAGGCGTAGTAGTAGGCACCGATCGTCAGCGGCGCCGCCCCCGCTCCGGCCGCCCAGGCCAGCGCAAGGACGGTGATCGACAAGACGATTCCGACCCGGATCCACCGAATCCTACGACCGCGGGCAGCTGGCGGCGACCGCTAGCCTGGGGCGGTGCACGTCGGCCGGCGTCTCTCGTACGGGCTGATCGCAGCGGGTCTCATCCTCCTCGGATTCGTGGCCGCCGCGCTGCTCGCGCGCGGGAACCCGACGAAACCGAGCGCGCAGCCCACGACGACGGCGGCCGGGACGACGACGGCGGCGGCGACGACGGCGGCGACGGCGATGACGACGACGACGGCGGCGACGACGACCCAGCCGCCTCCGCCCACCGAGCCCCTGACGGCCACTCCTGTCGCCCCGGGCGCCGTACGGATCACCTGGAAGGGCGGTGGACGTGCCGCGGTCGGCCTCGCAGGGCAGCCGCCGACGATCTGGGTGAGCGGCGGCGATGTCACCCTCGGCGGGCTGTCGTTCACCACCGCCTACGACGTCCACGCCGGCGCGGCGACCGTCACCGTGAGCCCGTCCCAGCCGACCGGCGCGGTCAGCGGCTCGATCGCGAACGGCGCGATGCTCCTCGACGGCCAGCCGTTCTTCCCGATCATGCTCTGGGGCCAGTGCCCGCCCTACGAGCCGCTGCTCGCGCTCGGGATCGACGTGTTCATGAACAACCCGTGCGGCGGGATCGACGGCCAGGTCGCCGGGCTCGCCGGAAAGGGGCTCTCGGTCGCCGAGGCCCCGGGCGCGTCCGGAGCGGGTGTGATCGGCTCGTACTACCCGGACGAGGCCGACGGGCACGGCTACACGGGCGCGAACCTGCCCGCCGCGCAGAGCCTGCGCTTCCTCACGCTCACGAACCACTTCTACTCGGTCGCCGCGCCTCTCCCGGGCGGCAAGGGGATGTACCCCGGTCTCGTGGCCAAGGCGGACGTCGTCGGCTTCGACCTCTACCCCCTCCAGTCGTGGTGCCGGCGCAGCGCCCTTCCGGACGTGGCCGCTGCGCAGCGCGAGCTCGCCCGGCTCGCCCCGGGCAAGCCGACCTTCCAGTGGATCGAGACGACGCACATGGACTGCCCGTTCGCCGACAAGTCGCTCGAGGTGACGCCGGCCACGGTGCGGGCGGAGAGCTGGCTCTCGCTGATCGGCGGCGCCCACGGGCTCGGCTTCTTCCCGATCGGCTGGACTGGCGATGTCAGCGGCGCGCTCGGCCAGATGGGACACGACATTCAGGCGCTCGGCCCTGTGCTGCTCGCGCCGGCGGCGGCGGTCACGGCCGACTCGCCCGTCGAGGCAGCCGCGCGCTCCCACGGCGGAGCGTTCTACGTCTTCGCGGTCAACCCCACCTACGCGCCCGTGAAGGCCACGATTCGCGCGCCCGGGCTCGACGGGCGGCCGCTGCAGGTGCTCGACGAGAACCGCACGGTCACGCCGAAGGACGGCGCCTTCGCCGACGACTTCGCGCCGCTCGCGGTGCACCTGTACGTCGCCGCGCCAGGGTAGATATCGTCCGGCCCGTGGAGCTGCGCACCCTCGGCCGGACCGGAGTGAAGGTGACTCCGATGTGCCTCGGGGCGATGATGTTCGGCGCCTGGGGCAACACCGACCACGACGAGTCGATCCGGATCATCCACCGGGCGCTCGACGCGGGGATCAACTTCGTCGACACCGCCGACGTGTACGCGCAGGGCGAGTCGGAGGAGATCGTCGGCAAGGCCCTCGCCGGCGGCAAGCGCGACGGGATCGTGCTCGCCAGCAAGGTGCACGGCCAGATGGGCGACGACCCGAACCACCGGGGCAACTCGCGCCGTTGGATCCTCCAGGCGGTCGAGGACAGCCTGCGGCGCCTGCAGACCGACTGGATCGACCTCTACCAGGTCCACCGCCCCGACCCCTCGACCGACATCGACGAGACGCTCGGCGCGCTGACCGACCTCGTGCACCAGGGCAAGATCCGGTACTTCGGGAGCTCGACCTTCCCCGCGCACGAGATCGTCGAGGCACAGTGGGTGGCCGAGCGGCGCGGGCGCGAACGGTTCGCATGCGAGCAACCGCCCTACTCGCTTCTCGTCCGCGGGATCGAGGCCGACGTACTGCCGGTCTGCGAGCGCTACGGGATGGGAGTGATCACCTGGAGCCCCCTCGGCGGCGGCTGGCTCAGCGGCCGCTACCGCGAGGGCGCCGAGCTGCCGACCTCGGGCCGCGCGGCGCGGCTCCCCCAGCGCTTCGACATGACCTTGTCCGGCAACCAGGCCAAGCTCGCCGCCACGGAGCTGCTCGCGAAGCTCGCCGAGGAGCTCGGGATCAGCCTCGTCCACCTCGCGCTCGCGTTCGTGCTCGAGCATCCGACCGTGACGAGCGCGATCATCGGGCCGCGCACGATGGAGCAGCTCGAGTCGCAACTCGGCGCCGTCGAGCTCCGGCTCGATCAGGCGACGCTCGACCGGATCGACGAGATCGTGCCACCGGGCGTCACCCTCAACCCGGCCGACGCCGGCTGGGAGCCACCCGCGCTCGCCGATCCGGCGAACCGGCGGCGCTAGAACGCAGCGGCGACGTCGCGCGCGAAGCGCTCGAGCGCGCCGGGCTCGGCGTGGTCGGGGTTCAGCTCGGTGACCGTGACTCCGGCGAGGAGCGGGCTCGCGAGGAGGGCCCGGAGCGCGCGGATCGCATCGTCATAGGCGAGCCCCTCGTTCCGGCCGGTGTTCTCCGAGAGCGGGAAGTCGGTGAAGTCCATCACGTCGACGTCGAAGTGCACGAGCAGCCGGTCGCAGCGGCCCTCGACGATCTCTCGCGCCCGAAGCGCGGCCTGCTCCGGGCCGGCGGCGACCTCTGCGACCGGGACCACAGAGACAGCGCGGCGCTCGATCACCGCCCGCTCGAAGTCGGTCGCCTGCCCGGCGTCCCAGCCGAACAGGACGACCTGGTCGGCGTCGAGCAGAGGAGCGCGCGGGCCGGCGTGCACCAGCTCCGGCGCGGCGCCCTCCTCGCCCAGCATGTGGGCCATGCCCATCCAATCCAGCGCGCCTTCGGGCACGCTGCTCGGAACGTTCAGGTCGGCATGCGCGTCGAGGTAGACGAGCCCCACCCGCCCGCCGGCGGCGAGATGCCCGGCGACGGTGCCCATGCCCACCGTGCAGTCGCCGCCGAGCACCAGTGTGGTCTCGCCCGCACCGGCCGCTTCCTCGACACGCACGGCGGTCTCGCGGACGACCTCTGCGACCATTGCGAGGTTTTGCGCGCGGCGGCTCTCGCGGTCGGGGCGCCAGCGCCAGACGGGCCGGTCTCCGTGGTCGTGTACCACTACGCCGGCGCCGCGCAGCGCCTCGACGAGACCCACGTCCCGGAGCGCGCGGGGCGCCTGCTCCTGCCCGGGAGCGAAGGCACCCGCGCTCGTCGGAACGCCGATCAGCCCCAGCGTCCGGCCCATCTGGCCTACTCGACGAGGTCCGGCCGGGAGGCGTGCTCGGTCAGGATCTCGATCGGGACGAAGTCGAGCGCCCTCGCGTGGGTCGCGCCGAGCACGACATCCGGCGCACAGCCCGCGTTGTAGGCCTCGAGCCAGCGCGGCGCACACACGCACCAGCGGTCGCCCGGAACGAGCCCGGCGAAGCCCCACTCCGGCCGCGGCGTCGAGAGGTCGTTGCCGGCCTGCTTGCTGAACTCGAGGAACTCCGCCGTCACGATCGTGCAGACCGTGTGGCTGCCGACGTCCGCGGGCTCGGTCGCGCAGCAGCCGTCGCGGTAGAAGCCCGTCATCGGCTCGGTCGAGCACGGGAGCAACGTGCCGCCGACGACGTTGACGTCCGGCTCCCGGCTCATCCGGCGGCTGCCTGGAAGATCTGGAAGCGGAGCGGGAACCGCGACAGCCCGGACGGGAGCCGGAACTGCTCCATGTGGGCGCCGAGCACGGCCTGAGCCTCGGCGACCTCGTCCGGCCGCACGCCCCTGAACACGAGCTCGGCATCGTCGACGGGGTCCATCGGCACGTCGACGTCGAGCGCGTGGGAGGTGTGAACGACGTCTGCAAAGCCGGCGGCCTCGAGGATCCCGGTCGTCCGCTCGGGATCGGCGAACGCGAACGGCCCGGTCGGGCTCTTCCCCGGCCCGGGCTCCGGGGGCGGCGCCACGAACGGCGCGAGCGGCGCGAGCGGGAACCACGGGTTGCTGGCGGCCGACTGCCAGCAGGCGAACGCGAGGCGAGCACCGGCGCCGAGCTGCTCGCGGATGTTGGTGAACGCCGTGACCGGCTCGTCGAAGAACATCACGCCGAACTGGCTCATCGACACGTCGAACGGCGCGCCCTCGACCGGATCGGTCTGGACGTCGACGACCTGGAACGCGACGTTCTCGACGCCCGCTTCCAGGGCTCGCTGCATCGCCAGCCTTGTGAGCGGCGCGGACACGTCGGCTCCGAGCGCCGAGCCGCCCGGCCCGACGGCGCGCGCCGCCTCGACCGTCGCCCTGCCGCCGCCGGAGCCCACGTCGAGCACGCGCTCCCCAGCCTGCAACGCGAGCGCGTCGAGCAGGAGAGGCGTCACGTGGTCGGTGAGCCGCTCGTTTCTGGGCCACAGCGAGGCGAAGTACTCGTCATTCCACCGTCGCCGCTGGGCCTCGTTCGTCTGCATCAGCCGCGAATCCTACGACGCGCGTCTGGGGACAGGCACTCAGCCGTGTCCGAAGAGGACAGAAGGCGGCTTCGCAAGCCGGAATCCGGGCACGACCACCGAACCTGCATTTGACCGGTTCCGACATGTCCCGGGGTCAGGCACCGGGCCTTGGCTCGGAGGGACATTCGCGCGCGCGGTCGTGGCCCCGCGGGCCGACCTAGAGCGATTCGAGCTCCGCGAGCTCGGGCCCGGTCAGCTCCCAGCTTCCCGCGGCGGCGTTGGCACGCGCCTGCTCGGGGCTCGTCGCCCCGGCGATCACGGACGCGACCCCGGGGATCGACGCGAGCCCGCCGACCGCGAGCTCGAGCAGGGTGCGGCCGCGGCCGGCGGCGAACGCCTCGAGCTCCTCGACCCGCCGGAGCCGCTCGTCGGTGAGGCGGTCGCTGCTTCCGGCTAGCCGCGTTCCCTCGGGCGGCGCCTCGTCGCGGCGGTACTTGCCCGTCAAGAGGCCGCTCTCGAGCGGGAAGTACGGGATGTAGCCGATCCCGAGCTCGAGGCACACCGGCACCACCTCGGCGTCGTCGTCCCGCCGCATCAGGCTGTAGTAGTTCTGCACCGCGACGATCTCGGCGACCTCGGCGGCCTGCCTGATCTGCGATGCGTCGACGTTCGAAAGGCCGAGCCACCGCACCTTCCCCTCGTCGACGAGCTCGCGCATCGCACCGACCGTCTCCGCGATCGGCGTCACACCGTCGGGCCGGTGGTAGTAGTAGAGGTCGACCGAGTCGGTGCCGAGGCGCTCGAGCGAGGCGTCGATCGCGCGCCGCAGGTAGTCGCGCGAGCCGCGCGGCCCCTCTCCGTTCAGGCCCTGCATGTCGTTGCCGAACTTCGTCGCGAGCACGACCCGGTCGCGCCGCCCCGCGAGCGCCTCGCCGAGATAGCGCTCGCTGTCGCCCAGTTCGCCGTAGATGTCGGCCGTGTCGAGGAAGGTGATCCCGGCGTCGAGCGCCGCGTCGACGACCGCGCGGGTGGCAGCCGAGTCGAGGCGCCAGCCGAAGTTGTTGCACCCGAGCCCGACGCGCGAGACCTCGAGATCCGAGCCGCCGAGGCGCGAGGTCACCATCAGGCGCGGATTATGCCAAGGCCGGAGTCTCGGCCCTCTCCGTCGTCTGCAGCAGGACGGCGAAGACGACGACGAAGCCGCCGAGGATCGCGCTCGGCGCCGGCTTCTCGTTGATCGAGATCCACACCCAGAGCGGGCCGAGCACGACCTCGAGCAGCGTGATCAGCGCCACCTCCGCGGCCGGGATCAGCCGGGCGCCGATCACGAGGAAGATCAGGCCGAGGCCCATCTGGCAGACGCCGAGCAGCACGAGCAGCACGAGGTCCTGCCGGGTGATGCTCCCCGGGTCGGCGAAAGGGGCGGCAAACAGCACGACCAAGACCTGCGAGAGGCAGATCGCCGGCGCCATCGACACCTCCCGACGATGCCGCGTGATCACGAGAGCCACCGCGAAGGCAAGCGTCATCAGGAGCGAGGCGCCGACGCCGACCACGCCGCCGCTCCCCGCACCCCCGACCATCAGCGCCACGCCCAGCACGGCGACGGCCATCGCCATCATCGACCGGCGCGTGACCGACTCACCGAGCGCGACCCACGCGAGCAACGCGGCGGCGATCGGAGAGAGCGCCTGCATGAAGAGGACGTTGGCGACATCGGCGTGGTTCAGCGCGACGATGAACGAGCCGGAGGCGATCGCCGTGCAGACGGCGACGGCGAGACCCGCCGTTCCGATCGCACGGACCGCTCCGATCACGTGGCCCCGGTTGGAGACCGCCACGTAGCCGGCGATGAACACGAACGCGAAGAGCGCCCGGCCCGCGAGCTGGGTGGCGGTGTCCACGGTGAGCTCGCGCTGCAGCAGGCCCGCCGTCGACCAGGCGACCGCCGCGAGTGCGACGAACAGCTGTCCCCGGCGCCGGCTGCTCCTGTCCCCCACCACGCCAGTCAATCACGCGGGCCGGGCACACTTGCGGGATGGACGAGCACGGCTGGGTGGCGCTCCTGCGCGGGATCAACGTCGGCGGCCGGAACAAGGTGCCGATGGCCGAGCTGCGCGGCCTGTTCGAGCAGATGGGGTGCGGCTCGGTGAGCAGCTTCATCCAGAGCGGCAACGTCCTCTTCACCAACGAGGCGGCCGATCGCGACGCGCTCTCCGGGCAGCTCGAGCAGGCTGTGCAGGACACCTTCGGGGTCTCCTCCCCGATCGTCCTCCGCCGCTTCGCCGAGCTCGCAATGGTCGCCGCCTCGCACCCGTTCGGGGCGGACACCTCGAAGACCAACGTCGCGTTCCTCGGCCGGGAGCCCGGCGCCGAGGACGTACGCGGCCTCGACGCGCTCGATGTCGCGCCGGACCGGTTCGAGGTCGTGGGCAGCGACGTCTTCCTCCACTATCCGAACGGCGTACACGGCGCACGCCTCAGCGGCGCCGTGCTCGAGCGGCGCCTCCACGTCCCGGTCACGATCCGCAACTGGCGGACGGTCACGCGCCTCGCCGAGCTGGCGCGCTCCCTCGGCTGAGGGATCGCCGAAACCGGGTCAGCCGACGAAATACCGGATGTCCGGTAGTGACGCAGTGGAGGGGGTATCGAAATGACGTTCAGCGAGTGGCTCGAGTTTGCGCGGGACTGCTGGCGCAAGGAGGAAGGCCAGACGATGGCCGAGTACGGCGTCGTCCTCGCAGTGATCACGATCGGAGCCGTGGGTGTGTTCACTCTGCTCTCCGGCGGGATCACGAACTCGATCAACAAGGTCACGGGACTCCTCCCGTAACCCCGGGGGGTGAGGCAGCTACAGCGGCTGCCTCACCCCGCTCTTACGCCCCGCCTCACTGCCGGCTCGAGAGAAATGCGAGCACGGCGAGCACGCGCCGGTGATCCTCGTCCGAGGGCGGGAGGTTCAGCTTCGCGAAGATCCGCCGCACGTGCTTCTCGACCGCGCTCTCGGTGATCACGAGACGGGCCGCGATCGCCGCGTTCGAGCGGCCCTCCGCCATCAGCTCGAGCACCTCGCGCTCGCGAGGGGTCAGCTCGTCGACGGTCCCGGAGCGGCGAACGACGAGCTGGCGCACGACCTCGGGGTCCATCGCCATCCCTCCCTCGGCGACGCGGCGCACGGCCTCGAGGAAGTCGCGGACGTCGCCCACTCGCTCCTTCAGCAGGTAGCCGACCCCGCCGACGCCGTCGGCGAGCAGCTCCGCCGCGTAGGTGTGCTCGACGTACTGCGAGAGAACGAGCACCGGGAGCCCGGGGATCCGCCGCCGCGCCTCGAGCGCCGCGCGCAGGCCCTCGTCGCGGAACGAGGGTGGGAGCCGCACGTCGACGACGGCGACATCCGGCCGCTCCGTGACGACGGCACGCAGGAGATCCGAGCCGTCCGCAACGGCGGCGACAACCGTGAAGCCCGCCTCCTCGAGCAGCCGCACGAGGCCTTCCCGCAGGAGGGCGAGATCCTCGGCGATCACGACACGCATGGAATCTCCGCCCGCACGATCGTTGGACCGCCGGTGGGGCTCGAGACGAGCACACGGCCGTCCAGCGCCCCCACACGGTCCGCGAGACCGCGCAGGCCGCTGCCGTTGGCGCGGTCCGCGCCGCCGTCACCGTCGTCCTCGACCTCCACGACGACCAGGTCGCCCAGGCGGTCGATCCGGATCGCCGCGTGCTCGGCGTTGCTGTGCTTGCCGACGTTGGCGATCGCCTCGGCGACGACGAAGTACGCGGCCACCTCGGCCGCGGCGGGGAGGCGGCCGCCGAGGCTCACGTGGACGGTGACCGGCACGCTGCTCGAGGAGGCGACGCTCGAAATCGCCGCATCGAGGCCGCGGTCGGCCAGCACCGACGGATAGATGCCCGCGACGAGCTCTCGGAGCTCCACGATCGCCGCCGCGGCCTCGCGGTGGGCCGACTCCACCAGCTCGCGCGCCAGCTCCGGATCGTCGTCGAGACGCTCCCGGGCGCGGCCGAGATCCATCGTGACCGCGACGAGGCGGGCCTGGGCGCCGTCGTGGAGGTCGCGCTCGATGCGCTGCAGCTCCGCTGCCTGCACGTCGGCCGCGGCGGCCCGGGTGCGGGTGAGGTCCTCGACCCGCGCCGAGAGGCGCTGTCGGTCGCTCGGGCCGAGGATCAGCTCCGCGAGCCCGACTTCGACCCACGCGAGCGCCGCGCAGATCCAGGCCGTCAGCACCGCGAGCGCGACTCCCGCGCCGAGCACGGCGACCGCGAACTGCCAGGTGTCGAGCCGCTGGTTCCCGAGCTCGGGCAGCGCGCTCTGCGACACGAAGGACCAGTAGAAGGGGTACGCGATCGCCCAGAGAGCGGTGGCCCAGAGCGAGAACGCGACCACCGCCGCAACGAACGTGAAGATCGAGACGAAGAGATGCCACGCGAGGTCCTTCCACGTCTGCGGGTCCGTCGCGACGGTGGCCAGCTGGGCCAACACACGGCGCTTCGCGGGGCGGTAGGCGCCCGCCACCGACACGTGCATCAGCCTCATCCGCTCGCGCTCGACCCAGGACATGGCGCGGTCGACGTACGCGAGCGCGAACAGGAGCGGAATCCCCACGAGCGTGATCAGCAGGCTGACGCCGGTGACGAAGAGCGTCCAGGCGACGGTGAACGCGACTATCCCCATCACGCCGCCGAGCAGGAGGAAGCCGAGCTCGCGCCAGGTCTGCGCCCGCACGGGCCGAACGAGCGCCCTCCCGACCGGTGACATCTGAGCCATGCCTCGAAGGGTAGGCGCCGCCGGGGCGGAGCGCAGTCCTGCGATCACCCGAATCGCGGTGGGGCTACCACCACCGTCGCACGCTTCCTACGCGATGCGCCCCACGGCCGAGCTGCGCGTGCCGGCCTGGGCCGCCCTCGGATCCATCCACAGGATGACCAGGTCGATCGCGAAGTTCATCACGATGATCACGAGCCCGATCACGAGGACGATGCCGAGGATCATCGGCAGGTCGAAGCCGACACTGCCGTTGATCGCGGCCAGGGTGGTCAGGCCGAGCCCCGGCAGGCGGTAGACGGACTCGATGTAGAGCGCGATCCCGAGCGCGAGGCCGATGTCCATCGCGACGAGCGTCAGGACGGGGCTCATCGCGTTGCGGAGCGCATGGTGGCGCACGACGCGCGTGCGCGACGCGCCCTTGGCGATCGCCGTCCGGATGAACGGCTCGTCCATGACCTCGATCATGCGCACGCGCACGAGCCGCGTGTAGACGGCGAGGAAGAAGAGCGCGAACGTGATCCACGGCAGGACGAGGTGCGAGGCCCAGACGCCAGGGCCGGCGCAGGTCGTCACATGCCTGAACGTGACCGGGTCGATCCCGGTCTGCGCAGTGCCGAAGAACGAGCAGTAGCCGCTGGGCGGCGCGATTCCCCATTGCCTGCCGGGGAACTGCTGCAGCAACAGCGCCACGACGAGTGGGTGTGTGCAGATCCCGAGCAGCGTGACGACGAGGATCGTGCGGTCGCTCAGCGACCGGGGCCGCGACGCGGCGATCGCCCCGAGCGGGACCGAGAGCAGCAGGGCGAACAGCGCGCCCCCGATCACGAGCGAGCCGGTCACCATCGCGGCGTGCAGGACCGCCGGGGCGACGGCCTGACCGGTGCGCTCGTTCGTGAGCGGAACGAGCGTCGTCCCCTGGTAGGCGATCCCGAGGTCGCCGTGGACAGCCCGCCAGAGGTAGAGGCCGTACTGCTCCCAGAGCGGCCTGTCGACGCCCAGCGCCTTCTCCGCCTTGGCGATCTCCGCCGGTTTGGGGACGTGCCCCGGCGAGAGGTCGACGAGGAAGCCGGCCGGGTTGGCCGGGATCGCCCGGTAGAGCGTGAACGTGAGCAGCGTCAGCAGGAGCAGCAGCAGCACCGAGGCGCCGAGGCGGCGCAGGACGTACCCGGTCGTGGTCACTGCACGCCCCGGGGGTCGAAAGCCTCGCGCAGCCCCTCGCCGAGGAGGGTGAGAGCCAGCACGGTGAAGAAGATCATCGCGCTCGGCAGGATCGTCAGCCACGGCGAGAACGAGCTCGGGTTGTACGGCAGCGGCGCCAGCACGGTGCCCCAGGTGGCGGCCAGCATCGAGCCCCAGCTCGTCGTCGGCAGCTTGATCCCGACGCCGAGGAACGTGATCCCCGCCTCGAGCATGATGTTCGTCGCGACCGCGAGCGTCGCCCAGACCGCGAGCGCGGGGACCACGTGCGGGAACAGGTGTGTCCGCATGATCCTGGCGTCGCTCGCGCCGATCATCTCCGCCGCCTCGACGAACTCGCGCGCGCGCAGCGAGAGGATCAGCGAGCGCACGATGCGCGCCGGGTAGAACCAGGTGAAGAGGCCGATCAGCAGGATCAGCGAGACCACGCCCTGGTTGAGCGCGCCTCCGAGTGTGACGCCGTTGAGCTTCCCCGCGACGGTGCTGCCGAGAACGATCGCAAGCAGCAGGACGGGAAAGGCCATCACGAGCTCGGTGAAGCGCGAGATGACGGAGTCGATCCAGCCGCCGAAGAAGGCGGCGAGCGTGCCGAGCGTGGTGCCGATCAGGAGCGCGAGCAGCGTCGCGCCGACGGCGACGGTGAGCGACACCCGGCCGCCGTAGAGCAGCCGCTGGAGCTCGTCGCGGCCGAGCGGGCCGTCGGCGCCGAGCACGAGCAGCGTCTCGCCCGTGCCCGGGGGCGGCGGCGTCTGCGTGAACGTCTTCTCGTCTATCCCCGGCACGAACGAGGTGTCGGCGACCCACGACCACGGCCCGGTCGGCTTTAGCGAGACGTCGACGGCGTAGGGGAAGAGATCGTTCGGGCCGTGGCCGACGATCTTGCCGAGCAGCGGTGCGCCCGCGAGGACGGCGAGGAGGAGTACGGCGAGGAACCCGGCCGAGACGAGCGCGGCACGGTCGCGCCGAAGCCGCCGCCAGGCGAGCCGCGAAGGGCTCTGCGCGCTCGACTCCGACTCGTGGATCGTGGCGGTGGCGGTGGTTGCGCTCACCCGTCGAACGGCCGCCCGAACCACTCGAGTGACATGAGCGAAGCCTAACCGGCCCGGCTGATCCCTCCATGCAAGGGCCCGGCCCTGGCATACGTGTACGAATACGCCCGGTGATCGCTGTGCTGGGAGGACTGGGCGCCGCCGCCTGCTGGGCGACGGCGACGCTGTGCGCGTCTCGCTCGACGAGGATGATCGGCGCCTGGTCGGTGCTCGCCTGGGTGATGCTCGTCGGCTTCGTCGTCGTCGCGCCGATCGTCGCAATCGACGGGATTCCCGACGCGCTCGGGACGAACGAGCTCGGCTGGCTCGTCATCAGCGGCGCGGGGAACGTCGGCGGGCTCCTTTTCGCCTACAAGGCCCTTCGCGTCGGCAAGGTCTCGATCGTCGCGCCGATCACCTCGACCGAGGGGGCAATCGCGGCCGTGCTCGCCGTCGTCACGGGGGAGACTCTCGGCGCCGGCGCCGGGCTGATGCTGGTCGTGATCGCAGTCGGCGTCACGCTTGCGAGCATCGGGCCCGGCGGAGGCTCCGGCGACCCGCTGCGGGCCTCGCTCTTCGCCTCCGCCGCGGCGCTCTGCTTCGGCGCCAGCCTGTACGCGACCGCGCGCGCGAGCGACGTCTTGCCGGTCTTCTGGGCGGTGTTCCCCGCGAGGGTGCTCGGCGTCCTGGCCGTGGCGCTCCCGCTCGCCGTGTCCAGGCGCCTGCGGCTCACTCGGAAGGCCGTGCCGCTCGTCCTGACCTCGGGGCTCTGCGAGGTCGTGGGCTTCGCCTCGTACGCGCTCGGCTCGCGACACGGGATCGCCGTCGCCGCGGTACTGGCCTCGCAGTTCGCGGCGCTGGCGGCGGTGGCGGCCTACTTCCTCTTCCACGAGCGCCTCACCCGGCTGCAGCTCAGCGGGATCGTCGCGATCGCGATCGGCGTCGCCGTGCTCACCGCGATCCAGGCGTAGAGTTCGCTGCGATGGACGAGCTGCATCCCGGCCTGTGGCTCTGGACGGCGGCGCATCCCGCCTGGACGCCGAAGGACGGCGGGCCGGACGGCTGGCCGCAAGTGGTGTCGTGCTACGGGGTGGAGCTGGATGGGTCGCTGGTGCTGATCGACCCGCTCGACCCTCCGGACGCCCTCGCAGCGCGCGCGGCCGCCGTGGTCGTCACCTGTCCGGCGCACAGCCGCGACAGCGCGCGCCTCGGGGTGCGGGTGCACGCTCCCGGCGACGCGCTTCCCGAGGGGATCGTGGCCCACCCGTCGCCCGACCCGGACGACCGCGTGCTGTGGATTCCAGAGCACCGGGCGCTCGTGTTCGGCGACTCGCTGATCGACCGCGGACAGGGGCTCGAGATCCCCGCGAGCTGGGCGGAGCCCGGCTTCACCCGCGAGGACTGGGCGGCGACGTTGCGGCCGCTGCTCGAGCTGCCGGTCGAGCTCGCGCTGCCGACGCACGGGCCGCCGGGCGACCGCGCCGCGCTCGAGCGCGCCCTCGCCTGAGGGTGGACGTGGAGCTCCGGCCGACGCGCCAGGCGGAAGCCCTGGCGATCGCGCAGTGGCGCTACGAGCCGCCCTACTCGTTCTACGACGCGACGGCCGATCCGGACGATTTGGCGCTGCTGCTCGGTGAGGAGACCCGCGAGGGCACGCACTTCTCGGCATTCGGCGCGAACGACGAGCTGGTCGGCTTCTTCAGCTTCCACCGCGAGGGCGACGAAGTTGTCGTCGGCCTCGGCCTGCGACCGGATCTCACCGGCCGCGGTCTCGGGCTCGCGTTCGTGGAGGCCGGGCTCGCCTTCGCACGCGAGCGGTTCGGGCCGGGCCGGTTTCGTCTCTCGGTCGCCACCTTCAACGAGCGCGCGATCCGCGTCTACGAGCGGGCCGGCTTCCAGCCGCTGAGGACCTACGACCACGAGACGAACGGCGGCATCTTTCCGTTCCTGGAGATGGCTCGGACGGTGTGATCGAATTGTCACCTACGTCATGGCCACCTCGAGCGAGAAGACGACCGCGGTAAGAGCGCTCCGCCCGGAGGTCTTCGCGGCGCTGCTCGGCGCGACCCTGGCGGCCTGGGCCGTGCTGCTCGTGCGGATGCGGGGGATGGACGCGGGGCCCGGCACCGACCTCGGCACGCTCGGCTGGTTCGTCGGCGTCTGGGTGACGATGACCGCGGCGATGATGCTGCCGTCGGCCACGCCGATGGTGCTCGTCTACTCGAAGGCCGCCGCCGGGACGGGTCGCCGTCCACGCGTCGCGACCGGGATGTTCGTCGGCGGGTACGTGGTCGTGTGGACGGCGTACGGCCTCGTCGCGTACGGCCTCTTCCGGCTCGTGCGCTCGCACCACCCGGCGTTTCTCGGCTGGGACCGATCCGGCCCGATCGTCGCCGGAGCCGCGATCGTGGTCGCCGGCCTCTACCAGCTGACGCCGCTGAAGCGCGTCTGCCTGCGCCACTGCCGCACCCCGTTCCACTGGGTGCTGCACCGCTGGCGCGACGGGCCGCTCGGCCCGGCCCGGATGGGGCTCGAGCACGGCGGTTACTGCGTCGGCTGCTGCTGGGCGCTGATGGTCGTCCTGTTCGCAGTCGGCGTGATGAGCCTCGCGTGGATGGTCGTCGTCGCCGCGCTGATCTTCGCCGAGAAGGTGCTGCCGCTCGGTGAGCGCCTGTCCGCCGCGTTCGCGGTCGCGCTCGTGGCGCTCGGGGTCTGGGTCGCCGTCGCGCCCGGGAGCGTGCCCTTCCTGACGCAGCCCGGAATGGGGATGGGCATGTGACCGACTGCTTCGTCTGTGCCACCTGCGGCACCCAGTACCCGCCGAGCACCGAGCCGCCGGAGCGGTGCCCGATTTGCCTCGACGAGCGCCAGTACGTCGGCCACGCCGGACAGCGCTGGACGACCCTCGCCGAGTTGGGCCCCGACTATCAGAGCGATGTCCGCGAGCTCGAGCCCGGCCTCTTCGGGATCGGCACCGAGCCGGCCTTCGCGATCGGGCAGCGTGCGATCCACGTCGAGGGCGGCGTCCTCTGGGACTGCGTCACCGTGCTGGACAAGGCGGCCGTCGCAGCGATCGAGCGGGCGGGCGGGATCCATACGATTGCGATCTCGCATCCGCACTACTACTCGGCGATGGTCGAGTGGGCCGACCGCTTCGGCGCGCGAATCCTCCTGCACGAGGCCGACCGGGAATGGGTGATGCGGCAGAGCCCGCGGATCGAGTACTGGTCGGGCGAGCGCGCGGAGGCCGCGGACGGGGTCCAGCTGATCCGCCTCGGCGGCCACTTCGCCGGCGCGACGGTCGCGCTGTGGAACGGCGCCCTACTCTCGGGGGATGTGGTGATGGTGGTCTCCGACCGCGACTGGGCGAGCTTCATGTGGAGCTACCCGAACCTGATCCCGCTCCCCGCGCGCGAGGTCGAGCGGATGCGAGGCGTGCTCGAGACGCTCGAGTTCGACCGCGTCTACGGCGCCTGGTGGGAGCGCGTGATGCTCGGCGACGCGAAGGCGAAGGTGCTGCGCTCGGCCGACCGCTATCTGGCCGCAGTGCGGGGCTAGACTCGATCGGGAGGGCCGTTAGCTCAGCTGGTAGAGCAGGGGACTTTTAATCCCAAGGTCGCTGGTTCGAGTCCAGCACGGCCCATCGGTAACCGCTAGCCCGCGCGGATCCCGCATGGTTGCGCGGGCGAGACGCGCGAATCGGGGCCGATCGTGCAGTCCGGTGCTGTCCGTGGTGCTGTCCTTGGGGTCCTCGTCCGGGGACACGCGTGAGGTTACGGGTGGTCCGCTGTGGAGACTGCTGTGGAGGTCCGCCAATCGAGGGGCGCAGCCACACCTCCTCATGCCGGGTCGAGCGCTTCCCGGAGGGCGTTTCGCGCGCCGTCGGTGAGGACGGCGAGTCGCTGCCGCAGGAGGGCATCTCCTCGACCCTTGGCGACAGCGGCGATCTCGTCGGCATAGATGGCCGCAAACACGAGCTGCATGTCCTCCCAGGACATGTTCTCGATCGCCTCGGCGCTCTCGGGCAAGCGCGGGGTCGGATTCTCTTCGGCCTGGGGAACGCGGCCGAGGCCTTCTCTGAGCAACAGTTCGATTGCGGCGACGCGGGAGCGGACGTCGGGGATGCTGACCTGGGCTCGCTGTTTCTTGCCGCAGTCGGTGCAGGTGAGGGTAGCCCAGTGCTCCCTGCTGGCACCGAGGGCGGCGTCGAGTAATGCGGGCTGGATCTCGTCGAGCGAGGACGCAGCGGCCTGAGCAAGCGCCGGTCGCACCGCGGCGGGGTCGGTCGTGATCAACCTGGTGCTGGTCATCGGCTCGGCCTCCAGTTCGAGTGGCGCTTCGGGGCTCGGGTTCCGGCGCCGGGGATAGCGTCCTGCCCTGACGGCGGCCTCGCCGTGGATCGCGACGAGCTTTTCGTGGTGGCGGCAGTAGCTCGCCTCGGGTGAGGCGGCGAGGGCACCGCATGGCTGGTTGTCGCGGCGGCGGGCGGCACAGCGCGGAACAGGCATGAGTTAATTGTTGCGCTCGCTACTAGTAGTTGCCAAGCCCAACCGCGGACCTCACAGCGAGCGAATCGCATCGCCGCAGGAGCCGCAACTTAGTGGAGTCCGTGGACGACTGCGTTCCGTACTTCAGATCGGACATTCCCGAACTCAATGTCAGGCTCGGGTTGTGGTGGCGTCTGATCGACGACGCAGACTCGGGTCGGCGGCGGCTGACTCTATTCCCGCATGTCGCCCCGTAGGTTGACTTGCCAGCGTTGTGTCGCCGCCGCCTTCCCGTGACCGTCGAGCGTGACCTGATAGGAGCGTGGCTGCTGCCTCGATTGAGGTCTGTCCGCTCGCCGGTCGCCCCCGATGTTGGAGGAGGCGATCTGAATGATCGTGATCGGAGTGGACGTGCACAAGCAGTCGCTGACGGCGGTCGCCGTCGATGAGGCCGGGCGTGCGCTGGCGGAGCTGACGGCCGGTTCGGCGTCGGAGTTGCTCGTCTGGTCAGCGTCGCTCGCGTCTGAGCGGCTGTGGGCGCTCGAGGACTGCCGACAGCTGACCCGTGCGCTCGAGCGGACGCTCTCAGCGGCGGGCGAGAGGCTGGTGCGGGTACCGCCGAAGCTGATGGCGCCGCAACGCCGTGCCGGCCGCACGCGCGGCAAGTCTGACCCGATCGACGCGCTCGCCGTCGCTAGGGCGGCGCTGCGCGAGCCGCGGCTCGACCATCCGCGCGCGGGTGAGCAGCGGCTGCGCGAGTTGAAGCTGCTGGTCGATCACCGCGACGACCTGATCGACGAGCGACGGCGGGCTCAGCAGCGGCTGCGCTGGCACCTGCACGACCTCGACCCGGAATGGGCTGTCCCGCTTGGCGCGCTCGACCGTGCTGTCTGGCTCGATCGTGTCGGGCGCCGCCTCACACGCCTCGAGCAGACAGCGCAGGTACGGATCGCGCGGGAGCTCGTCGCCCGCTGCCGCAGCCTCACCCGCACGATCGGCGACCTCGATCGCGAGCTGCAGACAGCGGCCGCGCAGACCGCGCCGGCGCTCCTGGCGCTACCCGGCTGCGGCGCCATCAGCGCCAGCAAGCTGCTCGGGGAGATCGGACCGATCGAGCGCTTCGACTCCGACGCGCAGCTTGCCCGCCACGCCGGCGTAGCACCGCTCGAAGCGAGCTCCGGCAAACACCAACGCCACCGGCTCGACCGCGGCGGCAACCGCCAACTCAACTGCGCCCTGCACCGGATCGCGGTCACCCAGGGACGCGTCCACCCACCCGCACGCGCCTACCTCGAACGCAAACAAGCCGAAGGCAAAAGCCGACGCGAAGCACTCCGCTGCCTCAAACGACAACTCGCACGCACCGTCTACACCACCCTCAAGAACGAACCCCGCTTGACATAGGAGCAACACTGGCCCAGGCGAGCTCCGTCATATTCGATGCGATGCCGGGCGGTGGTGGGTCTCGACCTCGATGGCCTGGCTTGATACGGTCGCGCTCGTTGCATTCGCAGCGAGCTGCGTGAGGGAGGGCGCGTGGGAGCAGGCTCGTACGATGCGATCGTTGTCGGTGCTCGTTGTGCCGGGTCCCCGACGGCGATGCTTCTGGCGCGTGCCGGTCATCGGGTGTTGTTAGTCGATCGCGCTGAGTTTCCGAGCGACACGGTGTCGACGCACGCCATTCACGCCTCGGGTGTGGCGGCGTTGTCGCGTTGGGGGTTGCTCGACTTGCTGGAAGCGACTGGATGCCCGCCCTGGCGAACGTACTCCTACGACTTCGGGCCGTTCACGATCACTGGCTCGCCCCGACCGGCGGATGGCGGGATCACACGTGCGCTCTGTCCGCGCCGGACAGTGTTGGACAAGCTGCTGCTGGACGCGGCTGCCGAGGCGGGGGCGGAGGTGCGCGAGCAGTTCGCGGTCGAGGATCTGATCTTCGAGGATGGCACTGTGACCGGGGTACGAGGTCACGGGAGGAATGGCCAGACGGTCACGGAGGCGGCGCGGGTGGTAGTCGGCGCGGACGGCCGAAACTCGCTGCTCGCGAAGAGGGTTGGGGCGTCCGCATACGAGGAGCGCTCGGCTCGGGCAGCCTGGTATTACACGTACTGGAGTGACCTGCCGACCGACGGGGCGGAGATCTATATCCGGCCCGAGCGCGGCTGGGTCGCCGCCGGCACCAACGACGGGCTGACATTGGTCGGTGTCGGTTGGCCGATCGCGGAGTTCGAGGCGAACCGCAAGGACATTGAGGGCTCCTATCTCCAAACGCTCGAACTGGCGCCCGCGTTTGCCGACCGCGTACGGGCAGGAACGCGAGAGGCACGGTTTGTCGGCACGACGGTGGCGAACTTCTTCCGCAAACCGTACGGCCCGGGATGGGCGCTCGTCGGCGACGCCGGTTACACCAAGGACCCGGTCACGGCGTACGGAATCATGGACGCGTTCCTCTCCGCCGAGCGGTTGACAGAGGCGTTAGGTGAGTGGCTCTCCGGTGCGAGGCCGTACGAGGACGTGATGGCCGACTATCAGCGCGACCGAGATGAGCACGCACGACCTGGATACGAGCTCACGTGTGACTTCGCCACCCTGGAATTACCGCCGCCAGAGACGCAACAGCTCCTCCACGCCGTTTCCGCAAGCGACGAGACGATGGACGAGTTCGTAAGCATGATGACCGGCACGCTCCCGGTACCCGAGTTCTTTGCCCCCACGAATGTGGAACGCATCATCTCTACCGCAAGCGCCTAACGAAACCGACTCCTCCTCCACGCCAGGTGGCAACCCCGCTCGGGGAACATTCCCGAATACTGGCCCAGGCGAGGGGGTTCTTCCTAAGTTGGATACGTGGTTCCGCTGATGCGTCGAGGCTGCCGCCCGGACGACGATGTGACAGTGAGGAGGTGAGATAAATGAAGCTCGGAGAGACGCCTCGGAGGGATCTCATTTTGTTGGCGGTCGCCGTTATCCTCATGCTCGGCGGTGCTGTGACGCTCGTCGGCGGATGGATCGCCGCAAGCCTCGCGATCCCGCTGATCACGGTCGGAATCGCGCTCGTCGTAATTGAACAGGGGCGACGTCCACCGTCAGCACGCCAAGCAAATTCCGGGTACTTAGGCGGATTCGAGCGGCGAGCTTGCGGTTCCGCATTGATCAGCTCGCCGAGAACCTCTCGTCGCTCTGACGTCATTCCGGAACACTGGGGCAGGCGAGCGCCTTCTCGATCGCCTCAGGCGTCGTCGGTCCAGCCGATGGCGATCAGCGTCTCAACGATCTGGCCGATGGGGTGCGTCGCGTCGAGTTCGTGAGTGCAGGTCGCCCGCAGCCGCGGCTCCACTGAGGCGAGGTCGCTCAGGACGGCCTCGCGTTCGTCGGCCGTCTTGCCGTAGCTGTTGGTGGTCCGCGACTCGATCCGGCCGAGGATCACCTCCGCCGGCGCGCTCAGAAGCACAACGGCATCGAACCGGTCGTAGAAGCGTCCCTGGTTCGACACGCAGCCCGAGACGTAGAGCGTTCTCGCGTCGACCGCCAGTAGATCGGACATCCGATCCTCACGCCAGACCCACTCACCGGCGCGCCACACCTTCCAGCCAGGCTCGTCGGTGTCGACGACATGGAAGCCGCGCTCGGCGAGCTCGGCGAGCACCGTCGACTTCCCCGTCCCCGACATGCCGGTCACCAATATCCGTCGCACACGCAGACGGTAACCACCTCAGGTGCCCGGATGCGCTCGGGCATCATTCCCCCATGCCGGCGCAGCCGAGTGCTGTCCGGGCCGGTTAGCTTCCCATTTAGGTCCCGCACTCGGGCAGGTCACCGTCGACGTAGCGAAGGATGCGAGGCGGGGATGTGTCGGCGTATGCCTCTGCGGGGCGCTCCGTATCATGCGGCGGCGCCGCGCCGTGCTGTTTAGCGACTTCGGCAGCGATGTAGCGGACGCTCGAGTCCGGAGCCCGCGTGCTCACGGCGACGATCACGCAGGGGCTGTCACCTGCTCCGATGAGTACGTGCTCTGTCCAGGGTGGACAGTGAACGAAGTCCCAGGCGCGGAGCTGCCTCTCCTCGCCCTCGATGAGCAGCAGGCACTCGCCCGCCACGACCAGGAACTCCTCCTGGTTGGACTCCGCGTGGTATCTGGCCATCGGCTTTCCCGGGTCAAGCACCGTGAGATTGAAGCCGAGCGCAGGCCACGGCTCCTCGGGCTCAAGCCAAGCGCCCCTCCACAGGTCGTCCGTTCCCACCCACCGCGTCTCACGAGCATTGACGACGTACCAGCCCGCGCTCTGCGGAAGGAGACCGTCCTTGGTCAGCATGGGCTTCGACTCCCCGACCATGCGCAATCTACCCCCTGAATGTCCGCGAGTCCCCATCGCCGATCCTACTCGGGTCGGTGATATTCCCGAACTGGGGCAGGCGTCCGCGCCGTGTCCCGAGGCAGATGAACGCGGGTGTTCGGAGATCCGCGGATGCGCGTTCGGAGATTCCACGGATGCGCGGGCTCCGCGCTAGGCCAACACTGGGGATGATGAGCTCAAGGGCGTTACAGCCGGGCCTCACGCTCCCGGTTCTCGCGGCCCGCGCTGCTGCCGTCGTGATGGTCGGCATCGCAGCCTTTCAAGTCGCACTCGTCTTCGGTGCACCATGGGGCGCATATACACAAGGAGGCGGGACGGAAGGCGCGCTCGATACATCTGGACGAGTGCTCGCCGCGGTCTCCTGCGCGATCCTGCTCGTAATGGCCGCTGCGATCCTGGCACGAGTGCGCGAGGGTCCCCTCAAGAACGCTCCGGAGAGAATCGTGACCGCCCTTGCCTGGTTCACGACGATCTATTCCGCCCTCGCGGTTGTCCTCAACCTGGCTACACACAGCTCGTCGGAGCGCGCCGTTTTCGCGCCGACCACGATCATCCTTCTTGCGCTCGTTGTGACCACGATGGTCGGCTCTCGACGCATGACCCGCCAAGCCTCAGGCACTTGATGACGCCGAACTGAAGGTCGTCGATCTCGGGTGACGGTAAGACCGCCCGAGTCGCCGCTCACACCGCACGATGAACGGGCAGCCGTGCGCCAATGTTCTGACCAGCCGCACTCGCTGATCCTTGCGGAGTGGCACTCACTTCATCGAGGCTGAGAACTACCCGGGCAAGAGGACTCTCGCGCAGACGACCGTCCTCGCTCGTCAATCCGCTCGGATCCGACGACTACGCAATGAGAGACGGGTAGACCAAGTTGGCTTGTATTCGACAGCCCGAGTGCTACCGTCGCCTGATGGTCACGAGACTGATGGACTGGGTTGCGGGACTTCGAGCTAAGAAGCTTGCTCGGATCGAGCGAGAGTATGGCCCGCTGAGCGCGGAAGAAAAGAACGAAATCCGCCGGCTTCGCGTAGAGCACAGCACCGGGCAGATCTCGCCAGACCGCGAGCTTTGGAATCGCCCGGGGACATAGCCGCTACTGGCGGTCGGCCTGGCTCGCGTCCTCTCCTTCTCCGGCTGAAGTGCTCGGGGGACATTGCTGAACACTGGGGCAGACGAGCGCACTCGCCTCTGACGCCGCCGGTGGGAGCCTGACGAGGGACAGTGCTATGCGAGGCCGCGAGCCGCCCAGGCGCGCGCCGTGACCAGGAAAGGTGCGTCAGGGAGTAGTTCGCGACAATGTTCGCGCAGCTGCGCCCGGCGTTCCGGTTCGAGCCCGGTCACGTACGCGCCTGGAGGGCCGACGCCGAGGGTGAATCGCTCCCACCACTCTTCGAAACTCGGATGCTCAACGCTGAC
Organism: uncultured Actinomycetes bacterium; assembly: GCA_963724805.1. GTDB lineage: Bacteria > Actinomycetota > Thermoleophilia > Gaiellales > Gaiellaceae > CAVQZA01. Next base: position 32,535 of record CAVRWA010000007.1, read on the forward strand.
AGACAGCGCCGTCTCCTCGACCTCGCGAAGCCCTGACGACTCGAACAACCGCGCCAGGTCGCCTTCGCGGGTGCCCATCAGGCGAGATTCGTCGTCGACCTCGGGGTCGAGCTCGCGGGCTGCTTCCCACAACGCGCTGAACGGACCCTGACCGCCGGCGTGATCCCAGACGCAAGCAGCGACGACACCGTCCTGCCGCGTCACGCGCAACATCTCCGTCACGCCCGCGGCCGGGTCCGACATGAAGTGGACGACAAGCTGCGCAAGAACAACGTCGAACGCCTGGTCCGGGAACGGCAGCTGCTCTGCGGATGCCTGCTGCACGCTGACCGCCGGATGGCGCTCCCTCGCGGCCGCGACAAACGACGCGGATGGATCGACGGCCGACACGGCTGCAGGCCCAACCCGAGCGACCAGCTCGGCCGTGAGTGCACCGGGACCGCAGCCGACATCGAGCACTCGCTGACCGCGGTCCACACCGGCAAGGTTGGCAAGCTGCGGGGAGACCTGCGCCGAGTACCGGCCCATATACCGGTCGTACGCATCCGCGGGAACTGAGAAGCTCATCCGCGCAATCTATGTGCCCGAACTCGCGGAAACCAACGCCGCATCCGGGCCCCGCCTCGCTCGGTTGGGAGCGCTCGGCACCGCGTGGCCGGTGGGACGGCGAGCGCGGACTCGGCCGCTAGTCAGTCAGCCCCTTCTCGCGGAGCTCGGCCAGCGCGGACTCGGACTTGGCGAGCTGCGCGAACCCCATCCCGTGCAACACCTGCGGCGCTTTCGTGAACTGCACGTCTCGGTAGTCGACGATCTGCCAGACATTCCCCCACGGATCGACCAGATCGTTGCCCGACAGCTCGGCCCTTGCGGCGCGCGCGGCTGCAAGCACCGCCTCTCGATCATCGACCACCAGCCCCACGTGCCGCGCTCCTGCACGCCCGCTCGGCCCCACGGCCAAGGCGATGAACTGATCGCCGATATCGACAAACGCCATCCGAGAACCAATGCGACCACGCAGGCGCAGCTCACCAAAGATCTGCTCGAAGAACGCAAGCGCCGCCTCGATCTCTCCCACCTCGACCGCGACATGGTTGATCCCGACCAGCCTCGCCACCAGCCTCACCTCCCGCCGTCGAAATCCCAGTCTGGAAAGCCTTCGCGCACCCGCACATTCTCGCGCACCCGCGTTGGTCTCAGGCCCGCCGCCAAGCTCACGGCTGTCGGGGTGGGCGGGTCGCACGCGCGCGTGCATACCTGCGCGCGCGAGGAGGGGACTCACTCGGTCAGCGGCACGGCCCGGCCCCCGATTACAGGCCCCGCCGCAGAGCAGCAGGTCGCGGGGGTGGCCGTCAGTCCAGCGTACGTGGAGGCTCGGTCTTCGTCGTCGAGTCGTCGAGTCGTCGAGCCGTCGAGCCGTCGATCGCGACGAACGCGGGATCACCCTTCGGAAGGTCCTCTGTCAAGCGCATAGCCAGGACCTGCAGCTCCCGCCAGCTCATGGCCTGGATTGCCAGTGCATCCTCGGGCACCGTTTGCTGCCCGTTTGCTGCCCCGGATCGGCTGTGGCGTGGGCGGTCCTCTGCGTCGACGGCGAACACATTGCCGATCCGAACGCCATGTGGCTTCCGGCGTTCTCGTCGATCAGGGTGTCGTAGAGACCCTCCGCCTGCCGCGCCGCGTCGGTGCACCGCCCTCGAAGCGGAGCCCTGCGAGTTCAGGCGCGCAGCACGCGCTCGCAGTTCCGTGCGATCCGGTCGCCTCGATCGGCGATCACCATGTCGTGGCCGGGGCCGCAGTCGACGACGTCGCGTCCGCCACCGCGAACGTCGATCCTGTCGTTGCCCTCGAGCGCGAAGATCCGGTCGGCCCGAGCCGTTCCGTGCATTCGATCCCGCTCGCCGGTCCCGAAGCGGCAGCTTGAGGACAGCGGGTGGAGACCGCGGCCCGTCGGCTCGACTGTCCAGAGGTCGCCAAACGTTCCGGTGCCCTCACCTCCAGCCCTTCGGGTCGCGAACACGAGACGCCGTCCGTCGGGCGACCACGTCGCTCCGAATGCGTCACGGTTCTTCATCCGCACGAGGAGTCGATCCGTGCGGTCGGGGGTCGCCGACGGCGTGACGAGGTGAATCTCAGTCGGGGCTGCGCGATCTCCGTTGTCCGTGTACGCGATCCACATTCCGTTCGGCGACCAGCTTGGCTCCTCCCCGAAGATGCGGACGACCGTCTCCTCATTGCCGTCCGTGTCGACCCGCTTGATGTTGGCGAAGTCGAGCTGCTCACGGGTGCTGCCGACGAACGCGATCTGCTTGCCGTCCGGCGACCACGATGCCTGTGGATAGCGGCCCGCATCGCTGACCAGCCTGCGGCGGCTGGTCCCGTCGAGGTTGACGAGGTCGAGGTCGAAGCGATCGAAGGCGGTCTCCGCGCCTCCGATCGCGAGCTGCCTCCCGTCGGGCGAGAAGCGCGGCGACCTTCCCGTCGTCACGAAGTGCGGATCCGATCCGTCCCTGTTCATGGCCCAGACCTCGTCCCTCGGCCAGCGGTCGAAGGCGATGAGCCGCCCGTCGGGCGAGACCGAGGGAGAGCTGACCCAGCTGTCGCTCCCGAGGAGCGTCTTCGGGCGCGCGCCGGTCGTCGTCGTGACCCTGATCTCGGAGTGGGTGTTCGGGTCAAGCGGGCCCGAGCGCCAGGCGTAGACGACGGAGCCATGACGGGCGTCAGGCTCGGTCCCTGCTACGCGCGATGGGCAGGTCACGAAGGTCCGCGCCGGGATGGTGGACACCGTTGCGCCCGAGGCAGCGAGGGCGGCGACGGCGATGAGGACAAGCGCGCGGATGACGAAGCGAGGGTACGCGAGGCGCGTTATCGAAATGTTCGGCCGTCGCCGCGCATGCCACGACGTCTGGGTTCGACAAGCCTGTCGAGCTAGCTGAAGGAGCGTGCGTGATAGAGGACCGTCTAGAGTCTCGGACATGGCTGAGCCTCCGGACGAGGATGAGGACCTGCTCGCTGACGTGCTCCAGGGCAACGTCGATCCCACCACCGGTCTGCTGGCGGACCCGAACCCACCCTACAAGCTCTAGGTGGGAGTCGACTTTCGACTTCTATCGCGCGCGCGTGCGCGCGAGGCGAACGAGCCGTTGAGCTGTCGCGCGCAGACAGGGAGGACCCGCTCCAGCACACCAGTTCGCGGGGGTGGCCGGTAATGCGCTACCGGCTTCGCAGATCGGCGGTCATCTGAAGCTCACGCGGCGTCCCACGAGAACCGCGAATGGTGACGCCGGCTCCACAGCGCTGGGCTGCTGGAATCGACGTCGAGGATCGCGGCACATGCCCGCGCGGGATTCCGCTGCGGGCAGCGCGGCGACCGGCTCTGATAACGCGCGGTGCGTGCGCGACCACTCGGGGTGGGCCGGACCCTGATGGGAGTCGAACCTTCGACTGCTCTGATTTGCAGAGCTCTCTGGGCTGGCACGCGCAGGGGTTTGTGACCTAGGTGCGGATTGCGAGGACGAGCTTGCCTTGGACGTGTCCGGCCTCAAGCAGCCGGTGTGCTTCCGCGACCTGTTCGAGTGGGAGCACGGTGCTGACGATGGGCCTGAGCTGTCCGGCTTCGATCGCGGTGCGCAGCTCGTCGAACAGGCTGCGGTCACTGCGGTCGAGCAGGACCCCGTGCACCGTGATGTTGCGGTCGAGCGCGAGGTCGAGGTCGCCCGTCAGCTCGACGATTGTCGCGGCGCGTCCGCCCTCACGAATCCAGGCGAGGCTGCTCGAGAGGCAGGTACCGCCGACGAAGTCGGCGACGGCGTCGAACGCTCCGCCGGCATGCTGCTGCGCGGTCGCGAGCGCATCGGGGTCGCGGTAGTCGATCGCCGCGGATGCGCCCAGCTGAAGCAGGAGCTCGTGGTGTCGTCGGCTTGCGAGCGCGATCGCCTGAGCTCCGGCCGCCGCGACCAGCTGAACGGCGAAGACGCCGACCCCGCCGCCGGCACCGTGGATCAGCACCCGTTCTCCCGGCTCGACACGGAGGCGACGATTGATCACCGTGTGCGCCGTTCCGCCCGCGAGCGGTACCGCGGCCGCCTCGACGTGCGAGAGATTCGCCGGCTTGCGCGCGATCGTCTCGGAATCGGCGAGATGGAACTCGGCGTAGGTGCCCTGTAGGCCTCCGCGGAAGGGTGCGGCGCCGAAAACCTCGTCGCCGCGACGCCATTCGCCGACCTTCGCTCCAACGGAATCGATGACCCCGGAGAAGTCGGAACCAATGATCGCCGGCAGGCGGAGGGACGCCCAGGTGCCGTCGGCCCGGTTGGCGGCGTCGACCGGATTCACCGCGGCCGCATGGACAGCGATCCGAACCTCGCGCGCGCCCGGAACCGGGTTCGGAACCTCCACAACCTCCAGGACCTCGGGGCCGCCAAAGCGGCTGATCACAACAGCGCGCACTCGAGATCAGTCCAGTAACGAAGAACGGGTAGCGATCACCGACACACTCCACCGCATCTCGCCTCGTTTCACCACCCGGACGTTACGGCCCCGCCGAGTTGGGCCTCACAAGACGCTGGGAAACAAGCCCCGGGACAGACGTGCGCCGACGAAATCAGGCCCCAGTGGGAGTGTCCTAGCGAGGGGGAGAGCGCCCCCGGTGTCTCCCAGACGGTAGCCAGGTCAGGTCGTCCGGGCGAGGATGCCCCTAACCGTTGCCGCGTACCACTGTGCTCCGCCCTGCGCGGTGGGCACGTTGTCGCGGTTGAGGCTCTCGGCGATCGCACGGAGGGAGTCGCCGCTCTTGCGCTGGCGCTGGATACGCCGCACGACGAACGCGGGTTCGATTCCCGCCGCCTCCACTTCGGTTCCGAGCCGAATATCATTTGGTCCGGCGGAACGAACTAAGACGCCAGAGGGGAACCGTGTGACGCCACATCGGATCGTCGCCGCCGTGGTCGCCACGCTCGCCACCGCGCTCGTCGCGTCTGGTTCGGGTGGTGCGGCGCCGAGCCCTGCGCTCCTGAAGCAGCTCGAGCGCGGCGGCTACGTGCTTGTGCTCCGCCACGCGATCACCGACCAGTCGAAGCAGGACGAGGATCCGGTCGACCTCGCCGACTGCTCGACGCAGCGGCTCCTGTCCGACGAGGGACGCGCGCAGGCCCGCGCGATCGGCCGGGCGGTGAAGCGGCTCGACATCCCGATCGGCACGGTTCTCACCAGCCGCTTCTGCCGGACGCGCGAGACCACACGGCTCGCTTTCGGCCGCGGCACGGTCTCGCCGGCGCTCCAGAACACGATCGCCTCGCCGCACAACGCCGCCTGGCGCGCACAGATCGCCGCCGCTCGTCGCCTCCTCGGGACGCGGCCGGCGCCGGGCACGAACACGGTGCTCGTCACGCACGGCGTCGTCGTCACCGACACCACGGGACTCGACCTCGACGAGGGAGAGATGCTCGTGTTCCGCCCGCTCGGGAAGAGCCGCTTCCAGCTCGTCGGGCGCATCCCCGCTGACGCGTGGAACGGCCTCCGGAAGCCCGCCGCCGCCTCCGCGCTGCGCGTCACCGAATACGCCGTGCCCGCCGGCTCTGGGCCGCACGACGTCGCGCCTGCCGCTGACGGGACAGTCTGGTACACGGCGCAGGCGGCCGGGAAGCTCGGCCGGCTCGACCCTGCGACCGGCAAGGTCACGGAGGTGCCGCTCGGGGACGGCTCCGCGCCGCACGGCGTCATCGTCGGCCCCGACGGCGCCGCCTGGGTCACGGACGGGGGACTGAACGCGATCGTCCGGGTCGACCAAAAGTCGCTCGACGTGAAGCGGTACCCGCTGCCCGCCTCGACTGGGTACGCAAACCTCAACACCGGGACGTTCGACCGGCGCGGCCGCCTGTGGTTCACCGGACAGAGCGGTATCTACGGCCGTCTCGACCCGCGCACGGGCGCGCTGCGCGTGTTCCGAGCGCCCGGCGGGCCGGGCCCGTACGGGATCGCGACGACGCCGGCCGGCCAGGTCTGGTACGCGTCCCTCGCCGGCAGCCACGTCGCGCGGATCGACCTCACGACGGGCAGGTCGACCATTCTCCGGCCGCCGACCGCGGGGCAAGGCGCCCGCCGCATCTGGTCCGACTCGCACGGTCGGCTCTGGGTGAGCGAGTGGAACGCCGGCCGCGTCGCCCGCTACGACCCGGCCACTCGCCGGTGGCGCGAGTGGAAGCTGCCCGGGAGCGCGCAGCCGTACGCCGTCTACGTCGACAACCGCGACGTCGTCTGGCTCACCGACTTCGGCGCGAGCGCGATCGTGCGGTTCGACCCGGCGACGCAGCGGTTCGTGCAGCTCCGGCTACGCGCAGGCGCGAACGTGCGGCAACTCCTCGGGCGTCCGCGGATCGTCTGGGGCGCCGAGTCCGGCGCCGATCGGCTCGTGTCGATCTCGTCGCGCTAGCCCCTACGCTCTGAGCATGACGTTGCTGCGGCCTCGCGTGAACGAGCTTCTGCCGGCTCTGCCGGTTGCTCCGCGCCGCCGTTCGTGCACGTCACGGCGTAGGCGCCCCCGCCGCTTCGGCCCGGAGCGCCGCAACCGACTCCGTCACCGCCGGTAGACGTCTACGAAGGAGCGCACGATGTTCGCAGGAGCCCTGCTCGCGGGAGGGTCCCGATGAGCACCACGCCCCTACCCACCCAGCCGAGCGGGCCGCGATCGGCGGCCGTTGCGAAGGGCGGCGGGTAGCGCAAACCGTTCCGCTCCGAGACTCGATCCGCCCAAGCACCAAGGCCAAGGGATAACGGCACGCTTTAGCCATCCCAAGCATGGCACGGCCGCCCCTCATCGAATCCCGACAAGCGCGACGACTCTCCGGCGATGTGTCGGACCACGGAGTTGAACCACGTCGCGCGAACGACGCGGATCAGCGAGAAGTCACCTGGGTTGTCGAGACAATCATCAAGGCCCTGCTGAACAATGTTTCTTGCGCGGCTGAGTCGGACTTGAGGAGTCCGAGTTGTGTCGTAGGAGAGCTGGTAGGCCACAAAGACCGTCTGTTGATCCCAGTGCAGGTTGATTTCTGATTCGGCCCGGTAGCGAAGCGGGACGATGACCAGTGCAAGTAACACTAGGAATGCAATGAAGCGGATGATTCGTGCTCCGCTTACTGGCTTGCCTCGGCGCGCCCGGCGCACGGCAATCACAATCCCCGTGAGCGCCGCAGCAATCATCGTGAGAATGCAAGCCTGGTAGAAAAAGAGAACGGTTCGTGTGGCGCTGTCGATCCATCCGACCCAGCTTCGGTATCGATCAGGGAATCGCGCTCGATAGTCGTCGGTGAGCTGATCTACAAGATCCCGAGTTCATCGAGTCTCTCCTTCGGGGAGTCGAGCTGCTGACTCGCGGCCGCCGATCGCGTGAGGTTTCTGTCATACAGCGCGATCGATACGAGCAAGGGTTCACGGTGCGTTTCTTGCCAACGAACCAGGTGGCCCACGTTGAGTCCGATCCAGGGTGTCGTGCCGCCGAGTTGAAGAACGAGGTTGGTCGTGCTACTGAAGATCGTCAGATAGAACAGCAGGGCCAGAACCGCCACGAACGGCATCTTCGTCCAGACGCCCAGGTCATCCAGAAGTCTCTTGCGTCTCTTCCCCGCCGGAGTCTGCAGATACTCATTCAGGCGAGTGAAGGGCTGGAAACGAATCCCGACTATGTAACGGAGGCCAAGAAGGACGACTAGATTCGCGTAGACGACCAGGCTGATGCTTGTCCAAAAGTCCCCAAAACTCTTGTACGTCTGCGTGAGATCCACTCCAGCCCCTTGGCGAGGTCGCCAGACGATTCTGACGGCACATGGCTAGGAGCGGAAGGGCCGAGTGCCTCCTCGGCTGTCCCGTCCGCGGGGACTCGACGCAGCGTCAGGAACCCGCTCAGCGCGAGTGCTGACTCCTCTAGGGTCAAACCAGGCACCTCCAGCTCGAGCCGCGCGTGCCACCGTAACGCTGGCCGCTCGAACAGATCATCCCGCTGGGCTGCCATCAGCTCGACGAGCGAGAGCACCGTTCTCTCTTGCTCGCGATCGTCGCCGCCAAGGAGCAAGGTTGGCTCGACCTCAGTGACGCGGTGTTGGATCGCCCGGCGGAACCGGGTCAGTGGGAAGCCCTGCGCCGTCACGAACGTATGTTCGCAGACGGCCGGATCGGACACCTAGGCGGACCTAGTTTCCGAGCTAGGAACTCCGATCGCAAGGCCGACGCGAATGGCGCGATTACTTGGGTCCCGGGTCGTTCAGCACCTTTCGATTTGGTAGGCCGGCCCGCGACCCGCGGCGTTGTAGTGGATGCAGAAGTTCCACAAGACTGCGTTTCCGATCGGCCCCCAGTTGAGTGTGAAGGGTTGGTCGAACTCGCCGCTCCCGACGCCGTATTGGTCGCTCTTGTCGTAGGTAACGTGACAGGTGACCGTCCAGTCGCCGCTCATCGGGTGCGGGAAAGGCACAGTCACAGCCCAGCTCTTCGGGTTGGGGCTCTGTTCGCTCGCCTGGACTCTCTTCAGCGGGGTCGAGGGGCCGCTGATGTCGAAGCTTGCCGAGGTGATTTTCGTCACACCCGGCCCTGGATCGGGAGCGGAGACGCGTAAAACCATCTGGCTTGCTGAGGGTGAAGGACCAGGGCCGCTTCCATGCTGCTTCTTCCAGTCCTCGAGGTAGATAACAATTTCGCGGTAGGTGTGCCGCTTGTCGCGAACGTCAGCTTTCCAGTAGCTCAGCTCGGTCGAGTCTGGTGCCCGCTTCAACACCACCTGGTAGGAGCGAGTGATCATGGCCGGCAGCTCAACGTTGCCGGCCGGTGAGAGCAGCCAGTCCATGTGCCAGCCCTCGATCGTCGCATACGACGCCGCACCGACACTGTCGCGTCGTGAGGGCGAAAGCCAGTAGTCCGACTCCGCCTTAGTCGGCTTGCGACCAAAAACCGTCATGTAGCTGCCCGTGACGATGGTCGGTGCGTTCAGCCAGTGCATGTGGAAGTCCATCAGGTCCTCCCAGCAGTGCTTCTTCTTTCGAACATCGCCTCTCCAGTAGCTCAGTTCCGCTCCCGACGGCCCCCGGCCGAACGCGTTTTGGTACGAGCGCGTGATCATGGCGTCAAGCTCGGTCGCGCCCGCTGGAGACACGAGCCAGTCCATGAGCCAGGACACGATCGTCCTGATGTCGGTGTGCGCGACCGCGTCGGCATGCCCCGCCCAATACTTCACCTCGTCTGGACGCGGCTTTCGTCCAAACGCATCTACGTAACTCGAACGAAGATTCGATTCCCAACCCACCGTCACCACCTCCGCCTTGGCGTTTCGGGAAACGGCAGTCCCCCTACCGCACCCCACCAATAGAGGGCCGACGCCTACCGGTGATACATCGCGGCTCGTCGCGACTACATGCGCCGCCCTGCTAGTAGTAGCTCGTCGTCTTCTCCTTTCGCATGTGGACGGCGCCCTCGTCTCGGCAGATCGGCTACGTCATGGCTCGCGTGCGGCTTCGCTGCCGGCTCCGTTCCATTCCGTACGCATACGCTCCACCAACTCCGAGATACTTTTGTTCAGACTCTCCATCTTGATACTTCTCGCGAGAGTCCGGATCTGGGACTGCACCTGAGTAGATGCGATCAACTCCCCTGCGGACCTAGGCGAGGTCAGCAAAGCGTCGAGGCAGAGAACGGCGCCGTCCCTAATTTGGGTTGCATCATCGGCCTCGTAGATTGTCTTGAACTCCCACGCGAACCAAGACTTCTCGTCTCGCGTCCACTCCTCAGCTCCTCTTGATAGGAGGAGGGCGATCACCGCCCGGAGAAGGCATTCGCGAGCGAACTCCGTGATCTGCTTGGGCCACTTACCGTTCAGCGACTCGGGAACTTGAAGACCTATCTGCGGGATGTACATCTTGGCCGCGTTCGCCAAGACCTGGAGGCAAGCTTCGTTCTGCTGATCCTCGTCGGAACTGAGGATTCCCGCCTCCACTATCCATGAAGCCGCACTTGCAGAAATCTCGTCGCGTGGCCAGATCTCCGCGAGTAGTGCCAGTGCGAAATCAAGCTGACCTAGGTTAGCCAGCACGAAGAGCGCGCCAGCCTGCTGCGGGGGCGTTGCTGGCTGCCCCTGCGCGCCCAGAAGTTCAACGGCACGAATCGACGTCTCCAGTCTCAGCCGGCCCTCGGTCGCCTGTTGCTGCAGCAGCGTTCTCTCGTCGATCGAACGCCTGAACAGCACTCCGATGAACGTGAGTGCCGCGGCGACAAGAACGCCGACGAGCGCGAGAGCAGGTGCAACGACCTGCGTGGACGATGTCACCTCGGGAGGTTGCGCTTAATTACGACCCCATGTCAAGCCGCGAGCCGGCCCCCTCGGTAGCCGCGATAGCAGCCGTTATCTTCAGCGGTAAGCACGCCGCGACGTATCACCCAGACCTGCAGCTCGCTTGTCCTCTCGCAGCTGCACGCAGCCGCACACGCAGCCTCTAGTAGCTCAGCTCAGTGCGGCGCAGAACGCCGTGTGGTCGGCGGGCTGTCCGTTGCTCGTTTTGCAGCCCGGCATCGAAGACCACGTGTCTACTCGGATCAAGCACGATTCTCCCGGCCGTGAAGAGGACGACGCCGCCATCCGGCAGGTGGACATGTACGAAGAAGGTGCCCGTCACCGTTTCCGTTCGGTCGGCTGCGGCGTGCACGGTGTAGTTCTGATCACCGCTAAGCGACTTGCCGGACGGGCCGGTGAACACATCGACGAGCGAAGGGAGGCCCCCGCGATGCGGGGCCTCCCTTGATCCGAGGGCCCGAGGTGGCCCGCTCTCGAGAGGTGAGCCAAGCGAGACAGCCAGGCAAACTCCGCGCCTCGCCTACGTGTGCCAGGCTACTCCCCTCGCGCGCGATACGACGTCCACCCCCGCGAGCACGATCGCGAGAGCGGGGCCTGACAAAGCCACCGCTAACCTCGGGGGCATGGCCCGCTCCGTTTCTGAGCTCCTCCCTCGCCCGTTCGCGGAGGTGACCCTCGACGACGTCGCGCAGATCCTCGCGACGATCGGCGAGGAGCGCGAGACCCTCTTCTTCGAGCAGAAGGCGACGATAAGCGGTAACGCGCTCGCGAAGGCCTGCTCGGCGTTCGCGAACACATACGGTGGTCTCCTCGTCGGAGGCGTTGCGGACGACAGCGACGACCTGGTCGGAATGGCGCCAGTCGCCGCCGAGGCGCAACTTTGGGTCAAGGACACCTTGCGAGGCCTCGTCCTGCCGATGCCGCCGTTCAGCGCGAGATGGCTCCCGACCGAGGCCGATCGGGGCCTTCTGCTCGTCTTGGTCGAGGAATCGACCTCGACTCCCCACCTGCTAACACGCAGCGGGACGATTTACGTCCGCAACCCGGGTTCGAGCGATCCAGTCCCGATCGCCGATCAACGACGTCTCCTCGACCTGGCGGCACGCGGGGAGCGCGCGGATCGAGACGCAACAGAGAACGCAAGCCGCGTCGTTGGCTTCTCGCTCGATGAGTTCGTTCCAGTCGAATCGCTCGCCCTCGCCGCAACGGGAGTCGCCGCGGGCTTCGAGGAACGCCTCTTCGCGCCCGACACGCCGGAGTGCCTGGGCGTGACGACCTGGGGCGAGTTCGGAAACCCTCGGGCAGAGGTGCGCCGACCCGTGTGGGGACCAGATCACGCAGGTGTTAGTCGGATCGTCCGAGCCGACTTCTACCCGCTCCGGAGTGACGTCGGAACAGGTGTGGCCGTCATGCGAAACGGATCGACCGTCATCTACCGCGGCTCCGTCACCCGAAGCGGAAGCGACCAGCCGGTCGATGCCGGTGAGTGGCTCGTCGAGTCGCAGTTGCGCGCGCGCTTCGAGGACGCTCTCCGCGCTGCCCGGCAGATCCTTCTGGAGTACGGCACCCACGGAGACCTCCGCCTCGCGTACAAGCTCGTGACCGGTAGCCGGGAAATCCATCTCGACTCGATCCCCAATAGCGGCTCACATCAGGTCGGAAACGCGGTGTTCGAGCGCCCAACCTCCTTCGATGACGAGACCGTCACCTCCAAGGTCTTCGCGGAGATCGCCCGCCTCGCGGGCCTCGGCCCGCAAGCGGTCACCGACTAGATCAAGGAACGTCGGCTCCGGCAGGTCGTCAGGAACCATGCGCAGAGGGGGGCCTGGAACCGGCTTACGGCCGAGCGCCCGAGCAGGTCGAACCGGCCCTTGGCCTGCCCGAGGATGTACTGGCAATCCAGGCGATGGGTTGGCGCGGGATGCAGGTCCTGGCGATGCGGTTCAGCGAAGACCTCGCGGCCGTGTCAGACTGATGAACGACCTTGGCGCTATGGCTCTCGCCTGCATCATCGGCTCGCGCGGCGGTCGCGACAGTTGGCATCTGCTTGCTGGCGGCGGGCGCGGTCGCTGTGTTTGTGACGGACAACGGAACCGGAAGTGCAGCCCTCGTGACTGTCGGTGCGGCGCTCCTTGTCGCGGCTGGCCTGTGGGACCGGCTCGAGAGCCTCGAGTTCGCTGGGACGAAGATGCAGTTGCGCGTCGTCGAACGACTCGGCCAGCGCGCCGAAGAAGCCGAAGCACGAGGTGATGTTGCCGTTGCTGCGGAGTTGCGCGCCGAGGCGCAGGCTTTCCTTGCCGAGGCACGCCCACTCGCAGCTTCCTACGAGCGACTCCGTGACTCGCTTGCGGCTGGTCCGGCGCGGACGGCGCGGCTCGAGAGCGTTGTCGCCGAGGCACGCGCTGCGGCACGACGAGGGGGTTACGACGCCTCGCAAGTACGGGAGCTGTTCAAGAGCGGCACCGACGGAGACCGGATCTGTGCCTTAGTGGTGATGCAGGAGGACGAAAGCACGCGCGATTTCGAGATCGTGCTAGACGCGATCGAGCGCTCGCGATCAGCCTTCGAGCAGTGGCACGCCCTGTCTCTCGCGCAGATGATGCTGCCCTCTCTGCCAAGCGACCGCCGCCAAGAGCTCGAGGTGCTCCTGACCGACAGACCGGGCAACGTGGTCTATATCGAACCAGGCACCGACCGCTACCAGATCGCGCAAGCGATTCTGTCGAACCTACGGGCATCGACGACGGACACCGAGCCTCCACGCACGCTGGACTGACGCCCACCCCCAAAGGCACCGCTAGGTGTCGGGGCCTGCTCGCCGAAGCAACCGACGCGACCGACCGAGCCAGTCCCCTCGCGCGCGCACGTACGTACGCGCGAGGCGTAGTAGATAGTGACGATCGCGAAGCGCCGGGTGCCCTCCCCCTCGAAGCCGTCACGCTCCAGGAGGCCTGGTTGCCCGGGCGGTGGCTCCCTGGGATCCAGGACGTTCGGCGAGCTGTTCGTCGTGCTGCTCCCTAGTAAGGTTGGGCCGGTCAACTCAGGCTTGGGCGACGGAGGGGGAGGAAATGCACATCAAACGGAGACGCACGGGGCTTGCGGTAGTTCTAGCGGCGGCGGTCGCCGCCGTCGCGGCAACTGCGGGGCAGGGGGCGGACGGAGTCATCAGCGGCCTGAACAGCCCGCGCGGCATTTCAACCGCGTCCGGGAAGGCGTTGGTCGCTGAGTCCGGCAACGGCACCGTTGCACAGCTCCGAGGCGGCAAGAACCAGGCCTCGGCGCTCGCGATGCTGCCGAACGTCGTTGACGTCGCGCTAACCGGACACGGCTGGGAGGCGTACGCGATCACGGGTGGCCCGCCGCCCGAATCGGGAGCGCCGCCGCCGCCGACCGCTTCCAAGCTCTGGCACATCACGTCCAGCGGCAAGGTCGAGCTTGTCGCGGACATCGGCGCGTTTCAGAAGACCGACCCGGATCCCGAAGACCAGGACGACCCGCCGAACCCGACCGAGTCCAACCCGAACGGGCTTGCCCTTCTCCCAGGCGGCGGGATCCTCGTCAGCGATGCGGCGGGCAACGATCTGCTGCGCGTCGACAACGGCCACATCACGAGGGTCGCGCGATTCAGGCTTGAGACCGTGCCGTGGCCTACCGGCTACCCGTTCGGACCGCCTCCCGGCACGCCCACGTTGGCCGAGGCGGTGCCGACGGCCGTGGCGGTCGGGCCGGACGGCGCGTACTACGTGTCCGAGCTGATCGGGTTCCCGTTCACAAAGGGCACCTCGCGCGTATGGCGCATCGAGCCGGGAAGTGTCGGGGCGACGTGCGACCCGGCGAACTCCCAGGCCGGAACGTGCCGCTCCATCGCGACCGGGTTCAGCTCGGTGATCGACCTCACCTTCGGTCGCAACGGCACGATGTACGTGCTCGAGATGGCAAAGGACGGTCTGGGTGGGTTCCTCGTCCTCGGCCAGAACCCGGCGACAGTCGTCGGGGCTCTCTATGCGGTCAAGAACGGGGTCAAGACGGAGCTATCGCCCGGGTCGCTGATCGTGCCCGGCGGCGTCACCATCGACCAGGACGGCTCGCTGCTCGTCACCACGGGTGACGTGCTCGGCCCGGCCGGCGCTGTCGTCCGTGTGAGTCCCTAGCTCGTCTGGGCGGGGCGGCCTCCCGTGGGCCGCCCCGTTCTCCGCGCTTCACAGCAGGGCATCGCTGGCCCACAGCCAGGCAACCTCCGCTAATCCCTCGCGCGCACGCGCGCTCCCTCGCAGCGGACGCCCACCCCCGCGGCATCCAGGCTACCGCTCTGCATCGCGCACTGGTGTCGAACCGTTCACAGCCGTAAGGCGCGCGTTCCAGGAATCGCGCCGTGCACCCCGAATCCTGAAGCCTATGAATGGGGTGCTATTCCGGATTCGGCGTCGGCGCATCCTGCGTTGTTGGGCGCGCGGTCGGCTCGACTACTCGGACGCGTGGAGACAGCTGCAGCGGCTCACGCGCGACTGACGTTCGTCGCTCTGATCCCCGGGTTCTATCGCCGCGATCACCTTTCCGCGGCAGTGGCGGCGTGTCAGACTTCGAGCCGGGATCCCGTGTGTGACTTCGTGCACGATCTGGCGCCGCTTGAAGAGGACGAGTTTGTCCTCGGAACTCCGCTTGTCCGTGAGCTCGTCGGCGGCGTTCGCGCGCGGATCGATGAGGCGGCCTTGCCTAGCCAGGCCTGCGAGCTGATCGAGCCACTCTTCACGGAACTCCTCGCTGATCGAACGTGGCTTCCCGAGCGATATCAAGAGCCAGCGGCCGAGAGCGGGATGGGCGGTGGCATCGGGCAATGGCTCCTCTTCCGCGCCGCTGATCGATCGCTCTCGCTCTTCAGCCTCGTCGTGCCGCCAGGCGCGATGACGCCCGTGCACGACCATCTCGCGTGGGGGTTCGTCGGTCTCTACAAGGGCAACCAGGACGAAGAGTTCTACCGTCCCGGGCGAGGGCGGCTCGAACTTGCGCGCCGACGTCCGCTCTCGCCGGGCGACTTCTACGCCCTCCTCCCACCCCACAACGATGTCCACCGCGTTCGCACGACCTCAGCCGTCACGTCAGTCTCGATCCACCTGCTCGCAAACGACACCGGCTGCGTATTGCGCCACACCTACGACGAGGAGACAGGAGAGGCGCGTCCGTTCCGATCGGGCTACGTCAACGCGAACTGCTAAGGGCCGATCGGGGTCGATCTGATCCGCGCCGCACCGCAATCGGTCGAGTAGCCGTGAAGAGAGATTGCGGGCTCTACCAGGCCCCGCTGCAGCACAACAGTTCGAGGGGGTGGGCGGTGAGCTCAGTATCGCGCGCACGCGCGCGCGATGCGGCTGAAGGGCTGCAAGCCGTATCGACCCGGCCCAAGTACGCGCTCGTCACGACCGACGGCGCGATGACGAGGCGCGGGGCTACTGGCGCCGCGAAGAATCTCCGGCGCGCGTCTCTCGCTGCGCAGAGTCGTCGACCGCCTCATCGGGCTTTCGCGTTGGTTGTACCTCCGCGCTGGGCTTCGGCCGTGCCCGAATCGTCCAGACCACGTCGTTCGGTTCCGGCCCGCGCCACTCGCCACTTGATCATGACTCGACCTCCTCGGCCTGGGACTCGGGCTTGGCCGTGGGCACCGTGGTGGCGCGGTCGCGCGGATGCAGGGTGCGCGAGAGGCGGCCCCACTGGCCGTTCAGCTTCCAGTTCGCCGCGTCGAGGACGACCTTGCGGGCGCTCTCGCCGCGGCCCGAGTTAGCCGCCGAGACGGCCTGGCTCAGGGCGAACATGGTCCCCGCGAGCAGAGCCGCGATCACCGCGCCGATGATGATCTTGTGCCTCATGATGCGTTCTCTTGAGTCGCGGGCGATGATCGAGGGCCGCCTCGTCCATCACCCGCAGTGACAGCCTGCCGGTGACGTAGCCGAGGCGCCTGACACACTTGGGTCATTCAGCAGAGCGCGACAACGAACACTGAGCTGACACGTATTAAGAGCTGCCGCCTTCCCCTCGAACCTGTCGACCGAGGCACGCCCGGAAGCGGGCCGCACGAGGACGGTCCAGGGCCTGCATTGGGCGTCGCGTGAGACGAGCGTAGCCACACCCAGGCCGAAACGGTTGGACCCATTCGGGTCAATCCTGGGCGGATTTGACCCGATCGTGTCATGTACGGGCGTGCCGACCGCGCCTACCCTGGCCATGCGAGTCCGGTGCCTGAGCCATTGTGACGGCGACGGCGCACCCCCGCGGTAGGTGGGGACCTGCCCGGGCTCGCCGCAACTGCGCGAGAGACTCGATCCTTTAGGGGGTCTCTCGCGCAGCCTCTTTGTGAGGGCTAGGGTCTGACTCCACGACTGTGGAGGCGCTCGTTGGAGCAGGCGTTGCCCTAATAGGATCGCGGGAGCGCACGGGGAGGTGTGCCGGAGCGGCAGTGACCGGGTTGCTGCCAACTGCTGGAGTTTCGTCGCGGAACCCCAGCCGCCCCTTCGACCAGTCGGAGCGAGCGGGAACCCGAACGCGCGGGCCACGGAGGAGGTGGACTTGCAGATGTGGATGCGCAAGCATCTCGTTCATCGCCTAACGCAGGAGGGCTCGTATCTGAGTTTCTGGCAGTCGGCGGCGATCCCCAGCGATCGTTGGAGAGCGTCAATGTGCCGAGCTACTCCATCGACAGCTCGGGTGTGATCCGCTGGCTCAACCCGGCAGCCGAGCGACTCCTGGGCGATGTTCGCGGCCGGCACTACACCTCGGTGGTCGCACGCGAGGACCGCCGACGCGCCCTCGACCTCTTCGCCAGCAAAGTGCTTGGCACAGCGGCCGTGACGGACTCAAGCGCTGTCCTGGTAGCAACCGATGGAACGCGGGTGGCTGTGGAGATCAGTTCAGTGCCGCTGGTGGATGGCGGACACGTCGTAGGCGTCTTCGGGCAGCTGATCGACCAGCCCGAGCAACCGCCCAGAGAGCCCCACCCCGATCTCACGCCACGCCAGGCTCAGGTGCTTCGACTGCTCGAACACGGGTACTCGACCAAGCAGATCGCCCAGGAGCTCCACATCAGCACCGAGACGGTCCGCAACCACATCCGCCACATTCTCCGGACGCTCGGCGTGAACAGCCGCCTAGAGGCCGTCGCCCTCGCCGCCCACGGCAGGTCGACGACCGATCAGCCGTAACCGCACAAACGAACTGACGCCCACCCACCCCTCGAACCTAGAGACCGAGGCGGGACCCGGAACCTGGAAGCGGGGGCTGGAGCGCGTCCGCCAAAGTTGCGGATCGCCAACCGACTAGCGCCCCCCGGCTGTGTGTAAGCCTGAGGGCGCTGCGGTGGTGCGGGTTGATGCTGTGGTGCGGGTTGGATCAGACGGTCGGGATGACCGTGGTGTTCGGCAGGTCGATGCCGTTGACCTTGAGGCCACCGGTGATCGAGGTGGTGTTCCACAGGTCGCCCTGTCCGGCGTTCATATACATGAACGAGCCAGCGGGGCAGTCCACGACGCGCATCGACGCGCCGCCAGTGGGAGTGAAGTCCCCAGTCTTGCCAGTCAGGTTCCAACCGTTGCTGAGCTTGCCAGCCTTGTTGGTGTTGGCATTGGCCTCGACGCTCACCGTGCCGGACTGAGAGATGATCCGGTGCCCAAAGGCATCGGGAGCGCCGTAGCAAGTCATCTTGAAGTCAGCGATGACGCGCTCGGCGTTGACCGTGAACTTGACGCCACCGGCCTGGTAGAGATCCTGCATCGCCGCGTCATTCTTGAGCGACAGCGCGGTCTGCACGTCGCCCTTGCCGACGGAGCCGATGCCGTTGCCGTCGACGGCGACGCTGGCCATGGCGGCAGTCGGGATTGCGAGTGCCGCGAAAGAGGCGGCGATGATGATGAGCTTACGCATTACTTACCTCCGGTATTTGCGAGGTAATCAATGCGATCACCTCATCCCTTTCAGCGTGCCCTGTCCTCACCTCACCCGCTAGGACACAATTGGGTCATTCCTCGGCATGTGCCCGGCGTACCTCGTTGAGGCGAGGCCGTCAACCCCGACGCATGGCGAGCCGCGCTGCGCGAGTTCGAGCACGCCTACGTCAGAGCGTCCCAGCAGCCTGAGCCGGCCATCGAACTGCCCGAGGATGTGCTGGCAATCCAGGCCATGAGCTGGCGAGAGATGCAGGTCCTGGCGATGCGGTTCAGCGAAGACCTCCCGACGGTCGAGCCCGTACCGATCACGACCGACGGTTCAACAGCGGACACCGAGCCGCCACCGACGGGGCTGACTGCCCACCCCCGCGACCTCATGGAGGGGACGGGACTAGTCGCGACCCGCTCGGTGGCTCCAAGTCAGGGGGTGTAGGAGTTCATCGCCTTGATGGCTTGGTCGCTTTGGGCTGCGAGGAATGCGCTGTTGGTGTTGCGGCGGATGCGTGTGTTCTTGTCGGAGATGGTGTAGGCGTTGGTGAGTGGCTGCCAGCCGCCGGAGGTGCGGGGGATTGTTAGGTTGTGGAAGCGGTAGAGGAAGGCGTTGCAGGCGCCGCCGGTGCCGCCGTCCCAGCTTTCGGCGGTTGCGGTGGGCTGGAGGCGGTGGTGGCTTGCGGGGAGCCGGATCGGGGGTGATGCGGGGGATCCGTTGACCCAGACGCGCCAGTAGTTTGGCTTGTCCGCCAGTTCGAGCACTGCGACCCGAGCCGATAGGCCGAAGGGTAGGCTCGGTCCGAGTTCGTAGTAGGTGGGTTTCGAGCCGGGTAGGGTCAGTTCGTAGTAGAGGTGGTTTCCGACGAGGTCAGGGAAAGCGTTTAGCCCGATCTGGAGCCACTCGTCCTGTCCGCCCGGCCCTTTGCCTGGTCCGCCGACGCCGACCCAGGCTGCGACGTGCCCAGACTTCACCTCGAACGCGGTCAGGGGGGTGATATTGGCCCTGACGCCGGTGGCTGGCAGTGGCGAGAAGATGCCGGCGTAGGTGTATCCGTCCTGGCCACAGGCGGAAGCCGCGGAGGCCGAGAGCAACCCCAGGCCCACGAGTGCGATCGAGACGATGAGGCGCCGCATGGTCAGGACCGAGAGCATTCGTCTACCGGATCGGCCGCCTATTGGGCTGGTGCGCTCCCTCGTTTGAGGGTATAGATGCATCGTTGCGGCGGCGGCGGCGGGCCGCTACGATCGGGGCGGTGTACGGGTGTCGGAGTCGACATCTGCGGCGACCGGGTGCCTGGATTGTGGTGCTCGTCCTGGCGGGTCTGGCGATCCTTTCTTCTGTCGGTCTCGAGCCGGCGTCCTCGCAGTCGAGGGAGACGCCGACGAAGGTGAGGATCTGCCACGCCACATCCTCGCATTCGAACCCGTATGTGTCGAACGAGCCTGCGATCGCGAACAACGGCGACCTCCACGGAGGCCACCTTGACCACACCGGCCCTATCTTTCCCGCCGCAGACTGGGGCGACATTATTCCGCCGTACACCTACCTCGACCAAGACGGGGTGACCCAGGAGTTCCCCGGCTACAACTGGTCGCCGGCAGGTCAGTCGATCTGGCAGAACGGCTGCGCGACCGCCAAGGCCCCGTTGACGCCGATGCTCGAGTGCGTCGACGCTGCCGGTGGCGGGGGCTTCCTCGCGCACTTCGGCTATAGCAACCCGAACGGCGATGCGGTCGCGGAACCGTTCGAAAACTCGTTCTCGCCCGACCCGGCCGACCGGGGCCAGCCGACCGTGTTCCAGCCCGGCCGGGTGACGGACGCGTTCCAGGTCACCTCGGACGGTGCACCGTTGACCTGGACGCTGACCGGGAATCAGGTGACCGCGTCCAGCGGTTCGAAGGCCTGTCAGGGATCGATCACGATCGTCAAGGTTCTGCATCCGAGCGACGATCCAGGGCGCTTCAACCTCAAGATCGGCGGCGCGACCGCCGGTGGCGCCGAAGCCGTGGGCGACGGCGGCACAACCGGCACGATCGCCGTCAACGCCGGAACCCACACGGTCGGAGAGTCTGCGGCTCCGGGCACGAGCCTGGACAAGTACGTGACCCAGATCAGCTGCGTGAGCGGCACAACGGTCGTTGCCCAGGGCAACGAGCCAACGGTGTCGGTGCCGGTGCGGAAGGACGCGGATGTCCAGTGCACGATCACGAACACGCGCAAGAACAACCTCAAACCGGTCGTCCCCGTGCTCGAGTGCGTCGTGGTCAGAAACGGCGCTCCCGATCAGGCGGTCTGGGGGTATCGCAACGACAACGGGTTCGCAGTCACGATTCCGGTCGGATCCGCGAATGCCTTCACGCCGGCTCCAGCGGACCGGGGTCAGCCGACGGTGTTCGAGCCGGGACACTGGACCGGTGTCTTCCAGACTCCGTTCGGCAGCGCCGCCACGCTCAGCTGGGCGGTCGCCGGTCAGACGGCCGCCGCATCGAGCGGCTCAGACCGTTGCACCGCGACCATCGAGCTCCGGAAGGTAGTCGCGCCGGTCGGCGATCCAGGCGTGTTCAACCTCCTGCTCAACGGACAGGTGCTCGCAACCGGCGGCAACGGCACAATCGCCGGCCCATACACCGTCGGTGTCGGCGAAGGAACGGTCAGCGAGACCGCCGGGCCCGGCACCAACCTGACGGACTACGAGTCTACGATCGACTGCACCCGAAACGGGACAACCGAGGTCTCGACTACCGGTACGAAGGTCGACGGCGCGATCGCAAACGGCGACTTCGTCGTCTGCACATTCACCAACAGGCGAATCACGACTCCACCAACACCAGAACCACCGGAGCCACCCACTCCCGAACCGCCGCCAACGCCCCCGCCACCGCCGCCGCTTCCGCCGACACCCCCCACACCGCAGCCGCCGCTTCCGCCGACACCGCCCATACCGCCTAGCGAGCAGGTCGATCTGGCCATCACCAAGACCGCGCGACCGACCACCGTCGCGCTCGGCCAGAAGATCACCTGGACGGTCACGATCACCAACAAGTCGTCGGTCGAAGCGTCCGACGTGAACGTGGTCAAGGTCTCAGACAACTCGTACCGCACCAAGCTGATCTCGGTCACGCCCTCACAAGGAACCTGCACGACAGGCGAATGCAACCTCGGCCGCATCGCACCGGGCGCATCCGTAACCATCACAGCCGTCACCCTCGCAACCCAGATCGGCGAGATCCTCAACATCGTTCACGTCGGCTCCGAGGAACAAGAGTCGAACTACCTCAATAACACTGCCTCAGCCCTCGCCAGAGTGGTCGGACCGTTCCGGCCGCCGCCGGAAACAGCCGCGTGTCGCACGCTGGGAGCCGCCCCAAGCAAACTCCACGCAGGATCCACTTCGGTCGTACTCACCACCGCCCGAAACCGGTTTGGGGCACCTGTCCCCGGCGTCACCGTTCGCCTGCGCGGAACAGGGCTCAACCAACGCGCGAAGACCGACGGTCGCGGCATCGCCCGCTTCACCATCACACCTCCCGCGAGCGGGCTCGTCTACTTCCGCGGCGCCCTACGCACAGGCCAGGCCGCCGGGCCCGTGTGCGCGACCTTCCTCGCCGTGCTCTCAGCCAAACCGGGATCCGTCACCGGTTAAGCCGCTACCACAACAGGTCAACCGGGGTACCCAGCGGCGCAAGCCGCTCAAGCAACACAGCCACCGCATTAGAGACGCGCACACAACCATGCGAGACCGCCTCGCCTAGAAGACCCGGCTCGTCAGTCCCGTGGATCCCGACAAGACCGCCTCCCGGCCAATCACGCAACCCCGAGTACGCGCTTGTCTGTAACACGAACGGCCCGTAAAACGGGTCACGTCGGCACATACCGCGCCTGCACGTAGAAGTCGCGTCCAATCGGCGTCTCCGAGCTCCGCTTGCCAACCGCCACCGCCGCCCGCAGCAAGACCCTCCCGTCGGCGATCCGGCGCACCTGAAGACTGCGTTCCCGAACCTGGACAACGATCCGATTCGGCACCGAGCGCAGATCGACAACACCGCCCGGAACCCAGCCCCGCTTGCCATTAGGCCGCCCCGGCAAGCTCAACTCGTACCACCAACCGCCCCCCGAATCACGTGAAGCCCGGACCGCAAGAATCACCTGGAACTGGCCGCCCGACCGAAACTCGCGCAGCACCCCCACGATCCCGGCATCTGGCCGCGGCGCAACCCGGACCGCAACCCTCCCAACCACCAACACACCCGCCGCAGGAAGGCGCACTGGCGACTCCGTGAACCCGCGCGACGGCGACGCGGCGACAAGAACAACCACCACGCCAAACCCCACCGACATCCACGAGCGTAAAACAAGCATGTCCTTACCGCCTCGAAGAGTAGCCCTCCCCACATCGGCAAGCGCAGCAACCTAACTGATGCCATCCGCGACGGAACCGCTCGTCGAGAATGCCGTCAGCGCGGAGGCGGAGGGCCGTCCAGCACCGACAATACCTGGAGGCGATAGAGGCGATGAGCTGGCGCGAGATGCAGGTCCTGGCAATGCGGTTCACAGAAGACCTTCGGCATGGCGATCCCGCACTCGTCACCGTCGACGGCGCACGGGTACCCCCCAACTGCCGCCGCCACAGCGAACCGAGTGTGTCGGATGGGTGGCGGTGTTCTCGTTCATCCTCTCGGCACAGCGGCGTTGCGCCCGAAGTCTGCGTACGACAATACTCCGCCACGCGTGCGTTTCAAGTTGTCAGCACAGCCGGATCGTGTCGCGGCGAAGCTCGGGCCGGACGATGAGGAAGGCCCGGCGCTGTTGCCGGGGGCGGAAAGACCAAGGCTCCCTCGCGCGCGCAGGCACGTACGCGCGAGATCAGTGCGTCGTTAGTCCTCCTCCCCTCTGGCGGCTGGGAGGCTGCGGGGCCCCCTTCTGACACGCCGCTCTCTCGGCGGACCCGAGCGCCTCGCCTTTCCACCAGAACGCGACTAGATGGTCGGGGCTGCCCTCTCTTATCCCCGAGCCCAAGACGACTCATCCGGGCCGAGAGGCAATGAAGAGGTCACACTGCAGACCGCCCGTGCGAAGCAGATCAATGCCTCGCGCTCTCGTGCCGCACCTATGCGGCGTCATCGCAAACGTGACGGAACGACCATCAGTTGAATGCGAGCTCGGGTCGCAGAGAAGTTCTCGGCCCAGGCCAAGCGCCGACCCTCGATCGAGAGGCCGATCGGCGTCGCGCTGGCGGTGTGCACGAGTCTCGTCTTTCCACTGATCGCATCGAGCAGCCAGATCGCCTGGCCCACTCGATACACGATCGTTAGTCCTCCGACAGTGAGATCGTCGGCCACCGTCGAGGGAACCGTTTTCGAGCCGATCAAGGCGCCTGTCCCGGTGTCGTATCGTTCGATTCGACTCAGCGGGCCTTGCCGGACCAGAACGGCGACGACCGAACGTGCAAGGGCAACCGCCTTTGCCGTTCCCTCGGGGGAGAAGCTCGCTACGAGTGCCCCGCTACTTGGGTCGCGAATCTCGATCGTGCCGTTGGGCGTCGCCTGGGGCTCGGGCCGGCCGAGCCCATCGCACGCCTTCAGGCAGCGGTAGGGTCCGCCGGCAGGGACGAGGACAACTCGCTCACCAGACACGGAGATCGCGATTGGCGGCGCTACGCCAGGCACCACGCGGACCGTGTGCCCCGTAACGCGTTCAACATCGCCTCCCGTGACGCGGAAGACGCAGGGACCATCGGCGCAGCTGTCGGGATCGCGATCGATGCCTACATCAATGGTCGAGTAGAGAAGCGTCGACCCGTCTCCGGCCGCTCCGGTTATGTAGTCGCCGTAGAAGCCAAGGTCCGGGGCAACGAGGTCTTTGAGCTTTGCCGGAGACTGGCCTGGTGCAACGGTGGCATACGCGCCGTAGTCGTTGAAGCCGCCCCCGTAGTTCCACGCGCCCCAGAGGACGCGGGTTCCTCCAAGCGCGAAGACCTCGACGGAGAAATCCTGGCTGGTCTCGCCGGCAGTCCAGAAGTCTGTGCGGGCCAACCTCGTCTGAGCGCCAGTTGCGAGGTTGCGCAACTCGATCCTTCGGCCAGATATCCATGCAATGTTGTTGCCGTCTTGCGCGAGGGCATCGATGTGCCCGTTGACCGCTATGGAGGACACCGGCGTGGAATCGCGGCCAGCGGACGCGATCGACGTAACGACGATGGCAACGGAGAACAAGACAACCACCGCTGCCACACCCTGCCGTTTGACGCTGCTGGTCACGCTTGTCACTCCATACGCCTATCGAGGCTGCGTCGAGTTCCCGACTCGCCCACTAGGATCGAAGCACCCGCAGTCGGATACCTCATCCGGGAAACCGCTAAACTCGCCCACCGACTATTACCGACGTCGCCGCTCCACCAGAACGCGACAGCGGGTCTAAACGGGAACATTCCTGCATATTGGGGCAGCGCAGGGTCGCGCGTCGCGCGTGGCTGCAACGACGGGCCACGTAGAAAGCCGAAGCTGGTTCGGGAGCAGCCCCGATGGCGAGTATGGCCCGATCCGTGACGCTGTCCAGAGGCGGGACAATTCTGGCACTACGATGCTGGGTTCTTGCCTGTAGTGAGGTGAGTCCGTGAGAGCGAGATGGGTCTCGTGGATGTCTGTGTGGGTGGGGGTCGTGGCTGTCGTGGCTATCGGCGCATCGGCGGCCGGCGACCTTAATACAGTTTTCGGCAGTGGCGGCACGGTAACGTCCGCGATCGGCACCTGGCCGTATGCCTCGGCATCCGCTCTAGTGCTCCAGCCGGACGGGAAGCTCGTTGCCGCGGGCCACGGCTATGCCGGCGAGCGGCGCGGCACGTTCGCGCTCGTCCGGTACGACGAGACCGGACAGCTCGACCCGGGCTTCGGAAGTGACGGCACGGTGACGACTAGGATCGGCGAGCGCGCCTTGGTCAGCGCGCTCGTACTCCAGCCGGACGGGAAGCTCGTTGCCGCCGGCTGTGGCGGCACGTACGCAAATCGCAAGTTCGGGCTCGCCCGCTACGACACAAGTGGAAGCCTCGATCGGGGCTTCGGGAACGGCGGCATAGTAACGACCGCGATGGGTGGTTTCGCCGGTGCCCAAGCACTCCTACTCCAGCCGGACGGGAAGCTTGTCGCCGCTGGCTATGGCAGCACCGACCGCTACCTGCGAGGAACCACGTTCGCGCTCGCCCGCCACGACAAGGCTGGACGGCTCGATCGGAGCTTCGGGAAGGGCGGCGTGGTAGCGACCACGATCGGCAGCGATGCCGGCGTCGCCGCACTGGTACTCCAGCCGAACGGGAAGCTCGTCGCTACCGGCTCCGCCAGCGAAGCTTTGGGCTTCCTCGCGCTCGCCCGCTATGACAAGGCTGGACGGCTCGACCGGAGCTTCGGGAACGGTGGCACGGTAACGACCTGGGTCGGCGGGGAGGCGGGCGCTGAAGCACTGGTACTCGAGCCGGACGGGAAGCTCGTCGTCGCCGGCTACGCCAGCACGGACAACTGGCGCAGCATCAAGCTTGCGCTCGTCCGCTACGACAAGAACGGGCGCCCCGACCGCAGCTTCGGAAACGGCGGCACGGTGATAACCGCGATCGGCAAGGTCGCCTCGGCCACAGCGCTTGTGCTGCAATCTGACGAGAAGCTCGTGGCCGCCGGATACGGCGGTACGCGCACGAGCGGCAAGTTTGCGCTCGTCCGCTACAACAAGAACGGGCGCCTCGATCGCAGCTTTGGAAACGGCGGCACGGTGATAACCGCGATCGGGAACGACGCCGGGGCCTTCGCACTGGTACTCCAGCCGGACGGAAAGCTCGTTCCCGCCGGCTACAGCGAGGACATGCTCGCACTGGTCCGTTACGACAGTACTGGACGCCTCGACAAATGACGACGCCCGACCAAGGAGCCGCGCGAAACCACGGCAAGATCAACGCGTCGCAGCCCGTCGGAATACAGTTCCGAACGCTCGGCAGGGCACGCCGCACTACCTACCTGGGTGTCGACTGGCTCGCCGGACCGTTGCCGGCACTTCCCCTTGAACGCGACATGTGGCCGGTCCGGGTTTTCGCTCGTGCCGGCGCCGGTCGACGGCGCGCGGACGACTGCCTGCCGGTACTTCTCCGAGCGTGGCCTCGGTACTTTGAACCGATGTTCAGACCGTGCCGGCGGCGGACACTAGAGGCTGAGTCCGATGAAGAGGCATCGGTTGTTTCGCCCGGGCGCCGTCCGAGTCTTAGGCGCGATGGTCGCGTTCTGCTCCTAGCGGGCGTGTTGCTGGCGGTCGCGGCCTTTGCCGTATTCGGGATGGAGGTTGTTGCGCCGACCCGTGAGTCCCAGGCCTCGCCGAACTGCGTGCCTACATGGAAGAGGGCCACTCCAGCAGCCGAACTCATCGGCGGTCGAGCGGTTAGCGCTTTGGCGCCGATCGACGTCTGGGTGGTTGGCCCGGGGACAGCTGCAAGACACTTCGACGGCCGCCGGTGGAGGGGCGGGTCGGCTCTCGGCTCCGGCGAGCTCTATGGTGTCGCTGGGACAGCGACTGACGACGTTTGGGCCGTCGGGACCAACACCCTCATCGCGAAGAAGAGCCGCCCTCTGATCGAGCACTGGGACGGGACGCGCTGGTCGGTCATTGCAGGTCCGGACGCTAAGTCCACTCAGTTGTACGGAGTGACGGCGCTCGACCCCCAAGACGTCTGGGCAGTGGGCGGCACCTTCAGCGGAACGAGCTGGCGAACCTTCATCGCGCACTGGGACGGCCTGAAGTGGCAGCAGGTATCGAGTCCTGCAGGTCAGGCACCGCTCCGTGCGCTTGTCGCCTTCTCCGCTGGGGACATCTGGGCCGCCGGTTCGTCTGTTGGTGACGGCGACCACGAGGGGATCCAGCACTGGGACGGCAAGAGCTGGTCGCCTGCCGTCAGCCGGCCCTTCCGATCGCCGAAGTGGTATCCGGGCCTGCAAGACATCGCCGGCACGTCGAGTGCCGACCTCTGGGTCGTCGGCGACGCGGCAGCCGGACCGCTCGTCGAGCACCGGACCGGGAGCAAATGGGCCGAGGTGCGAATCCCTTCCTCTCACTGGCGCGAGAAGAACGACGAGGGGGTGGACGCCTACCTCAGCGGCGTCGCCGCGCTTGCGCCTAACAATGTGTGGGCCGTTGGGAACTTCGGGATCGAGCACTGGACCGGAACTCGGTGGCAGCGACTCCGCGCCTTCAAGGATGAGTACCTTTCGGACATCACTGCTCTGTCGCCAACCAACATGTGGGCTGTCGGGGATGACGTAATCCTGCACTACTCGTGTAGCGCGAATCCGTAGGGCCGACATCGCGGGGCCGGAAGCGTGCGGTTCGCCCGCAAAGGGAACTGTGAACACTGGTGCAGAGCACGCCGTGCTACCTATGCAGCTCGGGTGGCCGTTGTCGCTCATCCCGCAAGACGCGACACGCTGCTGGTCGAATGTAGGTTCCGAGTCTGCGTTTACACCGTGTGTCAGGGCTGGAGCATGTGCAGGGGGTTGCCGCTTGCCGCATCCCAGATCCGTGTTGTTCCATCCCAGCTGTCGGTGAGGACGAGCTTGCCGTCCGGGCTGAACTCGGCGACTGAGACCTCCTCGGTGTGGCCGAGGAGGGTGTGTAGGAGGCGGCCGCTTGCCACGTCCCAGATCCGCGCCTTCTTGTCATCGCTAGCGGTCACGACTTTCGTTCCGTCCGGGCTGAACTTCGCGTCCTCGACCATGTCACCGTGGCGCAGGGTGTGGAGGTTCCGGCCGCTCGCGACGTCCCAGACTGTTGCCCTTCCGAGCACACCGTCGGCGCCGAGGAAACAGCTGCCGCTCACCGCGACGATGAGCTTCGAGCTCGGGCTGAACGCGGCGCTGTGGACGCAACGGTCACCCGTTTCTCTGAGGGTTCTACGCAGCCGCAGCGCACTAGCTCGTGGGGGTGGGGGACGCTCTGTATCGCGCGCGCGTGCGCGCGAGGGGCAGCACGTCGCAGGAGCCCCGAGCCGCCGCTGAGTTAGGCCCCGACTCAGCGCAGCAGTCCGCGGGGGTAGGGGGTCGTCGATACGGAGCAGCGCGACCAGCCGCACTGAACCGCTGGCTAGCTGAGGAGCACGATCCTCGACCAGAGGCCGCTGTACACCCGAGGTACCCGGCGGAGGAGCGGTGCGAACGGATCCTCACGACGGTTCCGTGGAATGCCCTCGCATTCGACGAAGAAGACCCAGCCGGGGTTCGTGCTCCACGTGGCGTTTGTGGACAATGGTCGGTTCACCGTTTCCGAAATCTGGGAAAGCCAGAGCAGCACGACCGATGGTTCGACGCGAACGTGGCGCCGAACATTCCAGGCTTTGAGCAGGAGGTCATCGAACTCCACAGCGTCCACACGCCCTGAGGTTACGAAAGACTGGGCCGCAGGAGCAGATCTGCTGAGCGTTGTGTTTGAGGAGCGGGCGGTTCGATCACGAGCCGCCCGCTACGGCTTTGTCGCAGACTGCGGGAAGTGCGACAAACGGCAAGCCCCACTCGATCGCCGCCCAAACTCTGGCAGCTCGATGACCGGGTCGATACGAACTGCTCGAATGGCCTCAAGGCGACAACATCATCGTCGGAGTGCGTCGGCGGGGTAGCACCGGGATATGCGCGCGACCGGCCCAGCTTGGGTGACGGTTTGCGCCCTAGTGATGATCGGCGCCGGACGCAGTAGCATGCGAGTGACGAGAGGAGAGTGATGTCGAAGCTGATTGCACTGGTTCTGGCGGGCGCCCTCGCTGCCGTTCTCGTCTTCTGGCGGAAGCGTGAAGGGTCTTGGAGCTCAATGTGGAGCTCCGCGAAGGACTCAAGTTCCGAATGGAGTGAGACGGCTGCCCATGAGACGGGCAAGGCTGCCGACAGGGTGTCGGCGGCGGCTGACCAGGCCAGCGCCGCCGTGTCCGACCTTGCCGATGAGGTCAAAGGAAGTGCCGCACAAGCTGCTCACGAGGCCGGTTAAGGTTGCCGAGAGGGCGGCGGCCAATCGACGATTTGTCAGCTCGGCTCGACGACCTTTAGATGGGTGGCGGCGGCGATGACGCGGGTACAAGCGTCAGCGAAGTCAGCGAAGTGAGCGACCAGGTCAACGAATCTGCGACGAATTCTCAGGCTGATCAACCGGCGCCCGGCGCCAAGCGCTTCAACGTCTTGGTGTTCCTGATCGCGCTCGGCACTCTCGGCATCCTGGGCTTCTGGGTCTACAGGACATTGGCGAGGATCAGGAAAGACGCCGATGACGTAGGCCGTGCCTTCGGACTGTTGGCGCCTCCACGACGCAAGTCACGGCTTCCTCGCATCGGCGGCAAGGGCTAGCGAGGTCCACGGCTGGTCCGCGACAGTGTTCGCGAATGTTTCTGAACGCGCGAGCGGTCTGGACGCCCACTAATCGAAGAAGGATGCGGTGCTCGCTTACACGTCCGGTACAGGCACAGCTCGCTGTCGAGATTGAAAGGAGTACGCGATGAACCTCTTCCTCTCGCACGCCTCCGTCGCGGCTAGGCTCGCTGCCGTCGCTGCGATGGGGTGCTTGCGTCGGTCGTCCTGACCTCCTGTGGTGGCGGGAATAGCGCAGCGGTGGAGACGCGAACCGCGACAGGCACGACGCCTACGCGGTCGAACCCAACGGGTACGGCGTCGGCCCCGACCGAGTCGACGGCGACTCAGACCGTTGACGGTCACGACCCCGGCGCCTGCTGTCACTCAGACTGCGCCGTCGCAGACGGTCACTGTCACTCAGACGAGCACGCAGACGACGACGGCGACCGTCGCCGCGCCGCCTCCGACCACGACCGCCGCGACGACCACGAGCGTCAGCCCAGTCGCGGCAGCGGCGGCTGGAGCCGCCGTCGCGAAAGACAACCAAACCACGACGAGCAGCAGCACCCAGTGGGAGTGGATCGCTTTCGGGATCCTCGCCGCCGCCGTCATCATCGGCGTGTTTGCCTGGTGGCTGCGCAGACGATCGTCGAAGAAGCCGACCGACGGGAGCGCGCCACCGTTGAGCGAGTCCACGGCGTATGCAATCCCGAGCGGACTCGCGGAGGCGCTGAAGGCCGAGGCGCGGCGGCGGGTCGCCGACGGCGCCTTCTTCGGCCGACGTTGCGTACAAGCCTACGGCCGCGAAGCCGATCAGCTAGCGTCCGCCGCGGTGAGCGCTCTGTCCTGGTCGGCGTACGACGAGGGGTACCTGAGGGCGTACCAGTGGGCCGGCGCGCTCGCCGGCGGGGCAGCGCTCCCGAAAGAGGCTACGGCGACTCGGCTCGGGCCTGGCGAGGTCGCGCACGCGCATTTCGCGCCCGTCGGCGTGCTCGGCTACTTCGGCGAGGACCGACAGTACAGCCGATCCCTCTTCCTGATCGGCGGGCCGGTCGGTCTCGCCGTGACGGGCGCGGCCAGCATCGCGCACAACCAGGCAAAGAAGGCCGAGGCGAAGCGTGCCGCGGTGCCCAAATGGCACCGGCTCGGCAAAGCCGACCTCGTCGTCACGAACCAGCGCCTCGTCGTGTCCGGCGGCGGGCGCACGGAGTCGCTCTGGTACGCGGAGACCGGCCCGTTCCAGATGGCGACTGGGTCGGGCGGGATGCCCGCGGTGCAGCTCCAGCCGACCGGCCATCCCGTTCTGCAGCTCGAGTCGGCCTGGGCGCCGATGCTCTACGTGTTTGTCCACCATCTGGTCGACGGGCGCCCGCCGTCCCTACCGCTCCCGGCCGGCCTGCTCGAGCGGGCACGCGCCGAGGGGCGGCTTCGCTAGCGAGAGGATCGCCATTGCGAATAGCGGTTACTCATCGACGCTCCCTGTGCGCGTTTTGGCATCCGTGAAACCGGGACCGCTGGGTCCTCCTCGCGGTCATGATTGGGTCGGCTGTCAACCCTCGTGGGCGACTGCGTCTGCGACCGCTTCCAAGCTGAGTGGAAGAGCCGGCAGGTTCTCGTAGAGCCATTCGCGTGCCTGTGAGAATCGGGTGTTACATGCCGCTCTGCCTCGTTGCGTAGTACACGGCGAGCGTCGCATGAACTTGCGCCTTCACGTAGTTCGTGATGATCCCAAGCCTGCCCTGGAGCAGTCGCTCAGCCTCCTGCGCATGATGCTCAGCACGTTCACTCATGCCGGTCTCGGCGGGAATCGCTGCCATTCGAGTCACCTCCTTCCCGTCCTCTTCAGCCTCGCACACGCTGCGTGTTCCAGGAATCGGGGACGACACGGATCGGATCGGAGATACGCGGCTCGCACGCGGCGGGCGCACAGCGCCAAACCAGAGCTGAGCGCGGAGGCGTCCATAACCATCAGTCGGGAGATGGCGCGGTTACGGGGAGCCGTGCCGCGCAAGGGCTCCCCGCCTATTGGATCGGAGTGCTGAAGCCGTCTATCGCTAGGAGGTTTCTGACGGCCCGCCTCGGATCTCGTCCGCTGTTGGAGAGTGGTCGATCCGCTTCGGGAATGCCCCCGCCATCCGGGGAGTCCTCTTCTCTAGTGGGCCGTTGAAGAACTACAGGAGGAGCACGATGAGCGCGGCGACACCCTTGGTGATCAAGTCCGACGACCCGGCTGAAAACGAGAAAGGTCGGGTTTCCCTCTGGCGCTGTCAGGAGCTGCTCCGTGCAGGCTACTGTCTAGCGGAAGCGTTCCTGCTCGCAGTACGCCACGATGTCGACCTGCATCTGGCGCTCGAGCTTCCTTCCCGTGGCTGCCCGCATGAGACAGCCATGCGCATCCTGGTCTGAGCGCGAGTCATCCGGCCCGCGCGTGGGCCAATCAAGGGACTGAACGTAGGGACGGCCGGCCGGGGCACGAGCAGGCCCCGCCTTCAAGTCGTCGTCCGCGGGGTGGGGCGTCGGCTCCGCACTGAGCACGATGAATTGTGCATCGCCTCCCACACCTAGGAGTAGCCTGCGCTAGGTGAGGTTGCTGCGAGCGTGTGTGCTGGTGATTGTTGGCTTCTGGGCTGGCGTGATGGCCTCGGCGTCGATGATGAAGCGAGTCCTGCGCTCGCGCGGTGAGCCCGGGAGCGACGAGATCGCGCTTGTCGCGATCTTCGACGGCATCAATCTGAGAAGCAGAGCCTCGGCGTTCCGAGGCGGGTCGATGTTTGCCTGGTTTGGCGGGGTCTCGGTCGACCTGCGTGCGGCGAAGCTGTCATCCGACGGTGCCCACCTCGATCTCCACGCGCTCAACGGCGGGATTGCGATAACGGTTCCTGAGGGCTGGCGCGTCCGGTCGAACTTGAGGGCCGTTGCGGGAGGTGTCGATGCGCGAGCCCCCGATTCCGAGGCAGCGGACGCACCCGCGCTCACGCTCGACGGATTCGCAGTGTTCGGGGGAGTCTCGATCACCGCGAAGCCTGCGCCCGACGCGGGACCCACCGTCATCCGGTCGCAGGAGCTCGCGCAGGACTCAGACCGAACCGAACGCAGCTGAAGGGCACCGATCGCCTCTTGCGTGCGTACGTGTGCGCGCGAGGAGAACTCGCTCGGCCAGG
>CAVRWA010000008.1:0-9468 GCA_963724805.1 uncultured Actinomycetes bacterium
TGTAGAGATTGTCACGAAGTCTGGGCCATGAGCCGCGGGCCTTCTTCACGCGGGTCCGAGTTCGGCGGCCGGCCGTTTGGTATTCACGTATGCAGCGTGATTGCCCCTTTACTGATCATGCCGGATTGTCGCCGGATCCGAGGCCGAGCTCTAGTGCGGCGTCGCGGCCGAGCATCCGACCCTCTTCGAACGCCTGCTCGAACGCGGGCACACCGACTGCCTGGCGCGCCGTGGTCGTTGCCTGCTCGTAAACGGCTCTCTCGGCTGGCGCCATCCGCGCGCCTTGGAGCTCCGCTTCGGCGGCTCCGAGCAGAACTGCCGCCCGGCGTGGCTCGTCGGCAGCCATTGCCGCCGCGACGAGGAACAGCGTGTTTCCGATCCACAGGTGCATGTTGGTTCGCGCGCAGAGTCGAAGCGCAGAGCGGGCGGTCTCGAGGGCGCACGGGTCCGCTTGGTGGACGAGCGCGACTGTCTGGTTGCAGGTTGCCATCGCCTCGATGAGCTCGAACCCGTGCTCGCGCGCCCGCGCAGCAGACTGCTCGCCCCAGCGGGTGGCAGCGGCGAAGTCTCCGTCCTGTAGCGCGAAGTCGCTGAGGTTCCCCATGGCGTTGGCGATGCCGTACTCGTCACCGGCGGCCCGCAAGCGGACGAGGCCCTGCTCGAGCGTCTCTCGACCATCATCTCGGTCGAGCGCTTTGTAGAGCAGGCCGAGAAACACCAACGCGGTTCCGCTTCCGTGGGTGTTGCCCAACTCCTCGTAGATTGCGACGGCCTGTTCCTCCAAGGAGACGGCCTGCTCGAGTTCGCCGTACGTCCACGCCAGGCCCGAGGCGGCGTGAAGAGCGCTCGCTCGCGCGATGGTCGGCCGTTCCTGCGCGGCGGCGAGGACGCGGGGTGCCAAGATCCATCCTTCGCGACCACGGTCCCACCACACGTGCTTGAGCCTCCCGAAGAGATCGAGCGCGAGTTCGGGGTCGGCCTCGATCGCCCACTCGATGGCCCGCACGGAGTTCGGCTTTTCGGTCTCCAGACGATCAACCGTTTCGAGGTGACGTGACGTCCTGAGCCGTGGCTCGAGCCTCTCGACGAGCTCAGCGAAGTGCTCCGCGTGCCGGCGCCTCCGCTCCTCCGCGTCACCCGACTCCTCGAGCCGCTCGGCCGCGAACTCGCGGATCGTCTCCAGCATCCAGTAGCGGTCGCCGGAGCGGAGGAGCAGGCTCTTGTCGACCAGCGAGTCGAGTGCGCCGAACTCTGCGTCGCAGACTGCTTCCGCTGCCTGGAGCGTGCAACCGCCCACGAACACCGACAGCTGCGCAAACAACGTCTGCGCCTCGAGAGCGAGCAGGTCGTAGCTCCACTCGATCGTCGCCCGAAGCGTCTGGTGGCGGGGGTCGGCGTCGCGTCCCGCGCGGCGGAGGTCGAGCCGCTCCGTCAGGCGCGCGAGGAGCTCCTCCGGTGGGAGCAGTGGCATGTTCGCGGCGGCGAGCTCGATCGCGAGCGGCAGGCCCTCCAGTCGCACGCAGAGCTCCCTGATCGGCTCCGACGAATTGCACACGGCGCGCTCGCAGAAGAGCGCCACGCCCTCCTCCGGTTCGAGCGGCGGCAGCTCGTACGCGAGCTCCTCCGCCACGCGGAGCCGCTCACGAGACGTGACGAGCAGGGTCAGCGACGGGCAGGCGGCGATCAGTTGCGCGAGCTCCTCGACAGCCGACGGCAGGTGCTCGGCGTTGTCCAGCACCAGCAGCACGCGCTCGCCGGCGAGCTTTGCAGCGAGCGCGTCGAGCGCGCTCTTGCCTTGCAGCTCCGAAACCGAGAGCGTCTGCGCGATCGTCGGTAGGACGAGAGCCGGGTCGCGCAGCGCGGCGAGGAAGCAGGCGAACACGCCGCCGGCGTACTTCGAGGAGCGCCCCTTGCCGGCTCTACTCGCGAGCTCGATCGCGAAGCGGGTCTTCCCGGCGCCGCCCGGGCCGGTGACCGTGAGCAGTCGCGTCCTTTCCAGCTTGAGCCTCGCTTCCCGCAGCTCTTCCTCGCGTCCGAGGAAGCTCGACGCCGGAATGGTGAGGTGCGTGTTCGCGAGCCGCTCGGGCGCTGCCGCCTGCGGGCTCGGGGAGCGGCGCACCAAGGCTCCGCACGCCGCCTCGGCCAGCTCGCCGGCGGACCCGAAGCGCGCCTCTGGGGTCTTGGCGAGCGCGCACCGCACCACCTCGTTCAGCCCGCGCGGCAGCTCGGCCACGAGCACGCTCGGCTTAGGAGGCTCGTGGTGGAGGTGACCCCACAACGTCGCGAGCGCGTCTCTGGACGCGTACGGGACGCGGCCGGTCAGGCACTCGTAGAGGAGGCAGCCGAGGGCGTAGACATCCGTGTGGTGGTCGACCGGCTCGCCGCGGATCTGTTCGGGCGACGCATAGCCGACCGTCCCGACGAGCTCTCCCGTGCGGAGGTCCCGATCGGAAAACGTCGTCCGGGCCACGCCGAAGTCGGCAAGGTACGCCCTCTCTTCGTCCTCGTCCTCGTCCAGCAGGACATTGGACGGCTTGACGTCGCGGTGGACGAGCCCGTGTGCGTGGGCAGCATCGAGCGCGGACGCGAGCTGCGAGACGAGCGCGACGGCCCGCGCAGGTTCGAGGCGGCGCTCTCCGCGCAGCAGGCCTGCCAGGTCACCGGGCGCCAGCTTCATGGCGACGAAGGACAGCCCCTCGTATTCACCTACCTCGTAGACGGGAAGGATGCCTCGGTGAACCACGGCCGCCGCCAGCCGCGCCTCGCGCTCGTAGAGCTCCTTCCCGCCGTCTCCCTGGTACGCGTCGGGCGCGATCAGCTTGAGGGCGACCGGCTCGTCGCGGCCGGGGCAGGTGGCGCGGCAGACCACGGCCGTGGCGCCCCGGCCGAGCACCTCCCTGATCGTGTAGCCCGCAATCGTCCTCTCCTTCGGGAGCAGGCCGAGCGAGCTCATCGCGCCGCGGCGGTCATCGACCAGCGATAGAGCGTCAGCCTGTCGGGCGGGGAGAGCCCGCTCGGCCGCCGGCCGCGGCGAAGGAAGAGCACGGGAGACCGGGCCGAGCGCGCCAGCTCGAGCCGCGTTGCGCCGAGGCCCTCGGCAAACCATCGCTCGGAGACGGCCGAGACCACGAGGCTGCCCTCGCCGATCGTCTCCAGCAGCCCCGCCCGGCCCGGCTCGACGAGGCGAGGCTCTGCGACGACGCCGCTCGCGCGCTGGATCAGGAGTCCCGCGTCCGCGAGCATCCGGCTGGCGTCTCGCGAGCCGCCGTTCGAGCCGCTCGCGGCCCCCAGGAGGACGAGCGGCCGCCCCGTGGTGGTCGCGAGCCATGCCGCCAGCTCGAGCGCGGCCCAGTCGTGCTCGAGCGCGCCGAAGGGGACGAGGATCGGCCCGTCGTCGGCGACCGGCGCGGGGTCGTCGCGCTCGAACCAGAGCGCGACGTCGCACGGGGCCGCGGCGAGGGCTCGACTGAGCTCGGGGCCGAAGCGGCCGTCTTCGAGCTCGGAGAGGTCGCTGCCGAGGACGAGCAGGTCGACCTCGGGACGTAGCGCGAGGCGCAGGACGTCTTCACCCCGATCCGCGGCCGTGAAGACGGCGACGCGTGCCCGGGCTCCACCATCGATGAGCTCCGCGCGCAGTCGCGCGAGCACGGCGCTCGCCTCTGCCAGCACGCTAGAGACCTCCGCGGCCGGCCCCGGCGGCTCGATCCAGGTGAGGATCACCTCGTGCGGATTCCGCGAGCGGCCGAGGGGCCCGGCGAGCGCCGCGAGGGCACCGAGCTGGTCGAGACGGCCGGGGAGCACGACAACTGAGCGGATCGGCTCGATCTCAGCGGGCTCGAGCGAGATCGAGGCGTCCTGCGCGAGGATCTTGCGTTCGAGCTCCTGGAGCGAGCGCGAGGGCTCGATCCCGAGGTCCTCTGACAGCCGCGATCGCGTCGCCTGGTAACAGGCGAGCGCGTCCGCCTGACGCTCCGCTCGATAGAGGGCGAGCATCAACAGGCCCGCCAGTCGCTCGTCGTAGGGGTGCTCCACCGTGACCGCTTCGAGCTCGGGGATGACCTCGTCGGTGCGGCCGAGCGAGAGTTTCCCCTCTGCTCTCACGGAGATCGCGGTCAGCCGAAGCTCCTCGAGTTGGGCAAGGTGGCTCTGCGTGAAGTCATCTAGCCGCGTGTCGGCGAACGGCCGGCCACGCCAGAGCGCAAGCGCCTCGTCGAACAACTCGCATGCCCGCCCAGCGTCGTCGCCTGCCAGCTCCAGCCGTGCCTGCCGAACGAGCTCCTCGAAACGCTCCAGATCGAGGCTGCCCGGCGCGACGCGCAGCACGTAGCCGCCCGGCGTACGTCCGATCGCCTCGGCGCCGAGCTGCTTCCGCAGCCGGGATACGTACTCGCTCACCGCGTGCGCTGCGCTCGGCGGCGGCGCCGCGCCCCACACCACGTCCACCAGCCGCTCGAGCGAGATCGGCTCGTTCGCGTGCAACAGGAGCACGCCGAGCACCGTCCTCTGGACCCTCCCGCCCAGCGAGACGGAACGCCCGCCGACCACGACTTCCAGGGGGCCGAGAACCCTGTACTCGACCGCTGCCGCATCCACCGCACATACGACGCTAGCGCGACTCCGCACAAGTAACAAGAGTCAGCGGGACGGCGACGTTGATCGATCGTTGCCCACTCGTTGATCGGCGTCCTCCATCCTCGCTTCCCATGGACAGTGCGCCGGTGGAAGCAAGTCCGGCTCAAATGGAGAGGAATGTGGGATGCCACAGTTTCAGTTGAGCCGGGTTACCCGGTGGGGTGCGGTCACAGTCGCGGTTGTCGCAATCGCCACCGCTATGGCAGCAGGCACGCTGGCGTCCCGCTCGCTCTCCGGCGGCGCCGCCAGCCAACATTCCTGCCTGGTGCCGAAGGTCACGGGCAAGACCCTGGCCGCCGCGAAGCACGCGATCAAGGCTCACAACTGCCGGGTCGGCAAGATCACGCGCGCCTTCTCGACCAAGGTAAAGAGTGGTCGCGTGATCTCGCAGACCCCGAAAGCGCGCCAGCGGCTCAAGCACGGCGCGAAGGTCAACCTCGTCGTCAGCCAGGGGAGGAAATCGACTGCTCACCGTTTCGCCGTAGTGTTGGCCGGGACTGGGGCGGGGACGGTAACGGGGAGCGGAATCTCCTGTCCGGGCACCTGTTCGCACAGCTACACGGCCGGCTCCACGGTCACCTTGACGGCGTCCCCGGCATCTGGCTCGAGCTTCAGCGGTTGGTCGGGCGGCGGCTGCAGCGGCGCCGGAACCTGCACCGTGACGATGAGTTCGGACCAGGCCGTCACCGCAACGTTTGCCGCCAACCCACCGCCAACCCACACTCTGACCGTATCGCTTGCGGGGAGCGGCTCCGGGACCGTGACCGGGAGCGGAATCTCCTGTCCGGGCACCTGTTCGCACAGCTACACGGCCGGCTCCACGGTCACCTTGACGGCGTCCCCGGCATCTGGCTCGAGCTTCAGCGGTTGGTCGGGCGGCGGCTGCAGCGGCGCCGGAACCTGCACCGTGACGATGAGTTCGGACCAGGCCGTCACCGCAACGTTTGCCGCCAACCCACCGCCAACCCACACTCTGACCGTATCGCTTGCGGGGAGCGGCTCCGGGACCGTGACCGGGAGCGGAATCTCCTGTCCGGGCACCTGTTCGCACAGCTACACGGCCGGCTCCACGGTCACCTTGACGGCGTCCCCGGCATCTGGCTCGAGCTTCAGCGGTTGGTCGGGCGGCGGCTGCAGCGGCGCCGGAACCTGCACCGTGACCATGAGCGCCGACCAGTCGGTCACCGTGACCTTCGGGGTTGTCGCCACCGGACCGCAGCCAGGCAGCTACGTCGGTTCGACGTCTCAGGGGTGGGGAGTCTCGCTGTACGTCTCAGCGGGCGGCGTCCAGGTGCAGGACATCCACCTCCAGACCATCGCGCTCACGTGCACTCCGTCGGCGCCGAGCCCGAACCCGAGTCCGGACGACAGCTTCTACATCGCCTCGATCCCGATCAACGCGGACGAATCGTTCTCGAGTACGACCGGCCAGACCACGGTGATCGGGAATGCGCCCGTGCACGTCACCTACACCTTCAGCGGCCAGTTCACGGGAACGAATGTGGCCGGCTCGGTCAGGGAGGACATCAGCTACGACGGTACGGCGACCACTTGCACGTCGAACACGCTGACGTGGACGGCGAGCCGAGAGAGCCAGGGCAACCAGGCGGCGCTCGCGCCGCCGGCGGGCAGCTACGGCGGCGTGACGTCGCAGGGCTGGGGCGTGTCCCTGTATGTCTCGCCGAACAGCACCCAGCTGCAGGACATCACGCTCCAGACCCTCGCGCTC
This sequence comes from uncultured Actinomycetes bacterium, assembly GCA_963724805.1. Lineage (GTDB taxonomy): Bacteria > Actinomycetota > Thermoleophilia > Gaiellales > Gaiellaceae > CAVQZA01. The sequence continues at coordinate 6,362 of CAVRWA010000008.1, forward strand.
TCCTGCACGCCGTCGACGCCGAGTCCCAACCCGAGTCCGTACGACAACTTCTACATCGCCTCGATCCCGATCAACGCGGACGGGTCGTTCTCGACAACGACGACCGACACCGGGGTGATCGGAAACGCACCGGTGCACATCACCTACACCTTCAGCGGCCACTTCCACGGCCAGAACACCTCCAACACCGAACGGGTCGGCGGAATGGTCAGGGAAGACCTCAGCTACGACGGTACGTCCAGGTCTTGCACGTCAGGGGATCAATACTGGTCGGCGACCCGGCAGAGCCAGGGCAACCAGGCGGCGCTCGCGCCGCCGGCGGGCAGCTACGGCGGCGTGACGTCGCAGGGCTGGGGCGTGTCCCTGTATGTCTCGCCGAACAGCACCCAGCTGCAGGACATCACGCTCCAGACCCTCGCGCTCTCCTGCACGCCGTCGACGCCGAGTCCCAACCCGAGTCCGTACGACAACTTCTACATCGCCTCGATCCCGATCAACGCGGACGGGTCGTTCTCGACAACGACGACCGACACCGGGGTGATCGGAAACGCACCGGTGCACATCACCTACACCTTCAGCGGACACTTCCACGGCCAGAACACGTCGAATAGCGAGCGGGTCGCCGGCGTCGTCAGGGAGACCCTGACATACGACGGCAGCTCGACCAGCTGCACCTCGAACAACCAGTACTGGTCGGCGACCTGGCAGAACCAGGGCAACCAGGCGGCGCTCGCGCCGCCGGCGGGCAGCTACGGCGGCGTGACGTCGCAGGGCTGGGGCGTGTCCCTGTATGTCTCGCCGAACAGCACCCAGCTGCAGGACATCACGCTCCAGACCCTCGCGCTCTCCTGCACGCCGTCGACGCCGAGTCCCAACCCGAGTCCGTACGACAACTTCTACATCGCCTCGATCCCGATCAACGCGGACGGGTCGTTCTCGACAACGACGACCGACACCGGGGTGATCGGAAACGCACCGGTGCACATCACCTACACCTTCAGCGGACACTTCCACGGCCAGAACACGTCGAATAGCGAGCGGGTCGCCGGCGTCGTCAGGGAGACCCTGACATACGACGGCAGCTCGACCAGCTGCACCTCGAACAACCAGTACTGGTCGGCGACCTGGCAGAACCAGGGCAACCAGGCGGCGCTCGCGCCGCCGGCGGGCAGCTACGGCGGCGTGACGTCGCAGGGCTGGGGCGTGTCGCTAGGCGTCTCCTCCGACAGCACCCAGCTGCAGAACGTCACGGTCCAGACCCTCGCGCTCTCCTGCGCGCCGTCGACGCCGAGTCCCAACCCGAGTCCGTACGACAACTTCTCCATTGCCACGATCCCGATCAACGCGGACGGGTCATTCTCCACGACCGTGACCCAGACCGGCCTGGAAGGCAGCGCTCCCGTGCACATCACCTACACCTTCAGCGGCCACTTCCACGGCCGAAACACCTCTAACAAGGAACGGGTCGCCGGCTTGGTCAGGGTGGACATCAGCTACGACGGGACATCCACTTCCTGCACCTCGAACAACCAGTACTGGTCGGCGACCCAGCAATAGTCACCCTCAACATACCCATCGGGTGGTTAGGAGTATGTGATTTGCACGGGTTTTCGCAACGAGAACACCGCTGCATCGTCACCGAGTCCTCACCTCTAATACCCGGCTTCTTTGACGCGAGACTGGACGTTAGAGATCGCGGACTCGCCTCGCCGCGGCAGGCCAAGGCTCGTTGTTCAAGCCGTTCAGCGAGCTGTGAGTTACGTTTCGCGCGCCGGGTAGTCGTGGATCGCCGCTGTCGCCGCCGTCTTGCCGTCTCGTCCCAGTTGACATCCTCGGCGACAGGCCGTGAAGATGCTCGTTGGCGTAGGCGCGGCGATCAGGTGAGAATCGAGGGCGTTGAATGGTCACCGGCGCGGGCCGGATTGCGCGAAGTCGGGTGCGGTGCGCGGCGCCGAGATTGCCGTTCGGACGCTCCTCCACCAAGAACGACTTCTCGGCCACACGACTGAAAGGACGACGAATGCGATCGACAAAGAACTACGGACGGCTGGTGGCGGCAGCGACAGCCGTCGCGGTGCTGCTCCTCGCCACTCCCGCCGGAGCGGTCATCGGCGGAACGTCCGACACGAGCAACCACTACGCGAACGTCGGCGTGCTGCAGTTGCACGTCGGCAACGACTGGTTCGACTTTTGCTCGGGGACGCTGGTGCGCCCCGACGTCGTTCTGACGGCGGCGCACTGCACCGACTTTCTCCAGGACGTCGGGCCGGACGGCCTGGGCCCTGCCGATCTGCGGATCTCGTTCGATCTCGCGGGGGGCGGCCCGTATTCGACGGTAGATCACATCGTCGTGAATCCGGCATGGTTCACGGCCGGCCCGTGTATCGGCAACTCGAAGCACCTGTGTCTCGAGCCTCCGCACGAGGACATCGCACTTGTGTTCCTCGATGCGCCCGTTGCCGGCGTCGCACCGGCACCGATCGCCGGTCCCGGCTATCTCGACGGGCTCGACCTGAAGACGGCAGCGTTCACCGTCGTCGGCTACGGCACCGACGCGTTCATCACCGGCAGCGCCTTCTCACCCAAGGCGATCACCGTCTTCGACGGTGTGCGGAGCTACCGGCAGGTGTCCGCCATCCCGGCGCAGGACGCTTTCCCCGACCGGTTCCTGAAGATCACGAAGGGCGTGTGCTTCGGCGACTCCGGCGGCCCGTTGTTCCACGACGGAACCCTCGTCGCGTTGAATACGTGGACATTCAGCGCTCGGTGCGATGGGCCGAATCTGGAGTACCGAGTGGACTCGGCACCGGCTCAGGCGTTCCTCGACGCGAATCTGTAACGGCGACCAGCGCTGCCCGGGCGGCTTTGCCTCTCCGGGCAGCGCTGATCTCAAGAAGTTGAGCCAGTTCTCGCCGAGCAGCGTGTTTCTGGCGGTGATGTCAGCGTGATGACGCGATCCAGCGCGGGCCGGGAAAACAAGCGTTTAACGCATGTGGGTCGAGCGCGAGGAAGGCGTGCGAGGTTGCGCTCGTGAGCGTCTCCGGTCACGATCTCGCGAGGAACATGCCGTTCGAGATTCCGCGAGGCGCTGTGCGCCGACGAGCGCC
>CAVRWA010000009.1:0-27455 GCA_963724805.1 uncultured Actinomycetes bacterium
CGGAAACCGCGTAACATTGATCTCAAACCCTGAGCGCGCAAGACGCCGCCTGCACAATTCATTACGAGCCAAGTCCGACCCGGTCCAGCCGTATCCCGTCAGTCCCTCGGAGGCCCAGGATCCTGAACATCCACGCGGCCTGGGCTGGGACCAGGAAGGATCCGCCGGAACGCCGCGTGACTAGCGCGAGGTGCCATCAGGCGGTGCACACTTGCTGAGTCAGATTCTCCTAGAGCCGCGGATCGGCTCGCCCGGGACCGGCTCGCCGTCTCCCCGGTCGAACGTGACCGCCGCATCGAAGTCGCGGTCTTACGCAGCTCCGCGGCGGCCTTGGGAACGGCCTGCTTGACGCCACCCGTCGCCGCAGGCACGGTCACAGAGTGCGGACTGTGGTCCTGCTTCGACACGGGAAGTCGAGCTGGTCGGATTCGACGCTTGCCGACATCGATCGCCCGCTCGCGCCGCGAGGCGAACGTGCGTCGAGGAAACTTGCCAAGTACATGCGGCGAAAGAGGATGCAGCCCGCGCTTGTCCTCTGCTCACCCTCACTTCGCACCCGGCAGACGCTCGAGGCGGTCGAGTCTTCACTCGGCGAGCGCTGCGCGGTCGAGATCGTGCCGCAGCTCTACGCTGCCTCAGAACAGGGACTGCTCGAACGGTTGCAGGCTGTTCCTGAGTCCGTCAGCTCTGTGATGCTCGTCGGCCACAACCCGGGGCTACACAACCTCGCGCTTGTCCTCGCTTCGCGGGGTGCTGACCTACCGCAGCTCGAGGAGAAGTTCCCGACCGGTGCGCTTGCCACGCTCGTCGTCCACAGCGAAAGCTGGACCGCTCTAGGGCCTGGCGAGGCAGAGCTCGTCGATTACGTTGTACCCAGGCAGCTGGGCTGAGCTCTGCCGACTCGCGGGTGAGGAGGTGCCCATGACGACCGACAAATCGGGGCGCACGAGTGCCGGCATCCTGCTCTGGCGCATCCGGAAGGGCCGCCTCGAGGTGCTCCTGGCCCATCAGGGCGGACCTTTCTGGGCCAAGAAGGACATCGGCCACTGGACGATCCCCAAGGGCGAGGTTGAGCCCGGCGAGGAGTTCGTGGCGGTGGCTCGGCGAGAATTCGCGGAAGAAACCGGACACAAAGTCACCAACCACCCACTCATCGCTCTTGGACAGATCACACAGAAGTCGGGGAAGCTCGTGCTGGCGTGGGCAGTTCAGGGAGACCTCGACCCATCGACCGCGGTGAGCAACACCTACGACCTGGAGTGGCCACCGCATTCAGGCACCGTCCAGACATTCCCCGAGATCGACCGCGTCGAATGGTTCGATCTCGACGAGGCACGCCGAAGGCTGAAGGCAGCGCAGATTCCCTTCCTCGATCAGCTTCAGGCGGCCCTCGCATCCGACCACCCATAACCGCTCTCACGACGGCGCGATGATCTCGACCGCTTCGGATCTGTTCTGGACGCCGAGCTTGCCGTAGACCGACGCGACGTGGGTCTTGACGGTCGGGCGCGAGAGATAGAGACGATCGGCGATCTCCTGGAGCGAGAGATGTGTCGGCAGGAAGTGGATGAGCCGGAGCTCGCTCCACCCCGCGACGAGAGTCGTCTTCCCGGAGCCCGCAGGCGCGGAGACGAGCACCAGCCGGCTTCGCGCCGCCGCCTCGCGCAACGGTTCGAGGCGAGCCCGCGGCACCACGCCGGGCCGGACAGCCGGAGGCCGACGCTTCGACTCCTCGAGGAGCGGTGCAGGCCTCACGAGGTCAGTGCTGGCTATCGCTCTGACCTAGTCCAGCCGGCCCCGGCGACGAGGCGACCATGGGGTTCGTCAGTCATCAGCATGAGTGCCAGCTCCGCCGCTCGAAGGGGGTCGTGTTGTGAGCGGTCGCATCGGACGACGACCGACTCAGGAAGATCTCAGCCTTTTGGCCGATGACGAGTCGATCGCCGCCGTCCTACCGTCACAGGGCTACCGCCGAGCAGCCGAAGACGGGTAGGCCGGTTTGCCTAAGCGAGCCGAGGCCCGCGTCTTGGCGCTCCTCGCGACGTATCGCACGCTCGCCGCCATCGCGACGAGCTCGGCAACGGCCGTCCGACGGTCAAGACGCACGTGCAACACAACTACAAGAAGCTCGGGGCCACGATGCGAGCCGAGGCTGTGAAGCGAGCCGAGTACGCAGGCTGGATAACGCTGCAACGAGAGCGACTCTGAATATCAGCCTCTTTGGCCGATGAGAGCGAAGCCGCCAACGGCATAGCCTTGGCATGCATGCTCGACCGCTCCGAAACAGCCTCACAACGACTGGTCGCCGCTCCCGGGGGCGTCGCGACCGACGACCGGCAACAGGGGGCGTGGCGCTCGCCGCGCCCCTACCTCGTGGAAGGAGAGATTCATGGCAGACACAGCTGAGACCCCGGTCCTCGACTTGCTCGCGGACATGACGGCCGGCTCGATCGAGGCGTCGACGCTCGACGCAGAGGCGTTGATGCTCGTCCGGATCGCCGCACTGGTGGCGGTCGATGCCCCGCCGGCGTCGTACCTGTTCAACCTCGGTGCGGCGGCCGACCTCGACATCGACGCCGAGACAGTGCGCGGCGTACTCGCCGCGGTCGCCCCGATCGTCGGAACGGCACGTGTCATCTCGGCCCTGAGCAAGATCGTGCTGGCGCTCGACCTCGAGCTCGATCTCGTCGAGATCGCTGCTGAAGTCGAGGCGACGACCTGAGCAAACGCAGAGCCAGGGGCCCCGGGCCGAGGGGCCGGGACCCCGTTCGCGTAGCCGACCACGAACATGGAAGAGCATCTGGCCCGGAGTCCCTGCCGCACGCCTCGCCGGGTGTGATGGAGACTGACGCGGTGAGCGCGCTCTCGACCATGGCCGATGCGGCGCGCAACGACCACTGCACCTGGGGCTCAGGCCGCAAATGGAAGCACTGCCACGGCTCAGAAGCTCTGTGAGCGCGTCCGCGACAGGTGACACCCACGAGATCGAATGGCAGTTCGACGCGCTCGACCTGCGTCCGGTGCTGCGCTGGCTCGACAACCCCGATGCGTGGACGTCCGCCCAAGGCGCCAGCGTGGTCGCGAGCGGAAGTGCCGTGACCCACGTCGATCGGTACTTCGAGACCGATGACTGGCGTTTTCACAGGGCCGGCTACTCACTTCGGGTCCGTCGCGTCGGCCGCCGCCGAACAGCCGAGGCGACGCTCAAGGGTCTCGACATGGCGTCGGCTGACGTACCTGGATTGCGCAACCGGCGTGAGCTGAGCGAGCCGCTAGGAGCCGCCGACGTGGAGACGCTCCTGCGTGCCACCGGACCGGTGGGCTCGCGCGTACGCGCCGTTGCAGGGAAGAAGCCGCTGCTGCCGTTGTTCGAAGTGCGCACCCGCCGCCGCACGTTCTTTCTCAAGGCCGAAGGCTTGCCGCCCGGCGAGATCGCCCTCGACGAGACCGCGATCCACCAGCCGAGCGGCGGGCCCCCGACACGCCTGCGTCGAGTCGAGGTCGAGGTGCCGGAGGCGGCTCTGCAGAGACTCGAGCCGTTCGTTCACGAGCTGCGCGAAACGTGTGCGTTGCAGCCCGCCGGCCTGAGCAAGTTCGAGGCGGGGATCCTGTCCTCCGATCTCCAGCCTTCTCCGCCGGAACGATTCGGCCCGACCGCAATCGATCCGGAGATGGCGAGCGGCGCCGTTGCGCTGGCCGTCCTGCGCCGGCACTTCTCGGCCATGCTCGCGAAGGAGCCCGGTACGCGGCTCGGAGACGACATCGAGGAGCTGCACGACATGCGCGTCGCAACCCGCCGGCTCCGGGCTGCGCTCTCGCTCTTCGTGGAGGTACTGCCGGAGACTGCGCTGAAGGTCGGCGAGGAGCTCCGCTGGGTCGGCGAGACGCTCGGCGCCGTCCGCGACCTCGACGTCCAGATCGAGCAGCTCGACGCTTGGCTCGACGCGCTCGAGGAAACGGACCGCGACGCGCTCGTGGGGCTCCGCACGCTGCTCCACGAGCAACGCGAATCCGGTCGCGCCGCGATGCTCGAGATGCTCGACTCGCGCCGCTACGAGGCCTTTGTCAGCCGCTTCGGCCGCACGCTGCGCGCCCGCCACTTCGCCCGCTCAGGCCCGGCCTCGCGCCCGGCCCGCGCCCTCGCCCCCGACCTGATCGAGAGCCGCTTCCGCTCCGTCCGCAAGGGCGGTGCCCGGATCGGTCCCACCTCGCTCGCAACCGACTACCACCGGCTCAGGATCCGCTGCAAGCGCCTCCGCTACGCGCTCGAGTTCCTGTCGGACCTCTACCCGGGCGCGACGCGGCCGCTGATCAGACGGCTCGTGACGGTCCAAGACATTCTCGGTCTGCACCAGGACGCCGACGTCGCGATCGAACGTCTCCGGCACGTCGCCGTTTCGTCGAGCGACGACCTCGACCCCGGGACGATATTCGCCATGGGCGAGGTCGCCGAGCGCTACCGTCAGTCGATGTTCGAGCTGCGGGCGAAGTTCCCCGCCGCATACGCACGGCTCTCCGGCAAGCAGTGGAAGGCGTTCCACAAACGGCTCGAGCGCGAGCGTCCAGCACCGCCCTCTCCGGCCGGCGACGCACGGGCTGAACCGGATCCGGCAACCGGATGACGACAATCGACCAAAGTGGCCGATGCTCCGTCCGTCCTGAGCGATCCATGATTTCGCGGCCATGCCTGGTCTCTTGACGGTTCTCCCAATGGCGATCGTGATGGTCGCCAGCCCCCAGATCATCACCGCCGTCTTCCTTATGACGAGCAACAATTGGGACCGCCGGTGAGTCCCACGAGGGCACCACCGGGCGGTGGGTCGACGTCGGGATCCTGCTCCTCCTCGCCTTCGCCGGGACCCACACTTTCCTCACCAGGAAGACCTCGACGACACCGAAGTGGATGGGCATGATCGCGCTCGGTGTCGCCAACGTCGGCTCGGGCTTCATGGGCGGACTGGCCGGCGGAGGCAGTCTCTCGCGGTCGGCCGTGAACGAGGGGGCGGGGGCGCGTTCGGAAGTCTCTCCGCTCTTCGCCTCGGTCCTGATCGTGGTCACGGTCCTGTTCCTCACCCCGCTCTTCAAGAACCTGCCCGAGTCAGTGCTCGCAGCTTTGATCATCTTCGCCGTCTCAAGCCTGTGGAAGATCCGCGCGTTCAAGGGGTACTACCGGGTGAGCCGGGTCGAGTTCTGGCTCGGCATCGCGACCCTGGCCGGGGTGATCGTCTTCGACGTGCTTCCCGGCCTGCTGATCGGCGTCGTCGCGATGCTGGTCCTGTTCATCTCCAAGACGAGCACGCCGCACGTCGTGACGCTCGGTCGTATCCCCGGCGTGGCGGGCGGCTACGGCAACATCAGGCGCCACCACGATTACGAACCGGTGCCGGATCTGCTCGTCCTGCGACTCGAGGCGCCGCTCTTCTACGCCAACGCAACGGGTGTACGCAACAGCATTAAGAAGCTCATCGGGAACTCCGACCCTCTCCCGCGCGCGGTGATCGTCGACGCGGGAGTGAACGACTCGCTGGACATCACCAGCGCCGTGATGCTCGAAGCACTCGTGAAGGAAGTGCACTCGGCCGGGATCGACTTCGCGTTCGCCGAGGTGCGCCACTCCGCCACCGACATGGCTCGCCGCTCCCGGCTCGTCGAGCTCCTCGGCAAGGACCGGCTCTTCGACACGGTCGAAGTTGCCGTCACGACCCTCGAAAAGCCCACCGGAACCGCTGCACGTGACCACGCCGGCCCCCCAGTCCCGTCAACCCATCCGTAGCGTGCTCCATGCGCGTCTTCACACCTACCGTCGAGTCCGAGAGCGAATGGATCGCCTCCTCGGACACCGCATACAGCGCCATCGCCGAGGGATCCTCGGCCGGCGCGAGAGGAGAAACATGACCGATGTCGATGACACCACTGACGCTGAGAACGCGCCCAACGAGTCGACGGAAGGCCCCCAGGACCCGGAGCCGTCAAGCGACGCGTCGCCCCACGATGACGAGGCGGCCGCCACGCCCGTCGGCGAGGAATCGTCTCCCGAGGCGGAGAGCCCCCCGACCGAGCCGGCTGCGAAGACCCCGGCTGCGAAAATCTCGGCGCGGAGGCGTGCTCGCCGCGCACCGAAACGGCCCGCGGCGAAGAGCAGTACTCCGCGCCGGACACGATCCTCGAGGCCGAAGGTCGTGCCGCACCTCACGCCGGCTGAGCGCAAGGCGCAGGGGAAGACCGCCCGGGCCGAGGTCTCGCGCGCCAGCCACGGCGAGTGGCAGCCGCCGTCGGACCGCCCCGATCCGGTCGGGCTACTCGAGCAGCAGGCGACCACGCGCGTCCAGGAGCTGGTGCCGATTCGCTACGGCCGCATGCTCGTGTCGCCGTTCACGTTCTTCCGCGGCGCCGCCTACCTGATGGGCTCCGATCTCGCGGGCGCACCGAGGACGGGGTTGCGCGTCCAGCTCTGCGGCGATGCGCATCTCTCCAACTTCGGCGTGTACGCCGCGCCCGACCGCCGGCTCGTCTTCAGCGTCAACGACTTCGACGAGACGCTGCCGGGTCCGTTCGAGTGGGACCTGAAGCGCCTCGTCGCGAGCTTCGCCGTCGCCGGCCGGGACCGCGGCTTCGGCGCCAAGGACCGACAGGCGATCAACGTCACCGCCACCCGCGCCTACCGGGAGGCGATGAAGAACTTCGCGGGCATGGACACCCTCAGCCAGTGGTACGCGCGGATCGACGTGGACGCGGTGATGCAGCTGCTCGCGAAGCAGGGGACCAAGAAGCAGATCAAGGCGGTCGACCGAACCGTCGCCAAGTCCCGGGCGAAGGACAACCTCAAGGCATTCGACAAGCTCACGCACCTCGTCGACGGCGAGCCGCGAATCACCGCCGACCCGCCGCTGATCGTTCCGATCGAGGACCTCGTGCGGCCGGGCCAGCTCGGCCAGGCCAACAACGTCCTGCACGGTCTCATCCGCTCGTACCGGGAGACGCTGCCGGGCGACCGCCGGCGGCTGCTCGAGCGCTTCCGCTACATGCACGCTGCACGGAAGGTCGTCGGCGTCGGCAGCGTCGGCACACGCGCCTGGATCGTGCTCCTCATCGGCCGCGACGAGGACTCTCCCCTCTTCCTCCAGGCCAAGGAGGCAGAGGCAGCCGTGCTCGAGCCGTTCCTCGGCAAGAGCGAGTTCTCCCACCACGGCCATCGGGTCGTCGCAGGTCAGCAGCTGACCCAAGCGGCAAGCGACATCATGCTCGGCTGGCTGCGCGCGACCGACGTCGACGGCGTCGACCGCGACTTCTACGTCCGCCAGCTGTGGGACTCGAAGGGATCGGCGGACGTCGACGCGATGAACCCGAAGGAGATGACGACATACGCGAAGGTCTGCGGCGCCGCGCTTGCGTTGAGCCACGCCCGGTCCGGAGACGCGCTCACGATCTCCAGCTACGTCGGAACGTCCGACACGCTCGATCGGGCAATGTCCACGTTCGGCGAGACCTACGCTGACCAGAACGAGCTGGACTACGCGGCGCTCAAGGATGCGGCTGAATCGGGCCGCGTCAAGGCCGAGACCGGAGTCTAAAGGGGCCTCGCAGAAGAAGAACAGTCTCGCAGGCGTACGTCGGGGCTTTCAGGCCGCTTCGGTCGACGGCTCGAGCGTGACGCCGTGGTCGCCGTCGTCGACTTCGCCGACCTCCTCACGGACGATGTAGTACGTGTCCTCGTCGATGCACATCCTCACGCCGAGCTCGAACCCGTCCGCGAACGCTTCGGCGCAGGTCAGCCTGCACGAGGCGAGCTCCCCGCCGCCGTACTCGCAGATCGTGAACACGTAGATCACGCGCCTCTGAGCGTCGCCCGAGTCGGGGGTGTCGGATACCTCGTCCACCCACCTGTTATCGACCTCCACAGGTCGTTCCTTGAGCGGAGCCGACCGACCGCGGAGGCCCGTTTCGGTGCGATCGACCGCCAGACTTCAGGCGAGCGCCCGCTCCTTGCCCCGATGGAAATCCTCATCCGTGATCACCCCGGCCGACCGCAGCGCGTTCAGCCGCTCGATCTCCGCGGCGGCCGATCCCGGCGCGCTGCTGCTCCCCGTGTCAGCGGCCGGGTGTGCGGCGTGGTGTGGCCTCCGGCTCCAGAGCCCCTTCATGCGTGCGCCGAAGCCAGGCCCGTCGACGTGAGCGGCGTCGGGGAACTCCAGCAGCGTCTCGCGGCGTAGGGCGTAGACGCCGAAGGCGATCAGAGCGCCGAGCAGCAGGACCCCGAGCAGCGTCCGGAGCGCGTGGGTCGGGCCCCAGAGAACGACGAGCAGATAGGCCACGCCGACGGTCACCCAGACGATTGCGTGCCGCGTGTTCAGAGTCGGCGCGAGCCAGGCGCGGATCCGCGTCGCGAGGCGTGTCGGCCCCGCCAGCAGCGCGCCGAGCACGACGACGGTGCCGTACGCGACGAGCGACCAGCCGATCTGCCCGAGGATCTCCGTACCGATCAGCCAGGCGGCGTTGCCGGCCCGCCTGGTCTCCGACGTCGTCACCGCATCGAGAACGTAGTCCCCGCCGACGCGCCGGACGACGAGCAGAAGCAGCCCGACGATCACGATGCTCCAGCCGATGTCGCGCAACGTCGCCCTCCGTGCCCCTCGGGCCAGGTAGAGCGCCAGGGCCCACAGGAGCAGGACCAGCACGACCAACCAGATGCTCAGCACCTTGACCGACTTCACGGCGGTCTGTGCGGCCGAGAGCTGATCCGATTCGAGCACGGTGATCTGACCCGCGCCCTCCGGAATCTTGCTGACCACGGTCCCGGGCAGACCGAGCTCCTGAGCGAGATTGATCAGGATCGTCCGGAGATCGAGTGTGACCGCACCGTTCGCCGTGGAGACACCGGGCGCGTTCTTGTCCTCGACGATCGCGATCAGCTGCTCGTGTGCGACCCGGTTGGCGTTCTCCCAGAGCGCCGCTACCCGCGGTCGCCCGAGGAGCCGATCGACTTCGCCCTCCGCCGGTGTCCGCAGGCCGGCGGCAAGCGGGCCGGCGAGACCCTTGAAGTCCGGCGGCAGCTTCTGCTCGAACTCACCTGCCACGTCGACGTGGTCGTAGAGCTGGTTCACGATGTACACGGAGAGCGCCGAGCGCACGTCCGGGTCGTCGAGCAGCTTTACGCTGGCCGTTCGTCCATGACGTCATGTCGAGCGCCTGCCGGTTGACCCACGTCGTCAGCGTCGAGACGAAAGCAATCAGCGCGGCGAGGACGACCAGCACCCAGACGAGCACGCTGCTCCCGCGGCTCGGACCCGGTGCAGGGTCACCGCCGGCGCCGCCGTGTCAGCGTCAGACATGCTGGATCTCCCGAGCCGGCGGCACGAGTCCCGCGCTCTCGGCGAGCTGCACGGCCTCGCCCCGGTTCGAAGCGCCGAGCTTCTTGTAGATGTGCTGGACGTGGGTCTTCACGGTGGGTCGGCCGACACCGAGCTCGTTCCCGATCGCGGCGAGAGTCCGATGCGTCGGCAGCAGGGCAAGGACGCGCGTCTCGGACGGCGTCAGCCGGACCGTCACGAGGCGCGTTCTCTTGTCGGACACTCCCGGTGCTCCGGCCATGTCCCGCCAACGCTACGCCCGCGGGCGCCGATCTCTCGTCGGCCAAAGAGGCTGATCTTTCTGCCGAACGAACTTCGTGCCCGAACTGCGGTGAATTCAGCCGATTTGGCCGATGCGAGGGTCGCTGGCGAGTCGCTAGAACAGCAAGAAGTTCAGGCGAACCCTGCCGGGAGAAGCACTCACGTGACGACTTCGACGACAACTGATCCCTCGTGAATCCGAGCAGCCGCCCCGGCGTTGCAGTGGACGGTGTTCGCCTGCTCGGAGCTGCGCCGCTCCACGCACCCGGGCGGTATCTGAACCGCGAGCTGTCGTGGCTGGACTTCAACGAGCGAGTGCTCGCGCTCGCCGAGCGGCGGTCGCTGCCGCTCCTGGAGCGGGCGAAGTTCCTGGCGATCTTCAGCAACAACCTCGACGAGTTCTTCCAGGTGCGAGTCGGCGGCTTGAAGATGCAGCTCGAGGCCGGGATCACCGCCAGCGGCCCCGACGACGACACGACCGGTGAGAAGCTCGGCGGCATCGGCTCGCGCGTGCGCGAGCTCGTCGCGCATGCGGGCGACGTCTTCTCACGACAGCTCGTGCCCGAGCTCGCGGCAGCAGGCATCCGCCTTTCGAGCCAGGACGAGCTCGACGACGACGAGCGTGCCTTCCTCGACCGCATGTTCGACGAGGAGATCTTCCCGCTCCTGACACCGCTCGCCGTCGATCCGGCGCATCCGTTCCCGTACATCTCGAACCTCTCGCTGAACCTCGCCGTCGTGGTCCGCGCGCCCGGCGAGCTGACGCGTCGGATCGTGCGGGTCAAGGTGCCACCCGACCTGCCGCGCTTCGTCGTCCTCCCGGACGGCGGATCCTTCGTGCCGGTCGAGCGGGTGATCGCCCGTCGGCTGCCGGCGCTCGTCCCGGGCATGGAGATCCTGGATCACTTTCCGTTCCGCGTCACGCGCAACGCCGACTACGACATCGTCCTCGACGGCGAGGGCGACATGGTCGCAGCGGTCGAGTCGGTCCTGCGCCAGCGCAGGCGCTCCGAGATGGTCGTACGGCTCGAGGTTGACGCCGCGATGTCGGACGAGGCTCTGTATTTGCTCGAGCGTGAGCTCCGAATCGACGAGAACGACGTCTATCGCGTCGACAGCCTTCTCGATCTCGGCGGGCTCTGGTCGTTCGCGTCGTTCGACCGCCCGGAGCTCAAGCTTGAGCCCTGGACGCCGGTCACGAAGAACCGTCTCGCTTCGATCAAGCACTCGGCAGCGCTCGATCTCTTCTCTGTCCTCCGAGACGGCGATCTCCTCGTGCACCACCCGTACGACTCGTTCGAGACCTCCGTCGAGGCATTCGTCGAGCAGGCTGCCCGCGACCCGGCTGTGGTCGCGATCAAGCTGACGCTCTACCGCACCGCGAGCACCGAGAGCCGGATCATGGAGGCCGTCATCCACGCGGCCGGACAGGGCAAGGACGTCGTGTGCATCGTCGAGCTGAAAGCGCGCTTCGACGAGGAGACGAACATCGGCTGGGCGCAGCGGCTCAAGGATGCGGGCGTTCACGTCGTCTATGGGATCATCGGCCTGAAGACGCACGCGAAACTCTGCCTCGCCGTACGCGCCGAGGAAGAGGGCCTGCGCCGGTATGCACACATCGGAACGGGCAACTACAACGCGGACACTGCGCAGATCTACGAGGACGTGGGGCTCTTCACGGCCGACCCGGAGATGACGGCGGACGTCTCCGACGTCTTCAACCTCCTCACCGGTCACAGCCTCCAGCACGAGTTCCACACCCTGCTCGTCGCGCCCGCCGGCATGCGATCGGGCCTGCTCGAGCTGATCCGCGAACAGGCGTCCGCCGACGGCCGGATTGCGATCAAGCTGAACAACCTCGCCGACCCGGAGCTGATCGACGCGCTCTACGAGGCCGCCCAGGCGGGTGCCCGGATCGACCTCTACCCGCGCAGCATCTGCTGCCTGCGGCCTGGTGTGGCCGGGCTCTCGGAGACGATCCGTGTGCGCTCGCTCGTGGGCCGCCACCTCGAGCACTCCCGCGTCTTCCGCTTCGGCAGTGGAGACAAGGCGCAGTACCTCCTCGGCTCGGCAGACCTCATGCAGCGCAACCTCGACCGGCGGGTTGAAGTACTTGCTCCGGTGTCCGACCAGGCGTTGCGCAAGCGGCTGGACGAGATGTTCGAGCTGCTCGATGCAGACGACACGCTCGCGTGGGAGCTCACGCCGGACGGGACGTGGCGCCCGCCGAGCGGCGCACGCGGAATCAATGCCCAGTCCCAGCTCGAGGAGCTCGCGCTTACCAGAGCGCGCCGCATCGCCGCAGTCCCGTCGACCTTTCGCCGCGCACGTGTGGACGACCGCACGCGACTCGACCCCGGAGCTTGACCGCGGGAGCCAGCCTGCTCTTTGGAGGCAATCATCGTCAGCTAGCCCGATCGACCAGGGCGGTGTGCTCGACGATCGCGCGGGCGATTGTCTACGCGAACACCCAGCTGATGGTGATCAACCTGCTGCTGCTCATGGCCGTCTCGTTCCTGCCCTTCCCGACCAAGCTCATGGCCGAAGCGATCCATAGCTCCGACGCCGAGCGGGCAGCAGTCATCTTCTACGGCGTCTCATTGCTCGTCGTCTCGTGCCAGATCCGCGCGCTTGGGGCGCCGTGGCGACCGGCACTCCCTCGACCGGACGGAGCGCGAAGGAGTTCAATGCGATCGCGCTGGCAACAACCCCGAGCATGGGCTTCTACGTCGGCGTGATCGTGCTGGCGGTCCTGGCACCCAAGATCGCGGTGTTCGGCTATCTCCTCACGCCTCGTTCGAGCAAGCGCCGACAGCCCGCCAACACGCACGCCCGAGTAGACGACCTCAACTGCTGCTGCTCATGACCGTCTCGTTCCCGTCCGTCCCGACCAGGCTCAGCGCCGAAGCGAGCCATGGGCCGGACGCCGCGCAGGCAGCAGTCATCCTCACGGCGGAAATCGCCTGCCGGCGGCGAGACCGGCGCAAGCCCAGGACCGAACGTTGCATGACCGGATCGTGCTGCTCGAGCGCCGATGGCGCGGTTCCTCCGCAAACCGGTGACGTCCGCAACGCCGCCAACCATCGTCGCCGGACGGCAGTGATCGTCGTCGCAGCGGCCTGCTCATGAGGGTCTCGACCGCGCGAACCCGAACGTCTTCATCGGCATGTGGTAGGCCATCCAGACCGTGACGACCGTCGGCTACGGTGACGTACGGCCAACGAGCGGACGAGATGTGCAGCGCCGCATGCTCGAGCGTGGCCCTTGCGCGCCCGTCGCCGCCACAGAGTCGCGTTGATCTCCGCCGCGGCCACGATCACGCGGCCCTGGATGAACAGGCCGAGCAGCAGCGCCGCCGCGACCCCGAGAACGCCGTATGTCCCCTGCTTCGCGAGCGCGTACGGCGCGAGGAAGTAGACGGCGAAGACCTGGATCACGCCAAGGCCGAGACCGAAAGCAAGCGCTCCGGGAACCAGTGCCGTCCACTGGGCGCCCCGGTGCGGCAGCCGCAGCGAGATGAGCAGCCAGACGCCGGCGAAGCCCGCCGCGACCGCGATCGTGCCGACCACTCCCAGTCCAACCGCCCTGGCCCTCAGCCAGCTCGCGAGACCTGCCAGGAGGAAGAGGCACAGAATCCAGGCAAGAAGTACGACGGATGCCTTCACGGTCGGCTTCGGCGCCGCGGCGCGCTCGTCGGCCCACACCAGCCGGTGGACGCCGATCAGCACACGCAGGACGCTCCGCGTCGCCAGGATCAGCAGCGGCACACCGACAAGCAGCGCATACCAGGGGCTCGAACTCGTCGCGGTGCTCCGGAACTCGCTCGAGACGAGACCCGCCACGCCCAACGCTTGAGCCGCCGCCTTCGGCGAATCCGACGTCACGCCCGCTACGACTCCCAATCCCCCGACGAAGACGAGCGCCAGCGGCAACAACCAGAGGAACAGCCGGAAGGACAGCGCGCCCGCGATGATCCCGCCCCCAACCTCGACATCCGCGTCGACGATCTCGAAGACCGCGTCCAGGGACGAGTGATGCTCACGCTCCGCCTGCGCCCGCTCGGCCAGCCGCTCCGCACGCGCCCGCAGAGCCGCCGCCCGCAAGGCCGCCGGCCGCAAATGCCTCCGCTCCGACGACGACGCGCGGGCACCACGGTCTCCGGGCGCTTCTCGTCTACCGGTGCCATCCTGCACCTCCCGGGACTCCCCTCGTCGACGCGGTCAGGTCACGTCCTGCCACCAGGCGGGGTCGGGACGAAACGGCAATGCCGGTCGGCCGGTCGCGTCCGTGTCGAGGCGGTAGACGAGGCCGGCGGCGGGCTCGGCGCGACGCTGCTCGTCCGTCCAGCCCTCCGTCGCGGTGGTGACGTAGAGCCGGTGCAGGCCGGGCCCGCCGAACGCGCAGCACGTGCACTCCCGGGCCGGGATGGCGTAGACGTCGCGCAGCGAGCCGTCGGGTGCGTAGCGGTTGACCCGCGCACCCCCGTAGATCGCGACCCAGAGGTCACCGGCCGCGTCGACCGTCATCCCGTCGGGTGCTCCGACGTCCTCGGGCACGGTGACGAGGATCCGGCCGGCAGAGATGGTGCCCCGGTCGGCGTCGAACGCGAACGCGTGGATCACCCGCGGGCCGCTGTCCACCAGGTACATGGTCAGGCCGTCGGGGCTCCAGCCCAATCCGTTGGAGATCGTCAGACCGTCGAGCATGAGCTCGGTGCTTCCGTCCCGTTCGAGCCGGTAGAGCGCGCCGCCTCCCTCGTGGTGGTCGTCGGCCAGCGTCCCGCCCCAGAACCGGCCCTGGGGGTCGCAGGCGCCGTCGTTCATCCGGGTCCGGGCGGGTGACACCTCGGCGATCGTCCGCTGGGTGCCGTCGGGCGCCAGGTACACGAAGCTGCGCCCGGCGCCGAGCAGCCAGCCGTCGTCCCCCTCGACGGGCGCGATCATCCCGACCGTCCCGGGCACCTCGTAGACGCGGATCCGCTCCAGCGAGCCGTCGTCGCGGACGCGGGCGCGGGCGACCCGGCCGGCCAGGATGTCGACCGCCAGCATCTCGTCGCGACGGGCGTCCCAGCGAATGCCTTCCCCGAGCTGGGTCTGCCCGGTGGAGCTGACGACAGCGGCGTCCAGCTCATGTTCCCTGGTTTCCATCGTCACCCTCCGACGTTCATTGGTCTTTGCGCAGCAAGCGCGGACCCCGGGGCGCTCATTGCGGGGCGATCGGCCCGCCCGCGCGCGCACGACTGGCAGAGCTCGCGATCGAGGAGAGCCGCCATGTGGTCCGGCAGGCGCTGCCGGATGTACTCACGGTGCGCAGGCGTCTGCGTCGGCGCTCCGCATTCGCTGCACGTGAGCAGCGGCTGTTCTTGCACGACGGTTCCGGTGATGATCGTGCGCCGGACTCCGTCCCGGTCCTCGAGGTGGATCGCACCCGTGGGGCAGACCTGCGTGCAGGCGCCGCAGCCGATGCACAGCTCCGCGGCACGCGTGAAGTCGAAGTAGGCGAGCCGGCCGGCCGTCGTGTCGGACATGCGCAGCGCGTCGATGCCCATCTCGCTGCAGGCGGCCATGCAGAGGCCGCAGCCGATGCAGACGTCGCAGCGCAGGCAGCGGCGGGCCTCGTCGTGCGCCATCGCGTCGGTCAGGCCCTCCTCGATCTGGACGTAGTTGCCCTCGCCGAGGACCTCCTCGACGCTCCGCTCGGGCATGACCGCACGCGGCAGGTGGGTGCGGTCCTGCGCCACGACCTGCAGGGGGATCACCTCGGCGCGACGCACGGGTTGGCCGGTGGCGGCGTCCATGGGCGCTCCGCGCAGCCAGGCGTCGATGGCGGCCGCGGCGATCTTCCCGGAGCGGATCGCCTCGACGGCCGTGCGCGGGCCGTGCTCGGCGTCTCCGCCGGCGAACACGCCCGGTACGTCGGTCATCAGCGTCTTCGAGTCCGCGACGATGAAGCCATGGTTGTTCTCGACGTCGCTGCCGTCGAGGATCGTCAGGTCGGTTCCCTGACCGGTGGCGAGGATCACGTGGTCGGCTGCGAGCGTCAGCAGGCGGGTCGAGTCGAACGTCGGATCGAACTTGCCGTCCGCGTCGTGGGTCTGCTCGCAGAACTGGAGGGTGACCTCGCCTTCCTCGTCGATCTTGACCGGGCCCCAGCCCGGGTGGAGCTGCACGCCTTCGGCGACGGCGTTCTCGATCTCGTGCGGGCTGGCCGTCATGTCGCGGCGCTTGTCGAGGGCAGTCAGGTCGACGTGCTGCGCGCCCTGCCGCAGGGCCGTCAGGGCGACGTCGATCGAGACGTCGCCGCCGCCGATGACGACGACGCGCGGCCCGACCCGGACTGCTTCGCCGCTGCGAACGGCACGGAGGAAGTCGATGCCGCCGAGCACGAAGTCCTGATGGACGCCGTCGATCGGGAGGAGGCGCGAGCGCTGGGTGCCGAGGCCGAGGAACACGGCGTCGTAGTCCTTGCGGAAGTCCTCGAGGCTGCCGACCGCGGCGCCGGTGTGGATCGGGATGCCGAGCACTCCGATCTGGTCGATCTCCTGGTCGAGCAGGTCGGGCGGCATGCGGTAGGCCGGGATGCCGTAGCGCAGCATCCCGCCGGCCTTCTCCTGCGACTCGAAGACCTCGACCTGGTGGCCGTAGGTGCGCAGGTAGTAGGCGGCGGTGAGACCGGACGGCCCGGAGCCGACGATGCCGATCCGCTTGCCCGTGTCGGGCGCCAGCTCGGGTTTCGGGTAGCCGCCGTCGGCGAGGCAGTGCTCGGCCGCCTTGCGCTTCAGCGGCCGGATGAAGACGGCGCCGTTGCTGCCGCCGCGCACGCAGGCGGATTCGCACGGCGCCGGGCAGACCAGGCCGCAGGTCAGCGGCAGCGGGTTGTCGCGCCGGATGACCTCGATGGTGGCGCGATAGTCGCCGTGACCGAGGTGGGCCATGAAGCTCGGGATGTCGATGTTGGCCGGACACGTGCGGTGGCAGGGCGCCGCGTTGCGCACCAGGCAGAGCCCCTCAGGGCAGGACTCGCGCCGCACGTGCTGCTCCCACTGCTCGCGGTAGTGGCGCAGGGAGCTGCCGAGCGGCCAGGCCGCCCCCAGCCCCTGGGCGGTGAGCTCGAGCGCCACCTCGTCGAGGGCGACGAGATGGCCGGGCTCGCCGCGGCCGTGGATGATCTCGCTTGTGAGGCGCGCGGCGCGCGCCAGCAGCGGGCGCACCGACGCGGCCTCCTCGCCGTCGGCGAGGAGCCAGTGACGGTAGAGCGCACGCCCGGTCTGCTTGACGACGCACACGCCCTCGGCCATCACCATCAGGCTGGACGGCGCCGGGACGATGCCGGCGAACGCGAACGACAGGGGATCGCACGAGAGGTCCGCCTCGGACAGCGGCAGGAAGCCGCCCAGACCGTCGTCGAAGACGAGCACGGCGTCTTGACCTTCCACCTCGCCGCCGCCCCAGGCGTCGATCTGGCTCCGCAGGTTGCCGGACCGTTCGAGCTCGACCAGGCCGCGCTGCTTCATGCCGCGCCGGAGCGTGAGCAACGACGCATCGAGGCCGGGCGCGTCGGCGAACAGCAGGGCGATACGAGCCCAGGTCTCCGGCGTGTGGACCAGCCGTGACCCGTCGCCGGCCTGTTCCTCCCCCCAGCAGGTCGGCCGGCTGTCGCGCTGCACCTCGAGCTGCATGCGGGGCGTGGAGACCTGGGCGAGCGAGCGGATGGCGTCGACCGCGTTCAGGAAGGCCGCCTCGTGGCCGGTCAGCTCGGCCGGCAGGCGCAGCTCGACCGTGCGGCTGTCCCGCAGGCCCGCGGCGATCAGCACACCCTCGACCAGCAGCCGGGGAGCGCCGTCGAGGACCGCGGCCGTGCCGCGGGCGCGGACGTCGAGGCCGGTCGCGTCGATCACCAGCACCGAAGGCCCGTGGCCGCGCAGGAACCGGCGCCAGGTCAGAGCGACCGGCTCGCCCGCACCGCTGCTCTCGGCGAGGCCCGACTCGCGCACGCGCTGAAGCCGCTGCATGGGCGTCAGGGACTGAGCCCGGGCGAGGCCCGGCAACGCGGCGGCGAGGGTCTGCGCCGGCGGCTCGGCGCCTGCCAGGGCGGCGGCGCCCGCGTCGAGCCATGTCGGCAGCGGCTGAAGCTCGCTCACGGCGAGGCCCGCATCGCCGACCGGCGGCTCGGCGAGGAGGTGACGGGCGTACCGCTCGCGGCGCGGATCCGGCGCCTCGTTGGCGACGCCGAAGGAGAGGCAGCCGGTCACGCACTTGGTCACGCAGGCCGGCTGCAGCCCGGCATCGACGCGATCCATGCAGTAGTCGCACTTGACCACCTTGTTCGTGTCGGGGTCCCACTGCGGCGTGCCCCAGGGGCAGGCCGCGATGCAGCTCTTGCAGCCGATGCAGAGGCTGGACTCGACGAAGACGATCCCGTCCTTCTCGCGCTTCTGCATCGCGCCGGTCGGACAGGCCCTGACGCACCACGGGTCCTCGCAGTGGAAGCAGGGCATGAAGACGAAGCGCTGCCGGGGCAGTCCGTCGACCTCGACGGGATCGAAGGCGATGAGCTTGCACGGATTGGGGCCGGGGCCGAGGTGCTTGTTCGTCTTGCAGTGGACCTCACAGGCCAGGCAGCCGATGCAGCTGGCCTCGTCGTGGCGAAGCACGTACTTGCTCATCGTCCGGCTCCTTCCGGCGTCCGGCGCTTCACGTGCACGACCGTCTCGGTCAGGGCGCAGCCGCCGCCGGCCGGGTCGAAGTCGTAGAGCTTGCCGTGCTGCAGGCGCTGGTCGGCGACGCCGAGGCCACGCGCGCGCCTCGCGAGCGGCACCGTGGCGCCGTAGCCGTGCAGCATGAAGACCGCCTCGGGATGGATCCAGGGCGTCACCTTGGCCCGGAGGCAGCCGGTGTAGCTGCCGCCGCCGTTGATCTCCACCTCCTCGCCGTCGACGATGCCGAGCGGCCCGGCACGGTCGGGGTGGATCCAGAGCACCTGCTCCGGCGCTCGCTCGTTGAGGAGCGGGTTGTTGAGGGACTGGCCGTGCGCGAGCGTCGCCGTCTTCGCGAACAGCAGCGTGAAGTCGCCGCCCGTCGGCGCCTCCTTGGGCACGTACGCCGGCAGGCTCGGCAGCCCGGCCTGCTTCAGGATCTCGCTCTCGATCTCGATCTTCCCCGAGGGCGTCGGGAACGTGAGCTCGTCGCGCGGGATCAGCTTCGGCGCGGCCGCCAGCGGGACGATGCCGGTCTCGCGCAGCTCGGAGACGGTGACGCCGGTGCCGTCGAGCTGGTAGTTCCACAGCTCCTCGATCGTCTCGAAGTCGAGCGCCTCCTTGGCGCCGACGCGGCGGAGGATCTCGCGGAAGATCCACCACGCGGGGCGGCTGTCGAAGCGCGGGGCGATCGCCTGGTCGCGCATGGCGAAGACCGGTACCGGCAGGTTCATCTGGCAGAGGATGTTGGCGCGCTCGAGGTAGGTCGACTCGGGGAGGATCACGTCGGCGTACCAGCCCAGCTCCGAGTAGCGCACGTCGATCGAGACGAGCAGCTTCAGCTTGTCCAGCGCACGCTTGCTCGCCTCGGGGTCGGGCAGGCCGGTGAAGGGGTCGTGGCGGTAGGCGAAGTAGGCGCCGATGCCGTACGGCTCGCCCGTCTCCATCGCGGCGAACGCCTGGTGCACCATGCCGATCGCCGGATCCCACTGCGGCCGGGCGGCGCCGGCGCCGTCGACGCGCGGCTCCTCGACCTGCGGCACGCGGTCGGTCAGATGGTTCAGGCCCTTGCGGCCGTAGAACTCGGGCGACTTCCCCAGCACGAATCCACCCGGGATCTCGATGTTGCCCATCAGCGCGTTCAGGATCAGCGCGCTGCGGCTGACGTGGAACGACTGCTTGTGACGGGCCGACATCCAGCCCGGATGGAAGATCACGTGCGGCGCGTCGGCGGCGATCTCCTCGACGAAGGCGCGCAACTCGGTCGGCAGGAACGCCGGTGTGAGGCTCCTGCCACTCCGGCGTCGTGTCCTCGACCGCAGCGCGCAGGAAGTCCATGCCGGAGACGAAGCGGGCGACGAAGTCCTCGTCGTAGGCCTCCTGCTCGCAGCACCTCGTGGATCAGGGCCAGGTTCAGCGCGTAGTCGCTGTTCGGGCGCACCTGCCAGTAGCGGGTCGCCTTGCCGGCGGTGATCGTGGCGCGCGGGTCGATGTAGGTGACGCGCATCCCGGCCGCCACCGCGGCCATGAAGGCCTTGGCCTCCTTGACCATCAGCGACTCGACGATGTTGCGGCCGTAGAGCACGAGGTGCTTCACGCGCGGCAGGTCGGGGATGAGCCCCTCGTGGCCGAAGCCGTAGATCGAGCGCGCCGCGTTGTGGACGTTGCCGCCGCAGCCGGCGTCGTGGTTGAAGTAGTTCGGCGAGCCGAGCGCCTGCACGAACGTCCGCGTCAGGTCGTTGAAGGGGCCGCCGCGATCGGAAAGCGCGATCCCGCGCCCGCCGAAGTCCTCGATCGTCTCCTTCAGCTTGTCGGCGACGTAGTCGAGGGCCTCGTCCCAGGAGGCCCGCCGCCACTGGCCGCTGCCGCGCGGGCCGCTGCGGATGAGCGGCGACTGCGGCCGCTCGTCGTCGAACTCGAGCGACAGGCCGGCCGCGCCCTTCGCGCACAGGCTCGTGCCGAGCGCCCTGTCGTTCGGGTTGCCCTGCAGCCAGGTCACCCGACCGTCCTCGACCGTCACCTCCATCGGGCAACGCACCGCGCACATGCCGCACATGCCGTAGACGGTGCGCCGGCCCGGGGCACCCACGCCGCTGACATTCGGTGCCATGGCAGAGCTCATAGCTCGAACGCCAGGTTGGGCAGCGGACGCCTCTCGGGCCGGCTGCCTAGCAAGGACTGAAGTCGTGACCGCGCCCATCGCGCCTCCTCTCGAAGAAGTCGAGCTCAAGGGTCGTTGCGACTCCACCCGCGAACATCAGGGCGGGTACCGATCGCCTTGCGGCATTGCCGCAGCGCCGCCCCCGCTCGACTGTCTCGGACGGTCGCGGCGATACGATCACGCCGCCCTCACGACAGGAGCAGCTGCGATGGGAGACGCACGGACAGACCTGATCGACGCGCTTGCAGAGGACATCGGCGTGGCGCCGCTCACCCCGGCGGAGATCGAGTCGCTGCTCTCGCTCGCGGGAGCGGCAGCGCACGGGACCGGCGACCGCACGACGGCGCCGCTCGCCTCATTCCTCGCCGGTGTCGCCGCGGCCGGCTCGCAAGATCGGGCCGCCTCGATCGCGGAGACCCGGCGCCGCGTCGCCGAGCTCGCTCCGTCAGCCGAGTCCGGTGCCGGCAACAGGTAGCTGTCCTGCCTACGCGACACGAACGCTTGGTCCGGCGGTCGGTGTCCGGACCAGTCGGTGCGGGTCGTCCGGCAGGTCGGCGTAGGCGGTATGGCCCGAGGTCGACGAGCCAGCGCACGAACTGGAGGGTGGACGTTCTCGGCGCCGACGATCTGCTGCGACGGCGGGGTCCAGTCGGAGGGGTTAGAGGATCAAGGGGCGGCTCTGGGTTCCGCCCATGCCCCCGTGTGAGCCGCAAAGCTCTTCGAAGGCGGCGACGTCGTCCGCACCTGTCCAGTGGGTGCTGTTGACCATGATGTCCTGGCAGTGCAGCGCCGAGCCGAGCAGAAGGAACCCGAGCGGGACATCCCTGGATCTGCTTCCCACAGGCTCTGCAGCCAGCCGATCACGTCGACGCCCAGCAGACGCAGGACACTGCGAGCACGAGCAGGCCGACGAGCCAGGCACAGATCTTGACGAACGCCGACGCGCGACCGATCCTGGAACGGCGTGGATCGACGCGACTGCGCTAGCCACCGAACGTCCCCCGGCGCAGGCTCACCACTGAAGCAGCAGGTCGTCTCATCAAGTCAGGCACGTGTGTTCTCGCCGCCGGGGGCCGTCCCGGCCTGCAGCTTGCCGGCCGCGACCTGACGACCCACGCTTTTCCCACGGGTGCTGCCCGTTTTTCCAACGGCACTATCCGTGCGGAAGCGCACGCACACGATCTGATGGCGCTGGATCCGGGCATATCCAAACGCTCGCTCAAGCCGCGAACACTCGACTTGGTGCGACGCGAATCACAGTTACGTCCGTAACCGCGACTCGTCGACGGCGGACGGGCAGCGCTCCAGAACGTGGCGAGATGTCCAACGCCTCCCCAGCCGCACGTGTGGCGCCGAAGTCCATACGGCGCGGTGCCGGCCCTGGCACCCGGGGGCCAGGCGTGAAGCGCTAAGTAGCCCAGGCCGAATAAGCCTGCCCTCGTTCATAGCCGCGCTTCAAGTCACTCAGGGGCCTTGTTGCTCCTGGCCTTAGGGGAGCCGGAACAGTCGGGGCGGCGGCGCGGGCACTGGGGAGGAAGCCGGCCCTGCGCCGCTGTGGTCGATGAGGCGGCGATGACGACCACGGCCGTCGTGCCCGAGGTATATCTCGCCGTACCCCACCAGGCCGTACCCCACCAGAGAGGAACGACATGGCCACGTCCACTTCGCTCGTCACCGGCGTCGACTTCGTCGTCGTCCCGACTCGGAACTTCGACGCGTCCGTCGAGTTCTACGGCACGGTCCTCGGTCTGCCGTGCACTGCGCGCTACGGGCAGATGCCGGGCGCCGAGTTCGAGACGGGCAGCCTGACCCTCGCGGTGATGGCGACCGAGGAGTTCGGCATGGGCTTCAGCCCGAACAAGAACCCGATCGCGCTCCACGTCGAGGACTACGACGCGGCACGCGCCGAGCTCGAGTCGCGCGGCGTCGCGTTCACGACCGACACCATCGACAGCGGCGTGTGTCACATGGCCGCCTTCGACGACCCCGAAGGGAACGCGCTGATGATCCATCACCGGTACGCCCCGCGCAGGCCGCTCGAGTGAGGCCGGTCACTCGGGCCGCTTCGTACCGCTCAGGCGGGTTCAGGCGGATTCGGGCGGTCTCGGGGCCGCCCGTTCCGTGTCCGCCCGCACCCGCGATCCCGCATCAGTGCTCGCGATCCCTTTGACGGAGCGGCGCCGGAGTCGAACCGACCGAGCGTGGGGCTACCACACCGCACAGGTTTTGAAGACGCACCCACGCGCCGGGCCGACCCGTGTGCTCATGCGGCATCGGGGCCGGTAGGGGCGGGGTGCGCGCCACGCTGCGCGCCAGTCCGCCCCTAGAGTCAGTCTGCGGCGTCGCCTTCGGTCGCCTCGGCCGCGCGCTGCGCCAAGAGTTCGTCGCGCTGCACGCGACCGACTCATGCGGAGGGAGCCGCGCCGCAGTGGCGAAGCTACTGGCTGATGCCTCTCCTGTCCGAACGCCGTCTGCAGCGCATGAACCGCGAGGTGATGTCGGGACGGATCATCCCGTACCTCGCTGGCGTCACCGGGCTGATCGCCTTGGCCGCAGCGCTCGCGGTGCGACTGCTTGCACACGACGAGTTCACCTCGTTCGGCGAGTCCGTTTGGTGGGCTGCTCAGACCGTAACGACAGTCGGCTACGGCGACGTAATCCCTCAGTCACCGTTTAGCAAGGTCGTCGCTGTGCTTGTGATGTTCCTCGGCATCGCGACCGTCTCCCTCATGACCGCTTTGATCACATCCGCGGTGATCACTGAAACACAGAAGCGCATTGCCGAAGCGCACGGCGATCCGGAGCTTGGTGCCCTACAGCGGATTGAACTCCGCCTCGATGCGCTTCAACACATAGAGCAACGGCTTGACGCGATCGAGCGTCGGCTTGAGCCCGACTGATGCTCGAATTCTTTCGCCATGCCCAGTACGGGGCCATCGTTCTCGTCGTTGCGGGGGCGTTCGGTTACTGGGCCTCGACGTTCGTTGGAACGTGGCATCGGGCGCTGTCGACGCAGACGGCCCGGCAGCAGGAGGCTCTGCGGAATGTGTTCTACGCAAGGTTTGTTACCTACGGCATGGTCGTCAGCGGCCTGGCCTGGTGGGTCATCAAGGGCTAGGCGAGCGGCATGTCATGAACGCGGACGGGACTAAACGACGCATCCTCACGCCGGGCGACGGTATCTGGCCCAAATGGTCGGTTCGTGGCATTCGCTGCCCTGGCCACGGGTTTGAAGCAGCAGGTCGTTTCATCAGGTCAGGCACGTGTGTTCTCGCCGCCGGGGGCCGTCCCGGCCTGCAGCTTCCGGCCGCGACCTGCGCGCGATAGGTCTTCGTGACCTCTCCGAGACGATCTGGATGGTCGCTGCGACCGGGACGGCGATCAGCGCGCCGACCACCCCGAGCAGGGCGCCAAAGAGCGCGACCGCGACGATGATGAAGAACGCCGACAGCTTGACGGCCTTGCGCTGGATCGTCGGGGAGGACGCTGTTCTCGATCTGCTGGTTCGTCGGCGAGAGAATGAACCCGCCGATCGTCGCGCCGATGTTCGGGATCATGTCGAGGAACCCGGCGATCAGCCCCAGCGCGACCGCGTAGCTCGACCCGAGCAGGTAGGCCGTAAGACCCTGCGTCGTGCCCGCGATCACCGCGATGATCACCACGCCGATCGCCCTGATCGTCTTCTTGCCGATTCTCGGCGTAGTCTTCCACCCGATCGCACGCCCGTCCGAGACCGCAATAGCGGTCGTGTAGCCGAGTTCTGCGGCTTTTTGGCGGGCCTCTTGGCCCGCCGAAAAGCACCCGGAGGAACTGATGCCAGAGGGTCTGTCTGCAATCGAGGTCGGCAAGGAGATCGGCGAGCACGCCGATCACGGACGCGAGCATGGCGGGGATGGACATGGCGCCCGGCTGATCTCGGTCTCGGGGGCGGTGCTGCTCTCGGTCGTCACGATCGTGGCGGCCTGGTCGGGCTACTCGGCCGCGAAGTGGGGCACCGAGTCATCGCTCAAGCTCGCGAAGGCCTCCGCGACCCGGACGAAGGCGAACCGCGCCTTCCAGGAGTCCCTGACCTTCCGCACCGCTGATGGGATCCTGTTCAACACCTGGTTCGCGGCCTACCTGACCCACAACCCGAACGGGATGCGCCTCGCCGAGAAGCGCTTCCGACCCGAATACCGGGTCGCGTTCGACGCCTGGCTCGCCACCCACCCGTTCACGAACCCGGACGCGCCGGCGGGGCCGCAGGAGATGCCGCAGTACATCCCAACCGGCGAGGCGCAATCGCGTCTGCTCGACGCGAGTGCCAACGCCTTCTACGCGCAGGGTCAGAGGGCTGCAGAGACGGGCGACGAGTACGTGCGGGTGACCGTCATCCTCGCGAGCGTCTTGTTCCTGGTCGGGCTCAGCACCCAGTTCCCGCTGCTCGGCGTGCGCCTTGCCATGATCGGTGTCGGCGCCGGGCTGCTCATCTTCGCCGGCGTCCTCATCCTCACCCTCCCAGGCCCTCCGTGAACCCGAATCAGCAGCCCACAATCGTCCGGCGCCGCCCGTCCGGGTGCTGCTCAGGATCGTCGTTATGACGGCCGCGCCGACTGCAGCTTCTGCAGCTGCCAAGGCTTCGGGTTTAGTGCTGCTCACGCTGGCGACGGGGCAGTTCGTCATGGCCCTTGATATGACGGTGATGAACACGGCGATCGCCACGGTCGCCGAGGACGTCGGGACTGATGTGATCGGGATCCAGACTGCGATCACGCTCTACACGCTGGTGATGGCGTCTTTCATGATCACCGGCGGCAGGGTCGGAGAGATCATCGGCCGGAAGCGTGCGTTCACGATTGGGTGCATCGTCTACGCGTGTGGGTCACTGACGACGGCGCTGTCTCACATTGCCGGCGGGAACTCGAACGGCGATATCCCGATGCTCGACTTCGCGCACCATCGGTACAAGCCGTCTTTTCGCCTGCTCGTCCTCCACGACGATGCGGAGCGCGACTTCGCCTACACGAGCGGCGCCGAGAGAGCGCTGAAGAAGGCCGATACGAGCGGCTGGACGGTGGTGAGCATGAAAGACGACTTCGCGACCGTGTTCGCAGCCGCGGACCGCGAGGACGCGACGGCGGCCCGCCCAGCGGTGAAGGCCGTGTGAGCTGCTGATGTGGGCGTCGTTCGGCTGGGGAACGCTGGCGGCGTCCACGCTCGTGATCGGCGCGGTCCTTGCGATCGTCTTTCGTATCAGCGTCCGCTGGATCGGGCTGATCACGGCCTTCGGCGTAGGCGTGCTGATCAGCGCGGTCGCGTTCGATCTCGTCGAGGAGGCGGCCAACACGGCAACCGCGAACCGATCTGTCTATCTGGGCATCTTCGCCGGGTGCGGGGTGTTCTTCGGTGGCGACTGGCTCATCGACCGCTCGGGCGGGGGTCAGCGTAAGGACCCGGCAGGCGCCCAGAAGGACGGTTCCGCGCTTGCCATCGTGCTCGGATCCGTGCTCGACGGGATTCCGGAGTCGATGGTCATCGGTCTCACGATCTACGAGGGGGGAAAGGTCGGCGCCGCCTACCTGAGCGCCGTCTTCATCTCCAACCTGCCCGAGTCGATCTCCTCGACGACCGGTCTCGTCTCAGGGGGCTGGAAGAAGGCTCGGATCCTCTGGATGTGGATCGGGATCACCCTGGTCTCAGGGCTCGCCTCGCTCGCGGGCTACAGCTTCTTCCAGCACTCGTCGCCGAATACGGTCGCGTTCGTTCTTGCATTCGCAGCGGGTGCGATCCTCACGATGCTCTCGGACACGATGATGCCCGAGGCGTACGAACATGGTGGCAAGCTCGTCGGGGTGGTCACGACACTCGGCTTCGCGACCGCATTCCTGATGCACACGCTCGATTGACCCAGCCGGTGACACCGCCGGCCATGGCCCCGATGCGTGCGCGTCGGAAAGCGGTGCGAGGGCAGTAGGCTCGCCTGAATGCGGAACGATCCGTTCGACCTGAAGTCGCGCACGTAGAAGTCCCGCGCGACGCCGTCGATCCCCATCGGGCTGTGGACCCAGCCGAGGAAGATGTCGCTCGCGGCCTGCATCATCCGCTGACGTTCGACCGCATCGCTGATGCGATCCTGTTCAAGGCCAGCGTCCTGATCCTCAGCCTCCCAGGCCCTCCCTGAACTGGACTCAGCAGCGCTCTATCTTCCAGCGCCGCCCAGATGCGCGCCGCTTAGCGCTCGAAGAGCTCTCGGGATAGGCACTAGTCGCGGAGTGCGGTTCCCGTTTCGTCGTGGCCGCCACGCGCCGACCGCGCAGCGGCCACGACGATAGCCCGTTACTCCATTGGGGCCAACGCGGCCTTGCTCTCGCTCCAGCGCGCCGTCAACGCGAAGAGCACGACGAGGTTGAGCGCCAGCGCCGTCAACGCCCACAGCGGGTACTGGCTGTTGCCGAGAAAACCGAGCTGGGCGAAGAAGTTCACGGACACGACCACGATCGTGAACCAGCGCGCCCACCCCTGCATCGCGAACAGTCCGAGGCCGGCGAGCACGAGCAGCACGCCCCAGATCAGCATCACCCAGCCCCACGTCGTCAGGTCGAAGACGATGAAACCGGATGCGGTCACGACGTAGTAGTTGTCGTTGAACAGGGCGATCAGACCCTGGAAGAAGTCGATGCCACCGAGGATCAGCATCACAATGCCAGCGAAGCCGATCCAGCCTGCCATCGAGGCTTTCGCATTCGCCATTACCTCACTCGTACTCACCACTACCTCCCTAGTTAGAGGACGCCGTACGTTCGCTGTTCAGGACCGAGAGGCATACCCAAGGGCCGCTGCGGCGCCGTCAGGCGTCGGACGCGCCGTCCTCGGCGGCCGCTGAACGGCGTGACCGCCTCGACGGCGCTAGCCATCGGACATCCTCGACCGCGATCTCGGTGCTGGCGCTGCATGTGGTCTGATCGGGTCAGGCACTCCTGACCTCGCCGACCGAGGCCTGCCCCGCCTCGAG
>CAVRWA010000010.1:0-23203 GCA_963724805.1 uncultured Actinomycetes bacterium
CCAGCGAGGCGGAATATGCGTACGCGCGACCGGCTTTTACGGCGATGAAGCTGCGCAAGGTCGCTCTCAAGGCCGGAGCGCCCCGCGACTACGGCAAGGCCGGCCCCGGCCACGATTACTGGATCAAGGAGATCCGCCAGCGCGAGATGGACTACGTCGAGCGCGCCGAAAGAGCGTACGAGCGGATGGTCGCCGCATGGACGGAGCAGCCCTGCAGAGCGAGTGCGGCAACCGGCTCGGGATGACGAAAACCCTCTTGTCAACACCAATCTTCCCGTCGTCGAGGAAGCGGGCGAAGGCGGGCCAGCGCTTCAGCATGTACTCCATCGCCTTGGCGACGTCGTTGTGCCGGGAGAGCCTGGCCCGCTCGGCGCGCATCCATGCTTCGAATTCGCCGACGAGGGGGGCCGCGTGCTCCTTGCGCAGCGCCAGGCGCTGATCTTCGGCGACGCCGTTCAGCGCGCGCTCGACAGCGAAGATGGCGTCGATCCGGCGCACCGCTTGCAGCGCCAGCGGCGCCTTGGCGACATCCGCCAGCACGAAGAACTTGCGCCGCGCGTGGCTCCAGCATGCCGCCTCGGTGATCGGCCCCGGCTTGCGGCGCGGATCGTACAGGTCGTTGAACCCGGCATAGGCGTCGGCCTGGAGGATCCCGCCGTACTCGGCGAGGTGCCGGCCCGGGTGCTCGCCGTCGCGGTTGCGGGAGTAGAAGTAGACCGCCGCCGGCGGGTCCGGCCCGGCGAACGGCCGGTCGTCGCGGACGTAGGTCCACAGCCGTCCGGTGACCGTCTTGCCCTTGGCCAGCACCGGCACCGTCGTGTCGTCGCCGTGGATGCGCGTAGCGCCCAGCACGTGCCGCCGGAGCAGTTCGACCAGCGGCGAGAGCGCCGCGGCGCAGGCGCCGACCCAGTCGGCCAAGGTCGAGACGTCGAGAGCGATGCCTTCGCGGGCGAAGCCCTCGCTCTGGCGGTTGAGCGGCAAATGAAGTCCATACTTGCTGAAGAGGACCATCGCCAGCAGGCCGGCGCCGGCCCGGCCGCGGGCGATCGGATGGAACGGCGCCGGCGGCTGGGCGATCTTCTCGCACGACCGGCAGGTGAACTTCTCGCGGACGGTCTGGATCACCTTCCACTGCCGGGGGATCACCTCCAGCGTCTCGGTGACGTCCTCGCCGAGCTTGACCAGCTTGCCCTGGCAGCACGGGCAGACCGACGGCGCCGGGATGACGACGCGCTCGCGCGGCAGATGCGCCGGTAACGGCGCCCGCACCGGCTTGCGGCGCGGGACGCTGCGCACCGCGCTCTCGTCCTGGCCAGCCTTCATGGCTGCGGCCGCGGCTGCCGCGGCGGCCTCGTCGGCGGCACAGGCATCCTCGCTGGCGCTCGCCTCCAGCTCTTCGAGCTGCAGCTCCAGCTGGTCGAGCAGCCGGCGCCGGTGCTCCGAGGAAGGCCCGAACCGCTCGCGCTTCAGCTTGGCGATCAGCAGCTTCAGATGCGCGACCATCGCCTCGGCCTCGAGGCGCGCCGCGCGCTCGGCGAGGAACGCCGCTTTCAGCGTCTCGAGGTCGTCGGGTACGGCGTCGGGCGGCGGGCTCACGAGGCCGATTGAATCACAAAATCAGCCGGTTGACTCCCCCAAAATCGAACCAGACGGCGCTCCGCCAAGAGGGTCAACCGGCCCGCTCCGGCCGGAAGGTGTGACGCGGGTTCCGCCAATCAATCCCGTCGAGCATGTAGGCGAGCTGCGCCGGCGTGATCGAAACAACGCCGTCGGCATGGTGCGGCCAGATGAACCTTCCGCGCTCCAGGCGCTTGGCATAGAGCGACATGCCGAGCCCGTCGTGCCAGAGGATCTTGATCAGGTCACCGCGTTTGCCCCTGAAAACATAGAGATCGCCCGCGTGCGGATCGCGGCGCAGCGCCTCCTGAACCTGCAGCGCCAGCCCGTTCATGCCGCGGCGCATGTCCGTCCGGCCGACCGCCAGCCACACCCGCACCCCGCTCGGAACCGGGATCATCGGCGCACCAGAGCCGTGATCACCGCCGCCGCCAACGCCGGCGGCATCGATGCCGGAATGCGAACCCGCGAATCGCCGGAGAACTCGATCTCGATCGCCGGCACGGGAGTGTCCGCAGCAGCAGGGCGTGCGGCCTCGACGGGAGGCCGTGCCGGGAGGCAGCGCAGCTCGTCGCCGCCGTCGACCCCACGACCATCGACGATCGGCGCTACGACCACCTCGGCAAATCCGCCCGGCGGGCCAATCTCCCGCCGCCACCGGTAGATCAGGCTGGAACAGACATCGGCTTGGCGCGCTACGTCCGACACCACGGCACCGGGCGCGAATGCCGCAGCGACAAGCGCCTGCTTCTGCTCTTCACTCCACCGACGCCGCCGCTCGGGACCGGTAAGAACATGAACCTGCGCCATCGCACCGTCTCTTGCACCGGTGCAAACACCAGCGTTTGCACCACTGCAAGATCAAGCCACATCACCCCGTCGCGCAGAAGACGGCCCTCGGCGGATGGTTACGCGAAAACGGCATCGATACAGTTGGCGACTTCGCTCTGACCGCGGGCGGCGTGACCGGCGACATCATCGACATCTCGGACCTTCTGGACCGGCTACACGGCCGGGGTCAGCGACATCACGGCGTTCGCGCGCATCAGCGACGATGCCGGAAACAGCAAGGTCGAGGTTGACCGCGACGGTTCGGCTACGGTCTATGCCTTCTCGCAGGTGGCCACGCTGCAAAGCATCACCGGTCTGACCGACGAGGCGGCGCTCCTCGCCAGCGGCCAGTTGCTGGCGGCGTAGCGGGCGCGGGTCCGTTAAGCCGGAAGCGGCTCGCGGGCATCAAGCCCGCGGGCGGCGAACAGGAAATGAAGTCCAAGGCGAGCCCCCGCAACCAAACTTTTTTCCGGTATATCAGATACTTATGAAATGGCCGCTTCCTGTGGAAGCACGCTCCACTTGCGCCCAGTCAGCACACAGTAAGCAAGAGGGCGAGAAAAACTGCGTAAGACTGCGTGGCCCGCTGGCCGAGTGTCGGCGCGGCGGTGCAGTAGCATTGTCCCAGCACCAGTGCTGTAGTGGGTCGGCTTTGCTCCCGAAGCCGGCAAATTGGTACGTCACATTCGGACTCTCGCGATCAACTTGACCCGCACAGTTCCAGCGGCGTCGTAAAGCATCAGGTAGGGGCCACGGGTGCGATACGAGCGGGTCGCAGCAAGGGCGTCAAAGAATTTCTGTTCCTGGTTCATTAGTGCCGGCGTGCAGGCCATTTCCGTCGTTGCCAGAGCGCCGAACGTGATCGCGTCGCCATTGATGGTTACCGGCCCGGAAAACGAGTTACAGCCGCCCGAGCCCGCGACATGACCGGCCGACCGGATGACTAACAGCGGGCCGACCCCGTCGATTATGTCATCCGCGTCGATTTGCTGGAGGAACCAAGTGGTGCCGAACAAAAATTTGGGCGGTGTATCGGACCCGGCGCGTCCGTTGGTCCCAGTCGGTTCGGCACCCTCTAGGTGCAGCCCACCATGAAGGCCAAAACCCCCGCCGTGACGAGAACGCGCCAACCCTCGCGAAGCGAGGGGGGCGTGCGAAGTTCACCAGACATGCGACGCCCTATCTTTCAACCTTGTGCCTCGATCTGCCCGCCGCTGCCGTATGGACGGGTGATGATTTCGAGGAGATGACCATCGGGGTCTTCGAAATACACGCCTCGACCGCCGTCGTTGCGGTTGATCTCGCCCGGCTGGTGCTGGCCCGGATCGGCCCAGTGTTCGAGCCTTCGCTCGCGGATGCGGGCGAAGATCTGGTGAAGTCGTCTTCACCGATCAGGAAGGCGTAGTGCTGCGACGCGATCTCGCCGTCAATCTCGTAGAAGTCGAGTGAAACTCTGTTGCTGAGTTCAACGACGAGGAACGGTCCGAAGGGTTTGGGTGCCGGCAGGCCGAGGATTTCCGTCAAGAACGTCGCCGATCTCTGCTTGTCGTGGCACCAGATGATGGTGTGATTGAGCTGTACGTTCATGTCTGATGCTCGCTGACGCTGGCGGCCTTCAGTGGGTATCTAGGCGTGCCGGTAAGGGCAATCACGCAAACAGCTCGGCACAGGCGCCCTCGACCGCCCTGCTAGACTTGAGCATTCACGCCGATGCCGACAGCTGGTCCGAGCGAAAATGGCGACGTGCCAGCCGAGCCCTTCGGCGTTCCAGTGCTCGGCGACGATGAACAGGGTGACGTTGCCGTCGTTGACCGTCGGGATGACGGCGCCGTCGGCGCCCCACATGGACGTTCGGCGCCTCGGTGGTAATCGAGCCGTCGCGGTCGTTGGCCGGACGGGCGGGCGGCGATGCGGCGAGAGCAGGCTGTTCTCGCCCATGATCCACGCGCGGATCCGAGGGGAAGCTCATACGCGGCGCGAGTCGGCGTCACTGGTCACATTCAACCCGTTCGTGGCGGCGTATTGCGACGCCGATTGGATCGGCAGGATCGTCTACTTCGGTCGCGATGACTGGGCCACGACACCGGAGTACGTCCATGGTGGGAAGCCTATGGCGAGGCGTATCGGCGTATCGACGAGCGCGGTGTGGAGATATTTGCCGTCTCCGAGGAGCTGGCGACGCGCATCTCGTCGAGAGCACGCGTCGTGCCGAACGGCGTGGACCCGGAGGTTTGGCGCCCCCACTATCCTGGACCTGCGACGGTCAGCGAGCTTCCCGGGCCACGTGCCATCTATACGGGCACAATCGACAACCGCCTCGATAGGAGGCTCGTCGAACTGACGGCGGAACGGGTTGGCTCCTTGATCATGATCGGGCACCGACCTGAGCAGTCCGTCAACGGCTGGCTTCGCTCGATCGAGAACGTTCATATGTTCGACTCGGTCGCCCAGGTCGAACTCGCGGCGACGGTTCAGGCCTGCGATCTCGGCATCATCCCGCACTGCGATGAAGCCGGCATCCGGGCGATGTCGCCACTGAAGTTGTACGAGTACTTGGCTGCCGGCCTTCCGGTCATAGCCGTCGATTTTCCGCCCATGCACGAAGTAGACGACGAGCGCGTGCAGCTCTGTCGCCCCGAGGATTGGGTTGAAGCTCTCGCCGAGACCCTGCGGGTGGGCCGCGCGCCTGAGCACGAACGATTGCGATTCACGACCGAGTCTCATGGTCACGGCGAATGCAAGGCATGGTCGATGCAGCCGTTCAGAAGGTCACTTGAGTCACTTGCGGGGCCATCGGTCGACAGGCCTCGAACGTCGGAGCCCTCGCGGCGCCCCGACCCCGACAACTGATGTCAGCTACTCGGTGGCGCTGACGACCCAAATGACCGTACGACACGCGCCGGCACGCCAACCGCAACACAGTGGTCAGGCACATCATCGAGGACAACTGCGTTGGCTCCCACGACCGCGCCACGCCCGATCCGGACGCCCGGGCCGACTACCACGTTCTCACCGAGCCAGGCTCCGTCAGCGATCTCGACTGGAGAAACCTCATCGATGCCCTGTTTCAGGACCGGCCGTGATGGGTCCTCAAACGCGTGTTGATGATCCGCGACATACACGTTTCGCGCAAAGAGGACGTGGCGGCCGAGCCGAATCTCCGTTCGTGCCGAGAGGACACAGTGCCCGGCGATGCTTGTGCCGTCACCGATAACGATCGCAGGCGGCTCTCCAGCTTCGCCGAGAGCTTGAAGCCAGGAATCCGAGCCGATGTAGACGTCGGAGCCGAGCGCGATCCGATGCTCACCGACCAGCCGGACGGGAGGCTCGATCACCGAGCGATCACCGAACTGCGCGAATGCCGTCCGTGCGAGCAGCGAAAACGACTTGGCCCTGGATCGTCGGAAAAGGCGATAGCAGGCCACGAAACAAACACCGACTTGCCGTGACCGCATGCGGCCATCTTACGCGACTGCCCGGGAAGGCCAGAAGTCGCGGTGGTCGCCAAAGCGGCTCGGGGTGTCGGAACAGACGCTGCACCGTTGGCGTCAGCAGTCCGGCCTCACCCGAAAGACCGGGCCGCCCGGAGCGCCAACATAGAGTCAAGCCTGACGACAGACTCCCATGGCGAACCGACCGCTCGACGTGGGCTCGGCCCTGACGAGTGAAGATTGGGGAGAACCGCGGACAAGGAGTGCGAGCAGAGCAGTCACGAAGAGCTGTGTGGAACCACCCGTCCCTGAGGCTATTCTGCCTCCGAGCATGCTCACGCGCCCTTCTATAGGCCCTCGGCACGCCCAGACAAATGTCTACCCCGATGAGCTCATGACAGTCGAGCCGAAGTCACAATGACGGGGTATCCGAATGGTGGGTCCGATACGTCCTTCACCGTCGTCATCCCCGCGCACAATGTTGCGAATGTACTTGGTGAACAACTCGAAGCGCTGTGCGCGCAGGACTATCCAGGCCCGTGGGATGTCGTGGTGGTCGACAACCTCTCCACCGATTCCACGTCGAGAATAGCCCGCCAATTCGGATCACGCCTCCAGTTGAACGTGGTGGACGCGACCGCAAGAGCCTCTGCCGCGCACGCGCGGAACGTCGGCATTGAGAAAGCGACCGGAGAATGGATCGTGTTCGTGGACGGCGATGATGTCGCCGAGGCCACGCTCCTCTCGACATATGCGCGGATGACGGACAGGTACCGCGTGATGGGCGGATCCCTCGACGAGTCCGCACTGAACGATCCGATCGTGGCTGCCTGGCGCTATCCCCTCACAGAGCGAGGACTACCGATAGCCCTCGGGGTGTTTCCGTTCGTGTTGACCTCCAACTGTGCGATCTCCAGGGACGTGTTCGATCAGATAGGCGTCTTCGACGAAAACCTCGAGTTCTTCCACGAAGATGTTGACTTCTCGATTCGAGTCCACCTAGCCGGCCTGGAGATAGGCTGGGTGCCGGAAGCAGTCGTGAACTACCGTCACCGAGACTCGC
The DNA here is from genome assembly GCA_963724805.1 of uncultured Actinomycetes bacterium. Lineage (GTDB taxonomy): Bacteria > Actinomycetota > Thermoleophilia > Gaiellales > Gaiellaceae > CAVQZA01. The sequence goes on from CAVRWA010000010.1 coordinate 6,943, forward strand.
TCCGCTCCCTTGCTCGGCAGCAGTATATCTGGGGGCGGGGCTCTGTTGTGATGCTCGATCGATATCGGAATGAGGCGAACGAGGTGCGAAACGTGATGTACTCATTACGGAAACTCATGCACGTACTCATGGGAATACCGAATCTTGTCAGAGGTCGCGAGCGTCGAGGTCAGTGGATTCGTTTTGCAACGTTTGTGGGCGGGCAGGTAGTTCAGAGCGCGCTGATGCGCGTCTGGTACATCGGATGATTCACGACTCGGCCATCGATAGTGATAGCTCGGATCTTGTCTGTGTGGTCACGCCTGTACAGAACGCCGGGGGACTACATCGAGGAGTGTATTCGAAGCGTCCTAATGCAAAGCCACGAGAACTGGACGTATTTGATATGCGATAATGCCAGTACGGACTCGACGCCAGACATTTCCCACAAGTACTCCAAACTAGACTCAAGAATCTGTCTGATCCGCTTTGAGGACTTCGTTGACCAAAGGGACAGTTTCAACAGAGCTTTTGCTGCGGTGGACCGATACAGCAAATGGTGTATGCCTCTGATGGGGGATGACTGGCTCTATCCCAATTGCCTGGAGCAGATGATTGCGGCGGAAATGCGACACCTCGCATCGGCCTCGTCGGCGGATATCACCGGGGGCGACAGCGTATTCTGGACCCAGGTTCCGTACGATCGCAGGATCCTCCCAGGACGTGGCGTTATCGCCCGGATGCTGTATTCCGGCGAGAACGTGATCGGCGGTCCGACCGCGCAGATGTTCAGGTCCGATGTGATCGTCGGGCAAGCACCTTTCTTCGACCGGGATCTCGAGCACGCCGACACGGACGCTGCGTTTAGAGACAACGTTCACAACGACGTGGCCGTGGATCGGTATGTCCGTCTGGTTACGGCGCTTCTCGAGCGGCGCCTCGCGGAACTGCTCCCCGCTTCCCGGGGCCGCAGACCACGGCGCCAACACAGGCGCGTCGGCGTGGATCGATTCGATCATTGCGAGGGCGGCGGCCCAGCACATGCTCGTCATGCTGGCGTACACGTACCTCGGCTATGCGGGCGGGATCAAGGCTGGTACAAGGACGTCCTCGCTCAGCAAACCCGTGCGGACCTCTTCAAGTGGGGCGTGTGGCTCGGGAATCGTTTCAAGGACGCGAAGAACCTGCTCTGGCTCGGACTCGGTGACTACGCGCCGCCCGACGGTTCGGAAGGGGCGCTGCGGGCCCGCGCGATAGCTGACGGGATCAAGTCCACGGGAGCGCCCCAGTTGTTCATGGCGGAGGCCTCGTCTCCCGACTCGATTCCCGGCGCAGTGCCCGATTTCGGTGCGATCGTCGATCAGAACAGCTTCTACGGATACGGGCCGGCTGGAGCGGGCCGTCTACGAGACCGCCGACCCGGCATGGAAGCTCGCGCCCCCAAGCCTGCGTGGATGCAGGAGGGGACGTACGAGTACGAGAACAACATGGGTCATTTCAGCGCAGAGCCGTGGGATACGCGGCGTGGCCGGTTCTGGTCCGTCCTCGGGGGTGGCACGGCGGGTGACGGCTTCGGCTCGAAGGATGTCTGGCAATGGAAGGACATTCCGCGCTCGCTTTCATCGCCGGGAGCCGAATTCTCGACCGAGGCCTTCGGACTCTTCGCCTCGCTCCCGTGGTGGGAGCTGAAGCCTTCGGGTAGTGGGGACGGTCGCGCCGGGATCGATCTCGTCCGGTCGGGCCAGGGAGCATGGGGCGGCCCCAGGTACATTGCGTCCGCGCTGACATCGGACCGTCACTGGATGCTCGCCTACGTTCCGGTGATGAAGCAGGGATCTCGGACCTTCTCGGTCGCCATGTCAGCCTTGTCCGGGCCGGTGCGTGCGCGCTGGTTCGACCCGGCAACCGGTAACTACATCGCGATCAGCGACGGCTACCGATACGGAGCATCAGGTGTTCGAAGCTTCACCACGCAGGCAACCGTCGCGATGGCACCGACGACTGGGTGCTCGTCATGGACTCGACGAGAGCTCCTCGATGCGGCTTCATCACGACCAATGGGGTCTACTTCGCTCCGAAGACGCGTCCGCGTGGTGTGACCTGCGAGGTCACCGCATCGTCAAAGGAGAATCCGTCGGCCGTGGCGGGCGTTCACATCAGATTTGACGAGACGTGAATCTTCCGCGGCGCACCCAATACGGACACGGAGTCACCAGGACCGATTCCAGTTACGGCCGCGGCACCGGCGTGGGCGTCGGGGAGAACGCCTCTGTCCGAACGCGGAACACCCCGGCCCGCGTGCCTTTGCATCACTCGGGCCTGGCCGACCCCGGGAGTCGGTGCGGCCCGAGTCGACGCTCAATGTAATGGCATCGTCCTCCTCCGCCCGCGCGTCGACGAGCTCGTGGACGCCCTCCACCTTGTGCGCAGCGTCCGCCGAGTACGACGCGAGGACCCCCGTGTGAGATGACGGCGTGACCTCCACGCGAGCCAGGCTAGTCGCGCCGCCGCAGGACGAGCTCCGTGACCTCGGGGCGAGCAAAGAGGCGGAAGGGGACAAAGGTCGTCCCCGTGCCCGGCGACACATGCATGGTCCCGGCAGTCGTCCGGTAGAGACCTGACACGAGTTCCGCTCGAGGGTGCGCAAGCGTCATTCGGCGGCCCGGAAGGGGGACGCAGATCTGACCCGCGTGCAGATGGCCGGCGAGGATCAGGTCGAACGACGAGCCCGGAATGCGCTCGACGACTCGTGGAAAGTGACACAGCAACAGGCGTAAGGCGGCCTGTGGGTCTGCAACTCGTGCGGCCGCGCTCGCCCGGCCCGATAGCTCTCCGGGTCGACGCCGACGACCGAGACGAGCTCCCCACGGAGCGTGACGGCTTCGGCCTCGTCCCCGAGCAGTCTTGCCCGTTCGAGATCGTGGAGCTCCGCTGCGCGGGAGAAAGGGTCGCGCGTGACCGCGACGTCGTGGTTGCCGAGCACGACGAACGGATGGTCGAGGCATGCAATGAGCGCACGCAGTCGAGGCTCGCCCCGTGGGTGGGAGACGAGATCTCCGGTAATGCACACGAGGTCGGGCCGCCGCTCGGACACCCACCTCGCAGCACGCTCGCTCACGCGGTTGCCGCGTGAGAGCGGTGCGCCGAGGTGAAAGTCGGAGAGATGTCCTATTCGAATGCCGTCGAGCGCGTCCGGCAACCCGTCGAGCGGCACCTCGAGAACCCGTGTCGCGAAGCCAGCCTGCCTCGATCCATCCGTAGACGACGGCGGCGGTGAGGACTCCGAGGAACACGAACAGGATCGAGAGCATCCCGTCACCCAAGAGACCAGCTGTCATAAACGGATCACGCCTCGTCCGTGGGGGAGGGCCAGAGCGGCATGCGTCGCGGCGTGTTCGTCGCATGGCTCGGGGCGATCTCGGCATCGCGCTGGTCCAGTCGGTCGTACATCTCGAGGTCGTCCTCGGATACGGCCACGTCGGCTCGATCGTCGACCTCGACCGCTCGAATAGCCTCCCGGACGTCGTGTCAGCCACCGCCCTCACCACGCGGCGGCCGCCGCGATCCTGCTCGAGGTCTCGAGGCGGGACGGCGCCTCGCCGTCCCAACCGACTCGCCTGCACACTGGCGTTCCTGACGCTCGCAGACTTCATACACGAGGGCCCCCTCGATCCAGGCGGCGTCGAGTGGAGGTGGCGCAAGTGGTTGTCACCACGGGCGACGTTCGCGCGGCGTCGCTGTCGTTCGCCTCCGCGAGTGAGCTCGCCGTCGCAGATATCGGCTGCTCGCGCGCCCGAATGACCGGTGTAAGACGGCAGCACGGCTGAATTCCGGGATAGTCGATCGCCTCGGCGCCGCGCGCGCGCCGCCGTGCGATCGTATCGGTAAAGTGGGATCGGCAAACAGGCTCGTAATCCCCTGGGAGCTCTCGCCTGCGGCGCATCTGGACAGGATCGTTGACACCGGGTACTGACATGCCGCTCCCAGAGCGGCGCACGCGACCGACTGACGAGTTCTGGGGCGGGGTCGTCGGACTCATCGACCGGAACCGCGACAACGTCGATGGCCTTGCGCGCCACGGGTTGGCGGCGCTCGCCGCGGAGCTCCTCGAGGCTCGTGGCACGGCGGTTCCGGAGCGCTCCGACCCCACCTCGAGCGCACCCGCGTGATGGCGCTCGCGGCGCAGTTCGTGCTCGGTCGGGTTCGTGACGTCTGCGATGGACCGATCCTCCTCGTCAAGGGGCCGGAGGCGGCTATCCGGTATCCGCACGGCGCTCGTGGGTACGGCGACCTGGATCTGCTGCGTGCCCGACGCCGCCGCAGTTCAGCGACAGCTGCGCGGCGCGGGGTTCGAGGAGATGCCGGACCCCGAGGGCGTCTGGGTCGGGATTCACCACCTCCCGCCCGCTGCGGTGGCGCGGGTCGCTCTACGTCGAGGTGCACACGGAGCCGAAGTGGCCGGACGAACTGCGCGCCGCCGTCGATCGGACGAGTTGCTGGAGGCGGCGGTCCCCTCGCAGGCGGCTCGCGAGGCAGGGGTGGACGGCATCCTCGCACCCGCCCCGGCGCACCATGCACTTCTCCTCGCTGCGCACGCTTGGGCGCATCAGCCGCTCGGGCGAGCACGAGACCTCGTCGACGTCGGGAGCGTTCCGCGCCGAGGCGGATGCCGCGGAGATCCGGGCGACCGCGCGGCGTTGGGGCATCGCCCGCCTCTGGGAGACCACAGAGCGCGCGATCGACGGGCTCTTGCACCGGCAGCGACCCCTTCCGTTCCGGCTGTGGGCCGGGCACGTGCCCGAGCTGCGCGAGAAGACGGTCGTCGAAGACCACCTCGAGCGCCTCTGCTCGCCGATCTGGGCGTACCCGCCCCGAACGGCCGCGAGGCGGGTCGGTCGGGCGCTGCTCGGCGAGGTCCGCCCCGCAGGCGACGAGGGGTGGGGCGAGAAGCTCGGGCGGTCGTTCACTGCCCTCCGCCGGCCGTTCGCACCGATCGGCGAGCATCGGCGGTTGCTCGGCCCGTCGGCGAACCGAGGAGCGCGGCGCACCCCTCCGGCCGGGACATCGAGCCTCGAGCCGCAGAAGCCCGACGGACCTAGCCGAAAGACCAGTCCGAAGTGCCGGCCGCCACACTAGGCTCCGGTCATGATCGCCGGGTCAGGCTCTGGGCTGCCTGCCGCGCCCATGGTGCGCGCCGAGCTCGCCCTCCAGGTGGCTGTCATGGGACCGACGGGGCTCGATACCCGCCGTGTCCGGCGCGTCGTCGAGCACGCAGGCTGCGCGGTCGTCGACACCGAGGTCGACGGCCACGTGACGCCGGATGCCGTCGTCGTCGTCGCGGCCGACAGACCGCTGGCCGAGTCCATCTCCGTGGCCGTTCGATCCTCGGGTCGGCGCGCCCGTCGTCGTCGTCTCCCGCCGGGATGGTCGCGCGGCCGTCGAGGAGGCGGTGAATGCCGGCGCAACCGGATTCGTGTCCGAGGACCAGATCGAGGCGCGGCTCGGCGCGACCGTGTACGCCGCGGCCGCCGGTCAGCTGACCGTGCCTTCCGAGCATCGCCGTATCGTCGAGCATCCGATCCTCTCGCGGAGGGAGAAGCAGGTGCTGTCGATGGTCGTGCTCGGCTTCTCGAACGTCGAGATCGCGAGCAAGCTCCACGTGACCGAGGCGACCGTCAAGAGTCATCTGTCCTCCGCCTACCGGAAGCTCGGCGTGAGGTCGCGGCACGAGGCGACAGACCTGATCCTGTCCGATCAGCGCCTGGGGCTCGGGATCCTGACGTTGTCCGGCGAGCGCGCCCCCGGTTGAGCGAATGGGCCGGGTGAGGGGGAGCTCGAGCGTGGCCACGGATCGGATCGTGGAGCCTGACGCAGCGCATGGCCCGGCGCTCCGACAAGCCTCGGAGCCCGCGCTGCTCGTCCTTCGCGGCGTCTCGAAGAGCTGGCGAGACGGCCCGGGCATGGTTCTCGACTCGATCGACCTCGACATCCGCCCCGGGACCGTGGTATCGCTCGTCGGCGCGAACGGGGTCGGCAAGACGACGTTCCTCCGGGTCGTCGCCGGGCTGATCACGGCGGACTCGGGCACCGTCTCGCTGGCGGGCCTCACGGCGAGGTCGGCGCGACGCGAATACCAGCGGCGCGTCGGTTTCCTGCAGGCCGGGCAGAGCGGGCTGTATGCGCGCTACTCGGTGCGCGACCATCTCGCGTTCTGGGCCCGGATCGCGTTCGTCCGACGATCGCACCGGCGGGAGGCGATCGAGCAGAGCCTGCATTCGTTCGAGCTCGAGTCGCTGGCGACGCGGCGTGCCGACCGGCTCTCGACGGGGCAGCGACAGCGGCTCCGGCTTGCTCTGACCTTTCTCCACGAGCCGCCGCTCGTGCTGCTCGACGAGCCCGCGACGAGCCTCGATCCCGACGGCATCGACCTCCTTCGAGGAGCAGTCTCGGCGGCGGTGGCTCGCGGAAGCGCGACGGTCTGGTGCGCTCCGACGACGGACGAGGTCCCCGTCCACGCCGACTCCGGCTTCGTCCTGGCCGACGGGAAGGTCTGGGCGACAGTGAGCACGATCGTGGCACACCGTCGACGCGGCGCTCGCCGTCGCGAAGCGTGACGTCTCCGTGTTCAGGACCTACCGGATGCGCTTCCCGGCCCAGGTCATACGGTCGTTCATCGGCGTCGCGCTCTTCTACTACATCTCCCGGCTCGTGACGGTGGCTCCGTTCGATCGTCCCGAGGCGTACTTCGCCTTCGTGGTGGTCGGGCTCGTGATCATGGAGCTCATGCTCTCTACGCTGAACTCGCTTCCCGGCCGCGTACGCCAGGAGGTCGTCGCGGGTACCTTCGAGCGGCTCGTCCTCTCGCCTTTCGGGCCCACTGCGGGTGTCATCTCGCTCAGCGTCTTTCCGTTGCTCCTCGCGCTCATGAGCGGCGTGCTGACCATCGCCTTCGCGGCGATCGTCTTCGGGATGCCGATCCGCTGGGAGACACTGCCTCTGAGCCTTCCGATCGCGTTCGTGGGTTGCCTCTGCTTCGTCGCCCTGGCGCTGGTCGCCACTGCGTCCGTGATCCTCTTCAAGGAAACGGAGGCGGGAATCGGATTCCTGACGACCGCGATCTCGTTTCTCGGGGGCTTCGTCTTCCCGATCGCCCTCCTCCCGGACTGGATCCAATGGACGTCGAACGCCCAGCCGTTCACGCCGACCCTGGAGCTGCTTCGCAACGTTCTCGTGGGAACCCCGCTCGACGGGTCGCCCTGGACGATGTTCGCCAAGATTGCGGCGGCAGCCGCTGTCCTGCTGCCGCTCTCGACATGGGTGCTCTCCGTCGCCATTCGGAAGAGCCAGGAACGTGGAACGATCATCGAGTACTGACGCGATGCAGGCCGATCAGATCAGCCGGATCCTCGATCAGGCCTTCCGCTTGCCCGACCACGTGGTCTATCGCTCGTTCGCCCTCGAGACGGTCGTCGTCAACCTCGAACGAGGTGTCTATCACGGTCTCAACCCGACCGCGGGGCGCATGCTCGAGAGCCTGGAGCGGGCTCCGAGCGCGCGCGTTGCAGCGAGGTCGCTCGCCGACGAGCTCGGTGAGCCGCTCGAGCGAATAGAGGCCGACCTGGCGGCCTTCACGCACGACCTCCTCGAGCGCGGCCTCATCGAGACCGCCCGATGACCGTCGCGGAGCCGGCCGAGCGCCCCGGACGAGCCGCGACGTCCGACCGCTGCTGCGCGTTCGGGATCGGGATCACCGCACCGGTGCAACTGATGGCGTCCGCTTGCGCGGGCGAGCGCGGAGGGATCGCGAGGTCGTGCTCGAGCTCGGGAGCACCGCCGAGCTCGACGGTGCCTGGTGCCCGGGAACGGCCGAGAGGGTGCTCGACCGCCGCCGACGCGACGGACGACTCGTCATGGCGGTCGACCACCATCCCGACCTCGGCTATCGCGTGTACGCCCCGCACAACGGGCGCCATCTCGTCTCGCCGGACGGGGCGCGGATCTTCTCGACGCGCCCGATCCACGCTCCGTGGCGTTGGCAGCGACTGCTGATCGCGCAGGTGCTCCCGCTCGCCGCGACGCTCCAGGGCCTCGAGCTGCTGCATGCGAGCGCCGCTGAGATGGAACGGTCGAACCTTCGGTCTCGTCGCGCGGTCGGGCACCGGCAAGACCTCCGTCGCAGCGCACGTCGTCGCGCGCGGCGGGGTTCTCGTCACCGATGACGTCCTCGCGCTGGAAGAGAAGGGCGACGTCGCCGTGGCGCACCCCGGCGCCGCGTCGCTCTCGATCGACCCGGCAGAGCTGATGCGGATGCCCCCGACCGGCAGACGGCGGCTCGGGTCTCACGTCGGACGCGCCGACAAGGTCGTGCTTGCCGCGGAGGTCGCCACCGAGGCGGCGCCCCTCAGCCGCATCTACTTCCTCGAGCGGCCGTCGTCGGGACGGTTGCGCATAGTGCCGCTCGCCCCGGACCCGGTGCGACTGCTGGCGAACAGCTTCAACACCTACGTGCGGACACCCGAGCGCATCGTGAACCAGCTCGCCGTCGTCGACCGCCTTGCGCGAACCGTGCCGGCGTTCTCGGTACGCATCCCCTCCGGCGAGGATGCGTCCAGCGTGGCTCGTGCGGTCATCGCACACATGGAGAAGCGATGACAGACCGCCCCGTCGCCGCCGGGTCGCCGCACATCGAGCTGATCAAGCCGATCCGTCCGAGCACCAAGGCCGCGCTCGTCGTGGAGATCGTGATCACGTACGTCCGCGTTCGATGGCTGCTCTGGCGCCACGACCTGCCGTCCGTCGTTGCGACGCTCCGCGGGAACGACCCGCTCACGACCGACCCGCGCCGCCAGGCGATCGGCGCTCGGCTCGGACATGGCATCGAGCGGACGCTGCGCTTCATCCCCTTCGATGCGCGGTGTCTCGTGCGATCACTCGTGCTGCTCGGCTTGCTCGCGCGCCGGGGCACCGCCTCGACGCTCGTCATCGGGGTCGACGTCGAGCCCGCATTCTCCGCGCACGCGTGGGTCGAGAGCGGTGGCCGCGCGCTCCTTCCCCCCCTCGACGAGAGCTCGCGGCTGACCGAGCTATGACCGAGGCGACACGACCCGACGTGCGTCGCTTCGACGGAGATCGGGCAATCCAGCCGGGTTGACGACGCTCGAGATCGCGTGCGCGACCATGTTGGGCACCGACGACCGCCAGCCTCTCCCGGTCGTGCGCCCGGGAGCTTCCCTGGACGAGACCGTCAACGACATCCTCGAGCCGGCGCTGGCGAGCGGTCACTGTCTCGTCTCGTTCTCGGGAGGCAGGGAGTCCGCCTGGCTGCTCGCGGCGGCCACGGCTGCTGCGCGGAGCCGGGGCCACGCGGATCCCATTCCGGCGACACTGCGCTACCCAGGGAGCGTCGTCGGCGAGCGACGCCCGCCATCAGGAGCGCATCGTCTCGCACCTCGGTCTCGGCGATTGGGAGCGGGTCGAGATCGGTGACGACCTCGAGATCCTCGGCCCCTATGCCCAACGAGCGCTCCTCACCGTCGGGCTGTTGTTTCCGGCAACCGCGTACGCCATGCTTCCGCTGCTCGACCTTGCACGAGGCGGCTGGCTCCTCGCCGGCGGGGCGCTCACCGACTTCTTCACCTACTGGCGCTGGGCGCGGGCATCGGAGGTCCTCGCCGCGCGGCGGCGTCCCGGACGCCGTGACGTCCGAGACCTCGCGATCGCGGCGCTGCCACGGCGACGCCGCGCGAGGCCCTCGTTCGCGCGCCGTCTCGGCGCTCCGAGCCCGTGGCTGCGCCCTGCCGCCGTCCACCGAGGTCGAACGGTTTCAGATCGACGCCTCGACCGACATTCCCCTCCGCTTCGACGGCGCGCTTGCTCGACAACGCACACACCGATGCCATACCGGCATGCGCGTCTCGTTCGACGCTCTCGCAGCATCCGTGGGGGCTCGGCTTGCGATGCCGTTCAGGGACGATCGATTCATCGCCGCCCTCGCGGCTGCGGGGGGCCGCAGGGGTTTCGGCAACCGGGCGGCGACCCTGTCGCGCCTCGCGGGACACCTCCTGCCCGCCGAGCTCCTGCGCCGATCGGATGGGGTGAGCAGACATCAGGCGTTCTTCGGGGACGCGTCTCGGGCGTTCGCCTCGCAGTGGTCGGGCCACGGTGTCGACGACGAGGTGGTCGACGCGGACGTCCTGAGAGCTCTGTGGTCGAGCGGGAGCTTTCCCTGGGCGTCGACGATGCTCTTCCAGTCCGCGTTCGCGACCGAACGAGCGCGAGCTGAGCGACTCGGGGTATGAAAAAGGTACGAGTGTCCTTGACGCGGGGTCCGCTTGGGGCAGAATTCGGTTATTCGACGATCGCAGAGGAGATGTCGTGAAACACGAACGCTCGGAGCCGACAGCCGAGAAGCCCAGTCGGGAGTCCTACGAGCCGCCGCGGATCGCGGACTACGGCACGCTGACGGAGCTCACCGCTTCCAAGGGCCCACGCCAGGCCGACTTCCTCGGCGGCAGGGATCACGGCGGCGGCGGATACTCCTGAGCCAGCCCTGACATACACGCGGTATGCCGTGAGGGCCGGGAGGGAGCTCCCGGCCCTCGTCGTGACCCATGACGGCCGATCCCGCAGGTGGCGCCCTATGTCGAGATGAGCCGTGGCGCGCCACCGAGCATGTCCGCGTTCGAGTGCGCCGTCGGCGTCCCTGTCGGTCTCGAACCGGACCTCGTCCTCCCCGAGGTCGACGGCGATCCCCTGACGGTTCTCGAAGAGGTCCTCGCGGACGCGGTCCGACGGTCACCATGCTGTGTCGCGTTTTCGGGCGGACGAGACTCGTCCCTTGTGCTGGCCGCCGCGATGCGGTCTGCGGAGCGCCACGGCTACGAGCAGCCAATTGCAGTCACCGTGCGCTTTCCGGGCGCGTCCGCCGCGAACGAAGGTCGGTGGCAGCGCCTCGTGCTCGACCATCTCGGCGTCAAGCGCCATGTGGTGATCGAAGTCGTCGACGAACTGGATCTCGTCGGTCCCGTCGCGATAGCAGAGCTGCGACGGCGCGGCACGCTGTTCCCGGCGAATTGCCACGGCCTCGCGCCCCTTCTCGAGCATGCGGCCGGGGGAACCCTGCTGCTCGGCCTGGGCGGAGACGAGCTGCTCGACGGTCACGTGTGGACTCGTCTTGAACGACGCGCTCTCCGGCCGTCGTCGACCAACTCTCCGGGACGGCGGTCGTCTCGCCGCGGCCGCGCTCCCGGGCACGCTCCGGGCTCGTCTGATCGCCTCGCGACATGTTGTCGAGCCTCCCCGCTGGCTCCGGCCCGATGCGGCGGCCCGATTGCGGTCGATCGAGCGTGCGGCCGGGAACGAGCCCGTTCGCTTCGACCGCGTCGTCCGACGAGCCGTCCGTGCGCGCACGCTCGTCGTGGCCGCAGCGAGCCTGGAGAGGCTCTCACGCGACGTCCGGGTCGAGACTCCCTTGCTCGACGAGCGGTTCGCCGCGGCTCTCGCGCGGGCGGGAGGGTCGCGCGGGTTCGGCGACCGAGCCCGCGCGATGCAGGCGATCGCGGGTGGTGTGCTGCCGGACGAGCTTCTCGATCGGCAGACGAAGGCCTCGTTCGACGCCGCTTACTTCGGGAGCGCGTCCCGCCGCTTCGCCGAGCGCTGGAGCGGTGGAGGCGTGGACGCGGAGCTCGTGGATCCCGAGGCGCTCCGGCGCGAGTGGCTCGAGCCGGTTCCCGATTTCCGTTCGGCGCTCCCACTTCAGCTCGCCTGGCTCCACGACGATCAGCGCCTCGCATAGTCGTCAGCGCGCGTTACGGGACCGGTGAAGCTGCGGTTGTCGCGCCGGCGGCGCTACAGCGCGAGCTTCTCGAGCACGGGCTGCATCGACACGACGTGGCGCTTGAAGCGGAGCTCGGAGTCCTCGAGGCCCGCGGCGACGCCGATCAGCTGCGAGAGGTGGAGGATCGGCATCTGGAAGTCCTTGCCGGTCTGCTTCTTGAGCTTCGACTGCCATGCGTCGAGTGAGAGGTGGCAGAGCGGGCACGGGGTGACGATCGCGTCGGCGCCGGCTTCCTTCGCCTGCTCGATCGGCTGGATCAGCTCGGCGAGGGCCGTGTCCTCGCGCGCCTGGATGATGGGGAAGCCGCAGCACTTGACCTTCGCCGGATAGTCGATCGCCTCGCCGCCGCACGCGGCGATGATCCGCTCGAGCGAGTCGGGCCGGTCGGGGTCCTCGAAGCCCATCAGCTTCGACGGGCGGAGGATCTGGCAGCCGTAGAACGGCGCGATCTTGAGGCCGCGGAGGCCCTTGTGAGCGACCTCCTGCAGCTTGCCGAAGCTCTCGCCCGCGACCAGCCAGAGGAAGTGGACGCAGTCGACGTCGGTCTCGTAGCGCGGCGCGCCGACCTTCTCCAGGTTGTCGTTGACACGCTCGCGGAGTGCCGCGTCGTTCAGGAGTTGGTAGTTCGCCTGCCGCAGGTTGAGCGTGCAGACGTTGCACACGGTCATCAGCGTGTCGGCGCCGGTCGCCGCGGCGTACGCGAGGATCCGCGCGTTCAGGTGGAGGTAGTAGTCGGGCTCTGCCTCGTGGATGTCGCCGGCGCCGCAGCACGTTACGGACTCGAGCTCGATCAGCTCGTAGCCGACCTTCGGCGCCAGCGCTTGGGTGGAGGAGTCGAGCTCCTTGGCGGAGAGGCTCGCGAGACACCCCTTGTAGTAGGCGACCTGCTTCACGTGACGGGCTCCTCGTCGGGGAGATAGGGCTTGGCGAACGAGCGCGGGTCGTCGTACGGGTGCGTCGGGCCGCCCTCGATCGTCTCGCCCTGGTGGGCCAGGTGCTGGAGCGCCTTCTCGCCCTGCACGATGCCGGCGGCGCCGTCGCGTCCCTGATCCTTGACCAGGTCGAAGAGCGCACGCGACTCCCCCACGTCGGCGGCGACGTGCGGTGGGAACGGCGGCGGCACCTTGCCCTTCGGCAGCAGCGACATCGCGAACTTGATCTCCTTGATCGCCTTGACGACGCCCTGCGTCTTCGGGACGAGCTCGGTCTCGCGGAGCCAGCCTGTCGTCTTGGCCGAGGTGACGAACCACTTCGCGTGGCGCGCGCCCATGTCGCGGTCGATCCCCGCCTTCATCGCCTCGGCGCCGAGCTTCGCGATCGCGTCGCGCGGGTCGACGCCCTTCGGGCAGCGCTCGTTGCAGAAGTAGCAGCGGGTGCAGTCCCAGATCCCGTGCGCCTCGCTGTAGCGCTCGAGGCGCTCCACCGTGGCGCCGTCGCGTGCGTCGCCGACGAAGCGGAAGCCCTTCGCGAGCGCGGCCGGGCCGAGGAAGTCTGGATCCGACTCCATCGAGTTGCACTCGGAGACGCAGCAGCCGCAGTTGATGCAGAGCGACTCCTTGTGGATCACGTCCATCCGCTCCTGCGTGACGATGTTCTCCTTCTCGGTCGCGCGGTCGAGCCGCGGCTCGAGGTAGGGCTTGACCGCCTGCATCTTCTGCCAGAAGGGATCCATGTCGACGACGAGGTCCTTCACGATCGGCAGGTTGCCCATCGCAGAGATCACAGGGACGTGACCGTCCTCGACGATGTCCGCGATGCGCGTCTTGCACGCGAGGACGGCGCCCCCGTCGACGCGCATGCCACACGAGCCGCAGATCATCATCCGGCAGCTCTTGCGGTACGCGAGCGTGCCGTCGACCTTGTCCTTGACGGCGTCGAGCGTGTCGAGCAGGGTCGCTTCGTCGGAGACGTCGACCTCGTACGGCTTGAGGGCGCGGTCGCCCGTGGAGGCGTCGTAGCGCCAGATCTTCAGCTCGACCTTCACGCCTGCTCGATTCGGTGGTCGCCGCGAGGTGCTCCGTCGGGGCACCCCAACCCACCACCCGCTGCCAATTCTATCGGCTTCGTTGCCGAAAAGAGCAACGAGACTGTGCCAACTCTGTGCCGAATCCGTGCCATCAGTACGACCTCACCATGGGCTCCCACTTCGTCGTCCGCACCTCTCGGTACGACAGCTGCGGTGCGCCATCGTCCCAGGTCGTGATCGAGTGCTTCATGAAGTTCTCGTCGTCGCGGTCTGGGAAGTCCGACGGCCGCGAGTGAGCGCCGCGCGACTCCTTGCGGGCGACACCTGCCTGGAGCATGCACGCGCCGAGGTCGAGCAGATAGCCGAGCTCGATCGCCTGCGTCAGGTCGCTGTTGAAGACCGTGCCCTTGTCCTCGACCACCACGCCGCGCTCGTAGCGCCGTCGAAGCTCGTCGATGATCCCGACCTGCGTCTCCATCTTGTCCGGGTAGCGGAAGACGCCGAAGTTCTCGAGCATCGACTGGCCGAGCTCGTCGCGGATCCGCCACGGCCGCTCGCCGTGCTCGACGCCGAGAAGGCCGTTCACCCATGATTCGGCGTCGGCGCGCGCGGCCTCTGCGTGCCCATCCGCGGCCGCCGAGCGGCCGAGCGCGTACTCCGCCGCGTGTCGGCCCGCGCGTCGCCCGAACGTGATGGTCTCCATGAGTGAATTGCCGCCGAGGCGGTTGGCGCCGTGGACGGAGACGCAGGCGACCTCCCCCGCGGCATACAGACCCTCGAGAGCGGTCAGCCCCCACTCGTCCGTCTCGACGCCGCCCATGTGGTAGTGGGCGCCGGGCCGGACCGGGATCGGCGCGAAGATCGGGTCGACCCCGGCGTACGTCATCGCCAGCTCGCGCGAGCCGGGGAGCTTGTTGAGGATCTTCTCGGGGCCGAGATGCCGCAGATCGAGCATGACGGAACCGTTCAACCCGCGACCCGCCTCGATCTCGGTCGTCTCCGACCGGGAGACGACGTCCCGCGAGGCCAGCTCGAGCGCGTTCGGCGCGTAGCGCTTCATGAAGCGCTCGCCGTCCTTGTTGATCAGGTACCCGCCCTCGCCCCGGCAACCCTCGGTGATCAGGATCCCCGACGGATACATCGTCGTCGGGTGGAACTGCATGAACTCCATGTCCTTGAGCGGCAGCCCCGCGCGAAGCGCCATCGCCATCCCGTCGCCGGTACAGGCGTAGGCGTTGGTCGTGGCGCGATACAGGCGGCCCGCGCCGCCGGTGGCGAGGATCGTCGCCGCGCCGGTCACCGCCTTGACGCCGCCGTGCAGGAGGTCCCAGCACACGACGCCCGTGCAGCGACCGTCGTCTTCGACGAGCCGGAACGCGAAGTACTCCTCGAAGACGACGAGGCCTTCTTCGATCCGCTTCTGCAGTTGCTCGTAGAGCACCTGGATGAGGACGTGACCGGTGATGTCCGCCGAGTAGACCGTGCGCGGTGAGCCGGCGGCGCCGAAGGGACGCTGGTCGAGCTGGCCCTCCGCGTTCCGTGAGAACACACAGCCCCAGCCTTCGAGCTGGTAGATGTCGCCCGGCGCCTCGCGCGTGAAGATCTCGATCGCGTCCTGGTCGCCGAGGTAGTCGGAGCCCTTGACGGTGTCGAACGCATGCGTCTCGGGATCGTCGTCCGCCTTGTTCCCGAGCGCCGCGTTGATGCCGCCCTCGGCGGCGCCGGAGTGGCTGCGGGTCGGGTGCAGCTTCGACACGACCGCGACCCGAGCGCCTGCGTCGTGGGCCTCGATCGCGGCGCGCATGCCTGCGCAGCCGGCGCCCACAACCAGCACGTCGAACGGCCCGTCCATCTCCACGGAAACTATCGGATGCCGCCGCTCGCAGGCTCCGGACCGGTCGCGCCCGACGCTACGCGACGACCGCTTCGGGCGCGTCGCCGTCCGGCTCCTGGAAGAGCGTCAGCTGGAGGCCGGCCGGCGCCTCGAGCCGTGCGTTCCGTGACCCCCAGGGTGTCTCGACCGGCTCCGCGAGCACCGTCGCACCCGCAGCATCGAGACGCCGCGTGACCGACTCCACGTCGTCGACCTCGAACGCGACCCGGACGTGCCCCGCGACTCGACGGCCGACCTCGACGTCGTCGATGTGGTCGGCGTGCGCCGGGTCGCTGAGCTCGAGCGTGGCGCGCCCCGCGTCGAGAATCGTGACGGCGCCGTGGTCACCGGTGAACGCGCCGAGCTCCTCCAGGCCGAGGACGTCACGGTAGAACGCGAGCGCTGCGTCGTAGTCCGACGCGGTGACGACGAGACGAAGCTGCCTGACGCTCACGCGGGGCGTGGGCCGGCAGCGGCGACGGCCGGGTCGACGTCCGCGGCGAACGACGCCTCGAAGTTCGCGCGGAACATCGCGGCCAGCTCGGCGGCCTTCGCGTCGTACGCGTTCGGGTCGGCCCAGGTCCCGCGCGGGTCGAGGAGCGCGCTG
>CAVRWA010000011.1:0-1119627 GCA_963724805.1 uncultured Actinomycetes bacterium
CCGCCGCATTCGACCGCTCTGCCACCCCTCCGAGCGGAGAAGGAGGGATTCGAACCCTCGAAGGAGGTTAGAACCCCCTTAACGCCTTAGCAGGGCGCCGCCTTCAGCCACTCGGCCACTTCTCCGAACGCCGGGGCAGGATAGCGCACGGCGGCGCGTCGAAATCACCCTTCGTAGGGACGCGTGCCGCGGCGCGGGGTGGCAGAGTCCTACTTGCCGGTTCCCCTCCAGAACCCCCTCCTCCCCGGCAAACTGCGGCGAATGCCCGTCCCCCCCGGCGGGCTTCGCGCTTTCTAGGGGCACTTTCAGTCGTGGACGCGGGCGATCAGTTCGCCGCGGCGCAGCACTTTCAGCGAGGCGCCGGCGAGGCGGACGTCGAAGCCCGCGTGCTTGGGGAAGAGCACCTTGTCCCCCGGCTCGATCCCGGTCGCGCTGTCGCCGACCGCGGTGACGATCCCGCTGCGGGCGCCGGCGTCCTCGCTCGCGGGGATGATCAGCCCGTGCCGGGTCTCGGTCTCCTCGTCGGAGGGCTGGATCACGACGTAGTCGTCGAGCGGCTCGAGCGTCAGGTCGATGCGCTGCGGTTCCTCGATCACTGCGAACAAACGATACTGCGATTACCGTGCCGTCGCCTTTCGTCGAGCTGGAGGTCGGTGAGCGCCTCGTCAAGGTCACCAACCCGGACAAGGTGTACTTCTCTGCACGCGGCGAGACGAAGCTCGACCTCGTCGAGTACTACCTCGCGGTCGGGGACGGGATCGTGCGCGCCCTGTACGAGCGGCCGACCCAGCTCAAGCGCCACCCGGACGGGGCCGAGGGCGAGGCGATCTACCAGAAGCGCGTCCCCGAGAAGCGTCCCGAGTGGATCGAGACCGCCCGGGTCACCTTCCCCTCAGGGCGGCACGCCGACGAGCTGTGCGTCACCGAGCTCGCCCACGTGATCTGGGCCGCGAATCTCGGCACGCTGGACTTCCACCCGTGGCCGTCGCGGCGGACCGACGTCGAGCATCCCGACGAGCTCCGCATCGACATCGACCCGCAGCCCGGCACGACCTTCGCAGACGCCAAGCGCGTCGCGCTCGTGGTGCAGGAAGTCCTCGGCGAGCTCGGCTTCGTCGGTTGGCCGAAGACCTCCGGGAACCGCGGCATCCACGTCGCCTGCCGGATCGAGCCCCTTCGTCCGTTCACCGAGGTGCGCCGCTGCGCGCTCGCGTTCGCGCGGGAGGTCGAGCGGCGCGCGCCGGAGCTCGTCACGACGGCATGGTGGAAAGAAGAGCGCGGCGAGAGGGTCTTCATCGACTACAACCAGAACGCGCGCGACCGGACGATCGCCTCTGGCTACTCGGTGCGTGCGCGGCCGGACGGGACGGTCTCGGCGCCCGTCACGTGGGACGAGCTGCAGGGCGTCGAGACCGAGGACTTCACGATCGCGACGATGCCTGCGCGGTTCGCGGAGCTGGGCGACCTGCACGCCGGGATCGACGAGTCCGTGTGCGACCTAGCCGCGCTGGTCGAGTGGGTCGAGCGCGAGGAGCGCGAAGGCGTCGGCGAGGCGCCCTACCCCCCGAACTTCCCGAAGATGCCCGGCGAGCCGAAGCGCGTGCAGCCCTCACGTGCGAAGCGCGACCCGGAGCCGTAGCCCGTGCACTTTCGTCACGATTCCGTGACACACGCGTGCGTCGCGACTCGCTAGGCTCGACGCCAACGGGGTGGGAGGTGGGTCTCCCAGAGTGACGCGTCAACCTTGTAGGGCCAGGAGCGACTCGACCGTCGGGTCGCCCGGGCGTCGCGGCGGGCGCACCTCGCGCCAGGTGCAGGCGCCCGGTTCCTTGTCGACGCGGAAGCGGAGCAGCCGCGTGCCGTGGCGGAAGCGGTTTCCCTGCACCTTGTCGTAGCGGACCTCGACCACGAGCTCGGGTCGAAGAGGAGCCTCTTCCAGCCCGCCCGACCCCCACCGGCTCAGCTCGGCGAAGCCCCGCTCGGGTGCATCTTCGAGCAGCGGACTCACGAGCGCGGAGATCTCGGGCTCGAGCTTCGCGGCGACCGCGCACGAGCCGACGTAGTCCAGGCGGCCGTCGTCGTCGTAGAGGCCGAGCAGCAGCGTCGCGAGCTTCCGGGTGCCCTTCTTCCAGCGAACGCCGGCCACGACGCAGTCCGCGGTCTTGTGCTCCTTCACCTTCGCGACCGCGTCCCGCGCCCCGGGGCGGTATGCCGTGCCGAGCCGCTTCGCGATCACGCCGTCCAGCCCGGCCGCCTCGAGGGTCGAGAGCCAGGTGTGGGCGACCTCCTCGTCGAGCGTCACGGGCGAGAGGCGGAAGCCCCCGGCCAGCCGCTCGAGCGCGCCGCGCCTCTCTTCGAGCGGTAGCCGCCAGAGCTCCTCGCCGTCCCAGAGGAGCACGTCGAAGACGACGTACTCGGCGGGGATCTCACCCGACAGCTTGCGGATCCGGCTCTCGGCCGGATGGAGCCGCGTCTGCATCGCGTCGAAGTCGAGGCGGCCGTCGCGGGCGATCACGATCTCGCCGTCGAGCGCGGAGTGCGGCGGCAGGAGCTCGCCGAGAGGCGCGAGCTCGGGGAAGTAGCGCAGCAGCGGCCGGCCGTTGCGCGACCATAACGCGAGCTCGCCGCCGTCGTTCTCGAGCACGCCCCTGAAACCGTCCCACTTGGGCTCGTATTGCCACCCCGGTTGGTGCGGCAGTTCGGCCATGAGCTCGGCTTCCATCGGCGGGAATGGGACTCGCGGGCCCGGCATCAGCAGGAGCGTACGTGGCTGCCGCGCGGGCGGAGCCGGGCTTGGCCCGGCGGGAGCCCAAGCACTGCTGAAGCGGGGGAATCGTGAAGGAGGGGGCTCATGGGGGAACCATGGGTTCCCCCATGGTGAAAGCCGTCCCACTTGGGCTCGTACTGCCAACCCGGTTGATGGGGCAGCTCGGCCATGAGCTCGGCCTCCATCGGGGGGAACGGGACTCGCGGGCCGGGCTCCATTCGTGGCAGGCTAACGCGATGGGCGCACTCGACGGCGACTGGGACGTGAAGCCCCTGCCGCTCGTGCGCAAGCGGATCGCCGGCGAGCGCGGCGAGACGCGGCTCGGGCCGCTGCGCGCGGGGTTCGACGTCGTGGGTCTCGAGCTGCGCTATCGGGGGCTCTTCACCGGCATCGTCGACGTGCTCGAGCCGGACGGCGAAGGCTTCCGGCTCGAGGGCACCTACCGGGGCCGCACCTTCGGGCACTTCCGGCTCGTCCGTGCCGAGTGACTACGATCGGCGTGTGAGACGAGTCGCAGTCACCGGTCTCGGCGCGGTCACCCCGCTCGGCCTCGACGCGCCCTCCACCTGGAACGCGGCCATCTCGGGGCAGAGCGGGATCGACTTCATCCAGGCTTTCGACCCGACGGGGTTCCCGGTGCGGATCGCGGCCGAGATCAAGGGCTTCGACCCGTCGGCCGTTGCCGCGCCGAAGGACGCGCGCCGGCTCGAGCGCAACGTGCTGATCGCGCTCGGCGCCGCCCAGGAGGCGATGGCCGACTCCGGCCTCGAGGTGACCGATCCCTCTCGCGTCGGCGTCGTGTTCGGCTCCGCGATCGGCGGCGTCGTGGGCATCGTCGAGCAGTACGCGATCCTGACCGAGCGCGGCCACGACCGCGTCGCGCCTCACTTCCTCCCGAACGTGCTCGTGGACACAGCCTCGGGCCAGCTCGCGATCGCGCTCGGCGCGCGCGGGACGAACTACGCGCCTGTCTCGGCCTGCGCGACCGGCTCGCACGCGGTCGGCGAAGGCGCCGAGATCATCCGCCGCGGCGACGCCGACGCAATCGTCGCCGGCGGCACCGAGTCGTGCATCCATCCGCTCATCCTCGCCGGCTTCTGCGCGATGCGCGGGCTCGCCGTCGAGGACGAGTACCCGCCCCGCGCCTCGCGTCCGTTCGACGCGACGCGCGCCGGGTTCGTGATGGGCGAGGGCGCGTGCGCGCTCCTGCTCGAGGAGATGGAGAGCGCCAAGGCGCGCGGCGCTCGGATCTACGCCGAGGTGCTCGGCTACGGGGCCTCCAACGACGCGCACAACCTCGCCCAGCCCGAGCCCGAGGCGATCGGCGTCTCGGAGATGATCCGTGCGGCGCTGACCCGCAGCGGCGTCGCGCCCGAGCAGGTCGGCTACATCAACGCGCACGGCACCTCGACTCCGCTCGGCGACGCCGCGGAGACGAAGGCGATCAAGGACGTCTTCGGCAAGCACGCCTACGCGCTCGCGGTCTCGTCGACGAAGTCGATGACCGGCCACTGCTTCGGGGCGGCCGGAGCGATCGAGGCGATGATGTGCGTCCTGGCGCTCCACCACGACGTGCTGCCGCCGACGATCAACTACGAGAACCCCGACCCCGACTGCGACCTCGACTACGTTCCGAACGAGGCGCGGCGCACGCAGGTCGAGGTCGCGCTCTCGAACGCGATGGGCCTCGGCGGTCACAACGGCTGCGTGCTGCTCGGGCGGGTAGATTAGGCAGCGATGGAAGACACGACCATCCACCAGCACATCGAGGAGCTCGTCGCCGAGGAGCACCGACTTCTCGAGCTCGCCGAGGAAGAGTCCGGGCTCGACAAGGACCAGCACATCCGGCTCGCCGCGGTCAGGATCGAGCTCGACCGCTACTGGGACCTTCTGCGGCAGCGGCGGGCGCGCCGCGAGGCCGGGCTCGACCCGGACGGTGCGAAGCTGCGCTCGGCCGACACGGTCGAGCACTACGAGCAGTAGGCGCTCGACAAGCTCGTAGATCCGGGTGTTTCCCGCATCTACGGAGCGAAGCTCAGTGAATGCCCTGATTCTGTTGACCCGCGTCAGTGGCACAGTCGAGGTGCGCCCGGAAAAGGCTCACTCGCCAGTGGTTGCGCGGGAGGGGCTGTCACAGCGCTGGAGAGTCGGTCGGCTGGTACCGCCGCCACCATCGCGCTGTTAGAGGTGGCGTCAACGTTTGGCCGAGAGAAAGGATCCGGCAAATGTCTATTTCGCCACATCATCGGCGTGAATACGCCGGGTATGCCGCGGGCCTGTTCGTCGCTCTGCTCGCCGCCGCTCTCCTCGCGCTGACGGTGGGCGCGGCGCCCTCGCGGAGTGCGGCCACGGCGTGCGGGCTGCCGTCCGCCACGCCCCTCTGGATCGAATACGGAGAAGGCTCCGTGAGGGCGGACACCCGCGCCGTGCTGGCCCACCCGGGAGTCGTGGTCGCCACGAGCGGGACCGCGGTACCGGTCGAGTTCCGGAAGAGCGGGGCAGCGACGATGTACTGGGTCCTTCACCTGGACCGGCTCGTCGGAGAGCCGGCCGATCCGGCTGATCCCGCCACGATCCCGGCCACGGTCGCGAAGCTGCTCGACCAGGCGAAGACATCCTCCGCCTGCGACACGCCCTGGATCGCGCTGAACGAGCTCCTCGGCTCCGGAGCGGTGGCGCCCTGGTCCGCGACGACCACGCAGTACCGGGCCGACGTGCTCGCTCTCGTCCAGGGATTGGCCGCCGGAGGTGCCCATCCCGCCCTGCTCGTACACGGCGACCCCACCGTCGCCGGAGCGACCGCAGAGTGGTGGCAGCAGCTCGCGAAGTCCGGCGACATCATCTACGAGGCCTACTACGACGCATCCCACATCTACCCGATGGGCCCGGTGATGGGAAACCGGCGGATGCGCATGGGGATCAGGAACGTGGTCACGCTCTTCGAGAGCGCCGACATCCCGGCGGCGCGGCTCGGGGTCATGCTCGGGTTCCACTCCGCCCAGACGCCCGGCATCGCCGGCCGGCAGGGGCTCCAGCCCAAGGCGGCATGGCTGCGGGTCGTCAAGTGGGAGGCGCTCGCGGCGCGCCAGGTCGCGACCGAGGAGCACCTCACCTCGATCTGGTCATGGGGCTGGGGGACGTTCGGGCCCGAGAGCGTCGACGCGGACAAGGCGGCGGCGGCGTGCACGTACCTGTGGGCGCACGATCCGAGCCTCTGCAACGCACCGGCAGGCGCCGGAGTCACGTTCAACACCTCGAAGGTCGAGGGGCAGATCGTGGTGCCGAAGGGAGCCTTCTGCACCTTCGCCGGAGGCCACATCTGGCAGGCGGGCGTGAAGCGGCTGGCGCGGCTGACCGGCGATCCGCAGGTCGCGCTGACCGCCTTGTTCGCCCGGGCCGCCATGTCGCGGGTGGTGGCGGTGGGCCAGGAGCAGATCCTGGCGGCCGAGCAGGCTGTGATCGACCGCTCGTTCCACGGCGACAGACAGAAGTACCTCGCCGCGCTCGCGAGGCGGCATGCGACCCTCGAGACCGCGCGAGGCGTGATCGGCGACGAGCTGCGCCGACGGGCACTCCCGGCGTGGCTCACGCGTCAGGGCTTCGACGAGACCGTGTTCGGCTGGACGGCCGGGCAAGAGTCCAAGCTGGTGACCACCGCGACCTGCCTCGGTGACGTGCTTCCGGGCAGCGGCAACTTCCCGGCCAGCGACGACCGCGACATCGGTGTCGTGCCGCTGCCGGCGCTGCTGCCGTTCCTGTTCGCCGATCGCACTCCGCCGGCGGCACCGGCCATGCCCACCGCGACCGTCGCCACCACGGGCGTCACCGTGGCCTGGACCGCCGGAGTCGCGCCCGATCTCGCCGGGTACGTCGTGATCCGCTCGGTCGGCAGCATCGCGCCCGGCCTGCTCACCCCCGTGGCGCTCCAGCGGCTCACCTTCGTCGACAAGACGGTGCCGAAGGGTCAGACCGCGACGTACGTGATCCGCGCGGTGGACTCCTCCGGCAACCTCAGCGCCCCGTCGCCTGCCGTGACGGTGACGAAGTAGAGGGACCCGGTCAGGCGTCCAGCGCCTCGACCACCTCGACTGTGAGCTCGGCGATCGAGCCGAGCTCACAGTCGGCTTCGGCGAGCGCGTCGTCGCCGGGCGGATAGCTCGGATTCGGGACCGCGACGACATGCATCCCCGCCGCGCGCGCCGAGGCGATGCCGGCATGGGAGTCCTCGATCGCCGCGCAGGCCCGCGGCGAGACGCCGAGCCGGCGCGCGGCCTCGAGGTACACGTCGGGCGCCGGCTTTCCGTGCGCGACCTCCTCGGACGAGACTGTGACCTGGAAGCTCACGCCGAGGCCGGCGAGCTCGAGCACGGTGTCGATCAGCGGCCGGTTCGAGGACGAGGCGAGGCCGAGCGGCCACCGCGCCTCGAGCCGCCGCACCGCCTCGACGGCGCCGTCGACGAGCGGAAGCTCCTCGCGGTAGGCGTCGAGCATCCGCCGCACGACCTCGGCGTCGATCGCCTCCGGTGAGTCGGGCACGCCCGCGTGCTCGTGCAGGTAGCGCGACCATTCGGCCGAGCTCATCCCCATCATCGCCCGCTGCACCTCCTCGTCGTAGCGGCCGCCTCGCTCGCGGACGTAGCGCTCGCGCACGGCGTCCCAGACTTCTTCCGAGTGGATGAGGATCCCGTCCAGATCGAACACGACCGCCTCGATCATCCGGCCGCGAAATCCCCGCCGTGGTGGACGAGCGGTGCGCCGTCTGCTCCCAGCTCGGTCGCCAGGACCTCGCCGACGAAGAGCGTGTGGTCGCCGGCGGGATGCTCCGCCGCGAGGCGGCACTCGAGCCAGCCGAGCGCGCCGTCGAGCAGGGGCGCGCCCGTGGCCGGGCCGGGTCGCGTCGCGATTCCCTGCCAGAGCGCGATCGGAGGCACTCCGCGCGCGAAGTGCTGCGCCAGCCCCTCCTGTCCCGCGCCGAGCAGGCTGGCCGCGAACGCGCCGCCGGCGCGGAGGAGCTCGTGCAGCGCGGCGTGCCGCGAGACCGCGACCCCGACGAGCGGCGGCTCGAGCGAGAGCGAGACGAGCGAGCCGACGGTGAGGCCGAGCTGCTCGCCCTCGACGTCCACGGTGACGACCGCGACGCCGGTCGGAAAGCGGCGCATCAGCGCTCTCAGGTCCTCGCCTCCGGCCACGGGCCGATGCTAGCGTCGTCCCGTGCGCAGGCGGGAGTGGATCGAAATCGGCATCGTCGCCGTGCTCGTTGCGCTGGCGGGCATCGCGCACTACACGCATGCGAACGAGGTGCTCGCCTTCTTTGTCGCGGCGCTCGCGATCGCCGGGCTAGCGCGCCTCGTCGGCTCGGCGACGGAGCAGCTCGGCGGCCGCGTTGGCACCGGCCCCGCCGGGATCGTCCAGTCGGGCCTCGGCAACCTGCCCGAGCTCTTCATCGCCTTCTTCGCGCTCAACGACGGCCTGCTCATCGTCGTGCAGTCGGCGCTCGTCGGCTCGATCCTCGCGAACAGCGTCCTCGTGCTCGGCCTCGCGTTCCTGGTCGGCGGCCGGCGAAACGGGCCCCAGCAGTTCCACTCGCGCACCGCCCGCACGATCGCCACGCTGACCGTGCTGGCCGCGTCGATCATGGCGGTGCCGAGCTTCACGCACGCGTGGGGCACCGCGGCGGCCGCGCACGAGACGGCGCTCAGCGTGATCGCCGCGGTCGTCCTGATCGTGCTCTTCTTCTGCGCGCTGCCCGCGCTGATGCACTCCGCGAAGGAGGATCAACCGCGAGAGCCGCCGCACTGGTCACTGGCGAGGACGGTCGTCGTGCTCGGCGCCGCGGGCGCCGGCGCCGCATTCACGAGCGACTGGTTCGTCACGGCGCTCACCCCGGCGACCGAGGCGATGCACATGAGCCAGGCGTTCGCCGGACTGGTCGTCGTCGCGATCGCCGGAAACGCGGTGGAGAACGTCGTCGGCGTCCAGTTCGCGGCGGCGAACCGGCCCGACTTCGCGATCTCGGTGATCCTCAACTCCTCGCTCCAGGTCGCCCTGCTGCTCACCCCGGTGCTCGTGCTCGTGAGCCTCTTCCTCACGACGACGCTGACGCTCGTCTTCGCGCCGTTCCTCGCGCTCGTGCTGCTCCTCTCGGCGTTCCTCAGCACGTTCGTCGTCTACGACGGCGAGAGCACCTGGTACGAGGGCGCGATCCTGATCGGGTTCTACGTCGTCGTCGCGGCCAGCTTCTGGTGGGGTTAGAAGCCCGCCGCGTGGCCGTCGCCTCGCCCGTCGGAGCCGGCGACCAGCGAGGCGCCGCGCGTGAGGATCACCTGCCCGACGCCGAAGCCGTGCGGGTCGGTGGAGAGGACAGGCCGGTGACCTGCGGCGCGCAGCGCCTCGGCCTCGTCCCATAGCCCCGGCTCGAGCGCGACGGTCCGTCCCTCGACGATTCGGAAGCGCGCTCGGTCCAGGGCAGCCTGCGGGTCGGCGCCCGCCGCGAGATTGCGGACGACCTGGAAATGGCCCTGCGCCTGCATCGAGCCGCCCATCACGCCGAACGGACCGAGGAGCTGCCCGCCCGCGAGCAGCATCCCCGGGATGATCGTGTGGAACGGTCGCTTGGCAGCCGCGAGCTCGTTCGGGTGGCCGGGCTCGGCGCTGAAGCACGCACCCCGGTTCTGCAACACGATTCCCGTGTCCCCGGCGAGGACTCCCGAGCCGAAGTGGTCGTACGTGCTCTGGATCAGCGAGATCGCGTTCCGGTCGCCGTCCACGCAGCACAGGTAGGTGGTCGCGCCCCCGCGGGAGGGCTGTGCAGCGAGCGCCCGGTCGGCCCTGATCAGCGCTCGGCGCTCGGCGAGGTGCGCCGGGTCGAGAAGGAAGCCCGGCAGAGGCGCGTCCGCGATGTGGCCGTGCGCGTCGGCGAGCGCGAGCTTCATGGCCTCGATCTCGCCGTGGAGCCCGAGGTCGAGCCCGTCCGAGAGGGCGAGCGCGATCAGCGCCGCCGCGCCTTGCCCGTTCGGCGGCAGCTCGCACACCTCGATCCCACGGTAGGCGAGCCGAAGCGGCTCGACCCACTCCGAGCGGTGCGCGGCGAGGTCGGCCTCGGCGAGCCAGCTCGCGGCGGCGATGGCCTCGGCGACAGAGCCCAGGTAGAAGCCGTCCCGGCCCTCCGCCGCGATCGTGCGGAGCGTCGCGGCGAGGCCGGGCAGGAGATACCGCTCGCCGATCCCGGGCATCGGCCACGGCGAGTGCCCGGCGGCCAGCCGCCAGTGCTCGGCAACCCGGGCCGTCGCGACCGTCCCGTGCTCGGCCGCGTCGATCGCGGGAGCGAGCGCCGCGTCGAGGCCGAGCCGGCCGAACCGCGAGGCGAGGTCCTCCCACGCGGCGACCGCGCCGGGTACGGTGACCGAGCGAGGCCCAAACGGGTCCACGACGCGCGCGTCGAGCTCCGCCGGCGAGCGGCCCGAGCCGTTGAGCCCGACGAGCGCTCCGTCCCACCAGAGGAGCGCGAACAGATCGCCGCCGGGGCCGTTGTGGCCGGGCTCGGCGACGGTGAGCATCGCCGCAGCGGCGAGGGCCGCGTCGACGGCGTTGCCGCCCGCCTCGAGCGCGCGCACGCCGGCACGCGTCGCGAGCGGATGGCTGGTCGCGACGGCCGCCTCGCCGAGCACCGTCGGCAGTCGCGGCCACCCCGACGCGCCCCGGGCCGGCGCGAACAGACGGGCAGGGTCGAAGCGCACGGTGCGATTCTCCCGCATCCGCTAGCGTGAGGCCGTGGCGCTCGTCGTGCAGAAGTTCGGTGGTACCTCCGTTGCCGATCCGCAGAAGCTGACCGCTGTCGCGCGCCGCCTCGTCGCCGCGCGCGAGGCGGGCTCCCAGGTCGTGGGCGTGCTCTCGGCGATGGGCAGGGTGACCGACGAGCTGCTCGCACTCTCGCACGAAGTCTCGCTGCTCCCCGAGCCGCGCGAGCTGGACATGCTGCTTTCCGTCGGGGAGCGGATCTCGTGTGCGCTAGCGGCGATGGCGATCAACGACCTCGGCCACAAGGCGATCTCGCTGACCGGCTCGCAGGCGGGGATCGTGACCGACACCTCGCACGGCAAGGCCAAGATCGTCGACATCCGGGCCCACCGGATCCACGAGGCGCTCGAGGCCGACCAGATCGTGCTCGTCGCGGGGTTCCAGGGCGTCTCGACCGACTTCGAGGTGACGACCCTCGGCCGCGGCGGCTCCGACCTGACGGCAGTCGCGCTCGCCGCCGCGCTCGACGCCGACGTCTGCGAGATCTTCACCGACGTCGAGGGCGTCTTCACTGCCGACCCGCGCATCGTCCCCGAAGCCCGCAAGCTGTCGGTCGTCTCCTACGAGGAGATGCTCGAGCTGTCGGCGAGCGGGGGGAAGGTGCTGATGCTGCGGTCGGTCGAGTTCGCGAGAAACCATGGAGTTCGCATTCACGTCCGCTCGTCGTTCAACGACACCGAGGGGACGCTCGTCACCAGCCAGGAGGAGTTGATGGAACAGCCGATCATCTCGGGGATCGCGCACGACACCTCGGAGGCCGAGATCACGATCCTCGGCGTCCCCGACCGTCCCGGCATCGCGGCAGCGCTCTTCCGCAAGCTCGCCGACGAGACGGTGAACGTGGACATGATCGTCCAGAACGTCTCTGCCGAGGGTCACACCGACATCTCGTTCACGGTGCCGAAGAGCGAGCTGATCCGGATCGGGCCGGTGATCGAGGCGGTCGCGGCGGAGGTGGGCGCGCGCGGCGTGCAGCAGGACTCCGAGATCGCGAAGATCTCGCTGATCGGCGCGGGGATGAAGTCGAACCCCGGTGTCGCCGCGGACATGTTCGACGCGCTCGCGGAGGCGGGGATCAACATCGGCATCATCTCGACCTCCTCGATCCGGATCTCGTGCGTCGTGCCCGCGGGCGAGGTCGAGCGTGCCGTGCAGGTCGTGCACGACAAGTTCCGGCTCTCGGAGTCGGTCGTGCTCGCCGAGGAGGGCTAGCAAAGGCTCGTGCGGCGTGGTATCTCCCTCCGCACTGTCTAGCGAGGGGGAGGGTTCCATGAAGGTCTTCTCGGGCCGCATGCTGTGGCTTGCGCTCATCGTCGGTGTGACACTCGGGGTGGCGGCAGGCGGCGCGTACGCCGTGTCGGCGCACAACGGCTCCTCGAACACGATCTACGCGTGCAAGGGCCCGCTGGGCCTGCTTCGGATCGTCAACGACGCCGGCGACTGCCGCCGCAGCGAGTCGCCGGTCTCCTGGAACGTGCAGGGGCCGAAGGGCGACACCGGGCCTGCAGGGCCGAAGGGGCCGAAGGGCGACATCGGAGCCAAGGGGGATACCGGCGCCGCCGGAGCCCCGGGCGCGCAGGGTCTCCAGGGGCCGAAGGGCGACACGGGTCCTGCCGGCGCGGACGGCGTCGACGGAACCGACGGAGCGGACGGCATGGACGGCGCTCCCGGGGCACAGGGGCCGCAGGGGCCACAGGGGCCACAGGGGCCACAGGGGCCGCAGGGCCCGGCAGGCAGCGCTGCAGGGTTCGGCGACAACACGAACTGGGCGGCGGCCGGGCGCGGGAGAGAGTGCACGCTGGGTGAGATCATCCTCACGGCCGGGGCCGTTGCGAACGGCGTACCGGCGAACGGCCAGCTCCTGTCGATCGCCCAGAACACGGCGCTCTTCTCGCTGCTGGGAACGACCTACGGCGGGAACGGGCAGACCACGTTTGCGCTCCCCGACCTGCGCGGCGTGGCGCCGGACTGGCTCACCTACTCGATCTGCATGGAGGGGATCTACCCCGCACGCGACTAGGAACGAGCGGGCGCCGGGGCCGGGCGCAGCGCCCGGCCCCGGCGCCGTCAGACGTCGATCCGCTTGAAGGTGCCGCGGCCCCAGGTCTTGCGGAAGCCGCCGCGCTCGAGCTCCTTGCCCACCTGCTTGACGAACGAGGTCCAGAGCTTGACATCGGTGGTCGGGTCGCTGTGCCCGCCGCCTGCCCGGCCGAGGTCGACGTGGCGGACGATCCCCGGCTTGTGCAGCGGGTCCTCGACCAGACCGGCGGGATCCCGGTCTGCTCGCAGATGAAGGCGAAGATTCGCGCGGCGACGGCGAAGGCGCCGGGGTCGCTGCCGTCCCAAGCGTTGTCGTCGACCTCGATGTTGTAGGAGGCGCTGTTGAAGGAGGCGCAGGCCCATGACTTCTTGTCCCACGCGACGAGCTGCGTCGCGGTGTCGACCTCGGTGCCGTTGCCCTCGGTGAGGACGTGTGCGCTCGCCTCTGCCTTCGGGTTGCAGAGCCAGGTCGCCGAGCCATGGTACGAGCCGACGGGGCGGTGGGCGACGATCAGGTACGGGACGATCCCCGGGCTCCGCTCGCTGAAGTTCGGCGAGGGCATCCATTCGAGCTCCGGCAGCACGACGGCGGTGGCGCTCATGGTCTCGTTCCTTTCTCGATTCGACGTGGTGCCGCAGGAGTCAGAGGATCGTGACACTCGACGGCCGCATCGGCAAGGCCGGATGGGTTCTACTTCCCGCATGAGCGAGGAGAAGAAGAAGCGCTCGGGCTGGTGGCGGGTCGGGGGCACCGGCCTCGCGATAGTCGTGATCGCGGTCGTGTTTGCGTTCTTTCTGCCGAAGATCGCGAGCTATGCCTCGGTCTGGGACGTCGTCAAGGGGTTCTCGTGGCAGGACTGTGCCCTGCTCGCCGGCGCGACCGTGCTCAACCTCGCGACGTTCGCGCCGCCCTGGATGGCGGCGCTCCCCGGGCTGCGCTTCCGCCAGGCGTTCGTCGTCACGCAGGCGTCGACCGCCCTCACCATCGTCGCGCCCGGCGGGCCGGCGGTGGGGATGGCGCTCTCCTTCGGGATGCTGCGGCGCTGGGGCTTCAAGCCGGGCCCGGTCACGCTCGCGGTCGCGGTGACCGGCGTCTGGAACCAGTTCGTGGTCCTCGGCTTCCCCGTGATCGCGCTCGCGCTCCTCACCGTCCAGGGCGGGAAGAACCCACTCCTGCAGACGGTCGCGCTGATCGGGCTCGGGGTGTTCGTCGCCGCGGTCGCCGGGTTCGCGGCCGCGCTCCGCAGCGACCGCGAGGCGAAGTGGGTCGGCGATCGCGCCGCGGAGATCTCGAACCGGGGCCTCAAGCTCGTGCGTCGCGGCCCGGTGACCTGGGCCGGCCCGGCGCTCGTCCGCTTTCGCCACCAGACGGTCGGGCTGCTGAAGCGGCGCTGGCACGTGCTCACCCTCGCGACGCTCGCGGGACACCTGACGGTGTTCCTGGTGCTGATCGTCTCGCTTCGGGTGACCGGCGTCTCGACGTCGGAGGTGACGGCTATCGAGGCGTTCGCGGCATGGTCGATCATGCGCATCGTCGGCTCCGTCCCGATCACACCGGGCGGCGTCGGCGTGATCGAGCTCGGCATGACCTCGCTCCTCGTCGGCTTCGGCGGCGGCAACGCCGAAGTGGTCGCCGCCGTGCTCGTCTACCGGGCGCTCACGGTGCTGCCGACGCTCGTCCTCGGCACCCTCTCGGCCGCGACCTGGAAGCTGCACGACCCGGAGCGCGCGTAGGGTGGACTTCGAGCGGCGAGAGAGCCTCCGCGCGACCTTCGAGGAGGTGCCCGAGCTCTACGATCGGGTCCGGCCCACCTATCCGCCGGCGCTGTTCGACGACCTGGTCGCGCTGGCCGGGTTGCCGGAGCGCGGCCGGCTCCTCGAGATCGGCACCGGCCCCGGCAAGGCGACGGTGCCGCTGGCCGAGCGCGGCTTCGAGATCGTCGGGATAGAGCTCGGCGAGAGGCTTGCAGCGCTCGCGCGGTCCAACCTCGCCGGCTTTCCGAACGTCGAGATCGTCAACGCCGAGTTCGAGGCCTGGGAGCCTGCCGTGGCCGGTTTCGACGCGGCCGTGTCCTTCACGGCCTTCCACTGGATCGACCCCGCGGCGCGCTACGAGAAGACGGCCGCGCTCCTTCGCGAGGGCGGGGCGCTCGCCGTCGTCGAGACGAGCCACGTGCTTCCGGAGGACGGCGATCCGTTCTGGATCGAGGTCGAGGACGACTACCGCGACGTGTTCCCGGACGACGAGGCCGGACCGCCGCCCGCACCCGACGAGGTCGCCGGGCTGAGCGAGGAGATCGCCGCGAGCGGGCGCTTCGCGCGCCCCCGAGGTCCGGCGGTACGTGTGGGACGTGACCTACTCGGCCGAGGACTACATCGGTGTCCTCGAGACCTACTCAGGCCACCGCGCCGCCGGCCCCGAGCTCAGGGAGCGCCTCTACGAGCGAATCCGCCGCCGCATCGAGGTTCGGCCCGGGCGCGAGGTGAGGAAGTCGTACCTCGCACTGATGAGCGTCGCGCGGCGCCTGGGCGATCTTGACACGCCGTCCAGACCGTGAAACTGATTCCGGCGTGATCTTCACCTCCGACCTCGGCATCCCCGAGGCACCGCTCCTGCTCCCCGACGGCTCCTGGCTCGTGACCGAGATGGCGCTCGAACGGGGCGCCGTCACGCAGGTCTCGGCCGACGGGAAGACCCACAACGTGATCGCTCGCACCGGCCGCCCGAACGGCCTGGCGCAGACGGCGGACGGCACGGTCTGGGTCTGCGAGTCGCTCCATCCCGCGCTCGTCAGGCTCGAGCTCTCGGGCGAGAAAGAGGACGTCCTCACGTCGATCGACGGCGTCGCGCTCCTGTGGCCGAACGACGTCTGCGTCGGCCCCGACGGCGCCCTCTACGCCACCGACTCGGGCGTTCTGCTGCACGACTTCGTCGACGAGAGCGGCGCGCCGGCGGCGCATTGGGCGACGCTCGAGTACGACGGGAAGGTCTTCCGCTACGACCCGCGTACGCGGTCGGCGTGGTTCCTCGACGACGGCTACCAGTTCACGAACGGGATCGCGTTCGGTCCCGACGGTCTCCTCTACGCCAACGAGACGATCACGGGGAACATCTACCGCTACCGGATCGACGGAGGCGGGCGCGCCGTCGGCGGGCGCGAGCTGTTCGCCAACGTCCTCGATCCCGCGTGGACGGGGGAGGGGATTCGGGGGCCCGACGGGATGGCCTTCAGCGTGGACGGCCGCCTCTGGTGCACGGTGTTCGGCCAGGGCGACGTCACCGTGCTCGGTCCGGAGGGCGACGTCCTCGAGCGCATCGCGACCCAGGGCGCGGCCCCCTCGAACATCGCGTTCGGGCCGCCCGGCGAGGGCCGGATCTACGTCGTCGAGGACGAGCGCGGGCGGATCGAGACCTACGACGTCGGCATCGACGGGCTGGCCCTTTACGTCTGAGCTCGGGGTAGGGATGCGCCTGGAGGAGGTCGCCACGCCTGCGCTCGTGATCGACCTCGACCGGATGGACCGCAACATCGTGCGCTGGCAGGAGCTCGTCGCGAGCCACGGAAAGAAGCTCCGGCCGCACATCAAGACGCACAAGATCCCGGAGATCGCCCTCCGGCAGGAGGCGGCCGGCGCCTGCGGGATCGCGGCCGCGAAGCCCACCGAGGCGGAGGTCTTCTACGAGGCGGGCTGCCGCGACATCGTGCTCGCCTATCCCACCGTGGGCGACGACAAGTGGGCGCGGATGGCGCGGATGGGCCACGACGCGAAGGTGACCGTGAACGTCGATTCCGAGCTCGAGGCGCGCGGGCTGAGCGCCGCCGCCACCGCGGCCGGAGCCACGGTCTTCGTGCAGATCGAGATCGACACGGGCCTGCATCGCTGCGGCTTCGACCCGACACAGGTCGAGGAGATCGAGGCGTTCGCACGGCTGATCGGCTCGCTGCCCGGGCTCGAGCTGGACGGGATCACGACCCACCGCGGCAAGTCGGTCGAGCGGCTCGCGACCATGACGAACGAGGAGGCGGGCCGCGAGGAGGGGCAGCTACTGGTCGACCTGGCCGAGACCCTCCGCTCCAGGGGCGTCCGGATCGACGAGGTGACGGCCGGCGGCACGATCACGGGCCGCGGTGTCGCCGAGGTCGACGGGATCACCGAGGTGCGCGCCGGGACGTACGTCTTCAACGACGCGATGCAGGTCGCCCTCGGTTCCGCCGAGCCGGAGGACGTGGCGATCTCGGTGCTCGCGACTGTCGTCAGCACACGCAATCCGGGCTGGGCGACGATCGACGCCGGCTCGAAGACGTTCACGAGCGAGGGTGGGGAGGTGGTCGCGCCGGCGGTCGACATCGACGCGGCGGTGATGCGGATCACGGAGGAGCACGGGATGGTCGAGCTCGGCGAGGGCGTGTCGGTGGAGCCGGGCGAGAAGCTCCGCTTCACGCCGTTCCACGCGTGCACCGCGGTGAACCTCTCCGACAAGCTCGTCGGAGTTCGGGGCGGCGTCGTCGAGAAGGTCTGGCCCGTGCTCGCGCGCGGGAAGCGGACCTAGCTAAAGGGCCTGCACGGCGGCGCGGAGCGCCGCGGAGAAGAGCATCGCGTCGTTGAAGGCGAACGCCCGGAACCCCTTCTCGGCCAGCATCAGCAGGTCCGGCACGTCGTTGGCCATCGTCCCCACCGCCTTGCCGTGCCGATGGCAGGCCTCGAACACACGGTCCACCGCGGCGGTGTGCTCGGCAGTCCAGAACGCGCCGGGCGCGCCGAGCGAGGTGGTCAGGTCGAAG
Organism: uncultured Actinomycetes bacterium; assembly: GCA_963724805.1. Lineage (GTDB taxonomy): Bacteria > Actinomycetota > Thermoleophilia > Gaiellales > Gaiellaceae > CAVQZA01. The sequence goes on from CAVRWA010000011.1 coordinate 17,389, forward strand.
TGGCCGATCCAGAGGACGTCGATCCCGTCCACGGCCGCGATCTCCTCGACGTGCTCGACGCCGGCGACCGTCTCGATCTGCGCGATCAGGACCAGCTCCTCGTTCGCCCTGGTTAGCGTCGCCGCGAGGCCGCCCGGCTCGACGTCGTCGGCGTAGTAGACGCCGACGCCGCGCCCGCCGAGCGGCGGGTACTTCGCCGAGGCGACGATCTGCCGTGCCTGCTCGGAGCTCTCGACCATCGGCACCATCGCGCCGAGGGCGCCCGCGTCGAGCGGCTGAGAGATCAGGTGGTACCCGGTCGACGGCGTGCGCACGAGCGGGACGACCCCGCTCGAGCGGGCCGCCGCGAGTACGTTCTTGGTGGCGCCGATGTCGATCCCGCCGTGCTCCATGTCGAACATCACGAACTCGGCGCCGGCGCCGGCGGCGATCCGCCCGATCCCGGTCGTCGCGAACTCGGCGACGATCAGCCCGACGCTCGTCCCGCCGTCGGCCAGCTTCCGTTTGACGGGGTTCTCACGCATGACGCGGATGATTACCGATCCGGCGTGCTCCGCGACTCCCTACGAGCCGGTGAAGTGCACGGTGAGCGTCAGGCTGCCCGTCTGGCCGGTTAGATCGATCGTCTCCGCGGCCGGGTCGAAGTTCCGGAACGCCCGGCCGTCGAGCTCGACGCGCGTGATCCGCTGCCCGTCCGGGCGTCGTAGCCTCAGGCTCAGCGATCGCATCGGCGCCCGGCTCGGGATCCGGAGCCGGGCCCTGACCGAGTGCGCCCCCGAGTCGAGCGAGTACGAGAGCGGGCCGAAGCTCGTCGGTGCGCCGTTCACGCGGATCCGCTTGCCGTCGGCGAGCCATGCCCTGGGGGTCGCGTAGGCGAGCTCGAGGCCGCCCGTCGCCGTCTCGTGGACGAGCATGAGGCGAAGAGCTTCCAGGAACGCGGCGTTGCTCGTGCTGTTGGGCGGCAGGTACATCGCGCGGTAGTACGCACCGGCGAGCGGTGTGATCGTGGCGCTCTCGCCCGAGACGAACGTCCCGTCGGTCATCCCGGCGCCGAGTGCGCCGTAGAGGCTGAGCACGAGCTGGTCGGGCCGGTCGTTGTCGGCGAGGAAGCGGGAGACGTTCAGCCCGTAGACCTCGTTGGTGCCGGAGGCTCCCTTCACGCGATGGTGGTAGAGCGAGTTGGCATCGCCCCGCACGAGCCCGGCGATCCGTGACCCGTGCCCGAGCATGTAGTCGAGCACGCCGGTCGCCTCTGGGCCGTGTGGCGGGAGGATGCGCGAGGCGAGCGCGTCGGGGACGACGAGGTTCCAGTAGGTCCCGTGTCTCGAGGCGCTGATCGCCTGGTATGGGCTCTCTCCGTCGAGCAGCCGGGCCGGGATGAAGAGCGACCCGTCCGGCAGCCTCGTCTCGGACGACTTCACCGCGGCGCGCAAGGCCGCGCGCAGGCGGGAGGCCGCGCGGCGGCTTCCCTCGGCGAGATCCTGCCGACCCGTCGCCGCCCAGACTCCGGCGATCGCGTCGAGGCCCTGCCACGCGACGGCCTGGGTCTGGAACGCGTAGGCGACGTCGGGCAGGTCGGCCGTGTACCGCTCCGGGCGCAGCAGGCCGTGCGGGCTGCCACGAAGCTGTCGCTCCAGCAGCGCCGCGTTCCGCTGCAGGGCCGGGGTCGCCGTTGCGACGAAGGAGCGGTTCGCGAAGAGCTGGTAGTACCGCGCCGCCGCGAGCAGCCTGGTGGCGGCCTGCCAGCTGGGGTAGAGGTGTGGCTCCCGCCTGAACGACTCCTCGACGATCGCGCGCTCGGCGTCACCGAAGCCGTACTCGCCCAGCACGGTCGCGTTCTCCAGGCTCTCCGGGAACTCGAACGCCTCGTACGCGTTGCCGAGGCTGTAGCGCCACGTCATCAGCAGGTTCTGGATCAGGAGGTTGCGCTCGGCGTCGACCACCAACGGCTCGGGCACGGCGAACGTCGCGCCGCCGGCGAGGCGACCGTCCCAGTAGGCCGTGACCGAGCGGCGGGCCTGCTCGTAGCTGCGGTCGTCGAGGGTCGGCTGCGTGGCCGCCGTGGGACGGATCGGGCGCGCAACGAGAATCGTTCTCGAGGCGTCCACGTCGTACTCGAGAGTCGAGCCGGTGAAGTGCCCGCCGTCGCTGAAGTAGATGGGCATGTCGTCGCCGTTGCCGGACGGCGTGAACCTGACCTTCTCCGCGGCCGCTCCCTCCGGCACGTCGACGTCCAGCCGAACGAAGCTGGCGAGCGAGCCGGTCTGCGCCAACTTGGCGACGAACGACTCCTGCCGGAAGCGCACGCCGTTCCTGTCTACGTACTCCGTCTCCAGGATCGGGTAGTAGCCGCCGTACAGCCGCGGCGTCGCGAGGCGCGCGAGGCACGACCCGTAGCGCTCGCGCCCGTCGACGCCGACGTCGAGCGCGAGCCTCGCTCCGTCGGCGCGATCCGAGACAAGCTCGCTGCCGTCGGCGAGGTGGAGCGCGATCGGGCCGCGGCCGTCCACGCCGCCCGGCTGGCCGAACGTGAGGTAGTAGATGCCGGAGTCGGTCAGCGGCCGGGCCATCGGCGGCCGGGCGGCCAGCAGCAGCCGCTTCAGGAGGGAATGGGCAGCCCGGTAGGAGGGCCCGCCGGTGCCGCGGAGGAGCGCGTTGCCCCAGAGATCCGGTCCGGCTCGGGTCGCCTGCTGGACATGGCTCACGTAGTCGGAGCCGAGCCGGAGAGGCGGGCAGGATGTCACTTCCGATCGGCTCCCGCCCGCGCACGCAGCCGTTCCTATGACCGCCGCTCCGAGAAGAGCCGCGACTGCGAGAAGCTTCCTCTGCCGACCCATGTGTCAGCTCTCGTGAAGGTGTGAGGAGCCCGGCCGTCGATGCCGTCCCTGCAGCCGTTGAACTTGAGGACCCGCACCGACGCCCGTAACTTCGTAGAGGAAGGCTCTCACCGACGTTGACGGCGGACATCGGTGGAATCCCCGATAAGGGGAGCGGAACTGGGATCCGAGCCTCGCCCATCGGTCGGGAATTCGCACGACGGATCAGGGGTGACCCCGGATGTCAGGCGTCCTGCGAAGTGATGTCATCGGTAAGCGCCCGAAAGAGCGGCGCGTGTGCTGCTTGCACTGAGGTTGCTGCGGCGCGTTTCCCCCCAGCGCAACCGGCTCGATTGGACAAGGGGGAACGAAGATGAAACGCAATCACCCGCACGGCCGGTGGTTGAGAGCTGCGTGCGCGGTCGCCGTCGTCTGTGCAACCGCTTCGGTGGTCGGTGCGACCCGGGCGCACGCGACTGCCGGCGCCGCGTGCCCGAACTCGGTGGCCACGCCGTACAGCATGCAGCTGAAGGCATTCACCGGCCCCGGCGGCGCCGACCTCACGGTCGCCGTCGCCGTCGACCCGGCGTCGCAATGCGCTGTGCCGGACGTGCTGGAGAATGTCCAGCTGAAGACGTTCGACCCCGCCGAGCATTTCGCGTGGATCCGGAGCATCGAGGACGTTCCCGCGCCCGGCGGCGTGGCGGATCTCGACCTCGGGCTGATCCCACACAATCGGCGCATCGACGCGGAAGTGACCTTGGCAGTCGGGGACGCCGAACGAAACGTTCGTTCTCCGCGATACGACGAAGACGCTCCTGCGGCCGGATCTGGTCGTCCAGGAGATCACGCCGAAGCAGGCGCTCGTGGGAACGCAGTTCACCGTCAAGGCGGTGATCGCCGAGCGAAACGGCGATGTCGACGCAAGCGCAGACGTCACCCTGTCCGCGATTCCGGGGGCCGTCGAGCACGTCCTCGTTCCTCACGGCGGCAGCACGACGGTCTCGTTCCCGGTCACCTTCGCCTCGCCGCTCCCAGTCGAGCTGACGGCGACGGTGGTCGGAACCGTGCCGACCGAGACCGACGTGACGAACAACGCCCTGACGGCGACGGTCGACATCACGGGGCATCAGCTCGCGAGCCCGTTTTTCGTGCTCTTCCCGTCGCTCGTCGGCTACGGCGCGCAGTTCAACCACCATCTCTACGCGCCCATCACGGCCCCGCTGATTCCGCCGGGTGAATACGCCGACGTCGAGGCGAAGGTGAAGACGCTCCAGCCCGAGCTCGTCCGGATCTTCTACAACGACAACTGGGAGGAGAACCAGGACGGGACGCATCCGGAGTGGCAGGACAACTACGCGTCGTTCGTGGAGGTCGCGCAGCTCGCGCAGGAGACGGGTGCCACGATCGACATCGGCTATCAGAACCTGAGCAATCTCGTCACGCGCAAGCCGCCCTTCCTCGCCTCGGCGATGATGTCCCGGTTCGCGGACGCGATCGCGGACCTCGTGAACAACCACGGGCTCACGAACGTTCGCTGGGCCGAGGTCGCGAACGAGCCCAACTCGGGGATCGTGACCCTCGAGCAGTACAAGGAGCTCTGCCAGACGCTCAAGGACGCGCTCGTCGCTCGCGGCCTCGGTGACCAGGTCCACATCATGGGCGGTGGGTTGGTCGAGAACGCCGGCAACACGGCGCGCGATCACTACTCGTGGATGAGCTGGATCGGCGCCAACATGGGCAATCTCGTGGACGGGTACGCGGAGCACGTCTACTGGACGTACAACGACTCCGGACGGCTCGAGTATCGGCTCCGCGACACGTATCACCTGATGGCGGAAGTGCTTCCGGCGGAGCAGCAGAAGCCGGTGTACATGATGGAGTACGGCATCCGCGGCCTCGCCAACTGCGGCACGAAGCCGACGTTCGCCAACAAGTACTACGGCGCCGATCCGACGTGCCCGGAGATCTGGCGGACGAATATCGCCGGGTTCCAGCAGTTCTGGTTCGACATCGGCGCGGCACAGCTCGGCGTTGCCGGGACGTCGAAGTGGGATGCGTACTGGGCGGTGTACGACCGCAACAGCCAGAATCAGCAGATTCACTGGATGACCGGGCCCGCGAGCGAGAACTACCCGCTCACCCCGACCTACAACGCCATGTCCCTGCTGTTCCATACGACGGTGCCGGGTTGGAAGATCATCCAGGTCGAGCCCTGGCAGGACGACGACTGGAAGCTGCCGGACGCCGAATACCGCAAGGAGGGCCATGCGGCTCACGACCAGCCCGAGCAGGAGCTCGCGGCGTACGCCGGCCCGGCCGGCGAGCTCACGATCGTCGGGCTCGACACGCACGGCAAGAGCCTGAACGCCGCGTCGGCGGATCCACCGTCGTCGTACAGCATCGGTGGGCTGCCGCCGAACACGACGTTCACTCTCGCGGTATGGAACGCGACCGGCGACGGCACGAACTCGATCGCCGGCGTGGTGACGACGAACGCGGCGGGCGTCGCGCGGTTCGAGGTGCCGCTCCAGGCGGCCTTCGCGCTGACGACGGTGCCCGTTTCCTGATCCTGCGACCCGGGGCCCCGCCTCGGCGGGGCCCCGGGTCGCCCGAAGACCGATGACGCGCGCCCGTCGTCCTACGAGGCGCCGGTCCCGTAGAGCGCCGCGGTTTCGGCCGCCGCGGCTGCGATGCGTGCGCGCAGCGTGCGGGGAGCGAGCACCTCGCACTGTCCTCCCTGGGCAAGCAGGCTGCGGAAGGCGTGGTCGGGTCCGTCGAACTGCGCGATCACGGTCGGCCACTCTCCGTCCTCGACGATGCGGGCTGCACGTAGATAGCGGACGTGGCTGCGAGGGACGCGCACCGTGACCTCGATCTGGGTGCGGCTGCGCTCGAATGCCTCCGAACGGCGGGCCCACGCCGCGGCGAGGTCGAAGTCCGGGGCCCGCGTGCTCGGCTCGTCGCGCTCCTTTGTGGAGACGATCCGCGACACGCGATAGACGCGCTCCTCCCCGCGACGCTGCGCCAGGAGATACCAGACCCCGGCTTTGAGAATGAGGCCGAGCGGGTCGAGGCGGCGCGACACGACGGTCGCACCTTCGCGGTAGCGGATGTCGAGACGACGGCCACGCCAGAGCGCTCCCGCGATCACCGTCAGGTGCGGGACCCGGTCCTCCTCGCGAAACCAGCCACGCGTGTCGACGTGGAACAGGCGGGCTGCAAGGCTGGCACGCTCCTGCAGCTCCGCAGGCAGGGAGGCGAGAAGCTTCAGTCGCGCGTGTGCCAGCTCGCGGCCGAGCCCGAGCTCGGCGGCGGGCCCGACAAACAGTGCCTCCGCCTCGGTCGCGTCGAGCCCGGTCAGTTTCGTCCGGTAGCCGCGCTCCAGCCGGTAGCCGCCTGCCGGCCCCCGGACCGAGACCATCGGGACGCCGGCCGCAGCGAGGGCCTGCGCGTCGCGCTGCACCGTTCGCTCGGAGACCTCGAGGCGCCCGGAAAGCTCCGCTGCCGTGAGCTGTCCCCGAGTCTGCAGCAGGAGCAGGAACGAGACGAGACGGCTTGCGCGCATGCCATGGAGCCTATTTCAAAAAGACGACAGAAGATGGCGGGAATGCTCGCTAGGGTCACCTTGTCCAAAGAAACAAGAGGGAGGGAAGTCTCATGGCAGTGAAGCCGGTTCCCGATGGGTACCACACCGTCACCCCGTACTTGGCCGTCGACGACGCGGCCGCGGCGATCGAGTACTACGTCAAGGCGTTCGGCGCACAGGAGCGCGGGCGCATGGAAGCGCCGGACGGGAAGATCGGCCACGCCGAGCTGGCGATCGGCGACTCGTTGGTGATGCTCTCCGACCCGTTTCCACAGGCTTCGACGCGGCCGCCGAGCGAGTTGGGTGGCACCAGCGCAAGCGTGGTCCTGTACGTCGAAGACGTCGACGCCGTGGTCAAGCAGGCAGTCGCCGCAGGCGCGACGGTGACGATGGAAGTGGCCGACCAGTTCTGGGGTGACCGCTTCGGGACCATCACCGACCCCTTCGGCCATGTGTGGTCGATCGCGACCCACGTCGAGGACGTCCCGCCCGAGCAGATGGCGGAGCGGGCCAAGGAGGCCATGGCCGCGATGAGCAGCTAGGGGAGAATCGCGTCAGGGCGCGGCCGCTCTCGCACGATGCGCCCGCCGAGATCTTCACGGACGGCGCCCACGGGAGGCGCCGTCCGCGTCTGGGCGACAGCGCGATCATCACGCCCAGGACAAACAGCCTCAGGGGGCGTCGATACAGCCCTTGCAGCCGTTGAACTTGAGGGACCCACACCGACGCCCCACGGATGATTCGAGGTCGTCGCTTGCTTTCCTCCGGCGGCCGTGCGTCAAGCGGTTTTCAAGACTCGCCCAGCTTGGCTCTACAAAACGCCTTCCGCCGTCTGCGGGACAGTCACGTCACGCGAGACAGATCCTCTGCAACCTCGCGGAGTGCTTCGACGACGTCTCGCCAAGCAAGGTGAGCACGCCAAGTTCCGAGTCCTGTTCTAGGGATGAATACCGACTGCCGCTCCACGAGCGCGAGCTCGACTAGCGACTCACCAACGCTGTTCGTCCTCTCCGAGTTCGCGCTCCGCGCACACGGGACAGTAGAAGACGCATCTATCGTCCGTTGTGAAGCGTGCCCGCCAGCCGGGCGCGTCTCCAGTCGCCGGCTCACCGCACCCCTCACACGTGAGACGTGTCGGCGTCACCAGGAGACTTTCGCTTGAATCCCTCCCCCAAGATGCCACGGTCTGACGCTACTGCGCGCCATGCCGAGTGTCGCTGCCCGGACGGGTGGGTCGGAGGTCGGCTTACGGCTAGGGCCTGTTCCTCGGCTCGGATCACGGCGAGGCGGACCCTCCCTCACAACAAGAGCCGGAGGGCGGCCGTGGGACAGTGCGGGCCGAAGCCCGCCTGCGATGCCGGATTCGGCCCAAATACGGGCGGCTGCGGCTTGGGTGCGGACTCCAATGTTCATTGTCCGAGGAATCGAGCCGGGAGAATTCTCGCGACTGGCGGGGTTCTACTAGTAGCGAAGAGTCAGTACGACTCGCTTGTCCGTGGCGATTCGGGGCTGCGTGGCATGACTCTGCCCCTCCGGCACGCCTCAACGCGATGAGAGCTCGCCGACCTCCTGGTTGCCGTCTGTGAACCGCCGAACCGAGTGGAACTGCACCGTCCCAGCCTGGCCTCGCCGGCTTCGCCTGTTCTGCGACGGTGTGGGCGGCAGCCCGCCGGCTGTGGTCGTCGCGGACACGGCTTGTAGGTTCGGCTAGTCGGTTGGGCCGTGTCCGCGGAAGTAGGCGACGGTGACTGGTTGGTCTGTTCCGATCATGATCGGCCCTCCGCCTACCAGGCCTCGGTTGTGTGTGCAGACGAGGTAGGGGCCTCCCTCGTTTTCGAGGATCGCCACCACAACCTCTCTGGCCTTGGTGGTCTCGAGGCTCTTGTCGTAGTCCCATTCCTTCGGGTGCCCGTGGCGGTGCGGCTCACCGACCTGCGCGACCTCTCGCTCTCCGCTTTGGCCGTAGTCGAGCCGGAAGATCCGGCAGTCGCGAACGCGCGGCCAGCCGTGCCTGTCCTCCATCAATGTCTTGATGCCCTGCCAGACGTTCTCGGCCTTGGCGGAGTCATCCACGAAGGGAAGGAAGAAGTGCGGGCCGTTGGTCACCGTCAGCTGACCTGGCTGGTTCGTTTGACAGTGATCACGGCGAGGTTTGGCCGATCGGGATCGAAGCTGACCGAAGCCACCCGGTAGGTGCGGCCCTGCCACTGGATCAGGTCGTCTTCGCGCAGGAGACGGGGCTCGCGGATCACAAACCGCGGCACAGCACCTGTGCCCGTTTCGACGCGTACGTGGTACTGAATCAGCTCGGGCATCCCGAGGAGTTCTATCGCCCTTGGCTGACAGCAGCGCGACAAAGAGTGGGGGCGGTCTCCTGCGCCCCACATCGCGCAACCTTCGGGGGTCGGCGAGCGCCCAGGCGGTCCGGTTCGAACCGCCCTGCCCAACTCGGACCCAATCGGCTGTAGTTACGCGCGAGTGGGGCTGCGGTGGCTGCAGCTCTACAGGCGATGCGCGAACTCCACTCGGAACGTGAGGCCGGCGCCGCTGCACGCCAGATCGAAACGCTACGGAAAGAGCTGGAGGCGATCGAAGACGTGGACCGCGCCGACTTCGAAGCGCTCCGCAAGCTCGGCTTCAGCACCGATCCGAGCGCCGTTGAGGAGAGCCTGCCGGCCGAGGAGCGCCCGTCGGCCGAAGAGACCCCGCCGGCGTAGTGGTGCTTCGAATGCCCTTTCAGTAGGGTGGAGCCCCCGTTCCCCGATCTCCATGGGGGAGGACGCACCCGAAGGAGCCGCCCGTGCGCCCCACCGCACCAGAATCCGTTCTAGAAGGACGTCGCAGCCTTGCCTGAGGCCGAGACGGAGCTCGCCGACGAGCTGGACGAACTCGCCGCCTCGATGCTGAGAGGGGAGGTGGTCCCCCTTCTTGGCGCCGGCGTGAACCTCTGCGGGCGCCCGGCCGACTTCACCTGGGTCCCCCGCGATCGGTGTCTTCCGGACGGCCGGGAGCTCGCGACCTACCTCGCAGAGGAGTTCAAAGCTCCGGACGAGCTCGCGCTGACGAAAGATCTCATCCGCGTCTCGCAGTTCATCGACTCCGTCAAGAACAGCGGCGGCAGGCTCGCGGGCGAGTTGCACGACATCTTCGACGTCGACGGCCTCGAGCCCGGCCCCATGCACCTGTTTCTAGCAAGGGCCGCGACGATCGTCCGTGAACAGGGTCGGCTGAGGCAGATCCCCGTGATCCTGACCACGAACTACGACTACCTGCTCGAGCGTGCCTTCGAGCAAGCCGGCGAACCGTACGACCTGATCACCTATGTCGCAACGAGCCCGAAGGAGCACATCGGACGCTTCATGCACTCGTCTCCGGACAAGCCGCCCCAGCCGATCGAGAACGCGACGGACTACCGCCTCGGGCAGCCGGAGACGCGGACGGTGATCGTCAAGCTCCACGGCCACGTCGTGCGGCGAGCGTCCGACGAGCTCGAAGAGTCAGAGGACTCCCCGGAGGACAACTACGTCATCACCGAGGACAACTACATCGACTACCTGACCCACACTGACCTCCACCTCCTGCTCCCCAAAGTCGTCCTCAAGACGCTGCGCAACAGCAGCTACCTCTTCCTCGGGTACGGCATGAAAGACTGGAATCTGCGGGCGATCCTGCGGCGGATCTGGGGCGAGCAGACGAGAAGCTGGAGATCGTGGGCGATCCAGAAGGACGTCGACCCCATCGAGCAGGCCTTCTGGGAGAAACGGAGCGTCGAGATCATCAAGCTCGAGCTCGAGAAGTACATCGAGCTGCTGAGCGACGCCCTCGACAAGCGGATCGAGAGGCCCGCCCAGTGACCGAGACAGTCACCGAGTGACCGGCGCAGCGGCTGCCGCGGAGGCGCCACCCGCCTCGCCGTACCAGGGCCTCAGGCCCTACGAGGAGGCGGACGCAGCACTCTTCTTCGGGCGCGAGGCTGAAGGGGAGAACGTCGAGGCGAACCTCTTCTCGGACCGGCTCACGCTCCTCTACGGCCCGAGCGGGGTCGGCAAGAGCTCTGTCCTGCTCGCGGGCGTCGCCGGCTCTCTGCGCCGGCGCTCCCGGGACGACCTCGCTGACGGTGCCGCAGCCGGCTTCGCCCTGATCGTCGTGCGCTCCTGGTCCGACGCCGCTCCCCTGCAGACGATCGCGGCCGCCACGCGCGCGGAGGTGACGGCGCTGCTCGACCGCGACGACCTGCCCGACCCGCCCGCCGGCGCGACGCTGGCGGAAGTGCTCGACCACTGGTGCGGCGAGGTGCACGGCAAGCTGCTCCTGCTGTTCGACCAGTTCGAGGAGTACTTCCTCTACCACGGCCAGGAGAGCGGTCCGGGCACCTTCGACCTCGAGTTCCCACAGGCAGTCAACCGAGCAGATTTACGGGCGAACTTCCTGCTTTCGATTCGCGACGACGCGCTCGCACAGCTCGACCGCTTCAAGGGCAGGATCCCGGGTCTGTTCGACAACCGACTGCAGATCGACCACCTCGGGCTCGCTGCAGCCCGCGACGCCGTGACGCTGCCGATCAGGGAGTACAACCGTCACGTCCCGCCCGACCATGCGGTCGAGATCGAAGACGAGCTCGTGGACGACGTCCTCGACCAGGTGCGGACAGACCGCGTCTCGCGCGAGTCCCTCGGCGCCGGAGCTCTGCGTGAAGGCGCGACCGCAGAAGCTCGCGTCGAGACACCGATCCTCCAGGTGGTGCTGACGGCCCTCTGGGAGAGAGAGGCCGAGCTCGGCTCACGGACGCTCCGCGCGGAGACACTTCGCGACGACCTCGGCGGAGCCGCGCAACTCCTCGGCGATCGCCTTAACGAGCGGATGGGGATGCTCGGCGGTGAGGAGCAGGAGATAGCGGCGAACATCGCCCGCTTTCTCGTTACGCCCTCGGGAACCAAGATCGCGTTGACGGCGGCCGACCTCAGCCAGTTGGCCTACGAGAAGCCCGATCTCGCCGCGGCGGCCACACCCCGGGTCGAATCGGTACTGCAGAAGCTCGCCGAAGGAGACACACGCATCCTCCGGCCCGTCGCGCCGCAAGGAGGCAAGGGGGCTACGCGGTACGAGATCTTCCACGACGTCCTCGGCGGCGCGGTGGTCGACTGGCGCTCGCGCTACATGCGGGAGCAGGAACGGCTCGAGCTCGAACGGCGAGCGGTCGCCGAGCGCGAGCGGCTCGAGCAGGAGAAGCGGGAGGCGGAGCAGCGGGAGCAGGTCGAGCGGCGGCGGGCGCGGACGTTCCGCGCCGTCGCCGGGGTGGCGCTCGCCCTCCTCGTCGCCGCCTGCTCGATCCTCGCGTACGCGCTCCTCCAGAAGTCGCGCGCCGAGCATGCGCGGGGCGTGAGCGGCGCGCAGGCGCTCGCGGCGCAGGCGCGGAACGCCCTCGGCGACGGGCGCCTCGGCACCGCTGTTCCGAGCGCCCTGGAGGCGTACGACCACGCGCCCGCCACGGCCGCTGCCCAGGACGCGCTCATCGACGTGATTCAGCAGGCAACGGGCCTGCGACGCCTGGTCCACTTCCAGGCGCCGGTCGGGGGGACGGCGGTCTCCCCGGGCGGCAGTGCGATCGCGGTCGCGACCGGTCACAAGGTCATGTTGCTCGACGGGCGCGGCGCGACTGTCGCGAACGCGACGGAACCGGTCGACGTGGGCGGCGTCGCGTTCAGCCCGAGCGGCGCCCGGCTGGCGGCCGCGCGCACGGACGGCACCGTCGCCCTGTACCGCGTTCGCGGCGACGGCCGTGGCCAGGCGACGGCACTCGAGCGCCTGCGCTCGCTCCCGACGCGGGCGGGGACCGCGCGGGCCGTCGCCTTCAGCCCCGACGGCCGCTGGCTCGCAGCCGCGACGGGCAACGGCGTCGTCGTATGGCGGCTCGGCGCGAGGGCCGCTCCGAGGCTACTCCAGCCTGTCGGCCCGAACCCCCGCGCGGTCTCCTTCTGCCCCGCCCTGCACGGCCGCGGGCCCGCTGTCGCCGCCGCATTCGACGACGGGCGCGTCGTCCTCTGGCCGAACCCCGCCGCTCGCGCGCGACGCGTAGTCCTGCAGGGCGCGCGGCCGCTGTCGGAGGGTGCCGTCGCCTGCTCCCCCGACGGCCTCACGCTCGCCGCGGCGGGGGACGACAGGATCGTCACGCTCTTCCGGCTCGACGGAAGCGCTCCGCCGGCTCGCCTCGGCGGCCACACGGACGGGATCGTGTCGCTCGCCTTCAGCGGCGACGGCCGCCTCCTCGCGTCCGGCGCCGACGACCACTCCGTCATCCTCTGGGACGTCCGCCGCGAGCGCCAGCTCGGCCGGCGGCTGCTGGCGCACACTCAGCCGGTGGTGTCCGTCGGCTTCGACCGGCGCGGCGCGACGCTCGCCGCGGGCTCCGGCGACGGTCGCGTCAGCGTCTGGGACGCCGCCGAGCTCGCGCTGTCCGGCGGAGGGATCGAGGTGACGCGCGACCGCGTGTTCGACGCCTCCTTCGGCGGCGGCGTCTTCGCGGCGGCGACGTCGGGCGCCCGGGTGCTCGTGCGCGGCGCTCTCGAGCCCGGCCGCCCGGGGCGCGCGCCCGAGGCCGAGGTGGGCGCGACGAGAATCGCCGTCGATCCCGGCGCCGGCTGGATCGCGCTCGGCTTCAAGGACGGGGTCGAGCTCTACCGCCTCCGCGGCGGCGTGCCCGACGAGCACGAGCAACCGCTTGCGGGGGCGACGCGGCGGGTCGAGCGCATTGCGCTCGCGCGCGGCGGCAGGCTCGCCGCAGCACTCCCCGGCGGCGCAGTCCGCCTGTGGGGTGCGCCGCCCCGCACGAGATCGTTCGTCGATCTCCACCCCCCCGGCAGGCCGGGCTCGGCGTGCGCGCTCGACATCGCGGCGGACGGGCGTACCGTCGCGGCCGCGTACGCGTACGGCGGAGCGTGCGGCCAGAGGGAGGTTCGGGGCGGTCAGGTCGTGCTCTGGCGCGGAAGCGAGCGCCCCGTCGTGCTCCCCGGCGCCCTCGGCGACGTCGGCGACGTCGAGTTCGGCCCAGGCGGGACGCTCGCCGCGGCCGGAACCGACGCGATCGGCGTCTGGGACGTCGCGAAGGGCCGGCTGCGCGAGTCGCTGCCGGCGGGCGCGGACGCCGTTGCCTTCAGCGCCGACGGCCGCTGGCTCGCCTCGAGCGGAGCCGACGGATCGGTACGGCTCTGGGACGTCGACGCGGGCAGGCAGGTGGGCGACCCGCTGCCGACGCCGCCGCACGTCCCCGTCGCGGCGCTCGCGTTCACCGCGCCCTCGACGCTCGCGGCTGCGTACCGCGACGGCACTGCGGGCGTCTGGGATCTCGCGAGTTGGCGAATCGCGACGAGGCTCGACACGATCGCGCGGAGCCTCCGCGAGCGAGCGGGGAAAGGTGGCGGCGCTTGACCGTTCGCTCGCGGTGGAGCACAATCGTACGCCCGAGAGGAAGGACCGAAGCCATCCTGCCCCGCCGCAGCGGGAAGCCAACGACTACGCGCTGGGTCTTCGCCGGGCTCGCGGCGGCCGCCGTCGCGGCGGTCGGTGCGTACGGCGCGTCGCCGAACACCCCCTCGGTCAGCGCGCGGCCCGACTCTGCAGCGGACTGGGGATCTCGAGCCACGCCTCCGGATCCGTGCAGCAACCCCGCCGCGCTCCAAGGCGTGAACCCCGAGCAGTCGCGGACGCTCTGCCTCACGGCCGGCGCCGACACGAGGAAGGTGCCGGGCGGCAGCGGCCACCCGGCGATCGCCGTCTACGGTCTCGGTGGCAACGATCGGATCTCCGCGACGAACGGCCCGGCCGATATCCACAGCGGCGCCGGGTACGACAAGGCGTGGGTGCTCGACGAGCGCTACGACACGTGGGGCCCAGACACGGAGCGGGTCTACGACAAGTCCGGCCGGCGAATCCAGTCGCTTCGGACGGTGAACGCGTCGACGCAGTTCGTCCCCCCGCTGAGGCCGCCGCGAGAGGTCCGTCCCCTCGACCCGAGCGTGAGGTGCGAAACAGGGTCCACGGAGGGCACGTTCAGGATCCGGTTCTCGACCGAGCCTTTGCTGCGGGCATTCAATACGATCCCGGGCAAGGTCGAGTTCCAGAAGGTCGCCTACGCGGCGGGACTCGACCGGTGGGACGCGACCCGGAACGGGTGGTATCGGCTCGGGAGCGGGACCACCTCCTCGTACTGGGACGCGACTCGGAACGGCTGGGCCCCCCTCCAGAACGGGAACACCCCGTGGTACTGGGACGAGACCTACGACCGCGACTGGCCGAGGTCCCAGGACTACTGGCGCACGTACGACACGCTCGTTCGATCGAGTGTGTGGTTGTTCCGGATTCCGGGGAACGAAGCCGGCTACTACCGGGTGAGGCTCGCCTACCACTGGTACGCCGACCAACAGTCCTACCGGGGGCAGACAGTCGACTTCCCCGACTACGACTGGGAGCAGTTCGCCCCGACCCACTACGACCTCAGCAACGACAAGACGTCGCGGTACCCCAAGGACACGTACTGCGCGTTCGGCGTCGATCCCGCCGCCGGTCCGTAGCCCCAAGGTGCGATTAGGGCGCTCGGCGCTCTATCGCGGCGGCGAGGCGGTGCAGCTCGCGCTCGGCCGCGCGTACGGCGCGTCGCCCGGCGGCAGTCGTTCGTTTGCCAGGCCTCATCCACTGAAAGCGCGCGAGTACGCACGTGAGGACAAGCTCAGGTCGAGTCGGTCGATAGCCACCGTGTAGACAGCACACGACGTTCGCCGCGGACCGGTTCGCCGACGCCACTAACGAAGCGGATCGGAGCAGTGCGGCCACCTGCCCGCGCGCGGTTTGGTGAACCGGTCTTTCCCTGTGGTCGCGTTGCTGGTTCCCTTGAGGTGAGACTCGTTCCGGTCTTAGCGGCGGAGTGTTACCCTCCCGCGAAGCCACTGACGATCCAGCGCAGGGTATGGGTGCCAAGTCGGCGCCTGCCTGGCGAGTCGGCGGCCTGCCGCGAGATCGAGACTTCTACGGACGCGTCATCGAGCTGTTGCCGCCCCGCCGGTCAGTGTCAGGTTCGGCTTGGTTTCTAGCGGCGGGAGTGGGATTCGAACCCACGAGACGCTCGCGCGCCCAGCGGTTTTCAAGACCGCCCCGTTCGACCGCTCCGGCATCCCGCCGGGGACGATCCTACGCGGCGGGGTATCTTGCGACCTATGGCGCTGGATCAACAGGTCGACTTACGGGCGCTCGTCGAGCGGGAGGCCGCCGAGGCCGGGCGCTCGCTCGCGGCGCTCACCGACGACGGCGTCACCGGGGCGCTCGAGCGCGCGGCTGCGCTCGTGCACGAACGCCGCGCCGAGATCCTGCTCGCGAACGAGGCGGACTGCGCTGCCGCCGAGGGGAAGCTCGACGAGGGGATGCTCGACCGGCTGCGACTCGACGAGCGCCGTGTCGCCGCGCTCGCGGCGCAGGTCCAGGCGATGGCCGCGCTGCCGCCGCTCGAGCGCGAGGTCGGCACGCGCACGCTCGAGAACGGGCTCGTGGTCAGCGAGCGGCGGATCCCGATCGGCACGGTCGGCGCGAACTTCGAGGCGCGGCCGAACGTGGCGCTCGACGTCGCCGGGCAGCTGCTGAAGAGTCTCAACACCGCAGTTCTGCGCACCGGGGGCGCGGCTCTGCGCACTGTCACCGTGCTCGTGGACGACGTGCTGCGGCCCGCGCTCGAGGACGCCGGGCTTCCGGGCGGCGCGGTCGGGCTCGTGCGCTCGCCGGATCGAGAGGGTGCGCGCGTGCTCGTCTCGCTGCCGAAGGTGCTGCCGCTCGTGATCCTCCGAGGCAGCGGCGAGACGACGGCGCAGCTCTCGCGCCTCGCGGCCGAGCACGGGGTGCGTGCGCTCGCGCACGCCGAAGGCGGCGGCGTCCTCTACGTCCATCCGGCCGCGTCGCGGGAGAAGACGCTCGCGATCGCGGAGGCGAGCCTCGACCGGCTCGGCGTCTGCAACCGGCTCAACCTGCTGCTCGTCGATCGCGGCGCGCGCGGGCTCCTGCCCGACCTGCTCGCGCTGCTCGACCGGCTCGGGATCGAGGCGCGGGGCACGGCACGAGTCGGCGAGGGCGTCCAACTGCTCGACGTCCGTCTCGGCCACGAGTGGGCGAACGACGCCAATCGGGTCTCGACGGTCACGCTCGACCTTGTCGACGACCTCGACGAGGCGGTGCGGCTCGCGAACGAGGAGACCTCCGGGCTCGCCGCGGGGATCGTGACCGAGGACGCGGAGGCGGCGCAGCGCTTCCTGGACGGCTACCGCGGCACCGCCGCGTACTGGCACGCGCCCACCCGCTACACCGACGGCTTCGAGCTGACGGGCGCGCCCGAGACCGGCATCAACGTCGACTGGGTGCCCGGCCCGCGCGGCCCGGTCACCTACCGCGACCTGTGGCTGCGCCAGTACCGAATCGTCGGTGACGGAACGCAGAGCCGCTGAGCCGTGCGGCGCCCGGTCGTCGTCAAGTTCGGCACGAGTCTCATCGTCGGCCCGGGCGGACGGGTCCGGCGCACGGTGCTGCGCGGCCGCGCCCGGGAGATCGCCGAGCTCGTCAACGCCGGAACGCCGGTCTGCGTCGTCTCGTCCGGGGCGATCGCGCTGGGGCTGCCGCGGCTCGGCCTCGACCGTCGCCCGCGCTCGATGCCGCAGATGCAGGCGGCCTCGGCGCTCGGGCAGGCGCGCCTGCAGGCGGCATGGGACGACGCCCTGGGTCGCGAGGGCGTCTCGGCCGCGCAGGTCCTGCTAACCGGAAGGGAGATCGCCGACCGGGGGGCCTACGTCAACGCGCGCAACGCGCTCGCGGCGCTTCACGCGCTCGGCGTCGTTCCGGTCGTGAACGAGAACGACGCGACCGCGACGGACGAGATCTCACTCGGAGACAACGACGCGCTCGCGGCCCAGGTCGCGATCCTCGCCCGCGCGCGGCTGCTCGTGCTGCTGACCGAGGCCGAGGGCGTGTTCACGCGCGCGCCGGGCGAGCCGGGCGCCGAGCCGATCGGTGACGGGGCCGCGGTCGAGGGCGCCGTCTTCGGCAAGGCGACCTCGCTCGGGAGCGGTGGGATGGAGAGCAAGGTCGCCGCCGCGCAGATGGCGGTGGCGGCGGGCATCACCACCGTGATCGCGGGCGGGACGGGCGAGTCCGTGCTGGGGCCGATCGTCGCGGGCGAGCCGCGCGGGACCCGCTTCGCCGCCGAGGAGGGCACCCAGCCGGCGTTCAAGCTCTGGCTGCGCTTCGGCACGCCGGTCGTGGGCCGGCTGCACGTGGACGAGGGCGCGCGGCGCGCGGTGTCGGAGGAGGGGAGGAGCCTGCTCGCAGTCGGCGTCCTCGCCTGCGACGGCCGCTTCGAGGCCGGGGACGGGGTCGAGCTCGTCTGCGAGGGCGTCCCGTTCGCGAAAGGGCTGAGCGCCGGCAGCGCCGCTGAGCTCTCGGGACGCCCGCGCGGCGTGGAGGCCGTCCACCGCGACAGGCTGGTGCTCTACTAGCTCAAGCGAGAAGGCTCGTATGCCGATCTTTCGGCCCATGGGTAGATCGGTGATCGCTCTCTGCGGCGGCTTCGGAGCCGTGGTCGGCGGCTACGTGCCCGAGCTCTGGGGAGCGTCGGGCTTCTCGCTCACGTCGCTCGTCTTCTCGGCTGTGGGCGGCGTCGCCGGGATCTGGCTCGCCGTGCGGGTCTACGGCGCGGTGTAAGCCTCGAGCGGCTTGCCGAGCTGCTTCGACCACCAGTCCGCCTCGCGCCGGTCGAACTCGCTCTGCACCTGCGTGACGTACTGGGAGAGGTCTCCCTCCTTGCGGCGCAGCTTCTCCTCGAGCGCGGCGAGCGCGGCTTCGCGCACCTCGAGCTTCTGCGAGGCGATGTCCTCGTCGGCGTCGAGCCGCGCCTCGCGCAGGTCGAGCTCGCGCTCGCGCCGATCGAGGTCCTCGAGCTGGGCGACCACCGTCTCCTCGCCGACCCCGAAGCGCCGCTGCTTGGTCTCGAGCTGATCCTTCAGCGTGACGACGAGCTTCTCGGCCTTCTGGAGCTCCGCCTCGCGCTTCTGCATCGAGCGCTCGCGCTCGTCGAGCTTGAGCTGGGCGGCGGCAATGTTGTCCTCGGTCGGCGCGTTCGCCTCGGCCCGGCGCACGTTGGCCTCGGCCCGGCGCACCTCGGCCTCGCGGGCTGCGAGGTCGAGCTCGCGCTGGTCGAGCTCGGCGGCCAGCGAGCCGTTGGCCTCGGGCACGGCGACGAGGTGCTTGTGCCCGAGCTGCTCCCGGGCGACGAGCTCCGCCTCGCGCGCGGCCAGCTGCACCTCGCGCTCCTGGATCTCGGCGAGCCGGCTGAGACCCGCGCTCTGCTGGGCGAGGCTCGCCTTGGCCCGCTCCTCGAGCGCGCGAAGGTCGGCCTCGCGCTGCTCGAGCGCGACGACCTTCTCGGACGCCGCCGCGAGCGAGGCCTCGCGCTTCTCGAAGTCGAGCTTGAGCTTCGCCTCGCGCTTCTCGAACTCCGCCGTGAGCTTGGCCTCGCGCTGCTCCAGGTCGGCTTGCACGTTCTTGACGGCGAGCTCGCGCTCTGCGATCTCCGCCATCCGCTCGGCCTCGCGCTGCTCGAGCCCGGCCGTGAGGTTGGCCTCGCGCTTCTCGAGCTCCGCGGCGAGCTTGGCCTCGCGCTTCTCGAGCTCCGCCTCGGCGCTCTTGAGAGCGAGCTCGCGCTCGGCGGCCGCCGCCGAGCGCTCGGCCACCTCCTGCAACGCACCGGTGCGCGCCTCGTCGGCGGCCTTCAGTGCCTCGGTCTTGAGCTCGATCTCCTTCTCTCGCTGGTCGGCGCGTGCCTGCGCCTCCTCGAGGGCCGCGTGGGTGGCGGCGACCTGCTCGCGCACCGCCTCGGCCTCCGCCAGCTGCTCGGCGGCGGCCCGCTCACGGGCAGCGACGGTGGCCTCGGCCGCGGCGAGCTGGGCGACGCGCTCGTCTAGCTCCTCGGCGCGGCGGGCCGCCTCCTGCTGGATCTGGAGCTCGCGCTCGTTCGCGGCGTCCTGCGAGTTGAGCGAGTCGCGCAACGCGCGCTCGCGGTCGAGCGAGGCCTCGAGCTCGGCGCGGAGCTGGTCGGCGCCCGCGTTCGAGGGTGGGGGCTCGGCGAGTGCGACGGCCTCGGAGACGGACCGGGGCTGTTCCTCCTCGGGCGGCGTCTCGTCGCCGCCGCGCTTGCGGTTCACATGAGCGCGAAGCCCGCTGCCGAATCCCTGTTCAGTCGCAGGAGACATCGTCACTAGAACCCGAACAGCTGCTTGAGTCCGAGGAAGGCCGGGCCGAGGATCACGATGAACATCGCCGGGAAGACGAATGCGACCGTCGGGAAGAGCATCTTGATCGGCGCCTTCATCGCCTTCTCCTCCGCGGCGGCCTGGCGCTTGAGCCGGCTGTCCGTCGCCTGGACGCGCAGGATCTTGCCGAGCGAGATGCCGAGCTGGTCGGCCTGGATGATCGCGCGCACGAACGACGAGACCTCGGGCGTGTCGACGCGCCCGGCGAACTTCTTCAGCGCCTCCGAGCGCGACTCGCCGACGCGCATCTCACCGAGAGCGAGCGACAGCTCGTCGACGAGCGATCCCTCCATGTGCTCGGTCAGCTTCGCGATCGCGCCGTCGAAGCCGAGTCCGGCCTCGACGCTGACCGCGAGCAGGTCCAGCGCGTCGGGAAGCTCCCGCCCGATCTGCTCCCGGCGGCGTGTCGCGCGGTTGCCCACGATCCAGCCCGGTGCGATCCACCCGCCCGCGACGAACGCGAGCGTGAGCAGGAGGCCCGTCTGCGCCCCCGCGACCGCCGTGAGCACGAGCCCGAACACGAGCCCGCCCCCCGCGAGGATCGCCTTCGCGGCCAGGAAGCCGCTCGGCGAGACGTCGTGCATCCCGGCCGCGAGCAGCTTCTGCTGCACCGAGTCGAGGCTCTCGCGCGGGTTGAGGCGGAGCATCAGGCGTGCGATCCGGCCCGAGATGGGGACGAGCATGCGCTCGTGCAGGTTCGCCCGCTCGCGCTCGGTGGGTGCGGCGCGCACGGCTCCGTAGTGCGCAGCGCGGCGGACGAGGGTCCGGCGCTGCCGCTCGGGCAGGCTCACGACCTCCGAGACGAGGAAGCCGGAGAGTGCGAGCAGGCCGACGGCAAGGATCAGAAGCAGCATCTGCTCACCCCTTGAAGGAGACGATTTTGTGGATGATCAGGGACCCGACCGTCATCATCGCGAGGCCGATGAGGATCAGCATGTGCCCGGCGCTCGTGTGGTAGAGCGGAGCCATGTACTCGGGGTTCATCACCGTGATCGCCAGCGCGATGAAGAACGGCAGGCCGATCAGGACGTAGGCGGACATCCGACCCATCGCGGTCAGCCCCCGGATCTTGCGGGCGAACTGCTGGCGCTGTCGCACGGTGTCGGCGACCATCTCGAACAGCCCGGCGAGCGAGCCGCCGACCTGGCGCTGGATCGTGACTGCGGTGATCGCGAACGAGAAGTTCTCCGAGCCGGTGCGCTCGGCCATCTGGGTGAGCGCGTCGTCCATCGGCCGTCCCAGCCCGGTCTCGGTGAGCACCCGCTTGAGCTCCTCGCTCGCCGGCGGATGGGCCTCGTCGACGACGGCCTGCATGCCCTGCTTGAACGAGTGCCCCGCCTTCAGCGTGGCTGCGATCGTGGTCAGGATCTCGGGCAGCTGGTCTTCGAACGCCCGTGCACGACGCTTGACGCGGAACGAGACGACCCCGTACGGGACCGCTCCGCCCGCGGCGAGGAGGCCCAGGATCACGAGCGGCGAGGCGCCGGCGATGGCGGCGACCATCCCGAGCAGGAAGCCCAGGCCGAGGCTTGCCCAGATGAACTCGGCGGGGCGAAGCGGCACGTCCCCGCGCTCGAGCATCCGCTCGAGCGAGGCCCAGCGCCGCCAGCTCCCGAACGCCGACTCGGTTGCCTTGTAGAGCGCGGCGAGCAGCGAGAGGCGCTCCTTCCGGCGCGCCAGGCGGCGCTCGCGCTCGCCGATGTGCGGTGCGAGCCGGACCTTGACCCAGCTCCCGCGCGCGCCGACCACGACGAAGAGACCCGCGGCGAGCACGAGCAGCCCCATCAGCAGCGCGAACGCGACCGTCCCGCCGGTGGAGTACAGGGGCGACGGCAGGAGCGAGGACGGGTCCGACGAGCCCGTCCCGTAGCTCGCCGGGATGGCAAGCGACGTCCGGGAATTGCCGACCGGGGTCGTCGTCGCCAGGGCGACGTGGTCGCCCGGGCGCGCGGCGGTCACGTAGTCGAGCTGCCAGGTACGGGCGAGCTCGTTGGCGATCGAGGTGTACACGGAGCGCAGCGCCGCGCTCGAGCTGGCGCGGTGGTACGTCCCGTTCGTTTGCCGCGCGAGCTGCTGGAGGGGAACAGGGTCGAAGTCGTGCGAGGCGATCGCGATCGGGTAGATGGCCGCGTGGGAGGCGCGGGCGGCGGCGACGGCTTCGGCGAGCGTCGCCGAGCTCGAAACGTCGTGCCCGTCGGTCAGCAGGATGATCACGCGGCCCGCGGTCCCGTTCTTGCCGAGCAGCTCGGACGCCGAGACGACGGCGTCGTAGAGCGCGGTCCCGGACGCCGAGTCGACCTTGATCCCGGCGAGGGTCGGGTCGGAGTCGCCTCTCGCCGGCGAGAAGCCGGTCAGCGCCGCGGCGTGGTGCCCGAAGGCGACGATCGCGATCCGGTCGGCTCCCGGCTTCTGGTCGACGAATGCCCTCGCAGCGGCGGTCGCGTTGCGAATCGAGTCGCCCGCCATCGACTGAGAGCGGTCGATCGCGAGCACGACGCTCTTGCCGTTGCTGAGATTGACCCCCTTGAGGTCGGTCACCGCGAGCCCGTTCTCGGTCAGGGCCGGGAGCGTGGACAGGGGCTGCGACGCGACCACGCTCAGGCGCACCTGCGGGTACGCGCTCGTGTCGAGGCCCGAAATCTGCACCGCGCCCGCCGCCGGAGCGGCGAACGCGAGTGCGACGAGGGCGGCGAGGGAGAGCCGCCTCACGAGAAGGCTCCATCGAAGCTCGTTGCCGCGAAGGAAGAGCGCGGCACCGCGCCGGCCTCCTCCTCGCCGAAGAAGCTCGGCGGCAGGATCGCGCCGTTGCGTGCCAGCTTCTCGAGGAAGTGCGGCTTGAGCCCGGTGCACTGGAGCGGCGAGAGCAGCCGCGCGTGCCCGGAGCCGGGGTTTCGCTCCTCGTCGGGCGGACGCGCGACGAAGATGTCCTGAAGAGCGATCACGTCGGCTTCCATCCGGAGCACCTCGGTCACGTGGGTGACACGGCGCGAGCCGTCCACGAGGCGCGAGATCTGGACGAGGACGTCGAACGCCGACGAGATCTGCTCACGGATCGCGCGCAACGGCAGATCGACGCCGCCGGTGAGGACCAGCGTCTCGAGGCGCGAGAGCGCGTCGCGGGGCGAGTTGGCGTGGATCGTGGTCAGCGAGCCCTCGTGGCCCGTGTTCATCGCCTGGAGCATGTCCAGCGTCTCGGCGCCACGAACCTCGCCGACGATGATCCGGTCGGGGCGCATGCGCAGTGCGTTGCGAACGAGCTCGCGGATCCTCACCTCGCCCGACCCCTCGATGTTCGGCGGCCGCGACTCGAGCACGATCACGTGCTCCTGCTGGAGCTGGAGCTCGGCCGCGTCCTCGATCGTGACGATCCGCTCGTCGCCGGGCACGAACGCCGAGAGCGCGTTGAGCGTCGTCGTCTTGCCGGTGCCGGTACCGCCCGAGATCAGCACGTTGAGCTTCCCGCGCACGCAGGCGGACATGAACTGCGCTGCCTTGCCGGTGATCGTGCCGAAGCCGATCAGGTCGCTCATCGTGTACGGGTCGCGGGCGAACTTCCGGATCGTCAGCGTCGGCCCGCGCAGAGCGAGCGGCGGGATGATCGCGTTCACACGGCTGCCGTCCGGGAGGCGGGCGTCGACCATCGGCGACGACTCGTCCACGCGGCGGCCGACCTGCGACACGATCTTGTCGATGATCCGGAGGACGTGTGCGTTGTCGGCGAACGCGGCCGGAGCCCGCTCGAGCTTGCCGTTCCGCTCCACGTAGATCCGGTCGTGCGCGTTGACCATCACCTCGGTCACGCTGTCGTCGCGCAGGAACGGCTCGAGCGGCCCGTAGCCGAGGATGTCGTCGGTGATCTCGCGGACGAGCTGCCGGCGCTCCTCGCGGGTGAGCGGCGTCCGGTCGAGCGCGAGCTGCTCGGTGACCGTGCGCAGCACCCGCTCGGTGATGTCCTCGTTCGCCTCCTGCTTGAAGAGCTCGACGCCGAGCGCGGCGATGCACGCGTGGTGGATGCGTGTCTTCAGCTCCGCATACGGGTCGGTCGGAGCTGCCTCGACGGGCTGGGCGCTGCCGCCGCCCGCGACCGGGAGGTCGTAGACGGCGGCGGTGCCGGGGCGGTTCAGGCGATCGTGAAGGCCCATGACTCAGGCCTTCGCCAGGGTCGGTATGAGCCGGCGGGTCTTCTTCTCTTGCTCCACCGGCAGGACGCCCTTCGCCATCTCACGAACCGCTTTCGCGAAGTCGGAGCCCGAATCGGAGATCACGACGGGTGCGCCGCGGTTGACGGCAATCGGCACGGCGCGGTCGGAGGGGACCTCCCAGCGCACCTTCTGCTCGAGCGCAGCCTCGACCTCGCGCGGCTTCATCCCGACCTTCGAGTTGGAGCGGTTGAGGACGACGCGGATCCGCGCCTGCGGGAACGACAGGAGCTGGAGCGTTCCCAGCGCGAGACGCACGTTCTTCAGCGTCGGGACGTCGAGCCCGCACAGGAGCAGCAGCTCGTCGGTGCGGTCGAGCGTCGACAGCATCGGCCCGTGGAAGAAGGGCGAGGTGTCGACGACGATCACGTCGTATGACGCGCGGGCGACCTCGAGCAGGCGTGCCACCTTTGCCTCCGTCACGAGCTCGGCGTCCTCCGGGTGCAGCGGAGCGGGGAGGATGTCGAGCCCGCACGGGTGCGTCGTGATGTAGCCGGCGAGCTTCTCCGGGTCGAGCTCTCCCGGCGCGGTGACGAGGTCGAAGATCGTCTTCTCCGGCTCGATCCCGAGCATGATCGCCGCGTCCCCGAACTGCAGGTCGAGGTCGATCAGGAGCGTCTTCCGCTTCTCGTCTTTCGCCATGGCGGAGGCGAGGTTGGTGGCGAGCACGGTCTTGCCCGTGCCGCCCTTGGGCGAGAACACGGTGACGATCCGACCGTCGTGCGTCCCGGCTGCTGCTGCCCGGCGGCCTGCATGCGTCGCCTTCCGGATCGCGAAGACGACGTTCTCGGTCAGCGCGGGGAGGAGCACGACATCGGCGATGTCGGCCCCGAGCGACTCGTCGAGGAGGACCGAGGCCTCGCCGGAGGCGACAAGCAGCACCGGCACCCGCGTGTGCTCGCGGATCAGCGCCAGTTCGTGCACCGGCAGCGACGAGGAGCGCGTCGCGTGCAGGACGCAGTCGAGGTGGCCGCCCGCGAGCGCGGAGGCGCCGTCCTGGATCTGCTCGCTGGCACCGACGAGCTGGAGGTCGGGCTGCTGCGCGAGTGCTTCGCGAAGCGTGTCGAAGCCGTCGCACGAGCCGGTGAGGTAGACCCTGGTGCCGACCTGGACCTCACCGTTCTGGGTGTTCTGCGAGTCGCTCATCACTGACCTCCCAGGCCCATCGAGCGGGCGTCGTTCAGAGCCTCGGCCTTGTTCACGCCGAGCTCGGTGATCGCGGTCTCCACGTTCTTGCCCACGTCGGCCGAGTGGACCGTCGGGCGGAGCGCGAGCATCCAGGTGCCGTTCTGGATCGCCCAGTAGAGCTTGGGCGCCTGCAGGTCCGAGACCTGGAGCTGGACGGAGAGCGCCGAGTTCGGGCCGGTCGTCAGGCGCGAGTCGATCCCTGTCGAGTCGGGCGCGCGGAGCACGAGCAAGTCGCGCAGGATGATCCGGCTGACGTGATGCGTCGTGCCCTCCGGCACGGCCCACGAGGCGACGACGTCGACGTGGTCGCCGGCCTTGAGCGTGCCGAGGAGCAGCTGGTTCCCGTCGCCGGGGACCTGCACCGCCCTCTGCGGGCCGGTGATCGACGCGCGAACCCCTCCTGCGTTCTGGGGCGCGAACCGCCTGGAGCTCACCTGCTCGCCCGCGAACGTCGTCTGCGTGGCGACGAGGTTCGCGAGCTCGGAACCGTTCGAGATCGCGCCCGGCACGATCGAGGTGCGGGTCACGCTGATCGAACGGAGCATGTGCTGCTTGGCCACCTCGGCGCCCGACGTTCCGAGCGGGATGTCCTTCGTGGCGACCAGAACGGTGACGTCGCTGGCCCCTCGCTGAACGTGACGCTTGTAATTCGTCACGTAGTAGCTGATCATCATCGCGGCCAAGACTGCGAGCGCGACGGCGATCCCAATATTGCGGACTCGGTACGTCATCGTCCTGTTCTCCCTCGTTTTTGTTTCGTAGTTGAAGTGGTTGCCGGATCGCGAGCTATTCGACGCGCTCGGTGGTGCTGGTCTTGAGATTCCCTGCCTGCACGACCAGCCCGAAGAGGTTGATCGAGTAGGGGTACGTCGCGGACACGGTCACGTCGTCGCCGTGATTCCAGCCCGACGTGACGGTGACGTTGAGCTTTGCCTGATCGAGATCGCCGGTCGCGGACTGGACGCGCGCCACGGTGGTGCCGACCGGGTCGACGGCGGTCCGTGAGACGGCTGCGGTGCGCGCGCCGGCGCGAACGGCGTCGGTCAGCGCGACAAAGTTGTTGAACAGGATCCCGAACTGGATCACTGCGAAGACGACCAGCATCAGAACCGGAAGGACGATCGCGAACTCGGCCATCGTCTGGCCCCGTTCGGCTCTCAACTGGATTCGCTTGCTCATTTCCCCTCATCTCCCCCTAGAGGTGTCCGGGGTAGGCCCGGGCGGCGGGCCCACCCCGTTACTCGGGCTGCTACGGAAGCAGGCCGACCACCTTGTTGATCGTGCCCGTGATGCCACCCGACAGCGCCGTGAAGACAGCGACCGTCGCGACGCAGATCACGGCAAGCGTGACGCCGTACTCGGCCATCGTCTGTCCCTCCTCGCGCCTGCGGATCGCGCGAAAGAGTTCGGCCACATCGGAGTAACTCAGCATCATCTTCTCTTCCCTTCCCTCATCACTGCCCGCCTTACGGGAGCAGGCCCGTCACCTTGTTGATGGACTTCGTGATCCCGCCAGACAGGGCGGTGAAGACGCCGACGGCGCCGATCGTGATCACAGCCAGGACGACGCCGTACTCGGCCATCGTCTGTCCCTCCTGCTTGCGCCACATGTCGCGCGCAAAGTCGTACCACTCGGAAAACGTCACTAGAGCTCACCTCCTCCCACGACATAGCGGGCCATTGAAGGCGATGCGAATGCCGAGATGCCTTTGGAGGCAGATATTCCGAGTGAGTTACCGAATCTACTCGCGAAAGCGATCGATGCAGCCACCCTCAGTTCCTCCAATTACCTCTCGGCGGCCGCAACGCCTTCGGGATTCGTGTGGGCCAATCATCGTTCGATCCGGCCGCCGGCCAATCCCTCTTTCTGATGATTCGCCGTTCGGATCACCGTAAAGGGGGAGGGGCAATCGGGGCCATCAGGGCGATAACCGCATCACTTGCAATTCGCGTCGATGTTTTGCGGCCCCGGCGCACGAGAGGGAAGGATCGAACCGGGATGCCGAAGAGGGGACGCAGCAGACGCCGCAGGTTGATCGACCTGGTGTTCGGCCCGCGCATCGTGCTCGGGTGGTGAGCATGGAGGTCGTGCTTCAGCACGTGGACGGTAGGCCGGTGTGCGAGCGCTGCGTCGTCGCGCGCTCGCCGCTTCAGAAGATGCGTGGCCTGCTCGGGCGCAGCGGCATGGAGGAAGGGGAGGGGCTCCTGCTCGACCGCGCCTCCTCGATTCACACGGCCTTCATGCGCTTCCCGATCGACGCCGTGTTCCTGGATTCGGACCAGGTGGTGGTGAAGGTGGCAGCGGACGTTCGCCCCTGGCGAGCGTCCATGAGGCTGAGGGCCCGCGCCGTGCTCGAGCTTCCCGCCGGGGAAGCAGCACGGCGCGGGCTCTCGCCTGGGACGGCGCTGCGCTCCGCGACCTAGGAGGAGAGGGAGGTCGGGATGCGCAGGTGGAGGGTTGCCGTCGGGAAGTTCCGCAGTTTGCGCCTGAGCTCTGCCGCAGCCATCTTGTTCCTTTCGCGTCGGTCGTGTTCGTGTGCCCTCGTCCGACGCCGCACCTACCTTGGCACGCGGTCGCCGGTTCACTCTTCCCCCAGCGGGTGGTTCATCGCCCTGGTTCACGCAACGGCCGCGCTCGGGTGTGTGCTCGCGCTCCAGGGCGGGGTTGCGAACGCCTCGGCGTGCACGATCACGGGCACACCGGGCCCCGATTACCTGTTCGGCACCGAGGGGCGTGACGTGATGTGCGGCCTCGGCGGCGACGACACGATCCTGGGCAACGGCGGCAACGACGTGCTGGTCGGCGGCGACGGCAAGGACACGATCTCGGGAGGGCTCGGCAACGATCGCCTGGACGGCGGCCCCGGTGACGACAAGCTCGAGGGCGCAGCCGGCAGCGACGTGATTCTCGGCGGAGCCGGAAACGACAGGATCTGGGCCTACGACGGGCGGCCGGACCGCGTCGACGGCGGCGCGGGCGTCGACCAGGGCTGGTGGGACCACACTCTCGACAAGGTGCACGCGGTCGAGCAGAGCGGCTAGCGCAGAGGCGCGAGCCCGGCCTGGACCAAACGAACAGGTCCCGGGGTCAGGCACCGGGACATGTTTGGAACGGACGTGGCGCCGCGGTTAGCGGGAGATCCGCGCCGGAGCGCCGTAGTGCTGCAGGACCTCGGGCACCCCGCCCTGGTAGTTCTCGAGGATAGCCAGCGCGGCCCGGTCGGTGACCGCGGTGCCGTTCAGCGTATGCACGGTCTCGAGCCCGCGCTCCGAGCGGTAGCGGATCCCCAGCCTGCGGGCCTGGAAGTCGGTCGTGTTCGAGCAGGACGTGATCTCGCGGTAGCGCTTCTGCGATGGGAACCACGCCTCGATGTCGTACTTCTTGACCGCGGGGTCGCCGAGATCGCCAGCCGCGACGTTGACGACCCGGTACGGGAGGCCGAGCGCCTGCACGAGCTCTTCCTCGATCCCGAGCATCCGCTCGTGCTCGGCTGCCGAGTCCTCCGGCTTTGTGAAGACGAACATCTCGACCTTGTTGAACTGGTGGACGCGGAACATCCCGCGCGTGTCCCTCCCCGCGGCGCCCGATTCGCGCCGGAAGCAGGTCGAGAACGCCGCGTAGCGCAGCGGCAGCTCGTCCTCCTCGAGGATCTCGCCCATGTGCAGGCCCGCGAGAGCCACTTCGGACGTGCCGGTCAGGTACAGGTCGTCTCCGTCAAGCGCGTAGATGTTCGAGCGCTCGGTGGGGAAGAAGCCGGTGCCGTACATCGCCTCCTCACGCACGAGCACCGGCGGCAGCATCGGCGTGAAGCCGGCCTGGGTGAGCCGGTCGAGCGCGAAGCGGTAGAGCGCGAAGGCGAGCAGTGCTGTGTCCCCGAGCAGGTAGCCGAAGCGGGAACCGGAGAGCCGCGCGGCCCGCTCCATGTCGAAGCGGCCGACCTCGGTGTGC
Organism: uncultured Actinomycetes bacterium; assembly: GCA_963724805.1. Classification (GTDB taxonomy): domain Bacteria; phylum Actinomycetota; class Thermoleophilia; order Gaiellales; family Gaiellaceae; genus CAVQZA01. Next base: position 46,464 of record CAVRWA010000011.1, read on the forward strand.
TCCTTCGGCTCGGCGAGCTGCGGCAGCTCGCCCCAGCGCCGGATCTCCTCGGCGTCCTCGTCGGTCGTCCCGTCCGGCGCGGAGGGATCGGGCGGGTTCGGAACGCGGGCGAGCGCCTCGTCGCGGACGGTCTCGGCGGCGGCGAGCTCCTCCTCGGCCGCCTTCAGCTCGTCCTTCAGCGCGGCGAGCTCCTCGAGCTGCTCCGGAGTCGGCTTTCCCTTGAGCTTCTGGCGCCCGCGCAGGTCGTCGACGCGGGGAACGAGTGCGCGCCAGCGCTCGTCGGCCTCGAGCAACTCGTCGAAGGCCTCGGCGGCGCCCTTGCGCGCCAGCGCGGCGCGGAAGCCGTCGGGGTCGCTGCGGGCCGCCTTGAGGTCGATCACGGCGTCAAGTCTAGGACAGGTAGCTCTCGATCATCCGAGCGACCCCGTCGTCCTCCGGGCCCGGGATCACGAGGTCGGCGCGCTCGAACAGCGAAGCGTGCGACTGCTCGACGCAGACGGCGTATCCCGCCCAGTCGAGCAGCTCGCGGTCGTTCTCGCCGTCGCCGACCGCAACCGTCTGCGCGGCCGTAAACCCGAGACGCTTTGCGAGGAAGCCGAGCCCCGAGCCCTTCGAGACGTCCGGGCTGGCGAACTCGAGGAAGTACGGCAGCGACTTCGAGATGTACATCCGGCCGCCGAAGCGCTCCAGCATCTGATCCTGGAGCACGTCGAGCGCATCCGGGTCGCCTACGGCGACGAGCTTCGTCGGCGGCTCCGAGAGCCAGCTGCGCAGGTCGCCGACCGCCTCGAGCGGCAGGTTCTGGAAGTCGGCGTAGGCCCGCGCCCACTCGGTCACCTCGGCCACGTAGAGGTTGTCGCCGACGTAGCAGTTGAGGCCGAAGCCCGCCTTCTCCACGGCCGCGATCGTCTCCTGCGCCAGCGCGAGCGGGATCGGGATGTGCAGCAGGAAGCGGCCGCTCGACGGCTCTGCGACGACGGCGCCCTGGTAGCAGATCACGGGCTCGTCGAGGCCGGCCTCCTGCACGTAGGGCCGAACCGAGCGGAACATCCGCCCGGTGACCACGATCACGTGGATCCCGCGGGCGCGTGCGGCGGCGAACGCGGCGATCGTGCGCGGGCGAAGGAGTGCATCCTGGCCGATCAGGGTCCGGTCGAGGTCGCAGGCGAAGGCCCGGACGTCGAGCGGGAAGTCGTCCGGGAGGATCAGCCGGAGGTCGCCTGGACGACGTACGCGGCCACGTCGGCGATCTGCTGCTCGGTCAGCTGGCCCTTGAAGGAGGGCATCGGCGCTTTTCCGTAGGTGACGCGCTGGAGCACGAGCGCGAGCGGCGGCTTCTTCTCGTCGAGGTTCGGCCCGATCGTGCCGGTGGCGCCCGCGTCCGCGAGGGTGTGGCAGCTGCCGCAGCCCGCGCTCGCGAACACGGCCTTGCCCGCGGTCGGGTCGCCCTTGAGATTCGTGACCGGCTGCGCCGGGGGTGCCGCGACCTTGCCGACCACCGTCTCGGCCGTCGCGCTCACCGTTCCCTCGTAACCGCAACCTGCGGCGAGGAGCAGAAGCGGCAGGGCGAGGAGGAGGCCGACGCGCTTCATCGCTGGGCGAGTCTACCCCACGTCCAGACGACGGCGCACCCCAGCGCGCCGAAGCCGAAGACGTCGACCGGCGAGTCGTTCACGAGCAGCGAGACGGCCAGCGCGACGAGCAGTGCGTCGAGCGCGGCGACCCGTGGCCGGAGGAAGGCGAAGAGGACACAGGCGGCCCCGGTGAGCGCGGCAATCAGCGCCGAGTACCACGTCCTCGTGACCCCGTCCCATGAGATGCGGAGCCGGTGGCCGAGCACGCCGAGCACGTGACCGGGTCCCCCGCCGACCGCCCGGTCGACGTGGCTCGAGCCCCCGAGCGCGGCGTCGATGCCCACCAGCGCGAGCCCGAGCGCGACCGCGAAGGCTGCGATCACCGCGACTCTGCGCACCGTCAGCGCGCGGCCCGCGAGCCGCGAGCGCAGGGTCGCGAGCCCGACCGCGAAGACGAGGATCCCGCCGCCGTCGGCCCCCGCCTTGCTCCAGGCCGCGTTCGCGAGTGTGATCGCCGCGACCGGCCAGAACCATGCGGTCGCCGCGACGAGGACCGGGGCGAGCAGCAGCGTCTCGACCTCGTTCGTGATCCCGTAGAAGCGTCCGCCGCCGTCGGGGTGCGGGCCGACGATCGCAAGCGCGTTCACCTCCGGCCACGCCGCGAGCACGATCAGATAGAGGGCGAGGAAGCCCGTGACCACGGCCGGCAGGGGAAGACGCGCGAGCACGAGCGCCCCGCCGACGGTCAGTACCGACAGCGCGGTGATGGTGGCGGCAGGCCTGGAGCCGCCGAGCGCGGAGATCAGGAGCGCTGCGGCGAGCGCGGCCGGGATCGAGAGCACCCCGGCGCGTGCGAGCCACGCCGAGCGGAAGAGCAGCGCCAGCCCGGCGAGCGCAAGTGCGGAGAACATCACGACGATCGTCCCGCCGTTTCGCGCGTCGTGAGCCTGGTGGAGCCGCCGGTCGAGCCGCGAGAGGGTAGCGCGCGGATTCGCGTCGGGCTGCGAGGAGAGGCGGTCCAGGTCACGGATCGAGACGAGACCCGGCACCCGGGTCGCGCTCGAGGTGAGGAGACCCGAGAAGCCAGGCCCGACGACGGCGATGGGATAGCGGCGGATGTTGTGCGTCCTGCCCGGCGGTGGCAGCGCGACGTAGACGTCGACCCCGGTCGGCGGCCGCTGCTTCGCGAGCTCGGCGAGCGCGTCCTCGCGTGTGACCGTGACGCCGTGGCCCGGCACGAGCAGGCCGAGCGCGCCGCCGCGCGCCCAGGGATCGTCGACGACGTGAACAGCCGCCGCGGCCGTCGGCGCCGCTACTAGCGCGGCAATCGCGGCCGCGCTCGCTACCATTGTCCTGACCCTCGACGCCTCCAAGGAGGCTTGATTCTCGATGAAACGCAAGTCGTACGGTCGGGATGCCGGGCTCACCAGCCGGATGCTCTTCACCGGGTTCCTGCTCGGGCTGCTCTACGTCGTCTTCGCCGTTGTGCTCTTCCAGGTCCTCAGCGTGGGCCTCGTGCCCATGGTCCTGATCGTCTTCGGGCTCGCCTTCTTCCAGTACTACACCTCCGACAAGCTCGCCCTCGCGGCCTCGGGCGCGAAGATCGTGAGCCCTGAGGAGGCGCCCGACCTGCACGCGATGGTCGAGCGGCTCTGCGCCATGGCCGACCTGCCCAAGCCGAAGGTGGCGATCGTCGATACCGAGATGCCGAACGCCTTTGCGACCGGCCGCAGCCCGAAGCACGCCGCGGTCGCGGTCACGAGCGGGCTGATGCGCCGGCTCGATTCGGAGGAGGTCGAGGGCGTGCTCGCCCACGAGCTCTCGCACATCGCCAACCGCGACGTGCTCGTGATGACGGTGGCGAGCTTCTTCGCGATGCTGGCCGGGGTGCTGACCCGCTTCGGCCTCTACGCCGGCATGTTCAGCGGCGGCAACCGGGACAACAACAACAACTCCGTGCCGGTCTGGCTGATCGTGCTCGTCGTCTCGATCCTCGTCTACATCATCAGCTGGGTGCTGATCCGGACGCTCTCCCGCTACCGCGAGTTCGCTGCCGACCGTGGCTCGGCGCTGATCACCGGCGCGCCGGAGCACCTGATGAGCGCGCTCCAGAAGATCTCGAGCCAGATTGCGGTAATCCCGGCGCAGGACCTGCGGGAGGTCTCGGCGATGAACGCGTTCTTCATCATCCCGACGAGCGTGAAGCAGAAGACGGCGGTGCTGTTCATGGACCATCCGCCGCTCGAGCAGCGCCTCGAGAAGCTCGGGGAGATCGCGCGCCAGATGGGCCGCCCGGTCTCGTAACTGTGGGCCTGTTCGGTCGAACCAAGCTCAAGCAACCCGCCGACGAGCGCCTGTTCGCACTCACGACCGCGGCGGTGACGCTCCAGGTCGAGCTCGGGCTCGTCTACGCGGGCAAGGCGGCGCTCGTCTTCAAGCCGCTCTCGGCGAGCGCGTTCGACGAGGTCGTGAAGGCCGCCGACGAGCTGCTCGACTCCGTCGCGCACGACTCGGGCTCGAAGATCACGCGCGAGACGGACAGCTTCGGCTACGAGTGGGTGATCGTCGGCGACCCGGAGCTCGAGGACGCGGTTGCGGGCATCCACCTGCTCGCCTCGGAGCTCGACCAGCAGGGCTTCGGAGACAGGCTGCTCGCCGCGCTGTTCCGCTTCAAGGGCTCCGAGCACCCCGTCTACTGGGTCTACGGCTACAAGGGCGGTGCGTTCTGGCCCTTCGTCCCCGCGGGCGGGCAGGAGCGCGACAACTCGACCGAGCTGGAGCTGAAGGCCAAGCTCGAGAAGGAGCTTCCGATCGAGGAAGACCTCTCGAAGTGGTTCGCGATGTTCGACGCGCCGCTCTAAACGGGCAGGTCGGGGATCAGGCCCTCCCCGGTGAGCAGCTCCTGCGCCTCTTCGAGCGTCAGGTCGGCCGGCGGCACGATCACGTCCGAGCCTGACGTCAGCTCGTCGGCAGGAAGCGGGTCGCCTTTCGCGCGCACGAGCGCCCACATCTCCTCGATGCTCGCCCTGAGCGCCTCGAGGTCGCCGGCGGTCAGCGCCGCGAGGGCACGGTCGTCCGCCGCGTTCAGCTCGTCCTGCAGCGTGTCGGGCACCACGTACTGCCCCTCGGTCATCAGCCGGACGATCACGACGACAGCTCCTTCGGCTTGTCGTCGCCCTTCCCGACCTCGGCCTTGATCTTCGCCAGCTCGTCGTCGACCTGCGTCTGCGAGGACAGCGCCGCGAGCTGCCGGTCGATGTCGTCGCCGGTGGCCGTGACGTCGTCGAGCGCGCCGGAGTCGATCAGCTCGTCCATCGCACCCGCGCGCGCCTGCATCTGCTCGGTCTTGTCCTTGGCCCGCTGGATCGCGAGCCCGGTGTCGGCCATCTGCTCGCCGATCCCGGTCGCCGCCTCGCCGATCTTCACCTGGGCCTCGGCTGCCGAGTACTGGGCCTTGATCACTTCCTTCTGCGAGCGGAACGCCTCGACCCTCGCCTGGAGCTGCTCCTGCGAGGCGACCAACTTGTCCTGCTGGGCCTGAAGCTGCTGCACCTGCACGTCGAGGCCCTGCAGCTGCTGCTGGATCGCCGACTTGCGCTCGAGCGCGGTGCGCGCGAGATCCTCGCGATTCGCCGCGACGGCCTGGTGCGCCTGCCCGTCGAGCTTGACGACGCTCTGCTCGAGCTGGGCCTGCTGGAGCTGGAGGCGCTTCTTCGCGGTGACGACGTCGGCGAGGCCGCGCTTGACGTTCTGCAGCAGCTCGAGCTGCTTCTCGTACGAGTAGTCGAGAGTCTCGCCGGGATCCTCCGCCCGGTCGAGCAGCTTCGAGACCTTCGCCTTGGTGATCGCCGAGGCGCGCGAGATCAAGCCGGCCATCCTTCCTCCTTCTCGGGTTCCGGAGTAGCGTACCGCTCGTGCTGATCGTGCGGAGCATGGATCCGGGCTGGCTCTCGAACGCATACCTCGTCGCCGACGAGCCTGGCGGGACCGCGGTGTTCGTGGACTCGGGCGCGCCGCTCGAGCCGCTTTTCGCTGCGGTCGAGGAGGGAGGGCTGAACGTCACGCACCTGCTCACCACGCACGGCCACGGCGACCACGTCGCGGGCGACGACGAGCTCGTCGCGCGGTACGGCCTCACGATCGTGAAGGGCCCGCTCGAGACGGGCGGTCTTGCCTTCGAGGCGCTCGAGACGCCTGGCCACTCGCCCGACGGCCTGGCATTCCTCGTCAACGGGACGGCGTGCTTCACCGGCGACACGCTGTTTCGCGACGCGGTCGGCGGGGGAGCCGACGTGCCCGCGATTCGCCGCTCGGTGATGGACGTCCTGATGACGCTGCCGCCCGAGACACGTGTGCTTCCCGGTCACACCGACGAGACGACGATCGGCCGCGAGTGGGAGGAGAACCCGTTCGTGCGCGTCTGGCGCGGGATCGAGCCCGAGGGCACGGAGCCCGTGCGCGTCGGCGGCGAGGCCGCGACCCTCGTGGTCTGGTCGCCCGACTACGACGGCAAGGGCAAGGCGCTCGTGCGCTTCGCCGACGGCCGCGAGGCGATCGTCGGCGGCTCGCGCGTCGAGCGCAGCTAGCAATCCTTGTGCTCATGAGCATTTGGGATTTCGGCCTGTCCGAAAGAGACGGTACGGTCCTGCGACGATGCGTTTGCTCGTTGCCCGCTGCGAGGTTCGTTACACCGGCCGCCTGACGGCGGTCCTGCCCGAGTCGACGCGGCTGCTGATGTTGAAGGACGACGGCTCGGTGCTCGTCCACGCCGACGCGGGCGGGTACAAGCCGCTGAACTGGATGACGCCTCCCACCGTCGTGGAGGAAGGGGAAGGCGTGATCGTCGTGCGCAAGCGAGCCGGCAAGTCGGAAGACCGTCTCGAGATCCGCCTAGTGGAGGTGCTGAGCGACGTCCAGCACGACATGGGCGAGGCGGCGCCGCTCGAGAAGGACGGCGTCGAGCGCGACCTCCAGGAGGCGCTCGCCGAGCAGCCCGAGGCGCTCGGCGCAGGGCTCCGGCTCGTACGCCGGGAGTGGCCCACCGATCTCGGCCCGGTCGACCTGATGTGCCGCGATGCCGACGACGGCTGGGTCGCCGTCGAGATCAAGCGCCTCGGCACGATCGACGCGGTCGAGCAGCTCGCGCGCTACCTGGAGCGGATCCGCCTCGACCCGGCGAAGGAGGCGTGCCGCGGAGTGCTCGCGGCGCAGCGCTTCAAGCCGCAGGCGGTCACGCTGGCCGAGGCGCGCGGGATCGACTGTGTCGAGGTCGACCTCGAGGTGCTCCGCGGCGAGCGCGAGCCCGACCTGACGCTCTTCGGTTAGGGACGGACCGCGGCCTTGAGGTAGCCGGGCGGCGGGTCGGCGAGCAGCGCCGCCACCCCCTCCAGCCCGACCTCGTGCGTGACCAGCTTGGCCCAGGGGTACGCGCCGGTCGCGAGAAACGCGAGCGCGGCGCGTACGGTTCGCGGCGTGTGGTGGAACGCGCCGCGCAGCGTGAGCTCCTCGTAGTGGAGGCGGTAGGCGTCGAGAGGCGGCGTGGTCTGGCGGGGCAGCCCTCCGAACAGGAGCGCGGTCCCGCCGGGCCGGACGAGGCGCATCGCTTCGAGCCACGCCTCCTCGCTCCCGACGGCCTCGATCACGATGTCGGCGCCCCTGCCGTCGCCGGGCTGCGCGCCGAACTCGGGCGCCAGCGCGCGCCGCTCGGGTCGCCCACCGACCGAGACCGGCGAGCCGCCGGCGTCCGCGACGCAGGCGCAGAGCATCAGGCCGATCGGCCCGGGGCCGAGCACCGCAACCGTGTCTCCCGGCTGAACTCCGGCCGCCTCGACGCCGTGGAGGCAGCACGCGAGGGGCTCGACCAGCGCCGCAGTCTCGGGCGCGAGGGTCGGCGGGACGGGGAGGAGGTTCACGCGTGCGATCCGCTCGGGCACGAGCAGGAACTCGGCGTACGCCCCGTTCAGCAGCGGGAACAGGCTCTCGCAGAGCGTCTCCTGCCCGCGCCTGCACGGTGCGCACTCGCCGCACGGGGCCGAGTTCGGGGCGACGACCCGTCGCCCCGTCTCGACGTCGACGCCGCAGAACTCGTGGCCGAATCGGCCCGGCAGCTCGCCGAGCAGGACCGGGTGGCCGCGCCGGAACGCCTTGGCGTCCGTGCCGTCGGTGAGCGCGACTTCGACGCGCACGAGCACGTCGCCGGGCCCCGGCTCGGGGCGAGGCACGTCTTCGAGCCGCACGTCGCCCGGCCCATGGAAGATGAGTTCACGTCCCGGCCGCTGCTCAGAGGCGTGAACACCACCTTGAGCGCCTCGCGGCGGCGGTACAGCTCGAGCCCCTCGGCGAAGCGCTCCAGCGGGAGTACTGTCGGCTCCGGGAGCTCGAGGTCGGGCAGTAGGCGCACCGCCTCGCGCATGGTCTCCGGCGTGGCGGAGCGCGAGCCGGCGAACGTGAGCTCGCGACGGTAGACCGGAGCCGCCGGGATCGCGCCCGCGTCTGCGAAGACGAGCACTGTCCCGCCGGGCTTCACGGCCTCCATTGCCGCCTCGGCGCCGCCCTGCGCGCAGATCACCGCAGCACCGACGGGGCCGTCCGGAGCCTGCCCGCTCCGGTTCGGGTCGCTGTCGACCGCGAACACCTCGTCGCCGCGACGCGCGAGGACAGCCGCGAACACCCGGCCGACGAAGCCTTGGCCGACGACCAGCACGCGGCCCGGCGGCACCCGATCCGCACCACGCAGGACGCAGGCCAGCGGCTCGACCGTCGTCCAGGCTGCGTCGCCGAGGCCGTTCGGAAGCTCGACCCAGCCTGCGGCGCGTGCGCGCTCGGCGAAGCCGCCCGGCCTGATCGTCGGCGTCTCGAACGCCTCGCAGGTCGACTCGTGGCCGGCGAGACAGCGCTCGCACTCACCGCAGGGAAGGTGATGGACGAGCGCCACCCGGCCGCCGTCGGCCGTCGCGGCGACGACCTCGTGCCCGAGCACCGTCCCGGGTGCGGAGAGGCCGAGCTTCTCGACGTCCGAGCCGCAGAGCCCGCACGCGAGCACGGTCACGAGCTCGCCGGGGCCCTCGGGCTCCGGCACCTCGCCCAGCGCCGGCTGGCCGGCGGCGTCCAGTACGACAGCGCGCACGCGAGGGAGTATCGTAGGTCGCTCACCTCGAGGGAGGACAGCGATGGCAGTCAAGCTCCACAAGCCCGGTGGGCTCAAGCTCTTCGGCGATCCGAGCAAGAAGGTGCAGCAGGCGCTCGACGCCCAGGGCATCGAGTACGAGGTCGTGAAGAGCAGCCGCGAGGAGCTGATCGCGCACACCCATCAGGACAAGGACCCCGCGGTCGAGCTCGAGGACGGGACGTGGTACTGGGAGGACCCCGACGACATGGTGCTGCGGATCAGCAAGGGCGAGCTGATCGAGGCTGCGCACGAGCCGGTGCCGCAGAGCGAGTGGGAGAAGCCGCCGGAGCAGTCGCTCGAGGAGCAGATGGCCCTCAAGGAGCAGATGGAGGCCGAGGCGACGAAGCTCCAGAACGCGCGCGGCAGCGAGCAGTGGCAAGGCTAGATCTCGGGCGCTGAGGCTCGCTACACTGTGCCCTGCACGGGGCTATAGCTCAGCTGGGAGAGCGCCTGGATCGCACCCAGGAGGTCGGCGGTTCGAGCCCGCCTAGCTCCACTCTCGCCGGAAAGTCCGGCCGCTTCGCGGCCATGACGACTTTCCGGCGGGTCCAGCAGTTCCATTGCGGTCTCCGTGGGCGTCTGTTCGCCGCGCCCGCCATGTCGGTCGCGGCTGCGAGATGTTGGCTCGCAGACTAGGCAACGAGGTCGTGCTGGAGGGCGTAGCGCGTGGCGGCGCTTCGCGTTCGCACGTCGAGCTTGCGGTAGATCGAGCGGAGATGCGCATGGACGTGGACGCCGGAGACTCGCCGCGCTTCGAGACTCCGACGTTCGATCCCGCAGTGCGTTCGCCACGACTCTGCGCTCGGGCGAGATCGCGCTCAGGGAGCGCCGGCAGCGGTTGAACCGGCCGTCCGAGCCCGACACGACTCAGCAGGTCGACGTCAGGGCGAAGAACGCTTCGCCGGCGCGGCACTACGAGACTCCCACGTTCGACCCTCGCTGCATGTTCGCCCGGACGCTGCGCTCGGGGGAGATCGCACTCCTCGAGCGCCGGCAGCGGCTGACCGATCAGGAGCCGCCGGCCGTCCTCGTCTGCGCCGCATGAAGCAGGTAAGCCGCGCCCGCAGGTCGGGCGCGGCGGCCGACTCACCTCGGTGTCTGGCGTTCCGACGGCGACTGCACCCGCGTCAGCGAGTGGCGGCCGGGCTCGAAGGAGCTGCCGTCCCAGACGTCGTGGATCGACTGCGCGAAGTGGGAGATCGTGCGTTTCGCCGAGCCGAGGGTGAGCCGACCGAGCCTCGGTCGTGCCAGGGGGACGGCGGTCGTGGTTTGAACAGCCATCGTGGGGCTCCTTTCGGGTCAAGACAGGTGAGATCTCCAGCACCCGACCGGACGGGCCAACCCGCGGTCTTCTTCCATGCGGCGGTTGGCCATGGCGGCGCCCGCGGCTTGATGGGGCGACGGCGGCGACCAACATCGTCCTCGCGGGCGTCACGAGCGTCGCAGGTGCCGCCGTCACAGTCGTCGTCCCTTCACTGACATTATTCTCTGACTAAGATCAGAGAATAATGGACGCCGCTGTCGACCAGGTGCGGAGTTTCAACCGGGTCTTCACGCAGCGTATCGGCGCGCTCGAGGATCACTACCTCGCCCGGGACAGGCCGCTGGGCGAGGCGCGCCTCCTCTGGGAGATCGGTGTCGCGGGCTGCGAGGTCCGGCGCCTGCGGGCCCGGCTCGACCTCGACTCGGGCTATCTGAGCCGCCTCCTCCGCTCCCTCGAGGCCGCGGGGCTCGTCAGCGTGGAGCCGAGCGAGGACGACGGGCGCATCCGCACGGCGCAGCTCACACCGGCCGGGCTTGCCGAGCGAGAGCTGCTCGAGCGGCGCAGCGACGAGCTGGCTCGCTCGCTCCTCGAGCCGCTGAGCGAGGCGAGGCAGAAGCGCCTCGTGGCGGCAATGGCCGAGGTCGAGCGGCTCCTGACTGCCGCGCTGGTCGAGATCAAGGCGGTCGATCCGGCTCACCGCGACGCCCAGTTCTGCCTGCATCAGTACTACGCGGAGCTCGGCCGGCGGTTCGAGATGGGCTTCGATCCCGCGTTGAGCATCTCAGCCGAACTAGACGATTTCAGGCCCCCCGTCGGAGCCTTCTTCGTAGCGATGGTGTGGGCGGAGCCCGTTGCCTGCGCCGCGCTGAAGCTTCAGGCGGACGGGTCGGCGTATCTCAAGCGCATGTGGGTCGCCGAGTCGGTTCGCGGCCAGGGAATCGGACGCCGGCTTCTCGGCGAGCTCGAGCGCCACGCGGAGGAGTGTGGCGCCCAGCGTGTCACGCTCGAGACGAACAGTGTCCTCACCGAGGCGATCGCGCTCTACCGATCGGCGGGCTATCGCGAGGTCGATCCCTTCAACGACGAGCGCTATGCGCACCACTGGTTCGAGAAGCTACTCGGGCAGTAGTCCCCTGGCCGACGGTGTGGCCAGATGTGACAGGGCGGTACCAGGCGGTATCGCTCCGGATCGGTGAGCAAGTATGATCGCGTTGCGGGCGGCCCCGCTGACGAGTCAAGGGAAGCTGATTCGAAAGCGTCTCTCGCACCTCGGTCGGGAGCGTCGGGACCAAGGAAGGGCTGCCCAGCCTGCGAAGGAAAATCTCACTTGCCGCCATTGCCGCCCTCTTCCTGAGCCTGGGCGCCGTCGGCGGCACGGGCGCGACTCAGGGACTCGTGGCGGCGTACTCGTTCAACGAGGGCGTCGGAACGGTGGTTGGCGACGCCTCCGGCAACAACAACAACGGCACGATCACCGGGGCGACCTGGAGCGCCAGCGGGAAATTCGGTAAGGCCATCTCGATCGCGAGCGCTCGTTACGTGAGCGTCCCGGACGCCGGCTCGCTTCACCTGACGACCGGCATGACGCTCGAAGCCTGGGTCAATCCCAGCGCGCTTTCGGGCGGCTGGCGAACCGTGATCTTCAAAGAACGGCCAGGCGGCATGGCGTACTCGCTGTACGCGAACAACAACTCGAACCGCCCGGTCGGTCAAGTCTTCACGACTGCCGAGCAGAACAGCACAGGCACGGCGCAGATTCCGCTCAACACCTGGACCCACCTGGCGACGACGTACGACGGAAGTGCCCTGAAGCTCTTCGTCAACGGCTCGCAGGTGTCGAGCGTCGCGGTGTCCGGCGGAATCGCGAGCTCGACCGGGCTCCTGAAGATGGGCGGGAACGCCGTCTGGGGCGAGTGGTTCAGCGGCCTGATCGACGAGGTGCGAATCTACAATCGCGCCCTGTCGGCGGCCGAGATCCAGACCGACCTGGCTACACCCGTGGTGGCCCAGGACGCGACGCCGCCGACCGCGCCCACCGGTCTCCTCATGACCGCGCGGACCCAGAACAGCATCTCCGTCTCGTGGAACGCCTCCACCGACAATGTCGGGGTGGCAGGCTACGGGCTCTACAAGAACGGTGCTTCGGCAGGCAACTCGCCCGTCACGACGGCCACGCTCTCCGGCCTGAGTTGCGGCACGTCCTTCAGCATCGGCGTGGATGCGGTCGACCAGGCCGGAAACCGTTCGCCCGTGACGAGCATCAACGCAGCGACGGCGTCGTGCGACACGAACCCCCCGACCGTGCAGCTTACGGCTCCCCTCGCGAACAGCACCGTCACGGGCGCGATCACAGTGTCAGCCAACGCGACGGACGATTCTGCGATCGCCGGCGTGCAGTTCAAGCTCGACGGAACCAATCTGGGGGCCGAGGACACCTCGAGCCCGTATACCGTCAGCTGGGACACGACGACCGCAGCGAACGGCCCGCACGTGCTCAGTGCCGTCGCCAGGGACGCCTCGGCCAACGTCACGACCTCGAGCCCGATCACCATCACGGTCCAGAATCAAGCCCCCGCGGCGTTCGTCGTCGACACGCTGATCACCGGCTTGGCTCAGCCCACCCAGATCACGTTCACACCGGATGGGCGGATGTTGATTCTCGAACGAGCAGGGATCGTGCTCGTCGTCCAGCCGGGATCGAATCGACCGGATCAGACACCGTTCCTCCAGCTGAGCTCGGTGGAGACGTCCGACGAGCGAGGGGCCCTCGGAATCGTCCTCGACCCGAACTTCGCTACCAACGGCTTCTTCTACGTGATGTATACGCACTCTTCGCTCGTCAACCGGGTCTCGCGATTCACCGCAGTGGGGAACACGGCTTCGCCGGCGAGCGAACAGGTTCTCTGGCAAAACGACGTTCAGGCGGCTATCTACCACCAGGGCGGTGGGCTCGCGTTCGGCCCTGACGGCGATCTCTACATCTCTGTGGGAGACAACCTCACGGCGGCCTCGGCGCAGAGCCTGACGACCTACAACGGCAAGATCCTTCGAATCAAGAGCGACGGCACCATCCCCGGCGACAATCCGTTCTACGACGGATCCGGCCCGAACTATGACGCCATCTGGGCGCTTGGGTTACGGAATCCGTTCCGCTTCTCCTTCGACCAGACCACCGGGAAGCTGTTCATCGGCGACGTCGGCGAGGGCCTCTGGGAAGAGGTCGATCTCGGCAGGTCGGGCGGGAACTACGGCTGGCCGATCTGCGAGGGAACCTGCGGCATGCCCGGGATGACGGACCCGATCTACGCCTACAACCACAACGGCAGGGATGCCTCGATCACCGGTGGGGTCGTCTACCGCGGCAGCCAGTTCGGGCCGGGATACGACGGTAGTTACTTCTTCGGCGACTATCCCCAGAACTGGATCAAGCGCCTCACTTTCGACGGCGGCGGCAACCTGACCGGCACGCAGGACTTCCTGCCGGCCGATGGGTCCTCGGACGGCCCTTACGGCGACCCCGTCTACATCTGCGAAGGCCCGGACGGCTCCTTGTACTACGTCGATATCGGAGCGCTCGATGTGTCCAACTCGGGGACGATACGTCGCGTTCGCAATCTAAACGGGGACCAGCCGCCGACCGTCGCGGCCAGCGCAACTCCGTCGACCGGAGCGGCGCCGCTGACGGTGTCGTTCTCGAGTCTCGGTACCTCCGACCCTGAGGGGCGTCCCTTGACGTACTCGTGGGACTTCGGCGACGGGGGGACGTCGACGGCGGCGAATCCCACTCATGTCTATGCGGCACAGGGCGCATTCACGGCGCGGCTTGCAGTGTCGGACGGAAGCAACACTGCGTACGCGGGTCCGATCCAGATTCGGGTTGGCGGTCCTCCGGTTCCGACGATCACCTCCCCGGCCAACGGGTCGACCTTTCAGGCGGGCCAGCTGATCAACTTCACAGGCGGCGCAACCGATGCCGAGGACGGAGCCCTGAGCGGCAGCTCGCTCACCTGGACGGTCGTCTTCGATCACGAGACACACCAGCATCCGGGCCCAGGTCCGTTCGCCGGGAGCTCCGGCAGCTTCACGATGCCGATCAGCGGTCACGACTTCACAGGCAACACCAACTACCAGATCATCCTCACCGCGACGGACTCGTCGGGTCTCTCGACCTCCACCTCCGTCTTCATCTACCCGCGCAAGGTGAACGTGACGTTCAACTCGGCACCGCAGGGGCTGACGGTCCTCGTCGACAGCCTGCCCCACACGACCCCGTACACGTTCGACAGCCTGATCGGCTTCCACCACACGATCGACACGGCGTCGCCGCAGCAACTCGCGGGCAGCGGCTACGCATTCACGTCGTGGTCCGACGGAGGCAGTCAGACACACGACATCGTCGTTCCCTCGGTCGATCAGGCTTACACGATGACCTTCGCCAAGAGCGGTGCCCCGAACGGGCTCGTCGCGGCCTACAGCTTCAACGAGGGCAGCGGCAGCAACGTGGCCGATTCATCCGGAAAGGGCAACACCGGCACGGTCACGAACGCAACGTGGGTAACCGCGGGAAAGAACCGCGGTGCACTGTCGTTCAACGGGACGAGCACTCTCGTCACGGTTCCGGAGTCCTCCTCGCTCGACCTCACCACCGGGATGACGCTCGAGGCCTGGGTCGATCCGAGCGTGTTCGGCGGCCGCTGGAGGTGCGTGATCTTCAAGGAACGAGCGGGCGGGATGCTCTACTCCCTGTACGCGAACAACGGCAGTGCGGGCCGGCCGGTCGGCCAGGTCTTCCTGAACAACGCCGAACAGGACGTGGCGGGCTCGAGCTCGGTTCCGCTCGGCACGTGGACACATCTCGCCGCCACATTCGACGGCGGCGCTGAACGGCTTTACCTCAACGGAACCCTCGTTTCGACGCTCGCGGTCTCAGGAAGTCTCGCCAAGACCAGCAATCCGCTCAGGATCGGAGGGAACTCCATCTGGGGCGAGTACTTCGCCGGCTTGATCGACGACGTACGAATCTATAACCGCCCGCTATCCGCCGGCGAGATCCAGAGCGACATGGCAACGCCGATCGGCTAGTTACGTCAACGTAAGCAGCTCCGTTGTACAGCGTGAGTCGGTCCGCAACCAGGTCCGCCTCAGCGGATCACGCGGGCGGAACCACCCGCGACGAGCCGTTCGACCTCGGCGAGCGTCGCCATCGACGTGTCGCCCGGTGTCGTCATCGCGAGGGCGCCGTGGGCTACGCCGTATGCGAGCGCCCGCTCGACCTCGAAGCCCTCGAGGAGCCCGTAGACGAGGCCCGAGGCGAAGGAGTCGCCGCCGCCGACGCGGTCGAAGATCTCGAGGCCGGGCAGCGACGGGCCGACGTGGAAGGCCGCCTGCGTCCGGCAGACTCCGCCCCAGTCGTTCACGGACGCACTGCGGGCCTGCCGCAGCGTCGCGGCGCTCAGCGCCAGGTGCGGATTGTCGGCCATCACCTCGCCGAGCAGCTTCTCGTAGACGGCCGTCTCGAGCTCGAGCAGGTTCTCGTCCACTCCCTCCAGCGGGTAGCCGAGGCCGGTGGAGAAGTCCTCCTCGTTGCCGAGCAGCACGTTCACGTGCTTCACGAGCCCGCGGTTGACCTCTGCCGCCGCCTTCGGGCCGCCGGAGGCCTTCCAGAGCGACGGCCGGAAGTTGAGGTCGTACGAGACGACCGTCCCGTGGCTTCGGGCTGCCTCCATCGCCTCCCGCGCCAGCTCCGCCGTGCCGGGCCCGAGTGCGCTGAAGACGCCGCCGCAGTGGAACCAGCGGGCGCCCTCGGCACCGAAGATCCGCTCCCAGTCGACGTTGCCTGGGCGCATCGCGGAGGCGGCGGAGTGGCCGCGATCCGAGCAGCCGAGCGCTCCGCGCACGCCGAAGCCGCGCTCGGTGAAGTTGAGCCCGTTCCGAACCTCGCGGCCGACTCCGTCGTACGGCCGCCAGTCGACGTGGGCCTGGGTCACGCCGCCCTGGTAGATCAGATCCTCGATCAGCCGCCCGACGGGGTTGTCGGCCAGGGCCGTGACGATGCCGGTGCGCAGGCCGAAGCAGCGTTTCAGGCCGCGCGCGACGTTGTACTCGCCGCCGCCCTCGGATGCCGCGAACGTGCGTGTCGTCGCGATGCGACCGTCACCGGGATCGAGGCGCAGCATCACCTCGCCCAGGGCGACCAGGTCGTAGCGGCACTCCTCCGCGGGTCTCAAGTCGAGCAAACTCATGCCGTCCCTCGCCGGCGGCGGCTCCCGCCGGGCGGAGCCCGGCTCCGCCGCCGCCTGGCGCCGCTGACGGCACGGTGCTCTCCGGCCCCGTGTTATTCACACTGTGACCTCCGGCCCGCACCGCCAGCGACGCCCGAGGAACGCGCGGGCGATGGAGTCGAGGCCGAGCGGCTCGCGACCTCCACCGCCGCCCGCGCGAGCCGCTCGATCTCGTCGAAGCGGCCCTCGCGGATCAGGGCCTGGTCGCAGAGCCAGCTGCCGCCGCAGGCGAGCACCGAGGGGACCGCAAGGTACGCGGCGAGGTTCGTCGCGTCGACGCCGCCTGTCGGGATGAACCGCACGTCCTGGTAAGGCGCTGACACGGCACGGAGGAACGCGACTCCTCCGACAGTCGCGGCGGGGAAGACCTTCAGTATGTGGCACCCGAGCGCGCGGGCGCGCTCGATCTCCGAGGGCGTCGCAACGCCCGGAAAGAACGGCAGCCCGAGCTCGCCACAGGCCTCGACAACGCGCTCGTTCGTCCCCGGCGCGACCGCGAACCGCGCCCCGGCGGCCGCCGCGGCCTCCGCCTGCTCGGGGGAGAGCACCGTCCCCGCGCCGACGAGCAGCCCGTCGATCCCGCTCACCCGCCGGATCGCGTCGGCGGCCGCGGCCGTCCTGAACGTGATCTCGACGCAGGTGATTCCCCCGGCCAGCAGTGCCCGGCAGGCCGCCTCGGCCCCGTCCACGTCGGGGACGCTCAGCACCGGAAGCACCCGGATCCGGCCCAGTGTCTCGACGACATCGCTCATCCAGGTGAGCATCACACCACATTCGGCGAATCACTCGACTCAGGGTCTAGGCGGCCCGCGGCCACGCCGATCCCACTGACGCTTCACGGTTTTACCAACGGCGACGCGGCCTCGCCCGGAGTTGGGGAGGGGTAACGATGGAGGAATCGTCTCGCGTCAGCGTTGACACCAAGAAGGAATCGGGCCAGATCCTGGTCTTCGTCGCAATCTTGCTCGCGGCGGTGATCGGGCTCTCGGCCTTCGTGATCGATCTCGGCTACGCGTACTACGCCCAGCGCACGCTCCAGGCATCTGCCGACGCCGCCGCTCTCGCGGGGGCCCAGGAGCTGCCGGATCCGGCCGCGGCCGTCGCGACCGCAAAGCAGTTCGGCACGGCACCGGGCGGCAAGAACCGCTCGTCGAAGCTCACCGATGTCGACGAGGTCATCTCGACGAGGTGCCTCGCCTCCGTTCCAGGCTGTAACCCGGTGAATGCGGTCACCATCTCGGAGACCGGCCACGTGAGCACGTTCTTCGTGCGCTTCTTCGGCATTCACTCGCTCAATGTCCACGTTCGCTCGACCGCGTGCTCGCCGTGCGGCGTCAAGCCGCTCGACATCATGCTGGTCCTCGACCGTACGGGCTCGATGTGCCAGAACAGCTCGGGAGGCAACGACCCGAGCTGCTACGACCTGAACAACGCGAAGCAGGGGATCAGGACGTTCCTGAACTTCTTCGATCCGACGATCAACTGGGTCGGGCTCGCGGTCCTGCCGCCGGCGGACACGCTCGGGAACAAGTGTGGGACGCCGAGCTCGGCGAACTACAACGGGTCGGGCAGTCCATACGTTCTCGCGCCGCTCTCGCACGACTACAAGAACAAGGACGGCTCGCTGAACACGACCTCCAACCTCGTCTCGACCCTCAACTGCGTCAAGGGCGGCGGCACCACCGCCTACGCCAACGCGATCGACGCGGCGCAGGCCGAGCTCGACAAGGACGGCCGCCCGTCGGTGCCCGACGTGATCGTGTTCCTCTCGGACGGCGCCGCGAACACCGGCCCGAGCTTCTACCCGAAGACCTCCGCGTACCGCGCTCAGCCGTGCCACGCCGGTGTGAACTCGGCGAACTCGGCGAAGGGCAAGGGAACGATCGTCTACTCGATCGGCTACGCGCTCGGGGACGACACCGGCGGCTGCAATGCCGACACGGGCGCCGACGAGAAGCCGGCGATCACCGTCTACCAGGCGATGGCCGGCATCGCGAGCGCGGCCGGCAACTTCTACAACCAGCCGACGCCTGGCCAGCTCAACACGATCTACACCCAGGTCGCATCCGACCTCGGGCACGGCGCTTCGTCACTGATCAACGACAACGCTCCGTAGTCGACGCGAGTGGGCAGGGGCGCTCCGGCGTCCCTGCCCACCGTCGCACGTCAGAATGTCCGGGTGAAGTACGCCCCGGCACCTGACCGATACGAACACATGCGGTACAACCGAAGCGGGCACGGCGGCCTCCAACTCCCCGCCGTCTCGCTCGGTCTCTGGCAGAACTTCGGCGGCGAGCGCCCGCTCGAGACGAGCCGGGCGATCGTCCGCCGGGCGTTCGACCTCGGCGTCACGCACTTCGACCTCGCCAACAACTACGGGCCGCCGTACGGCTCCGCGGAGGAGACCTTCGGCCGGCTGCTCAGTCAGGACCTCGCCCCCTACCGCGACGAGCTCGTGATCTCGACGAAGGCCGGCTACGACATGTGGCCCGGTCCCTACGGCGACGGCGGGTCGCGCAAGTACCTGCTCGCGAGCCTCGACCAGAGCCTGCGGCGGCTCGGCCTCGACTACGTCGACATCTTCTACTCGCACCGGTTCGATCCCGAGACTCCGCTCGAGGAGACGATGGGCGCCCTCGACAGCGCGGTGCGCCAGGGGAAGGCGCTCTACGTCGGGATCTCCAACTACAGCGCCGAGCAGACCGCCGAGGCGGCCGCGATCCTGCGCCGGCTCGGGACGCTGCCGCTGATCCACCAGCCCTCGTACTCGATGCTGAACCGCTGGATCGAGCCGGACCTGCTCGACACGCTCGGTGCGGAGGGGATCGGCTGCATCTGCTTCTCGCCCCTGGCACAGGGCCTGCTCACCGACCGGTACCTGGACGGGATCCCCGAGGGCTCGCGGGCGAGCCGCGGCGACACGCTCTCGCCGGGGAGGCTCACGGAGGAGCTGCTGGCCTCTTTGCGGGCGCTGAACGAGATCGCGGCGCACCGCGGCCAGAGCCTCGCCCAGCTCGCGCTCGCCTGGACGCTGCGCGACTCGCGCATGACCTCGACGCTCGTCGGGGCGAGCAGCGTGGCCCAGCTCGAGTCGAACGTCGCTGCGCTCGACAATCTCGCCTTCACCGACGAGGAGCTGGCCGAGATCGACAGCTGCCTCTAGCGTTGGCCGCCTTGCTCACCACCTGGGCGCCGGGCCGCGTGAACCTGATCGGCGAGCACACCGACTACAGCGGCGGGCTCGTTCTTCCCGCGGCGATCCAGCTCGGGATCACGGTCGAGGTCGCCGCGGTCGCTGACAAGATCATCTCGCTCAATTCGACCCGCGACGGGGCCGCCGAGCCGTTCGCCGCCGACGGGACGGGAACGGCGGCGATCGGCTGGGCGCGCTACGGCCAGGCCGTCGCGGCGGAGCTGGCCGCCCTCGGCCGCGCGCCGGTGGGGCTCGTCGCCGCCGTCGACTCGGACCTGCCCACGGGGGCAGGGCTCTCGTCGTCGGCCGCGCTCGAGGTGGGGATCGCGCTCGCCCTCTGCGCGGTCGCGGACTTCGAGCCGGCGCCGCTCGAGCTCGCGCTCGCGTGCCAGCGCGCCGAGCTGCGCGCGGTGGGCGTCCCCTGCGGGATCCTCGACCAGGCGGCGTGCGTGCTAGGCCAGGCGGGCGCGGCGATCCTCCTCGACTGCGCGACGCTCGACTACCGCCTCGTCCGCGTTCCCGAGCGCGCCGCCCTGGTGATCGTCGACTCCGGGGTCGAGCGGAGCCTCGAGCGGACGGCATACGCGAAGCGGCGCGGGGAGCTCGAGCACGCGCTCGCGCTCGTCGGGGCCGAGCGCTCGACGCAGGTCGGGCTGCCCGATCTCGAGGGCCTCGACTCCGTCTCCCAGCGACGCCTGCGTCACGTCGTGACCGAGAACGAGCGGGTTGAGCTGTTCGCGGCGGCGTTCGAGGCGGGCGACCTCGAGGGCGCCGGGCGCCTGCTCGGCGCGAGCCACGCGAGCCTCCGTGACGACTACGAGGTCTCGATCGCCGAGCTCGACCTGCTCGTCGAGCTCGCCGACGGCGCGGGCGGCTACGGCTCGCGCCTGCTCGGCGCCGGCTTCGGAGGCGCGGTGCTCGTGCTCACGGACGTCGAGGACGCCGATCGCCTCGGCGGCGAGATCGTCGACGCGTACCGCTCCCGCACGGGCCTGGAGGGGCGAGCGCTCACGGTCTTCGCCTCCGCCGGAGCGGGCGTGCGCTGACGAGCCTTGTGATCCCTCAGAGATGAGGGAAGACGTTCCCCTTTCAGGTACGAGTTCGTGACGAGGGCGCACAAGGCAGCCGGTAGACCTTTGCGGCTGTGCGGGCCAGCGGGGCGAGGTCGCCCAGCGCACGCTCGCACGCGGCGACGACCTCGTCGTAGGTGGCCGCGAGCAGGCACACCGGCCAGTCCGAGCCGAACAGCAGCCGTTCCGGGCCGAACCACTCGGCGAGGTGCGAGACGTACGGGACGAGATCGTCCGGCTTCCAGCGCTTCCAGTCGGCCTCGGTGACGAGCCCCGAGACCTTGCACGAGACGTGCTCGAGCTCCGCGAACAGCGCCATCCAGGCCCGCCACGGCTCGAGCTCCCCCGTCGCGACCGGCGGCTTGGCGGCGTGGTCGATCACGAGCCGCAACTCGGGCAGCCTGCGAGCGACTTCGAGCGCGGCCGGAAGCTCCCGCGGGCGCACGAGCAGGTCGTACGCGAGGCCCGCGTCCCGCACGGCGGCGAGGCCGCGCAGCACGTCGTCGCGCAGCAGCCAGGCGGGGTCGGGCTCGTCGTGCACCTGGTGGCGGATGCCGACGAGGTGCGGGCTCTCGCCGAGCTCCTCGATAACCGCGGCGACACCGGGCGCAGTCAGGTCGACCCAGCCCACCACGCCGGCGATGAGGTCGTCTGCGTCGGCCAGCGCGAGGAAGCGCCTCGTCTCCTCGAGGCTCGAGTGCGTCTGGACGAGGACGACGCCGTCGATGCCGTGCGCCGTGAGGCTGGGCCGGAGCTCGTCGAGCCCGAACGGCCGCCGGAGCACGGCCATCTCGTCGGTCATCCAGGCGAGCGGCCCGTCCCAGAGATGGACGTGCGTGTCGATCACGCCGGCAGCTCGGCCCAGAGCTCGACCGGGATCTGAACGTCGAGCAGGTCGAGGTTCTGGGCGAGCTGCGTGGGCGAGCGGGGGCCGAGCAGGACGCTCGCGACCGCGGGATGCCGGAGCGGGAACTGGAGCGCGGCGGCGGCGAGCGGCACGTCGTACCGGGCGCAGGCGGCCTCGAGCTGCGCCGCGCGCTCGACCAGCTCGGGCGGCGCGGGCCGGTAGTCGAAGGTCGTCCCGCCGGCGAGGATGCTGCTGTTGAAGACTCCGCCCGCGATCACGGCGATGTCACGCTCCACGCACAGCGGCAGCAGCTCGGGCAGCGCGGCCTGGTCGAGCAGCGTGTAACGGCCGGCGACGAGGAAGCAGTCGAACTCGGCTTCGCGTGCGAATCTGAGCAGCATCTCGACCTGGTTCATCCCGGCGCCCACCGCGCCGATCACGCCCTCGCTCCGCAGCCGGTCGAGCGCCGGGTACGCGCCCCGCAGGGCTTCCTCGTAGTGGTCATCGGGATCGTGGATGTGGAGGACGTCGATCTTGTCGAGGCCGAGCCGTTCGAGGCTCTCGTCCACCGAGCTGAGCGCGCCGTCGTAGCTGAAGTCCCAGACCGGGTTGAGGGGCGGTACGCCTCTCCAGTGCGACTGGTGCGGATCGGGCGGCGCATCCGGGCGCAGGAGGCGGCCCACCTTCGAGGCGAGCACGAAGTCGCCGCGCGGCTTGCCGGCGAGGAAGCGGCCGAGCCTCTCCTCGGAGAGCCCGAGGCCGTAGAGGGGAGCGGTGTCGAAGAAGCGAATGCCCCGCTCCCAGGCGAGCTCGAATGCCGCTTGCGCGGTCTCGTCGCTCACCGCCTCGAACAGCCCGCCGAGCGGTGCTGTACCGAGCCCCGTGCGCGGGAGGCGGATCACGCCCACGCCGCCCCGGTCGGGAACGTATGGTCGGCGAGGCTCTGCGGCCGGAGCTCGGCGCTGTACCCGGGCTCGAGCGGCGGCATGTAGCGGCCGGCGCGGAGCACGACGGGGTGGAGGAAGTGCTCGTGGAGGTGGTCGACATACTCGATCACGCGGTCGGTCAGGTCGGCCGAGACACAGATGTGGTCGAAGATCGCGAGGTGCTGGACGAGCTCGCAAAGGCCGACGCCGCCGGCGTGCGGGCAGACGGGCACGCCGAACTTCGCCGCGAGCAGGATCACCGCGAGCGCCTCGTTGACGCCGCCGAGCCGGCACGCGTCGATCTGGCAGAAGCCGATCGCCCTGGCCTGCAGGAGCTGCTTGAACATCACACGGTTGTGGACGTGCTCGCCGGTGGCGACGCGGATCGGCGCGATCGCCCGCGCGATCGCGGCATGGCCGAGCACGTCGTCCGGGCTCGTCGGCTCCTCGATCCAGTGCGGGTCGAACCGGCCGAGCAGGCGCATCGCCTCGATCGCCTCGCCGACGTCCCAGACCTGGTTCGCGTCCAGCATCAGCTTCGAGCCCGCGCCGAGCTCGTCGCGCAGCAGCGCCGCGCGGCGGAAGTCGTCGGCCGGGTCCGCGCCGACCTTGAGCTTGAAATGCGTCCAGCCCGCGGCCAGGGCCTCGCGGACGAGCCGGCGCACCTGCTCGTCGTCGTAACCGAGCCAGCCCGCCGACGTCGTGTACGCGGGGTAGCCGTCTTCGAGGAGCTCGGCTTCGCGCGTGGACCTCGTGGGCTCTCGGGCGGCCAGCAGCTCGCCCGCCTCCGCGGGCGTCAGCGCGTCGGTGAGGTAGCGGAAGTCGATGCAGGAGACGAGCTCCGCCGGGCTCATCCCGGAGAGCAGCTTCCAGAGCGGCACGCCCTCGGACTTCGCGTAGAGGTCCCAGGCCGCGTTGACGATCGCCGCGGTCGCGAGGTGGATCACGCCCTTCTCCGGGCCGATCCAACGCAGCTGCGAGTCTCCCGTGACCCGCCGCCAGAAGGCGCCCATGTCGACGAACACGTCATCGGTCTCGAGCCCGGCGACGAGCGGCGCGAGCGCCTCGATCGCGGCGACGCAGACCTCGTTGCCCCGCCCGATCGTGAAGGTGAACCCGTGCCCCTCGAGCGGCCCGTCGGTGCGGAGGATCGCGTAGGCGGCCGAGTAGTCGGGGTCGGGGTTCATCGCGTCCGACCCGTCGAGTGTGCGCGAGGTCGGGAACCGTACGTCGACGGCCTCGACCCCGGTGATCCTCACGGCACGACCCGGAGCACGTAGGCGAACCGGTAGACGCGCTCGTTCAGCTGGTACTGCGGTGCGGTATCGGGCCCGCAGCTCGCGGTGCCGAGGCCACGCTGGGCGTGGTCGAGGCTCAACATCACCTCGGCTCGCGGCTCCAGGTCGGTCGTGTGGAGCGCGCCGTAGAGGTCGGCCGTCGTGAAGTGGCTTGCGGTGAAGCCGATCGTGGGGCGGCCCTCCACGACGAGCCCGGAGCCGGCCTCGTCGGTGAGCCAGAGCCAGCGGACGTCGCTCCGGTGGCCGTGCTCCTGCGGGAGGATGTACGGCACGTACTGGTTCGAGACCGTGCTCTCGAAGCGTTCGACGGTCGTCGAGGCGAGCCGGTCGGGGTAGTTCTCCCACGGGCCGCGGCCGAACCACTCGAGCCGCTCGAGCCCGGGTCGCAGCGTCATGGTGACCCCGACGCGCGGGAGGTCGCGGAGGTCCCGTCCGACCCGCACCTCGTTCTCGACGAGCAGGTCGTCGGAGTCGAGCAGGCTGTAGCGGTGCCGGTGCACCGCGTCGTCCCACCGCCCGCGCCCGGAGGCACGGTGTACGACCTCGAAGCCGGTCTTCGTGACACGCGTCGACTCGAGGCGCTGCTCGATCCGGTCGAGCCCGAGCTCGAGCCAGCGCGCGAGCACGCCCGAGCGGCGCTCCGGCAGCAGCCGCAGGCCGTCGTTGTCGGTCGGTGCGCGCCAGAGCTGCAGGCGCGGGCCGCTCACGAGCACGTTGCGCCCCTCCACGGCGAGCTCGGCGAGGACGCCGGTCCGTCGGTCGAGCCGGATGCTCACCCCCGTCGCGGGCCGGACGGTCGAGCGGCGCCGCGCCCGCGAGGAGAAGGCGAGCTGCTGCCAGGCGACCTCGTGCCCGGCCGGCGCCCACTCGGTCGCCGCGCGCAGGAAGAAGCGGAAGGTGACGAACCGTTCGCCTGCGCCCGGCGGCAGGTCGAGCTCGACCTCTAGGCTCTCGTCCGGGGCGATCCGAAGCCGCGGCAGCGTGTCGCGCTTCACCGGCTCGCCGTCGGCGGTCAGCTCCCAGGTGCCGCGGAGCCGGTCGAGGCTCGCGAAGCTGTCGCGGTTCGAGATCCGGAAGCGGTTGCCCGCGACGCGCTCGACGCGAACGGGCTGCGCGAGGAACTTGAGCTCGGAGAGGGCGGGGTGGGGGACACGGTCGGGCCAGACGATCCCGTCCGCGCAGAAGTTCGCGTCGTGGGGCGACTCGCCGAAATCGCCGCCGTAGGCCCAGTACTCACGCCCGCGCGCGTCCGTCTGCCGGATCCCGTGGTCGACCCACTCCCAGATGAACCCGCCCTGCAGCGCGCCCTCGCGCTCGAACGCGGCGAAGTAGTCCGAGAGCCCGCCGTTCGAGTTGCCCATCGCGTGCGAGTACTCGCAGAGGATCATCGGGCGCGGATCGTCGCTCTCGCGCGCCCACTCGACGATCGCGTCCAGCTCCGGGTACATCGGGCAGACGACGTCGCTGGCCCGGTGCCCGCCGTTCCAGTCGAACTTGATCGCGCCCTCGTAGTGCAGCGGCCGCGACGGGTCACGTCCGCGGATCCAGCCCGCCGTCGCGTCGTGGTTGGGACCGTAGCCGCTCTCGTTCCCGAGCGACCAGAGGATCACGCTCGGGTGGTTCTTGTCGCGCTCGACCATGTTCTGCGTTCGCTCGAGGAAGGCCTTCGCATAGCGCGGGTCGCGGCAGAGCTCGTCGTAGTAGGCGTGCGACTCGATGTTCGCCTCGTCGATCGCGTAGAGGCCGTAGCGGTCGCAGAGGTCGAGCCAGTACGGGTCGTCGGGATAGTGCGAGGTGCGGACGGCGTTGACGTTGTGCTGCTTCATCAGGCGGGCGTCCTTCTCCATCGCCTCGCGCGAGATCACCCGCCCGTGCACGTCGTCGTGCTCGTGGCGGTTGACGCCGCGGATCAGCACGGGCTCGCCGTTCACGAGCAGGCGCCGGTCGCGGATCTCGACGGTGCGGAAGCCGACGCGGCAGGAGACGCGCTCGTCTCCGTGGCCGACGACGAGCGTGTAGAGCGCGGGCTCCTCGGCCGACCACAGTCGCGGCGAGCGGACACGCGCCTCGAGCGTGTCGCGGAAGCGCTCCGTCAGGACGGTCCTGCCGCGCGGATCGAGGAGGGTCGCCTCGAACCGGCCCTCGGCGGCGACGGTCAGTCGCCCGTCGGCGCCGGCCGTGACGAAGACGTCCGGGACCGAGTCGTCGGCGCAGAGCGCAACCTCTCGCGAGATGCCCGCGTGCCACCACTGATCCTGGTCCTCGACGAAGCTCGCATCCGACCAGCGCACCACGACAGCGACGAGCTCGTTCGGCCCGCGGCGGCGGACGAGGTCGGTGACGTCGAACTCGGCCGGGGTACGCGCGTCCTTCGAGATGCCCACGGGGCGGCCGTTGAGCAGCACGTGCAGCACACCCTCGACACCGCCGAAATGCAGGCGCACGCGGCGGCCGCCCCAGTCGCGGGGAAGCGTGAAGGTGCGGCGGTAGATCCCGGTCGGGTTCTCGTCGGGCACGGTGGGCGGCGGGTTGGAGAACGGCATCACCACGTTCGTGTACTTGGGGATGTCGTAGCCCTGCATCGTCCAGAGCCCCGGCACGGGCACCGAGTCCCAGCCCCGGGCGAGACCGAGCGAGCGAGCCGCCTCCTCCGGGCGGGCGACCAGCCGGAACTCCCAGGCGCCGCCGAGCGAACGCCGCAGCGAAGGATCCCGCTCTAGGGTCGCCCGGGGCGGCAACCTGTTCAGGCTCGTCAGCTCGGGGTTCTCCCAGCTCCGTCCCCCGCCCGGGTAGAGGAGCGCGTCGAGCGCCTGGCCGCTCACCGGACGGCTTCGCGGAGAGACTGCGCAGCCGCCTCGGGCGCGACCGGGTTGAAGTACACACCGGAGCCGAGCTCTCCGGCCGCGACGAAGCGTGGCACGCCGGGCGAGCGCCACGGAGAGACGATCTCGACGTGCAGGCGCGCCTGGGGCCAGTCGCCGCCGTCGAACGGCCGCTGGTGGATCCAGAGCATGTACGGGGTCTGCGCTTCGAAGACCCGGTCGAGCCGCTCCAGCACGTCGACGAGGAGGAGTGCGAGCCCTTCGCGGCCGGTCCCGTCGAGCGACGGGAGATCCGGGACGCGGTCGTCCGGTGCGAGCATCAGCGCGTACGGGAAGATCGGCGCCGCGGGAACCCAGGCGCGCCAGCCGGGCGCCGTCGCGACGAGGCGGTCGCCCGGCTCGTCGAACTCCTCGCCGCGCTCGAGCTCGCGCAGCGGCAGCTCGGGCACGAAGTCGAACGCGTAGATCTGGCCGTGCGGGTGCGCGATCGTCGCTCCGACCTCGGCGCCGCGGTTCTCGAACACGAGCACGTAGGAGATGTCGGGCCGGGCGCCGAGCGCCGCCGAGCGCTCGGCCCAGAGATCGATCACCTTGCGCGCGCCGTCCGCACCGAGCGACCAGAACGTCGCATCGTGCTCGGGCGCGTACAGGACGACCTCGCAGCGATCGTCGGCCATCGCCGGCCAGCGGTTCACGAACCAGCGCACCTCGTAGAGCTCGGGCGCCTCCAGGCCGCCCGGGCAGAACGGGCAGCCGGCGTCGGGAAGGTTCGGGCGCGCCTGGCGCGAGCCGACCACGTAGGTGTGCAACCCCGTGTGGACGTCTTCGCGTAGCTCGGGCCGACCGTCGGCGGCGCCCTTCGAGCCCTTCCTCCGGAGGAGCCTCCTCACGTCGCGAAGGTTCGGCGGGTGCGCGTCGAAGCGATCACGAGCTCGCCGACCTGCTCCTGAAGGGTCGCCCGTGCCTCCGGGGAGAGGCCGCTGTCGGAGACGAGGACGTGCGCGTCCTCGAGGCGCGCGATGCTGATCAGGCCGCGGACACCCCACTTGGTGTGGTCGGCGACGACCACGACCCGGCCGGCCGAGGCGACGAGCGCCTCGTCGGTCTCGGCCTCGAGCAGGTTCGGGGTCGTGAATCCCGCGTCGGCGCTCATGCCGTGCACGCCCATGAAGAGCACGTCGACGTGCAGCGAGCGAAGGGTCGTGACCGCGACCGGGCCGACGAGCGCGTCGGAGGGCGTCCGGACGCCGCCCGTGAGGACGACGGTCAGATCGGGCCTGCTCTCGCGGTGCAGCACGTCGGCGACCTGGATCGAGTTCGTGACCACGGTCAGGTCGGGCACGGCGAGGATGTGGTGTGCGAGGCGCCAGGTCGTCGTCCCCGCGCTGAGGCCGATCGCCTGTCCCGGCTCGACGAGCTTCGCGGCCGCCTGCGCGATCGCCTCCTTCTCGCGCAGCTGCCGGTGGGACTTGGCCTCGAAGCCGGGCTCGTCCGTGCTCGCGCCCCCGCGCGCGGTCGCGCCGCCGTGCACCTTCTCGACTAGCCCCGCTGCGGCGAGCGCGTCGAGGTCCCGGCGAATCGTCATCTCCGAGACGCCGAGCAGCTCGGTCAGCTCGCTCACGCGCACGGCGCCGTTCCGGCGGATCTCCTCGACGATCGTCATCTGTCGTTGGCCGGCGAGCAATCTGTGACCTCACACCTTCCGGTTCACGGTGGCGGGCGGCGCGTCGCCGTTGATCTTTGCACAATATCCAACAATTTCGAACAACGCGAGTCTCACAAGTAGGCGGAGTCTTTCACCGCCTCTTGACATTTACCGCATGTACATGCCAGTGTTACGCCAACTGGTTCCCTGAGCGATCAGGTTCGGTTATGTCCGAATGTGATCGTTTCCTCGAGACCCCGGGAGGATCTCATGTCGGACCATTCGTCCCCCTCGCCTGATCAAGAGGGCTCACTCAACCCGCGGCTGAGCCGGCGCAAACTGCTCTATTCCGGCGCGGCTGCCGGTGCCGCGGCGCTGTACGGCGGCTCGGCTTCACGAGCCTTGGGCGCCGCGCCCGAGGCGCTCGACGCCGCCGCAGCCGGAACCGTCACGTTCGGCTCGAACTACTCGGATGCCGTGCCGAAGAAGGCGATGGCGGCCGTTCTCGCCAACTTCACCAAGAAGACAGGCATCGCCGTCAAGGTCAACACGGTCGACCACAACACCTTCCAGGAGCAGATCAACAGCTACCTGCAGGGGAAGCCGGACGACGTCTTCACGTGGTTCGCCGGGTACCGGATGCAGTTCTTCGCGCAGAAGGGCCTCGCCGGCCAGCTCGACGACGTCTGGAAGGTGCTGACGCCGCAGATGCCGTCGGCCTTCAAGGGCGCGTCCACCGGCCTCGACGGGCACCAGTACTTCGTGCCGATGTACAACTACCCGTGGGCCCTCTTCTACCGGAAGAGCGTCTGGAAGGCGAAGGGCTACAAGGTCCCGAAGACCTTTGCTCAGCTCATCGCGCTGGCCAAGAAGATGCAGGCCGACGGCCTGACGCCGATCGCCTTCTCCGACAAGGACGGCTGGCCGGCGATGGGCACGTTCGACATCCTCAACATGCGGATCAACGGCTACCAGTACCACGTCGACCTCATGGCCGGGAAGAAGTCATGGAACAGCCCGCAGGTGAAGGCCGTCTTCAACACCTGGCGCCAGCTCCTGCCGTACAACTCGGCCGGGGCTCTCGGACTGACGTGGCAGGAGGCCGCTCAGCAGCTCCTGAACAAGCAGGCCGGGATGTACCTGCTCGGATCGTTCGTCGGCGAGCAGTTCACGAGTGCCGCCGACCACGCCGACCTCGACTTCTTCGCCTATCCGGCGGTGAACCCGAAGTGGAAGCAGGACTCGATCGACGCCCCGATCGACGGCTTCATGATGGCGAAGAGCCCGAAGAACCCGGCCGGAGCCAAGGCGCTGCTCACCTACCTCGGCAGCGCAGCGGCGGCGGACACGTTCCTCGCCTCCTCGCCGAACAACGTCGGCGCGAACAAGGGGACGAACAAGGGGAAGTACACCCCGTTGCAGAAGAAGGCCGCGGTGCTGATCGCTGGGTCGAAGCACATCGCCCAGTATCTGGACCGCGACACGCGGCCGGACTTCGCCTCAACGGTGATGATCCCGTCCCTGCAGCAGTTCCTCAACAACCCCAACAACGTCAACTCCCTGGTCGCGAGCATCCAGAAGCAGAAGGTGGCCATCTTCGGGTCATGAGTTAGGCTCCGCGCACTGTGGCGACCGAGATCGCACGGACGCTAGAGACGGACGGCGCGCCGCTCAGGCGGCGCGCCGTCCGTCTGTCTCTGTGGGACCGCATCACGGTCGGACTCATGATCGGGGTGCCCATGCTGGTCGTGGGCTTCTTCATCTGGTTCCCGACCATCTCCTCGATCGCGCTCTCGTTCACGAGCTGGGACGGGATCGGCGGCCTCGGCACCGCCCACTACATCGGCTCGCGCAACTACCACCAGATCGCGACCATCTACCCGCCGTTCTGGCCCGCGTTCCGGCACAACCTCTACTGGCTCGTCTTCCTGGCCGTGATCGCGACGCCGTTCGGCCTGCTGCTCGCCTACCTGCTCGACAAGGAGCTCCGCGGCACCCGCATCTACCAGAGCATCTTCTTCCTGCCGGTCGTGCTCTCGCTCGCGATCATCGGCTTCATCTGGGAGCTGATCTACTCGCCCACGCAGGGGCTGCTCAACAACCTCTTCGAAGATCCGAATCACGGGCACCTGATCGACTTCCTCGGCAACCCGAAGCTCAACCTCTGGGCGATCCTCGTCGCCGTCGGCTGGCGCCACGTCGGCTACGTGATGGTGCTCTACCTCGCCGGGCTGAAGGCGGTCGACCCGTCGCTGCGAGAGGCCGCCGCGATCGACGGCGCCGGCGAATGGCACGCGTTCCGCACCGTCGTCTTCCCGGCCATGAAGCCGATCAACATCGTCGTAGCAGTGATCACCGTGATCGAGGCCCTGCGGGCGTTCGACATCGTCTACGTGATCAACCACGGCCGCAACGGGCTCGAGCTCCTGTCCGTGCTCGTGACCGACAACATCATCGGCGAGGCGAGCCGGATCGGCTTCGGCTCGGCGATCGCCGTGATCCTGCTCACGATCTCGCTCGTCCCGATCACGATCTTCGTCGCCAACGCGTTCGGAGAGAAGCGCGCATGACCACGACGGCCGCAGCGCCCGCAAGGACCGAGCCTCTGGCTCGCCGCCGGAGGATCCGGCCGGCCCGGGTCTTCCTGCATTTCTTCCTGCTCACGTTCGCGGTGCTCTGGCTGATCCCGGTCGTCTGGGTGGTCTTCACCTCGTTCCGTCCCTACGCCGATACCGCTCTCCACGGCTACGTCTCGTGGCCGCACACACTGAGCCTCGTCAACTACCGCACCGCCTGGACACAGGCGGAGTTGCCGCACTACTTCTTCAACTCGCTGATCATCGCGGTCCCCGCGATCGTGCTGATCCTCCTTCTCGCCTCGTCGGTCGCCTTCGTGGTCTCGCGGTTCAGCTACTGGTTCAACGTGCCGCTGCTGATCTTCTTCATGGCGGCGAACCTGCTGCCCCCGCAGGTGATCCTGACGCCGCTCTACAGCCTGTACCTGCGGATGCCGCTCCCGCTCTGGCTCAGCGACAGCGGCCTCTTCTACGACTCCTACATCGGGCTGATCGCGATCAACGTCGCGTTCCAGACCGGGTTCTGCACGTTCGTGCTGGCGAACTACATGAAGACGATCCCGAGCACGCTGAACGAGGCGGCGCGGGTGGACGGAGCGAGCGTCATCCGCCAGTTCTTCGGGATCATCCTCCCGCTCTGCAAACCCGCGCTCGCCGCGCTGACGGTGCTCGAGTTCACGTTCATCTACAACGACTTCCTCTGGGCGATCGTGCTGATGAAGTCCGGCGCCAAGCGCCCGATCACCTCGGCGCTCGCCGGCCTCCAGGGGCAGTTCTTCACGAACAACAACATGATCGCGGCCGCCTCGATCCTGGTCGTGATTCCGACGATCCTCATCTTCGCCCTGCTCCAGCGGCAGTTCATCAGCGGCCTGACCCTGGGAGCGAGCAAGGAATGAGCACGCCCTCGCATCGCCTTCATCGGCGCCGGGAGCGTCGTCTTCACGAAGAACCTGCTCGGCGACATCCTCGAGCGCCCCGAGCTGCGCGGCGTCGAGATCGCGCTGCACGACATCGACGCGGACCGGCTCGCCACGGCAGAGGCGATGGCCGCCTACGTCGCGGGTGTGCGCGGCGCCTCGCCCCGGATCAGCACGCACCTCGACCGGCGCGCGGCCCTCGAGGGCGCCGACTACGTCCTCAACATGGTCCAGATCGGCGGCCACGAGGCGACGCTCAAGGACTTCGAGATCCCGGCCCGCTACGGCCTCCGCCAGACGATCGCCGACACTCTCGGCGTCGGTGGGATCTTCCGCACGCTCAGGACCGCGGATCACATGCTGGCGCTCGGCCGTGAGATGGCCGAGCTGTGCCCGAGCGCCTGGCTCCTCAACTACACGAACCCGATGTCGATGCTCTGCTGGCTCGTCTACGCGGGCACGCCGACCTCGCGGGTCGTCGGCCTCTGCCACTCCGTGCAGTTCACGGTCGCGGACCTGTCCGAGCTCGTCGGCGTGCCGGTCGAGGAGGTCAGGTTCTCCGCCGCCGGCCTCAACCACCAGGCGTTCATCCTGCGCTTCGAGCGCGACGGCGTGGATCTCTATCCGCGCCTCGACGCGCGCATCGCGGGCGACCCTGACCTGCAGCGCCGGGTGCGCGTCGCGATGTACGGGCGCCTGGGCGTCTTCCCGACCGAGTCGAGCGAGCACCTCGCCGAATACGTGCCCTGGTTCATGCGGCACGACGCCGAGCTCGAGCGCTTCCGGATCCCGGTCGACGAGTACATCCGCCGCAGCGAGGAGAACCTCGTCGAGTTCGAGACGGTCAAGGCTGCGCTCGCCCGCGGCGAGGCGCTTCCGGTCGAGCGCTCCAACGAGTACGCGGCCGTGATCATCCACTCCATGGAGACGGGGGAGCCGGCGGTGATCTACGGGAACGTCCGCAACGACGGCCTGCTGCCGGGCCTGCCGGACGGCTGTTGCGTCGAGGTTCCCTGCCTCGTCGACGGGACCGGCCTGCACCCGGTCGCTGTGCCCGACTACCCGCCGCACCTCGCCGCGCTGAACCGGACGATGCTCAACCCGATCGAGCTGACCGTGCGCGCCGTGCTCGACGGGCGGCGCGACTACGTTCGCGACGCGGCGATGCTCGATCCGAATGCGGGCGCGACGCTGACCCTCGACGAGATCGACGCCCTGTGCGACGAGCTGACCCGTGCGCACGGCGACCTGATTCCTGCAACGCTTCGTGCCGAAGCCATGGAGAAGATCGCGTGAGCGGAATCCACATCGACGGCGTGACGAAGGTCTACCCGAACGGGGTCAAGGCCGTCGACGGCCTGAGCCTCGACGTCGCCGACGGCGAGTTCGTCGTGCTCGTCGGCCCTTCGGGCTGCGGGAAGTCGACCCTCCTGCGAATGGTCGCCGGACTCGAGAACGTCACCTACGGCGCGATCATGATCGAGGACGTCGACGTGACGGAGATGGCGCCGCAGCAGCGCGACATCGCGATGGTGTTCCAGAACTACGCGCTGTATCCGCACATGACGGTGAAGGACAACCTCGCCTACGGCCTCAAGATCAAGAAGCTGCCGAAGAAGGAGTGGCAGCGGCGCGTGCACGAGGTTGCCGAGACGCTCGGCCTGGAGGACCTGCTCGACCGCAAGCCGGCCGCCCTGTCCGGCGGCCAGCGGCAGCGGGTCGCGATGGGCCGCGCGATCGTGCGGGAGCCGAAGGCGTTCCTGATGGACGAGCCGCTCTCGAACCTCGACGCGAAGCTCCGCGTCTCGATGAGGGCCGAGCTCACGAAGCTCCACGAGCGTCTCGGCGTGACGACGCTCTACGTCACGCACGACCAGGTCGAGGCGATGACCCTCGGGCAGCGGGTCGCGGTGCTCCGCGACGGCAACCTGCAGCAGGTCGACACGCCGCACAACCTGTTCCACCGCCCGGCGAACCTCTTCGTCGCGGCCTTCATCGGCTCACCGTCGATGAATCTCGTCGACGCGCAGATCGACGGAGCGACGGTTCGCTTCGCGGACGTCAGCCTCGCACTGCCGGAGTCGTCGCCGTACGCGGGCCTCGACCGGCCGGTGATCCTGGGGATCCGGCCGACCGACTTCGAGCATGGAGCGTTCGGTGACCCGAGTCACCCGAAGATGAGCATCCGGCCCGATGTGGTCGAGGATCTCGGAGCGGAGAGCCATGTGATCTTCACGGTGGACGCGCCGCGCGTGAGCGCAGACGCGGTTCGAGCCGCAGCCGACCTCGCCGAGGGCGACGAGGGGAAGCTGTTCGCCGACGATCGCGCGGTCTTCACCGCCTGCCTCGACACACGCGGCGAGCTCGGCTCGGGCGTCGAGTGCGAGGTCGCGGTCGACCACGCGCGCTTCCACTTCTTCGACCCGGCCACCGGTCTCGCGCTCGACGCGGCCACCCGAGCGCAGGCCGTCTCAGCCGGCTAGCAGCTCGCCGCTCTCGGGGTCGAACAGGTGCGCCTCGCCGGGGCGCGGCTGGAGGGAGACGCGCTCGCCGCGGCCCGGCGCCCGGCGGGTCTCCGTGCGCGCCACGAGCTTCATCGTCTCGCCCGCGATCTCCGAGACGCAGAAGAGGTACGCGTCGGCGCCGACCTCCTCGATCACCTCGACGACGGCCGTCGACTCCGTCGGAGGCGAGCTCCAGCGACTCGGGTCGCACCCCGACGACGACGCTCGACCAGCCGCCGGCCGCCGCCGCCGCGACCACGAGCTCCGGCACGGCGACCTCGACCCCGCCGAACGAGACGGGGCCGCCGTTTTCGAGCGGGACCGTGAAGAGGTTCATCGAGGGCGAGCCGATGAAGGTCGCGACGAACGTGTTCGCCGGCTGCTCGTAGAGCACGCGCGGCGCGTCGCACTGCTGCAGCCGCCCGTCCCTGAGCACCGCGACACGATGGCCGAGCGTCATCGCCTCGGCCTGGTCGTGCGTGACGTAGATCGTCGTCGTTCCGAGCCGCTGCTGCAGGGCTGCGATGTCGGCGCGCATCTGGACGCGCAGCTTCGCGTCCAGGTTCGAGAGCGGCTCGTCCATCAGGAAGACGCTCGGCTGGCGGATGATCGCCCGCCCCATCGCGACCCGCTGGCGCTGGCCGCCGGACAGCTGGCCCGGCTTGCGGTCGAGCAGGTCCTCCAGGCCCAACAGGTCGGCGACCTCGCCGACCCGCCTGGCGCGCTCTGTCTTCTTGACGCCCGCGATGCGGAGCGGGAAGGCGATGTTCGCGGCGACGGTGAGGTACGGGTACAGGGCGTAGTTCTGGAACACCATTGCGACGTCACGATCCTTCGGCGGGATGTCGCTGACGTCGCGGCCGCCGATCAGGACCGCGCCCGCGTCGATCTCTTCCAGCCCCGCCAGCATCCGCAGCGCCGTCGTCTTCCCGCAGCCGGACGGGCCGACGAGGACCATGAACTCGCCGGCCTCGATCTGGAGGTCGAGCCGGTCCACCGCCGGCACGTCGTTGCCGGGGTAGATCCGGGTGGCCTGGTCGAAGCGGACGTCAGTCACCGGCGGGCTCCAGGACGGCTGCGGAAGGCGCGTCGAGCCGGTCGACGGCGGCGCCGAGCTCACTGCGCACGCGGGCGCTCGCCTCGCCGTCGGCGGCGAGCTCGTCGAGGCCGAGCAGCGCGGCGCCGACGACCGGCGGCGACTCTCCGAGCCGAATCGTGAGCCCGGGCCCGAGCTCCTGCAGCCCCTCCTCGATCGCACGGAGCAGTCGTGAGTCCTCGGCCTGCAGGACCCCGCCGCCGAGCACGACCTCGAGAGGTTCCCGGATCAGCCCGAGCCTGGTCAGGGCAGCCCGCGCCATCGCGACGACCTCGTCCGCGAGACGCGCGACGATCTCCGCGGCCACCGGGTCCGAGGCCGCCTCCGCGAGGACGATCGGCGGCAGCTCGACCACGCGCGCCTGCGGGATCCGGCCCATGTGGATCGCCTCGGCGAGCTCGCTCGGCGTCTCGAGCCCGAAATGCGCGGGCACGGCCTGCTCGAGGCTCGTGCGAGGCCCACGCCCGTCCTCGCTGCGCGCCGCGGCGAAGACCGCCGCGAGGCCGACGTCCTGGCCGCCGCCCCAGTCGCCGGTGATCGCGCCGAGCGCGGGAAACCGCGCGTGACGCCCGTCCGGCGCGACGCCGACGCAGTTGATGCCCGCGCCGCAGACGACGGCGACTCCCCAGCCCCGGTCGGTACCCGCTCGGAGGACGGCGAAGGTGTCGTTGCGGACGGTCACGCGCTCGGCCCAGCCGCGGGCGAGCACCGCCTCGCGCAACGCCTCCTCCTCGACCGGGAAATCCACGCCGGCCATCAGCAGCTCGGCAGCGGCGACCGGCAGTGCGAGATCGCGCGCCGCCTCGGCGAGCAACGACCCGAGCACCGTGAGCCCGCCCTCGAGCCCGAGGTGGTGCGGTGAGCTTCCCGGGCCGCGCACGAGCGAGAGCAGGCTGCCGTCGGTGCGGACGAGCGCGAGGTCCGTCTTCGAGTTGCCGCCGTCGACGGCGAGGATCACGGGCACGGTCACGAGGGCGCCCCGGCCTCGAAGCGCGGCAGGTGCTCGGCCCCTGCGGTGAGGAGGAGCTCGAGGAGCTCGTCCGCGAGCTCGAACTGCCCGATCAGCGGGTGGGTGAGCAGCGCCTTGCGTGCGACGGCGAGATCGCCTGTTCGCGCGGCCTCGGCGGCGAGCCGCTCGTAGGCGGCCACGTGCTGGACGAGCCCGAGCAGCTCGGGCGCCAGCGGGGCCTGGGGGAGGGGCACGGGGCCGTTCGGGTCGACGGCGGCCGGTACTTCGACGACGTCGTCGCGTGCGAGCCCTTCGAGCGTCCTCTCGTTGCGAACGTCGACGATGTGAACCGCGCCGCCGCCGGAGCTGAGCGATGCGACGAGGCCGATCGCCGCCTCGCTGTAGAAGGCACCGCCGCGGCGCTCGAGCAGGGCGGGCTTCTCGGTGAGCGCCGGGTCACGGTATATCTCGAGCAGTTCGCGCTCGATCTCGGCGACCGTCGTCGCGCGCGGGACTCCTTCGCGCTGCTCGTCCAGCACCTGGTCGTGCGCG
The DNA here is from genome assembly GCA_963724805.1 of uncultured Actinomycetes bacterium. Taxonomy (GTDB): domain Bacteria; phylum Actinomycetota; class Thermoleophilia; order Gaiellales; family Gaiellaceae; genus CAVQZA01. The sequence continues at coordinate 83,149 of CAVRWA010000011.1, forward strand.
TAGAAGTAGCGCAGGTAGTAGGAGGGCACCGCGCCGAGCTCGTCGAGCAGACGGCGAGGGAGCTCGACGTGCGACGCGAGAGCGTCCCCGTGCGTCGCGAGGAGCGTCGGCAGGACGTCCCGGCCGTCGAGGCGCACCGCCCTGACCCACGTCAGGTGGTTGAGGCCGACCTGGTCGACGACGATCCGCTCGGGCTCGACCCCGAGCAGGCCCGCGAAGGAGCGCTGGAACCCGATCGCCACGTTGCACAAACCGACGGCGCGGTGGCCCGCGTCGAGCAGCGCGCGCGTCACGATCCCGACCGGGTTCGCGAAGTCCACGATCCATGCACCCGGCGCCGCCCGCTCACGGGCACGCGCCGCGATCTCGAGCACCACCGGCACGGTGCGCAGCGCCTTCGCGAACCCGCCCGCGCCGGTCGTCTCCTGGCCGATACAGCCGCACGCGAGCGGCACCGTCTCGTCGGTGAGACGCGCCGCCTGGCCTCCGACGCGGATCTGGATCAGCACGAAGTCCGCACCTTCCAGCGCCCGGTCGAGGTCGCCGGTCGTCGTCAGCCCGCCCGTGAAGCCCTGCCGCGCGAGCATCCGTGCCGCGAGGCTGCCGACCACATCGAGCCGGTCCGCGTCGATGTCGTGCAAGGCGAGCTCCGAGACGTCGAGCCTTGAGAGCCCCGACACGAGCTCCGGCGTGTACGTCGACCCGGCTCCCACGACCGTGATCTTCACGCCCCTGGCCGCCTTTCGCTCCCGCCCGGCGAAGCCGGGCTCCCTCCTGTGGAGCCAGGCACACGGCTCGCGGCACGATCCGGGGCCGGCCGGCGCGCAGCCGTACCTCGACGTACTGTCCACGCGCCGGCCGGCGATGGCTCCCACCGCGACCGACGCCCCAGGAACGTGAACGAGTTCATCCCTTCACCCCCGTCAAGGTCACGCCTTCCACGAACGCCTTCTGCGCGAGGAAGAAGAGCAGGATCACCGGCGCCATCGCGAGCAGCGTGGCCGCCATCGTCAGGTTCCACTGCACCTGGTGCAGCGACCGGAACTGCGAGAGCCCGATCGAGAGCACCCAGTTGTGCGGCGAGTCGCCGACGTAGAGCAGCGGCAGGAAGAAGTCGTTGAACGCGTAGAGGAACTCGAACAGGGCGATCGCGGCGATCGCCGGCTTCGCCATTCGCACGACCACGGTGGTGAGGATCCGCAGCTCGCCGCAGCCGTCCACGCGCGCCGCGTCGAGGTACTCCTCGGGGATCGTGAGGAAGAACTGGCGCAGCAGGAAGATCGAGAACGCGTCCCCCAGCCAGACCGGCACGATCAGCGGCCAGAGCGTGCCGACGAGATGCAGCTTCGACCACATCACGTACAGCGGCACGACCGAGACCTGCGGCGGCAGCATCATCGCGATCAGTACGACGAGGAACACGGCGTCGCGCCCCTTCCAGCGCAGGCGCGAGAGCGCGTAGGCGACCGGGATGCTCGAGCAGACGACGCCGAGCGACGCGAGGCCCGCGTAGATCGTCGTGTTCAGCGTCCAGCGCAGCATCGGCGCCGAGTGGAACACGTCGATGAAGTTGCGCCAGCGGAAGGGGTCGGGCCAGAGGTTCGACGAGAGCGCCTGCTCGTTCGTCATCAGCGCGGTCAGCGCGATGAAGATGAACGGCAGCAGGAAGATGATCGCCGCGGCGATCAGGAGGCTGTGGTTCGCAACGCCGATCAGGAAGCGGCGGCGTCGCACCCCGGGCGGCGGCCTGCGCCGCACGAGCTCCTTGTGCTCATGAGCACTAGGGGTCGGTGCCGGGATCGTTGCGGATTCCATCTCAGCGCACCCCGCCGTAGTGGACCCAGCGCTTCGAGTTGCTCACGATCACGAGGGTGATCGCGAACGCGACGACGAGCAGGAGCATCGCCATCGCCGAGGCGTAGCCCATGTTGAAATAGCGGAACCCGTGCTCGTAGAGCAGGACCGGATAGAAGAGCGTCGAGCCTTCCGGATAGCCGAGGCCGACCGGGGTGTCGCCCGCCTGCGAGGCCTGCCCCTGCGCGATGTTGGCCGCGACGTAGGCCTGCGTGAAGTACTGGAGGCCCTGGATCACCGCGATCACGAGCACGAACAGGATCACGGGGCTGATCGAGGGGATCGTGACCCAGCGGAGCCGCTGCCACGGCCCCGCGCCGTCGAGCGCGGCCGACTCGTACAGCTGCCGCGGCACCTCGAGCACCGCGGCGAGGAAGATGATCATCATCGTCCCGACCCCCCAGAGGCTGAGCAGGGTGAGCGACGGCTTCGACCACTCGGGCGACTGGAACCAGAGTGGGCCCTCGATCCCCAGGTGCCCGAGCAGGACGTTGACCGGTCCCGTCGCCGGGTTCAGCAGGTAGACGAAGCCGAGCGTCGCCGCGACCGGCGGCGCGAGCGCCGGGAGGTAGAAGACCGTGCGGAAAGCACCGACCCCGCGGCGTGCGCGGGCGAGCATCACCGCGAGCCCGAACGCGAACAGCACCTGCAGCGGCACCGCGATCAGGATCATCCAGAACGTGTTGTAGACCGCGGGCCAGATCTGCTGGTCGACCGTGAACAGGTACCGGTAGTTCGCAAAGCCGATCCAGCGCGGTGAGGAGACGAGGTCGTAGTGGTTGAACGAGAGGTACGCGCTCATCACGAGCGGGTAGCCGACGAACACGCAGAAGCCGACGAGCCAGGGGCTCATCAGCAGCAGGACGAGGCCGCGGCGGCGCCAGGCGGCGCGGCGCTTGCCCGGCCGCCGGTCGTACGCCGGGGTGGCCGGGGAGGCTTCAGCCGCCCCGGCCACCGGCGCGAGACTCACGGCACGTTGCCCTTGCCCGCCTGGGCGAGCTGGGCTTCGATCTGCTTGTCCAGGTTCTTGAGTCCGGCCTGCAGGTTGCTCACGTGCCCAGCCTGCCACTTCACGACGAATGCCTGCACGAGATTCGTGTAGGCGGCGCCGATCGCGGTGATCGGCGAGGTGCTCGACTTCGTGTTGCCGAAGATCTTCAGGAACGTCGCGAAGTGCGCGTCCGGCTTGATCTCGGGCGAGGTGAGCGAGCTCTTCGTCGTCGGCACGTTGCGCAGCCCGTTCGAGAGCTGGGCCAGCGCGTGGTCGTTCGTCGTCAGGTACTTCACGAGCGCCCAGGCCTCGGCCTTGTGCTTCGCGTTCTTCGGGATCCCGATGATCGTGCCGTTGATGTAGCCCGAGCCGTACAGCTCCGGGTGGGCGTCGTCGACCGGCATCGGCGCCGTGCCGTAGCTTCATGTTCGGATGCTCGGCCTGGATGAACGCGACGCGCCACTCACCGTCGAGGTTCATCGCGAGCTTGCCGGCCTCGAACGCGTTCGAGGCGGAGAACTCGTCCGCGAGGCCCGCCTGGAAGCGGACGAGCTTGTCGTAGCCGTACCAGTCGATCAGGCCCTTCTGCCAGGTGAGCCACCTCGTCCAGCCCGGGCTGGTGGCGAGCGACGACTTGCCGCTCGCGTCCGTCCACTGGCCGCCGAACGAGGCGATCCAGCGCTCGGGTACGTTCTCGTAGAAGCCGATGAACGGGTCGAAGCCTGCCACCTTGATCGCGCCCTTCGAGTCGCGCACGGTCAGCTTCTTCGCGTCCGCGGTCAGCTCCGAGATCGTATGCGGCGGGCGCGTGATGCCGGCCTGCTTGAACAGCGTCTTGTTGTAGTAGAGGCCGTAGTCGTCGGCGAGAACCGGCAGCGCGCACTGGATCCCCTTGTACTTCGTGTAGTACTGCGGGGCTGCGGGGAACATGGAGACGCTGAGGTGGTCCTTCTTGAGATACGGGCCGAGGTCGATGAACGCCCCGGACGAGCAGAAGGTGCCGACGTTGTAGGAGTTGAACGAGCTGGCGACATCGGGCGCGTTGCCGCCGCGGATCGCGGCCACGAGCTTGTCGTCGTTCGTCGAGCCGACCAGGTCGACCGTGACGTTCGGATTCTTCTTGTCCCATTCGTCGATGACGGACTTGAACACGGCGAGCTCGCGGGCGCTCCAGCCGACCCAGATCGAGATCTTCGTGGGCGACGCGCTCCTGGCCGCGGGCGTGGCCCGCGAGCTGGTCGCCGCACCGGCGACGACGAGCGCGAGCGCCGTGAGTACGACGACTGCCGTCCCCACACGTCTCATGACAGCCTCCCTGTAGAGTGACCGAACTGTCTGGTAAAGGTTCCGAACGAGAATCTAGTTCTGTCTGCGGCTCCGAGTCAAGAGCCTGCATAAAACGGTGACGGTTGGTTAGGGTATTTGACGAGATGGCCCGCGCGACGCCACGTCTCCTGAAGGATCTGAACGAGCGCACCGTGCTCGAGACGATCCGCGACGGCTCGCCGATCTCACGGGCCGAGATCTCGCGGCGGGTCGGGATCTCGAAGCCCACGGTCTCGCTCGCACTGCAGTCGCTCGTCGACGCGGGCCTCGTCCGGAGAGCGGACGAGGAGCCCGGCGGCCCCAGTTACGGCGCCGTCTTCTTCGAGCCCGTCGCAGAGGCGGCGCTCGTGCTTGGCCTCGATCTCGGTGGGCGGTTCCTGCGCGGCGCGATCTGCGACCTGCGCGGCGAGATCCGCGCCCGCCAGGACGTCGAGATCCATGTCGCCGACGCCGGGGATGCGGTCGAGGAGATCCTGAGCCTGCGGACCTCGCTCGTCGAGGCCGCGGGGCTCGAGGCGCGCCTGCTCGACGGAGTCGTCGTGGGCGTGCCCGGCGTCGTCGAGATCCCGGCCCGCCGGATCAGCCTCGCCACGAACGTCGCCGGCCTCGAAGGCACCGAGTTCGGCCCGGAGCTCGAGCGGCGCCTCGGCCTCTCGGTCACGCTCGAGAACGACATCAACCTCGCCGCGCTCGGAGAGCAGCGCCTCGGGGTCGCCCGGGGAGTCGAGAACTTCGTCTTCCTCTCGGTCGGCACCGGCCTCGGGGCCGGGCTCGTTCTGCACGGCGAGCTGCACCGCGGGCAACACGGCGCCGCGGGCGAGCTGGACAACGCCTTGCCCACACTCGTGCCCGACGCGGACCCGTCCGCGGGCGCGGTGGCGGCGCTCGCCGCGCGCCTCGCAGGCGAGCCCGGCGTCGAGACGTCGCTCGCGCTTCCGTACGACCCGCGCGCGATCTTCGACTCGGCCCGCCGCGGCGATACGGTCGCACGAGCAGTGGTGGGAGAGCTCGCGCGTCGCATCGCGCTCCACGTCGCGCCGATCGGTGCGGTCGCGGATGTCGAGCTCGTCGTCCTCGGCGGCGGGCTCGGCCGCAACGGCGACCTGCTGCTCGAGCCGATCCGCGGCCTCCTGCGCGAGTGGCTGCCCTATCCGCCTCGCGTCGAGGTCTCGACCGTGGGCGAAGCTGCCGTTCTCGCCGGGGCGCTCTCCGTCGGGCTGCGCTCGGCGCTCGACAACGTGTTCGTCGAGCTCAGGAGGACTTGAGCGTCTTGATGTAGGCGACGAGCGCCTGGATGTCCTGGTCGGAGAGGATCCCGCCCCAGTGAGGCATACTCACGATCGGCGCCTTGCCGAGCACGCTGCCCGTCCGGATGAAGTCGGCGATCTTGGCATCGGTGTCGAACTCGTCGAAGAAGTCGGCCCCCGAGAGCGGCGGCACCACCTTGTCCTCCGACTCCGGGTTCGGCACCCCGCCGAGGCCGTTCGGCCCGTGGCAGTTGATGCAGCCGTAGCGGACGTAGAGGGCGGCGCCCGCGACGGCGGCGCCCTGGCCGGACGGCACCGCGACGGGCGTGGCGTCGGGCACGCTCGGCAGGCCGGCGTGGAGGTAGGCGATCAGGTCGTTGACCTGCCGCGTCGAGATCACGGCGCCCCAGACCGGCATGAAGGGCTTCTTCGGGTCGCTCGAGACGCCGAGGCCGTGGTCGATGATGTGTCGCAGCTGTGCGGCTGTGAGGCTCCTCCCGACCGCGTCGAGCGCCGGCACGTCGGGCGAGACGCCGCCCTTCCCCTGGTCTCCGTGGCACTGGGAGCACGCGAACTGGACGAACGTGTGCGCTCCCGCCGCGACGGCCGGGTCGACCTGGGCACTCGCCGCGGTCGTCGCAGCTCCGCCGCCGACCGTGACCGTCTTCGCGGAGTAGTGGCCGGCCGCCCACGCGCCGACGCCGACCGCGATCAGAAGCGCGGCACCCGCTGCGATCACGGCCGCGAACACCGAGATGCCTCTCCGCTCCACGCGTGGAGTCTACGCCGCCCACCGGCGGGTGAGTGTTGTGGATTTCCCGCAGTCCTAGGACAGGGCGGGGTCCCGCTCGCGCTTGCGCTTCGAGGCCATGCCCTGCCGCTTGCCCTGCGACAGCTCGACCTTGCGCAGGCGGATGCTCTGCGGAGTCACCTCGACGGCCTCGTCGTCACGGATGAACTCGAGCGCCTGCTCGAGCGAGAGCGGGCGGGGCGGGATCAGGCGGACGAGCTCGTCGGAGGTCGACGAGCGCATGTTGGTCAGCTTCTTCTCCTTGCAGGCGTTGACGTCGAGGTCCTCGGCGCGGGCGTTCTCGCCGACGACCATGCCCTCGTAGACGTCGGCCCCGGGAGCGACGAAGAGCGAGCCGCGCTCCTGCAGCGCGTGCAACGCGAACGCGACGGCCTGGCCGCGCCGGTCGGCGACGAGGCTCCCGGTCGGGCGGGTGCGCAGCTCACCGTGCCAGGGCTCCCAGCGCTCGAACACGTGGTGCATGATCCCGGCGCCGCGCGTCTCGGTGAGGAACTCGGTGCGGAAGCCGATCAGGCCGCGGGCGGGGACGAGGTAGTCCATCCTCGCCCAGCCGGTGCCGTGGTTGACCATCTGCTGCATCCGGCCCTTGCGCAGGGCGAGGAGCTGCGTGACGACGCCGATGTAGTCCTCGGGCACGTCGATCGCGACGCGCTCGACCGGCTCGTGCCGCTTCCCGTCGATCTCGCGCGTCAGCACCTCCGGCTTGCCGACGGTGAGCTCGAAGCCCTCGCGCCGCATGATCTCGACCAGCACCGCGAGCTGCAGCTCGCCTCGGCCCTGCACCTCCCACGCGTCGGGGCGCAAGGTCGGGCTGACGCGCAGCGCGACGTTGCCGATCAGCTCCTGCTCGAGCCGGGCCTTCAGCAGGCTCGCGGTCACCTTGTCGCCCTCGGTCCCCGCCAGGGGCGACGTGTTGATCCCGAGCGTGATCGAGAGCGACGGCTCGTCGACCGTGGTCACCGGGAGCGGTCTCGGGTCGTCGGGGTCCGCGATCGTCTCGCCGATCGTGACCTCCGGCAGGCCGGCGATCGCGACGATCTCACCGGGGCCGGCCTCGTCGGCCGAGACCCGGTCGAGCGCGTCGGTGACGTAGAGCTCGGTGAGCTTCGCGCTCTCGATCGTCCCGTCGGCACGGCACCAGGCGATCTGCGCGCCCTTGCGCATCGTGCCGTGGCGGATGCGGCAGAGCGCGAGCCGGCCGACGTAGGGCGAGGCGTCGAGGTTCGTGACGAGCGCCTGCAGGGGATGGTCCGGGTCGTACTCCGGCGCGGGCACGGTTCCGAGGATCACGTCGAAGAGAGGCCCCAGGTCGGGCGCCAGCCCGTCCGGCGCAGGCCCCGCCCGTCCCTCGCGAGCGTTGCAGTAGACGATCGGGAACTCGATCTGGCTCTCGTCCGCGTCGAGGTCGAGGAAGAGCTCGTAGACCTCGTCGACCACCTCCTGGGGGCGCGCGTCGGGCCGGTCGACCTTGTTGACGACGAGCACGACCGGGAGCCGAGCCTCGAGCGCCTTGCGCAGCACGAAGCGGGTCTGCGGGAGCGGGCCTTCGCTCGCGTCCACGAGCAGGAGGACGCCGTCGACCATCGTCAGCCCGCGCTCGACCTCGCCGCCGAAGTCGGCGTGGCCCGGGGTGTCGACGATGTTCACCTTCGTGTCGCCGATCCGGACGGCCGTGTTCTTCGCGAGGATCGTGATCCCCTTCTCGCGCTCGAGATCCATCGAGTCCATCACGCGCTCGGCGACGTCCTGGTTCTCCCGGAACGAGCCGGACTGCCACAGCATCGCGTCGACGAGCGTCGTCTTGCCATGGTCGACGTGCGCGACGATGGCGACGTTCCTCAGGTCGTCGCGGCGGGCCATGGCCGATCACAGTAGCGGCGATCCCGACGCCCGGCGCCTCGTAGGATCAGCATCATGAGGATTCCGAGCGCAGAAGGGCTCGCCCGCGCGGCGCTGCTGAACGTCTCCGAGAACGCGCGGCTCGCGGGGCTCGCCCAGAGCCACGGGATGCGGTTCGGCGCGGGCCGCTTCGTCGCGGGCTCGACTCTCGACGAGTGCGTCGTCGTGCTGAGGGGCCTCAACGAGCAGGGGCTCGCGGCGAACACGACGATTCTGGGCGAAGCCGTCGAGGACGAGGCGCAGGCCGAGGCGGTCACCGCGTCGTACGAGGAGGTGATCCAGCGGCTCGTCGACGAGGAGCTGAACGCGAACGTCTCGCTCAAGCTCACGCACCTCGGGCTCGAGCTCGACGAGGAGCTCGCCTACGCGAACGTCGAGCGGCTCGCCGCGCGCGCAGACGGGCTCGGCAGCTTCCTCCGGATCGACATGGAGCACTCGAGCGCCGTCGACGCGACGCTGCGGATCTACCGGCGGCTGCGCGAGGCGGGGCACGACGGCGTGGGCACCGTGCTCCAGTCATACCTGTACCGGACGGCGAGGGATCTCGCCGACCTGCTGCCGCTCGAGCCGAACCTGCGGATCGTCAAGGGCGCCTACCTGGAGCCGCCGGAGCGCGCCTTCCCCGAGAAGTCGGACGTCGACAAGAGCTTCGTCGAGCTGGTCGAGACGGGGCTCCTCGGCGGCGCGTACATCGGCGTCGCCACCCACGACGAGCGCATCATCGCCCGCGTGCGGGAGTTCGCACAGGAGCGCGGGATCGGGCGCGACCGGTTCGAGTTCCAGATGCTGTACGGCGTCCGCAGCGGGCTGCAGCGGGAGGTGGCGGCAGCGGGCTACAAGGTGCTCGTCGCGACGCCGTATGGTCCCGATTGGTACCCGTACCTGATGCGGCGGCTGGCCGAGCGGCCGGCGAACGTCGGTTTTCTCCTGCGCAACCTCGTGCGCGGTTGAGCGTCGTCTGCCGCGCGCTGTTTAATCAGCCGCGCAGGGGTTCGCCCACCACGAAGGGAGACACATGTCCGTAGGGGTGCCGTCAATGGAGCAGGCGGCAAGGATGTGGGGCTGGCTGCTCACGGCCGGGATCGCGCTCGTGATCCTCGGCTTCTGCGTCTTCTCGATCCGCGCCGACACACTCGACGTGCTGGGGATCCTGGCAGGGATCGCCTTCATCTTCATCGGGTTCAACTTCATCTTCGCCTCGTCGGCGGTCGAGGGCGGCTGGAGATGGTTCTTCGTCATCGGCGGAATCGTCGCGATCATCGCCGGGATCGTCGCGTTCGCGAACCCGTACAACACGGTGCTCGCGCTCTCGATGCTGGTCGGCTGGTTCTTCCTGATCGCCGGCGTCCTGGACGTGATCCGCGCGTTCATGAACACGCACCGGCACCTCTGGTGGCTCGGGCTGATCATGGGCCTGATCGAGATCGGCCTGGGTGCCTGGGCCGTGAACGACGTCACCAACTCGGTCGTGCTGCTCGTGACGATCATCGGCGTCTATTGCATCGTGAAGGGGATCGCGGAGATCTTCCTCGCCTTCCAGCTGCGCGCGGTCAAGCACGAGCTCGAGGGGAAGACCGCCTAGCGATGACCATCCTCTACATCCTCATTGCGCTCTTCATCGTCGGGATCTGGATCTACTCGGTCTACGACCTGATCCGGCGCAAGCAGCGAGATCAGATCTCCGGCGGCCATCTCGCACTCTGGCTCGTCGCGATCGTCATCTTCCCGGTCGTCGGCAGCCTGGTCTACGCGATCGTGCGGCCGGCGGCCCCGCTCGAGGAAGCGACCTAGCTGGTAGCCCGGTGGGCTTTCGCCTGCCGGGCTACCAGGCCGTGGTGCGGAGCTTCTTGGCGAACGCCCTCCTCGCCTTGCGCGCCTCCGCCGCCGCACGCCCGCCCTGCTTGCGCTCGAGATGCTCGAGCTCCCGCTGGAGCTTGACCCAGCTCTCGTAGCGATCCGGCGCAAGCGAGCCGTCCGCGAGCGCCGCCTGGACGGCACAGCCGGGCTCGACCCCGTGGCCGCAGTCGGCGAAGCGGCACGCGTCGATGAGCTCCTCGACGTCGTCGAACGCTTCCTGCATTCCGTCGGTCGACTCCCAGAGCTGGAGCTCGCGCATCCCGGGGGTGTCGAGCACGAGCCCGCCCCCCGGCAGCGGCACGAGCTCGCGGTGCGAGGTGGTGTGACGGCCGCGGCCGTCGCTCTCGCGGATCTCCTGCGTCGCGAGCACCTCGCGCCCCGCGAGCCTGTTCACGAGAGTGGACTTGCCGACACCCGACGACCCGATCAGCGCAACGGTCTTGCCCTCGGCGAGGTAGGCGCCGAGCTCGCCGATCCCCTCGCCCGTGACGGTCGAGACGGCATGGACGGGCACGCCGTAGGCGATCGCCTGGACCTCGAGCACGGCTGCCGCGGTGTCGTCGGAGAGATCGGCCTTGGTGAGCAGGATCGCGGGCTGCGCGCCGCTCTCCCAGGCCGTCGCGAGGTAGCGCTCGAGCCGGCGGAGGTTGAGGTCGTCGTTGAGCGAGGTGACGAGGAAGACGGTGTCCACGTTCGCACCGACGACCTGCGCCTCGGTGGGATTGCCGGCGGCCTTGCGGATGATCGCGCTGCGGCGCGGGAGCACGGCGTGGATCGTGCCGGCGCCCTCTTCGTGGCGTGCGGCCACCGCGACCCAGTCGCCGGCGGCCGGCAGCTCGCCGGGCGCGGCCTCGTGCCGAAGCTTTCCGGAGATCTCGGCGTTGAGCTCGCCGAGCTCCGTGAGGACGAGATAGCTGCCGCGGTGCGGCACGGCGACGCGGCCCGCGACGAGGCCGGCGGCGGCGTGCTCCTGGAAGTGTTCGGCGAGGTCGGGGCCCCAACCGAGGTGGTTCAAAGACAAGCGGGTCTCCTTCGGACGTGAGTGCAGGACGGGCGCGCCGTCCCGGCCCGCGTCGGAAGGGGCTAGGCGGCGCGAGGCGAGAGGTGCGTATCGACAGTCATGAGTGCAGCCCTCCTCTCGCTCGGCTTCCCTGCGCGGAATCGCGCCCACAGGCAGGGTAGGGTGCGCAGCCGTGGACGTCAAGCAGATGCATGTCGCGGTCACGGGCGCCGGGACCGGGATCGGGCGCGCGATCGCGTTCCGCCTCGTCGCCGAAGGCGCCCGGGTGAGCGCGCTCGCGCGCGACGCTTCGCGGCTCGACGTGGGGGAGCGGCACGCCTGCGACATCCGCGACAGGGGCGAGGTCGAGGCGGTGTTCGACTGGATCGGGCCGCTCGACGCGCTCGTCGCCAACGCGGGGATCGGCGGGCCGAACGAGCCCGGCGCCGGCGACCGCTTCGAGGATCTCGTCGCCACGAACCTCACGGGCACGTACTGGTGCGCCCGCGCCGCGCAGCGCCAGGGCGCACGCCACGTGGTCGTGATCGCCTCGATCCTCGCGCGCATCGGCGTGCCGGGCTACACCGGCTACTGCGCCTCGAAGGCGGGGTTGCTCGGGCTCGTGCGGGCGTTCGCCGCGGAGCTCGGGCCCGACGGCGTCCAGGTGAACGCGATCTGTCCCGGCTGGGTCGACACCGACATGGCCTGGGAGGGGATCGACGGGTTCGCCGAGGCGATCGGCGGCACGCGGGAGGAGGCCTACGCCGAGGCGATGAAGGCGGTTCCGCTCGGCCGGATGAGCGAGCCGGAGGACATCGCGGGGACGGTGCGCTGGCTACTCTCGCCCGACGCCCGCGGCGTCACCGGCCAGGCGATCGACCAGAACGGGGGCGCGTTCATGCTGTAGGCGCCTGACGGCGACGAGGGTCGCCGCGCAGACCGCAGCTCCGAGCACGTATGGAAGCGCGTCGCCGACAGCGTCGGCGAGCGCGCCCCCGGCGAGTGGGCCGACCGAGTTGCCGGCTGCCCACGCCAGGTTCATCAGCCCGAACACGAGGCCCTGCGCAAGGCCGATGTGCTCCGCGGTGTGGGAGAGAACCGACAGTCCCGGGGTGTAGAAGGCGCCGTAGGCGATTCCGGCGACGAGCGTGAGCCCGACGAGCGCGACGGGGCCCGAGAGAACGGCGAGCAGGATCGAGACAGCGATAGATGCGACGAGGGCGACCTGGACCGGCACGAGCGGCCCGCGCCGGTCGCTGACGCGGCCGAGCACGGGGTTCAACACGGCCTCGAGCCCAGCGGTGACGAGCCAGACCGCGCCGATCGCGACTGCGCCGAAGCCGACGTCGTCGAGGGCGAGCGGCATCAGCACGGAGAGGATTCCGAAGAGGAGTGCCGGCAGGGTGATCAGCCAGAGCCCGGTCAGGATCCCGCGGTTTCGCAGCGCGCGGAACGCGGCCGCGAGCGGCTGCGGATCGGCGGGAGCGGGCGCGATCCGGAGTGCCCAGACGGCGAGCAGGGCCGCGAAGACCGCCACCGCGGTGAAGGCCTCCCGGGTGCCGACGACGCTCGCGACGGCGCCGAGCACCGGCCCGAGGAGCGCACCGACGACCGCGGCAGCCATCGCCGTGCCCATCGCCGCTCCACGACGCTCTCGCGGCGTCGTCGTCCCGAGCCAGGAGAGCGCGCCGGTCCACGTGAGCGAGCTGCCGAATCCCTGCAGGAGCCGTGCCACCCAGAGAGCCTCGATCGCGCCGGCCCAGCCGAAGGCGAAGCTCGCGGTCCCCATCAGCGCGAGACCCGCGAGCACCGCCGCGCGCGGGCCGAAGCGCGAGGCCGCCGAGCCGGCCGGCAGCCCGCCGAGCAGCGCTCCGATCGCGTACATCGAGGCGAGGAGCCCCGCGCCGGCCTTCGAGAGGCCGTAGACCTCCGTGTAGTGCGGCAGCAGCGGGATCAGCGCCGCGTAGAGGAGCGTGTCGACGACGACGACGGCGCAGGCGAGCGGGAGCAGGCGGCGCATGGCGCTCAGGCTAGACCGTCTTAGCGAGCGGCGAAGGCCGAAACGGCCTCGACGACCTCGCCGAGGCGCTCGCCGGCCGGGGTCAGCCGGTACTCGACCCGCGGCGGCCGCGCGTCGATCACGCGCCGCTCCACGAGGCCCGCGTCCTCGAGCTCGACGAGCCGGAGCGCGAGCGTGCGCGGCGGCACCCCCTCGAGCGCCTGCCGGAACTCGCCGAACCGCACGAGCCCCGAGTGGAGCGCCCAGAGGAGCGAGAGCAGCCAGCGCCGCTCGAGGAGATCCGCCGCGCGGCGGATCTCCTCGGGCATCGGCGCGCAGCTACGACAGCGCATGTCCGGCCTCCCTGGCCGTCCGCCGCTCACGGCCGGCGGAGCCGGCCTCCGCGCCGGACTCGCCCCGCTGGCGTCGCGATGCTCTCCTGGTCGTGCTACTTGCACTGTCCCCTCGGCCTCACGACGCCAGCGGGGCGCCAGAGAGCGCGGGATTGGCCTTCGGCTCGAGCGCCAGCTCGAGCACCTCGCCGAGGCTCATCACCGGGTGGAAGGCCATCTCCTCGCGGACGTCGGCGGGGACGTCGTCGAGGTCGGCACGGTTCCGCTCGGGGACGATCACGTCGGTGAGGCCTGCGGCGTGCGCCGCGAGGGCCTTCTGCTTGAGACCGCCGATCGGCAGCACGCGTCCCTGCAGCGTCACCTCGCCGGTCATCCCGACGGTGTGCTTGACGGGGCGGCCCGTGAGGAGTGACGCCAGCGCGGTCGTCATCGTGATCCCCGCGCTCGGGCCGTCCTTCGGGATCGCGCCCGCCGGGACGTGCACGTGGAACGTGGCGTTCTCGAACAGGCTCTCGTCGATCCCGAGCTCCGTCGCGTGGCTCCGGACGTAGGAGAGCGCGATCTGCGCCGACTCCTTCATCACGTCGCCCAGCTGACCCGTGAGGACGAGCCCCTCCGACGCCGTCGGCATCCGGGTCGCCTCGACGAAGAGCACGTCGCCGCCCGTGCCGGTCACGGCCAGGCCGGTTGCGACCCCGGGCACCGCGGTCCGCTCGGCCGCCTCCTGGAAGAACCGCTGCCGCTTGAGCGCGTCGCGCACGGCTGGCTCGTCCACGGTCACGGGTGCCTCGGTCTTGCCGGAGGCGATCCCGGTTGCGGTCTTGCGGAGCAGCGTCCCGAGCTCGCGCTCGAGCTGGCGGACGCCGGCCTCGCGCGTGTACTGGGAGACGATCAGCTCGAGCAGCTCGTCCGAGATCGCGACCTCGTCCTCGAGCAGCCCGTTCCGCTCGCGCTGGCGCGGCCACAGGTAGCCGCGCGCGATCGCGACCTTCTCGTCCACGGTGTATCCGTCGAAGCGGATCACCTCCATCCGGTCGAGCAGCGGCCCGGGGATCGTGTCGGCGACGTTCGCGGTCGCGAGGAAGATGACCTCGGAGAGGTCGAGCTCCACGTCGAGGTAGTGGTCGCGGAACGAGTGGTTCTGCGCCGGGTCGAGCACCTCGAGCAGCGCGGCGGACGGGTCGCCCCGCCAGTCGGCGCCGACCTTGTCGACCTCGTCGAGCAGGATCACCGGGTTCATCGTGCCGGCGTCGCGCAGGGCACGGACGAGCCGGCCCGGGAGAGCGCCGATGTACGTGCGACGGTGGCCTCGGATCTCCGCCTCGTCGCGGATGCCGCCGAGCGACATGCGCACGAACTCGCGGTTGAGCGCGCGGGCGATCGACTCGCCGATCGAGGTCTTGCCGGTCCCGGGAGGGCCGATCAGGGTCAGGATCGCGCCGGAGCGCTTGTCCTCCTTGATCCCGCGCTCCTCACGCAGCTTGCGCACGGCCAGGTACTCGACGACGCGGTCCTTCACATCCTCGAGGCCGGCATGGTCGGCGTCCAGCACCTCACGTGCGTACGCGGGGTCGAGGCGCTCCTCGGAGCGCTTGGCCCACGGCACCGCCAGCAGCCAGTCGAGGTAGGTACGGATCATCGAGGACTCGCCGGTCTGGTCGCCCATCCGCTCGAGCCGGGCGAGCTCGCGCTCTGCCTGCTCGCGGACGGAGTCCGGCATCCCGGACTCCTCGATCTTCGCGCGGTAGTCGTCGGCGGCGGAGCCGTCGTCCTCGCCGAGCTCCTTGCGGATCGACTCCATCTGCTTGCGGAGGATGTAGTCGCGCTGCTGCTTGGCCGCGCCCTCCTCGACGTCGTCGCGGATGCGCTTGCGAACCTGCATCTCTGCGAGGCGCTCGCGCTGCATCTCGACGGCGAGCTCGAGCCGCTCGACGACGTCGACGGTCTCGAGCACCTTCGCCTTCTGGGCGAAGCTGAAGTCGGGCGAGTAGCCGACGGTGTCCGCCAGCGTGCCCGGCTCGACGATGGCGCGCAGGAAGGCTGCGACGCGTCCGTCGTCGCCGCGCAGCTCGAGGATCTCCTCGGCGACGGCGCGGTACTCGCGTTCGAGCTCGCGGGTCTTGATCCCGGGCAGCTCCACGTCGGGGCGCTCCTCGACCTCGACGCGCAGACGGCCGGAGGCGTCGGTGTGCGCCGCGCCGGCAACGCCGCGGTGGAGACCGGTCAGCTGGGCGGCGCGGCCGCCGCCGGGCAGGCGGACGGTGTCGGACACCTCGGCGACGGTGCCGACCTTGGCGTACTCGCCCTCATGGACGGGCACGAGCAGCACGCGCTCCTCGTCGCCCACGTCGACGGGCAGGGTCACGGTCATGTTCGGGAAGACGACGATGTCTTCCAGCGGAACGAGCAGCAGTGAAGTCACGATCGGGCTCTCCTGTTTCATTGATTTGGTAGTAACTATACAAAATGAACTGCCATGGCCGTCGCGGTATTCCCAGCACCAAACGTGCGGTGCCCGCAGTGCCGATTTCTCAGTTCACGAGGAAGCTAACGCCGGTCCTCTCGGTGGAGCGGCGGCGCGCTGGGTACGCGATGTGCGGTTGTACGCGCGCGGGATGTCGACGGCTAAGGGAGCCATCGGAGCTGGTTGCGGAAGGCCTCGTCGCTCGGATTTCGCTCGAGCAGGTCGGCCAGTACGCGGACGAACAGGCCGATGCCGGCCCTCGTGCGGGGAAGCGAGCGGTCGCTCGTCAGGAACACGCCGTTGTGGTCGAGGCCGTCGGCGGCCGCCTGCCTGACGAGCAGGAGGAAGTCGTCGGCGTTGTTCGTCACGATGGCGAAGCCCTGCGCGGCGGTCGCCGCGAAGACCTCCACATCGGGCCGGCCGCCGAGCCCGAGCTCGGAGGCGTGGACGACGTCGTGCCCGCGTGCTCGGAGCTGGACGGAGATCTCGGGGGAGTACATCTCGTCGAGGACGAGCCTCAAGCCAGCAGCTCCTGCTGCCTCCTCCAGCTCGCCTCCTCACGCTCCGCGATCGCGTTTACGCGCGAGGCCCAGTCGTCGATCTCGTCCTTGTAGTCGGCGTAGTAGCGCGCGCAGGCTCGCACCTGCTCGGCAGTGACGGCGAGGTATTCGGCGGCCGCCTCGATCGAGCTCTCGTTCTGGCGGATCGTCTCGATCACCTGCCAGACGTCGAGCCGCGTGCCGACGAGCGCCGGCCGGCGGCCGGCAGCGCCCGCACGGAAGGAAATCAGGGGATGCTCGTCGGTGCGCAGCCCTTCTTCGACGTAGCGTTCGACGAGCGCCGTCTGGGTCTCGCGCGCCTCACGCGCGCGCCGCTGGAGATGCTCGATCGTGTCCGGGGCCACCCGGACGGCCAGCGGCTTCTTCGCCTTGGACATCGCTTGCCTCCACTGTCATACGGTGTATGACAAGCGTAGCACTAGGAACCGAGCGGCGCCATCGTCAGGCCTCTCGCCTCGAGCTGCTGCCAGTAGAGCTCTGCGACCTCTCGCTCACCCGACCACACGACGGCTCGGCCGGTGTTGTGGATCTTCGTCGCGAGTCGCATCCCGCCGTCGTAGTCGACTCCCGGGATCACGCTCGCGAGCGCCAACGCGACGCCCTCGAAGGTGTTGTGGTTGTCGTTCAGGACGACCACCGTCCATGCGTTGCCGCGGCCGGTGCCGTCGTCGGTCCGCTCGCGTTCCCGCGGCGGCGTGAGGGTCTCAGCCACTGCCACCGGCGATCGCTGCGATCAGCCGGATCGTCGAGCCCGAGGCGAGCGGCTCGTCGAGCCCGTCGCGCGCGTCCTCGCCGTCGACGTACACGCGAACGAGCGGCCGCAGCACACCCCGCTCGTCGAACAGCAGGTCGGCGACCGGCAGCTCGTGGAGCGCCGCCCGCGCGGTCTCCGCCTCGACCTCGAACCGCCGCCGCCCGCCGGCCTCGTTCTCGAGCTGGCTCGGCAGCAGGACTACGACCACGAGCCGGACTCGACCGAGAGGATCGGCGGGAGCTGGCTCGCCGCCTCCTCCCAGCCGTCGGCGTTGTGGCCGCGGATGAAGACCGAGCCGCTCTGCGTGCCGAAATAGACGCCGTACGAGTCGAACGAGGACGCCTCGCGCAGCACACCGGTCCAGGCGTGCTCGGGCAGGCCTGCCGCGTCGAGCTCCCAGCTCGCACCGCCGTCGCGCGTGCAGTAGACGCCGAGCCGCCCGCCCGATGTGACGCGGTTCGCGGCGCCGTCCTCGGGGATCACCCAGGCCGCGTCGGGGTCTCCCGGGTCGAGCGCGATCGCGAAGCCGAAGTCGCTCGGGAGGCCGTTCTTGTCGAGCCGCTCCCAGTCGTCGCCACGGTTGTCGGAGCGGTAGACGCCGCAGTGGTTCTGCTGCCAGAGCCGCTCCGGCTGCGCCGGGTGAACGAGCAGCTTGTGGACGCACTGGCCGACCTCGGGATACGGGTCGTCCGGCATGAAGTCGGCCGCAACCTCCTTGTTGATCGGAGTGAAGCTCTCGCCGCCGTCGTCGGAGCGGAACGCCCCCGCCGCGGAGATCGCGATGTAGAGCGTCCCGTCCGGGGCGATCTGGATCGAGTGCAGGCACATCCCTCCTGCGCCGGGCTGCCACCGCTCGCGGGTCGGATGGGAGAGCACCGCCTCGTTCGCCGTCCACGTGACGCCACCGTCGTCGGAGGAGAACAGCGCCCCCGGGTCACAGCCCAGCCACATGCGCGAGCCCGTGGGCCGGACGTGCCAGGCCGCGTTGAGGGTGAGCCCGCTCTCCTCGGGCAAGCCGAGCTCCTCGGCGCGCTCCCAGGTCTCGCCGCCGTCGGTCGTGCGCTGCACCGACGCGCCGAAGAACGGGCTGTTCGCGGCCGCGTAGACGACACCGTCCTGCGAGACCGCGTGGTAGACGCCCCAACCCTCGAGGAAGGGGCCCTGCAGCGCGCCGCGGTCGTCGAGCGCGAAGAGGCCCTTGCGTGTCCCGATCAGGAGACCCATCGGGGAAGACGGTACCGTGTCGGCGCGTTTACGTCGAGAGGCACTTCTGCGAAGAAAGGTGGACAATCGCATGGCCCTGACCGAGCAGCAGCTGGCATGGATCGACGAGAGCCCGTTCGTCGGCGTCGTCACCGACGTGCGGCCCGACGGGTCGCTCCACTCGACGGTCGTCTGGGTGGACGTCGTCGACGGCCACGTCGGCTTCAACACGGC
This sequence comes from uncultured Actinomycetes bacterium, assembly GCA_963724805.1. Classification (GTDB taxonomy): domain Bacteria; phylum Actinomycetota; class Thermoleophilia; order Gaiellales; family Gaiellaceae; genus CAVQZA01. The sequence goes on from CAVRWA010000011.1 coordinate 101,701, forward strand.
GGTCGACCGCGCGAAAGAGCGCTATCTCCGCAACGACCCGCGCGTCTCGCTCGTCGTCGTCGACCCGGCGGACACCCACAAGTGGGTCTCGATCTCGGGCCGCGCGGAGTTCGTCGAGGAGGGCGCCGACGCGCAGATCGACAAGCTCGCGAAGAAGTACCTCGGCGCCGACACCTATCCGTTCCGCAAGGCGACAGAGACGCGCATCGGCGTCCGGATCGTCGCGGAGCACGTCGACTCCGCCGGGTTCTGAGAACGCCTACCGAACGGCGTCCAGCACCTCGTTCGCCGCGCGAATCCCCTCGGCCGCACCGCCTTCCATGAAGCCCTGGAAGTCCGTCGAGCAGTGCTCGCCGGCGAAGTGGATGTTGCCCTGGGGCGCCGCCTCGTAGCCGGAGAAACCGGTGTACTGGCCGACCTTCCAGTACGAGTAGGAGCAGAGCAGGTTCGGGTCGCGGAACGGCGTCGAGAGCGTCGCCTTGCCGTTCCAGCGCTTCGAGATCCCGGGGAAAACCGTCTCGAGCTGTGAGAGGAAAGCGGTCGCGTAGGAGGCGACCTGGGGGTTCTGCGCGGCGTTCGAGTACGGCGTCGACGGGTGATACGAGCCCGCGACGTTGCCGCCGGAGTAGTCGTTCAGGATCCCGGTCGCGCCGGGCTGGCCCCGCGTCGACTCCCAGGTGTTCTGGATCCCGATGTCCGAGTAGACGCTGCCGTTCGAACGCCCCCACGGGCCACGGCTGTTCCAGTAGCGGTCGCTGAACTGGAGCTGGAGCTTCGTGTTGCGCCCCGCGCCGAGCTGCGTGATCGCCGTCTTCTTCAGGCTGTCGAAGCCGGCCCGGGAATAGTCGAGCGTCCGCAGCACGCTGAACGGCAGAGCGAGGATCACCTGGTCCGCCGTCACTGTCGTCGTGCCGGCGTCCGTCGCGAAGCGCAGCGACACGCTCCCGTCCCGGTTTGTCGCGACCGAAGTCATCCGCCAGCCCGTGCGAACGTCGGCGAGTGTATCCGCGATCGCCTCGGGCAGCTGCTCGTTCCCCCCGGCGATGTGGAACCGCTCGTCCGAAGCGCCGAAAATCGAGAAGCCCTTGATCCCCTCCGGCTGGAACCCGAGCAGGTAGAGCAGGTTCAGCGACGCCTGCTGGGACGTGTCCGCACCGTACTCCTCGGTGTAGGCGGCGTCGAGCAGCCGTCCGAAGCGCGAGGAGTGGCCGCCCGGGACCCGCGACTCGATCCAGTCGTAGACGCTCATGTGGTCGAGCGCCAAGCCGGCGTCGGTGTAGTTGTTGTAGAGCGTCGGGTAGTCCGCCGCGTCCGTGTCCGCAGCGAGCACGTCGGCGATCGCGTCGAAGTCGTCGTCTGCCTGACTGATCGGGTAATAGCCGCCGAGGAACCAGTATGTGTCGCTAGTGCCCTTCGGCTCGGCCGCAGGGAGGTCGGTGAGCTGGAGGCGGAACCGCTTCGCGAGCTGGCGGATCGTGGTGTGGCCGGTGTCGATCAGCTCGCCGCAGAACTCGGCGACCTGGCCGTTCGAGAAGTAGCCGCTCCGGTCGGAGTGCATGCGGCCGCCGATCCGGTCCGAGGCCTCGTAGACGGTCGAGCCGATCCCCTTGTCCTGCAGGCGGAGCGCCGCCGCAAGCCCGGCGATGCCGCCGCCGACAATCGCGATGCGCGAGCGGTTCCAACCCACTGCCGCGCGGGCCGGCCGCGCGAGCGCCGCCGGGCCTCCGAGCATCACCGCGGCGCCGATCACGCCGCCGCGCTTGACGAGCTCCCTCCGGGTGATCGCTCCCTCGGCCTGCCGCTCGCGGAGCTCGGCGGGCCCGATTCCCAGCGCGTCCGCCTCACGGTGCTCTCGGGCCAGACGCTGCAGCGAACGCATCAACGGTGTCCGTGCCATGTGCTCCCTCTCCTCTCCCCGTGCTTCGAGTCAAGATTCGCCCGGGCCAGGAAATCCCCGCAAACCCGGGTTGTCTCGACGCGGCGCTCCGGCTAGGCTGGCGCAGTCGTCGGAACGGAGGATCGATTGTGAGCGTCACGGTTTCCCAATTCAAGAACTTCGTCGGCGGCGAGTCCGTCGATGCGGTCGAGGGCGGCACGATGGAGGTGCTGAACCCCTCGACCGGAGAGACGATCGCCGAGGTGCCGCGCGGTACCGCGGCCGACGTCGAGCGCGCGGTCGAGGCAGCCCGCAAGGCGCAGCCGGAGTGGGGCGGGGCGACCCCGAAGGAGCGTTCCGAGGTCCTGCTCAAGCTCGCGGACGTCATCGACGACCACGCCGAGGAGCTCGCGCAGCTCGAGTCGCTGAACGTCGGCAAGCCGCTGATGGCCTCGCGCGACGAGATGCCGTTCGGCGCCGACAACCTCCGCTATTTCGCGGGCGCCGCCCGCAACCTCGAGGGCAAGGCGACCGGCGAGTACATCAAGGGCTACACCTCGATGATCCGGCGCGAGCCGATCGGGATCGTCGCCGGGATCATGCCCTGGAACTACCCGCTGATGATGGCGATCTGGAAGCTCGGCCCGGCGCTCGCGGCCGGCAACGTGCAGATCCTGAAGCCCGCCGAGACGACGCCGCTCTCGATCATCAAGTTCCTCGAGCTGGCGAAGGACGCGATTCCCGCCGGCGTGCTCAACGTGATCACCGGCGACGGCATCCCGGTCGGCTCCGGTCTCGTCGAGCACCGCGCGATCGGGCTCGTCTCGCTCACCGGCGACATCTCGACCGGCAAGGAGATCGCGCGCAACGCGGCCGCCACGCTCAAGCGCGTCCACCTCGAGCTCGGCGGCAAGGCGCCGATGGTGATCTTCGACGACGCCGACCCGGAGCAGGTCGCGCAGGCGATCCGCCTCGCCGGCTACTGGAACTCGGGCCAGGACTGCACCGCAGGCTCGCGCGTCCTGGTCGGCTCGAAGCTCTACGACCGGCTGCTCGAGGAGCTCGTGCCGGCCGTCGAGTCGCTCAAGGTGGGCGACCCGGCCGACGGCGACGACATCGAGATGGGCCCGGTGATCTCGCAGGCACAGCAGGAGCGCGTGCTCGGCTTCCTCGACCGCGCGACCGCGGCAAAGGCGACGATCCTCACCGGTGGGGGCACGGTCGGCGAGCGCGGCTACTTCGTCCGCCCGACGATCGTCACCGACGTCGCACAGGACGCGGAGATCGTCCAGGACGAGGTGTTCGGCCCCGTCGTGACGGTGCAGCGGTTCGAGAGCGACGACGAGGCGATCGCGATGGCGAACGACGTCCGCTACGGGCTCGCCGCCTCGGTCTTCACGCGCGACGTCGCCCGTGCGCTGAACGCGGCGCGAAGGCTGCAGTTCGGCACCGTGTGGGTGAACGACCACCTCCTGCCGATCACCTCCGAGATGCCGCACGGCGGCTACAAGGAGTCGGGCTACGGCAAGGACATGTCGATGTACTCGGTCGAGGAGTACACGCAGGTGAAGCACGTGGCGGTGAGTCTCGCCTGATGGCGGCGACCGAGGAGACAAAGCTCGACTTACAGAAAGCGGCGAGAGACCACCTCTGGATGCACTTCACCCGCATGGGCGGGTACGGCGACGGCGAGGTGCCGATCATTGTCCGCGGCGACGGGTGCTACCTCGAGGACGCGAACGGCAAGCGGTACCTCGACGCCCTCGCCGGGCTCTTCTCGGTCAACCTCGGCTACGGCTACGGCGAGGAGATCGGGCAGGCCGCGCTCGAGCAGATGCGCGAGCTGCCCTTCTACACCAACTGGTCGTACGCCCACCCGCGCGCGATCGAGCTCGCCGCCGAGGTGGCCTCGCTCGCCCCCGGCGACCTGAACCGGGTCTTCTTCGTCTCGGGCGGCTCGGAGGCGGTCGAATCCGCGTGGAAGCTCGCCCGCCAGTACTACCACGCCCGCGGCGAGAAGCGGATGCACGCGGCGGTGGTCAGCGAGCCCGAGGTCTACCACGACGCGGTCGTAGCCGCCGCGAAGCCGCGGCCGCTCCGCACCAAGGCGATTGCGCGCCACATCGCCTACCACGGCACCACGATGGGGGCGCTCTCGCTGAACGGGATCGCGGCGATCCGCGCACCGTTCGAGCCGCTCGTGCCGGAGGTGCGTCACGTCCGCAACACGAACCGCTACCACCGCCCCATCGAAGAGACCGAGGCGGAGTTCACGGCGTTCCTGCTCGACGATCTCGAGCAGGCGATCCTGGCGATGGGCCCCGACACCGTGTGTCTCGTCCACATGGAGCCGGTCCAGAACGCCGGCGGCTGCTTCACGCCGCCCGAGGGCTACTGGCGAGGCGTCCGCGAGATCTGCGACCGGTACGAGATCCTGCTCTCGGCCGACGAAGTGATCACCGGCTTCGGGCGGCTCGGCTACTGGTTCGGCTCCGAGCGCTACGACATCCGGCCGGACATCATCACGTGCGCGAAGGGCCTCTCCTCGTCGTACGCGGCGATCGGGGCAGTGATAGCGACGGACCGCGTGATGGAGCCGTTCCTCGAGTCGACGAGCATGTACTCGCACGGGATCACGTTCGGCGGACACCCGGTGATGAGCGCGATCGCGCTCAAGAACATCGAGATCATGAAGCGCGAGGGGATCGTCGAGCGGGTCCGGGACCAGGAGCCGCAGTTCCGCAAGACGCTGGCCCAGCTCCTCGACCTGCCGATCGTCGGCGACCTGCGCGGCGCCGGCTACCTGTACGCGATCGAGCTCGTGAAGGACAAGGAGACGCGCGCGACGTTCTCCGACGAGGAGTGCGAGACGCTGCTTCGCGGCTTCCTCTCGCCGGCGATGTTCGAGCGCGGGCTGATCTGCCGTGCCGACGACCGGGGCGACCCGGTGATCCAGATCTCCCCGCCGCTCGTCGCCGGGCAGGCGGAGTTCGACCAGATCGTGGGAATTCTCGGCGACGTCCTTGCCGAGGCGTGGCAACGGATGACCTGAACCGACGACCAGGGAGGTCCCCATGGAAGCAGGCGCGCAACCGTCCGAGCTCGTCGACGTCACGACCACCGCGGCGCTCGAAGAGAAGGCAAAGCTCCGCAGGCACTTCGGCCGCTTCGACATCCTCTTCTTCCTGATCTGCACGATCGTCGGGCTCGACACGCTCGGCGCGGTGGCCTCGAACGGCGCCCAGGGCTTCACCTGGCTCATCTTCCTCTGCGTCCTCTTCTTCATCCCGTACGCGCTGCTCACGGCCGAGCTCGGCGCCGCGTTTCCGGAGGAAGGCGGCTGCTACGAGTGGACGAAGCTCGCGTTCGGACGGTTCGTGGCCGGCGTCAACTCGGTCGTCTACTGGCTCTCGAACCCGATCTGGCTCGGCGGCGTGCTCGCGATCACGGCGCTCACGACCTTCTCGACCTTCTTCACCGACATCTCGGGCACGAGTGACCCGTGGCGGTACGTGTTCCTGCTCGGCTTCATCTGGTTCGCAGTCTGGGGCGCGATCCTCTCGTTCAACGTCGGCAAGTGGATCCCGTCGATCGGAGCGTTCGCGCGGGTGATCCTGCTCGCGTTCTTCTGCCTCTCCGTCCTGATCTACGCGATCAAGCACGGCGTGCACGGCTTCGGCGGCGGCGACTTCAAACCCACGTACGCGGTGTTCATCGCGGCCGTCCCGGTCCTCTTCTTCAACCTCGTCGGCTTCGAGCTGCCGAACGCTGCGGGCGAGGAGATGACGAACGCGCAGCGGGACGTCCCCTTCACGATCCTCCGGGCGGCAGGCCTCTCGATCATCCTCTACGGGCTCCCGGTGCTGATGATCCTGCTCGTCCTCCCGACCGACCAGGTCACGAGCCTCGGCGGCTTCATCGACGCGATGAAGACCGTCTTCACGGTCTACGGCGGCTCGGTCTCGGCCGACGGGACGGCGAACCTGACCGGCGCCGGGCACGTGCTCGGCGACATCGCCGCCCTCGGCTTCATCTGGGTGCTGATGTCGAGCGGCGCGACCTGGATCATCGGCGCCGACCGCACCCAGGCGGTCTCGGGCTACGACGGCGCTGCGCCGCGCGTCCTCGGCGTCTTCTCGAAGCGCTTCGGCACCCCGATCGTCGTCAACCTCCTCTCCGGCGTCGTGGCGACGCTCGTGATGGTGCTGGCCTCGGTGCTGACGTCCGGGAGCTCGGAGAAGTACTTCAGCGTGGTGCTCGGGCTCGCGATCTCGACGACGGTCATCTCCTACATCGCGATCTTCCCGGCGCTCGTGAGGCTGCGCTACAACCACGCACACGTGCCGCGGCCCTTCAAGATCCCCGGCGGGATCGTGGCCGTCTGGGTCGTCAGCATCCTCACGACCGGCTGGGCGATCTTCGCGACGGTGGTGCTGCTCTGGCCCGGCGTCGGCACGTCGGACCCGAACGCCGCGCTCGACGACCTCGGCTTCTCCAACCAGCGGTGGCAGTACGAGGCGGCGGAGCTGATCCCGCTCGCCTCGATCATCCTCCTCGGCGTGATCTTCTACGCCCTCGGGGCGCCGACCCGGCGCAAGACCGCGACGGTCCCACTCGTCGAGGCGGAGGCGGCGCCGGCCTAGCTGACCCCCGCGAGGTCCCGCTTCCGCTCCGCCATCGGCACGTAGTCACGCTCGCCCGCTCCCAGGTACACCTGGAGCGGGCGGGCGATCTTCTGCTCGGAATCCGTCAGCAGCTCGAGCCACTGCGCGAGCCACCCGGCCGTCCGTGGGATCGCGAACATGACCGGGAACATCGAGACGGGCAGCCCGAGCGCCTGGTAGATCAGCCCGGAGTAGAAGTCGACATTCGGGTACAGCTTCCGCGAGACGAAGTAGTCGTCCTCGAGCGCGATCTTCTCGAGCTCGAGCGCGATGTCGAGCAGCGGGTTGCGGCCCGTGACCTCGAACACCTGGTCGGCGGTCTCCTTGATGATCTTCGCGCGCGGGTCGTAGTTCTTGTAGACGCGGTGGCCGAAGCCCATCAGGCGGAACTCGCCGTCCTTCACGCGCTGGATCTGCGCCGGCACGTTCTTCACGCTGCCGATCTCGTTCAGCATCTTCAGCACGGCCTCGTTGGCGCCGCCGTGCAGCGGCCCGTAGAGGGCGGCCGCCGCGCCCGCGAGCGCGCAATACGGGTCGACGAGGCTCGAGCCGATCGAGCGCATCGCGTTCGCCGAGCAGTTCTGCTCGTGGTCGGCGTGGAGGATGAACAGCACCTCGAGCGCCCGCTCGAGCACCGGGTCGACCGCGTAGCGCGGCTCGGCCATGCGGAACATCATCGAGAGGAAGTTGGCCGTGAAGCCGAGGTCGTTCTCCGGGTAGACGTAGGGCTGGCCGAGGTTGTGGCGGAACGAGAAGGCGGCGATCGTCGGCACCTTCGCGATCAGCCGGTGGACCTGCTCGAGCCGGTTGGCCGGGTCGGTGACCTTGTTCGCTTCCGGGTAGAACGTCGAGAGCGCGGCGACGACGCTGATGAACATCCCCATCGGGTGCGCGTCGTAGCGGAACCCCTCCATCAGCCGTTTCACGTTCTCGTGCAGGAACGTGTGGACCGTGATCTCGTGCGTCCAGGCGGCGAGCTCGGCCTCGGTCGGCAGCTCGCCGAAGAGCAGCAGGTAGGCGGTCTCGAGGTACGTGCTCCGCTCGGCCAGCTGCTCGATCGGATAACCGCGGTAGCGCAGGATCCCCACGTCGCCGTCGATGTAGGTGATCGTGCTCTTCGTCGAGGCGGTGTTGAGGAACGCCGGGTCGTAGCTCATCAATCCGAACTCGCGGAGCGCGGTCGCGTGGATCGCGCCGTCCTCGATCGGGACCTCGACCGTCTGGCCCGTGCGGTTGTCGGTGACGGAAAGCGTCTCCTCCGGCATGGCTCCTCCTTTCAACGAAGCTACTGGGCGGCGGCCGGGGTCGGGCGCTTCCGTGCGACGCCGCTGTCCTCGGCCGCCTGGGCGACTGCGACCGCGACGGCAGGTGCGACGTCGCGGTTGAACACACTCGGGATGATGTACTCGGCCTCGAGCTCGTCTTCGGGGATCACGGCCGCGATCGCTCGTCCGGCGGCCACCTTCATCTCCTCCGTGATCTGGGTCGCGCGCACGTCGAGAGCGCCGCGGAAGATCCCGGGGAAGGCGAGCACGTTGTTGATCTGGTTTGGGTAGTCGGAGCGGCCGGTCGCGATCACCGCGGCGAGCCCTTCGATCTCCTCGGGCAGCACCTCGGGAGTTGGGTTCGCCATCGCGAACACGATCGCACCCTCCGCCATGCTGCGGATGCCCTCGACGCTCACCGCGCCCGGCGACGAGAGGCCGATGAAGACGTCGGCGCCGATGAGCAGCTCGTCGGCCGATCCCTCGAGGCCGTCGGGGTTCGTGAGCTCGGCGTACTCGCGCTTCACGTCGTCGAGGTCGGTGCGGCCCGTGTGGATCGCGCCGTGGCGGTCGCAGCCGATCACGTTCCGGGCGCCGGCTGCGAGCAGGATCTTCGTCGTTGCCACACCGGCCGCGCCGACGCCGGTGAGCACGATCTTGACGTCCTCCGGCCGCTTGCCCACGAGCCTGAGCGCGTTCTCGAACGCGGCGAGGACGACGACGGCGGTGCCGTGCTGGTCGTCGTGGAAGACCGGGATGTCGAGCGACTCGCGCAGGCGCCGCTCGATCTCGAAGCAGCGCGGCGAGGCGATGTCCTCCAGGTTGATCCCGCCGAACACCGGCGCCATCAGCTGCACGGCGCGCACGATCTCGTCAGTGTCCTTTGTCGCGAGCGCGATCGGGAACGCATCCACGCCGCCGAACTCCTTGAAGAGAACGGCCTTGCCCTCCATCACCGGCAGCGAGGCCTCGGGGCCGATGTCGCCGAGCCCGAGCACCGCCGTGCCGTCGGTGACGACGGCGACCGTGTTCTGCTTGATCGTCAGGTTCCAGACCGCGCTCGGCGTCTCGTGGATCGCCATGCAGATGCGCGCGACCCCCGGTGTGTAGGCCATCGAGAGGTCGTCGCGGGTCTTGATCGGATTTCTGGGCGTGACCTCGAGCTTGCCGCCGAGATGGAGCAGGAACGTGCGGTCGGAGACGTGCTCGACCTCGATCCCCGGCACGGCACGAACCACGTCGACGATGCGCTGGATGTGCTCGGTGTCGGCCGCGAGGACGGTGACGTCACGCACCTTCTCGCCCTTGCCGACGCGGACGAGGTCGATCGCGTCGAGCGAGCCGCCCGCGTCGCCGATCGCCTCTGCGAGCTTCGCGAACGCACCGGGCCGGTCCTCGATGTGGACCCGGATGATCGCGCTGAACGATGCCGACGGATGGGACATCGACCTGGACCTTACCCTCGCACCACGCGAACCTGCCCGACACCCGCCTCGACGTCCAGCAGGAGCGGTGGGTTCTCGCCGGGCGCCGTGTAGTCGAGGTCGGCGCCGACTCCGCTGCGGGTGATTCCGAAGACCTCGACCTCGCCGACGCCGACGTGACTGCGCACCGTCACCACCCGCTGGGGCGGCGCATAGACGAGGACCTGGCCGACGCCCACGCTCGCCTTCACGACGAAGCCGTCGTAGTCGCGAAGGTCGACGGTGAGCTGGCCGATCGCGAGCCGGTAGCTGTGGTCGTCGATCCCGGTCGGGACGGCGTTGCGATCGCCGATCCCGCCGTGCAGGAGGTCCGGCTCCACCGCCTGGGCCGCGACCGCCGCGAACGCGAGCACGATCCCGACAATGACGAGCAGGGCGCGCGCGCCGCCGCGGGTCAGCACGACGCCGATCCCGGTCGCGATCACGAGCACGGGGAGGACGATTCGTGCCGGCAGCGCGAGGTCCGCAACGAGTGAGAGCAGCCACCAGACTCCGAGGGCGGCGAGCAGGAGGCCGAGGAGCAGTGTCCCGCTGCTCCGCCTCCCAGTGGCCTCGCTCACTTCCGCGTCCCTCTCGCCACGATCGCGAGGCCGAGCACGATCACGAGCGCCGGCCAGACGTAGCGGAGCTCGAGCCAGCCCGGCACGGCCGCGTGGATCAGCAGGACGCCGCCGATCGCGACGAGCAGGAACCCGAACGCCTCGCCGGCGCCGCCGGCGGTGTGGATGGGCGCCTCGCCGAGCAGGTCGCCGGGCTGCTCCTCCGGGATCACGATCCAGGCGATGATGTAGATGAGGACGCCCGCGCCGCCGGCAAAGAGCAGCACTGCGAACGCGAGGCGGAGCAGGACGGGGTCGATGCCGAGGTAGCGGCCGAGGCCGCCGCAGACCCCGCCGAGCACGCGGTCCTCGCGGCTGCGCCGCAGGACGCGCGGCCCGACCGGCGCCTTGTGCTCATGAGCACTTGGCTGGGGCTCGGGCTGCGTCGAGGGCTCGGGCTTTGGCTCGGGCTCGGGCTTGGGCTCCGCCGCGGGCTCGGGCCCGGTCGTCTCGTCGCTCATCCCGCGTAGCTGTTGTCGTAGGCCGTCGTGTCGGCCGCGATCGCGCGCGCGAGGTCCAGGCTCGAGACGACGCCGAGTGGGCGCGTGGTCTCGGGGCTCACCACCACGAGGTGCGTGATCCGGTGCTGCGACATCAGCTGCGCGGCACGCGCGATCGGCGCGTCGGCCTCGACGGTCACCACGTGCTCGTGGGCGGTCCCGCCGGCGGTGCGCCGCTCGATGTCGGGCAGCGAGGCCTCGATCAGGTCGAGGTCGGTCAGCACGGTCCAGAAGGGCGAGTGGTCCTCGGTGGCGGCGAACACGAAGATGGCGTGCACCTGGTAGGTCGCCATCATCCGGGCGGCCGTGCGAAGCGGCGTTTCGGGCGGGCACGAGAGGACGCCGGGGCTCATCACGTCGGCGACCCGGTCGGAGGAGAACGCAGGCGCGGTAATGGTTGTCGGAGTCGTATCCATGACCGGATCCTCGTACCCCGCCGGCGCGGCGACATCCGTGGCGCCCCGAATCGGGTTGCGGGGAGCTACTTACCCGTCCGGCAGGCCGACGATCCCGGCGGCGGCCAGCTCGGCGATCTCCGCCTCGGAGTAGCCGGCCTCGCGCAGGATCGCGGCACCGTGCTCGCCGAGGAGGGGCGGCGGTGAGCCGTACTCGAGCCGCTCGCCGTCGAACGACATGGGCGGCGCGACGGTCTTGCGGCCGTCCAGCTCCTGGAGGATCCCGAGCGCCCGCGTCTGGGGATGCTCCGACACCTCGAAGAGGTCGTTGACCGGCGCGACGGGAATCTCCTCGAGCGCCTCGAGCCAGTAGGCGGACGGCTGCGCGGCGAGCGGCTCCCGCAGCAGGGGCAGCAGCTCGTCGCGGTTGGCGACCCGGTCGGGGTTCGTGCGGAAGCGGGGGTCGCCGACGAGCTCCGGCCGGCCGACCGTTTCGCAGAAGCGCGCGAACAGATTGTCGTTCGCGGCGGCGATCATCAGCTGCCCGTCGGCCGTGTCGAACACCTCGTACGGGGCGATCAGCGGGAACGCGGTGCCGTGCCGCTGGGGGAGCGAGCCCGTCGCGATCGTCTCGGCGAGCTGGTAGGGGAGCAGCGCGAGCGTCGTCTCGTAGAGCGAGACGTCCACGACGCGGCCGAGCCCAGTGGTTGCCCGTTCCAGCAGCGCCGCCACGATCCCGAGCGCGGCCCACATCCCGGTGCCCTGGTCGATCGGGGACGCGCCGATCCGCACGCCCGGCCGGTCGGGCTCGCCGGTGACGCTGATGATCCCGCCGAAGGCCTGCATCAGCGGGTCGTACCCGGGCCGCCCGGAGAGCGGGCCGTTGCGCCCGAACGAGCCGATCGAGCAGTAGACGAGGCGCTCGTTGCGGGCGCGCAGCTCGTCGGGGCCGAAGCCGAGGCGCTCGGCGGTGCCGGGCCGCAGGCTCTGGATGAAGACGTCCGCCTGCCCGGCGAGCCGGTAGAGCACGTCGAGCCCGCGCTTCACGTCGAGCCCGAGAGAGCGCTTGCCGGCGTTCGCCGCGAAGAACATCACGCTCCCCCCGGGGAAGAACTCCGGCCCCCAGGCCCGAGCCTCGTCGCCGCGCTCCGGGTGCTCGATCTTGACCACATCGGCTCCCAGCGCGCCCAGGATCTCCGTGCAGTAGGGCCCGGCCAGCGACGACGTCACGTCGACCACCTTGATCCCCGTCAGAGGCCGGAACTCCATTGGGGCGAGCCTACAACGGTAGTGTGGCGGCGGTGATTGCGGCCTCGATCCACGAGCTGATCACCGGGCCCTGGGCCTACGCCGTCGTGTTCGGGCTGGCGGCGCTCGACGCGGTCGTCCCGGTCGTCCCGAGCGAGTCGACCGCGATCGCAGCGGGTGTCCTCGCCGGCTCCGGCGACCTCGTGCTCGGCTACGTGATCGTCGCGGCCGGGCTCGGGGCGTTCATCGGAGACTCGACTGCCTACTGGCTCGGGCGCTCGGTCGGGCGCTCGGTGCTCGGCCACCGTCTCTTCCGGGGCGACCGCGGCACGAAGGCGGTCGACTGGGCCGAGCGCACGCTCGACAAGCGGGGCGGGTACCTGATCGTCGTCGCGCGTTTCATCCCGGGCGGCCGCACCGCAACCACGTTCACGGCGGGGAGCGTCCACTACAGCGTCCTCCGGTTCTCGATCTACGCGGGGATCGCGGCCACGATCTGGGCGACCTATGCGGCGCTGCTCGGCTACCTGGGCGGGCGCATGTTCACCGACCGCCCCTGGCTCGGCCTGCTCGTCGCGCTCGGGCTCGCCGCCGGGATCACCGGGCTCGTCGAGCTCGGGCGGAAGCTCACGAGCCGGAGGAAGCCCGCGACGTGAACAGGCTCGGCCGGGAGACCAGCCCGTATCTCCTCCAGCACGCCGACAATCCGGTGGACTGGTTTCCCTGGGGCGAGGAGGCCTTCGCGCTCGCCCGGAACGAGGACCGGCCCATATTGCTCTCGATCGGCTACTCGGCCTGCCACTGGTGCCACGTGATGGCCCACGAGTCGTTCGAGAGCTCCACGACCGCGGCGCTGATGAACGAGCGCTTCGTCAACGTCAAGGTCGACCGCGAGGAGCGGCCCGACGTCGACGCCGTCTACATGGACGCGGTCGTCGCGCTCACGGGGCAGGGCGGCTGGCCGATGACCGTGTTCCTGACCCCGGACGCGGAGCCGTTCTTCGGCGGTACCTACTACCCGCCCGAGCCGCGGCACTCGCTGCCGAGCTTCCGGCAGGTGCTGCTGGCGGTCTCGGAGGCCTGGCGCGAGCGGCGCGACGATGTCGCGACGCAGAGCCGGGCGCTCGTGGAGGCGCTCGCGCGCTCCGGTTTGGCCGAGCCCTCGCGGGAGCCCCTCCGTCCGGCGCTGCTGGACGAGGCCGTCGAGGGGCTCCGCCGCAGCTACGACGCGCAGTGGGGCGGCTTCGGCTACGCGCCCAAGTTCCCGCCCGCCTCGGCGGTCGAGTTCCTCCTGCGCCGCGGCGTGCTCGACCTCGCGACCGGGACGCTCGACGGGATGGCGCTCGGCGGCATGTACGACCTGCTCGGCGGCGGCTTCCATCGCTATTCGGTCGACCAGCGCTGGCTCGTGCCGCACTTCGAGAAGATGCTCTACGACAACGCCCTGCTCGCGGCCGCGTACCTCCACGGCTGGGTCGTGACGGGTGCGCCGCGCTACCGCGAGGTGGCCGAGGAGACGCTCGGCTACATGTTGCGCGAGCTCGTGCTCGACGGCGGCGGCCTCGCCTCGGCGCAGGACGCGGACACCGATGGGGTGGAGGGGCTGACGTTCACGTGGACGGCCGAGGAGGGCGCTCCGGCCGAGCTGCTCCAGCCGTTCGAGCACGGCCGCTCGATCCTCCGCGGCGAGCTCGACCCCGAGACGAAGGAGCGCCTCTTCGCGCTCCGCGAGCAGCGGCCGAAGCCCTTCCGCGACGACAAGGCGATCGCGTCGTGGAACGGGCTCGCGCTCGCCGCGCTGGCCGAGGCGGGGCGGAGGCTCGAGCGGCACGACTGGCTCGACTCGGCTGTGCGCCTCGCGGAGTTCCTGCTCGGGCCGCTCTCGACTCCCGAAGGTCGTCTCCACCGCACCTGGCGCGCAGGCCTGGCGAAGGGGACGGGCTACCTCGACGACTACGCCGACGTCGCACACGGGTTGCTCGAGCTCCACGTCGCGACGGGAGAGCTACGCTGGCTCGAGGAGGCGCGGCGGCTCGCGCTCCTCGCTGTCGAGCTGTTCGGAGACGACGAGCGCGGCGGCTTCTTCCTCACCCCGGTCGACGGCGAGCGGCTCGTTGCGCGCCAGAAGAGCTTCGACGACAACCCCACACCGTCAGGGAACTCGATGCTCGCCTACGTGCTGCTGCAGCTCGCCCGGCTCTACGGCGACGCGGAGCTGGAGCGCCGGGCTGTCACCGTGCTCGGTCTCGTCGCGGGGCCTGTCACGCGAGTGCCGTCCGCGTTCGGCTGGGCGCTCTGCGCCTTCGACCTCTCTTTCTCGCCGCCGCGCGAGCTCGCGGTGATCGGCCCGCCCGACTCGGCCGTCGCGCGCCGCTTCCTCGACGCGTGGGACCCGAACGCGGTCGTCGCGGTCGGCCCCGGGGAAGGCGTGCCGCTGCTCGAGGGCAAGGGCCTCGTCGACGGCAAACCCGCGGTCTACGTGTGCGAGCACTTCGCCTGCCGGGCTCCCGTCACCCAGTGATCTGACCGGCAACTTCGCCCGGCCCCTGGCCCGCGATCACACTGCGCCAGAGCCCGCCCTCGCCCTTGACAAGGCCCACCGGCCTTGCCTGCGGGCGACGACGGACTCTGGCTTGGTGCTCGCAACCCAGGAACCAGGTGACGTTACCGGTCAAACCACTAGTAGGATTCTCGCCGTGAGCCGGTTCAGCGACGCACTCAACGAGCAGATCGCCTACGAGTTCGGCGCCTCGCAGCAGTACGTGGCGATCGCCGTCTACTACGACGCGGAAACGCTTCCTGCCTTAGCCGCCCACTTCTACCGCCAGGCGGTGGAGGAGCGAAACCACGCGATGATCATGGTGCAGTACCTGCTCGACGCGGGCGAGCGCGTGGTGACGCCCGGCGTCGCAGCGCCGCAGGTCGACTTCAGCGACCCGGTCTCGCCGGTCGCGCTCGCGCTCGACCAGGAGCGGCGCGTGACCGACCAGATCTCGGCGCTCGCGGGGCTCGCGCGCGAGGAAGGCGACTTCATCGCGGAGCAGTTTCTCGGCTGGTTCCTGAAGGAGCAGCTGGAGGAAGTCTCGAGCATGTCGTCCCTGCTCGCAGTGGTCGAGCGCGCCGCCGTGACGAACATCCAGTTCGCCGAGGAGCACCTAGCGCGCACCGCGGGCGGCACTCCGGCTCCCGAGCTCGACGCTCCGCCCGCCGCGGGCGGCGCTCTCTAGCAGCGGCGCGCTCTTGCCGATACCGGGTGGATGCGCCTTGCGGTCGTCGCCTGCATGCTTCTCGCGCTCGCGCCTACGGCGGCGGCCGTGACTCCCGCACGGCCCCAGGATGCGGCTCTGCTCAAGCGGGCCGCGACCCCGAATGAGCAGCTCGCCCAGTCGGTCGCTGCGCGGCTGACGCGCAAGAAGCCCGTCGTCCGCTGTACCCCGGTGTCCCTGGGGAGCGGCGAGCTCGGCATGACGCCGTTCCTCAACGGCCGCCCGGTCGGCTACTTCCTGCTCGACCCGAAGGTCTGCGCCGACCTTGCCTCGTTCCGCGCGCACCACTCCTCGTACGACCCGGCGGCCTGCACGACCAACGCGTGCCTCGACCGGGTCGCCGAAACCGTTCAGGCGATCCAGACGATCTCTCACGAGTCGTACCACGTGCTCGGCTGGCAATCGGAGGCAGCCGCCGAGTGCTACGGGATGCAGTCGCTCTGGTACACGGCGAACCGCCTCGGTGCCTCCGTGGCGCTCGCGCAGGAGCTCGCGTCCTGGTACTCGTTGCACTTGTACCCGCTCCGTCGCACGAGCTCCCACCCGGAGTACTGGTCGGCCGAATGCCGTGACGGCGGCAAGCTCGACCTCCGCCCGGCCTCGCACGGCTGGCCCAGCTAGCCGTCACACGACGAAGCGCTCGACCCGCCGGGCGCCGCTCGCGAACCGCTCCAGCGAGAACGGCGACAGATCGAGCGTCGGCGTCACGCCCGCGACGAGCTCGGCGAGGTGCTCGCCGACCGCGGGAGCCTGCTGGAAGCCGTGGCCGGAGAATCCGGTCGCGACGAGGAAGCGGCCCGGCCCCGGCAGCTCGCCGACGATCGCGTTGTGATCCGGGCTGACCTCGTAGTACCCCCACCACGAGGCCTGCACCGGCAGCTCGGCGAGCAGCGGCAGGCGACGCTCGATCGCCGGTGCGAGCGCCTCGAGGCTCGCCTCCCGGCCGCCGAACACGACGCCGGGGCCCTCGCGGTGGGCGTAGAGGCCGGTCGAGAAGTCGATCGTCATCGGCATCGGGTCCGGCAGGCCACCGGCCTCCGGCGAGAACCACATCCAGCGCGGCTCACCGTGAACGGGGATCTCGACTCCTGCCAGCGCGCCGATCTCGGCCGCCCAAGCCCCGGCGCAGCAGACCACGGTGCCCGTGGCGATTCGTCCGCGGGTCGTCTCGACACCCTGGACGAGCCCGTCACGCACGTCGATCCCGGTCACCTCACAGCCCTGGAGCACGTGCAGCCCTCGCGCGTACCACTGCACGACCGCCTCGGGGGTGCAGTGGCCGTCGAGCGGGCAGAACGTCGCGCCGAGCAGACCCTCCGGCTCGAGCTGCGGCACGAGCTCGAGCGCCTCGGCGACCGAGAGCTCGCGTGATGGGACGCCGAGCCGCTCCTGCAGCGCGAGGGCGGCCCGGAACTCGTCCAGATCCTCCGCTCGGTCGACCAGGAAGAGGTAGCCGGTCCGACGCAGGTCGATCCCGTCCATCCGCTCGAGCTCGGCGAGCGAGCGCTGGGCGATCCGCACGTTCAGCTCGTCGGCGAACTGCATCCGCACGCCTCCGGCCGACTTCGAGGTGGAGCCCGAGCCGAGCGAGTCGCGCTCGACGAGCAGCACGTCCTCGATCCCGAGCTCGCGCAGATGCCAGGCCGCGCTCGCTCCGACGGCGCCGCCGCCGATCACGACGACCTCAGCCGAGCTCGGCAAGCTCTGCATCCGGCAGCGCGCGCAGGAGATCCTCCATGCGCACGGAGAACACGGCGTGCGGGGTGCCGGCGGCGCACCACACGGTCTCGAAGCGCCGCAGCGAGACGTCGACGAGCGTCGGCAGTTCGCGGTCGTGACCGAGCGGGGGGACGCCGCCGATCGCGAACCCGGTCGCCGCGCGCACCCGCTCCGCGTCGGCCCGCCCGAGCCCGAGCCGCGTGGTGTCGACCTGCCGGTCGCCCGCGCAGAGACACATCACGACATCACCGTCGCGCTCGAACACGAGCGACTTCACGATCTGCCCCACCTCGCACCCGACGGCGGCCGCGGCCTCCGCTGCGGTGCGCGTCGAGTCGGCGAGCACCTGCACTTCCACATCGAGGCCTCGCTCACGCAGGCGCTCCTGGACCTTCGTCGCGGTGGGATGTAGCTCCAAGGTGGTTTACGGTAGCGCAGCGATGGCATTGCTCTCGGTCGAGGATGTCACTCTGCGCTTCGGCGGGATCGTGGCGGTGGACCGTGTCTCGCTCGAGGTCGAGGAAGGCGCGATCGTCGGCCTGATCGGCCCGAACGGGGCCGGCAAGACGACGCTGTTCAACATCATCACGGGCCTGTACCGGCCGAACGAGGGCGACCTCGTCTTCGAGGGGGAGAGCCTGCTCAAGACGCCGCCGTTCAAGATCGTCAAGCGCGGGATCGCCCGTACCTTCCAGAACGTCGAGCTCTTCAAGACGATGACGGTGCTCGAGAACGTGCTCGTCGGGGCGCACAGTCGCTTCGGCACCGGCTCCGAGCGGGCCGCGCGTGCCCGCGCGCAGGAGATGATCGAGTACGTTGGCGTCGCGGACGTCGCCGGCCGTGCCGCCTCGGGCCTCCCTTTCGGGACGCTGAAGCGGGTCGAGCTCGCCCGCGCCCTGGTCGCGGCGCCGCGCCTGCTCCTGCTCGACGAGCCGGCGGGAGGGCTGAACCACGAGGAGGTCGGCGCGCTCGGCGCGATGATCCGGCAGCTGCAGGTCGACTTCGGGCTCACCGTGCTCCTCGTCGAGCACCACATGAACCTCGTGATGTCGGTCTCCGAGCACGTTCACGTCCTCAACTTCGGCGAGAAGATCGCCTCGGGGACGCCGGACGAGGTGCAGCGCAACCCGGCAGTGATCGAGGCCTACCTCGGAGCCTGAGAGATGGCGCTGCTCGAGCTCAGCGACGTCGAGGCCCGGTACGGGCCGATCGTCGCGCTCCAGGGCATCTCCCTCACGGTCGACGAGGGCCAGGTGGTGGCAGTGCTCGGCGCGAACGGCGCCGGCAAGACGACGACGCTGCGGGCGGTCTCCGGCACCGTGCGGAGGTCCGGGCGGATCGCTTTCGCAGGGCAGGAGCTGGGCCGCCGCGGCCCGGAGGCAGTTGCCCGCCTCGGCGTCGCCCACGTCCCCGAGGGCCGGGGCACGTTCGTCGAGCTCAGCGTCTGGGAGAACCTGCGCCTCGGCGCCTATACGCGCAGCCGCGGCGCCGACCTCAAGGCCGACCTCGCGCGGATGGTGGACTACTTCCCCTGGATCGAGCGGCGGCGCGACCAGCAGGCGGCCACGCTCTCGGGAGGTGAGCAGCAGATGCTCGCGCTCGCGCGCGCCCTGATGTCCCGCCCCCGCCTGATCCTGCTCGACGAGCCCTCGCTCGGGCTCGCTCCTCTCGTCACGCGCGAGATCTTCCGCATCGTGCGCGAGCTGAACGAGAAGGAGGGGCTCTCGGTGCTCGTCGTCGAGCAAAACGCGAACCTCGCCCTCGACGCCGCCGAGCACGCGTACGTGCTCGAGGTCGGCCGCGTCGCGCTCGACGGGCCGAGCGAGGAGCTCCGCAGCCATCCCTCCGTCCGCAAGAGCTACCTCGGCTACTGATGCAGCAGTTCCTGCAACAGGTGGTGAGCGGGCTCGCCTCGGGCGGCGTCTACGCCTCGCTCGCGCTCGCGCTCGTCCTCATCTACCGCTCGACCGAGGTGATCAACTTCGCGCAGGGCGAGATGGCGACCTTCACGACGTTCTTCGCCTGGCAGCTGATCGAGTGGGGCGTGCCGTACTGGGTCACGTTCTTCGTCACGCTCGCGTTCGCGTTCGTGTTCGGCGTCCTCGTCGAGCGGGTCGTGATCCGGCCCTTCGAGCACGGGCCGGTGATCACCGTCGTGATCGTCACGATCGGGCTGCTCGTGCTGTTGAACGGTCTCAACGGCTGGATCTGGGGGGCCGAGATCAAGTCGTTCGAGAGCGCGTTCCCGACGCGGCCGATCAACATCGGAGGAGTCGCCTTCTCGCTCCAGGACATCGGGATCATCGCCGTCGCGCTGCTCGCCGTTCTGTGCCTCTGGCTCTTCTTCCGCTACACGAAGGTCGGGCTCGCGATGCGGGCGGCAGCGGTCAACCCCGACTCGGCGCGCCTCACCGGCGTCCGCGTCGGTTGGATGCTGGCGCTCGGCTGGGGGCTCGCCGCGATGCTCGGCGCGCTCTCGGGGCTGATGATCGCGCCGATCGTGTTCCTCGACCCGAACATGATGCAGACCGTCCTGATCTACGCCTTCGCGGCCGCGGTGCTCGGCGGGCTGCAGAGCCCGGCCGGCGCGGTCGTCGGCGGCCTCTTGCTCGGCGTGATGCTGAACCTGCTCGGCACGTACGTCCATCCGGTGACGCCCGAACTGCGCCTGCCGGTGGCGCTGGCCGTGCTGCTGATCGTGCTCCTCGTCAAGCCCTCGGGCCTGCTGGGCCGCGCGGTGGTGAGGAGGGTATGAACCGCATGCTGGTCGTCAAGCTGGTGGCCATCGCGCTCGGCGTCGCGCTCGTGGTGGTGCTCGGGTTCACGATGACCGACTACCACCAGTACCAGGGCGGGATCGTGGGCTACTACCTGATCGCGATCCTCGGCCTCAACATCCTCACCGGCTACACGGGCCAGATCTCGCTCGGCAACGGCGCCTTCATGGCGGTGGGCGGCTACACGACGGCGATCCTCGTCGGACACCACGGCTGGGGCGAGCTCTGGACGATCCCGGTCGCCGCGGTCGTCGCGGGCACGGTGGGCTTCCTCTTCGGCATTCCTGCATTGCGCCTCGCGGGCCCGTACCTCGCGCTCGCCACGTTCGCGATCGCGGTCGCGGTCCCGTCGCTCGCGAAGCGGTTCGACCACTTCACCGGCGGCTCGAGCGGGATCATCCTGCCGATCCACACGGGCCACTACCTCTACTGGGCGAGCTGGATCTGCGCCGGGATCGGCTATGTCGTCGCCTGGCTCGTCCTGCGGGGCCGCACCGGACGGGCCTTCCGCGCGGTCCGCGACAGCGAGGTGGCGGCGATCTCTTCCGGGGTCAATCTCGCCTCCTACAAGACGCTCGCGTTCGGGATCTCGGCGGCGTACGCCGGAGTTGCCGGTGCGCTGCTCGCCATCGGGGCCGGGTACACCAATCCCGACACGTTCCCCGTCACGCTCTCGCTGTACCTGCTGATCGGCGCCGTGGTCGGCGGGCTCGGCTCACTCTGGGGCGTCATCTTCGGCGCGCTCCTCATCGAGTACCTCCCGATCTACGCGCAGAAGACCTACTTCGGCTTCGCGTTCTCCAAGCAGGCGCCCTCGGTCGTCTACGGCGTGATCCTGATTCTGATCATGCTCGTGGCGCCGACCGGCGTCGTCGGACTTGCGCGACGCCTCAGCCGCGCTATCTAATCGCGTCACCACTCGTCCATAATCGTGCGTCCCGGATTGGCGGGCACACATCGAGGAGGTAACCGGCAATGGGCAAGAGGATCTACGCACTGGCAGCGGCGCTGGGCGTAGCGCTCGCCGTGCTCGTCGGCGTCGGCGCCGGCGCGGGCGGAACGCCTGGCGTGACCAGCAAGCTGATCTCGATCGGCGGTACATACCCTGCTCAGCGGCCCGGCTTCGTCCTACGGCACGATCGCACCGGCCAGTCGCTGCGTACTTCTCGTACTTCAACTCCGTGCGGCAGCCGGGAGGCAAGCGCGGCGTCAACGGGCGCCAGATCCAGTTCACGTACCTCGACGACGGCTACAACCCGGCGCAGACCGTGCAGCTCACGCGCCAGCTCGTCGAGCAGTCGAAGGTGTTCGCGATCTTCAACAGCCTCGGCACCGAGACGAACGAGGCGTCGCGCGCATATCTCAACCAGGCGAAGGTGCCGCAGGTCTTCGTCGCAACCGGCGCGTCCGAGTGGGGTGCGCTGGCCAAGAAGTACCCGTGGACGATCGGCTACCAGCCGACCTACGTCAGCGAGGCCTACGCCTACGGACAGTTCATCGCCAAGAAGGCGCCTCAGGCCAAGATCGGAATCCTGTTCCAGAACGACAGCTACGGCAAGGACTACATCGCCGGGCTGAAGCTGGGCCTCGGCGCCAAGCAGTCCCAGATCGTGGACCATGGAGGGCTACGAGGTGACGGCGGCCGACGTCGGCTCGCAGATGGCGAAGCTGAAGGCGTCGGGCGCGAACACGCTCTGCATCTTCGCGACGCCGAAGTTCTCGATCCAGGCGTTCGCGATCGCGGCGAAGCTCGGCTGGAGCCCGACCATCTTCAACAACTCGGTCTCGGCGACGGCGACGATCATGGGTCTCGCGACCAAGTCGTCGAGCGCCGCAGACCACGAACGGGACGATCACGGCGACCTACACCAAGGACCCGGCCGACCCGAAATGGGACAACGACGCGGGGATGAAGCTCTACAAGAAGATCATGGCCGCCTACTACCCCAAGGGGAACGTCAACGACCAGTTCAACGTCTACGGCATGTCCGTGGCGTGGACGATGGTCAGGGCGCTCCAGAGGCGCCGGGCAGAACCCGACCCGAGCGAGCCTGATGGCGGCCGTGCGGAGCCTCAACTACAGCGACAACCCGTTCCTGCTCCCGGGGATCAAGATCCAGACCAGCGCCAACGAACCCGTTCCCGATCCAGCAGCAGCAGCTCGCCCGCTGGACGGACGGGAAGTGGGTCCCCTTCGGGCCGCTGATCAAGGGCGTCGGCTAGGCCCTCGGCGGTACTGCGCCCAGAGCAACTCCATCGTCGTCTCCCGTCCGGCCCGGTGCACCGGGTCGGACGGGGCGACGTTGACGGCTCTCACGATCCACCCGCCGGTGCCAAGGTCGAGCACGTTGACGCAGCCCGGCGCCTGCTCGAAGCCCCCGAGGAAGAGGCGGTCGCCGGTGAGCGCGCGCGAGAGGATCGCGCGGTTGACGCCGCCGTGCAGGACCATCAGCAGCGTGTTCCAGTCCCGGTCTGCGACGAGCGCGTCGAAGGCGGGATAGACGCGGTCGAGCAGCTCGCCGACCGACTCGCCGCCGAGGAAGCGGCGGCTCTCGGGCACGGCGCCTTCGAAGAAGCCGACGAAGGCTTGCTCGACCTCGCCCTCGGGTAGGGCGTCGAGCCGGCCGCCGCGCAGCTCGCGCAGCTCGGGCACGGTCTCCGGTTCGATCCCCGGGGCGACGAGCGCGGCGGTCTCGACCGTGCGGCGCAGCCCGCTCGTCACCACGCGGTCGAGCCGCTCGCCGGCGAGCGCCGCGCGCGCCGCTTCGGCCTGCGCGCGACCGGCCTCGGTCAGCGGGACGTCGTCGGGCGGCAGCGGCCGCCCGTCCGCGTCGAAGTAGGCCACGTCCCCGTGGCGCATCAGGTAGACCCGCCGGCGCACGGCGGTCATTATCCACGTGTGGAGCGCAGAGAGCAGGTGCGCGCCTTCATGGAGGCGCACGTCGTCCCGAACGAGCCCACGTTCGCGCAGGAGGACGACGTGGCGGAGGCGCTGATCGCCGAGCTCCAGGCGCAGGTGAAGGCGGCGGGGCTGTGGGCGCCGTTCATCGGGCCCGAGGCGGGCGGCACCGGCACCGGCTTCATGGACTACGTGCTCCTGAACGAGATCATCGGGCGGAGCGCCTGGGGCCCGCGCGTGTTCGGCTGCCAGGCGCCCGATACCGGCAACGCCGAGATCCTCCACATGTTCGGCACTTCGGAGCAGAAGGAGCGCTGGCTGGCGCCGCTCGTCGCGGGGGAGATCCGCTCGTTCTTTGCGATGACGGAGCCGGAGGTCTCGGGCGCCGACCCGACCGGGCTGCAAGGCCGTGCGGTTCGGGACGGCGAGGAGTGGGTGATCGACGCGCACAAGTGGTTCGCGAGCGGCGCTGACGGGGCCGCGTTCGGGATCGCGATGCTGGTCACCGACGCCGACGCGGAGCCGCACCGGCGTATGTCGCAGATCATCGTCCCGGCCGACGCGCCGGGGTACGAGCTGGTGCGTGCGATCCCGGTGATGGGTCACACAGGACGCGGCCACATGACCCACTGCGAGGTGCGCTACACGGGTGTGCGGGTTCCCGTCGCGAACACGCTCGGCGAGCCGGGCGACGGCTTCCGCATCGCGCAGAAGCGGCTCGGGCCCGGGCGCATCCACCACGTGATGCGCTGGCTCGGCCAGATGCAGCGCGCCTTCGAGCTGATGTGCGAGCGGGCACTCGACCGCGAGGCCTTCGGCGGCCCGCTCGCCGACAAGCAGACGGTGCAGAACTGGATCGCCGACTCGGCCGCCGAGATCCAGGCATGCCGGCTGCTCACCCTCGACGCGGCGCGGAAGATCGACGCGGGCGACGAGGCACGGGTCGAGATCTCGCTCGTGAAGTTCTACGCCGCGCGCGTGCTAAACGACGTGATCGACCGGGCGGTGCAGGTGCACGGCGCGCTCGGCCTCACCGACGACCTGCCGCTCGCGGGGATGCTCCGCTTCGCGCGCGCCGGCCGCATCTACGACGGCCCCGACGAGGTGCACCGCATGGTCGTCAGCCGCCGGATCCTGAAAGCGTTTGCCGCCGGCGACGGCTGGGACTGGTCCTAACCAGACACGCCCTGGGGTCAGACCCGCGAGCAGAACTGTCACGTTTCATCCACAGGCGTGGCGCTGTCCGGCACTGTTACTGCGCTTGGAAAAGCGCCGTGAGCAGGCATTTCCGGTTGGGGTGGCGCAATCGGACACGGCCGGGGTCTGACCCCGCCTTCGGTTCTCTGCTCAGCGCGGCCCTGGGACGCCGCGGAACTCGTACTGAAGCGGCTCCCGGCCGACCTGGACGATCCAGGCGCGGCCGGTCTCGTCCGAGCGGAGTGCCTGCATCGTCGCTTCGGCGACCTGCGCCGGTGCTACGAGCTCCTTCCCGGCGAGGTAGCCCTCCCGGAGCTCCTGCGTGACGAGCGGCGTGTCGGCGAAGGCGGGGCAGATCGCGTTGATCCGGACACCGCGCTCGGCGAGGAGGCACGGCGCAGCACTCCGCACGAGGCCGATCAGCGCGTGCTTGGTCAGCCCGTAGATCGGGTCCTCCTCGATCGGCGTGAGCCCGGCCAGCGAGACGGTGACCGCGATCGAGCCACCGTTCATCACCGGCACGAGCGCGCGCACGCCGTAGACGACGGCGTCGACGTTCACCCGCATGATCCGCCGGTACTCCTCGTCGGTAAGCCGGGTCAGGTCGCCGCGCGCGAGCATGATCCCGGCGTTGAGACAGGCCACGTCGAATGAGCCTTCGAGTCGCTCCCAGGTGGCCGGATCGCCGACGTCGTAGCCGTTCGCGAGGTCCCAAACCACCACGTCATGGCCCTCGGCCTCGAGCCGCTCGACAAGCGCGGCGCCGATCCCCGAGGCGCCGCCGGTGACGAGCGCCCTCACGCCGTTTCGCCCGGGAACATTTCGCGCAGCGCAGTCTTCCGGAACTTGCCGACGGCGGTCTTTGGGATCGCTTCCACGAACTCGAACCGGTCGGGCAGCCAGAACTTCGCGAAGTTCGGCTCCAGGAAGTCGTGGAGCTCCCCGGCGGTCGCGGTCTTTCCCTCGCGCAGCACGATCACGGCGAGCGGCCGCTCCTGCCACTTCGGGTCGGGGATCCCGATCACGGCCGCTTCGGCCACGGCCGGGTGGCCCATCAGAGCGTTCTCGAGCGCGACGGACGAGATCCACTCACCGCCCGACTTGATCACGTCCTTCGTCCGGTCCTGGATCTGGATGTAGCCGCGCGGGTCGAGCGAGACGATGTCGCCGGTCCGGAACCAGCCGTCAGAGGTCCACCGGTCCGCCTGCTCCGGTGTGTCGTAGTAGCCGGAGGCGACCCACGGGCCGCGGATCTCGAGCTCGCCCATCTTCTCCCCGTCCCACGGGATCTCGTTCTCTTCGGCGTCGCGGGCACGGAGCTCGACGAGCGGCAGCGGCAGCCCCTGCTTGGCGATGGTGTCGAAGCGCACGTCGTCGTCGGCCTCGGCGAGATCGGGGAAGAGGTCCGAGAGGCTCGCGACCGGAGAGGTCTCGGTCATGCCCCAGCCGTGGACGACCGTCAGCCCGTGGCGCTGTTTGAAGCCGGCGATCATCGAGCGCGGCGCCGCCGAGCCGCCCACGAGCATCGCCTTCAGCGCCGAGAGGTCCCACCGGTCGGGCTCCGCATCGAGCATCGCGAGGATCCCGAGCCAGATCGTCGGCACCCCAGCGGTCGCGGTGACCTTCTCCTGCTCGAAGGCGTCGAGCAGGCTCTCGGGGTCGAGGTGGGGGCCGGGGTAGACCTGCTTCGCGCCGAGCATCGTCGCCACGTACGGATAGCCCCACGCATTCGCGTGGAACATCGGCACGACCGGGAGGATCACATCGCGTTGCGAGAGGTGGAAGTCGAGCGGCGCGGAGATCGCGACGCCGAGGGTGTGCAGCATCGTCGAGCGGTGCGAGTAGACGACGCCCTTCGGCATCCCGGTCGTTCCGCTCGTGTAACACATGGCCGCCGCCTCGTCCTCGTCCAGAGCGGGGTCGCGCCACGCGTCGGCATCGGCGCCCGCGAGCAGCTCCTCGTAGGAGTCCTCGACGACGAGCACGTGCTCGATCGGCGTGCGGTCGCGGAACTGTTCGAGCAGCGGCAGGAGCATCCGGTCGACGATCACCGCCCGGTCGCCCGCATGGGTCGCGATGTAGGCGAGGTCGTCCGGGTGGAGGCGGAGGTTCAGCGTGTGCAGGACGAAGCCGCCGGACGGCACGCCGAGGTACGCCTCGACGTGCTGGTGGTGGTTCCAGCACAGCGTCGCGACCCGGTCGCCGCGCTCCAGGCCGAGCGACTCGAGCCCCACCGCGAGCGCCCGCGCACGCCGGGCCATGTCAGTGTAGGTGTAGCGGTGGAAGCTCTTGTCCGGCAGGCGCGAGACGATCTCGGCCCGCCCGAAATACGACTCCGCACGGCGCAGCAACGCCGGAAGCGTGAGCTGGAAGTCCATCATCATGCCGTCCACCGCGTACCTCCTCGCTCGCGTGCGTCGGTGCATCTTGGGCCGCGCGCCAGGCCCTGTAAAGTGACCACCGATGCGGAAGCTCACCCTCGCCGTCGCCGTGCTCGCGGTTGCGCTCGCCGTCGGCCTCACGAGCGCCTGGGGCCGCGAGTCCGCCGACCCGGGTGTGACTCCCAGCTCGATCCTGCTCGGTGGGACGACGCCGCTCACGGGACTAGCCTCCGGATACGCGTCGGTCGCGCGCGGCGCTGAGGCGTACTTCAAGTACGTGAACGCGAAGGGAGGCGTCAACGGCCGCCAGATCACCTTCAAGTACCTCGACGACGCCTACAACCCGGCGCAGACGGTGCAGGCGACGCGGCAGCTCGTCGAGCAGGACAAGATCTTCGCCGACTACGACAGCCTCGGCACCGAGCAGAACCTGGCGATTCGCGACTACCTCGCCCAGCGCGGGGTGCCACAGCTCTTCGTCGCCAGCGGGGCGCGCACCTTCGGCGCCGACTACAAGAAATACCCGGGGACGATCGGCTTCCAGCCGACCTACGCCGCCGAGGGCTACATGTACGGCCGGTACATCCGCACGACGAAGCCGAAGGCGAAGATCGCCGTGCTCTACCAGAACGACGACTACGGCAAGGAGTTGCTCGCCGGACTGCGCGGCGGTCTCGCGCCCCTCGGCAAGGCGATCGTCGCGACGCAGGGCTTCGAACCGACCGCGAACGACGTCAGCTCGCAGATCTCGTCCCTCAAGGGCTCGGGGGCGAACACGCTGATGATCTTCGCGACGCCGGCGGCCTCGATCCAGGCGTACGTCTCGGTGAACAAGCTCGGCTGGAAGCCGCAGATCTTCGTCAACGTCGTCTCGTCGGCCTCGCAGCTGATGAAGATCTCCGCGGCGAGCTCCAGCAACGCGACCGTGGAGGGCTCGCTCTCGCTCGTCTTCCTCAAGGACCCGACGAACCCGAAGTGGAAGAACGACCCGGCGATGAAGCTCTACCGCTCGATCATGGCCAAGTACGGCACCGGCGACGTGAACGACGTCTTCAACGTCTATGCGATGGCATCGGCTTTCACGATGGTGGACTCGCTCAAGCGCGCGGGCAAGAACCTCACCCGCGCCGGCCTGCTGAAGGCGGTCACGTCGCTGAACGTACCGAAGAACCCGTTCGTGCTGCCCGGGATCACGATCAGGACGACGCCCACCAGCCGCTTCCCGATCTCGCAGGCGCAGATGCAGCGCTGGCACAATGGCGCCTGGCAGAGCTTCGGGCCACTCCTCAGCGCGAAGAGCTAGGGGTCGGCTCAGCGCAGCGGCCCGAGCGGGCGCCCCCGCGCGAGCATGAACGCGACGATCCAGAGCGAGATCGCGGCGACCGCCGAGGCGAGTGCGAAGACCGGGTCCTCGTAGAACGCCGTGTACGCGACGCCGAGCGTCAGCAGAAGCGCGAACAGGGCGATGGAGACCGCGGCGAAGAGGTTGAACCAGCGGGGCACAGGGGCGCGATCTTCTTCGATCAGCGCCTTCAGCCGCTTCGCGCCGTCGTCGAGGTACCAGCGCATCGCGGCGCCGAAAAACGGGAACCGGGGCGGCGGCTCGGCGTCCAGCGTCAGCGTGAGGTGGGTGCCGCCGTCGCCCTCTTCGAGCGCCCAGCCGAGCTCAGCGGTGACCGGGCCCTGGAGCGACCGCAGCGCGAGCGCGTGCGGGGCGTCCAGCTCGTCGACCTCGTACACGGTCGTGTAGCGGTGGCCGAAGAACGTGACGGTCTCGACCACGGTGCCACCCGGCTCGAGCATGTCGCCGTCGAGCGGCCGGAACTCGACGACGAGCGGCCGCCACACGAGGTGCTCCTCGGGGTTGGCGATCACGGCGAACACCGCCTGAGGCGGCGCGGCGATCGTGATCGTCCGCTCGGTACGCACGAGGCCTCAGGATAGAGTCAGGGCAATGGACGCGCGTGAGCTGGTGCACCTCCCGACCGACCAGCTCTGCGCCGAGGCGCGGCTCCTGCGGCCGGGGCGGCTCGTCACCTACTCGCCGAAGGTCTTCATCCCGCTGACGACGCTCTGCCGTGACGTCTGCGGCTACTGCACCTTCGCGCGGCCGCCGCGCCGGGGCGAGCGGGCCTACCTGACGATCGACGAAGTGCTGGAGATCGCCCGCGCCGGCGCGGCCGCCGGGTGTCACGAGGCGCTCTTCACCCTCGGCGACAAGCCGGAGCTCCGCTACCGCGTCGCGCGCGAGGAGCTGGCCGGGCTCGGGTGCGAGACGACGATCGAGTACCTGGCTCGTGCCGCCAGGGCGGTGCTCGAGGAGACCGGCCTGCTGCCGCACCTGAATCCGGGGGTGATGAGCCGGGGCGAGCTCGTGGCGCTGCGCGAGGTGAGCGCCTCGATGGGGATCATGCTCGAGACTGCCTCGGATCGCCTTTCGGCGAAGGGGATGCCGCATCACGGCTCGCCGGACAAGCTGCCCTCGCGCCGGCTCGAGACGATCGCCGCGGCCGGCGAGCTCGAGATCCCGTTCACGACCGGGATCCTGATCGGGATCGGCGAGACCCGCGAGGAGCGGCTCGAGGCCGTCCTCGCGATCCGCGAGCTCGACGAGCGCTACGGCCACATCCAGGAGGTGATCGTCCAGAACTTCCGCGCCAAGCCGGGTACCCGGATGGCCGAACACCCCGAGCCCGACCTCGACGAGCATCTCTGGACGATCGCCGCCGCCCGCGTCCTGCTCGGTGCGGACCGCCACGTGCAGGCGCCGCCGAACCTCGCCTACGCCGAGTTCCCGCGCCTGCTCGACGCCGGGATCGACGACTGGGGCGGGGTGTCGCCGGTCACGGTCGACCACGTCAACCCCGAGGCGCCGTGGCCGGAGCTCGAGGCGCTCGGCGAGGCGACGCGCTCCCGCGGGCTCGAGCTGGCGCCGCGGCTTCCCGTCTACGCGGAGTACCTGGGCCCACGCTGGCTCGACCCGGCGGTGCTGACCCCGACGCTGCGCAGCGCCGATGCGCTCGGGCTCGCGCGCGAGGACCGCTGGTCGCCGGGCGAGGACGTGAGGGTGCCGTTCGTCGTCCGCCGCGACGTTCCGCCGTTCGAGCTCTCCGGGGACGAGCTCGGCGAGGACGAGCTCGTGCGCCTGTTCGAGACGCGTGGGGAGGAGCGGCAGCGGGTCTTCGCTGCGGCCGACCGGCTCCGCCGGGAGGTCTGCGGCGACGAGGTGAGCTACGTCGTCACGCGCAACATCCAGTACACGAACGTCTGCTACTTCAGGTGCGGCTTCTGCGCGTTCTCGAAGGGCAAGCTCGCCGAGAACCTGCGCGGCCCCGCCTACCTCGTCCCGCACGAGGAGATCGTCCGCCGCGTCGAGGAGGCCTGGGAGCGGGGGGCGACCGAGGTCTGCCTGCAGGGCGGGATCCACCCGGCTTTCGACGGCGACTACTACCTCTCCGTGGTACGAGCGATCAAGGACGCCGTGCCCGGGATCCACGTGCACGCCTTCTCGGCGCTCGAGGTGTGGCAGGGCGCCGCCACGCTCGGGCTCGCGCTCGACGAGTACCTGCCCATGCTTCGGGACGAGGGGCTCGCCTCGCTGCCCGGCACTGCCGCGGAGATCCTCGACGACGAGGTGCGGCGCGTGATCTGCCCGGACAAGGTGACGACCGACCAGTGGCTCCAGGTGCACGACGCCGCACACCGGGCCGGGCTGCGCTCCAACGTCACGATCATGTTCGGCCACGTCGAGTCACCGCGAAGCTGGGCGCGCCACCTCGTGCGCGCGCGGGAGCAGCAGCGGTGTTCGGAGGGCTTCACCGAGTTCGTGCCGCTGCCGTTCGTGGCGATGGAGGCGCCGATCTACCTCCAGGGCCGGGCCCGCCGCGGGCCGACCTTCGGGGAGACGCTGCTGATGCACGCGGTCGGCCGGCTAGCGCTGCACCCGCTGATCACGAACATCCAGGCCTCGTGGGTGAAGCTCGGCCCCGACGGCGTGCGGGCAGCACTGGACGCCGGGGTCAACGACCTCGGCGGGACGCTGATGAACGAGTCCATCTCACGCTCGGCCGGCGCCGAGTTCGGGCAGGAGCTCCCGCCCGACTCGATGGAGGCGCTGATCCGCTCCGCCGGCCGCGTGCCACGCCAGCGCACGACGCTGTACGACGACGCGCCCATGGAGCGGCGCCTCGCCTCGCTCGGAGCATCGCCTCTCGCCGAGGCCTGGAACCCGCCGGTCAAGGACGCAGGCCTCGTCGCGCCGCCGCGGCTCGTGCGCCCGGGCTACGCCGCCGCCCGCTAGACCATCTAGCGCTTCTTCGGCTTCGGCTTCGGCTTCGGTTTCGGCTTGGGCTTCGGCTTCGGGCCGAACATCGCGACCGCCGCCTTCGGCCCGTTCATCGCAACCTTGCACGCGCCGGTTCCGGTGCAGGTCCCGCGCCAGCCGAGGAACACCGACCCCGCGGACGGTCGCGCCACCAGCCGGAGGGCGAGATCGCTGTCGAGCGTCGCCGAGCACGTGGGCCCGCAGGCGGCGACGCCGGGAACGCCGGCGACCTTCCCGGGGCCGAGAGCCTTCGCCGAGAGCGAGAACTGCGGGAGGTGCTCGAGCCAGGGCGAATTCCGTACGTCCCACCACGCGCCGCTGTGCCCGTAGTAATCGTCGCGACTCACGTCCAGCACGGCGGTCGCGAGCGTGTCGCCGTCGTAGGTGTACGGATACATGATGTCGGTCGAGGTGTCGCATACGTGCCCGTCGTCGGGTGGCGGGCAGTCGTTCGGCGCGGCGGACGGGACGGCGCCGAGGTTGTGGATCAACTCGTGCATCGCGACCCGCGCTAGCCCGCCGGCACGGCCGAGGTCGTCGTAGCAGTCCGACTGGAGGAAGAGGAAGGAGAACCCGAACTCGCCCCCGTTCATCGCCCACGTGAAGCTCGTGCCGCAGATGTTCGGATCGACGACGGGCCCGTCGTAGTAGACAAGTGTCTTCACCGACTCGGAGGTCGAGGCTCCCAGGTCGAGCACGAGCGCCTGGAGGTTGATCCCGAAGGAGTCGAGGTACTCCGTGCCGGTGTGCGGGGCGCGGACGAAACCGAGGTCGAGATCGCCGGAGGTCGTGGTGCACCCCGGGAACGGGTAGAGGTCGAAGCGGGGCGTGCGGGTGGGATCCTGCCCGCGCCACCAGCTGTCCATCGCGCCGACGTCCGTGGCGATCGGCGAGGCGTCCCGGGTGAAGTTGTCGACGCCGTCGGAAGGGATCGCGTAGACGACGCGGATCTGGCGTGTCGAGGAGACCTCCAGGTTGGGCACGCGGTTTGCGCTCACCTCGTCCGTGCCGCACCAGGTCACCGGGGTCACGTCCGCGTGGGCCGGTCGGGCGAAGCCGAGCACGGCGGCTCCGACGAGGAGCGCGAACGCGAGGGGACGAAGGGCGACGCGCACAGACGCGCACGGTAGCGAGAAGTGGGGCTCCGTAGTTGCCCGAAGCCGCGGTCAGCAACCGGGCGGATGCCGCGAAGCATGGCCATCGGGACGATGTCGTTCGTGCGGCAGTGGCTGATTCGGATCGCGATCGCCGCCGGAACGCTGTTCCTGTTGATCCAGGCGGTCCCGTACGGGCGCAGCCACACGAACCCACCCGTCACCGCCGAGCCTGCGTGGAACTCGCCGCAGACACGCGCGCTCGCGCAGAAAGCGTGCTTCGACTGCCACTCCAACGAGACGAAGTGGCCCTGGTACACGAACGTCGCGCCGATCTCATGGTTGACCCAGAGTGATGTCGACGGTGGCCGCTCATCGCTCAACTTCTCGGAGTGGGACAAGCCTCAGGACGTGAGCGCGGGCGACATCGCCGAGGCGGTCAACGGCGGGATGCCGCCGTGGTTCTACGTCATGCTTCACCCGAGCGCGGGCCTCTCCAAGAGCGAGAAGGCGCAGTTGGTCGCGGGTCTCAACGCGACCTTCGCGAAATCGCCGCCAAGGGGCGGAGGCGGCGGGTAGCCTCCACCGGGTGCGGCTGTACTCGGTGCCCATCTCCACGAACGTCGAGCGCGTCGCCTTGGCGCTCGCGCACAAGGGCCTCGCCGTCGAGCACGTCGAGGTGCCGTACGACGATCGCTCCGAGATCGTGCGCCTGAGCGGCCAGGAGCTCGTGCCCGTGCTGGTCAGGGGCGATGAGGTCGTCTGCGACTCGACGGTGATCCTCGAGTGGCTCGAGGATCACTACCCCGAGCCACCGCTCTTCCCGCGCGAGCCTTCCCGCCGCGCGGAGGTCATGGTCTTCGTCGACTGGTTCAACCGGGTCTGGAAGCGGGCCCCGAACCTGATCACCACCGAGCTCGAGAGCGGTGCGCCGGACGAGGAGGTCGTCGCCCGCCACGTGGTCGAATTGCGCGACTCGCTGGACGTGTTCGAGGCTCTGCTCGACGGCCGCGCCCACCTGTTCGGCGATGAGTTTTCGGTCGCCGACTGCGTGGCGTTCCCGTTCCTCAGGTTCGGCCTCCTCTGGACCGAGGACGATCCGTATGTCTTCCATGCCGTTCTCCGCGACCAGCTGCGCCCCGACGGGCACCCGCGGGTCGCGGCCTGGATCGGCCGAGTCGACGAGCGCCCGCGCGCCTAGCCCGTTTCGCGCGCGAGCAGGTCCTCCGTGGTCTCCCGCCTGCGGATCAAGCGCGCGTCTCCCTCCGAGACGAGTACCACGGCGGGGCGCGGCACGCCGTTGTAGTTGGAGCTCATCGCGAGCGTGTACGCCCCCGTCGCGGGGACGGCGAGCAGATCGCCGTGGCGCGGCGCGGCGAGCGGCACCTCGCGCGCGAGCACGTCGCCCGACTCGCAGTGCTTGCCGCTCACGGCGTAGGTGGCGTCCGGCGGCGAGTCGGCGCGGCCCGCGACGAGCGCAGTCAGCAAGGCGTCGTAGAGCTGAGGGCGGGGATTGTCCGACATGCCGCCGTCCACCGCGGCGTACCTGACGCCGCCGCCCGCCTCCTTGACCGAGCCGACCCGGTAGAGCGTCACGCCGGCGCGGCCGACGAGCGAGCGCCCCGGCTCGAGCACGAGCTGCTCGGGCTGCTCGAGCGACCAGCCGGAAAGCTGGGCCGCGACGTACTCCTCGACGCTCGGCACCTGCTCCTCGGGCAGGTAACGGACGCCCAGCCCGCCGCCCAGGTCGAGGACACGGGGCCGCCAGCCGTCGCAGGACTCGACGAAGGCCGCGAGCGCCTCGACCGCCGCGCGGGCCTCGGTCAGGCTCCGGAGCTGGGAGCCGACGTGGAGGTGCACACCGAGGATCTCCGGATCGCGTGCGATCAGCGCACGCGCCTGGTCGGGGGTGAGGCCGAACTTCGAGCCCTCGTGCGCGGTCCGGACCGCGGCATGCGTCTCCGCCGCGACCCCGGGCGTGACCCGCACGAGCAGCCGCGCCGCCCCGGCCGTGCGGGCCCGCTCGAGCTCGTCGGGCGCGTCGAGGACGACGAGGGTGTCTGCGGCGGCGGCGAGCTCGTCGTCGCTCTTGTTGTTGCCGTGCAGGACGAGCCGCTCGTCGGGGATCCCGGCCGCGCGCGCGAACGCGAGCTCGCCGAGCGTCGAGACGTCTGCGCCGAGCCCTTCCTCCGCCAGGACGCGCAGGATTGCGACGTTTGCGAACGCCTTCGTCCCGTAGGCGATGAGCGCGCCGGGCGCCGCGGCACGGTAGGCCTGCGCCTGTGACCGCAGGGTCTTTTCGCAGTAGACGACGAGAGGCGTGCCGAACTCCTCGGCGAGGGCAGAAGTGGTCACGCCGCCGAGCGCGAGCTCGCCCCTTTCGATGCGCGCGCTGACCGGGAAGAGATCGATCACGTGAGCGCGTTGCTCTCGACCACGAGCGCGACCAGCCCGGCGTGGGTGCCGGCCTCGTGCTCCTCGTCGGCGTCCCAGAGCACCGCGTCGCCCGCGGCCACCTCAACCTGCTCGGCGTCGTCGCCCGCGACCCAGCCCGAGCCCTCGACCACGACGAAGAGCTGCGGCACGGCGGCCGCGTGCCGACCGATCGTTCCACCGGGCGCGAGGATCGCGACGGCCACGTGCGCCTGCTCCGAGCGGATCACGCCGCGCATGGTGAAGCCGCTGCTGCCGTGCGCCTCGACGGAATGCTCGGAGAACTGGCTCAGGATCCGCACCGCACGACCGTAGCAGGTGGTAGAGTTTCCGCTCTATGCAGCACCTTCTCGCATAGAGCAGGAGGCAACCGCGGCAGCGCCGTGGCGAGCTTCCCCGGCCTCTCTTGCGAGAGGCTTTTTCGTCTCTGGAGGAGAAGACGTGGAGCGGTACGAACCGGCACAGATCGAAGCTAGGTGGCAGCAGGTCTGGGCCGAGGCGCGCGCGTTCAACGTGCCGAACCCCGAGCCCGGTGCGACGAAGGATGCGAGCAAGACGTACGTGCTCGAGATGCTGCCCTATCCGTCCGGTGAGCTCCACATGGGCCACGTGCGCAACTACATGCTGGGCGACGTCGTCACGCATTTCCGGCGCCGCCACGGCTTCGCCGTCCTGCGCCCGATGGGCTTCGACGCGTTCGGGCTGCCGGCCGAGAACGCGGCAATCCGTGAGGGCGGCCACCCGCGCGCAGTCACGGAGCGCAACATCGCCACGATCCGCCGCCAGATGGAGCGCCTCGGGTGGGCGATCGACTGGGACCGGGCGCTCTCGACTCACGAGCCCGAGTACTACCGCTGGACGCAGTGGCTCTTCCTCCGCTTCTTCGAGCGCGGTCTCGCCTACCGCAAGGAGGCGCCGGTCAAGTGGTGCCCGAACGACCAGACCGTGCTCGCGAACGAGCAGGTGATCGACGGGCGTTGTGAGCGCTGCGGCGCAGAGGTCGAGTCGAGGAGCCTGACGCAGTGGTTCTTCCGGATCACCGACTATGCCGACGCGCTGCTCGACGAGATGGACCAGCTCGAGTCCTGGCCCGAGCGCGTGCTGACGATGCAGCGAAACTGGATCGGCCGCTCCGAGGGTGCCGCGGTCGACTTCCGCGTCGACGGGAGCGACCTGACGCTGTCCGTGTTCACGACCCGGCCGGACACGCTGTTCGGTGCCACCTTCTTCGCGCTCGCCCCGGAGCATCCCGCGCTCGAGGGGCTCGTGGCGGGCTCGGAGCACGAGGCGGCGGTGCGGGACTACGTGCGCCATGCCGCAGCGCGCTCCGCGGTCGAGCGCGAGGAGAAGGAGAAGGACGGCGTCTTCACCGGGCGCTACGCGATCAACCCGGTCAACGGCGAGCGCATCCCGATCTGGGTCGCCGACTACGTGCTGATGGAGTACGGGACCGGCGCGATCATGGCGGTCCCCGCGCACGACGCGCGTGACTTCGCCTTCGCCGAGCGCTACGGCCTCCCAGTGCGGACCGTGGTCGTACCCGCCGACGGCGAGGCCGAGGCGGAGGGCGCGTTCTCCGCGCACACCGAGAACGAGCGCCTCGTCAACTCGGGCGACTTCTCCGGACTGCCTGCACCCGAGGGCAAGCAGGCGATCATCGCCTGGCTCGAAGAGCACGCGCTCGGCCACGCCAAGGTCGGCTACCGGCTGCGCGACTGGCTGCTCTCGCGGCAGCGCTACTGGGGCTGCCCGATCCCGATCGTCCATTGCGAGTCCTGCGGCGCAGTGGCCGTGCCGGACGACGAGCTGCCGGTGCTGCTGCCCGAGGTCGAGGACTACGTCCCGAAGGGCCGCTCGCCGCTCGCCACGGCGGAGGAGTGGGTGTCGGTCGAGTGCCCGCAGTGCGGTGGGCCGGCCCGGCGCGAGACCGACACGATGGACACCTTCGTCGACTCGTCCTGGTACTTCATGCGCTACGCCGACGCGCACAACGACCGGCTGCCGTTCGACACGGAGATCGTCGACTACTGGTTGCCGGTCAACCAGTACATCGGCGGGGTCGAGCACGCGATCCTGCACCTGCTCTATGCGCGCTTCTTCACGAAGGTGATGAACGACATCGGCCTGGTCGGCTTCCGCGAGCCGTTCGCGCGGCTGTTCACGCAGGGGATGGTCTATTACCGCGGCGCCAAGATGTCGAAGTCGAAGGGGAACGTCGTCGACCCGGACGAGTACACGGCGCGCTACGGCGCCGACGCCGTTCGCCTCTACCTCCCGTTCCTGGGGCCGGTCGACCAGGACGCCGAGTGGCAGGACAACGGCTTCGAGGGCATGGTGCGGTTCCTGCACAAGCTGTGGCGCGTCACGCTCGAGCAGGCGGCCCTGCCCGCCGGAAATCCGGGCGACGGCCCCCTCGTGCGCAAGGCCCACGCGACGATCGCGAAGGTGTCCGACGACATCGGGCGCCGCTTCGTGATGAACACGCCGATCGCGGCCGTGATGGAGCTCGTCAACGAGATCGGACGCAGCGAGGGTGATCCGGGCGCGCGTTTCGCCGCCGAGACCGCCGTCTCGTTGATTCAGCCGTACGCGCCGCACATTGCGGAGGAGCTCTGGCAGCGTCTCGGCCACGAGCGGCTCTGGGAGCATCCGTGGCCCGAGGCCGACGCTGCGCTGCTCGAGCACGAGACGTTCGAGCTCGTAGTCCAGGTGAACGGCAAGGTTCGCGACCGCTTCGAGGTCGCGGCCGATGCGCCGGAGGACGAGCTCGTCGAGCGCGCCAAGGCCTCCGCCAAGGTCAGCGCCCACCTGGATGGCAAGGAGCTCCGCAAGACGATCGTCGTACCGAAGAAGCTCGTGAACCTCGTGGTCGGCTGAGCGCCTCGGCGCTCGGATAGGTAGACGCGGGAACCGGGCTCCCCGACCCCGCCCCACCAGCCGTCAGGCTAGGCCAAGCGGGC
This sequence comes from uncultured Actinomycetes bacterium, assembly GCA_963724805.1. GTDB lineage: Bacteria > Actinomycetota > Thermoleophilia > Gaiellales > Gaiellaceae > CAVQZA01. Next base: position 138,782 of record CAVRWA010000011.1, read on the forward strand.
GCACGCATCTGTGCCGAAACCGTGCCGGATCACGCACCGCGCCCGAGTTCCGCCGCGGACACCGTTCCGTAGGCGAAGATTCCGGGGTGAGCCGACGGATCGCATACGTCCTCTTCCTCGTGCGGGCACGCCTAGCGCGTCGCGCCGGCCGCGTCTTGCTCGTCGTCGCCGGCATCGCCGCGGGCGCCGCCGTGCTCGCCTGTGTGCTCGCGGGCGCGCAGGTGATGCAGGACCGCAGCCTCGCACGGGCCGTTGCGGCGCTCCCGCCGGCCGATCGCTCGGTGCAGGCGATCTGGTTCGGCACGAACGAGGCTTCCTGGCGCTCGCTGGACCGCGTCGCGCGCCCGGCGGTCGAGGCCCTCGGTGGGAAGCCGGTCGCGGTGATGCTCTACCGCGAGGCAAACGTTCGCGGGCGCCTCGTCGATATTCGAGCGGTGGACGGGCTCGGCCGCTTCGTCCGCGTCACCTCGGGCCGGCTGCCGCATCCGTGCACGGCGACGCGATGCGAGGTTCTCGAAGTGGGCGGCTCGCTCCCGGTGCCCCACACCGCGGGGCTGCCGCTCGTCGTCGTCGGCCACGGGATCGTCTCGCCGGCGGCGCCGTTCGCCCAGTACATCCAGCGCCCCGTCACGACAGGCACGTCCCTCGACTATCACACGCCCCACCAGACTCCGCCCCTCGTGATCGCCGACGGCGTGGACGCCCTCTCGCGCGCCCCTGAGCTCGAGACCTTCTACCGCAGCTACGCCTGGATGCTTCCGCTCACGCCGGGGCGCGTCCACCCATGGACCGTCTCTCGCCTGGCGGGCGAGATCGAGAGGACGCGTTCGCGGATCGAGACGAGCTCGACGCTCTTCCAGGTGGAGGGGCCGACTCATGAGCTCGAGGCCGCGGCGGCCACCGCGCGCGCTTCGGAACGGCGCCTGCTGCTCCTCGGCGGCCAGGCAGTGGCGCTGCTGCTGGCGTTCACACTGCTCGCGGCGGCGAGCCTGCGACGGGACGTGGAGGCCTCGAGACGGCGGCTCGCCTGGCTTGGCGCTCCGGCATGGCAGCTCGAGCTCGGCACCGTCGTCGAGGCCGCCGCGGTGGCAGTCGCAGGGACCCTCCTCGGTGGTGCCGTGGGGATCGGACTCTCGGCGGCGCTTGCCGGGCGAGCCGGCTCCGCCGTCGGGGCGGTGTTGGTCCACTCGGCTCTCTCGTCGACCGGGCTCCTCGCCGGGCTCGGCCTCGTGCTCGTGGCCACCCTGTTGATCACGGCGGTGCTGCGCGCGCCCTCGGCCCGCATCGGAGGCTTCCGGGTGACCATCGCCGACGTCGTCGCGATCGGCGCGCTCGTCACGATCGTGATCGGGGTCACCCGGGGCCCGGCGAGCACGAGCACGCTCGCCTCCGGCAGCGGCACGGGTCTCTTCCTGCTCCTGCTGCCGGGCCTCGTCGCGCTCGTCGCCGCAGTCGTCGGGGCACGCCTGCTCGCCCCCGTGCTACGGGCAGGCGAGCGCGCCGGGCGCCGGGGCCCGATCTCGGCGCGGCTCGCGGCGCTCTCGCTCGCGCGGAACCCGGGGCACGCGACGGTCGCTGCGGTGTTTCTCGTCGTCAGCCTGGGGCTCGCGTTGTTCGCCGGGCTCTACCGCTCGACCCTGCTTCAGGGCGAGCACGACGCCGTCGCATACGCCGTGCCGGCCGACTACGTGCTGCGCGAGAACCCGGAGCTGCTCGTCCCGGTCACGGCTGTGCCGCGGCCCGCCGGGGCGACGCCGGTGCAACGGCTGGAAGCGCAGCACGCGACCCTGCTCGGGATCCCGGCCGAGGCCCTTTCGCGCGTGGACGGATGGCGGAGCGACTTCTCGAAGACCTCGTTGCCGGAGCTCGCGCGCAGGCTCGCGCCGACGGGAAGCGTGAACACGCGTGGCAAGCCCCTCGGACGAGTCCTTCGCGTAACGGTCTCGACGACCGGCGACGACGTCCTGGTCAGCGGGCTCGTGCAGACCCCGTCGGGGAGGTTCCGTGTGGTCGCACTCGGAGCCACCCAGGGCAAGCGCCCATTGGTCCTGCAGACGGCGGTACCCGCCGGCTCGCGTCTCGTCAGGCTCACGCTCGGCCTCGAGAACCGCGGACGCCTCTCGAGCAACGGAGGCACGGGATTCCAGCCCGTCGCGGACGGCGTGATGACGATCAGCGGCGACTGGGAAGGCTGGCGAGGCACCGGCGGCGTTCGGGCAAGGATCCTGCCGGGCCGCGCTCGGCTCCGCTACCTGCTGACGACCGAAGTCGTCTCGGGCTTTCGCGCGACCCAGCCGACCGACGCGGCGGCGATCCCGGCCGTGGTGACGCCCGCGCTCGCGAATGCGGCGGGCCCGGGCGGGCTATTGCCGGTCGAGGTCCAGGACGAGCGGCTCACGGTCAGGGTCGTCGGCGTGGTCGACCGGTTCCCCTCGGTCTACGGCGACGTCGTCCTCCTCGACGGGCCGACCGCGCGGACGGCGCTCGACACGCTCTCGCCCGGTCTCGGCACGCCGAGCGAGCTCTGGTTGAACGGACCGCGTCCGTCGCCCGGCCCGCTCGACGTCGTCTCACAGGCTTCGCTCTCGAGGCTCGTACGCAGCGATCCGCTGGCGCGCGGCGCGCTGATCGCGCTGAGCGGGGCAGCCCTCGTCGCGCTCGCGCTCGCGCTGCTTGGCCTCATGCTCGTCGTTTCCTCAGACCTCCGCGACGAGTCGGGCGAGCTGTTCGACCTGGAGACGCAGGGAGCCGACCCGGCGACCCTCCGCCGCCATCTCCGCCTGCGCGCTCTCTTCGTGACGGCATTCGGGATCGCGGGCGGCGTGCTCACCGGTGTCGCGCTCGGCGCGCTCGTGCTCGACCTCGTGAAGCTGACCGCGGGCGCGCTGCCGGCTCAGCCTCCGCTCGTCCTCTCGGTCGACTGGACGCTGCTCCTGCTCGCCGTCGCCGCCTTCGCGCTGCTGGCCGTCGGCATTGTCGCCCTGGTCACCTGGGCGGGCTTCCGTTCCGCCTCCGCCGGCCGCTTTCGCGAGGTCGGAGCATGAGTGCGGCGGTCGAGGTGCGCGACGTCTTCCGCGTCCACTCGACGCCGGAAGGCGACGCCGCGGCGCTGCAGGGGCTCTCGCTCGACGTCCAGGAGCGCGAGGCGCTCGTCGTGCTCGGGCCGAGCGGGTCCGGCAAGACGACGCTGCTGCGGATCCTCGCGGGGCTCGACCGGCCCTCGGCGGGAAGCGTGCGTGTCTTCGGCACCGAGCTCTCGCGGATTCCGGCTCGCCGGCTCGCCGACTACCGCGCCGGTGCGGTCGGCTACATCGAGCAGCAGTACTCCCGCGCGCTCGCCTCGGAGCTGACTGCGCGCGAGCTCGTCGGCGTCAGGCTCGGGCTCCAGGGCGTCTCGCGACGGCAGCGCTTCGTGCGGGCGGACGAGCTCCTCGAGCGCGTCGGTCTCGCGGCCGAGCGCGACGCGCGTCCGAGCGAGCTGTCCGGCGGCGAACGACAGCGGATCGCAGTCTGCGCCGCGCTCGCTCACCGGCCGCGGCTGCTCCTTGCCGACGAGCCGACCGGCGAGCTCGATGCCGGCAACGCGCGCGTCCTCTACGACCTGCTCGGCGAGCTCACGCACGCCGAAGGGTGCACGACCGTCGTCGTCAGCCATGACCCGCAGTCGACCTCGCTGGCCGACCGCATCGTCCGCATTCGCGACGGCCGCGTGAGCGAGGAGACCGTCCGCGAAGGCGCCGCCTCGGAGGGCGCGATCGTGGTGGGCCGCGGCGGCTGGCTGAGGCTCCCCGAGGAGTACCTGCGCCGGGCGAACATCCAGACACGGGCGACCGCCCGGGTCGAGGGGGAGCGAATCGTGGTCACGTCGGCCGACGGGGGGTCGGCGGCTCCGGTGGGTGAGGCAGGCGCGGCACCGCTTGTCGCGGCTGCCGAGGGTGGCGTGGTTCTGCGCGCGACCGGGCTCCTGAAGACCTTCGCCCACGGCCCCGTTCGCATCGCGGCCGTTCGGGACCTCGACGCCTCGTTCGCGGCCGGAAGGCTGTACGCGGTCACCGGCCCGTCCGGTTCGGGCAAGACCACGCTGCTCCATCTCCTGGCGGGCCTGGACACGCCCGATGCCGGCGAGGTGGAGGTGCTGGGCACCGCTCTCAGCAGCCTCGACCGTGCAGGGCGCGCTGAGCTCCGGCGGGCGCATGTCGGCTTCGTGGGCCAGCAACCCGGGCTCGTCGAGACGCTCAGCGCGCGCGAGAACGTCGAGCTCGGCCTCGCCCTCCGCGGAGTCGCGCCGGTGGACGCGGCGGCGGTCGCGGTCGAGACGCTTGCCGCGGTTGGGCTCGCCGAGCGGGCCGAGCAGCGGGTCGGGCGCCTTTCGACGGGCGAGCAGGTGCGCGTCGCGATCGCGCGGGCGCTTGCACCGCGGCCCGAGGTGCTTCTCGCCGACGAGCCGACGGCGCGCCTCGATCAGGCGAATGCGCTCGCCGTCGCGCTCCTCTTCGCACGGCTGGCGCGCCGGCGCGGCGCGACGATCGTGTGCGCCACGCACGACCCCGTCGTGATCGAGCAGGCCGACGGCGAGCTCGTCCTTCACGGCGAGGCGCCCGAGCCGCGCGACCTCACCGCGCTGGCTGCGGATTAGCCCGGTCTGGTTCGTCACTCTCTCGGCACAGACACGTGACGGTTTCCCCGGCACGATCGGTGCATGCCACAGATCGAGCTCTCACGCGGCCGCGCGCTCGTCACCGCCGCGCTGTTCCTCGTCGCGTTGCTCCTCGCGGGCCGGCTCCTTCTCCATGCGGGCACGCCGCACGCCGCGTCCCCACCGATCCACCTGGCAACGGCGGCGCCGGCCGTGCCGGAGCTCCTCGTCGTAGATGTCGTCGGCGCAGTGCGGCGACCTGGCCTGCTCCGTCTCGCGAAGGGCTCTCGCATTGCCGACGCAGTCGCCCGGGCAGGCGGAGCCACGAGCCGTGCAGACCTTGCTCAGGTGAACCTCGCCGCGCGAATCGCGGACGGCGAGCAGGTGGTGGTACCGACTCGAGGCGCCGCAGGCCCTACAGGGACCGCGGCCGCGACGCCGCCTGCAGGTCCCGTGCACCTTTCGACGGCGACCGCCGAACAGCTCGACGGGCTGCCGGGAATCGGCCCCGTCACGGCACAGAAGATCCTCGACTACCGCACCCAGCACGGGACCTTCTCGTCGGTTGACGAGCTCGACGCGATCCCCGGGATCGGCCCGGCAAAGGTCGATCAGCTGCGAGGGCTTGTGGCGCCGTGACCGGGCTTCGCTTGCGCTTTCCGAACCATCTCCTGCTCGGCGCGCTCTGCAGCGGGATTGCGGCTGCGAACGCGGTTCGGGCTCCGGCGGCGGCGCTCGCAGCGGCGGCGGGCGGGCTGGCCATGGCGGCAGGACTGTCCGCGCCGGATCGCCGCGTCGTCTTCCTCGCGGTGGCTCTCGCTCTAGCGGGTTGGTGGTGGGGAAGCGCGCGGCTCGACGCTCTCGACCGAAGCGTCCTCCGCGCAGAGGTCGGTCGCGCCGAACGGGCGCTCGTCGTCGTCACCGGCCCTTCGAGGCGTGGAGGGTTCTCGCTCCGCGCTCCGGGAATAGTGATCCGCTTCGGGCGGCTGCGGCCGCACGAGGCCGTCTTGCTCGAGCTCCCGCTCGGCCGTTCTCCGCCGCAGGGCGCCGAGCTGGACGCGCTCGGCGTACTGGCGCTGCCGCGTCCCATGGCGCACGGCTTCGACGAGCGGGCCTGGCTCAGGCGCCGCGGCGTCCACGTGGTCCTGCGCGTGGACCGCTGGCGGGCCGTAGGGCGGCGAGGCGGGCTCGGCGGAGTCGCAGACCGGCTTCGGGCGAGGCTCGCCGGCTCTGTCGCGGCCGGGCTGAAGGGAGATCGACGCGCGGTGCTCGAAGGCGTCGTCCTCGGCGACGATCAGGACATTCCGGTCGAGCTACGGAACCGCTTCCGCGCGTCGGGGCTCTACCACCTGCTCGCGGTCTCCGGGCAGAACGTCGCGCTCGTGGCGGCGTCGGCGCTCTGGGTCGCCTGGCTCGCGGGGCTGCCCCGGCTCCTGGGCGAGCTCGCTGCGCTGACTGGAATGGCCGCGTACGTGCTCGCGGTCGGCCCACAACCGTCCGTGATCCGCGCCGGGGTCGCCGGCGGGCTCGCATCGCTCGCCTGGCTGTCTGCGCGCGAACGGGACCGGTGGTATGCGCTCCTGCTCGGGGCGCTCGTCCTCCTCGGATGGAATCCGTACAACCTCTCCGACCCGGGCTTCCAGCTCTCGTTTGCGGCAGTCCTGGCGATCTTCCTGCTGGTGCCACGGCTGATGCGGGCGCTGGAGGGATACCCGCTTCCGCGGCCGCTCGCTGGGGTGATTGCCGTCTCGACCGCCTGCGGCATCGCAACCGCGCCGGTCTCCTGGCTTCAATTTCACGCCGTGCCGCTGCTCACGGTGCCGGCGAACGCGCTTGCCGCGCCGGTCGTCGCGCCTCTGCTCGCGCTCGCTCTCGCAACTGCCGCGCTGGCGCCCGTTGCTCCGTCGGCGGCGGCCGCGCTGGCATGGTTGAACGGCTGGTGCGCCGCGTATCTGGCCGGTTGTGCCCGGCTCGTGGGCGGGCTGCCCGGGGCGCAGGTCCGCTCCGGGCGAGCCGCGGCAGCGCTCGCGGCTGTCGCCCTCCTGGCGGCCGCCTATGCTTGGCGGCGATGGCTCAGGCGCTGAAGCCCGTCTATCTGCTTGCCGGCTCGGACCGGCCGAAGATCCGGACCGCGCTCGGACGCCTGCGCGGCCACTTCGACGAGGGCGAGATCGAGACTCTCTCGGCGCTCGACGGCGCCACCGGCGCCGACGCGGCCGCCGCGTCCAATGCTCTCGGCCTGTTCGGAAGCGGCCGCCGTCTCGTGGTGGTCGAGGGCGTCGACGGTCGGCGGAACACGGACGGCCGGCTGACGGGAGGCTGGAAGGCCGCCGACGTGAAGGCCCTCGCCGAGCACCTCGCGCACCCTCCGCCCGACACGGTGCTGGCGCTCGTCGCAGAGGAAGGCCGGAAGGATTCGCCGCTCGTGAAGGCGGTGATCGCGGCGAAAGGGGACCTGCTGCTCTACGAGATCCGCAGGCGGGCCTGGCCGCAGTGGGTCCACGAGAAGTTCGCCGAGCGCGGAGTGCAGGTCAACGCCGACGCCTGCCGGGTGCTCGTCGAGCTCGTCGGTGAGTCCGCGCACGGGCTCGAGTCGGAGATCGACAAGATCGTCACCTGGGCCGCGGGCGAGCCCGTCGGGGAGGGGGAGATCGAGGAGCTCGTCGCGACGACGGCCGACGCGCCCGTCTTCTCGGTCACCGACGCCTGGGGGCGTCGCGACCTCGCCGCCGCGCTCGCCGCGTGCGAGGCCGTGTTCGAGCGCTCCGGAAACCCAGACGCGACCGACGCGATCCGCGTCCAGGCCGCGCTCGCCTCCCAGATCGAGCGCGTCCGCTCTGTTCAGCGCCTCGCGGCGGAGGGCCTGCCGGCCCGCGAGATCGCAACGGTCCTGAAGCTCCGCTACCCGGTGATGGCGGAGACCGCCGCCGCACAGGGCCGGAACTACGACGAGACCGAGCTTCGAACGGCGCTGGTCCGGCTCGCCGAGCTCGACCGCGCGCTCAAGGGCGGCAGCCGCCTGTCGGGAAGGCTCGAGGTGCAGCGGGCCCTAGCGGACGTGACGTGCTAGAGCGCTAGGACGCGGCCTTCGCGGCGGGCTTCTTGCGGGCGGCGGGCTTCTTCGCCTTCGTGTCCTGCGCCGCCACCGCCGTCGCGCCGACGAGCTTCGCCGCCTGCGCCTTGCGGCGCGCGGCCGTGTTCCGGTGGAGAGCGCCGCGCGAGGCCGCGCGGTCGAGCCAGCGGACGACTTCGCGGTGCTGGGTGGAGACCGTCTCGGCATCACCGTCCTCGACGGCTGTCTCGAGCCGCCGCATCAGGGTCTTCACGGTCGAGCGGTAGCGGAGGTTCTCCGCCCGCTCACGCGAGGCGATCCGGACTCGCTTCTTCTGCTGCTGGATGTTGGCCATAGCGTCGAAATGCCCGCGTCCTGCGGGCGGCTCGATGGTACCAGAGAACGACGGGGGCGCTCCCTATACTCGCGACCGTGGAGGAGCACTCCCCGCGTCGCCGTCTTGCCTGGTCGACGGCGATGTTCTCGCTCGCCACCGGCCTCTCGCGCATCCTCGGCCTGATCCGGGAGATGGTGGCCGCCTACTACTTCGGGGCGAGCGGCAAGATCAACGCCTTCACCGTCGCCTTCCAGATCCCGAACCTGCTGCGCTCGCTCGTGGCCGACCAGGCGCTCGCGTCGGCGTTCGTACCGGTCTTCAGCGAACTGCTCGTCAAAGGGGACCGGAAGCGAGCATGGCGCTTCGCCTCGAGCGTCTTCTTCCTGATGATGCTCGGGCTCGGCGCCGTGACCGCGTTCGGGATCATCTTCGCGCCGCTGATCATCAAGCCGTTCGGCGAACCAGGCGGCGACGTGCAGCTCGCGATCGGGCTCACGCGAGTCCTCTTCCCCGTGGTCTTCCTGCTCGGCCTCTCCGGGATCGTGGTCGGGATCCTCAACAGCTACGAGGAGTTCACGGTCCCGGCGATCACGCCGGTGTTCTGGAACCTCACGATCATCGTCGGGCTCGTGCTGGGCGTTCCGAACGCGCACACGATGAACGCGAAGCTCTACGTCTACGCGTTCTCGATCCTGATCGGCACCGTGATCCAGGTGCTGATCCCGCTCCCCTGGCTCTTCCGTCTCGACGGTCGCCTCCACGTCGCGCTCGACTGGCGTGACCCGACGGTGCGGCGGGTCTTCGTGCTCATGGTGCCCGTCACCCTCGGGCTCGGCCTGATCAACTTCAACGCGGTCGTGGACACGCTCTTTGCCTCGCGGCTGCTCGATCCGGAGCTCGCGCCTGCGGCGATCGACAAGGCGTTCCGCGTCTACATGCTCCCGCAGGGGATCTTCTCCGTTGCGATCGCCACCGTGCTGTTTCCGTCGCTGTCACGGCTCGCGGTGCGCGCCGACTGGGACGGCTTTCGGGGCACGGTCCAGCTCGGCCTCAGGCAGATCGCCTTCCTCCTTATCCCCGCGAGCGTGACGCTCGCCGTGCTCGCGACGCCGATCGTGAGGCTGCTCTTCCAGCGCGGCGCCTTCACGTCCGGGCAGACGACCGTCGTCGCCGGCGCGCTCGCCGCGTTCTCGCTCGGCCTCACGTTCAACGGCGCGATGCTGATGCTGAACCGCGCGTTCTTCAGCCTGCAGGAGAACTGGATTCCGACGGCCGTCGCGCTGGGAAACCTCGCGCTCAACGCGCTGCTCGACTGGGCGTTCTACCGGGTGGGCGTCTGGGGGATCCCGCTCTCCACTGCGGTAGTGAACATCGCCGGCACCGCGGTGCTGTTCTGGCTGCTGCGCAAACGGCTCGACGGTCTGCCGTTGACGCCGATTCTCGGCGCCGTCGGCCGGATCCTCGTCGCCTCCGCGGTTTTGGGCGCCGTTGCGTACGGCGTCTGGCGGGGCATCGACTCGGTCGTCGGGCAGGGGTTCGTCGCCCAGGCGGTCGCGCTCCTGGGCGGGATCGCCGCGGGTGTCGTCGCCTACGCGTTTTCCGCCCGTTTGCTCGGGATTCGCGAGCTCGACCCGTTGCTAGGGTTGAGAGCCCGCTTCCGGCGGAGCTGACCATGCGCCAGGACCTCATCCGCAACTTCTCGATCATCGCCCACATCGACCACGGGAAGTCGACGCTGGCCGATCGCATCCTCCAGCTCACCGACTCGGTCGCCGAGCGCGACATGCGCGATCAGCTGCTCGACTCGATGGAGCTCGAGCGCGAGCGCGGGATCACGATCAAGGCGCAGGCCGTGCGCGTCCGCTGGAAGGGCTACGAGCTGAACCTGATCGACACACCGGGGCACGTCGACTTCACCTACGAGGTCTCGCGCTCGCTCCAGGCGTGCGAGGGCGCGCTTCTCGTCGTGGACGCGGCGCAGGGCATCGAGGCGCAGACCCTCGCGAACGCCTACCTCGCGATCGAGAACAACCTCGAGATCATCCCGATCCTGAACAAGATCGACCTGCCGCAGGCCGATCCCGACGCGGTCGCGGCCGAGGTCGCCGACCTGCTGGGCGGCGACCCCGCCGAGGTGATCCGCATCTCCGCGAAAACGGGGCAGGGCGTCGAGGAGGTGCTGGACGCGATCGTCGAGCGGATCCCGGCGCCTGGCGGCGACCCCGACGGGCCGCCCCGCGCGCTCATCTTCGACTCGTCGTACGACCAGTACCGCGGCGTCGTCGCATTCGTGCGGGTCGTCGATGGCTCGTTCTCCAACCGCGATCGGCTGCGTGCGATGGCCACCGGAACGGAGCTCGAGGCCGAGGAGCTCGGCTTCATGGCCCCGGCGCGCACGCCGACCGGCCGGCTCGAGGCCGGCGAGGTCGGCTACGTGATCACGGGGCTGAAGGACGTCTCGCGCCTGCGCGTCGGCGACACGCTGACGCTCCAGGAGCGGCCGGCGGCCGAGCCGCTCCCCGGCTACAAGGACGTCAAGCCGATGGTCTTCGCCGGGCTCTTCCCGACCGACTCGGACGACTACCCGGAGCTACGCGACGCGCTCGAGAAGCTGAAGCTCAACGACGGCGCGCTCTTCTACGAGCCCGAGACGTCGCAGGCGCTCGGGTTCGGCTTCCGCTGCGGTTTCCTCGGGCTGCTGCACATGGAGATCGTGCGCGAGCGGCTGGAGCGCGAGTTCGACCTCGATCTGCTCGTCACCGCGCCGAACGTCGCCTACCGGGTCAAGCCGCCGCACGGCGACTGGATCGAGGTGCACACGCCCTCCGACATGCCGAACGAGTACGAGGAGGTCGAGGAGCCGTACATCCGCGCGTCGATCATCGTCCCCAAGGAGTACGTCGGCACGGTGATGGAGCTCAACAACGACCGGCGCGGCCGCTTCGACCACATGGAGTACCTCTCGGAGGAGCGCGTTCACCTCACCTACGAGCTGCCGCTCGCCGAGGTTGTGCTCGACTACTACGACCAGCTCAAGTCGCGCACCCGCGGCTACGCGAGCTTCGACTACGACCTCGCCGGCTTCCAGCCGGGGACGCTCGTGCGCGTCGACGTGCTCGTCGGCGGGGAGCCGGTCGACGCGCTCTCGCTCGTGATCCACCGCGGCAACGCCTACGACCGGGGGAAGCTGCTGGTCGAGAGGCTGAGGCAGGAGATCCCACGCCAGATGTTCGACGTCCCGATCCAGGCCGCGATCGGATCGCGGATCATCGCCCGCGAGACGGTCAAGGCGCGCCGCAAGGACGTGCTCGCCAAGTGCTACGGCGGCGACATCACCCGCAAGCGCAAGCTGCTCGAGAAGCAGAAGAAGGGCAAGAAGCGGATGAAGCAGGTCGGCGGGGTCGAGGTACCACAGGAAGCGTTCCTCGCCGTGCTCAACCTGAACGAGGACAAGAAGTGAGCGGCGCCGTCCGCCACCTCTACGTGCACCTGCCCTTCTGCGCCTCGCGCTGCGGCTACTGCGATTTCGTCACCGTGCTGGGCCGCGAAGACGAGCACGCGCCCTACGTCGCGTCGCTGCTCGCCGAGCTGGAGCTCCAGCGCGGGCTGCTCGCGCCCGGGCTCGAAACCGTGTTCCTCGGCGGCGGGACTCCGACGTTGACCGAGCCGGCGGCGCTCCGCCGACTGCTCGAGTCCCTGCCGCCGGCGGCCGAGGTGACCGTGGAGGCGAACCCGGAGACGGTCACGCCCGCGCTCGCCCGGTCGCTGCGCGAGGCCGGCGTCACCCGCGTCTCGCTCGGCGCGCAGAGCTTCCAGCCGGAGCTGCTCGCGGTGCTCGAGCGGCGCGCCGGCCCGGACGACGTCCGCCGCGCCTTCCACACGCTTCGCGAGGCCGGCGTCGACAACCTTTCACTCGATCTCGTCTACGGGATCCCGGGCCAGAGCCCGGCCGATCTCGACGGCGATCTCGAGGCGGCGCTCGCACTCGGGCCGGAGCATCTCTCCTGCTATGAGCTCGAGGCAAAGCCCGGCACGCGCTTCACGCACGCTTACGGGGCCGAGCTCGAGCGCCAGGCCGAGGCGATGGAGGACTACTTCGAGCGGGTCGTCGAGCGCCTCACCGGCGCGGGCTACCGCTGGTACGAGACGGCCAACTTCTGCCGCGCTGGCGAGCGCGACCTCCGCTCGCGGCACAACCTCGCGTACTGGCTCGGCCTCGACTACCTCGGGCTCGGCCTCGGCGCGGTGTCGACCGTCGCCGGGGTCCGCTGGCGCACGACTCCTCGCCTCGCGGCCTACCTCGAAGCGCTCGGCCGGGGGGCGCTGCCGCCGCGCGAGCTGGAGCCGCTGGACGACGAGGTCCGCCGCCGCGAGCGCCTGATGCTCGGGCTGCGGCTCGACGAGCCGCTCGCACTGGGCGGCGTCGCCGAGGCGATCGACCCGGGCGCGCTCGACCGCCTCGAGCGGCTGGGGCTCGCGCAACGCGGCGGCGACGGTGCGACCCTGGCGCTGACGCGACGCGGCCGCTTCCTCGGCGGCGCAGTCACGGCCGAGCTGCTCGCCTGAGCGCTACAGTCATTTCAGGGCAGTGAACGTACAACTCACCCCACGCCAGCGCGAGATCCTGCGCCGGGTCGTCGAGGAGTACGTCGCCACCGGCCAGCCCGTCGGCTCGAAGGGCCTCGTCGAGCGGGCCGAGCTCGACGTCTCGCCCTCGACGGTGCGGAACGAGCTGGCCGAGCTCGAGGGCTTCGGCCTCCTCACGCATCCGCACACCTCGGCCGGGCGCGTCCCGACCGACAGTGGCTACCGCCTCTACGCGGGCGACCTGCTCGAACGGCTCGAGCCCCGGCCGGCCGGCGGGCCTTCGTTCGCGGCGCCCGCGGTGCGCACCGAGCTCGAGGCGGTGATGCAGGAGGCGACGGAGATGCTCGCCGACGCCACGCGCCTGCTCGCGCTCGTCTCCGCACCGCCGCTCGCGACCACGACGGTGCGGCACGTCGAGGTGCTGCTCCTGCAGCCACAGGTGGCTCTCGTGGTGCTGATCACCTCGACGGGCGGCGTCTCGAAACGGACCGTCGCCTTCGACGCGCCCGTCGACACCGGCCTCGCCGCCTGGGCGCGCGAGTACCTCAACGAGACCGTCGCCGGCCTGCAGCTCGGGTCCGGTCTCCTACGGCGGCGGCTCCAGGATCCGAGCCTCTCCCAGCGCGAGCGCGCGTTTCTCGCCGAGCTCGCGCCGGTGTTCACCGCCTCGACCGCGGCCGACGACCAGCGTGTCTTCGTCGGCGGCGCGGCCGGCCTCATCGGCGACGTGCGAGCCGACGAGCGCGAGGCGTGTCGCCACCTGCTCGAGCTGCTCGAGCGGCGCGCCGCACTGCTCGAGCTGATCAGCGAGACACTCGATCCCCGTCGCCCGGTCGTTCGTCTCGGCGACGAGCTCGATGCCTCCGGGCTCTACGACGTGGCGATCGTCGGCTCCGGCTACGGCCTCGCCACCCGGACGCTGGGGTCGGTCAGCCTGCTCGGCCCGGTGCGCATGGACTACGAAAAGGCGATCCGCGCCGTGCGGGCCGCCGCGGCCGAGCTCTCGCGCTACGTGGAGTCGGTCTACGAGGAGAGCTGACCGGCTCGGTACGCTTCGACCCGATGGCGACCACCGAGCGCGACTACTACGAAGTGCTCGGCGTCCAGCGCAACGCGACGGACGCCGAGATCAAGCGGGCCTTCCGCAGCCTCGCGCGCGAGTTGCATCCCGACGTCTCCTCCGCGCCCGATGCCGAGGAGCGCTTCCGCGAGGTCGCGGAGGCCTACGAGGTCCTCTCGAACGCCGAGCGGCGCGAGCTCTATGACAGGTACGGCCGCGAGGGTCTCCGCAGCGGCGGCTTCGACCCTGGGCACTTCGACATGGGCAATCTCTCCGACATCTTCTCGGCCTTCTTCGGCGATGACCTCTTCGGCGGCGGCCGCCGCAGGACGCAGGGGCCGGCGCACGGAGCCGACATCGCCGTCGAGGTCGAGATCGAGCTCGTCGAGGCGGCGCGGGGCGTCGTCCGGCAGGTGCCGTTCCAGGCCGCGACCGAGTGCGCGCGCTGCGGCGGAGACGGCGCGGAGCCGGGCACCGAGCCGGTCCGGTGCGAGACGTGCGGCGGCGCCGGCCGGCTGCAGCAGGTCTCTCGCAGTGTCTTCGGCGAGTTCGTGCGCACGCAGGTATGCCCGCGCTGCAGCGGCACGGGTCGCGTGGTCGAGCATTCTTGCGCGGAGTGCGCGGGCGCAGGGCGCGTGCTCGAGGAGCGCTCGGTCGAGGTGAAGATCCCCGCCGGGATCCACGACGGCCAGCGCATCCGCGTCTCCGGCGAGGGGCACGCAGGTCGCCTCGGCGGCCAGACGGGCGACGTGTACGTGCTCGTGCACGTCGCGCACGACGAGCGGTTCGTCCGCACTGGCGACGACATCGTCTCGACCGTCTCGCTCACGATGACCCAGGCCGCGCTCGGCGGCACGACGACCGTGGCGACGCTGGACGGCGACGTCGAGCTCGAGCTCCGGCCGGGAATCCAGCCGGGCGAGGTTGAGACGCTGAAGGGGAGGGGGATGCCGGTCCTGCAGGGGTTCGGGCGTGGCGACCACCGCGTGCTCGTGAACGTGCTCGTGCCACGCCACCTGACCGACGAGCAGCGGCGCGCCCTCGAGGAGTTCGATCGCAGCGCGACCGAGCACACGTACGAGGCCGACGAGGGGTTCTTCGCGAAGCTGAAGAGCGCGTTCCGCTGAGCCCTCTCCGCCGGGTCTCGATCACCGTCCCGCCCGTGCGCGCGGAGGAGGCGCGGGCGACGATGATCGAGCTCTTCCCGTCCGGTTTCGAGGAGGTCGATCACCCGGACGGCGAGATCGAGCTCGCCGCGTACACCGACGCGGGCGGCGAGGAGCGGCTCTGGCACGCCTTCGGCGGCACGGGCAGCACGGCCGACGTCGAGGACGGCTGGGAGGAGCGCTGGCGGGCCTTCCATCGCCCGGTCCGGATTGGCCCGCTCTGGATCGGCCCGCCCTGGGAGGAGGCGCCCGGTGATGCGCTCGCCGTCGTGATCGACCCGGGCCGCGCATTCGGCACGGGCGCCCACGCGACCACGAGGCTCTGCCTGGAGCTCCTCACGCTGGATCCCGGCGGCAGCCTGCTCGACGTCGGGTGCGGCTCGGGCGTGCTCTCGATCGCAGGCGCGAGGCTCGGCTACAGGCCCGTGACGGCCGTCGACATCGAAGCGGAGGCGGTCGACGCGACGGCGGCGAATGCGGCCCGAAACGGGGTCGAGGTGGAGGCGCGTCTGTGTGACGCGCTCGCGGGCTCACTGCCCGCCGCGCGCTCGGCCGTCGCGAACGTGACGCTGGAGTCGGTCTCGGAGATCGCGCCGCGGCTCGACTGCGAGCGGCTCGTCACGTCTGGCTACCTCGTCTCGGAGCGGCCGGAGCCCGCCGGCTTCCGGCCGGTCGACCGGCGCGATGCCGAGGGCTGGGCGGCCGACCTCTTCGTGCGCGAGACCGTCTAAGCTCCCGAGCCGTGGCGACGTTCACCACGAGCTTCCTGGGCTGCAAGGTCTCGCAGACCGACGCGCGCGCCCTGCGCGAGCGGCTGCTGGCCGATGGGCACACCGAAAGCGGCGCGGCCGCGGACGTTGCCGTCGTCAACACCTGCTGCGTCACGCACGAGGCGGTGGCGAAGTCCCGCAAGGCGGCTGCCCGCGCGGCCCGCAGGCACGGGCGCGTCTACGTGACCGGGTGTGGCGCGAACCTCTCGGCCGACGCGTTCGCCGGACTGCCGGAGAACGTCGTCGTCGTGCCCCGGCGGAGCGAGGAGACGCCGGCCTTCGTTGCCGGCGACGTCGGCGCGATCGGCTGCGTCCAGGCCGACGCCCGGCTCGACCGGGTGCGCGCCTTCGTCAAGATCCAGGACGGCTGCGGTTTCTCGTGCGCGTTCTGCGTGATCCCGATCGTGCGCGGCGGCACTCGGTCGCGGCGCGCCGAGGCAGTGCTCGACGAGATCCGCAGGCGCGTCGCCCAGGGGCACCGCGAGGTCGTCCTCACCGGGGTGAACCTCGGCTGCTTCAGGGACCGCGAGTCGGGATACGACCTGCCGCGGCTCGTTCGGGAGGCCGGGGAAGTCCCGGGCCTCGCGCGGTTGCGGCTCTCCTCGATCGAGCTCAACCACCTGACGCCCGGGCTGCTCGCGGCGCTGCGCGAGTCGCCGGTCGTCTCGCCGCACCTGCACGTCCCGCTCCAGTCCGGCGACGACGGGATCCTGCGCGCGATGGCGCGCCGTTACGACGCCGCGCAGTACCTCGCGCGGGTCGCGCCGCTCGAAGACTTCAACGTGACGAGTGACGTGATCGTCGGCTTCCCGGGCGAGGACGAGGCCGCGTTCCGCCGCACTCTCGACCTCGTCCGCCGTGCGAGGATCACCAAGGTGCACGTGTTCCCGTACTCACCGCGCCCCGGCACGGTCACCGCCGCCGCCGACACGGTGCCCACCGCCGTGAAACGTGAGCGGTCGAAGCGGCTGCGTGAGGCGTCGCTCGGCGCCTGCCTGGCCCGGTGGCGGAGCAAGCTCGGCCACGAGGACGTCGTCCTGATCGACCGCCCGGGTCGCGGGTACGGCGACGACTATTCGCCGTGGCTCCTCGACGGCCCGGTCGGCGAGCTCGTGCGCGCCCGCGGCGCCGGCGTGACGGAGGAGGGGATCCTCGCTGCCTGAGGACTGTCTCTTCTGCCGGCTCGTCGCCGACGGCGACCACGTGTACGCCGCGGACGGCTTCGTCGCGATTCGCGACATCGCACCGAAGGCCGAGACCCACCTGCTCGTGCTGCCCGAGCGCCACGTCGACACGTTCCGGGACGTCGGCGCTTTTCCGCCCGACGAGGCGAAGCGGATGCTCGACTTCGTCGCCGAGACCGCACGGGAGGCCGGGCTCGAGGACTATCGCGTGCTCGTGAATGTCGGCCCAGGCGGCGGCCAGACGATCTACCATCTGCACTGGCATGTGCTTGGAGGCAGAATCGAGGGGATGCCCGAATGACCGTTGTGGCGCAGATCGAGGAGGACCTGAAGGCGGCGCGGCTCGCGCACGACGACCCGCGCCGTGACGCGCTCTCGCTCCTGCTGTCCAGCCTCCGAGGGGCCGCCAAGGACCTCCAGCGGCCGCTGAAGGACGAGGAGGCGCTGCAGGTGCTCCAGCGCGAGCGGAAGCGCCGTGTCGAGGCGGCCGAGGCGTTCCTCGCCGCCGGCCGCGAGGAGCAGGCGGCCAAGGAGGAGTACGAGCTCGAGGTGATCGAGGAGTTCACGCCGCCACAGCTCTCCGAGGAAGAGCTCGAGGAGATCATCGACGATGTGATCGCCGAGGTCGGCGCGACGAGCCTGAACCAGCTGGGGCGCGTGATGGCCGACGTGATGCCGCAGGTCTCCGGGCGGGCGGACGGCTCCGTCGTCAGCCAGCTCGTCCGCGAGAAGCTGGCGTAGGCCTAGATCCGGCGCGCCCCGACGTAGCTTGCTGCATAGCTGCCCGTGCTCATCGTGGAGACGCGCACAACGTCGCCAGTGTGCGGCGCGTGGATGAACTGGCCCGCGCCGATGTAGATGCCCACGTGGTCGAGCGCGTCGAAGAAGACGAGATCGCCCGAGTCCAGCTGGTCGCGGGGAACCGGCACCCCGAGCTGGTACAGCGCGCCGGTGAAGTGCGGGAGCGTGATTCCGAGCTGGGCGTAGACCCAGACGACGAGCCCCGAGCAGTCGAAGCCGGCCGGTGTGGCCCCGCTCCAGCGATAGGGCACGCCGAGGTAGCGCGCCGCGACCGAGGCCGCTTCAGGGTGTCCCGCAGGGAGCGGAGCGGCGGGGGTGTCGGGGATCGGCGCGGGAGCTTCGGTGGTCGTCGCCGGCGTCGGCGAGGTGGTCGTCGCCCCGGTCTCGGTCGTGGTCGGAGCTGCTGCCGTGGGGGCGGCGGGGGCGGGCTGCTGCGCTGCGCGCGCCTTCGCTGCCGCGGCGGCCTCGGCCTGCTCGCGGGCGAGTCGGGCACGCGCCTGTGCCGCGAGGCGCGCCTCCCGGGCGCGCTCGGCCGCCTGGATGCGCGCGATCTGGCCCTTGATGGAGGAGAGGAGTCGGCGGCGGGTCGCGAGCGAGCTCTGGATCTGAGCGCGCTTCGCCGTGAGGTCGGCCAGCGTTGCGCGCTGCACGGCGCGCGCGCGAACGAGTCGCCGCTCGTGCGCGTCGAGCCTGGCCTTCAACGCACTCGCCTCCCTGGCGATCCGCCGGTCCTGTGCGGTCACCTTCGAGATCGCATCGAACCCGTCGATCAGGTCGCCGACGTTCGAGGCCCCGAGGATCACGTCGACCGCGTCGGGCTCGCCTCCCACATAGATCGCGACCAGGCGCTCGGCGATCCGTTGCTGTGCGACGCGGTACTCGGCCCGCGCCACCCTGAGCTGCGCGGTATTGGTCTTCAGCTCGCGCTCGACCGACGCGAGGCGGAGGTTGGCGCCGTTCCAGGCCTCGACCGTGTGGCCGAGCTGCGCGTCGATGCTGTCGATCTCCGCGAGCACCCGAGCCGCCTGGGCCTGTTTCGACCGCACCTCGGGCGGCGCAGCCGTGCCCGCGGCGGACGCGCTCAGAGCGACGACAACCGCCGCGGCGATGAGGACGCGGACTCGCATCCTTCCTGGATTCGCCGTCTCCGCCCCTCCCCCTACACTTCGACAGGATGCAGGAAGTTCTCACGGTCACGAACGACGTCGCCGCGGAGCTCGCGGGAGTCGGCGACGCGGTGCTCGACGAGCTGCGCGACCGGCTCGCCTGCACGATCCTCCTGCGCGGCAACCGGCTCACGATAGAGGGCGAGGAGGTCCAGGTCGCGGAGGCGCGCGCGGTCGTGGACGAGCTGGTCGAGCTCGTCGAGGCGGGCCACGACATCGGGCCGACGACCGTCGACGCCGTGATCGGCGCGCTCGACCAGGCCGAAGCGATCCGCGACGCGCTCGACGACGTGGTCTGGCGCCATCGGGGCAAGCGCATCGCGCCGAAGACCGTGACCCAGAAGAAGTACGTCGACGCAATCCGCAGTCACACGGTCACCTTCGGGATCGGCCCCGCCGGCACCGGCAAGACGTACCTCGCGATGGCGCTCGCAGTCGCCGCGCTGCAGGAACGCCAGGTGGGGCGGATCATCCTCACGCGGCCGGCCGTCGAGGCCGGCGAGCGCCTCGGCTTCCTGCCGGGCGACATGCTCGCGAAGGTCGACCCGTACCTGCGGCCGCTCTTCGACGCGCTGTACGACATGCTCGACGCAGACCGCCTCTCGGCGTTCATGGAGCGCGGCACGATCGAGGTGGCGCCGCTCGCGTTCATGCGCGGGCGCACCCTCAACGACTCGTTCATCATCCTCGACGAGGCCCAGAACACGAGCCCGGAGCAGATGCAGATGTTCCTGACGCGCCTCGGCTTCGGGTCGAAGGTCGTCGTCACGGGTGACGTGACCCAGATCGACCTGCCGCGCGAGCAGGCCTCGGGGCTGATCCAGGTGCAGGAGATTCTCGGCTCGATCGAGGGCATCGCCTTCGTCCGCTTCACTCACCAGGATGTGGTCCGGCACAAGCTCGTGCAGCGGATCGTCGAGGCCTACCGGCTGCACACGGAGGAGACGGGGACGCAACGACAGCGGTGATCGAGGTCGAGGTCGTCAACAGGAGCGGCCGCGAGGTCGACGCGGCTGCCGCGGTCGCCCTGGCCAGGACGGTGCTCGCGGGCGAAGGGGTCGAATCGGGCGAGCTCGGTCTGTCGTTCGTCGGCCCGGAGGAGATCCGGGCCCTCAAGCGCGAGCACCTCGGAGCGGACGAGGAGACCGATGCGCTCGCGTTTCCGATCGACGGGCGCGATCCGCTGCCTGAGGGCCTGCCACGGCAGCTCGGCGACGTCGTCGTCTGCCCGCAGGTCGTCGGCGACGAGTGGCGTGGGCCGCTCGTCCACGCCGTCTTGCACCTGCTCGGCTACGACCACGGCGAGGCGATGGGGGCGCGGGAGGCCGCCTACCGGTCGTGAACACGCCACGCAAAGCGCCGTCGATCCTCGAGAGCTTCAACTATGCGTTCGAGGGGATCATCCACGTCCTCCGCACCCAGCGGAACATGCGGATCCACCTCGTCATCGCGGCGGTCGTGCTGGTGCTCGCATTCGCGTTCGGCGTGTCCAAGTTCGAGCTGATCGCCCTGCTGCTCGCGATCGCCTTCGTGCTGATCGCCGAGATGGTGAACACCGCCCTCGAGCACGCGATCGACGTCGCGACCACCTCGTTCGACCCGATGGCGAAGCTCGCCAAGGACATTGCAGCCGGCGCCGTGCTGATCGCCACTGCGACGGCGGTCGCGATCGGCTACGTCGTCTTCGCGACCCGGCTGGCGGACCCGAGCGGACGCCTGCTGGACAGGCTGCGCGATGCGCCGGTGGACTTGACGATGATCGCGCTGCTGCTGACGATCATCGTCGTGATCGGGACGAAAGCACTGACCGGCCGCGGCACCCCCCTGCGGGGAGGCTTGCCGTCGGGCCACGCGGCGATCGCGTTCGCTGCCTGGATGGCGGTCACGTTCATCGTCGTCGACTCGCGCCATCGGTTCCTGATCTCCTCGCTCGTCTTGCTGATGGCGCTGCTCGTGGCGCACAGCCGGATCGAGTCGGGGGTCCACTCGGTGCTCGAGGTCGCCTACGGCGGCGTGCTCGGAGCGCTCGTGACGCTCGTTCTGTTCCAGGTGTTCACGTGAGTGACGCCGAGCTCTACGAGCGCGCAGTCGCCGCCGCCAAGCGCGCGTACGCGCCGTACTCGAACTACCACGTCGGCGCCGCCGCGCTCACACGTGACGGGACGGTGCTCGAGGGGGTCAACGTCGAGAACGCCGCCTATCCACTCGGTGTCTGTGCGGAGCGCACGCTGCTCGCCGGCGCGGTCGTTGCCGGCTACCGGCCCGGGGAGATCGAGGCCGTCGCGATCACCGCCTCGCCCTGCGGCGGCTGCCGCCAGTGGCTGTACGAGTTCAAGGTCGACCGGGTCGTCTTCCCCAGCGGCGGGGAGCTGGTGACCCGAACCACGGCGGAGCTCTTGCCGGACGCGTGGGACGACCTGTGAAGTCGGGGTTCATCGCCGTCGCGGGGCGTCCGAACGTCGGCAAGTCCACACTCGTGAACGCCCTCTGCGGCGGCAAGGTCGCGATCACCTCGCGCGTGCCGCACACGACGAGGCGGCGGATCTTCGGAATCGCGAACGGGGACGACTACCAGCTGGTGCTCGTCGACCTGCCCGGCTTCCAGCGGCCGTTCGACCCGCTCACCGAGCGGATGCAGAAGACGGTGGACTCGGCGTTCGAGGACATCGACGCGGTGCTGTTCGTCCTTTCGGCCCGCGAGCGAATCGGTGCAGGCGACAACTTCATCGCCAAGCGGGTGTTCGCGCTCGACGTTCCGGTGATTATCGCGCTCAACAAGGTCGACCGGCTCAAGGCGAGCCACATCGCCTCGCAGATGCAGACCGGGGCGAGATTGGGGGACTTCCACGCGCTCCATCCCGTCAGCGCGAAGACGGGTGACGGGATCGACGAGCTCCGCTCCGACCTCGTCTTCCTGCTGCCCGAGGGGCCGCCGTACTTCGCGCGGGACACGAACACGGATCTCACGGTCGAGCAGCAGATCGCCGAGCTGATCCGGGAGAAGGCGCTCGAGCTCACGAAGGAGGAGGTGCCGCATGCGGTGACCGCCGAGGTGGACGAGATCACCGACAAGGTGGTGCGCGCCTTCGTCGTGGTGGAAACCGAGTCGCAGAAGCAGATCCTCGTCGGCAAGCGGGGCGCGATGGTGAAGGAGATCGGCGTCCGCGCGCGTCCCGAGATCGAGCATCTGCTCGGCGGGCGGATCTTTCTCGAGCTGAAGGTGAAGGTGCGCCCGAAGTGGCGCCGCGACGCTGCGACGCTGGAGCGGCTCGGGCTCTAGCAGAGTTCACACTTCCGGCACGGTGCCGTGGCCCACGTGTGCGTCGGGCTGAGCTAGGCTCGACGCCAACGGGGTGGGAGGTGGGTCTCCCGGTCTGACGCGTCAACCAGACAGGGCAGGTGGCCCGCCACTGCAGGGATGCCGGACGGGGCTACACTCCGCTCCATGGCCCAGGCTCCGGCTCTTCCGCGCGGGTTCGAGCTGCCGCTCGAGCCGCGGCTGCCGCGGATCGGGGCCGTGGACGCGGTCGCGCTCGAGGAGCGCGCGGCCTCGCTCGCGAAGCGCTCGATCAAGCAGGAGTCGAAGCTCCAGGCTCTCGAGCTCGCTGTTCGCTGCATCGACCTGACCACCCTCGAGGGCGCCGACACGCCGGGCAAGGTCGCGGCGCTCTCGTCGAAGGCGCTCCACCCGGATCCCGCCGATCCAGGTGTGCCCGCCTGCGCCGCGGTCTGCGTCTACCCGAATCTGGTCCCGGTCGCCGTCGAGCGCCTCCGCGGGAGCGGGGTGCACGTGGCCGCGGTCGCGACCGCTTTCCCCTCCGGCCAGAGCCCGCTCGACGTGAAGCTGCGCGAGGTCGAGGAGGTCGTCGCGGCAGGCGCCGACGAGGTGGACATGGTGATCGACAGGGGCGCGTTCCTGTCGGGCCGCTACGCCAAGGTCTACGACGAGATCGTGCGCGTGAAGGAGTCCTGCGGCGGCGCGCACCTCAAGGTGATCCTCGAGACCGGCGAGCTCGGCACGTACGACAACGTTCGTCGCGCGTCGATCCTGGCGATGGCCGCCGGAGCCGACTTCATCAAGACGTCGACGGGCAAGCTCACGACCTCCGCGACGTTGCCGGTGCTGCTCTGCATGCTCGAGGCGATCCGCGACGTCCACGACGAAACGGGGCGCGCGGTCGGGATGAAGGCGGCCGGCGGGATCCGGGTCGCGAAGCAGGCCGTCCAGAACCTCGTGATCGTGAACGAGACGCTCGGCCCCGAGTGGCTCACGCCCGAGCGGTTCCGGCTCGGCGCCTCGACGCTCCTGAACGACGTCCTCATGCAGATCCGCAAGCAAAAAACTGGGCGCTACCAGTCGCCGGAGTACTTCACCCGTGACTGAGCTCGAGCACGTCGGCGAGCGCTGGGACTACGCACCGGCGCCGGAGTCGCGCGAGATCGTGCAGCTCGAGGAGCGCTACGGCCATTACATCGGCGGGGAGTGGCGCGAGGCGACCGAGATCTACGCGACGATCGCGCCGGCAACCGAGGAGCCGCTCGCGGAGGTCGGCCAGGGAACGGCGGCCGATGTCGACGCCGCCGTCGGCGCCGCGCGCGAGGCGTTCCCGGTCTGGGGCGCCCTGCGCCCGGTGGAGCGCGCGAAGTACCTGTTCCGGATTGCGCGAATCCTCCAGGAGCGGTCGCGCGAGCTCGCCGTGCTCGAGTCGCTGAACGGCGGCAAGCCGATCAAGGAGTCGCGCGACGTCGACCTGCCGCTCGCGGCGGCCCATTTCTTCTACTACGCGGGCTGGGCCGACAAGATCGAGTACGCCTTCCCGAACACCGATCCGCGCCCGCTCGGCGTCGCGGGGCAGATCATCCCGTGGAACTTCCCGCTGCTGATGCTGTCCTGGAAGATCGCCCCGGCGCTCGCGGCCGGGAACACCGTGGTGCTCAAGCCGGCCGAGACGACGCCGCTGACGGCGCTCTTCTTCTGCGACGTGCTGCGCCAGGCCGAGCTGCCGCCCGGGGTCGTCAACATCGTCACCGGCGACGGCCGCACGGGCGCGGCGCTGGTCGAGCACCCCGGGGTCGACAAGGTCGCGTTCACCGGCTCGACCGAGGTGGGCAAGGCAATCCAGCGCCGGCTGGCCGGCACCGGGAAGAGGCTCACCCTCGAGCTCGGCGGCAAGGCCGCGAACGTCGTCTTCGACGACTGCGCGCTCGACCAGGCCGTCGAGGGGATCGTCAACGGGATCTACTTCAACCAGGGCCACGTCTGCTGCGCGGGCTCTCGCCTGCTGCTGCAGGAGTCGATCGCTGAACAGGCGATCGAGAAGCTCAAGCGCCGGCTCGGCACGCTCCGAGTTGGCGACCCGCTCGACAAGAACACCGACGTCGGCGCG
Source organism: uncultured Actinomycetes bacterium (assembly GCA_963724805.1). Taxonomy (GTDB): domain Bacteria; phylum Actinomycetota; class Thermoleophilia; order Gaiellales; family Gaiellaceae; genus CAVQZA01. The sequence goes on from CAVRWA010000011.1 coordinate 162,928, forward strand.
ATCAACTCGGCACAGCAGCTCGAGAAGATCCGCGAGCTCGTCGCGTCGGGCGAAGAGGAGGGCGCCGAGATCTTCCAGCCGGAGTGCCGCCTCCCCGAGAAGGGCTACTGGTTCGTGCCGACGGTGTTCACGAACGTCGCGCAGAGCTACCGCATCGCGCAGGAGGAGATCTTCGGGCCGGTGCTCTCGGTGCTGACCTTCCGCACCCCGGAGGAGGCGGTGGAGAAGGCCAACAACACGGCCTACGGCCTCTCCGCAGGCGTCTGGACGGAGAAGGGCTCGCGCATCCTCTGGATGGCCGAGCGCCTGCGCGCCGGGGTCGTCTGGGCGAACACGTTCAATCGCTTCGACCCGGCCTCGCCGTTCGGCGGCTACAAGGAGTCGGGCTTCGGCCGCGAGGGCGGCCTGCACGGGCTCGCACCGTATCTGGAGCTGGGCGAATGAGTCGGCTGCCCGTGAAGAAGACGTACAAGCTGTTCATCGGCGGCGCCTTCCCTCGCTCCGAATCGGGTCGCACCTACGAGGCCGAGGGCCAGAACGTCGCCCGCGCCTCGCGCAAGGACCTCCGCGACGCCGTCGTCGCGGCGCGGGCGGCGCTGCCGAAGTGGGCCGGGGCGACCGCCTACAACCGCGGGCAGGTGCTCTACCGCGTGGCCGAGATGATGGAGGCCCGCCTCGAGGAGTTCGCCTCGCTCTGCACAGGCGAGGACGAGGCGGCCCGGGCCGTGGACAGGCTCGTCTGGTATGCCGGCTGGGCCGACAAGCTCGCGCAGGCGACCGGAGCCGCCAATCCCGTCGCCGGGCCGTACTTCAACTTCACCATCCCGGAGCCGACCGGCGTCGTCGGGATCGTCGCGCCCGCCGAGCCGCCTCTCGCCGGGCTGGTCTCGCGTCTCGCGCCCGCGCTCGCGGGCGGCAATACGGTCGTGGTGGTCGCCTCCGAGCCGCATCCGCTCGCCGCAGTCGAGCTCGCGGAGGCCCTCGCGACCGCGGACGTTCCGGGTGGGGTCGTCAACATCCTCACCGGCTTCCAGGAGGAGCTCGCGCCTCAGCTCGCAGGCCATCTGGACGTGAACGCGCTCGATCTCTCCGGGTCTGCCGACGGAGCCGAGCTCGAGCGGCTCGCGGCGGACAACGTCAAACGCGTCGTGCGCGGGCAGGCGGACGGGCAGAGCCTGAGGGAGATCACGGGCTTCCTCGAGTTCAAGACCGTCTGGCATCCGATCGGGCAGTAGCAAGTCGGTTACGATCAGCAGCAGTTGACCGGCGCGCGTCGATTCAGTCAGGCGATCTCCGAGGGGGACGGCATCTCCGTGATCGTGGACGTGCGCGACGCCGACGGTGCCCGCACGGCCGAGGAGCAGGGGGCCGAGGCGCTCGTCGTCAGCTCCGCGCCCCGCGGCGTGAACGCTGCGACCGAGCTCCCCGTCCTCTGGTACTCGGGCGGGGATCCGCACGAGGCGGCCGAGGCAGGAGCGGACGCGGTCGTGCTCGTCTGGGACGACGACGACGAGGAGCGCGTGCTCGCGTTGCGCGACGAAGCGCTCTCGCTGGGCCTCGATTACGTGATCGAGGTGCGCACCGAGGAGGAGCTCGAGGCGGCGCTCGAGCTGCTCGACCCGGAGATCTTCCTGCTCTCGGCGCGCGACTCGGACGACGAGGACGGCTTCGAGCGGGCGCTCGAGCTGCTTCCCGATGTCCCGGCCGGCAAGCTCGCGATTGCGGAGCTGCATGCGGCGGGGCGAGAGCAGGTGCTCGAGCTCGAGCGCGCAGGCGTGGACGCCGTCATCGTCGGCGCGCGCGACGTGGCCGAGCTCGTCGGCGCCACGCCGCCGCAGGTCTAGTCCCCGGTGCTCAGGCGACTCACCTCCCGGTCGGGGCCGGTGTGGCTCGCGCTCGCGGCGATCCTCGTGCTCGCAGCCGTGCTGCGCCTCGTCGGGATCCGCTACGGCCTGCCGTTCCCGCTCCTCGACCCCGACGAGGCGTCGTTCGTCCCGCGCGCCTGGCGGATGGTGCACGGTGGCGGGCCCGACCCGCACTGGTTCGACTATCCGAGTGGGCTGATGTACGTGCTCGCACCGTTTCAGGCCTGGCAGCACCAGCCTTCGTATCTCGCAGCAAGGCTCGTCGCCGTCGCCTTCGGCGTCGCCGCGGTCGCCGGCTCGTGGTGGCTTGGACGGGTCGCGTACGGGCGGAGGGCGGGACTCGTCGCCGCGGCTGCGGTCGCGGTCTGCTCGACCCATGTGGCGTACGCCCACGTGGCCGTCTCCGACGTCCCGCTCACGGCGGCGGTCGCGGTCTCGCTCGCCCTCGCCGTCACCGGTCGGCTCGAATGGGCGGGTCTTGCGGCCGGGGTCGCGACCGGCTTCAAGTATCCAGGCGTGCTGCTCGCCGTGCCGCTCGCGATCGTGGGCCTCCGCCAGTTCCAGCGCCTCGCCGTCTCGCTCGGGCTCTTCGTGGTGGGGTTCGCGGTCATGAGCCCGTTCGTCTTCGTGCATCCGCGGCAGGCGTGGGAGGACGCGTCGCGGGTCAATAGGCTGGCCCGCGCCGGCTGGCTCGGGTTCGAGCACGACGGCTCCGCTCCCGCTGCGTTCGCCCACCGGCTCTGGAGCGGGCTCGGCCCCGTGCTGGTGATCGCCGTGGCCGGGCTCGCAGTCGCGCTCTGGCGGCGTCGCCGCGCGGATCTCGTCCTTGCGTCGTTCACACTCGCGTACGCGCTGACGCTGCTGCCGCTGCACGCCCACTTCGGCCGCTATGTCCTGCCCCTCGTGCCGCCGCTCGGCGCGCTCGCAGGGCGCCTGCGTGCGCTCGTGCCGCTGACGCTCGCGCTCCTCGTCGTGCCGCTCGTCTGGTCGATCAGAGACGACAGGACGCTGACGCGCTCCGACACACGGGTCGCCGCGCACGCCTGGATCCAGCGGAATCTCCCCATGGGCTCCCGGGTCGCGGCCGACTCCTCGACGCCGCTGCTGCAGGGGTTCCAGGTGCTACCGCTCGCTCTCCCGGGGCCGGGCCGCCCGTCCGACGCGAACCGCGACGTCACGCGCCTGCGCAAGCGGGGGATTCGCTACGTCGTCGTCACAGGTGCGGTCGAGGACCGCGTGCTCGCAGCCGCGTCCGACTACCCGCGCGAGACGAGCTTCCTGCATGCGCTTCGAAGCGAGCCGCTCGTCTACAGGGTCGGCCCGGGTGACGGGCTGGTTGGCCCTTGGCTTCGCGTCTATCGGCTGTACCCTTCACGGCCATGAGACGGCTTGCGCTCCTCGTTCTGGCCGTCGCGGTCGCCCTCGCGGCGGGCGGCGCCTCGTCCGCCGCTTCCTCGAAGGGACCGCTCTGCCCGAACAAGGCGAGCTGGGAGAAGCTCGCTAACCGGATCAAGGCGCCGGTCTACTGCCCGGCCTGGCTCCCGGATCCGCTGGTCGGAACGATCGGCAACCGCTGGAACGACATCAACTCCGTCAGCGCGGACCGCAGCTACCTCGAATCGTTCGTCTGGCAGGAGACGGGCGGCGGGGCCGCCGGCGGCGAGCTGCACGTCAACCTGCGAGGCTATCCGGGCCGTACGACTATCCCGACCTGCACGACTGTCGAGACCGTGGACGGCAAGACTCACCGCGGGAAGGCGCCGTGCTTCGCCGACCCGCACGGCACCGTGCGGGCACCCGGAATCGCCGCGACGATGTACACGGTGAACCAGGACGCCGACCAGTGGCACGTGTTGCTCGCCTGGCGCCACGCGGGCGGGCTCTACACGCTCAGCGAGCACGTCGCGCCGCCGCTCGACTTCGCAAAGGTCGTCGCGTACCTGAAGCAAGAGCTGAACGCCCTGGTCCTGATCAAGCCGACTGCGTGAAGTTCACGCGTAAACAGGTCGTCGTCGGTGCCGCGGCGGCCGGCGTGCTCGGTGCCGCGGGTATCTACGAAGCCGTGGATCAGGCCACGACGGCTCCCGCCCGCCCGGCGGCGGAAGCGCCTGGGGCGGAGCAGCATCTGCTCGGCGGCATGCGCGTCGTGCGTGACAACGGCGCCGAGGTGGTCGTGCCGCCCCTTCACCACGAGATCGTCACCGCCACCGTCGAGACCGGCGACCTCCCCGACGCGAAGCGCAGGCTCGAGCAAGCCCTGGCCGACCTCGACGAGCGCTACCCGGCGACGCCGGCCGGACTCGGCGTCACGGTCGCCTGGGGCCTGCCGTACTTCCGCCGCTACGTCCCGGCGCCCGCGCAGAAGTACCTGCCGCGCGACCGGCGCGCCGAGAAGCCCGCGCTGCTCGACGCGGTCCGCTTCCCCAGCGACCCGGCCGGCACGATCCTCGAGGAGAACGACGTCGCGGTCCTCCTGCGCAGCGACCGGCTCGATCACATCGCCGACGCCGAGCATGCGCTCTTCGAGGAGGCGGGGCTCTTCCGGACGACGAGCATCCGCAAGGGCTTCGCCGGCGGCGGCTTCGACGGCGACGTCGGCCTGCCGAAACAGATGGCGGTCGCAGCCGGGGTGGCCGGCGCGGACCTGATCCCCGACACTGCCGAGCTCTTCCTCGGCTTCACCTCGACTCTCGTCGCCAATCTCGGGCCGGCTCGGATTGCGAACCTCGAGACGCTCGGTCTCGCGCTCGTGCCGGACGGCTACTTCCGGGGCGGCACCCACATGCACCTCTCGCACATCGCCGAGGACCTCGAGGCCTGGTATCTGAACTTCGCTTTCGACGAGCGCGTGGACACCATGTTCCGCCCCCACCTGAAGGTGAAGCCGGGGACGCAGACGGTCCCGCAGGGCCCCGAGGACGTCGCCACCTCGGCAGAGGTCGTCCACGACTATCGGACCTCCGGGACGATCGGGCACAGCCAGGCGATCCAGTCGGCCTCGCGCCTGCAGGAGGACTACCTCGGCGAGGACGGCACGCTCTACAAGAAGGGCACCGCGATCCCGCAGCGGGCCGACTTCAACACCCTCGACAACCCGTTCTTCTGGAGCGCCGACCCAAAGCGCGACCGCATGAGCGCGACGCCGTCGGCGGGCGTCCACTTCGTCGTCTTCAACCCGACGGGCGACGACTTCCATCGCAACCGGATGGCGATGGACGGCGTGCTCCCCGACGGAACCAAGCTGAAGTTCGAGCCGCATTCGCGCGGGCAGGGCTTCAACGCGGTCCTCACGACCACGCACCGCCAGAACTTCCTGGTGCCGCCGCGGCAGCACCGGTCCTTCCCGCTCGTCGAACGGCTCTAGGCTCTAGCGCGAGCGCTTCAGAAGCGGCAGGCGCCTGGCGCCGTCGTACGACCCGAAGCGGACGTTGAGCCGCATCGTGCTGACGACCTGGCCCGTCTGCGGCGCGTGCACGAAGAGCCCGTGCCCCACGTAGATGCCGACGTGGCCGAGGTGGCTGAAGAAGACGAGGTCGCCGGGCTTCAGCGCGCTGCGCGGCACCCGCTGCCCGTACGAGAACTGGGCTCCGGACTGGTGCGGGAGATCGATCCCGACGTGGGCGAACACCCAGCGCGTGAAGCCCGAGCAGTCGAAGCCGGATCCCGGCGAGGACCCGCCATAGCGGTAGTGGACGCCGCGCTGCGAGAGCGCGATCCGCACGATCCGCTGCGCCCGTCGGGTCGTGAGGTGGCGCAGCTGGGCCTGCCGTGTGGCGAGCCGCTGCGCCCGGGTCGCGACCGCCTTGCGAGCCTTGTGCGTCGTTGCGCGGGCGGCCTGCCTTGCGGTCTGCGCCTTCGCGGGGATGAACCCGGCGAGTGCGAGCGCAAGCAGAAGGGGGAGGGTGAGGAGGCGGGGACGCATGAGGGGACACAGCGGTTACGTGGGGGACGTGCCGGCGCGAAAATTCCGCGCGGCGCCGCTGCTGGTTGATTCGGGGGAGTCGGACTGTAGCAGACTTGTTAGCGATTTGTGACGGAGAACGTCAAGAACCGTTAGCGAGCAGCCGTTCGAGCGCGACGGCGACGCCGTCCAGGTCGTTCGAATCGGTCACTTGATCCGCCGCCGCGAGGGCTTCGGGGTGCGCGTTCGCGACCGCGACGCCGCGGCCCGCCCAGGCGAGCATCTCGGCGTCGTTCGGCATGTCCCCGAATGCGACGACCTCCTCCGAGCTCACACCGAGCTCCTCGCAGACGCGCCGGAGCGCGAACCCTTTCGTCACGCCGGCCGCGGAGACCTCGACGAGCCGCTCGCCCGAGATCGTCACGGTCGCCTCCTCGCCGCATACCTCGACCACGAGCGCCTGGAGCTCGTCCTGCACCACGCTCGGGTGCTGGACGACGAGCTTCGAGACGGGCTCCTGCACGAAGACCAGGGCGTCCGTCCGCGGGCGCAGGTCCGGCGTCGGCCAGAGTGGATCGTAGGCGGGTTCTCGGATCGCGGTCTCCTCGCGCTCGCACGCGAACGCGACGCCGGGGGCGGCGGCCCGCAGCGCCCGGACGACGCGCTCGGCGACCAGTGCCTGCAGCGCGAAATGGTGGAGCGTGCGCTTCGCCCTCAGGTCGTGGACGACGGCGCCGTTGCAGCAGATCGCGATGTCGCCGGTCACCACCTCGGCGGCGATCTCGGAGAGCCAGTGCGGCGGTCGGGCCGAGGCGAGCACGACTTCGAGCCCGGCCTTGCGCGCGGCCGCGAAGGCTGCGCGCGTCCGTTCGGAGACACCGCCGTCCGAGCGCAGGAGCGTGCCGTCGAGGTCGGAAGCGACTAGCCGAAGAATGCCGAGGCCACCGAGTACCACTCGGGCGGGACGCGCTTCAACTCTCGTGTCGCCTCTTCGAGCGAAACGTCCACGATCTCGTCGCCGCGCAGTGCCGCCATGCGGCCGAACTCGCCCGCTTCGACGAGATCGGCGGCCTTGAGCCCGAACCGCGTCGCGAGGATCCGGTCGCGTGACGTCGGCGTGCCGCCGCGCTGCACGTGCCCGAGCACGGTCACGCGCGTCTCGAAGCCGGTTCGGCCCTCGATCTCGCTCGCGAGCGCGTCGCCGATCCCGCCGAGCCGCTTGTGCCCGAACGCGTCCTCGCCGCCCAGGTCGACGGCCCGCTGCTCGCCCGACTCGTAGGTGAGCTCGTAGCCCTCGCTCACGACGACGATGGAGAAGTCGCTGCCGGCGGCGTGGCGCTTCTGGATCTGCGCGCAGGTCTGCTCGACCGTGATCGGATGCTCGGGGATCAGGACGACGTCCGCACCCCCCGCGATCCCGGACATCACCGCGATCCAGCCCGTGTGCCGCCCCATCACCTCGACCACCATCACGCGGTTGTGCGACTCGGCCGTCGTGTGCAGCCGGTCGATCGCCTCGGTGCAGATCGAGACGGCGGTGTCGAAGCCGAAGGTGACGTCGGTCGCGGAGAGGTCGTTGTCGATCGTCTTCGGGACGCCGACGACCGGCAGCTCATGCTCGGCGAACAGCTTCGCCGCGACGCCGAGCGTGTCCTCGCCGCCGATCGCGACGAGGGCGTCGAGGCCCTGATGGTTGAAGTTGTGGAGCACCTTCTCGACCCCGCCGTCCTGCTTGTACGGGTTCGTGCGCGAGGTGCCGATGATCGTGCCGCCGCGCGGGAGCAACCCGGTGACCTCGCGCCGGCCGAGCGCCTGGAAGCGGCCCTCGACGAGGCCGCGCCAGCCCTCGCGCACCGCGACGACCTCCCAGCCCGTGGTGAGCATCCGCCGCGTGACGGCGCGGATCACCGCATTCAGGCCCGGACAGTCACCGCCGCCTGTGAGGATTCCGACCTGCTTCGCCACGCCGTCAGTCTTGCACAGCGGCCGGTGCCGGTCGGGAGAGTCCGTTTAGGATCGGCGGGGATGATGCGCACCCAGGTCGGGATCATCGGCGCAGGGCCGTCCGGGCTCCTGCTCGCCCATCTGCTCGGCCTGCAGGGCGTCGAGTCGGTCGTGCTCGAGAACCGCAGCCGGGAGTACGTCGAGCAGCGGGTGCGGGCGGGTGTGCTCGAGCAGGGCGCCGTGGACGTACTCCGGCAGGCCGGCCTCGCCGGCCGGATCGAGGCGGAGGGCCTCGTCCATCACGGCATCGAGCTCCGCTTCTCGGGACGGGGCCACCGGATCGCGATGAGCGAGCTGACGGGCGGCCGCACGATCACGATCTACGGCCAGAACAAGGTCGTCGCGGACCTCGTGGAGGCGCGTCTCGCGGCCGGCGGGCCGCTGCTCTACGAGGTCGAGGACGTCGCCGTGCGCGACCTTGCCTCTGACCGTCCGTCGATCAGCTTCACTTCCGGCGGCGCCGAAGAGGTGCTCGAGTGCGACGTGATCGCGGGCTGCGACGGCTTCCACGGCGTCTGCCGGCCGTCCGTCCCCGAGGGCGCGATCATCGAGTTCGAACGCGTCTACCCGTTCAGTTGGCTGGGGATTCTCGCGACGGTCGCGCCGTCGACCGACGAGCTGATCTATGCGTACCACCCCCGCGGCTTCGCCCTCCACAGCCTCCGCTCGCCCGAGATCAGCCGCCTGTATGTCCAGGTTCCGGCCGGCGAGGACCTGGCGGACTGGCCGGACGACCGCATCTGGGCCGAGCTGCACACGCGGCTCGCGACCGACGAGGGCTGGTCGCTCGCCGAGGGCCCGATCTTCGAGAAAGGGATCGCGCCGCTGCGCAGCTTCGTCGCGGAGCCGATGCGCTTCGGGCGACTCTTCCTGGCCGGCGACGCCGCCCACATCGTTCCTCCGACGGGCGCGAAGGGGCTCAACCTGGCAGTGGCGGACGTGACCGTCCTCGCCGCCGCCCTCGTCGACTTCTTCACGACCGGCAACGAGGCGGGCCTCGATGCCTACTCGGAGACCTGCCTGCGAAGGGTCTGGCAGGCCCAGCGGTTCTCGACGTGGATGACCTCGATGCTGCACCGCTTCCCCGACGGAGGGGCGTTCGGCGCGCGCCTCCAGCTCGCGCAGCTCGATCACGTCGTCAGCTCGAGGGCGGCCGCGACCGCGCTCGCGGAAAGCTACGTCGGCCTCCCGATCCCATGACAGAGGGCCTCTTCGCGCCGATCTTCGTGCCCGCGCCGCTGCGCGATGCGGTCTCCGACCGGGCGTGGCTCCAGGCGATGCTCGACGCCGAGGCGGCGCTCGCGCATGCCGAGGCGCAGGCGGGGGTGATCCCGGCCGACGCGGCCGAGGCGATCGCCGCGTGCTGCGATGCGGGCCGGTTCGACGTCGCCTCGCTCGCGGAGGGCGCCCGCAGGCTCGGCGCCCCGGTCGAGCCGCTGGTGCGCGCGCTCGCCGCGGCCGCCGGCGAGGCGGGAGGGTACGTCCACTGGGGCGCGACGAGCCAGGACATCCTCGACACCGCGGCGATGCTCGTCGCGCGCGACGCGCTCGACCTGATCTTCGCCGAGCTCGACGGCGTCGCCGCCGCGTGCGCCGGCCTGGCCGAGGCGCACCGCTCGACGCCGATCGCCGGCCGGACGCTCATGCAGCAGGCGCTGCCGACGACGTTCGGGCTCAAGGCCGCGGGCTGGCTGGTCGGCGTCCTCGAGGCGCGGAGCCGGCTCGCCGTCGTACGAGACGAGCGGCTCGCCGTTCAGCTCGGCGGCGGCGCCGGGACGCTCGCCGCGCTCGGCGAGCAAGGCCCCGCCGTCCTGGCCCTCTTCGCGGAGGAGCTCGGGCTGGCCGAGCCGGCGCTCCCGTGGCACGCGAACCGTGTGCGGGTGGCCGAGCTGGGCGCTGGCCTCGACCTCGCGGCCGGCGCTCTCTCCAAGCTCGCACTCGACGTCGTGCTGCTGTCGCAGACCGAGGTCGGCGAGATCGCCGAGTCGGGTGCCGGGGGCTCCTCGACCATGCCCCAGAAGCGCAACCCGACCCGCTCGATCGTCGCGATCGCCTGCGCCCGCCGGGTGCATGCGCAGGCGGGGCTGCTCTGCGGGGGCCTCGCGCAGGAGCACGAGCGCGCCGCGGGCGGCTGGCACGCCGAGTGGCAGCCGCTCTCGGACGCCCTGGCGCTCACCGGGGGCGCCGCCGCTGCAGTGCGTGAGATCCTCGAGGGCCTCGAGGTCCGGCCCGAGCGGATGCGGGCCAACCTCGACGCGACGAACGGGCTGATCATGGCCGAGCGCATCACCTTCCTGCTCGCCGGGCGCAGCGGCAGGATCGAGGCACAAGGGCTCGTGTCGGAGGCCTGTGCCCGCGCTGCCGCAGCGGGCCGCCCGCTCCGAGCCGAGCTCGAATCCGACCCGCGGATCGAGCTGACCTCGGAGGAGCTCGACGCCGCGTTCGACCCGACCGGCTATCTCGGCTCCGCCGAGGCGTTCGTCGAGCGGGCCCTCGACCTCTACCGCCAGCGAGGAGGCACGCGATGAGCGACCCGACCCACGACCACGGCATGGAGGTGCGCCGCGCGGTGCTCGGCGACGCGCACGTCGACCGGGCGATCGCGCGGACGAACGACTTCACGGCCGACTTCCAGGACCTGATCACCCGCTATGCGTGGGGCGAGATCTGGGCGCGGCCCGGGCTCGACCGCCGCACGCGGAGCGCAATCACCTTGACCGCGCTCGTCGCCCTGAACAGGCCCGAGGAGCTCGCGATGCACCTCCGCGCCGCCCTTCGAAACGGCCTCACCCCGGACGAGATCAAGGAGATCCTGCTCCAGAGCGCCGTCTACTGCGGCGTCCCGGCTGCGAACTCGGCCTTCGCGATCGCGCAGGAGGTGCTGGAGGAGGGTGGCCCGCCGGCGTAGAGTGCCGGGGTCGGGACCGGAGTGAGACCGTTGAGACATTTCCCCCTGTAGGGCCGAGCGTGTCATCCGAAACACAGGTCGCGGTGGCACCGGACGGCCGCACGCTCACGTTCGCCGAGTGGGGCGACCGCGACGGCTCCCCTGTCTTCCTCCTGCACGGCACACCCGGATCGCGGTTGGGGCGGCACTACGACGAGAGTGTGTACGCCGAGGCCGGGGCACGGGTGATCACCTATGACCGGCCCGGCTACGGAGGGTCCGACAGGCACCGCGGACGACGCGTCGTCGACTGCGTGGGCGACGTCGCCGCGATCGCGGATACGCTCGGGATCGAGCGCTTCGCGGTCAGCGGCGGCTCGGGTGGCGGGCCACATGCGCTCGCAGTCGCCGCGCGTCTGCCGGAGCGGGCGAGCCGGGCCGCCTGCGTCGTGGGATGCGCACCGTTCGACATCCCTGAGTTCGACTGGATGGAGGGCATGGACCCTCTCAATGTCCGAGAGTTGAATTGGTCGCTCCAGGGCGAGGAGGTTCTCGTCCCCGAGCTGGAGCGAGAGGCTGCGGAGCTGCTGGAGCGAGTCGAGGCAGACCCTGCCGACCTCCTCGGCGAGGAGTGGGGACTCTCCGAGGCCGACCGCGCCGAACTGGCCAGGCCCGAGCGCCACGGCGTGATCCGCCAGGACCTCAGCGAGGCGCTGCGAACCGGTGTCTGGGGGTGGGCCGATGACGACCTCTGCGTCATCGCGCCCTGGGGTTTCGACGTCGCCGAGATCCGCATCCCCACGCGCGTCGTCTACGGACTCGGCGACGTCCTCGTACCGGCACGGCACGGCGAATGGCTCGCTCGTAACGTACCGGGAGCCGAGGTCGTAGCCGAGGACACCCTCGGCCACTTCACTCCCCCTGACCTGGTCGCCGAACGCATCGCCTGGCTCGTGCGGCCGGGGTGAGGTGACGCACAGCATCCCGCGTGAGGCGCCGTCGATGCCGAAGGTGGGAATCGAACCCACACTCCCCGAAGGGAACCGGATTTTGAGTCCGGCGCGTCTGCCAGTTCCGCCACTTCGGCGCAGCCGTCACATCGTACGGCCCGACACCTTTCGGGGGAACTCCCGGTTCTCCCGAACCCCCTCCACTGGTCCGCTTCGCGGACAGGCCGCGGCCTCCGCCACTTCGGCCGTGAAGAACTATGGGTCGGATGCGGCGTCCGGCCTTGCAATCTCCTCTTCACCCTCAGATACTTGCCCCTTCGCGAACGCGAGGCTGTCCGGCGCGTGGCCGAGAGTCCCGTGAACATCTTTTCCGTCCAGAGGGAGGAAGCGTGAGCAGAGGTATGAAGGTAGGGGCACTCGTCGGACTGGCGGTGCTCCTCGCTGTCGTCGCCGCCGGGTGCGGCGGCTCGAGCTCGAAGAAGGCGACGGCTCTTCCCGCCTCCGCGTGCTCCGACATCTACTACGAAGGAGACGGGTCGCCGCAGTACGTGATCGCGTCGGACCTGCCGCTGCAGGGCTCCGGCCGCACGCAGACGGTGCAGATGACCGAGGCGATCAAGTACATCCTCAAGCAGGCCGACTTCAAGGCCGGCGACTACACGATCGGCTACCAATCCTGTGACGACTCGACCGCGCAGGCCGGCAAGTGGGACTCGGCCAAGTGCTCGTCGAACGCGAACGACTACGCCAACAACGACAGCGTGATCGGCGTGGTCGGGACGTTCAACTCGGGCTGCGCCGAGATCATCATCCCCGTGCTCAACAAGGCGCCGAACGGCCCCGTGGGCATGATCAGCCCGGCGAACACGTACGTCGGACTCACGCACAAGGGCCCCGGCACCGCGCCGGGTGAGCCCGAGAAGTACTACCCGAGCGGCACCCGCAACTACGTCCGCATCGTGGCGGCCGACGACTTCCAGGGTGCAGCCGACGCGCTGAACGCGCAGGGGCTCGGCCTCAAGAGCATCTACATCCTGAACGACAAGGAGGCGTACGGGCAGGGCGTCGCGACGAACTTCAGGAACGCGGCGGAGGAGCTCGGGCTCAAGGTCGCAGGCTTCAGCGCCTGGGACGGCAAGGCCTCGAGCTATCAGGGCATCGCTACCTCGATCAAGCAGTCTGGAGCCGACGCGGTGTTCCTCGGCGGCCTCATCTGCGAGAACGGCGGCAAGCTGATCAAGGATCTCCGCGCCGGTCTCGGCACGGGCGTGACGATCCTCGCGCCTGACGGCTTCACCCCGGTCTCGGCAGTGGTCGACGGCGCGGGCACCGCGGCGGAAGGCATGTACATCAGCGTCGCCGGCGTCCCGAACGAGGACCTCGGCACGGTCGGCAAGAAGTTCGTGACGGACTTCGGCGCGACGCAGTCGAGCGGCACCGTCGATCCGTACTCGACCTATGCCGCGCAGGCGGCCTCGTTCCTCCTGGCGGCGATCGCGTCTTCGGACGGCTCGCGCGCCGACGTCGCGAGCAAGCTGCTCCTCGGGAAGGTCGTCAACGGGATCCTCGGCGACTTCGGGCTCAACGCGAACGGCGACACGACCTCGAACCCGGTCACGCAGTACAAGGTCGTGAACGGGGAGTCGACGACGTTCAAGGTGATCACCCCGCCCCTGAGCCTGGTCAAAGTCGCCTAGGGCGAGGCAACTAGGCGCACGCTTCGGGGGGAGGGCGAGAGCCCTCCCCCCGAACTGCTAGCCCCGTGGAATGAGCGCCCAAACCGTCACCTCGTTCAAGAGCCGCTCGATCTCCTTGATCGACGCGATCGGGCTCTTCCTGGTGGCGCTCGTGGTGGTCTGGCTGCTGGTGAACCTCTGGAAGGAGCCGGCCGCCTTTGCCACCACCTTCCTCAACGGGCTCACGCTCGGCCTCGTCTACGGCCTGATCGCGCTCGGCTACTCGCTCGTCTACGGCATCCTCGAGCTGATCAACTTCGCGAACGGCGACGTGTTCATGCTCGGCTCGTGGGTGACGTTCTCCGTCGCCGTCGGGTGGTTCGGGCTCGACGACTCGAACTCGCTCTCGACCCTGATCCCCGCGCTGCTGGTGACGCTCCTCTGCGCGATGGCGTTCTGCGCGGCCCTCAACACCGGGATCGAGCGCATCGCCTACCGGCCGCTGCGGCATGCGCCGCGACTCGCGCCGCTGATCACGGCGATCGGGATGTCGTTCATCCTCCAGAACGTCGGCTTGAACCGGCTAGGGCCGGCGCCGGTGTCGCTGCCGGACATCCTCTCGCACGAGCCTGTCTTCGACTGGCACGGCGTCGAGTACGACTGGTACCAGCTGATCGTCGGCGTCGCGACGCTGCCGGTGCTGGCGGGGCTGATGTATCTCGTCCAGCGCACGAAGCAGGGCAAGGCCATGCGGGCGACCGCCCAGGACCAGGACGCGGCCGCGATGATGGGGATCAACGTCAACGGGACGATCTCGTTCACGTTCCTGATTGCCGGCGCGCTCGCCGGCGTGGCGGGGATGTTCTACGCGCTCTACACCACGAACATCCAGTTCGACCAGGGGTTCCGGCTCGGGCTGATCGCGTTCACCGCGGCCGTGCTCGGCGGGATCGGCAATCTGCCCGGCGCCGTGCTCGGAGCGATCATCATCGGCCTGATCCAACAGTTCAACGAGGCGCTCGGGTGGATGACGCCCGGCCCCGACTGGACGCAGTCGATCGTGTTCTCGATCCTGATCCTGATCCTGGTCTTCCGGCCGGAGGGCCTGCTCGGCGAACAGACGCCGGAGGGCGGGTAGATGCCGAAGCTGCCCAAGCTGCCGCTGACGGACCGGTGGCGCGCGCTACCGCAGCACCAGCGCTCGATGATCACGATCACGTTCTTCGCGATCGTCGCGATCACGTGGCCGTGGTGGCGCCCAGAGTCGAGCGGCATCCCGCTGATCACCGAGTTCCCGACCATCAACACCGGCGTGATCATGGTCGTCTACGCGATCATGGCGGTCGGCCTCAACATCGTGGTCGGCTACGCGGGGCTGCTCGACCTCGGGTACGTCGCCTTCTACGCGATGGGCGCCTACACCGCCGGCTGGCTGGCGTCGCTGCAGTTCTCGCAGGTGAACTTCCACTTCCTGTCGACGGCGACGTCGGGCACGCCGGGCTTCCACATCTCGATCTGGATCATCCTCCTGATTGCGGGGATCGGCACGGCGGTGATCGGGATCCTGATCGGCCTGCCCACCCTGCGCCTGCGCGGGGACTACCTCGCGATCGTCACCCTCGGCTTCGGCGAGATCCTGCCCCAGGTAGCGCGCAACGGCGACAATCTCGGCGGCTTCAACCTCACGAACGGGCCGAACGGGATCACGCCGATCGACGCGCCGGGCTTCCCGGGCCTGCACAGGGTGACCGGCGGCGTGCTGCCGCACAGCTTCCTCGACGTGACGAATCGCGACAACATCTACTACTGGGCGGCGCTCGTCCTCCTTGCGATCACGATCTTCACCTCGCTCCGTCTGCGCGACTCGCGGCTCGGGCGCGCGTGGATCGCGATCCGCGAGGACGAGACGGCAGCAGCCGCGATGGGCGTGCCGCTGATGCGGACGAAGACGTGGGCGTATGCGACGGGCGCGTTCTTCGGCGGCGTCGCGGGGGCGTACTTCGCGAGCTTCAAGAGCTCGACGTTCCCCGGCGACTTCTCGTTCAACATCTCGGCGTTCATCCTCTCGATGGTGATCCTCGGCGGCATGGGCAACGTCTGGGGCGTGATCTTCGGGGCCTTCTTCCTCTCGTGGCTGAACCAGGAGGGCCTGGCGAACATCAGCCACTCGCTCAACTCGACGCTCGGCACGAGCATCGACGGCCCCAAGTACTCGGCAGGCATC
Source organism: uncultured Actinomycetes bacterium (assembly GCA_963724805.1). Classification (GTDB taxonomy): domain Bacteria; phylum Actinomycetota; class Thermoleophilia; order Gaiellales; family Gaiellaceae; genus CAVQZA01. The sequence goes on from CAVRWA010000011.1 coordinate 178,435, forward strand.
TTCGGGCTGATCCTCGTCGTCACCATGCTCGTGCGGCCTGAGGGGTTGATCCCAAGTGCGAGACGCAAGGCCGAGTTGCACGAGGGCGTGCACGACGAGTACCTCTACGACGTCGAGCACCACGACGAGCCCCTCTTCGACGACCGGGGACAGGAATGAGCGACGACCTCCTCACCACGGTGCAGCTCCGGAAGGAGTTCGGCGGCCTCGTCGCCTCGAACGACGTCGACTTCAACGTCCCGCGCGGCTCGATCGTCTCGCTGATCGGCCCGAACGGCGCCGGCAAGACCACGTTCTTCAACATGCTCACCGGCGTCTACAAGCCGACCTCGGGCGTGATCACGCTCGACGGCGAGGACGTGACCGGGAAGCCGCCGCACGCGATCACCGAGCGCGGAATCGGTCGCACCTTCCAGAACATCCGCCTGTTCCAGAACATGACCGCGCTCGAGAACGTCCTCGTGGGGATGAACTCGAGACTGCGCTCGAGGATCCTGAACAGCGTCTTCCGCACGCCGAGCGTGAAGAAGGAGGAGCGGGAGGCGCGCGAGCGGGCGCGCGAGCTGCTCGCCTACTCCGGCCTTCCCGGGAAGGACGAGGAGACCGCGCGCAACCTCTCCTACGGCGATCAGCGCCGGCTCGAGGTGGCCCGCGCGCTCGCCACCCAGCCGAAGCTGGTGCTGCTCGACGAGCCGACCGCGGGCATGAACCCGCAGGAGACGGCGGACTTCACCGCGTTCGTGCACCGGTTGCGCGACGACCAGGGCCTGTCGGTGCTGCTGATCGAGCACGACATGCGCGTCGTGATGGGGGTCTCGGACCGCGTCACCGTGTTCGACTACGGCGAGAAGATCGCCGAGGGGACGCCGTCCGAGGTGCAGAAGAACGCCCGGGTAGTCGAGGCGTACCTGGGCAAGGCCGCGGCCGAGGAGTTCCTGAAGGAAGGGGGCGGCTCGTGAGCACGACGCGTGAAGTCGTCCTCGAGCTGAAGGACATCCATACCTTCTACGGCTCGATCGAGGCCCTCAAGGGTGTCTCGCTCGAGGTGCGCGAGGGCGAGGTGGTGACGCTGATCGGCGCGAACGGCGCCGGCAAGTCGACGACGCTGCGCTCGATCAACGGCCTCAACCGGCCGCGGACCGGGACGATCAGCTTCCGCGGCGAGGACATCACCCACGCGTCCGCGCACGCCATCGTCGAGGCAGGGATCGCGCAGTCGCCGGAGGGCCGGCGGCTCTTCCCGCGCATGACGGTGCTCGAGAACCTCGAGATGGGCGCCTTCCAGCGCAAGGACAAGGAGAACTTCAAGGAGGACCTCGACCGCGTCTACGGGCTCTTCCCGCGCCTCGCCGAGCGGCGGGCTCAGAAGGCGGGGACGCTCTCGGGCGGCGAGCAGCAGATGGTCGCGATGGGCCGCGCGCTGATGGCGAGGCCGAAGCTGCTCCTCCTCGACGAGCCCTCGATGGGGCTCGCGCCGATCTTCGTCGACCGGATCTTCGAGATCGTCCAGGAGATCCACGACCAGGGCACCCCGATCCTGCTCGTCGAGCAGAACGCGTTGATGGCGCTCGACGTCGCCGACCGCGGCTACGTGCTCGAGACGGGGCACGTGGCGCTCACCGACGACGCGAAGTCGCTGCGCACGAACGAGGCGGTTCGAAAGACATACCTCGGAGAGGGTTAGGCCTTCACGCGCAGCGGGAAGTAGGGCGGCGAGAGCAGGAAGCCGACCCGCGGCGGGCTGTCCTCCCACCCCTGCGTCATCGAGAGTGCGGCGCCGACGCCGTGCGCGGGCACGAAGCCGAGCTGACGGGCGGCGGTCGCGTCGCGGCAGCCGGCGACGAGCACCTGGCCGAGCCGCTGCAGCGCCGGCTGGCACGCCGACCAGTCGGCGAAGGGGAGGAGCGGGTGGCAGGCTCGCCCGGCGCGGTAGGCCTCGAGTGCGCGCTCGTCGGCGGCGGCGGCCTGCTCGGCGCCGGCCAGCTCCTCGGGCTCGCGCCCGAAGCGCGTCGCGGCGAAGAACGCACGGTACGGCTGCTGGCCCGGGTGCGCGAAGTGGCGGCTGAAGCGGCTGAGCAGGATTGCGGTGCCGCCCTCCACAACGGGGAACGCGTCGCGCCAGAGCCGGAGCGCGAGCGCGAGGCCGAGGAACGCAGCGAGCAGCGGATTCGGACTCTCGCGCGGGAGGTAGGGGGTTGCTCGCGGGATCCCGATCACGATCGCGTCCAGTTGCCGCTCGAGGTCGGCGGAGCGCAGCTCGATCCCGCGCAGGAGTGCCTCGGCGTGGGCGACCGAGGGGGGTCCGGCGAACGCGGTCGCCGCGGAGAGCTCGACCTGCAGCGAGCGCAGCACCTCCTGGCGGAGCCGGGCCGGCAGGAGGCCGAAGAGCGGGCGCAGCGGCGAGCCGGCGATCCGCTCGAGCGCCTCCGGCTCGTACGGATAGCCGCGGAGCATCCCGCCGAGCCGCGGATGATTGAGCACGAGCGAGACGCCGATCACCGGCACGCGGCGCGCGAGCGCCCGCTCCAGCGCGACCGCCGTGGTCCAGCCGGTAGAGCCCGCCGTCTCGAGCAGCGAGGCGGCGCCTGCGGCTCGCAGCGCCTCCGGGTTCGCGGCTCCGAGAAGCGCGGCCGGACCGCCGTTCAGAACGGTCTCCGCCGCGGTGACGGAGACGACGAGGTCCGTCTCGAACAGCCGCGGATGCGCCCGGAGGGGCGTCTCCCCGGCCACGCCGAGGTCGACCAGGTCCGGCGAGGTCGTGTCGTGTACCTCGACGTGACCGTGGAAGCGCCGCGCGAACTCCGGCGAGACGAGCGTCTGGAGATCCCGCTGTGACAGCCGCCGCTGGAGGCCTCCGGCGACGAGCAGGGTCTGGTAGCCGGAGGGAATCCCGAGGCGCTCGAGCTCATCCACGGTGGCCGCGATCGCGGCGCGGCGTGGATCGGTGGGTGCGCCCGGGATCGGGAGCGCCGGAGGCTCGACCACGATCGTCGCGCGGCCGCCGCGGCGGGCCAGCGCCTCGAGCGGCTCGCCGGAGAGCGGGAAGCGGAACGCGTCGCGCACCGCGGCGCCGACGTCGGCGATCGGCTGCCCGGGTCCGGGCGGCCGGAGGATCTCGGCGCCGTCCGGCGCGCTCGCGATCGTCAGGCGCGAGCCGGTCAGGAGCGGGATGCGGGCCACGCGGCTAGTCAACCATGTACCCACTAGACTCGGCTGCGATGTCTCCGAAGACGCTGACCGGGGCCGAGCTGGAGCTCGACGACGCGCCGGCCCGCGGCGCGGAGCTCTTCCTCGTCGACGGCAACAACCTCGCCTACCGCGCGTTCTTCGCCCTCCCGGAGGAGCTCGCCACCTCGGACGGATTCCCGACGAACGCGCTGCTCGGCTTCACGAACATGCTCTTCAAGCTCCTGGCCGACTACCGGCCGAAGGGAGTCGCGGTCGCCTGGGACACGAGGCCCGTCCACCGCGCCGAGCTGCACGAGGGCTACAAGGAGGGCCGCAGGCCGATGCCGGACCTCCTGCGTGAGCAGTTCCCGCACTTCCGCCCGATCGTCGAGGCCTTCGGCTACACGAACCTCGAGTTCGAGGGGTGGGAGGCCGACGACGTGATCGCGACCCTCGCGACCCGGGCCGACGAGGGCGGGATCAGGACCTGCGTCGTCTCCACCGACCGCGACGCGTTCCAGCTCTGCTCCGGGAACGTTTCGCTGATGATGACCCCGCGCGGTGTCTCCGACGTCCAGGTCTACACCCCCGAGCGGGTCGAGGCGCGCTACGGCGTCCGCCCGGACCAGGTGCCCGACTTCATCGGCCTCAAGGGCGACACCTCGGACAACATCCCGGGCGTCCCCGGGATCGGCGACAAGACCGCGGGCCAGCTGATCGCCCAGTACGGCTCGGTCGAGGCGGTGCTCGAGCACGTCGACGAGCTCTCGCCCGGGCGCGCGAAGGCGCTGCGCGAGCACGGCGAGCAGGCCCGCACCTCGAAGGAGCTCGCGACGATGCGACGCGACCTCGACCTCGGCGTCGACCCGGCCGCGCTCGTGCTCTCGCCGCCCGACCGCTCCGAGCTGCGCGAGCTCTTCCGCCGTTTCGAGTTCCGCGGCCTCCTGAACAGGATCGACGACCTCGACGTCGCCGTGCCCGCCGCGGAGCCCGTGCGCGTGGCCGGGACGGAGGTCGCCTGGCGCGAGGACACCCTGCCCGAGGCGCGCGGGCGGATCGGCCTCGCAATCGCCTACGGCCGCTTCGCGCTGGCGGATGACAGCGGCGTCGTGGTCGGTCCCTGGGAGCGGGCGCTCGCCGGAAGGCTCTCGAACGCCGAGGTGGTCGCGCACGACGCGAAGGCGCTACGCCTCCCGTTCTCCCCGATCGACGACACGATGATCGCCGCTTACCTGATCGAGCCGGGCCGCGCCTCCTACGAGCTCGGCGACCTCGCCACCGAGTACGGGGTCGAGGCGGTCCCCGTTCCCGCGGCCGAGGAGGAGACAGACGCACTCGTCCGCCGCGCCGAGACCCCCCGGCGCCTGGCCGGGCCGATGCGCGAGCGGCTCGCCGAACGTGGCTCGACCGAGCTCTACGAGGGGATCGAGCTCCCGCTCGTGGCAGTGCTCGCCGCGATGGAGGACGCGGGGGTCAAGATCGACACCTACCGGATGGGCGAGATCACCGCCCGCCTGGCCGAGAACGTCGAGGAGCTCGAGTCGCGCGCCTACGAGCTCGCGGGCGAGGAGTTCATGCTCGGCTCGACCCAGCAGGTCGCGCGGATCCTGTTCGAGAAGCTGCAGCTGACGCCCGGGCGCAAGGGCAAGACGGGATACTCGACCGACACGCGCGTGCTGCGCACGATCCGGCACGAGCACCCGATCGTAGCCGTGATCGAGGAGTGGCGCGAGTACTCGAAGCTCCTCAACACCTACCTCGGGCCCCTGCCCTCGCTGATCTCGGACGAGGACGGCCGCCTGCACACGACGTTCAACCAGGCCGTCGCCGCGACCGGGCGCCTCTCGACCTCGAACCCGAACCTGCAGGCGATCCCGATCCGCACCGAGCTCGGTCGCGAGATCCGCTCTGCGTTCGTCTCCGAGCCGGGCTCGCGACTGCTCTCGGCCGACTACTCGCAGGTCGAGCTGCGGATCCTCGCGCACGTCTCGGGCGAGCCGGTGCTGCGCGAGGCGTTCGCCCGCGGCGAGGACATCCACACCGCGACGGCTGCGGAGGTGCTCGGCAAGGACCCGGCGACGCTGACGAAGGACGAGCGCAACGTCGCGAAGATGGTCAACTTCGGGATCATCTACGGGATCTCCGCCTTCGGTCTCTCGGAGAACCTCGAGATCCCGCGCGAGCAGGCGCAGGCCTACATCGACACCTACCTCGCCCGGTTCCCGCACGTGCAGGACTTCATCCGCCGCACCGTCGAGCAGGCGGAGCGGGACGGCTATGTGACGACGCTGCTCGGGCGGCGGCGGCCGGTGCCCGAGATCCGCGCCTCGAACCGCCAGACGCGCTCGCTCGGCGAGCGGCTCGCGGTCAACTCGGTGATGCAGGGCACGGCGGCCGACGTGATCAAGGTCGCGATGGTGCGCATCCACGAGCGGCTGCGGGCGGAGGGGCGCGGCGCCAGGCTCGTGCTCCAAGTGCACGACGAGCTGCTACTCGAACTGCCCGAGCCGGGGACGAGCGCGGTCAAGGAGCTCGTCCGCACCGAGATGGTCGGCGCCTATCCGCTCGACCCGCCGCTCGCCGTCGACGTCGGCATCGGCGAGAACTGGGCCGAGGCGAAGGCCTAGCCGCCGGCTTGCCGCAGGCCGACCTCGGCCGACTGAACGGGGATGATTGCCCTGACCGTGCTGCCGCGACCCGGGGCGGACTCGATCTCGAGGACACCGCCGAAGAGCTCGACGCGCTCGCGCATCCCGAGCAGGCCGAAGCCGACGGTGCTCGAGGACGGGTCGAAGCCGGTGCCGTCGTCCTCGACGGTGACCCGGATCGCGGTCCCGTCGTCGCGGATCTCGAGGCGCGCGTGCTCGGCGTGGCCGTGCTTGACGGCGTTCGTCAGCGCCTCCTGCACGATCCGGTAGACGGCGGCCTCCAGCTCGGCCGGGTAGCGCGGCGACCGGTGGCCGGGCTCGTACTCCAGATCCGTCTGCAGGTCGACCTGGATTCCCTGTCGCGCGACGCGCGCGACGAGCGCCTCGATCGCCCCCGTGATGCCGTAGTCGTCGAGCGCGGCGGGGCGCAGGTCGGTGATCAGCGCCCGAAGGTTGGAGACCTCCTGCCGTAGGAGCTCGATCGCGTCGTCGACGGCGCCGTCGAGCGCCTCGGGGCGGTCAGAGCGCTTCCCGGCGCTGAGGATCATCTGGACGGCGGCGAGGCTCTGGAGCGTCTCGTCGTGGAGCTCCCGCGCCCAGCGGCGGCGCTCGTCCTCGGCGGCCGTGAGTCGCTGGCTGCGCCGCTCGAGGGCAACGGACTGGGCCGTGGCGACGGCCGTGGCCGCGCTGGCGGCGAACGCCTCGAGCAGGCGCTGGTCGTCCGCCGTGAATCCCGGACCGTCCTCGAGGCGGTCGAGTGCCACGAGCACCCCGTAGGTCTGGGCCTGGAAGACGAGCGGAACGATGAGGCCGCTCTGGGCCGTGACTCCGAGCCGGCCGACCCCGTACTGCTCGAACCGGGAGCGGTTCAGCTCGTCGTCCAGACTCTGCGTCTTGCGCGTGCGCAGCGCGGCGCTCGCCACGGTCTCCCGTTTCGCGACCCGCTCCCCGAGCACCCCGTCGGGAAGCTCGCCGGCGCCCGCTGCGACGACCAGCGACTCGCCCTGCTCGAGCTCGATCAGCAGCGTCCTGGCGGAGACGAGCGCGCGACCGCGCTTGGCCACGAGCTCGAGCACCACGTCGAGGTTCGTCTCGCCGCCGAGCGCCCGCGCGATCTGGGTGGTGGCGTCCAGCGCGGCGACCGTGCGCTCGAGCTCGTCGCGGCGGCTCTCGGCGCCCGTGTAGCGCCCCGCATGGTCGATCGCGACGCCCGCGAACTCGGCGAGCAGGACGACGGCGTCCTCGTCGGTCTGGGTGAACTCGGACCCGCCCTCTTTCTCGGTCAGGTAGAGGTTCCCGTAGGGCCGTCCGCGCACGAGGATCGGCACGCCGAGGAACGTATCCATCGGCGGGTGCGCCGCGGGAAAGCCATAAGAGCGAGGGTGTCTACCGACCTGCGCCAGCCGGAGCGGTGCCGGGTCCTGGATCAGCTCGCCCAGGACGCCGCGGCCGCGCGGGAGCTCGCCGATGCCGTCTCGCGTGGCGTCGTCCATCCCGAGCGTGAGGAAGCGGTCGAGATCGCTCCCCGACTCTCCGAGCACGCCGAGCGCCGCATACCGGGCGCCCGTCAGGTCCCGCGCGGACGCGAGCACCCGTTCCAGCACCACCTCGAGGTCGAGCTCGGCGAGCACGCTCCGTGCCACATCGAGCATTCCGCGTGCGGCCCGGTCCATTCGCGGAACTCTAGCGCGACGGTTTCGCAGAATGGTGTCGAAGCTGTGCTGGGAACCGAGCCGAACCACGTTCTCGCGACCCCGTGTAACGGTCCGGCAGCGGGGCTTGGCTCGTCCATTCCTTCCCCGTAGACTCGCCTGCGAGCGAACGATCCTCGCCGGTTCCGGCGGGGCTCCGCAGGCAACGAACGGAGGAGGGGGAGGAATGCGCAGGTTGTCCTACGTACTCGCGGTGCTCGGACTGCTGCTGGCGATTTCGGCGCCGGCGGCGTCGGCGTCGGGCCCGCGGCCGAAGAAGGACAAGGACACGCACGTCCAGTTGCTCGCGATCAACGACTTCCACGGGCATCTGCAGGCGAACACGCCCGGGACGATCACCTACTGCTGCGAGCTCGACACGAACCCGGCGGTGAACAAACAGGTCGCCGTGCGGCGCAACGCCGGAGGGATCGAGTACCTCGGGACGCTCGTCAAGCAGCTGCGCGAGCACAACTCGAACACGATCACCGTCGGCGCCGGAGACCTGATCGGCGCGAGCCCGCTGATCTCGGGGCTGTTCCACGACGAGCCGGCGATCCAGGCGATGAACGCCCTCGGCCTGGAGGTCACGGGCGTCGGCAACCACGAGTTCGACGAGGGATTGAAGGAGCTCTACCGCATGCAGTACGGCGGTTGCGTGGCGGCCGATCCGACCACGTGCGCGGGAGGGCGGTTCGGCGGTGCCTTGTTCCGCTACCTCGCGGCGAACGTCTTCCTCGCCGGCACGCACCACACGATCTTTCCCCCGTACAAGATCGAGAGGGTCGACAACGCGAAGATCGCGTTCATCGGTCTCACGCTCGAGGGGACGCCTCTGGTCGTGACGCCGACGGCCGTGGAGGGCCTCGAGTTCCGTCCCGAGGTGGAGACCGTGAACGCACTCGTCTCGAAGCTGCGTGAGCACGAGGGCGTGCGGGCATTCGTGGTGCTCCTGCACCAGGGCGGCCAGCAGAACCCGCCGTTTTCGAACGCCGGCACGTACCCGGCCTTCCCGGCGGGCTTCGCCGACGTCAACGGATGCGACCATCCGAGTGGGGACATCGCGCCGATCGTCGAGGCGCTCGACCCGCGGGTCGACGTCGTCATCTCGGCGCACACGCACCAGCCCTACGTCTGCCCCGACTTCGGCAACACGCACATCCTGCTCACGAGCGCGTCGTCCTTCGGGCGGCTCGTGACCGGGATCGACCTGACGATCGACCACCAGACCAAGGACGTCACGTCGAAGACCGCGACGAACTACGTCGTCAAGCAGACGGCGGGGCCGTTCGACTCGTCGATCGGCTCGACGAACCCCCTTGGCGCCCCGGTCGCCAAGGATCCTGTCGAGTCGAAGATCCTGGCGAAGTGGGACGCGCTCTCGGCGCCCCTCTCCAACCAGGTGGTCGGCCACATCACGGCAGATCTGCTCTCGTCCCGCGATCCCGGCGGCGTGAACCTCGCCGGGGAGCAGCCGATCGGCGAGACGATCGCCGACGCGCAGCTCGCCGCGACCGCGCCGACCGACTTCGGGGCGGCAGTCGTCGCCTTCATGAACCCGGGCGGCATCCGCGCGTCGTTGAAGTACGCACCGGGCACCGGCGAGACCCGGCTGCCGGGCGAGGTCACCTACGGCAATGCCTTCGCGGTGCAGCCGTTCGCGAACGTGATGCAGGTGAAGACGCTGACGGGCCTGCAGATCACGCGGCTGCTCGAGCAGCAGTGGTCGGGCACTAACGCCGGCACGAACATGAAGATCCTGCAGGTCTCGAACGGCTTCACCTACTCCTACAACCTCGCGGCGGCGACCGTCGACAAGGTCGTGCCGGGCTCGGTGAAGCTGAACGGGGTCGTGATCGACCCGCTCGCGTCCTACCGCGTCGCGATGAACAACTTCCTCGGCGCCGGCGGCGACGGCTTCTCCGTCTTCACGGAGGGGACGGACACCCTCGGCGGCGAGGTGGACCTGGACGCGTTCGTCCAGTACCTCCAGGCGAACGATCCCGTGCCGACGCCGCCGATGAACCGCATCACGAAGATCGGCTAGCCGAACCTCGACCGTCCCGTCGTCCCGGGGGAACCGGCCCCCGGGACGACGGATGCCTGCAAACTCCGAGGACCCGCTCGTCGTCGTATGCCCACGAGAGACGATTCACGGGCGGAACCACGCCAACCAGAGCCGCCGGGTTCTCGTAGCTATACTGCGCTGCGCGTTCGCCTCAGGGCGAGCCGACTATGCCGATGACCGAGACGATGACCGAAAACATCCCGACGACCGAGAACGCAATCGAAGAGGGCGTCTGGGTCATGGGCCCCGACGGGGAGCTCATCCCGGACTACGAGTCCACCTTCCCGACGATCAACGAGGGCGAGGTCGTGCACGGCACCGTCGTCAGGGTCGACAAGGACGAGGTGCTCGTCGACATCGGCTACAAGTCGGAGGGTGTGATCCCGGTCTCCGAGCTCTCGATCCGGCGCTCGATCAACCCTGCCGACGAGGTCAACGTGGGCGACGAGATCGACGCGCTCGTGATGACGAAGGAGGACGCCGAGGGCCGGCTCATCCTCTCCAAGAAGCGCGCACGCTTCGAGCTCGCCTGGAAGGCGATCGAGGTCGCCGCCGAGTCGGGCGACCCCGTGATCGGCAAGGTGATCGAGGTCGTCAAGGGCGGACTGATCCTCGACCTCGGCGTGCGCGGCTTCCTGCCCGCCTCGCTGGTCGACATCCGCCGCGTCCAGGATCTCGACGAGTTCCTGGGCAAGGAGCTGCGCTGCAAGGTGATCGAGCTCAACCGCTCGCGCAACAACGTCGTGCTCTCGCGTCGCGCCGTCCTCGAGGACGAGCGCAAGGAGATGCGCCAGGCCATCCTCGACCGCCTCAACCCGGGCGACGTCGTCGAGGGCCAGATCTCGAACATCGTCGACTTCGGCGCCTTCGTCGACCTCGACGGGATGGACGGCCTGATCCACATCTCCGAGCTCTCGTGGAGCCACGTGAACCACCCCTCGGAGGTGCTCGAGATCGGCCAGACCGTCAAGGTCAAGGTGCTCGACATCGACCGCGACCGCCAGCGCATCTCGCTCGGCCTCAAGCAGACCCAGACCGATCCCTGGCAGCAGGTGCTCGAGAGTTACCGCGAGGGCGACGTCGTCGAAGGCCGCGTCACGAAGGTCGTGACCTTCGGCGCGTTCGTAGAGATCCTCCCGGGCGTCGAGGGCCTCGTCCACATCTCCGAGCTCGCTGCCCACCACGTCGAGAACCCACGCGAGGTCGTCTCTCAGGGGGACGCCGTCAACGTGCTGATCCTCGAGGTCGACGCGGAGCGCCGCCGGCTCTCGCTCTCGCTCAAGCGGGTCGAGGAGGGGACGGCGCCGCTGCCGCGGCCCGACGGCGCCGAGTCGGTTCACCGCACGCCGAAGCTCAACCTCTCCGAGGAGGTGTTCGCCGAGGACTCGCCGCCGCCGCTCGAGCTCGAGCCGGCCGAGGCCGACTTCGAGCAGGAGCTCGAGGCAGAGGCCGAGCCGGAGGCCGAGGTCGAGCAGGAGCTCGAGGTCGAGGCCGAGGCAGAGGCGGACGCCGAGCCGGAGCCGGAGCTCGAAGTCGAGGCGGTCTTCGAGGAGGCGGGCGAGCCCGTCGCCGAGAGCGCCGAGCACGCTGAGCCCGACGACGACACCGCCGCGTAGACCGGTCTCGGTCGCGATCACCGGCGGAATCGGCGCCGGCAAGAGCGAGGCACTGAAGGCGTTTGCGCTCCACGGCGCGGCCGTCGTCTCGAGCGACGACATCGTACATGCGCTGCTGCGCCAGGACGAGGCCGTACGCGCCGCACTCGTCGAGCGATTCGGCCCGCAGGTGATCGATGCCCACGGCGAGGTCGACCGCGCAACGATCGCCGAGACCGTCTTCAAGGACCGCGCCGCGCTCGAATGGCTCGAGGCGCTCCTCCATCCGCGAGTGATCCAGGAGTACATGGCCTGGAGGGAGCAGCTCGCCGGGCGGGAGCATCCGCCCGCTCTCTCCGTGACCGAGGTGCCGCTCCTCTACGAGTCCGGCGGCGAGACGCGCTTCGACTACGTCGTCGTGGTCACTGCGCCGGCGGACCTGAGGAGCGAGCGGACGCACGTGCGCGAGGACGACCGCGAGCAGCGGTTGATCCCGGACGAGGAGAAAGTGGAGAGGGCGGACTTCGCCTACGTGAACGACGGAACGCTCGCGGAGCTCGACGCCTTCGTGGCCGACGTCGTCGCAAGACTGAGCCGGTGAAGAAGCTCGCGGCGCTTCTCGTCGTCGTCGCCGGCCTCGCGCTCGGCGCGCTCTTCGTCGTCCGCAGCGAGCCGCCGTGGTTCGAGCGCATCCGCTACCCGCTCCGCTACCAGGCGATCGTGCGCGGGCATGCTCACAACTACCGGCTCGAGCCGGCTCTGCTGGCCGCCGTGATCTACCAGGAGAGCAAGTTCGACGCGAACGCGCGCTCGAGCTCCGGGGCGATCGGGCTGATGCAGCTGCTGCCCGCGACGGCCGAGGGGATCGCGCTCCACACCGGCGGGTCGAAGTTCCGCATCGGCGACCTCGACGACCCCGAGATCAACGTCCGCTACGGCTCGTGGTACCTGCGCCACCTGCTCGACAAGTACGGGAACGAGGAGCTGGCGCTTGCCGCATACAACGCAGGCCAGCACAACGTCGACACCTGGCGCGCGCAGGGCAAGGGGATCCAGTTCAGCCGAGACCAGGCATTACGTGAATCGTGTCGAGCACCTGAAAAAGGTCTATCGGGAGGCGTACGCACAGGCTCTCGGGTACTGACAGCAAAGCGACACTTGACAGACATCTAAATGATGTCATAATGACATCACGATGCGAGTCCAGATCTATGTCGAAGCGCTGAAGGACGACCTCTCCGCCGCGGCCGCCGCGGGCGACGAGCAGGTGGCGAACGCCGCCGTCAGGCTCGTCGCGGTGCTCGAGCCGGCTCTCAGGCTCCGCCTGCTCGACCTGCTCGGCGAGGCGGCGCGGGAGCTCGGCGACGCGCTCCCCGACGGCCGCGTCGAGTTGCGGCTCGCGGGGTCCGACCCCGAGCTCGTGTACGTCGAGGACGCACCGAGCGCCGCCCCACCTGTCGCCGACGATGCGTTCAGCGCCAGGATCACCCTTCGCCTGCCCGACGGCCTCAAGGCCGGGATCGAGGCCGCCGCCGCCCGCGAGGGCGTCTCGGCTAACTCCTGGATCGTGAGCGCCCTCGGCCGGGCCGTCGAGCCCCGCCGCGGCAAGGTGGGGAACCGCCTGACCGGCTTCGGCCAGAGCTGAAAGGAGCACCAATGCAACTCGCCCGTTTTCCGTTCACGATCGTCGAGCTTCCCGCCACGGACGTGTTCGAGTCCGGCCGTGTCGACGAGCGCCCGACCACGCGTCCCGCCAAGGGCGGCTTCCGCAAGGTGCGCGGGCCGCGGAAGGACAACTCATGACCACCTTCGAGACACCGGGGCCGCTGGAGCTCGAGCTCGTGGTTCCCGCCGGGGACGTAGAGCTCGAGGCCGTGGAGACCACCACGACGGAGGTCGTCCTCGAGCCGCTCGACGACAACGACGCGACGCTCGCTCTGATCGAGCGCAGCAAGATCGAGCTGCGCCCGCGCGGTGAGGGCCACGAGCTCGTCGTCGAGGTGCCCTCGGAGCGCGGCTTCGGGATCCGCTTCGGCCGGACGCCGCAGGTGCGGCTCCGCGTCCGCTGCCCGGAGGGCGCGAAGGTCTCCGTGCACACGCGTTCCGCCGACGTCGAGGCGCGCGGGCGCTTCGGGCCCGCGAAGGTGCAGACCGTCTCCGGCGATGTCCGGTGGGAGGACGTCGACGGCGACGCCTCGCTCAACTCGACGAGCGGCGACCTCCGCGTCGGCTCGGTCACGGGACAGCTCACCGTGAAGACCGTCTCCGGCGACGCCGAGGTCGGCAAGGTCGGAGGGAAGCTCACGGCCGACGCGGTCTCGGGCGACATCAGCGTCGACGACGCCGCGGGCGCCGTCAAGTCGAAGTCCGTTTCCGGAGACCAGCACGTCACCGTCACGGCGGGCGACGTCACGCTCGAGTCCGTCTCCGGTGACCTGATCGCCCGGGTTCGGGCCGGCTCTCGTGTGTTCGTCGACGCGAGCGCCCTCTCGGGTGACGTCTCCTCGGAGCTCGAGCTCTCCGGCGACGCCGCATCAAGCGGAGAGGGCCCGCTGGTCGAGATCCGGGCCCGTTCCGTGAGCGGCGACGTCCGCATCGCCCGCGCCTGAGCTCAGGGCTGCATCGGCGTGTTCTCGACGTCGGACGGAACCGTCTGCGCGGGCAGCAGGCCGAACCCGGCGAGCGCGATCGGCAGCAGCTCGGTCGACCGCATCTCGTGAGAGTGCCTCCAGCTCCCGACGTACTCGGAGATCGGGGCATGCGGGTTCAGGCGGCGGAGCATTTCGAAGAGCGCTCCGGACTGGCTGGCCTGGTTGGTGACGATCTTGTCCTTGCGGCTCCACCAGATCTGGAGCTTCACACCCGAAAAGGCGATCGCCGTCGCGTTTGCCTCCGGGTTCCGGGCGGCCCAGGCCTGCGGATTCTTCGCCGGCGTCGAGCCGACCTCGCGGACGAGCATCTCCTGGAGCAGGACTCCGTACGGCTTCCCGAAGGTCTGCACGCAGCGCTTGTCACACGGCATGCCGGGCATCTGCTTGTAGCGGAGGGTGAGGTCGGCGACGGAGTCCATCGCGGCGGCCCCGGCGAGCAGGTGCGGATGGCGGGCGACGAGCATCAGGGTCTCCTGGCCTCCCATGCTGCTTCCGAGGACGTAGATGCGCTTGCGATCGATCCGGAGCCAGGGGAGCGCCTTCGTCACGAACGCGGGCATCTTCGCGAGGTCGTCGATCTGGCCGGGATATGCAAACGAGTAACGGGCGGTGTGGAGACCCATCCCGTCGGGGTTGACGACTGCGAAGCCGCCGACTGCGGGGAGGTTGCCCCAGTAGCCGGCGTTGACGAGGCCGTTGCCGCCGCGCCCGTGCGGAGAGATGACGAGCGGCAGTTCCGGGTTGTGTCCCGGGCCGTACGAGGCGGGCAGGATCACATAGGCCGGGCGGGAGACGCCGTTGTTCGCGGTGTAGTGGATCTTCCAGATCTTGACCTTGGCGGCGCTCTGGGTCGCAGGCGGCGACGTCGTGGCGGCCGTGACGGAGGCTGTCCGGACGGCCGTGACGGAGGCTGCGAGGACGATGACGAGGGCAGCGAGGCCGAGGCGGCAGGCGGCGCTGCGGGGGTTGAGATGTGTGGTGATCGTGGTCATGGACCCACGGTCGATCCGGGTCCAAACCGCCTCCTCACCGCCCACCAACGGCTCGCTAACGGCCCTCCGCTGCCAGGAGTAAGCTCCGTGCAGAGAGGCAGTGGTCGAGTTCCGCATCCTCGGCCCGGTCGAGGTGATCGACCGGGACAAGGCCCTCGCACTGGGAGGACAGAAGCAGCGCGCCGTCCTTGCCGCGCTCCTGATCGACGCGGGCCGCGTCGTCTCGACCGACTACCTCGTCGACGCGCTCTGGGGCGAGAGGCCGCCGAAGACCGCGGCCACCTCCCTGCAGAACTTCGTCTCCCAGCTCCGGAAGGTGCTCGGGCCCGAGGTCCTGGTCACGAAGCCGCCCGGATACCAGCTCCGGCTCGAGCCGGGCCAGCTCGACCTCGACCGCTTCATGCTGCTCGTCGAGGAGGCGCGGGGCGCCGGTGCGGACGAGCGCTCGGCCACGCTCCGTAAGGCACTCGCGCTCTGGCGTGGTGCGCCGTTCGCCGACTTCACCTTCGAGTCGTTCGCCCAGCCCGAGATCGCCCGGCTGAGTGAGCTACGGCTGTCGGTGCTCGAGGAGCGCATCGACGCCGACCTCGACGCCGGGCTCCACGCCGAGCTCGTCGGCGAGCTGGAGCCGCTCGTCGCCGAGTATCCGCTGCGTGAGCGTTTGCGCGCGCAGCTGATGCTCTCGCTCTATCGCGCCGGCCGGCAGGCGGAGGCGCTCCAGGCCTACCAGGACGCTCGCAGCGCGCTCGTGGACG
Organism: uncultured Actinomycetes bacterium; assembly: GCA_963724805.1. Classification (GTDB taxonomy): domain Bacteria; phylum Actinomycetota; class Thermoleophilia; order Gaiellales; family Gaiellaceae; genus CAVQZA01. Next base: position 194,003 of record CAVRWA010000011.1, read on the forward strand.
AGCTCGGGATCGAGCCGAGCCCGGCCCTCAGCCAGCTGCACGGCGCGATCCTGCGGCAGGACTCGGGCCTCGACCGCCGCGACGGCGGCCCGCCCGCAGACGACCACTTCCGCGAGGTCGCGCGAGAGCTGCTGGCCGGCCGGGTCGTCCCTGTCCTCGGAGCCGACGTCGGCGACCTCGCGACGCAGCTGGCCGAGCGCTTCGACTACCCGGCGCACGGCGAGGCCCTCACCCGGATCTCGCAGTACGTCAGCGTGATGCGCGGCTCCGGCCCGCTCTACGACGAGCTCCACACGCTCCTCGACGCAGAGGCGGTGCCGACCGCGGTCCACCGGCTCTTCGCCTCGTTGCCACCGCTCCTGCGCGAGCGCGGCGTGCCGCACCAACTGCTCGTGACGACGAGCTTCGACCTCGCGCTCGAGCAGGCGTTCCTCGAGCGGGAGGAGGAGTTCGACGTCGTCTTCTACATCGCGAGCGGCCGCGACCGTGGCCGCTTCTGTCACATCCCGCCGGACGCGCCGGCGCAGGTGATCGCGATTCCGAACACCTACACCGACGAGCTCTCGCTCGAGCGCCGCACGATCATCCTCAAGCTCCACGGGCGCGTCGATCACAACATCGATCGCGAGCTCGAGAGCTTCGTCGTCACCGAGGACGACTACATCGACTACCTCGCGCAGTCCGACGTCTCGGGAGCGCTCCCGGTCGGGCTGACCGCGAAGCTACGGCGCAGCCACTTCCTCTTCCTGGGCTACGCGATGACCGACTGGAACCTCCGCGTCGTCCTGAACCGGCTCTGGGGCGACCACGCGCTCAGCTACCGCTCGTGGGCCGTGCAGCCGGAGGCGGCCGCCCTCGAGCGGGAGTTCTGGCACCGGCGCGAGGTCGACGTGGTCGAACTCCCGCTCGAGGCGTATGCGGAGGCGCTCGGGCGCGAGGTCGGCGCCGCGGAGGCGAGGGTGTGAACACCCCCGGGAGCCCGTACAAGGGCCTCGCCGCGTTCGGCGACTCGTCCCTCGACGCGATGCTCTTCTTCGGCCGCGAGCGCGAACGCGACCTCGTGATCGCCAACATGACCGCGAGCCGGCTCACGCTGCTGTACGGGCCGACGGGCGTGGGGAAGAGCTCCCTCCTGAACGCCGGCGTTGCGAGATCCCTTCGCGAGGATCCGGAGACCAGGCGGGTCGCGCTCTTCAACTCCTGGATCGACGACCGGACCGACGAGCTCCGCGACGCGGTCGCCGAGAGCGCGGACGGCTATGTCTACGTGATCCTCGACCAGTTCGAGGAGTTCTTCCTCTACCACGACGTCGACAGCCCGTTCGGCACCGAGCTGGCGTCGCTGCTCGGCGACCGGGGGCTCCGCGTCAACGTCCTCTTCTCCCTGCGCGAGGACACGCTGGCCGTGCTCGACGCGTTCAAGGGCCGGATCGCGAACCTCTACGGAAACTCGCTCCGGCTCGACCATCTCGACCGCGAGAGCGCCCGCGCCGCGGTGCTCGGGCCGCTGCGCGCCTTCGAGCAGGTGACCGGCGAGCACGTCGAATCCGAGCCCGAGCTCGTCGAGGCGGTGCTGGACCAGGTCGCGACCGGGCGGCTGGAGCTCGTCGACGGCGGGCGCGGCGAGGCCAACGGTGGGATGCGGGACGCACGCATCGAGGCGCCGTTCCTCCAGCTCGTGCTCGAGCGCCTCTGGGACGTGGAGCGGGAAGCGGGCTCCGACACGCTGAGGCTGCAGACGCTGGTGGCGCTCGGCGGCGCCGAGGCGATCGTCCGCGAGCACCTCGACCGTGCTCTTGCCGGGCTCGCGTCGGCGCAGAAGGACGTGGCCGCGAGCATCTTCGACCGGCTCGTCACGCCGTCGGGGACGAAGATCGCGCACCGCGCGGCCGATCTGGCCGAGTATGCGTCGGTCGACGAGACCGAGCTCGGGACGGTACTGGAGACGCTCGGGCACGAGCGGATCCTGCGTGAGGTGGAGGGTGAGAACGGCGGCGGCCCGCGCTACGAGATCTTCCACGACGTGCTCGCCGACGCGGTGCTGGCCTGGAGGGCCGAGCGGCGGCTGGAGCGCGAGCGCCAGGAGGCCGAGCGCAAGCACCGTCGCCTGCTCGCAGTTGCCGTTGGCTCCATGATCGCGCTCGCGCTGACGGCGGCGGTCGCGGTCTTCGCGCTTACGCAGCGCAGTCAGGCGCGGTCGCAGGCGCACCGTGCCCATGCCCGCGAGCTCGATGCGACGGCGCTCGCGAGCCTCGCCACGGATCCGCAGCAAGGGCTCAGAGATGCGTTGAGCGCTGCGCAGCTGTCGCCCGGCGTCCAGGCCGAGGACGTGCTCCGCACGACGCTGCTCGCCTCACGCCTGCGGGCGGTGCTGCCCGCGGGCGGGCCGGTGACATCGGCGCTCTACAGCACGGACGGACGGCTGATCCTGACCGCGAGCACCGACGGGAAGGCGCGGCTCTTCGACGCGTCGACGCATCGTCTGCTGCGGACGCTCGACGCCGGCTCGCCGCTCGCGGGCGCCGTCTTCGACCCGTCCGGCCGGCGCGTCGTCACCGAGGGCAAGGACGGCGCCGCCCGGCTCTGGAACGCCTCGACCGGGAAGGAGCTGCACGTCTTCCGGCATCGGGGCGCGGTTCTGTCGGCTGCGTTCAGCCAGGGCGGAAGCCTGCTCGTCACGACCGGCGCCGACCGGACGACCCGCATCTGGCGCCTGCCGAGCGGAGCCTCCGTGCGTGTGATCCACGAGCCCGGGCCGGTGCTCGGAGCGGCGTTCGACCACGACGGCAGCGAGGTCGTGACGCGAGGCACCGATCGCTTTGCCAGGCTCTACGCGACGAAGGACGGAACGCTGCGGCGCACGTTCGACCAGGGAGGGACGGTGACCGTGGCGACGTTCAGCCCGCGGCGCAATCTGCTCGTCACGGCTGGTGCGAACAAGACCGCACGGATCTGGGATCCGCGAACGGGCCGGATGCTGCGCGAGCTCAAAGGCCACCCCGGCCGCGTCCTGGGGGCGGCGTTCCCACCCAACGGGAATCTGCTCGCGACGGTGGGCAGCGACGGGTCGGCCCGCGTGTGGGATTTCCCGTCCGGCGAGCTCCTCGCGATGGGGCTCGGCCACACCAACTACGTCACAGGCGCGGCGTTCAGCCCCGACGGGTTCTCTCTCGTGACGACGAGCGTCGATCGGACGGCCCGCGTCTGGAAGCCGGATACGGGCGCGATCCGGGCCGTGCTCGCAGGCGACACCGACTCGGTCACGGGCGCCTCGTTCCGGAACGACGGGGCGGCGGTCGTGACGGCGAGCGACGACGGCACGGCCCGGGTCTGGGACCCGCGCATCGAGCCCGAGCTGGCACCGATCGTCAAGGCATCGGCGCCGCTCCAGGCTGCGCGCCTCAGCCCCGACGGCTCGCGGCTGATAGTCGCGGGGCCGGGCACGACGGCAACGATCCGGGACGCGGCGACGGGACATGTGCTGCGCTCGTTCTCGCTGCCCTGGCGTGCCGCGGACGTGACGTTCGGGCCCGACGGGCGGCTCGTCGCGATCGCGGCGGGCTCCGAGGTCGTGCTCGGCGACGGTCGCACGCTACGCGCTCCCGCGACAGTCGACTCCGTCTCCATCGCGCGGGACGGGCGGATTGCGGCGGGTACCGGGCGTGGCACCGTCCAGCTCTGGGATGCGAAGGGTGAGCCGGTGCGCGTGATCCATGCGGGCGCCTCGGGCCCGGTGTACGTGGCCTTCAGCCCCGACGGCAAACGGATTGCCACGGCGACGCGAGACGGTGTGGCACGGATCTGGAACGCGGGCACCGGCGAGCTCGAGCTGACCCTGCGGGGGCATCACGGCCAGCTCACGTCGGCCCGGTTCAGCCCGGACGGGTCCCAGCTCGTCACGGCGGGCTTCGATCACGACGCCCGGCTCTGGGACGCGCGAACCGGCGCGCTCTTGCACGTGTTGCGCGGGCACTTCGCGGTCGTCAGCGACGCCGAGTTCAGCCCCGACGGGCGCTGGGTCGTGACGGCCGGGCCGACGACCGCAGGGCTCTGGGATGCTCGCTCCGGCCAGCTCGTGTTCTTCCTCCGCGGCCACTCCGCGAGGCTCACGAGCGCAACGTTCGATCCGTCCAGCAGCCGCATCGTCACCGCGAGCGAGGACGGAACGGCGCGGACCTACCGCTGCGACGTCTGCGGCGGGCTCGACAGCCTGGTCGCGCTCGCGAAATCGCGGCTGGCGCCCTAGTCCCTCGCTACGCTAGGCGCATGCCCGAGTTCCGCACCACGGCTGCCTACCGCCCGACCGGCGACCAGCCGGCGGCGATCGAGACGCTGGCTCCTGCGATCCTCGCCGGGGAGCGCTACACGACGCTGCTCGGCGCCACCGGGACGGGAAAGACGGCGACGATGGCGTGGCTGATCGAGAAGGTCCAGAAGCCGACCCTCATCATCGCCCACAACAAGACGCTCGCCGCGCAGCTCTGCAACGAGTTCCGCGAGTTCTTCCCGGACAACGCGGTCGAGTACTTCGTCTCCTACTACGACTACTACCAACCCGAGGCGTACGTCCCGCAGGCCGACCTCTACATCGAGAAGGACTCGTCGCGGAACGACGACATCGACCGGCTCCGGCACGCGGCGACCGCGGCGCTGCTCTCCCGCCGAGACGTCGTGATCATCGCCTCGGTCTCCGCGATCTACGGCCTCGGCTCGCCCGACGAGTACCGCGACCGCGTGCTCGAGCTCGCCGTCGGCGAGGAGCACGATCGCGACGAGGTGCTGCGCACGCTCGTCGACAGCCAGTACGCGCGCAACGACACCGTGCTCGGGCGGGGCCGCTTCCGCGTCAAGGGCGACCAGCTCGAGGTGCAGCCCGCGAACGGCGAGACCGCCTACCGCGTCTCGTTCTTCGGCGACGAGGTCGAGCAGATCACGCACTTCGACCCGATGACCGGCGAGGTGCTCTCGCGGCTCGACAACCTCACTATCTTCCCGGCGACGCAGTACGTGACCTCGAAGCCGACGATCGAGCGCGCCGTCGCGACGATCCAGTCCGAGCTCGAGGCGCAGGTGAAGATGTTCGAGTCCGAGGACCGGCTGCTGGAGGCGCACCGGATTCGCCAGCGCACCGAGTACGACCTCGAGATGATGCGCGAGCTCGGCTTCTGCAACGGGATCGAGAACTACTCGCGGATCCTCGAGGGGCGGGCGGCAGGCTCCCATCCGTTCACGCTGCTCGACTACTTCCCGTCCGACTTCGTCTGCTTCATCGACGAGTCGCACCAGACCGTGCCGCAGATCGGGGGCATGTACGAGGGCGACCGCTCGCGCAAGCAGACGCTCGTGGACTTCGGCTTCCGGCTCCCGTCTGCGCTCGACAACAGGCCGCTGCGCTTCGACGAGTTCCTCTCCAAGGTGCCGCAGCTCGTGTTCGTCTCGGCGACCCCGGGCGCGTACGAGCTCCGCCACTCGACCGTCGTCGCCGAGCAGCTGATCCGCCCGACCGGGATCATCGACCCCGAGGTCGAGCTGCGTGCGACCGAGAACCAGATCGACGATCTCCTCAACGAGATCCGCAGGCGCGAGGAGGCGAACGAGCGCGTGCTCGTGACGACGCTGACGAAGAAGATGTCCGAGGACCTGACCGACTACCTGCTCGAGTCAGGGGTCAAGGCGCGCTACCTCCACTCCGAGGTCGACACCCTCGAGCGGATCCAGATCATCCGCGAGCTGCGCCTCGGCGAGTACGACGTGCTCGTCGGCGTGAATCTCCTGCGGGAAGGGCTCGACCTGCCCGAGGTGTCGCTCGTGGCGGTGCTCGACGCCGACAAGGAGGGCTTCCTCCGCGGCAAGACGGCGCTGATCCAGACGATCGGGCGGGCCGCGCGCAACATCAACGGCAAGGTGCTGCTCTACGCCGACAAGATGACCGAGGCGCTGACGGGCGCGATCGGGGAGACGGACCGGCGCCGTGCGATCCAGCTTGCCTACAACGAGGAGCACGGGATCACGCCCGAGACGATCATCAAGGGCGTCTCCGACATCGCCGAGTTCCTTACGCTCGAGTCGCCGACGGTGCCGGGCCGCCGTCGCCGGGGCCAGTCGAAGGTGGAGGGGATGAGCCGCGAGGAGCTGGAGAAGCTCGTCGTCACCCTCGAGGAGGAGATGTTCGCGGCCGCCACGGAGCTCCGCTTCGAGTACGCGGCGAAGCTCCGCGACGAGATCAAGGAACTGCGGCGCGAGCTCCAGGCGCTGGCGCAGAGCGCGGCCTAGTTCAGGTCCAGCGCGATCCTCAGTGCCGCGCCGAGCCGGAACAGCTCTTCGGGGCGGAGCGCGCCGCGCCGCCGGCCGAGGGCGCTCTTCGGAACCATCATCACGTTGTCGCAGTTGGCGACCGAATCGCGATCCAGCCCGTGGCGCGGTCCGACCGGTACCTCGGTCGGAAGGTCTCGCACCGTGCTCGTGACCGCCACGACGCAGACGTTCCGAAGCAGCGGGATCGCCCGGTCGCGGGTCACGATCACTCCTGGATGCGCGCCGGTGGGGAACTCGACGTCGTAAACGTCCCCGCGGTTCACAAGGCCTCGGCGCCCGACTCTTCTGCCTTGACCAGGGCCTCGAAGAGGGCGAGGCCGTCGTCGCCGATCCACGCCTCCTGCGGGTGCGCGCCGTAGCCGCGGCGGTAGGCGTCGTCGATCGCGCGCTCGCGCTCCTCTCGGAGGAGCAGGTCGAGCGCTGCACGCAACGCTGCGCTCCGGTTGGGGAACGAGCCGCGTGCGATGGCGGCGTCGAGCTCTGCGAGATCCTCGTCTGGGATGCGAACTGGGATTTGAATCGTCATACAATCAGCATACCAGGGAATCCAGCGAGAATGGGGCGATGAGCGCCGATACCGCCCTCCGCGGGAACGTCCGCCTGCTCGGCAACCTGCTCGGTCGCGTGCTCGTCGAGCAGGAGGGCGAGCGGCTGCTCGAGCTCGAGGAGCGGATTCGCAGCCTCGCCCGCGCCGGTAGGCAGGGTGACGCGGCCGCCTCGGCCGAGCTGTCCGAGACCGTGCACGCGCTCCCGCCCGGGGAGCAGGCGACGATGCTGCGCGCGTTCGCCCTCTACTTCCAGCTCGCAAACATCGCCGAGCAGCACCACCGGATCCGCCGCCGCCGCGCCTCGGAGCGCGAGGGGCGCGTGCAGCGCGAGTCGCTCGCCGAGGCGCTCGCGCGGCTCGGCGACGCGGGGATCTCCGAGGAGGAGCTTCGGGCCGCGGCGGCGCGGGTCTCAGTCGAGCTCGTCCTCACGGCGCACCCGACCGAGGCGACGCGGCGGACGATCCTCGCCTCGCACCAGCGGATCGCGGGGCTTCTACGGGCGCTCGACGACGCCGAGCTGACGCCCACGCGGCGCGCCGAGGTCGAGGATGCGCTCGCCGAGGAGATCACGATCCTGTGGCAGACCGACGAGGTGCGCTCGCGGCGCCCGCGCGTCGTCGACGAGATCCGACAGGGCCTCTGGTTCGTGGAGCGGGGCCTCTGGGAGGCCGCGCCGCGCCTGCTCGCAGCGTGGCGCCTGCGGTTGCCGGGCAGCCCGCTTCGCTTCGGGACCTGGATCGGGGCCGACCTCGACGGCAACCCCTCGGTCGGCCCCGACACGGTCGAGGAGGCGGTCGAGCGGGCCCACGCGCTCGCGCTCTCGCTCTATCGGCGCGAGGTGCGCGAGCTCGCCGTCGCTTGGGGGATGGCCGCCGGCGTGGCCGGGGCCGACCCGGCGGTCGGCGACGTTCCCGCGCTCGACCTCGAGCAGAACGCAGACGAGCCCTACCGGCGGCGGTTGACCGCGATCTGGGAGCGGCTCGGGGCCGACGAATATGGATCCGCGGCCGACCTCGCCGCGGAGCTCGAGCTCCTCGATCGGAGTCTCCGCGCGCACGGCGGCGCGCGCATCGCCGACGGAGGCCTGGCGGCGCTGCGGCGCCGACTCGACGTCTTCGGCCTCCACCTTGCGGCGCTGGAGCTTCGCGTGCACGCCCGCGCAGTGCGTGAGCCGGACGAGCGGCTGCGCGCCACTCTCGAGACGGCGGCGCGGATGCAAGTGCTCCACGGCCGGGAGGCGCTCGACACGCTGATCGTCTCGATGACGCACTCGGTCTCGGACGTCGAGGCGGCCGAGGCCCTGACGGCGGAGGCAGGGCTGGAGGTCAAGGTCGTGCCGCTGCTCGAGACGATCGACGACCTGCGCGGTGCCGGCACGCTCGCCGAGGAGCTGCTCGACCGGCGACCCCGTCCGGCGCTCGAGGTGATGGTCGGCTACTCCGACTCGGGCAAGGACGGCGGCTACCTCACGGCCAACTGGGAGATCTTCCGCGCGCAGGAGGACCTCGCCAGGATCGCAGCCGCCCGGGGCTGCGAGCTGACGGTGTTCCACGGCCGCGGCGGCAGCGCCGGGCGCGGGGGAGGGCCGACCCACGCGGCGATCCTCGCGCAGCCGCCGCATGCAGTCGACGGGCGGCTGAAGCTGACCGAGCAGGGCGAGACGATCTCGTTCAAGTACGGGCTGCCGGGGCTCGCGTACCGGAATCTCGAGGCGGCGGTCGCCGCGACGCTGCTCTCGGGGTTTCCGGACGAGGTCGGCGGCGAGGCGCCGGAGAGCGCCCGCGAGACCATGGCCGCGCTCTCGGAGCGTGCGTATCGCGCCTACCGCGAGCTCGTCTGGGAGGACGAGGCGTTCCCGCGCTTCTTCCGCAGCTTCACGCCGGTCGACGAGCTGGCGCTGCTCGAGATCGGCTCTCGGCCGGCGTCGCGCCCCGAGGCGGCCGCGGCGGTCGAGCTCGAGGCCCTGCGCGCGATCCCGTGGGTGTTCGCCTGGACGCAGACCCGCTGCATGCTCCCCGCCTGGTACGGCGCCGGTACCGCGCTCGGCTCGGCGCCCGCCGACGAGCTGCGCCGCCTCTACCGGGGCTGGGCATTCTTCCGCGCGCTCGTCGAGAACCTCGAGATGACCCTCGCCAAGTCGAGCCTCGAGATCGCCGCGCAGTACCTGCCGCTCGTCCCCGACCACGACGAGGGCGAGCGCCTCTTCACGCTCCTCGCGGCCGAGCACGAGCGGACGGTCGCCGCGGTGCTCGAGATCGTCGAGGCCGACCAGCTGCTCGACCGGCACCCCGCCCTCCAGCAGTCGATCCGGCTCCGGAACCCCTACGTCGACCCGATGAACGCGATCCAGGTCGAGTTGCTGCGGCGGCACCGCGCCGGCGACGAGACGGCGCTCCGTCCGCTGCTGCGCTCGGTCGACGGGGATCGCGGCCGGGCTCCGGAACACGGGTTAGCAGCACAGACTGGGGGTCAGACCCCGGACCTGCCCTGCTGGGACGGGACACGGTCGATCTGCCGCAGTTTGGCCAATGCCCATTCCTGTGACACGTGCGGAAATGACCGGCTTGCGGACGAGTTGTCACGCTTTCGGTTCGGGGTCTGACCCCTGACGAGTCCGTTGTGGACCGCGCTGTTCGGGCTAGCGCAGCGGGAACGAGCGCGCCGCCGTCTCGGCCCAGCTCTCGCCGCGCCAGACGTAGGTGTGCACGGTGAGCGTTCGCCCGTCCGTCTCGTGGACGTGGAGCCCGCGCGCCTCGCCGTCCCGGTGCGGACGCGGGCGGCCGAGGCCGGGGGCGGTCGCGGCGATCAGCGCCGGGTCGGTGGCGGCCGCGGCCAGGAAGTCCCGCCGCTCGCCCACCTCCGCCTGGTGGGTGTGCCCACCGAGGATCAGCTGCGTGCCGGCGGCGGCGAGCCTGGCCAGTACCTCGTCTCGGCGTGCCACGGTCCTCTTCCGCGTCCGCCACGGCGCTCCGAGCAGGTGATGGTGGAGCACGGCGACGCGGAGCGCGCCCTCCGGGGCCTCGCGAAGGCGCGCCGCGGCGCGCTCGAGCGCCGCCGTGCCGAGCCCGCCCGACTGGTGGCGCCACGGGCGCACCGAGTTCAGCCCGACGACGTGGAAGGCGGGCGAGCTGTGCACCGGCTCGGCCGTCCCCCAGAGCCGCTCGAACTCGTCCCACGGCCTCGTGAAGCGGGCCGGAAAGGTGTACGGGATGTCGTGGTTCCCCGGCACGGCGAGCACCGGCGGGCCCAGCTCTGCGAGAAACGCATGCGCGCGCTCGTGCTGGTCGCGGCGGCCGCGATGGGTGAGGTCGCCGCTCGCGACGACGAGCTCCGGGCCCAGCTCGGCCGCGAGCGCGGTCAGCGCGGGGCCGAGCTCCGGCTCCTCGCGCTTGCCCATGTGGAGGTCGGAGAGATGGAGGATCCGGGCGGGCGGCATGGTCGCGGGGCACTCTACGTCCCCGGGCGCCTCTATAGTTCCCGCGATGGACGAGTCGGCCGAGATCTTCGACGACCTCTACCTCGGCATCCGCGCCGGCGGCGCGATGCGCAAGCAGCGGCGCGGCGAGCCGCTCACGGCCGAGGAGCAGGAGGCTCTCGGCCGCTGGCAGCGGCTCTCGGCGTGGCGGAAGTCGGTCGCGATCGGCAGCTTCGCGATCGGCACCTTCGGGCTCGGCTTCACCCTCGGCGGCCTGGTCTTCGGCCGCTGGCGCAAGGCGTAGCAGGAACGACTTCGGGCCTGCCGAAGGCGGTCCGGTGCCCGCGACTCCCGAGGAACAGGTCCGTCTGCACGAGCGGCGCCATGCGGTCGTGCTCGCGGGCTCGTTCGTGCGCGCGCTCGCCCTCGCCTTCGCCGGGCTGGTCGTGCTCTGGCTCGGCTGGCCGTTCTCACCGGCCGGGGCAGCGCTCCTCGTCCTCGGGGCGCTGCTCGCGGTGCGTGCCGTCTGGCGCTGGGAGCGGACGCTCGTCGTCGTCACGTCCGAGAAGCTCCTCGTCGTCGACGGCACGCTGCGGCGCCGTGCCGCGGCCGTCCGCCTGAGCAGGGTCGGCGCGGTCGAGCTCGAGCAGTCGCTGCCGGGCCGGCTGCTCGGCTACGGGACCGTGACCGCCGGCGGGCTCGAGATCGACTACGTCGCGCGCCCGCGCGAGCTGGCAAGACTTCTCGAGGGCTAGATGGTTGATGCCATGCCCGGGCGGGCAGGTGTGGCATCAGCCGTCTAGCTACCCGCAGGAGGTCGCGTCGGCCGAGCGGACGGGAAGGTTCCCGAGCAGCTCGCGCAGCTGGTCGAGCTGCGCGTCGTCGAATCGGTCGACGAAGAGCTCGCCGACGCCGCGCAGGTGGGTGGGGCGCGCCTCGCGCACCTTGGCGTGGCCCGCCTCGGTCAGCACCGCGTAGATCACGCGCCGGTCCGACGGGCAGGCCTCGCGCCTGACCAGGCCCGCCTCCTCGAGCCCGGCGAGCAGGCGCGTCACGCCCGAGCGGGTCAGGACGACGGTGTTGGTGAGGTCGGATGGGCGCATCATCCCGTTCGGCGCCCGAGAGAGGTGGATCAGCACCTCGAAGTCGTGCAGTGTCAGGCCGTGCGCAGCGATCAGGTCGGCGTCGAGCCGGCGCGTGATCGCAGAGTGGCTGCGCAGGAACAGGCGCCAGGCCTCGAGCTTGTCGGTCAGGATCTCAGTCGCCATCGCTGTGATTCTCGATGAAGGCCAGGACGCGGCTCCAGGCGTTCGCGGAGGCGTCAGCGTACTCCTCGTACCGGCGGTCGAAGAAGCTGTGCGGGGCGCCGTCGTACGTGACGATCTCGTGCTCGACCCCCGCGGCGCTGAGCGCCTCGTCGAACTCGGCGTTGAGCTCGCGCGTGATGTTCTCGTCGTCACCGGCCTGAAGGGCGAGGATCGGCGCCTCGATCATGCCCGCCAGCTGCGTCGGGCCCGGCAGGTCGTTGCGCGGGCCCGGGTTGCCGTAGAAGCCGACCGCGCCGGCGAGGCCGTGCCCACCCGCCGCCGAGAGCCACGAGTTGCGGCCGCCGAAGCAGAAGCCGACGGTGAAGACCGCACTGCACGAGCCGCCTGTGGGCGAGCGAAGGTACTCCACCGCCGCAGCGACGTCGGCCTGGATCCCCTCGGGAGTCGTCAGGGCGACGTGCTCCATGTACTCGAAGTCCTCGTCGCGCTTGGCGACTCCGGCGGTGCGACCGAAGTAGTCGATCGCGACCGCGTTGGAGCCGCGCTCCGCGAAGCGGAGCGCGAGCTCCTCGTAGAAGCGATAGAGGCCCCGGACGTCGGGCAGCACGACGACGCCCACGGCGGACCGCTCGTCCGGCACGGCGACGAACGCCGCGAAGCGGATGCCGTCCCGGGACTCGAGAGTGAGGTCGTCGTGTGAGACCGCAGCCCCTCTGATCGCCGGGATCGGCGGGACGGAGTCGAGCTCGAAGCACATCTCCGGCCCACCATAGCGGCTGGGCAACTCTTAGTCTCGTCTTACGTCAACGTGTTTGGCTGAGGGTGCCGGCCGGTTGCGCAGCCCTCCTGGGGGGTCGAGCCACAGCGTCTCTCCTTCGCTCGCGCACCGGTCGGCCCATCGACGGGATCCGGCTGGACGAACGTACGTTCGACCGGTACAATGACCTCGCGCATGGCTGCCGACGAGCTGATTGTCCACGGGGCCCGCGAGCACAACCTCAAGGACATCACCGTCCGGCTGCCGCGGAACTCCCTGATCTGCATCACGGGCCTCTCCGGCTCGGGAAAGTCGTCGCTTGCCTTCGACACGATCTACGCCGAGGGCCAGCGCCGCTACGTCGAGTCGCTGTCCGCCTACGCGCGCCAGTTCCTGCAGATGATGGAGAAGCCCGACGTCGACTCGATCGACGGGCTCTCGCCGGCGATCTCGATCGACCAGAAGACGACCTCGCGGAATCCGCGCTCGACGGTCGGCACGGTGACCGAGATCTACGACTACCTGCGCCTGCTGTACGCGCGCGTCGGCCATCCGCATTGCCCGGTCTGCGGCAAGCCGATCGCCGGCCAGAGCCTCGAGAACATCGTCGACCAGGTGCTCCGTCTGCCGGAGGGGACGAAGTTCACGGTCAACGCGCCGGTCGTGCGCGACCGCAAGGGCGAGTTCCGCGACGTGCTCGACGAGATCCGCGCCGAGGGCTTCTCGCGCGTGAAGGTCGACGGTGAGCCGCGGCTGCTCGAGGAGGAGATCGTCCTCGACAAGAAGTTCAAGCACTCGATCGAGGTCGTGGTAGACCGGCTCGTGATGAAGGCGGACCTCCGCACGCGCCTCGCGCAGTCGGTCGAGACGGCGGCAGCGCTCGCGGATGGGCTCGTCGCGATCGACGTCGTCGACGGCGAGCCGATGCTCTTCTCCGAGAAGTTCGCCTGCCCGGACCACGGCGTCTCGCTGCCCGAGCTGCAGCCGCGCATCTTCTCGTTCAACTCGCCGCACGGCGCCTGTCCGCGCTGCACGGGTCTCGGCTCGCAGCAGGAGATCGACCCCGACCTGCTCGTCCCCGACGGCTCGGTCTCGCTCAACGGCGGCGCGCTCGTGCCCTGGTCGGTCGGCGGCTCGAGCTTCTACGAGTCGGTGATCCAGGCGATCGCCGAGCGCTACGAGATCGACATGGACGCACCCTGGGACGAGCTGTCCGAGGAGCACCAGGGCCTGTTCCTGTTCGGCACCAAGGGCGACAAGATCTACGTCCAGTACAGAAACCGGATGGGGCGCCGCCGCTCGTACATGCTCGCCTTCGAGGGGATCGTGCCGAGCCTCCAGCGCCGCTATCGCGAGACCGACTCCTCGCAGCAGCGCGAGCGAATCGAGGAGTACATGTCCTTCCGGCCGTGCCCGGCCTGCAACGGGGCGCGGCTGAAGCCGGAGGTGCTCGCGGTCACGGTCGGCGGCAAGCCGATCAACGAGTTCACGACGATGTCGGTCACGCGCTCGCTCGAGTTCCTCGACGCGCTCGGGCTGACGGAGACCGAGGAGCTGATCGGCCACCGGATCGTGAAGGAGATCCGCGAGCGCCTCACGTTCCTCGACAACGTCGGCGTCGGCTACCTGCAGCTCGACCGCGCGGCCGCGACGCTCTCGGGCGGCGAGGCGCAGCGGCTGCGACTTGCGACCCAGATCGGCTCCCAGCTGGTCGGCGTGCTCTACATCCTCGACGAGCCCTCGATCGGCCTGCACCAGCGCGACAACAACCGGCTGATCGGCACCCTCGAGCGGCTCAAGGACCTCGGCAACACCGTGCTCGTGGTCGAGCACGACGAGCAGATGATGCGCGCGGCCGACTGGCTCGTGGACATGGGGCCGGGAGCGGGCGTGCACGGCGGCTACGTCGTCGCCGAGGGGAAGGCCGCCGACGTGATGCGCAACGAGGGGTCGCTCACGGGCAAGTTCCTCGCGGGCGAGCGCGAGATCGCGGTGCCGGAAAGGCGCGAGGAGGACCGCGGCTCGTTCCGGGTCGTCGGCGCCACGCAGCACAACCTGAAGGGGATCGACGTCGAGTTCCCGGTCGGCAAGTTCGTGTGCGTGACCGGGGTCTCGGGCTCGGGCAAGTCCACGCTCGTGAACGAGATCGTCTACAAGGCGCTCGCGAACCGGCTCAGCCACGTGCGCGTGAAGCCGGGCGCGCACGAGGCGGTCGAGGGGATCGAGGTCTTCGACAAGGTGATCGAGATCGACCAGAAGCCGATCGGCCGCACGCCGCGGTCGAACCCTGCCACCTACACCGACCTCTTCACGCATATCCGCGAGCTCTATTCGCTCACGCCTGAGGCGAAGGTGCGCGGCTACAAGCCGGGGCGCTTCTCGTTCAACGTCAAGGGCGGCCGCTGCGAGACGTGCAAGGGCGACGGCACGATCAAGATCGAGATGCACTTCCTCCCGGACGTCTACGTCCCGTGCGAGACGTGCAAGGGGCACCGGTACAACCGCGAGACGCTCGAAGTGCGCTTCAAGGGCAAGTCGATCTCGGACGTGCTCGAGATGTCGGTCGAGGAAGCGCTCCACTTCTTCGCGAAGATCCCCAAGATCCGGCGGCGGCTGCAGACGCTCCACGACGTTGGGCTCGACTACATCAAGCTCGGCCAGCCGGCGACGACGCTCTCGGGCGGCGAGGCGCAGCGGGTCAAGCTCGCCGCCGAGCTGTCGAAGGTCGCGACGGGGCGGACGCTCTACATCCTCGACGAGCCGACGACCGGGCTCCATTTCGCGGACATCGAGAAGCTGCTCGAGGTGCTGCAGCGCCTCGTCGACGCGGGCAACACGATGCTGGTGATCGAGCACAACCTCGACGTGATCAAGCAGGCCGACTGGCTCGTCGACCTCGGCCCGGAGGGAGGCGAGGCGGGCGGCGAGATCGTCGCCGTCGGCCCGCCGGAGCTGGTCGCGCAGGTCCACGGCTCGTTCACGGGGCAGTTCCTGCGGCCGCTGCTCGAGCGGCGCGCCGTGGCCGCCTGAGCGGTGTTCACTCGGACGGGGGAGCGCGCCCACGCACGCGGAGGTCGATTACCGCCGTATGCGGCGGGTTCTGGCGCTCCTCTTGCTCGTGGCCTCGGCAGTCATGCTGGCGGGCTGCGCAGGGCCGGACGGCCAGAAGGCGGCCGACCTCCTCCTTCAGGCCGACGCCGCGCAGAAGGCGCTCACGTCGGAGCAGTTCTCGATGCGGATGAACATGAGCGCGGTCGGGCAGACCGTCGCGATGCAGATGGCCGGTGGTGGCTACCTCAAGGGTGCGCAGGCCGGCGACGTCTACATCATGATGTCGGGGCAGAGCCCGGACGGGAAGTCGATGGACGCGACCATCGTGAAGCGCGGCGACCTGGTCACGGTGAGCGCGGACGGTCAGACCCAGACCCTGTCGGCCGCGCAGGCCCAGCAGCAGTACGGGAGTCAGATCCAGTCGATGGCGAACGGCGGCTTCAACTTCGCGAAGTACGTGAAGAGCGTGAAGGTGTCGGAGACCACGCTTCCGAACGGCGACGAGGCCGACCAGATCGTGGGCGTGCTGGACACGCAGGGCGCCGCGGGCTCGCTCGGCAAGGATCTCGGGCTCGGCAGCCTGGCCCACCTCGACGACACCCGCGCAGTGCTGACGATCTCCCGCAAGACCCACCTCGTGACCGCTGCTCTGATCGACATGAGCATGGAGTTCCTCGGCAAGAAGATGACGATCAGCCTCACGTACGGGCTCACCGGCGTGAACGTGCCGATCAACTTTCCACGCGCCTAGTGCCCCTTCCAGTAATGCCGCCTAGCTTGTGGGTCGCGAGCACCAAGCGATGCAAGGACGCAGGTCGCGCCGATAGTCAGGACTATCGGCGCGACTGAGGACGCGGCAGCGCGCCGCGTGATCGCGGGCCAGAAGCGGACATGTATTGCTGGATGGGGCACTAACCGAGCGTGAAGCGGCGCCGCTCGGCCCAGCGGCCGTCGGGACCCTCCTCGAGCCAGGTGACGGCTTCGGCGCGACAGCGGATCGGGAGCGCTGCGCCGATCCGCCGCTTGTCGTCGTCCGGCACGTCCTGACCGACCGTGACGTGCGGCACGATCGTTTCGTGCGTCCCGCCGTAGGGTGGGTGGTCCGGATAGCGGGCGGCGAGCGCCTCGACCAGGCGGACGAAGGGCTCGGCCGGCTCGGGCTCGAGATAGAGGGTCGAGTCCGGGAACGACGCCGTCCCGATGAGCTCGAAGTCGAACGGCGGGGCCGCGGCGAACAGCGCCTCGAGCCCGGACTCGTCGTCGCCGAAGGGGAAGACGAGCGTCACGTGGGAAGGAGCGCCCATCGCGCCGGCGGCGTCGTAGCGCGCCCGGAGGCGGCCGATCAGCGGCTCGACCTCCGGCACCACGATTACGAGCGCGGTACGCATATCCCGAACGGTAACGTTGAGCGCATGGCGATGAGACTCGATGGGCTCCACCACATCACGGCGATCACCGGTGACGCACCGGGCAACGTCGACTTCTATGCGCGGGTGCTCGGCCTACGGATGGTGAAGAAGACCGTCAACCAGGACGACCCCACCGTGTACCACCTCTTCTACGCCGACGAGCTCGGCAGCCCGGGCAGCGACATCACCTTCTTCGAGTACCCGGGCGCCCGCCGCGGCCGGCCGGGAGCGGGGATGGTGCACCGCGTGCTCTGGCGCGTCGCTTCCGAGGACGCGCTCGCCTTCTGGGAGGAGCGGCTGAGCGGGGAGGGGGTCTCGACACGGCGGCAGACCGGTTCGCTGCGGTTCTCCGACCTCGAAGGCCTCGCGCACGAGCTCCTGGTGGACGACAGCGGCGACGACCCGCTCGTGGCCCGGCACTCCGAGATCCCCGACGGGCTCGCGCTCCGGGGCTTCGCCGGGGTGCGGGCGTTCAGCGCTGAGCCCGAGCGCAGTCGCCCGTTCCTCGAGGGCACGCTCGGCTTCGCCGCGGACGGCGCAGGCTGGGAGGTGCGCGGCGAGCATCGCGGTTCGACGTACGCCTACGATGCGCCGCCGCCCGAGCGCGGGATCCCGGGCGCCGGCACGATCCATCACGTCGCCTGGTCGACGACGATGGACGATCACGAAGCCTGGCACGAGCGGGTCGCAGGCGCGGGGGCGCTGCCCTCGCCGATCATCGACCGCTTCTGGTTCCGCTCGATCTACTTCCGCGAGCCGAGCGGCGTCCTCTTCGAGCTCGCCACGCTCGGGCCCGGCTTCACCGCCGACGAGCCGCTCGAGACGCTCGGGCAGGCGCTCACGCTGCCTCCCGCGTTCGAGCACCTGCGGCCGCAGCTCGAGGAGGTCCTCACACCTCTGCCCGAGGTGACGCGAGTAGGCTGAGCCCGTGACCGTGGGCGCGAACGCAGCGGAGACGCACGCACTCGAGCGGCTCTGGTGGAAGCGGGCGCTCGCGGTGCTGATCTCGCCGGGCCCGGTCTTCGCGGCGCTGCGCGAGGACTCCGACCGGGCCGCTGCGGCGCTCCAGGAGCCGGTGCTCGCGCTGATCCTGCTCGGCGGGGTCGCCACCGTGCTCGACACGACGGTCACCGGGCACCTGCTCGACGACCCCGCCGTGGACGGGCTGCTCGTCGCGGTGTGGGCGTTCATCGGCGGCGGCTTCTACGGCACCGCGCTCTACTGGCTCGGCGGCGGCATGCTCGCGATCGCCGGCGACCTGCTCGGAAGCGAGGGCAGCTACCGGCGGGCCCGCCACGTGCTCGCGCTGTCGCTCGCGCCGCTCGCGCTCTCGCTCGTCACGGTCTGGCCGCTGCGGATCGCGGTGCTCGGCGGCGACGTGTTCCGCTCCGGCGGGGGCGACTCGGGCACGACGGGCGCGGTGTTCACGTGGCTCTCGCTTGCGTTCGCCGGGTGGGCGCTGGTGCTGCTCGTGATCGGCGTGCGCGCCGTCCACGGCTGGAGTTGGGTGCGCGCGCTCGGGACGACCGCGCTTGCCGCGGCGCTACCGGCACTGCTCGTGGTCGTGTTCCGGGCGCTCTAACCGCTGCCGGCGACAGACGCCACATACGCCGAGATCGCCGTAATCTGGGCCGGCGTCAGTGAGCCCTTGAACGACGGCATCACCGTGCCGCCGTTCGTCACCTGCTTCGCGACGACCGCCGCGCTCGGTTTCAGATCGTCGAGGTTCGGACCGACGGCGCCCGACGTCCCGGCATCCTCGAGCGTGTGGCAGCTGCCGCAGCTCGAGACGAAGAGCGCCTTGCCGGCCTCGGCAGCGCTCGTCGTTGTCGCGGTGGTCGTCGTCGCCGGCGCCGTGACCGTCGGGGTCGCGGCGCCGCTGCTCTTGTTCGGGGCGGTGTCGCGCCCGAGGAAGAAGCCGATCACGCCGATCCCGATCGCCGCTGCGATCGCCGCGAGGATGAACATCGCCTCAGCCGTCGCGACCGAGCGTGGTTTCTTCTGGGCCTCCCGCATCGTCTGCACGATGTTGTAGACGAAGAGCAGCTGCGTCAAGGCGAGTGCGATCACGAACGGGATCGCGACCTGCGCGAGAGTCACGTAGCGGTCGGGCAGGACTGCGAAGCGGCGCGGGGCTCCCTCGAGGCCCTGCCACATCCAGAGCGCCGAGTTGATCAGCCCGAACACGAACGTCAGCCAGATGTGCCATCTCGCCATCGGGTCGCTGTAGAGCGGCTTGCCGGTCAGGTCCGGGATGAAGTAGTAGATCGCGCCGAAGATCGCGAAGCCGATGTTCAGCAGCGCCATGTGGTGGAAGTGCCCGACCACCCAGAGCGTGTTGTGGACGACCGTGTCGAAGGCGATCGTTGCGTTGACGACGCCCGAGAGCCCGGCGATCAGCCAGGAGACGAGGCCGAGGAAGAGCGCCGTGGACGCACCGGTCCACTTCCAGTCGGAGCGGTAGATCGTGAAGCCGAGGCTGTAGAGCGAGAGCGCCGACGGGATCGTGAGCGCGAACGTGATCGGCTGCATCGCCGTGTTGATCGTGGCCTGCGCGGTCCCGGCTGGATAGTCGAGGTAGATGTGGTGCGCGAACACGAACACGTTCGCGATCACCGCGATCACCCAGGCGATCGCGATCACGTTGCCCGCGACGAGCTTGCGGTTCGCCATGATCGGGACGAGGTAGTAGTAGATCGCGACCGCCGGGAAGAGCAGCAGGTAGACGACCGGGTGGCCGAACCACCAGAGCACGTTCTTCGCGAGGAGGGCGCTGACGTGGACGCTCGGCGCGAACGTCTGCACGATCATCTCGACGAGCAGGACGGCGAGCGGCAGCGTCGCGATGATCATGTCGAGCGCGATCACCGTCAGCGGGATCACGACGTAGGGGACGGACTCCGGGTTGGTCGCGAACCGCTTCGGCCACAGGTAGCCGAAGCCCATCGCGACGCCGAGCCGGTTGAAGATCGACGTCGAGACGGCGTGCAGGCCCGGCCCGATCACCGTGTCGACGATGCTCAGGCACCAGGTCACGATCGAGAGGCCGACGAGCAGCACCGAGGTGAGGAAGATCGCCGTCGCCCATTTGCCCCACTGGCCGGCGGAGTGGAACGGGATCGGGTAGAGGAAGACCCACGAGCCGGCGAAGTGCATCACCAGGGTCGAGACCAGGATCCCGCCGACGCCGACCACCATCAACCACCAGGTGAGGCGCGCCATCGCGAGGCCAAAGCGCCGGAGCTCGAAGCCCACCTCCTGCAGGATCCAGAACGCGAAGCCCATCACCGCGAAGCCAGCCCAGCCGAGGAAGGCGCCGAGGCCGTGCGCCGTCATCAGCGCGTACCACGTGTTGGTGTCGAGGCGCCCGAGGTTCGCCTGGCTGTCGCGCATCAGCACGCCGAGCAACCCGGAGGCGAGCAGGATTATCGTCGAGGCGGCGACGTACTGGAACGTCAGCCGGCGGGCGGTGTTCCTCACGGGACCACCTCGAAGTGGGCCTCCATCTTGTCGTGCCCGAGCCCGCAGTACTCGAGGCAGAGCACGTCGTAGCGCCCGGGCTTCGTGAAGGTGTGGACGACCTTCTGCGTCTCGTTCGGGACGATGCCGACCTGGAACAGGTACACGCCCTTCGAGTCGTAGACGGCGAAGTCGTGGTTCACGTCCTTCGACTTCAGCACGAACTCCACCGGGACGTTTGCCCTCACCGTCTGCCTCGACAGGAGCCACCCGAACTGGAACGCGGACACGTTCACGACCTGGCTGTTCTTCGGAGCGGTCTTGCCGTAGGGAATGAAGAAGATCGTCGCGAAGAGGAGCGCTACCAGGAGGACGATCACGATCAGGAGCCAGTTGCGCTCACGATGGGCGGCCTTCTTCTCGTCCAGCGGGCCGCGGCTGATCGTCGAGTTCGCGACTGCAATCGAGACTCCGGCTGCGATCAGCGTGGCGATGCCGAAGGCGACCGCGATCAGGATTGCCGTCCCGCCCATCGCGGACGAACCTAAACGAGCGGGAGGACGGTGTCTACGGGGTGGAGGCGCTCAGCTGCGCTCGACCGCCTCCGCCGCGTCGAAGGCCGCGAGCTCCTCGGCCGGGATCGAGTAGGTGTGCCGTTCCTCGGGGAACGCTCCGTCTCGCACCTCGGCGACGTACACCTCGAGCGCGCGCCGGATCTCTGCAGCGAGGTCCGCGTACTGCTTCACGAAGCGCGGAGCGCTGCCTTCGTACAGGCCGAGGAGGTCGTGCCAGACCAGCACCTGGCCGTCGCATCCTCCGCCCGCGCCGATCCCGATCGTGGGGATCACGAGCTCGGAGGTGATCCGCTCGGCGACCGGCGCGGGCACCGCCTCGAGCACGAGCGAGAAGCATCCCACCGCTTCGAGCGCGCGCGCGTCGGCGAGCAGAGCGCGGGCTTTCCCGGCGCTTCGCCCCTGCGCCTTGAAGCCGCCGAGCATCGTCGCCGACTGCGGCGTCAGCCCGATGTGCCCCATCACGGGGATGCCTGCGTCGACGAGGGCCCGCGCGCGCGAGAGCATCGCCCCGGCGCCTTCGAGCTTGACCGCCTCGACGCCCGCCTCCTTCACGAACCGGATCCCGTTCTCGACCGCCTGCTCGTCGGAGACCTGGAACGAGCCGAACGGCATGTCCGCGATCACGATCGGCCGGTGGGCGCCACGGGTCGTCGCGCGCGAGAGCACGAGCATCTCCTCCATCGTGGCCGGGACGGTGGAGTCGTGCCCGAGCACCGTCATCGCCGCCGAGTCGCCGACGAGCACGAGGTCGACACCGGCCGCATCGGCGAGCGCTCCGCTCGGCGAATCGTACGCGGTCACCATCACGATCTTCTCGCCGCGCCGCTTCATCTCGAGGAGCTCGGTCAGCGGCAGCTTGCCCGGGGCAGGCGAGTTCGGGGCGGGGGTGCGCGGGCGGGTGGTCATGCGGGATCTCCTTCCAGCTGGATGTTGTCGATCAGGCGGGTCGAGCCGACGAGAACTGCGACCGCGAGGGTCGCCCCGTCGAGGTCTGCGACCGCGACGTACTCGGGCTCGAGCCCTGCCTCGGCGAGCGCTGCGCGGGCCCGGTGGGGGTCGCCCGTCGCGAGCGCTCGCGGGATCGCGAGGGCGCGGACGCGGTCGCCGTCGGAGAGGCGTGCGTTGCGCGACGAGATCGCGAGCCCGTCTCCATCGCGGACGGTCGGGACGACGCGGATCTCGAGGTCGAGCTCGAGGTCGAGGTCGCGGACGAGCTGCTTGATCACGGCGACCTGCTGCGCGTCCTTGCGGCCGAAGTACGCGCGCAGGGGCCGGACGAGGTTGAAGAGCTTCAGGCAGACGGTCGCCACGCCGCGGAAGTGGCCCGGCCGGTGCTCGCCCTCGAGACCGTTCGCCACCCCATCCGGCTCGACCCACGTGGCGAACCCCGGCGGATAGACCTCGTCGACCTCCGGGACGAAGAGGATGTCCACGCCCCCCTGTGCGGCGGCCCGCGCGTCGGCCTCGGGGTCGCGGGGATACGCGTCGAGGTCGGCCTGCTCGGCGAACTGCGCGGGGTTCACGAAGCTCGTCGCGACGACGAGGTCGCACTCCTCGCGGGCCGCGCGGATCAGCGCGAGGTGACCCTCGTGCAGCGCCCCCATCGTCGGCACCAGCCCGACCGAGGAGTCGCCCCGCCCTGCGAGCGCCTCGCGGAGCTCCGCCTTGGTGCGCGCGACGATCACGGCGCGGTCACCGCCGCGAGGGCGCGGTACATCTCCTCGAGCTCCGGTCGTCGCGACTGCAGCGCAGCCAGGTGCGCATCGACCGTCGTCCAGTCTCCACGCGAGATCGGCCCGGTCAGCTCGAAGCCGTTGTCGATCGTCCGCCGCATCAGGGGCACGAGCGCCTCCGGCGGCGCGCCGGCTTCGTCGAACAGGCTGGCCGCCGCGCGGTACAGCGTGACGAGGTAGTTGGAGGCGACGGCGGCGCCGGCGTGGTAGAGGGTGCGCGCCGAGTCGGCGAGCTCGAACGGCTCGAGCCCGAGCTCCCGCGCCAGCCAGGCGGCCCGCTTGAGTGCCTCGTGTGTCTCTCCGCTCACCGCGGCCCAGGCGCCGTCCAGCTGCTCGGCCCCTCGCGCGCGGGTAAACGTCTGCAGCGGGTGGACGGAGAAGCGCCGCTCGTGAGGGTCGAGCGCCGCGAGCGGTGTCGCCCCGCTCACGTGCGCGATCCAGGGCCCGGGCTCGAGCGAGCGGGCCACCTCCGCGATCGCGGCGTCCGGAACGCAGAGAATTATCAGGTCGGCGGGATCCGAGGAAGCAGCAACGCCGCGCTCGCCCAGGCGGGCGCCGACCGCCGAGCCGACGCGGCCGAGACCGATCACGTGAATGTTGTCGAACACATGAGCTCCAGTTCCGTAGCGGATACCGGGCAAGAGGGAGTGTACCCCCGTGAGGCGGTGCTCGACCTGTTGCGCCTGTACGGCCGCAGCCCGCTCTCGTTCCTGCTGCGGTACGACGCTCCCTGGCGGGCGTTCGTCGCGCCGGAAGGAGCCGTCTGCTACCTGACCAGACGCGGCGCCGCCGTGGTGTGGTCGGACCCGCTCTGCGCTCCGGACGACACCGAGACGCTGCTCCGCCGCTTCACCCGCTCGATGCACGCCGCGCGGCTCGGAGTCTGCCTGCTCGCGGTCGACGAGCTCACCGCGCACGCGACGCTTGCCTGCGGCTACTCGGCGCTCAAGGTGGGGGAGGAGCCGTGGTTCGAGCTCGAGTCATGGCGCCCGCCGGCCGGCAACCGCGGCAAGAACCTGCGTTGGTGCGTGAACCACGCGCGCCGCGCCGGCGTGGTGGTGCAGGAGGCGGACCGCGACGATCCGGCGCTCGACCGCGAGCTGCGCGACCTGCTCGGGAAGTGGGAAGCCGTCGTCGGCCGTCCCGTCACCCGCTCGGTCCTCCGTCCCACGCCTCTCGACGAGGTGGAGGAGAAGCGGATCTTCGTCGCCCATCGCGACGGCCGGCTCGAGGCGTTCGCGGCATGCTCGCCGATCTACGCGCGCGGCGGCTGGTACCTCGAAGATCTGTTCCGCGCGCCCGGCGCGGTCAACGGTGCGAGCGAGCTCGTCGTGGTCGAGACGCTGACCGGTCTGCGCGACGCGGGCGCCCGCTCGGCCGCGCTGGGGATCGCACCGTTCCGGGGCTCGGGCGAGCAACTCGACCGCCGGGCCCGCTGGATCGGCCGTTCGCTCACCTTCGCGTTCCGGTACCTCGACCGGCGCTACGGCTTCGCGTCGCTCGCCGGGTACGAGGCGAAGTTCGAGCCGTCAACGTGGGCTCCGCGATACGTCGCCTTCTCGCCCGTCTGGCCAAGGCCGCGAGTCGTGCGCGCCGCGGTCCGCTTCCTCGACGCCTAACTCGACGGTGCGAGCCGCGCTTCGAGCGACGCGCGCACCCCGGGCCAGTCGTCCACGATCACGCTGTACCACGCCGAGTCGCGCCGCTCGCCGCCGCGCACGACCATGTGTCGCCGGTGGATCCCCTCGAACTCGGCCGGGATCGCCGCCAGGGCCGCACGCGCGCGCCCGTTCAGCGCGTCCGTCTTGAACTCGACGCGCAGGCAGCCGAGCTCCTCGAAGGCGTGGCGGAGGAGGAGGTACTTCGCCTCGGTGTTCGCGCCCGTGCCCCAGGCCGACGGCGAGAGCCAGGTGTGGCCGATCTCGAGCCGCTCGTGCTCCGGGGCGAGCGACATGTAGCTCGTGCTCCCCGCGGGCACCCCCTCGCGCAGCACCGCGAACGGGTAGCGGATGCCCGCGGCCGCCTCGGCGTAGGCCTGCTCGATCCACGCGTCGACGTCGCGCGTGGTCATCCATTCCCAGGCCGCCGGGTCCGCCGCCGCCGCGCGGAGGCCCGCTTCGTGCTCCGGCGCGAGCTGCTCGAGCACCACGATCCGGCCGACCAGCCGCCTAGCGATCTGCTCCCGCATCCCGCCCGCATTATCGGACGGACGCCGGGGTCACCGCACAGTTTCCGCAAATTGCGGAAGTTCGCAGCCGTGAGGACCCGCTTCCGCCCTTGAAGTGGACGCGCGGAACGTCGAGTCTGCCGTGCAGTCAGCCGCGAGCGGAGGCTCGTTCCGCGACGGCGATGATTCGGCGAAGGCGTTCGCTACACCGTCTGTGACACCACGACGCCGGTGATCATCTCGGTGGACGCGAACGTCGTCGCCGAGGCGATCCGCTCGTCACGCGAGAAGGTGTGATGACCTGGCCCGGCCGCACAGGATCGGCGAGCCCGGCGTGCCCCGGGAGGGGTCTCCTTCTCCATGCGGCCACGCGTGGCGCGCTGTGCTCGCTCTCTTGCCGCGCCGGCGGACCGTGGACGTCCGGCGTGGGGTAGAAGATCCAGATGAACGTGTCTTGCAGTCGTCCACGCCGTTGGTAAGGTCTGTAGCCGAGGTGCCTATCTACGAGTACGTCTGCATGGAGTGCGAATCGCACTTCGAGGAGCTCGTCAGGTCGTCCGAGCAGGAGGTTCCCTGCCCGGACTGCGAGTCCACGAGGGTCGTGAAGCAGTTCTCCGTGTTCGCCGCTCACGGCACCGCTGCACAGCCGAGCTTCGGCGGCGGCGGGGGCTGTTGCGGCGGAAGCTGTGGCTGCGGGCACTGAACTTTCCGCCTACGGCGAGCTCACCGCCGGCTGCACGCGCTGCCGGCTGGCCGAGGCCCGCACCCAGGTCGTCTTCGGCTCGGGCGACCCGAACGCCGACCTGATGTTCGTCGGCGAGGCGCCCGGCTTCCACGAGGACAAGCAGGGCGTGCCCTTCGTCGGACAGGCGGGGAAGCTGCTCGAGCGCCTGCTCGAGGGGATCGGCCTGAGCCGTAGCGACGTCTACATCGCAAACGTGCTCAAGTGCCGTCCTCCGGGCAACCGCGACCCGCAGCAGGACGAGATCGAGGCCTGTGAGCCCCACCTCTTCCGCCAGATCGAGCTGATCGAGCCCCGTGTCGTCGCGACACTCGGCAACTTCGCGACGAAGCTGCTCTCGGGCCGCCCGCTCGGGATCACCCGCGTCCACGGCCAGGAGCAGGAGGTCACCCTCGGCGCCCGGCGCGTGCTGCTCTACCCGATCTACCACCCGGCCGCCGCGCTCTACACGCCCGCGATGCTGAAGGTGCTCGAGTCCGACTTCGCTCGCATCCCCGCATTGCTCGAAGGCGCGACCGAGGCTCCGGCCGCGCCGCCGCCGCCCGCGTTCGAGCGCGAGCCCTCTCCGCCGGTCGCCGCCGACGTTGAGCCGGTAGGCCAGCTCGGCCTCTTCTGAGCGCGGTGGAGCTCACCACCTCCTCGCCCGAGGAGACGGAGGTGCTCGCGGCGAAGCTTGCGGCGGTGCTGCACCCGGGTGACGTCGTCACCGTCTCGGGCGAGCTCGGCGCGGGCAAGACGACCTTCGTCCGCGGGGCATGCCGCGCGCTCGGGGTCACGGGGCCCGTGACGAGCCCGACGTTCACGATCGGCCATCGCTACGCGGGCCGGGTGCCGATCTCCCATCTCGACCTCTTTCGCTTCGCCTCGGTCTCGCCCGCCGAGTGGGGCGACCTGGAGCCGTACTTCGACGGGGCCGTCTGCTTCGTCGAGTGGCCCGAGGCCGCGGGCGCCGGGCTGCCGCCGGTGAGCGTCGCTGTCCGGTTGCGGCACGTCGACCCCACGCATAGACTTGTCGTGCTCGAAAGTCAGGAAAAAGCCCTGCTAGAAGGCGTATTTTAGACATGCTGATCCTCGCCATCGACACGGCCACCGAGGCCGCCACGAGCGCGCTCGTCGAGGACGGCGAGGTGCTCGGGGAACGCTGCTCCCGCGCCTCGACGGTGCTCGAGGACGTCGACGCGCTGCTTCGCCAGGGTGGCCGCCGCGCAGGCGACGTCGACGCGATCGCGGTCGGCATTGGCCCCGGTAGCTTCACGGGGGTGCGAATCGGGCTTGCGACGGTGCGGGGGCTCGCGCTCGCGCTCGGCGTGCCCGCCGCCGGAGTCTCCACCCTCGACGCTCTCGCGGCGGGCGCCCCGGGCGCACTGCCCGTCGTCGACGCGAAGCGACGCGAGGTGTTCGTGCTCCTCGACGGCGAGCCGCGTTGCCTCGCCCCGGTGGACGTGCCCGTGACCGACGGTACGACGTACGTCGGCGACGGCGCCCGGCGATACCGCGAGCTGCTCGAGTCCGCCGGCGCGGTCGTCCCCCCCGACGGCAGCGAGCTGCACCTCCCGCGCGCCCGCTTCCACGCGGCGCTCGCGCGCGAGTTCGGGCCGGCCGAGCTGGTCGAGCCGCTCTACCTCCGGCTCCCCGACGCCGAGCAGGCGGCATGACGGTAGAGCTGCGGCGCCTCAACGCACGCGACCTGAGCGCGATCGAGGAGATCGAGAAGCGCTCCTACCCGACGCCGTGGTCGCGCGCGATGTTCGCGGGCGAGCTGGCGAAGCCGACCTCGATCTGCCTCGGCGCCTTCGACCCCGACACCGGTGCGCTGGTCGGCTACCTGATCATCTCCCGCTACGTCGACGCCTGGCACGTGATGAACGTCGCGGTCGCGCCCGAGCATCGGCGCCGCGGGATTGCCCAGACGCTGCTCGAGGAGCTCTTCGACCTGACCGCGGGGGACGAGCGCCGCGGCTACACGCTCGAGGTGCGCGTCTCGAACGAGGACGCGATCCGCCTCTACGAAAGGCTCGGGTTCGTCGCGCGAGGGATCCGGCGCGGCTACTACACCGACAACCGCGAGGACGCGATGATCATGTGGAAGGACCCCGTCGAGGACGCTGCCGAGCCCGCGGCCGGCGCTTCGTGATCCTCGGGATCGAGACCTCGTGCGACGAGACCGCCGCTGCGCTCGTCGAGGAGGACGGGACGATCCGCTCCAGCGTCGTCTCCTCCCAGGCCGAGCTCCATGCACGCTTCGGCGGCGTCGTCCCCGAGGTCGCCTCGCGGCGCCACCTCGAGCTGATCGTGCCGGTGCTGCGCGAGGCGCTCGGAGAGGCGGGCGCGACGCTGGACGACGTCGACCGCGTCGCGGTCACGCAAGGGCCGGGCCTGATCGGGGCGCTGCTCGTCGGCCTCGCCTCCGCGAAGGCGATCGCCTGGGCGCGCCGGCTCCCGCTCGTCCCCGTCGACCACCTGCGCGGCCACGTCGCCTCGCTCTACCTCGGCGCCGATCCGCTCGAGCCACCGTTCCTCTGCCTGCTCGCGAGCGGAGGCCACACGATGCTCGTCGACGTGACGGAGCGTGGCTCGTTCCGCGTGCTCGGAACGACACTCGACGACGCCGCGGGGGAGGCCTTTGACAAGGGCGCACGCCTGCTCGGGCTCGGCTATCCGGGCGGCGCCGCGATCGACCGACTGGCCCGGGCGGGAGACCCGGCCGCCTACGCCTTCCCCGTCGCGCGGGTCCCGGGGCTCGACTTCTCGTTCTCCGGGGTGAAGACGGCGCTGCTCTACGCGGTGCGCGATCTGCCCGAGGCGGAGCTCGAGGCCCGTCGTGCCGACCTCGCCGCGAGCTACCAGCGAGCGATCGTGCGCGCGCTCGTGGAGCGACTGGACGCCGCGGGAGCCGAGCGCGTCGCGGTCGTGGGCGGAGTCGCAGCGAACTCCGAGCTGCGTACCGCGTTGCCGCAGGCCGGGTTCGCGCCGCTCGCGCTCTGCACCGACAACGCGGCGATGATCGCGTCCGCGGCCCGCTATGCGAAGGCCGTCCCGTATCCCGGGTACCTTGGGCTGGATGCGTACGCCTCGTCACGTTGAGCCGCGTGCGACGGTGCCGCTCGGGCTCCTCGCGGCCGGCGCGGTGCTCGCGCTCCTGCTCGCGGGCGGCGGCGGCGCGGGAGGGGGGATCCCCGCAGAGCGGCCTCCGTCCGCCGCAGCCTGGGCAGGGCTGGTCGGAGGGCCGCGGCCGCACGTCTCGGTCGGCCAGCGCGTGATCGTGGTGCTCAAGGCCCCCTCGCTCGCCGACCGAGTCGGTCGCGCGGCGACCGCCGCCGACGAGCGGCGGTGGAGCGCCGGCGCGCTCGCGGCCCAACGGCGCCTGATCGGCCGGCTCGCCCTCGAGGGGGTGGCGATCCGCCCCGAGTACACCTATACGCGGGTGATCGACGGCTTCTCCACCGCGGTCGACGCACGCGGGATCAGCCTCCTGGATGCCGCGCCGGAGGTCGCCGGCGTGTACCGGGTCCGGGTGGCGTATCCGGCGACCGTCCCGGGGGCGCAGCCGGCCCCAGACGGCGGGCCCGGCCGGGGCCTCACGCTCCCCGGCACGGACGGCAGCGGTGTCACGATCGCGTTGCTCGACACCGGGGTCGACCGCTCGCAGCCGTACCTGCGCGGCCGCGTGCTGCCGGGCTACGACGTCGTCCGGAAGCACGGCCCGGCGCTCGCGCGGACGAAGCCCGGCGACCCGGCGAGCATCGAGGAGCACGGGACCGAGCTCGCCGGTGTCCTCGTCGGAGCCGGCGGCCCCTCGGGGCTCGCCGGGGTCGCGACGGGCGCGACGGTCCTGCCGCTCCGCGTCGCGGGGTGGCAGGCGAACGCCTCGGGCGGCTGGTCGATCTACGCGCGCACCGACGAGCTCGTCGCGGGGCTCGAACGGGCCGTCGACCCGAACGCGAACGGTGACGCCCGCGATGCGGTGCGGATCGCCCTCGTCGGGCTCGCGGCGCCCTTTGCGGCATTCGCCGACGATCCCGTCGCGGTCGCGGCGGACGGCGCGGGACGGCTCGGCACGCTCGTGGTCGCGGCCGCCGGGAACGACGGTGCGGCGGGGCCGAGCTTCGGCAGCATCGCCGGGCCCGGGGGCGCGCCGGCTGCGCTCACCGTCGGCGCCGCGGATCTACGCGCGCAGGGCAGCCGCGCCCGTCTCGTGGTGCGTGCCGGGCTCCGTGTGCTGCTCGACGCCGTCGTGCCGCTCGCCGGGTCGGTCGCGCCGCGCCATGCGCTCGGGCTGCGTGTCGCGCAGCCGCGGCCCGGGGAAGAGGGCTCGGGCCCGCCCGGGGTCGACGCGTTCTTCGACCGGCGCGGCTACAGCCTCGTCGCGGGCCGGGCGGCGCTCGTTCCTGCCGCCGGAGCCCCGCGTGACGTCGCCGAGGCGGCGGCGCGCGCGGGAGCGGCCGCGATCCTCCTCGAGGGCGCGAGCATGCCCTCCGGCAGCCTCGGAGTCGACGGCCTGGTGCCCGTGCCGGTGGTGGGGCTCGGAGCGGCGGTGGGCGCAGCGCTGCGCGCGGCCCTGGCGAGCGGCGCGAACGTCGGCGTCTCGATAGCGCCGCTGCGCGCCGGCCCCAACCCGGCGTTCGGGCGTGTGGCGGCGTTCTCGTCTCAGGGCCTCGCCTTCGACGGCGGGATCAAGCCGGAGCTCGTCGGGCCGGGTGTCGGCGTCGTCACTTCGGCCCCCGGCACGAATCCGGACGGTTCGCCACGGTTCGCAACGGTGAGCGGGACGAGCATCGCCGCGGCCGCGGTCGCCGGAGCGGCGGCTCTGCTCGCGCAGGCGCGGCCCGAGTTGGCCGCGGTCGACCTCCGGAGTGCGCTGATCGGCACCGCCCAGCCGCTTTCCACCGGCGCCCGAAGCGCCCAGGGCGCGGGGCTCGTCGATCTCGCCGCGGCGCGCTCCCTTCAGGTCACAACCGAGCCGGCAACGGTCTCGCTGGGATGGAGGGCGCGTCGCCGGACGATCGTCGTTCGCAATCTCTCGCCGCTCCGGCACACCGTCTCCCTCTCGGTCGAGAGCCCGGCCTCCGTATCTTCCGAGCGGGTCACGATCGGGCCCCGCGGATCGAGGCAGGTGGTGGTGAGCGCGGGGGCCGACGCCTCTCGCGCGGAGGGCGCCGTCGTGCTCTCGGTCGACGGCGGCGGCGCGTCGATCCGGATCCCCTGGGCCGCTTCCTTCGAAGCTCCCTCCGGCGATCTCATCTCGAACGTCCGCCTTTCGAGCTCGACCCTCGACGCCGAGGCACTCGCGCCGGTGCTGCTGATGGTCCGGCTCGGTCGCCTCGCTCAGTCGGCCGGCAGCGTCGCGGTGACGCCGGTCGCCCGCTTCGACGCCAAGCTCGTCGACTCGCACGGGCAGCCGCTCGGCCTGCTTACACGGCTGCGGGATGCGCTCCCGGGCACGTACGCCTTCGCCTTGACCGGGCGCGCCCCGTCCGGCTCACGGCTCGCCCCGGGCCGCTACAGGGTGCGCCTGCTGGCCTACTCCACCGACGGCGGCCCACCCGCCCGCCGCCTGGTCAGGTTCACGGTCCGCTAGCGCCATATACTCGGTCTGCACCGTGAGCACGACCGTCTCACACCTGCGCGAGAACCCGTTCGACATCGCCCGCGACCAGCTCCGTCGCGTCGCAGAGGTCTTCGGGATCGAGGACAACCTGGTGAACGTCCTCCAGGAGTGCAAGAAGTCCGTGGAGGTCTCGGTCCCTGTCTCGATGGACAGCGGCGAGACCCGGGCCTTCAAGGGCTTCAGGGTGACGCACAACGTCGCGCGCGGCCCCTCGAAGGGCGGGATCCGCTATCACCCGGACGTCACGCTCGACGAGGTGAAGGCGCTCGCGATGTGGATGACCTGGAAGTGCGCGCTGATGGGGATTCCCTTCGGCGGCGCCAAGGGCGGGGTCGTCTGCAATCCCAAGGAGATGTCGCGCAGCGAGCTCGAGCGGATGACGCGGCGCTACACGAGCGAGATCATCAACGAGATCGGGCCGGAGAAGGACATCCCCGCCCCCGACGTCGGCACCGACGCGAGCGTGATGGCCTGGATCTTCGACACGTTCTCGATGAACAAGGGCTACTCGGTCCTAGGCGTCGTCACCGGCAAGCCGCTCCCGATCGGCGGCTCTCTCGGCCGCGAAGAGGCGACGGCGCGAGGCGCGCTCTACTGCGTGGAGGACTTCGCGACGAAGGGCGGCCTTTCGATCGACGGGATGCGCGTCGTGGTGCAGGGGTTCGGCAACGTCGGCAGCTTCCTCGCGACGTTCCTCGCCGAGGAGGGCGCCACGGTGATCGGGATCTCGGACTCGCGTACCGCCCTTCACAACTCGAACGGGATCGACGTGCCTGCCGCGTTCGCGCACAAGCGCGAGACCGGTGGGCTGATCGGCCTCGGCGGCGCGGAGGAGATCTCCCACGAGGACTTGCTCACGCTCGAGTGCGACGTCCTCGCACCGTGCGCGCTCGAGCAGGTGATCACGACCGAGAACGCCGACCAGATCAGGGCGAAGGCGATCGTCGAAGGCGCGAACGGCCCCGTCACTCCGACCGCGGACGAAATCCTCGAGGGCAACGGCATCGCCGTGGTCCCCGACGTGCTCGCGAACGGAGGCGGCGTCGTCGTCTCGTACTTCGAATGGGTTCAGGGGCTCCAGGAGTACTTCTGGAAGGAGGCCGAGGTCAACGCGAAGCTCAACGAGATCGTGTCGAAGGCCTTCGAGGAGACCTGGCGCACCGCCGAGACCCGGAGCGTGAGCCTGCGGCTCGCCGCGTACGGGCTCGCAGTCGAGCGCGTCGCGGAGGCGACGGTGACGCGGGGGATCTACCCGTAGTCACCCTCTACCACGCAGAGGGCTGCCATCTCTGCGACCGGGCGCGCGGGCAGCTCGAGGAGCTTCGCGCAGAGCTCGGCTTCGCCCTCGAGGAGGTCGACATCACGGGTGATCCCGGGCTGGAGGCCCGCTACCGGGAGTGGCTCCCGGTCGTCGAGGTCGACGGCGAAAGGGTCTTCACCTACCACGTCCACCCCGACGCGCTCCGCCGCCGTTTCGCAGCACAAACTCCGGGGTAGGCGGTACGGCCAGCGGCGAGTTTGCTCGGCTGGCAGAATGCGGTCTGTGTCACAAACTTCGACCTAAGGAGCAGGCGTGGCGGATCGTTTGACGGTGGGAGTGGCGGCGCGCCTGTCCCGGTACCTGCAGGTGCTGACGCAGTCGAAGAAGATGGGGAAGGAGAGGATCTCCTCGCAGGAGATCTCCGACTACACGAACATCAACGCGACGCAGATCCGCCGCGATCTCTCCGGCTTCGGCAAGTTCGGCAAGCGCGGGGTCGGTTACAACATCGACTCGCTGCTCGCCGAGATCCGCTCGATCCTCCGCACCCAGGGCCAGCACAACATCGCGCTCGTCGGCGCCGGCCGGCTCGGCCAGGCGATCGCGAGCTCGCCGATCTACGCCGAGCACGGGATCAACATCGCTGCGGTCTTCGACTCCGATCCGGAGAAGGTCGGCCGCACGATCGGCGGGGTCACGGTGACCGAGATCTCGCAGCTTCCCGACGTCGTACGCGACAAGAACATCATCGTCGGCGTGCTCGCCGTCCCCGCCGGGGCCGCACAGGGCGCCGCCGACGACCTCGTTGCCGCGGGCGTGAAGATCGTCTTCAACTACTCGGAGGCGCTCCTCGACGTGCCGTCGGACGTCGCCGTCCACACGTCGAACCCGGCGATCGACCTGCTCTACGCGCTCTACTTCCACCTCGCCTAGCCGAGAAGGAACGGTCTCGGCGCGATCCTCCGCGCGCACGAGAGGTCGAGCTTCTTCGCCGAGCCGAGCGCGACGAAGCGCGCGACGAGGTGCGGGAGGCAGCCGTAGGCCCCGACGCCGTGGCCCATCCCGGGTGCGACGACGATGCGCGCATTCGGCATCACGTCCCGGAGCCCGGCGATGTTGCCGATCGGATCCTGCGGGTCGGCGCCGCCCACCAGTGCGAGCGCCGGCGCCTTCGAGCTGACCCCGGCCCACTCTGCGGCCGGCTCGGCCCGCTTCGGGAAGCCGGCACAGACGAACTGGTCGTTGGCAATCGAAGCTGCGACGGAGCGATCGAGGTACGTGCCCGTTGGCACGACGGGATCAAGGCCGAACCACGGCTCGTTGCACAGGATCGACCACGGCATGATGCTGAGGTCGGGCGGCGTCGGCGGGGTGAGGTTTGCCGCCAGCACGGAGTAGTCGCCCGCTGCTGCAAGCGAGACGAGCAGCGGTATGACCGCTGCGGCGTTGTCCGACTTCGTCATGAGCTGGATCTCGCCCGCGAGCGTGAGGTCGTCCACGACGATCGGCGAGCCGGCGACCTGGACCGTCACCGGCGCCGCTTGGAGCCGCGCGAGCAGCGGCAGGAGATCGGCCCGCCAGGTGGGGAAGGCGCGGGCGCACGAGCTCTGCGCGGCGCATCGGGCGGCGATCAGGTCGAGCGCCCGCTGCCCGTTCGAGGCGAAGCGGCTCATGAACGGAACGTCGAGGAGCGTCGCGCCGTCGAGCACGACGGTGCGCACCGAGCCCGGGTGGCGCCGGAGGAAGACCTGCGCCGCGGTGGCGCCGTAGCTGATCCCGTAGAGGTCGAGCTTCACGTAGCCGAGCGCCTTGCGGACCGCCTCGAGGTCGTCCATCGCGGCCGCGGTCCCGTACTGGGAGGCATCGCCGGCGAGCGCCGCCGCGCAGCTCTGGACGTATGCGGTGAGCTCCGCCGGAGTCGAGATCTCCCCGGTCGGCGGTGCGCAGGCGAGCGCATTCGAGCCGCCTGTACCACGCTGGTCGACGAGGAGGATGTCGCGGTCCGCCCGCAGCTCGAACCAGATGCTCGCCACGGCTGCGGCCGACTGGGTCGCCGCTCCGCCGGGCCCGCCTGCGAGGTAGACGAACGGGTCGTTGTGTGTTCGCCCCAGGGTGGCGGGGAGCACCGCGATTCGCAGCGAGATCGTGCGCCCGGCCGGGACCGCGCGGTTCTCCGGCACGGAGAGCGTCCCGCAGCGGGCGGCGATGCTCTGCACGGTGCACTTGTGGAGCGGCACCGCCGCATGAGCGGGCGCCGCGGCGCAGACCGTCGCCGCGCCGGCGATCGCGACGAGAGCACGGACGTTCACGTCACCGATGATCGCGGGGGCCCGCGGGGCGCGCATCGGGACTTTCCCGGACCCGGTTAGGGTCTTTCCCGTGAGGATCCTGCTCTGGCACGGCTACCTGCTCGGCGGAACCGGCTCGAATGTCTACTCGCGCGCTCTCGCCCGCGAGTGGAGCCGGGCGGGACACGACGTGACCGTGCTCTGCCAGGAACGGCACGCCGAGCTCTACGACACGGGGAGCGCCGCCGTCGTACGGCCCGAGCTCGACACCCGGCTACCCGTCTTCGTGCTCGACGACTACGAGGGGCTCGAGGCGGTGCTCCTTCAGGAGATGCCATGGGAGGAGCGGCATCGCTACGTCGAGACGAACGCGCGGGCGATCCGCGAGCTCGCGCCCGCCGACCTCCTCTTCGCGAACCACATCCTGCTCGGCGGCCCGGTCGGCGCCGCGGCCGGCCTGCCGTTCCGCGTCAAGGCGCACGGCTCCGAGCTCGAGTACTCGATGCGCGGGAGGCCCGAGCTGATCGACTGGGCGCGGGAGTCGCTCGCGCGGGCGGAAGCGGTCTACGTCGGCTCCGAGCACATCCGCGCGGTCGTGGACGAGGTGATGGGCCGCGTCGAGCGGGTGGCCGAGGTATCGCCGGGCGTGGACGTCGACCTGTTCCACCCGCGGCCGCGCGCAGAGGCGCTCGCGGGCTGCTCGAGGAGGCCCGCCGCGACCCGCCGAACCCCGGCAACCTGAACGACCGGACTCCCGACGAGGGCAACGCCGAGCGGCTCGAGGCGTTCCTCGGTGGCGAGCGCCCGACCGTCGTCTTCGTCGGCAAGCTGATCGAGAACAAGGGCGTCCAGGTCCTGTTCGAGGCGATGCGCGGGCTCGATGCGCGTGCCCTGATCGTCGGGTTCGGCGACTACCGCGAGGAGCTCGAGGCGCTGGCGCCGCCGGACACCCTCTTCACCGGCGCGCTGGAGCACCGCCATCTGCGGTACCTGCTCCCGCTCGCCGACGTCTCGGTCGTGCCCTCGATCTTCCCCGAGGCGTTCGGCATGGTCGCGGCCGAGGCGGCCGCCGCCGGAGTGCCTCCCGTCGTCGCCCGGCACTCGGGCCTCGCCGAGGTGGCCGCAGGAATCGAGCGCGAGTACCCGCCCGATCACTCCGATCTCGCCGGCTTCGAGAACGGCGATGCCGCCGACCTCGAGTCGAAGCTGCGCCTCCTGCTGTCGCTGCCGGCTTCCGAGCGGCAGGCCCTCGGCGAGGCTGCGCGCAGGGCCGTGGTCGAGCACTGGAGCTGGACGGCCGTCGCTCGGCGCCTCCTCCGGCCTGTAGCGGGATAACCTTTCCACGGCCATGGGAGACGCACAGCGCCTCAGCGCGGAAGAGCAGCTCCGCTTTGCACGCGAGCAGTTCGAGGCCGCGCGCGACTTCACGGTCGCGATCGAGGAGGAGTTCGCCCTGCTCGACCCCGGCTCGCTCTCGTTGGTGAACCGCTTCGAGGACGTCGAGGCGGCGGCCAAGGGCACCGACCTCGAGCCGAACCTCGTCGGGGAGCTGATCGCCTCGGAGGTCGAGGTGAAGACCGGCCTCTGCGAGAGCTTCGCCGAGGCGGCGCAGGCGGTCGGCGAGCGGCGCGCCCAGCTCACCGCGCTCTCCGACGGGCTCGGGATCGCGCTGGGTGCCACGGGCACGCACCCGTGGAGCCCGTGGCAGGAGCAGCGGATCATCGACACGCAGCACTACCGCCGCAACGACGAGCTCCTCCGCTACGTCGTCTGGCAGAACAACAGCTTCGGGATCCACGTCCACGTGGCGGTCAACGGCCCCGACCGCGCCGTCCGCGTCTGCAGCGCGCTGCGCACGTTCCTGCCCGACCTGCTCGCCCTCTCGGCGAGCTCGCCGTTCCTCGAGGGGATCGAGACGGGCCTCCACTCGACGCGCTCGCAGGTCTTCACCCGGATGTTTCCACGCTGCGGGATCCCCGACAGCTTCTCGGGCTGGGACGAGTGGGAGGCGTACGTGAAGTTCCTCTACGCGACGGGCTCGATCGACGAGTACACGCAGATCTGGTGGAGCGTCCGCCCGCATCTCTCCTTCCCGACCGTGGAGGTGCGGATCTGCGACGCGCAGCCCGACCTAGCCGATGCGCGCGCCCTCACCGCGCTGATCCACGCGCTGGTCGTCCGCGTCGCGCACGCGCTCGACGAGGGCGAGCCGCTGCCGGACCATCCGCACCGCCTGATCGAGGAGAACATGTGGCGTGCGATCCGCCATGGTCTCGCTGGAGAGCTGATCGACCTCGACCGCGGCGTCGTCCTTCCCGCGCGGGCGCGCATCGAGCGGCTGCTCGAGTGGGTCGCGCCGGCTGCGGAGGAGATCGGCGCGGCGCCGTTCCTCGCCGTGCCCGGCGCGAACGCCGCCGAGCGGCAGCTCGCCCGGCTCGCGGAAGGCGAGTCCCTCCAGGAGATCTACGCCGGGCAGGTGCTGCGTGCGGAGCGGGTCGGTGGCTGACGAGCCGTCCGCCGACGAGCTCGTCGAGGAGCTCCGCCGTGCGAAGGTCTCCGACCTCCTCGTGCACACGCTCTCGATGGTCGCCTCGATGGGCTTCGCGAAGCTCGCCCCCGAGGGGCGCGACCTCGAGCAGGCGAAGATCGCGATCGAGGCGCTGAAGGCGCTGCTGCCCGTGCTCGAGGGAAACGTCGACGAGGCGGTGCTGCGCGACTTCGGCCAGGTGCTCGCGAACCTGCAGCTCGCATACGCCGACGCCGCGAAGGCGGACGACCCGGCCTGATCCCGCTGCTTCCGGCCGCTGCTTG
Organism: uncultured Actinomycetes bacterium; assembly: GCA_963724805.1. Taxonomy (GTDB): domain Bacteria; phylum Actinomycetota; class Thermoleophilia; order Gaiellales; family Gaiellaceae; genus CAVQZA01. Next base: position 231,410 of record CAVRWA010000011.1, read on the forward strand.
TGATACAAAACTGCCCGCGCCGAGGCGGGCTCGGCACTGACTTTGTGAGGGGAGCCGAGCGATGAACTTCTTCAACGATCACGCGGTCGCCTTTGCGCTCGTTTGCGCGCTGCTCGCGATTGCCTGGGGCGTGGGCCTCATCTACTGGCTGCTGAAGCAGCCGGCCGGCAACGAGCGGATGCAGGAGATCTCCCGCGCCGTGCAGCAGGGCGCCGCGGCCTACCTGCGCAAGCAGTACACGACCATCGCGTACGTCGCGATCGCCCCGTTTCTCCTGCTCGGCTTCTACGACCAGCTCGGCTGGGGGACGGCCTTCGGCTTCCTGATCGGAGCGGTGCTCTCGGCCGCCGCCGGGTTCATCGGCATGAACGTCGCCGTACGCTCGAACGCGCGCACCGCCGAGGCCGCCCGCCACGGCCTCAAGCCGGCTCTCAACGTCGCCTTCCGCGCGGGCTCGGTCACCGGCCTCCTCGTCGTCGGGCTCGCCCTCCTCGGCGTCGCCGGCTACTACGCGATCCTCACGAACTGGTTCGACGTCTCGCAGGACCGCGCGATCAACGACCTCGTCGGGCTCGCCTTCGGCGGCTCGCTGATCTCGGTGTTCGCCCGTCTCGGCGGCGGCATCTTCACGAAGGCGGCCGACGTCGGTGCCGACCTCGTCGGCAAGATCGAGGCCGGGATCCCCGAGGACGACCCGCGCAACCCCGCCGTGATCGCCGACAACGTGGGCGACAACGTCGGTGACTGCGCCGGCATGGCGGCCGACCTGTTCGAGACCTACGCGGTCACCGCGGTCGCCGTGATGCTGCTCGGCACCTCGTTCCCCACTTCCGACCTCGCGCTCTATCCGCTCGCGATCGGCGGCATCTCGATCATCGCCTCGATCATCGGCACCTTCTTCGCCCGCATCGGCCGCGACGGCTCGATCATGAACGCGCTCTACAAGAGCGTGATCGTCGCCACGGTCCTGTCCGCGATCGGCTTCATTCCCGTTACGAGGGCCTTCGACCACGGCGCCTTCAGCTTCAGCGACCTCTACTGCTCGGCGCTCACCGGCCTCGTCGTGACCTTCCTGCTCGTCGCGATCACCGAGTACTACACGGGCTCGCGCTGGAACCCGGTCAAGGCGATCGCGAAGGCTTCGCAGACCGGCCACGCGACGAACATCATCGAGGGCCTCGCGATCGGGATGCGCGCGACCGCGCTGCCGGTGATCGTGATCGCCACCGGGATCCTCGTCGCCCACCACTTCGCCGGCCTTTACGGCATCGGCGTCGCCGTGATGGCGCAGCTCTCGATGACCGGCCTGATCGTCGCGCTGGACGCGTACGGCCCCGTCACCGACAACGCCGGCGGGATCGCCGAGATGGCCCACCTGCCCGAGTCGGTGCGCGCGATCACCGACCCGCTCGATGCGGTGGGCAACACGACGAAGGCCGTCACGAAGGGCTACGCGATCGGCTCTGCCGCGCTCGCCGCGCTCGTCCTCTTCGACAGCTACACGAAGGGCCTGGCCGACGAGGGGCACGCGGTCCTGTTCAGCCTCTCCGACGCCTGGGTGATCGCGGGCCTCTTCATCGGCGGACTGATGCCGTTCCTGTTCGCCTCGCTCGCGATGACCGCGGTCGGGCGCGTCGGCGGCGAGGTCGTCGTCGAGGTGCGCCGCCAGTTCCGGGAGCACCCGGGGATCATGGAGGGCACCGAGCTACCGGACTACGCCACGACCGTCAGCATCGTCACGGGCCGCGCGATCCAGAACATGCTGCTCCCGGCCCTGATCCCGATCCTCTTCCCGATCGTGGTGGGGATCATCAGCGTGCGGATGCTCGGCGGGCTCCTGATCGGCACGATCGTGACCGGGCTCTTCCTCGCGATCGCGATGACCTCGGGCGGCGGCGCCTGGGACAACGCGAAGAAGCTGATCGAGGACGGCGCCTACGGCGGCAAGGGCTCGGAGGCCCATCAGGCCGCGGTCACGGGCGACACGGTCGGCGATCCGTACAAGGACACGGCGGGCCCGGCGATCAACCCGATGATCAAGATCACGAACATCGTCGCGATCCTCCTCATCCCGCTGCTCGTCTCGATTCACTGGGGCTAACCGGGGTCAGACCCCGGACATGGCCATTGCGCCGAACCAACGTGGAATGTGCCCTGAGGGGCGACACCGTCACACGTCCGCGACGAAGGTGATTCAGTACTGGAGCTGGGTCTGACCCCGGTTTCGCCGAGGGCCGGGCGGTCTAGAGTTCCCTAGTGCCACGCAGGCGGCGCCAGGCTCACGCACTCGAGCGGGTTCTCGGCACCCCCGCGCTGTTCGCGACGGCCTACGGCAACGTCGGCTCGTCGATCTACTACGCGCTCGGCGTCACGGCGGTCTATGCGCTCGGCCTGACCCCGGCCGTCTTCATCATCGCCGGGCTGATCTTCGCGGCGACCGCCGCGACCTACGCCGAAGGGACGGTCCGCTACCCGGAGGCGGGCGGCTCCTCGAGCTTCGCGCGCCACGCGTTCAACGAGTTCGTGAGCTTCCTCGCCGCCTGGGCCCAGATGCTCAACTACGTCGCCACGATCGCGATCTCGGCGTTCTTCGTCCCGCACTACCTCTCGATCTTCTGGGGGCCGCTGCGGGAGAATCCGTGGGACATCGTCGGCGGGATCGTGGTCGTCGCCGTGCTCGCCGCGCTGAACATCGTCGGGATCCAGGAGTCGGCGCGCCTGAACGTGATCCTCGCCGTCGTCGACTTCGTGACGCAGGTGCTGCTCGTCGGGCTCGGGTTCGTGCTGGTCTTCAGCCCGGAGATCCTGCGCGCGAACATCCACTGGGGAGTCGCTCCCACCTGGAGCCAGTTTCTGCTCGCGATCCCGGTCGCGATGCTGGCCTACACGGGGATCGAGACGGTTTCGAACCTGGCCGAGGAGGCCCGCGACCCCGTGCGCACGATCCCGAACTCGATCAAGCTCGTCGCCGGCGCGGTCTTCGCGATCTACCTCACGCTGCCCTGGATCGCGCTCTCGGCGATGCCGGTCACGAAGGTGAACGGGAAGTACGAGACGCTTCTCGGCCAGCCGCCGCCCCAGGGGTTTGCGAACGACCCGGTGCTCGGCCTGGTCGAGAACCTCGGCCTGCACGGGCTCGTGCTGAGGGTCGCGGAGATCTACGTCGGCATCCTCGCCGCGACGATCCTCTTCATCGCCACCAACGCGGGCGTGATCGGCGCTTCGCGCATCACCTACGCGATGGCGAGCTACAAGCAGCTGCCGGGAGTCTTCCGGCTTCTCCATCCACGCTTCAAGACCCCTTGGCTGTCGATCCTCTTCTTCGCAGGGATCGTGCCGGCACTCGTGATCCTGCCGGGGCAAACCGCCTTCCTCGGCACGATCTACGCCTTCGGCGCGACCTTTTCGTTCACGGTCGCGCACGCGGCCGTCGTCTCGCTGCGAGCCCGGCACGGGGAGGACGAGCTCGCCTATCGCGCGCGGCCGAACCTGAGCTGGCGGGGCGTCAACTGGCCGCTCTTCGCGATCCTCGGCGGGATCGGCACGGGGCTCTCGTGGCTCGTGATCGTGGTGCAGTCGCCCGCGGCGCGCTGGGCAGGGCTCGGCTGGCTGGCGCTCGGCACCCTCTTCTTCGTCTTCTACCGCCGCCGGATCGTGCACGAGCCGCTTACCGAGACGGTGCGCGCAGCGGTCGTGATCGGGCCCGGGGCGGCGCTCGAGTACCGCAACATCCTCGTGCCAATGGGGCCCGACCGCGAGTCGGAGGAGGCGGTCGACCTGGCCTGCCGCCTGGCCGCCGAGCGGCGCGCTACGGTCGTCGCGATGACCGTGATCGAGGTGCCGCTGCACAAGCCGCTCGACGTCGAGCTCCCTGAGGAGGAATACGGGGCGGACCAGCTGCTCGACGAGGCGAAGGCGATCGGCGACACCTTCGGGGTCAAGGTGATCGGCCGCGTGGCGCGCGCACGCAGCTTCGGCCGTGCGGTCTGCGACGAGGCGACGCGCCGCGGCTCGGAGATCGTCGTCGTCGGCGCCGACCGCAGAGACCGCGGGCTGAGCAAGCAGCCGCTCTTCAGCGACACGGTCGACTACATCCTCAAGCACGCGCCCTGTCGCGTACTCGTCGCTGCAGCGAAGCGGGCCGCCGCGTGAGGGCCTACCGGACCTCGATCGCCGTGCTCTCGGCGATCTTCGTCGTGCTCGGCTTCGCGATCCTGGTCCAGACGGCGCGCGCCGGCGGCGGCATCGGGTTCGTCTTCGGCGCCCTCTTCATCGCGCTCGGCACCGGCCGGCTCTGGCTCCTGCGGGTGAAGAAATAGGTGGCCGATGGCCCGTAAGCTGCCGCGCCTGCAGCGGGTGCTCGACGCCCCCGCGCTCGCCTCGATCGCGTACAGCGAGGTCGCCTCGTCGATCTACTTCGCCCTCGGGATCATCGCCGAGGAGGCGCTCGGGCTCACGCCGGCCCTCCTGCTCCTGACGGGCTTGCTGTTCCTGCTCGTCGCCCTCTCCTACGCGGAGGGAACGGCGGCGATCCCGGAGACCGGCGGCGCCGCGACCTTCACGCGGATCGCGTTCAACGACTTCGCGGGCTTCGCGACCGGCTGGGTGCTATTCCTCGACTACCTGATCGTGATCGCGCTCTCGGCGCTCTTTCTCCCGCACTACCTCGGCTATGCGTTCCACCTGGACGGGCTGGAGGGCGAGCCGTGGGACGTCGTCGCGGCGGTCGGCGTCGTGACGGGGATCACGGCGGTGAGGCTCGTACACCGGCCGAGCCTCCACCGGATCGGGCTCGTCGTCGCGGTGTTCGACCTCGTCACCCAGGTGATGCTCGTCGTGCTCGGCTTCGGCCTGCTCTTCTCCGGCGACCTGTTGACCCATGGGATCTCGGTGGGCGCCGCGCCGTCGTGGCACCAGCTCGCGTTCGCGCTCCCGCTAGCGATGCTCGCCTTTACCGGGCTCGAGACGGTCGCGAACCTCGCCGAGGAGGCGCGCGAGCCGGGCCGCGACCTGCCGCGCAGCCTCTTCAGCGCGCTCAGCGCCGTGGTCGTGATCTACGTGCTGATCGCGATCGTCGGGCTCTCGGCGTTCCCGGTCGAAAACGGCGACACCGCGCTGGGGACGACGTGGGGAGGGGCGCCGCTGATGGGAATCGTCTCGGCGCTGCGGGCGGAGCTGCCGGTCTGGCTCGGCGACATGCTCAACGTCTACGTCGGGGTCACGGGTGCCCTGATCCTGCTGATGGCGGCCACGACTTCGGTCTCCGGGATCGGCAGGCTCGCCTACTCGCTCGGCGAGCACGGCCAGCTGCCGCGTCGGTTCGGGCTCCTGAACCGGCGCACGCTCACCTCGCCGGATGCACTCGTCTCGTCGGCGCTGATCTCGATCGGGCTGATCGTCGCCACGTCCTGGCTCGCCCACCCGGCAACCTTCCTGGCCAGCTTCTACAGCTTCGGGGTCCTCCTCGCCTTCACCGCCGCGCAGCTCGCGGTGATCAAGCTGCGGGTGAGCCGCCCCGAGCTGCCGCGCCCGTTCCGCGTCGGGCTCTCGGTCCGCCTGCGCGGCGCGGACGTGCCGCTCCCGGCCGTCGTCGGCGCCGTCCTCACGTTCGCGGTCTGGATCGTCGCGCTCGTCACGCACCCGGCCGCGCGGTATGCGGGCCCGGCCTGGCTCGTGCTCGGGATCGTCGTCTACCTGCTCGTGCGCCGCAGCCGCGGCGAGGGGCTGATGGAGCACGTCGTCTCGGCCGACGAGCAGGTGCTGCCCGAGACCCAGTTCTCGCGCATCCTCGTGCCGATGAAGCTCGGCGAGATCGGGGAGGAGATGGTCGCGACGGCGGTCAAGCTCGCGCAGGAGCGCGGAGCGCAGGTCGATGCTCTGCACGTGATCCGCGTGCCGATGGAGCTGCCGCTCGACGCCGAGCTCGTCGAGGAGGAGCAGCGCGCTGCGGAATCGCTTCTCGAGGCCCAGGCGCTCGGGGAGGACCATCACGTCGAGGTGACCGGTCACACCGTGCGCGCCCGTGCGATCGGCGAGGCGATCATCCAGGCCGCGTCGGAGCTCGGCACCGACCTGATCGTGCTCGGCTCGTCGCCCCGCTGGCGCCGGCAGTCGCGCTTCTTCTCACCCACCGTCGAGTACGTCCTCCGCAAGGCGCCCTGTGAGGTGCTCATCGTCGCCTTTCCCCAGGGCGTGCTCGAAGAGGTCTGAGCCGCTACGCTGCGTCCGTGAAGGCGATCGTGATCGGCTGCGGCCGCGTCGGCTCGACCACCGCTCTGCGGCTCGCCCGCGAGGGGTGGGACGTCACCGTCGTAGACGAGAAGGAAGAGGCCCTCGGCCGCCTCGGCGAGAACTGGCGCGGCGGCTTCGTCGTGGGCCACGGCATGGACACCGAGGTGCTCCGCCAGGCCGGGATCGAGACCGCGGACGGCGTCGTCGTCTGCACGAGCGGCGACAACACGAACATCGTGATCGGCCAGGTGGCGCAGAAGCGCTTCGACATCCTCTGCGTCGTCGTCCGCCTCCTCGACCCGTTGCGCGCCGAGTTCTACGCCCAGCGCGGGATGCGCACCGTCTGCCCGACCTCGACTGCGATCGACGTGCTCACGGATGCGGTCCGTTCGTGCGCCGTCCCCGCGGTGAAGGCGTAGGGGCTCGTGTACGCGATCGTCGCGGGCGGTGGCAAGGTCGGCGCGAACGTCGCGCGGACGCTGCTGCGCCTCGGGCACGAGGTGACGCTGCTCGAGCAGAAGCGCGTCGCGTTCGAGCGGCTCGAGACCGAGTTCGAGCACCAGGTGCAGCTCGGCGACGCGACGGAGCTCTTCGTGCTCGAGCGCGCCGGGATCACGCGCCCGCCCGACCTCGTGCTCGCGCTCACGGGCGACGACGAGGACAACATGGTGATCTGCCAGCTCGCCCGCGAGAAGTACGGGGTCGACAAGGTGATCGCCCGCGTGAACGACCCGCGCAACCAGCCGCACTTCGACCTGCTCGGCATAACCCAGACGGTCTGCGCCACCTCTAGCATCCTCGCGCTCGTCGAGCACGAGGTGCCCGAGCACGAGCTGATCCACCTCCTCGAGCTGCGGAAGGAGAACCTCGAGATCGTCGAGGTGCAGATCGACGAAGCCTCGCCCAGCGCGGGCAAGCGGATCGAGTCGCTCTCGCTGCCGGAGGGCTCCCGTTTGATCTCGGTGATGCGCGACGGCGGGGCAGAGATCGCCGTCGGCTCGACCCAGCTCCTCCCTGGGGATCAGGTGCTCGCGATCCTCCAGCCCGGCAAGGAGGACGAGCTCCGCCGGGTTCTTCTCCGCAGCTGAACGTCCTCTTAACCCGAGCTCGCCGGGGGCCGATGTACGCTCTGTCATGGTGATCAGGCACCGCTTTTCAGCTCCTGCCGTGTTGGCGTTCGGTGCCTTCCTGGCGGGAGCGATCGGGGTTGCCTCCGCTCTGACCCCCGAGATGGCCGACCGCTCGCGCCTCGTGCGCGGCGTGCTCCCGCCGGGCGTCCCGGACGCCGCGCGCATGCTCGCCCTCGCGTTCGGGATCCTGCTGATCTGGCTCTCGCTCGGGCTCGCGCGGCGCAAGTACCGCGCCTGGAAGCTGGGGGTCGCGCTCGTGATCGGCTCGGCCGTGTTGCACCTCGTGAAGGGCCTCGACTTCGAGGAGACACTCGTCTCGCTCATGCTGCTCGCCGCGCTCTGGTACTGGCGCGACGAGTTCGTCGCCCGGGGCGACCCGAAGACGCGCTGGCCGTTCCTGCAGGCGGTGATCGGCCTCGCCGCGATCGGCGGCCTCATGTACCTGCGCTGGAGCGACCACGTCGGCTACTCGGAGCGGATCGAGGACGCGCTGATCCTGGTCGCAGCCGTCCTGGCCACCCGCGCGCTCTACCTCTGGCTCCGGCCCTTCGCGCAACGGGGGCGCTCCTCGCCCGAGGAGCGCGCCGCCGCCGAGGAGCTCGTGCGCGCAGAGGGGCACGACTCGCTCTGCTACTTCGCGCTTCGCCGCGACAAGAGCTACTTCTTCTCGCCGAGCGGCCGCTCTTTCATCGCGTACGCGGTGATCAGCGGCAGCGCGATCGTGAGCGGCGACCCGATCGGCGAGCCCGCCGAGTTCGTCGAGCTCCTGCTCGAGTTCAAGCGTGTCGCGCTCGCCCGCGCCTGGCGAGTCGCGATCATCAATGCGAGCGAGGAGCTCCTTCCCGTCTATCGCCGGGCGGGGCTGAGGGCGTGGTACATCGGTGACGAGGCGATCGTGCGGCCGGCCACGTTCTCGCTGGACGGACGGCCGATCCGCAAGGTGCGCCAGTCGGTCAGCCGGCTCGAGAAGTCCGGCTATACGGCGACGGTTCTCGATGTCGCCGAGATCTCGGCCGCCCGGCGGGCCGAGATCGAGGAGGTCTCGCTCGAGTGGCGCGGCCGGGCTCACGAGCGCGGCTTCTCGATGGCCATGGACACGCTCTTCGCGTGCCCGGGCAGCGTGGTCGCCTTCGCCGAGGATCCATCGGGCCGGATCGGCGGCTTCATCCATCTCGTCCCCTCGCCGGCGAGCGGCGGCTACTCGCTCTCGACGATGCGCCGCCGCGACGACGTGCCCAACGGGCTGATGGAGTTCCTGATCGTCGAGATGCTCGGCTGGGCGAAGGAGCACGACGTGCCGGAGGTGTCGCTCAACTTCGCGATCTTCGGCCGCATCCTGAGGGCCGACGACGAAAGCCCGCGGCACAAGCAGGCGCTGCGCTTCGCCCTGATCAAGCTAGACCGCTTCTTCCAGGTCGAGCGCCTGCACAGCTTCAACCGCAAATTCTTCCCGGAGTGGCGGCCCCGCTACTTCTGCTTCGAGCGCTACGCCGACCTGCCGCTGCTCGCGGTCGCGTACGGGCACGTCGAGGGCTTCGTCGTGCTGCCAGCGCCGTGGGCCAGGACCCCCACCGACCTCACCGTGGCTTGAGCATCTTCTCGGCTCTCGCGGCGCTCCTCTCCTCGCTCGCCTTCCAGCCGTTTGCGTCCGGGTTCAACTCACCGGTGTACGTCGCCGCGCCGCGCAGCGAGCCGGGCGTCGTCTACGTCGTCGAGCAGGTCGGCGAGATCTGGCGCCTTCGGAACGGCGTGCGGGACTCGACCCCGTTCCTCGACATCCGCGGCTCGGTCGCCGCGGGCGGCGAGCGCGGCCTCCTCTCGGTCGCGTTCGACCCGAACTATGCGAAGAACCGCCTCTTTTACGTCGACTACACCGACACGAACGGCGACACCCGTGTCGTACGCTTCCGCTCGGACGGCGACCACGCCACCGCGACCGGCGGGACGCAGCTGCTGTACGTGAAGCAGCCGTACCCGAACCACAACGGCGGCCAGCTCCAGTTCGGCCCCGACGGCTACCTCTACGTCGGGATGGGCGACGGCGGCTCGGGCGGCGACCCGGAGAACCGGTCGCAGAACCTGAAGAGCCGGCTCGGCAAGCTGCTGCGCTACAAGGCCGGCCACTGGCAGATCGCCGCCTACGGCCTCCGCAACCCGTGGCGCTTCTCCTTCGACCGCGTCACCGGAGCGCTCTGGATCGGCGACGTCGGACAGGACACGTGGGAGGAGGTCGACCGGGTCCCGCGCGGCTTCGGGCTCACCAACTTCGGCTGGCGGGTCTGGGAGGGCCGCTCCCGCTACACACCGGGTCAGACGCCGAGCCCGCCGGGCAAGCTCGTCTTTCCGGTCTGGGTCTATCACCACGGCGACGACGGCTGCTCGATCACGGGCGGCTACGTCTATCGCGGCAAGTCGGTGCCCGCGATGCGCGGCCGCTATGTCTTCGGCGACTTCTGCTCGGGGAAGGTCTGGAGCTACTCGGGCGGGAAAGCGACGCAGTTCGCGTCCGTCCCGCAGCTCTCCTCCTTCGGCGAGGACGCCGCGGGCGAGCTCTACGCCACGTCGCTGAACGGCCAGATCTTCAAGCTCGCGGCTGCCTGAGCACCGGACCTGTCAGGCGCGGCGGCGGCGGACGCTGGGCGCCTGGGTCCCGAGCGCGGCGTAGGCGAGCGCCTGCAGCGACTCGTTCAGCGTCGAGAGCTCGCGCGCGATCCGCGTGAGGCCCTCGGCGCTGTCGAGCCGGCGGTTGAGGTCGTGCACCTCGTCGCAGAGCCGGTCCAGGCGCTGCAACAGCGCGTCCAGCTGGCGATCGGCGACCTCGTTGCTCTCCACGGTAGTGCCCCTTCCAGTAATGCCGTCTAGCTTCTGGGTCGCGAGCACCAAGCGATGCAAGGACGCAGGGAGCGCCGATAGTAGCGACTATCGGCGCGACCGAGGACGCCGCAGCGCGCCGCGTGATCGCGTGCCAGAAGCGGACATGTATTGCTGGAAGGGGCACTAAATGCTACTGAGCAGCTCCGCCCTCGTGTGCAGGACGGCAGCCTCGGGGCCAAGCCGTGCGAGGAGGCGCTCCAGCGCCCCGGGGCCTGCTTCCCATGCGTCGAGGCGCCGGATCGCGCCGAGGTGCTCGAGGGCGATCCGTGCGAGCGGCTCCGGAGCGTCCGTGAAGGCGCCCAGGCTCACGCCCTGGGCCTGGAGCCGGCGGAGCGCCGCGCTCACGTCGGCGTTCGGCCTGAAGTACACCGGCGCCCGTTCCTCGGCGAAATGCTCGAGCAGCACTTGCCAGTTGCCGACGCGGACGTCGAGCTCGGCGGCGGCCTCGCCGCGATCGTCCGGGAGGTCGAGCTCGTCGAGCCGCAGGCGGCGCGCGGCATCCTCGAGCCACTCCTGCCACAGCGGGCGCGTGTCGCCGAGCACGGGGTCGAGCTGGAGCGCGAGCGCCCGCGCGCTCACCGCGCCTCGTTCCAGCGGTATGCCAGCAGGCCCAGCCCGAGCCCGACCGCATCGATGCCGACGTCGACGGGCGACGCGTGGCGGCCTGCGACGAAGTGCTGGTGGAGCTCGTCGGACGCTGCGTACGCGACGCCGACCATGAACGCGGGCAGGTCGCGCCCGAGCGCGCGCCGCAGCAGAAAGGCGAGGATCGCGTACTCGGTCATGTGCGCGGCCTTGCGCAGCACGAGATCCCAGCCGCCGAGGCCGCTCGAGAGGCTCGGGACCGAGGAGAAGGCGAAGATCACCGCCGCCCACGCGACGACGGGTAACCACGCCGCGAGGAGGCGCTGGGATGTCACGCGAGGATGATAGGCTGCGGCCCTCAAAGGCGAGCGGAGAGGGAACCCGGTGCGAGTCCGGGACGGTCCCGCCGCTGTGAGGGGAGACGCTCCAGCGCCGACGTGCCACTGGCCCCAGGCCGGGAAGGCGGCGAGGGAGGGAGCCCCGAGTCAGAAAACCTGCCTCTCGCCTCCATGATCGAAACCCCTCGTGGAGAAGGAGGCTTCGTGCTTCGACGACCCATCGTCCTCGCCCTCGTCGGGGCGGCTGCGCTCGTGCTCGCGATCGCTCCCGCCGCGCCCGGTGCGCTCGTGCACGTGCGCGTGGAGGGCAAGACACAGACGATCTTCGGCGCCGCCGAGCCGCGCGCCGTGGCGACGAACGCGCTCGACGCGCTGGAGGCGGCGAGCTTCGCCGGTGAGTTCTACTACCACGTCACCCAGGCCTCGTTCGGGCAGTACGTGGACCAGATCGGGCGCTATCCGGGCGTCGGCTCCACCGGCTGGGTCTTCAAAGTGAACAACGCCTCGCCCCCGGTCGGCGCCGACAAGGTGACGCTGAAGGACGGCGACCGCGTGCTCTGGTACTACGCGGACTTCGCGTCCGGCTCCGGGCCGAAGACGCTCTGGCTCGGCTCCAAGGGCGGCTGCTACCGCGTCGCCGCCTTCGACGACGCGGGCAAGGAGTCGCCGGCGCCCGGCGCGGTGCTCCACGTGGACGGGCGCGCCGTGAAGGGCTCGTACACGGGCTCGTGCATCGGCCCGCACCGCGGCCCGGTCCGCGCGACGGCTCCCGGGATGATCCGCTCGAACACGCTGCCGTGAGATACGCGGCCGCCATGCTCGTCCTGCTCGCCGCGGCCCTTGCCGGCTGCGGCGGGCAGGCGACGCACGGCACCGCGACACTGTGGGTCACGCGCGACCGCGGCGCGCACGTGCTGCTCGTGCGGTCCGTGCCGGCGGGCGAGACGGCGATGCAGGCGCTCACGCGCGCCGTGAAGTTGAAGACGCGCTACGGCGGCCGCTACGTGCAGGGGATCAACGGGGTCGAGGGATCGCTGTCGACCCGCCGGGACTGGTTCTACTTCGTGAACGGAGTCGCGCCGGAGCGGGGCGCCGCAGAGGTGCGCCTCCATCCCGGCGACGTCGAGTGGTGGGACTACCGCTCGTGGGGCGACGGGAAGGAGGTGCCCGTGGTCGTCGGAGCCTTCCCCGAGCCGTTCCTGCACGGCGGCCGGCCGGCGATCGTGGTCGGCTCCGGGCCCGTCGCGCGGCGCCTCGCGCGGCTCGTCCACGGGCGCGTCGCCGCGACCGCCCCAGACGACGCGAACGTGCTGAAGCTCGTGCCGGGCTCCGGCTTCACGGCGCGAATGGACGGCGGCCGGGTCGTCTTCACGCTCGGGACCGCCGACGCGCCGCGGCTCGCCGCGGACGCGACGCTTGCCCGCTTCCGTTACGAAGGCCTGTCGTGAGCCCGGGGCCTGCAGCGGCGCTCCTGGCGGCTCTCGCCGCCGCCGCGTTGCTCGCGCACCGGCCGCTCACCGTGGCCGTGATCGCCGCCGGCCTGCTCGTGGTCGCACTCCGCGCGCCGCGCGCGAGGCGCCGTCTCTACCTGCTCGGCGTGCTCGTCTCGTGCGCCTCGCTCATCGTGATCACGCCGTTCGTCGAGTCGATCGGGATCCACGTGCTCTGGAGCGGGCCTACGATCCCGGTCCTCGGCACGCTGGACATCACGACCGAGGAGCTGCGCAACGGACTCGTGCAGGCATTGAGACTCGGCTCGGTGATGCTCGCCTTCGCCGTCTACGCGCTCATGCTCGACCACGACCGGCTCGTGCAGAGCGCCGGCTTCGCGCGCAGGTCGGTGCTCGCGGTCGCGCTCGCGACGCGCCTGATTCCGACCCTCGAGCGCGACGGCCGGGGGCTGATCGAGGCTCTGCGCGGGCGCGGCCTCCGGCCGGAGGGGGTCCGCGGGCACGCGGCCCTGCTCTCGCCGCTCCTCGCCGGGTCGCTCGAGCGCGGGCTCGGCCTCGCCGAGGCGATGGAGGCCCGCGGGTTCGGCCGGCCAGGACGCACGCGCGTGCCGCGCCCGCCCTGGGGAGTGCTCGACTGGTTCGCGATCGTCGGCTCGGTCCTCATCGTCGTGACGGGGCTGCTGTGGCTCTAGCGCGCGCCGAGCAACTGACGTTCACCTACCCGCGTGCCGATCGGCCGGCGCTCGACGGCGTCGACCTCGAGCTCGAGCCGGGTGAGGTCGTACTCCTCGTCGGGCGCTCGGGGGCCGGTAAGTCGACGCTCGTGCGGGCGTTCGCAGGGCTGGTGCCGCATTTCCACGGCGGCCGGTTCGCGGGCCGGGTCGTGGTTGCCGGGCTCGACACGCGGCGCACGCATCCGTCTGCGCTGGCCGGGACGGTCGCGACGGTCTTCCAGGACCCGGAGGACCAGGTCGTGATGACGCGGGTCGCGGCAGAGGTCGCCTTCGGCCTCGAGAACCTCGGCACGCCGTTCGAGCAGATCCTGCCGCGCGCCCACGCGGCTCTCGAGGCGGTGGGCGCGGCTCACCTCGTGGAGCGCTACGTGGCCGAGCTCTCGGGCGGCGAGCTGCAGCGGATCTGCCTGGCCTCGGCGCTCGCGCTCGAGCCGGAGCTGTTGCTGCTCGACGAGCCCACGTCGCAGCTCGATCCCGACGGGGCGGAGGGGTTCCTCGATCTCGTTCAGGGCCTCGCTCGCGAGCGCGGTACTGCAGTGCTCGTCTCGGAGCAGCGTCCTGCGGTGGCGCTCGAGCGCTGCGACCGCGTTGTCACGCTCGGTGCGTTCGATCCCGACGGCCCGCCGCCGGTGTCCGAGCCGCGCGCCGGGCGAGAGCTCGTCTGCGCAGTCGAGGAGGCCTCGTTCGCCTACGACGGCCGGCAGGCGCTCTCCGGTGCCTCGCTCGAGCTGCGGCGCGGAGAAGTCGTCGCGCTGACCGGCCCGAACGGCTCCGGGAAGACGACGCTGGCCAAGCTCGCCGCGGGGCTGCTCGAGCCCGGATCCGGCCGGGTGGAGCGGGAGGGACGCGCCTCGTTCCTCGTCCAGGACCCGGGCCGCTACCTCGTCCGCGAGCGGGCCGACGAGGAGGTTGCGCTCGGCGCGGATCCCGAGCGCGCCCGGCAGGCTCTCGCCGAGGTCGGGTTGGCCGGGTTCGAGGCCCGGCATCCGCGTGACCTCTCGAGCGGCGAGCGCGAGCGGCTCGCACTCGCAACGGTGCTCGTCACCGACCCCGACCTGCTGGTGCTCGACGAGCCGACCCGCGGGATCGATCCCGAGCGCAAGGCGGAGCTCGCCGGCCTGCTCCGCGACCAGGCCTCCGGCCGGGCGACGCTCGTGGTCACGCACGACCGTGCGTTCGCCGCAGCGGTCGCCGACCGCGAGGTCTCGCTCGCGGCCGCCCCTCTCCGGGAGGCCGTCGTTGCCTAGGCTCGTGATGCTCGGAGCCGCAGCAGCGGCTTTCGCCGCCGCGATCGTGACCGCGCTCGAGCCGCGCGATGCCGGGCTCACGCTCCTGCTCGCGGCGGGTGCGCTCGTCGTGGGAGGCGCGGCCTGGCTCGAGACCGGCCCGAGCTCGGCGAAAGAGATCGCGATCATCGGCACCCTCGGCGGCGTCGCGGCCGCCGGCCGCGTTCTCTTCTCGGCCGTGCCGGGCGTGCAGCCGGTGACCGTGATCGTGATCGCGGCCGGGGTCGCCCTCGGCGCGCGCGCCGGCTTCGCGGTCGGCGCCGTCGCCGCCCTTGCCTCGAACTTCTTCCTGGGGCAGGGGCCGTGGACGCCGTGGCAGATGCTGGCCTGGGGCGGCTGCGGGGTGATCGGCTCGCTCGCGGCGCCGCTCGTCCGGCGCCGCCTCCCGTTCGCCGTGCTCTGCTTCGTGCTCGGCTTCGCCTTCAGCGTCCTGATGGACCTCTGGGAGTGGTACTCGTTCTACCCGCACACCTTGGCCGCGCTCACGGTCCAGCTCGGCCGCGGGGTCGCGTTCGACCTGGCGCACGCGAGCGGGAACTTCGTGCTCGCGCTCGCCGCCGGCCCGGAGCTGAGACGGCTGCTCGAGCGCACGGGCCGCCACCTGCGGACCGAGGTCGTCTGGGAGCCAAATGCTCATGAGCACAAGGAGCTGGTCGGGTGAGGGTGCTGGCGGTCGCCGCCGCGACGCTCGCGCTCGCCTCGCCTGCGTCGTTTCTTCAGGGACGCCAGGCGGCGGACGGCGGGTTCTCGGAGCCCGGCGGCACGGCGACTGCGGGACTCACTGCCTGGGCGGCGATCGGCCTGGCCGCCGCCGGTGCCCCGACCGGCAAGGCGCACGAGTTCCTCGTCGCGCACGAGCCCCAGCTCTCGAGCGCGACCGACGTCGAGCTCGCGGTGGTGGCGGAGGCCGTCACCGGCGGCGCTTCGCCCACGCTGCTTGCGCGGCTGGCCGCGCTCCTGCAGCCGCCCGGCCGGATCGGGCCCGCGCTCAACTCGACGATCTGGGGGATCCTCGCTCTCCGTCAGGCCGGAAAGGACGTGCCGAAGGAGAGCGTCCGCTACCTCACGGCGCACCAGAGCCGCTCGGGCGGCTTCGCGTGGGTCGAGGGCGGCGCGCCCGACTCCAACACGACAGCCGCCGCCGTCGAGGCGCTCGGCAGGGGCTCCGCCGCGACGCGCGCGCTCGCCTACCTGCGGCGCCTCCAGGGCCGCGACGGCGGCTTCGCGCTCTCGCAGGGACGGGCCTCGGACGCGCAGTCCACGGCCTGGGCGATCCAGGCCTTCCTCGCCGCAGGCCGGAAGGCGCCGCCCCGGGCAGCGGCATACCTTGCGCGGCTGAGGCGCCCGGACGGGAGCTACCGCTACTCGTCGGCGTACGCGACGACGCCGGTCTGGGTCACCGCGCAGGTGCTCCCGGCGCTCGTCGGACGACCGCTGCCCCTGCGGGCCGCCTGATCACGGGACCGCCACCCAGCCGGGCGCCGGGCGCACGAGCCGGCCCTCGTCGACGAGTCGGGCCACGTCAGCCGGCCACGAGAACCACCGGCCCGCCTCACGCTCGACCGCGACGACAGCCGCGCGCACGCCCGCGATCACCAGCTCGTCGAGCCCGCCGGTCGTCGCGGGCACGGGCCGTACCTGGTCCCAGCGCCGGAGCTCGCTCGAAAGCTCGCGCGGCTCGATCCAGACGCTCCGCGAGACGACGGCCCCGACGCGCTCGAGCCGCTCGCGCGTCCGCCGTCCGAGCTCGAGCTCCTCGGGCAGCGCTGGGCCGATCTGCGCGAGCCGCTCGACCGCCTGCTGCGCCTCCGCCCCGAAGTGACCTTCCTCCGCCCTGGCCAGCTCCGCCCGGCAGAGCGGATCGACCACGGCAACGAGGTCGTCGCTCAGAAAGAGCCCTTTGCCCCGGTGCAGCTTCGTGCGCACGCAGCGTGCGGAGAGCTCGAACGCCCACGGGTACTTCGTCCTCGGCCAGAGCCCGAAGCCGCTCGAGCCGGGCTTGTACGGCTCCTCGTGACAGGCGCCGAACAGGCTCGGCAGGGAGCAATCCGGCATCAGCGTCAGAAGGCCGCGGTCGCGGAGGAACGCCTCCGCTTCGTCCAGAGTCTCGAGTGCGAGATCGGGCGTGAGGCGACAGTCCAGCTCGCGCTGTCGGAGCAGCGCCTCGGACGGCATACTCGGCGGAGTGGGCAACGCCGTCATCCTGACGATCGGGAACGAGATCGTGTCGGGCGACGTCCCGAACACGAACGCTTCGTGGCTCGCGAAGCGGCTCGAGGGGCTCGGCTTCCCCGTGCGGCTGCTCCTCGCGGTGCCCGACGAGATCGAGCTCGTCGCCGAGGTCGTCCGCCGCCACGCGGCCGAAGTGGAGCTGATGGTCGTCACCGGCGGGCTCGGCGGCACGCCGGACGACCTCACCCGCGAGGCGCTCGCGGCGGCGTTCGGCGTCGGCCAGGCCGAGGTGCCGGAGCTCGCGGCCGAGCTGCGCGCCCGCTTCGCGCGGAACCCCGACTACGCGGCCCGCTGGGCCGAGCTCCCCGTCGGCAGCAGGCCCCTCGTCAACCCGCTCGGCGGCGCGCCCGGCTTCGCGCTCGAGAACGTCTACGTCCTACCTGGGCTCCCGGCCGAGATGGAGGCGATGTGGCTCGTGGTCGAGGACACCCTCGAGCCGCGCGCGCCGATCGGCGCCTGGCGGCGAACGGTCGAAACGGGCGAGAGCCAGATCGTCCACCTCCTCGTCGAGGTGGGCGAGCGCTACCCGGACGTGCTCGTCGGCTCTTACCCGAGCTTCCACCCGACGGGGCCGCAGGTCGAGATCGTGCTCAAGTCGGCCGCCGCGGACGAGTTGGCCGCCGCCGCCGCGTTCATCAGCGCCGAACTCGGGTGACCAGGTGGGCCGGTAGAGCGTAGAAGAGCGCGATCACGAGGTAGAGGAACGCGCTCGCGACCGGGCTGACGAACGCGATCAGAGTCGCGAAGACGTACATCGGCACCCCCGGCCGGAAGCTGCGGAAGATCGCCTTGAGGTCCGCGTCGGGAACGTCGTCGCGAACGAGCCGCCGGTCGATCGCGATCGAGCGCCAGACCAGGTTGAAGACCACCGAGAGCACGATGAACGTGAGCCCGAGGAAGAGCGCGGCGGTCCGTGCGCCGTCAGTGTCCCGGATGTACTCCGCGAGCAGCCGGGTCGGGAAGGGGATGAACGCGACCACGAGCAGGAACACCGAGTTGCCGAAGACGAGCCGGCGGTCGGCGTACGAGACCTTGGAGAACATCGCGTGGTGGTTGACCCAGATCACGCTGATGGTGAGGAAGCTCGTGGCGTAGGCAAGGTAGGCCGGCCACTCCTGCACGAGTGCGTGGGCGAGGTGCGCGCCCGAGCCCGCCGGCACCGTCACATCGAGGATCAGCAGGGTGATCGCGATCGCGAACACGCCGTCGCTGAACGCCTCGAGCCGGCTCCTCGACATCACTTCGTCCATCGCGGCCATCTTGACCGTCGTTGCGGCTAGCATCGACGGAGTGCCCGTCGCCTCGCCCGAGACCTACCTCGCCGACCTGAATCCGGCCCAGCGGGAGGCCGTCCTCACCACCGAGGGCCCGCTGCTCGTGATCGCGGGCGCGGGCTCCGGCAAGACGCGCGTGCTGACCCACCGGATCGCGCATCTGATCGCCGCGTGCGGCGTGAAGCCGAACGAGATCCTGGCGATTACCTTCACGAACAAGGCTGCGAACGAGATGCGCGAGCGGCTCGAGCGCCTGATCGGCAACCAGGCGCGCGCGGTCTGGGCGCTCACCTTCCACTCCGCCTGCGGTCGCATCCTGCGCCGCGAGGCCGAGCGGCTCGGCTATCGCTCGAACTTCACGATCTACGACTCGGCCGACCAGGTGCGCCTCGCCAAGCTCTGCCTCGAGGAGCTGGAGAAGGATCCGAAGCGCTTCGTCCCGCGCGGGATCCACGCGCAGATCTCGACGCTCAAGAACCAGCTCGTCACGCCGAAGGAGGCGATGGACCGCGTCGCCTCGTTCTACGACCAGACCGTCGCCGAGACCTACGACCTCTACCAGCGGCGGCTGCACGCCTCGAACGCGATGGACTTCGACGACCTGCTGATGCTCACCGTCGAGGTGCTCGAGCGCTTCCCGGACGCGCTGAAGAAATGGCAGACCGCCTTCCGTTACGTGCTCGTGGACGAATACCAGGACACGAACCGCGCCCAGTACCGGCTCCTGCAGCTGCTCGCAGCGGAGCATCGCAACGTGTGCGCGGTCGGGGACCCAGATCAGTCGATCTACGCTTTTAGAGGCGCCGACATCCGCAACATCCTCGAGTTCGAGCGCGACTTCGGCGAGACGCGCACGGTCGCGCTCGAGCAGAACTACCGCTCGACGAACTCGATCCTCGAGGCGGCGAACACGGTGATCGCCAACAATCGCGAGCGCAAGCCGAAGGACCTCTGGTCCGAGCTCGGCGAGGGCGAGCCGGCGCGCGTGATCGAGGTCGAGGACGAGCAGGCCGAATCGCGCTTCGTCGCGACGGAGGTGGCGCGGCTCGTCGACGAGGGCTACTCCGGGCGCGAGCTCGCGGTCTTCTACCGGATGAACGCCCAGTCGCGGGTGCTCGAGCAGACACTCCGGCTCTCGCAGATCGCCTACCAGGTGATCGGCGGCCCGCGGTTCTACGAGCGCGCCGAGATCAAGGACGCGATCGCCTACCTGCAGGTGATCGACAACCCGGCCGACGCGATCTCGCTGCTGCGGATCGCGAACCGCCCGCGGCGCGGGATCGGGGACGCGTCGCTGGCGCGCCTGCAGGCCCACGCCGACGCGCTCGGCTGCCCGCTGTTCCAGGCGCTGGCCTATCCCGAGGATGCGGGGATCACCGGCGCGCCGCTGCGGGCGCTCCAGCATCTGCACACGCTCCTGCTCTCGTTCCAGTCGGCCGCGCAGGAGCTCGAGGTGCCCGAGCTGCTCGGCTCGGTGATCGAGCGCAGCGGCATGATCGAGGCACACGAGGCGGAGCGCACCGTCGAGGCGCGCGGGCGGATCGAGAACCTCGAGGCGTTCGTGGACGGCGCCCGCGAGTACCAGCAGACCGCGGCGGACGCGTCGCTCTCGGGCTTCCTGCAGGAGATCTCCCTCTTCTCCGACCAGGACGCGATCGCCGAGGAGACCGGCGCGGTCACGCTGATGACGCTGCACAACGCGAAGGGGCTCGAGTTCCGCGGCGTGTTCCTGGTGGGCTGCGAAGAGGAGATCTTCCCGTCGGCGCGCTCGGTCGAGGAGCAGGGGATCGAGGAGGAACGGAGGCTCTTCTACGTGGGGATGACGCGGGCTCAGGAGCGGCTCACGCTGACCCACGCTGCCTCGCGGCTGCTCTGGGGCCGGCAGACGCACAACCTGCCCTCGCGGTTCCTCGACGAGCTGCCCCAGGGCCGGATCGAGCGCGAGCGTCTGCAGCCGACCTCATGGGCGAACTACAACGCGCCCGGCGCGGCGGCTGTGACCCCGCGCACCGACGTGCCGCAGCTCTCGACCGGCGACTCGGTGCGCCACGGCACGCTGGGCGAGGGCGTCGTGACCAGGATCGAGCCGGGCGGCGTCGTGACGGTGCGTTTTGCCGACGACGCGACCGAGCGGCGCCTGATGCTCGAGTACGCGCCGCTCGAACGGCTCTGAGCCAGGGCGTCCGACCCGGAGGTCAGACTTTTCTCATGGCTGTTCTCGCCGAACGGAGCATCCGCTGAGGTCGCACGCCTGGGTTGCCGCGAGGCTCGCGGCGGCGGCCGCGCTGGGCCTGCTCGCGGCGGTCGCCCTCTCGTCCTGCGGGGGCGGCACGACCGCGGCCGGCACGACCCGGACAGCCCCGCTCCTCACGACGCCGACGCTCTCCACCCAGACCGCCACGACACCGACGCAGACGGAGAACGCCCCGGCCGCGACCGCCACCGTCACGATTCCCTCGCCGACGGTGACGGAGACCGCCCCGGCGACGACCGTGACGCAGACGACGCCCACGACGACGGTGACGACCACCCAGACGGTGCAGACGACGGTCACCACGCCGCCCCCGGCGACGACCACGACAGCCACGACCACCGGGGTGAGCCCGGGAGCCGCCGCCGCCGTCGGTGCTGCGGCCGCGTCCAACAACGAGCAGAGCGAGAGCAGCACCGACTGGGGCTGGGTCGCCTTCGGCATCCTGGCCGGCGCCGTGATCGTGGGCGCAATCGTCTGGTGGCTGCGGAGGCGGTCGGCGAGGAAGAAGACGGACGGGGGCCCGGCGGCTCCGAGCGGCTAGGCCGCGCGGGAGCCGTAGATCCCGAAGCGCTTCTGCTGGAGGACGCGGGCGACGCTGGCGACGCCCCAGCCGAGGGCGAGGAGCTGCGCCGCGAGCTCGCGCTCGTGATGCGTCAACGGAGAGGTCGCAGGGTGGGTCATGGCCGCACTAGTTCTTTATCGGCATCCCGATTCATTCTCTTAGTCGCTAGACTCCTCGATCCAGGGGCGGTTAGCTCAGTTGGGAGAGCACCAGCTCGACAAGCTGGGGGTCACTGGTTCGAGCCCAGTACCGCCCACCTCATTAGAAAGCGGAAAGCGCTGCAAATCAGGCGCTTTTCGGTCTGTTTCGGTGGCCCCGAGTTTTCCGCTTTAGAACGCTGAAAACCGCTCGTTTCGGTGTAGGACTTCCCCACAGCCTTCCCCACACGCGCGACTGGCGAGAGCACGCTCGCGCAGGCGATGTTTCGGGCAGTGCCGATGACTGTGGAGGGTTGGCCGGTGGCGGATCTCGGGCGTCATCCCTGAACGCTCGCGCGCGGAGGACCTAGGGCTGGTCTTGGAATGTGCGCCGTGCTACCTGGATGGCTGACATTGCCTTCGGCCATCCTGCGTAGAAGGCCAGGTGGATGATGACTTCCTTCAGCTCCGTTTCGGTCAGTCCGTTTTGCCGAGCTCTTTCGAGGTGGCCAGGGAGTTGCTCAGTGTTGGCGCCGGTGATGAGCGCGGCGACAGTGATCAGGCTGCGGTCCCGAGGTGACAGCTCGCCGCGCGCCCAGATGTCACCGAACAGCACGTCGTCGGTGAGAGACACGAGCTTCGGCGCGAAATCGCCGATCATCTCTTGCGCTCGCGTCTGCGGTGTTGCCTCGGGCATGGTCGTCTCCTCCGTGGTGGTCGATCGCGCCGGGTCGGCAGAGCGCCGTCAGTCGTTGTTCACTTTCTTCGGGTACGTCGTCATGCTGAGCGTCTCCGGATCCGGACCGCCGCGAACCCCGGTGTCGAGTGCGTCGATCAGGGTGACCTCCCCAGCCGTCAGCTCGAAGTCGAACACATCGAAGTTCTCCTCGATGCGGTGCGGCTTCACCGACTTCGGGATCGCAACGATCCCTTGTTCGATGTGCCAGCGCAGCACCACCTGCGCGGGGGTCTTGCCGTACTTGTCGGCAAGTGACATGACGGTCGGATGCTCGAGCGCGTTCAGAACGGCATCCGGGTCGGCCGGGCGGTACACGTGGATTCCGCCGAGCGGCGACCACGCCTCGGTCGTGATCCCGTGCTCGTCGTGGAACGCGCGCAACGGGTGCTGCGTGAAGAAGGGGTGAAGCTCGACCTGGTTCACCGCAGGCACGACCTCGGTGCGCTGCATCAGGTTCTCGAGATGGTGTTCGCTGAAGTTCGAGACGCCGATTGCGCGGGCGCGGCCTTCGGAGAGCATCGTCTCGATCGCCTTGTACGCCGAGACCGTCGCGTCGAAGTCGGTCGGCACGGGCTGGTGGAGCAGGAAGAGATCCACGTAGTCGAGTCCGAGGCGCCGAAGGCAGCCCTCGAAGCCGACGAGCGCCTCGTCATAGCCGTAGTCGCTGAACCACAGCTTCGTCGTGACGAACAGCTCCCCGCGGTCGATTCCGGAGCGGCCGATCCCCTCGCGGACCTCGCGCTCGTTGTCGTATGCGGCGGCCGTGTCGATCAGGCGATAGCCGTCCACGATCGCGGCCTCGACCGCGGCCGCTGTCTCCTCCGGTGGGCTCTGGAAGACGCCGAGCCCGAGGATCGGCATCTCGACCCCGTTGTTCAGCGTCACGGCAGGTCGTGTCATCGTCATCGGGCATCTCCTACGGCTTGATCTGGAACTTCAGGACATCGTGTGGCTCGCACGGCGCTACTCAAGCAGCACGCCGCGGCGCGTGACCTACCCTGTTGATCCAGGTACCGGCGGTACCCCCCGGACCCAACTCAGGATGCAGTCGTGAACACTCGCGCAGGCGAATGACGTACGACAGGCGCGCGTAGAGGTTGGAACCGTGCGCCTAACGCTCGCTAGCGGTGGTCGAGCGCGAGCCCCGTGAGTGCCTGTAAGGCTGTCCGAGGTCGGCGACAGCTACCCTCGTAAGGGTGAGGTTGGCTGTCGGTGACGCTGTCGTGTATGCCGCCTATGGGGTGGGCCGAGTGGTGGCTCGCGAGCAGAGGACGGTTGACGGCGTCGAACAGGAAGTCGTTGTCGTCGAGCTCGGACACGGCCTAGTGGTGACGCTGTTGCTGGGGCAGGCGCGTGAGCGGCTGCGTCCGGTGGCCAGTGAGGCGGATCTGCGGCGGGTGCAGCGCACGTTGCACGAGGAGGGCCAGGCAAGTGAGGAGAGTTGGGCCAGGCGTTTGAAGGATGGGCAGGCGAAGCTTGCGGGGGGTGATCTGCTTGAGCTTGCGGAGGTCGTGCGCGATGGGATGCGTCGTGACTCGCAGGCCAGAGCGGGTGCTGTGCCGAAGGTCTCGGAAGGCGAGCGAAGGTTGTATCTGCAGGCGCGGCAACTGCTTGCCGGTGAGATCGGCTCGGCGCGCGGACTCGACGAGGTTGAGGCGGAGGCCTGGATCGAAGAGCAGCTCGCGCCGGCCTAGCGGACCTTCAGCCGAGGTTCATTTCTGTTGCCGTGCTGGCGTTGGGCGGTTCTGTCCAATGCCACAAGCGAAGTCTTGGGGCTTGCGGGCTAACGGATCAGGCTCCCGAAAGGAGTAGGGTGTTCTGTACTGGCCCTGTATTCAGGTTCCGGCCCTGGCCCGCAACCCACCGACGCGCCACGCGCGCGAGGCGAGGAGCCCTTAGGGCGAACGGAGTTCGGTGCAGGGTCAGCGTTTTCTCCCTTTTCTCCTCTTACTCGGGCGCACGCGCTCGAGCGGGCCGATCGTGAGCTCCGACGTGACGCGATCGTGTCGGCGTTGAGATTGAGTCCCACCTGCAGAGCGAACTCGGCCGTCTCAAGTCACGGCTTGGACAAGGCCAACGAGACCACCAGCGAAGCCGCGAGCAGGTCGAGGACGTACGCTGAGCAGACTTGGCCAGAACGAACGCGAAGTGGGGTGGTGACGGCAGCAACTCCGGCGCGACGTGGCAGGATTCCCAGGTGGCTAGCAGAATCGCCTCGGCGGAGCAGCTGCGCGACCTCGCGCGGTTGCGCCGCGTCCGCGACCGGATCGACCGGGAGTACGCCCAGCCGCTGGACGTCGAGGCGCTCGCACGCGGCGCGCACATGTCGGCCGGGCACTTCAGCCGGCAGTTCCGGCTGGCCTACGGCGAGTCGCCCTACAGCTACCTGATGACGCGTCGCGTCGAGCGCGCAATGGCGCTGCTGCGTCGCGGCGATCTCAGCGTCACAGAAGTCTGCTTCGCTGTCGGGTGCTCGTCGCTTGGCACCTTCAGCAGTCGGTTCACCGAGCTGGTCGGTGTGCCGCCAAGCACCTATCGGCGCGAGGCGGCGCGCGCGACGGCCGGGATGCCGCCGTGCGTGGCGAGACAGGTGACCAGACCGATCAGAAATCGAGAAGCGCCGGTCGTGGAGCCGCAACTAACCTGACCGCCATGAACATCACCATTCACGCGAGCTTCCTCCCGCAGGACGACCCGGACGCATCCGTGGCCTTCTATCGCGACACCCTCGGCTTCGAGGTCCGCAACGACGTCGAATACGGCGGGATGCACTGGATCACGGTCGGCCCGCCCGACCAGCCCGGCACGTCCATCGTCCTGTACCCGCCGGCCGCCACCCCCGGTGTCACCGACGACGAGCGCCGCACCATCGCCGAGATGATGGCCAAGGGAACCTACGCCAGCATCAACCTCGCCACCCCCGACCTCGACGGCACCTTCGAGCGGCTGCAGGCCGGCGACGCCGAGGTCGTCCAGGAGCCGACCGAGCAGCCGTACGGGGTCCGCGACTGCTCCGTCCGCGATCCCGCGGGCAACCTGATCCGAATCCAGGAGGTGAGCTGATGGCCGAGAGGAAAACGGCAAGGAAGCGACACGCAGAAGTCGGCGTTCACGGCCGAGGAACGAGCCGCGATGAAGGAGCGCGCCCAGGAGCTGAAGGCGGCCGGGCGCAAGGCGGACGGGGAAGCCGAAGTGCTCGCGAAGATCGCCGAGATGCCGGAAGCGGATCGCGCGATCGCCGAGCGGCTCCATGCCGTCGTCAAAGCCAGCGCGCCGGACCTCTCACCGAGAACCTGGTACGGGATGCCCGCGTACGCCACGGACGGCAAGGTCGTCTGCTTCTTCCAGAGCGCGCAGAAGTTCAAGACGAGGTACGCGACGTTCGGCTTCAGCGACAAGGCGAACCTCGACGAAGGCGACATGTGGCCGACCGCCTTCGCGCTCAAGAAGTTGACCGCCGCCGAAGAGGCAAGGATCGGCGCGCTCGTGAAGAAAGCGGTGAGCTGAGTCGGCGTCGAGGCTCTCGTCCGCTCCGCCGTCGCCCTGAATACGTCACGCAGTGCCTAGATGTCCGGCGAAGCACCCAAAGTGGGGCGCCATGCCGCTGACCACCATCGGGCGGCGGACGGGCCGGGAGCACCCGGTGATCGTCGGATACTTCGAAGACGGCCCGAACTTCGTCACCCTGGCATGAACGGCTGGGGTGACGGCGAGCCCGCATGGTGGCTGAACCTACAGGCCCGTCCCGGCGTCCGGGCCGACCTGGCCGACGGGCCCCGCCTGGTCCGCGGCCGCGCCGCCCGGGGTGAGGAGCGGGACCGCCTGTGGGGCCGGTGGCGCGAGATCGACAAGAACCTCGACGCCTATGCCAGCCCTCCGCTCTATGGAGACCGCGGTGGTGATCCTGGAGCCGCGGCCCGGGCCGTAGATCCCAGAATCTGGCGGTCCTGGATGATCGATCCGCAGGCTCGACGGACTCGACTGTGGGTCATGAAGCACCCGGACGAGGAAGCACAGGTCGAGTACATCATCGACCGGATCGAGCTCTTCCGGGGCGTTCAGATGAGCCGTTCGCGACGCCGTCAGGACGGTGTGAGCATGACGGTTTCGGGGCGTTCGGGCTCGAGGCTCAGCGGTCGATCATTCGCTGGTTCGCTTCGCTGTACCGGGCCCCTTGCGCCGTGATCTGCGCTTCGGCGGTCGCGATCTCCTGCAGGTCGTCGGCCGTGAGCTCGAGGTCGGCTGCGGCGATGTTCTCCTCGAGGCGGTGGAGCTTCGTGGTGCCGGGGATCGGGACCATCCACGGCTTCTGGGCGAGCACCCAGGCGAGCGCGATCTGCGCGGCCGTCGCGCCCTTTCGCTCCGCGACTCGCTCGAGCAGCTCGACGAAGGCGCGGTTCGCCGCGCGCGCCTCGGGGTCGAAGCGGGGAACCGTGTTGCGGAAGTCGGTGCTGTCGAAGGTCGTGGTCTCGTCGATCTTCCCCGTCAGGTACCCCTTGCCGAGCGGGCTGAAGGGCACGAAGCCGATCCCGAGCTCCTCGAGCGTCGGCAGGATCGCCTCCTCGGGCTCGCGCCACCACAGCGAGTACTCGCTCTGGAGGGCCGTGACGGGCTGAACGGCGTGGGCGCGGCGGATGGTCTGCACGCCCGCCTCGGAGAGGCCGAAGTGCCTGACCTTGCCGGCCTCGATCAACTCCTTCACCGCGCCGGCGACGTCCTCGATCGGGACGGCCGGGTCGACGCGGTGCTGGTAGAGCAGGTCGATCCAGTCCGTCCTGAGCCGCTTCAGCGAGGCCTCGACGCTGCGCTTGATCGTCTCCGGGCGGCTGTCGAGGCCGCCGCGGTCCTGCCCGGTCGAAGTCGAAGCCGAACTTCGTCGCGATCACGACCCGGTCGCGGACGGGCTCGAGCGCCTCGCCCACGAGCTCCTCGTTCGCGAACGGCCCGTACACCTGCGCGGTGTCGAAGAAGGTCACGCCGCGCTCGACTGCCGCGCGGGTCAGGCCGATCATCTCGTCCCGATCGGGAATCGGCAGGTAGCTCTGGCTCATCCCCATGCAGCCGAGCCCGATCGCGGAGACCTCGAGATTGCCGTTTCCAAGCGTTCGCGTCTGCATTGCGTCCTTTCAGGTCGAGGGCATGAGCTTGAGCGTCGCGGCTCGCGCCTCTGGGCTGACGATGGAGTCGACGATGCCGGCGGCGTAGCGGCGGTACTTCGCGCGGTAGGCGGCGTCGAGCTCGTCGTTCACGTCGTCCGTCTCGACGAGGAGGGCGTCCCTGTCGACGCCGCCGGCCCGGATGCGTGCTTCGTGGCGGATCTGGGCGCCGCGGAACCAGGACGACCCCCGCCCTTTGACGGAGCGGACGTAGAGGTCGTCGCCGTGGCGGACGACCCACATCGTCACCGGGTCGCGCAGCGTGCCGTCGTCTCTTACGGACGCGAGCTCCAGCTCCTCCGCGGCTCCGATCCTCTCGAGGTCGTCGCCGGCCCACGCGCTCATGGCTCGATCATGACCTTGATCGCCTCGCGGTCGTTCATCGCGCGGTAGCCGTCGGGCACCCCGTCGAGGTTCGTGACCCGATCGAAGACGCGGCCCGGTTCGATCCTGCCCTCGAGGACGTCCGGCAGCAGCTCCTCGATGTAGGCGCGCGCCGGCGCCGGGCCTCCGCTGATCGTGACGTTCCTGAAGAAGGTCGGCAGCGATTCGGGAATGGACTCTTCCTGGGGAAGGCCGACGCGCCCGACCGCGCCGCCGGGGCGGACGACGTCGAGGGCCGTGATCGTCGACGGTCCGTGGCCGACGCACTCGAGGACCGAGTGCGCCCCGAAGCCGCCGGTGAGCTCGCGTACGCGCTCGACCGCCTCGTCGCCGCGCTCGCTCACGATGTCGGTTGCGCCGAACTCCCTCGCCAGTGCGATCCGGTCGGGATGACGGCCGAGGAGGACGATCTGCTCGGCGCCGAGGCGGCGCGCGGCGATGACGCCGCACAGGCCGACCGCGCCGTCGCCGACGACCGCGACGGTCTTGCCGGGGCCGACCCTGGCGGCGAGGGCTGCGTGGTGGCCCGTCCCCATCACGTCCGAAAGCGTGAGCAGCGACGGCATCAGCGCGTCGTCCGCGCCGACCGGGAGGACGACGAGGGTCCCGTCCGCCTCGGGGACACGAACCGCCTCGCCCTGTCCGGCGTCGACGTCCTCGCTCCCCCACCTGCCGCCGTGGATGCAGGAGGTGTGCAGCCCTTCCCGGCAGAAGACGCAGGTGCCGTCGGAGTACAGGAACGGCGCGACGACGACGTCGCCGACCTTGACGGTGCGGACCTCGGTCCCGACGGCGTCGACGACGCCGATGAACTCGTGTCCCATGCGACGGCCGGTCTCGCTGTGCTCCATCGACTGGTACGGCCACAGGTCGCTGCCGCAGATCGCGGCGCGTGTGACGACGACGAGGGCGTCGGTCGACTCGATCAGACGGGCGTCGGGGACGGTCTCGACACGAACGTCGCCGGCGCCGAACATGACGGTTGCGCGCATGTCGATACTGAAGCACGGGACCGGCGCGGGGTGAGTGACCCTCTTGATCCAGGTACCGGCAGGGCCTCCCAGCGTGAGGGGCCTGCGCGTTAGCCTTGCGGGATGGACACCAGGAGCGAGACCCGTGAGTTCCTGACGTCCCGGCGCGCGAAGATCACGCCGGAGCAGGCGGGCCTGCCCTGGTACGGCGACAACCGGCGCGTGCCGGGGCTCCGCCGGGAAGAGGTAGCGCTGCTCGCCGGGGTCAGCGTCGACTACTACACGCGCCTCGAGCGCGGCAACCTGAGCGGCGTCTCCGAGACGGTGCTCGAGGCGCTCGCCCGCGCGCTTCAGCTGGACGACGCCGAGCGGGCGCACCTCTTCGACCTGGCTCGCGCGGCGCAGACGACGCCGCGGCCGCGTCGCCGCGCGGCGAAGCGCGGGGTGCGGCCGAGCGTGCAGCGCGTCCTCGAGGCGATGACCGGCGCGCCGGCGTTCGTACGGAACGGGCGCATGGACATCCTCGCCGCGAACCTCCTCGGGCGCGCGTTGTACTCGCAGCATTTCGACAGCCCGCACGGGCCGACGAACTCTGCGCGCTTCATCTTCCTCGACCCGCGCGCGCCCGACTTCTACGTCGACTGGGAGCAGGTTGCGACAGACGCCGTTGGCGTCCTCCGCTCCGAAGCAGGCCGCGACCCGTACGACCGTGAGCTGTCGGACCTCGTCGGCGAGCTGTCGACACGGAGCGAGCTGTTCCGCGCGCGCTGGGCGGCGCACAACGTCCGCTTCCACGACACCGGCACGAAGCGCTTCCATCACCCCGTCGTCGGTGACCTCACGCTCACGTACGAGAACCTGGAGCTGGTCGGCGACTCGGGCCTGATGATGTTTGTCTACACCGCAGAGGCGGGCTCCAAGTCCGAGGAGGCGCTGAACCTCCTTGGGAGCTGGACGGCGACCTTCGACCACGATCAGGAGACCATCGATGCAGATCACGCGTAACGGCGTCGAGACGATGGCGGGGCCGAGCGACTGGTTCACCGGCGCCGTCTACGTCGACGCGGTCGCGGCGCCTTCAGGCGCCTCGCGCCTGAGCGCGAGCAGCGTGCACTTCACGCCCGGCGCACGAACCGCGTGGCACACGCACCCGAACGGCCAGACGATCTACGTCCTCGAGGGCGTCGGCCACGCGCAGCGGCGCGGCGGCCCGGTCGAGGTGATCCGCCCCGGCGACCGTGTGTTCTTCGAGCCGGACGAGGAGCACTGGCACGGCGCCGCAGCGACACGTTTCATGACCCACCTCGCGATGCTCCAGGTCGACGACGAAGGCAACACGGCGACATGGGGCGCCCACGTGACCGACGAGGAGTACGGGGCGGCGCCGGCCTTAGACTAGCCCCGTAGGCCCGCGCCTTGCTCCGCGACGATCTGCTCGAGCCGCCGGATCGGCCGGTTGGTGTCGTCGTGCAAGGCGGTGTCGCGCAACTCGATCCCCTGGCGTCGCGCCAGCGGCGCGAGGTTCTCACGGTGGCAAAGTCGCTGCCGAGCCCGATCGTGTCCACGTCCATGAAGACGTTGTCGCGACACCCGAACCTGCCCGCGAGCGCGTCGTAGAGCCGCCCCGCGTGACCACTCGTGTCCTCGCGGCGGCAGTTGAGGAAGATCCGCAGATCCATCACACCACGCCGAGCGGGAGGGTGAGCAAGACCCTGACTGAAGAGCGGCGCGGCATGGCACGTGGCTGAAGCAGCCGATCCGGTTTCCGGCAGATGATGCCGCATCCGGCGGGCGACTTGGTGGCAAATGACTCAGCTCAGGAGGCTTTGAGCAGCGACATTCTCAGCGCGCCGTGCTCGCAGACCGGGGTCGGCGGGCTCACGGGCACCGTGAGACTGCCCCCGCCGACGGTGACCCGGAGGCGCCGGGCCGTCGGCTCGCACCGTCCGATTTGCTGCTCGCCCGGGCCGGGAACGTCGGGTGAGAAGCGGGCGTCCGCCCTGGCGGAGCGGCCGGGCCGGAGCACGATCTTCGCGGCGGTCGCCTGCCCGGGCTGCGCGGCCGACACCGTCGTCGGCAGCGGGCCACCCTTCGCGCCGAGGAGCCGGAGCTGTGGGATCCCGGAGACCCAGCAGGCCGCGGGCGACGTGTTGGTCAGCCTCAGCGCATAGGTGATCTGGCCGGCGCCGGCGCTGCCGCGGACCACCTTGAAGCTGCCGCCGAGATCGCGGCCGCTGCACGGAGGCGCCGTCGGCGCCGTCTGCGCCGTGCCGCTGCCCGCGAGCAGCCCGGCCACGATGCCCACCAGTGCGATTCGCACCCTCATCGGCGACCATGGTAGGCGCGGCACGTAAGCTCCTGTGGTGAGCAGCAACGCCAGACGGCTCGGACTCGCGCTTCTCGCGGCGGCCGTCCTCGCAGTCCTGCCGATCGGGGGCGCCGCGGCTGCGTCGCCGACGTTCCGGATGTCGATCATCCACTACGTCAGCGGCTGTCACGTCTGGGTGATCGGGGCGAAGACGTTCGGCCCCTCGACCAAGGTGACGCTCAAACGCGGCACCCAGCTCGTGATCAGGCCGACCTGCCCGATGGACTTCGACTTCGTGCAGACCGCCGGCCCGAAGCTCGGCCTCGGCGATCCGCGCACCTTCAGGGGTACGGCGCGGACGATCGTGTTCAGAAAGAGCGGGCATCTACAGGCTGACGGTGAAGAACGTCCAGAGCTCGCAGGAGGTTGGGCTCCAGACACTCGGTCCCGACAACACGCTCACGCTCACGGTTGTCGTCAAGTAATCGTCGAGCGATCGAGTAAGGAGCACGCGCGCGCGGTCGGCAGCCGCCTGCTGGACCGTGATCCCTCGTTCCAGGGAATCTTGCTGCGGATACACCCATTGGGGCTTACGTCCGCGCCCGAAATAGCCGAAAAGAAGGTCAGCGCGCAAGGGGCGCGTAACCACAATGGATCTGCGACACGGTTATCTGCGGCAAGGCACTCCGACCGGGCGGGCGCGGCGTGTCCGCGTGGTTCTCGGCGGGCTCGCTGTCGCGGTCCTCTGCTCGGCCGTAGCGGCCGCCGTCCTCATCGCTTGGCCGAGCTCAGCCACCCGTTCTTCCGCGCGGCCGGCCTTTCGAACCCCCGCCTTCGTCAAGCACCAGCTCGGAGCTCGCCGCGCTGCTCTCCCGGTCGTCTCGAGCCCGCGCTATCGCGCGGCGAGCGAGGTCACGTCCGGCGGCCTGCGGGTCCGGCTCGGCAGCGCATCGGTCGAGCTGAACTCCGCTGACGGCGGCAACGGCCGCTGGACGTCCTACGCAGGCGGCGCCGCCCGGCGAACCGCCTTCGGGCAGGAGTTCGTGACCGTTGCCGGCTCCGGTGCGGAGCAGCTGCTCCAGGTCGATCGCCACCAGGGAGCACACACCTGGCGGTGGAAGCTCGACACGTCAGCGGGTCTGACGCCGAGCCTCCGGGACGACGGCACCGTTGCCTTCTCCGGCCCGGGAGGCAAGGACACGGGCGTTCGGATCACACAGGTCGAGCTGCTCGACCGGCGCGGGGCGACGATCACGCCCGAGAACCTCCGGTGGTCGCTTGCAAGCAAGGGCGATACCCATTTCCTCGAGCTGCGGCTCGACGACCGATTGCTGCCGGTGCCCTACGTTATCGACCCCGCCGTCACCTTTGTCAGCTTCTCAAGCACCTCGATGGAGGCAGGAGCGACGGCGGACTGGACGGTCAACTTCACGACCGGCGGGTCGGGCTCGCTCGCCGCCGGCAACACGATCACGGTCACGTTCCCGAACACCGTGGCGACGCACCTGAACTTCGTCCCCCCGGCCTCGCCGACGATCGTGCTCGGGGCCGGGTTCACGAACTGCTCGGCCGCGGCCGTGGGCGCCGCGCCGACCGTGACCATCACGCTCGCGAACAGCGGCGGGGCCTGCGCCGTCGGGAACAGCACCGCGGTGACGCTGACGATCAACGGGATGCAGAACCCGACCAGGGCGGCCAGCAACATCAACAAGTCGACGTTCACCGTCCTCACGAGCAAGGACGCACCCGCCGGCAACTGGGGCGTGGGCACCGTCCAGTTCACCACCGGCCTGGCCGTCCAGCTCCTGCTGGTCCTCAGCGGCCAGACCGCCGACCCGGGCTCCCTGACGGACGGCTTGACCGCAGCCACGCCGAGCAAGCTCGCCGCCAACACCAGCACCAACATCACGCTGCAGGCGGTCGACCAGTACTGGAACAGGGTCATGACGGTCACCGACACGATCGCGCTGACCTCGTCGGACGCGCTGGCGACCTTCGCGCCCACGGCCACGCCGACGCTGGTTGCAGGCCAGTGGCTGGGCGCGGGGACGCTGAAGACTCCGCTGCTTCCCGGTCAGACGATCACCGCCACCGACACCACCGACCCGTTGAAGACGGCGAACACGAGCGACCCCGTCCCGGTCTACGCGCCCAACGGCTCCGGAACTATGACCGTCGACACGGCCAACGTCTCGGACGGCGCGACCGAGACGCTCAGCTTCACCTACACGGCCGCCACGGGCGGCACCATGGGCGGCGTCGCCCGTCTTCAGGCTCCGACCAACTGGCCCACCCCCGCCGCGGGCAACACCACGATCGCGTTCTCGGGCAGCGGGTCGGGAGCCCTCGGCTTCTCCGCTCCCAACCGGATCAACCTCAGCGCCCTCACGATGAGCGCCGGTGAGACGCTGACGATCACGTACGGCCCGGTCACGGTTCCGGCCGTCGGCACCGCGGCCACCTGGTCATCGTACGAGGGCTCCGTCGGGGCGACGTTCACCGCGCTCACCGCGGGCTCGCCCACGGTCACCGTCAACGCACCCGACGGCTCGGGGACGATGTCCGTGTCACCGACGCTCGTGACGGCGGGTTCGACGACGAACACGCACACCTTCACCTACTCGGCGGCCGCCGGCGGGATGAGCAACGGCAAAGTCCAGGTGGCTGTGCCCGCCGGCTGGACCGCTCCGAACACGACGAGCGGTACCCCGGGCTACACGGTCGCGAGCACCGGCACGGTTGCCACGGCCGGCTCGAACATCACCGTGACGGGCGTCACGCTCGCTGGAGGCGCGACGATGACGATCACGTACGGCAGCGGCGGAGGAGGACCGGTGACCGCGCCCACGGCCGCGGGAACGAGCACGTTCACGACCAGCCAGAACTCGACGGCGTCGAGCCCACTCGTCGCGCTCGGCTCCTCGCCCAGCGTCACGGTCGACGCCGGCGCGGCCAGCGATTTCGTCCTCTCCGGCACACCGGCCTCGCTGACGGCCGGCTCGACGGGCTCGGTGACCGTCACCGCGATCGACGGGTACGGCAACACGGCCACGACGTTCACCGGCACCGTCACGTTCACCTCGAACGACGCGCAGGCCGTGCTGCCCGCCGACTACACGTTCACGGGCGGCGACGCCGGCGTCCACGCGTTCACGAACCTCTACACGCTGAAGACGGCAGGCTCGCGCACCGTCGCCGCCACGTCGGGCTCGGTGACCGGAACGAGCGCGGGGATCACCGTCAACTCGGCCCTGCCGGCGGCGACGATGACCGCCACGGCCCCGAGCCCCACCACCGCGGGCACCGGGCTCTCGGTCACGGTGACGGCGAAGGACGCCTACGGGAACATCGCGACCAGCTACACCGGCACCGTCAGCCTGACGAGCACCGACCCGCAGGCGGCTCTGCCGGGCCCGTACACGTTCGTCGGCGCCGACAACGGCTCGCACGCGATCCCGGTGACGCTGAAGACCGTTGGCTCACAGACCGTGTCGTCCTCGGACGGGACGCTCAACGCCACCACCGGCGGCGTGACCGTGAACCCAGGCCCGACCTCCACACTGGCCCTCTCGGGTACCCCCGGCTTACTGACCGCCGGGAACGCCGGATCGGTGACTGTCACCGCGCAGGACGCATACGGAAACACGACCCCGGCCTATACGGGCACCGTGATCTTCACGAGCAGCGACGCGGCGTGGGTCGCGCCCGCCAACTACACGTTCACGGGCGGCGACGCGGGCGTCCACACCTTCACCAACGCGTACACGCTGAAGACCGCTGGCTCGCGGACGGTCACGGCGACCGATACGCCGACGAGCTCGATCACCGGCACGAGCGGCGCGATCACGGTGAATGCGGCAGCGACCTCGACCGCGCTGTCGACGCTGGTTGCGGCGCCCGGCTCGATCACGGCGAACGGCACCTCGACCTCGGCCGTCACGGTCCAGCTCAAGGACGCCTTCGGCAACAATCTCCTCGGCTCGGGCGGCACGGTCGCGCTCTCGACCACGCAGGGGTCGCTCTCGGCCGTCGCGGATCACGCGGACGGCACCTACACCGCCACGCTCACCTCGTCGACCACGGCGTCGACCGCTTCCGTCACCGGCACGCTGAACGCGTCCGCGCTCGCCGCCTCGGCCACGGTCACGTTCGCCCCCGGCCCCACCACGAACTTCGTCGTGAGCGCCCCCGGCTCGGCGACGGCAGGCACCGGCATCAGCGTAAGCGTCACGGCGAAGGATGCGTTCGGCAACACCACGCCGGCGTACACGGGGACGGTCAACCTGACGAGCACCGACCCGCAGGCGGCGGCTCCCGGCTCGCACGCGTTCACCGGCGGCGACGCCGGCGTCTACTCGTTCCCCGTGACCCTCAAGACCGCGGGCTCGCGGACGGTCTCGGCGTCCGACGGCTCGAGCACGGGCGCAACCGGTCCAATCGTGGTCTCGCCGGCGGCAACCTCGGTCCTCGCCGTGAGCGCTCCAGCGACGGCGACCGCGGGCACGCCGGTGAGCGTGACGGTGACGGCTCAGGACGCCTACGGCAACACGGAACCCGGCTATCTCGGCACCGTGAACCTGACGAGCACCGACCCGCAGGCTCCGGCGCTGGGCGCGCACACCTTCGTCGGCGGTGACGCCGGGACCTACGCCTTCTCGGCGACGCTCAAGACCGCCGGCTCGCAGACGGTCTCCGCCGGGGACGGAGCGCTCACCGGCTCGGGCGGGCCCGTGACGGTGAGCCCGGCCGCCGTCAGCACCTCGACCTCCACGGTGACCGGAGCCCCCGCGTCGGTCCTCGCGGACGGCTCCACGCCGGTCACGGTCACCGTCACGCTCAAGGACGCCTACGGCAACGCGGAGCCGGGCAAGAACGTCTCGGTCGGCGCCACCGGCTCGGCCGTCGTCTCCGCGGCCACCGCGACGAACTCGTCCGGCGTCGCCACCTTCTCCGCCACCGACACCGCGGTCGAGACGTCGACGTTCACCGCCACCGACACCACCGACTCGGTGATCCTCACTCAGACGCCTTCGGCCTCGTTCATCGCCGGCCCGCTCGCGACGATCCAGATCAGCCCGTCCTCCTCGACGGTGGCCGCCGGTGCGAGCCAGACCTACGGCGTCACCGGCTCCGACGCCTACGGCCACAGCCTCGGCGCGCAGGCCGCCACCTTCGGAATCGCCCCCGACGGCTCGTGCGTCGACCTGACTGCCTCCTGCTCGGCGACCGTCTCGGGCCTGCACTCGGTCACCGCGACGGTGAGCGGGCACGTGTCCGTTGCGTCGCTGACGGTCAGCGCGGGCTCGGGCTCGGGCGGCACCTCGACTCTGGGAGCCTCGCCGTCGACCATCGTCGCCGACGGCGCCAGCACCTCGACGATCACCGTCCGGCTGAAGGACTCCTACGGCAACAACCTCACCTCCGGCGGAGCCACCGTTCTGCTCTCGACCACCGGCGGCACGCTCTCCGCGGTCACCGACAACGGAGACGGCACCTACAGCGCGAACCTGACCGCGTCGTCCCCCGGCAGCGGCACGGTGAGCGGCACCGTCAACGGCAATCCGATCTCGGCCACCGCAGCCGTCGTCTTCACGAACAGCGACACCACGCCGCCGTCGCTCTCGACGGCGAGCGCGACGGGGACCACGCTCACCCTCGGCTACAGCGAGACGCTCGACGCGAACTTCACGCCAGCGCCCGGCGACTTCTCGGTGTCCAAGAGCCTCTCGCCCGACGTCGTGACCGGTGTCACCGTCAGCGGCTCGTCGGTGGCGCTCACGCTCACCGACGCGGTCGCGAGCGGCGACCTCGTCACCGTGACCTACGCGGGCACCGCGACGAGGGATCTCGCGGGCAACGCCGCGGCCACGTTCCTGAACCAGACCGTGGTGACCGGCGGCGGCGGAGGCGGTGGCGGAGGCGGCGGCAGTGCGCCCCTGTCGTGTCCGCCCCGCATGCAGCTCGCCGAGGACGGCCATACGTGCATCGTTCCGCCGCCGCCGCCCCCGATCCGGTTCATCGGCTCGAGCCCTGCTGACGGGGCGGCAGTCACCACGCTCGACTCGATCACGCTCACTGCGAACCACATGACGAGCTGGTACGACATCTCGGTCGCGGGGCCGGATGGGACGACGACGATCGCACCGGGCTTCGGCGTCTCGTACTCGCAGCCGTTCACGCCGAAGCAGGCCGGCGCCTACACGCTGACCGCGATGATGGACGACGGCTGGAACCCGCGTCAGCAGATCACGGCGCACTTCACCGTCGTGCCCGCTGCGCCGGACATCGCGATGCCGGGCAAGGCGGGCTCTGTCGAGTCGGGCACGGGCAATGCCACCATCAACTGGGGCGTGGACACGTTCACAGAGCCGGTGCGGATCAGCGTCGCCGACGAGCAGTCCATCGGCGGCACGTTCGGCAGGGGCAGTCGCGTCGTCCGCGTGACCGTGGCACGGCTCGCCGACGGCACGGTCCTGAAGACCTTTGCCCAGCCGCTCGAACTCGTGTTCGCCGCGGCGCCCCGAGGCGTGCCCTCGTTCTCGGAGGACGGCGTCGCCTGGGCGCCGGTGCCCAAGCTGACCGAGGGTGTGCTCCCGGCCGGGCAGCTCGACGGCTACTTCGTCGACTCGACGGGCGCCGTTCACGTGCTCACGCGGCACCTCACGTTCTTCGGCGTGCTCACGCCGAAGTCGACGAAGCTCGCCATGTCCGTGAGCGGAAGCGTCGTGCGGCTACAGGGCGGGGCACGCCGGATCTCGGTGACGATCCAGGTGACGAAGGGCGCGCGCATCGTAGCGACCCTCTACTCGCCTCACGGCGAGCGGCTCCAGAACTGGACGCGCACCGTCGGCGAGGGCGCCTCGACGCTCGACCTGATCCTGCCGGCGGCGAAGGTCCAGAAGGGCATCTGCACGATCGTCCTGCAGGCAACGACCGCCGGCCAGACGACGCAGAGCGCCATCCCCGTGACCCTGCGCTAGCGCTTGACGAGGAGCGTGGCGACCATCCCGAGAGCGCGGTGGTTGCCCAGCGAGCACCAGAGCCGGTAGCGGCCCGGCAGCAGTCGCAGCGAGAGGTCGTACACGTCTCCGGGCTGGACGACCGGGGTCCCGTAGACCTTCGTGCCCCCGACCCGCTGCAGGCGCAGGTCGTGAGGGTCCTCGCCGAAGTTCGCGAGCTCGACGATCGCGGGCCCGGCCTTGACCGACGGGCGCGAGAGCGAGAGCGAGAACTCCCTGGCCACGACCTGCACCCGTGCAGGCGGCGCGGCTGCCGAGGCCGGGACGGCGAGTGCCAGCACCGCTGCGAGAAGGGCCGCGGCTCTCATCGAAGGAGCTGCGGCCGCTGGAACTGCGCTGCGTTCGGGATCACGCGTGCAGCATCGGCTCCGAGCCACTGCTCGATGAGCGCGGCGTAGACGCCGCGGAAGTCGGCGGTCGGCCGCAGATTGCCCTGGTCGTCGAGGCCGCCGGAGAGACCCGGGTACTCGCCGATCATGCCGCCCCGGACGCGCGAGCCGATCAGGAAGCCGACGCCGGCCGCTCCGTGGTCGGTGCCGTTGGAGCCGTTCTCGCGGGCGCGCCGGCCGAACTCCGACCAGACGTGGACGAGCACCCGATCGGCGAGCCCTCGGGCCTCGAGGTCGCGCTGGAACGCCAGCAGGGAGCTGGAGGTCAGCTCGAGCCCGTTGGAGAGCGCATTCGGCTGGTCCGCATGGGTGTCGAAGCGGCCAGGCGCGGTGAGCGCGACGCAGTGCAGCGGCAGGCCAGCGGCCAGCATCGCCGCGAGGCCGGCGAGGCGGTGCGGAAACTCGTCGGTCGACTGTGGGTAGGCAACCGGAGAGTGGAGGTCGGAGCTGAACCGGCGCAGCCGGCCGCGGAGCTCCTGCGCCTGCCTCGCCGCCGAGCCCGCCTGGCGGAGAGCCTGGTCGTGGCCGCCCGCATGGACGCCGCCGAGCGCGCCCGCCGACTCGAGCATCCTGTCCTCGAGCGGGAACGGCGGCAGACCGGGAGCGGAGAAGGCGTAGTTGTCCGGGCTGTCGAGAGACGCGACCGGCACGCGCGCCGTCGCGAGCGCCGGCTGGAGGCCGGAGTCGAGCGAGAGCCCCTGGAGCGGGTTGTCCGTGGAGCCGGTCCCATCCAGGTAGCGGCCGAGCCAGCCGGTACGCAGCTGCGGGTCGGTGGCGCCGACCTCCCAGTAGTGGCGGGAGGTGAAGTGCGACTTGTCGGGATGGTCGTAGCCGACCGTGGGCAGCACCGTCACCTTGCCCTCGCCGTGCAGTGTCGCGAGCGGCGCGGCCGAAGGGTGCCATAGCAGCCGGGGATCCTCGGCGAACGGGAGCCCCGAAGAGGCGGGCAGCGCCAGGCTCGGGCGGAGCTGCCGGTAGAGGGGGTCGCCGGCCGGGAAGAGCACCGAGAGGGCGTCGATCCCGCCCTCGAGGAAGACGGAGACGAGGACGGGTTGAGGAGGTAGGGTCGCCGCGCCGGCGATGCCTTCCTCCAGGAACCGCGAGGAGAGCCGCGTGCCCCCGTAGATCGCGAGCGCGAGCCCCGCAGCCCGGGCGACGAACGCCGTCCGCGTGAGACCCGTGCCGGCCGGGAGCGGCATCCCCGGCTCGATCGCCGGCAGCCCGCGGCCCGACTCGGCGATCGCCCGGCGGAAGAGCTCGGTGCGGTTGCAGTCGTCGCAGGCCATCAGCAGGTCTGGAGGTCGGGGGAGACGGCCAGGAGCTGGCGCAGGGCGGATTCGACGACGACGGCGCCGCTGGAGCGGTTCTTCTTCGCGAAGTCGAGCAGCGCCTTGCTCGTCTCGGGCGTCAGCGGTCGGGCGGCCGAGCGCAGCCTGCGCACGGTCGACGAGGCGCTGAGGATCGGTGGAGCCGCCCTGCGGCTTCTTGCCCGCGAAGGCGAGCGAGGCGACGAGCCAGCGGCCCCGGAAGGTCGCGGTGTCGAGCCAGCGGGTGTCGTCCCAGCCCGCGACGTCGGGCGGGTAGAAGAGCCGCTGGCCGGCGCGAGCGTCGAGCCGCGTCCAGAAGATCGAGTCGACCCCGTGGCCGAGCGCCCGCAGCAGGCCCGCGGTGTAGACGACCGGCGGCTTCACCATCCGCGGGCCGTCGTAGAGGTCGGGGTGCTGCAGGATCGCCTCGACGACGGGCCGGATCTGGTAGCCGTCCCTGTACATCGACTGGAGCGCCGTCCTGGTCGCCTTGGGCGGCGCAGTCGGGACGAAGTAGCCCCAGAGCTTGGAGACGAAATACGCGGCGTGGTTGCCGTGCTCGAGGCAGAGGCGGCACGAGTCCTGCCAGTCGAAGGCGCCCGACTTGCCGAAGATCGTCTTCGTGCCCGTGTCGTGGAGGCGGGGCTCGAAGGTGAAGTCCGCGGGGTTGTCGCTCCGCCGGATGCCGCGCCAGCCGGTGAGCGCGCGCGCCTGCTCGCGGACGTCGGTCTCCGTGTAGCCGTTGTCGGCGCCGAGCGTGAAGAGCTCCATCATCTCGCGGCCGTAGTTCTCGTTCGGCGCGCGCACCGTGTTCTTCACCCCGGAGAGCCAGAGGAGCATCGCCGGGTCCTTCGTGACCGCGAGGAGGAGGTCTCCGAAGCTCCCCAGGGCGCCGTCGCGGAGCGTCTGGTTCTGGTTCAACATCAGCCGCTGCGAGCCGACGCCGAGGTTCGAGGTCGCGAACCAGTCGTGCCAGACGAGCGTCATCCGCTCGACGAGCTGACGGTTCGACCGCACCATCCGGTCGAGCCACCAGAGGTGGTCGTGGCCGAAGGCGTCGAAGGGGGCGATCGGCGCGCCCCGATCGGTGGGCGCGGGGCCTGTGAGCTGCTCCGCAGGCGGCCGTGTGAGCGAGTGGACGGCCTCCTGGAGGCCCTTCTCGGCCAGCTCCGCCGCCTCGCCGGGCCGCGGGCCGAAGCCCGCGCGCCACAGCAGCCGCTCCGCCTGCTCGGGCCCGAACCGCTTCGTATAGACCGGGAGCTTGGCCATGTTTCTCCTTGTAGGGACGCTGTGTATTGGCTGTGTGCGGGGCTTTGTATTGGGGAGGTAAAAGATCGCGGTCCGACTAACGCCTACCCCCTAGGCGCGTCTACTCCGGTCGGTAGGCTTCTTCGGTCGGTCCAGACAACGAAGGGAGCTCGATCCTGTGATCCGCCTCGCGCGCCTCGCGCTCGCCGCTGCGATATTCGTCCTGCTCGCCGCCACCGCGGCCAGCGCCGCGCCCAAGATGTGGATCGGCTTCCACGACGATCCGAGCTTCCGCTGGCGCACCGATCGCGCCGACAATCTCGCAGGCGCCACCGAGGTCGGCTCGACCGTGATCCGCGCCTGGGTGTACTGGCCGCAGATCGCGCCGACGAGGCCGTCGAACCCGTCCGACCCGTTCGACCCGGCCTACCGGATGGACGATCTCGACGAGCTCGTGCGCAGTGCCCAGGCAAACGGCGAAGAGATCCTGTTCACGATCTGGGGCGTGCCGAAGTGGGCGAACGGCGGCAAGGGCGCCAACTACGCGCCGAAGAACTACAACGATTGGCAGACGTTCTGCAGGGCCGTCGCCTCGCGCTACAGCGGCCGGAATGCCGGCTACCCGTTCGTGCGCTTCTACTCGGTCTGGAACGAGCCGAACCTGAACCAGTTCCTCGCGCCGCAGTTCACCAAGGGGAAGCCGTCGAGCCCGGCGATCTACGCCAAGCTCTACCGGGCGGCGTACGCGGGGATCAAGGCAGGAAGCCCGTCGGCGCTCGTCGCGGCAGGCGAGACCTCGCCGCGCGGTCGCGACAAGGCGAACGGCTCGACCACGAGCCAGGACACCCTCTCCCCTGGCAACTTCGCGGAGCTGGTCTCGAAGCAGAAGCCGCTGATCAAGTTCGACGCGTGGGCGCATCACCCGTATCCGACCGCGCTGACCGCGCCGGTGACCCAGGTCGTGAAGTGGCCGAACGTCTCGGTCGTCTCGCTACCACGGTTCGAGAAGAGCCTGAACACCTGGTACAAGCGCAAGAGCACGCCGATCTGGGTCGACGAGTACGGCTACCAGACAAAACCGGCGAACCCGAAGGGGGTCTCGTCCTCCCAGCAGGCGGCGAACATCAAGCAGGTGCTCAAGATCCTCAAGGGCTACTCGTTCGTGAACATGTTCGTCTGGTTCACCTATCGCGACGACAGCGGCAACCTGTGGAAGAGCGGGATCGTGGACAATGCCGGCGCGCGCAAGCCCGGCTGGACCGCGTTCCAGACGTCGAACACGCCGTTCGACGCTCGCAACGCGATCATCGCGATCCCCGCGGGGAAGAGCCCGACCGTCTCGGTCTCCGCGATCCAGCTCGCCGCCAAGAACCCGGTGGGCACGCCGATCGGCGTCACCTACAAGGTCTTCACGGGGGGCAAGCTCGTCGCGGTGGCCCAGCCGAACCCCGCGCTCCGCTTCGACGGGTGGATCAGCCTCGCGCTCAAGTTCACGCCGGCGAAGGGCAAGAGCTACACCGTCAGCGTGGACATGAACGCGCCGAGCGGCGACACGCTCTCTCACACGCTGACGCTGAACGCGACGTAGGCCTAGACCCGGATATCCTGGGACGATGAAGGTCGTCCTCCCAGACGAGTCGACACTCGAGCTTCCGGACGGTGCGAACGGCCTCGACGCAGCGCGC
Source organism: uncultured Actinomycetes bacterium (assembly GCA_963724805.1). Taxonomy (GTDB): domain Bacteria; phylum Actinomycetota; class Thermoleophilia; order Gaiellales; family Gaiellaceae; genus CAVQZA01. The sequence continues at coordinate 273,704 of CAVRWA010000011.1, forward strand.
GCGATCGGGCCGAAGCTCGCCGAGCAGGCCGTGCTCGTGCGCTCGAACGGCTCCGTGCAGGACCTGCGGACGCCGCTTCGGGACGGGCAGCCGATCCAGATCCTCACCACCCGGGACAAGGACGATCCCGACGCGCTCTACGTCCTGCGCCACTCGGCCGCGCACCTCCTCGCGGAGGCCGTACGCCGCCTCTACCCGGGCGTGAAGATCGCGATCGGGCCGCCGATCGAGAACGGCTTCTACTACGACTTCGAGTTCCCCGAGCCGATCCGCGAGGATGACCTCGCGCGGATCGAGGAGGAGGTCAACCGGGAGCTCGGCGAGGGGCGCGAATGGACGCGAACCGAGATCACGGCCGACGAGGCGCGCGAGCGCTTCGCGGCGGAGGGCGAGCCCTACAAGGTCGAGCTCGTGGACACCGCGGAGGGGCCGATCACGCTCTACACGCAGGGCGACTTCACCGATCTCTGCCGCGGCCCGCACCTCCAGAACTCGGGGCCGATCAGGGCGATCAAGCTCCTCTCCCTCGCGGGCGCGTACTGGCGCGGCGACGAGCACAACCCACAGCTGACGCGGGTCTACGGCACCGCCTTCTACTCACAGGCGGATCTCGACGCGTACCTCGAGCGGATCGAGGAGGCCAAGAAGCGCGACCACCGCCGGCTCGGCACCCAGCTCGACCTCTTCCACCTCTCCGACGACTCGCCCGGCTCGCCGTTCTGGCATCCCAAGGGGATGGTGCTCTGGAACGCGCTCGAGGATCTCCGCCGGCGCGAGAACCTGAGGCGCGGCTACTCCGAGGTGAAGACGCCGCTGCTCTACGACGTCGAGGTCTACAAGACGTCGGGCCACTACGAGAACTACGCCGAGAACATGTTCTTCGTTCCCGACGGCGAGCGCATGTTCGCGCTCAAGCCGATGAACTGCCCGGGCCACATGCTCCTGTTCGGGAGCCGGATGCGCAGCTACCGGGAGCTGCCGATCCGCTACGCGGAGTCGTCGACGCTGCACCGCAACGAGCTCGCGGGGACGCTGCACGGGCTGCTCCGCGTCCGCCACATCACCCAGGACGACGCGCACATCTTCTGCACCGAGGAGCAGATCCAGCCGGAGATCGACGCGATGATCGAGTTCGTGCGCGACCTGTACGCGCTGTTCGAGGTGACGCCGCACGCCGAGCTCTCCACGCGCCCCGAGAAGCGCCTCGGCACCGACGAGCAGTGGGACACCGCCGAGGGCGCGCTCCGGGCCGCGCTCGAGCGGCACGCGCTGCCGTACGTGATCGCGGAGGGCGAGGGCACCTTCTACGGGCCGAAGATCGACCTGCACATGGACGACGTGCTCGGCCGCAGCTGGCAGATGGGGACGATCCAGCTCGATTACCAGATGCCGATGCGGTTCGGGCTCACCTACGTCGGGGCCGACAACACCGAGCACCATCCCGTGGTGATCCACCGCGCGCTGCTCGGCTCGCTGGAGCGCTTCCTCGGGATCCTGATCGAGCACTACGGCGGCGCCTTCCCGTTCTGGCTCGCGCCCGTCCAGGTGCGCGTCGTCCCCGTCAGCGACCCCTATCGCGACGCCGCGGCCGCGCTCGCCGATCGGCTTCGCGACACCGGGTACCGCGTCGAGCTGGACGACCGGGACGACACCGTCGGCAAGCGGATCCGCGACGCTGAGCTCGACAAGGTGCCCTACACGGTCGTCTACGGCGAGCGCGAATCGGACGAGTCGCTGGCGATCCGGGAGCGGGGCGGCGAGCAGAAGACGCAGAGCCTTCGGGATTTCCTCGCCGAGCTTGCTACGCTGTGAGCCTGCAAAGCAGGGGCGGACCCGCTTCCTCACCTCCGGAGCCACGCTTCGCGAGGTTCAACCGAGTCGTCAGACGAGGATCAGGGCCGCTGCTTGCAGCGGTTTTGTCGTCAGACGAGAGGATTGAGCTGAACTTGGTGAAGAGCATTTGAGACCACGGCGCAGGGTCGAGCCCGTTCGCCCGCAGCCGCAGGACCGGATCAACGAAGCGATCCGGGCTCCGCGGGTCAGGCTGATCGATGAGGACGGAAGCCAGCTCGGGATCAAGCCCGTCGAGGAGGCGCTGAAGTACGCGTTCTCGAAGAACCTCGACCTGGTCGAGGTGGCCAAGGAGGCCGATCCGCCGGTAGCCCGGGTGATGGACTACGGCAAGTACCGGTACGAGCAGGAGCAGAAGGCAAAGCTCGCTCGGAAGCACCAGGTCTCGATCAACGTCAAGGAGATCAAGTTCAGGCCGAAGATCGGAATTCACGACTACGAGACGAAGAAGGGCCATGTCGCGCGCTTTCTCAACCAGCGCGCGAAGGTCAAGGTCACGATCATGTTCCGGGGGCGCGAGAACCTGCACCCGGAGCGGGGCCGTGACCTGCTGATGCGGCTCGCCGAGGACGTCAAGGAGATCGGTCAGGTCGAGTCTCCACCGCTCCTCGACGGTCGCAACATGGTGATGGTGCTGGGCCCAACCAAGAATGCAGGAGTGCAGAAGAGCGATGCCAAAGCAGAAGACACACAGGTCGACGGCGAAACGGTTCAAGGTGACGGCGAGCGGGAAGCTGCTCCGGCGCTCGGCGAACAAAAGCCATAACCTCGAGCACAAGCCGCAGAAGCAGAAGCGCAGCTTCGGCAAGGACCAGCCGGTTGCCAAGAGCAACCAGAAGGTGATCAACCGGCTCCTGGGGAGGCGATAGCCGAATGCCTCGCGTGAAGCGATCCGTCCACGCGCGCAAGAAGCGCCGCAAGGTACTCGAGCAGGCCAAGGGCTACTGGGGCCTCAAGAGCCGCAGCTACCGTTACGCGAAGGAGCAGGTCGAGCACTCGCTCGTCTACGCCTACCGCGACCGCAAGAACAAGAAGCGGACGTTCCGGCGGCTCTGGATCACCCGCATCAACGCGGCCGCACGGGCCGAGGGCCTCTCCTACAACCAGTTCGTGCACGGCTGCACCAAGGCCGGGATCGAGCTCGACCGCAAGGTGCTCGCCGACCTCGCCGTGAGCGACCCCGCCGCGTTCGGCAAGATCGCCGAGCGGGCGAAGGCCGCGCTGCAGAGCTGAGCGCGCGGCGCCAGGTCTTCCTCGACCAGGCCGAGTCGGCCGCCGGCCGCTCGCCGCTGTACGAGGAGCTCTGGCGCGCGCTCGCCGACGAGCCGCTCGTCGACCTGATCGTCGAGGAGTACTCGTGGGACACGCCGCTGCGGCTCTCGGGCGGCCTGCACTATCTCGTGCTCGGCGGCGAGGCCAAGTGGGACGCGGTTCCCGAGGCGCTCGTCGAGCACCGCGAGTTCCTGCGCCGCTTCGTCGCCGAGCAGCCGGTGCAGACGAACGAGGTGCAGCGCTGCTGGATGCTTCTGCCGTGCTTCCTCGAGGCGGCACGGCGGGCCGGTGCCGAGACACTGGACCTGATCGAGCTCGGTCCGAGCGCGGGGCTGAATCTCGTCTGGGACCGCTACGGCTACCGCTACGAGGAAGGTTCCTGGGGCCCGCCCTCGGCGGCGCTCGAGCTCCGGGGTGAGGAGCGGCGGCCCGTGCCGGGAGAGCTGCTCGGTGGCGCTCCCCGCGTCCGCGGCCGGGTCGGGATCGACCGGGCCCCGGTCGACGTCACGACCGAGGAGAGCGCGCGTCTGCTGCGGTCGTTCGTGTGGCCGGACCAGCAATGGCGGCTCGAGCTCCTCGACGCCGCGATCGAGGCGGTTCGCCACGATCCGCCCGAGCTCGTGCGAGGCGACTTCGTCGAGGCGCTTCCCGGCTTGCTGGCCGGGCGAAGCCGTGACGGCCTCACCGTCGTCTTCGAGACGGCGGTGCTCGGCTACCTGGATTCCTCCGGCCGGAGGCGCGTGTACGACGCACTCGACGATGCGGGGGCCGAAGGGCCGCTCGCGTTCGTCTCGAATCCCCATCTCGGCATGAACGTGCAGGTTTGGCCGGGCGGGGAGTCCGAGGTCGTCGCCCGAGCGGACTTCCACGGCGCCTGGCTGGAGTGGCTCGAATGACGATCACCTCACGCGACAACGACAAGCTCAAGCTGGCCCGCAAGCTCCACGCACGCCGCTGGCGCGACAAGCTCGGGCTATTCCTCTGCGAGGGCGAGGATCTCGTCGAGGCTGCGCTCGGTGCGGGGCTCGAGCCGGTCGAGGCGCTCGTCGACGCCGAGCGTCCCGCGCTGGTCGAGCGGCTGAGAACGGCCGATCTCGTCGCCCCGGGGCCGCTGGCCGAGGTCTCCACGCTCGCGCACCCGCCCCGCGTGGTCGCGGTGTTCCGGAGGGACGCCTTGCCGCAGCTCGACCTCGCCGCTCCGCCCGCCGTCGGCCTTGCTCTGTGGCGGGTCGGCGACCCCGGCAATGTCGGCACGCTCCTGCGCGCGCTCGACGCACTCGGCCCGGGGTTCCTCGCACTGTCGGCGGGCTGTGCGGACCCGACCGCGCCCAAGGCGCTCCGGGCAGCTGCGGGCGCGACCTTCCGCGTACCGAGCTGTGCGTTCGACGAAGCGCCGGGGCGGCGGGTCGCGCTGGTCGCCCGGGGCGGGGTCCCGCTCGCCGAGCTCGACCCGGCGGAGACGACGACCTACGTCCTCGGCGCGGAGCGCGAGGGCCTCCCGGAAGAGGTGCTGGCGCGCTGTGACGTCCTCGCGACGATCCGGCAGAGCGGTCCCGCCGAGTCGCTCAACGTCGCGATGGCGGGAACGATCGCGCTCTACGAGGCCGCGAGACGCGTCTAGGCCAGACAGGTCCCTGGGCCTGACCCCAGGGCGTGGCTTGTCGGGACAGGCGGCCCGCTCGACTGCTTCCTCGCAAGGCCGCTCGTGGATTCAAGAACTGGCCGCTCTGGACCGGTCCGAGTGCCTGACCCCGGGGGTGGCTAGTTCGGACGGCGGGCGAGCCAGACCGAGTCCTCGCCGCCGTCGTAGGGCCGGCGGTCGAACCAGCTGTAGAGCGCCTCGACCTCGAAGCCCGTTTCCTCGATCAGCGCTCGCCATTCGGGCATGGAGATCCAGGAGAGGCACAGCGTCGACTCCGCGTCGGGCCCGCGGACGCTCAGCGTCAGCGTCCGCGACTCGCGGTCCCAGTCGGCGCGCTCCCAGATGCCCGGCTCTCGCTCCAGCCAGCGCCCATGGGTCTCCTCGATCCCGTCGTCCAGGGGCTCGAAGACGTCGAAGACGAACCGGCCGCCGGGAACGAGCAGCTCGTAGGCGCTGCGAAGCGCCCGTCGCCTGTCGTCGTCGTTCTCCATGTGCAGGAACGCGCGGAACGGGCAGATCACGAGCGGGACGCGCTCGGTCACGGGCGGCTCGCGCAGGTCGCCGAGCCGAAGGTCGACCAGCTCGGACACGCCCGCCGCCTCGGCGCGCTCGCGGCAGACGGCGAGCATCCCCTCCGAGGAGTCGACGCCGATCACGCGCACCCCGGCCTCCGCTACAGGGATCGCGAGGCGGCCCGTGCCGATCCCCAGCTCGACCACGGGGCCGCCCGACTCGAGCGCCTCCTCGACGTAGAACGAGACGTCCTCGACGACGCTGCGACTCCACGGGTCGTACAGCCGCGCGATCGGGTCGTAGACATTCACGCGCACTAGTCTGCACGCTCCGATACAGTCGCGCTCCGATGGACCCGCAGGCCCTGGAGAGCGAGGCGCTGAGCGCAATCGAGGCCTCCGCGTCGCCTGCGGAGCTCGACGACGCGCGCGTCCGCTACCTCGGCCGCAAGAGCGAGCTGAAGCAGGCGCTGCGCGACGTGCGCGACCGCGAGACCGGGATGGTCCTGAACGCGGTGCGCGAGCGGCTCGAGGCCGCCTGCGAGACGCGGGAGACGACGCTGCGCACGGCCGAACTCGACCGCTCGCTCTCCGAGGACCGGGTCGACGTGACGCTCCCCGGGGACCCGTTCCCCGAGGGGCACCTGCACCTGATCACGCAGCTCCGCCGCGAGGTCGAGGACATCTTCCTCGGGCTCGGTTACAAGATCTTCGACGACCGCGAAGTCGAGACCGTCCAGGACAACTTCACCGCGCTCAACTTCCCTCCGTGGCACCCGGCCCGGTCGAAGCGCGACTCGTTCTTCCTCGACGACGAGACGGTGCTGCGGACGGAGACCTCGCCGTCGCAGATCCATGTGATGCAGACGCGGAAGCCGCCCATCTTCATGGTCTCGATCGGTCGTGTCTACCGGCGCGACACGATCGACGCGACCCACTACCCGACTTTCCATCAGTTCGAGGGGCTCGCCGTCGACCGCGGGATCACACTCGCGGACCTCAAGGGCACCCTGCGCGAGGTGATGCGGGCGCTCTACGGCGCCGAGCGCCAGGTCCGCTTCAGGACGCACTACTTTCCGTTCACCGAGCCCTCGATGGAGCCGGACGTCTCGTGCATGACCTGCGGCGGCAGCGGCTGCCACACGTGCAAGTGGTCCGGCTGGCTCGAGATGGGAGGCTCGGGCGTCGTCGATCCTGCCGTGCTCGAGTACTGCGGGATCGACCCCGAGGAGTACTCCGGCTTCGCGTTCGGGATGGGGCTCGAGCGCACGGCTCAGCTACGCCACGGCGTGCACGACATCCGTTACCTCTGGGACAACGACCTCCGCTTCACGAGGCAGTTCTGAAAGTCCCCGTCTCATGGCTGCGCGACTACGTCGCAATCGAGATGCCGCTGCAGGAGCTCGCAGACCGGCTCGCGATCTCGACCTGCGAGGTCGACCGCATCTCGCACATCGGCGTCACCGACGAGGGCGGCAACCTCGGCCACTTCCGCGTCGGCCGCGTGCTCGAGGCCGGCAAGCACCCAAACGCCGACAAGCTCCAGCTCTGCGCGGTGGACGTGGGGGAGGGCGAGCCGCGCTCGATCGTCTGCGGCGCCTGGAACTTCGGCGCGGGCGCGACGGTCGCCGTCGCTCTGCCCGGCGCGGAGATCCCTGGTGGGCTGAAGATCGAGTCGCGGAAGCTCCGCGGCGAGGTGTCGGACGGGATGATCCTCTCCGAGCGCGAGCTCGAGCTCGGCCAGGACCACAGCGGGATCATGGTGCTCGGGGACGGCCTCGAGCCGGGCACACCGCTCGCCGACGTGCTCCCGCTCTCCGAGGACGTGCTCGAGGTCGAGGTGACCGGGAACCGGCCCGACCTGCTGGCGATCTACGGTCTCGCGCGCGAGATCGCGGCGCTGTACGAGCTGGAGCTCTCGCCGCCGCCCGGTCGCGAACCCGAGCTCGCCGGGAGCGAGCCGGTCGACGTCGAGATCGCCGACCTCGAGGGCTGCCCGCGCTTCATCGGGCGCCTCCTGCGCGGTGTCACGATTGGCCCCTCTCCTGTCTGGCTCAAGGCGCGGCTCACCGCCGCCGGGATGCGGCCGATCTCGAACGTCGTCGACGCGACCAACTACGCGATGCTCGGCCTCGGCAGTCCGCTCCACGCGTACGACCTCGCCAAGCTGAGGAACGGCGCCCGGATCCTCGTCAGGCGCGCCGCGCCGGGCGAGGAACTGCGCACGCTCGACGACACGCTGCGCCGGCTCGATCCCCGCGACCTCGTGATCACGGACGGCGAGCATCCCGTCGCGCTCGCCGGGATCATGGGCGGCCTCGACACCGAGGTCGACGACGCCACGACCGACGTCATGCTCGAGGCCGCCAACTTCGAACCGACCGGGATCCAGGCGAGCTCCGAGCGGCTCGGCCTCCGCACCGAGGGCTCGAACCGGTGGGAGAAGGGAGTCGACCCACACCTCGCCGCGCAGGCGGCGACGCTGGCGACCGAGCTGATGGTCCGGTACGCGGAGGCGCACTGGACCGGGGAGGCCGACGTCCACGGTGAGCTGCCCGCGCGAGCCGTGATCAGGCTCCGCCCAGAGCGGAGCGACGCGCTGATCGGGCTCGCGGTGCCGCCGGACCAGCAGCGGCGCATCCTCACCGGTCTCGGCTTCGAGGTCGCCGACGACTGGCAGGTGACCGTGCCGACATGGCGCGCCCGGGATGTCTACCGCGAGGTCGACCTGGTCGAGGAGATCGCGCGATTCGAGCTCGACGAGGTGCCGTTCACGCTGCCCATCCGGCGAGAGCTCTTCGGCCGGCTCACGCGCGATCAGCGCCTCAGGCGGCGCCTCGAGGACGCGCTCGTCGGCGCCGGCTTCGCCGAGGTCTACACGCCGACGCTCGTCCCGGCTGCGTCGGACCCGGACGCTCTGGCGGTGCCCGAGCCGCTTTCGGTCGAGCAGGCTGTCCTCCGTACCAACCTCGTCCACGGCCTAGTCGAGTCGGTGAAGCGCAACCTGGACGCGGGCAACGAGCGGATAGCGCTCTTCGAGCTCGCCAGGGTCTATCTGCCCGGCGTGCAGCTCCCCGACGAGCGATGGCATCTCGCCGGGATCATCGAGGGAGGGTTCTCGCGGGCGAAGGGCGCCGTCGAGCTGCTCTACGACGCGCTCGGAATCGAGCTGGCAGTCGAGCCGTCCCAGCACCCGTCCCTGCACCCCGGGAAGGCGGCGCGGACCGAGGCGGGCGTGATCGGCGAGCTGCACCCGCTCATGCTCGACGGCGACTGGGGGTTCTTCGAGCTGGACGCGCAGACGCTCGCAGCGCTCGCGCCGGACGCGCGGCAGTACGTGGATGTGATCACCTACCCGGCCCTGAAGCTGGACCTCGCGTTCGTCGTCGACGAGGACGTGCCCGCGGGCGACCTCGTGACGGCCGCGCGCGAGGCGGCCGGGCCCGAGCTGCGCGAGATGCGCGTATTCGACGTCTACCGCGGCGAGCAGGTAGGGCCGGAGCGCAAGTCAATCGCGTTCCGTGTGGAGTTCCAGTCGCCGGAGCGGACATTGACTGACGCGGACGGGGCCGTCCTGCGCGAGCAGATCGTCGCAGTGCTCGCCGAGCGCTTCGGCGCCTCGCTGCGTGCGTGAAACCGATCTGACCCAATCGCCGTACTGTGTGGACGATGCGCCTGGTCGCCACCCTTGCCGCCGCGGCAGCTCTCTTGCTTCTCCCGGCATCCTCCTCGGCCGACAGCCCGCAGCTGACCGGGACCGTTGGCCCCGGCTTCAACATCGGTCTCAAGGGTGCCGACGGCTCGGCCGTCACCCACCTGGATCCCGGCACCTACCAACTGCTCGTCCACGACCTCTCGAACGAGCACGACTTCCACATCTTCGGCCCGTCGGGATCGGGCGTCGACGCGACGACCGGGCCTGACCTCGAGTTCGTCGGCGACAAGACCTTCACCCTCGTGCTCAAGGACGGGATCAAGGTCGACTTCGTGTGCGACGCGCACGCCGTGATGCACGGCGCGTTCACGGTCGGGACGGTCGCGGCGCCCCCGCCCGCGAAGGCGGTCCGACTCGCCGCGACTCTGAACGCGCGTCAGGAAGTGCCCAAGCAGGCGGTCAAGGCGCCTGCGGCCACCGGCTCGTTCACGGGCCGTCTCACCGGCACGAAGCTGACCTGGAGCCTCTCGTTCCGGAAGCTGACCGGCCCGGCGACCGCGGCCCACATCCACCTCGGCCGGCCCGGCAAGGCGGGGCCCGTCGCGGTTCCGCTCTGCGGCCCGTGCGTCTCGGGCGCAAAGGGCAGCGCGACGCTCACCGCCGCCCAGGTGAAGGCGGTCCTCGGCGGCGCGACCTACGTGAACGTCCACACCGCCAAGAACCCGGCCGGCGAGATCCGCGGGCCGCTCCGGAAGACGTAGCTAGACGTTACGGCCGCTCACGAACCACACGGGACCCTGAGTCCCGACCGGGTTCGTGTCGGAGAAGACGTGGATCACCCGCACCGTGCCCGGGATCCCCGCCTCGTCGACGCGCTCGAGACAGCGCCGCGCGACCGGTTCGGCGGCGCCGTAGCCGAACCGCCGGGCGCTGCGGAAGCGGAACGCGAGCCGCTCGCCGTCGCGCAGCGGGTTGACCGGAGCCAGCCGCAGGGCGGCGGGAGCCAGGTGGTCGCTCGACGTGAGCTCGACCTCCGCGAACAGGTCGCTCCAGTCGGCGGGCAGGGCGGCGAGCTCATCCGCCCAGGCCTCGGCGAGCGGCACCTCCTCGACCTCCTCGACCGCAGCGGGTACCGCCGTCGCCTCGAGCTCGAGCGTGCCTGCGATCCGCTCGCGGTCGAGCTTGCCGAGCAGCTTCGCGACGTTGTCGGTGCCCGTGCGCAGGCACCCGAAGCGGATGGTCGCACCGCTGCGGCCGGGAGCGAGAGGGCCGAGCAAAGCGGCCGCCCGGGCCGCCTTCGCCGGGTCGGCGACCGTCAGCGCGAGCTCCGCGCTCGGCCAGTCCGGCGGCAACTCGGAGAGCATCTGACGGAACTGGTCGGCGAGCGCCATCGCTCTCAGCATAAACTTCCCGCCCGGTGGCCCGAGTAGAAAAGAAACCAGCGACGCTCTCGAAGGAGCGACTGCGCGAGCTTCTGCGCGAGATGCTCCTGATCCGTCGTTTCGAGGAGATGGTCGAGGAGCGTTTCCGCGCCGGCGAGCTCCCGGGCTTCCTCCATGTCGCGATCGGCGAGGAGGCCTGCGCGGTCGGCGTCTGCGAGGCGCTCGAGGACGGCGACGTGATCGCCTCGACCCACCGCGCCCACGCCCACACGCTCGCGAAGGGCACACCGCCGAACGAGGTGATGGCCGAGCTCTACGGGAAGCTCGAGGGCTGTTCGCACGGGTACGGCGGCTCGATGCACCTGTACGACGTCGAGCGCGGGAACCTCGGCGCCAATGCGGTGATCGGCGGCGGGCTGCCGGGAATCGTCGGCGCCGCGCTCGCCTTCCAGCTGCGGCACGAGCCGCGCGTCGCGGTGGCCTTCTTCGGCGACGGGGCGACGAACATCGGCACCTTCCACGAGTCGCTCAACCTCGCCCAGCTCTGGAGCGTCCCGGCGGTGTTCGTGCTCGAGAACAACCACTGGGCCGAGTCCACGCCGGCCAGCCAGCAGCTGCCGATCGAGGACCTCACGCTGCGCGCCGACGCGTACGGGATGAAGTCACTGAAGGCGGACGGCCAGGATCTCGAGGCCGTGTACGCGGCCGCCTCGAGTGCGCTCGACCACGCGCGCGACGGCAGCGGGCCCGTGTTCCTCTGCCTCGAGACCTACCGCTTCTCCGGCCACTACGTCGGCGATCCGCAGATCTACCGGCCGAAGGGCGAGGTGCAGATGCTGCGGGAGACGCAGGATCCGATCGAGCACCTGCGCGCGAAGCTCGAGCTCGGCGACGAGGAGTTCGCGGCGATGGACGCCGAGGTGCACGCGGTCGTCGACGCGTCCGTCGAGTTCGCGAAGAACGGCACCGATCCGCGCCCCGAGGACGCGCTCAAGAACATCTATGCCTGAGCTCTCCTACCGCGAGGCCGTGCGCGACGCGCTCGTGCAGGCGATGCGCCGCGACGACGACGTCTTCGTGATGGGCGAGGACATCGCCGAGATGGGCGGCTCGATGGGCGTGACGATGGGGATGCTCGACGAGTTCGGCCCCGAGCGCGTCCGCAACACGCCGATCTCGGAGATGGCCCTCGTCGGCACGGCGATCGGCGCCGCCATCCAGGGGATGAGGCCGGTCGCCGAGGTGATGTACGAGGACTTCCTCACGCTCGCTGCCGAGCAGATCGTCAACCAGGCGGCCAAGCACCGGTACATGTCCGGCGGGCAGATGACGGTGCCGGTCACGATCCGCACCCAGGGCGGCGCGGGCTGGTCGCCGGGCGCGCAGCACGCCCAGCAGCTCGAGGCCTGGTTCTGCCACGTCCCCGGCCTCAAGGTCGTGTTCGCCTCGACGCCCGAGGACGTGCGCGGCCTGCTCTGGTCGTCGATCTACGACGACAACCCGGTCGTGTTCTTCGAGCACCGCACGCTCTACCCGATCAAGGGCGAGGTGCCGGAGGAGCTCGAGCCGATCCCGCTCGGGAAGGCTCGGATCCACCGCGAGGGCGAAGACGTGACGGTGATCGCGATCGGCCGGCTCGTGCACGACGCGCTCGAGGCGGCGAAGCTGGCCGAGGCGGAGGGGATCTCGGTCGAGGTGCTCGACCCGCGCACGCTCGTGCCGCTCGACGAGGCGGCGATCGTCGCGTCCGTGCAGAAGACCAACCGTGCGGTCGTCGCCCACGAGGCGGTGACCCGGATGGGCTTCGGCGCCGAGGTCGCCGCGGTGATCCAGTACCAGGCCTTCGACTATCTCGACGCGCCCGTCGAGCGCGTCGGCTCGAAGTTCTCGCCGCTGCCGTTCTCGCCCGTGATGGAGGAGTACGTCGTTCCGCACGCGCAGGACGTCCTCGAGGCGATCCGCCGGACGGTCGGTCGTGGCAACTGAGGTCAAGCTCCCCCGGCTCGGCCAGGGGATGGAGTCGGGCACGATCGTGAAGTGGCTGAAGGCCGAGGGCGAGCCCGTCAAGAAGGGCGAGCCGCTCTACGAGCTCGACACCGACAAGGTGACGCAGGAGGTCGAGGCGGAGGCCGACGGGGTCCTGCTCGCGATCGCCGTGCGCGAGGGCGAGGTGCCCGTCGGGCAGACGATCGCGGTGATCGGGACGGCCGGCGAGACCTACGAGGTCACGGTGCCCGCGGCGCCCGCGCCTGCCGCGGTGGCTTCGGTCGCGCCTGCGCCGGTCGAGGCCGTCGCGCCCGCTCCTCCGGCCGCGAACGGCGGTCGCATCAAGGCATCGCCGCTCGCGCGGAGGATCGCCCGTGAGCGGGGGATCGAGCTGCGAGGGCTGACCGGCACCGGGCCTGACGGCAGGATCGTCGCCGAGGATGTCGAGCGAGCGGCCGCGGGCACGGCTCCGGCTCCGGCGGTGCGAGCCGAGCCGGTCGAGGGCGTCGAGCTCGTGCCGCTTACGTCGCTCCGCAAGACGATCGCCCGCCGCATGACCGAGGCGTGGCAGGCGCCGGCATTCCAGATCTCGATGTCGGCGGACATGAGCCGAGCCCAGGAGCTGCGCGCTCGGCTTGTCGAGCTTCACGACGGCGAGGGAGCGAAGCCGACGATCTCCGACGTGCTCACGAAGGTGTGCGCCGTCGCGCTGATGCGCCACCGAGCCGTGAACGCCCTCTTCGCCGGCGACGCGATCGAGCTCCATCCGACCGCGAACGTCGGGATCGCCGTCGCGCTGCCGGGCGGGCTCGTCGTGCCGGTGATCCCCTCGTGCGAGCGCAAGACGATCGCCGAGCTCGCCGACGCCCGGGCCGAGGTCGTAGGGCGCGCACGCGACGGCAAGCTCACCCAGGCCGACCTCGACGGCGGCACGTTCACGATCTCGAATCTCGGCATGTACGGCGTCGAGGGCTTCGTCGCCGTGCTCAACCCGCCTCAGGCCGCGATCCTGGCCGTCGGCGCGATCGAGGAGAAGCCCGTCGTCCGGGAGGGCGACCTCGAGATCGTGCCGCTGATGCAGATGACGCTCACCTGCGACCACCGTTCGCTCGACGGTGCAACCGCGGCCGAGTTCCTCGGAACGGTCAAGGCGTTCCTCGAGGAGCCCGGCCTGGCTCTCTAGGTCGGTTCCGTGATCCGGCCGGCAGGGCCAAACGACGTCCGCTTCCTCTCCGACATGCTCCGGCACGCCTACTACTGGCACGTCGGCGAGGATCCCGACCTGCCGGTGGCGCGCTACGTGACCGGTTGGGGACGCCCCGGCGACGCGGGCCTGATCGCCGCCGAGACCGCCGGACCGGTCGGCGCGGCCTGGTACCGCCTCTTCCCCGAAGAGGAGGCGGGCTTCGGCTTCGTCGATGAGGGCACCCCCGAGCTGACGATCGCCGTCGTGCCGAGCCGCCGCGGGCGCGGCCTCGGGCACGAGCTGCTCGCCGGCCTGCTCGACACCGCCCGCGAGGCGGGATTCGAGCGGATCAGCCTCGGTGTCGAGCCGGCCTCCCCGCAGGAGCGCTTCTACGCCCAGTTCGGCTTCGAGCCCGTTCGGCCCGGCGTGATGGTGGCCTCGCTGGGCTAGCCTACGCTCACCACAACCTAGGAGATTCCATGGATTTCGACGTAGCCGTGCTCGGCGGCGGGCCGGGCGGGTACACCGCTGCGATCCGCGCCGCGCAGCTCGGCGGCAAGGTGGCCTGCATCGAGCGCGAGCCCGAGCTCGGCGGCACCTGCCTGCGCGTCGGCTGTATCCCGACCAAGGCGTGGGTGCAGACCGCGTTCTCGATCAAGGAGGCAGAGGAGACCTTCCCCGGCCTCGGTGTCAAGGTCGGCCCCCCACAGCTCGACTTCGCCGTTGCCAACGAGTGGAAGGCGAAGGTCAGCAAGCAGATGACGGGCGGCGTCGCCGTGCTCCTGAAGGCGAACGGGGTCGAATGGGTCAAGGGCACCGGCACGTTCAAGGACGCGAACACGATCGCCGTCGAGGGCGGGGAGGACGTCACCTTCCGGAGCGCGATCGTCGCCACCGGCTCCTTCCCGATGCGGCCGCCGATCGAGGGGCTCGACTCGCCGCGGTGCGTCGACTCGACCGGCCTGCTCGCGCAGACCGAGGTTCCCCGTCGGCTCGTGGTGCTCGGCGGCGGGATCATCGGCTGCGAGTTCGCCTCGATCATGAACCGCTTCGGCAGCGAGGTGACCGTGATCGAGATGCTCGACACGCTGATTCCGCAGGAGGACGCGGATGCGGCGAAGGAGCTCGCGAAGCAGTTCGGCAAGCGGGGGATCGCACTCAACCTCGGCAAGCAGTGCACGAAGGTCGAGGACGACGGCGCGAAGCTCACGGTTCACTTCGGCGAGGGCGAGATCGTGGAGGCCGACCTGATGCTCGTCGCGGTGGGCCGCGCGCCGCTTGTCGAGGGGCTGGGGCTCGAGGCGATCGGCGTCGCGCTCGACCGGCGCGTTGGCATCGCCACGGACGACCACCGCCGCACCTCGGTGCCGCACATCTACGCAGTGGGCGACTGCGCCGGCTACTGGCAGCTCGCGCACACCGCCTTTCGCGAGGGGGAGGTGGCCGCCGAGAACGCGATGGGCCACGACGCAGTCGTCGACGCGCGCGCGGTGCCGCGGCCGATCTACACCGATCCAGAGATCGCGGGCGTCGGCCTCACCGAGGCCCAGGCGCGCGAGGAGCACGGGGACGAGGTCGCGGTCGGCGTCTTCCCGTGGGCCGCGAACGCGCGCGCCGTGATGCAGAACGAGACGGTCGGCTGGGTCAAGTCGATCCACGAGACGCACTACGGCGAGCTCCTGGGCCTCGTGATGGTGGGGCCGCACGTGACCGACCTGATCGAGGCGGGCGTCGTGGCGATCGACGCGGAGGCGACCGTGGAGACGGTCGCCGACGGGATCGCCGCGCATCCGACGCTCTCCGAGGCGATCAAGGAGGCCGGGCTCGTCGCGCTGGGCCGACCGATCCACATCGCGAGGAAGCGGAAGACGGCCACGCAGGCGTAATCGAAAAATCGCTGTGCAAGTTTTTTCCAGCGGCGGTATCTTTCAATGCAGGACGTGCCCTCGTCCCACGCCGGGGTCATGCCGCCCGCAGGCCCCGGCGGATCTTTCTCCCAGGAAACGCAGCCTTGCCGCAGAGGCTGCGTTTCCGTGCGCCCTCGCCGGCGTCGGCTCCCGCCGGGCGGAGCCCGGCTCCGCCGCCGCCTGACGCCGCCCGGGGCACGGTGCTCTAGCCCTTATTTCCATACTGTGCCCGCCGGCCCCGCGCCCTTGGCGGCGCCCGAGGACGCACGGACAACGTGGTAGCCTCGCCCCAAGGAAAGGAGCTGCATGGGAGTCTTCAACAAGAAGAACGCGATCATCGGCTGGGCCGTGATCGAGGGCGCGAGGCTCGCGGCCGGGCGGCGCGGCGGCGGGGCGGAGCCCGCCGAGGACGGAGAGAAGTCGAAGAAGAGGCGCGCGGGCAAGGCCCTGGCGACTGTCATGGGCGCCGCCGTCGCTGTCGGTGGAGTCGTCGCGATACGCCGCCGCAAGGTGGGCCCGGGCACGGAAGAGTGAGCCCGGCCTTCTCGTTCCGCCCTCCAGTCGAGGCGCTCGTTCCGTACGAGCCGGGGAAGCCGATCGAAGAGGTGCAGCGCGAGCTCGGGCTCGAGCGCGTCGTCAAGCTCGCCTCCAACGAGGGCCCCTTCGGCCCGTTTCCCGCTGCGCTCGAGGCGATCGCGCGCTCGGCCGGCGAGCTCAACCGCTACCCGGACGGAGGCGCCTACCGGCTCCGCGCCGCGCTCGCCGAGCACCACGAGCTCCCGTTCGAGCAGGTCGCGGTCGGCGCCGGCGCCGACGGGGTGATCGACTCTCTGCTTCAGGCTGCGCTCGGGCCGGGCGACGAGCTCGTGATCTGCTGGCCGTCGTTTCCGAGCTACGTGATCGACGCGCTCAAGATGGGCGCGACACCCGTGCGCGTGCCGCTCGCGGCCCACCGCTTTGACCTCGCGGCCCTCGTCGAGGCCGTCACGCCGCGCACGCGCATCGTCGCGATCTGCAACCCGAACAACCCCACGGGGACGATGGTCGGCCGCGCCGAGCTCGACGAGTACTTCGAGCGCGTGCCCGAGCACGTCCTCACTGTCCTCGACGAGGCGTACTTCGAGTACATCGACGACCCGGGCTACCCGGACGGGATCGAGGAGCACGTCAAGGCCGGCCGCCGTGTGCTCGTCCTGCGCACGTTCTCGAAGATCTACGGCCTCGCGGGACTGCGTGTGGGCTACGGCGTGGGCCCGAGCGACGTGGTGACCGCCGTGAACAAGCTCAAACGCGCCTTCGACGTGACGACGCCCGGGCAGGAGGCAGCGCTCGCGAGCCTCGGCCAGACCGCCGAGCTCGAGCGGCGCCGCCGCGTGAACTCGGAGCAGCGCTCGACCGTCGAGCGGACCCTGGCCGAGCACGGCTTCGAGCCGGTGCTCCCCGCGGTCGCGAACTTCCTCTTCGTGGACACCGGCCGCGACGCCGCGGAAGTCTTCCAGGAGCTGCTGCGGCTCGGCGTGATCGTGCGGCCTCTCGGCGGCTTCGGCGCGCCCGAGGCGATTCGCGTGACGGTCGGCGCGCCGGACGAGAATTCGTTTCTCGCCGAAGCGCTGGGACGCCTCGTGCCCGCGTCCTAGCCTTGGCGCACCCTTACGCCCGGCTTGCGGACAACTGTTAGCGTCTCCCGGCCCGTGGCAGCCTCCTCCACGCTCCGGCGGCAGTTCGGCCTCCTGCACAGTGCGGCGAGCTTTCGCCTGCTCTTCTTCGCCACGCTCGCCTCCGGGATCGGCACCTGGCTCGCCGCGATCGCACTCACGATCAACGTCTACGACCTCACGGGGTCCGCGACGTGGGTGAGCGGCCTCCTGATCGCCGATTTCCTGCCGACCGTCGCGATCGGGCTCTTCTTCGGCTCGCTCGTCGACCGGCTCCAGCGCAAGCGGCTGATGATCGGAGCCGACCTCGTGCGCCTGGCCGTCTTCGCAGCGCTCCCGTTCACGTCGAGCCCGACCGCGATCATCGTCCTCGCGGGTGTGACCGGCGTCGCGAACGGCTTCTTCCGCCCCGCGGTTTACGCAGGGCTTCCGAACCTCGTGGAGGACGCCGAACTGTCCTACGCGAACTCGCTCTTCCAGACAGCCGACAACGTGACCTGGGGGCTCGGCCCTCTGATCGGCGGCGCGCTCGTCGGCATCTCGGGCCCGCACCTCGCCTACTGGGTGAACGCGGTCACGTTCGGCGTCTCCGCGCTGCTGCTGTCCCGGATCCCGCAGCGCGCGCTCCAGTCCGCGCAGGCGCTCTCGAGCGGCCATTTCCACGACCTGGAAGCCGGCTTTCGCGCGGTCCTGCGCTCCCCGGCGCTGCTGGCGGTTCTGATCGCCTGGAGCCTCGCGATGTTCGGGAACGCGGCGGTCAACGTCTCCGAGGTGGTGCTGGCGACCGTCACCTTCGGCGCGGGCGCCTTCGGCTTCGGCTTCCTCGCCGGCGCCGCCGGGATCGGGCTCACGATCGGCAGCCTCGGCGCGCCGGGGCGGGTGGAGCGCTTCCGGATCGCCGGGGTCTACGCCGTCGGGATCGCGTTGATGGCGTTCGGCGCGCTCGGCGCGGCCCTCTCGCCCGACGTCTGGGTCGCCTCCGCCTTCGTGCTCTTCTTCGGGATGGGTAACGGGGCCAGCGGTGTCTGCAATGCGCTGCTCGTGCAGCGGGGCGCGCCCGACCTCGTCCGGGGCCGGGTCTTCACGCTGATCATGAGCGTGAACTACCTCTTCCTCGCTCTCGGGATGGTCCTCGCCGGGCCGCTCACGAACGACGTGGGTGCGCGCTGGGTGTGGGCGGCCGCTGCGGCGCTGTACGGCCTCGCCGCGGTCGTCGGCTACGTGCTCGTGCGCAGGGCGAGAGGGGTCGACGGCGCATGAGCGCGAGGAAGGAATGGACCCGGGAGGAGCTCGTGGCCGGGGTGCGCGGCGGCGACACGCGGGCGCTCGCGCGCGCGATCAGCCTCGTCGAGAATCGCGAACCTCTCTCTTACGACATCGTCCGCGACGTCTATCCGGACACGGGCAACGCCTATGCGGTCGGGATCACAGGCCCGCCCGGGGTCGGCAAATCGACGCTCATCAGCGAGCTCGTCCGGCACGTGCGGGGGCAGGAGCGGACGGTCGGCGTGATCTCGGTCGATCCTTCGAGCCCGTTCACGCAGGGCGCGCTGCTCGGCGACCGGATCCGGCTCGCCGACCACTTCCTCGATCCGGGAGTCTTCATCCGCTCGATGGGGACGCGCGGCCATCTCGGCGGGCTCGCCGAGGCCGCGCTTCAGGCCCTGCTCGTGCTCGACGCGTCCGGCAAGGACCTCGTGTTCCTCGAGACCGTCGGCGCGGGGCAGAGCGAGGTCGAGGTGATCGGGATCGCCGACACCGTCGTGCTCGTGCTGATGCCGGGCTCGGGCGACTCGGTGCAGGCGCTCAAGGCCGGGATCATGGAGATCCCCGACGTGATCGCAATCAACAGGATGGACCTCCCGACCGCGAAGACGATGCTGAACGAGGTTCGCTCGATCCTCGCGCTCGACGGCGACCGGGCCTGGAAGCCGCCGATCGTGCTGATCGAAGCGCTGCGAGGGGAGAACGTCGCGGCGCTCTGGGGGCACGTCGAGGCACACCGCGCCCACCTCGACGCGGAAGGCTTGCTGGAGGAGCGCCGCGGCGAGCATCTCGCGGGCGAGGTCTTCGCGGTCGCCTCGCTGCGCGCGAAGGCCCTGCTCGAGCAGGCGGTCGCCGACGACCCGGAGCTGCGGCGGCTGCTCGACGCGGTGCGGCGGCGCGAGCTCGACCCGCTCACCGCCGTTCGCGAGATCATGGAGAAGGTGTTCAAGGTTGGCGACGAGAACCGCGCCCACACTCGCTGACGTCGAGGCGGCGCGCGCCCGGATCGACGGGATCGCGCGGGTCACACCCGTCTTCGGCTCGGAGACCCTCTCGCGCATGACGGGACGCTCGGTGCTGCTCAAGGCCGAGAACCTCCAGCGCACGGGCTCCTTCAAGGTGCGCGGCGCCGTCAACAAGATCCATTCGCTCTCCGAGGCCGAGCGGGACGCCGGCGTCGTCGCCGCGACCGCCGGGAACCACGGCCAGGCCGTCGCCTGGGCGGCCCGCGAGGCTCGGATCGCGGCGACGATCTTCATGCCGCGGGACACGCCGATGGCCAAGGTCGAGGCGACGCGCACCTACGGCGCCCGGATCGAGTCCGGGGCCGAGACCCTCGACGGCGCGTTCGAGGCGGCGCTGGAGTTCGCAAGCGCGACGGGCGCGACTTTCCTGCACGGCTTCGAAGACGAGCAGGTGATCGCCGGCCAGGGGACGATCGGGCTCGAGCTCGCGGAGCAGGTGCCGGAGGCAGGCACCGTCGTGATCCCCGTCGGAGGCGGCGGGCTCGCGGCGGGGGTCGCGATCGCGCTCGGCGCGCTGCGGCCGGAGCTCCGGCTCGTCGGCGTCCAGGCTGCGGCATGTGCGCCGCTGGCAGGCGGGACGGAGCACGGTTACACGATCGCGGAGGGGATCGCGGTCAAGAGCCCGGGCGAGCTGACCTCGTCGATCCTCCGCGCGCGGCTCGACGACATCGTCACGGTCTCCGACGAGGAGATCTCGGCCGCGATCGTGCTGCTCGTCGAGCGGACGAAGCTGCTGGTCGAGGGCGCGGGCGCGGCGGGCGCAGCGGCGCTCCTCGCCGGCAAGGTCGGGGGCGGGGAGGGGCCCGTGACGGCGATCCTCTCCGGCGGCAACATCGATGCGACGCTGCTGATCACCGTGCTGCGCCACGGGCTCACGGTCGGCGGCCGCTACCTCGTCGTGCGGACCCGGATCTCCGACCGCCCCGGTGCGCTTGCGAAGCTCCTGAACCTGATCGCCGAGGAGCGCGTCAGCGTCGTCTCCGTGGAGCACCACCGCGAGGGGATGTCGCTCTCGATCGCCGACACGGAGGTCGCGCTCACGCTCGTCACGCGCGACGAGGATCACTGCGCCGACCTGCTAGAGGCGATGCGCCGGGCCGGCTACAGCCCCGAGCGGATCCGCTGACTGTCTTCGAGCGGGTGCTCCTAGCGTTCCTGGGCCGGCGTCAGGGCTTGGCGGGCCCAGCTTGGCCGGGCATCGCCAAGCCCGGCCAGGGACGCTAGGAGCCGCAGCGTCGGAACTCTATGGTGCGGCCGCCGCTCTTCTCCCAGCTCTCGATCCCGCCGTTGACCACCGGATGGGCGTCGAGGCCTGCGGCGGCGAGGACGCTTGCGGCGATCGCCGCGCGGGGCCCGCTCTCGCAGATCGTGACGAGGGGCCGGTCGGCGGGCAGCTCGTCGGCGAGTGCGCGGAGGAGCCGGTAGGGGATGTGGCGGCTGCCGGCGATGTAGCCGGCGTCACGCTCGTCCTTCTCGCGCACGTCGATCACCTCGACGTCGCCGTCGGCGAGCAGCGCCTCGAGCTCGGCGATGCCGACGGGCGTCATCTGCTCGGGCGTCTCCGGGTGCTCGAGGTAGCCGCCGAGCTCGAGGAAGCCGACCGAGTGGAGCCGCCGGGCCGCCAGCTCGACCTCGTCGGGCGAGCCGTGGAGGACGATGCGCTCGTCCGGGGAGACGAGGAACGCCGCGCGCGTGCCGAAGCTCGAGCCCGAGACGGGCACGTTGATCGCGCCGTGGACGTGTCCGGCCGCGTAGGCCGCGGCGGGGCGGACGTCCAGCACGGTCGCGCCCTCGGGCGTGGCCGGGACGAGCGGTGCCGCCGCCCCCACGAACGGGCCCGCGTTGAACGCGACGATCCGCTCGAGGTTGGGCGGGCGCGGCGCCGAGATCGACGCCGAGGCGTTCACGAACCCCTCCACGTCGGGGATCGCGAGCGCCAGGTTGGCGGTGCGCTCGACCCCGATCGTCGAGCTCGGATCGGCGCTCATGTGGCCGCCGCACAGCGAGCCCGCGACGTGTCCCGGGTACACCGAGACGGCGTCCGGCAGCTCTGCGAGGCGATGCAGGCTGTAGAAGAGATCGCGCGCGCCCTCGCGGGCCGCGACGGCGAGGTCGGGGCGTGCCGCATCGCCGACGAAGAGCGAGTCCCCGGTGAGCAGGATCCCCTCGTCGACGAGAAAGCAGCAGTGCTCGGGCCGATGGCCGGGGGTGTGCAGCACGCGGATCCCGACCGCGCCGAACGCGAGCTCCTGGCCGTCGGCGAGCGGCTCGTTCGGGTACTCGACCGCGGCGATCGGGTGGATGTGGACGGGCAGGCCGTGCTCGAGCGCGAGTCTCCCGTGGCCGGAGAGGTGATCGGCGTGCGTGTGCGTCTCGAGCACGGCGACCAGGCGGAAACCGCTGCGGTCGCCTTCCTCGAGGTACTGCTCGATCGCGTAGGACGGGTCGACGACGACGGCCACGCCGGCTTCCTCGTCCCCGATCAGGTAGGACGCGCAGCCGAGATCCGCGTCGACGAACTGCTTGAACCGCACGATGGTCGAGGGTACCAGCACCCGCCGCTTGCTTTCTTGAAGCGATGCCACGTGACGCTACGGTCTCGCCCATGAGGTTCACGTTCGCCGCCGTCTGCGTGCTCGCAGCCGTCTTTCCGCCGCTCGCGCAGGCCCACGCGCGCCTCGTTCGCAGCGAGCCGGCAGCCGGAGCCGTGCTCATCGGCGCACCGGCGTCCGTCCGGCTGTACTTCGACGACGGCGTGTCGGTGGGGCCTGGGAACGAGGTCGTCCGAAACGGCGACGGCTCGGCGCTCGCCGGCACGCCTCGCGCCCAGGGCCGGCTTCTTCTGCTGCCGCTTCGGCCCGTCCTCGCGGACGGCGACTACAGCGTGCGGTGGAGCGTGATCTCGGACGACGGCCACGTCATCCAGGGCGTGTTTGCCTTCGCTGTCGGGCGCGGCCGGGCGGCGCCGGAGTCGTCTCTCAGGCCCGTGTCGCAGAAGCCGGACGACCGACACGTTCGAGCGCTGGCTCTTCCTGTTCGGTGTGCTCGCGGCCGGCGGCGCGGCCGTCTTCCGATACTCGGCCTTGGGCCCGGCGGCGCGAGAGCTGGCGGATCCCGAGCGACGGCGGTCACTTGGCAAGGGCTCTCGGGTGACCGCGCTCCTCGTCGGCGCCGCCCTCGCCGTCAGCATCGCCGGGGCCGTGCCTCTCTCCCGGGGGGCGAACGGCTCGGCGACGCGCTTCGGGCTCGCGCTCGAGCTCGCGGCGGCGCTCGCCCTGGTCGGAGCGATGCTCGCGTTGGCCGCTCTACGGTTGCCAAGGCTCCTTCCGGCCGCCGCGGTCATCGCCGTCTGCCTGCTGGTGGTGCCCTCCCTCTCGGGCCACGCGCTCGATCCCGGGCAGCCGTTCTACGCGCCGGCCGCGGACGTGCTCCACGTTCTCGCCGCCGCGATCTGGGTCGGCGGCCTGCTCACGCTCGCCGCCGTGCTCCGGTTCGTGCCGGGCCGCGCGTCCGGGCGGGCCGGCCAGCGGTTCTCCGCGATCGCAGTGGCCGCCGTGCTGGTCGTAGCCGCGACCGGGCTCGTGCGTGCCCTCACCGAGCTTTCTTCGGTTCACCAGCTCTGGACCACGACCTACGGCCGCGCGCTGCTCGTCAAGAGCGCTCTGCTCGCCGTGCTCGTCGCGCTCGGCTACGCGAACCGGCGGCGCCTGCACCGGCCCATCGTGGTGGCGGAGATCGCCGTCCTGGCGGTGCTCATCGTCGCGGTCGGCGTGCTGACGGGCTCGCGCCCGGGAGTGCGCCTGCCCGACGCGGTCGTCGCCGCGCCCGCGAGAGGCCCGATTCCGCTTCCGCCGCTCGGAGTGCTCACGCTCGCGGCGCAGAGCGTGCGCAAGGCCGTCACGATCGCCGTGCGATCCCCCGGAGGCCGGACCGAGGTGACGGTGGCCGTGATCGCGCCGGACGGGCTCGGCGCAGACGGTCTCCCGGTCAGGGTCAACGGCGTGAGCGCTGTCGCCTGCGGTCACGGCTGCTACCGGGCCGTGCTCCCGGGCCGGCCCGCCGTTGCCCGGGTGGAAGGGGCGGGGACCGTCCCGTTCAGCCTCCGCACTGTCCCAGGCCCCGGGGCCGCGCTCGTCGCGCGGGCGGGCCGATTGCTGCGCACGGAGACGAGCACGGTCTTCCGCGAACGCCTCTCGTCAGGCCCGGGTCACACCCTCAGGACGCTCTGGAAGGAGCAGGCGCCCGACCGCCTCGGCTACGTGATCGACGGCGGCGCCGCCGGGATCGTGATCGGGTCCCGCCGCTGGGACCGCGACGCCCCGGGCGGGCGCTGGATCGCCTCGCCTCAGCAGCCGCTCACTCTCCCGGCTGTGCCCTGGAGCAGGCAGGTCACCAACTTCCACGTCCTCGCCGCGGGCCGCACGGGGTGGACCGTCGCGTTTCTCGACCGGTCGACGCCCGCCTGGTTCCGCGTGCGAATCGATCGCCGCACCGGCCGGCTCCGGTCGTTCGCGATGATCGCGGCTGCGCATTTCATGCACGACGAGTACCTCTCGTATGACGGAAGGGTCACGATCCGGCCGCCGCGCTGACGCGGTCCGAATCCCCCGGACGGAGGATTCGCGGCCCTCTCCGGCCGACAATTGTCAGATGCGGTGGAGAAGGCGGTCCAACTGCGGCGCGTCGTCACGGCCTCGGCCGTCGGCGTGGCTTGGCTTGCCTGCTATGCGGCGGTCGTCGCCCTGCAGCCCGGCGGCGAGCACGGCCTGCTCGTCTTCTCCGACACGGTCTACCTCGTCCCGATCGCGCTCGCAGTCGTCCTCGCTGCGGTGGCGGCGACGCGCGCGACGCGCGGTCTTCGGGTCTTCTGGGCGCTCGTCTCGGTGAGCGTCGCGATCTGGCTCGCCGCCGAGACTCTCTGGTCGGTGCAGGAGCTGGCGACCGGCTCGGTGCCCTTCCCCTGGTGGACCGACCTGCTCTACACCGCGTCCTATGCCGTGATGCCGATCGCGCTCGTCGTCGCGTTCCGCCCGTCGTTGCGTCTCGTCGGGGCGGCCACGCTGCTCGACGCCGTCCTGCTCACCGGAGCGCTCGCGCTGCTCTGGTGGTGGGCGGTCCTGAGGCCGATCCCGCTCGTCTGGGAGCTCGATGACATCGCCGCGATCGCCCCGCCGGCGATCGGGCTCGTCGCGCTCGGGATCCTCGTGTCGACGCGCCTGCTCCCGGCCCGCCAGGGAACTCTGGCATTGACCGTGTTCGGGCTCGGGCTAGCCGCGGCGACGATCACCGACGGGCTCTACGCCCGCTCGATCGAGTCGGGCGGTTACTTCTCGGGCGACTGGCTCGACCTCGGCTGGCAGGCGCAGGCGGTGCTGATGGCACTCGCCGCCTACATCGCCGCCCGCGGGCTCGACCGGCGCTCCGACTGGGCGCGCTCGCGCACGCCGGCCCGTGCAGGCTCGGGGGCACTCGTGGCGGGCGTCTTCTCGATCCTGCTTGCGGTGCTCGTCGCCGCGCGGTCGAGCGGCCGGATCTCGACCGGCCTGATCATGATCGCCGTCGCTCTGACCTTGCTCGTCGGCCTGCGGCTCTGGGTCGCCGTCGCGCCGGCCCGCCGGACGATGGTCACCGATCGCGAGACCGACGCCTTCCGCCCCGAGTGGTTTCAGCAGCGACTGCGCCAGCTCGCAGGAGGCGCGCGCTCCTTCGGCGACCCGTTCGCCGTGGCTCTCGTCGAGCTCGACGGTAACCGCCGCGCCGGAGTCGAGGTCGCCCGCCGTCTCGTCGACCAGGCGGGCGACGGGGGGGCGGTCGCGAAGCTGAGCGACGCGCGGCTCGCGGTCCTCCTGCCGAGCGCCGAGGCGGCCGAGGCGCTGGCCAAGGCGGAGCTCATGCGCGGCACGGTCGCGAATCGACCCGTCGGCTCCCGCCCCGTGACTGTGAGCGTGGGTGTCGCAACCTGGGAGCGCACGCGCGGCATCGACGCGCTTCTCGAAGCCGCAGAGGACGCCCTCGAGACCGCACACCGGCTCGGCGGGAACCAGGTCTGGGCCGCGCGTCCGGGCTCGGACGCGGCCTTCGACCAGCTCGTCGCGCTCGTGGGCGAGGTGGACGCGCGTGAGGGCGACGACCCGGACCACTCCCGCACGATCGCGACGCTGTCGCGCGACCTCGCGCTGGCGCTGGACCTCGACCCGGAGGCGGTCGGGCGCACGTACTTCGCAGGACTTCTCCACGACGTCGGCAAGGTCTCGGTGCCGGAGTGGGTGCTCCGCAAGCCGAGCGGGCTCACGACCGACGAGTGGGCCACCGTCGCGCGCCACCCGCTCAAGGGCGCGGCGCTGCTCGCGCGGGTCGACGAGCTGCGCGATGCCGCGTCCGTCGTCGCCAATCACCACGAGCGCTGGGACGGACGCGGCTATCCCGGAGGACTGGCCGGCGGCCGGATCCCCGTCGAGGCGCGCATCATCGCCGTCGCCGACAGCCTGGTCTCGATGACGGCCGAGCGCCCTTACCGTCCGGCCATGTCGGTAACCGGCGCCTTGACGGACATCTGGCGCCGCTCGGGCCGCTCCTACGACCCTGCGGTCGTGAGCGCGCTCTTCGCCTTCGCCCGCGAGGGGCGGCTCCCGACCCCGCCCATGGCCGTGCCGTCGGCTTCGACCCTGTACGAAGTTCCCGTCTAGAACGCTAGAAGCCGAGCTGCTTCGCGATCACGAGCCGCTGGACCTCGTTCGTCCCCTCGCCGATCTCGAGGATCTTCTGGTCGCGGTAGAGGCGCGAGATCGGGTACTCGTCCATGTAGCCGTAGCCGCCGTGGATCTGGAGGGCCGCGTTGGCGGCGCGGTTCGACAGCTCACCCGTGTAGAGCTTGGCCGCCGCGGCCGCGAGCGCGAAGTCGCGCCCCTGATCCTTGAGCCAGGCCGCCTTGTAGACGAGGTTGCGGGCAGCCTCGATCTCGACCGCCATGTCGGCGAGCTTGAACTGGATCGCCTGGAACGACGAGATCGGCTTGCCGAACTGGCGTCGCTCCCTCGCGTACGAGGACGCGAGATCGTAGGCGCCCTGCGCGAGGCCGACGCCCATAGCGGCGACCGAGATGCGGCCGCCGTCGAGGATCTCAAGGAACTGCTGGAGGCCCTGTCCCCGCGTGCCGAGCAGGTTCTCCTCCGGCACGGCGCAGGCGCGGAACGAAAGCTCCCGCGTGTCGGACGCCTTCCAGCCGAGCTTGCGCAGCGGAGGGGAGAGCTCGTACCCGGGCGTGCCGTTCTCGACGACGAGGTTCGAGATCTCGTTCTCGCCGGTCAGCGCCGTGATCGTCACGCAGGCGGTGATGTCGGTGCCCGCGTTCGTGATGAACTGCTTCGCACCGTCGATCACCCAGTTGCCGTCGCGCAGCTCGGCCCTCGTCCGCGTGGCGCCCGCGTCGGAGCCTGCCTCGGGCTCGGTCAGCCCGAACGCGGCGAGCCGCTTCCCCGACGCGAGGTCCGGCAGCCAGCGGCGCTTCTGCTCCTCCGTCCCGAACAGGAAGATCGGCATCGACCCGAGCGAGGTATGGGCCGCGAGCGTGATCGCGAGCGACGAGTCGATCCGGGTCAGCTCCTCGACGGCGATCGCGTAGGAGACGGTGTCGGCGCCCGCCCCGCCGAGCTCCTCCGGGAACGGCATCCCCATCAGGCCGAGCTCGGCCAGCTCGGCGACGAGCTCGTACGGGAAGCGCGACTCGCGGTCGAGCTCCTCGGCGACCGGGGCGACGCGCTCGAGCGCGAACTCGCGTACCGTCCGCCTGACGAGCTCCTGCTCCGCAGTGAGGTCGAAGTCCACCGCAGGAGGATAGTCTGAGCCGATGCGAACGGGCGTGGACAGGCGGGCGATGCTGGCGCTCTCGGGCAGCCACATGGCCACCGACTTCGCGGCCGGCGCGGTGCCGGCGCTGCTGCCGTTCTTCCGCGACAAGTTCTCGCTCTCGTACACGCTCGCGGCTGCACTCGTGCTCGGCTCGACGTTCGCCTCGTCGATCATCCAGCCGCTCTTCGGGGTCTGGTCCGACCGTCGCGGCGCGATGTGGCTCCTCCCGGCGGGAACCGCGCTCGCCGGGATCGGGATCGCGCTCGCCTCCGACGCACCGAGCTACCCGCTCGTGTTCGGCCTCGTCGTCGTCTCGGGCGTCGGCGTCGCGGCCTTCCACCCGGAGGGCTCGAAGTTCGCTGCGTACGTCAGCGGGCAGAAGCGGGCGAGCGGGATGTCGTACTTCAACATCGGCGGCAACATGGGCTACGCGCTCGGGCCGCTCGTCGCGACGGCGCTCGTGCTGTGGCTCGGCCTCGAGGGCGGCCTCCTGCTCGTGATCCCGGGGCTGGCTGCGGCCGTCGTGCTGCTGGCGCAGCAGTCGTACCTGCGCGGGTTCATCCCGGAGCGGGTCGTGGGGAGCGTCGCCGACGGCGTCGACCGCCCCTGGGCGATGGCGAACCTGCTCGGCGTCGTCGCGTTCCGGACGACGGCCTGGTTCGGCCTGCTCGTGTTCGTGCCGTTGTGGGAGGTCTCGCTCGGGCACTCGAAGGCCGCCGGCGGGCGGCTGTTGGCGCTGATGCTCCTGTCCGGGGGGATCGGCACCCTCGTGCTCGGCCCGCTCGCCGACCGCTACGGCCGCCGGCTGGTGCTGCGCTGCAGCATCGCCGCGATGCCGCCGCTGATCCTCGTCTTCATCGCCGTCGGCGGCGTTCCCGGGGCCATCGCGCTCGCTCTGGTCGGCGCCTGCACCGTCGGCACCTTCGGCGTGACGATCGTGCTCGCGCAGGAGTACCTGCCGCGTCAGATCGGCCTGGCCTCCGGTCTCTCGGTCGGCTTCGCGATCGGCCTGGGCGGCATCGCGGCGGTCGTGCTGGGCGTGATCGCCGACTCGGTCGGGCTCGAGACGGCTCTCTACGTCTGCGCGCTGGCGCCCGTGCCGGGCATCTTCCTTGCCCTGCTGCTCCCGCCCGGGCGTGCGGTAGGCTCGACCAAGACAGCGACGGGGGAGGCGACATGGCAGAGAGCGTGAACGAGTTCTTCGACGGCCTCGAGGCCAAGGCTGATGCGGACAAGCTGGCCGGGATCGACACGACGTACCTGTTCGAGATCGACGGAGCCGGCGATTGGCTCGTGGCGATCCACGACGGTCACATGCACGTCAGCGAGGGAGAGGGCGAGGCCGATTGTGTCGTCGCGGCGTCGTCGGACACCTTCCTCAAGATCGTCAACGGCGAGCAGAACGCGACCAGCGCCTACATGACCGGCAAGATCAAGATCAAGGGGGACATGGGCGCCGCGATGAAGCTGCAGTCGATCTTCTAGCGGGAACTACTCCTCGAGCTCCACGAGCAGGGCCCCGCCGGCGACCTGGTCGCCTTCTGCGACGTGCACCGCATGCACGACCGCGGCGTACGGCGAGACGATCGGCGTCTCCATCTTCATCGCCTCGAGCACGAGCAGCGGCTGCCGCGGCGCGACGCGATCGCCGGCGGCGACTTGGACACGGATCACCGTCCCGGGCATCGGTGCCGAGAGCGCGCTCGACTCGGGCCGTGCGCCGGGCGCGCGCGCCGCAGCAGCCGCATCGGGGGGCGGCGCGGGCGGCGGCGCCGGCAGATTGAGGCGCCAGGCTCCGCGCCACGGGCGGGCGGGCGTCCGGGCAGGCGGCTCGGAGAGCGGCGGATGCTCAATCAGGAATGCCGTCGTCGTCTGTCCCGCGCGGAGGACGGGGTGTGCCACGAGCCAGCGCAGGAACGGCAGGTTCGTGATCACTCCGGCGACCTCGGTTTCCGCGAGCGCCGAGCCGAGACGGTCGAGCGCTTCGTCGCGCGTCTCGCCGTGCGCGATCAGCTTCGCGAGCAGCGGGTCGTAGGCGATCGGTACCTCGTCGCCCTCCTCGACGCCCGCGTCGACGCGGATCCCGGCGGGAACGCGGAGCCGCTCGATCCGGCCGCTCTGCGGCAGAAAGCTGCGCGGATCCTCCGCGTAGAGACGAGCCTCGACCGCATGACCCTGTGTTACCATGTTAACATGATGGGATAGAAGGGGCTCACCGGCCGCTATCCGCAGCTGCTCCTCGACCAGGTCGACGCCGGTGACGAGCTCGGTGACGGGGTGCTCGACCTGGATCCGGCCGTTCAGCTCGAGCAGCCAGAAGTCCCGCCCGTCGAGCATGAACTCCACCGTGCCCGCGCTCGTGTAGCCGATCGCCCGCGCGAACGAGACGGCGGCCTCGCTCATCGCGGCGCGGAGCCCGGGGTCGAGGGCGGGGGAAGGCGACTCCTCCAGCACTTTCTGGTGGCGGCGCTGGACCGAGCATTCGCGCTCGCCGAGCGCGACCACGGCGCCGTGCGCGTCCGCGAGTACCTGAATCTCGACGTGGCGCGGCCGCTCGACGTAGCGCTCGCAGAAGACCGTGTCGTCGCCGAATGCGGCGAGCGCCTCGCGACGCGCGGCCGCAAGGGCCTCCTCCAGCTCGCCCCCGGCGCGCACCACCCGCATCCCCCGGCCTCCGCCGCCCGCCGCGGCCTTGACCACGAGCGGGAAGCCGAGCTCTCCGGGCTCGCCCTGCTCGAGCACGGGCACGCCTGCTTCGCGCGCGATCCGCTTCGCGGCGAGCTTGTCGCCGCCGGCTGCCAGCGCCTCGGCGCCGGGCCCGACGAAGACGAGCCCCGCCGCGGTCACCGCACGGGCGAACTCGGAACTCTCTGCCAGGAACCCGTACCCCGGGTGGACGGCCCCGGCACCCGTCTCGCGCGCCGCGCGGAGGTGCTCGTCCTGGTCGAGGTAGCCCGCGATCTCGACCGTCTCGTCGGCCGACCGCGCGTGCAGCGAGCCCCGGTCGTCGGGAGCCACGACGGCGACCGTCGGAGACCCCGAGCGAGCGGCAGGCGCGAAAGACGCGGAGGGCGATCTCGCCCCGGTTGGCGACGAGCACCTTGGCGAACATCAGGCCCCTCAGGCGCTCGCGTCGATCGCCCGCAGCGCGAGCTGCTCGTCGACCTCGCCCGGAAGCCCGCTGACCCCGACGGCGCCTACGCGCTCGTCGCCCTCGAAGACGGCGACGCCCCCGAGGAAGAACGTGAAGAACGGGTCGAAGCTCGCGCGCTCGACCGGATCGTCCCGCGCCTTGTCGGCCAGCTCGCGCGTCGTGCGCGCGTCGCTGCGCGCCGCCGTGTAGGCCTTGCGCTGTGCGTTCAGGCGGGTGTCCGGCGCGGCGCCGTCCAT
This sequence comes from uncultured Actinomycetes bacterium, assembly GCA_963724805.1. Classification (GTDB taxonomy): domain Bacteria; phylum Actinomycetota; class Thermoleophilia; order Gaiellales; family Gaiellaceae; genus CAVQZA01. The sequence goes on from CAVRWA010000011.1 coordinate 304,281, forward strand.
GGTCGCTGCGGCGACGACCTCGCCGTGGCCGTCCGCGACGAAGACGGAGACCGGGCCGGGGGCCTCGGAGACCACGAAGTCGACGATCGCGAGCGCGCGTTCGAGCCTCATGCCGGGCATTCTCCTACCATTCGCTTGCCGCGCGCGTCGTAACTAGCATCGAATGATGAGCGCTCACGCAGAACCGGCCTCCAGCGGCCTTGCCCTCTCGTTCCGGGGCAGGTCTTACCCGGTGCTGCTGCCGAAGCTGAGCGATCCGCGACTGCACCTCGCCGCGGTGATCATCACGCTCCAGGTGCTCGGCCAGGTCGCCTTCGACTTCAGGCTCTCGATCTCGCAGATCCTGATCTCGCTCTTCACGTGCGCGGTGCTCGAGGTCGGGATCGCCCTGCACCGGCAGAAGGTGCTCCTATGGCCCGCGAGCGCTCTGCTCACCGGGAACGGGGTCGCGTTCGTCCTCAGGGTCCCGGGTACGCAGCACGGCGACTGGTGGAGCCTCAACGGCTGGTGGATCTTCATGGGGACCGCGGCGTTCGCGCTGCTCTCGAAGTACCTGTTCAAGGTCGGCGGCTCGCACATCTTCAACCCGTCGAACATCGGGCTCGTCGTCTGCTTCTTGCTCCTCGGCCCGGAAAGGGCCGAGCCGCTCGACTTCTGGTGGGGCCCGCTGTCCGGCTGGCTCGCGTTCGCCCTGATCGTGATCGTCGGCGGCGGCCTCCTGATCCTCACGCGGCTGCACCTGCTCGTGATCGCGGTCGGCTTCTGGCTCTCGTTCGCGGCCGGCACCGCCCTGCTCGCGCTCACCGGCCACGCGATGACCGCGCGCTGGCACCTCGGTCCGATCACCGGGCCCTATTTCTGGTGGGTGCTCATCACCTCGCCGGAGATCCTCGTCTTCATGTTCTTCATGATCACCGACCCGAAGACGACCCCGAAGTCGAGGCGTGGGCGGGTGATCTACGCGGTCTCGGTCGGCCTTCTCGCCGCCCTCCTGATCGCACCTGCGAAGACCGAGTTCTGGAGCAAGGTCGCCGTGCTGGGTGCGCTGGCGATCGTCTGCGGGGCACGGCCTTTGCTCGAGCGCGTGCCGGCGATCCGGTTCGAGCGGCGACGGCTCGCAGCGCTGGTCGCCGTCGTGCTCGTCGGCTACACCGGCGCGATCGCGGCGGCGGGGATCCGGGCGCACCCCGGAGCGACCGTCGCGCCGCTCGCCCACACCGGCCGGCTGCCGCAGCTCGCGATCCTCCCCTCGAAAGGCGTCGAGACGGTGCTCGACCGGCAGACCGCGAACCGGATCGCGGGCGACCTCGTCGCGGACCTCCAGCTCCAGGCGACGGCCCTCTCGAACCGCCGGACGCAGGCGCTCGGCAGCACTGCGATCGGCGACGAGCTGACCCAGCTCACCAGGCAGGTTCAGGCGGCGGGGAGCACGATCGACGTGCCCGCGTCCCGGCTCGACCGGATGCGCGTCTGGCTCGAGCCCGGGCACGGCCAGGGAGCCGCGATCGCGGTCGCCTCGCTCGAGGGGAGCCGCCAGCTGACCGCCTACAAGGACGTCCCGCCCACGATGGTGCGCCGCGACCCTGCCGGTCCGTTCCGGGAGACGCTCGAGCTCCAGCTGCAACAGGGCCGCTGGCTCGTCGCCCACGTGCGCACCGGCCGGCCGATCGCCCTCATCGCCGCGCCGAAGGAGAGCGCCGAGATGCGCCGACAGGCGGCGGAGGGCTTCGCGGGCGTCCGGCTGACGAACGTCGCCGCGCAGGTGGGCCTCGGCTTCCGGCAGGGCGCGTTCCGCTTCGGCGTCACTCCCGACGTCCCCGCGATGATGGGCGGCGGGTCTCTGCTGGCTCGACTACAACAACGACGGCTGGCTCGACCTCTTCGTCGTGAACAGCTACGCCGAGTCCGATCTCGGCCGCGGCCGCCTGCCGAGGAGCGCGCTCTTCCGCAACGACCGCGGGAGGTTCGTGAACGTGACCGCCTCCGCCGGCGCCGGCCTCCCCGTCCGCGGCGCAGGGTTGCGTCGCAGCCGACCTGAACGGCGACGGCCACACCGACCTCTTCGTCTCGACGGCCCTGGACGACAAGCTGCTCTGGAACAACGGCGACGGCACCTTCACCGAGGGCGCCCGCTCCTCCGGCGTCGTCTCCTTCGGCTGGCACTCCGGCGCCGCGGTCGGCGACGTGAACGGCGACGGGCGCCCCGACCTCTTCGTCGCCGGCTACACGGAGGCGAACGGGCCGATTCCCGACTCTTCGGCCGGGTATCCGACGAACCACCTCGGGGTGCGCGACCTGCTCTTCCTGAACGAGGGCAACGGCCGAAACGGCCACGCCCGCTTCCGCGAGGTCGGCAAGCAGGCCGGGCTCGACTCGTCGCCGTACGACCACTCGCTCGGCGCGGTCTTCACCGACCTGAATCGGCGACGGGCGGCTCGACCTCTACGTGGCAAACGACGAGGACCCGAACCGCTACTACGTCAACGTCCCTGCTCCGGGGCGCCTCGGCTTCCGCTTCGTCGATCGCGCCCGCGGCGTGGGCCTCGCAGACCCGAACGCGGGCATGGGGATCGCCGAGGGCGACTTCAACCGCGACGGGCGGCCCGATCTGCTCGTCACGAACTCACGCGGGCAGGGGCACGCGGTCTTCCGCAGCAGCGGCGACGTCGTTCGTGAACGGGCAGCCTGCGTTCGCCGCCGCTTTCGGCACGAACTTCACCGGCTGGGGCGACAGCTGGGTCGACCTGAACAACGACGGGAACCTCGACCTCGTGCTCGCGAACGGAGCGATCCCGGTCACCCACCTGGCCCGGGACGCCGGGCCGGTACAGGTGCTCGAGAACGTCCCGGGCGGCTTCGCCAACGCCACCTCGCTGGTCGGGCTCGCCGAGCTGCCGCGCGTGAACGGCCGCGGCGTCGCCGCCGCCGACTACGACAACGACGGCCACATGGATGTGGCGATCAACTCCGTCGGCGGCAAGCTGATCCTGCTCCGCGGCACCGGCGGCTCGGGCCACTGGCTCGAGGTCGCGCTACCCCGCTTCGCGCCCGGTGCGGTCGTGACCGTGACGCTGCCTGACGGCCGGAAGCTCTCCCAGGAGGTCCACGCCGGCTCGAGCTACCTGTCCTCCGAGGACCCGCGCGTCCACTTCGGGCTCGGCCCGGCGACGAGGGTCGCCGAGCTGACGGTGCGCTACCCGGACGGGAAGACGACTCGCCTGGCCGACGTCGCCGCCGACCGGATCGTCAGCGTCCGGACCTGATCTGGAGTCGGCGGGCGATGGTGTCGAACGTCACCGCGAGCAGCAGGATCGAGCCGGTGACGATGTAGATCACCCCGTTCGAGTAGCCGACGGTGTTCATCCCGTTCGCGATCGTCGTGATCAGGAGCGCTCCGACCAGCGCGTTGCGGACCTCGCCTCGACCGCCGAACAGGCTGGTTCCGCCGATCACCGCGGCCGAGATGGCGTCGATCAGCAGGGTGCCGCTCCCGGCCTGGAGATCGACGCTCTGGAGGCGCGAGGCGAGCACGATGCCGCCGAGCCCGGCCATGAAGCCGGAGATCATGAAGACGAGGATCCGGATCCGCTTGACGCTGATGCCCGCCCGGCGCGCGGCCTCGGCATTGCCGCCGACCGCATAGACGTGACGGCCGAACGTCGTCCGCTTCGAGAGGAACGTCAGGATCAGCAGCATCGCGACGACGAGCAGCAGGGCGAACGGGACGCCCAGGCTCTTGTTGCAGTACCACACCGTGAGCAGCGTGATCGCCGGGATCAGGACGAGCTTCAGGATGAACAGAAGTGGGTCGCGGATCGGGATCCCGTGCCGGCGGCCCGAAAGCGCGGCCCCGAGCGTGCCGGCCACGTACGTGACGCTGATGACGATGCCGATGATCCAGCCGGCCTTGTCGCCGAAGAAGTAGCCGTAGACGTTGTTGATCGTGCTGTCCTGGATCGTCCGCGGGCCTTGGCTGCCCAGCGAATACTGGATCACGCCCTGCCAGATCAGGAAGCCGGCGAGCGTGACGACGAACGAGGGAACGCCGATCAACGCGACGAACGATCCCTGGAAGGCGCCGATCGCCGTCGTCGCGAGCAGCGCGATGATGATGCATGCCCAGCCGGGAACACCCGGCCCGATCGGACTCGGCTCCTGGAGCAGCGCGACGACCACTCCCGCGATGCCGCTGACGAAGCCGATCGAGAGGTCGATCTCGCCGATCAGCAGGACGAACACGACCCCGTAGGCCAGCATGCACACGCCCGCCAGCTGGCCGATCAGGTTGATGAAGTTGACCGGGGTGAACCAGTTGCTCGTGGTCAGGCTGAAGTAGAGGATGACGAACCCGAGTGCGACGATGACGGGCCCGTTGCCGAGGTTTCCCGTGCGGACATTGAGGCGCACGCGCTCCCAGTAGCTCTCCTGCTCGGCTTCGACCGGGAGGGCCGTGGCGTCCGCAGTCATGCCGTCGCTCCGGTCCCGGTCTCCGGGATGCCGGAGACCTTGGTCGGAGCTCCGGCGGTGATCGCGTGGACGACCTCCTCCTGCGTCGTCTTCGAACGCTCGTAGACGCCGATGTCCCGGCCCAGGCGGAGAACGGTGATGCGGGTTGCGACCTCGAAGATGTCGTGGAGATTGTGCGAGATCAGGATGACCGCGAGGCCCTGCTCGGCCAGTCGCGCGACGAGCTCGAGCACCTGCTCGGTCTGCGAGACGCCGAGGGCGGCGGTCGGCTCGTCGAGGATCACGAGCCGCGAGTTCCACATCACCGCGCGGGCGACCGCGACCGACTGGCGCTGTCCGCCCGAGAGCGTCGCGACCGGCTGGCGGATCGACTTGATCGTCGTCACCGCGAGCGTCTTGAGGGTCGCGGCCGTCCTCGCCTCCATCGGCGGCTCCTTGAGACGCTCGAGCCAGTCGTGCTCCTCCCGGCCGAGGTACATGTTCTGGACGACGTCGAGGTTGTCGCAGAGCGCGAGATCCTGGTAGACGACCTCGATCCCGAGGTTGGCCGCCGCCTTCGGGGTGTGGATCGAAACCGGCTTGCCGTCGAAGAAGATCTGGCCCGAGTCCATCGGGTGGATGCCGGCGACGCACTTGATCAGCGTCGACTTGCCGGCGCCGTTGTCGCCGACGAGGGCCATCACCTCACCCTGACGGACCTCGAGGTCGACGTCCGTCAGCGCCTGCACGGATCCGAACGACTTCGTGATCCCGCGAAGCTCGAGGAGTGGTGGTGTATCGGTCACGGCGCGTGTCTCATACCACAGAAAGGGGCGGAGGCGCCCGCGTGTGGGCGCCTCCGCTCTCGTTACGTCAACGGCCTACTAGCAGTACTTCGTGTACACGCCGTTGCAGATCTCGCCCCTCTTGAACCAGCCGCTCGTGATGAGCTGCTTCCAGTTGGCCTTCGTGATCGCCTTCGGGGCGATCAGGTAGGCCGGCTCGAGCGAGCGGCCCTTGGTCTTGATCTTACCGGTGGTCGGGGGCTTCTGGCCCTTGACGATCTTGATCGCCGCCTGGGCGGTCTTGGTCGCCAGGATGCGAACGTCCTTCCAGACCGTCATCGTCTGCCACCCGGAGATGATGTTCTGCACTCCCTGGGTGGTGGCGTCCTGGCCGCTCATCGGGATCGGGTTCAGCTTGGCCGTCTTGAGCGCGACGATCGCGCCGTTGGCCATCCCGTCGTTGGCGACGACGAGGCCGTCGATCTTGTTGCCCGTCTTGACGAGCATCTGCGAGAAGATCGTCCCGGCCTTCTGGTTGTCCCAGTCCGGCACGAACTGATCGGGGCCCTTCTTCAGCGCGCCGCTCTTGTACAGCGGGTTGAGCACCGAGTCGTAGCCACCCTTGAACAGGAACGCGTTCGCATCGACCGAGCCGCCGTTCAGCTCGGCGACGACAGCGCCCCTCTTACCCTTCAGGGCGTTGGCCACGAGCGTGCCCTGGAGGACGCCGACCTGGTGGCCGTCGAACGAGGCGTACAGGACGGCGTTGCCACCCTCGACCTGGCGGTCGTAGTCGATCGACTTCACACCCTTGGCGAGCGCGGCATGCTCGATCGACGCCGCGGAGCCAGAGTCGATCGGAGCGATGATCAGGATCTTCGCCCCGTCGGCGATGCACTGGTCGGCCTGCGACTTCATCTTCTGCGCGTCACCCTGCGCGTTCACAACCCGCGCGGGGATCCCGGCAGCCTTGAACGCCTTCTCCAGGTACGGCTTGTCGAACTGCTCCCAGCGCACCGATGTCTTCGTGTCGGGCATCAGTCCGCAGGCCTGGATGGCGGCGTTCTTGTGGCTGACGCCTGCCGTGGCAGCTGCCACAGCGAGGCCGGCAACAGCGACGGTGAGTACGGCCGCGATCGCCTTGCGAGAAACGTGCTTCACGTGCTCCTCCTCGTTTGCATTGCGTTGACCTGCCACTTGGGGTCGTGCGCTTCGGTTCTCGAGCGTGTGGGGCTCCGAGCGCTCGCCGCGCGCCAAAGCCTCGTGTATACGGACGCCGCAGTCAAGGCAGAGTTAGGCCGCGCCCCGGGTGTAGGCTCCCTCCCGTGAGGACGAGTCTCGGCATCTGGGCGTTCGGAGGGATGGCGACCCGCTTCAATCCGGGCGGCTACAAGCCGGAGCTCGCAGGAGCGTCGACGGTCGAGAAGGTGCGGACCGCGGTCGGCGGGCTCGGCGCGCTGATGGACGACTACGAGTTCCACTACCCGCAGGAGCTGAGCACGGAGAACCTCGCGGAGGTTCAGCAGGCGCTCGACGGGCACGGGATCTACTGCATCGCGAGCGGGCTCCATCTCGATCCGCGGTTCGGCAAGGGAGGCTTCTCCTCGCCCGACGACGGGACGCGCGCCGAGGCGCTGCGACTCACCTTCGAGGCGATCGACCTCGCCGCCGAGGTCGGGGCGCAGATGATCATCTGGCCCGGGATCGAGGGCTACAACTACCCGTTCCAGACCCCTTACCGGGAGTCGTGGGCGAGGTTCGTCGACGGCGTCGGAGAGGCGGCGCAGCACGCCCGCGAGAAAGGCGTGACGGTGTTCCTCGAGCACAAGAACTCCGAGCCGGCGATGAAGATCTTCATGCGCAACATCGGCATGACGCTGCACGTGATCCACAAGCTGCGCGCCCAGGGCATCGACAACATCCAGGTCAACATGGACTGGCAGCACCTGATCATGAACGGGGAGAACCTCGCCGAGTACGCCGCGCTGCTCTCCGCCGAGGGCCTGCTCGGCCACCAGCACGCCAACAGCGGCTGGGGCACCTTCGACGACGACAACATGGTGGGTGCGACCGCGTTCATGGAGACGCTCGAGCTCGCGCTCGAACTTCGCCGCGCGGACTACGGGAAGAACGGCGAGCGCCTCGGCTTCGACCTCTACCCGTACACGGAGGACGCCGTCGGCGCGGTCAAGCGCTCCGTGCTGCAGTGGAGCTTCATCGACGGCATCGCCGCCAAGATCGACGGGCCCGCCCTCCGCGCCGCCCAGCAGGAGAAGGACGCCGTGAGGGCGTACGAGCTCGTGTACGCCGCGCTGGGCGCATGAGGATCGGCGACCTCGAGGTCGGGCGCCTCGGCTTCGGGGCGATGCGGCTCTGCGGTCCCGGCATCTGGGGCGAGCCGGCGGATCCCGAGAATGCCCTCCGCGTCCTGCGCCGCGTGGTCGAGCTCGGGATCGCCCTGATCGACACCTCCGACGCCTACGGCCCCGAGGTCAACGAGCGGCAGATCGCCGAGGCGCTGTATCCGTACCCGGAGGGGCTCGTGATCGCCACGAAGGGCGGCCTGCTGCGACCCGGCCCCGGACGGTGGACCACCGATGGACGCCCCGAGCACCTGCGCGAGGCGTGCGAGGGAAGCCTGCGGCGGCTACGGCTCGAGCGGATCGACGTCTACCAGCTGCACGCGCCCGACCCCGCCGTCCCGTTCGCCGAGACGGTCGGCACGCTCGAAGAGCTGCGCGACGAGGGGAAGATCCGCCACGTCGGCCTCTCGAACGTGAGCGTTGCCGAGCTCGAGGAGGCCGAGCGGATCGTGCCGATCGTCTCGGTGCAGAACCGCTTCAACTCGGCCGATCGCGGGTCGGACGACGTGCTCGAGGCGTGCGAGGCGCGCGGGATCCCGTTCCTGCCGTGGGCGCCGCTGGGCGCAGGGAGCCTCGACCCCGCCGAGGCGCTGCGCTTCCTGCTCGCGCGCTCCCCGGTGATCCTGCCGATTCCCGGCACGTCCTCCGTGGAGCACCTCGAGGAGAACGTCCAGGCCGTGGTGTGACCGCCCTTGCGGCATTGAGATTTCGGCGTCCGACCTGTCGACCAACATTGTCTGCGTGGACAATGACTTTGCTCGACTGTCGTACGAGGCATCGCTTCGAAGTCTCGACAAGCAGGAGGGGCTTCTGGACGAGCTTCGCGCTCGGACCGGGCTCCTCATTGCGGCGTCTTCGCTTGCCGCCTCGTTTCTCGGTCAACCGGCGCTTGCGCATGCGGGTACCGCTCTCGTTGTCCTGGCGCTGCTCGCCTTCGCGCTGTCGGTTGGTTCGAGCCTCTATGTCCTGATGCCCAAGCGTGGGCTCGTGTTCTCGCTTGCCGGCTCGGTGCTCTACGAAGGGTTGTTCGATTTTCGTGACGATATGGCCGAGGTCTACCGGCGAGTGACCTACGAGCTGGACCGCTTCTGGGAGTCGAACGACGTGAGGTTGCAGCGGCTGTTTCTTGCCTTCAGAGTTGCGGCCATTGCGCTCGGCGTCGAAGTTGTCCTACTACTGGCTTCCGTAGCCGATAATCTGTCCTAGATGCCAAAGACCAGCCCTCCGCCACCGCCTCCTCCCATTCCGGGTCTCGGTCGTCCCGAGACGCGCGGCGGCGCGGGCGGCCAGCACAAGTAAGGCTTTGTCCCTCTGCGCTGCGTGAGCTAGGGACGCCTCGGTGACCGTTCTCGTCGGGCTGGACGTCGGCACGACCGGCGTCAAAGCGCTCGCGCTGTCGCCGGAGGGCGAGGTCGTCGCCCGGGCCGAGCGCGGCTATCCGCTCTCGACCCCCCGGCCGGGCTGGTCGGAGCAGGATCCCGAGGACTGGTGGAAGGCGAGCGAGGCCGCGCTCGCGGATCTCCGCGTCGAGCCGGCCGGGATCGGCCTCTCCGGTCAGATGCACGGGCTCGTGTGCCTCGACGCCGAGGCGCGGGTGCTGCGCCAGGCGATTCTCTGGAACGACCAGCGCACCGGTGCGGAGTGCGAGGAGATCGAGGCGCGGGTCGGGCTCGAGCGGCTGATCGCGCTGACCGGCAATCGCGCGCTGACCGGCTTCACGGCTCCGAAGCTGCTCTGGGTACGCCGCCACGAGCCCGACGTCTACGCGCGAATCGCGCACGTGCTGCTGCCGAAGGACTACGTGCGGCTGCGGCTCACCGGCGCGCGTGCGATCGACGTCGCCGACGCATCGGGGACGCTGCTCTTCGACGTCGCCGGGCGCCGCTGGAGCGACGAGGTGCTCGACGCGCTCGAGCTCCCCGCGGCGTGGCTGCCCGAGGCGCTCGAGTCGCCCGAGGTCTCCGGGAGCTGGAACGGGATCCCGGTCGCCGCCGGCTCGGGCGACCAGTCCGCGGCGGCGCTCGGTGTCGGGATCGACCGGCCGGGCCCCGTCTCCGTGGTGCTCGGCACCTCGGGGGTGGTGCTCGCGGCGCTCCCCGGGTTCCAGGCGGACCCGCAGGCGCGTGTACATGCGTTCTGCCACGCGGTCCCCGGCGGCTGGCAGGCGATGGGCGTGATGCTCTCGGCCGCCGGCTCCCTCGCCTGGCTGCGCGACGTCGCGGGCGGAAGCTACGACGAGCTGACGGCCGAGGCGTCGCGGTGGGCTCCCGGGGCGGAAGGGCTCACGTTCCTCCCCTACCTGCAGGGCGAGCGTACTCCGCACGCCGATCCGCTCGCCCGCGGCGCGTTCACCGGGCTCTCGCTGCGGCATGACCGCGGCGCGCTGGCCCGCGCGGTGCTCGAGGGCGTCGCCTACGGCCTACGAGACTCGCTCGACCTGCTCCGCAAGCTCGGGGTCGAGGCCGAGGTCGGCCGCGCGTCCGGAGGCGGCGCCCGCAGCGACCTCTGGCTCAGGATCGTCGCCTCGGTGCTCGGGATCCCGCTCGAGAGGACCGTCTCGGAGGAAGGCTCCGCGTACGGGGCCGCGCTCCTCGGCGGCGTCGCGGCCGGCGTCTTCGCCGACGTGCACGAGGCCGTGGCGGCGTGTGTGCGCGTCCGCGATACGGTTGAGCCCGAGCCCGGCTGGCGCGAGGCCTACGAGGAGGGGCACAACCGGTACCGGGCGCTCTATCCCGCCCTTCGACCCCTGGAGGCATCCACATGATCTCGTTGGAAGGCAAGGTGGCGATCGTCACGGGCGCGAGCGGCGGGATCGGCGCCGCGGTCGCCCGCCAGCTCGCCGAGCAGGGCGTCACGCTCGGTCTCGCCTCGCGCAGCGGCGCCGACCTCGGTCTCGCCGACGCGGTGGCGATGCCGTGTGACGTGCGCGACCCCGCACAGCTCGAGGCGCTGACCGAGGCGACCGTCGACCGGTTCGGCCGCCTCGACATCCTCGTCGCGAACGCAGGCGTGGGCGCCTACGGCCCGTTCCTCGACCTCTCGCCCGAGTTCCTCGACGAGATGATCGACGTGAACCTGAAGGGGACGATCTACGCGGTGCGCGCCGCGCTGCCGTACCTGATCGAGAGTGGCGAGGCGGACATCGTCACGCTCGCCTCGGAGGCCGGCCGCCGAGGGTTGCCGTTCGAGGCGGTCTACTGCGCGTCGAAGTTCGGGCAGGTCGGCTTCACGCGGGCGCTCGACCACGAGCTGCGCGAGAAGGGGATCCGGTGCACGAACGTGTGCCCGGGCGGGGTTGCAACCGAGTTCGCGCTCGAGGCCGGGCGCGGCCGCACCACGGACGTGCTCGCGGGGATGATGTCCGCCGACGACGTCGCCGAGCTGGTCATGTTCGTGCTCACACGAGCGCGCAGCCACCGCATCCTCGAGACCGCGCTGCGCCCGATGACGGAGACGTCATGGGGGTAGCAACCACCTGGGGCGTCCTCTCGACGGCGCACATCAACCTCAAGCTGCTCGCAGGAGCGGCGAAGTCGGACCGTGTCGACGTCGTTGCCGTCGCGAGTCGTGACCGGGCAAAGGCAGAGGCGTACGCGGCCGAGCACGGGATCGAGCGCGCCTTCGGCAGCTACGAGGCGCTGCTCGAGGCGCCGGAGGTCGAGGCGGTCTACATCTCGCTTCCGAACTCGCTCCACGTCGAGTGGTCGATCAGGGCGCTCGAGGCCGGGAAGCACGTGCTCTGCGAGAAGCCCCTCGACCGCAGCCCCGACGAGGTCGCGCGAGCCTTCGACGCGGCCGAGGCCGCGGACCGGTTCCTGATGGAGGCCTTCATGTATCGCCACAACCCGCAGACGCGGCGGCTGAAGGAGCTGGTCGACGAGGGAGCGGTCGGCGAGCTGCGGCTCGTCCGCGCCCACTTCTCGTTCACGCTCACCGAGCTCGGGAACGTGCGGATGCGGCCCGAGCTGAACGGCGGCTCGCTGATGGACGTCGGCTGCTACTGCGTGAGCGGCTCAAGGCTGCTAGCCGGTGAGCCGGAGACCGTAGTCGCGCAGCAGGTGCCGTCGACGACCGGGGTGGACGTCCGGCTCGCCGGGGCGATGACCTTCGCCGGCGGGGTGCTCGGCCACTTCGACTGCGGGTTCGACTCGAGCGACCGCAGCGAGCTCGAGGCGGCCGGGCCCGACGGCTCGCTGATCGTCCGCAGCCCGTGGCACTGCCTGGAGCCGGGGATCGAGCTCTGGCTCGACGGAGATCTCTCGGAGCGGATCCCGGTCGAGCCGGCCAACAGCTACCAGCTCGAGCTCGAGAACCTGAGCGACGCGATCCGGGGCGAGACCTCGCCGCTCCTCGGCCGCGCCGACGCGCTCGGCCAGGCGCGGGCGATCGACGCGCTGTACCGCGCCGCCGAGACGGGCGAGCGGGTCGAGCTCTGACCGGGGTCAGACCCCGCTCCAAGAGTGAAACGTTCTTTCCCCGAATAGGTCCGCTTCGGCCACCCATCCGGACGCGAGCGTTTCCGGAGATCCGCTTACTTCAGGGGTTCCGAACCCAGACATGGCGCGTTTCGACCAGGCCGGGGTCTGACCCCGAATTGTTAGGGGCGCCACGACGGCGGGCGCTTCTCGAGGAAGGCGCGCAGGCCCTCCTGGCCCTCCTCGCTCGTTCGCTGCTCGGCGATCCGACGCGCGGTGTCCGGGCCATCGGGCCGCTCGAGCACGAGCTTCTTCGCGGCGCGCGCGGCCTTCGGCCCTGCGCTCGCCAGCTCGCCGAGCACTCGCGCGACCGCTCCGTCGAGATCGGCCGCGACCTCGTGGACGAGGCCGATCCGCAGCGCCGTCTCGGCGTCGAAGCGCTCGCCGGTGAGGAAGTAGCGCCGCGCCGCGCCCGCGCCGATCTTCGCGAGCGCGAACGGGGAGACGACGGCCGGGATGATCCCGAGCTTGACCTCCGAGAACGCGAACACCGCGTCCGGGGCCGCGACCGCGATGTCGGCGCAGGCCACGAGGCCCGCTCCGCCGCCGAGCGCGTGGCCCTGCACCCGGCACACGACGGGCGCGGGGCAGCGATCGACCGATTCGAGCAGGTGCCGGAGGGCGTTCGCGTCGCGCAGGTTGCCCTCGTAGTCGAGGTCTGCAGCGGCGCGCATCCACTCCACGTCGGCTCCCGCGCAGAAGCTCGCACCCTCGCCCGCGAGCACGACCGCGCGCGCCCGCCCGACGTCGACGAAGACCTCGGCCAGCTCTGCGATCAGCCCCGCATCGACCGCGTTGCGCCTCTCGGGCCGTGCGAGGGTGACCCGCAGGATCTCGCCGTCGCGCTCGACCCGCAGGGCGGCCATCTGCAGAGCTTACCTTCGCCGTTTACCGGCTTTACACACGCGTGACCTGACCGAGGAACCATGGCGTTGATGAGACTGGCCCGCTTCGTCCTCGCCGCACTGATCGCCACCTCGGTCCTCGCCTCGGGCGCGCTCGGGGGCGCCGCAGCCGGAACGCCGCCCGCCGTCACGACGCCGCCGTCCATCTCCGGCACGGCGCTGCGAGGCCAGGTTCTCACCGCCCAGAGCGGCAGCTGGAGTGGGACGACTCCCATCTCGTTCGCGTACCAGTGGCGGCGGTGCGACACGGCGGGCGGCGGCTGCGGCAACGTGGGCGGCAATACGACGACCTACACGCTCGGCTCCGGGGACGTGGGGCACACGATGCGGGTCCAGGTCACCGCGAGCAACTCGGCCGGATCGGCCCAGGCCGTGTCAGCGCCGTCGGCAGTCGTCGCCGCCGGGACTCCGCCGGTGAACACCTCGCTGCCGGTGGTCTCCGGGACGGCACAGGACGGTCACACCCTGAGCGTGAGCAAGGGAGGCTGGTCGAGCACACTTTCGATCAGCTACGCGTACGGCTGGAGTCGTTGCGACGCGGCAGGGAACGGCTGCGCGTCGATCTCGGGCGCGACCCGCTCGAGCTACAAGGCGACCCCCTCGGACGTCGGCCACCGCCTGCGCGCCACCGTGACCGCCAAGAACAGCGTCGGCTCGACCCCGGCGACGTCGGCCGCGAGCAACGTCGTCGCCCCGGTCGGCGTCCCTCCTCAGAACACGGCCAGGCCGTCGCTGACCGGCAATTCGCAGGTGGGACAGACCGTCACGGTGTGCTGCGGCTCCTGGAGCGGCACCCAGCCGATCGCGCTCGCCTTCCGCTGGGTTCGCTGCGGCCCCAACGGGGCCGCGCCGTGCACGACGATCGCCGGCGCGACGCAGCAGTCCTACACGCTGACGGCCGCGGAGATCGGCGGCACCGTACAGGCCTTCGTGACCGCGACGAACCCGTTCGGCACGGTCGAGACGGCCACCCCGCCGAGCGGGACGGTGGTCCGGGCCGAGCCGGTGGGCGCGATCAAGCTCGCGAACGGCCGGATTTCGATCCCCGTCACGAGCGTCAAGCTGCCGCAGCGGCTCGTGATCGCGGGCATTTCGCTCGAGCCGAGCCGGATCCGCTCTCGCGCGAAGGGAACCGTGATCACGGTGCGGATCGTCGACAACCGGCGCCACCTGGTGCGCGGCGCCCTGGTCTCGGTGACCGGATTCCCCGCCTCCTGGCTGAAGCCGGTGCCGGCCCGTCGCACAGCGCTCGACGGCACCCTGAAGGTGCGCCTGCGCCCGACGGCCAAGCTGCCTCTGAAGAAGAACGGATCTATGGCGCTCTTCGTCCGGGCGAGCAAGCCGGGCGCGAACCCGTTCGCGGGGATCTCCGCGAGCCGCATGTTCCGGGTCGGGCTCGGCCCGCGACGCTAGCGCGGCTCCTCGACGTCGAACTCCTCGCCCGCCTCGGGCTGCTTGCCGATCAGCACGGCCGCCAGCTCGAGCGTCTCCTCGTCGATCTCGCCGTAGGCGACGAGGCCGAACCGCTCGGTCGCCTCGTTCGAGATCCAGACGCTCGGCGGCTCGAGCTCGGGCAGCCGCGCCCGCAGCTCGTCGAGGGTGGTCTGCGAGTCCGCGAGGCTCCAGAGGAGCAGCCGGACGATCATCTAGAACGGGCCCCGCGGCTCGTAGCCGCCGCCCGGGACGGCGCCGACGCAGACCCACGAGAGCCCGTCCGGACCGGCGATCGGCTGCCGGACCGCATCCGCGCTGACCGCGAGGTAGAGCCCCTTCCGCAGCGGCACCTCGTCGCCGTCGACCCGCATCACGCCGCTCCCGGCCAGGATCACGTAGACCTCCTCCTGGCCGGAGTCCTCGTGGCTGTGCTCGAGCCCTTCCGCCCCCGGAGGGAGGTCGAACTGGTTGATCCCGAACGCCTGCGTGCCGAGCTCCCGGCGCATGAACCTGATCACGCCTCGCTGGGTCTCGACATCGTCGACGTGGACGGCCTTGTACGCCATGCCTGCTCCTCTCACATCCGAAAGACGCCGAAGGTGGACTCCGGGATCGGCGCGTTGAGCGCAGCCGAGATCCCGAGCGCGAGCACGCGCCGCGTGTCGAGCGGGTCGATGATCCCGTCGTCCCAGAGCCGCGCGGTGGAGTGGTACGGGCTCCCCTCGACCTCGTAGCGCGCACGGATCTCGTCCGGATCGGCGTCGCCGACCATCGAGAGGACGATCGCCGCCTGCTCGCCCCCCATCACCGAGATGCGAGCGTTCGGCCACATCCAGAGCTGGCGCGGCCCGTACGCGCGCCCGCACATCGCGTAGTTGCCCGCGCCGAACGAGCCGCCGGTGATCACCGTGAACTTCGGCACGTCCGCGCAGGCGACGGCCATCACGAGCTTCGCCCCGTCGCGCGCTATCCCACCGGCCTCGTACTCCTTGCCGACCATGAAGCCGGTGATGTTCTGCAGGAACACGAGCGGCACCCTGCGCTTGCAGGCGAGCTCGATGAAGTGCGCGCCCTTCTGCGCCGACTCGGCGAAGAGGATGCCGTGGTTGGCGAGGATTCCGACCGGATAGCCCTCGATGTGCGCGAAGCCGCAGACGAGCGTCTCGCCGTAGAGCTGCTTGAACTCGTGGAAGCGGCTGCCGTCCACGAGGCGTGCGATCAGCTCGCGCGGGTCGACCTGGTGGCGGAAGTCCTCCGGGATCAGGCCGTAGAGGTCGGACGGGTCCGTTGCGGGAGGCTCGGCGGGGAGGACCTCCCACGGCGTCTCCTTGCGCCCCTGCAGGTTTCGGACGATCTGTCGTGCGATCGCGAGCGCGTGCTCGTCGGAGGCGGCGTAGTGGTCGGCGACGCCGGAGAGGCGCGCATGCACGTCCGCGCCGCCCAGCTCCTCGGCGGTCACGTCCTGCCCGGTCGCCGCCTTCACGAGCGGTGGACCGCCGATGAAGATCGTGCCGGTCCCCTTCACGATCACCGTCTCGTCGCTCATCGCGGGCACGTACGCGCCGCCCGCGGTGCAGGAGCCCATCACGACCGCGATCTGCGGCACGCCGGCTGCCGACATGCGCGCCTGGTTGTAGAAGATGCGGCCGAAATGCTCCCGGTCGGGAAAGACCTCGTCCTGGAGCGGCAGGTACGCGCCGCCGGAATCGACGAGGTACACACACGGCAGACGGTTCTGCGCCGCCACCTCCTGGCCGCGCAGGTGCTTCTTGACCGTGAGCGGGAAGTACGAGCCGCCCTTCACGGTCGCGTCGTTGGCGACGATCACGCACTCGCGGCCCTCGACCACGCCGATCCCGGTCACGATCCCGGCGCCCGGCGCCTGACCCTCGTACAAGTCCCACGCGGCGAGCGCGCCAAGCTCGAGGAAGGCGCTGTCGGGGTCGCAGAGCAGGTCGATCCGCTCCCGCGCGGGCAACTTGCCGCGTCCGCGATGCCGCTCCATCGCGGCCTCCCCGCCGCCGCGGGCGACCTGCGCCGTCCTCTCGCGGAGCTCCGCGACGAGCGCCTCCATCCGTTCCGCTCCCATCGGCCGAGCGTACTACCTTAGGCGGAATGCGCGTCCCCTGGGCCACGGCGCTGGCCGTCCTCGTCGCCCTGCTCGTGCCGGGCGTCCTCATCGTCTCCGGCATCCGCGTCCTCGCGCATCCGACGTTCGTCCACGCCGAGTACCACCGCTCGGGCTTTCCCGTCGACGGCTACGGCTTCACGACGGCGCAGCGCACGACGCTCGGACTCACGGGCCTGCACTCGGTGCTTCCGGGCGGCCAGGGGATCGGGCTGCTCCGCGCCGCCCGCCTTCCGAACGGGAAGCCGGCCTTCGGCGCGCGCGAGATCGGCCACATGGCCGACGTCCGCACCTGGATCGGGCGGTTCTGGTGGTTCCAGCTCGGCTCGCTCGCGGCGATCGCGATCGCCGGTGTGCTGCTGCTGCCGAGTCGGCGCACGAGGCGCCTGTTCCCGCGGGGCCTGCGCTGGGGCGCGGTGCTGACGCTCGTGGTCGCGGCCGCGGTCGGCGTCGTGATGGCGACGAGCTGGAACACGTTCTTCGTGGACTTCCACCGCCTGTTCTTCGCCGACGACACCTGGCGCTTCGACGACGACACGGCGCTGCGGCGGCTCTATCCCGATCGGCTCTGGGTCGACGTCGGGATCGCGGCGGCGGCGTGGACGGTCGGAACGGCGCTCGCGCTGATCGGCCTGACCACCCTCTGGCTGCGTCGTTAGCGGAACAGGAAGCCGGCGCGCCGGCGCATGACCCGCACCGTCGCCAGGCCGGCGCGGCTCGAGAAGAAGTGATGGCGCGCCGAGGCGACCACGCGCTGTCCCGGCGGGAGGTAGTCGAAGCTGAGCCCGCCGCCGAGCCGCTCGCCCTCCCAGTCGAAGGCCGGCAGTCCGTCCGCCAGCTTTCTGGCGGGCACGGTGCGGTACCCGACCGCGGGGAGCACCTCCCATGCAGGCGACCGGCGCAGGAAGTCGACGATCATGCCCACCGGTGGCATGTAGGCGTCGTCGAGCACTACGAGCCCGCCGACCTTGATCTGGTCGGCGAGGAACCACCAGTCGAGCACCGGATACGGAAAGCCGTGGGCCCCGTCGACGAGCGCGAGGTCGAGCGGACGCGGCTCCCGCGCGGCGAGCACCTCGTGCGAGAGGCCGATGTGGAATTGGAGCAGCTCGCTCGAGATCCCGAGCCGTTCGCATTCGGCGCGGATGGCCTCGTGCTCGGCCGCCGACGGGCTGACGGCCTCGTGCTCGGCGCCGCCTGCCGCGAAAACGATCGTGCTCGAGCCCGCGCCCGTCTCGAGAGTGGCCATCCCGGGCTTCACGGTCTGCTCGAGCCACCCGAGTGCATGCCACTCGAGCCCCCAGAACTCGCTGCCCTCACCGTGGAGCGCGGGCGGGTCGGCGCGGAGCCTGGCTGTCAGCGTCGTGGCGATGCCGCACGGTAACGGATTACGATGGGGCCGTGAGCGAGCCGCAGGCGGTCGCACAGGAGCTCGAGGAGGTCGTTCCAGGCGTCTTCTCCTGGCGCGTGGCAGACGACCGGATCGGCGACACCACGAGCGCGGCGCACGCCGTCAGGGGCGACGACGGCTCCTTTGTGCTGATCGACCCGCTCCCACTCGTCGACTCGGAGCTGGCGCGCCTCGAGCCCGTGGAGGCGATCGTCCTCACGGCGGCAACGCACCAGCGCTCGTCGTGGCGCTACCGAGCCCGCTTCGGGGTGCCGGTGCAGCTCCCCGAGGGCTCGCGCGCGACCGACGAGGAGCCCGACGCCTATTACGGCTCAGGGGCGCGTCTCCCGGGCGGCCTCGAGGCGGTGCACGCGCCGGGGCCGGAGCAGCCCCACTACGCGCTCCTGCTCGAGCGCGGGCCGGGCGTGCTGTTCTGTCCCGACCAGCTCATGCGCGGGCCCGACGGCGCCCTGCTCTTCGTTCCGTTCGAGTTCCACGAGGACGGGGCGGAGACCAGGCGCACGGTCGAACGGCTGCTCGAGCTGCCGTTCTCGGTGCTCTGCCTCGACCACGGAGCGCCGCTCGTGGACGATCCGAAGCGCGCGATCCGCGAGCTCCTCGCGGCAACCGCCTGAGCTACTCCTTCGTCTTGTCCTCGGCGGTGGCATCCGCCTTCTGGTCGCTCGCCTGCTTGCTGCCGAAGTAGAACGCCGTGATCGCCGCAAGCGTCGTCGTCAGCGCGACGACGATGTTGCCGACGATCGTCTGGTTGTCGTGGAAGGGTTGCTCGACGAGGATGTAGCCGAGCGCGAAGCCGATCACGACGATGATCGCGAAGGCCATCGTCGCCCTGGCGATCCCCTGGATCCCCGTAGGGCGGCCGCTCGCCTGGTGCGTGGCGTCCCTCGCCACCACCGTCCTCCAGGTTCGGTGCGCGCTGACCATGTCGGTGACGAACGGGACGAGGATCACGAGCACGAGGCCGAGGGCGAAGATCCCGACAAGGATGATCTTCGTCCAGTTCGAGCTCGGGGACGCGACCACGAGAGAGAGCGACATGTGACCTCCTGACGGCGTGAGGCGCTTGTCTTCGGCTGCAACTCTAGGCGGCGGTGGACGAGTGCGCCAGCAAGGCGCAGCGCATCTGCACGCCGAGGAGGGTCGACTCGCCGACCCTGAGCACCGTGAAGGCTGCGGCTCCGTGCTGGATCACGGTTCCGGCCTCGGGCGCCGGCCCGGACCGCTCGACCATCGTGTACCCGTCCGGTCCTGGGACGAAGAGCAGATACCTGTCGTCGGGCGGCACAGCGGTCAGCCGGTGCGCCTCCAGCTCCTGCCGGGCCTGGGCGAGCTCGGCGCGCACGCGTGCCAGCTCGTCCGTCTTCTCGTCCAGCGCCGCTTGCAGGCGCATGATCGCCGTGTCCTGCTCGCGGGTGTCGGCGCGCTCGCGGATCGGGGTGGGGGCGGCCGGCGTCGGCCCCATCGAGAGGCCGTACTCGGTTCGCAGAGGGCCGCCATGCTGCTCGGCGAGGGCGTTTGCGATCGTGGGGCCCTTCGAGAAGCCGAGCCGGACCAGGATCTCTCCCAGCGGCGCGCCGCATTGTCGTTGCTCCGCGAGAGCGATCTCGAGCTGGGCATCCGTCAGGACACCCTTGTGCACAAGAAGCTCGCCGAGCTGAAGCCGAGCAGGTTCCGCAGACATGCACTTCTATGATCGGCGTCCATCGCTCCGGCCTGTAGACCCGGCTGGGGCAGATAACGCAATCTCAACAATTCGCGCGACATCACCCGGATGAGCCAGGCGGGACCTACCGGCGACGCCGATATTCCGGGTGGGACTCGCAGCGGGCGGCGCTGGGAGCATCCAGCCGATGATCGCCGACCGCCCCCATCCGCCGACGCTGCCGGTTCTCCCGGCCTATCTCTGCGTGCTGGGCTCGTGGCTCGCGACCTCGGTGGTCTTCCAGCTGCAGACCGTCTGGGCGACCCGGCTGGTGGGCAACGCCGATCCCGAGCTCACCATGGCCGCGCTCTCCCTCCTGGGCGCCTTCGTCGGCGCGTGGGCCTTGCGCCTGCTGCTGCGCGGAGTGTGCGGGTTCGCGATCTCCTACTGGCGCGCCTACGGTGCGCTCGTCGCGGGCGACCTCCTCAGCCTCGCCTTCGTCGCGGCGCTGGCGGCCCGGGTGCGGCACACCGCAGGCGCCGAGGCGTCGACGGCGCTTCCCGGGCTGTTCGGGCCGCAGCTCCTCGCGCTGATCCTGACCGTGTACCTGGTGCGGCGCTTCGCGGCTCCGCTCGGCTACCGCGCGGCCGTCGTCACCGGCGAGCCGTTCCAGGGACTCGAGGTCGCACCGCGGCCGCGCACCGGCGTGGGCGAGCGCGACCTCTACGACGAGGTCGTGTCCGCGGCCCGCGACGCCTCGCTCGGCCTGGTCGAGCTGGCGCTGAGCGTGTCGCCCTCGGAGGCTCCGAGCGTGATCGCGAACGGGCTGCCGCGGCTCGAGCTCGCGACGAAGGCGCTCGAGGAGCGGGGGTGCCCGCTACGGGAGCTCCTGGTCTGCCACGACCGCCTAGTGCAGGGCCTGAAGCAGCTCGCCGACGACCTCGTCGAGGCCGCTGCAGAAGCCGGGCGCTCGGCCTCGGACCACCTGCTCGAGCGCGGAGTCTTCCTCCCGTCGACCGCAGACGTCTCAGACCACGGCGCCCGGTATCGCTGGGCCCTGTCCAACTCGGCCGGCGTGAAGACGGTCAGAGAGGCTCTGGAGGAGCTGGGCCGCCACGGCCTCGGAACGACGTGGTGACGGGACTCACTGCGAGGGGACGACCGCGACCAGGTCGGTCCCGAGGAGGCCGGTGCTCTTGATGACGAAGTTGCACGGCCCGTGTGCGGACGGTAGGGAGGGGACGATCACGTGCAGCTCCTTTATCGGCTCCGTGCCCAGCTTCACGTTCAGGCGTCGGAAGAGGCTTCCCTGCCGGTAGAGCGTGATCTGTTCGTCCTGCTTGGCGAGAAGCGTCAGTTTCAACGCGGCGGGGCAGTCGAAGGCGTGAACAGTGGCACCCCGGTAGATGTCCCCGTTCGGCTGGAACCCACTGGCCCTGCCTGCCAGGGTCAGTGGGCCGTCGAGCTGCCAGAGCCGCCATGGCGCCACCATCCCTCCCGGGCTCGTGCCGGCGTCGGCGATTGGCTTGCCGTTGGCGAGCAACCCGAGCTCGGCGACCGCATAGCGCTGTGGCAAGCCCCTTCCCGCGACCAGCACCTCCCCTGAGTTGGAGAGCGCGACGTACGCGCCCGGCGCCGGCCCGATCAGCTTCGCGCCGGGAAGCGCGTACACGCCGACGAGCTTGCGGTTCCAGAACAGCGACTCCCAGACCGCAGGCCACTGGAACTTGTCGCCGTACAGGAGAGCCGTCGGGCCCTTCGCGGAGCTGTCGATCCAGTCCAGACGCGGTCCGAGCATCGTCCGCTGCGAGAGCCGCGCCTGCGTCGCCGCGTACTGCTCGGCCATGACCGAGCCCGCCCCGAGCAGCGCGATCAGCACGTACGGCACCGCCCGGAGAATCCGCCGCGGCGCCAGGATCAGTATCAGCGCGGCGAGCAGTAGGCCGCCGTCCAGGAGCAGCCGCTGGTGGCCGAGGCGGTGGATCGGGATCAGCCCGGCGGCGTCGGGGAGCGCCGCCGGGGCGAGCAGCGTGTGCAGCGGCCACGCGAGCACCGCGACGAGGGCGACTCCCGAGACGAGCAGGGTCCGCCGGAGCGTCCGCGGCGCGCCGAGCTCGAGCCAGACGGCGAGGCAGAGGAACAGCGGTGGGGCGGCGGCGATCATGTCCCTCTCGGCTAGGTGGCCGACGTAGTGGGAGGCGAAGACGCCGACCTGGAGCACGAGCCACAGCGACAGCGCCGTCGCGACGGACAGCGCCGCCCGCGCCTCGGCGCTCAACCCGCGCCGCTCGAACCAGAGCAGCGCCGCCGCGCAGGCAGGGAAGAATCCGGTCAGAAGCACGAGGTCGCCGCCGTGGTAGAAGACGTAGCGGACGACCGAGATCAGGTGGTAGTGGCCCGACGCCGCGTCGGTGTAGGCGCCGAGCGCGCCACCGCCCCCGGAGAGCCTCCAGATCAGCCAGGCGGCGATGATGCCGCCGAAGCCGAGGAACGTGATCGCGAAGCGCCGGGGCAGCGTGCGCAGCCCGACCCCGGCGAGGAGCGCCGCGGTGGGGAAGACCAGCACGAGCACGCCTGCCTGAAGGCGTGTGAGCACGGCCGCAGCCACGAGCCCGACGAGAAGCAGCTGGTTGCGAAGCGTCGGTGCGACGAGCGTCAGCGCCGCGATCCAGCAGACGAGGACGAGCACCGGATAGAAGACGGTCTCGGTCATCAGGAGGCCGCTGTAGGCGAGCGCGGGAAGGGCGAGCGTCAGCGCCGCCACGAGAACCGCGGCCCGTTTCGAGACGATTGAGCGCGCCCAGAGGTAGGCGGGCACGGCGGCGAGCGACATGCTGACCGCCCCGAGCGCCTTCGCGACCTCGTAGCCGCGGTGCGGCGAGAGCCACGCGAGCGGCCCGCCGATCAGCGCGGGGTAGACGAGGCTGTAGAAGTCGCTGTCCGCGTTCTCGATCGCCAGCCGGCCGCTGCTGTAGAGCGTCCGCCCGACGATGCCGTAGATCATCTCGTCGGGCGCGATCCAGGGTGTCGGGATCTCCCGGCCGAGCAGAATCCGACCGAGGATCGACACGGCCAGGAGGCAGGCCACGACGAGCCCGGCGAGGCGGCCCCGCGAGCGCCCGCCGCTCAGATCGCCCTCCACAGCCGGGAACCTATCTATCGAGGGTCGGGCCGGTCGACGTTCCAGTGCCTCCCGACCGACGCGATGTAGGCCTCGCCGTGTTCGCGCGGGTCGAGCACGAAGCGGCTGATGATGCGCTGCCCGCCTTCCAGGTCGCCGTAGAGGAGGTCGATCGTGAGCGAGCTTCGGTCGGCGATGGCGTCTCGCGCGGCCGCGAACTCCGCCGAGGCGGGGTCACGAAAGCTGCCCTGCCAGAAGCCCGGATCACCGGCCGGAATGTAGATGTCGCGGGTGAGTCGCGAGAAGGTCGCCGGGTCGGGCTGCTCGGCGCTGCCTCCTGCCTGCCGCCCCGGATAGAGCCGCCAGCCGTGGAGCACTGCGATCCCCGAGCTGGCGTTCCGGAGCGCGATCGCGAGGTAGACCGCCTCCTCGGTCGCTTCCGCCACCCCGCAGCCCCCGGGCACGTGCAACCACTTCCGGTCGGCGAACCCGACCTTCTGCGGTGGATCGTCCAGCCGTGAGGGGACGAGCAGGGGTCGGAGGCCGACGAAGAGCGCCCGCTCCGCGACGCGGGCGGCCCTGTTCGCCGACTTGACCGAGGCGAACGTGGCGGCAGCCAGCACGAGTGTTCCGGCTGCCGTTGCGAGCGCCGAGACCGTCACCCAGTTCATCGGGCCAGCCTAGCCCGGCTGCTCGGTCTATTGTCTGGACGAGAGATGTCTCTGCGGGCTCTCCTGGCGGTTGGTCTGGCGTGCGGCGTCTTCGCGGCCGCGGCCGCCGCGCGCGTAGCCACGCCCCCGCCGGGCGCGACCGCCCTCTGCAGGGACGGCACCTACAGCTTCTCCCAGACCCACTCCGGGACGTGCTCCCATCACGGCGGCGTCGCGCGGTGGCTGGACGGGACGGCAGCCTCGGCGCAGGCACCGACGCCGGGAGTGGTGAGCCTTGGCACGACCGTCCTGATCTCGCCCCGGACGAAGACGAGCCACTGCAGGCTCGGCCCGGGCCCCGACAGGGCGTGCTCTCCGGGTGCCTACTACAGCAAGCTCACGAAGGCCGTCATCTGCTCGTCGAGCTTCCACACGAGCACGATCAGGAACGTTCCCGAGAGCGAGAAGTTCGCGGTCGAGGCCGAGTACGGGATCAGGCCGGGCCACTACGGCGGCTCCCTGGAGATCGACCACATCGTCTCGCTCGAGCTGGGCGGCTCGAACGACATCGCGAACCTCTACCCGGAGAAGCTGAACGCAGGCCCGGGCTACAGGGTCAAGGACCGCCTCGAGAACAGGCTCCACGCCATGGTCTGCGCCGGCGCAATGACCCTCCGCGCCGCCCAGGTCGGGATCGCCACGAACTGGCAGGCGCTCTACAAGCGCGTCTTCGGCACGCAGTAGGCGCGGGGCCGGGGACAAAGAGAGTCGAGTACCGACAGCGTAGGCTCTGGTAGTCCAAGGGCCTGTCTAGAGTTCCGAGCAGGTTGGCTGGCCCGAGGCTTCTCATAGATCGAAAGGTGCCACGCAACTCGGGCAGAAGGGGGCGGATGAGGTTTCTCGGAAAGTGCGATTGGCGATGTCCTGTCCAATCGTGGGTGTGTTCGTCTCAAGAAAGTAGTCGCCTTCGCCGATCGACGATTCAGGGCGTAGGTGGCTGATGCCAGTCAGTCCGTAAGCACGATCCGCGCCGTCCGGCGCCAGAACAGGAGAGAGAAAATGACCAGAGGGAAGAAACGCGCGCTAGTCGCGGCCGTCGTGGCCGGGCTGGCGCTGATCGCGGCGATCGCCGGGTATGCGTACTGGACGACGACCGGCTCGGGCACCGGGTCGGCGGCGGCCGGTACCACCACCGCCGTCACGCTGCATGCGACCTTCACGGACGGGATCTACCCGGGAGGCACGAAGTCGGTGTCGTTCACCGCGGATAGCACGAACCCCGGGAGTGTCCGGGTGGGGACGGTCCATCTCGCGAGCGTCACGTTCGACGCGGGCCATTCCGGTTGCTCCGCGGCGGACTTCACGATGCCGGACGTCGTGGAGAACACCGATGTCCCGAACGGCTCGGGCACGGCCCTTCCGAACAACGGCACGCTGACGTTCGCCGATACCGCCTCGAACCAGGACGCCTGCAAGAACGCGACGATCACCCTCAACCTGACGAGCTCGTAGGCAGGGGAGGATCCCGCTAGGGACAGATCGCGATGCGGATCCGCGGGCACCGGCGCGCGGTGGTTGCCGTCGTGGCACTTGCCGCCGCCGTTCTTGCCGGTGGAGCAGCGGCCTTCTGGCTCGTGCTCGGTAACGGCTCCACCGGCAGCCAAGCCGGCACCGCTTCGGCGGTGACGCTCACCCCTGCCATGACGTCGACCCCGCTCTTTCCCGGCGCCACGGCCGACGTTGCCCTCTCGATCGTCAACGGCAACCCGAGCCGCATCTTCGTCGGGTCGCTCTTGCTCGACACGGGCCAGGGCACGAACGGCTTCGCCGTCGACGCCGGCCACTCCGGCTGCAACCTCGCGGCTCTGGGGTACACGACCCAGACGAACGGCGGCTCCGGCTGGTCGGTTGCGGGGAGCTCCACGCTGCCCCTCGACCTGAGCGGTGCCGTCTCGCTGTCGACGTCGGCTGTCTCCGCCTGCCAGGGCGCGCAGCTCACTGTCTACCTCCAGGCCGGCCCATGAACCGGCACGCCTATCGCTTGCTGCAGGCCGTGGTGATAGCCGCCTGTTTCGGCACGGCATGCGTTGCGGCGGCGCAGGGGCTCGGCGCGTTCGGAGACGGATCGGGGCCGCCCGAGCCGAGAATCACGGACGCACCGATGCGGCCGACGATCGCCACGAGCGCGACCTTCGGCTTCAGCGGGGCGGCAGCCACCTTCGAGTGCAGCATCGACAGTGCGGGGTACAGACCGTGCAAGAGCCCGGTCACGTACAACGGCCTCAAGCTCGGGGCACACGCGTTCAGGGTGCGCGGTCGCGACTCGTCGGGCAACACCGGTGATCCCGCCGAGTACACCTGGCGGATCGTCCGACCCGAGCAGACGTCGCTGCCTGCGGGGGTCGTGCCCCGGCCGGTGATGATCACGGTCCCGGTCAAGCCGTGGGTCTCGAGGACCGCCACGTTCGCCTGGGACAGACGGGGAGTGCCGTCGTCCCAGTGCTCGCTCGACGGCTCGAGGTGGACGAAGTGCGTCTCGCCGAAGACGTACGGCGGCCTGGCGCTCGGCAGGCACGTCTTCGGCGTGCGCGGTGTCAGAGGCTCTAAGCACAGCATCGTCAACGAGTTCCACTGGACGATCACACCCGGGTCGCCGCCCGCACCTCCGGTGCTCACCGGCGCGCCCGACTCGGACACGACCTCCACCGATGCGGTCTTCACGTTCGACGTCCCGCCGGGGATGGGGTCCGAGTGCTCGCTCGACGGGAGCGGTTGGCAGCCTTGCTCGAGCCCGGCGATCTACGTGGGCCTCGGCGCCGGGCAACACACCTTCTGCGTCCGCTCCGTCGGGCCGAACGGCATCCCGAGCCCGCCGTCCTGCACGACGTGGTTCATCCACGGCTCCGACCAACCGGCCGCGGTGCCGCCCCCGGCCCCGCCGGCTCCGCCGTCGGGCACGTTCACGATCTCGGGTGACCAGCCGGGGCTACTCGCGCCGGGCCTCGGCGGCCCCGTTCCGGTCACGATCACGAACCCGCTCTCCTTCCCGCTCACGGTCACGGACCTCGTGGTGACAGTGGCGGCCGGCAGCAGCCACCCCGGCTGCAACGGGGCCGCGAACCTCGGCGTGGCGCAGTCGAACATGGCAGGCGGTGCGGTCTCGGTCGTCGTCCCGGCCGCAGGTTCGGTGACCCTGCCCGCTCAGGGCGCGACCGCGCCGGTCGTGACGATGCTGAACCTCGGCTCGAGCCAGGACGACTGCAAGGGTGCGACCTTCACCCTCGACTACGCCGCGATGGGGACCGGATGAGGCGGCGCTCGGTCCTGCTCGCCGTCGCCGTAGCTGCCGCCGGTGCGTACTTCGCGCGCCACGAATCTCGGCGTCGAACGGTCGAGGACGGCACGGTCCCGAGGCCCGCCGACCCGGTCGCTCGTGAGGATGCCGTGCCGCGGGTCGAGCCGAACCGTCGCCCCAAGTCGAGGCGCCGCCTCGTCGTGCTTGCCGTCGTGATCGCGGTCGCCTGTGCCTGCGCCGCCGGCGCACTCGCGTACTGGACCTCCGGCTCGACCTCGGGCAGCAACGGCCGCAGTGACATCGGGTCGCTCGGAACCGGAGCGACACCGTCGGCGTCCCTCGTGGGGCGCACCGCGACCGTGAGCTGGGCCCAGACGATCGTCTCGGGGTCGCCGCTCGGCTCGCTCGCCTCGGGCGGCTACACGGTGCGCCGGTATGCCGTCAGCGCGCCCGGGACGCCGATCACGCCCGGCGCGTCCTGCTCGGGCTCGATCACCGGCGCACCCGATCCTCTCTCGTGCTCGGAGTCGTCGCTCCCGACCGGGCGCTGGCTCTACACCGAGACACCGACCTACTACCTCTGGACGGGCGGTACGAGCTCCCAGAGCACGGCCGTGGCGGTGGCGCCCGATGCCCCGGTCTCGGTCACGCTGACGAACGGCGGCGGCACCGGGAACGCCTTCGTCAACGCGGCGAATGCCTCCTCGCTCTCGTTCGACGTCGTGCTGCCGGCGACCTCGCTCGCGAGCGACACCGTGCACCTGGCCGTCGGCGACGGGTCGTCGGCAGTCAGCGCCACGGCGGCCGGGATCGCGGGCGGCGGCACCCGGACGTTCACGGGCGTGAACGCCTCGACCCTCGCCGACGGCACGCTCACGATCAGCGCCTGGGCGACGAGCTCGTACGGCGACGCGGGAGCGACGACTTCGATCACGCGCACCAAGGACACGGTGAGGCCGGCTCTCTCGACGATGGTCACGGGCGACACCGGCGGCACGACCGGCAAGCTCGACACCGTCACCGTCACGTTCTCGGAGACGCTCGCGGCGTATTCGGCGGGGACCGCGCCGTGGACGCTCGCGAACGTGCCGAGCGGGGGCTCCCTCTCCAGCGTCGGTGTTGCGGGGTCGACGGCGACCCTCACCGTGGCCGAGGGTGCAGGCGCGATCAACACCACCGTCGGCAGCTTCACGGTCGCGCTCGCGACGAACGCGAACGGCATCCGCGACCCCGCGGGCAACCTCTCCTTCTTCGCCGCCACGGCACCGACCGACGGAATCGCGCCCGTGCGCACGGCGATGGTGATGAACGATGTGGACGGGGACGGGAAGGTCGATCAGGTCCTGGTCACGTTCAGCGAGACGCTCGCCTCCTCGACCAACACCGCGCAGTGGTCGCTCGCGAGCGTCCCGAGCGGGGGCACGCTGTCGAGCGTGTCGACGGCCGCTGCAGTCGCGACGCTGGCGATCGCCGAGGGCGCCGGTGCGGCAGACACCGCCGTCGGCAGCTTCACGCTGGCGCTCGCCACCAGCGCCACCGGCATCCGTGACGCCGCCGGCAACCAGTCCTCGTTCGCCGCCGCGGCGCCGACCGACGGCGCCAAGCCCGCCCTCGTGACGATGACGATGCTCGACGTCAACGCGAACGGCAAGGTCGACCGCGTGACTGCGGTGTTCTCGGAGACGCTGGCGTCATACACGGCGGGGAACACGCCGTGGACGCTCGCGAACGTGCCGAGCGGCGGCACGCTCGCGAGCGTGGCGGTGGCCACGACGACCGCGACGCTGACGATCACCGAGGGCGGGGGTGCGGCGAACACGGCGGTGGGCAGCTTCACGGTCGCGCTTGCCACCAGTGCTACCGGTATCCGTGACGCGGCCGCCAACCTCTCGAGCTTCGGCGCGACGGTGCCGGCGGACGGGGCGGCGCCGGTGCGGACGGCGATGGTGATGCAGGACGTGAACGCGAACGGCAAGGTCGACCAGGTCTCGGTGACGTTCAGTGAGGCGCTCGTCGCGTCGACGGATACGGCGCCGTGGACCATCGCGAACGTGCCGAGCGGCGGCACGCTGTCGAGCGTGTCGACCGCGGGCGCGGTGGCGACCCTGACGCTCAGCGAGGGCGCCGCTGCGGCAGATACGTCCCTCGGCAGCTTCACAGTGGCGCTCGCCACGAGCGCGACCGGGATCCGAGACGCGGCCGCCAACCTGTCGTCGTTCGCGGCGGCAGCGCCGACGGACGGCGCGAAGCCTGTGCTCGTGACGCTGACGATGCTGGACACCAACGCCAACGGCAAGGTCGATCGTGTGACCGCGGTGTTCTCGGAGACGCTGGCGTCGTATACGGCGGGGAACGCCCCGTGGACGCTGGCGAACGTTCCGAGCGGGGGCACGCTCGCGAGCGTCGCTGTCGCAACGACGACCGCGACGCTGACGATCACAGAGGGTGCGGGTGCGGCTAACACTGCCGTGGGCACCTTCACGGTGGCGCTTGCGACGAGCGCGACCGGTATTCGTGATGCGGCCGGCAACCAGTCGAGCTTCGGGGCTACGGCGCCCGCGGACGGTGCGGCGCCGGTGCGCACGGCGATGGTGATGAACGACGCGAACGCGAACGGCAAGGTCGATCAGGTCCTGGTGACTTTCAGCGAGACGCTTGCCTCGTCGACCGACACGGCTCCGTGGACGCTCGCGAACGTGCCCAGCGGCGGCACGTTGTCGAGCGTGGCGACCGCGGGCGCAGTCGCGACCCTGACCATCGCCGAGGGCGGGGGCGCGGCGAACACCGCCGTCGGAACCTTCACGGTTGCCCTCGCAGCGAGCGCGACCGGTATCCGCGACGCCGCGGGCAACCAGTCCTCGTTCACGGCCGTCGGTCCGAGCGACGGCGCCAAGCCCATTCTCGTCACCCTGACGATGCTCGACAACAACACGAACGGCAAGGTCGACCGCGTCACCGCGGTGTTCTCGGAGACGCTGGCTGCGTCGACCGCCACGGCGCCGTGGACGCTGGCCAACACCCCCAGCGGGGGCACGCTCCTGAGCGTCGCGGTCGCCACGACGACCGCAACGCTGACGCTCACCGAGGGTGCGGGCGCGGCGAACACCGCCGTCGGCAGCTTCACGGTCGCGCTGGCTACGAGTGCCACCGGGATCCGCGACGCCGCCGGCAACCAGTCGAGCTTCGCGGCAACGTCGCCGCTCGACGGGGCGGCGCCGGTACCGATCACGATCGCGACCTCGGTCCCCGGTACGACCGCTGGAATGATGCAGGCCGGCGACGCGCTCGCGATCACGTTCAGCGAGGCGATCCTGGCGTCGAGCGTTCCGGGCACGACCACGATCACCGAGACGGATCCGACAGGCGGCGGCAACGACACGCTGACGATCACGAGCCTGACGAACGGCGCACGCGCGCTCGGCGCCAACAACTACGTGAACGTGAACAACACGAGCGCGTCGTTCGGAGCGAGCACGCTCGGGGTCGCAGGCGCCACGGTGACCGCGACCGTGGCCGGCGCCTGCACGGGAACCTGCGGCGCCAATCTCACCGCCGGCCAGGGCGCGTTCGTCTTCGCCCCGGCTGCGACGATCACCGACGCCGCCGGCAACGCCGCAACAGGCGCGCTCACGACGGCGGGGACCTTCCGCGTGTTCTAGCCGGACGCTCAAGATCATCGTCCGCGTTGCCGAAGGTACTTCGAGCGTGGGTGCGATTGAACAACCTCGGCGTCTACTGGGTCAGATTCTGATCGAGATGTGCCTGATCTCGGACCGGCAACTGGAGGAGGCGCTCGAGGAGCAGCACGCGACGGGACAGTTCCTGGGTGAGATCCTGATCGCCCGCGGTTGGGTCGCTCGGACCGCAATTCGGGACGCGCTCGCCGTACAGCGAAACCTGTTGGTCGAGCCCGAGCCCGGCCTTGGCGGCGGACTCAGGACGCTCGAGACAGAGGCTACGTCGGTCTGGGCTCGACAGCGTCGCGTCTAGTTCGGTCGCTTCGCAGTCAGGGAGTCCCGCTGAGCGGCGGGTGTCTGACGGTCATCCAACCGCCCTGGCCGGCTGGAAGCGCGAGCAAAGAGGGCTAAAGGTTAGAGCCCGTCGCGCCGATGTCGTCACGGTGACTGCGCGCGCATCGATCGGCCGCCAGGCCGCGTCGGCTACCCCTGCATGGATCGACAGGTGGCTCGCCGCGTGCCATGACCTTGCCGAGCTGGAGCGCTCGAACCCGATGACGGACGCCGTGATCGAGGAGCTCGATGGGCGAATGATCCGTGTCGGCGACCAGTGGCTGGCCGATTTTGCGTCGTGCAACTACCTGGGATTCGATCTCGAGCGCCAGATCATCGATGCCATTCCGGCTTTTCTGGACGAATGGGGGACGCACCCGAGCTGGTCGCGTCTCCTTGGCAGCCCCGTCCTCTACACGCGCATCGAGGAACGACTTGCCGAGTTGCTCGGTGCGGAAGACACGCTCGTGCTCCCGACGATCACCCTGATCCACATGTCCGTGATCCCTGTCCTCGCGGGCTCCGGAACGATCTTTGTCGAGTCACGTGCGCACAAGACGATCTACGAGGGCTGCCAGTTCGCCGCAGCGCGCGGCGCAACAGTGAAGCGGTTCGCTTTCGAGGATCCGGCCGACTTGGAGCGCCTGCTCAAGGAGCACGGCCCCTCGCCACGCCTCGTCTGCGTCGACGGAGTGAACAGCATGACGGGCAACGCCATCGATTTGGTCGCCTTCGCCAGACTCGCTCGTGAGTACGACGCGCTTCTGTACGTGGACGACGCTCACGGCTTCGGGATCATCGGCGAGCGAAGTGACGACGAGCTCTGCGCGTACGGGAACCGCGGGAACAGCATCGTGCGCTATTCCGGCGAGACATATGAGAACGTCATTCTCGTCTCGGGGCTGTCGAAGGCATACTCGTCGCTGGCCGCGTTTCTGACCTGCCCGCCTGAGCTGAAGCGGCTTCTGAAGACGGCGGCCCCGCCGTACCTCTACTCCGGGCCTTCTCCTATCGCCTCCCTAGCGACCGTCCTCGCGGGCCTGGACTTGAATGAGCAGCGCGGCGACGCGATCCGAGCAGGTCTCTGGCGGAAGACCACAACGGTGCTCGATTGTCTGGACCGCCTCGGTGTGCACACGCCGAACCGATCCGGATTTCCGATCATCGAGGTCCCGCTCGCGCGTCACGGGGATATCGACGCAGTCGGTCGATACCTGTTCCGCAACGGCGTCTACGTAACGCTCGCGGCGTATCCCCTCGTGCCCAGGGACGAGGTCGGATTTCGAGTTCAGGTCACCGCCGCGAACAGCGACGCGGAGATCGAGCTGCTCGTCGATGTCCTCGGTCGCCTCACGGACGAGTTCGATCTCCAACCCGCCCGTAACTCGAGGAAAGTGGCCTGACCGCCCTGGCGCGTACGTTGAGTTGGCGCGGCCAGCTCTGGGCGTGGTACCTGATCTCGACCTGCGCCCTGACGGGGTTGTACCTGTTCGTGCCCCCGTTCTCGGCCAGCGGGCCGTTGATCAATGCGCTCGGGCTCTCCGGCGTGATCGCGATCGTGGTCGGGATCCGTATGAACAAGCCGAGGGCCCGGGCGGCATGGTGGTGCTTCGCGGCCGGGCAGTTTCTCTTCTTCTGCGGCGACCTGTACACGTACAGCTATCCGAAGCTGTTCGGCGCCGACGTCGGCTTTCCGTCGATCGGGGATGCGCTTTACCTCGCGGTCTATCCGGTCTTGATGACGGGGTTCGTACTCCTCATCAAACGGCGCAACCCGCGCCCCGACCGCTCGGCGCTCATCGACGCGTTGATCCTCACGATCGGGTTCGGCCTGCTCTCGTGGGTGTTCCTGATCGCGCCCAACGTCCATCTCTCCGGGCTCTCCTGGCTGGCCAAGGGCGTTTCGGTTGCCTACCCGCTGGGCGACGTCCTACTCCTCGCAGCGGTTATCCGACTCGCCGTCGACTCGGGCAAGCGGACACCCGCATTCTGGCTTCTCGTCAGCAGTGTCGTCTGTCTGCTGGCCACGGACTCGGCATACAACTACGCGCTGCTGAAGGACACGTTCCACCACCAGCTGAGCTTCGACGCCGGTTGGATTCTCTACTACCTACTCTGGGGCGCCGCGGCGCTGCACCCATCGATGCGCGCCCTCGAGGAGCCGGCAGTCGATCCCCGCACCCGCCTTACGCCGGTCCGGCTCATCCTGCTCGCGGGAGCGTGCCTGATCGCGCCCGCGATTCGATTCGCTCAGTCGTTGCACAATCCCGACGTCCTCGTGCTCATCGTCGCCTCGGCTGCGCTTTTCCTGCTCGTCGTCGCGAGAATGGCCGGACTGGTTCGTCAGGAAGAGCGCGCGGTATCGCGCGAGAGAGCGCTGCGTGGAGCGGGCACCGATCTCGTAGCTGCAGCCGATCAGGACCAGGTCGCGGCGGCTGCGATTTCCGCCGTGCATCGCCTCCTCGGCACGGAGACACCGGTCAGGCTCGTCCTCGTGCGTGACGGCCAGGCGGTTGTGGCGGCGGCGTCCGACGGAACCTACGGCAACCCCATCGGCGACAGGACACGCGCCTGGCTGCGAGAGGACTCCTCGGACTCCCTTCGCATCGTGGAGAGCGAGTTGCCTCCGTACGTGCGGGCGGACCTGAGGCTGGACGAGGGGCAGATGACGTGTGTGTCACCTTTGATCGTGCGGGACGAGATTCGCGGCGCGCTCGTCGTCTCGTCGCCCGAGGGAGTCACGCGTGACCTCTCCGACGCGCTGGGCGCACTCGCCACGCAGGTGTCCCTCGCGGTCGAGGGGGCGTCGCTTGCGGCCGATCTCCATCGCAGGCAGAGCGAGGCAAGGTTCCGCTCCCTCGTGGCCCACTCGAGCGACCTCATCACGGTGCTCGACGCGGAGGGCATCGTCAGCTATCAGAGCCCCTCGATCGAACGCGTGCTCGGCTACCGCGTGGACGAGATCGAGGGAACGCGTTTCGACCGGTTGGTCGGTGCAGAGGATCGTCCCCTCCTCGCCCAGCTGATGACCGCCGACAGCTCGCGGAACAGCGAGGGTCACACGATCGAATGCTCCGTCCGACATCGCGACGGCACGGCTCTCAGGTTCGAGGTTCAGCGCACGGATCTCCTGAACGACGAGCACGTCCGCGGGTTGGTGCTGAACAGTCGCGACATCAGCGAGCGCAAGGCATTCGAGGAGCAACTGGCGCACCAGGCGTTTCACGACCCGGTGACGAAGCTCGCCAATCGCGCACTCTTCTCCGATCGCGTCGAGCACGCACTGATGCGGTCCACCCGAAGCATCCCGGAGATCGCGGTGATGTTCATCGACCTCGACGACTTCAAGACCGTCAACGACAGCCTCGGGCATGCCGCCGGCGACGAGGTGCTTCGAGAGGTCGGTGAGAGGCTCAAGAGCGCGGTTCGGCCGACGGACACCGTTGCTCGCTTCGGCGGCGACGAGTTCGCGGTGCTCCTCGACGGTGTCATGGGGTCGGAGGACGCCGCCGATGCGGCAGCGCGGATTCTTCGCGCGCTCGATCTGCCGGTGGGGATAGACGGCAAGAACGTCTTCCCGAGGGCGAGTATCGGAATCTGTCTTGTCGGCGAAGAGCTCGAGACACCCGCCGCCGCCGACCTGTTGCGGAACGCCGACGTTGCGATGTACATGGCCAAGCGCGACAGCAAGGGAAGCTACCGCGTGTTCGAGTCGACGATGCACGAGCGGGTCGTCGAGCGGCTGGAACTTCGTTCGGACCTCCAACACGCGATGAGCCTGGACCAGCTCGAGCTGCATTATCAACCCGTCGTGCGGCTCGCCGGCCGCGAGATCATCGGCGTCGAGGCGTTGCTTCGCTGGAACCATCCCAACCGAGGAACCATCCCGCCGAATCACTTCATTCCTGTTGCAGAGGAGACGGGCTTGATCATCCCGATCGGTCGGTGGGTTCTCGAGTCCGCGTGTCGAGAAGGCGTTCGCCTCCATCAACAGTTCCCTCGCGCCGAGGCACTCACCATGAGCGTGAACCTCTCGGTCAGGCAACTTCAATCGGAGACGATCGTCTCCGACGTGCGCGATGCGCTCGAGTCCTCCGGGCTTCCGGCCGCCTCCCTGGTGCTCGAGATCACCGAATCGCTCATGCTCGTCGACACCGACTTCGGTATTCAGCAGTTGCACGAGCTCAAGTCGTTGGGAATCCGCCTGGCGATGGACGATTTCGGGACGGGCTATTCGTCGCTGAGCTACCTGAGTCGATTCCCGGTGGACATCCTGAAGATGGACCGATCGTTCGTCGGCTCGGGCGACAACGAGGCTCTGACTTCGGCGATCATCGCCCTCGGCGAGAGCCTCTCACTCGACGTTGTCGCGGAAGGGATCGAGCTCCAGGAACAGGCATCCTCGCTCCAGGCGCGCGGCTGCAAGATCGGGCAGGGATTCCTGTTCGCGCGTCCGATGGCTTCGGCCGCGCTGGTCGAGTTCCTGACGCTCGCGCCGATGACAGCCGAAGACGAGGAGTCTTCGGCGTCGTTCAATGCAGCATAGTTACGACGGTCTCGATCGGCCCGGGGGGCTGGGCCGAGGAAACCTCCTCTCACCGCTGAAGTATCGAGACTTTCGCATCCTTTGGATGGGAATGGCAGTGTCCCTCGTGGGCGACGGGATCTTTCTCGTCGCCGTGGCGTGGGAGAGCTACGCCCTTTGGAACTCACCGGCGGCGCTTGCGATCGTGGGCATCGGGATGACCGTCCCGACCATTGCCTTCCTCCTGGTCGGCGGCGTAATCAGCGACCGGCACGATCGGCGGCTTGTGATGATCTGTGCCGACGGTCTTCGCGCCGCCGCCGTCGGTGCGATCGCAGTGCTCGCTCTGGCCGGTGTGCTCCGGTTTTGGGAGCTCGTCGTGCTCGTCGCCTTCTACGGTGTAGGGACCGCGTTCTTCACACCGGCCTTCGAGGCGATGGTGCCTCAGCTGCTTCCGTTCGGGGACCTGCCGTCGGCCAATTCGCTCGACCAGTTCGTTCGGCCGATCGGTTTGCGGCTC
Source organism: uncultured Actinomycetes bacterium (assembly GCA_963724805.1). Lineage (GTDB taxonomy): Bacteria > Actinomycetota > Thermoleophilia > Gaiellales > Gaiellaceae > CAVQZA01. The sequence continues at coordinate 339,991 of CAVRWA010000011.1, forward strand.
GTCGGCCCTGTCGTCGGCGGCATGCTCGTCGCCGTGTCGTCAGGCCTTGCGTTCGCAGTGGATGCGGCGTCGTTCGCAGCCTCGCTGGTGGCAGTGATCCTGATCACGCAGCGCGGGCGCCCGACCGGTCAGGTCGAGGTGTCCCATCGAGCCGCGCTTGCCGAAGGCCTACGCTTCGTCCGCCAACGTGTTTGGCTGTGGGGAACACTCCTCTCTGCTGCGATCGCATACCTGGTGTTCCTCGGGCCCGCCGAAGTCCTGCTCCCTTACGTGATCAAGAACGATCTCCACGCATCGGCGAGGACCCTGGGATTCGTGCTCGCGGCGGGCGGCGTTGGCGCCATCGGGGCTGCGATCTACATGGGACAGCACGGGCAACCGCGCCGCGACGTGACGGTGATGTACTCGACATGGACGCTTGCAACGCTCGCGATCGTCGGCTATGGGATCGCGACTGCCGCCTGGCAGCTGATGCTGGCCTGCCTCGTCTTCAATGCCCTTGAAGCGGCGGGGACGATCATCTGGGCAACGATCAAGCAGCGTCATGTTCCCGGCTCGATGCTCGGTCGGGTCTCAAGCCTGGACTGGCTGATCTCGATTGCCCTCTTGCCCCTCTCGTTCGCCCTGACGGCGCCGGTTGCCGCGGCGCTCGGCGCACGGACAACGCTCGTGTGCGCCGGCGTCATAGGCGCAGCGGTCACGCTCGGCGCGTATTTCTTGCCTGGAATGCGGGACATCGAGCAGCGGCCGCTGCCTGCCGTCGATCGAGCGGGGACCGAACCGGCCTCGTCGATGCATTGAGGAGCCGTGTTGCTCTCGTCGGTCGCGAGTTGCTGACGGGTGTCATCCCCTATCGAGGGCTTCCGGGCACGCAACCGCGGGTCGATGATCAGGTAACTGCGGTTTGACCCAGGGGAGCACAACGAGAAATGATCGGCAGTCCGCGGCACCGCCTCCGGCCTCACATTCGAACGGCCGAGCGATGATCAGGTATCGGTTCGAGTTCGTCGGCGTCCAGCCGCTACCGGCGTCCAACCATGTCTACCGCGACAGGCCGGTGATTGCCGGGACGGTCGAGCTCTACGCGGCCGAGCGATTCCTCGTCGAGTCGGTCGACCGTGAGGCTGACCCTCCCGTCGTCGTCCTTCGCAAAGTGCGCAGCTGATCCCGCCACGGTCACTTCGCACACGTAAATGCGCTGCAGTACCTACGAGGATCTCGTGGGTCTACCACGCAGTGTGTCCGGAGCCCTAGGCAGAGTTGTTACGGCTTCACGGCCGGGGACTTGGTTGTTCCGGCGCATAGGTGGACGATGACAACGCGACTCTCACGCCCATTCCTCTTGGCGGCCGTGCTCGCTTCGGTCGTCACAGTGACATCTGTCGCCGGTGCGACCTCGCGTACACCACCGCCGAGCCGTACCCGTTTTCCGGGCATCCCGGCTGCGAACGGCATATACGCGGCTTGCTACAACCTTCGGACGCATGCCCTGCGTATCGTGCGAGCGACCGACGGGTGCGACAAGAAGAGCGAACGCCGCGCGTCGTGGAACAAGATCGGCCCCAAGGGATCGAAAGGGCCGACCGGGCCTGCTGGTGGGAAAGGGCCGAGCGGTCCGGCGGGGCCTGCTGGAGGCCCAGGCCCCACGGGTCCGTCGGGCACCGAAGGACCCGCAGGCCCGGCTGGCCCGGCTGGGACCGCAGGCCCAACTGGTCCGTCAGGCGCTGCAGGCCCCACAGGCCCGACCGGGCCGGCAGGGGCCGCAGGCCCCACGGGCCCGACCGGGGCGGCGGGGGCCGCTGGTCCGACGGGTCCTCCAGGCCCGACGGGCCCGGCCGGGCCCGCAGGCGCTGCTGGCCCGACCGGGCCCGCCGGAGGCAACGGCCCGCCAGGTCCAGCAGGCCCCACCGGCCCCACGGGTGCGACCGGGCCCGCCGGGCCCGCCGGTGCCACCGGTGCGCCGGGCGCGACGGGTCCAGCAGGTGCGACGGGCGCGACCGGCCCGGCAGGCCCTGCAGGTCCCGCAGGTCCCGCAGGGCCAACGAGCTCCCAGCTTGTGAGCAGCTCCACGACATCTGCCGCGAACGCGCCGGTGAACACCCTCACGACCGCCTCCGTGAGTTGCCCAGCCGGGAAGGTACTGCTCGGCGGCGGGGCGCAGGTGACGACGACCGCCGCGCAGAAGAGCCGCGCGGTTCTCGTCGCCTCATACCCGAGCGGCGCCACAACATGGACAGCAACCGCGGTCGCCGCCGCAGCACTCGGCGCCGGCAACACGATGACAGTCACCGCCTACATCGTCTGTACCACCTAGCTTGCGTGGCGGCTGCCCTGCGATTCCCAGAGGGTCGGGGGGAGCAGGGCCGCCCGCTCCCCCCGTCGTGACGGGTACGAGTCGACTGTCATGTGCTCTAGCGGATCGGAGGCAGCCCTTACCATGGTCGTGGAAGGGAGCCGCAGTCCGCCTCGAACTACCGCGCGTGATTCGTCGAGCCGTCGACTGAACGTACTCCCCCGACCAGTCCGTCACAAGTCGCCGACCTGCGAGGGTCACGGCGCCCTGGCTTCAACCTCTACCGGCGATGGTTGAACGCAGGCACCGCACCCGGCACAAGGAACCCGTGGGTCGAACCTCGTTGGGGCATCCCGCCCTCGTGCCGGCACGTGCTGTTCCTCTCCTGGGATATCGCAGGTCGTGTCATTACAGCCGTTGCAGCCCGGCACTCTGGGCTAACGGCAGACGAACGCGCCGCAATCCCGTTTGGTACCTCTGCGGGGCGGCTGCTGTCTACGATCGCCCCGTAGGGGGATGTGCGCCGTCCGGAAGCGATGAGAGCATTCACGCACGGCAGGCGCCGGTGCTAGTCCCCAAGTTCAACGGCTGCAAGGCCTACACCGGCGCCCTACTCTCGTACTCCTCCGAGTTGGTGATCCTCGTCGAGCCAGCCGAAGCCGGTTCCGTTCACCTTCTGGAAAGCGAGCTCGGTCAACCAAGCCGCACGTTCAGGGTGTCCCGACCGCCGTGCACACGTTGCGGTCCGCGGCCTGCCTCGGTCGCGCGAAGCGCCAGAATCGTCGCGAGGACGCCCCCGGCGGCGCCACAGTCGCCGGCCGTCGGGACGATGTCGGCGACGGACCACGCTGACCCTTCAGTCGGCTCGCCGGTCCTCGCGCACTCCAGGATCGGCCCAGCTCCGCTAGCTGCGAGGAGGACGAACGCAGCCGCTTCGCCAGGATCCCCGACGCCGCTTCGCCGAAGGCCCTCGGTCAGCGTCTCGCCGAGCGCCTCGACCCCGCCCGCGAGCACGAGATCGGCCCGCCCGAGCTGGAGGAGGTCGAGCGCGTACGCGAGCGCTTCGAGTCCCGCGTCGGCTCCGCAGAGCGTCACGTTCGGGCCTGCGAGGCCGAAAAGGATCCCGAGGTACCCGGCGTGCGCGTTCGCGACGACGTTCGGGAAGCTCGAGGGGCTGACGAGCGCGGGCCCGTCCAGGGCGGAGCTGCGGTTGAACTCGACGAGCGGCTCGATGCTCGCGAAGCGAGTGCCGAGCACGACCGCACAGCGATCCGGGGGAGCTGCGAGCGGGGCAGGACGCCCGAGCGCAGCGGCCGCCGCGACGGCGGCGAGCCGCGCGGCGCGGGCAAGCGGCCGGACACCCCGCAGTCCGAGCGCGTACACGGCCTCGTCGAGATCGCGGACACATCGCGGCCGGCCGTCCTGTCCAGCGGCGGAGAGCGCGTCGGGCCCGATGCCGGGGGCTGCGATGCAACCGACTCCGAGGACCACCGCCATCTACTCGGCGACGCGGCGCAGGACGAGCGAAGCGTTGCAGCCGCCGAAGGCGTAGGCGTTGCTGAGCACCACATCGAGCTGGAGCGGTCGCGGCTCGTTGGGAACCACGTCCCAGTCGCAAGCGGCATCCTTCCCCTGGTAGTTCCAGGTCGGCGGGGCGACCTGCTCGCGCAGCGCCAGGACGCAGGCGATCGCCTCGATCGCGCTCGCCGCCCCGAGACCGTGCCCAGTGAGCGCCTTGATCGAGCTCATCGGCGGATGACCGTCGGAGCCGAAGATGGCTCGCACAGCGGCGACCTCGGAACGGTCGTTCGCGGGCGTGCCGGTTCCGTGCGCGCTGAGGTAGTCGATCTCGCCGCGATTCACGCCGGCATCTGAGAGTGCGGCGACCATCGCCCGCGCGGCGCCGCGACCGTCTGGATCGGGACTGACGATGTGGAAGGCGTCGCCGGAGAGGCCGATGCCTGCGAGCTCGGCCAGCGGCGTCGCGCCGCGTGCCGTAGCGCTCTTCTCGGACTCGACGAGCAGGAGCGCGGCGCCCTCGCCGAGGACGAGCCCGTCCCGGCCCGCGCTGAACGGGCGGCAGGCCTCGGTCGCGAGGGCGCCGAGGCGGGCGAAGCCGGTGAAGGCGACGCGGGAGAAGGCGTCCGTCCCGCCCGCGAGAACTCGCTCGGTGCGTCCGAGCCGCACGAGGTCGAGCGCGTGGCCGAGTGCGTAATTCCCGGCGGCGCACGCTCCGGCGAGCATCGTGACTCCGCCGCGGAGCCCGAGTGCCGCAGCGACGTCACGTCCGACGGCATCCGGCCCCGACCCGACCAGCTGCTCTGCGGGAACCGCCGACGCTCCCTCGCAGACGGCGTTCACGTCCCAGGACTCGAGCCAGCAGCTTTCGCCCATCGTCGTTCCGAGGACGAGCGCGGTCTCGCCCAAGCCGGTGTTCGCAAGCCCGGCGTGGGCGAGGGCCTGGCGGCCCGCCGCGATCGCCAGTGACGCAGCCCGGCCGGGCCCTGGCCAGGGGTTGGAGGGGATGTCCTGTACCTCGCAGCCGAGTCGCGAGGAAAACGGCGACGTGTCGAACCCCGTGACTTCTGCGGCTCCGCTCTGGCCGCGCATCAGGGCCGTCCAGAACCTGGCGACGCCGTCTCCGATCGGCGAGACGACGCCGAGGCCGGTGATCAGAGCCCGCTCGATGCCCTGTCCTGTTCGGCCCGCCTCTTGCGCGTCAGGGCGACGAGGCTGGAGAAGTTGACGATCGTCTTCAGCTCGCCCTCGTCGAAGTGAAGGCCGTAGAGGCGCTCGACATCGACCGCGATCTCGATCGCCATCAGCGAATCGATGCCCGCCTCTGAGAACGGCACCGTCGGGTCGATCGACGCCGGATCGAGCTCTGCGACCTCCGCGACGATCGCGCGGAGATCCTCCTCGATCACGCTGCGAGGTCCGGCGCCGGGGCGAACACGCGCGCAGCGCGCCGGGCTCCTTCGGCCGTGCCGACGAGGAGGGCGAGCGGGTCGCCGATGATCCGATAGGGAGTATGCAGCCGCGTGTCCGGGGGCGCCGCCGCAAGAAGGGCCGGGCCGAGCCGCAGCTCGCCGGCCCGCAGCGCCCCGGCCAGGCCGAGCATCCAGCGCATGTTGTCGAGATGCGCGACCTTGGCGACGGCGCCTACCGCGGCGGCACAGGCGCCGCCGGAGACGACCTGCTCGGAGAACGAAAGGCTCAGGCGATGCCGGTTCGCGGTCAGGCACGTCACGGACAGGAGCGCACCCATCGGCTCGCCGGGCGTCTCCGTCAGATGCCACGCACGGAGGCCGTGGTAGGCGGCCCAGCCGCGCGGGCGCCCGTGCCCGAAGTAGATGCCCGCACCGATCCCCAGCCGTAGCCCGCGAACGAGATCGTCGCGGATGATCCGCTCGGCCGTCCAGCGCAGCAGCTGCAGCGGCTCGGCCCCGGCGCCCCCGAGCTTGGCCTCCATCCGGCCGGCGAGATGAAGGTAGCGCTGCTCTCGCTGACCGAGGACGGCCACGGGCCCGGCCGGCCCGTCCCGTCGCTCGACGCGGGCCGCCGCCCGGGCGAAGACCTCGAGACCCTCGCCGAGGTTGGGGAGCCAGCCGGCGGGCACAGGCCGTCCAAACGGATCCTCCAGGAACGGCCCGGGGAGCGCTGTGCGCGGCGAGCGACGCCGGTCGCCGACCACGAGGACAGCCTCGGCCGGGGCAAGCTCGTCCCGGAGCGCCTCGGGAGCGCCGGGCTCGACCACCCGCACCTCGCGTGTGCGCTCATGCGCGCGCAGGAGCGGACGGAGCGGGCCGAGGGCTTCCCGAGGCGCTGCGATCACCCAGCTCACGCCGCACGCACCTCGGCGATGTACGGATCGTAGGCGGAGGTGTTCCCACCGCCTTTCAGCTCGACGTAGAAGTCGGCGATCAGCTGGGCCTGCTGCTCAGGGTTGAATGTGTCGAGCTTTCCGCCTGCCGCGGTGTTCGCAACGAGCGCAGGCTCCCCGCCGTAGTCGTAGGCCGCGTTCCCGAGCGTCGCCTGAGAGTAGAGCGCGTGGCCCATGTAATACGGGCCTGTGACCTCCCCTTGCCAGACGTGTCCGAGCTCGTGGATCAGCGTATGCCGGTTGCCCGGGAAGACCGTGGTGTCGAACCCGGTGGGCAGGTGGATGATCCGCATCGTGGTCACCGCCGCCGCGTGGTCGCGGAACCAGGTGCTCATGCCGGAGATGAACGAGCCCTCGAAGATCTGGACGTCGTCGAGCGGGGGGCTCTTCTTGTAGACGAGCTTCGCCTCGGTCTTCTCGTCGGCACGCAGCTTGCGGAAGACGCCGAAGACCTCCAGTACGATCGCGATTGCCGCGTCCAGGGCCCCGACGCCGGCTTCGATCAGCCCGTCGAGCACCTCGAGTAGGCCCTCACCGGCGTCCTTCAGGGCCTGGATGACTCGCTTCTTGGCATCCCGGGCGGGCTGGAGGAAGGCCGAGTTGACGATCTCGCCGACGGTCTTGCCGAGCTCGCGCAGGCCGCGCACGAGGTTGTCGAGTGCGTTCTGCGGGTGCTTGATCGTGTCGACGACGAGCTCGGCGATGGTCGCGCCGGCCGCGAGGAGCTCCGCGGCGACTTCCTTCACCGCCTGCACCGACCGGGCCACGGCCCAGCCGATCAGCTCCACGACGGCGGCGCCCGCCTTGAGCAGTCCCTTGACGACGGCCCGGAGGCCGTCGATCGCGTCGGTCGCGACCCAGGTGAGCACGTAGCTGATCGAGTTCTTCAGCCGCTGCGTCACCTCGCCGAGCAGCTCGAGCGCAGCATCGCCCGCCGCGGCCGCCCAGCGGATGACCTCCCGCAGCGCGATCCCGGCCGACTCGATCGCCTTCACGACGGCCTCGAAGGCGGCCGCGGTCTTCGCCGCCGCCCAGTCGAGTGCCTCGTCGATGCTCTTCTTCACGTAGCGGATCGCGAGGATCGCCTCGCGGTAAAGCTTGTCGACCGCTCCCGCGGCCTGCGTCAGCACCCAGTCGAGTACGTCACCGACCGGGCCGAGCGCCTTCAGCACGCCGTTCACCATCTTGCGGAAGACGAAATAGCTCCGCGCGACTGCCTGGGCCAGGAGATCCGCGACCGCGAGCCCCGCGGCGATCATCGCGTCGATCAGCCGAGCCGCGGTGCGGTAGGTGAACGCGACGACGGAGCCGACGAACTCGACGACTGTCTTGCCGAGTTGCACGGCCGCCTTGACTATGTCGCGCAGGAGATTCCCGGCGAGTCGGAGCGCCTCGCGGCAGACGTCGATCAGCTTGCGGCCGAGGTCGAAGGCTGCTTCGACGATCCGCTTGATCGCGTTGAAGCCGTAGGCAGCGATGGCGCTGACGAGATCGGCGAGCGCGGCCCCGACCTTCAGCGCAAACTGGGCGATCTTCCTCGCGAGCGCGACGGCCGCGTTCGCGATGTATGCGGCGATGTCGAGCAGGGCGCCGCCGAGCTCGACGAGCGCCCGCACGACGGCTTCGAGAATCGAGGCGGCGGCATTCTTGACGGCGTCGATGATCTCGGCGACGGCCTTGCCGATCTCCTGCAGTGCCCGCACGACGGCCTTGACGACGCTCACGGCGAACTTCGCCGCCTCGACGATCAGCTCGCCGACCGCACGCCCGAGCTCGACGAGGGCCTGCACCATCTTGCGGAGGAGCGTCGCACCGGCCTGCAGCGCCTGGTTGATGAGGTTGCCGATCGTCTTGCCGATCGCGATCAGCGCGCGGGCGAACTCCCGGACGGTCGCGTAGATCTGCGTACCCAGCCACGAGAGGAGCTCGCCGAGCGAGTGGCCGAGATCGTCGATGGCTCGCAGCGCCGTCTGGAGAGCGGCGCCGACGAGGGTGGCGATCTCCGTCAAGACCTCGAACATAGCGTGGCCGGCGTCGATGATTCCCTGGATCACCTTCTTGACGAAGGCGAGTGTGTTCGCGACGGCGGCGTCGAGTGCGCCCTTGACGATGTCGAAGATCTTCTCGCCGGCGAGGAGCAGCGCCTTCGCGAGGTTGGCCATCTGGGCGACGGTGAAGTTGACGGCGGCGACGAGTGCGTTCGCGATCGACTGGACCGCGTTCTTGATCGCGTCGACGACCGAGTCGACGGCCTCCTTGACGGCGTCCACGATGTCGCCGACCGCCTCGACGATCGCTGCGTCGTTCGGGTCGTCGGCGACCGGCCGCGTCTCGATCGTAGCGCCGAGCTCGGCGAGGTAGACGAGCACCTCGCGAATCGCCTTCCGGTCGTGCTTGCCCGCGTCGGTAATCACGAAGTCCTTCATCAGCGAGCGGCCCTGGGCGGTGGGTAGCTGGCCGATCGCGTGAACGACCCAGCGCTCCTGTCCCGCTTTGCGGTATCCATCCAGCAGCGTCCGGCGCTCGGTGGGCGAACGCAGTGCGACCGACTGGAAGAGCTGGCGGTGGTGATCGAGGTCGGGTAGCGTCGTCGCGAACGCCTCGGCGAGCCGTAGTGCCTGCGTCTTCGACGAGTGGAAGACCTGTCTGTAGACCGGCCCCACGTCGGACTGAGTCGGCTGTGCCTCGGCGAGCCGGGTCGTGAGCTCTTCCTGGCCCACCTTCGGCAGCGGACCAAGCTGTGAGAGCACACGTGCTGCTGACATCTGCGTCATCTCCTTCGTTGGTTTACCGCTGTGGAAGAGCGTGCCGCAGTGCCTGCCAGCCGTGACCTTAGTACGGCGTGGCGGCCCCGTTCAAGTTCGGTGGCCGTCCGGACCGGTGCGTCAGGTACCGAGAACCGACGCAAGGCAGTGCTCGCAGTGTTCGAAATGGCTGGCGCGGCTCAGAGACCGCAGGGTGGAAGTAGAGCGACGCCCGAAAGTCGTCATGGCGCCGAAGGCGCCGGACTTTCCGGCGAGAACAGGGGCGGCAGGACTCGAACCTGCAACCCCCGGTTTTGGAGGCGCCGGTGCCACAGACAAGGCTCCGAGGTGGGCCGCGGGACCAGCTCACATTGGGGCGCCAATACGCGGGATGGGTCGCACCCAGTCTGAGTCACAGCCTATTGACGCTCTCGCCTTTACCTTGCGGGTTACGTTGTGGCCATTGTGGGAGGGAGTTAGGTTTGAGGAGAACGATTTCGGGCGGGCGATGGGAGGCGAAGGCAGCCATGTTTCGTGTGTGTTGGCCGACGGTTCGGCTGTTGCTCATCACGGTAGTTGTTGCGCTGGCTGGCGGTTTGGGGGTCGATGTGACCGCTGCTGTTGGCCGCTCCTGGGCGTTGCCGCCGACGGTGATGTCGGGACCGGTCACGGCGATCGAGCCGACCTCAGCGACGGTCGCTGGGGTTGTCACTCCAAACGGTGTGTCCACTAGCTGGTATGTCGAGTACGGCAGGACTAGGAGTTTCGGCTTGCGCACGCGGTCGGCGAGCGCCGGGTCTGGCACCGCCGGCCTGGGCGTTTCCGCGAGGCTGAGGGGCCTCAAGCCGGGCACGACCTATCACTATCGCTTTGTCGCCGCGAGCAGTGCGGGCACTGCCCGCGGGTTGGACGGTCTCCTCGCGACTTTGGCGCCGCGCCCGGCAGTAACGATCTCGGCCGCGCGGTCGATCGTCGAGTTCGGGCAACAGATCACCCTGTTTGGGACTCTGTCGACAAGGCGGGCCGACCGGACGGTCACAATCCTTGCGCAGAGAGCCGGCCAAAACTCGTTCGTGTGGTCTGGAACCGTTCTCACGCACGGTAATGGCACCTGGAGCATCGCAGTGATGCCGCAGATCGGAACCACCTACAAGGCGCGCTGCAGCGGGGTTGTCAGCCCGACGAAGTCGATCGGTGTCAGGCCGGCAGTCTCCCTGCGAGCACTATCGCTGCAGCGGTTCGCGACCCACGTCGCAGGCGCGCGCTCATTCGCAGGACGCAAAGTCCAACTCCAGCGCCTCTCCGCCGGGCACTGGCTGACGATCGCGCGCCTCCACCTCAACGCGAGGGCGGCGGCAGTCTTCCACCCGAACCTTCCCCGAGGGCTCTCGAAGCTTCGCGTCGCGATGAGCGTCAACCAGGCCGGAATCGGCTATCTCGCCGGCTTCAGCCCAACACTCAGATACCGCAAACACTGAAATCGCGGAGTCCGTCCCATTCTCCGGGAACGGGAGCCCCCCTCAGGCACTACCGGCGCCTGGTAGAAGCGACACTTCTCACAGGCGAGGGGGCGAGCCCAGCGATTCCCCTGTTCGGTCGAATCTAACTCCGCACTCTGCGGAGAACGGCAACCGGAGGGTCGCCCTTGTGGTCAATCGACTCGACCAAGGAACGTTCAGCGCCTACGCAACGATCGCCTTCCACGGACACCGCGTTGATAAGGGGAGGCGAAGGAGCGAGAGAAGCCTTGGATGCCCCCTAGGGGAGGCGGACGCAGGGCCTCTTCACGCCGGTCGCGTGGATGCTGGTGTGGACGAGCCACGCCGTGTCAGTCGCCGTGCAGCGAATGCGTACTCCGTCCGCAGACGTTTGGTTGATGCGCACCGCGCAGTTCACCCGGGTCGGACGTATGCGCCAACAACCCGTGATGCTCCAATCGACAGTGTCGCCGAACGCCTCCGCCACCGACGCCGCTTTGTCTTCGTACTGGGAGATAACGCTCCGTCCCTGCGCCATCGTTAGGAAGCCCGATTTGACCGTGCGCGCCTGGGCGTTGCCTCCGATTAGCAACCCAAGACCGAGAACTGCGACCACCCTTGTGAAAGGCCCGCCCGCCATAAGAGATTCAGTATGACCCCCTGGGATCAATTCGGAACGTCACCACAGCATTGCGTCCCGCTAGGCGTTCGGGATCGGCTCGAGCAGCGCCTGCACACTTGGGAGAGGACACGGTCGGTGCTCTCGCCTCAGTTGGACGCGCTGTCCGGGCCGATCCCGGGCGGCAAGGAGCGGCGACTTGGAGGATCGTTTACATGCGTCTTACGTGGTTGGGACGAACTCGTTACACAGCGCAGCGAACCTCGACCGACAACGATGAGGAGTGGGGTCGCACTACTCATCGTCGGCGGTGAGCGCCGTTTTGCGCGTGGTCGCCCTCTCTCCCCTTGAGCGGTGCGACAGGGGCGGCAGGACTCGAACCTGCAACCCCCGGTTTTGGAGACCGGTGCTCTGCCAATTGAGCTACGCCCCTCGGTTCGCGGCGGTGATTGTACAGCGTGGTTAGCCTGGTCAAGGGCGAGCCGGACCATCCTGCACCGTGTCTGGGCCACCAGCCAGACGCGGGCAGGTGTGGCACTAACCATCTACCATCCTCCGATGCGGGGCGGCCTGCAGCGGCGCGCGCTCGGCGCGCTCTTCCTCGTGATCGCGCTCGCGATGGCCGGGATCGCGGTCGCCTCGGCCCTCCACGGGCGCTGGGTGATCGTCTTCGCCGCAGGTGTGCTCGCGGCGTGGCTCGCCTCTCTCGCAGCACGCGGCCTGCGCCTGCGTTGAGGAATATCACCCTCCGCAGCGTATTGTCTCACCGTGAGCGTCGAGGACACGAAGGGTCTCTGGCAGGAGTACCGGCGCAACCGCGACGAGAAGCTGCGCGACCGGCTGATCCTCACCTACGCGCCGCTGGTCAAGTACGTGGCCGGCCGGCTGGGCAGCGGCCTGCCCGCGCACGTCGAGGAGGGCGACCTCGTCTCGTACGGCCTGCTCGGCCTGATCGGGGCGATCGAGCGCTACGACCCCGACCGCGACGTGAAGTTCGAGACCTACGCGATCGCGCGCATCAAGGGGTCGATCATCGACGAGCTGCGTGCGCTCGACTGGGTGCCGCGCTCCGTCCGGGCCCGCGCCCGCGACATCGAGCGCGCTGTCGCCGAGCTCGAGTCGAAGCTCGGCCGCGCGCCGAACGACGACGAGATCGCCGCCAAGCTCGGCCTAACCGAGGACGAGCTCGAGGACAGTCTGACCGAGATCTCGCGTTCCTCGATCGCCGCGCTCGACGAGCTCTGGACCGTCTCGGCGGGAGGCGACCAGATCGCCCTGATCGACACGATCGAGGACACGCAGGGCCCCGAGCCCCAGTCCGCGCTCGCGCAGACCGAGCTGCGGGAGGCGATGGCCGACGCGATCGCGCGCCTGCCCGAGCGGGAGAAGCTCGTCGTCACGCTCTACTACTACGAGGAGCTGACGCTGCGCGAGATCGGCGAGGTGCTCGGCGTCACGGAGTCGCGCGTCTCGCAGCTGCACACGAAGGCGATCCTGCGCCTCAAGGCGCGCCTCGGCGGCTCGCCCGCCGCCGTCCGGGAGCCGTAGACCTACTTCGAGCAGGCGAGGCCGACCGCGCCCCACGAGCGCCACGAGCCGCCGTCGTGCTTCCAGAGGCGCCAGGCCCGGTAGAGCTGCTCCTGCTTCGACGCGGTGAACGGGAACGCGGGATCCCCGGGATGCTTGAAGGCGGGGTCGGGCGCGCCGCCGAGGTTGAGCCATGTCGTGCGCATGAACTGCAGCCCGCCGTAGAAGCCGTTGCCGGTGTTCGCGCTCCACGGCGCTTCCTTCGCGTGGATGCACATCGCCTGTGCGAGCCACTGCTTGGGAGGCTGCCAGGTGTCCGCCGAGGCGACGGCCGCCCCGAGCAGGGCCGCACAGAAGACGATCGCCAGCGTCCGCATCGAGCCTATTCCTACCACCCCGGGGGAAACGGGGGGCCGATAAGATCGAAACGACACCCGGCCCTTACAGGAGGAATCGCGCCCCATGGCAGCTTTCGAGCCCGGCAAGATCCGCAACGTCGTAGTCGTCGGCCACCGCGGGACCGGCAAGACCTCCCTCGTCGAGGCGATGCTGTTCCAGGGCGGGGCGACGAACCGGCTCGGCACCGTGGACGCGGGCTCGACCGTCTCCGACTGGGACGACGACGAGAAGAAGCGCCAGATGTCCCTGCAGGCCACGCTGGCCACCGTCGAGTGGCAGGGGCGCAAGATCAACCTGATCGACACACCGGGCGACGCGGGCTTCCAGGGCGACGCGCTCGCGGTGCTGCACGTGGTCGAGGGTGCGATCTTCACGATCAGCGGCGTGATGGGCGTGGAGGTCGGCACCCAGCGCCTCTGGAAACGAGCCGACGAGCTCGGCCTCGCGCGCGTGATCTTCGTTAACATGCTCGACCGCGAGCGCGCCGACTTCTTCCAGGATCTCGACGCGATGCGCGAGCAGCTCTCCGAGCGCTGCGTCGTCGTTGAGCTGCCGATCGGCCGCGAGCACGAGCTGACGGGCGTGGTGGACGTCCTGCACATGTGCGCCTACACGAGCCCGGAAGGTGGGCGCGAGGGCGAGCCGCAGCCGATCCCCGAGGAGATGGCCGGCCTAGTGGCGGAATACCGCGAGAAGCTGCTCGACGAGGTCGTGCAGAGCGACGAGGGGCTGATGGAGCGCTACCTCGAGGGCGAGGAGCTCTCCGTCGAGGAGGTGGCCGGCGCGCTCAAGGACGCGGTCACCCGCGGCGAGGTCTTCCCGGTCGCCTGCGGCGTGGCCACGAAGAACCTCGGCGCGCGCTCCATGCTGGACCTGATCGTCGAGGGCGTGCCCTCGCCGGCGAAGAAGGGCGCGCCGATCGAGGTCGACGGCGCCGGCACGGCCGCCTTCGTGTTCAAGACGATCGCCGACCCCTTCGCCGGCCGGATCAACCTCTTCCGCGTCCTCCAGGGCGAGATCACGACCGACTCGACGCTCACCGACGCGCGCACGCACGGCAAGGAGCGGATGGGCACCCTGCTCCAGCTCCAGGGCAAGGAGCACACGAACGCGACCGCCTTCGGCGCCGGTGACCTCGGCGCCGCCTCCAAGCTGAAGGACGTCGCCACGGGCGACCTCCTGCTCGACCACGACAAGCAGGTCGAGCTGCCGGACCTCGGGCTCCCCGAGCCGGTGATGAGCTTCGCGGTCACGCCGAAGGCGAAGGGCGACGAGGAGAAGATGGGCGCAGGCCTCCGCCGCTTGCGCGAGGAGGATCCGACGCTCTCGCTCCGCCGTGACCCGCAGACCGGTGAGCAGCTCCTCTCGGGGATGAGTCAGATGCACGTCGAGGTCGCCGTCGACCGGCTCCACAGCCGCTTCGGCGTCGACGTCGAGCTGCACCCGCCGCGCGTGCCGTACCTGGAGACGATCCGCAAGGAGTCGCGTGCGCAGGGGCGCTACAAGAAGCAGACCGGCGGCCGCGGCCAGTTCGGCGACTGCCACGTCGTGCTCGAGCCGATGGACGGGCACACGGGCTACGAGTTCGTGGACAAGATCGTCGGCGGCGTGATCCCGCAGAGCTTCCGCCCGGCGGTGGACAAGGGGATCCAGGAGGCGATGCAACACGGCGAGCTCGCGGGCGCGCCGGTGCAGGGTGTGCGCGTTCGGCTCGTAGACGGCTCCTACCACACCGTCGACTCCTCGGAGATGGCGTTCAAGATCGCCGGCTCGATGGCGTTCAAGCAGGCCTACGAGAAGGCCGACCCGGTGCTGCTCGAGCCGATCATGGAGATCGAGGTGACGGTCCCGGACGACACCGTCGGCGCGGTCAACGGGGACCTCAACTCGCGCCGCGGGCGGCTGCTCGGGATGGAGCCGCGCGGTGGGATGACCACGATCAAGGCCGAGGCGCCGATGGCCGAGATCCTCACGTACTCCCAGTCGCTCACCTCGATGACCGGGGGCCGCGGCGACTACTCGATGCACTTCCTCCGCTACGAGGAGGTGCCGGCGCACATCGCCCAGAAGCTGATCGCCGACTTCAAGAAAGAACGCGAAGAGGCGAAGGCCTGAGCCTCCGCCTCCGCGATCAGGGTCCCTAGACCTCGGGCTGCGGCTGCGGGCTCTTGTCCCGCAGGTGCTCGATCAGGTCGGCCACGTCGGCGACCTCCTGTTCGAGGTCGCGCTGGTAGGCCTCGAGGCGCTCCAGGAGCTCCTGCCTGTTCGGGAAGGGCCGCTGGAAGCGGAGGCCGCCGCGGCGGCCGCGGTATCCATGTCTATGTCCGTGCATCTGTCACCTCCTTTCCTGCATCGAAGCGGTCGAGGAAGCGCGTGATCACGCCCTGGGCCTCGCGGAGGGAGGACGCCCACTGGTCGAGCAGCGCGCCTCCCGACTCGGTCAACTCGTAGGTGCGCTTGCCGTCGCTCCAGTCGGAGGTGACGATCCCCTCCAGCTCGAGCGCGCGCAGCACGCGGTAGAGGTTGCCCATGTCCACGCGCGCCTCGCCGGTCAGCTCGCCGAGCCGCTCGAGCAGCTCGTAGCCGTGGGCGGGGCGCTCGCGGAGGAGCAGTAGCACGGCCGGCTCGCTGAACCGTTCGACCCGCGCGGTGACGCCCCAGCGTCCCGAGTGCAGGCGGCGGCGGGAGCGGGGCCCGCCTCTCATCGCATCCACTTACAGTGTAAAACACACATGTAACGGGACACTAGCAGCTCGGAGGCGATCGGCGCTGGGCTATAGTCCGGCCGCTATGCGCATCACGCGATCCTCGGTGACGCGAACCTGCGCGATCTGTGAGCGCTCGTTGCTGCTGGGTGAGCGTGCGACGCGCTTCTCGCCCGACGGCGACGACCGCTGGGTCGACGTGTGCCCGCTCTGCCAGGAGGTCGCGCTCGAATACGGCTGGCTGAAGGAGGGGAGCCCGACCACTCCGACGGTGCCGGCCGCCGCGCGCCGGAGGGGCCGGTTCAGCCTCGTCGCCCTGCTCTCGCCGCGCTCGCAGGTGGAGGAGACGATCGCGACCGAGCCGATCCTGCGCCGTCTCTCCGAGCCCGAGCTCGCGATGGTCGAGGCGTCCGACCTCTTCAACGCGAGCGACTACCGGCGCACGATCGGCGGAATAGCGAAGAGCCTCGGCCAGCCGACTGCGAGCATCGTGCCGCTCTCGGGCGTGACCGGCGAGCTCGTGATCACCGTCGCGTGGGACATCTCCTGGTACCAGTACCGCGTCCTCCCCGATTCCGCGCAGCCGATCAGGCTTGCGGAGAGAGGGCACGACCTCGACGATCTCGAGGAGAGCTTCAAGGGCTGGAACGCGCACATCGAGGACGACGGAAGGATCGTCCCGGAGATCGCGCGGCTCTGATGACCGAGGACGAGAAGACCCGGCTCGATTACGACACCACCGTCAACGGCGTGCTGGCGCTCGCCGACATCCGCTTCAGGCTGCTCGCGTTCGTGCCGACGATCTCGGCCGCGGCGATCGCGATCGTGTCCAGGGGCCGTCCCACGGCGGCCGAGCTGACGGCCGTGGGCGCAGTCGGGCTCGTCGCGACGGTCGGGATCCTCATGTACGAGCTCCGCAACACGCAGCTCTACGACTCGGCCGTCGCCCGGGCCGGGCGGCTCGAAGCCACGCTCGGGCTCGAGGGCGGAGGCCTCTTCGGGGGGCGGCCGCGGGAAGGGTTCCGTGCTTTCGGCACCTTCGAGATCTCGCACGACCGCGGCCTGGGCCTCGTCTATGCGGCGGCGCTCGGGGGCTGGACCTACCTCGTCGGCTGGGGGTTCGCCGCCGCCGTGCACCTGACGCACCCGAAGGCCTGGGGCTGCGGGGCGGCGATCGTGGTGGCCCTCGTCGTGCTGGCGGACGTCACTCGTCTGAGGGCTTCGGCCTAGCGTTCTCCGGCCGGCTCCCTACAATCCGAGACAGATGATCTACTGCGTGATTCCCCGTGAGCTCGAGTCCGAGCTCTACGCCAAGATGGTCGAGTACTACGAGGACAACCCGAACGTGACCGTGATCGTCGACCGTCGCGAGGGCCCCGACCGTCGCCACGGCAAGCTCGCGGGCGGGAAGCGCCTGATCCGGGACCGCCGCCGAGCCCGCGTGCCGGGGACGTTCCCCGACATCGACGGCGACAGCTCCTAGGTTCTCGAT
Source organism: uncultured Actinomycetes bacterium (assembly GCA_963724805.1). GTDB lineage: Bacteria > Actinomycetota > Thermoleophilia > Gaiellales > Gaiellaceae > CAVQZA01. The sequence continues at coordinate 357,131 of CAVRWA010000011.1, forward strand.
ACAGTCGAGGCGCGATGTCTCGGCCGTTCCAGAACTACATCGGCGGGGAGTGGGTCGACGCAGCGGGCGGCGAGACCTTCGAGTCCCTGAGCCCTGCGACGGGTGAGGTGCTCGGCACCTTCCCGAAGTCCGGGCCGGAGGACGTCGCCCGCGCGGTCGCAGCGGCGAAGGCGGCCTACGAGGACTGGCGGCTCGTGCCGGCCCCCCGGCGCGCCGAGGTGCTGTACCGCTTCGCCAACCTGCTGACCGACGAGAAGGATGCGCTCGCCGAGCTGATGAGCCGCGAGATGGGCAAGGTGCTCGCCGAGGCCGGCGGGGACGTGCAGGAGGCGATCGACATGAGCCTCTACATGGCCGGCGAGGGTCGGCGCATGTTCGGGCAGACGACGCCGTCCGAGCTGCGCGACAAGTTCATGATGAGCGTGCGGATGCCGATCGGCGTGATCGGGGTGATCACGCCGTGGAACTTCCCGATCGCGATCCCGTCGTGGAAGATCGCGCCGGCGCTCGTCTGCGGCAACACCGTCGTCTTCAAGCCGGCGCAGGACACGCCGCTGCTCGGCGAGCGGTTCGTCGAGCTGCTCGAAGCGGCCGGGCTGCCGAAAGGTGTCGTCAACATCGTCCACGGCTTCGGCCGGTATGTCGGCGAGGCGATCGTCCGCCACCCGGACGTGCCTGTCATCACGTTCACCGGCTCGCGTGAGACGGGAATAGCGGTCAGCCTTACCGCGGCCGAGAACCTCAAGCACGTCCACGTCGAGCTCGGCGGCAAGAACGCGATCATCGTGATGGACGATGCCGACGTCGACCTCGCCGTCGACGGGATCCTCTGGTCGGCGTTCGGCACCACCGGCCAGCGCTGCACCGCCGCGAGCCGCGTGATCGTGCACGAGGCCGTTTACGACGCGCTCCAGGGGAAGCTCGTCGCCCGCGCGGAGGCGATGCGGCTCGGCCCGGGCTGGGAGCCGTCGACCGACGTCGGCCCTGTGATCAACCGGGAGGCGCTCGAGAAGATCCACGCCTACACGGGCGTCGGCAAGGACGAGGGCGCGCGCCTGCTCACGGGCGGCGAGGTCGCGACCGGCGAGGGGCTCGAGCGCGGCTTCTTCTACCGGCCGACCGTCTTCGGCGACGTCGAGCCGGGGATGCGGATCGCGCAGGAGGAGATATTCGGCCCGACGACCGCGTTGATCCGCGTCTCGTCGTTCGACGAGGCGATCGGGGTCGCGAACGGGATCCGCTACGGGCTCTCCTCTTCCATCTTCACGCGTGACGTCAACCGTGCCTTCCGCGCGATGCGTGACCTGCAGGCGGGGATCACGTACATCAACGCAGGCACCACGGGCGCCGAGGTGCACCTCCCGTTCGGCGGCACGAAGGACACCGGCAACGGCCACCGCGAGGCGGGGCAGGCCGCGCTCGACGTCTTCACGGAGTGGAAAGCGATCTACGTGGACTACTCGGGCAAGCTCCAGCGCGCGCAGATCGACGTCTAGGGTCTGTCCGGAACGGGGACACGGTGGATGACGAGCGGCACGTGGGGCGAGGCAAGGACGCAGGTCGCCTCGATATGCGGGAGTATCGGGGCGACCGAGGACGCTGCATCGCGTCGCGTGCCGCTCGTCATGAGCCCTGTCTCGCTTTCCGGGCAGGCCCTTGGTGACCGTCAAGCTCGTGTGGTTCGTCCCGGCAGGGGCGCTCGATGCGACGCGGGACGCGGTCTTCGCCGCCGGTGCGGGACGGATCGGCGACTACGAGCGCTGCTCCTGGTACACGGAGGGGACGGGCACCTTCGTCGCCGGCGAGGGGGCGCACCCGGTGATCGGCGAGGGCGAGGCCGGCCGCGAGGAGCGCGTGCCGGAGCTACGCGTCGAGACCGTGGTGCCCGACGACCGGGTCGAGGCGGTCGTCGCGGCGCTCGTCGCCGCGCACCCCTACGAGGAGCCCGCGTTCGATCTCCACCCGCTGCTGTGAAGGCCCGGCTCTTCACCGACGGCGGCGCGCGCGGCAACCCCGGCCCCGCGGCCTACGGCTTCGTGATCGAGGCTGAAGACGGCACCCTGCTAGCCGCCGAGGGTCAGGCGATCGGCGTGGCGACCAACAACGTGGCCGAGTACAGCGCCCTGATCGCCGGGCTCGAGCGGGCGGTCGAGCTGGGCCTCGACGAGCTCGACGTCGTCTCCGACTCGGAGCTGCTCGTGAAGCAGATGACCGGCGAGTACCGGGTCAAGAACGAGGCGCTGCAGGAGCTCCACGCCGATGCGACCCGGATCGCGCGGCGGCTCGGAAGGGTGGGCTACAAGGCCGTTCGCCGTGAGCACAACGAGCTCGCCGACCGCCTGGTGAACGATGCGCTCGACGCGGCAGGCTAACCCGGCTATCGTTCCCGGCAGATGACCCGCGTGCAGCTCTCCGCGCTCGCCCTTCTCCTGCTCCCCCGCTAGGGGGATCGGTCGTCGACATACCCGTGCCCGTGCGCCCCGCACCCCAGGGGAGCGGTGCGCCCTCCGTGCCGAGTCTGAAGGGAAGCGACATGCCGATGCCGTTCCGCAAATACCGACAGTTCGAGACCGTAGACCTACCCGACCGCACCTGGCCGGACCGGGTGCTCACCCACGCGCCGATCTGGTGCTCGACGGACCTGCGCGACGGGAACCAGGCGCTCGTCAACCCGATGGACGCGGAGCGCAAGCGGAAGATGTTCGCCCTCCTGCTCGAGCTCGGCTACAAGGAGATCGAGGTCGGCTTCCCGTCGGCCTCGGCGACCGACTTCGAGTTCTGCCGGCGGCTCGTGGAGGACGACCTGATCCCCGGCGACGTGACGATCGCCGTGCTCACGCAGGCCCGGCCCGAGCTGATCGAGCGGACCTTCGAGGCGATCGAAGGCGCGCGCCGGGCGATCATCCACCTCTACAACTCGACCTCGGCGATCCAGCGCCGCGTCGTGTTCCGCCTCGACCGGGCGGGGATCACCGACCTCGCGGTGCGCGGCACGGCGCTCTGCAGGGAGCTCGCCGAGCAGACCGGCACCGAGATCGTGTTCCAGTACTCGCCGGAGAGCTTCAACGGCACCGAGCTCGACTACGCGCTCGAGATCTGCGAAGCCGTGATCGCGGAGTGGGCGCCGACCCCCGCGGCGAAGCTGATCGTCAACCTGCCGACGACGGTGGAGGAGTTTCCGCCAAACGTCTATGCCGACCGCATCGAATGGTTCTGCCGGAACGTGTCCGCGCGCGACTCGATCATCGTCAGCGTCCATCCGCACAACGACCGCGGCACGGCGGTCGCGACGGCGGAGCTCGGGCTGATGGCGGGCGCCGAGCGCGTCGAGGGCACGCTGTTCGGAAACGGGGAGCGCACCGGCAACGTCGACCTCGTCACTCTGGCGCTGAACCTGCTGGCCCAGGGCGTCGACCCGGGCGTCGACCTCTCCCGAATCGACGAGGCGAAGCGGATCGTCGAGGAGTGCAACGAGCTGCCCGTCCACCCGCGGCACCCGTACGTGGGCGAGCTCGTCTACACGGCGTTCTCCGGCTCGCACCAGGACGCGATCAAGAAGGGCATGGACGCGCGCGAGCGTGAGCAGGCCGAGGTTTGGGACGTCCCGTACCTGCCGATCGACCCGATGGACGTGGGCAGGAACTACGAGGCGATCATCCGCGTCAACTCGCAGTCCGGGAAGGGCGGGGTCGCCTACCTGATGGAGACCGAGCACCACTTTGCGCTGCCGCGTGGGCTGCAGGTCGACTTCGCGCAGAAGGTGCAGCAGGTGACCGACTCGCGCGGCGGCGAGCTCACCCCCGAGGAGCTGCTCGAGGCCTTCCGGGCCAACTACCTCGACTGCGTGCGGCCGTACGAGCTGCTCTCGTACACGCACTCGAGCGCGGACGAGGACCGGATCGTCGCGAAGGTGCTCGCCGACGGGGAGGAGGTCGAGATCGAGGGCGTAGGCAACGGCCCGATCGCGGCGCTCGTCGACGCGCTCGCCCGCAGCTTCGGCGTCTCGGTGCGGATCCGCGACTACCACGAGCACGCGATGGCTGCCAGCGCGGACGCGTCCGCGGCGGCCTACGTCGAGGCAGACGTGGACGACGAGGCGATCTGGGGGGTGGGCGTCCACCCGAGCATCGTCACGGCGTCGCTCCGTGCGATCCTGAACGCGGTCAACCGCGCCGCGGCGGCCCGCGAAGCGGCACTGGCGGCGGCAGCGGCGTTCGAGCGAGAGGGGGCCTGAGGTGCAGATCCAGCGCTGGCACGAGGAGCCGATCGACCAGCTCAACCCGTCGATCGGCCGGCAGATGATCCACACGGAGACGATGACTCTCGCCCGGATCATCCTCGCCAAGGGCGCCGTCGTCCCGCGCCACGAGCACGAGAACGAGCAGATCGCGACCGTGCTCCAGGGCCGGCTTCGCTTCACGGTCGCCGACGAGGAGCGGGAGGTCGTCGCAGGCGAGAGCATCCCGCTGGCCGCGAACGTACCGCACGAGGTGGAGGCGCTCGAGGACTCGATCGTGCTCGACGTCTTCTCGCCGGTGCGCGAGGACTGGCTGCGAGGCGAGGACGCCTACCTTCGAGGCTGAAGAGCCGTCGCTATAATCCGGCCCACGCGGATGTAGCTCAGTTGGCTAGAGCGTCTGCTTGCCATGCAGAAGGTCGTGGGTTCGAGTCCCATCATCCGCTCTAACGAAAGCCCCGCTAGGCGGGGCTTTCTGTTTTCTGTAGTGACAGCGGTTTCGCGTTTCATCCCACATCTATCCCACAGCGGAATTCTTAGGCCCGCCAAAAACATGCGATTCCAGCTCGATTGCCGCCTGCCGTCCGGCGCCCTTGTAGAGGTGGCCGTAGCGCCGCAGGACGAGCGTCCCGCCGTCCGCGTGGCCCATCCGCTCGGCGATCACCTTGACGTGGCAGCCGGCGGCGATCATCAGTGACGCGCCGGTGTGGCGGAGGTCGTGGAAGGTGAGCTCGGGGATGCCGGCGTGGCAGGCGGCCGGCTTGAAGATCCGGCTGTAGAAGTTGTCGGCGTCGAACGGGCCGCCTTCAGGCGCGGCGAAGAGGTAGCCCTCGGCGCGTGGTGATCGGGCGAGCTGCTGCTCGCGGAGGAGCGCAAGTGCGCGCGGCCCGACGTCGACCGTCCGTCGGCCGGCGCGCGTCTTGGTCTTCACGTGCTCGCCATCCTGGCGTTGAGCGAAGACGGCTATCGATCCGGCTCGCGAAGTCGACGTCGCCATCGCGGAGACCGAGGATCTCGCTGCGGCGGAGCAGCGTCAGGATCGAGATCGGCACGATCGCGGCGGATCGTGCTCCGGCATCCACGACTCGAGCTCCTCGGCCTCTTCCCAGGTCAGAAACCGCGGCTCGCGCTCGTCGGCTTTGGCGATGCGAATGCCGTAGATCGCGCGGTCGACCTGCTGACCGCGATCCTCAGCGGCTCTCAGAATCCGCTTGAGTAGCGAGAGGGCCATCTCGGCGCGCCGTGGCGCGTGCGTCGCGATGTTCGCGAGCAGGTCCTCGACGTGCGCTCTGCGGATCCGCTCGACCGGCAGATCGGCGAGCGGCGCGAGGTAGCGAAGGCAGTCCTCTGCGACCCGGATCGTCTTCGGCCGCGGCCGGACGCGCCCGGCGGCCCCGATCGACGAACCGCTCGAGCCACGCCTGACTGACCTCGCGGAATCGCTCGGGCGCCGCCTGGTAGAGGCCGCCCGCCTGGCGTCTGCCGCTCGACGTCGAGCTTGAACGCCTGCGCATCTTTGTGGACCGAGAACGTGCGAGAGCGGTGCGCGACCATCGGCGTCGCGGTAACGAACGTCGTAGCGGCGTTCTCCCTTCGCGGTGCGGTATGGGCGGATCGATGCCATCGCTGCCTCCTTCGTATCACCGTCGTCCGAAGAGGTTCGAGGCTACGCCCTCGCGCTGGCCCTCCAGCCAGCGGACGACCTCGGCCTCGGCGAAGAGGCGCCGCCCTTCGACCTTGTAGGAGGGGAGCTCGCCGCGAGCGGCGAGCCGGTAGACCTTCTCGGGCTGGCAGCGGAGCACGCCGGCGAGTTCGTCGACGGTGAGGAAGGCCGGCAGAGATCCCTGCGCACCCATGACAGCCAACGAAGCATATCAGGTGCGTAGGACACCACTCGGCCGCTGCGTCGGATAGACTTCTGTCCGTGAGGAGCGGCGAGGTCATCCGCGAGGCACGCCTGCTGGCCGGGCTGTCCCAGGAAGGGCTGGCCGAGCGGATCGGCGTTCCGCGCCAGTCGGTCGCTCGCTGGGAGCGGGGCGCGGTCGAGCCTGGCTTCGATACGGTCCGCCGGCTGCTCAGGAGTTGCGGCTTCGACGTCTCTCTCGTCCGCTACGAACCGGACGAGTCCGCTGAAGTCCGCCTGAGCGGGAGAGCTGGAGCTGACCCCGCAGGAGCGGCTGCTCGCAATGCTCGGCGACCCTGGCAAGAAATCTTGATGGCACGCCATCGCGCCCAGCCGCGGTTCGACCCATACGCGATCCTCAAGCGCGCTCGAGCGGCGAACGCGTCGAGCTACGTCATTGTCGGCGCGTTCGCTCGCGTGCTCGTCGGCGCCGACGAGATCACGCGCGGCATCGACCTCACGCCCTCCAGCACCCGAGAGAACCTCCGCCGCCTCGACCTCGCTCTCGAGGAGATCAACGCCCACCGTCCCGACGGAAGCGAGCCGGCGGTGCAGACGACCGACTACACGCGCGAGCCGGTCATCGAGCTCGAGACCGACCACGGCGAGGTGAAGATCGTCCCCTTCCCAGAAGGCACGCGCGGCTACGACGACCTCCGCCGCGCCGCCGAGCGCCAACCGATCGGCCAAGGCCTACGCCCCTCCGTCGCCTCGCCCGGCGACCTCGCCCGCATGCTCCACGGCCTCGGCCGCGAGGAAGACATGCCCCAAACTCACCATGATGCGCCGCCTGATCGAACTCGAGCACGGACTCCACCGCGACCTCTCGATCGAGCTCTGACGATCAAGGGAAAGGGTCCGGCGGTTCGAGTCGAACACACCGGGCGGAACTTGGAGTTGCGCAAACCAGCTCGTCACCGGCGAGCGGCTGAGTCTCGAGTGAAAGTCGCAGCTTGGCCGACGATCGAGCGAGAGCACGCTCGCTCAAAGGGCACGATGCTCCGCTGCGTGCGGCGCAAGGCAGAGGTTAGTCACCCTCCGAGCGTGGTGAATCGCAGCCGGCTGACGTCGAACTTCAGTGACGGCCGCCGCTGGTTGGGACCAGCGTGGAGGGACCATCCGTGCCAGGCGACGATCTTGACTGAGCCGACAGCCGTCAGAGTGGGGTACAGGTACTGAGTTGACAGTATAGGGCCTGCTGAGACTCTGCGGGTTCGGAACGAGGGGATACCGGAGGGGATAGGGCCTGGTCTGCACGATCACGAATCCGTGTTGTTGGTCATGCGTGAACGCACCGGCGTACACGTTCACGAGTTTGTTGGCGTGCCAGTGCACCCAAACCTTGGCTTCCAGCAGATAGATCGACGAGGGGAACGGCTTGGAGTATATCGATGAGCGCGTCTAGTGGGCGAGGCCTGATCTCCCAATGCTTCAGAAGCCCCGGCATCGGCAGCCCCGAGGTTCCCCTCATCGTTGGGACGTTGCCTGAGGAGCATCGAAGACCTTTTCCAGCGCCGCTGCTTGCCGCTCGGGAGGGTGACACCGGAGACCGTTGTGGAGCGCCGCGGGCTTGTCGCTTGGGAGAGTGTCTTTCGAGCTGGAGCTGAGGACGCGAGTGACGGCGACACCAGAGAGCGCGGCGACGCCGCAAGCAGCGAGCGCCACCCCACGACGACTCTCGTCGGACGCATGAACATCCCGGCATCGCCCCAATCATCGACCCACGATGACGCAGACGACCAGGTCGCGCATCCCCAGTTCGGCGCGAACGGGGAGCATTCCTGAACTCGGGCAGCCGAGAGTTGGGTCACTCCCTCCGTACCGCAGTCCCGAGGATCACACTTGGGCACTGCCGCGCCGCGGCGAAGTCGCCGATCATCATCGCGAAGAACAAACCGTTCGCATCCGGCTCCAGAACCGGACAACCGACCACGACGGTCACGTCGTGATGCCGCTCCTTGATGGATTGCGTGGTGCCGCACCCCGAAACGGTCGTGAGCACCCCGACTGTTGCCAGCGTCATCAGTCTCACCATCGCTGACCCACGATGAAGCAGATCTACAGGCTTCGCATCCCTCGGATGGCGAGATCGGGGGAGGCTTCTGTGTTTTGTCAAGCGTCTCGGTCGGCTTGGGCACGCGAGGCGCTATTCCCGTGCTGAGCGAACTACTGGGAGACGGTTCCTTCCATCATGATGGGAGACGGGTCCTTGGTTGCCAGGCGACAGGTTCCCCCCTGTTCCCCGCCCACGAAGCCCGGTGTAGGCCTTCGTTCCCTTGGTGATTTTCCAGGCCCCGAAGTGGCCGATGGTGATCCGGATGGTTCCCTTCGCGCCGTAAAGGATGCGAACGCCGCGACCCGGTTCGCCGGCGGCGTCGTCAACGAACTTTCCGTGATCAGTGATCGCGCCGTAGCTGATCGAAGTGCCCTCGACCGGGATTGCCGGGGCCTAGCCCCGGTCCGTTGAGGAAGATGTTCACCGTGCCCTGCAAGGCCCTGCTTGAGCTCGCACGGGGCGCGCCGGTCGCTGCGGCCGTCACGGCGACCTGCACTGCCAGCAGGAGCAACAAGCCTGCGACGATGGTCAGTATCCGGCGCTTCATCCCAACCTCCCTTAGTTCTTCTGCTCGGGCGACCAGGCAAACGGGACCTTCGGTCCCCGGCCGGTCCTGCGTCAGGCTCCGCTGCCCACTGCCGTCGGCGTTGATGACGTAGATCTCTGCGCTGCCGTCGCGATCGCGTTTGAAGGCGATCTTTCGCCCGTCTGGCGACCAGGCAGGAGCTGGCAGGTAGGTGCGCGTCGCGTTGCGCGTCAGCCTCCGCTTGCCCGCTGCCGTCGGCGTTCATGACGTAGACGTCGAGGTTGCCGCCGCGCTGGCCTCTGACGAAGGCGATCTTCCGCCCGTCGGGCGACCAGGCAGAGATCGAAGTCCCACGCCGGGTTGTGCGTCAGCCTCCGCTCGCCGCTGCCGTCGGCGTTCATGACATGGATCTCGGGGTTGCCGGCGCGGTAGCCTCGAAGGCGATCTTCCGCCCGTCGGGCGACCAGATCGGAATGCCGTCGAGCCCCCAGTCGCGCGTCAGGTTCCGCCGCCCGCTCCCGTCGGTGTTCATGTCGTGGATCTCGTACGTTGGCCGTAGCTGCCGCTCACGAAGGCAATCTTGCCGCCCGTCGGGCGACCAGGCAGCCGAGGCCGTCGTCCGCACGGGTTGCGCGTGAGGTTCTGCTGTCCGCTGCCGTCGGCGTTCATGACGTAGATCTCCGGTTGCCGTCGCGGCGCTACAAAGGCCAGCTTCCGCCCGTCGGGTGACCAGGCAGGAGCGCCGTCGTACACCGCCCTGTGCGTGAGGTTCCGCTGCCCGCTGCCGTCGGCGTTTATGACGCGTAGACCTCCCGGTTGCCCGCCGGAGCGATTTTGTGAAGCGCGATCTTCCGTCCGTCGGGCGCCCACAGGTAGGCGGTGATCCGTCGAGCCACGCGTGGCCGGTCGAGCCTTCGGCTTCGTGCCCGCTCCCGTCGTGCGTTCATGACGTAGATCTGCGGTGTTGCTTTGCCGGACACGAACATGCGAATGAACGCGATCTTCGAGCTCGCCGCTCCGGCGGAAGGCTTGGCCGTGCTGAGAGCGCAGCGCGATGCAGGCTCGCGACCGTGCGGTGCGCTCTAGAACCGTGAAGACCGTTACTCCGACGAGCACCACGGAGGCAGCCACGGGCCGAATAGATGCGTCGTCGACGCCGCGCGCGCTGCCTTGCCTCCTCGATCAACGCCTCGACGAGGGCCTCGAGCTCCTCGCGGTCGACGGGATCGCTCGGGCGAGGCAGGCGAGGCGGAGCGGTGACGGGCACAGCTGCCTCCTTGACTCAGTTGCGCTAGTATTACTAGCACCATGTTGCGTGTCAAGGTCGACAGGGCGCGACCCCACCGATCTTTACGAGCAGGTTGCCGCTGAGATTCGGCGGGCGATCGCCGAAGGCGAGGTGAAGCCGGGAGAGCGCCTCCCGCCTGCGAAGGATCTCGCAGCCGTCCTCGGCGTCAACACGAACACCGTGCTCCGCGCGTTACGCGTGCTTCGGAACGAGGGGCTGCTCGAGTTCCGACGCGGTCGTGGCACGACGGTTGCAGGGACGCCGGAACGTGGTGCCGTCGTCCAGCGAGCGAAGGAACTCGTCGACTTCGCCCGCCACCAGGGTTACGGCCTGGACGAGCTGGTCGAGATCATCGAGGACGTCGGCTGACTAAAAGTCTCGCAGACCTAGGTACATTCCGGAACTGGCAGTCAGGGCTCCCGGATCGCCTGTCCGGTTCTGTCTACACCCGGTTGGGGTTGAGTTCGAGCAATTCGAAGGCGCGGCGTTGGAGCTGGCGTACACTGAGGTCATGGCGTCGCGTGAGTACGAGGTGGTGCTGACCCCGGAGGAGGCGGGTCGCTACAGCGTCACCGTTCCCGCGCTGCCCGGGTGCATCAGCCAGGGTGCAACGCGTGAGGAGGCGCTGGCGATGATCCGGGAGGCGATCGAGGTATACCTCGAATCGCTCGAGGCGCACGGCGACCCGATTCCCGGTCCGATCGAGATCGAGCGCGTCACAGTCTCGGCGTGACGCCGCGGTTACCGGCGGTGACGCCGCGCCAGGCGGTGCGTGCGCTGGAGCGCTGCGGCTGGCAGCTCGATCGAGTCAGGGGAAGCCACCACGTCTTCCGCCATCCGGACCATCGGCACCGCGTGGTCGTGCCGATGCACGCTCGCGACCTCGCCAGAGGGACGCTCAACGCGATCGTCGAGGCGTCAGGTGTCGGTCGCGAGGAGTTCCTGAGGCTGCTCTGACCCCGGGAGCTGCGAGAGGCGCGGGTCGCGATGGGTCGAGACCGTACTCGAGAATCACAGCTCGAGTCCAAGGCTGGGCGGCTCAGGCTCGAGTGCTCGCCGGCCCGGCGGCTCCGGCCGTAGTGACCGAGTCGGCGTCAGGTCGTCGCGATCGCGGGCTGGCGGTGGCAGGCGCCCAGCCGTGGGCGGTGCCAGCTCCAGCTTTGCGCGCGTCTCGTCGATACCTCGGAGGGCGGCCTGGCGGAGCGCGATCTCGGCCTGGAGTTCGAAGCGTCGGTCGCCGCGGCTGCCACCAAGCCGAGCTGCTTGAGCTCACGCTCCGGCGGCCGCGAGTTGCTCGGCTGTTCGGGCGCGTTGCTGTTCGAGTTCCTGCTGCCGTCGGGTGACCAGACGGGCGTTGACGTCGTGGTGCCGTGTGGTCTGGTCGAGCGCGAGCGGCTCGGCGGCGGAGCGTTGCGAGGGCGCGCGCGACCGCGCTCGGGCGGATCGGGCCGGTCGGGTTCGCGGCCGTGCGCTCTCCCGCTCGAGCGCGTCGGCTCGGCGAGGTAGAGGCGGGTCTCGGCGCGGGCGCGGGTGCAGGCGACGTAGCCCCACTCCTGGAGCGCGCCCTGGTCGTGGAGCAGGACGAAGGCGCGCTCGACGGTGGCGCCTTGGGCGGCGTGGCCGGTGAGCGCGTAGCCGTGCTCGAGGTGCTCGGCGCGCGTAGCGTCGATCGAGCGAGCGCGAGCGACGCCGCCGTCGGTCCGGAGCGTGAGCGCCTCGGTCGTCGAGGTCGACGACGGTGGCGCGGGTGCCGTTGCGGACGCCGAGCCGCTCGTCGTTGTGGCGGCAGAGGACGCGGTCGCCGACGCGGAACTCGCGCTCGCCGACGCTCGAGCGCGCTCGGGCCCGAGCCGGCCGGCGCGGGCATGAGCAGCGTGCGGGCGGCGTCGTTGAGGTCGCGGACGTCGGCGCGCCGGTAGGCGAGCATCACGTTGCCGGCGAGGTCGTGCTGGGCGGTCTGCCACCAGTCCTCGAGCAGCCGCTGCTTGGCGGCGGTCGGGTCGTCGTCGACGTGGAGGCGGCCGCGCCGGGCGGCGTGGGCGAGGTAGGGCTCGGGGTCGCCGCCGCGCAGCTGGCGAGCGCTTCGCCGTTCGAGCGGGTCGCGCTGGCGGCGGTTCTCGGCGAGCTCGATCGCGCCGAGCCGTTCGCAGAGGGCGGGGAAGAGCCCGCCGGCGCCGACCGGCGGCAGCTGCTGCGGGTCGCCGACCAGGAGCGCCTTCCCCTCCGCCCGCTCGACGAGCTCGAGCAGCGGCGCGAGCACCCGCGTCTCGGCCATGCCGGCCTCGTCGACGACGAGCACGCAGCCGCGCGGGAGACCGCCCTCGCGCTGGGCGTCGAGCAGCAGCCGGTGCAGGGTGCGGCTGGCGATGCCGGCGCCGGCGGCGAGCTCGTCGGCGGCCGGCCGCTCGGCGCCGCGCCGAGCACCGGCACGCCGCTCTCGCGGTAGGCGTCGGCGAGCAGCGCGCAGGGCGGTCGTCTTGCCCGCACCGGCGACGCCGACGACGCAGACGACCCGATCGGGTCGCGTCGAGGCCTCGTGGACGAGCATCGCGCTGCTCGCCCGTGAGCTCGGCGGCCGACTGCATCAGCGTCCGCGCGAGCAGCTTCCTGTCCGGGCGCGGCGCGCCGACGTCGCGGCCGGCGAGCGCGAGCTCGAGCGCCTCGCGTTCGAGCTGCGAGCAGCTCGCGGGTCGTGAACCGCGCCGGCCGGCCCGGCGCCTCGCCCGGCTCGAGCAGCTCGACGCCCGGAAACCGCGAGAGCTCCTCCGCGGCCGCGAGCACCTGCGTCCACCGGCGCGCCGTCGCGCAGCGAGCCGGCGACGGCGCAGACGAGCTCCGGCATCGTGAAGGTCGTCTGCTTCTCGGTCAGCCCGTCGCGGCGCGAACAGGTGCGGCGGCGAGCTGCTCGCGATCGACCGAGCGGCACGTCGAGCGGACGCTCGTGCGACGAGCCGCTCGAGCTCGCGGCGGCCGAGGCCGTGCTCGGCCGCGCGCGCCAGCCAGTGCTCACGCAGCCGCGGCAGGTCGACCTGCTCCTTCGCCTCCCGGGTCGCGAGCGCCGCGACGCGGGCGGCGGCGAAGCCCTCGGTGCCGAGCGCCTCCATGTGCTCGAGCAGCGACCGCCGCCGGGTCGAGAAGGCGCGGATCGCCTCCTCCGGGACGCCGCGCGAGCTCGCGCCATGCCCTTGACCGGCTCCGTCCACTCGAGCGCCGAGCCGGCAGGTCAGCTCGTGCCGGAGCTGCGCCTCGTAGAGGTAGCCGGCGGCGAGCCGGTAGCTCTTGCAGGATCGCCTCGCCGTCGAGCGCCCGCCACTCGCCGTCATCGGTGCGGGTCATGTTGGCGACGATCACGTGCGTGTGCAGGTGCGGGTCCTGCGCGCGCGAGGTGCGGTGCCGGAACGCCGCCGCGACGAAGCCGTCGCCGTGCTCGCGGATCGCGCCACCGTGGCCGCGGCGGACGACGCAGGCCTCCCGCTCGAGATAGCCGAGCGCCGCCTGCCACGCAGCCTCGTGCGCCTCGCTGATCTCCCGCCGCACCCGCTCGTCGTCGGTCAGCGCGTGCAGCAGGCTGACGCTCTTCGGGCACGAGAAGACGAGGTCGTAGCCGGAGACCGGCGCGAGCCGCTTCGGCTCCTCCCGCCACTCGCCCGTCTCGACGTCGAGCGTGCGGACCGTGATCGTCCGCTCGCGCACCGGCGCGCGCAGCCGTCGCTCGCTCGCCGGGTCGACGCCGCGAAGCAGCGTCCCGAGGTCGCCGTCCTCGACCACGCCGAGGAGCCCGAGCTCCGCAGCACCGCTGCCGGCCCAGAGCCCCGGAGACTCGCCGCGGCCGGCGTAGTAGTCGTCCAGACCCGCCGCGACCTGCTGCTCGTAGTAGGCCTCCTGCCCCAGCGTCAGCTTCGCCACGCTCAGCACGCCGACCCCACCCACGAACAGCGAACGAGCCGAGACGCATATGCACCGGAGGTGCGCAAGCGTTGCCCGTTTGCAAAACGAGCAACAGACGCCATCCCACATACATCCCACACCAGGTGCGCAGAAGGCCGCATCAGGCGGCACTTTGAGGCCTCGCTGAAGCTGAAGAAATCCCTGCAAAGCGGGCAAATTCATGGAGGATCCGTTGTCAGCGCAGACGCCGGGAAAAGCGTTGCCATGCAGAAGGTCGTGGGTTCGAGTCCCATCATCCGCTCTACAAAAGCCCCGCTCAGGCGGGGTTTTTGCTGGACCGAGGTCGTCGCTGGGCACAGTTCTGGAACCGTTCTGGAACCACTCAGCGCCCGTCTGAGTCGGGCGTCTCCTCCCACACGTCCTCGAGCGCGACGAGACCGTGCTCGTCGTGCCGTTCGGCGGTGCCGGCTGGAGCCTGCTCTGGCAGGCGGAGACAGGCACTTTATTTCCGCCTCGTCGGCGGCCACACTGGCCGCCGTGTCATTGCCGCAGACGAGCGTTGGCGGGGCGTTTACGACGCGCTCGGGCCGGGGCCGGTCCGGACGGACACACTCCCCGCCCTCGGCAAGTTCCTTCGCGCGCACCATGTCGGCTCAATCGTCGTCGCACCAGGCACACGACAACCCCTCCGCCAGCTCCTAACCCGCCTGAACGTCCCGCCGCTCAAGATCACAGACGTCCTCGTCTACAGGCTCTGACCTGCGGTGCTGCCCCGCGGAGCCGACTTCGCCAGCATCGTCCAGCGGCGGATCACGGATCGCGGCGAACTGGGCTAGTCATAGACGAGGGGGCCGGCGCGACGACGCGACCAGGGTGGTGGGGCGACGGCGGCCGACACGTCCGCGCTGGGCGTCTGGACGCCGGGCGGGCGCGTCTTGTGCCGTGTGCGCGGCTGGACCGCTAGACGGTGAACGTGAGCGACCGGGTCGCGGTGTTGCCGGCAGTGTCCGCCACGCGGACGTCGAGCACGTACGTGCCGGCTCCGTGCCAACCGTGGACGAGCACGAAGCGGTAGTCGCCCGTCGTCGACGCGTAGTTCTGGCTCGTCTTCGCGTCGTAGACAGTGTCGAACGAGCAGCGCGGAAGAATCGTGCGGAAGTCGACCGCCGCCGACCAGGCCGTCGTCGCCGCGCCCTTGCGATGCAGACGCCACTCGACGAGGGCGGGGGCCACCGGCTTGTCGTTCCAAGGCGCCGCGACCGCCATCGGCGTCGTGTCGAACGCGTCGGCGACGAGGTCGAGACCGCCGCCGCGGTCGTGCCGGACGACGAGTGCACGCACGGCGGGAGCTGTCACGTCGCGGTACGGGGCGAGCGCGGCAGGGCGCAGGGGGTTGACGTAGGTGGAGCCGTGGCGCTCGGCAAAGTGCACGTGCGCCCACGGCTTCTCGATGCGCCCAAGCACGGTCCGGTACGCGACTGCGTACCCGCTGCGCACGGCCGGAACGATGTGCCAGTACTCGTAGGTGACGCCGCCGCTCTCCACGAGCACGACCTCGCTCGGATGGAGCGGATGCAGCGAGATCCGACCGGACGTCACTGCGTAGACCGGCGTCCCGTTCGGCGCGGAGACGTCGACCCCGAAATGGAGGGTGCGCGACTGGCCGCCGTGCCCGTCGGTGCCGATCCTCGGGTCGCCGAAGTAGGCGCGGACGGGGTGCTGCTGATGAAACGGCTTGACCGGCCAGCCATACGAGAGCGCCGGCCCGGAGGTTGCGAGTGCGGTGGCGAACGTGGCGAAGAGGACGAGGAGCTTGTGTGTGGTGGCGGTGTTCATGCCGCCACCGTCTCGCTGAGCTCAAACCGCCTGGCAACGCCCCGCTAACGGCGCCCTAACGTGGCTCGGGCTGCAATACCGTCGGGTCGAGCACCCCTAGTTACCGCGCCGGAGGTTGTCCTTCCGCGACTGGCGCAAACACTGGCGCACACCGGCGCCAGCGACCCGGAAACCCGCTGATTTGCAGGACGTTCCCGCCAACTGCTCGCGGCTTCCTAAACCGCGTGCACAGGTTCAAATTCCTGTCGGGGGCATCCACGAAGTCCCTGCTCAGAGCTACTTATTAGGCGCTCTAGAAAGCCCCGGAAACGGGGCTTTTCGTCGGCCGAGTGGGCGGAGCCGGGAGGAAGGAGGGCCCGCCGGGTGGCGGGCCCTCCGATGATGCTCGTCCAGCGGATCGCCAGGGGCCGACCCCGGCCATTTCTTACCGGGATCGCCTACTTCGGCTCGAACATGAGCGCGCGGATGGTGGTATCCCCGACGTTGTCGGTCGCGTGCTCCGTTGCTTCCATCCAGAAGACCGCGCCTGGAGATACGTCGAATTCGGCCCTTTCGCCCGATTCGTCCGTGAACGCGTACTTGCCGGCGGCGAGGATGTAGACGAGGTTGTCGGGATGTGAGTGCATCTCGGTGCTGGATCCCGGCTCCATGCTCACTTCCAGCAGCCGCACCCGCTCGTTCTCGAACAACACTCTGTAGGCGTGCGGTGCAACCGTCGCTGCGTGTTCGGCCATGACGGCCCCCTCCTGTTCGACGCTGTTCTGCCCCGGCTGGAACAGAGCTACTGCCGTAGCAGGCAGAGAGAGCTTGGCGTCACAGAAGCCACAACACGTGCGGCTGCCCGAGAGCGTGCGCGAACTCGACCCGCTGCGCAGACGACTCTAGGAGGTTCGCGCCAGAGCCGTCAAACGCAGCTACCGCCACCCCGGTGAGTGCGCGGGCCTCGTCGTCTTGGAAGCACAGCCGAGCCGGAGTGCGCGCTTGCGGCCGGGCTTGGCGTCTGAGTTCTGACATTGGGAGGACGTGGTAGGTCTTAGCGACAGCGCGGTGTGGGGCGCTGTGCTTTGGGCTACGCTCGTTGACGCCATCGAAAGGAGCGAGTCGCATGTCGCAGGATGACGTGTTGTTCGGCTACGGCTGCAGCTGGTAGATCTGGCCGGGCGGGTGGGGTCACGGCTGCTTGCCGAACGTTCGGCGTGCACCGCTCGACCTACTACGTCTGGAAGCGGAGGATCGAGCGTGAGGGATTGGGTGCGTTGCGTCCGCGTGAGCGGCGTCGGCGCGGATGCCGAATCAGCTCTCGCGCTGGTTGAGCAGCGGATCGTGCCTTCGCGTTGGGCCATCCCGGTCTGGGTCCTCGCCGGATCGCGGCCGAGCTCGCGCGCCCGCGCTGGGGGGCTGCGGTCTCGGCGAACGGTGTCTGGCGCTGCCTGCGCCGGCACGGGCTCAACACGCGCGCGAAGCGGCTCTCGCTCGTCGCCGGCTACGCGGCACCCTACGAACCGCCCCGGCCCGCGCCGGTCGAACAGCACGTCGAGGCGGAGCGGCCGGGCGAGTTGGTAGGCTTCGACTGCTTCTTCGTAGGTCGCCTACACAACATGAAGCAGACGGTCTGGCAGCTGACCGCGATCGACGTCTGCTCCTCGTTTGCCTGGGCCGAGCTCGTAGCTGCAAGAGCGGCCAGCCGAGCGCGGCACAGACCTCGAAGCTCGCAAGAGGCGTGGCGGCCGAACTGCAGGCGCGGCTGGCGGCTCGAGCGGGCGCTGACGACAACGGCAGCGAGTTTCGCGGCAGCTTCGAACAGACGCTGAGCAGCTCGGCGCCGCACGACACGCATCCGCGCGGCGCCGCAGATAACGGCGCAGTCGAGTCGCTCACAAGACGATCCTCGACGAGTGCTGGCGCCCGCATTCGCCGCTACCTCCAAGTGCGCTTCCAGGGCTGCGCCGAGACCTCACCGACTACCTGCGCTACTACAACCTCGAACGCACCCACACCGGCCGCCTCACCCGCGGCCGCATCCCCGCAGACATCGTCTACGGTGCCCGTAAGATGGAAACGAGATGAGCCACACCTGTCGGCACATCTCGGAGGCTGTCCACTCGCAGACGACTCTAGGAGGTTCGCGCCAGAGCCGTCAAACGCAGCTACCGCCACCCCGGTGAGTGCGCGGGCCTCGTCGTCTTGGAAGCACAGCCGAGCCGGAGTGCGCGCTTGCGGCCGGGTCCGAAGCGGACACTAGGCACGCTCCGGGCGGCGGCATACGCTTTCGTCCGTCGCTCTCTCCCTGTCCGCCAGCCAGGCCCCATGGTTCGCTCGAGCCCTACGCCGAAGGAACAGTCGACCCACTGGAGAATGAGAGCGCGCCCTTCCAGCAAGCCGAACAAAGTCGGCGCATAAACAGGAGTGGACCATGAACCGAGACAAGAGCAGCGCACTGTGGGGCAAGGCCACCGGGCGCCTTGCTGTTCTGCTTCTCCTCGCTGCGACGCTTGCCGTGGCGAGTGGAGCGTCCTGGGCCGAGTGGCACCTGACTTGACGGCGGCCGGCAACCGTTCAGAACGTCGTCTGCAGCTCCTGAGCCCGACCGGTCTCTGACGAGCGGTAGGCGGCCTCGATGATCTCGATCACGTGCCGCGCGTGCTCGGCCGTGACGATCGACGGGGTGCCGTCGACGATCCAGTCGACGAGCTGCATGAGGTCCTCGAACACGTGCTGCTCAGGGATCTCCCGGTGCTCGCCTACGACGTGCGGCAGGAGCAGCTGGCCCCCACTGTTCGCGTCGAGGTCGCAACCCGGGTAGTCGAGCGGCTCGCCGTTCAGCGTGAGGCCCGCGATCGTTCCCTCGGTCCCGAAGTACGTGCCGCTGAAGACCGGCCCGGTAGCGACGCTTCCCGCAGCCGTTCCGTACACGACGGCGAAGAGGCTGTCGCCGAAGTCCAGCAACATCACCGTGTTGTCGTCGACCTCGCTCGGAATGAGCTGCCCCGCGAACTCACGCTCGCGGACGCGCACGCCCGAGAGCGCGGTGACGCGCCGCGCCGGTCCGAGGATTCCCGTCAGGCCGTGCAGCGCGTAGACCGTCATGTCGTAGAGCGGCCCGCCGCCCGGACGGCGGAAGTACCAGCTCGGGTCGATCGCCGGCCCGCCGCCCGTCTCGGCGCGCTCGGGCTCGTCCTCGTGGTAGCGGCCGAAAGCGGCGCCGCAGATCGCCCAGCAGACCGTCCCGAGCGCGCCGCCGGCGATGAGGCGCCGAATCTCCCGGTTGTGGGGCCGCAGCATCTCGCCGGGCGAGGCGACGACCCGCAGGTCGCGCTCGCCGGCAAGCTCGATCAGCTCGGTCGCCTCGTCGGCGCGGACCGACATCGTCTTGTTGAAGTGGATGTGCTTGCCGGCGAGGAGCGCCTGCCGACCCTGCTCGAAGTGGAGCCCGATCGGCGAGGCGATGCTGACCGCGTCCACCTCGCCGTCGGCGAGCAGCTCTTCGATGGAGAGAAACGCCTGTGGGACGTCGAAGACCCTCGCCGCCCGCTCGGCTCTGCCGGCCACCGGGTCGCACACGGCGGTCACCCGCACGCGGTCGTGGACGTCGGTCTGCGCCAGGTGGGGCAGGATGCCGCGGAGCGCGATCGTTCCGGCTCCGACGACTCCCAGACGCACCGGTCCTGGCACTGGGGCGCGATCCTAGCCGAGGAAGATCCGTCCGCACCCCCGCGTCCTAAGGACCTCAGCAATCGAGGCTCGAGGGGGACGACGATGAACAAGCAGAAGACCATGACCGCACTGGTGGCGGCTCTGGCCGTGGCAGCGTCGCTGGCGGTGTCCGCGGCGACGGCACTCGCCGGCCCGACCTACGGGCCCGACATGTGTCTCGGCTGCATGCCGCCGGCAGGGGCAACCCCGGTTCGGGGCGACACCCTGAACGCCCCGCTTCGGCGTAACCAGGTGCGCGTGACCCTCGGAACGTACGCTCCGAGACCGGCGACCTGTGTTGGCGCGGTCTGTGCGATCGCGTCCGACTACGACGCCCGGTACGTCGTGCGCGCCGATCAGATCAACGTCGGACATGCGGCCGTGGTGCTGTTCCGCCGGTCGGACGAAACGCCGATCTGGTCGACGTCGGTCCAGGTCACGCCGTACGGGACCAGGCCGGGCGGCTGGGTCTCCGTCCGGACCGGGATCCTGAACTGCGTCGGCGGCGCGAACACCGCTCCGAACGCCTACTTCCGTGTGAAGGACGGCGTCTCCGGGCGCTGGTCGATTCCGCAGTACGTCACGACCGGCTGCGCTCCTCTCTGAGGCGCCGGCCGAGACGGGTGCTCGCGCCGTTCGTTTCAGAGGACGGCGCGAGCAGCCTTCACGGATTTCACGGCGAGTCGGCGGCGCGCCGGTCTTCGCCCGAGCGGCGCTCCTCGCCGGAGCGGCGCTCCGCGTCAGGAGGGGTGCCGTCCAGCGTCCGGCGGTCGATCCCCGAGCGCCGTTCCTTGCGCACGCGGCGGTCCACGGCCGCCTGCTCGGCCTTGCTCCGCCGCAGGCCGAGGTGCCGCGCCGCGAGCGCCACGCCGACGCCGGCGGCGATCAGCCACGTGACCGGGCGCGCATGAAAGCGAAGCCGCCTCACAGAGTGACTGTCTGCCCGCCGCCGAGTCTTGTCAAGCTCGTAAACACGTCGTAGCCTTGCGGCGACCCGACCAAGGAGGATGCATGTTTGCGCGAGTAGCGACGTTCGAAGGCGGCAACGCGGGCGAGCTCGACGGCACCATCGAGCAGATGAGGGCGGGTGGACGGCCCGACGGCGTGCCCGCAACCGAGTTCCTCCTGCTCGTCGATCGCGACAGCGGCAAGACACTCGCCGTCACGCTGTTCGAGACGGAGGACGACCTGAGAGAGGGGAGCGCCACGCTGGATACGATGAGCCCGCCCACCGGAGGCCTGGGGCGGCGCACGTCCGTCGAGACGTTCGAGGTGCCGCTCCAGATGAGCTAGAGCTGGTCCTGCGCGAGCTCCTCGGCGAGGAGCCCGCACGCGTACAGGCGCCACGCGAGGTCCGGCTCCGCGAGGAGCGGCTCGGCGCCGGGCGCCTCGCCGGCGAGCGAGCGGAGCCCCGCGAGCAGCGCTTCGCGGCGCTCCGGCTCGTCGAGCTCGTCGGCGAGCGCGGTCACCGCGCGGCCGTCCAGCTCGAGCCCGCGGTGCGGATCGCCGCCCGAGGCGAGGAGCAGCAACGCGCGCCGGAGCGCGCCGCGGAGCTCGTCCTCGTCCAGCGGCACCTCGCGGCCCGCGAGCAGCGCGAGCGCGACGAGCTCCTCAGCGTCCGCCACAGTGCTCAGCCGTCGCGCCCTCGCAGCAGCCGATCTTGAACCGGCACCGCGGGCACTGCCAGGTCTGGTGGCGCCACTCCATCGGCGCGCTGCAGCGCAGGCAGCGCTCGACGGTCGGCTCCGGTTTCTTCGTCACGAGAGGATGTTCACCGCCCGCGCCGCGCAGAGGAGGATGGTCATCGCCGAGGCGGTCGACTCGAGCAGCATCAGCAGCTTGGCTCTCCGCGTCAGCGGCATGGCGTCGGTGGGGCTGAACGCGATCGAGTTCGTGAAAGAGACGTAGAGGTAGTCGATCAGATGCGTGCGCCAGTTGGGCTCGGCGAGCTCCGGGTTCTCGTCCTGGGGGAACTGGAAGTCGCGCCGGGGCGGATCCAGCTGGACTCTCCGGACGGGGCCACCCCGGTCGACGGCCCAGTACCAGAGCCCGAAGATCAGCACGTTGGTGGTCCAGATCGTGATCGCCTTGAACAGGAGCTCGGCGCCGCTCTTCTCGTTGCCGGTCACGAGTGACCCGATCAGGGCGCCGAGCGCGAGCGCGTTCTCGACGCTGATGATCGCGAACAGCGTCAGTGAGACGTTTCTGCGCAGGCCCCGCTGGACGAGGGCGTGGTGGGGCCGGCTCCACGCGAGCGCGACGAACAGGACGAGCTCGGGAACGATCGCGGCCAGCCAGGCCCACCAGGGAAGCCACCAGAGCGTCCATCCGTTCTTCTCGCTGACCATCGCGAGGCTGAGCTGGAGCACGATCACGATCGCGGCCGCAGGCGCCGCCTCCCAGCGTGACTCGACCTCTTCCTCGTGGAGGCTACTCACACCTCCGATTTACGCAGGCGCCTCGGACGTGAAGTCGTCCAGCAGGATCCAGATCCGGGCGACTTCGACGAAGCCGATCCGCTCGAGGATCGGCCGTGACATCGCGCCGGCCTGTGTGACGAGAACCGGGGTGCCGCGCTCCACGGCGTCGTCCCAGCGGGCCCAGACGAGCGCGCGGTACGCGCCCCGGCCGCGCGCCTCGGGCGCCGTGGCGCCGCCGTTCAGCGTCACGCCGTGCTCGGTGTAGGTGGAGTTGCCGTGCGCGACGATCCGGTCGTCGATCAGCGCGACGAAGGTGCGGCCGAGGCCGAGCGCCTCCTGCTCCTCGTAGCCTGCGCGCCACCAGTCGACCTTGTCCGGCTCGTCGGGCATCCCGAACGCGGCGTGTGCCACCCGCTTGGCCTCGATGTACTCGTCGGCGTTCCTGACAGGCCGCACCTCGACCCCGGAAGGGGGAGGAGGGGGCGGCTCGGCGAGCACCATCGCCGCCACGTCGGCATCGTCGTCGTCGACCATCCCGCGCGCGTAGAGGCGCTCGCGGAGGTCGGGCGGGGTCGCGGAGCTGCCGATCTCCCAAGTGCAGGCGTGGCGACCGCGCTCGCGGAGGATGCCGTGAACCTCCTCGATCGTCGCGGCCACGGAATCGGGCGTGAGCCGCAGCCGCTGGACGACGTTGTAGGCAGGATGTTCGCCCGGTCCCATCCAGAGCACGAAGCGGTCGTTCTCGATCCGCTCGTGGGCGGGGCCGAGGGGGCTGTGGGTGTTCGCATTCTCGGCGAGCGAGAGGGTTCCGGGATCGATCATGCGGCGTCCTTCAGCCGGCGAAGGGGGCAGATGTCCTGAAAGCCGAGCCGTCGCAGGATCGGGGCCGACATCTCGCCGCCGGGCACGACGAGGGCGGGCGTGCCGCGGCGCACGGCCTCGTCCCAGCGGGCCCGCACGAGCGCGCGGTAGGCGCCGCGGCCGCGCGCCCACGGAAGGGTCGCGCCCGAGGCGAGATGGCCTCCGAGCGGGCAGTAGACGCCGATCCCGGAGGCGGCAGGGCGTCCGTCGACCCAGGCGAGGAAGCGAAGCGCGGCCCGTGACGCGTGATCCGCCTCGAAACGCTCGGCGAGCGTGGCACGAAGGCCCTTGCGCACCTGCTCGGGGAGCTCGAAGACCTCCCAGTTGAGCTCACACGCGGCTGCGTACTCCTCAAGCGTCTCGACCGGGCGGGCGACGACGTCTGGGGGCGCCGGAGCGGGCGGCTCGAGCGCGACCATCGCGGTCAGCTCGGGGGCTTCGTCGTCGTCCTCGAGACCGAGCGCGCGTAGCCCATCCCAGAGCGCCTCCTCCGAGAGCCACCAGATCGTGTTCTCGTGGCCGTGCTCGGCGACGAGCTCACGGACCTCCGCGAGCGTTTCCGACAGCTCCTCGGGTCTGCAGCGGACGCGCTGAACGGAGGTGAAGCCTGCGGGAATCCCGAGCAAGAGCGAGTAGCGCTCGGTCTGAAAGCGCCTGAAGCCCGGCGGCAGGGTGATGTACGCCTCCGAGCTCACGGCGAAGTCGCGGAGCTCGGCGCGGATCACGCGGGATCCTCGAGCCGGCGGAGGCGGCAGACCTCCTCGAACCCGAGCCTGCGCAGGATCGGCTCCGAGGTCGGCGCCGCGTGGACGACGAGGAAGGGTGTGCCGCGGCGGACGGCCTCGTCCCAGCGGGCGCGCACCAGGGCGCGGTAGGCGCCGCGCCCGCGCGACGAGGGAAGCGTCGCTCCGCCGATCAGCAGGCACCCGAGCGGGCAGTAGAGGCCGAGCGCGTGGCCGACTGGCTCGCCGTCGAGGAACGCGACGAGCTCGACGGCAGAGTCGGACTCCCGGCGCTCGCGCCAGCGGCGCTCGAGATCGAGGTCGCGCACCTCCGGCGGCGTGTCGAAGGCCTCCCAGCCGATCCGGATCCCGGCTGCCATCTCCTCGAGCGTCTCGACCGGTCTCGCAGTCACCTCGGGCGGTCCGGGGGCGGGCGCCCGCGTGATCGCCATCGCCGTCAGCGTCGGCGTGCGGTCCCGCGGCGGTCCTGCCCCGAGCTCGACCAGCCGCTCGTGGAGGTCCGGAGGTTGCGTGGAGGGGCCGAGCCACCAGTCCGCCCCGTCGTGATCGTGCTCGGCGGCGAGCGCGCGGATCTCCGCCACGTCCGCCTCGACGTCCGCCAGCTTCAGCCCCATCACGGAGGTGAAGGTCCGGGTCGGCCCGAGCAGGAGGCAGTAGCGATCGTTCAGGAAGCGTTGAAAGCCCGGTTCGACGACGACGAAGGCGCCGGGGGTCTCGGCGAACTCGCGGAGCTCAGCCTGCGTAGTACTCGTCCGCGATCGAGAGCACGTCGTCGAGGATCGCGAGGCCCTCGGCGAGCTCCTCGCTCGTGATCGTGAGCGGCGGGCAGACCATGATCACGTTCCAGTGGGTCATCAGATAGAGGCCCTGGTCGAGCGCCGCCTTCGCCAGGCGCGCGACCGGTGCCGCGGCCTCGCCCGAGCCGTTGAACGGGACGAGCGGCTCGCGAGTCTCCCGGTTCGTGACGAGCTCGAGCCCCCAGAAGCAGCCGAGCCCACGCACCTCGCCGATCGACGGGTGCCTGTCGGCGAGTGAGCTCAGGCCGGCGCGGAACTCCGCGTCCATCGCCGCCGCGTGCTCGACGATCCCCTCCTCGCGGAAGGCCTCGATCGAAGCGACCCCGGCCGCGCAGGCGAGCGGATGGCCGGAGTACGTGAGCCCGCCCGCGAAGAGCTTGTCGCGCACCCAGTCGGCGAGCGCCTGCGAGATCACCATCGCCCCGAGCGGCACGTAGCCGGAGTTGATCCCCTTCGCGAGCGTGATGATGTCCGGGACGACGTCCCAGTGGTCGACCGCGAACCACTTGCCGGTGCGGCCGAACCCGGCCATCACCTCGTCGGCGATCAGCAGGATCCCGTGCCGGTCGCAGACCTCGCGGATCGACCGCAAGTAGCCGTCGGGCGGGACGATCAGCCCGTTCGTGCCCGTCACCGTCTCGAGGATCACCGCGGCGACGGTCTGCGGGCCCTCGTACTGGAGGATCTCCTCGAGGTGAGGGCCGCCCGTGCAGACCGGGCACGGGTCGGGATGCCCGGCGGGGCAGCGGTAGGTGTATGGGTCGAACATCCGCACGACGCCTGGGATCCCCGGCTCCGCCGCCCAGCGGCGCGGGTCGCCGGTGAGCGTGATCGCCCCGCCGGTGGCGCCGTGGTAGCTGCGGTAGCGCGCGATGATCTTGTGCCGGCCGGTCGCCCAGCGCGCGAGCTTGATCGCGTTCTCGTTCGCCTCGGCGCCGCCGTTCGTGAAGAACGCCATCGAGAGATCGC
Source organism: uncultured Actinomycetes bacterium (assembly GCA_963724805.1). Lineage (GTDB taxonomy): Bacteria > Actinomycetota > Thermoleophilia > Gaiellales > Gaiellaceae > CAVQZA01. Next base: position 382,348 of record CAVRWA010000011.1, read on the forward strand.
CCGGGGTCACCTCCGCCAGCAGGCGCGCGAGGGTCGAGCGCGGCTCGGTCGCCATGGGCGGGCCGATCGTGCAGAGCTTGTCGGCCTGCTCCTTGATCGCGGCGACGATCCTCGGGTGCTGGTGGCCGATCGAGACGTTGACGAGCTGGGAGGCGAAGTCGAGGTACCGCTTCCCCTCGTAATCCCAGAAGTAGCGGCCCTCGGCCCCGGCGACGGGGAGCGGGTTGATCGCGTTCTGAACGCTCCACGAGTGGAGGACGTAGTCCTTCGCCAACTGCTGGATGCGCTGGCCCTCGGCTGCCCTGCTCTCGGTCGTCGCCATGGTCGGATCCTACCGTCGCGCGGTACGCTCTCGGGGACAACGAGGAGGACGAGATGACCGAGACGATCCAGGCCCCCGAAGCAGTCAAGCTGATCCACCACTGGATCGGCGGCAAGCCGTACGAGGGGCAGTCGGGCCGCAGCGGCCCCGTGTACAACCCGGCGACCGGCGCGCAGACCGGATCGGTGGACTTCGCCTCGGTCGAAGAGGTGGACGCCGCGGTGGCGGCCGCGCGCGACGCGTTTCCCGCCTGGCGCGCGATGTCGCTCGGCCGCCGCGCCGAGCTCTTCTTCTCGATCCGCGAGCTGCTGCACGCGCACCGCGAGGACCTCGCGCGGCTGCTCGTCGCTGAGCACGGCAAGGTCTTCACCGACGCGATGGGCGAGGTCGCGCGTGGCCTCGAGGTGGTCGAGTACGCCTGCGGGATCCCGACCCTGCTCAAGGGAGGCTTCTCGGAGCAGGCCTCGACCGGGATCGACGTCTACTCGATCCGCCAGCCGGTCGGGCCTGTCGCCGGGATCACCCCGTTCAACTTCCCCGCGATGGTGCCCATGTGGATGTGGGCGCCCGCACTCGCCTGCGGGAACACGTTCGTCCTGAAGCCGTCCGAGAAGGATCCCTCGGCGTCGGTCCTCACCGCCGAGCTGCTGAAGGAAGCGGGCGTCCCCGACGGCGTCTTCAACGTGATCCAGGGCGACAAGGTCGCGGTCGACGCGATCCTCGAGCACCCTGACCTGAAGGCGGTCAGCTTCGTGGGCTCGACCCCGATCGCCCGCTATGTCTACGAGAACGGCACGAAGGCCGGCAAGCGCGTGCAGGCCCTCGGCGGGGCGAAGAACCACATGATCGTGCTGCCCGACGCCGACCTCGACATGGCCGCGGACGCAGCGGTCAGCGCTGCTTACGGCTCTGCCGGCGAGCGCTGCATGGCGGTCTCGATGGTGGTCGCGGTCGGAGGCGTCGGCGACGAGCTCGTCGCCGCGATCAAGGAGCGCCTGCCGAAGGTGAAGGTGGGCGACGGCTTCGACCCGAGCTCCGAGATGGGGCCCCTTGTAACGCGGGAACATCGCGACAAGGTCGCGGCCGCGATCGAGAAGGGCGCCGAGCAAGGCGCGACCGTCGTCGCCGACGGCCGCGAGACGGCCCCGGAGGGCGACGGGTTCTTCCTCGGCGTGACGCTGCTCGACGACGTCACGACCGAGATGGACTGCTACAAGGACGAGATCTTCGGGCCGGTGCTCGGGGTCACCCGCGTCGCCACGTACGACGAGGCGATGCGGCTCGTGAACGACAACCCGTACGGCAACGGCACCGCGATCTTCACCCGCGACGGCGGCGTGGCTCGCCAGTTCCAGTTCGACGTGCAGGCGGGGATGGTCGGAATCAACGTGCCGATCCCCGTCCCGGTCGCGTACTACTCGTTCGGCGGCTGGAAGGCGTCGCTGTTCGGCGACAACCACGCCTACGGGCCCGAGAGCATCAACTTCTACACGCGCGGAAAGGTGATCACGAGCCGCTGGCCCGACCCTGCCACGAGCAAGGTCGACCTCGGCTTCCCGCAGACCCGGTAGCCATGTCCGAGCCACCACGTCCGGGGTCAGACCCGGACGTGGTCCCGAGTGCGAACTGGCTTGTTCCGGTCGATCGCGATTCCGGCTGCGACGAAGTCGCTCGCGTTTCGGCACACAAATGTGTCGGGGACTGACCCCGGGGCGCGTCTTGTCAGGGCATGGGCGCGGGAGTACCCTCGGGCTGCTGCAAGCGCCCGGAGTCGTACGCGCAGGATGCGGCGGCGGCTCGACTTTCGCCTCTTCCAGCTGCGCGACGAGATCGAGGGCTTCGCCGGCCAGTTGGCGTCGTGGCTCGGATCGCCGGCGGGCCGCTTCGCCGCCCGGCTCGCCCCGGCGCGACCGCTAGCTGCGACCGAGCTCGACCCCGAAAAGGGTCGAGAGGAGCACCGGCACCTCGCCCTCGTCGACCTCGCGCTCGGTGCGTTCGCCGCCGGCGTGGACGATCAGGCGGTCGTCCAACAACGTCACGCGGCCGTCCGGGGTCGCGATCGTGCACATCCGGTGACCCGTGAACCACGGCGACTCCGTCTGCTGCCAGCGGCACATCGGCTCGAACTCGGCGAAGGCGCGCGGGGTGAGCGTGAAGCGGTACTGCGGCTCCTCGTCGCTCAGCTCCCAGTCCTCGCCGTCGACGCGCAGCCGGTAGGTGCGGCCGAGGGCATCGACGAACTCGGAGCCGGGGCGGAGCGGCATCGGGTCGCGGAAGACGTCGCCGTAGCCCACGTCGACGAGCCACGGCTCGTCGAGGTCGACGCGCAGAGTGAGGTGGTCGTACTCGTGGCTCTCGCGGCCGTCGCTGTGCAGCACCTGGGCCGACAGCAGCGTCACGGGATAGCCGAGCGCCTCGAGCAGCTGGGCGAAGAGGCCGTTCAGCTCGTAGCAGAAGCCGCCGCGGCGGCGGCGCACGACCTTGTCCCAGATCGCGTCGAGCTCCATGGAAACCGGGATGCCGGCGACGATGTCGAGGTTCTCGAACGGCACCGCGAGCAGGTGCGCGACCTGGAGCTCGGCGAGCGTAGCCGGCGGCGCCTCGAGCCCCAACCGGGCGAGGTATGCGCCGGTGTCCAGCGAACTGCTCAGACCGCGGCGGTCGCCTGGGAGAGCTGCTCGCCGAAGCGCGCGCGGCGGACGAACTGCCCGACGCCGGGCTTTGCGATGAGCTCCCCGCCCTCGACCAGCGTCTGGCCGCGGAGGAAGACCGTTTCGACCGCGCCCGTCACCTCGGTGCCCTCGAACAGGTTGTAGTCGGACCGCGAGTGCTGGGTCGCCGCCGAGATCGTGTGCCGCCTCTCCGGGTCGAAGATCACGAGGTCGGCGTCGGAGCCGACCGCGACGGTGCCCTTGCGCGGGTAGAGGCCGAACAGCTTCGCCGGGTTGGTGGCCAGCAGCTCGACCATCCGGTTCAGGGAGATCCGCCCCTGGCGGACGCCGAACTCGTGGATCATGTGGAGCCGGTCCTCCAGGCCCGGGCCGCCGTTCGGGATCTTCGAGAAGTCGTCCTGGCCCATCGTCTTCTGGCCCTGCCAGGTGAACGCGCAGTGGTCGGTCGAGATCACCGAGAGGATGTCGTTGCGGACCGCGCCCCAGAGCACCTCCTGGTTCTCCTTCGCGCGCGGCGGCGGCGTGTAGACCCACTTCGCGCCCTCGAAGTTCGGGCGCTCGAGGAAGGTGTAGTCGACGAAGAAGTACTGCGTGCACGTCTCGCCGTGGACGTCCCAGCCCTTCTCGCGCGCCACGGCGATCGGATCGACCGACTCCTGGCACGAGACATGGACGACGTAGAGCGGCGAGCCGGCGATCCGGGCGAGCTGGATCGCGCGGTTCGTGGCCTCGCCCTCGAGCTCGGGCGGGCGGGTGAGCGCGTGGTAGTGCGGCGCCGTGTTGCCGGCCGCGAGCGCCTCCTTCACCAGCACGTCGATCGCGTCGCCGTTCTCGGCGTGCACCATCACGAGCGCACCGGTGTCGGCCGCGACCTCCATCGTCCTGAACAGGGTCTCGTCGTCCACCATCAGCGCGCCCTTGTAGGCCATGAAGAGCTTGTACGAGGTCACGCCCTGGTCCGGAAGCGAGGCCAGCTCCTCCAGCGAGCCCCCCGCGACGAGGTCGGTGACGGCCATGTGGTAGCCGTTGTCGATCACGGCCTTGCCCTCGCGCTTGGCGTGCCAAGCCTCGAGCGCCTCGCCGAAGCTCTGCCCCTTCCCCTGGATCACGAAGTCGACGTGGCAGGTCGTGCCGCCGAAGGCCGCTGCTGTCTGGCCCGACTCGACGTCGTCGATCGTGACCGTGCCGCCGAAGGGCATGTCGAGGTGGGTGTGCGGGTCGACGCAGCCCGGCAGGACGTACCTGCCCGTCGCGTCGACGACCTTGTCGGCCGCCACGTCGAGCGAGGCGCCGATGAGGGAGATCCGCTCGCCGTCGACGAAGACGTCGGCGACGTAGTCGTCGGCCGCGGTGACGATGCGACCGTTCTTGATCAGAACTGACATGGCGGATCTCCCTCTCTCGGCTCGGTTCCTACTTGCCGCCCGGGGTGACGATGACGACGCCCTTCTTGTAGCCCGCGCCGTAGACATTGACTCCCTTGGCCCTGTCCATTGCGACCGCCGCCTTCGCGAGGTCGGTGCGGTAGGCGCCCGACGGCAGCTTCTTGATCACCTTGTACTTCTTTGCGATCGCGGCCGTCCGATTGAACGCCGCCGCGCTCATCACGCCGATCCCCTGCGGGTTCGGCCAGGTGATGGCGTTGATCTCGTTCATCTGCCACGTCTGGTGCCCCTTGCCGAGCGTCGGCCCGTTCTGAAGGACGATGTCGACGCACGCCGCCCTGTTGTCACGGCAGTACGCCCAGCCCTGGAACGTCGCCGCGAGGAACCGCTTCGCGATGTCCTGGTTCTTCGCGTTCCCGATCCAGTCGGAGTTCACGAAGACGCCGTCCTCGAGCATGCCCGTGCCCTGCGCCTCCATCTTCAGCACGTTCAGGTCGCTGAGCTTGTACAGCTTGCCCGTGGCCGGGTTCTTGGTCTCGAGCACCTGCGCGAGCTCGTTGTAGGTCATCGCCGCGGCCGCGTCGACCTTCTTCTGAAGGAAGAGGTTCATGTCGAACGGCTGGTTGACGATCGTGACCGCGCTCGAGCTGTTCGGGTCGATCCCGTTCTTCGTCAGCGCCGCGTAGAGCTCGAACTGGTTCCCGCAGCACCACACGCCGACCTTCTTCTTCGCCAGCGACTTGATCGTCGTGAGCCCGGAGCTCTTCCAGGTCAGCTCGGTCATGCCCGAGCGGTTGAACACCTGGGCGATGTTGATCAGCTTGCCGCCCTGGTCGCGCGCGGCGAGCAGGCTCGGCAGCCAGTCGAGGCCGAACTCCGCCTGACCGGAGGCGACGACCTGCTCAGGAGTGATGTCCGGGCCGCCGACCTTGATCTTCACGTCGAGGCCGTTGGCCTTGTAGTAGCCCTTCGCGGCCGCTGCGTAGTAGCCCGCGAACTGTGCCTGCGTGACCCACTTCAGCTGCACGGTCACGCTGTCGAGCTTCGTCGTCTTGGTCGCGCTCGTCGCGATCCCGGCGACCGCGAGGCTCGCGAGCGCAGCTACGAGAGCGAGACCCCAGAAGACCTTCCTTCGCATTCGGTACCCCTTTCTGTTAACCCGTCGCCCTCCTGGAAGACGGGTGCCAAGACATCAACACGTGCTCTGCGAGCGACACCGCGAGGTAGAAGCCGATCCCCATGCAGCAGGCGACCACGATCGCAGCCCACGCAAGCTCGAACTGGAACAGCGACGCTGAGTTCTTGATGATGATCCCGAGCTGCTGCTGCGACCCTCCGAAGTACTCGCCGACGATTGCGCCGATCATCGCGAGTACGCTCGCGACCTTCAAGGCCGAGAAGAGATACGGCAGCGAGTTCGGCAGCCGCACGCGCCGGAAGATCATCAGCTCGCTCGCGGCGTAGGAGCGCATCAGCTCGATCGAGGCCGGCGGCACGGAGGTCAGCCCTCGAACCATGTTGATCAGCACCGGGAAGAAGCAGAGGATCGCCGCGACCGCCATCTTCGACTCCTGCCCGATCCCGAACCAGGCGTTGAGGATCGGGGCGAAGGCGATGATCGGGATCGCGTTCGCCGCGATCGCATAGGGCATCGACGCCTCGCCGAGGACGCGGAAGCGCGCGACCACGAACGAGCAGAGGATCGCGAACGAGGAGCCGATCACGAAGCCGCCGAGCGCCTCCTGGAACGTGTACCAGCCGGAGCTCCAGAGCTGGTCCCATTCGGCGAACAGGGTGTGCGCGATCGCCGTGGGCTTCGGGAGCAGGAACCGCTGGATGTGGAAGATGCGGATCCCCTCCTGCCACGCGACGAGCGCGAGCACGAGCACGACGAGTGCCGGGACCCAGTCGCGGCCGCGGTTGTAGAACCCGCGCAGATACCCCTCGGGGATCGACTCGACCGGCGCCGGCTCTTCGACGAATGAACTCACGCGCGCCCCTCGCCGGCGTCGGCTCCGCCGTCGCCTGACGCCGCTCGCGGGACCGTGCTCTCCGGGGCCGTATTACCCATACTGACGTCCCCTCCGGCCCTGCAGCGCGAGCGGCGCCCGAGGAACGCGCGGGCAGAGGCGGTCGTTCCCGCGCGACTCATGCGGGCTCCTTCGCGCCGTGGCCTGCGTGCAGCACGTCGCGAACCCGGGTCACCAGCTCGAAGAACCGCGGCTCCTCGCGCGTCTCGGCGGTGCGCGGCTGCGGCAGGTCGATGGTGACGAGCTCCGAGATGCGGCCGGGCCGCGGCGACATCACGACGACGCGTGTGGACAGGAAGACCGCCTCCGCGATCGAGTGCGTGACGAAGACGACGGTGGAGCCGGACGCCTCCCAGATCCGCAGCAGCTCCATGTTGAGGCGCTCGCGCGTCATCTCGTCGAGCGCGCCGAACGGCTCGTCCATCAGCAGGAGCGTGGGGTCGAACGCGAGTGCCCGCGAGATCGAGACGCGCTGCTGCATCCCGCCCGAGAGCTGCCACGGGTGGTGGTCCTCGAAGCCCCTCAGCTCGACGAGCTCGAGCATCTGCGTCACCCGGTCGCGGCGCTTCTCCCGGCTCCAGCCGGCGAGCTCGAGCGGCAGCGCGATGTTCTTCGCGACCGTGCGCCAGTCGAAAAGGACCGCATCCTGGAACACGATCCCGTAGTCGCGGTCGCGCCGAGCCTGCTGCGCCGGCTTCCCGTTCACGAGCGCCTCACCCGCCGTCGGCGCGATCAGGTCGCCGATCACGCGCAGGAGCGTCGACTTGCCGCAGCCGGACGGGCCGATCAGCGACACGAACTCGCCCGGGACGATCTCGAGGTCGATCCCCTGGAGCGCGGTGGTGCCGCCCGGGAAGGTCTTCGAGACACCCCGGATCGTGACGGCGGCGTCGTTCACAACCATTCCTTGTGCTCATGAGCATTTGGCGTTCTTCGGGTCATGCGACGTGCTCCGGCGCGCGGCGCACGACGAGGCGCTCGACGACCACGACCACGAGGAAGAACGTGATCCCGAGCAGCGCCGCGATGATGTTCGTGGCCCAGAGGTTCGCCGGCTCGATCGAGTAGTACTGCGCATAGTTCAGGATCGCTCCGCCGAGCCCGTCCTGGATCGACGAGGGCAGCTCGCCGATGATCGCGCCGACCACGCATGCGGTCGCAGAGATCTTGAAGGCGGCGAAGAGGAACGGGAGGGCCGACGGCACGCGCACCTTCCAGAGCACCGTCCACGGGTTGGCCGCGTACGAGCGCATCAGCTCGATCGCCCGCGGGTCGGCCGACTGGAGCCCGCGCAGCGTGTTGATCGTGACCGGGAAGAACGTGAGGTAGGCGGCGATCACCGCCACCGACTGCCAGCCCGACTTCATCCAGACGACCACCATCGGCGCGACGGCGAGGATCGGCACCGTCTGCGAGGCGACGATGTACGGCATGAACCCGCGCTGGAGCAGCTTCGACTGGAAGAGGAGCGCGCCGAGCACGAAGCCGATCGACGCGCCGAGCGCGAACCCGATCACCGCCTCCTTCGCGGTGAAGAGCGCCGCGTCCACCAGGACGGTGATCAGGAGCGGGCCGTTGACCCGCGACGGCTCGAAGAGCGCGCTCACGATCGAGCGGAGGCTCGGCATCGTGATGTCGTCGACGACGAACGGGTGGGTCCAGTGGAAGTGGATCCCGAGCCAGCGATAGGTCGAGTAGAAGACGATGAAGAAGAGCGGGACGATCAGGTAGAGCGCGATGCGCCGGAGCCAGGAACGAGCCCGGCCGGGCTCTCGGATCGCGCTCGCCGCCACCGCCTATCTCTACCACACCTGCGTTTTGTATCGTCCTCCCGTGGCCCTGCAGCCCACCCGCACGGTCGAGGAGCTGCGCGAGCTCCAGCGGCTGACCGGCGACGACGACGGCGCGCAGCGCGTCGCCTGGACCGACACTTGGGTCGTCGCGCGCGAATGGCTCTGCGAGCGGCTCGACGGGCTGCCGCTCGAGTACGAGGTGGACGCGGCGGGCAACCAGTGGTGGACGCTACCCGGCCGCTCGCCCACGGCGCTCCTGATCGGCGGGCACATCGACTCGGTCCCGAACGGCGGCTGGCTCGACGGCTGCCTCAACGTCCTCGCCGGGGTCGAGGTGATGCGACGGCTCGCGGAATCGGGCGAGCCCGCGGTCACAGTGCGGCTCGTGAGCTGGGCCGACGAGGAGGGCGCGCGCTTCGGCCGCAGCCTGTTCGGCTCGTCGGCCGCCTCCGGGACGATGGCCGACCAGGACGAGCTGCGTGAGCTCGCAGACAAGGAAGGCAACCCGCTCCCCGAGACTCTACGCGCCCACGGCGTCGAGCTCGACCGCGCGCTCGAGGCGCACGCGCAGCTCGCCACGGCGGGCGCCTACCTCGAGCTGCACATCGAGCAGGGCCCGGTGCTCGAGGATCTCGGCCTGCCGCTCGGCGTGGTGCTCGGCACCTACGGCGTCCAGCGCCACGCGGTCCGCTTCACCGGTCAGTCCGCCCACGCCGGCTCGACGCCGATGGACCGCCGGCATGACGCTCTTGCCGCCGCGGCGAAGCTCGCCCTCGAGATCCGTCCGATCGCGATCGAGCACGGCGGGGTCTGCACGGTCGGTCGGGTCGTGACGAAGCCCGGGATCGTGACCGCGGTCGTGGGGGAGTGCGAGATCCTGCTCGACCAGCGGCACCTCGATGCGGGCGCGCTGGCCGAGATGCTGGCCGAGGCGAGGGGCGCGAGCGAGCGCTTCGCCGTCGAGGAGAAGGTCGAGGTCGAGTGGGAGCGGATCTGGCAGATCGAGCCGATCCTGTTCGATCCCGAGCTGATCGAGCTCGCCGACGTGTCGATCCGCGAGGTTGCCGGCACTTCGCACCGCCTCCCGAGCGGGCCGCTCCACGACGCCGCCGAGGTGGCCCGGATCGGGATCCCCACGGTGATGGTCTTCGTCCAGAGCCTGCGCGGCTTGTCGCACACGAAGCTGGAGGACACGAAGCCCGAGCACCTCGCGCTCTCTGTCGACGCGCTCGACCGGCTCACGTCGAGGACGATCGACTGGCTGGCCGCGCGCGGCTAGTCGCAGCGTTCGCGGTCGGGTTCACCGCGAGCTGGAGTCTCACCAACGTCGGCTCGGTCGCCGATCGGATGGCGGACGCCTACGGCGTGCACCTCGCCGCGATCGGGATCCTCACCTCGGCCGTGTTCCTCGTACACGCGGCGGTTCAGATCCCCGCGGGGCGCGCGATCGACCGCTACGGCGCCCGCGGCGTCGGGATCGCGTCGCTCCTCGCGATCGCGATCGGCAACGTGCTCGCGCTGACGTTCCGCGACTACTGGGTCGCGCTGTTCGCGCGGGCGCTGATGGGGCTCGGGACCGGAGCCGGGTTCATCAGTGGGGCCGACTACGTGCGCGCCGCGGGAGGAGGCGCCCAGTTGCAGGGCTTTTACGGCGGCGCGACCTTCGCGGCTACCGGGCTGGCCGTTGCGATCGTGCCCCAGCTCGCGGGCTGGCGCGCGCCGTACTGGACGGCGCTCGCCCTCGTGCTCCCGGTACTGATCGTGCTCCCGTTCGTCCCGGCGACGAAGCGGCCTCCCCAACGCCGATCGAAGGTTCCGGTGATCTCCGACCGCCGCCTCTACCGTCTCTCGCTCCTCCACACGTGCACGTTCGGGATCAGCATCGTGGCCGGGAACTGGGTCGTCACCCTGCTCGAGCGCGCCGGCTACAGCCACAGGGTCGCCGCGCTCGCGGGCTCCCTGACGCTGATCGGCGGGCTCGTCACTCGGCCCGGCGGCGGGTTCGTCCTGCAGCGACGGCCCGAGCGTGGGCGGGCGCTCGTCGCGGGTGCGGTCGCCGTCACCTCGCTCGGGATCCTCGTGCTCGCGACCCTGGCGCCGCTCTCGGTGCTCGCCCTCGCGGCGCTCGCGGTCGGGCTCGCGGCCGGAATCCCGTTCGCGGCGGTGTTCAGGGGCGCCCAGATCCTGCGCCCCGACGCGGCCGGCACGGCGGTCGGGCTCGTCAACGCGGGGCCGAACCTGTTCGTCCTGATCGCGACGCCGCTCGTCGGGCTGACCTTCTCCATGCCCGGCGAGGGCCGGCTCGGGTTCGTGGCGCTCGCGGCGGTCGGCGGCGTGGGGCTCGCGCTGCTGCCTCCGCTCTCTTCTCTCGGCCGATAGGGGCGGTATGCTCGCGCCTCCACGATGCTGAGCTTCGGCGTAACCGTCCTTCCAGACCCGCCCTACCAGCGGTTGATCGAGCTGATGCAGCTCGCCGAGCGGCACGGGTTCGAGTACGGCTGGACGTACGACTCCCACGTCCTCTGGCAGGAGTCGGTGCCGCTGCTGACGCTCGCCGCCGCGCAGACGAAGACGATCAAGCTCGGGCACTGCGTGACGAACCCGGGCACGCGCGACCCAACGGTGCTCGCGAGCGCGTACGCGACGATGCACGACATCTCGAACGGCCGGATGGTGATGGGGATCGGCCGCGGAGACTCGGCGCGCCGGGTGATCGGCCAGAAGCCCGTGCTCGTGGCCGAGTTCGAGCGTCGTCTCGTGATGATCAAGGACTTCATGAACGGCCGCCCGGTGGACTGGAACGAGAAGGAGCTCGAGCTGAAATGGGTGCGGAAGGAGCTCCCCGACATCCCGATGTACGTCGCGGGCTACGGGCCCAAGGCGCTCGCGGTCGCCGGCCGCGTCGGCGACGGCGTGATCATCCAGCTCGCCGACCCGCAGATCATCCAGTGGATCATGGACGTCGCCCGCACGGCCGCGGTCGAGGCGGGCCGCGACCCGGACGAGCTCGAGTGCATCGTCTGCGCGCCGAGCCACATCTCCGCCGACCTCGCCGACGCGCGCGAGCAGGTGCGCTGGTTCCCGGCGATGGTCTCGAACCACGTGATGGACCTGATCGAGCGCTACGGCGAGGGCGGCGAGATCCCGACCGCGCTCACCGACTACGTGAAGGCGCGGAAGTTCTACGACTACAAGGACCACTCGCGCGTCGGCGCCGCGCACGGTGAGTTCGTCCCCGACGAGATCTGCGACCGCTTCTGCGTGCTCGGCGACTCGGCGGCGGCGACGGCGAAGCTGAAGGAGCTCGAGTCGGTCGGGGTCGACCAGTTCAACATCTACCTGATGACGCACGGCCAGGAAGAGACGCTCCAGGCCTACGGCGACGACATCATCCCGGGCTTCGCGGCTTAGCGTTGCTGGCGCTCGGCGACCTGCTCGAGGCACGGATCGCGGTGCCTGCGGACCTCACCGCGGACGGCGAGACGGTGCTCGTCTCATCGAACCTCTCGGGGACGATGCAGCTGTACCGGATGCCGAGCGCCGGCGGCCTGCTCGAGCGCCTGACCGCCCTCGAGGAGCCCGTGCTCGGGCAGTTCGTCCCCGGCGGCGAGCGGGTGCTGCTCCAGATGGACACGGCGGGCGACGAGCGCGCCCAGCTCTACCTGCTCGAGCCCGGCGGCGAGCCCGAGCCGCTCGTGCACGACCCGCGCTTCATGCACGCGAACCCGTGCTTCTCGCGCGACGGGCGGCTGCTCGCGTACTCCTCGAACCGGCGCAACGGGGTGGACTTCGACGTCTACGTGCGCGAGCTCGAGAGCGGGGAGGAGCGGTGTGTCTACGGCCTCGGCGGCTGGTGCGACCCGGCCGGCTTCTCGCCCGACGGACGGCTGCTCTCCCTGGCGACCCTCACCACGCGTCCCGCCGACAACATCCTCATGCTCGTGGACGTCGAGACGGCGGAGTGGTTCGAGGTAGCGCCGCACGACGAAGCCGCCTATGTCGGCCCGCCCGCCTGGCTGTCGGACGGCGAGGCGTTTCTCTTTGCGACGAGCGCCGGCCGCGACACGGCTGCGATCGCCCGCTACGACCTCGCCGCGCGCACCTGGGAGATCGTGCTCGAGAGCCCCTGGGACCTCGCGGTGCAGGTGGACGACGCGGGGGCGAGCCTGCTCGTGCACGAGAACGCGGACGGCTACTCCCGGCTCGAGCTGCGCGACCCCGGGACGCTGGAGCTGCGCGGCGAGGTGCCGTTGCCGGGCCGCGGCGTCGTCAGCGACACCGTCTTCTCCCGCGACGGCCGCCTGCTCGCTTTCCACTACACCTCGTCGCTCGAGCCGGGCGACATCTGGCTCCACAAGACGGCCTCGGGCGAGACGCGGCGACTGACCACGAGCCCGAGCGAGGTGCCGCCCTCGCAGCTCGTCGAGCCGGAGCTGCACCGCTTCGAGTCGTTCGACGGCGAGTCGGTGCCGGTCTTTCTCTACGAGGCCGAGGACGACTACCCGGTCCCGGTCGTGATCTGGATCCACGGAGGCCCCGAGTCACAGCTTCGGCCGACCTGGAACGCGCTCCACCAGTACTTCATCGCGCGCGGCTTCGCGGTCGCTGCACCGAACGTGCGCGGCTCGACCGGCTACGGGAAGCGATACGAGCATCTCGACGACGTCGAGAAGCGCCTCGACTCCGTGCGCGACCTCGCGGCGCTGCACGACTGGCTCGAGACGAGACGCGGGATCGACGCCTCGCGGGCCGTCCTCTTCGGCGGCTCCTACGGCGGCTACATGGTGCTCGCCGGGCTCGCGTTCCATGCGGAGCGCTGGGCCGCGGGAGTCGACATTGTCGGCATCTCGAGCCTCGTCACGTTCCTCGAGAACACCTCGTCCTACCGGCGCGTCTACCGCGAGCGCGAGTACGGGTCGCTCGCGCGCGACCGCGAGCTGCTCGAGTCGGTCTCCCCGATCTCGCGCGTCGACGAGATCGTGGCGCCGCTCTTCATCATCCACGGCGCGAACGACCCGCGCGTCCCGCTCTCCGAGGCCCAGCAGCTCCACCGCGAGCTCGTCGCCCGCGACGTCCCGTGCGAGCTCGTCGTGTACGACGACGAGGGGCACGGGCTGCAGAAGCTGAAGAACCGGCTCGACGCCTACCCGCGCGCCGCCGCGTTCCTCGAGGACGTGCTGCTGCGACCGTTCGACCGCAACCACCTCACCGCGCCCCGGCCGTAGAATGCCCCGCACCGGCGCCTTGGCCGAGTGGTTAGGCAGAGGCCTGCAAAGCCTCGTACAGCAGTTCGAATCTGCTAGGCGCCTTGTGGTGATGGTCGATGGCTGACAGCGTGGACGGTCGCAGCGCCGTCGTGTTCGGTGCGCGGAATCTCGGCAGGGCCGTGATCGAGTTGCTGCGCTCTCGAGGGTGGGCGGTCGCGGGCGTGGCGCGGTCGGAGGCGACGCTCGAGGGCGTTACGGCCGCGGGCGCACTCGCGGTATCCGGGGACGTCACGGATCAGGGAAGTGTCCGGCAGGTGCTGGAGCAGGCCGCGGCCGCTCACGGCGGCGTCGACCTGGTCGTCAACGCGGCTTCGGCCTACGGAGGCGATCGGAGCGGCCCGTTCGGCGGCGGCCCGATCTCCGAGGCGGCGCCGGACGCGTTCGACTCGTGGGCCGCGGCCCCGGCGCGCGCGGCGTTCTCGTTCCTCTCGGCCACGGGCGGGTTCCTGCTGGCGCAGAACAGGCCTGCGACCGTGGTTCAGGTGACCGGAGGCTCCTCGCGTCGCGCGGCCGCAGGGCGGGGCCTCTGGGCGGCGGGCGCCTTCGGTGTCAGGGCGATCACCCAGGCCTCGGCGCTCGAGCTGCGCGGGCACGGCATCCACGTCGCGCTCTTGATCGTGGACGCCGGCATCGAGCCGCTCGCCGGCGGCCGGCCCGGTCAGCCGGTCGATGCGCTCGCCGATCCGCACGAGCTCGCCGCCGCAATCCTCTTCCTCGCCGACCAGGGCGCTCGTGGGGCAACGCACGAGCTCCAGGTGACGCCGTTGGCCGAGCGCTGGGTTCCCTGAGCCCTGTTGCTCAGACCTCTACTTCGTCGATTCTCCCCGTCTTGACGTCGTAGACGAACCCGGCGATCGGATAGTCGTCCGGGACGAGGTTCGACTCGCGGATGCGGCGGACGCTCGCGGCGACCCGGTCGGCGACGTCCGGGAACGGCTGGAAGTCGACGTGGGCGGCCTCGGCGCCGAGCTCGTCGCGGAGCATCCCGCGGATCTGGTCGTTGTTGAAGGTCAGCATGCCGCAGTCGGTGTGGCCGATCACGAAGGCCTCCTGCGTGCCGAGGAGGGTGCGGGAGATCACGAGCGAGCGGAGCGCGTCGTCGGTGACGATCCCGCCGGCGTTCCGGATCACGTGGGCGTCGCCCTCCTCGAGCCCGAGCGCCTTCGCCGGGTCGATGCGGGCGTCCATGCAGGTGACCACCGCGAACCGGCGGCCGGGAGGCATCGGCAGGTCTCCCTTGGTGAACTGCGCGGCGTATGCGTCGTTCGCGGACTTGACAGCGTCGAGCTCGGACACGGTGGTCTCCCTTCCGGTGGCTGGTGGAGCCAAAACTATACAAACAGAAGTATCCGTGTATCGCGGCGCCGTGGCTCTAACGGTCGATCGCGTACCAGACGATGTCCCAGCCGCGCCAGACCGTCTGGCCGCGCAGCGTGAGCCCGAGCCGCTCCATCACCGCCCGTGAGCGGACGTTGCCGGGCGTGGTGAACGAGTAGAGCCGCGGCTCACCGGGAAGGTGCTCGCGCCAGCACTCGAGCGAGGCTCGTCCGCCCTCGGTGGCGAGGCCGCGCCCCCACCAGTCGCGGTGGAGGACCCAGCCGACTTCCGGCGGATCGTGCGGCTCGAGCGGCCAGTCGTGGTGGCGGAGGATGCCGATCCGGCCGATCAGCCGGCCGCTCTCGAGGTCCTCGGCGGCCCATTGCCCGTGCCCGTCGTCTTCCCACATCCGCGCAAAGCGCTCGATCTGCGCGCGCGCCCCGTCGAGGTCGGAAACGGGCATGTGCTCGAGGTACTCCGGTTGCACGTAGATCTCGTGAAGCGCCTCGGCGTCGTCGGGCCGGAACTGGCGCAGCAGCAGACGCTCGGTGCGCAGCTCGGCGGGAAGGAGGCGCGACACCACGGACGAACTGTAATACCCGTTCAAGGGACGAACTCTCCAGGCCGATAGGAGGAAGCGATGAGCAGTCCTGCGGAGCGGAAACGGTGGAGGATCGGGCGCCCGAGCCCGGCGCTCGTCGTTGCGCTCCTGGCCCTGTTCGTCGCGCTCTCGGGCACGGCGGTCGCCGCCGGGATCGTCCCGCTGGCGAAACGCGCGCTCGTCGCCGACACCGCGAAGAACTCGCAGAAGCTCGGTGGCCTCACGGCGGCGCAGGTCAGCTCGCTCGCGCCGCCGCCGAACGTCTACTACAAGACCGCCACCTGGACGCTCGCGGCGGGCGACGAGGGCGACTTCAAGGCCAATTGCGACGCGGGGGAGCATGTCGTCTCCGGCGGCTACGACAACCCGGACGGCAACGCGCTGGCCGGAGACTCGCGGCCGGGCGCCGACGGGCTGAGCTGGGTCGTCTTCCTCCAGAATCTCTCCCCGTCGGACGACACATCCGGCAACGTTTACGCAGTCTGCCTGCGCTGATGGACGCCCAGATCAGAGGGACCACGATGCCCGTGCTCGAGGTCCGCCTCGACCCGGGTGAGAGCGTCGTCGCCGAGTCGGGCGAGCTCGGCTGGGTGACCGACTCGATCGAGCTCCAGACGTCGACCGCTCTCGCCGGCGCCGACGGGGTCTGGGACGCTGCGAAGCGCTCGTTCGGCGGCGGTTCGTTCTTCATGACGGAGTACTCGGCCACGACCGCGCCAGGCGTGGCGGTGTTTCCGGCGCGCCTGCCCGGCACGATCATCAATGTGCCGCTCGGCCCGGGGCACTCCTACACCGTCCAGCGGGGCGGCTTCCTCGCCGGCACGTACGGCTGTGAGCTCGAGACCGCCTTCCACCCCGGGAAGATCGGCTCGGGCCTCTTCGGCGGCTTCGGGTTCGTGCTGCAGCGGCTCAGCGGCTCGGGCCACGCGTGGATCGCCCTCGGGGGCGAGCTCTCGGAGTACGAGCTCGAGGCGGGCGAGACGTTGCGCGTCCATCCGGGCCACGTCGGCCTGCTCGGCGCGACCGTCACCTACGAGCTGACGACCGTGCCCGGGCTGAAGAACAAGGTGTTCGGCGGCGACGGGCTCTTCCTGATGCGCCTCACCGGGCCGGGGAAGGTCTGGCTCCAGTCGATGAACCTCGCCGACCTCGCCGGGGCGCTTGCGCCGTACCTGCAGCAGAGCGACGACAACACGAGCGTCGAGGCCGCCGCCGGCGCGTCCATGATCTCCGCGGTCGGCAAGCTCCTGGGCTAATCAGAGGCCTGACGCGACTCGGCCGGGCCGGATGACGCCCCGACGGCGGCCGACTATCGCATCAAGCCTCTAACGCCTCTCCCAGCGCACGAGCAGGCTCTCGAGCTGCCGTCGCTGGCCCTCGCCGAACTCCACGCGGGCGAGCAGGCGGCGCGCCTCGGCCGGGTCGTCGTTCGCCACCGCGGCCTCGAGGCGCTCGCGGAGGGGGCTCGGCTCGCGGAGCTGGCGGCGAAGCCAGCGCAGCAGGCTCACGGCGGCGGCGTCCGTCGTCATCGCAGGCGGAGTATGAACCCCGGAACGAGTCCTTAGGATGGGGCGGTGATCGATCCGCTCGAACGGTGGCGGGGTCTCGGCGACAAGCCGGACTACGCGGGGCTGCTGACGTTCGCCGCGCTCCCGTACACGCAGGACCCCGCCGAGCTTCGGGGCGTCGACGTGGCGATAGTGGGCGCACCGACCGACGATCTCGTCTCCGACCGGCCCGGCGCCCGCTTCGGCCCGCGCGCGATCCGCGCCGCGAGCTGCCCGCCGGGCCCGCATCTGGAGGCCGGGGTCGACGCGGCCAGTGAGCTCAGGGTGGTGGACTTCGGCGACGCGCCCGTGATCCCGGCCGACCCGGCCCGGACCCGGAAGGCGATCGAGGAGACGGTTGCCCAGGTCGTCCGCGCCGGAGCCGTCCCGATCGTGCTCGGCGGCGACCATTCGATCGCCGAGCCGAACGTGTCCGCCGTCTTCGCGTCCCGCGGCCCGGTGGGTCTCGTCCACTTCGACACACACACCGACACCGGAACCGAGGTCTTCGGCGTCGAGGTCTCGCACGGGACGCCGATGTACCGGCTCGTCGAGGCAGGCCGCGTCGATCCGAAGCGCTACGTCCAGATCGGCCTGCGCGGCTACTGGCCTGGCGAAGCGGAGTTCGCGTGGCAGGCCGAGCGGGGGATCACGAGTTACTTCATGCACGACATTCGCGACCTCGGGATCCGCGAGGTGGTCGCGCGGACGGTCGACGTCGTCGGGACGGGCCCGGTGTTCCTCACAGTGGACGTGGATGTGCTCGACCCGGCCTTCGCGCCGGGGACCGGCACGCCCGAGCCGGGCGGGATGACCTCCGCGGACCTCCTGTGGGCCTGCCGCGCTCTCGCGCAGCAGCTGGAGCTCGCCGGGGCCGACGTGGTCGAGGTGATCCCGACCGCGGTCGGCTCGGCCGACGTGACCGCGCTCGTCGCCGAGCGGATCGTCCGCGAGGTCCTGACCGGGATCGCGCTGCGCCGCCGCGGCTAGGCCGTCCAGGGAAGAAGAGGCTGCTCGGCCGGGTCCTGTTGGCATCGAACGACAGGAGGCGGAGATGTACCTCAGGAAGACAATCGCGCTCGTCGTGCTCGCAGCCGCGACGGCCGCCCCCTCGGCGCCGGCCAAGCTGCCGCCGGAGGAGGGCTTGGGTTCCGGCCTGAAGATCGTGAAGCACGGGGTCGGCCTCCGTCCCAAGGCGCCGCCGCACAAGCTGTGCCACGGCCGTCAGCTCCAACTGGGACACCGCTGCTTCTTCCCGGCCTTCTAGCCGGAGTGCCCTGCCGCGTCCTGTTGGCAGTCCAACGACAGGAGGCGGAGATGTACCTCAGGAAGACCATCGTGCTCGTCGCCCTCGCCGCCCTGGCGGCAGCTCCTTCGGCGCTCGCTCTGCGGCCACCCGAGGAGCAGGGCCTTCCCGCGCTGACGATCGTGCAGCACCAGCCGGCCGCCCACGGGGCGAAGCCGACGAAGCCGGCGAAGGTGAAGGTGAAGCGGCCCGCATACTGCACCCAGCTGGTTCCCTACTGCTTCGCGACCTAGGCGGTTCACTCGGCGCCAGGCTCGTCGGACTCCGGCGGGCCTGACGCCGCTTTCGCTCGCGGCACACCTTGCCGCCCGCACGAGCCGACCTGGACGGGACGCGGCCTTCGCGCCGGAGAACGGCACGCTGGGCTCGGCCCGCCCGGCCCTCTCGAGCCCGACGCTTACCGGCTCGTAGCCGGAGGATCCTGGGAGCCTGGAAGATCGACGTGCATTGCCGCGTCCTGTTGGCAACCAACGATAGGAGGCGGAGATGTACCTCAGGAAGAGCATCGTGCTCGTCGCACTCGCCGCCCTGACGGCTGCTCCTTCGGCGCTCGCTCTGCGGCCGCCCGAGGAGCAGGGCCTTCCCGGGCTGACGATCGTGCAGCACCAGCCGGCCGCCCACCCGGCGAAGCCCAAGCCGAAGCAGAAGCAGCCCGCGCGCTGCAAGCAGTTCGGCCCGTACTGCCTCACGGCGTCCAGCTAGGCGGAGCGTTCGCAGTCAGGCCCGTCGGACTCCGGCGGGCCTGACGCCGTTCGCTCGCGGTAAGGTCGTCCTCGGTGACCGCGACATTGATGGACGGCAAGGCGCTCGCCGCACGGGTGCGAGCAGAGGTGGCCGAGGAGCTGAGCGCCTTCGGCCCGGTCGGGCTCGCCACGGTACTCGTCGGTGACGATCCCGCATCGGAGATCTACATCCGGATGAAGCACAAGGCTGCCGGCGAGGTCGGGATCACCGCGCATGACCACCACCTTCCCGCCGATACAGGTGAGGACGACCTGCTCGCCCTCGTCGAGGCGCTGAACGGCGACGACTCGGTGGATGGGATCCTCGTGCAGCTGCCGCTCCCCGACCGCATCGACGAGGAGCTCGTGCTGCGAACGGTCGATCCGGTCAAGGACGTCGACGGCTTCCATCCGTTCAACGCGGGCCAGCTGTACCTCGACCGGCCAACACTCGTGCCCGCGACCCCGACTGGAGTGATCGCGCTCCTCGAGGAGTACGAGATTCCGCTCGAGGGTGCGCGGGCCGTTGTCGTCGGCCGCAGCGCGATCGTCGGCAAGCCCGCTGCGATGCTGCTGCTCGCGCGGAACGCGACCGTCACGATCTGTCACTCCCGCACGGCCGACCTCGGCGCGGTGACCAGGGAGGCCGATGTGCTCGTCGCCGCCGTGGGCCGCGCAGGTGTGATCACTCCGGAGATGGTCAAGCCGGGCGCGGCCGTGATCGACGTCGGAATCAACCGCACCGACGACGGAATGCGCGGCGACGTCGACCCGTCCGTGGCCGAGGTGGCGGGCTTCCTGACACCCGTGCCGGGCGGCGTCGGGCCGATGACGATCGCGATGCTGCTCAAGAGCACGCTGAGAGCTGCCCGGTTCCGCCGCGATGGCCTTGCGTTCCCCCGGGCATGAGGCTACAGTTCGCGCGCTTCATATCGGTCGGCGGCTCGGTGCCCGGGCCGTCGTTGTTTGCTGCACTAAGGAGGACCGTTGGCTCAGGGCACCGTCAAGTGGTTTTCGAACGAGAAGGGTTATGGGTTCATCGAGCGTGAGGGTGGCGATGACGTCTTCGTCCACTTCTCCGCGATCGAGATGGACGGCTACAAGTCGCTGACCGAAGGCCAGCGCGTCGAGTTCGAGGTCGTGCAGGGCCCCAAGGGCGCCCAGGCCGCGAACGTGCGGGCCGCCTAGCTTTCCCTTTCGGAACCGAATGCGCAGAGGCTCCCGAAAGGGAGCCTCTCTTTTTTGGAAGGATCTGAACCGAATGGCGATCACCAACGACGATGTTCTCCACGTGGCCCGGCTCGCGAGGCTCGGGCTGCGCGACGGGGAGGCCGAGCGGCTCCAGTCCGAGCTGAGCGCGATCCTCGAGGCGGTCGGCAAGGTCTCGGAGCTCGACCTCACCGACGTGCCGCCGACCTCGCATCCGCTCGACCTCGTCAACGTATGGGACGACGACGAGCCCGGCCCGTCGCTCACCGTCGAGGAAGCGCTCGCGAACGCGCCCGAACGGGAGGGGGACGGCTTCCGCGTCCCGCCCAGCGCATGATCCGGTACAGACTCGGCACACACCCGCGCGAGAGCGCCGGCTACCCTCACTGCCCCCGTGGGTGGGTGGGGGCTGGGGACGGGGAAGCGGCGTGATCGACACGCTCCGACTCACCGCCGAGGAGGCGACCGGGCTGCTCGAGCGCCGCGAGGTCTCGGCCGCGGAGCTGCACGCCGCCTACGTCGAGGCGATCGCCGCGCGCGATCCCGAGCTCCACTGCTACCTCACCACGCTCGACGAGCCGAGCGGCGCCGGGATCCCGATCGCGCTCAAGGACGTGATCTCGACGAAGGGCGTCCCCACGACCGCCGGCTCGAAGATCCTCGAGGGCTACGTGCCGCTCTACGACGCCACCGTGGCCGAGCGCTGCAAGGGTGCGGGCCTGTCCCTCCTCGGCAAGACCAACACCGACGAGTTCGCGATGGGCTCGTCCACGGAGAACTCCGCCTTCGGGCCGTCGCGGAACCCGTGGGACCCGGAGCGCGTCCCCGGAGGCTCCGGCGGCGGCTCGGCGGCGGCTGTGACCGCCGGGCTCGCACCGTGGGCGCTCGGCTCCGACACCGGCGGCTCGATCAAGCAGCCCTCTGCGCTCTGCGGCAACGTCGGCCTGCGGCCCACGTACGGCACCGTCCCGCGGTACGGCGTGGTCGCCTTCGCATCGAGCCTCGACCAGGTCGGCCCGGTGGCGAAGACGGTGCGCGACTGCGCGCTCCTCTACTCGATCATCGCCGGCCGCGACCCGCACGACTCGACCACCGTCGAGCTCCCGGAGCCCGTCCGGCTCCCGCAGGGGGAGGATCTGAAGGGCCTCAGGATCGGGGTCCCGCGGGAACTGAACGAGGCCGAGGGAATCGAGCCCGGCGTCACGGAGGCCGTGCGCGCTGCGATCGAGCTCGCACGCGGGCTGGGCGCGGAGGTGGGGGAGTGCGAGCTACCGCACTCGGTCCAGTACGGCCTGCCCTGCTACTACCTGATCGCGCCGGCAGAGGCCTCTTCGAACCTGGCCCGCTACGACGGTGTCCGCTACGGGCCCCGCGAGCCCGGCGACACGTTCCGCGAGATGGTCGAGGCCACCCGCGACGCAGGCTTCGGCGACGAGGTGAAGCGGCGGATCATGCTCGGCACCTACGCGCTCTCGGCCGGATACTACGAGGCGTACTACGGCCAGGCGCAGAAGGTACGAACCCTGATCCGGCGCGAGCATGCGGCCGCCTTCGAGCACTTCGACGTGCTCGTCTCGCCGACCTCCCCCACGGTCGCGTTCCGGATCGGCGAGAAGGCGCAGGACCCGCTCGCGATGTACGCGGCCGACCTGCTCACGATCCCCTCGTGCGTCGCCGGGCTCCCCGGCCTCAACATCCCGTGCGGCCTCTCGGAGGGCCTCCCCGTGGGCCTCCAGCTCGTCGGCCCGCAGTTCTCCGAGAACACGCTCTTCCGCACCGGGCACGCGCTCGAGCGGGCGCTCGGCTTCGACACAGTCCCGGAGCGGCTCCGATGACCTGGGAGCCGGTGATCGGGCTCGAGATCCACGTCCAGCTGAAGACACGGACGAAGATGTTCTGCCGCTGCGAAGCGGGCTGGGGCGCGTCGGAGAACACGCGCACGTGCCCCATCTGCCTGGCGCATCCGGGCGCGCTGCCGGTCACGAACGGGCGCGCGGTCGAGTGGACGGTCAAGCTCGGGCTCGCGCTCGGCTGCACGATCGCGGAGCGCGCGGTCTTCGCGCGCAAGAACTACTTCTACCCTGACCTGCCGAAGGGTTATCAGATCTCACAATACGATCTACCGCTTTGCATAGATGGCAAGGTGCTAGTACCGACGCCGGACGGCGAGCACGCGGTGCGGATCGTGCGCGCGCACCTCGAGGAGGACGCGGCCAAGACCATCCACCACGGCGGCCACTCGGGCCGGATCGGCGGCGCGAGCCACTCGGTGGTCGACTTCAACCGCGGGGGCACCCCGCTCGTCGAGATCGTGACCCATCCAGACATCCATTCGGCGGAGGAGGCCCGGCGCTTCCTGCAGCTGCTGCGCCAGACGATCGTCGAGCTCGGGATCTCCGACGCCGAGATGGAGAAGGGTACGTTGCGCGTCGACGCGAACGTCTCGGTCCGCCCGGCGGGCGAGGAGGGCTTCCGCACCCGCACGGAGATCAAGAACATCAACTCCTTCAGCTTCGTCGCCCGCGGGATCGAGGCCGAGGTCGAGCGGCAGATCGCGGTCTGGGAGTCGGGCGACGAGGTCGAGCAGGCGACGTTCGACTTCGACGCGTCGACCGGCGCGCTCACGTCACGACGGACGAAGGAGGAGGCGGAGGACTACCGCTACTTTCCCGAGCCCGACCTCGTCCCGGTCGAGCCGTCGGCAGAGCTCGTCGGGCGACTGCGGGCCGAGCTCCCCGAGCTCCCCGGCGAACGAATCCGCCGCCTCGAGCCCGCACTGGGCTTCGCGCTCGCCGGCGACATCGTCACGACGGGGCGCACCGGCCTGTACGAGGCGCTGCTCGCCGACGAGCTCGACCCGCGCGAGGTCGCGAACTTCCTGATGAACGAGGGCCGCGAGCTGGAGACGGTCCCCAACCCCGGTGAGCTGCAGATCCTCCTCAAGGCTCGCCGCGAGATCCCGCGCGAGCAGTTCGCGGCGGCGGTCTCGGCGAGCGCCGGCGCGGACTTCTCGGCCGAGGTCTACCTCCAGGAGAAGGTCGTCAGCGACGCTTCGGAGCTCGAGCCGCTGATCGACTCGATCCTCGCCGCCAACCCGTCGCAGGTCGAGGCCTACCGGGGCGGCAAGGAGGGGCTGCTCGGCTTCTTCGTCGGCCAGGTGATGCGCGAGACGCAGGGCAAGGCCGACGCGAAGCTGGTCAACGAGCTCGTACGCGCAAAGCTCGGCGGCTAGATGGTTGATGCCGTGCCGGGTGCGTCTGGGGATGGCTCAGACCAAGCAGGGCGTTCGGATCGACCGCAGGCCAGGCCGGTTGGCCTGGTCAAGGGCGAGCCGGGCGATCCTGCGCCGTGTCTGTGCCACCAGCCAGACGCGGGCAGGTGTGGCATCACCCATCTAAAGAAGCCCGCACATGCGAGCGGTGTGCGGCCAGGGATAGAAGCCGCTGTGTCGGTGCGCGCGCTCGGCGACCCACATCTGCTCGAGCGGCGTCCAGTGGTCGGCGGTGCCCTTCTCCCGCAACAGCCATGCCGCGTAGAAGCGCTGGAAGTCGAGGTCCATCTGCAGGCCGCCGTAGTAGCCGTTCCCGGTTTGCGCGTGCCAGGAGGCCTCGTAGCGTTGGATGCAGAGCCACTGCGTCCTGTGAGGCGGCCTGAGCGCCTGCCGGTGGGCCGCCTGCGCGATCTTCCGCCAGACCTCCGCCGGCAGGCGGTGCGCGATCGTGAGGGGCTTGCCCATCACCTTCTGCCAGCGCCACGTCTCGGTGCGGTACCTGATGATCGTCGCCGCGTCCGTGACGCGCGCCGCCGTGCGCCGGTCGGCCGTCTTGGCAGGATCGATTGTTGCGCCGGCTCCTGACGCCGCGAGCACGGCGAGGACCAGCGCAAGGGAGGTCGCTAGTTTCAATCAGCACCCCTTGCAACGGGAACACGGACCGACGCACCGGGACGGGGAGTGGAGCCGCTGCCGTCCGGGCCGGCACGACCAGAGGCCGTGCAGCGTCGTAGTTGTGGCTACCCGGGCAAGCTAGCAGAGCCCTCGGACGCCACGCGCCGGTCGCCCCAGCGCGTCGGCGTGACGAAGCCGAGGTACAGCAGCAGGGCCGCGGCGGCGACGAAGAGAGCCGTTCCGGCCTCGCCGAGCCCTGCCAGCGCACTGCCGACGGCGGCCGTTCCGACGCCCGCGAGGATGAGCGCGTTGCCGAGTGTCCGCCGGCGGATCCCGATCAGGGCGACGACGACCACCGCGACGGTTCCGGCGGTGTTCGCGACCACCGCGAGCAGCCGTGCCGGGAGGAAGTCGAGGTGCGCCTGCGCGGTCGGGATCGCCGTTCCCGTGAAGTCGCCGTGCACCGGAACCGCGATCATCACCCCGATCGCGAGCCCCGACCAGAGGAGGGCGACCGGCCCGGCCCAGCGGCGTCCCACGAGCAGCAGCGAGCCCGCCCCGAGGAGGGGCGCGGTCAGCAGCCCGCCGAAGAGGTAGTAGGCGCGGAAGGCGCGTGTATCCCAGCCGTGCGCGGCGCCCCACGCGAGCGCGGCGGAAGCGAGCGCATAGGCGAGCAGGCCGAAGGCCCAGGCGGCGAGCTCGGGCGACCGACTCGCGCGCCAACGTCCGGCGAGCCCGCCGGCGAGCCTGAGCGAGAGGAGCGCGGCGCCGAAGGCGAGAAGAGCTTCCACGGGCGGAGCGTAGTAGGCTTGCCGCCCGTTGAAGCGGGTCGCCCTCGTCCTCGCACTGGCCGCGCTCCTGCCCGGGGCCGTCTCCGCTGCCGGCGCGCCACCGCACGACTTCGCGGCCGTGGCGCTCGACGTCCTCCCGCCGGGGGAGAACGGAGGCGTCTCGTTCGACCGCAACACGACCGACCAGGCGCTGCTCTACGACGGCCTCACCCCGCTCTACGACAAGGTCGGCAACGCCGATCTCAAGCGCTGGTTCAAGCCCGAGACGCTCGGGCTCGGCGGCCTGAAGGCGATGCGCACCGAGAAGCTCCCGCGCGCGGGAGTGGTCATCCAGCGCGACAAGTGGGACGTGCCCCATGTGACCGGGAAGAGCCAGGCCGACGTCGAGTACGGCGCCGGCTGGGCGACCGCGGAGGACCGCGGGCTGCTGCTCGGGCTGATCCGCGGGCCGGCCCGGGCCGCCGCGCTCGACATCCCCGGAATCGACCCGATCAGCCTCGCACTCTCCGGCAAGACCTTCGTGCCGAGCCGCGAGACGGAGGCTTTCCTGGCCAAGCAGCTCGATCTCCTGCGCGCGCAGGGCGCCCTCGGGCGCCATTTCGTGACGCTGCTCCAGGCCTATACGGCCGGGATCAACGCGTACTACAAGTCGGTCGGGACCCCGATCGAGCCCTACACGCCGAACGACGTGATCGCCGCAGCGGCGCTGATCGCCGCCCGCTTCGGCGCCAACGGCGGCTCGGAGGTCAGCCGCTCGATGCTCCTCTCGGCGCTCCAGGCGAAGCTCGGCGCGGCGAAGGGGCAGCAGGTGTTCGGCGACCTCCGCTCGGCGAACGACCCCGAGGCACCCGTCTCGATCCAGGGCAGCTTCCCGCAGGAGCAGCCGGCGGCGACGGCCCTCGGCAGCGTGACCGTCGACGACGGCAGCTTCAAGCCTGTCCCGCTCGCGGTTCCGCAGGTCGCCGCGCAGTCGGCGATGTCGAACGCGCTGCTCATCGGCGCGAGCCGCTCGGCGACCGGGCACCCGCTTTTCGTCGCCGGCCCGCAGGTGGGGTACTTCTTCCCCGAGTTCTTCATGGAGGTCGACATGGCGGGCGGCGGCTTCGCCACTCGCGGCGCCCTGTTCCCCGGGGTGCCGTTCGTGGTGATCGGGCGCGGCCTCGACGACGTGTGGAGCGCGACCTCGTCACAGGCAGACAACACGGACGCCTTCGTCGAGACGCTCTGCGGCGACGACACGCACTACATGTACAAGGGAACCTGCCGGGCAATGACCACGTTCAACGCCGGCGTGCTCAGCGCCTCGGGGTCGCCCGACCAGCCGGTCGTCTTTCGCGAGACCGTCCACGGTCCCGTCGAGGGCTACGCGACCGTCGGCGGGGCGCGCGTCGCGGTCTCGCTCGAGCGCTCGACACGCAGCCGCGAGCTGCTGTCCGCCCAGTCGTTCTACAAGCTGGACACGAACCAGGTGAGCTCGGCGAAGAGCTTCGTGAGGGCGATGGCGGGGGTCGAGTTCTCGTTCAACTGGTTCTACGCCGACGACAGGGACATCGCCCTCTTCTCGAGCGGGCGCCTGCCGGTGCGCGCGCCCGGTACCGACCCGGCGCTGCCGACCGACGGCTCGGGCGCCTACGACTGGCGCGGCTTCCTCACGCCCGCCCAGCACGCGCAGGCGATCAATCCGGCGAACGGCGAGATCCTCAACTGGAACAACAAGCCCGCCGCCGACGTGGGCGCCTCGGACGACAACTGGTCCTACGGCTCGGTCCAGCGCGTCCAGCTCCTGCAGAAGCAGCTCGACGCGAAGAAGGGCAAGCTCACGCTCGCCGACGTCGCCTCGGCGATGAACGCGGCTGCGACGCAGGACCTGCGCGCCGTGGCGGTGCTGCCCGATGTGGCGGCCGTGCTGAAGACCGGCGCCGCGCCGAGCCCGCGCGCCGCGCAGATGCTGCAGCTCCTCGAGGCCTGGGAGGCGAAGGGCGCGAGCCGGCTCGACCTGAACCTCGACGGTGGGGTCGACGATCCGGGCGCCGCGATCATGGACGCCGTCTGGGATCGCTGGGCCGACGCGGTCATGACCCCGGTCCTCGGCGCCGGGCTCGCGTCCCGGCTCGCGGCGCTCCACATCCGGAGCGACGACGCGAACCCCGGCGGCTCGTCGTACATCGACGGCTGGTACGGCTACGTGGACAAGGATCTCCGTTCCCTGCTCGGCAAGTCCGTGAAGGGCGCCTTCTCGACGCACTATTGCGGCGCCGGCGACCTCGCCGTCTGCCGCGCCTCGCTCTGGGCCGCGCTCGAGGCGGCCGGCGCGGAGCTCGCCGCGGCCCAGGGCTTCGACCCGGCCGCGTGGCGCGCGGACGCGACGGCGGAGCGGATCAGGTTCACCTCGGGGATCCTCTCGACGACGATGCGCTGGACGAACCGCCCGACCTTCCAGCAGGTCGTCACCTTCAGCGGCCACCGCCCGCGCTGAGGCCGAGCGACCCGCCCGAAGGCGGGCCGCTCGGCTCCGTCGAGCGTCGGGCTAGTGGTCGGCCTTCTTGAAGAACCGCTTGAGCTCCCAGCCCGCGACCTTGTTGCCCAGCTTCACACCTTGCTCGACCGAGTTGCGGAAGTGGAAGCCGAGCCAGACCCGCGCATCGACGACCTGGTCCTGCATGTCGTCGACGGTGTCGAAGTGCTGGGTGGTCGTGAGGACGTTGCTTCCGTTCTGCCCTCCCATCATGTCGACGTCGATGTGCTGCGTGTGCAGCGCCGACGCCAGCGTGTCGCTGAAGGCCGCGGTGAAGCAGCCGTGCTGGGACGGGTACTCGGGGTGCCCCGGCACTCCCAGCAGCGCCACCCAGCCCGGGTCGGCCGTCGTGTCGGGATTGTTGTCCTTGTCGGCGTTCCGGATCGCCGTGATCGGGCGCCAGAACTGATAGAAGAACTTGGAGTCGTAGCAGGCCATTCCCGCGTCGGTCGTGACGATGTTGCCGATCGCGAACAGATGCGCGGCGTCCACGAGATCCATGTCGTGCTGCGCGACGACGCTCTGCATCGCCACGTTGTACTGGTTGATGTTGTTCCCGACCCAGAAGTAGGCGATCGACGTCTGCTCCGGGGTGCGGACGGTGCTGTTGAGCGCGCCGTACGCCTCGGTCTCGTTCAGGTCTCTCGCGTACCGGTCGCTCGTGAGCGCAGGCGGAGGTTGGGCCCGGAACTGCGCGGCGTTGTCGAGCAGGAACGGCCGCATCGTGGCGAGCCAGGGCGTCTGCACCGCCTGACCCGGCTGTAGCTGCCACTGTCCGGGCAGGATCGGCCCGTTCCCTCCGTAGCTGGGCGTCGGCGACGCCTTGAGGCCGTCGCCGGTGCGGAAGGCGATGATGTCGTTCGCCGCCGCCTCGCCGACCGTGACGCCGTTCGTGACGTCGCCTGTGAGCGTCGCGAGGTACGCGGTGTACTCGGCGTCGACGGTCGCCTGCTGGTCGGGCAGGTAGTAGTCGAGTGTCGTCCGCGCTGCCGCCGCAACCGCCGCCTGCACCGAGGCGCCCGGCACGACCGCGACTGTGAAGTCGTGGTACGGCTGGTAGCGTCCCATGAGCTTCGTGACGGCGTCGTACACCGCTGCCTGCACGTACGACATGTAGACCATGCCGTCGGTCTGCACCTTCGTCGGCACAGAGGCGCGAACCGCGTTGACCGTGTTCGTGTTCCAGGTCAGGACGGCGTCGGGCGGTACGACGACCGGCTTGGGGTTGTTCGCCGAGGCCGACAGCGACACCGTTGCGGCCACGGCGAGGATGCCCGTGAGGACGAGCAGCGCCTTCAGCTGCAGTTTCCTCTGTTTCATTTTCCCTCCTTCCCGGACGAGAGCGCCTCGACGACGCGGATCGGCTCGAGCCCGGCTCGCTGCGCGGCGAGCGCAGCCTCGCGGCCCGACGGTGCGTCGAAAACGAAGAAGCAGATCTCGTCTTCGGGTACGTAGATCGAGCGTTCGAAGCGGACGCTGTCCTGCGCCGGCTCCGCGGTGGCCGAGCGTGCCCGTTGGTCTCGGGCCGCGCGCTCTCCCGCTTGGCTTCGAGCGAGGTAGGTCTCGACGAGGTAGCTCGGCACGCGCTCGACGCTAGGACGCCGGCGCCGCGGTGGAAACGTCAGAACGTCTGAACTTTGCGCGCGAGCTCGGTGCGCGAGCGGACGCCGAGCTTGGCGTAGACGTGCGTCAGGTGGCTTGCCACCGTCCGCTCGCCCAGGAACAGCGCGGCTGCGACCTCCCGGTTCGTCCGCCCCTCCGCGACCAGGGAGGCGACGCGGCGCTCGGCCGCGGTGAGCCCCTCCTCGCGCCGTCGCCCGCCGATGCTTCCGAGCTCGTCGCGTGCCTTCTCGGCCCAGGTCGCCGCCCCGAGCTGCTCGAAGCCGGCGAGCGCCGCCAGGAGCGCTTCGCGGGCCGCACGCTTCTGCCGTGCACGCCGGTGCACGATGCCGAGCGCGAGCTGCGCGCGAGCGCGCCCGAACGGGTCGCCGACCTCCTCGTGCTCCGCGACCGCCTGCTGCAGGAGGGAAGCGGCGCGATCGACGCCCCCCTCGGCGGCGGCGACGAGCCCACGGCATCGCGTCACGTGTGCGAGCACCCACTCGCGTCCGACCCGCGCCGCGTCCGCCTCCCAGGCGTCGAGGACCAGGACCGCATCGTCGAACCGGCCCAGCTCGAGAAGCACCTCGACGTAGTCGGCGCTCCACCAGCGGACGCTAGGCTCGCCCCAGCCAAGCGCCGCCGCCTGCCGGTCAGCCGCTTCGAACGATCCGGCGGCCGCGGACGCGTCTCCGCTCCAGAGCGCGACGAGCCCCAGGATCGCGATGTGCTGGGGCGGATGGAGCCCGAACTGCGCTTCAGCCAGCTCGAGGGCCCGTTCCGAGTGCGCTCGGGCGAGCTCGAGGAGGCCGCGGTGGACGGCGATGAGCGCGATGGGAAGGTGATCCTGCGGCACCTCGAGCCCGTACTGGATCGAGATGTCGTGGGCCTGCGCGGCGTGCGCGGCGCCGAGCGCCCAGCGCCCCGCCCAGAACTCGACCCAGGCGAGGCCCCAGAGCGCGCGGGCGCTCCGCGGCTCGTCGCGCTCGCGCCACTCGAGGTGCTCGCGCTCGAAGAACGCACGGGCCTCATCTCTCCCGGAGCACGGCGCGAGGGTGTTCACGACGGCGAGCGTCGCTTCCTGCACTAGTTGCTCGCCGCCGACGGCGGGCGCGAAGTCGCGCGACCGCGCCAGGAGATCGCCCGGCGCCTTCGTGTCGCCGGTAAACCAACCGAGGATGGCTTTCACGGCAAGAGCGCGCGCCCGGAGCGCGCCGTCGTCGAGCTCCTCGGCGAGCTCGAGTGCCGCTTTGGTGTGATCGAACCCGTTCCTGAAGCGGGTCGCCCACGCGAGGCGACAGTGGATTGCCGACTGGAGCGCCGGGCGCGAGGCAGCCTCGCGTAGGGCTTCCTCGAGCAGCTCGACTGCACGGTCGGCGCCCTCCAGCTCGGCGAGGAGGAGGAGCGCCTCCGCGCGCAACGAGCCGATTTCCATCTCTGCAAGCAGGTCGGTTGCGATCGTTCGGGCGCGCGTCCACTCCCCGGCGACGTGATGAGCACGGGCTGCCGCCAGCGCCCGGCGACGGCGTTCGTCGCGCTCCTCCGGCGGTGTCAGCCTGAGCGCCTGCTCGGCGAGCTCGGCAGCGGCGGCCGACGCGCCGCGATCTGCCGCCTGTCTCGCCGCGTCATCGAGAACTGTCGCGACGCAGCCGTCCGGCGACTCCCTCGAGAGCGCGAGGTGACGGGCGCGGAGGAGCGGGTCTTCGACGACTTCGGCGATACGCCGGTGCACGCTCCGCCGCTTCTCGCCCAGGTCCCGGTAGAGGACCGACGACAGCAGCGGGTGGGTGAAGCGGATCGTCCCATTCTCGCGCTCGATCACGTGCGCGGCGATCGCCGGGTCGAGCGCGGCCGCCTCGATGCCTGCCCGCTCGAGGAGAGCCTCCGAAGGCGTGCCCACCGCCGAGGCGAGCGCGAGCGCTTCGCGGGTGGATGCGGGGAGTCCCGAGATCCTCGCGGCCACGAGCCCTTCGAGCGTCTCCGGGACCAGGAGCGGCTGCGTCGGGTCGATGTCCGCGTCGAGAACGCGGGCCAGCTCCAGCGCGAAGAACGGGTTTCCGCCCGATCTCTCGTGGATGCGGAGCAGTGTCTGGCGCGCGAAGGGCCTGCCGAGCCGGTCTCGCAGGAATCGATGGAGCGCGCCCACGCTGAGCGGCCCCACCGGCAGCCGCCGGACGCTCTCCGCGCCGAGCGCCTGCTGGAGGCCCGAGGGCCGCGCCTGGTCGTCGAGCCGCCGGGCGAGCAGGAGGAGCACGTGCTCCGCGCCCAGCCTTCGTAGCGCGAACGCGAGAGCGTGCGTCGACGAGTCGTCGAGCCACTGCACGTCGTCGATCGCGACGAGCACCGGCTCGCCCGCGGCGAGCAGTTGCAGCGAGTCGCGAACCGCCAGCCCGAGCGCCCGCGAATCCACCCTCTCGCCGGCAGCCTCCTCGAGGAGGAGCGCCCCCTCGAGCGCGCGCCGCCTCGGCGGTGCCAGTGCCGGCAGCACATCGTCGAGGACGTCGTCGAAGAGATCGCCCAGCCCCGCGTGAGCGAGGCGGCGTTCCGCCTCTGCCGGTCGGGACGAGAGGACGCGCAATCCCCGTTCGCGGGCATGCTCGACGCCCGCGAGCCAGAGCGTGGACTTCCCGATGCCCGCATCGCCCGCGAGAACCAGCGCGGCGGGCCCTTCCGGCACTTCGCCGACGAAGGCGTGGAGTGCGGCGAGCTCCTCCTCTCGGCCGACGATCTCTAACACGATCCCTCGATTCGACGTGGTCAACTTCGCGCTGACAAGAGGTGCATCGCAAAACGATACGACGAAGAGCCGCTGGATGGAAGGCGGCGCTTCAACAGGCCGCACCCCTCCCGGGCGTCCGCGGACCTCTTCGCTAGGCTTGGCCGCAGTGGTCGGCAAGCGCTATCTGATGACCCCCGGGCCCACACCGGTCCCCCCGGAGGTGCTCGCCGCGCTCTCGGCGCCCGTCGTCCATCACCGAAGCCCGGACTTCCGGCCGATCTACGAGGAGTGCCTCGCGCGCCTCAAGCAGGTCGTGCGCACCGAGCACGACGTGCTCCTCTTCACCGCGTCCGGCACGGGCGGGTTCGAGTCGGCCGTGGCGAACCTCACCTCGCCCGGCGACCGTGCGCTCGTCGTCTCCGCGGGGAGCTTCGGCGAGCGCTGGGCGGCGATGGTCGCTGGGTACGGCGCCGACCTCATCCATCTGAAGCTGGAGTGGGGGGCGACGCCCGAGCCCGCCGAGCTTCGGGCGAAGCTCGAGGAGGCAGGGGGCGCAAAGGTCGTCTACCTTGTCCACTCCGAAACGTCGACCGGGGTCGTCTGCGACATCCAGGCGCTCACCGCCGTCGCGAAGGAAGCAGGCGCGCTCGTGGTCGTCGACGCGGTCTCCAGCCTCGGCGCCGTCCCGCTCGAGACCGACGCCTGGGGCGTCGACGTCGTCGTCTCCGGCTCGCAGAAGGCGCTGATGACGCCGCCCGGGCTCGCGCTCGCCTCCGTCTCGCCCGCCGCGCTCGCGGCCGCCGCAGGGGCGACGACGCCGCGCTTCTACTTCGACTGGGAGCGGACGCGCGCCGCACAGCACAAGCTCGACGCGCCGTTCACGCCGGCGGTGCCGCTCGTGGCGGGGCTCAACGTCGCGCTCGGCCTGCTGCTCGAGGAGGGGCTCGAGGCGTGCCTCGACCGCCATGTCCGCCTGGGCCGCGCCTGCCGGGAGGGTGCGAAGGCGATGGGGCTGGAGCTCTTCTCGCCCGACGAGGACCGATCCGCCGTCGTCACCGCGATCCGTTCGCCGGAGGGAATCGACGGCAAGGACGTCGTGCGGCTGCTCCGCGACCGCTTCGGGATCACGATCGCGAACGGGCAGGGCCCGCTGATGGGGAAGATCTTCCGCCTCGGCCACATCGGCTGGTTCGACGTGTTCGACATCGTCACGCAGCTCGGCGCCGTGGAGCTCGCGCTGGCCGAGCTCGGGGCCGAGATCGAGCGCGGCGTCGCGGTCACCCGTGCGCTCGAGACGTACGCCGACCGCGCCCGCGTGTGAAGGTCCTCGTCCGGGAGACGATCGCCGACGCGGGCGTCGAGTTGCTGCGCTCGAAGTTCGAGGTCGACGTCGAGACCGGCGGCGACCTCGCGGAGCTGATCGGCGACTACGACGCGATCGTGATCCGCTCCGCGACGAAGCTCACCGCCGACCTGATCGAGAAGGCGACGAATCTGAAGGTGATCGGCAGGGCCGGCGTGGGGATCGACAACGTCGACGTCGAGGCAGCGACGCGCCGCGGGATCGTGGTCGCGAACGCGCCCGAATCGACCGTGATCTCGGCCGCCGAGCACACCGTCGGCCTCCTGGTCGCCCTCTCGCGCAACATTCCGCAGGCGCACGCGGCGCTGAAGCAGGGCCGCTGGGAGCGCTCGCGCTTCGGCGGCGTCGAGCTGGCCGACAAGACGCTCGGCGTACTCGGCTTCGGCCGCATCGGCCAGCAGGTCGCGCGCCGCGCGCTCGGCCTCGGCATGCACGTCACTGCCTACGATCCCTTCGTCTCGCGCGAGCGCTTCCGCGAGCTCGGCGTCGACCGGGTCGAGACCTCGGCGGAAGTGCTCGCGGCGGCTGACTTCCTCACGCTGCACCTACCGCTCAACGACGAGACGCGCGGGAGCATCGACGCGGCCGCGATCGCGCAGATGCGCGACGGCGTGCGGATCGTCAACGCCGCGCGCGGCGAGCTCGTGGACGAGCAGGCGCTCTACGACGCGCTCGTCTCGGG
The DNA here is from genome assembly GCA_963724805.1 of uncultured Actinomycetes bacterium. GTDB lineage: Bacteria > Actinomycetota > Thermoleophilia > Gaiellales > Gaiellaceae > CAVQZA01. The sequence continues at coordinate 416,074 of CAVRWA010000011.1, forward strand.
GAAGGTCGCGGGCGCGGCGCTCGACGTCTACTCCACCGAGCCGTACACGGGACCGCTGCTCGAGCTCGAGAACGTCGTCGCGACGCCGCACCTCGCAGCCTCGACCGACGAGGCGCAGGACCGCGCCGGCGTGATCGTGGCCGAGCAGGTCGTGGCCGCACTCGAGGGAGAGCTCGTGACGAACGCCGTCAACATCCCCGTGATCGGCGCGGAGGACGTCGAGGCGCTCGGGCCCTACCTCCCGCTCGCCGCGAAGCTCGGCCGCCTGGCGATGGAGCTCGCGGCGGGCCGGGCGGAGCGGCTCGTGCTGACGTACTTCGGCGGCCTCGCTGAGTACGACACGCGGCTGCTCACGGTGGCCGCTTTGAACGGCGCCTTTCAGGGAAGAGTCGACCAGGCCGTCAACTTCGTGAACGCGCCGCTCGTCGCGGCCGAGCGGGGGATCGAGGTGCGCGAGGAGCGGCGTGCGGTCTCCCGCGACTTCACGAACCTGGTCCGCGTCGGCGTCGTCTCGGACGGCGAGGAGCTTCGCGTGGCAGGCACGACGATCGGCAACGACCACCGGCTCTGGCTCGTGAGCGCGCTCGGCTTCGAGGTCGACACCGAGCTGGCGCCGCTGATGGTCTTCCTCGCCTACGACGATATACCGGGCGTGATCGGCCGCGTCGGCACGCTCTTCGGTGGTGCCGGGATCAACATCGCGAACATGGCCGTCTCGCGCTCCCGGCAGGGCGGGAAGGCACTGATGGCGCTCTCGATCGACACGGCCGCGCCGCCGGAGCTGGAGGAGCAGCTGCGCGCCGAGGGTTTCGACGAGGTGCACGTCATTGCGCTCGGCTAGCCTCGGCCCGCGCGGCGAGGGGTGGGTCGCACTCCAGCTCGTGCTCCTCGGCCTGGTCGTCGCGGGTGCGTTCTTCGGGGGCAGCTGGCCCTGGCCGGTGCGGCTGTTCGGCGGCGTCCTACTCGTGCTCGGCGCCCTCTTCATGCTCGCCGCCGCCCGCGGGCTCGGCGCCGCGCTGACCGCGATGCCGCGTCCGAGCGGGCGCGGAGAGCTCGTCGTCTCGGGCCCGTACGCCGTCGTCCGGCATCCGATGTATTCCGGCGGTGCCACCGTCGCCGCGGGCTTCTCGGTGCTCGTCTCGAGCTGGTGGTCGCTCGCCGCGAGCCTGCTGCTCGCCGTCTTCTTCCACTTCAAGGCAATGCGCGAAGAGGAGTGGCTGGTCGCGCACTACCCCGGCTATCCGGACTACATGCGGCAGGTTCCGCGCCGCCTGATTCCCTGGCTCACCTGATCCGCTCGAACGCGGCGAGCGCGCGGTCGAGCAGCTCCCCGGTGAAGGCGGCGGACATCTGGATCCGCAGCCGTGCCGTCCCCTTCGGCACAACCGGGTAGCCGAAGCCGGTGACGAAGACGCCCTCCGCGAGCAGTTGCTCGCTGAGGCGGATCGCGTCGGCGGTCTCGCCGACGATGATCGGGATGATCGCGCCCTCGCCGGGCAGCGGGACGTAGCCGAGCTCGACGAGCCGCCCGCGGAAGTAGTCCGTGTTCGCGTGCAGCCGCTCGATCAGCTCCGGCTCGCGCTCGAGCACCTCGAGCGCCGCCCGGGCGCTGCAGGCGACCGTCGGCGGCAGCGCGTTCGAGAAGAGCTGCGGACGCGAGCGCTGCGCGAGCAGGTCGCAGACCTCGGCGCTCGCGGCGACGTAGCCGCCCGCGGCACCGCCAAGCGCCTTCCCGAGCGTGCCCGTGATCACGTCCACCTCGCCGAGGACGCCGAAGTGCTCGGCGACACCGCGGCCGGTCGCGCCCATCACGCCGACCCCGTGCGAGTCGTCGACGAGCACGGTCGCCTCGTACTCGTGCGCGAGCTCGAGGATCGCCGGCAGTCGGGCCAGGTCGCCCTCCATCGAGAAGACGCCGTCGGTGAGCACGAGCTTTCGCTGGCCCCGCTCGCACGAGGCGAGCCCGTCGCGCAGCTCGCCAATGTCGGAGTGGCCGTAGACGACCTTGCGCGCCGGCTTCGAGAGCCGCACCGCGTCCACGATGCTCGCGTGATTCAGCTCGTCGGAGAGGATCACGGTGGTCTCGTCGGTGAGGCTCGGCACGACCGCCTCGTTCGCGTTCCAGCACGAGACGTAGGTGAGCGCCGCCTCGGTCGCCGAGAACCGCGCCAGCGCCTGCTCCAGCTCGTGGTGCGGCGCGAAGGTGCCGCAGATAAAGCGGACGGAGGCCGTGCCGGCGCCGTAGCGGCGCAGCCCCTCGATCCCCGCCTCGACCACCTCGGGGTGGTTCGCGAGGCCGAGGTAGTTGTTCGAGGAGAGCACGATCACCTCGCCGCGGCCGGCCATCTCGACCACCGGCCCCTGCGGCGAGAGAAGCGTGTTGAACCGCTTGTAGGTGCCGGCCTCGCGGAGCGCGTCCAGCTCGGCGGCGAGCGACTGCTGCAGCGTCGCGCTCACCGGTGCGCCCAGCGCGCGAGTCGCGGCGAGGGCTGCGCCTCCTCGGCGGGCAGCGCGGTGACCGGCTCGGCGGCGCCGCCCGGGTAGAGCACGATCTTGCACGCCTCGCCGCTCTCGAGCTCGGCGAAGGCCTGCTCGAAGTCGGCCAGCGGGTGCTCGTGCGTGATCAGCGGCCGGAGGTCGACGACGCCGTGCTCGAGCAGCCAGCGTGTGCGGTACCAGGTGGCGAAGACCTGGCGGCCGCTCACTGCGGTGACGGTCAGGTTCTTGAAGATCAGCGACTCGGCGACGTCGATCTCGACCGGCCGGGCCGGGATCCCGAAGAGGACGACGTGGCCGCCGTTCCGCACGATCCGGAACGCATCGCCGATCGAGGCCGCCGCGCCCGACATCTCGAACACGACGTCGATCCCGTCGTCCTCGGTGTGGTCACGGAACCAGCTCGGGACGTCGTCCGTGGCCGAGACGTCGACCACCGTGGCGCCGAGCTGCTCGGCCAGGCCGAGGCGAAAGGCGACGCGATCCGAGGCGAGAACCCGGGCGGCTCCCGAGGCGCGCGCGATCGCGATGCTGAAGAGGCCGACCGGCCCGCAGCCGAGGATCGCGACCGAGCGGCCCGGCAGATCCTGTGTCGAGGTGGCGAAGACGGCGTTCCCGAACGGCTCCTGGAGGGTCGCGATCTCGGGCGGGAGCTTCGTGCGGTCGTTCTGCCAGACCACAGACTCGGGCACGACGACGTACTCGGTGAACGCACCGTCCAGGTCGACGCCGAGGATCTGGGTGTGCTCGCACATGTGCGCCTGCCCCGTGCGGCAGTGGAAGCACATCCCGCACGTGACGTGGCTCTCGGCCGAGACGTAGTCGCCGGTCTCGACGTGGCGCACGGCGCGGCCGACCTCGACGACGGTGCCGGCGAACTCGTGCCCCAGCGTCAGCGGCGGCTTGATCCGGTGCCGGGCCCAGTCGTCCCAGCGGAAGATGTGGAGGTCGGTGCCGCAGATCGAGGCCGCCTCGACGCGGACGAGCACCTCGTCGTCGCCGGGTGCGGGCACCGGCACCTCCTCGAGCGCCAGGCCCGGCGCGGCCCGCGGCTTGCGGATCGCCCACATCGTGTCCACGTGCTCAGGATCCGGCCGGGACGGCCGGAGTGGCATCGGGGCGACCGCGGAACCGCGCTGCGGCTTTCCCGCTCAGGATCAGGGCTGCGAGCCCGGCGAGCAGGAACCCCGCGGCCACGTCCGTCCAGAAGTGGTTCGCAGTCGCAACGAGCGCCACCGAGACCCAGACGGGCCACAGGAGCCAGAGGCGGCCCCAACGCGAGGTCGCGACCGAGGCGAGCGTGACGCCCACGATCAGCGCATCCGCCGAGTGCAGGCTCGGCATCGCTGCGTAGGGGTTCGCGACGAGCTGCACGAGGCCCGTGCCGTGGTTCAGGAACTCGCTCCGCCCGAGCGTGTCGACGAAGCCCTCCCACGGCAGGAACCGCGGCGGCGCGGTCGGGAGCCACGCATAGACGAAGAGCCCGAGGACGTTCGTCAGCAGGATCCAGTTCCGGAACCGGATGAACCCCTCGTAGCGGTACAGGTAGACCCAGAGCAGCGTGAGGCTGAGGACGCCGAACTCCGAGAGCCAGTAGGTCCAGTCGGCGGCGTGCAGGACGGCGCCGCCGCCTTCGAGCACGTGGCGCTGGAGGGAGGGCTCGAAGAAGATCCCGAGCCAACGCTCGAGTCGGATCACGCGCGCTGCGTTCCGGAATGCCTGCTCCGTCTCGTTGCGGGAGATCCCGCGCGCGACCTGGTAGGCGAGGACGAAGCCGAGCCAGAGCCCGATCTGGAAGACGAAGTCCTTCCGTCCGCGAGGCAGGCTCATGACGCGGCCGTGACGGTGTCGAGCTCGAGCGCGGCGGCGACGTCGTCGTAGACGTCGCGGCCCGGAATCGCGTAGCGCTCGTCGAAGTCCGCGGCGCCGTTCGCCTCGAGCACGATCCAGCCGCCGTCCGCCGCGGGCAGCAGGTCGACGCCGGCGAGGTCGATCCCGAGCGCGGCGATCGCGGCGACGGCGAGCCGGAGCGCCTCGTCGGGAGGATCGACCGGCTCGAGGCTGCCGCCGAGCGAGGTGTTGGTGCGCCATTCTCCCGGCGCCGGGACCCGGGCGGACGCGCCGACCGCGCGGCCGTCGGCGACGAGCACGCGCAGGTCGCGCGTCACGTGCGGGACGACCTCCTGGGCGAGGACGCCGGTCGACCTGAACCACCGTCGTTCCGGGAGCACGGTCGCCGCGGCGGCGAGCTCGGCCTGCGTCCGGCAGAGCAGCACGTCGCGGCCCCAGCTCCCGAAGCGCGGCTTCAGCACGAGCGGCGGCTCGAGCTCCGGGAGCTCGAGCGGGTCGCTCACGTGCCATGTCACGGGATGCGGGATGCCCGCCCGCTCGAGCGCGATGGCCGTTTGCAGCTTGTCGTGTGTGGCGAGGAGCGCTTCGGGTCCGTTGAGGAGGCGCACGCCCCGTTGCACCAGGGCGCCGCACGCCGCGAGGCCGGGCTCGCATCCGTCGAGGGTCGGGACGACGTCGAGGCGCACGAGCGCGGTGTCGCCGAGGCGGAGAACCTCGCGGGCGTCGGCCGGGTTGACCAGAGCTGCATCGAGGCCGCGCGACCGCCATTCGGCCACGATTCGCCCGGTGGAGAGCCCGGGCCTCCACGCGATCACACCGATCATCACCACCACTCTCGCGCGCCGCGAAGGCTGCGGCATCGGGGCGGCGCGACGGCCGGCTGCGGGAAGTCCGCAGTCCGTTCTTGCGTCCGTCTGCCGCGACGGGAAGACTGAGGGGGTGCAGCTCGCAGAGCTCCCGACCGCGCGGACCAGGCTGCTCGACAACCTCGGTCGCATCCGCCGCGAGGTGGGCCCGGTGACCCCCGCTCTCTCCGACGCGCTCGCCGACCACATGCGGATCCGGCGCGGAGAGGTGGCCGAGGTCGTCTCGTTCTACTCGTTCCTGCGCCTGCCGCTCGATTCGCTGCGGGTGTGCACCGGGCCCGTGTGTGCGTGCCTGGGCGGCCACGAGCTGCTTGCCGTCGCACAGGAGGTCGCACCCGACGGCCTGCCGGTGGTCGAGGTCGCCTGTCTCGGCCACTGTGAGCACGCGCCGGTCGGGACGCGCGGCGACACGATCCTGCCCGGCCTCTCGCGCGCGGTGCTCGAGGGGGCGGCGCCGGCTCCGGTCACGCACTTCACGAACGACGGGCCGTCGCTCGGGCTGAGCCGCCCGGACGCGCCTGCGAGCCCGGCGCGGCTGGCGCCGGAGCGCGTGCTCGCGGAGCTCGAGGCATCCGGCCTGGTCGGCCTCGGCGGCGCCGGGTTCCCCACCTGGCGCAAGTGGGAGGCGGTGCGCCGCGAGCCCGGGCCGCGGGTCGTGATCGTGAACGCCGACGAGGGCGAGCCGGGCACGATCAAGGACCGCTACATCATGGAGCTTCGCCCGAACCTGATGCTCGAAGGGCTCCTCGTGGCGATGGAGTTCGCCGAGGCCGAGCGCGGCTACGTCTACCTGCGCGAGGAATACGCGACCGCGCGGGCGAGGCTCCTGGACGCGATCGCGGCTCTCGGCGACCTCGGCGGGCGCACGATCGAGCTCGTCGTCGGCGCCGGCTCGTACATCTGCGGCGAGGAGACCGCGATGCTCGAGTCGATGGAGGGCCGCCGCGGGATGCCGCGCCTGCGTCCGCCGTTCCCCGCGCAGCGCGGTTACCTCGGCGCGCCGACGCTGATCGACAACGTCGAGACACTCGCGCACATCCCTGCGATCCTGCGCAACGGAGGCGACTGGTTCGCCGCGCTCGGTCGCAACGGCGCGAAGGGCGTCCGGCTCTGGTCGCTCTCCGGCGCGGTGGCGAAGCCCGGTTGCTACGAGGCGGAAAACGGGATCACGCTGCGCGAGCTGATCGACGAGCACGGCGGCGGCGCGACGGAGGAGATCGGAGCGATCGTCCCCGGCGGCGCCGCGAGTGGGATCGTGCCGCCGGCCGCGCTGGACACGCCGCTGACGAAGGAGGCGCTCGCGGAGTGGGGCGCTTCGGTCGGTTCGGCCGCGGTGCAGGTCTTCCCGACCTCGTACTCGCCGCTCGAGCTCCTCACCGAGACGATGCGGTTCTTCGCGGAGGAGTCGTGCCAGAAGTGCACGCCCTGTCGGATCGGCACGCGCGGGCTGCACCACCTCGCCGCCGGACGCACGACGTTCGCGCCGGACGAGCTGGAGGCCTGGCTCGAGGCGCTCGACCAGGCCTCGATCTGCGGGCTCGGGCAGGGCGCCCCGATTCCGGTCCGCTCGGTACGCCGCCACTGGCCGGAGCTGCTGCCGTGAGCGAGGTCCGGTTCACGGTGGACGGCCGCGAGGCGGTGGCCGAGAGCGGGCAGCTGCTCCTGCATGCCCTGCGCGAGAACGGCGCGAGCCCGCCGACGCTCTGCCACGACGACAAGCTCGAGCCCTACGGCGGCTGCCGGATGTGCCTCGTCGACCTCGAGGGCTCGCCGCGGCCGGTGGCCTCCTGCGCGGTCCGCGTCGAGGAAGGGATGGCGGTCTCGACGAACGGGCGGCTGCCGAAGCTGCAGAGGACGCTGACCGAGATGCTGCTGACCGAGCACGTCTCGACCGCCGGCGGCGGGCGCGCCGACGAGCTACTCGACCTCGCGCTCGATCTCGGCGTGCATGCGCCGTTCGTGCTCCCGGACGCCGGCCGCGAACCGTACTCCGATCGCAACGAGCTGATGGGCTACGACCCCGACGCCTGCATCCTCTGCGGCCGCTGCATCCGTTACACACAGGACGTGATGCAGTGCTCGGCCCTCACCTTCGAGGGCCGCGGCCCGGAGGCGCGTATCGTGCCGACTCACGGCCACTCCTGGCTGGACACCGAGTGCGAGCTCTGCGGCGGCTGCCTCTCCGTCTGCCCGACCGGCGCGATCTTCGAGAAGAAGAGCACAGGGACGACGGTGCCCGACACGGCGCTCACCAAGGTCAGGACGACCTGCACCTACTGCGGGGTGGGCTGCCAGCTCGACCTCAACGTCGATCCGGGCACCGGCAAGATCGTCAAGGTCACTTCCGAGCCGGAGTACCTGCCGAACGAGGGCGAGCTCTGCGTGAAGGGCCGGTTCTCCTTCGGGTTCGTCCACCATCCCGACCGCCTCACCGAGCCGCTGGTGCGCGGCGAGGACGGCGAGCTCCACCCGGCGAGCTGGGAGCAGGCGATCGCCGCCGCAGCCGCCGGCCTGAACGCGGTGCGCGAGCGCCACGGGGACCAGAGCGTCGGCGTGCTCGCCTCGGCGCGGCTCACGAACGAGGAGAACTACCTGATCCAGAAGCTGGCGCGGACGGGCCTGAAGACGAACTCCGTCCACTCCTGCGAAGCCACCTGACACGCTCCGACCCTTTACGGCCTGGTCAGGTCGTTCGGCAGAGGAGCCAGCACCAACTCGATCCCGGAGATCGACGACGACCGCTTCCTGCTCGTGATCGGCTCGAACACGACGGAGGCGCACCCGGTGCTCGCGCTGCGGATCAAGAAGGCGGTGAAGCGGGGCGCGATCCTCGTCGTCGCCGACCCCCGCGCGATCTGGCTGACGAAGATCGCGAAGCGTCACCTCCAGCTCAGGCCCGGCACGGACGTCTGGCTCCTGAACGCGATGATGCACGTGATCCTCGAAGAGGGGCTCCAGGACGACGCCTACATCCGCGAGCACACCGTGGAGTTCGAGTCGGTGCGCGAGATCGTCGCCCGCTACACGCCGGGGGAGGCGGAGCAGGTCACGGGCATTCCGGCCGAGGCCATTCGGACCACGGCCCGTGAGTACGCTGCCGAGCCGCGCGCCGCGATCTTCTACACGCTAGGGATCACCGAGCACGTCTGCGGCGTCGACAACGTCTGGTCGCTTGCGAACCTGGTGCTGATGACGGGCCACCTCGGCTACGCCTCCACGGGCCTGAACGCCCTGCGCGGCCAGAACAACGTCCAGGGGCTGAACGACTCCGGCGCGAACCCCGCTTACCTGCACGGCTACCAGCCGGTCGACGACCCCGAGGTCCGGGCGAAGTTCGCGGCGGCTTGGGGGGTGGAAGTGCCCGAGACACCCGGTTACCGGCTGGACCAGATGATCCACGGCCTCGACGACGGGTCGGTGAGGGCGCTCTACCTGATCGGCGAGAACCCGGCGCACACCGACCCCGATGCGCACCGCGTCGAGGAGGGGCTCGCCGGGATCGAGTTCCTCGTCTCCCAGGACATCTTCCTGAACCCGACCTCGAGGGACCATGCGAACGTCGTCTTCCCGGCCTCGAGCTTCGCCGAGAAGGAGGGCACGTTCACGAACACCGAGCGGCGCGTGAGCCGCGTGCGCGCCGCGACCGCGCTCCCCGGGAACGCGCGCGTCGACCGCGAGATCGTGATCGACCTCGCGCGCGCGCTCGGCTGCGAGTGGCCCGACTATCCGGACGCCGAGGCTGTCTGGAACGAGCTCGCCGACCTCGCGCCGAACTGGTCCGGGATCCGCTACGACCGAATCGAGGAGAACGGAATCCAGTGGCCCTGCGTCGACCGCGACGACCCCGGCTCGCCGTTCCTCCACTCGCCTGCGCCCGCGCTGGGCAAGGCCGTCTTCCAGCCGGTCGAGTACCTGCCGCCGGTCGAGCAGCCCGACGCCGAGTACCCGCTCGTCCTCTCGACGGGACGCACGCTCTTCCACTACAACTCCGCGACGATGACGATGCGCGAGGAGGGGATCCTCGGCAAGCAGGAGGAGCCGTTCTTCGAGATCCACCCCCATGACGCGGCGGCGCTCGGCCTCGCCGACGGCGACTGGGCCAGGCTCGTTTCGCGGCGCGGCGAGCTCGAGGCGCGCGCGGCCGTGGGCGAGCGCGTCTTCCCGGGCCTCGTCTGGATGTCGCTCCACTTCGCCGAGGCGAAGGTGAACTGGCTTACCATCGACGCGGTCGACCACCGCACGGGCACCCCCGAGTACAAGGCGTGCGCGGTGCGGGTCGAAAGGATCTCACGTGCCTGAGCACACCCACGTCCCGCCCTGGAAGATCAAAGTGATCGAGCCGATCGCGCTCGTGTCGCCGCAGCGGCGCCTGGCTGCGCTCGACGAGGCGGGCTGGAACACGTTCGGCCTTCGTGCGGAGGACGTCTTCGTCGATCTCCTCACCGACAGCGGCACGTCGGCGCTCTCGCAGGAGCAGCGCGCCGCAATGGAGCTCGGCGACGAGTCGTACGCCGGCTCGCGCAGCTTCTACCGGCTCGAGGCGGCGATGCGTGAGACCTACGGCTACACGCACCTGATCCCGTCCCACCAGGGGCGCGGGGCCGAGCACCTGCTCTCGAAGGTCGCCGTCCGGCCGGGCCAGCTCGTCGCGTCGAACCTCTACTTCACCACCTCGCGCGCCCATGCCGAGCTGGCGGGCGGGATCTGGACGGACGTCTCGATCCCGGAGGCGGTCGATCCCGAGTCCGACCATCCGTTCAAAGGCAACCTGGACTGCGAGAAGCTGGAGAAGGTGCTCCGCGAGAACGACGTCGCCTTCGTTCGCGTCGAGACCTGCCTCAACATGGCCGGCGGCCAGCCGGTCTCGATCGAGAACCTGCGGCAGGTGCGCGCGCTGGTGCTCGAGCACGGCGTGCCGCTGATCCTCGACGCGACGCGCGCCTCGGAGAACGCGTTCTTCGTGCGCGAGCGGGAGGCGGGCTGGGCGGAGGTGCCCTTCGCCGACGTGCTCCGGAGGATGGCCTCGCTCTCCGACGGCGCCGTCTTCTCCTCGAAGAAGGACCACTTCGTCCCGATCGGCGGCATGCTTTGCCTGAACGACGACGGGCTCGCCGAGCGCGCCCGTGAGCTGGTGGTCGTCTACGAGGGCTTCCCGCACTACGGCGGCATGGCCGGCTCGGCCATGGAGGCGCTGGCCCAGGGGATCCGCGAGTCGGCCGACGCGGACATGGTCGCCCAGTACGTCCGCCAGGGGCGCTACCTCGGCGGGCTGCTGCAGGAGGCCGGAGTGCCGATCGTCGTCCCGGTCGGAGCGCACGCGGTCTTCGTCGACGCGAAGCGGTTCCTGCCGCACGTCGTGCAGACGGACTTCCCGGCGCAGTCGCTCGCCGCGGCGATCTACGCCGCCGGCGGCGTCCGGACGATGGAGCGCGGGATCGTCTCCGGCCAGCATGGCGACCGGCCCTACCACGGGCTCGAGCTCGTGCGGCTGACCCTCCCGCGCCGCGTCTACACGGCGGAGCACCTCGACTACGTCGCCGATGTGGTCGAGGAGGTGTTCGCGGTGCGCGACGAGGTGCCCGGGCTGCGGATGACCTACGCGCCCGAACATCTGCGCTTCTTCACCGCACGGTTCGAGCCGCTCGTGCCGTTCCCGCCGTTCGGGGCGGAGGCGGCGCCGCAGCTCGCAGTACGCTGAGGGCGTGAATGCGAGCGAGTGGCCCGAGCCCGTCGAGAGAGTCTCTGCGTACCTCCGCGCGGCCGGAACCGAGGCTCGCCTCGAGGAGTTCGAGGAGGGGACGCCCACCGCCGAGACCGCGGCCCAGGCGATCGGCTGCGAGCCGGGCCGGATCGTGAAGTCGCTCGTGTTCGACTGCGACGGTCGTCCCGCGGTGGTGCTCGTTCCGGGCGATCGCCGCGCGGACCCGGCCAAGGTCGCCCGCGCGCTCGGCTGTGCGCGCGCCCGCGTCGCGGGGCCCGACGAGGTACGGCGAGCGACCGGCTTCGAGCCGGGCGCCGTCGCCCCGTTCCCGCTGCCGCTCGTCGAGCGGGTGCTGATCGAGCAGACGCTGCTCGGCCACGACCGGGTCTGGGTCGGCGCCGGCTCGACGAAGCACATGGCAGGGCTCTCGCCGCGCGACCTCGTGCGCCTCGCGAAGGCCGAGCCGATCGACGCGGTCCAGGAAGGCTGAGCGCCCGGCCGGTACGATTCAGGGCAGTCGCGGCGGAAAAGGAGCAGACGATGCGCGAGACCGAGAAGATCTGGATGAACGGCGAGCTGGTGGACTGGGCCGATGCCCGCATCCACGTCGGCTCCCACGGACTCCACTACGGCACCGGCGTCTTCGAGGGGATCCGCTGCTACGAGACCCCTGACGGCCCGGCCGTGTTTCGCCTGACCGACCACATGCAGCGCCTGCTCGACTCGGCGCGCCTGCTCTACATGGACATCCCGTACTCGCTGGAAGACCTGCGCGGGGCGACCCACGAGGTCGTCGGCGCCAGCGGCCTCCAGGCCTGCTACATCCGCCCGATCGCGTTCTACGGCTACGGCGAGCTCGGCGTCTCGACGGCGGGGAACCCGGTCGAGACCGTGATCATGTGCTGGCCCTGGGGCGCATACCTCGGCGAAGAGGCGCTCACCCGAGGCATCACCGCGAAGATCTCCTCCTGGAAACGGATCGGCGCGAACACGATCCCGCACGCCGCCAAGGCGACGGGCGTCTACCTCAACTCGATGCTGGCGACCACCGAGGCGCGGCGCGGCGGCTACGACGAGGCGATCCTGCTCACCGACACGGGCACCGTCGCCGACGGGCCGGGCGAGAACATCTTCGTCGTGCGCGACGGCGTGATCACGACGCCGCCCCTCTCGACCTCGATCCTGCCCGGGATCACGCGCGAGACCGTGATCACGATCGCGCGCGACCTCGGGTACACGGTCGAGGAGGGCGAGCTGATCCGCACCGACCTCTACCTCGCCGACGAGCTGTTCATGACGGGCACCGCCGCCGAGGTCACGCCCGTGCGGGCGGTGGACGACCAGGAGATCGGCGTCGGCGACATCACGCTCGAGCTCCAGTCGACCTACCTCGACGTGGTGAACGGTCGCAACGAGGAGTACGAGGTGCACGGCTGGCTCGATTACGTCGCGACGCCCGCCGAGGCGTGAGGGCCGCGACGAAGCCGATTCCGCTCGCGCAGCCGGTGATCGGCGAGCGCGAGGTCGAGCTCGTCACGGAGGTGCTGCGCTCGGGCCGGCTCTCGCTCGGGCCGGTCACGGAGCGGTTCGAAGAGGCGCTGGCCGCCTACGTCGGCGCCGGCTACGGCGCGGCGGTCTCGAGTGGGACCGCGGGGCTCCACCTGTGCGTGCGCGCGACCGGGATCGTCCCCGGTGACGAGGTGATCACCTCGCCGTTCTCGTTTGTCGCGTCGGCCAACTGCTTCATCTACGAGGGCGGCATCCCGGTGTTCGCGGACATCGACCCGGAGACGCTGAACCTCGACCCGGCCGCCGTCGAGGCGGCGATCACGCCCTTGACGAGAGCGGTCGTCGCGGTCGACATCTTTGGCTACCCATGCGAGCTCGACCCGCTTCGGGAGATCTGCGAGCGGCACGGGCTGGCGCTGATCGAGGACTCCTGCGAGGCGCTCGGCGCCGAGTACCGGGGCCGCCGGCTCGGGTCGCACGGCCATCCTGCGGTGTTCGCCTTCTATCCGAACAAGCAGATGACGACCGGCGAGGGCGGGATGATCGTCACCGGCGACGAGGAGCAACAGCGGCTGTTCAAGAGCCTCGCCAACCAGGGCCGAGCCGATGGTGGCGGCTGGCTCGAGCACGCGCGCTTCGGCTTCAACTACCGCCTCGACGAGATCGCCTCCGCGATCGGGCTCGCGCAGCTCGAGCGGCTCGACACGATGCTGGCCGACCGCGCGGAGGTCGCCGCCCGCTACACCGAGCTGCTCGCCGGCGTCGACGTCGAGCCGCCCCTCGCGGACGACGGCGACCATGTTCGCTCGTGGTTCGTCTACGTCGTCAAGCTCCCCGAGGGCTGCGACCGAGAGGCCGTGATCGCGGCCCTCGAGCGCGACGGGATCGCGACGAGCCGGTACCTCCCGTCGATCCACCTCCAGCCTTACATGCGCGAGCGCTACGGCTTCGCCGAGGGCCTCTGCCCGGTCTCGGAGGCGACGAGCCGCCGCACGCTCGCGCTGCCGTTCTTCCCGCAGCTCGAGCGCGAGGACCAGGAGCGCGTCGTCGACTCGCTGCGCGCTGCACTCGGCTAGCCGCCCGATCCCAAATGCTCATGAGCACAAGGAGCTCGTGAGCCGCGAGCCTGCGCCGACATGGGCGTGTCCGGGGGTCAGGCATCGGGCCGTGTCCGACGGGGCCGCATGACATGGCGGAATGCGGCCTCAGCGGTAGTGGAGTCATCGCCGCGCCTAGCGTCTTCGGACATGTCCCGGGGTCAGGCACCAGGGCATGTCCCGAGCGGACGGCGGGGATAGTCGGAGGCTGACTCCGGCGCGTCCAACGTAGATACTTCGCACATGGCGGACGGAACGCCCCGCATGGTCTTTCTCGGGTTCGGCAAGTACGCGCGTGCGGACCGCATCTACGCGCTGCAGCCGATCACGGGTGACGACCGCGGCGGCGGCCGGCGCACGTATGTCTGGGTGGAGGGGATCGGCGAGCCGATCGTCGCCTCGCGCACCGAGCGGACGATCCTGCAGGACATGGGGCAGGACGCGGCCGCCGGCACCGCCCTGCTCGACGAGGCGCTCGCGTTCGCCGAGCGCGTCGCCCAGGATGCCGACAAGGGCCGCGTCGATCTCTCCGACCTCGGCCGCCGCGCCAAGCACCTCCTCGAGGCGAGCGCAGGCCCCGCGGATACGGCCAAGCTCTTCTAGGTGACCGAACCGGGCGATCCCTCTCCGGGCGCGGACCGGCCGGGCACGCGCGAGCGCCTCCGCAGCCTCGCCGTCGACACGAGCCCGCTGCGGAAGTATCCGGCTTTTCGCCGCCTCTTCATCGGCCAGACGGTCTCGACGTTCGGCTCCGAGCTCGCGGCCGTCGCGGCGCCGTTCCAGCTCTACGACCTCACGCACTCGACGCTTCAGGTCGGGCTGCTCTCGCTGTGCGAGCTCGCACCGCTGCTGACTCTCACGATCGCCGGGGGCGCGATCGCCGACGCCTTCGACCGGCGAACGCTCCTCTTCCGCACCGAGGCCATGCTCGCGGTGGTCGCGGCGCTCTTCGCGGTCAACGCCGCCCTCCCGCATCCGCGCGTCTGGGCGATCTACGTGCTCGTCACCCTGACGATGTCGATCTTCTCGCTCGGGGTCGCGGGGATGAGCTCCTTGATCCCGCGACTCGTAGAGCAGGACGACCTCGTCGCGGCGAACGCGCTCGAGTCCGTCTACGGGAGCACGACCTCGGTCGCGGGCCCCGCCGTGGCAGGCGTCCTGATCGCGGCGGTCGGACTCCCGCTCGCCTACGCGCTGGACTCGATCACCTTCGCAGCCTCCCTGTGGAGCATCTGGCGCCTGCCGCCCCTGCCCCCCGCCCACGACGCAGACCGCCCGAGCCTCCGCTCGATCGCGGAGGGCTTCCGCTACGTGAGGGCCAAGAAGGTCGTGCTCGGGATGTTCATCGTCGACTCGAGCGCGATGGTGTTCGGGATGCCCCGCGCGCTGTTCCCGGCGATGGCCGTCTCGCGCTTCGACGGCGGCGCGGGGGTGCTCGGGCTCCTGTACGCGGCTCCGTACGCAGGCGCGCTCGTCTCGTCGCTGCTCTCCGGCTGGATCGCGCGCGTCCGCCGGCAAGGGCTGTACGTGGCAGTCGCGGCCTCGTGCTGGGGCCTCGCGATCGCCGCCTTCGGGTTCGCCGAGAGCCTCTGGGTCGCGCTGGTCCTGCTCGCCCTGGCCGGCGCCGCCGACAACGTCAGCGCCGTCCTCCGCAGCACCATCCTCTGGACGGTCACCCCGGAGTCGCTTCGCGGACGCGTCGCCGGGATCGAGTTCGCGCAGGTCGCCTCGACACCTTCGCTCGGCAACGTCGAGGCCGGCGTGCTGGCCTCTCTGACGAGCGTCCGCTTCTCGATCGTCTCGGGCGGGCTCCTCTGTATCGTCGCGGCGGCGGTGACCGTCGTGCTGGTGCCGGCCCTCCGCTACTACGACGCAAGACCACGTGCGGCTCCCGCCTGACGTCGGTCCGGGATCGGCGAGGGTACTCGTTTGGGGGTAGCCGGGCCGGCCGTTGGTTGGTTCCTCCGTTCAGACGGGCCTGTCGTGAGGGGCCGCTCGTGGAAGGTCGCCGGTGGCGACGAAGCAGTACTCCTTACCCATCACATCTCGAGGACAGCGGGTGTGGCCGCGGTGCCCGCCCGACTTGCGGAGGAGTACGGCAGTCGCGCGCTCTGGCGCGCTCGGCTGGATGGCGAGCTCGAGGTCGCGACGGTCCGGGACGGGTACCTGTATCGACGTCTCGTCAACGAAAACGGCACGACTACGCTGATCGACTCCGCACCGCCTCCGCCGGGGTACCGCTGGAGTTTCCCCACGGTCTGCGCCGGTTTCGCCGTGTGCATGGCCGCGCTGATCGGTGTCGCGATCCACGGCAGGCTGGAGTTTGTTGCACCCAGGCCTGCGTTCCTACCATTCATCGTCGGCATGGCAGTGATGGGCATCGGGTGGCTCCCGGTCTTCTTCGCGGAGGCCGTCGAACAGCGAGTGAAGCATCTGTCCTCGTGGATGAGCGTATGGCACGAGGCGACTCAGCTGAACGGCTGGGCACCACGAACCTCGGCGCAGCGCGCCTGCGGTTGGAGCGACTCGCCAACGATCACGATGGGATCGCGCAGGTCAGAGACGTCGGGACGGCCACGGTCGACGTTCTCGTCACGGGGCTGGTGCCGTCGCAAGTCGTACCAGGTCGACCAAGCCGGACGCACCGAGTTGGTGGAATCGACGCGACAGGGCAAGAAGGACATAGCAGCCCAGGCGGTCGAGGTCCGAACCAAGGAGCCCGAGCCCGACCCCGGCTGACGGTCGGCACGGTCTCGCGGGCCGTTCGCCGCATCAGCCGCGAACGCTAGGCTGGCCCCATGACGCAGAGTGCAGTCCCCGACAGGACGGCTCTCCACGTGTCGAGGCCGGCAGCTCTTCCGGGCCCGACGCTCAGCCGAGACTTCTTCGCGCGTTCGGTGCACGAGGCCGCGCCCGAGCTGATCGGCGTGACGCTGCTCGTGGCCGGAGTGGGCGGGAGGATCGTGGAGGTCGAGGCCTACGACCGTGACGACCCGGCGTCGCACGCGTACCGGGGCCCGACGCCGCGCAACACCTCGATGTTCGGCCTGCCGGGCCATGCGTACGTGTACCGCTCCTACGGGGTGCACTGGTGCCTGAACGTCGTCTGCGCCGACGCCTCGGCCGCGCTCGTGCGGGCGCTCGAGCCGACGCACGGGATCGGCGCGATGCGCCAGCGTCGCGGCCAGGACGAGGTGCGCCTGCTCTGCTCAGGCCCCGGCCGTCTCACCCAGGCACTCGGGATCACGAGTGCGCACGATGGGCTGCCGCTGGACGAGTCGCCGTTCGAGCTGCTCGCGGCCGAGGATCCTCCTGCGCTTGCGCGAGGAAGGCGAATCGGAATCTCGCAGGCAGTGGATCGGGAGTGGCGCTACGCGGAGGCAGGCTCGCGCTTCCTCAGCCGCCGGATCTAGCCGCGCCCGATCTGGACGACGACCGCCATCCCGGGCGCGGCCGCGACCCCGGGCCTGGGCCTCTGTGCGAGCACGCGCCCCTGCTTCCCGTCGACGAGCCCGCCGACGCGCACGCCGAGCCTGGCCTTCCGCAGCCGCGCGCGCGCGGCCCGCAGGTCGAGCCCGACCACGGACGGGACGACGCCGTGCACCGGCTTCGCCATCACGAGCGTGACCTTGTCCCAGGACGAAAGCCCGCCGGTCGACGGGAACTGGTTGATCACGATGTCCACCCGCTGGCGCGGCGCAGCCGGCTTGTAGACGACCGCCGCGGTGAGCGGCTGCTGCGCGAGCCGCGCCTTGGCGTCGTCGAGCGTCATCCCGACCACGCGAGGCACTTCTACCTCGTTCCTCTTGCAGTTCGCGGTCCGTGCCGGGCCCGCGCGCCCGAAGTAGACGATCTCGCTCGTATTCCGGCAGTAGCCGTTGTCGCGTTGGATCTGGCCGTTGCGGTACACGACGCGGCGCGGCGACTGGTACAGCAGCGGCGGCGCCGGAAACGTCTGCGGCTGATCGTCGAGGAGCTTGAGCGCGCTCGCGGTGAACTTCCTCCAGATCTCCGCCGGGAACGTGCCGCCCGCGACCGCCTTCCCGTGGTACTCGTGCAGCATCGGCACGTAGCCGTTCGGGTATCCGACCCAGACCGCGGTCACGAGCTGCGGCGTGTACCCGACGAACCACGCGTCGCCGTAGTTCTCGGTCGTCCCTGTCTTGCCGGCCACGGGCCGGTCGGGGAGCGCGGCGCGGTGCCCGGTGCCCGAGGTGATCACGCCCTGGAGGATCTGGTTGAGGTAGGCGTTGGTCTCGGGCGTGAGCACGCGCTGCGGCTGGGGCGAGTTCGGCACGCCGTTGACGGTGGAGATCGCGAGCGGCCGGTTGCCCGTCAGGCGCCCGTCGATCCGCATCCCGCCGTTCGCGAAAGCACCGTACGCCCGGGCCATCTCGAGCGGGTTGACCGCCTCGACGCCGAGGCCGATCGCGAAGTAGTTCTGCAGCGGGCTCGTGATCCCGAGCCGGTGCGCGGTCTTGACGATGCTCGAGGGACCGACGATCCGCGTCAGTTGCGCGTAGACCGTGTTGTCCGACTGCGTCGTCGCAGTGGAGAGGTTGATCGGTCCGAGGTCGGCGCCCTCGTAGTTGTGGACGTACCAGTCACGGTCGCCGAGCGAGATCACCTGCGGCTTGGAGGTGAGCATCGTCGCGGGTGAGATCCCCTGCGAGAGCGCGGTCGCGAGAACGAAGGGCTTGAACGAGGAGCCGGGCTGTCGCTCGCCCTGGACGGCCAGGTTGAACTGGCTCTTGTGGTAGTTGGCGCCGCCGATCATCGTGAGCACGGCGCCGGTGCGGGGGTCGATGGCCACCAGGGCGGCGGTGGGGCCGTCGGGATTTGTCAGCGTCTTGTCGATCGCGGCATGAGCGAGCTTCTGCAGACGGAGGTCGATGGTCGTCTTCACCTTCAGGCCGCCTCCGAACACCCGCCCTGCGCCGTACCGGTCGATCAGCTGTTGCTTCACATAGTTCACGAAGTACGGCGCGGGGCCCTGCGTCCCGGGCAGGTGTACGTCCTGGGGCTTCGGCAGCGGCGCTTGGGTCGCTCGCCGGTAGTCGAGCCGCGAGATGTCGCGCTGGTCGAGCATCTCGTGCAGGACGAGGTTTCGCCGCGCCTTCGCGTGGCGCGGGTTCACGACCGGGTCGTACAGCGACGGGTCCTCGGGGATCCCGGCGAGCAGGGCCGCCTCCGGGAGCGTCAGGTCCTGGGCACGCTTGCCGAAGTAGGTGAGCGCGGCCTGCTGGATCCCGTAGGCGCCGTTGCCGAAGTAGATCGTGTTGAGGTAGGCGGTGAGGATGCGGTCCTTCGACCAGCGCTGCTCGAGCTGCCAGGCGAGCGCGGCTTCCTTGAGCTTGCGCGCGATCGACTGCTCGTTGGCCACGTAGGCGTTCTTCACGAACTGCTGGGTGATCGTGGAGCCGCCCTGAACGAGCCCGCGCTGGCTGATGTCGGCCCAGAGAGCGCGCGCCATCCCGTGCAGGTCGATCCCGCGGTGCTCGTAGAAGCGCTTGTCCTCGATCGCGACGATCGCCTGCTTCATCTGGGGCGAGATCTGCTCCGAGGGAACGATCACCCGCGCCTCGGAGCCGCGGAGCACCGAGAGGATCGTGTGCCCGTCGCCGGCGTAGATGTAGCCGTTGACCTGCTGATGGTGCGCGGCCGGGTCGAGAGCCGGAATCTGCGATGCGATCGCCGAGACCAGGCCGAGCCCGAGCGCCGTCGTCCCCAGCACGCCGAGGACGACGATCAGCAGGAGCAGACGGAGCTTGCGGATCCGCCGGCGCCGGCGCTTCACCGGCGCGTCAGTAGTGCGCTTACGTCGCAGCAAAACGCGGAGTCTAGCCCCGCGCAGCCTAGAATCGCATGCCCATGCCACTCGCAGACCTCAAGCGGAACGCGGTCGATCTCCTGCCGGAGGGCGGTCTGGAGAAGAAGCTGGCGCTCGGACGGCCGCTGCGCGTCAAGCTCGGGATCGACATCACCGCGCCACACGTCACGATCGGCAACGGCGTCCCGCTGCAGAAGATGCGGGCCTTTCAGGACGAGGGTCATACCGGCGTCCTGATCGTCGGCGACTACACCACCCGGATCGGCGATCCATCGGGGCGCTCGGCCGAGCGGCCGATCCTCTCCGACGAGGAGATCGACCGGAACGCGAAGCGCTTCTTCGAGCAGGCCTCGCGGCTGCTGATCCCGGAGCGGACCGAGGTGCGCTTCAACGGCGAGTGGTTGGCAACGCTCGACTTCGCGGCGGTGCTTCGCCTCACCCGCACGATGACCGTCGCCCGGCTGCTCGAGCGGGACGACTTCGCGAAGCGCTTCGCCGCGAACGCGCCGATCTCGATCTCCGAGCTTCTCTATCCGCTGATGCAGGCCTACGACTCGGTCGCGATCGAGGCGGACGTCGAGCTCGGCGGCACCGACCAGCTCTACAACCTGCTCGCCGGGCGCGAGGTGATGGAGTCCTACGATCTCGAGCCGCAGGTGGTGCTGACGGTCCCGCTCCTGCTTTCGTGGGACGGCACCAAGATGAGCGCCTCGAAGGACAACTACATCGGCCTCGCCGAGGAGCCGGAGGAGATGTTCGGCAAGGCGATGCGGATTCCCGACTCGCTGCTCGGGCAGTGGTACGCGCTTCTCGCGGAGCGCGAGCCGGAGACGGACGACCCGCTACAGGCCAAGCTCGCGCTCGCGCGCTTCCTGGTCGAGCGCTCGCACGGCCCGGAGGCGGCAGAGAGGGCCGAGGCGCACTTCACGCGCGTCGTGCGCGAGGGGCAGGCGCCCGAGGACGTGCCCGAGGTCGAGCTGCCCGAGGGCGATCCGGTGCACCTGCCGGCGCTGCTCGCCGCACAACTGGGCATCGCCTCGACGAGCGAGGCGCGCCGCCTGATCGCCCAGGGCGGCGTGAAGGTCAACGGCGAGCCCGTGACGGAGCTCGACGTGCCCAGGGCGGCACTCGAAGGAGCGCTCGTCCAGGCCGGGAAACGCCGCTTCGCACGCTTTCGCGCTCGTTGACGTCCCGGGGCGAAAGCTGTGCTACCATCCCGCGTGGCTGCCTCGAAGAGGCTGCCCGGAGAAGGTTCCCCTCGATCACTGGAGCGCCCTTCGGACGAATCGGATACGACCTAGGTACCGAAACAGTCTGAAGGCCTCTGGCGCGAGTCGGAGGCTTTTCTTTGGGACAGCACGGCAGCGCCGGTCTTTGAAAACTCAACAGCGTGCGTTTACGTCGAGACCTCCTCGGCTCCCTTCGGGGTGCCGGAGAGGAATCAACACCTCGTCATGTCCTTCGGGACGTGACCTTTGAGCTCAAGCTCGAAGGAAGAAGATTGCCCTTCGGGGCAAACCATCCTTCACGGAGAGTTTGATCCTGGCTCAGGACGAACGCTGGCGGCGCGCTTAACACATGCAAGTCGAGCGAGAACCAGGGCTTCGGCCCCGGGGACAGCGGCGAACGGGTGAGTAACACGTGGGTAATCTGCCCTCGATTCTGGGATAGCCCGGGGAAACCCGGATTAATACCGGATAGCCTCTCGGGCCTTCGGGCCTGTGAGAAAAGGTAGCTTCGGCCTCCGATCGAGGATGAGCCCGCGGCGGATTAGCTTGTTGGCGGGGTAATGGCCCACCAAGGCGACGATCCGTAGCTGGTCTGAGAGGACGATCAGCCACACTGGGACTGAGACACGGCCCAGACTCCTACGGGAGGCAGCAGTGGGGAATCTTGCGCAATGGGCGAAAGCCTGACGCAGCGACGCCGCGTGAGGGAAGAAGGCCTTCGGGTTGTAAACCTCTTTCAGGAGGGACGAAGCCACTCGGGTTAATAGCCCAGAGGGTGACGGTACCTCCAGAAGAAGCCCCGGCTAACTACGTGCCAGCAGCCGCGGTAATACGTAGGGGGCAAGCGTTGTCCGGATTTATTGGGCGTAAAGAGCGTGTAGGCGGCCAGGTAGGTCGGTTGTGAAAACTGGAGGCTTAACCTCCAGACGTCGACCGAAACCATCTGGCTAGAGTCCGGAAGAGGAGAGTGGAATTCCTGGTGTAGCGGTGAAATGCGCAGATATCAGGAAGAACACCCGTGGCTAAGGCGGCTCTCTAGTACGGTACTGACGCTGAGACGCGAAAGCGTGGGGAGCGAACAGGATTAGATACCCTGGTAGTCCACGCCGTAAACGATGGGTGCTAGGTGTGGGGGGTGTCGACTCCCTCCGTGCCGAAGCTAACGCATTAAGCACCCCGCCTGGGGAGTACGGCCGCAAGGCTAAAACTCAAAGGAATTGACGGGGGCCCGCACAAGCAGCGGAGCATGTGGTTTAATTCGACGCGACGCGAAGAACCTTACCAAGGCTTGACATGCACTGGAATGTCGTAGAAATACGGCAGCCTTTCGGGGCCAGTGCACAGGTGGTGCATGGCTGTCGTCAGCTCGTGTCGTGAGATGTTGGGTTAAGTCCCGCAACGAGCGCAACCCCTGTCCTATGTTGCCAGCGAGTAATGTCGGGGACTCATAGGAGACTGCCGGTGACAAATCGGAGGAAGGTGGGGATGACGTCAAGTCATCATGCCCCTTATGTCTTGGGCTACACACGTGCTACATTGGCCGGTACAAAGGGCTGCAAACCCGTGAGGGGGAGCGAATCCCAAAAAGCCGGTCCCGGTTCGGATTGGAGGCTGAAACTCGCCTCCATGAAGGCGGAGTTGCTAGTAATCGCGGATCAGCATTGCCGCGGTGAATACGTTCCCGGGCCTTGTACACACCGCCCGTCACACCACGAAAGTTGGCAATACCCGAAGCCGGTGGCCTAACCCGCAAGGGAGGGAGCCGTCGAAGGTAGGGTCGATGATTGGGGTGAAGTCGTAACAAGGTAGCCGTAGCGGAAGCTGCGGCTGGATCACCTCCTTTCTAGGGAATCCGGAGCTCTTACTCCGGTAGGCGCCCGGCTCGTCGATGTCCAGCTCGATCGGACGTCCGGTGACCGGGCTCGCCTAGAAACAACGTCGACCTCGACGTAACCACGCTGTTGAGTTTTGAGAGACCGGCCTCGAGCCGGCCACTCGACTGCGGGGGTTCCCCGCGCGCACCTTGAAAACTCCATAGCGGCAACACACGTGTTCTTTCTGATCAAGAGAACAAGAGCACACGGTGGATGCCTTGGCGCCAAGAGCCGATGAAGGACGTGGGCGGCTGCGATAAGCCCGGGGGAGGTGCTGACCAACCTTTGATCCCGGGATTTCCGAATGGGGAAACCTACGCGTGGTAATGCGCGCGTGCTCTTGCCTGAATAAAATAGGGCGAGCAGTGGCAAGCTGGGGAACTGAAACATCTTAGTACCCAGAGGAAAGGAAAGAAACCTCGACTCCCTGAGTAGTGGCGAGCGAAAAGGGAAGAGCCCAAACCTGCGTGACGTGATAGACGGCAGTCGTTTTCACGTGGGGGTTGTAGGGCCTGACTTGATCCGTCTGCCGACGGGTCGGGAAGTTACAAAGTTGTGCGTTAGTCGAAGTGAATGGAAATTCACACCACAGAGGGTAACGGTCCCGTAGACGAAAACGCATAGCCTTCCTTGTCAGGTACCTGAGTACGGCCGGGCACGAGAAACCCGGTCGGAATCTGCGGGGACCACCCCGTAAGGCTAAGTACTCCTTGGCGACCGATAGTGAACTAGTACCGTGAGGGAAAGGTGAAAAGTACCCCGGAAGGGGAGTGAAATAGCACCTGAAACCGTGTGCTTACAAGCGGTCGGAGCGGGCTTGTCCCGTGACGGCGTGCTTTTTGCATAACGAGCCAGCGAGTTACTCTTCAACGGCAAGGTTAAGGAAACGGAGCCGTAGCGAAAGCGAGTCTGAATAGGGCGCTTAGTCGTTGGAGGTAGACCCGAAACTGAGTGATCTACCCATGGCCAGGTTGAAGCGGGGGTAAGACCCCGTGGAGGACCGAACCCACGTCGGTTGAAAACGGCGGGGATGAGCTGTGGGTCGGAGTGAAAGGCTAATCAAACTCAGAGATATCTGGTTCTCCCCGAAATATATTTAGGTATAGCGTCACGTGTTCAGTGGCGGTTGTAGAGCACTGTTTGGCCTAGGGGGCCTACCAGCTTACCGAAGTCAGGCAAACTCCGAATGCCGTTACTCCAGAGCGTGGCAGTCAGACTGCGGGGGATAAGCTTCGTGGTCAAAAGGGAAACAGCCCAGACCGTCGGCTAAGGCCCCTAATTCCTAGCTAAGTGGGAAACGATGTCCGATTGCAGAGACAACCAGGATGTTGGCTCAGAAGCAGCCACCATTTAAAGAGTGCGTAACAGCTCACTGGTCAAGTGGTCGGGCGCGGACAATGTAACGGGGCTCAAGCTAGGAGCCGAAGCCACGGACTTCACGGGTAACCGTGGAGTGGTAGGGGAGCGTTCCCAAGCCGGCGAAGCGGCGGCGTAAGCCAGCCGTGGAGGCTTGGGAAGTGAGAATGCTGGCATGAGTAACGAAAGAGGGGCGAGAAACCCCTCCGCCGAATGCCCAAGGGTTCCTGAGTAAAGCTAATCTGCTCAGGGTTAGTCGGGACCTAAGCCGAGGCCGAAAGGCGTAGGCGATGGACAACAGGTTGATATTCCTGTACCACGTCCCCACCGCTATCACCAATGGCGGGACGGGGTAGGCTAAGGAATCCCAGGCGATGGTCGTCCTGGGGTAACCGCGTAGGGCGGGTGATAGGGAAATCCGTCACCCATAAGCCTGAGACGGGATGCCGAGCTCCGCAAGGAGCGAAGTTCCTGAAGCCATGCCTCCTAGAAAAGCGTCTAGGGAGGTGGGACGTGCCCGTACCAAAACCGACACAGGTGGGCAGGTAGAGAATACCAAGGCGATCGGAAGAACCCTCGTTAAGGAACTCGGCAAAATGGTCCCGTAACTTCGGGAGAAGGGACGCCCCGGTAGGGTGATGAGGATTTACTCCTCAGAGCCCGAGGGGGCCGCAGTGAAACGGCCCAACCGACTGTTTACCAAAAACACAGGTCTCTGCGAAGTCGAAAGACGACGTATAGGGGCTGACGCCTGCCCGGTGCTGGAAGGTCACGAGGAGAGGTTAGCCTTCGGGCGAAGCTTTGAATCCAAGCCCCAGTAAACGGCGGCCGTAACTATAACGGTCCTAAGGTAGCGAAATTCCTTGTCGGGTAAGTTCCGACCTGCACGAATGGCGTAACGAGTTGGGCGCTGTCTCAACGAGGGATCCGGTGAAATTGTAGTCTCGGTGAAGATGCCGAGTACCCGTGGTTGGACGGAAAGACCCCGTGAACCTTTACTGCAGCTTGACGTTGGAGTCTGGGGTACGTTGTCCAGGATAGGTGGGAGGCTTTGAAGCGGGGACGCTAGTCCTCGTGGAGCCACCCTTGGGATACCACCCTTCGTGTTCTGGGCTTCTAACCCGATGCCGTAATCCGGGTCGGGAACAGCGTCAGGTGGGCAGTTTGACTGGGGCGGTCGCCTCCCAAAATGTAACGGAGGCGCACAAAGGTTCCCTCAGCACGGTTGGAAATCGTGCGTAGAGCGCAAAGGCATAAGGGAGCTTGACTGCGAGACCGACAGGTCGAGCAGGTGCGAAAGCAGGTCTTAGTGATCCGGCGGTTAAGAGTGGAATTGCCGTCGCTCAACGGATAAAAGGTACTCCGGGGATAACAGGCTTATCCTTCCCAAGAGTCCACATCGACGGAAGGGTTTGGCACCTCGATGTCGGCTCGTCGCATCCTGGGGCTGAAGCGGGTCCCAAGGGTTGGGCTGTTCGCCCATTAAAGCGGTACGCGAGCTGGGTTCAGAACGTCGTGAGACAGTTCGGTCCCTATCCACCATGGGCGTTGGATGTTTGAGAGGAGTGGCTCCTAGTACGAGAGGACCGGAGCGAACAGACCTCTGGTGTATCAGTCGTCGTGCCAACGGCGCTGCTGATTAGCTACGTCTGGATGGGATAACCGCTGAAAGCATCTAAGCGGGAAGCCCACCTCGAGATGAGACATCCCATCTCCTAGAGAGAGTAAGAGCCGTGGAAGACCACCACGTTGATAGGCGGGACGTGCAAGCACGGCAACGTGTTCAGCGGACCCGTACTAATTGCTCGAGGTCTTGATTTAGAACACGCGTGAGCTGCTATGGAGTTTTGAGGGTGTGCGCAGCTGTGCGCCCCTTGACAGTTTCGGCGGTCTTACCGGCAGGGGTACACCTCTTCCCATTCCGAACAGAGAAGTTAAGCCTGCCAGGGCCGATGGTACTCGGAGGGCAACCTCCCGGGAGAGTAGGTCGCCGCCGAATTCTTTGAAGAGAGCCCCGCACAGGGGCTTTTTTCGTGGTCCGTGCGACACTTCGTGCCGTGGAGCACTACCACTTCACGCCTGAGGGGTACCTCGAGTCGGTGGTGGCGGAGGTGCCGGACTACGAGACGCTGCAGGAGCGGACGGCTGTCGCGACCGGCGAGGCCGACATCCTCGACATCCTCGAGCTCGGCGTGGGGACGGGTGAGACGGCGCGGCGCGTGCTCGGGCGCCATCCGGACGCAAGGCTGGTCGCGATCGACGAGAGCCCGCCGATGCTCGAGCGGGCGCGGGCCTCGCTGCCGGCGTCGGCCGACCTCAGGGCCGCCAGGCTCCAGGACGCGCTCCCGATCGGTCCGTTCGACGCGGTCGTCTCCGCGTTGGCGGTGCACCACCTCACGCCGGCAGAGAAGCGCGACCTGTTCGCCCGAGTCGCCTCGCTCCTGCGGCCGGGCGGCGTCTTCGTCCTGGCCGACGTCGTCGTGCCCGACCGTCCGGAGGACGTGGTGACGCCGATCGAGGACGGCTACGACCTGCCGGATCGCCTCGACGACCAGCTCGAATGGCTGCGCGCGGCCGGGCTCGAGGCGGAGGTCGTCTGGGCGGCCAGCGACCTGGCGATCGTGCGGGCTACGCGGCCTTGAGCTTCTCGCGCCAGTCCGGATCGAGGCCGCGGAGTCGGCTGACCCGATCGCCGAGCGGCGGGTGCGTGATGAACATCCGCGCCAGCCCTTCCTCCGCGAACGGGTTCACTGTGTAGAGCGGCTCGGTGGCGGGGCTCGCCTCGAAGGGCACGAGCTCGCTCGCCTGGTCGAGTCGGAGGAGCGCATCGGCGAGGCCGTGCGGCGTCCCGAGCAACTCGGCGGCCGCGCGGTCGGCCTCGAACTCTCGCTTCGGGGAGAGGAAGAGGTGCTGCGTCGCGGCCGCGACCGGCGCCAGCACGAACAGCAGCGCGCGCTGGACGGCGCCGCCGACCCGGCTGCCCTCGACGAGCGAGGCGCCCGCGAGGACGACCGCCGTGGTGATCAGCACATCGCGGTGGCGGATGTGGGCGAGCTCGTGCGCAAGCACACCCTCGAGCTCGGCCGGGGTGCAGACGGCGACGAGGCCGCTCGAGACGGCGAGCGCCGAGCTGCCCGGGCCGCGGCCCGTTGCGAACGCGCGGGGGAACGCGTCCGGCATCAAGTAGAGCTTCGGCATTGCGACCCCTGCCATCGCGGCGAGGCGCCCGACGGTCGAGTGCAGCGCCGGCGCCTCACCGACCGGCAGCTCGCGGGCGCCGACGAGGCCGAGCACCGCACGGTCCTGGTACCAGTAGCCCGCGGCCGCCAGCAGCAGCGCGCAGAAGACGAAGATCTCGAGGCCACGCAGGCCGCCGATCAGCCACCCGATCCCCGCGAACACCGCGACGGTGCCGAGCAGCAGCAGCCACGCCTTCAGCAGGTTGCGCACGACGAGGAGCGTGCGGTTCACAGCCGTTACTCGTCGTCGCCCGGCTCGTCCTCGCGAAGCATGCGCGGGGGCCAGTCGTCCTCGGGCGCGTCGCAGCGGCTCGAGCAGTGCAGGGAGGCGATGTTCTGGAGCGGCACGAGGATGTGCCCGTTGAGCTCGATGTGGGCGACGTCCTCGATGTAGCAGTACGCCGTGAGGACACCTTCCTGGTATTCACCGCCGAAGAGCGCGACCTCGACCTGCTCGCCCTTGTACTTGTTGGTGTAGTCCTCCACGAGGGCTCAGTCTAGCCGTCGAGGGGGAGGCGAAAGACCTCGCAGTTCGCCAGCACTCGAGCCGACCGGCCGTTGAAGTGCCGCTGCAGCGAACGGATCGAGCCGCCGTGGGTGACGATCACGACGCGACCGTCCGGGTGCCGCTGCGCGATCCGGCGAACCGCGGCGACGACACGTGCCTGCAGCTCGTCGGTGCTCTCGCCGTCGTGGGTCTCCCAGCCCGGGTAGCGCTCGGCGACCTCGGCGCGGGTCAGGCCCGACCACGAGCCGACGTCGATCTCGCGCAGGTCGGGGTCGGCGGTGACGGGGCGGTCGAGCGCCGCGCCGAGGATCTCGGCCGTCTCGGCGGCCCGGCGGAGGTCGCTCGTGTAGATCGCGTCCACGGGCTCGCCGGCGAGGCTCCCGGCGAGCTCCTGGGCCTGGACGCGACCGGCCTCGTTCAGCGGCGGGTCGGCATGACCCTGCCAGCGGCCTTCGCGATTCCACTCAGTTTCCGCGTGGCGTACGAGCAGGAGCTCCGTCATCGGCGGTTATCGTAGGCGTCAGATGGAGCTCGGCCTGAGAGACAAGGTGTGCGTCGTCACCGGCTCGACCCGCGGAATCGGTCGTGAGGCCGCCCGGCTGCTTGCCGAGGAGGGCGCGCTTGTCGTGACGAGCGGCCGGCGACCGGACGGCCCGGGGGTAGGGGAGGCGCTTCACGTGGCGGGCGACCTCGCCGAGTCGGACGCGCCCGGGGAGCTGGTCCGGCGCGCGGCTGCCGAGCTCGGCCCGGTCGACTGCCTCGTCAACAACGTCGGCGCCGCGTACCAGGCCCGGTTCGAGGAGCTCACGGACGAGCAATGGGACGAGCTGTGGCAGCTCAACGTGATGAGCGCCGTCCGGGCGATCCGCGCCGTGGTCCCGTCGATGCGGGAGCGCGGGGTCGGCTCGATCGTGAACGTCTCCTCGACCTCGGCGAAGCGGCCCTCGACCGCGATGCCGAACTACTCGGTCGCGAAGGCGGCGATGCTCTCGGTGTCGCGGCTCGTGGCCGACCTCTACGCCAAGGACGGGATCCGCTGCAATGCGGTCACGCCGGGGCCGACCGCGACGGAGGCCTGGCTTGGCGAAGGAGGGCTCGCCGACCAGACGGGCGGGCCCCGCGAGGAGGTGCTCGCGAAGGTCGGCGCCGGCCGGCCTCTCGGCCGGCTCGCGGAGCCCGAGGAGATCGCCGCGGTGATCGTCTTCCTCTGCTCGCAGCGGGCCTCGTACGTGACCGGCGCGGCGTGGAGTGCCGACGGCGGAACCGTCCCGATCATCATCTAGATGGTTGGTGCCATGCTCGGGCACGTCTGGAGATCGCTCAGACCAAGCAAGGCGTCCGGATCGGCCGCAGGCCAGGCCGGTTGGCCTGGTAGGGCGAGCCGGACGATCCTGCGCCGCGTCTGAGTCACCAGCCAGACTTGTTCGAGTGTGGTATCAGCCATCTAATAGTCTGATTCCGTGCCGGAGCTAGCAGGCCGAGTCGCCGACGCCTTCGAGGCGAGCGTCCGCGCGCAGGAAGAGCAGTGGCTGTCGCCGCTCGCGGTTCGTTCCTACGACACCCGCGGACGCGCGCGTGACGAGGAGCCGTGTCTCCTGCGCACGCCGTTCCAGCGCGACCGCGACCGGATCGTCCACTGCAAGCCGTTCCGGCGCCTCAAGGGCAAGACGCAGGTCTTCATCGACCCGCAGGGCGACCACTACCGCACGCGAATGACGCACACGCTCGAGACGACCGCGATCGCGAGGGGCGTGGCGCGCGGGTTGCGGCTGAACGAGGACCTGACAGAGGCGATCGGGCTCGGGCACGACATGGGCCATCCGCCGTTCGGCCACGCGGGCGAGGAGGCGCTCGACCGCGTGCTCCAGGAACGGTGCGACCGTCGCTTCCGCCACAACGAGGAGTCCCTGCGAATCGCACAGCGGATGAACCTCACCGCCGAGGTGTGTGACGGGATCCTCACCCACACGGGGCCGCAGGAGCCGGAGACGCTCGAGGGCAGGATCGTTCGCATCGTCGATCGGGTCGCCTACATCAACCACGACATCGACGATGCGATCCGCTACGGAATCCTCTCGAACGAGGATCTGCCCCGCGAGGAGATCGCGCTCCTCGGGGATTCCGGCTCACGCCGGATCGACCGGCTCGTCCACGACCTCGTAGAGACCTCGGCGTCGGAGGGTGATATCCGCCAGAGCGAGGAGCTCGGCGCCGCGATGCTCAGCCTGCGAACCTTCATGTTCGAGCACGTCTACCTCGGCCCGGGGGCGCGCGCCGAGCACGAGCGCGCACACGACGTGATCCGGGCGATCGTCACCCACCTGCTCGAGCGCGGCGACGTAATCGACGACGTCGTCGATTACGTCGCCGGGATGACCGACCGCTTCGCGCTCGCCTATGCGGAGGGGCTGCCGGCCTGATGGCGCGGATCAAGGACAGCTCCGTGGAGGCGGTCAAGCAGGCCGCGAGCATCGTCGACGTGATCTCGCAGCGCACTCCGCTCCGCAAGGTCGGTGGCCGCTACACGGGGCGCTGCCCGTTTCACGAGGAGCGGACACCGAGCTTCTCGGTCAACGCGGAGAAGGGCGTCTACTACTGCTTCGGTTGCGGCGCGAGCGGCGACACGATCAAATTCGTGCGCGAGACCGAGCAGCTCGACTTCGTCGGCGCGGTCGAGTTCCTCGCCGAGCGGTTCAACGTGCCGCTCGAGTACGACGAGTCGTCACCGCAGGCCGACGCCGACCGGAAGCGGCGCGACCGGCTCTACGCCCTGCTCGAGCAGGCGACCTCGTTCTACGAGCGCTACCTCTGGGACTCGGAGGCGGGCGCTCCCGCACGGGAGTATCTGGCGGGGCGCGGGCTCGGCGAGGAGGCGTGTAGGGAGTTCCGGCTGGGGCTCGCGCCGCTCGCGCCTGCGTTGGCCCGCAAGGCGCAGGAGAAGGGCTTCACCGGGGCCGAGCTCGCGGCTGCCGGGCTCGTCGGCCGCCGCGGCAACGATTACTTCAGCGGCCGCCTCCTCTTCCCGCTCGCCGACGCGCGCGGCCGCGTGGTCGGCTTCCAGGCACGGAAGCTCCGTGACGACGATCCCCTCAAGGCGAAATACGTGAACACCCCGGAGGGCGAGCTCTTCCACAAGGGCGCGATCCTCTACGGACTGGACCGCTCTCGCGGCGCGATCGCGAAGGAGGACAGGGCGCTCGTCGTCGAGGGCAACACCGACGTGATCGCGCTGCGTCAGGCGGGGCTCGGGCCGGTCGTCGCATCGATGGGCACGGCGCTGACCGAGCGCCAGCTGAAGGAGCTCGGCCGGCTCACGCGGACGCTCTACCTCTGCTTCGACGGCGACGCCGCCGGCGAGGCGGCGACGCTGCGGGGGATGGAGCTCGCCGCCTCACAGGGCTTCGACGTCAAGGTCGTGGCTCTGCCGCCCGGGCTCGATCCGGCCGACGCGCCCGAGGCCTTCGAGGCCAAGCTGGCCGAGGCGGAGCCGTACCTCGGATATCGCGTCCGGATCGAGGTGGAGCGGGCTCTGCCCAACCGCCAGGAGGCCTTCGTACGGGCGCGTGAGATTCTCGAGCGGTTCGACGACTCGCCCGACTTCCAGGATGCGCTGCGCTACCTCGCCGACAGGCTCGACCTGCCGAAGGAGACCCAGGCGGGTCTCGCACCGCGCCGGCAGTCGCGCGGCGCCGCCCCGGCTGCGGTCTCGCCTCGCCTGCTCGAAGCGGGAGAGCGGCTGGAGCGCGACGCGCTCGCGGGCTGCATTGCCCACCCGGGGCTGGTCAGGGTTCTCGCCGAGCTCGGGCCCGAGCACTTCGACTCCGAGCCGGCGCGCCGCCTGCGCGACCACCTCGTCGCCGGAACTCCGCCGCCCGACGACCTCGTCCCGCTGTACGCCGAGCTGGACGCGCGCGCCGCCTCCTCGGGGATCGACGAGGAGACCGCCGAGCAGCTGCTGCTGCGGCTTCGCGAGCGCAGGCTCGAGCGAGAGCTCCAGACCGCGGACGCCGAGCACCTCCGCGACCTTCAGATCGCGCTGCAGAAGGTCCGCACGGCCTTCCGCGAGTTCGCCTGATCGTGGACGCCTACCGCACGCCCGACGAGCGGTTCGCCGGGCTCCCGGCCTGGCCCTACGAGCCGAGGTTCGTCGAGCAGGGCGGTCTGCGGATGCACTACGTGGACGAGGGCGGGGGCGATCCTGTGCTGCTCCTCCACGGCGAGCCCACCTGGGGCTTCCTGTACCGTAAATTCGTTCCCGCGCTCGCCGCGGCCCATCGGGTCGTCTCGCCCGACTACTTCGGGTTCGGGCGCTCGGACAAGCCGCTTGATCCCGGCTGGTACTCGTACGACTCGCACTATCGGTCGGTCGAGCGGCTCGTCTGCGATCAGCTCGACCTCTCCGGGCTGACGGT
Source organism: uncultured Actinomycetes bacterium (assembly GCA_963724805.1). GTDB lineage: Bacteria > Actinomycetota > Thermoleophilia > Gaiellales > Gaiellaceae > CAVQZA01. The sequence goes on from CAVRWA010000011.1 coordinate 448,042, forward strand.
CGTCGTGCACGACTGGGGCGGCCCGATCGGACTGCGGCTCGCGGTCGAGCACGAGCAGCGGGTCGAGCGCCTTGTGCTCATGAGCACAGGAGTCGGCGTCGGCGTTCCGAGCGAGGAGTGGCTCCGGTTCCGTGCGATGGTGCGCCGCGTCGGAACCGAGATCGTGCCGAGCCGCCTCGTCCAGGCCTCCTGTGCGGCGGAGCTCGCCGACGAGGTCGCCGCGGGATACGACGCTCCGTTCCCCGTGCCGGAGGCGAAGCTCGGCGTCGTCGCGTTCCCGGAGCTCGTTCCCACTGAGCCCGACCATCCGAGCGCGGCCGCGATGCTCGCGGTACGGGACGGCCTGGAGCGCTGGACGAAGCCGGCGCTCGTGCTCGCGGCCGACTCAGACCCGATCTTCTCCCTTCGCCACGGCGAGCGGACGGCTGCCCTGATTCCCGGCGCAGGGCCTGCCGAGACCGTCCACGGCGCCGGGCACATGCTCCAGGAGGACAAAGGCGAGGAGATCGCCGCGCGGATCGCTGCCTGGCTCGTGTCCGGGTAGGCGCGGCTACAATCCGGCTCGCACCGTTCCCCGGTAGCTCAATTGGCAGAGCATCCGGCTGTTAACCGGAGGGTTGTTGGTTCGAGTCCAACCCGGGGAGCTACAGGGCCGGCGTCCGAGCCGGAACGGGATGAACAAGCGCGTTGGGCGTGGGCATGGTTTGAGCACCGCCAGGCATTTGCCACGGCGCTTCGTTCAGGAAGCCGCCGTCGGCGCGCGGAGTGCGCGTGTCCGTGCGCGAGCTTCGCGCCACCAGATGAGCTCGTAGGCGTGGAGTGTGACCCAGACGACGGCGACGAGCGTGAGTGCGACGAGCGCGCCGGCACGACAACGGCTACCGGCCACAGTAAGGCGCAGACGGCCGCGGCTATCAGGCGACCGCGGCCGAACGTGCGCGACACGCGCACCCGGAGCGGCACGTAGGCGAACAGGTAGAGCGCGGGGCCGCCGCAGAGGCCGAGCGCCGGATCGTGGCGAGCTCGTCGCCCACATCTGCGAGCGTCGTGTTCATCGCGAAGGCGAAGAGCACGATGCCGGCCACCATCGGCAGATGCAGGTAGGTATAGACATCGCGCGCAAGTGCGACGCGCTCTACGCCGCTTCGGTCGGAAAGCATCTGCTGCCCCCGGATCGGGAAGAAGTCGAAGTACGCCAGCCAGAACGATGTCGCGACCACGAACTCGAGCACGGCCGCGACGATGACCCGGGTGCTGAGTCCGCCGTGTCTCTCGCCGAGGCCGATCGCGATGATCACGATCACTCCAGGACGCCGAGGGAACTTCGTTCTCGGACTGAGCCGTTAGTACGGGACGGTACCGGGTTGGTTCCCTTGCACCTGAGGCTACGACGCTACCGCGGCTACTCGGTCGCGACGACCACGCCCGCCTCCGGGTAGAGCACGTTCCAGACGCGGAGGTAGATCTCGACCTCGATCCGGGCCGTCTCGCCCCCGCTTTCCGCCTCGAAGAGCTCGACCGTATCAGGCCCTGAGACGACCGCCTTCTGTCCGAGGCTGGTCAGGAACGAGGCGAGCCGCTCCGTGTAGGCGGGGTCGGTAAGCCGCAGATCGATCAACGCTGATTCGAGTGTCTCCCCCGAACGGGGTCGCGGCATCACTCGTATGGGGGCTGCGTTCCCTCGAAAGGGGGAATTCCGGAGCGCCGGAAGGACGATTTGACAAAATCCGCGCCGTTCTGCGTAAATCGTTCCATGCTCCTGCGCGAGGTCGAATACGCACGCCCCGGGTCGCTCGACGAGGCGCTGCGGATCCTCGGCGGCAACGATGGGGCCCGAGCCCTCGCCGGTGGCCAGACGCTGATCAACGTGATGAAGTCCCGTGCCGCATCGCCCGACGTGCTCGTCGACCTCGGCGGGTTGAGCGAGCTGACGGCGGTCTCGACGGGCGCGGGCGGGCTCGAGCTCGGGGCCATGGTCACCTACACACAGCTCGCATCGTCGTCGGAGGTCGAGGTCACCCGGCCGATCCTCGGCGAGGTGGCGGCGACGATCGCAGACGTCCAGGTGCGCAACCGCGGCACTATCGGCGGCAACATCTGCTCGAACGACCCGACGAACCATCTGCCGCCTCTGCTCGTGGCGCTCGACGCGAAGATGACGATCGCCGGGCACGGCGGCGAGCGAACCGTGAGCGCCGACGACTTCTTCCTCGGCGTGTACATGACCGCCGTCGCGACGGGCGAGCTGCTCACGAAGGTGACCGTTCCCCCGCCGGGCGGCGCGGGCGACGGGTTCGCGGCGCTCACGATCGGCACGGACGGCACGTGCATCGTCAGCGCGGCAGCCTCGGTCGCAAACGGCGCCGCACGGATCGCGATCGGCTGCGTCTCGGGGACGCCGGTGCGGGCGACCGAGATGGAGGCGACGCTCGGCGGCGACTTCGGCGAGGGGAGCGTACGCGAGGCCGCGAAGGGTCTCGGCGCCCGGCTGGATCCACCCGGCGACGTCCACGCGAGCGCCGACTACCGCCGCCACCTGGCCGAGGTGATGGCCGTGCGCGCGGTCCTGCAGGCCGCGGAACGAGCGAGGGCCTAGGCGTGGAACCTGCCGCGTCGAGCACGATCAGCGTCGAGATCAACGGCGAGCTCTACGAGCGCGAGGTCGATGCGCGCCGCCTGCTCGTCCACTTCATCCGCGACGACGCCGATCTGACCGGGACGCACGTCGGCTGCGACACCGGCAACTGCGGCGCCTGCACGATCCAGCTCGACGGCCAGACGATCAAGAGCTGCATGATGCTCGCGGTCCAGGCCGACGGGGCGTCGATCCGCACCGTCGAGGGCCTCGGCGCCGACGGCGAGCTGAACGCGCTCCAGCAGTCGTTCAGCGACCACCACGCGCTCCAGTGCGGCTACTGCACCCCCGGGATGCTGATGAGCGCGAGCCATCTGCTCGAGCAGAACCCGCATCCGACCGAGGAGGAGATCCGCAAGGCGCTGCAGGGGAACATCTGCCGATGCACCGGCTACGTGAACATAGTCGAGGCCGTGAAGGCGGTCGGGGAGGCACGCTCGTGAGCACGACGACCATCACGACCGAGTCCGGCACCGTGCTCGAGAAGGGTGCGATCGGCCAGAGCATCCCCCGCAAGGAGGACAAGCGCCTCGTCCAGGGCCAGGGAGTCTTCTTCGACGACATCCGCCGGCACGGCACAGGCTACGTCCATTTCGTCCGCTCGCCGTACGCGCACGCGAAGATCGTCTCGATCGACGTCAGCGCCGCGCTAGCGCTCGAGGGCGTGTACGGGACGATCACCGGCGACGAGGTCGCGATCCACACCGACCCGTTCTTCGAGATGTCGACCCCGCCCGGCGCGAACATCAAGGACTACGCGCTCGCCGTCGGCAAGGTGCGGTTCCAGGGCGAGCCGGTTGCAGCCGTCTGCGCCGTGACGCGGGAGCTGGCGCGCGACGCGGCCGAGCTCGTCGAGGTCGAATACGACCCGCTGCCCGTTCTCGTCGACGCCGAGGAGGCGGCCAGGGACGAGGTGGTCCTCCACGACGAGGCCGGCTCGAACACCGTCTGGTCCGGCGTGTTCGACTGGGGCGACGTCGACCAGGCGCTCGCCGAGGCCGACCATGTCGTGAAGATCAAGCGGCTCCACTTCCACCGCTTCAGCTCGACCCCGCTCGAGTGCTCCGGGGCGCTCGTCGAGTACCAGCGCGGCACGGGCCAGTGGACGCTCTACTGCAACCACCAGATGCCCGGCGTCGGCGCGATCTGGATGGCGCCTGCGCTGCGCTGCGGGATCGACAAGCTGCGCTTCGTCACCCAGGATATCGGCGGCGCGTTCGGCAACAAGATCTGCCTCCACCCGTACTACGTCGTTCTCTGCCTGCTCGCGCGGAAGCTCGGCCGGCCCGTGCAGTGGACGGAGTGGCGTACCGACCAGCACACGGCCAACGCCCACGGGAACGAACGCACGTTCCTCGACGTCGAGGTCGCGGTGAAGGCCGACGGCGAGATGACCGGCTTCAAGGTGAAGGCGGTCGACGACTGCGGCGCGTTCCCGCGCTACGAGCCGCTCGGCTGCATCATCTGGGCGCAGGTGACCCCCGGCTGCTACGCCTGGCGCAACATCCGCGTCGACTTCACGCAGGCCTGTACGAACAAGGCGCCCGTCTCGCCGAACCGCGGCTACTCGCGGATGCAGCACCTCTGGCTGACCGAGCGGATCGTCGACATCGTCGCGGCCGAGCTCGGGCTCGATCCCGTCGAGGTGCGCAAGCGCAACTACGTCAAGGCCGAGCAGATGCCCTACGAGACGCCGAACGGCTGCGTCTACGACTCCGGCGACTACGCCCGCTCACTCGACATCGCGCTCGAGCTGATCGGGCACGACCGGCTGGAGTGGCGCCGCAAGGATGCTGCCGCGCGCGGCAAGCTGCTCGGGTTCGGGATCGGTTCGACCCTCGACTCCGGCACGAACAACTTCGGCCAGTCGCAGCTCCTCAATCCCGAGCTCCAGTTCTCCGGCAACAACGAGGCGGCGATGGTCAAGCTCGACATCTTCGGCGAGGTCGTCGTCACTCTGGGCACCGTGCCCCAGGGGCAGGGGCACGAGACGACCGCCTCCCAGGTCGTGGCCGACATCATCGGCTGCTCGCCCGAGCAGGTGCACGTCCGCCCGGGCCACGACTCGTTCTTCAACTCGAGCGCCGGCTTCTCCGGCACGTACGCGAGCCAGTTCGCGGTCACGGGGCTCGGCGCGGTGAAGGGCGCCGCCGAGCTGCTGCGCGACGAGATGATCAAGCTCGCCGCATTCGTGTTGCAGGCGCCGGAGGATCAGATCGAGCTCGCGGACGGGACGGCGCGGATCAAGGACGGGCCGGAGGAGGCGGCGCTGCCGTTCATGGCGCTCGGCGCGATCGTGAACGCGAACAATGCGTTTCTCCCGCCGGACTTCAACCCGACACTCAACCACCGCTTCGTCTACCGGCCGTACTTCGGGGTCGTGGACACCGAGAAGAAGATGGGCAAGTTGACGCTCACCTACGCCTCCCAGATCCACGCCTGCCTCGTCGAGGTCGACCCGGAGACCGGGAAGACGGAGATCGTCGACTACGCGGCGGTCGACGACTGCGGCGTTCGCATCCACCCCCAGATCGTCGAGGGACAGGTGCACGGCGCAACGGCGCATGCGATCGGCGCAGCGCTGCACGAGGACTTCGTCTACGACGAGGACGGGACGCTGCTGACCCCGAACTTCTACGACTACCACGTGCCTCACACGATGGACATGCCGCCGCTCAAGACCGGCTATGTCGAGTCACCGTCGCCCGTCTCGCCGCTCGGCGCGAAGGGGATGGGCGAGGGCGGCGGCGGCGGGATCCACGCGATCTGCGCGGCGATCCAGGACGCGCTGCGCTCGGCAGGCGCGCCGATCGTCTACGACAGCTGCAATCCGTCTCACCGTGTCTGGTCGATGTTGCAGGACGCCGAGCAAACAAGGGCACTCGTGGAGGTGACGAGTAAGTGAGAGTCGAAGGAGTGAAGGAGCTCAGCGGAGCTCGCGACGTGGTCTGGAGGGTGCTCAACGACCCCGCGTCGATGGCGAAGCTGATGCCGGGGGTCGAGAGCTTCGAGGTCGCCGACGAGACCCACTGGTCGGCGAACGTGAAGGTTCCGCTCGGGCTCGGCGGGCTCAAGATGAAGATGAACTTCGAGAAGACCGAGGAGCGCGAGCCCGAATTCGCCCGGCTCCTCGCAAAGGGCACCGGGGTCGGCGCGATCATGAATATGAACACCGCCTTCACGCTCAGCGAGGCGGGCAGCGGCACCTCGATGAAGTGGGAGGCCGACGTCAAGATCGCCGGGCCGGTGGGGTCGATGGGCCAGCGGGTGCTCCAGCCGATCATCAACCAGCAGGTCGAGAACGTCCTCACCGCCCTCGAGAAACAGGTGAGCGAAGCGGCGGCACAGTAACGTTGGCCGCTCCGTTCCGGATCGGCGTCATGCAGCTGACAATGGAGCCGCTCGACGAGATGCTCGAGTCGGCTCGGGTGATGGATGAGGCGGGGATGGACACGATCTGGCTCGCCGAGGCCTACCCCTGGTGGCGCAAGCACGGGATGGAGGCGCGCTCGTCGACCGTCGTCTCTGCCCTCATGGCGCAGGCGACGAAGCGACTCACGATCGGCTGGGGAATCATCTCGCCGTTCACACGCCACCCGGTGCAGGTTGCGATGGACGCGCGCGTCGTGCAGGAAGCGGCGGGCCCGGGGCGCTTCATCATCGGCTTCGGGACCTCGAAGATCTTCCTCAACAACGCGGGGATGCAGACCAACAAGACACTCGGCCCGATGCGCGATGCGGTCGAGATCGTGCGCGGTGTGCTCGGCGGCGAGGCGTTCAGGTACGAAGGGACGACGTGGAACGCGGACGTTCCTGCGCTCCAGGCCGAGGCGCACACGCCGCGCGGCGCGCCGCCGGTGTACGTCGCGGCGACTGCGCCGAAGATGCAGCAGCTCGCCGGGGAGATCGCGGACGGCTGCCTCACGCCGTCGATCACGACGCCTGCGTTCGTCCGCTACACGCGGGGGAACGTCGCGGCGGACATCGACATCGGCTGCACCGTCGTCGCGTCGATCCACGCGACGGACCGCGACGCGGGGCGCGACGGCGCGCGGGAGATCGCCGGCATGTACCTCGCGAACAAGGTTCAGAACATCCAGGGAGCGGCGGACACGTTGCTCGATCTCGCGGGGCTCGAGCAGGACGAAATCCGTCCCGTCGCCGACGCGATGGAGCAGGGCGGACGCCTGGCTGCAAAGGCGAAGGTGACCGACGCGATCCTCGACAAGTGCAAGCCGATCGCAGGCACGCCCGCCGACTGCATCGAGGCGATCGAGGAGTACCGCGACGCGGGGTGCACGCACATCATGCTCGAGCTGTGGGGCGAGAAGCGGCACGACCAGATTCGCCTGTTCGGCGAGCACGTCCTCCCGCACTTCAGGTCGTGATGGACGTCAGGGTCGACCGGAAGCGGCTCGTCGAGTGGGCGAGCCGCGCGATCTCCGTCCCGAGCTTCACCGGCTCGGAGCAGGAGATGGCGACCATGATGGCCGAGACCTTCAAGGAGATGGGCCTCCGCGTGCAGTGGCAGCAGGTCGAGCAGGGCCGCGCCAACGTGCTCGGGATCCGTGAGGGCGCGGGCGGCGGGCCGACGTTGATGTTCAACGGCCACATGGACACGTCGTACTCCGGCCAGGAGCCCTGGCTGGCGCACGTGCCCGGCTTTCAGCCCGAGCCGTTCGTGAAGGACGGGCGCCTGTACGGGCTCGGGATCTCGAACATGAAGGGCGCGCTCGCCTGCTACGTCGAGGCTCTGCGGGCCCTAGCCGACGCGGGCGTGCGGCTGCGCGGCGACGTGATGATCGCAGCGGTCTGCGGCGAGATCGAGAAGACGCAGCACGGCGACGCGCAGGGACCGCAGTATCGCGGCTACGCGGCCGGCTCCCGCTACCTCGTCTCTCACGGCGGCGTCGCCGACATGTGCATCCTCGGCGAGCCGACGGAAGGGAAGGTCGTGCTCGGCCACTTCGGGTCGCTCTGGCTTCGCCTCTCGACGCAGGGCAACTTCATCCACACGGCGTTCACCGAGGGAAAGCGCGGGCTGAACTCGATCCTCCGCATGCGCGAGGTGCTGGACGCCGTGCTCGCCTGGATCCCGGAGTGGGAAGACGATCCGGAGAACTCGTACAACGGTGCGAAGGCGATCGTCAACGTCGGCGCGATCAACGGCGGCTTCGGCTGGCGCGTCTCGCGCACGCCGCATCGAACCGACCTCTTCCTCGACGTGCGGGTGCCGCCGACGAAGCCGATGGGGGACGCGCGGCGGCAGGTGATGGACTTCGTGCGCTCGCTGCGCGACCGGTTCCCCGACTACGGCATCGAGGGAGAGGTCTACGTGACCGCTCCGGGCGCCGAGATCGCGGCCGACCACCCACTCGTCGGCGCGATCGAGCAGAGCCACGAAGCGGTCTTCGGCACGGCGCCCGAGCGGGACGTGACTAGGTGGTTCTCGGATGCATCCGCGCTCACCAGGTACGGGATCCCGACGGTCAACTACGGGACGTCGACCGGCCTGCTCGACGAGGAGTACGGCGAGAATCTCGAGATCGAAGGCCTCGCGAAGATGACGAAGGTCTATGCGCTCGCGGCGATGAACGTCTGCGGGGTGGCGAGGTGAAGCTCGTCACGTTCGGCGACGGGCTAGTCGGCCGGGTCGGGGGCGACGACCTCGTCCATCGCCTCGACGTCCCCGACATGCGGGCGTACTTCGAGCGCGGTGGGGCAGACGACGTGGGGGAGGTCTACCCGCTCGAGGACGTGCGGCTGCGGGCGCCGATCGTCCCGAAGAAGTTCTTCCACACCGCCGGCAACTTCCGGGAGCACGAGGAGGAGTCGAAGCAGGTGGGCTGGACGCACGAGATCGCGCCGTGGATCGTCTTCTTCCAGAACGTCGACGCGATCATCGGGCCTGACGACCCCGTGATCTACCCGGAGCACCTGACCGAGGAGCTCGACTACGAGCTCGAGCTCGCGGTCGTGATCAAGAGGGCCGGGAAGTGGTTCGCGCCGGAGGAGGCCGGCGACTACATCGGCGGCTACCTGATCTTCAACGACATCACGGCGCGCGACATCCAGAGGCGCGAGATGCGCTCGGGCGTGTTCTCGTTCTGCAAGGCGATCGACACGTTCTGCCCGCTCGGGCCGTGGATCGTGACGGCCGACGAGATCCCGGATCCGCACGACCTCGCGATGGAGCTGCGCGTGAACGGCGAATCGCGGCAGGTCTCGCATTCGTCCCGGATGAGCGTGACGATCCCGGAGATCGTCTCGCACTACTCCGCGCTCGGGTACAGCGCGGGCGATGTCCTCTCGACGGGGACGGTGAGCGGCGTCGCCGGGTTCTCGGAGGACGCGGCGTCCCTCTACCTCAAGCCCGGTGACGTGATGGAGTGCGAGATCGAGCGGATCGGCGTGCTTCGGAACCCGGTGATCTCGTGGCGGGACGGCCACGGCGAGCCCGCTCCCCCACGGGTGCGCTGGTGAGCGCCGGCTGACGGTGAGCCCTTACAGGTACACGCGACAAGTTCGGGTCCCGACCCGCCCCCTGCTCGGGCGTCAGCCTAGTCGCCGGGGCGGCCCGGCGCATCGTCCAATTCGTGCCGAAAGCGTGCCTCTTTGACCTGGCTGCGCGACGACGCGAAGCTCGCCCGCGTCCGCAGCCTGATGGACGAGGCGGATCTCGACGCGCTCGTCGTCCGCGCCCCCGACAACGTCCTCTACCTCTCGAACTTCTGGGGCATGAAGGGTTACGATGCCGTTGTCTTTCCCCGCGACGGCGAGCCGGTGCTGATCTGTCTCGAGGTCTCCGCCGACGCCGCTGCCCGCACTGCCTGGACGGCGGACGTCCGCTTCCTCACCGGCTACGACGAGAGCGACCCTCGTCCACCGACCGCTCGAACGCTGGAGCTCGCGCTCGATGCGGCCGCGCCGTACGAGCGCGTCGGGCTCGAGCTGTCGCTCGGCACCCAGGCGGCCGACCAGATGGTCGGCGAGCCCACCACCTTCACCAAAGCGTGGTTCGACGCCTTCCCCGGCGCGGCCGACGCGATGCCTGTCCTCAACGCGGCCCGCGCGATCAAGACCGCGCAGGAGATCGAACGCATGCGCCTCGCCAACGAGATCGCCGCAGGGGCGATGGAGCACGTGGCCGAGCTCCTGCGTCCCGGCATGCGCGAGAGCGAGGTGGGCGCTCTTTGGAACGGGTACGTCCACCGCGAGGGCACCGGCTTCGAGGGCAAGGTCGAGCTCGCGCACGGCTTCTCTCTCATCTGGTCGGGCCCGGGGATCCGCACCTTCACCCCGACCGGCCACCGGCCCGTGCAGGAGCACGAGCCGACTCTGTTCGAGATCTGGGTCTGCGCCGACGGGTACTGGTGCGACCACACGAAGAACCTCTGCCCGGGCGAGCTGACTCCGGAATACGATCGTCTGCTCGATCAGCTCCTCGACGTGTACAACGCGGCGGTCGCCCACTGTCGCCCCGGCGCGAGCTTTGCCGAGCTCGACCGTCTCATCCGTGACGGGATCGCCGAGGCGGGCTACCCCGGCCAGCCGTCACATCCGATCTGTCACGGGGTCGGTGCACGCGCCCATGAGCCGCCGTACGCACACCAGGCCGGCGGCGGCACGATCGAGGAGGGGATGGTGCTCGCGATCGAGCCCGGGATCTACTGGGAGGGCGGGGGCGGGCTCCGCCTCGAGGACAACTACCTCATCACCGCGGAGGGGCCCGAGAAGCTCTGCCGCTTCCCGGACGACTTCCGATGAGCGACCTGATCTGGACCGGCGCGCTCAACGACCCGTTCCGCCTCGGCGGCTCCGTCGGCCTGTACGACACCACACTCCGCGACGGCGAACAGACGGTGGGAGTCGTGCTCGACTCCGAGCAGAAGCTCGAGATCGCCCGTGCGCTCGACGAGCTCGGAATCGACCGGATCGAAGCGGGCTTCCCCCGAGTCTCGGACGACGACTGGCGCGCCGTCGAGCTGATCTCCGCCGCCGGCCTGCGCGCCGAGATCTGGGGCTTCTCGCGCGCGGTCCCGGCCGACCTCGAGGCTCTCGTCGAGCTCGGCGTCCGTGCTTCCGTGATCGAGTCGCCGATCTCCGACCTCAAGCTCGACGCGATCGGCGTCAGCCGCGAGAAGATGCTCGAAAGGATCACCGACGCGATGCGCTTCGCCGCCGAGCACGGGATCCGCGCCGCTTTCTTCGGCGTCGACTCGACGCGCGCAGACCCGGGCTTCTACGAGCAGGTCTACCGCGGCGCGGTCGAGGCCGGAGCGCAGGAGGTCGTCGTCGTCGACACGCTCGGGATCGCCTCGCCCGAGGCGGTCGCCGAGCTCGTCGGCCGGACCGTCGGCTGGGTCGGCTCCGGCGTCCCTGTTCATTTCCACGGCCACAACGACTTCGGCGTCGCGACGGCGTCGGCCGTCGCCGCCGTGCGCGCGGGCGCGACATGGGTGCAGGGAACGATCAACGGGATGGGCGAGCGTGCCGGGAACGCCGACCTCGGCGAGGTGGCGCTCGCGCTGCGCGCGCTGTACGGCGTGGAGTCGAATCTGCGTCTCGACCGCATCCGCGCCGCCTCGGAACGCGTGCGCGAGCTCTCGGGCTACGGACTCGCACCGTGGAAGCCCGTCACCGGCGAGACGCTCTTCCGGCGCGAGAGCGGCGCCGTGGCGAGCCAGTTCCACGACCCGCCCTCGATCGAGCCGTACTCGTCGGAGCTCGTCGCCACCGAGCGCGGGATCGTGCTCGGAAAGAAGAGCGGGCTCGACTCGATCAGGATCAAGGCGGAGGAGCTCGGCCTCGACGTGCCCGAGGAGCGGCGGGCCGACCTGCTCTCAGCGGTCAAGCGCCTCGGTACCCAGAAGCGCGGGCTCGTCACCGACGACGAGTTCCGCGCTCTCGTCGCGGGAAGGAGCGTGAGCGATGGCCGACTATGACGCAGTGATCGTCGGCAGCGGGATCAACTCGCTGGCGGCGGGCGCGATCCTCGCGAAGGCCGGCTGGCGGGTCTGCGTCGTCGAGCGAAACGACTACCTCGGCGGCGCCGTCAAGACCGCCGAGCTCACGGAGCCCGGCTTCCACCACGACGTGTTCAGCGCGTGGCACCCGCTCTGGGTCGGCGGCGCAGCGCACGCCGAGCTCGGCGACGACCTCGCGGCACGGGGGCTCGAGTACCTCAACACCGACTTCCCGACCGGGTCGCTCTATCCGGACGGCTCGGCCGCGTTCTTGCTTCGCTCGACCGACGCGAACGCCGCGGAGCTCGAGAGCTATGCAGTCGGCGACGGCGAGGCCTGGAAGGCGACGGCGGGCTCGTTCCTCGCGAACGCGGATCTCTCGTTCGGCCTGCTCGGCACCGAGCTCTGGTCTCCCGCGGGCGCCCGGCTGGCGCTCAAGGCGTACCGCCGACTCGGCCGACGCGGGCTGCTCGAGTTCACCGGCGGCCTACTCGTCTCGTGCCGCGACTGGGCCTCCGACACGTTCGGCTCCGAGCGCGCGCACGGCCTGCTCGCGCCGTGGGTGCTCCACACCGGGCTCGGGCCGGACGCTGCTTCGTCCGGGTTCATGGCCCAGGTGATCGCGGTCGCGACCCAGGAGGGCGGGATGCCGATCCCGCGCGGCGGCGGCGCGCGGCTCGCCGACGCGCTGGTGACCCTCATCCGCGACCTCGGCGGCGTGTGCGAGACCGGAGCCGACGTCGAGCGCGTGCTCGTCACGAGCGGGCGCGCCGCGGGCGTGCGGCTCGCGGGCGGAGAGACGGTCACGGCGGAGCGCGCGGTGGTCTGCAACGTCACGCCGACCCAGCTCTACGGCCGGCTCCTCGAGGATCCCCCCGCCGAGCTCGCCGCCGCGGGGCGCCGGTACCGCTACGGCCGCGGCGAGATGCAGATCCACCTCGCGCTCTCGGAGCGACCGCGCTGGGAAGGCGACGAGCGCCTCGGCAAGACCGCGATCCTCCACGTGACTCCGGGGCTCGACGGGGTCTCGCGCGCCGTCAACGAGGCCGACCGAGGGCTGCTGCCGGCCGAGGCGACGATCGTCTGCGGCCAGCCGATGACGATGGACGAGAGCCGGGCCCCCGAAGGCACGTGGATCATCTGGATCCAGCTCCAGGAGCTGCCGAGGCACGTGAAGGGTGATGCCGCCGGCGTGCTCGACACGGGTGACGGCGCGTGGACAGAGTCGTTGCGGGAGCGCTACGCGGATCGCATCGTCGAGCGGCTCGCGCGCCACGCGCCGAACCTCGAGGCGTCGATCCTGAAACGCGTCGTGCTCTCACCGGCCGACCTCGAGGCGGCCAACGTCAACCTCGCGGGCGGCGACCCGTACTCGGGCGCGCTCTCGCTCGACCAGAACTTCCTCTGGCGCCCCTTCCCCCAGCAGCCCGGCCACGCGACGCCCGTCGAAGGGCTGTACCACATCGGCGCCTCGACGCATCCCGGGCCCGGGCTCGGCGCGGGCTCCGGCACCCTGGTCGCGCACGAGCTGCTCGAGCCGCCGCTCACCGAGAAGGCGATCGGCAAGCTGCGCGGAATCGTCCGTCGCTAGGGCTCGAAGATGCCGCGCCCGCCGAGCTCGTGCGAGTAGAAGTCGCCGAAGAGCTCGAGGTGCTCGGAGAGCGCCTGCGCCGCCAGCTCCGAGTCGTGCTTCGAGCACGCGACGAGGAGCGCACGGTCGAGGGCCGCATGCCGGTCCTGCAGGCTGCCGTGCTGGGCGAGAAGCGCGGCCCGGTAGCGTTCGCAGCTCTCCCAGGCGGGCCGGATCAGCCGCACGAGCCAGGGCGAGCCCGCGGCCTCGTAGAGCGCGAAGTGGAAGTCGGTGTGAGCGCGCATCGCGTGCCGGACGTCGCCGCGGCCACGCGCGTCGACGCATTCCTCGAGCAGCTCCGCCGCCCGGCCCTGCTCCTCATCGTCGAACCGTTCGGCCGCGCGCCGGACCGCCATCGTCTCGAGCGCGAGCCGCACCTCGAAAAGATCACGCAGCTCATCCACGTCGAGCGCAGTCACCTTGGCGCCGTGGTGGGGGACGTGCTCGGCCAGCCCGAGCGCCTCGAGCTGGCGCACCGCCTCGCGGATTGGGGAGATGCTCATCCCGAGCGTGCTCGCGAGATCCTCCAGCCGGAGCGGCGTCCCCGGAACGATCTCACCGAGGACGATTGCCTCCCGCAGCTCGGCGAGCGCGGCCTCGGCCATCGTGCGATGGCGCAACTGGACGCTGGGTTCCCGGGTGCGATGCGAGCTCATGACGGCGCTTCTCGCGCGCAACTTCCCACGCTCTTGATCAGATGTCAAACAACTGACAGGATTGCGCCCTCGACTGTGCCGTGAGGCGGAGAACGGAGGCGCCGTGAAGTTCAGCATCTACTCGGAGATCCAGAGCTGGCCCGGTAAGTCGCCGGAGAAGATGTACGCCGAGGCCCTCGAGCAGGTCGTGAACGCGGACCGGCTCGGCTACGACGCCTACGCGATCATCGAGCATTTCTTCTTCCCGAAGTTCTCGATCTCGGCGAACCCGACCGCGTTCTTCGCGGCCGCGGCGCAGCGGACGAAGCGGATCAACTTCCGCACGCTCCTCCACGTCCTCCCGTTCCACAACCCGATCGTGCTCGCGCACCAGATCGCCGTCACCGACATCCTCCTGGAGGGTCGCTATGAGTTCGGCGTCGGCCGGGGCCACGGCTGGATGCCGACCAAGGCCGGGATCCCCCTCGACCCCGACTCGCGCGAGCGCTACGAGGAGTCGGTCGAGCTGCTCTTCACCGCGCTCGGCCAGGACTCGTTCTCGTTCGACGGCAAGTACTTCAAGGTCGAGAACACGGGGATCGTGCCCCGTCCGCACCGGAAGTTCCGCGTGTTCCTCGGCGGCACGTCGGATCGCACGTACGAGCTCGCGGCAGAGCGCGGCTGGGCGGTCGTGGTGCCCCCGCTTCTGCCGTATGCCGCGCTCAAGGATCAGCTCGACCTCTACCGCGCCCGCTGCGCCGAGCACGGCACGACCCCGGACATCGTCTGGATCCACGCCTGCTACATCGACGAGGACCGCGACACCGCGCGCCGGGAGGCGGAGCAGTGGATGAAAGGCTTCCTCGCGGGGAACGCGTCGCCGCTGACCGAGCACGAGCCGCCGCCCGCGGACGACCTCCGCGCGGCGGGGTACGGCTTCTACGCCGCGGGGATCATGGAGGAGCTCGCAGCGACCCCGTACGACCAGATGATCGAGGGCGACATCGTCTGGGTCGGGACGCCCGCAGACGTGATCGCGCGGATCGAGGACGTGCTGAAGGTTTGCGAGGGCGTGACCGAGATCGCGATCACGGTCAACGCCGGCGGCGCCGAGCACTGGCAGGCGATCAAGGCCCAGGAGCTGTTCGCCCGCGACGTGATGCCCCATTTCGGTGGCTGACCCGTCCTTCTCGATCTCCGAGGTCTCGACGCTGCGCGCGAGCTTCGGCGAGGACGTCGGGGCCTACGCGGCCGCGGGGGCCGACGGGATCGGCATCTGGGAGATGAAGCTTCCCCAGGGCGGCGACGCCGAGAGCCTCGCCCTCATCCGCGACAGCGGGCTCGAGGTCACGAACTGCATCCCCGCGATTCCGTCGATCCTGCCGCTCCCGCTCATGGACGGGCCGGTCGACCCGCGCGAGCGGATCGAGGCCGTGTGCGCGTCGATCCGCCGGCTGGCGCCGTTCGAGCCGCAGAGCATGGTGTGCCTCACGGGCCCGCAGGGCGAGCTCGATCCGGTCGAGGCGCACCGGCTCGTGATCGACGGCCTGCGCCGGATCGGCCGCGAAGCGCAGGCGGCCGGGGTGCGCGTCGGGCTCGAGCCGATCCAGCGAATCGGCGCCGAGAACTGGACGATCCCCACCACGATCCACGATGCGGTCGAGCTGCTGGGCGAGGTCGGTGACGACAGCCTCGGGATCACGTTCGACGTCTGGAACCTCTGGAACGGCGCCACGCTCCTCGACGACATCCGCGATCACGCCGCGTGCTTCACCGGCGTCCACGTGAGCGACTGGCGCGAGCCGACGCGCGGGTGGTGCGACCGTGTGCTGCCGGGCGACGGCGTCGCCGACCTGGCCGGAATCCTCGCCGCGCTCGCCGACGCCGGCTGGCGCGGGCCGTACGACCTCGAGATCTTCTCCGACGACGGCACCTTCGGTAACGACTACGAAGGGTCGCTGTGGCGCCTTCCCGCCGAGGAGCTGGCCCGGCGGGGTCACGAGGCGTTCACGGCGGCGTGGAAGGCGGGCAAGGAGGGCATGCACGTTTGACCTGAGACCGCCCGGCGTTCTGTAATCCAGTCGCCCGCCGCGCCTCCGCGTCGGCGACACGAGCAGAGGAGACGAAATGAAGGGACGAGTGAGGTGGATCGCGCTCGGCGCCGTCCTGGCCCTGGGCGTGGGCATTGCGGCCGTCGCGGGCGCTGCGACCAAGCACAAGACACAGAGGTTCGCGGGTCCGCCGATCGTGATCGGCGCCGCGGTCGACCTGACCAAGAACATGGCGCCGTTCGACGCGCCCGCGGTCCAGGCCGCCCAGATCGAGATCAAGAAGATCAACGCCGCCGGCGGCGTCCTCGGGCGGCCGCTGCAGCTGAAGGTGATCAACGACCAGCTCGACCCGCAGAAGACGAAGCAGGCCGCGCTGACGCAGATCTCGAACGGCGCCGTGATCGGCTGGGTCACCTGCGACGTCGACTACGCGACGCCGGCGATCCAGGAGTTCCTCAACGCCAAGCTGCTGACGATCGCCCCGTGCATCGGCACGGACGAGATGGGCCCCTCGCGCTTCGGCAGCGCGGGCAAGCTCGCGTTCAGCTACGGAAACGCCGCGCAGGACGAGGGCTCGGCGATGGCCGAGTACTCGTTCAAGAACGGCTGGCGGTCGAGCGTCGTCGTGACCGACAACCTGCTCCGCTATTTCAAGGACGTCTGCAAGGCGTACACGATCCGCTTCAAGCAGCTCGGCGGCAAGGTCCTGTCGCAGGAGTCGTTCACCCAGGGCGACAAGACGATCGGCAACGTCGTCACCCGCGTGAACGCGAAGCATCCCGCGAACATCGCCTTCTGCACGTCGTTCGGCGGCGACCAGCCGGCGTTCGTGGCGGGCCTGCGGAGCCTCAACAACCCGACGCCGATCATCAACTCGTGGGCCGGTGACGGCGCGTACTGGTGGACGAAGAGCCCGAAGGTGACGAACTACTACTACGTCACCTACGCCTCGGTGTGGGGCGACGACCCGAGCAAGGCGGTCAAGCAGATGGAGTCCGTGATGAAGGCTCAGGGCCAGCCCGCCCAGACCGGCGGCTTCGTCACGGGCGCCGCCGCGATCGACGGGATCGCGAGCGCGATCCGCATCGCGAAGGGCTCGACGAACGGTGCGACGTTGGCCGCGATCATGGAGCGGTACAAGAACAAGCCGACGATCTCCGGCCTGGTGACCTTTTCGCCGCAGCTCCACAGCGTGACGGGACGCACCTACCGCGTGATCAAGGTCAACAACAACGCCGGAAAGCTCGTGGCGGTGGCCAGGGCCAAGTCGGTGCCCAACATCCACTAGCGGAGGGAGTTGGAACCGGCAACGAGCGCGCAGACCCGATCGCCCGGATCGCTCCGGGCGATCGGCGTCTCGCGCGCATTCGACGGCGTGCTGGCTCTGGAGGACGTGAACCTCCAGCTCGAGCGGCACGAGGTGGTCGGATTGATCGGGCCGAACGGCGCCGGCAAGACCACGCTCGTGAACGTGCTCACGGGCTTCGACACGCCGACCGGAGGAAGCGTCGAGCTCGAGAGCCGCGACGTGACGGGCTGGACGCCGTACCGTCTGGGCCGCAGCGGGCTCGCGCGGACGTTTCAGCACGGGCACCTGTTCCGGGCGCTCACGGTGCGGGAGAACGTCGAGGTGGCAGCACTCGGCGTCGGCGCGCGCGCCGGCGAGGCGCGCGCCAGGGCCGGTGAGCTGCTGGCGCTGCTCGGCCTCTCCGAGCGTGCCGAGGAGCCGGCGGCGGTGCTTCCCCACGGCGACGAGCGAAAGCTCGGTGTCGCCCGCGCGCTCGCGACGAGGCCGCGCTTCGTGCTGATGGACGAGCCCGCGGCCGGCCTGCACGAGGCCGAGATTCCCGACTTCGCCGCGGTGGTGCTCGCCGTCCGCGACCGGTTCGACGCGGGGGTCCTCCTGATCGACCACAACGTGCCGCTGATCATGGAGGTCTGCGACCGGATCCAGGTGCTCGACCAGGGGCGCACCCTCGCCGAGGGAACCCCGGCCGAGATCCGGGCGAACGTCGAGGTCGCCACCGCCTACCTCGGGGCGCCCGGGAATGCCTGAGAACGTCGTCCTCAGGGTCTCGGACCTCGAAGTCCGCTACGGAGCCGTGCCCGCGGTACGGGGCGTCGGCTTCGACGTGCACCGCGGCGAGATCGTCGGGCTGATCGGCCCGAACGGGGCTGGGAAGTCGACGACGCTGCACGCGATCATGGGCCTCGTCCCGGCCGCCCGCGGCGAGATCCGTCTCGACGGGCGCTCCCTGCGCGGCCTCGCACCAGAGACGATCGCGAGGCTCGGTGTCGCGCTCGTGCCCGAAGGCCGTCACATCTTCGCCGCGCTCACGGTCGACGAGAACCTCCGTCTCGGGCTCGCCGCGCGCCGCATGCGGGAGGGGCTCGACGAGGATCTCGAGTGGATCCGGGGTCTCTTCCCGGTGCTCGGCGACTACCGGAGTCGTCACGCCGGCGCGCTCTCCGGCGGGCAACAGCAACAGCTCGCGATCGCCCGCGCACTGCTCGCCCGCCCCGAGCTGCTGCTGCTCGACGAGCCCTCGCTCGGTCTCGCGCCGACGGTGGTCGAGGCGGTGTTTTCGACGCTCGGCCTGATCCGCGAGCGCGGCGTGACGATCCTCCTCGTCGAGCAGCGCGCGCGGCTCACCGTCGCCTTCGCAGACCGCACGCACGTGATGGCGAACAGCGAGATCCGGCTCACCCTGGGGCCAGCCGACGCGGACGACACCGAGCGACTGACGGCTGCGTACCTCTCATGACGCTTCTCCAGCAGCTGATCGACGCGGTCGCGCTGGGTGCCCTCTACGGCCTCGTCGCCGTCGGCATCGGGCTCGTCTTCGGGATCATGCGCCTGATCAACTTTGCCTACGGCGAGCTGATCACGGCCGGCGGCTACACGCTCGCTTACCTGAGCGGGCAATCGGCCGCGGTCGCGATCCTCGCCTGCGTCGCGGTGGTCGTGGCGCTCTCCCTCGTGATGGAGCGCGTGGCCTTCCGGCCCCTGCGGAACGCGTCGCCCGCAACGATGCTCGTCGCCACCTTCGCGATCAGCTTCCTGCTCCAGAACGTCTATCTACTGGCGTTCGGCTCGCGGGGGAAAACGGTCGGGACGCTCGGCGGGCTCAACGGCGCGTTCACCGTCGGCTCACTCGACATCCGCTGGATCTCGATCGTCGCGCTCGTCGTCGGCAGCGTGCTCCTCGCTGCGACGACACTCCTCCTGAACCGAACCACGATCGGCCTGCAGATGCGCGCCGCGGCGGCCGACTTCCGTACCGCCCGGATTCTCGGTGTGCGCGCGAACCGCGTGATCAGCTTCTCGTTCCTCGTCTCGGGCGTCCTCGCCGCGGCCGTCAGCGTGTTGCTGACCGTCCAGGACCCGCTCGTGACGCCCGAGTACGGCGTCTCGATCACGATCTTCGCCCTGATCGGCGTCGTCGTCGGCGGGCTCGACCGGCTGTCGAGCGCTGCGCTCGGCGGCTTTGCGATCGGCTTCGCGAACTCGTTCGTCGGCGCGCGGCTGCCGACCAGCAGCAGCGTCTACCTCCCGTCGGTCGTCTACGGCCTGGTGATCCTCGTGCTCGTCCTGCGCCCGGCCGGTCTCTTCGCGCCGCGCCGCCGCGCGGTGGAGCGCGTGTGAAAGCCGTCGTCCAGCTCGCCGGGCCGATGACGCTGGTCGCGGCGGTTGCGGCCATCGGAAGCACCGTCAGCGCGGCCCACCAGCTCGAGTTCGAGAGCGCGCTCGTCAGCAGCGCGATCGTGGTCGCCCTCTACGTGTTCATCGGCAACTCGGGCGTGATCTCCTTCGGGCAGATGAGCTTCGTCGCTGTCGGAGCGTTCCTTTCTGGGATCCTCACGATCGACGCACAGCAGAAGA
This sequence comes from uncultured Actinomycetes bacterium, assembly GCA_963724805.1. Classification (GTDB taxonomy): domain Bacteria; phylum Actinomycetota; class Thermoleophilia; order Gaiellales; family Gaiellaceae; genus CAVQZA01. The sequence continues at coordinate 467,842 of CAVRWA010000011.1, forward strand.
GCTTCGTGCTGCCGAACCTGTTTCCAATCCTCGGCGACACGCACGTCGGCACGCCGTTGTCGCTCCTGCTCGCCGCGCTGGTGGGAGGTGTCTACGCGCTGCTCGTCGGGCTCGTGCTGATGCGCCTCTCCGGCCTGCCCGCCGGCATCGCGACCTTTGCAGTGCTCGGCGTCACGTACAACGTCTTCCGAAACTGGGAGCGGATCGGCCCGGCCGCACAGGCGCTCAACTCGGTGCCCGAGAGCACGATCTGGGAGCTGATGGGCGGCGCCCTGATCTCGGTCGTGGCCGCGTACGCCTACCAGCGCAGCCGTTTCGGCCGCCAGCTCCGTGCGACCCGCGAGGACCCCGCGGCCGCGCAGGCGAGCGGGATCGACGTCTACCGCCAGCGGCTCGTCGCGTTCACTTTGAGCGGGGCGCTCGCGGCTTTTGCGGGGGGCCTCCTGGTGCACGAGCTCGGGAGCATCACGACCGATCAGGTCTATCTCGAGCTCACCTTCGTCACGCTCGCGATGCTCGTGGTCGGCGGGGTCGGCAGTCTCTGGGGCGCCGTGGTCGGAGCGCTCCTCGTCAGCGGCCTCGATTCCTATCTCGGCGACGCCGAGAACTCGACGTTCTTTCCGTTCTGGTTCAAGCTCCCCGAGGGCTCGAGGCTCGTCCTGCTCGGAGCGATCATGGCGCTCGTGCTGATCCTGCGACCGTCCGGTCTCACCGGCAGCAGGGAGTTCTCCCTGTCCTGGCTGCCCAGGCGGCGGTAGGGTCTCGGCGTGAGCACGCCCGCCGCCTTCGACGCGCTCCGGCTCCGCACGGCCGAGCTGAACGACCTCCAGCACGTCGGCGGCCTGCTCTTCTGGGACCAGCGAACGAAGATGCCCCCTTCGGGCTCCGAGACCCGCGCCGAGCAGGTCGCGACGCTCGGGCGGATCGCCCACGAGCGCTTCGTCGATCCCGAGGTGGGGCGGTTGCTCGAGGAGCTGCGCGGGTACGAGGACAGCCTTCCGCGCGACTCGTTCGAGGCGAGCCTGATCCGCGTCACCCGCCGCGACTGGGAGAAGGCGACGCGCGTGCCGCCGAGCCTGACGGCCGAGATGCGCCGGAGCGGGGCTCTCGGCTTCCGCGCCTGGGGGGAGGCGCGCGCCGCCTCCGACTTCAGCCTGCTCGCGCCGCATCTCGAGGCCAACCTGGAGCTGAAGCAGCGCTACGTCGCGTGCTTCCCGCCCTCAGCGGAGACGTACGACACGCTGCTCGACGACTACGAGCCGGAGATGAAGACGGCCGAGGTGCGCGCCGTGTTCGACGAGCTGAAGCGCGAGCTGGTGCCGCTCGTCCGCGAGGCGGACGCCGTCGGGGACGTGCCGGCGCTCGAGCTGCCCCGCAACGGGCAGGAGCGCTTCGCCCGCCGCGTGCTCGACCGGCTCGGCTTCGACGAGCGCTCGTGGCGACTCGACGAGACGGCGCACCCGTTCATGTCGACCCCCGGCTACGGCGACGTGCGCCTGACGACGCGCTGGGAGGCCGGCCTCAACTGGCTGTTCGGCGCGATCCACGAGTTCGGTCACGGCGTCTACGAGCACGACATCGACCCGGCACTCGCCCGCACGCCCCTCGGCTCGGGCGTCTCGCTCGGGCTGCACGAGTCGCAGAGCCGCACGTGGGAGAACCTCGTCGGCCGCAGCCGCCCGTTCTGGCGGTTCTTCTACCCGCAGCTCCAGGAGGCGTTCCCGGAGCACTTCGGCTCGCTGTCGGAGGACGACTTCTACCGGGTCACCAACCGTGTCGAGCCCTCGCTGATCCGCGTCGACGCGGACGAAGTGAGCTACAACCTCCACATCATCCTCCGCTTCGAGCTGGAGCAGGAGCTGATCGAAGGCCGCCTGGCCGTCGCCGATCTCCCGGGCGCGTGGGACGAGCGCTTCGAGGAGTATCTCGGGATCCCGGTTCCGTCCGACCGCGAGGGCGTTCTCCAGGACATGCACTGGGGCGGCGGGGCGTTCGGCTACTTCCCGACCTATGCGCTCGGCAACGTGATGTCCGTGCAGATCTGGGAGCGCGTGCGCGACGACATCCCCGACCTCGACGAGCAGTTCGCCCGCGGTGAGTTTGCGCCGCTCCGCGCGTGGTACGGCGAGCATCTGTACCGGTACGGGCGCAAGTTCACGCCGCAGGAGACGCTCGAGCTCGCCTCCGGCTCGCGGCTCGACGCGGGGCCGTACCTGCGGTACCTGCGGGCGAAGTACGCGGGCGGATGATCTCGCGCGTCTGCGTCGTCGGGGCGGGCGTGATCGGCAGCCTGTTCGCCGGCCACCTCGCGCGCGTGGCCGAGGTGAGCGTGCTCACGCGCCGGCAGGAGCACGCGTACTCGCTCAACGCCGAGGGGCTCCGCGTCTCGGGCCGCAGTGACTTCACGGCCCACCTCGTTGCATCGCCGGACCCCGGCTCCCTGCCGGACCCCGACCTCGTGATCGTCGCGTGCAAGGGCACCGACCTCGAGCCGGTCGCGGCACGGCTCGAAGGCCATTTTCCGGGCGCGGTCGTGATGACGGTGCAAAACGGGCTGGGCGCGGAGGAGATCGTGCGGCGCCACGGGGTGTGGCCGCTCGTCTCGGCCGTCACGTTCATGAGCGGCACGCGCCACGCCGACACCCACGTCGAGTACATCCTCGACACGGAGACCTGGCTAGGCCCGTACGAAGAGACGCCCGAGTCCGTCCCGGCCGAGATCGCGGAGCTGATCCGTGCGTCGGGGCTCAAGGCGGAGGCCTTCCCCGACCTGCGCCCGGCGCAGTGGTCGAAACTGATCTTCAACGCGACGGTGAACGCCGTCGCCGCGCTCACAGGTCTCCCGCACGATCCCCACTTCGCCGCCGAGGAGCGGCCCTCCGACCTCGGCTTTCTCGTCCACGACCTGATCGAGGAGGGCAAGCGGGTTGCGGCGGCGGCCGGGATCCCGCTGCGAGAGGATCCCTGGGAGATGAACGTGCTCGCGACGCGGCGCGGCAGCGCTCACTATCCCTCGATGCTCGAGGACGTCGAGGCCCGTCGGCCGACCGAGATCGAGCTGATCACGGGAGCGCTCGTGCGCGAGGCGCAGCGCCACGGGGTCGAGGCGCCGCTGCACACCGCGCTCTACCGCCTCGTCACCGCGAAGGAGGCGAGCTACTCGTGAATCCGCCGGGCCTTGTGCTCATGAGCATTTGGAGGGTTGGGGCTTGAGGATTGCCGTGGTCGGGTGCGGTGCCGTCGGCTCGCTGTTCGCGGCGAACCTCTCGCTGCTGGAAGATGTCGAGGTTTGGGCGTACGACCTCGCGCAGGATCACGTCGACGCGATCAACCGGGACGGCCTGCGGCTGTCCGGCGCCGGCGAGGTCCTCGGACATCCGCGCGCGACGAGCGATTCCGCCGAGCTGCCGGCCTGCGACTTCGGCATCGTCCTCACGAAGGCGATGCACACCGAGAGCGCGATTGCCGCGACGGCCCACGCGTTCGCCGACGGCGCGGTCTGCACGGTGCAGAACGGGGTCGGCAACGAGGAGGTGCTGGCCGCCCACGTCGAGCGCGTGATTCGCGGCACCACGTTCCCCGCCGGCCGGCTCGTCGAGCCCGGCCACGTGCAGTGGGACGTGAAGGGCGACACCACGATCGGCCCGTTCGAGCCGAAGCCGGCTCCCATGTCCGAGATCGAGCGGCTCGCGGACGCGTGCACACGCGCGGGGATGCCGACGAAGGCGGTCCCGGATGCGCGCGGCGCGCAATGGCGCAAGGTGATCTTCAACTCCGCGACCAACCCGATCGGAGCGCTCACCCGCCTCACCCACGGGCAGGCCTGCGAGCTGCCGCCGCTGCGCGCGCTCATCAGCGGGCTCGTGGACGAGGGCAAGGCGGTTGCGGCAGCGCAGGGGATCGTGCTCGACGCCGACCCCGAGGACCTCATCGACCACGCTGCGAAGCCGGAGGTCGCCTACGGCCACAAGGCCTCGATGCTGCAGGACGTACTGGCCGAGCGGCAGACCGAGGTCGACTGGCTCAACGGCGGTATCGTCCGCTACGGCGAGCAGGCAGGCGTGCCGACGCCGCTCAACCGCGCGATCTGGGCTCTCGTGAAAGGACTGGAGCAGTCATGGTGAAGACCGAGATCGAGCGGCGCTACGGGCGCGTGCGGGAGGCGATGGCGCGCCAGGGCGTGGACGCGCTGATCGTGTCCGGCAACGAGTACACCGGTTTCGAGGGTGCGGTCACGTACATGTCCGGGTTCGTGATCGTGCACCGCTACGCCTACGTCCTGCTCCCGCTCGAGGGCGAGCCGTCGATCGTGTTCCCCAGCGAGGCCCGATACGTCGGCGAGCACGGAACGACCTGGATCGATGACCAGGTCTTCGTCGACCATCCCGGCGCCTGGCTCGCCGACCGCCTCCGGGGCCAGCGGGTCGCCGTCTACGGGCTCGACTACGTGATGGCCGCGCGCGACTACCGCGCGCTGGACGGCCACGAGCTCGTCCCGTTCGACGTCCAGTTCGACCTCGCGAGAGCGGTAAAGAGCGAGCTCGAGCTCGAGTCGGTGCGCGACAGCGTCCGGATCAATACCGAGGGCTTCTGGATCTTCCTCGAGGCCTTCGAGCCGGGGAAGACGGAGCGCGAGGTGCTCGCCCCATGCGAGCAGTACTTCGTCGCCGAGGGGTGCGGACGACTGACGATGGACATGGTGCTCGTCGGCCCGAACGGGTCGGCGCTGCCCGAGTTCAAGATCGCCGGCGACCGGGTGATCGAGGCGACCGACCTCGTCCTCCCGTCGCTCGAGATCGCGGGCCCCGGCGGGCACTGGGTCGAGGTCTCGCGGGCGATCACCGCGGGCGCTCCCTCCGTGGACACGGTCCGGATGATGGAGGCCTACGACGAGTACTACGCGGCTGCGAAGGACGTGATGAAGGCCGGCGCGACCGCGCACGACGTCCACCGCGCGGTCTCCAGGGGCTTCAGCGACCGCGGCTACAAGCTCGGCCACGTCACGGGCCACTCGATCGGGATGACGATGATCGAGTTCCCGAAGATCGGCGAGGGGGTCGAGACCGTGCTCGAGGAGAACATGATTTTCTCGATGCACCCGCACGCGATCTCCGAGGACGGGCAGGCATGCCTCTACATGCAGGACACGTGGCTCGTCGGAACGGACGGCGGCGAGCCGCTCGCGCCGCTGCCGATGCGGATCTTCTCCGGCTCCGAGTCGCGCTAGATGGCTGATGCCATGCCCGGGTGCGTCTGGGGATGGCTCAGACGCGCGCAGGTGTGGCATCAGCCATCTAGATCTGCCAGGCGCCCCGGCGCAGCACCGGGACGCGCTCGCCCGCCTCGGTGATCCCGGTGACGGCGACCTCGTCGCTTCCGATCATGAAGTCGGTGTGGACCTCGCTCACGTTCAGGCGGGGCAGGTCCTCGCGCAGGACGCACGACTCGTAGCCGGCGCCGAACGCGATGTGGCTCGAAGCGTTCTCGTCGAGCAGGGTCTCGTAGAAGACCGTGCCGAGTGACCCGATCCGGCCGGCGCCGTCGACGAGGGCGACCTCGCCGAGGCGGCCCGCGCCGTCGTCGGTCGCGAGCTCGCCGCGCAGGGCATCCTCGCCGGTCTCGGCCCGCAGCTCCGCGACCCGGCCGTCCTCGAAGCGCAGTTCGAGGCCGCGCACGACGACGTCGGCGGCGAAGAACGGCATCGTCGCTCGGACGATTCCGGCCACACGCTCCGGGTCGGGCGCGGTGAACGTCTCCTCGGTGGGCAGGTTCGGGAGGTGCGCGATCCCGTCGACCGTCATGCTCCGGCCGCTCTCCCAGCGGCTGCTCGGCAGGAGCCCGACCGTGAGGTCCGTTCCCGGCCCCTCGAAGTGCAGCGCGTCGAAGCGACGCTCGTTCAGCGCCGCCGTCGCCCTGCCGAGCGCGACGAGGCGGGCCTCCCAGGCCGCGACCGGATCGTCCTCGTCGAGGCGGCAGACGTGCTCGACCGCCTCCCAGAGCGCCTCGAGCGCGTCCTCCGGCTCGAGCTCCGGATAGGCGAGCTCCGCCCACGGTTGCGTCGGGCTCGGCGCCACGCACCAGTTGATCGTCTGCTCGTTCACGAGCTCCATGTACTCCTTCAGCGACGGCAGCCGGTCCCGGGCGACGAGCGCCGGGTCGAGGTCGTCGAAGAGGGTCGGGGCGAGGGTGCCGTGGAGCGCGATGATGGCCGCGCGTGCCTCGCCGAGCGCCCGTACTCGGTCGCCGTACCACGGCGGCACCCAGTCGAGCGTGTCCGCCGCCGCGTGCTCGATTCTGATGCGCTTCACCCAGGGGTCGAAGTAGTTGACGTCGACGAAGCGCGCACCGGCCCGGTAGCAGGCCGCGGCGATCGCGCGGCTCGCACCCTCGCGCCCCGGCTCGCAGTCCACGAAGACGACCTGGCCGGCCTGGACGTTGGCGCCGACGCGGACGATCAGCTCGGCGAGTCGGTCTAGCCTGTCGTCCACTAGGCAGCGGGTGTCGGCTGCGAGCGCACGCTTCCGGCTCGCTCGCGCAACGGCCCACCCGGCCGCCCGGCGCGCGCCGCCATGATCTCGGTCAGGATCGAGACGGCGGTCTCGGCGGGCGACTCCGCGCCGAGGTCGAGCCCGGAGGGGCCGTGCAGCCGCTCGAGTGCCTCGGCGGCCACGCCCGCCTCGAGCAGGCGCTCCCGCCTCGAGGCCTGAGCGATGCGGGAGCCGAGCGCGCCGATGTAGAACGCGTTGCTCGCGAGCGCGCCGGCCAGCGCCGGGACGTCGAAGCGCTCCTCGTGGGTGAGCACGACAATCGCGTCGTCGGGCCCCGGGCTCAGCTGCGGGAGCACGTCGTCGGGCCAGCCGACGACGATCTCGTCGGCGCTCGGCAGCCTCTCCGGGGTCGCGAAGCGGCCGCGCGCGTCCACCACGACCGTCCGCCAGCCGAGCAGCTTCGCCGCCGCGCAGAGCGACTCGGCCGTGTCGATCGCGCCGAACGCGAGCACCCGCGGCGGAGGTCCGTAGACCTCGGCGAACGCGCGGCCGCCGTCCTCGAGGTCGACCACCCGGCTCTTGCCGCCCTGCAACCCGTCCGCGAGCGGCACGAGCGCGGCATCGCCGAGCACCTGGCCACCGTCGAAGACGAGTGCCTCGGCGCCGATGCGTGGCCCCTCGATCACGGTGAGATGCACGGCCCGCCGACCCTGCTCGGCCGCCTCGAGCACGCGCTCGACGAACGGTCCGGGCGACTCCTCGACGAACACGTCGATCTCGCCGCCGCACGAGAGCCCGACCGTCGCCGCGAGCTCGTCGCTGATCCCGTAGCTCAGCAGGCGCGGCTCGAGCCCGGCGAGCACCTCGCGCGCCTCGCCGAACACGTCGCTCTCGACGCACCCGCCCGAGACCGAGCCCGCGAGCTCACCGCTCTCGGAGACGAGGAGTTTCGAGCCGATCGGGCGCGGAGCCGAGCGGCGCGCGCCCACCACCGTCGCGATCGCGAAGCGTTCCCCGCGCGCGCGCCAGCGTGCGATGTCGGCGGCGAGCTCTTTCACGCCGCCAATCGTATAGACGTCGTCGCGGCCTTCAGTGCGGTTGGCCGCAGCCGCAGATCGTCTGGCCGAGGCGGCGGCGCTCCAGTGGGAGCCCGCACTGGGCGCAGGACGGCGGCAGGACCTTGGCGCTGACGAGCAGCGCCTGCGCGACGGTCGCGAAGACGACGAGGTACGGAAGCACGAGCCAGGTCGGCAACAGCATGGCTCCCTTATCGGCCGAGTGCCCCCGCGGATTTAGACCTAATGGACCACGATCGTCTGCGTCATCCGAGCCGGGTGGAGCGAGCAGTAGAAGTTGTAGGTACCGGCGCGCGTGAAGCGGAAGCTGAACGATCCCGATCTCATCGAGGGCGACGCGATTCCGACGGGGCCCGTCGCGAGGGTCACGTCGTGCGCCACCGTGCCGACGAAGCGCCAGCGGAAGGTCTGGCCGAGATGGAGCAGGACGCGCTGGGCGCCGTAGCGATAGTCGCTCACCGTCGTGCTCGCGATGTTCTTCGCGACGGGCCCGCTCGGCCGCCTCAGGAGCGTCAACGGCATCGACGGCGTGGGGGGCCCGGGAGAGCCGAGATCGACCTGGAGCGGCGGCACGGGCGCGCAGCCTTCCCCGACGGCGCCCGGCGCGAAGAAGAGCAGCATGATCCCCATCACCCGCATGTGGGGGATGCTGTTGTCGTAGACGGCCGTGAGCCGTAGGACATCGCCGGCAGAAACGGGGATCCCGGTGGGGCTCTCGAAGCGCGACATGTGCGTCGGCCCCGGCTCGTGCATCATCGGCATCGGCATCACGCCGCCCCAGGTCGGCAACGACCGGAAGAGCCGCTCGCCGCACGTCGTGTCGGCGAGGTCGAGGCGGACGCCGCCGCCGTGGAGGTGGCCGCCCCCCGCGACGATGCGCCCGCTCACCGGCAGGCGGAAGGCGGAGGACCGGGAGTACGTCGAGCCCTTGTCGCCCGTCCCGGGCACGGTGAAGATCGGGTCGCTCGTGCAGTTGTGGACGTCCAGCCAGATCGGGCGTACCGGGGTGAGCGCCTGGCCGGTGACGTATGTGACCGTGTACCGGACGATCACGTTCTGGGCGCGCTTGTGGTGGTTCATCAGCATGTAGACCAGGCCCCACAGGTCATCGGCGGCGTTCTGGTAGCCATAGCCCGGCGGCAGCGCCAGCTCCATCCGCTCCTCGCCTTCGGCATAGAAGCGCTCGGCGATCGAGTCCGGGCAGGTGTAGTCGCGGGCGCGCACCTTGGCGAAGACGACGTGGTGCAGCATCACGTCGAGCGGCGAGACGACGTTGCCGGCGCCGTCCACGAGGTCGGCTTTCATCCCGACGACGTAGCCGTCGACCTGCGGGTGGGGCACGAGCTGGTAGCTCGTGGCGACGCCGTACGCGGCCACCGGGATCGGCGCCGACTTGAAGACGAGGGTCTGGGTGGCAGCGTGCGCACCCACCGGGAACACGAGCGCGGCGAGCACGGCGAGGAGCGCGACCCGGGACATGCCCGGAACTATAGGCGGCGCTACACTCTGCCCTGTGAGCTGGCTGTTCGCGATCCTGCTCGCGCTCGCCGTGGTTCTGGTCGCTGCAGCAGAGTGGCCGCGTCTACAGCAGCGCTTCGGCGTCGAGGCGCGTCGCCGGCGCGAGCGCGCCCGCCGGAAGGCGGGCCTGAAGCTGCTGAAGACCGAGAGCGACGAGTTCGTCGCCAGCGTCGAGCGCGATCTCGACCAGCTGCCGACGCTCGACCACGATCACGACCGTCCCTAGCCGCTGACGCGGAAGGTCGCGCTGAAAGTCGTCGTGTTCGGGAGGATCGGCCCGGTGTTCTCGTTGTTCTTCGACTCCTGGACGTCCGAGGCGACGAGCGTGACCCGATGCGTGCCGGGCGGCACGCCCCTGAGCGCGATCACGGCCCGCCCGTTGAGATAGGCGACGGCGCGGGTCTTTCCGTCGACGGTTGCGTGGACGCTCGAGGGATCGACGCCGGAGCCGTTGTCCCTGACCGAGAGCCGGAGCCCGGCTGCCGCGGTCGCAGTTCGGCTGACGATGGCGACGACGGGCGGCGTCCGGTCGTCGACCCAGTAACGGAAGGTGAACTTGCCGGGCCGGTTTCCGGTCGGTGTGTCGAACACGACGTCGTAGTCGCCGGCCGAGGGCAGCGTTACCGAGGCCACGGGCTCGAGCGCGTAGAAGTCGGGCTGGTACGGGTTGAGCGCGAACGGAAGGGCGGTGTAGCCCGCCAGACGGTTCTCGTCGCCCGCGTAGACGATTCGAGGGGTGACCGTCACCCCGGGCGCGAGGGTGAGCACGGCCACGCCGAAGTTCGCCACGGCACCGCTGCTCTTCACGCGGAACACCTGCTCCGGGCCGCCGAGAGCGGTCTTCACGCCGATCCCGTTCGGCGCATCCGGGTAGCGGTAGGACGAGACGAGCGAGGCCTTGCCGCTCGTGTTCCCCGGGTAGACGCCCGGCCGGCGGAGCGGCGTGGTCGGCTCCGTGCCGAGCTTCGGCGCGGTGACCCGGAACCAGTAAGGAATCCGGCGGACATTCGAGCCCTGCGTGAGCACGACGAACCCGGTCTGGTCGGACTCGGCGGCGGACGAGCCCACCGCGGCGGACAGCTGCAGCTGCCCGGGCACCGTCACGGTCGTGGGCGCGGTAACCGACACGCCCCGCTCGGGATTCTGTTGCACGACCAGGACGCCCCAGGAACCGGCGCCTCCGCCCGCATCGGTGAGCGTGACCGAGCGCGCCGCGGTCGTCGAGCGGTGCATCAGGCCGAACGAGACCGTGGTCGGCGCATCGAAGATGAGCGGCGCGTTCGCACGCGGGATGTCGATCACGCCGCCGCCTTCGCGCGTCGTCGGCGCCTCGACCGTCTTCGCCGTTCCCGAGTAGGCCGGATCGCCTGTGAGGACGAGCGCCGACTTCACCTGCGCGGGGGTCCAGTCCGGATGCCGCTGCATCAGGAGCGCGGCGGCGCCCGCGACCATGGGCGAGGCCATGCTGGTGCCGCTGAGCGTGTCCCAGGAGCCGGCGTGTGTCGGGACGGACGAGACCACGTTCACGCCCGGAGCGCTGACCTCGGGCTTGAGCTGGAGCGAGATGGGGGTCGGCCCGCCGGACGAGAAGTCGGCGATCACGTCGGTCGGCGCGCTGCGGCCGTTCGTCACCGCGGCGACGGCGATCGCGTCCGGCGCCGAGGCGGGAGAGCCGACGGTGCCGAAGCCGAGGTCGGCGAAGTCGTTCCCCGCGGCGGTGACGCAGACCACGCCGGCCGCCGAGGCTGCCTGGATCGCGTCGACCACCACGTCGCGCTTCGGCGTCACCTCGGGCTCGCCGATCGAGAAGTTGAGCACGTTCATGCCGTCCTTGACGCCCGCCTCGATCGCGGCGGCGATCTCGGGCGAGTTGCCGTCGAGGCCGTTGCCCGGTGTCGGCACGGTGAGCGCCTTGTAGTTGCCGATGTACGCCTTGGGCGCGACCCCCGAGACGGAGACCGTGCGGCTGACCGCAGTGCCGTTGTTTCCGGCCGCGATCCCGGCGACGTGCGTCGCGTGCTCCGAGAGCTCGGGGTCGAACGGCAGCGCGGCGTACTTCCAGGTCGTATGCGCGGGCGGGAACGCGCGCGCGACGATCACCTTCGCGGTCGTGTAGGCCGTGTTCCCTTTCGGGTATCCGGCCGGCATCGTGTATCCCGCCGGGTCGAAGAACGGATGCGTCTGGTCGACGCCTTCGTCGACGACTCCGATCTTGATTCCCTGGCCCGCCGTGGAGAGGTCGGTGCCCCACATCGCGGGCGCGCCGATCAGCTGCGGGCTGCGGTCGAGGAGCGCGTGGTAGGTGACGCTCGGGTAGACCTCGGCGACACCGGGCACCGATGCGAGCCGGGCCGCGTCATCGCGCGGCACGACGACGGCGATCCCGTCGAGGACGACCCCGTAGCGCCAGCGGACCTTCGCGTCGGGGATCGTGTGGACGATGCGCCTCTCGAGCGAGCGCTGCGCTCCCGCGAGGGTACGCAGGTACGAGACGCTCGCGGGCGCGCGCACGTCGAGATGACGGTGGCGCGTGGTCGCGGCGGCAAGAGCACGGTTCGAGCGGGTCGCGGCGACGAGCGAGGGCGCACTTAACCGGACGACGAGCTCGATTGTGTTGCCGGCGGCAGGCGCAGGCGTGCGCGCCGCAGCCGTCGCGCCGAGCACGAGCGCGACCGCAGCGACCAGAAGTGTGAGACCGCGCTTCAGGGAGTGCATGTTACGTAGGACGTCCGAAGCGGGCTCCGGTTCTGCGCGGGCGGTGGATGGAGGGAGGGAGGGGAGTGTGCCGGGCGCGGCCCAGCACACTCCGGGAAGCATGTCTGCCCTTGGGGAGAGGTAGACGATGGAACGACCGTAGCGATCGTGCGAAACGGTTCAATCCGCGAAACCCACGTAGCTCGGCCTCTTGGGAACCCGTAGTCCGCGGCCCTGGGACAGGCAGCCCCGGCGTCGGCGTCGCTAAACTGTCGCTCCGCGCGGATGTGGCGGAATTGGTAGACGCGCACGGTTCAGGTCCGTGTGGGGGAAACCCCGTGGAGGTTCAAGTCCTCTCATCCGCATAGCCTGTTTTGCAGGGCTTTCCTGGTCGGCCCCTTTGTCCGTGGCCCACAAGCCTGCCGACAGAACGAGCGGAGGTGGTAAAGCCATGACCGAGGTCGAGGTCTACGGGCAGCTCGTCGCGCTCTGTCCAATCGACCACGGTTGCGGCGCTGAACCCGAGCCAGTCGGCAACCTCAGCGGCGGTCAGCAGCCGTTCGCCCATCGAGGGATTCCTCTAACGCAGGGCTCGCCCGGCGTCGATATTGGGATTCGATGCAGGCCGCCCCGAATCCATCCAGCGCCCCCAGCGACCTCACCGGCGGTGACCTCGCCGCGTACAACGATGGCTACTCCACCGCGCTCAGCTGGACGTCTGCGGGCGCTGCGTTCCGGTTCACGTCGCTGCGGATGGAGTTCTTCCCGGCGTTCGCCCGCGGCTGGGAAGACCGCAGGGCCGAAGACGCGATGGACGAACAGGCCAGCTGACCCGGGGGTACGAGTCACTCCGGATGCGAAACCGCAGGCTCAACTTGGGTGGCCGCGCGGCGGGGCGGACCGCGACCCTCCCACGGTGGTTGAGCACCGTGTGAAGGGGAGCGATGCCATGGTGGCACCGCTCCCCTCGAGATGTTCCTCATCCGAGGTTGAGGAAGTACCCCGTGATGGTGCTTGAGTCTTGCGGGCTGACGTGGACGAGCCAGTTGTGTTGGCCGGAGGGAAGCAGGGGAGTGCCGGTGAACGCCGAGAAGAACACACCCAGGTTCGGGCCGTCAGATGACCCGCTCCCGAAGAGCACTCCGTCCACGTAGACCTCGAAGTCGAGAATCGCACTAGTAGTAGAGAGGTTCACGCTCGACAGGCTTCTCCCGGTGACTGCGGCGATCTGCAGCAAGGTCGTCCTCACTGTCAGGCGCGTAACACGCCCACCGGCCGAGTCTAGGACGAACGCGCGTTCGTGATGAGGGTAGTCACGGAAGGCCGCGGTAGCAGTCGATTGCCATATCGCCGTAAGCCTGGCTCTGCCCGTAGTAGAAGCTCGCGAGGCTGTTGTAACCGTACGCCTCCATGATCGTGCCGAGGTTGTGGTAGGTGACGGCCTTTGCTGCCAGCGCCTCGCATCGAGGCGGCAGCGCGGACGCAGTTGGAGCAGTCACGAGGCCCCCGACGCCGATCGCGGATGCCACGAGCACCGTCGCTGCGATCCCCTTGAGCTTGTTCATCGTTGTCCTCCCGTAGCCGATGGTCTTGGGAGGAAAGACTCCGAAGGATGCGCTGTATTCCCACGCGAGCACCGCCGGGCTCTTATCCCCAAGCCGGGCGCGGGTGAGTTGTGCCCAATCCGTGCCCAAACGCCCCGAAACCATCGGCTGGACCAAGCGGCGAGTCATGGCTCAATGGCTTAACCATGCGGGTTCCCGCCACCTTGCCACCATCCGGAAGCGGCCCGGGCGGCGCGACCGCTAGTCCGTAGTCTCAGCTGATTGCTGCGAACGCCACAAACCTCTAGGGTCGACGTAGCACTCCTTCGGCCGCGTCTTGGACGCTGCTGAGTACGCGGCCCGAGGAGCAGCGGTGGCGGAGTGTCGCCCGGCGCAAGGGAGAGCTCACTCCGCCACCCCTTCACCTGGTGGTGATGTTTCGACCAGTCGCCCTTTCGGGGAGATACGGGGCAACCCACCCCGATGGGAGGCTCTGATGAAGCTAATTCACGTCCTGCGCCGGCCCTCCCCGGCGCTTCTGATCGCGTGCTTCGCGCTGCTGTTCGCTCTCGGCGGCACAGGGTATGCGGCGCTCCGACTTCCGGCGAACAGCGTCGGCACTGCGCAGCTGAAGCCCAACGCCGTGACGTCCGTCAAGGTGAAGAACGGCTCGCTGCTCAGAGCCGACTTCAAGGCCGGGCAGGTTCCTGCCGGGCCCGCCGGGCCTCCCGGCCCCGCCGGGCCTGCGGGCCCCGCCGGTCCGGCAGGGCCCGCAGGTTCCGGCGGCTCGGGCGCCAAGTGGGCGCTCGTCCGGCCGGACGGGACGATCGTCGCTCAGTCGGGCGGGCTCACGCTCACCGCGAAGCCGGCGGCCGGCGAGTACATCCTCGACTTCGGCAGCGCCGTCACCGGCCACCTGATCGTCGCGTCGTCCGCCCTCGCCGGGGACACCGGCCACCGCGGCGTCGTGTCGGCCGGTCCCTGCGGCGGGACCGGTGAGGGATTCGTCTGCCCCAGCGGAAACGACACCAGCCACGTGGTCGTCTTCACCGACAACGCAGGTGAGACCGCGAACCAGGATCACGCGTTCTACATCGCCGTCTTCTGAGCCTGCCGGAGGGAGGCCCTCGCCGGAGGGTCTCCCTCCTCTCAGGCAGCCTGGTCGAGTGCGTCGACCTGTGCGGTCCGCGCCAGATCGACTCGGACCCGCGCGATCTCCGACGCGTGGCGTGCGAGCTCGTCCTCCGACGCGCCGCGCTGCTCGAGGATCGCGCGGACGAACACCAGCCCGCGGAGATGGAGCAGCAGCTCCTCGAGCTCTCGTTCCCGAACGGTCATCGAGTGTCTCCTTCCGTCGCTTCCGACATCGTGCGGGGCGAAGATGAAACGCGGATGAGAGTCGGCTGAAGAGGTGCTAAGAGTCGCGTTCCATCGCCGCCGCGACGGCGGCCAGGTTCGCGCGCCACCGATCCTCGGGTAGCGGTGGGAGGATCTCGTCCCAGACCGCGGCGAAGCTGCCGATCAGCTGCATGAGCCGCGCAGGGCGCGCCATGAACCACCAGTGGAGGTGCTCGCTGCCGTCGCCCCAGCGGCACACATGGACACGGCCGATTCCTTCGACCGACCGCACCGCCCGCTCGACCTTCAGCATCAGCGGCCCGAGCTCCACCGCCAGCTCGTGCGGGAGACCGTCGAAGTCGACGTGGGCTCGAGGCTCCAGGAGGACCACGACCGGGAGGCCGGACGGCTCCGAGAGCGCGCCCAGGCGCCAGTGCGCGTCGGTCCAGAGGTAGGCGTCGTCGCCGCGCGCGCACCGCCCGCACCCGGCGGCGCCTTCGCCCTGGCGCGCGGGCTCCTCCGGGACGGGCGGCTCGAGCGCCCTGACGCGTAGCTGACCATCGAAGGGGAACGTGTCCCACTCTGCTACCGGCGGCATCCGCAACGCCCGTGCGGCGCGCTCGTACAGCTCCTCGGGCGACTCTCCGGGCGACCGCGTCATGGTGGGCGATCGTACCGCGGCGATCCGTGGTGAAACCCCCGGAAATGCTCATGAAATGCGGTTTACGTTCCGATTACATGACAAGCACGCGGCGGTAACACGCTGATGCAACGGTAGGGACACGCATGCGATACAGGCTCATACTCGTCTCGGTCTTCCTCCTCGGCGCGCTGCTCGCCGCCGGGGCGGCGTCGGCGCGCATGGGCAACCCCGTGCTCGACCGCGGCATCGTGCAGTCGGTCTCAGCGGGCCAGGTCGTGCTGCGGGCGCTCGACGGCAGCACGATCCCGATCACCGTCGGGCCGAAGACGAAGGTGTTCCTGAACGACGCACCCGCGCCGCTCAGCGCGATCCAGCCCGGTTACGTCGTCGGCGCGCTCCACGACGGCAGCCGTCCCGCGGTCTACGTGCGGGCGGTCGGCCGCGCCGTGCTCGTCGTCGACAAGGGAGTGATCGTCTCGGTCTCTCCGACCTCGCTCGTGCTCCGTACCGGTGCGGGGCCCATCACGATCACCGTCGGGCCGTCGACGGCGGTCCAGCTGAACGGGCGGTCCGCGACCCTGGCCGACCTCCGTCCCGGGTACGCTGCAGAGGTGTCCCACAGAGGAACCGAACCTGCGCTGCAGGTACGCGCGCTTCGAGCGAAGAAGTAGTCGATGCCCGGAACCGTGTTGCTGATCGAGGACGAGGAGAGCATCGCGACGCTCGTCACGGCCTACCTCGAGCGTGACGGCTTTCAGCCGAAGTGGGTGCGCTCGGGCCAGGAGGGGCTCGCCGCGATCGAGCGCGAGAACCCCCGCCTCGTGATCCTCGACATCGGCCTGCCGGACATGGACGGCTTCGAGGTCTGCCGTCAGATCCGTCGCAAGCGCACCGTGCCGATCGTGATGCTCACCGCGCGCGACGACGAGATCGACCGGGTCACCGGGCTCGAGGTCGGTGCCGACGACTACGTCTCGAAGCCGTTCTCGCCGCGCGAGCTGATCGCCCGCGTCCGGGCCGTGCTCCGGCGCACCGAGCCGGAGAGCGAGGCGGAGACGATCGTGCTCGGCGACGTCGTGCTCAACCGGAGCTCGCGCGAGGTGATGGTCGGTGACCGCGACGTCGACCTGCGCGGCAAGGAGTTCGACCTTCTCGCGTACCTGATGGAGAACCGCGGCGCCGTGGTCACGCGGGACATGCTGCTCGACCGCGTGTGGGGTCTCGAATACGCGGCCGGCACCCGAACCGTCGACGTCCACGTCGCCCAGCTGCGGAAGAAGCTCGGTCGTCCCGAACTGATCCGCACGGTCCGGGGGACCGGCTACAAGCTCGTCCGTCCTTGAGGTCGCTGCGGGCGCGCCTGTTCGGGGCGATCGGCCTCGCGGTCATCGTCGCAGTCTCCCTCTCGCTCGTCGCGGGCGCCCTCCTCGTCCGCCGGTCGGTCCAGCACGAGGCGCTCGCCTCGCTCGGCCGTCAGGCAGACCTGCTCGCCCAGCAGCAGCGCACGGCGCCGCCGCCGGAGGCGCTCGGCCAGTTCCTCGCCACCCAGCAGATGCGGCTCGCGCTGCTCAACGTCGACCAGGCCGCGGAGCTGTTGCCGGCCGATGGGGCGGCGAAGGTCAGCGCAGGGGAGCCGGCTTCGGGCACCGTCCAGGTCGGGAGCACCTCGTTCCTGTACCAGGTGCGGATCATCGACGGGAAGGCGATCGTGCTGCTGCGCGCGTCGAGCCAGGCGCAGGACTGGTCGCCGTACGAGCTTGCCTTCGTGGTCGCCGGACTGGTCGGGCTCGTGCTGGCCGCGCTCGGCGCCTTCGTGCTGGCACGGGCGATCTCGCGTCCCATCCAGCGCGTCGCCGACGCAAGCCGCGCGCTCGCCGTCGGCGAGGTGCACGGCCCACTCGCCCCGGAGGGGCCGTCGGAGGTCGTCGCGCTCGCCGAGGCGTTCAACTACATGAGCGAGGAGCTGGAGCAGGCGCGCGACGCGGAGCGGACGTTCCTCCTCTCGGTCAGCCACGAGCTGAAGACTCCGCTGACTGCAATCACCGGCCACGCGGAGGCGCTCGGCGACGGCGTCGTCCCACCGGAGCGGGTGGCGGAGGTGATCCTGCGCGAGTCGAAGCGGCTCGAGCGGCTCGTGCGCGACCTGCTCGACCTCGCGCGCCTCGACGCCCACGTCTTCGGCATCCATCCCCAGCGCGTCGATCTCGCGGAGCTGGCCGACGAAGCTGTGGTGAGGTTCGAGCCGCAGGCCCGGGCCTTCGGCGTCGAGCTGACCGCGAACGCGGGGCGCCCGGCCCCCGCGGTCGCCGACCCCGACCGCGTGCTCCAGGTGCTCTCGAACCTGATCGAGAATGCGCTCCGCATTACCCCCGAAGGCGGCGCCGTGACCGTCCAGGCCGAGCCCGCCGCGCTCACCGTCGCCGACACGGGGCCGGGCCTCCCTGAGGAGGACGTCTTGCGGGCGTTCGAGCGGTTTTACCTCTACGAGCGCTCGGGCAGCCAGAGCCGGACCGTGGGCACCGGCCTCGGCCTCGCGATCGTGCGCGAGCTGACCGAGGCGATGGGCGGCTCGGTCGGGGTCGAGAGCCGGCCCGGCGCCGGCACCACCTTCACGGTCTCGCTACCGCGTGAGGAGAGCCCTACGCCGGCAGGGCGTCGAGCACCTCGCTCGCGTGCCCTGCGGGCTTGATCCCGAGCATCGCCTTCGCCACGTTTCCGTCGGAGTCGATCAGGAACGTGGACCGGTTGATTCCCATGTACTTCTTGCCCATCATCGTCTTCTCGACCCAGACGCCGTACGCCTCGGCGGCCACATGCTCGGGATCGGCCAGCAGCGGGAAGGGCAGGCCGTACTTGCTCTTGAACTTCCGGTGCGACTTCTCACCGTCCGGGCTGACGCCGAGGATCTCGGCGCCCCGCTCGCGGAACACGTCGTACGCGTCCCGGAACTCGCACGACTCGGTGGTGCAGCCGGGCGTGTCGTCCTTGGGGTAGAAGTAGAGGACGACGGGCATCCCGCGCAGGTCGGAGAGCCGGACGGTGGTGCCTTCGTCGCTCACGAGCTCGAAGTCGGGAGCCGACTTGCCTTCCTCAACCATGTCCGCATCCTCTCTGTAGTGTCAGGGCACGACGATGCTAACGGCGCACCACACCGTCGCATTCCTCGTCATCGCCGTGTGCCTCGTCGCCGGCGTCTGGGCGCTCGTCGCATACCGGCGCGGCCGCGGGGCGGGGCGCTCGCTCGCCCACGTGCTCGCACTGGCCCAGACCCTGATCGTGGCGCAGGTCGCGCTCGGCCTCCTGCTTCTCTCCGACCACCGCCGCGCCGCCGACCGGCTCCACTACCTGTACGGGACGCTGGCGCTGGGAGCGATCCTCGCACCCTGGCTCTACGCGCCGAACGACCCGCGTCGCCGTCTGGCATGGTTCGCCGGGGCGACGCTCGTCGCCGCCGCGCTCGCGGTACGCGCTTACATGACGGCGACATGAGACGGTTTCTCGCAGACATGAACCCGACCCTCCGCGGGTTCATCCTGATCGCGATCGTCGCGGCGGTGATTGTCGCGCTCTCGCTCGGATCGGTGGTCGGGACGCTGTTCCTGATCGTCCAGATCCTCCTGCTCGTCGCGCTCGTCGTCTTCCTCTACCGCCTCTGGCGCTCGCGTCGCTCCGAGATCGGGATGTGGCCTCGCCGCGCGCAGGTCGTCTTCTACGGCGCCGCGCTCGTGATCCTCGCCGATCTCGTCGGCTACACGTTCTTCGCCCACGGCGGCTTCGACGCGATCGCCTTCCTCGCCGTGCTCGTGCTCTGCGGCTTCGCGATGTTCCGCGTCTGGCGCGACCAGCACGCCTACTAGGGCCTCGCGTCCACCTCGACGGGGCCGGGGTGGTGGCCGTCCGCGCGCGGCTCGAAGTAGCGCTGCGCGATCGCGGTCGGCACGATCGCCGAGAGCACGACGACGGCGACGAGCAGCGAGAACTGCGTCGTGTCGATGATCCCCGCCTCGAGCCCGTAGAGCGAGCTGATCGTGCCGAAGGTGAGGCCGGTCGACATCAACAGCGTCGTGAACGTCTCGTGCGGCGCGCAGAAGCGGCGCGCGAGCGGGTAGACGCAGGCGAGCTTCGGCACCATCTTCCCGGCGAACAGCAGCGCGAGCACGCCGAGGTTCGCCCACAGCGCTCCGGCGGAGATGCTCATCCCTCCTTTGAAGAAGAAGAACGGCGTCAGGAACGCGAAGGCGACGACGCGCATCCGGTGTTGCTCGGCCCGATGCTGCGCGTAGTGGCTGCTCATCACGAGTCCGAGGACGAACGCGGGGAGCACGGCGTGCGAATGCGCCCGCCCCGCGAGCCACATCAGCAGGAAGAGCACGGCGAACACGAGCTTGATCTCCGGCTCGGTGACGCGGTCGCCGTAGCGGGAGAAGAACCAGGGCGCGAGCTTCGGTAGGCCGTAGATCACCCCGATCGAGACGAGGGCGAACGGGACGATCCACAGGCTCGGCTTGATGAACAGCACCGTCAACGCGAGAACGGTGCCGAGATCGGTGACGAACGTTGCCGACATCAGCCGCTTGCCGACCAAAGTCTGGTTGAGGCCCGTCTCCACGAGCACCGCGTAGACGACGGCGAGGCTCGTGGTCGAGAGCGCAATTCCGGCGATCTCGGCCTGGCGGTGGTTCCAGCCCAGGCCGTAGTAGGCGAGCAGCCCGACGACGACGAACGGCGCCGCGAACGAGACGGTGCCGATCGAAAAGGAGGCGCGCCATTCTCGCCGGAGCTGCGGTGTGTCCACCTCGGCTCCGGCGAGGAAGGAGAGCACGACGCCCGCAAACGTGGCGATGAAGGTGAGCCAGTCCGGGGCGGTGAGGCTGAAGGCGTTGCCGACGACGAAGCCCGCGGCGAGCTCGACGATCGCGACCGAGAGCGCCACCTCGATGGAGAACATCCCGGCGAGGAGAATCGACCCTGCGAGGACCGCCGCCACTGCAAGACCGCTCATCGCTCCACCTCCTGGTAGTCGGAACCCGGTGGTAGAGGCCATCAGCTCCCATGAGAGCGGTTATGCGCGAGCCTCATCGCGCGTGGGGCCCGCGCACTATAGCCGGGCGCGGGCCTCCGCGATGATCTGCTCGGCCTCGGCGCGGTTGCCAAAGCCGCGCGTCTCGGTCTCCTTCTTCTCGAGCTGCTTGTAGACCTGGAAGAAGTGCTCGATCTCGTCCCGGAACTCGGGCTGGATGTCGTGCACGTCGTGGACGCGCATGAAGCTCGGGTCCTTGAGCGGCACGCAGATCACCTTCTCGTCCGGCCCTTTCTCGTCGGCCATGTGGAAGACCCCGACCGCGCGGGCGCGGATCCGGCAGCCTGGGAACGTGGGGTCGCCGACGAGGACTAGCGCGTCTAGCGGGTCGCCGTCCTCGCCGAGCGTCCCCTCGATGAAACCGTAGTCGGCCGGGTAGCTCATCGATGTGAACAGGCGCCGGTCGAGCATGATCGTGCCGGACTCGTGGTCGAGTTCGTACTTGTTGCGCGACCCGCCGGGGATCTCGACGAACACGATCAGGCTGTCGTCGGCCACTTAGGCCCTAGGCCTGGACGCGCGCGGAGGCGCCGTCGAGCGCGTCGAGCGCGGCATGGATGTCCGTCAGCCGGCCGACGAAGATCGGCGTGTCGCGCTCGGTCCAGCGGGAAGCCTCGCTCTCGCGCAGCGTCATCATCAGGTGCATGAAGTCGGAGGGCTCCTCGCACTCGAAGGCGGGCATGAACTCCTGGTCGTCGAGGCCGAACGAGTAGGTCGTGTGGTTCGTGATGGTGACGAAGCGCGAGCCGATCTCGGCGTGCTCGGTCATCGCCGCGGCGCGCTCCTCGAAAGAGAGGAAGTACCAGGGTCGCGTCTTCACGAACGGGTAGACCACGAGGTAGGGGGCGCCGCGGGGGATCACGCGCCCGGCGCGGACGCGCTTCTTGTCGGTGTAGACGGACGGCTTCGTCGTGGCGAGGTACGAGTAGGGCGTCTCCAGCCAGCCCGCGAGCGGCGTCGCATTCAGCGCGGCGCCGAGCTCGCCGAGATCCTCGAAACGCTCCGTGATCTTCCAGAGGAAGAAGTCGGCGTCGGGGCGCACACCGGTGACCGAGTAGACACGCAGACCCTCCATCCGCCCGGCCCACTCATCGACCGTCTCGGCGAACGCCTCCTTGCCGGCGGCGCGCTCGTCGTCCGGGAGCCGGCGCCAGGCCGGGTCGACCTTGTAGAACGTATAGGCGATGTACTGGCCGCTCGGGGCTGCTTGCTCCATCCTCCAAATCCTATCGGGCGCCGATGTACGAAATAGACTTGCACGGTCATCGAGCCAGGGAGGAGAGCATGGACACATACGTCATCCTGCGCCGCGGCGGCTGGCGGACTCCGGACGATCTCCAGGCCGCCGCGGCGCGGTCGATGCAAGTCGGCGACGAGGAGATGTCGGACGACATCCGCTGGATCCGCAGCTACGTGATGGCCGAAGACGACGGCACGCTGGGCACGGTCTGCATCTATCAGGCGTCGAGCCCCGAAGCGATTCGTGCGCACGCCGGCGAGGCCGCCCTGCCGGTGACCGAGATCATCCCGGTCGCCGAAACCGTGATCGTCCGGCCCGATCCGTCCTAGGAGAGGCGGAAGGGCTGCCCGGTCAGCCCGGTCGCAGGCCCCGGGTTGACCGGAGCGACGAGGCTCACCTTCACCCGGTAGATGCCCGGGCTCTGCTTCGGGAACACGATTCCGCCCGGGATGCCGCCGGTGACGCGGCCGCGCACGGTCGAGGTGGTCGCGCCGCCGTTCACCCGCACGAGCCGTGCCGTGTACGTGCAGTCGATGTCGCACGTGACCCGGAAGTGGGTCGCGGCGAGGCGCGCCACGGTCGCCTTGACCCGTAGCTTGAGGCCCGCGCAGCGCGCGACGATCCCGCGCCTCGACTCGACCGCCGCCGTGCGTACGACGTCACGGCTCGGCTTCGGCTTTCCGTTCACGTAGTAGACCCCCGACTGCCACTGCGCCAGCCCGGGCTCGTCCTCGAGGTGGAACAAGAAAAGCCCCATCACGTTCGGCTGGCAAAACGCGAGCTGGACGGCCTGGCTGTAGAAGAGGGCCTGCGTCGCCTCGTCGGTCGGCTTGGTGGTCGTCGGCTCGGTGCCGGTGTAGAGCTTCGCCTTGTCGGCGGGGATCAGCGACTCGACCCCGAACTCGCCGTAGAGGATCGGCAGGGTCGAGCCGGGCTGGGCGGTGCCGTCGAACGCGTTGGCGAGCAGCTTCACGAGCTTGTCGTAGTCGGCGAGCGAGATCGTGGTCGTGAGCGGGTGCTGCGTACCGGGCGGAAGGGACGAGTCGTCCTCGTACACGTGCTGCACGTAGGCGTCCATGATCGGCTCGGTGCGGTCGCTCGCGCGGTAGGCGGCTCCCAGGTCCTTGATGAAGACGGTTGGGGAGTGCGTCTCCCTGGCGCCTCCGGGCTTGTCGCCGCCGCGCGGAGAGACGGCGCCGCCGTAGACCTGGATCTCGGGCGAGACGGCCTTGAGCGCGTCGTAGGTTCCCGCGAGCAGGGTCTCGTAGGCAGGCGCCGCGGCGTCCGTGCCGTCCGGGTTGAACTGCGGCAGCCAGTAGCGGTTCAGGTTCGGCTCGTTGCCGACGATCACGTCCTCGATCGTCGGGACCTTGGTCACGACGGCGGCTGCGAACTGCGCGAACTGCGCCTGCGCGTCGTTCCCGAGCGGGGTCGTCTTCGAGCCGAACGGCATCACGGTCAGAAAGACGCGCATCGACAAGAGGTCTGCCGCCGTGACGACGTTCGTCAGCGCGCTGACGTCGTCGGCGGTCGGCCCGGTCTGTCCCGGCGCCCAGACCTGCGTGACCCGGACCGAGTCGAAGCCGGCGAGGCGGGCAAGCGTCATCTGCGTCTTGGCCGTTACGAGGCTGGTCGAGCGCGGGGCGTCCTCGACGGCGCCGATCCGCATCGTCGGGCCGCCCGCGTGCGCCGGCGCGGAGAGCGTGAGCGCGACGACGAGGCCGCAGGCCGCAGAGATCCACTTCACGGAGGGCACGGTAGCTGCGGGCTAGGCTAGACCGCGTGGAGAACCCACCACCCCAGGCCCAGCTGAAGGCACTTCCGGCCAAGCCCGGGGTGTACCTGTTCCGCGACGCGCGCAACGACGTGATCTACGTCGGGAAAGCGAAGTCGCTGCGCTCTCGCGTCCGCCACTACTTCCAGAAGGGCGGCGACGGGCGCACGCAGTCGGCCCAGCTCGCCGGGCGGGTGGCCGGGGTCGAGGTGATCGTCACCGGCACCGAGGCCGAGGCGCTCCACCTCGAGCAGAACCTGATCAAGCGCTACCGGCCCTCGTTCAACGTGCGCCTGCGCGACGACAAGTCCTTTCCGTACATCGCGGTTACAGTCGAGGACGAATATCCCCGTGTGATGTTCACCCGCGAGCGCCACCGGCGGGGGGTCGTCTACTTCGGCCCGTACGCGAACGCGAAGAAAGTGCGGGAGACGCTCGACGTGCTGAACCGCGTCTTCCCGTACCGGCCCTGCGAGGGCCCCAAGCCGGGCCGTCACTCGGGGATCCCGTGCCTCGACTACCACATCGAGCGCTGCCTTGCCCCCTGCGTCGGCTACGTCACGAAAGAGGCGTACCGCGAGGTGATCGACGGCGTGATCGAGTTCCTCTCGGGCGAGACGCGGCCGATCCAGCGGGAGCTCGAGCGCCGGATGAACGAGGCCGCGGCGGACGAGCGCTTCGAGGAGGCCGCACGGCACCGCAACCGACTCTTCGCCGTCCAGCACCTCGCCGAGCGGCAGGCCGCCGACCGGCGCGCCGTCGGCACGGTGGACGTGCTCGGGCTCGCGATCGCGGAGGATCGAGCCGCGGTGCAGGTGTTCCCGCTGCGGGACGGCAAGATGGTCGACCGCTACGCCTTCCATCTCGAGAACGTGGACGGCCAGGACGCGCACACGATCCTCGAGGCATTCTGCCTCGAGTACTACGGCTCCTCCCCGAGCGTGCCGCCGCAGCTCGTCGTCCCTCGCGGGCTCGGCGATCTCGAAGCGCTCGCCGAGTTCCTCTCCTCCCGCCGCGGCTCGCGCGTCGAGATCCGCGCGGCCGAACGCGGCGACAAGCGCCGCCTGCAGGAGCTCGCGACCCAGAACGCGGTGCTGGCTCTCGAGGCCGAGGCCGCCGGGGCCGAGTCCCGCCGGATCCGCCGGGTCGAGGCGCTGGAGGAGCTGCGCGAGGCGCTCAATCTCGAGAGCCTGCCGCTCCGGATCGAGTGCTTCGACATCTCGACCACGATGGGCGAGGAGAACGTAGGCTCGATGGTCGTGTTCCAGGACGGCCAGCCGAAGAAGGCGCACTACCGGAAGTTCGCCGTGCGCGGCCAGGTGGGGATGGACGACTTCGCGGCGATGGCCGAGGTCGTCTCCCGCCGGTTTGCGCGCCTCGCGGGCCCCGCGGGCGAGGACTACGACGAAGGCTTCGCGACGGCGCCCAATCTCGTCGTCGTCGACGGCGGCAAGGGGCAGCTCTCGGCGGCGCTCGAGGCGATCCAGGCCTACGAGCTGCCGCGCGTGGCCGTGATCTCGCTCGCGAAGCGCGTCGAGGAGGTGTTCGTTCCGGGCGGGGGGGAGCCGATCGTGCTCGACCGACGCTCGCCGGGCCTCCAGCTCCTGCAGCGCATCCGCGACGAGGCTCATCGCTTCGCGATCGGGTTCAACCGGCAGCGGCGCGAGACGCGCGCGTTCAAGACGGTCTTCGACGACCTGCCGGGTGTGGGCCCCGCGCGGCGGCGCGCGCTGCTGCAGCACTTCGGCTCGCCGGAGCGGATCCTGGCCGCCAGCGAGGAGGAGCTCGAAGGGGTACCCGGCCTCCCGGCAAAAACAGCGCGCACCGTGTACGCACAGCTCCACAGGACCGGTGGCGCGTGAGGCGCGGCGCCATGCTCGCGCTCGTCGCCGGGCTCGCGGTCGCGCTGCCTGCAGCCGCCGCGCCGATCCGCCCGAGCGCCACGTTCGCCCAGCTCCTCGATGCTGCGAAAGCCGGGAAGACCGCGGCCGTCTTCTCGGGCCTCTCGGCCGCGACCCGCGCTCATTATCGCTCGCCCGCAGCCTTCGCGAAGAGCCCGGATGGCGTCGCCCTCACCGCCGCGGCCCGCGCGCCGCATACCCCGCTCGTCGACCGGTCGTTCCCAAACGGTGGTGCGGCCGAGGCAGTGAAGACGCCGCGGAGTGCCTATGCCGGGGCGATGCGGCTCGAAGGCGGCCGCTGGAAGCTCGTGATCGACCCGGACGTACTGATCCAGCCGCTCTCACCCCAGCCCGGGACGGTGAACGGCAAGGTGTTCCAGGTCGCGTCGCAGGCGATGCTCCCCGACCCCGCCGACACGGGCGCCCTCTACCTCGACGGCAAGGCGCTCGCGACGAAGGGCGGCGCGACGAACGGCGGCCGGACGGTGACGCTGTACGCGAACATCCCGAAGGGGATCGCGAAGGGACGTCACACGCTGGTCGCATATGCCCGGGGCGGCGCGCACGCCGGCGCGCTCGCCTGGGCCTTCACCATCCGTTAGGTCGTACTAGGGATGAACGGGCGCGACGAGAACGAGCAGCGAGAGAAGTCCGGAGGCAAGGACGAGAAATCTCATGCCTCCAGGGTAGGGACGGGGTGTGGGGCGGCCGTTACCTAGACGTTAATTCTCCGTAATGGTGGTCGAGCGCACGTTGGCGACGGCGACGATCGCGATCACGAGGTAGCCGAACGCGGCGAGCTGAGGGGCGACGATCGCCAGAACGATCACCGCCGCGTAGAAGCCGAGGCCGGGCGTCGTCCGCACGAGGAGCGCCCTGACCTCCTCCTCGGTCACGTCCGGCTCGAGCAGCTCACGGTCCCGAGCCACCGTCGCCCAGAGCGCGCCGACGATGACCGAGATCACGAGGAGCGACAGGCCGTAGAAGATCACTGCGGCCCGCTCGGCGTCCGTGGTGCGGATCGCCTCGGCCATGAGCTTCGTCGGGAAGGGCAGGAACGAGACGGCCATCAGCAGCAGTAGGTTCACCTGCATCACCCGGGTGTTCGCGTAGCGCAGCCGCCTGAACATGCCGTGGTGGACCATCCAGATCCCGCCGATCGTGATGAAGCTCGTGGCGTAGGCCAGATACGACGGCCATTGATGCGCGATCCCTCGCCACAGGTTCTCGAAGCCGGACTCGGGAACCCCGATCTCGAGCACGAGCAGCGTGATCGCGATCGCGAACACGCCGTCGCTGAAGGCCTCGGTCCGGCCGGTGTCCCACCGGTTCGCCATGCGCGCTCCGTTCAACGTTGGAATGACGGCTCCTC
This sequence comes from uncultured Actinomycetes bacterium, assembly GCA_963724805.1. Classification (GTDB taxonomy): domain Bacteria; phylum Actinomycetota; class Thermoleophilia; order Gaiellales; family Gaiellaceae; genus CAVQZA01. The sequence continues at coordinate 494,510 of CAVRWA010000011.1, forward strand.
TAGGGTTGTCGGCGATGGAGCACTGGGCCCTGTTCGTCCACCTCGTCGGCGTCCTGCTCTTCGTCGGCGGGCTCACCGTCGCGGCCGTCTGCTTCGAGGCGGCCCGCCGGCGGAGCGAGCCGGGCGAGATCGCACTCCTGCTCTCCGTGAGCCGCTGGGGGGTCGGGCTCGTGAGCGTCGGCGGGGCGCTGCTGCTCGTCGGCGGGCTCTGGCTGGCGGGGGTGGTGCACGCCTACAGCGACGCGTGGCTGCACGCCGCCATTGCCCTCTTCATCGTGTTGTCCGTCCTCGGCGGAATCGGCGGACAGCGGCCCAAGCAGGCGCGCCTGCTCGCGACGAAGCTTGCCGCCGAGGGCGGCGACGCGGCCGAGCTGCGGCGCCTGCTCGACGACCGCGCCACCCTTGCGATCAACTACGTCAGCGCCCTGCTGGTGGTCGCGGTGCTCGTGCTGATGATCTGGCGCCCCGGCGAGTAGTCCCTCCGGGTTCAGCTCATGAACGGGTAGCGGTAGTCCGTCGGCGGCACGAAGGTCTCCTTCACCACGCGCGGGCTCGCCCAGCGGATCAGGTTCCACATCGAGCCTGCCTTGTCGTTCGTGCCCGAGGCGCGCGCGCCGCCGAACGGCTGCTGGCCCACGACCGCGCCGGTCGGCTTGTCGTTGACGTAGAAGTTGCCCGCCGAGTAGCGGAGGGCGTCGTGCGCCTGCTCGATCACGTACCGGTCCTCCGCGAACACGGCGCCTGTGAGCGCGTAGGGCGCGGTCTCGTCGACGAGCCGCAGCGTGTCCTCCCACTTGCCCTCCGGGTACACGTACGCGGTCACGACCGGCCCGAACAGCTCGTCGCGCAGGAGGCGGAAGCCCGGGTCGTCGGTCATCACTACGGTCGGCTCGACGAACCAGCCCTCGGCGTCGTCGGTGCCGCCGCCCGCGACGATCTCCGCCCCGGCTGCGCGCGCCTCCGCGATCGCGCCGCGCTGGGTCGCGAACGAGCCGCCGTCGATCACTGCGCCCATGAAGTTCGAGAAGTCGGCGACGTCGCCCATCTTCACCTCGCTCACCTCGGCTGCGAGGCGCTCACGCAGCTCCGGCCAGAGGTTCGAGGGCGCGTACACGCGTGAGGAGGCCGAGCACTTCTGTCCCTGGTACTCGAACGAGCCGCGCACGATCGCCGTCGCGAGCGCCGCGACGTCGGCGGAGGGATGGGCGACGATGAAGTCCTTGCCGCCCGTCTCGCCGACGAGCCGCGGGTAGTTCCGGTAGCGGGCGATGTTCCCCCCGACCGTGTTCCACATCCCCTGGAAGACCGGAGTCGAGCCGGTGAAGTGGATCCCGGCGAGCTCCGGGCTCGCGAGCGCGGCGTCGCCGATCTCGGCGCCGGAGCCGTAGACGAGGTTGATCACGCCGTCCGGGAGGCCTGCGGCCCGGAGCACCTGCATCAGGTAGTGGGCCGAGAGCGCGGCCGTCGACGCGGGCTTCCAGACGACGGTGTTGCCCATCAACGCCGGCGAGGAGGAGAGGTTGCCGCCGATCGCGGTGAAGTTGAACGGGCTCACCGCGAAGACGAACCCCTCGAGTGGCCGGTACTCCATCCGGTTCCAGACGCCCTGCGAGGAGACGGGCTGGTCGGCGTAGATCCGGGTCATGTACTCGACGTTGAAGCGCCAGAAGTCGACCAGCTCGCACGCGGCGTCGATCTCGGCCTGGTGCGCCGTCTTCGACTGGTTGAGCATCGTCGCGGCGTTCACGACGGGACGCCACGGGCCGGCGAGCAGCTCGGCGGCCCGGAGGAAGACCGACGCGCGCTCCTCCCACGGGAGGCGCGACCAGTCGTGGTGGGCGGCGCGTGCGGCGTCGATCGCCTGCTGGACGTGCGAAGCGTCGCCGCGGCTCACCTCGGCAAGGACGTGATCCTTGCGATGCGGCATGACCGCCTCGAAGGTCTTCGCGCTCCTGACCTCGTTGCCGCCGATCACCATCGGCACCTCGATCCGCTCACCCTGGATCCGGGCGAGCTCGGCCTTCAGCTCCTCCCGCTCCGGCGAGCCCGGCGCGTAGGAACGCACCGGCTCGTTCAACGGCGCAGGCGGTCGTGAGATTCCGAACGCGCTCACGACGGACGATTGTAGATTGGCGGGGTGGGCGTCACACGAGTGGCCTACGAGATCGACGGTTGGGGGATCGGCGAGCTGTGGACGCAGGACGGCCGGCTCCTGCAGCTCGAGCATCCGACTCCGGGCGGGCGCCCTGCGGGAGAGCACCCGCTCGTGCCCCGGCTGCAGGCCTACTTCGCAGGTGAGCGCGTCTCGTTCTCGGACGTGCCGGCCGACCTCGAGTGGTGCACGCCGTTCCAGCGCGAGCTCGCGGTCGCGCTGCGGCACGTGCCGTGGGGCTCGGTCGTCACCTACGGCGAGCTGGCGGCGCTCGCCGGGCGGCCCCGGGCAGCGCGCGCGGCCGGATCGTTCTGCGCAGAGAACCGGTTCGCGATCGTGATCCCGTGCCACCGCGTCGTCGGCGCCGGCGGGATCGGCGGCTACGGCTCGCTCGGCCTCGGATACAAGCGCCGACTGCTCGCGCTCGAGGGAGTCGAGCTGTGAGCCCGCTCTCCGAGGAGCTCCGCGACGAGCTCGCCGGGATTGCGCCACGCCGCGACTGCGACCGGCTCGCCGAGCTCTCGGGGCTCTTCCATGCCGCCGGCAGCGCGCACCTGCGCGGGCGCGGGGAGATCTCGCTCCACCTCGACCTCTCGAGCTCGGCCGTCGCGCGGCGCGCATTCCGGCTCCTGCGGGAGCTCGGCGTCGAGACCGAGATCCGCACCTATCGCCGGCACGCGTTCCAGCAGGCGACCCGCTACCAGCTCCACGTCGAGGGGAAGCAGCGGGCCCTGCAGGTGATGCACGAGGCGGGAGTGCTCGACCAGCGGCTCGTCCCGGTCGAGCGGCCGCCAAAACGCGTCGTCGCTCGCCCGTGCTGCCGCGGCGCCTACCTGCGCGGCGCGCTGCTCGGCGGCGGCTCGCTCAGCGGCCCGCGCGCGCCGCACCTCGAGCTGAGGGCCGGGAGCGTGGAGGGCGCGGAGTTCCTCGCCGCCGTTGCGGCGGGCGAAGGCGTGACGCTCCGTGTCCGCGACCGTGGCAGCCACGCGCTCGCCTACGCGAAGGGCGCGGAGCCGATCGAGGGTGTGCTCGCCGCCGCCGGCGCCTCCAACGCCGTGCTGGCCTTCGAGGAGCAGGCGGTGATGGGGGCCACCCTGGCCCACGCGAACCGGCTCGCGAACGCCGATCACGCGAACCTCGTGCGCACGAGCCGCGCCGCGCACGCCCAGCTTCGCGCGGTGCGCGCGCTGGAGGCGGCGGGGATCCTCGACGACCTGCCGACGCGCCTGCGCGAGGCCGGCCGCCTCCGCCTCCGCTATCCGACGCTCTCCCTCCGCGAGCTCGCCGAGCGCTGTGACCCGCCCGCGACGAAGGCCGCCGTGTACCGCCGCCTCTCCAAGTTGCGGAGGCTCGCCGAGACCGAGGGCTGACGAATCGGCCGGGGAGGTTCATACTCCCGGCAGGCGGCGAGCTGGCGCTTGCCCACCGGCGGATACAGACCCCGTTCGCCGGCACGGATCAGAGCCCGGTTTTGTCCGGAGGGGGAGGTCGTCCTCGGAGCTCCCCCTCCGGTGCCGCCGTCCGTGTGACTTTCTACGGAGGCTCCCGCCCAGGCTTTCTACGGACGTTGCCGCTGAGGCCAACCTTTAGAGTGGAAGCCGGAAACCGAGACTCTCTGCTGAAGGGAAAGACATGGCACTCCGGATAGGCATCAACGGCTTCGGGCGCATCGGGCGCAACTTCTTCCGCGCGGCGCAGGTACGCGGCGCGGACTACGAGATCGTGGCGATCAACGACCTCGGAGACGCAAAGACGATGGGCCACCTGCTCAAGTACGACTCGCTGCTCGGCCCGCTCGAGGGTGAGGTCGAGGTCACGGACACGGAGATCCGCGCGTCGGGTCAGACGATGAAGGTGTTCGCGGAGCGCGATCCGGCGGCATTGCCGTGGGGCGAGCTCGGGGTGGACGTCGTGCTCGAGTCGACCGGCTTCTTCGCCAAGGGCGAGGGCGCGAGGAAGCACCTCGACGCCGGCGCCAAGAAGGTCCTGATCTCGGCCCCCGCGACCGACCCCGACGTCACCGTCGTCCTCGGTGTCAACGGCGGCGACTACGACAAGGCCGCGCACAACGTGATCTCGATGGCGTCGTGCACTACGAACTGCATCGCGCCGATGGCGAAGGTGCTCCACGAACTGGCGGGGATCGAGTCGGGCTACATGACCACGATCCACGCGTACACGAACGACCAGAACATCCTCGACCTGCCGCACAAGGACCTGCGCCGGGCCCGCGCCGCCGCGATCAACCTGATCCCGACCACGACCGGCGCCGCGAAGGCGATCGGGATCGTGATGCCCGAGCTGAAGGGCAAGGTGGACGGCTACTCCGTGCGCGCCCCGATCCCGACGGGCTCGATCACGGACTTCGTCGTCACGCTCGGCCGGGAGACGACCGTCGAGGAGATCAACGCCGCCTTCAGCGCCGCCGCCGCGTCGGGCCCGCTCGCGGGCTACCTGCAGTACTCGGAGGACCCGCTCGTCTCGACGGATATCCAGCAGTCGCCGTACTCGTGCATCTTCGACAGCAAGCTGACGATGGCGCACGGGAGCACGGCGAAGGTGTTCGGCTGGTACGACAACGAGTGGGGCTACTCGTGCCGTCTGGTCGATCTCATCGGAATCCTGCTGTAGTCCGATGAGGAAGCTGCGCTCGGTACGTGACGCGGACGCCGCGGGCAAGGTCGTGCTCGTCAGGGCAGACCTCAACGTCCCGCTCGAGAAAGGCCGGGTCGCCGACGACACGCGCATCCGCGCCGCGCTGCCGACCCTCCGGCTGCTCCTCGACAAGGGGTCCGCGGAGATCCGGGTCTGCTCGCACCTCGGCCGGCCGAAGACGGAGGAGGATCGCCCGAAGTTCGTGATCACGCCCGTTGCGGAGCGGCTCGCGGAGCTGCTCCCCGACGAGCGGATCCGCGTGCTCGAGAACACGCGCTTCGATCCGGGCGAGACGAAGAACGACCCCGAATTCGCGCGGAAGCTCGCCGAGGGGTGCGACCTCTTCGTGAACGACGCCTTCGGCTCGGCTCACCGCGCCCATTCCTCGACCGTCGGCGTCGCGCAGCTGCTCCCGGCCTACGCAGGCCTCCTGCTCGAAGCCGAGCTCGAGCACCTCGGGCGGCTGCTCGGCGAGGTCGACCGGCCGTTCGTGATCGTCGCGGGCGGGGCGAAGGTGGAGGACAAGCTGGGCGTGCTCGAGCATCTCGGCGGGCGCGCCGACACGGTGCTCGTCGGCGGCAAGATGGCCGAGGAGCTGCGGGTCGACAATCCGCTCTCGTTCCGGGTCGCGCTCCCCTCGGACGTCGTCGCCGCGGCCGCGTTCGAGCCCGACGCCGAGTCCGGTACGTTCGCCGTCGACGAGGTGCCGGAGGGCTGGCTCGGGCTCGACATCGGCCCCGAGACGTGCGCCGCCTTCCGCGAGTACCTGCTCGCCGCGCGGACGATCTTCTGGAACGGCCCGATGGGGGTGTTCGAGTGGCCCCGCTTCGCCGCGGGGACGAAAGCGATCGCCCAGGCCGTCGCGGACGCGGATGCGTACTCCGTCATCGGCGGCGGCGACTCGGTACGGGCGCTCAACGAGCTCGGCCTCGAGGACGAGGTCTCGTGGGTCTCGACGGGCGGCGGCGCCTCGCTCGAGCTGCTCGAGGGCAAGGAGCTCCCTGGTGTGGCGGCGATCCCGGATGCCGAGTGAGCCGATGCTGATCGCCGGAAACTGGAAGATGTTCAAGGGCCCGGCCGAGACCGCCGCGTTCTGCGCCGCGTTCGAGCCGCCGGCCGGGGTCGAGGCGGTGCTCTGCCCGCCGTACGTCTCGCTTGCGGCGGCGGTCGCCGGCGGCGCCACGGTGTTCGCGCAGAACGTGCACTGGGCGATCGACGGCGCCTTCACGGGCGAGACCTCGGTCTCGATGCTGCAGGAGCTCGGCGTGCACGGCGCGATCGTCGGGCACTCGGAGCGCCGCCAGTACTTCGGCGAGACCGACGAGACGGTGGCGAGGCGCGCCGCGGCCGCGCTCGAGGGCGGCCTCCGCGTGATCGCCTGCGTCGGCGAGCTCGAGGAGGAGCGCGAGCGCGGCGAGACCGAGGCCGTCCTGGCCCGGCAGCTCTCCGTGCTGGAGGCGCACCCAGCGCTCGTGGTCGCGTATGAACCAGTCTGGGCGATCGGCACCGGCAAGACGGCCACCCCCGACCTCGTCCGCGAGGCCCACGCCTTCATCAAGTCGCTGCTGGACGGGCCCGTCCTCTACGGCGGCTCGGTCAAGCCCGACAACGCCGCCGAGCTGATGTCGCAGCCCGGAGTCGACGGCGCGCTCGTCGGCGGCGCCTCTCTCGACCCCGACTCGTTCGCCGCGATATGCCGGTCGGCCGCACCTACCCACTCGTAGCACTCGTGATCCTCGACGGCTGGGGCTGCGCCCCGCCGGGCCCGGGGAACGCGGTCTCGCTGGCCGATACGCCGGTGTTCGACCGGCTCTGGGAGAGCTGCCCGCACACGACGATCGAGGCCTCCGGCGAGGCGGTCGGGCTCCCGCCCGGCCAAATGGGCAACTCCGAGGTCGGCCACCTCACGATCGGCTCGGGACGAGTGCTCGACCAGGACCTGATGCGCGTCAACCGCGCGATCGCAAGCGGTGCGCTCTTCGAGAACGAGGCGCTCGTCTCGGCGTTCCGCCGCGGCGCCAATGTCCACCTGATGGGCCTCGTCTCGCACGGCGGCGTCCACTCCCACATCGACCACCTGAGGGCGCTGCTCGAGCTCGCCCGCCGCGAGGGCAAGACGGAGCAGACCTGGATCCACGCGTTCACCGACGGTCGCGACGTCTCGCCGACCTCGGCCGTGCACGACCTCGCCGAGCTTCCGGCCGACCGGATCGCGACCGTGGCGGGCCGGTACTACGCGATGGACCGCGACAAGCGCTGGGAGCGCACCGACCTCGCGCTCGCCGCGATCACGCAGGGGACCGATCCCGAGGCGGACGACCCGGTCGCCGCCGTGCAGGCGAGCTACGACGCCGGGAATCACCGACGAGTTCATCGTCCCGATCGCCGTGCGCGGGCGGCCGCGCCTGCAGCCCGGCGACGCGGCGATCTTCTTCAACTTCCGCCCGGACCGCGGCCGCCAGCTGACAGAGCGGCTGCTGGCCGGCGGTTACGACGTGACCACGATGACGCGCTATCGAGAGGACCTCGACTGCGCGGTCGCGTTCCCCGAGGTGGAGGTGAAGCAGGTGCTCGCCGAGGTGCTCGCCGAGCAAGGCGCCCGGCAGCTGCACGTCGCCGAGACCGAGAAGTACGCGCACGTGACCTACTTCTTCAACGGCGGCGAGGAGCAGGAGTGGCCGGGGGAGAAGCGAATCCTCGTCCCGTCTCCCCGCGATGTGCCGAGCTACGACCACAAGCCCGAGATGTCCGGCCCCGAGGTGGCCGCGCAAGTGGCGGCCGAGGTCGGCGACGGGTACCGCTTCCTGGTCGTCAACTTCGCGAACCCCGACATGGTGGGGCACACCGGCGTGATCCCCGCAGTGGTCAAGGCGGTCGAAACGGCCGACGCGTGCCTCGGCACGGTGCTCGATGCGGTCGAGCGCGCCGACGGCGTCTGCCTCGTCACCGCCGACCACGGCAACGCCGAGCAGATGTTCGAGGCCGACGGCGTCAGCCCGCTCACCTCGCACACGACGAACCCGGTGCCGCTGATCCTCACCGGCGAGGGCACGCTGGCCGACGGCGGCGAGCTCTCCGACCTGGCCCCGACCGTGCTCGGTTTACTCGGAATCGAGCAGCCGCCCGAGATGACGGGCCGGGACTTAACGACGCCGTAACTGTCGCTCAACACACTTGCCCCCAACCGTCTGCATAATCAGAGGCACCTGTGGCACTACCTCAACCTGACTTCGGGGTCTTGAAGAAGGCGCAACGCGGGGACGAGCGCGCCTTCGCGATCATCGTCCGGACGTACGAGACGCCGGTGTTCAACTACGTGCTCAGGCTCGTCCGCGACCGCTCCCTCGCCGAGGATCTGACCCAGGAGGTCTTCCTCCGCATCTACCAGGGGCTGCCGAAGTTCTCGCTCCGCTCGCGCTTCACGACCTGGATGTTCCAGGTGACGAAGAACCGCGTGCTCGACGAGCTCCGCTCGCTCGAGCGCCGCCCGCGCTCGCTGATGTCGATCGAGGACGCGCCCCCGCTCGAGGTCTACGACGCCCCCTACGAGCGGGCGGAGACGATCGACGCGCTCTGGCGCGCGGTCGAGGAGCTGAACGTCGACCTGAAGATGGCGCTGCTCCTGCGCGACGTGGTCGGCATGTCCTACGCCGAGATCGCCGACGCGCTCGAGATCACGCTCGCCACGGTCAAGTGGCGGATCTACACCGCCCGCGACGAGGTGCAGCTCGCACTCGGCCGCGAGGGCATCACGTTCTCCGGCGCCGAGCCGCTCGCCCAGCCCGTCGAGGGCTAAGAAACCTCTAACAGAACGAGCACGAGCGGCCGCGTCGCGCTGTGCACGCACGCTGCCGCGTCCTCAGTCGTGCCGATAGCGCTGCTATCGACACTCCCTGCGTCCTTGCATCGCACGCACCCATCGCACCCCGTCAGCGCGTGGTCATTCAGTTAGAGCTTCTAGGAGCCGCTCGCCAGCCGCAGGGCCAGGAGCTCGGGCAACCCGGCCTCGCGGATCTCCGTCTGCGTCGCGGCGATGTCGTACTCGACGCGCTCGAACGTGGCGAGCCTCGCGTCGAGATCGAGCAGAAGCCACGCGGCCCGCGGGTCGCCGTCGCGCGGCTGGCCGACCGAGCCTGGGTTCAGCAGCCAGCGTCCCGAATCGAGGTCGACGGTCGTGCCACCTTCGGCGAGGCCGCCGGTGAGCTGCTCGTCGGCCACACCGAGGTCGAGCGCGACGTGGCTGTGCCCGACGAGCACGAGGGGCGCATCGGTGGCCTCGAGTGAGGCGAGCGCGATGTCGTTGCTGAGCACGTATTCCCAGACCGGATCTCTGGGGCTGCCGTGCGCGAGCAGCGCCCCGTTCCGCTCGATCATGGACGGAAGCCCGGCGAGGTAGGCGCGGTTCTCGTCGTTCAGCTGATGACGCGACCATCCCGCCGCGTCGGCCGCGTCGTGGCTGAACTCCTCCAGTCCGAGCGTCCCGACGACGACGAGGTCGTGGTTCCCGGCGAGGCAGACCGAGGCCCGGGCCCGCACCAGCTCGCAGCACTCGTTGGGCCGCGCCCCGTAGCCGACGACGTCGCCCAGGCACCAGATCTCGTCGACCCTCGCAGCGTCCGCCGCCGCGAGAACGGCTTCGAGCGCGTGGAGGTTCCCGTGGATGTCCGAGAGAACCGCTACGCGCATCGGACCTACTGGCTCGGCGGCACCTCGGGGAGGTTCTTGATCCCCTCGCGGGTCGACCACTTCGACCAGCTGTCCTGCATCGCCTCGATCAGCTCGGTCATGAACTTCGTCGACATGTTCACGCGCGACACGACGACTCCGGGCACGGCGCCGTCCTCGACCTCGTGGTCGATCCGGGCGAAGGTGATGGTGAACTCGTAGTCCGAGAAGCTGACGTTCGCGAAGTTCGCATAGACGCCCGCCATCTGATCCGGGTCGAGATGGATGTTGAGATGGCGCTCGCTGCTCTCGTTCTCCACACCCCTACGATACAGGGGAATTGCACGAGACCTTCAGCCCTCGCCTCTTCAAGTTCGCGTTGGTCGCGTTGGGCGCGGTGATCGTGGTCGGGACGGTCGGCTACCGGCTGTTGGTGCACGAGGACTGGATCTCGTCGTTCTACCGGGTCATCGTCACCGTCTCGCTGACGGGGCTCGACAGCAGGCCGCCCGGGCACGCCGCCGAGCTGTTCACGATCGCGCTCCTGTTCTTCGGCGTGGCATTCTTCGCCTACGTGGCCGGCGCGATCGTCGACGTGATCGCGCGCGGGATCTGGGGCGACGTCTGGAGCGAGCGGAGGAGGCGACACGCGATCGACGAGATGCGCGACCACTTCATCATCTGCGGCTACGGCCGGGTCGGCCGCCGTGTCGCCGAGGAGCTCCGTGCCTCGGCCGTGCCGTATGTCGTCCTCGACTTCAACGAACAGGTGCTCGCGGTCGCGAAGGAGCACAACGAGCTCTACGTCGTCGGCAACGGGACCGAGGACGCAGACCTGGCCGCGGCTGGGCTCGACCGCGCACGCGGGCTCGTGGCCGCCTCCGACTCCGACTCGGACAACCTCTACATCACGCTCTCGGCCCGGGCGGCGCGTCCCGACCTCCTGATCGTCGCCCGCGCCTCAGACGAGGAGGCCGAGAAGAAGCTCGTGCTCGCCGGCGCCAACCGGGTCGTGCTTCCGTACGCGATCGCCGGGCGGACGATGGCGACGTATGCGGCGAAGCCGCAGGTGGCGGCGTTCCTCCAGGTCGTCTCGGCCGCGAGCGCCGGCGACCTCCACCTCGAGGAGATCGAGGTCACCGAAGCGGCAGGCCTGGCGGGTCGCACGATCGGCGAGCTGGAGGTCGGCGATCGCACCGGCGCGACCATCGTCGCGGTGAGCAAGGCCGGGGGCGACCTGATGACGCGGCCCGGGGCGCAGACCGTCCTCGAAGTCGGCGACGTGCTCGTGGGGGTCGGCTCGGCGGACGAGATCCGCGCGCTCGAAGAGCTGTTCGCACCGCAGAAGGCCGTTGCCTCCTAGGGCGCTCGACCGCCTCGCCGACGGGCTCGGACAGGCTGCAGATGCGCCGGTCGTGCTCGAGCGCCCCGGGAACCCGGAGCATGGCGACTACGCGACGAACGTCGCGCTCCGGATCGCGCCCGAGCGCGGTCGGCCGCCGCGCGAGCTCGCCGAAGAGCTCGCGGCGAAGGCGGCGTCGCTGCCCGGCGTGGAGCGGGCCGAGGTCGCCGGGCCGGGATTCGTAAACCTGTTCCTCGAGCAGGCCTGGTTCGGGGAGGCGCTCGCCGAGGCGCTCGAGGCCGGGGATCAGTACGGCTCGGGAAGCGCGGATCCCGCGCTCCGGATCCAGGTCGAGATGGTTTCCGCGAACCCGACCGGGCCCGTCACCGTGGCGGCCGCCCGCAACGCGGCCTACGGCGACTCGGTGGCGCGTCTGCTCGCGTTCGCCGGCAACGCGGTCGAGCGCGAGTACTACTACAACGACACCGGGACTCAGATGGACCGCTTCCGGGAATCGGTCGAGGCTCGCAGGCGCGGGGAGGAGCCGCCCGAGGACGGCTACATGGGTGCCTACGTCGATGCGCTCGCGGTAGAGCCGGGCGACCCGGTGCCGCGGATGCTCGAGTCGATCGAGGCGACCCTCGAGCGCTTCCGCATCCACTTCGACACCTGGGAGCGGCAGAGCGAGGTCGAGCAGGAGATCCCCGAGGTGCTCGAGCGGGTCGAGACCTACGAGGCCGACGGGGCGGTCTGGGCGCCGACGTCGAAGTACGGCGACGACAAGGACCGCGTCGTGAAACGGTCCGACGGGAATTACACCTACTACGCCGCGGATCTCGCCTATGCACGCAACAAGCTGGCCCGGGGCTTCGACCGCGCGATCTACGTGCTGGGGGCAGACCACCACGGCTACATCGGCCGCCTCAAGGCTGCCGCGGCGCTGCTCGGCGAGGATCCCGAGCGGATCGAGGTGCTGATCTACCAGCTCGTCCATCTCACGAAGGGCGGCGAGGCGACCAAGATGTCGAAGCGGCGCGGGGACGTCGTCTTCCTCGACGAGCTGATCGACGAGATCGGCGTCGACCCGGCCCGCTGGTACCTCGTGAACCGCGGGCCCGACCAGGCGATCGAGATCGACATCGACCTCGCGGCGGAGAAGAGCCAGAAGAACCCCGTCTACTACGTCCAGTACGCGCACGCGCGCGTCGCCGGGATCCTCCGCAACGCCGAGGGCGCGCGTGCGGACGCGGAGCCGCCCGCCGAGCTCGCCCCGGAGGAGCGCGAGCTCGTGAAGCGCCTCGTCGAGTTCCCCGCGATCGCGGCGGAGGCGGCCGAGCGCCGGAGCCCCCAGGCGATCCCGAACTACGCGATCCGGCTCGCCGACGACTTCCACCGCTTCTACCACGACCACAAGGTGCTCGGCGGCGAGGCCGAGGCCTTCCGGCTCGGCCTCTGCGAGGCGACCCGCGCGGTCACCGCCCGCTGCCTCGACCTCGTCGGGGTCGAGGCGCCCGACCGGATGTAGCCCGCGCCGTGCGCTGGAACCTGTACGTCGCCGCCCTGGCGGCCTCCTGGGGCCTGATCTCGGTGATCGTCGCGGACGTCGACCTGTCGGCGACGGTGCTCGTCTTCTGGCGCGTCGCGATCGCCGCGGTCACCGTCACGGTCGCGTGCGCGGTCGTCGGCCGGACCGAGCTCCTGCGCGTGCCGGCGCAGCGGCGCCTGCTGGTCGCAGTCGGCGTCGTGCTCGCCGTCCACTGGTACCTGTTCTTCGAGACGATCAAGCTCTCGTCGGTCGCGGTGGCGGTGCTGACCGTCTACACGGCGCCGGTCTTCCTCGCGCTCCTCGCACCGCTCTTCCTGCCGGAGCGGCGGAGCCGGGTCGCCCTCGTCGCCCTCGTCCCTGCCGCTACGGGCCTCGTGCTCATGAGCACCTGGGGACCGGGCGGGACGCACGCGCGGCCGCTCGCGATCGCGACGGGGATCGGTGCCGCGCTCACGTATGCGTTGCTCGTGATCGGGACGAAGCGGCTGCGGGCGCTACTCGGGCCCGTCACGATCACCGCCTGGAGCTACGGGATCGCGGCGCTCGCGCTCGCGCCGTTTCTCGCCACGGCCGGGCGGGTCGTCCCGCAGGGCTCCGAGATCTTCTACGTCCTGCTGCTCGGGATCGTCTTCACCGCGCTCTCGGGCTACATCTACGTCAGCCTGCTCGCGCACGTGACGGCTCAGGCGGTCGGGATCCTCGCGTACCTGGAGCCGGTCAGCGCGGCCGTGCTGGCCTGGGCGCTGCTCGACCAGCCGCTTGGCCGCCAGGTGCTCGTGGGCGGTGCGCTCGTCGTCGCCGCGGGAGTCGTGATCGTGCTCCGCGAACCGGTCGAGACCGAGGTTAGGATTGCCGGGTGAGCCCGCCCGACCGTAACCTCGCGCTCGATCTCGTGAGGGTGACGGAGGCAGCCGCGATGGGTGCCTCCGTGTGGATCGGCCGCGGACGGAAGGAGGAGGCCGACCAGGCCGCCGTGGACGCGATGCGGCTGATGCTCGAGACCGTGACGATGAACGGGGTCGTCGTGATCGGCGAGGGCGAGAAGGACGAGGCGCCGATGCTCTACAACGGCGAGCGGATCGGCAACGGAGAGGGTGCGGAGCTCGACGTCGCCGTCGACCCGCTCGAGGGGACGCGCCTCACTGCGCTCGGCCAGCCGAATGCGATCGCGGTGATCGCGGCCGCCGAGCGAGGCTCGATGTTCTTTCCGGGCGCCGCCTTCTACATGGACAAGATCGCGGTCGGGAACGACGCGGCCGAGGCGATCGACATCAACGCCACTCCCACCGAGAACGTGCGCCGCGTCGCCGAGGCGAAGGGCAAGGCGATCGGCGCGCTCACCGTGGTTGTGCTCGAGCGCGACCGGCACACGGCGCTGATCGAGGAGCTCCGGGAGGCAGGCGTGCGCGTGAACCTGATCCGCGACGGAGACGTTGCGCCCTCCATCGCAGCGGCGCAGGGCGCGACCGGGGTGGACATGCTGATGGGGATCGGCGGGACCCCGGAGGGAGTGATCTCCGCCGCCGCGCTGAAATGCGTCGGCGGCGCGCTCCAGGCCAAGCTCTGGCCGCGAAACGACGAGGAGCGGCAGGCGCTGCTCGACACCGGCTACGACCTCGACCGCGTGCTCACACACGACGATCTCGTCACCGGCGAGGACATCTTCGTTGCCGCGACGGGGGTCACGAGCGGCCCCTTGCTGCGCGGCGTCCGCACGATTCGCGACGGCGCTGTGACCGACTCGCTCGTGATGCGGTCGCGCTCGGGCACGGTCCGCCGGATCGAGGCCCGCCACCGGTTCGAGAAGCTGTCTAAGCTCTCTGATGTGACCTACTAGAGAGCTACGAGACCAAGGGGATGTGACCGAAATGGCAGTGGCAACAGGACAGGGGATCGACAGGATCGCGGAGCTCCTCGGCGACGATGCGTCGACTCTCCTCGAGCACGAGTCCAAGACGATCGACCGCTCGCTCCTTCACCTGCCGGGGCCGGACTTCGTCGACCGCGTGGTCGCGCAGAGCGACCGCCCGAACGCGGTGCTGCGCAACCTGCAGCTGATGTTCGACCACGGGCGGCTAGGCGGCACCGGCTTCATGAGCGTGCTGCCGGTCGACCAGGGCATCGAGCACTCGGCCGGCGCGAGCTTCGCGCCGAACCCCGCGTACTTCGATCCCGCGCACATCGTGGAGCTCGCGATCGAGGGCGGCTGCAACGCCGTCGCCTCGACGATCGGAGTGCTCGGTGCGGTGAGCCGCCGGTACGCGCACCGGATCCCGTTCATCGTGAAGATCAACCACAACGAGCTGCTCACCTACCCGAACGTCCACGACCAGACGATGTACGGCTCGGTACAGAAGGCGTTCGAGATGGGTGCCGTCGCCGTCGGCGCGACGATCTACTTCGGCTCCGAGCAGTCGCGCCGCCAGATCATCGAGGTGAGCGAGGCGTTCGAGGCCGCGCACGAGCTGGGGCTCGTGACGGTGCTCTGGTGCTACCTGCGCAGCTCGGCCTTCAAGAAGGACGGCGTCGACTACCACGTCGCGGCCGACCTGACCGGTCAGGCGAACCACCTGGGCGTCACGATCGAGGCGGACATCATCAAGCAGAAGCTGCCCGAGAACAACGGCGGCTACACCGCGCTGAACGCCGACGGGATCACCTACGGGCTCACGAACAAGAAGGTGTACTCGGAGCTCACGAGCGACAACCCGATCGACCTCACGCGCTACCAGGTCGCCAACTGCTACATGGGCCGCGCGCCCCTGATCAACAGCGGCGGCGCCTCCTCGGGCGCGGGTGATCTCGCCCAGGCGGTGCGCACGGCGGTGATCAACAAGCGGGCCGGGGGCGTCGGCCTGATCAGCGGCCGGAAGGCCTTCCAGCGTCCCACTGCGGAGGGGGTCGAGATCCTGCACGCGATCCAGGACGTCTATCTCTGCGACGACGTGACGATCGCGTAGCGAGAGGTCTATAGTCGCGCTCCGAGAGGGGCGGCGCTGCGGCGTGCCGCCCCTCTCGACTTCGAGGCGCCGGCGCCTCCGTGCCGGTGGCCCGCCGACGCCGCGGCTAGACTCGCCGGCGGTTGCTCCCCCGCGCGGCAGGCGCGGTCCCCATCGATGGAGGTTTGCTCCATGAGTAATTCAGGCCCGCTCGGCCAGCCGCGCGGCATTCTCTTCGTGATCGTGATCTCGATCATCACGCTCGGGATCTACCACCTGTACTGGACCTACAAGACCTTCGAGGAGATGAAACAGCGCACCGGGCAGGGCCTCGGCGGCGTGCTCGGCCTCGTGATCGCGATCGTGCTCGGGATCGTCAACTACTTCGTGATCCCGTCCGAGGTCGGTCACATGTACCAGGGCGACGGGGAAGACGCGCCGATCACCGGCTGGACCGGCCTCTGGGTGATCCTCCCGATCGTGGGCTGGTTCGTCTGGATCGTGAAGGTCCAGGGCAACCTGAACCGCTACTGGGAGAGCCACGCGGCGCCGTCGGCACCGGCAGCGGCCGAGCCGGCTCCGGAGGCTGCGCAGTAACTCGAGGAGCGACGGCGAGCATGCCGCGGATCGCCTAGCTGCGAGGGCGGGGCGCCCGTTGTTCCCCGGGGCCTCCCTCGCGCTGGGGGAACGAGAGGCGTTCCCCGTGCGGCCAGTGACAGCGCGCCGCCGAAGAGAGGGAGAGGCGGCGGAGCTGGTAGCTGCTTGCGCCTGGCAACCCCACCGCCTCTAGGTGAGTGATGTCCGATCGCCCCTCGGGCTCTCTGGGCGAGGCTCCCCAAGTGCGACTAGAACACCCCCGTACCGTATGCCGAGGCGGCACCCATCACATCCGGGAAAAACCGGTACAGCCACGGGAAACCCTGTGACGGACGTTTGTTAAGTAGCGAGGCAAGAGAACCTGTCGCGTGGAGTCGCCCAGCGCGCTGGGGACACGCCTAACGCCTACCCGGCGGGCAACGGGCTTCGCGGTTCGGCCTCGAGTTAGCAGCGTGAGAAGCGAGCGGCTTAGCTTGTGAGGTAGTAGGCCGCGAAGACCAAGCCGAGCATCAGCAGGAAGATCGGTAGGAGGAACAGCACCACCGTCGCGATCGCGATAAAAGGCGTTTCGCCGGCGGATCCTTCCTCCTCGATCTCGAGGAGGTGCCGGGCTTCTGTCTCGAGGTTCTTGACGGGCGTGGCCCACCACGACGATGTGCTCGGTCCACTTGGCGTGGGTGGCCCGAGTGACCCATGGTTCTCGAGTTCGGGATTCGCTGACTGTTGTGGCATGGCAGCCCTCCTCGTCCGGAGCTCCGTTGAGCTAGAGGTTCCCCCGCCGGGCCGACGGGAAACATTCAGCCGGCTCGGCGAAGAAGCGGGCTCGTTATTGCGATCGGACTCGAGGTTGCAGCCGTGCTCTGCCTCACGGTCGCTGTCGGTGTCGTCATTCACCATCGGTAGTCCGATCGCGGTGGATCAGCGGTAGATGGAGCCGGATTCAGGCAAGGCTGGCAAGGACAGAAACGAGCTCGATTCGGTATGGTTGAGCCACATCGCGGGTGTAGCTCAGTTGGTAGAGCATCAGCTTCCCAAGCTGAGGGTCGCGGGTTCGAATCCCGTCGCCCGCTTCGAGAAAGCCCCGCTCAGGCGGGGCTTTCGTTGTCCAGGGAGGTTGGCACCCAGCGCCGCTGCTAAGGGATTGCTAAGGAACTCGCGCCGGATCGAAGCGGTCGGCGGCCTCGCTCAGCCGGGCATCGAGGAGGTGTGAGTAGCGCTTGAGAGTGATGAGCGGGTTCGAATGTCCGGCCACCGCCTGGACGAGCTTGACATCGGCGCCGGCAGCCACGAGCCGCGAGACACACGTGTGCCGGAGGTCGTGAAACCGGTAACCGCCTCCACCGAGCCCCGCCCGCTCGAGCGCCGGGTGCCAGACGCGGCGATTGAAGTTTGACTCGTGCAGCGGGGTTCCATGAATCGTCGCGAAGATCAGCTCGTCCGGGGCATACCGCCCGCGCTCCACGGCTCGCGCAGCGAGCTCGCGAAGTGCCTCGTCCACGGACCCGAAGAGCGGCACCGAGCGAATTCCGGCGTCTGTCTTCGGTCGTTTGAGCTCGCGCCGGGAAAAGGCGCGTTCGATGCGAATCACGCGCCGGTCGCGATCGACGTCGCCCCAGCGGAGGGCGCGAAGCTCCCCGAGCCGCAGGCCGGTGCCAAGCGCAACGTCGAAGAAACAGGCGAAAAACAGATCCGGTTCGTTTCGGAGTGGGTCCACCGGCGCCAGGTCGACGAGCGCCGCCCGGATGGCGTTCGCGTGCTCGCGCGGGATCTCCTTGCCTGCGAAGTCCTGCACGGGAGGAAGGTCGGCCCGCGCGGCCGGGTTGGCCAGGAGCCTCCCCTGCCGAACCGCATCGCCGAGCATCTTGCGTAACGGCGTGAGGATGTTGCGCACTGTGCCCGGCGCCTTGCCTTCGGCCTCAAGCTCGGCGATGAAGGCGTCGACATCCTCCGTCCTGAGAGAAGCAAGCGTTCGTTCGCCGAGGCGAGGTGATACGTGGGTGAGAAGCGCGCGCCGATACTCGGCAAACGTCGACGGTGCAAGGCGTGTTCGTCCGGCTTGGACACGAGCCGGATCCCGATGGGCGAGCCACCGTTCGGCGTAGGAGGCGAGTGTCTCGCTGCTCGGTTCGCGCCAGGTGCCGGTGTCGACTTCGCGTTTGCGGGCGGTGAGGGCGCGTTCGGCGTCGCGGCGGCTTGGGCCGATCGTCTCCCATCTCTGTTTGCCGTCGACGTAGTAGACGATCGCGTAGTTGCCGCTTTGGCGTTTGATGATCGATCCGCGTGCCATCGTGCTCCTCCTACCTGGTGGTGGTTGCTCCGGCGCGGAGCCAGGCGAGTGCTGGTTCGCGTTCGAAGAAGAGCATGCCGCCGAGCTTGACGCAGCCGGGGATCTCGTTTCGGCGGGTGCGCTCGTAGAGCCAGCGCTTCCAGGTCTGAGGACGCTTCGCCGGCGGGAGCTCGGCGACGAGCTGGTCAAGGGTGAGCAGCCGCGCGCTCGACGGCGGCTGGTTCAGCGGGGCCGGGATCCGCGACGAGAGCTCCTGGGCGAGCTTCGGCGCGAGCGCATCGGCGAGCAAGGCGACCGCGGAGGGAGTAGGGCTTGCCGTTCTCGCCTGTTCTTGCTCTGCGCTGAGCGTCTTCCCCCAGCCTTCGAGTGTGAGCTGCGGATCGTCGGATGCGTGAGCTGGGCGGCGGCGTGCCATTGCGAGTTCTCCTTGCGGCACGATGAAAGCGTGAAGCATATATGCCACAGATGACTAATACAAGCCCGAAGGTTAGAATCGCCCTCGATGCGAAGCGGCGACCTGATCCGCGAGGCGAGGCTGAGGGCGGGGCTGACCCAGCACGGGCTGGCAGAGCGAAGCGGCCGCGAGCGCTCCGTGATCGCCCGCTGGGAACAAGGGACCGTCGCGCCCAGCATCGAGACCCTGGTCGAGCTCGTCCGCGCCTGCGGCTTTGACCTGCCACTCGAGCTCGTCCCGCTCGAGCCGCCGGCCGCAAGCGAGCGGCTACGAAAGAACGCGCTCCTCTCACCAGAACGCCGCGTTCAGCGACTCCTCCAAGAGCGCACCAAGTAGAGCCGCAAGACGTGAGCGTTGAACAGCAGCCGTTCGACCCCTACGCGATCCTGGCCGCACTCGACCGTCAGCGGGTCACCTACATCCTGATTGGCGGCTTTGCCCGCGTGATCCAGGGCGCCGAGGAGCTCACCCACGGCCTCGACCTCACCCCCTCCCTGCGCCCCGAGAACCTGCGCCGGCTCAGACTCGCCCTCGACGACCTCGGCGCCGAACGCCTCGACCATAGGAAACTCCTCCTCGAGGAGAGCACGATCCGAGAGGAGCCGATCCTCGAACTACGCAGTCCCGCCGGCGAGCTCAAGCTCGTGCCCGAGCCCGCCGGAACGCGCGGGGGCTACGACGACCTCCGCCGCGCCGCCAACCGCGAACCGATCGGCAGAGGCCTGCGCCCCTCGGTCGCCTCGCTCGGCGACCTCGCCCGCATGCTCGCCGCCCTCGACCGCGAACGCGACCTGCCACAGCTCCGACAGCTACGACAACTCCTCGAACTCGAACGCGGCCGCAGCCGCACCATCGAACGCTAACCCCAGACGTCGGCTCCTTCGCCGCCGCGTACAGCAACCACTAACCGCGATAGCAAGCGAGACGCATATGCACCGGGGTGCAGAAATGCGTCATAGTTGTTGTACGCTGTCCGCATGTCCCGTCGGCGCCGCCGCCGCCAGACCGAGAAACCCAAGCGACCCGTGGAGCCTGAAGTCGCGGCCTTCACAGAGCGCGCAGTCTTCCGCCAGGCGACCCGCGTCACGAAGCTCGCGTATACCCGCACTCAGGCGGCACAGGCGCTCGGGATCAGCACCTCGACCTTCGAGCGCCGCATCCTTCCCTTCATCGAGACCATCCAGATGGACTGGGGCAAACGCTTCATCCCGGTCGACGAGCTCGAGCGCTTCCTGACCGCGCGACGCCAACAGGCACGAGCAGAATTGCGGCGGCCTGTGACGCCCGGCCGCAAGCCTGGTCTCCCACCCGAGGTCGTGGCCCGCATCCAGGAGGAGCTACGCGCAGGGCAGGAGCCTTCGCCGGATCGCGCAGGACCTCAACACGGACCAGGTACGGACATCCCAGGGTGGCCGACAGTGGTGGCCCTCGACCGTGCGCGCCGTTCTCGTCCGCCCGAGTCTGCCTACGGCCGCGCACGCGGGCTCGATTCCCGACGCCTCCATCATCGGGCCAGCGGAGCGAGTTCCGGATACTTCCTTTCTCGTTCCGAAGGGCCGAACGCTGCCGATCCCGCCGTCGCCTGCGCCCCGCAACTCGGGCTCGTCACCAATTGACCGCGGAGGATGACACCGTCTACATGGGCGCGGCGCCCCGATCGCGTTCACCCAAGTGAAATCCGACGCGTGTCCTCGTCGAGCCGGCTTTGCATCGTAGGTTGGTGAAGTTGGAGAGACGGGTGGCCGGGCCCATTCCGGTACCGAGCGAAGGGAGCGCAGGTGCTCGCTTACACGAACAACCCGAGTTTCTGGGACGTGGTCTGGTGGATGATCCTCTTCTTCGTCTTCGTGATCTGGGTCTTCGTCGTGATCCACGTGTTCATCGACAACTTCCGCCGGACGGATCACAGCGGCTGGGCGAAGGCGATGTGGACGATCCTGATCATCTTCTTGCCGGTGCTCGGCGTGATCATCTACCTGATCGCACGCCCGAGCGAGATCGTGGTCAGCGACCTAGTAGCCGAGGTTCGACGTCGACCTGCTGCGCGGCGGACGCCCTCGAACGCCGCGCCGCAGGTGATGAAGGGATGGGGACATGACTGATAGAACAGAGGAATCCGGCGCTCCGAGTCCGGTTGCGCATCTGTCGCCGGCCGAGCGTGCGGCACGTGGGAAGGCGGCGCGTTCGGAGGTGCCACGTGCGAGCCACGCGGAGTGGGAGCCGTCGTCTGCCCGGCCCGATCCGATCGGGCTGCTCGAGCAGCAGGCGCAGACGCGGGTGCCGGAGTTGGTGCCGATCCGCTACGGGCGGATGCTCGTGTCGCCGTTCACGTTCTACCGCGGTGCGGCGTTGATCATGGCGTCCGATCTCGCCGCGACGCCGCGCGCCGGCGTGAGTGTGCAGCTCTGCGGCGATGCCCATCTCTCGAACTTCGGGATCTTCGGGACGCCCGAGCGGAGCATGATGTTCGACGTCAACGACTTCGACGAGACCCATCCCGGTCCGTGGGAGTGGGACGTCAAGCGCCTCGCCGTCAGCCTCGTGGCCGCCGGCCGCGACCGCGGCTTCTCGGCCAAGCAGCGCGGCGCGGCCGTCCTGGCCGCCGTCGCGGCGTACCGGACGGCGATGCGCGAATTCGCCGCCAAGACGAACCTCGAGGTCTGGTACGCGCACCTCGATGTCGAGAAGACGGTTGCGAGTACGCGGGCGAGTTCAGCGCCGCGCAGGTCGCGAAGACCGACGCCGCCATCGCGAAGGCGCGTACGAAGGACAGCCTGCAGGCCTTCGCCAAGCTGACCCACCTCGTCGACGGCGAGCCGCGGATCATCAGCGACCCGCCGCTGATCGTGCCGGTCGAAGAACTGGTCGAGGGCGGGAGCTGGCAGGACCTCGAGCAGGAGCTGAGGGCCCTGTTCCGCGACTACCGCCGTACGCTCACGACCGACCGTCGCCGGCTGCTCGAGCAGTACGAGCTCGCCCACATCGCGCGCAAGGTCGTCGGTGTCGGCAGCGTCGGTACCCGCGCCTGGATCGCGCTCTTCCTCGGCCGCGACGATAGCGATCCGCTCTTCCTGCAGGTCAAGGAGGCGGAGGCGTCGGTGCTCGAGCCGTTCCTCGGCGCGAGCGAGTACAGCAACTGCGGCCAGCGCGTCGTCGCCGGACAGCGCCTGATGCAGAGTGCGAGCGACATGTTCCTCGGCTGGAAGCGCGTCACCGCCGGCAGCAGCCTCGACGGGCGACAGCACGACTACTACGTCCGCCAGCTGCACGACTGGAAGGGCAGCGCCGACATCGAGACGATGAAGCCGGGCGGAATGGTCGTCTACGGCCGCCTCTGCGCCTGGACGCTCGCCCGCGCCCACGCCCGCTCCGGCGACCGGATCGCGATCGCCTCCTACCTGGGCGGCGGCGACGTCTTCGACAGGGCGATCGCAACGTTCTCCGAGGCCTACGCCGACCAGAACGAACGCGACTATGCGGTACTCGTCGACGCGGTGAAATCCGGGCGGATCGAGGCCCAGACGGGCCTCTGATGCCGCCGATGGGATCTCCGTCGTGACGACCGCGCCGACCGCGTCCTCTGTCGCTGCCAAGGCGTCGGGCCTGGTGCTGCTCACGTTGGCCTCGGCGCAGTTCGTGATGGCGCTGGACATGACGGTGATGAACACGGCGATCGCGACGGTCGCGAGGGACGTCGGGACCGATGTGACCGGGATCCAGCTCGCGATCACGCTGTACACGCTGGTGATGGCGTCTTTCATGATCACCGGCGGCAGGGTCGGGGAGATCATCGGCCGCAAGCGCGCGTTCACGATCGGGTGCGTCGTCTACGCGTGCGGGTCGCTGACGACGGCGCTTGCTCACAGCCTGCCGGTGCTGATCATCGGCTGGTCGTTTCTGGAGGGCTTCGGCGCGGTGTTGATCTTTCCGGCGATCGTCGCGCTCGTCGCCTCGAACTTCGGAAAGCCGGACCGGCCGCACGCGTACGGGCTCATCGCGGCCGCGGGCGCGATGGCGGCCGCGGTGGGGCCGGTGATCGGCGGCTTCTTCACGACCTACGCCTCGTGGCGGTGGGTGTTCGTCAGCGAGGTGCTGATCGTGATCGTGATCCTCGGTCTGGCGCGGCGGATCAACGACACGCCGGCCGAGAAGGGCGCCAAGCTCGACCTGGTCGGCACCGGGCTTTCGGCGGCCGGCCTAGGGCTGATCGTGATCGGGATCCTGAAGTCGGGTGCGTGGGGGTTCGTGCGGGCCAAGCCGGGTGCTCCCGAGTGGCTCGGGCTCTCGCCGGTGATCTGGCTCGTGCTCGCGGGCTTGCGTGGTGGTGGGCCTGTTCGTGATGTGGGAGAACCGGCGGATCGCGCACGGCCAGGCTGCGCTGATCGACCCGAAGATGCTGCGGAACATCCAGCTGCGCGACGGCGTCACCTCGTTCTTCTTCCTGTTCCTGGTGCAGGCCGGGATCTTCTTCGTCGTCCCGCTGTTCCTCTCGGTTGCGCTCGGCCTGTCGGCGGTCGCGACGGGGATACATCTGCTGCCGCTCTCGCTGATGCTGCTGCTCTTCGCGGCCGGAGTCCCCAAGGTGTTCCCGCACGCGAACCCGCGGCTGGTCATCCGCCTCGGCTTCATCGCCATGTTCGGAGGGCTCGTGCTCCTGCTCGCCTTGCTCGACTACGGCGCCGCGGCGTCGATCGTGACCTGGCCGTTGCTGCTCGCGGGTGCCGGGATCGGCTCGATCGCCTCCCAGCTGGGGGCCGTGACCGTGTCGGCGGTACCCGACGAGCAGAGCGGCGAGGTGGGCGGGCTCCAGAACACCGGCACACAGCTGGGCGCGTCGATCGGCACTGCGCTGGCGGGCGCCATCCTCATCTCCGCGCTGACCGCCTCGTTCCTGACCGGTGTCCAGAACAACCCGGCCGTCCCAGACCGCGTCGCCGCCAAGGCACAGACGAGCCTCGCCGGCGGGGTCCCGTTCATCTCTGACGCCGAGCTCAAGTCCGCACTCTCCGACGCGCACGTCCCGCCGCGGACGGCCGACGCGATCGTGAAGACGAACGAGCAGAGCCGGATCGACGGGCTGCGCGTCGCCGTCTCGATCCTCGCCATCTTCGCGCTCGTCGCTCTGCTGTTCACGGGAGGGATCCCGACGGCCCAACCCGGCGCGCAGGGCAAGAAGCCGAGCCCGGCGCCGACATAGAACCGGAGGTGAGCACGATGGATGAGAACCAGATCGCAGAGCTCGAAGCCGAGGAATCGATGTTCGTGCAGACCGCACAGGGCATCACGAGCGACGGCGGAACCCTCACGCTGCACGGGATCACGCCCTCGACGCTCTATTTCTCCGACCGGCCCCAGCGGGTCGTCGGACACATGGCCACCGGGGACTTCGTCGACCTGTGGGACGAAGGCGACAACAGCTTCCAGACCGACCCGCCGAACGCGGTGCTCGCGTTCCTCGAACCGGGCAACGAGGTGCCGGAGGACGCGGTGGTCGTGATCCGGGAGCCGCGCCTCGACAACGGTGAGCTCTCCTACTCGATCGAGATCCTCGACGGAACGGTTCCGGCGCAGGCCGGGCCTGTCACGCTGTTCATCGACCCGTTCGGCAGGCCGCTCTCGCCCGTGTCGGTGTGCGGCATGCGAAGGCGCGAGCGGAGGCGCGACCGGCGGGGAATCTGAGCACCTAACAAAACCATGGGCGCCGCAAAGGGCGGCGTCCCTGAACAAGGGAAGGAGTTCCCAATGGCAGAGACAACCGACACACCGATTCTCGATCTTCTCGCGAGCATGACGGCGGACTCGATCGAGGCCTCCAGCCTCGACCCCACGACGTTGATGCTCGTGAGGATCGCCGCGCTGGTCGCGGTGGACGCCCCACCGGTCTCGTATGCCCTCAACCTGGAGGCCGCGGGTGACCTCAAGATCGATGCGGAACAGGTTCAGGGTGTCCTCGCCGCCGTGGCCCCGATCGTCGGGACCGCGCGCGTCGCCTCGGCGACATCCAAGATCGTGCGCGCTCTCGCGCTCGAGCTCGAGGTCGCAGAGCTCGAGGCGGAGGACAAGGCCTGAGGCCTGTGGCCGTCTCCCTCCGATCGAGGAGGGAGACGGCCCTGACTCCTGACGAGGCGGAAGAGGGCTGTGCCGGAGGGTTTGTCTGCAACCGAGGTCGGCAAGGAGATCGGCGAGCATGCCAAGCACACGCGCGAACATGGCGGGGATAAACGTCGCGACCGGCTGATTTCGGTCTTGGAGGCGCTGCTGCTCTCGGTCGTCACGATCGTCGCCGCCTGGTCCGGCTACTCGGCCGCGAAGTGGGGCACCGAGTCGTCGCTCAACCTCGCGAAGGCCTCCGCGACCCGGACGAAGGCGAACCGCTCGTTCCAGGAGTCGCTGACCTACCGGACGGCTGATGCGATTCTGTTCAACGCGTGGTTCGCGGCGTACCTGACTCACGATCCGAACGGGATGCGCGTCGCCGCGAAGCGCTTCCGACCCGAGTTCCGGGCCGCGTTCGTCGCCTGGCTCGCCACTCACCCGTTCACCAACCCGAACGCACCGGTAGGGCCGCAGACCATGCCGCAGTACATCCCGAACGGCCAGGCGCAGGCAGGCGTGCTCGACGCGAGCGCGGACGCCTACTACGCGGACGGTCAGAAGGCCGCCGAGACGGGCGATGAGTACGTACGGGTGACCGTCATCCTCGCGAGCGTCTTGTTCTTGGTCGGGCTCAGCACCCAGTTCCCGCTGCTCGGCGTGCGCTACGTCATGATCGGCGTCGGCGCCGGGCTGCTCATCTTCGCAGGCGTCCTGATCCTCACTCTCCCAGGCCCTCCCTGACCTGGGATCAGCAGCGCACCATCTCCCAGCGCGCCCCGCACTCGAGTGGTCGAGTGTGGGGGCCTAGGCACGCTGAGTGCCTACGCGTCGCGATCAGGCGTGCTTTCCGCGCGCGCACGCGTGCCGCAGCAGGCGGACAAGCAGCCTCACGCCCTCCGCCGCGGCGTGCGCATTCTCGACCACATCGATGTTCGTGCCCCCGTCTAGGTGTTGTCGGTCAGTGCGGCCTCGATCCGCTCCAGCCGCTCACGGATCCTGCGGAACTGTTCCTCAGTTGCGGCGTTGTTCTCTTTCGGCATCGATTCACGTGACTGGGCGATGAATGAGCTCGTTATCGCCGCGGTTATCACCGTCAGGAACCCAATCCCGAGGAGCATCACGAGGCTCGCCACGATTCGACCGGCTGCCGTCACCGGGACGATGTCGCCATACCCGACGCTCGTTACCGTCTCAATGGCCCACCAGAGCCCCGATCCGACCGAGGGGAACTCCTTCTTGTCGATGATCTTCATCAGCAACGCCGCGACGATAGCGGTCGAGATAGTCACATACGCGATGACGAGGGCGGCGCTTCTGGGCGCTCCGGCGCGTTCGATCCAGCGATCGAACCGGCCTTCGGCTCTCGTCTTCGCAGCCACGGCTGCACCTTCGCGCCCGTCGCTGCCGATCCTGCCGGACACCGGCACCTGTGGGCTACACCGGCTTCCCCATCGCCACGGTCAAACATCCCCACAGTCGAACAACCCGTACGCCATCGGTTGCGCGGCATCGACGCGAAGGGCGAGCTGAAGAACGCGTTCGCGAGGTCGAGCGCCTCCAGCTCCCTGACGACCCGCGGTTCCTGATGCGGCCCGGGCCCGAGGCGGTTCCGCGGTGAGCGCGTCGCCTACGCCGACCTGCCGGACGACCCGCACCGACTCGTCCCAACACCGGCCGCCGAACCAAGCGATCGTGTCGCAGTAATGAGTGGCGCGCCCCTCCGCGGGGAGTGGCGATGCCTCCCGACCGTGTTCACCCCAGTGAAATCCGGGGCGCCCGTCCTCGTTGAGCATGCTCTGGGTCATAGGCCGCGGTCTCGAGAGCCGGCGATCGGCCTCGCCTGTCGTCAGGGAGGCGTCGTTGCCCGCTTCGGCCGGTCGCCACGCGCCCGCAGCAGCGCGACGATCGCGATCACGAGGTACCCGTAGATCGCGACGCGCGGCGCGAAGAATGCGAGCGCGATCATGGCCGCGTAGAAGCCGATGTGAGGCGTGGTCGCCCGCGTGATCGCCTTGATCTCGTCCGCGTCAACCTCCGGCCGCAGGACGGAGCGGTCGAGCACGGCCGCGCCCCACAAGGCGCCGAGCAGGAGCGAGATCACGAGCAGCGCGGCGCCGTAGAAGATCGCGGCAGCACGGGCTGGGGATTCGCTGTGGATGGCCTCGGCCATCAGCTTCGTCGGGAACGGGAGGAACGCCACCGCCATCAGCAGGAGCAGGTTGATCACCATCAGGCGCTTGTTCGCGTACTGCAGGCGCCGGAAGATGCCGTGGTGGGCGCCCCAGATCCCACCGATCGTGAGGAAGCTGGTGACGTAGGCGAGGTAGGAGGGCCACTGCTGGGCGATGCCGCTCCAGAGGTTCTCGAAGGCCGCCTCGGGCACGTTGATCTCGAGCACGAGCAGGGTGATCGCGATCGCGAAGACGCCGTCGCTGAACGCCTCCATCCGGCCGGTCTCCCAGTGGTCATCCATCGCTTCCGGCCCTTCGATGTTTCAGCGTAGGGCGGCGTCGTCGATGGCGGTCAGATCGAGCAGTGTGAGTCCGAGATCGGCGATGCGCTGGAGGACGCCCTGGAGCTCGGCCTGGTCGCGGATGGTTCCCGTCAGGGTCGTGGTGCCGTCGCCGCGCGTGAGCCTCATCCCCTCGAAGGCGAGCTGCATCCGGTCACTCAGCTCGCCCTTGACCACGAGCCGGTACTCGGGACTGGCCATGTGATGGAGAGTGACACGGATCGCCGGCGTCGACGCGGTGGGGTGTGCCGTTCACCTAGGTGATCGCGCTTGCTAGAGGAGGCCGAGGACGATCGCGCGTGCGACTGCGTCCGGGCGGGAGTGGACGCCGAGCTTCCGGTAGATCGTGCGGGTGTGCGATCGGATCGTGTTGGGCGAGAGGAAGAGCTGATCGCCGATCTCCCGTGCCGACAGGTCGGAGGCTAGAAGCTCAAGCACGGCGAGCTCGGCCGCGGTCGGCGCCTCGAGCAGCTCTCCGCCGGCTGCCCGGTCTCTTGCCGTCCGAAGCTCTCGTTCCACCTCGTCGCAGAGCGGCCGCACGGTCCCGCTGTCCGGTAGCTCGTCGAGGGCTTCCCGGGCTGCGCGCAGCACCGACTCCGCCTCGTCGAGGCGGCCGCGGCGCAGACGGCAACGGGCGAGAAGCACGAGGAGCCAGGCATGCTGCACCGTCGCCACCTCGTCCGCGAAGAAGCGCTCGGCGGTAACGAGCTCGTGCTCTGCCTCGGCGAGCTGCCCTTCGGCGGCCAGCACCGTTCCGAGAGCGGCGGCCGCGTTCGCGCCGAGCCAGCTCCGGTTGCTCCCGATCCGGCCCACGGCGGCCTTCGCCGCGTCGGCATGGCGTCGGGCCGCGACGAGCTGCCCGCGCTCGGCGGCGACGAGTGCGAGCGTCGAGTGTGCGAGGATCAGGCTCGGCGGGCGACGCGCGATATCCGGATGCTCGATGACCTGCGAGGCGGCAGCGGACGCCTCCTGCAGGTCGCCCGCGAAGAAGAGAGCGCGCGCATACGTGGCGCGAGCGCCCGTGAGGATCTCGTCGGAGCTTGCCGTCGCGAGTTCGACGGCGCGGCGGCCGTCGAGCACCGCCCGGCCGACTCCGCCGTCGACCGTCCCCGCACGAACCAAGCTCACCCAGATCTCGACATATGCGTCGGGCTGTCCCTGTTGCTGACTCTGCGCCAGATCGGCGAGCCGCGTGAACCGGCGCTGCTCGATCGCGCCCTCTCCCGCGAGCACTGCGGCCGCGGCGGCGGTCGCCGCAAGCTCCGGGTGCTCGAGGACGCAGTCGTCTGGCAGCGTGCGAACCCAGCGAAGAAGCGTCCCGCCGTCGCCGCTCCTGATCAGGGACAGGTAGTAGTCGACGAGCACCTCGGCGACGAACTCGTGGTCGGCGGAGGCCGCCGCGTGTCGGAGCGCTTCCATGGGCAGTCCGTGCGATCTGAGCCATGCGGCGGCTCGGCGCCGGATCGTCGTCGCGGCGGCCGGCTCGGATGATGCGAGCGCGGTCTCGGCGTACGTGGCAAACAGCGAGTGGATGCGGAACCAGCCTCCACGTTCGAGCCGCGAGACGAGGAGGTTGGAGCGCTCGAGCTCGGCCAGCACGGCGGCGGAGCCGGCGCGGTCGAGCGCGGCGTCGCAGAGCTCGGCGGTGAACTCGCGCAGGACCGCGGCGCCGTGCAGAAACGACCGCTGGTCCTCGTCGAGCGCCGCGAGGACCTCGCTGCTCAGGTACTCGGCCACGAAGTGGTGATCGCCTCCGAACGCCTGCACGGCCGCGGCCGGGTCGTCGACCGTCCGCAGCCAGAGGCCGGCCAGGACGAGCGTCGCAGGCCAGCCCTCGGTCCGCTCGTCGAGCAGTCCGATCTCGTCCGCACCGAGCTCGATCTTCCCACGGGTGACCAGGAGGTCATGCGTCTCGGCGCGCGTGAACGCGAGCTCCCTCGCGCGCAGCTCGGCGAGCACACCGGCGGCCCGGTATCGCGCGAGGCTCAGCGCAGGATCGACCCGCGTGACGAGAATCACACGTGCGTTGAGTGGGAGGTGCGACAGGGCACGGTCGATCGACGCGATGCATCCCTCGTCGGTCACCTCGTGAAGATCGTCGAGCACCAGGAGTAGCCGCTCCCCGAACGCGGCGATGCCGTTCATGAGCTCGTCGACCGCGTCCTCGATCGGGCCGCCCGGTATCCCGAGCCGCTCGTAGCGCAGCTCGCCCGAGCCCCGGTCGTACGCGATCGACCGCCGTCGCTACATACCGCCACAATCGAGTCGGATCGTTGTCGCCGGTATCGAGGGTGACCCAGGCCAGCGCCGCATCCTCGCTCGCACACCACGCCCGCACCGCCGTCGTCTTTCCGTAACCGGCCGGTGCCGCGACGAGCGTCAGCACCTCGTCGACACCGGCAGCCGGCGCCGTCCAGAGACGCGGACGGTCGACCATGCCTCCACGCATACCCGGAGCCGCAAGCTTGGCCTCGATCAGCGGGGGAAGCGCAGCCGCGCCCATCCTCTCCGCCGTCCCTGCCCCCCGTTGCCCCGATCCGATTGCCATCCTCGGCACATGCTTGCATGACTCCACCGGCAGGGCCACTTGGTCGCGGGTTCACGATCACCCCAGTGAGACACGAGCGCGGTCGCCGGCCGCCAACACCTGATGCGTAAGGTTGCGTCGCGATGGACTACAAAAGCACGGTCTCCGACATCGTTCGCGTCGTGGAGGCGCTCGGGGCAGGGATCATCCTCGTCGGCGGATTCTGGGCGTTTCTAATCTTCCTGGTCCGGGTGTCCCACCCCGAGCGCCGGCCCGGCTCCTACGAGGAACTTCGCCGCAACCTCGGTCGCTCGATCCTGCTCGGCCTGGAAGTGCTGATCGTGGCCGACCTCGTGCGGACGATCATCGTCGACCCGACCTACGAAAGCGTGGTCGTCCTGGGCGTGATCGTCGTCATCCGGATCCTGCTGAGCTTCGCGCTCGAGGTCGAGATCGACGGCATGTGGCCCTGGAACCGCTACCGGCGCCAGCCACCCGGCCCGTAGGCCGGCCGAGGCGACGCGGTTCACCTGGGTGAACGGCGCCCGAACGTCCCACAGGGCGGCGGTGGGTGCGACGCTTGGCTTGCGACAGACCCTAGACAGAAGGAGGAGCCATGGATGGTGACAATCTCGCGCTCGTCGTCGGTGCGTACGCCGATGCGGGCACGGCGGCCGGGGACTTCAAGGCGCTGAAGGCCGGGCAGGACTCGGGCGAGTACAAGGTCGTCGGGGCGGTCGTGATGACTAGCGACGCGAGCGGCAAGGTCGACGTGGACGAGCACGGTGACGGCCGTGTCGCCGGAGGCGCGATGCTCGGCGGTACTGCCGGGCTCGTGGTCGGTCTGTTCGCGCCGCCGCTGCTTGCGGCGACCGCGATCGGGGCGGCGCTCGGTGCCGGATTCGGCGCGCTGCGCAAGCGGCATGAGGAGAAGAAGATGGGCGTCGACCTCGAGCAGTACCTGCCGCCGGGATCCTCCGCGGTGGTTGCGGTGGTCGACGACCAGTACGCCGACAAGGTCGAGGCCGCTCTCGCCAACTCGGACAAGAGGATCAACCAGGCGATCGACTCGGGCGACTACGACCAGCTGCAGAAGGCGATCGCGAAGTCCCAGGACGAGGTGTCGGGAGCAATCACCTCGTAGATCGCGGGAGGAGGGCCGGCGCGCACGCCGGCCCTCCCGATCCGCCGAAAGGGAGCGACGATGAAATCCATTCGCAAACCCAGCCTCATCGCAGTCGCAGCGTCGCTGGCGTTCCTCGCGGCAGGCTGCGGCTCGAGCGGGGGCGGCTCTACGACGACCACGACCACAAACGCCTCCGCCACCGACACCTGGGCGAGCGGCGTCTGCTCGTCGATCACGACCTGGCAGGCCGCGATCAAGTCGGCCGTCGGCTCCCTGAAGAGCGATCCGACGAAGAACGGGCTGCAGACGGCGGCCGGCGATGCGAAGTCGGCGACCGACACGCTCGCGTCCGACCTGAAGGGGCTCGGCAAGCCCGACACCGCCTCCGGGCAGCAGGCGAAGGACTCCCTCGACCAGCTCTCGACGAGCTTGCAGAAGGGCGTGACCACGATCGAGACCACGGTAAAAGGGGCCTCGGGCGTGAGTGGGTTGCTCACCGCCGTCCCGACTGTGACGGCCACATTCGCGGCGATGGGGACGGAGGTCAAGACGACGTTCGCCGACCTTCAGGGCCTCGACGCGAAGGGCGAGCTGAAGAGCGCGTTCGCGAGCTCGAGCGCCTGCAACTCCTTGACGACCGGTTCCTGATGCAAGGGGAGACGGCCACCGGGAACGACGGAGGGGCCGTCAAGACGACCGATGAACGGGAACAGATCCTCGCTCGCTCGCTACAGGTGTACAGCGATCAGGGTTGGCGCATCGAAACACGGTCGGAGTTCCAGGCGACGGTCGCCAAACGTACGGCATTCAGCTACGGGCTGAATGTGTTCCTGACGATCATCACTTTCGGCCTCTGGAAGGTCGTCCTCGTACACACGGGCGGCCGCACCGGGGTGGAGCGTCATACGATCACCGTCGATGAGCTCGGCAACATCGGTGATCAGGCCGCAGGGTCATCCGGCTCTTGAATCCCTCGCCGGGTGAGGGTCGGATGGCGCCGGTAGACGAGAAGAAGGGCTCGGAGACCGAGTTGCCGGCGTCGCCGTCGGAGCGCAGGCATTTTCGGGCGGCGGCGGTGCGGACTGCGGCGGTGCGGGCGCGTGCGGAGCAGCTGGCCGAGCGGGCGCAGGCGGGGCGTGAGAATCACTCCTCGCTTGACGCGGTGTTCGAGATCGTCGACACGGATGTCGAGGTCGGGGGCGGGATCATCGCGGGTGCGCTGTCCTTCCGGCTGTTCCTCTGGTTGTTGCCGCTGGCGCTCGTCTTCGTCGGAGGAATGGGGGTCATCGCCGGAGTGACCTCCAATTCGCCGAAGGCGGCGGCGCACGCGGTTGGCATGGCGGGTCTCGTCTCGAGCGAGTTCCGGAGCACCGCGAAGAGCTCGAGCGCCTGGTATGCGCTGCTTGTCGGCGTGCCGCTGCTATCCTGTGCGACGCGGAGCGTCCTGCGCGTCCTGATCGGCGTCCACCGGCTGGTGTGGGCCGACGAGCGCGCCGCCGCGCCCAAGCCGACCGTGAAGGCGTCCGTCGTGCTTCTCGCTTGGCTTCTTTGCCTGCTCCTCCTGGGAGGTCTCGCAGGCTGGCTGAGGGCCCGGTCGGTCGGGCTGGGCGTCGTTGGGACGATCGCGGTCGCGGCGGGCTTCGCCGGCGTCTGGCTGCTCATCTCGCTGCGGCTGCCGCACCGCGGCGCACCCTGGACGGCGCTGGTTCCCGGAGCGCTCGCTTTCGGTCTCGGCCTTGGCGTGATCCAGCTCCTCGCGGTCTATCTCCTGGCGCCGTATGCGCTCGCGAAGCAGGGGACCTACGGCGTTCTCGGGGTCGCGGCGGCGCTGCTGCTCGGCCTGTTCGTCCTGGGCCGCCTGATCGTGGCCGCGGCGGAGATCAACGCGACCCTGTGGCAACGGCGAAAGCGCCGCAAAGGCCGATGCCGACGCCCCTCGGAGAGAATCCGGTGACGCTCGATCCTGAGGCGGCGGCGCCCAGGAGAGCCGAGGCGCCCGGCACGGGCGGCGGCCGCCTTGCGGCCGTCCTGGACTGGCTGCGAAGCCGGGCAAACAACAGCCTCTCCCGGCTGGCGCTGCTCTGGTTTCGCCGCTACCTCGAGGCGAGCCGCAACTCGGGCGCCGCGCTGACGGCCTACTTCACGCTCTCCGCCCTCCCTACCGCGCTTGTGATCGTCGCGTTCTTCAATCTCGCGGACGGCAACGACAACGCGTTCGCCGAGCGCGTGATCAGCCACATGAAGCTCAACGGGACGACTGCGAGCCTCGTGCATGACCTGTTCGGGAGCACCTCCAACAACCTGCTTGCCGCCACGCTCACGATCGTGATCGGCTTCCTGCTCTGGGGGGTCGCGATCGGCCAGCTCTACCAGGACCTCTACGCGCGCGTCTGGCGCATCCACGTCGGCGGCGTTGCCGACCAGCTGCGCTTCACGATCTGGTTCTTCGTGACGGCCGGGCTCGTCGCGCTGATGACCGTCTCCGCCGCGAAGCTCCGCAGCGACGGCTGGCTCGTACTCGTCCCCGCCTGGATCGCGGGCTCGACGATCTTCTGGCTCTGGACACCGCGCTTCCTGCTTCACCGCATGGTCCCGCTGCGCTCCCTCCTCCCGGGGGCGCTCCTCGCCGCATTCGTCCTGGGCGGCACGGTCGCCACCTCGCCGCTGTGGATCGGACCCACGATCAACCAGAACGCCAGGGCCTTCGGCTCGTTCGGAGCCGTCCTCGCCCTCTTCGCCTACATCTTCATCGTCATCACCATCTCGATGGCCTGCGCCGTCTTCTCGCCCGTCTGGGCCGAATGGCGGCAAACCGAGCGAAGTCGGGGATAGGGGTTCGAGCGTCCCCGTTTGGTTCCAGCGAAGCGGACTCGAATCGGTGGCGGTGCACCCGTCGGCGCTGGCCTACCCGGGTTGCTGAACCTCGGTGACGCGGTACGCAAGATGACCGGCGCCCTCGATCCGACCGACGGGCCCGCCAGCTAACGTTCTGCTAAGGAAACGGTCGCAAAAGGCGTTCACGCCGTTTCGGAGCTACGCATCTTAAGACCCCGCGAAACCGCATGGATAAAGGGATCGGCAGCAATGGACAGCAGCAGACCGAAACGACCCGAACCCCTCGATACAGCTTCCCAAGCTGAGGGTCGCGGGTTCGAATCCCGTCGCCCGCTTCTCGTAAAGCTTCACTCAGGCCAGACGGCCGAGAGCCTGCGGCGGGTCTCGGCGAGAGCCTCCGGGATCACGCGCAGGTCCGCGAGCACCGGCATGAAGTTCGTGTCGCCGGCCCAGCGCGGCACGACGTGGAGGTGGATGTGGTCGAGGACGCCGGCGCCCGCGACGCGGCCGAGGTTCCAGCCGACGTTGTAGCCCTGGGGCCCGTACGCCTGCGCGAGCACGCCCATCGCGGAGCGTGTGAGGCTGTGCACCTCGAGTGCCTCGTCGTCTTCGAGCTCGCCGTAGTCGCCGACGTGCCTCACCGGCGCGACCATCAGGTGGCCGGAGGTGTACGGGAACCGGTTGAGCAGCGCGAAGGCCAGGCGGCCGCGGTGCACGACGAGCGCGTCCTCCGACTCCTCGCCCGCCTCGAGTGCGTTGCAGAACACGCACCCGTCCTGCTCGTCCGCGCGCTCGATGTACTCGAGCCGCCACGGCGCCCAGAGCCTCTCGCCCAACCGTCAGCTCCCGTCCGACGCGCGCTTGTCGAGTCGCTCCTCGAAGCGGCGGCGTAGGTCCTCGCCCGTCACCCGGAGCTGGAATCGCGGGCGGCGCGGCACGAGCTTGACGACCCGCACGTCGTTGTCGCGCTCGCCGTGGAGGCGGTGGTAGCACTCGGCCTCGCCCAGCGGCCGAAGTCGTTCTCTTGACCGCCGGGAGCGTCTGAGCAAGCGCACCCTGAGGGCATATCACGCGCGCCCGGTGAATGGAAGCGATCCCTCGTTGACGCTAACCGGGGATCGAGTCAGCTCAGACCGGAGGGACGTCCAGACGGGAGATTGTGATGCTGTTGCGGCAACAAGCATTCACGTGCGGCTGGTCTGGTGGTTGCGGTGGGACCGGCAGGACCGCTAGGACCCGAGAGATTGGCTCGGTCCTCGCGAGAGGCCAACGGGCGTTGAGCCCGCCGCCGCTCACAGCCAGCGCTTGAGGCGGAAGAAGGCGACCATTCCGATTGCGAGGCCGATCAGCACCCCGGCGATCGCCCAGAACGCCTCGGCCGTCCCGAACCCCGGGAAGTCCACGTTCATGCCGAAGATCCCGGAGATCAACGTCAGCGGGAGGATGATCACGCTGAACACGGTGAGCAGGCGCAGGACGTCGTTCTGGCGGTGCTGGATCACCGACTCGTTCGTGCCCTCGAGCGCCTCGACGACCTCCTTGTAGTTGTCGAGGAGATCCCAGATCCGCTCGGCCGCATCGACGATGTCGTCGAAGTACAGCTCCAGCGCCTCCGGCAGGAAGCGCTCCGTGTGCCGCTCGAGCAGGCGAAGCGTCGCGCGCTCGGGCTTGATGATCTTTCGGTAGGAGATGATCTCCTGCTTCACGTTGGAGATGTCGCGGACGACGTCCTCCGCGTGCCCCTCGAACATCTCGTCCTCGATCGAGTCGAGCTTGTGGCCGATCTTGTCGAGGATCGGGAAGCAGTAGTCGAAGAGGTCGTCGAGCACCTCGTAGAGGAGCCGTCCCGACCCCTTCGTGAAGAGCCCGTCGCGCAGCGCCTCGTCGTCCCAGCAGCGGCGGAAGAGCCGAGTCACCGGCAGCAGCTCGACGTTCGAGATCGTGATCAGGAAGTCGGGCCCGAGGAAGACGTCGAGCTCGGCTGCGTTGAGCCGCTGGATCTTCTTGTCGAAGACCGGGAAGTGGAGGACGATGAAGAGGTACTCGGGGTAGTCGTCGACCTTCGGGCGCTGTCGCTTCGAGAGCACGTCCTCGAGGTCGAGGGGATGCCAGCCGAACCGCTGCGCGAGCTGCGCAGCCTCGTCGGGCACGGGCGCGTCGAGGTGGACCCAGGTGAGACCGGCTGCTTCGAGCTCAGCGAGCCGGGGCCGAGCCTGAGCGGCGCTCTCGGCAGGCCGCTGCCGCTGCGGACGCTTGATGCGAGGCAGGCTGGGCATCGGTACTGAGAGGGTCGTCCAGGATCGGCGTCGACATGCGGCGTATTCTACCCGCTCGAGCCAGCTGGGACACCCTCGGACGAGGCTGGCGCGAAGTCCGGTGCGACACGAGGAGTGCGGCGAAGGGCGGGTGGCAGACGCCGTTCCAGCGCGAGGCAGCCCGCGCCGGCAAGCAGGCACGCGCATGCCGCGAGCGGCCAGACGGCGTTCGGCTTCCAGCCGAGCAACGGCCCGCCGATCGCGGGCCCGAGGATCGCGCCGGTGCTCCAGGACATGCTCGAGAGCGCGAAGTAGCGCCCGCTGAGGCGGGACGGTGCCATGTCGGCGACGAGCGCACCCTGGGTCGGGCCCTGCAGGCACTCCCCGACCGCGAAGATCAGCGTTGCGCCGATCATCACGAGCGCCGCCGCGGAGCCCTCGAACTGAGTGCCGCCGATGAGAATCCCGAGCGCCGCGGCCGCGAAGCAGATGTTCATCACGGCGAGCGCGACCATTCGCCGCCGTCCCTCGAGCCACTTCGAGATCGGCATCTGTGCGAGGACGATGAAGAGAGTGTTGGCGAACCAGATCATTCCGATCCAGCGCTCGGTGACCCCAGCCTGGTTCTTGCCGTAGACAGGGGCGAGCAGGAGCGTCTCGTAGCCGGCGGCGACGAAGACGACGTTCAGCCCGAGCAGCGCGAGGAACGGGCGGTCGCGCACGACCTCGCGGTAGCCGGGCCTGGCCTCGCCGAGCGGCATCGCGGCCTGGCGTGGCTCGCGGACGAAGGCGAGCACGACGACGAACGCGAGGAACGTGGCCGCGTCGAAGAGGTAGAGGGTCGTGAAGCTCTGCGGGTCGGCAGTTGTCGCGATCAGCCCGCCGACGACGCCGCCGAGCCCGATCCCGAGGTTCATGCTGATCCGCTGCAGCGCGTAGGCATGGTGGCGCGTCTCGGGGTCGGCGAGCCGGGCGAGCAGCGTCGACTGCCCGGGCCAGAAGCAGGCGGTGCCGGCGCCCTGGAGCGCGAGGAGCACGGCGGCGTCCCAGGCGGTGCGGACCTGGGGGAAGAGCGCGATCGAGCCGGCCTGGAGCAGGAGCCCGAACACGAGCGTGTTCCGCCCGCCGACGCGGTCCACGATGCTGCCGGCGAGGACGCCCGTGGCGAGCGCCGCGACCGCGCCGATCCCGACCGCGGCTCCCGCAGCGGCGAGCGAAATACCGCGCACGTTGTGGAGGTAGATCAGGGTGAACGGGATAACCATCCCGGTCCCGAACGCGTTGACCGCGCCGCCGATCTGCACGAGCCAGACCGAGCGCGGCAGATGCGGGTCGAGGCTCCGGAGGTAGGCGCGCGTGGCGTTCACGCGGTCAGGCTACCGGCCGCCCTCTACGATCTATCGATGAAGCTAGCATCCCTCCGGATCGAGGGGTACAGCGGGATCCGCTCGGCCTCGCTCGAGCTCGAGCCCGACATCACGGCCGTGATCGGCGAGAACGACTCCGGTAAGCGGCGGCTGCTCGAGGCGCTCGAGGGCGTGCTCGGGGGGGAGGCAGACCGCGGGCCGCCGCGGCTCCGTGACCCGTCCGCCCGGGTCGAGCTGGAGTTCGAGGAACGGGAGCCGGGCGAGTGGTCGGACGAGGCCCACGCGCCGCTCCATGCCTCGCTTCCCGCTCCTGATCCCGTGCTGCGCCGCCTGACGCTGGAGGCGAGCGACGGCAGCTGGGCACTCCTCGGCGCCGACGGGGCGCCTAGGTCGGAGCCGGAGCTGCTGACCTGGCTGCGGCGCAAGAATCCCGTGTTCTCCTTGCGCCGAGCGACCTGGGCTCGCCCGGGCGACGACCGTGCCCGGTCGGGGCCTGCAGACCTGGTGGCGCTCGTCGAGGAGGTCGTGAGGTGCGCCTCCGACCTGCTGGAGGGGACGGCGGCCGACCCCGAGCTGGAGGTCGAGCGTGGCTTCGCCGCGGCCGCCGAGGTGATCGAGCGCGCGCAGCAGCATCTCGACCCGCTGCGGTCTGCCGTGCACCCCGTGGTCGCCGAGGTGATCGGCCACATGCCGGCCGGTGCCGGCTCGCTGCCGGCGGGTGGGCTCGGGTCCGGGACGAGCGCCGAGCGCATCGGGGTGCTCTTCGTGGTCGCGGGGCTGCTGAAGGAGATCGGACGGCCGATCGAGCCCGGCGCCGAGCCGATCCTCGTGGTCGAGGATCTCGAGGCCTACATGCACGTGATGACCCTCGCCGCCGCGATGCGCCTCGTCGCGCGGATCCGCTGGCAGCGGCTCCTGACGACGGAGTCCACCGACCTGCTGGGCGAGATCCCGCTGCGAAACGTGCGGCGCCTCGTCCGCTACGAGGGTGTGGTCCACGAGTCTCGCATCGATCCCGGCGTCCTCTCACCGACAGACCTGCGCCGGGTCACCTATCACCTCCGTGCGCGCCGTGGGCAGGCAATGTTCGCCCGCTGCTGGCTCCTCGTCGAGGGCGAGTCGGAGGCCTGGCTGCTGCCCGAGCTCGCCCGCCTCTGCGGCTACGAGCTCGCGCAGGAGGGCATTGCGCTGGTCGAGTTCGCCCAGGCGGGTCTCGACCCGGCGATCCGCACCGCCGCCGGGCTCGGGATCGAGTGGCACGTGCTCACGGACGGCGACGAGGCCGGCGAGGTCTACCGAGCGCTGGCGGAGAGCCATGCCGGCGCCGACCCACCGGCGCTCCGCGTGACCGCGCTCGAGGAGGCCGACCTCGAGCTCTTCCTCTGGCACCACGGCTACGACGAGGTCTACAAGAGCGTGGCCGAGGTGGGCCCCTTGAGCAGCGCCGCGATGGCTCCGCGTCGGATCATCCGCCGAGCGATCGACCGGGCCTCGAAGCCGATGCTGGCCCTCGAGGTCCTGAGCGCGATCGCGGAGCGCGGAGAGGAGGGAGTCCCGGCGCCGCTGCGGGAGCTGATCGACACCTGTGTGACCCTGGCGCGCGAGGCGCCCGCCCGCCGGGCCGCTCGTTAACGCGGACTCAACACTCTTGCGCCTATCGTTCGAGGGATGTCGAGCGCGGTCGACTCAGTCCCTTCGATGCTGCACCTGTCGCTTGTGGTCGGCGGGGTGTTGCGCGACCGCGACGGCGGCAAGCTCGGCCGGGTCGACGACCTGATCGTGCGGCTGGGGGACGAGGAGTATCCGCCGGTGACGGGGCTCCTCGCGGCCGTGGCCGGTCGGCAGGTGTTCGTCCCGGCCGACGAGGTGGCCGAGATCGAGCAGGGCCAGGTCACGCTTCGCTCGGTGCGACTCGATCTTCAGCCGTTCACGCGGCGCCCGCAGGAGGTGCTGCTGAAGAAGGACGTGCTCGATCGGCAGCTGATCAACGTCGACGGTGCGCGTCTCGTTCGCGCGAACGAGATCGAGCTGGCACGGCTCGAGGGATGGTTCCGGGTCGTCGGCGTCGACACCGGCCTGCGCGGGTGGCTGCGCCGGCTGGCGCCCAGGGCGCTCTCCGACAGCGTCGGCGCGGGCCGGTTCCTCGACTGGGCCAGCGTCGAGCCGTTCACCGGCCACGTGCCGACGGTGCGCCTGCGAGTGCCGCACCCGAAGCTCGCGCGTTTGCACCCGGCAGAGCTTGCCGACCTGGTCGAGGCGGCGTCGCACAGTGAGGGCGAGGAGATCATTCAGGCGGTCGGAGCCGACCCCGAGCTCGAAGCCGACGTGTTCGAGGAGCTGGAGTCACACCACCAGCTCGAGTTCCTGGAGAGCCGCAGCGACGAGGAGGTCGCGCAGGTCCTGATGCACATGGAGGCCGATGACGCGGCCGACCTGGTCGGCGAGCTGCCGGAGGAGCGGCGCGGGCAGATCCTCGAGCTGCTCCCGGATGTCCAGCGGCGCCGAGTACGCGCACTGCTGGGCCACGACCCGGCCACTGCCGGCGGACTGATGAGCCCGGAGTTCGTCTGCGTCTACTCCCAGGCGACCCTGCCCGAGGTGTTCGAGCGGATTCGAGGCTCGGGCTGCTCCGCTGAGTCCATCGCATCGATCTACGTCATGAACACGAGCAAGCGTCTCACCGGCGCGATCACGCTTGCCGATCTCCTCCGAGCCGAAGAAGGGCAGAGGATCGGCGAGCTCGCGGGGGTCGCGCAGCGCGTCCGCCCCGACGCAGATCTCGAGGAGGTCGCGCGTCTGATGACGGACTACGACCTGACCGTTGTCCCCGTTGTCGATGAGGAGGATCGCCTGCTTGGGGTGATCACGGTCGACGACGTGCTCGAGCTCGTGCTCCCGAAGAGCTGGCGGCGCCGGTTCGGCGTGATGGGGGAGGAGTAGCCCTCTAGACTGGGCTTGCGATGACCGGGGTGGTGATCATGCGAGAGTTCGATGTTCCTCCGGGTACGTGCTGCCACGGCGCACCTCCGCGACCGTGCTCTTGCACGGCGCCCGCGCCTGCGCGCGCGTAACCCGCTCGCCGCCCGCCTCCTCGTCTTCCTTGCCGTACTCGGGCCCGGCCTGATCGCCGCGAACGCCGGCAACGACGCCGGCGGCATCGCCACCTACGCCTCGGTCGGGGCGAAGTACGGCTACGACCTGCTCTGGATGATGATCCTGATCACGGTCTCGCTGATCGTCGTCCAGGAGATGGCAGCACGGATGGGCGCGGTGACCGGAAAAGGGCTCTCAGAGCTGATCCGCGAGCAATACGGCGTCCGCTGGTCGGCTGTCGCGACAGCCTCGGTGCTGGTTGCGAACCTCGGGATCTGCATCAGCGAGTTCGTCGGGATCGGCGCCGCGCTCGGCCTCGCCGGGATCCCGTTTCAGGTCTCGGTTCCGATTGCCGCGGTCGGGATCTGGCTGCTCGTCGTCCGCGGCTCCTCGAAGGTGGCCGAGCGGGTGTTCGTGCTGATGACGATCCCGTTCTTTGCGTACCCGATTGCGGCGATCCTCGCAAAGCCTTATTGGGGCGACGTCGGTCACTCGATCGTCGCGCCGCACCTCCAGCTGAACTCCGGCTATGTCCTCCTCTTCATCGCCACCGCGGGGACGACGATCACGCCGTTCATGCAGCTGTACGTCCAGTCGGCGGTCGTCGAGCGAGGGATCGGTCCCGACGAGCTGAACGCCGAGCGTACCGAGGTCACGGTCGGCTCGATCTTCGCCAACACGATCGCCCTCTTCATCATGATCGCGACCGGCGCGACCCTCTACGTCCACCACGAGCGCACCGTGAGCAGCGCCGCCGACGCCGCCAAGGCGCTCGCTCCGTTCGCCGGCCGCTACGCCGAGCTGCTGTTCGCGACCGGTCTCCTCGGCGCGAGCCTGCTCGCCGCGGCAATCCTCCCCGTGACGGCCGCGTACGTGGTCGCCGAGACGTTCGGCTTCGAGAAGGGGATGAAGCACCGGCCGCGCGAGGCACCGGTCTTCGTCGGTGTGATCACCGTCCTGATAGGGGTCGGCACGCTCGTCGCGATCATCCCCGGGCTGCCGGTGATCGCCCTGCTCGTGGGCGTCCAGGTCGTGAACGGCTTCCTGCTGCCGGTCACGCTGTTCTTCGTCTGGCGGCTCGCCTCGAACCGCGAGCTGATGGGCGCCTACGCAAACGGGAGGATCTTCAACGTTCTGGCCGCGGCAACCGTGATCGGGACCTCGGCGCTCTCGGTTCTCCTGCTCGCGGTCACGTTCCTCGGCTTGTAGCCGACCGGGCAGCCATCCCCGTTCGAGGGATGCCTGCGATCCCCGGGTTGCCGATCTCCTCTGCACGACTCGCCCGCAGTCCTGCGGCCACCGCGAACCAGCCGCCGCAATGGACCGCAGACCCCCTCATCGACCCTTCGAAACTCGGCGGCCACCCGCCGGCAGATCCTTGCAGCGGCTCCTCGTCGCCTCATGGGCGGCGCTCGCCGTCTTGCTCGCCCCTGCCGCCGCCGAGGCTGGGATCACGATCCGGAACCTGGATACGAGCGGACCGCCCACGATTCGCGTCACCGTCCTCACCGGGACACCCTCCCTTCGCGCGCCGATGGTCTTCGAGGACGGCGCCGGGGTCGCCGGTCTCACCGCGGTCAACCTCGGCCGCGAGAAGAACATCGTGCTCGCCGTCGATCACTCCCAGTCGATGCACGGCCGCTCGCTCACCGACGCTGCCGAGGCAGCCCGGCGCTTCATCGCGCTCGGCAAGGGCGGAGACCAGTTCGCGGTCCTCGCCTTTGCATCCGAGACAACCGCTCTCGCGGGCTTCGGGGCCGGCGCCGACTCCGCCGGAGCACTCGACGGTCTCACCGTCGACCCGCAGTACGGCACGACCCTGTACGACGCCGTCGTCCGAGCGTCCAAGATGCTTGCCGGCACGGGAACCGGCGGCCGCGTGCTCGTGCTCGTCACCGACGGGCAGGAGACGACGAGCAACGCGACCCTCAAGAGCGCGATCCAGGCCGCCCGCAAGGCGCACGTCGCCGTCTACCCGGTCGGGATCGAGTCGATCTCCTTCGCGCCGGCGCCTTTGAAGCGTCTGGCTGCGAGCACCGGGGGCACTTACCACGGCGCTCGCTCCAGCTCCGCCTTGACGTCGATCTACGCCACCATCTCGGCCGAGCTCGAGCGCACCTGGCAGCTCCGGTATGTCACGGCGGCTCGACCCGGAGACCGGATCCACGTGAGGGTCACCGCCCCCGGCTACGGGTCGGCGACCGGCACCGCCCAGCTCGCAGGCAGGCCGAGCTCGCCGCCCGGATCCTCGAACACCTTGCTGCTCATCGTGCTGGCGGCCTCGGCGTTCGCGGCTGCTGGACTCCTCCTCAAGCCGATCCTCAGCGCCGTCGGCGCACGCATGGGTCGCGCCGACTTCGATCCCTGAGGCATCCGCGCCTGGCGCCGCCGCGCTATCTGCAGCGAGCGTCGACCGCGCGGATGCGCACGAAGGTGTCCCGCCGCCGGTTGGTGTCGCCCTGCACGAGGTTGTCGGCGGAGGACTGGAAAACGACGATGCCGCCGTCGCCGCTGATCCCGGAGGCGAAGCTCGGGCTGTCCGCCTCGCTGCCGTTCTCTGCGACGCTGACACGCATGGTGTGATGGGTCAGTAGGTCGCGGACGAAGACGTCCGCCACGCCGTTCCGGTCGTCGGGAACGAGATTTGCCGCGCGGGAGGTGAAGGCGGCGTAGCGCCCGGTCGCGCTCAGGAACGGTCGCGACATGAAGCTCGTCTGGCCCGCCATCCACGTGAAGGCGCGGGCGTCGGCCTCGGACCCGCCCGAGGTGACGCTCACCCTCGTGATCGTGCCCGCGACGCGGTCACGGACGAACGCGTCCAGCGCCTCGTTCGTGTCCCCCGGAACGAGATCGGTCGCGCGGGAGCGGAAGCCGACACGCCGGCCGTCGCCGCTCAGCATCGGGCGAAATGTCTCCCTGTTCGCCTGCGCCCCCCACGACGACACGTTCACCCGCTCGGTGACCCGCCTCGCCCAGTCCCGCACGAACGCGTCGGCCAGGCCGTTCGTGTCGCCGGCCACGAGGTTCGTTGCGAACGACCGGAACGCCACGAGGCGACCGTCGGCACTGATCGACGAGCCCTCGCTCCTTCCGTTCGCCTCTCCGTACGGCCCTACCGTCACGCGCACGGTCTGCCGACGCTTCCTGTCTCTGACGAACACGTCGGTGACGCCGTTGCGATCGCCCGGGTCGAGGTTCGACGCGCTCGACGAGAAGGCGACGACGTTGCCGTCGGCGCTGATGCTCGAGGTGGAACTGCTGGCGTTCGCCTCCGTGCCCGCCGAAGCGACGCTGACGCGCCCGGTCCGACCCGTGGCGAGGTCGTGCACGAAGACGTCCTCGACCCCGTTGTGGTCGCCGCGGACGAGGTTTGTCGCGAGCGAGCGGAACGCGATGATTCGGCCGTCAGCGCTGAGGGAAGGGTAGACGCTGGACTTGTTCGCCTGGGCGCCGGCGGAGGACATGCTCACGCGCACCGTCCGCCGCGTCCACAGGTCACGGACGAAGACGTCACGGACGCGATTGGTGTCACCGCGGACGAGATTGCTCGCAATCGAGGCGAACGCGACGATGCGACCGTTCGCGCTGATCGTGCCCCGCCAGCTCCGTCCGTTCGCCTCCGTGCCGTTCGTGCCGACGTCGACGCGCTGCGTCATGCCCGTGACGCGGGCACGGCACGCCTGCGCCGACCGAGCTTCGGTCGCAGCCGCCCCGGTAGACGCGCGCTGACCACCGGCGCACCCGGCGGCGAGGAGCGCGCACGCCGCCGCAGTCGATGTCAGGGGAGAGCCGAACACCCGACCCGCACCGCCCGGCGACGCCGAAGCCGGGGTCGCGAGTCGCCTCCGGGTCCCCTGTCCCAGCCGCGCGCGGGTTGAGGCGATAGACCGGAAAAGCGTCTCCACGAGTAACGCCAGCACGATCCGGCAGCATAGACAGGCCTCCTGGCCCGATCTTGCCACAGCCAGGGCAGAGACGCATCAGCGCCC
This sequence comes from uncultured Actinomycetes bacterium, assembly GCA_963724805.1. Lineage (GTDB taxonomy): Bacteria > Actinomycetota > Thermoleophilia > Gaiellales > Gaiellaceae > CAVQZA01. The sequence continues at coordinate 538,947 of CAVRWA010000011.1, forward strand.
GTGCCGATCGGAGCCACGGACAACTACCGGCGCCCGGTCGGGATCGAGGTCCCAGACGAATGGGTCGCGGATGTACGTCGGTTCGTGTGAGGCTGGATTCGGCGGGAGCCGATGAGATTTCGGTGGTCTGCCAGTCTCTAGCGCGTACGGATCCGTAAGCGTCTCGAAGGCTATCGCCTGCAATGACTGACCCAGGAGGCAGCATGAGGCTTCTTCTCACTTCCGCCGGCATCAAGAACACGAGCATCCACGACGCGCTGGTCGACCTGCTGGGCAAACCGATCGCCGACTCCAACGCCCTCTGTATCCCCACCGCGGGGTACGGGCACCCCCAGGGCAGTCCTGGTGGGGCATGGCGTTTCATCAGCGGTCAGGCCTCCACACCCATGTGCGAGCTGGGTTGGAAGTCCTTGGGAGTGCTGGAGCTCACCGCGCTGCCCAGCGTCGGTGAAGAACGCTGGGTCCCCTGGGTCCGGGAGACAGACGTCCTGCTGGTGAATGGCGGCGACGCCCTGTACCTGTGCCACTGGATGCGGCAGTCCGGGCTGGCGGATCTCTTGCCGTCGCTGCGCGAGACGGTCTGGGTGGGGCTGAGCGCTGGGAGCATGGTGATGACTCCCCGTATCGGGGAGGACTTCGTCGGGTGGGAGCCGCCCACCGGTGGCGACAGCACGCTGGGGATCGTCGACTTCTCGATCTTCCCGCACCTGGATCACGAGGACCTGCCGGAGAACACCATGGCCAACGCAGAAAGATGGGCGGCCGGGATCCCGGGTCCGGCGTATGCGATCGACGATCAGACCGCAATCAAAGTGACCGACGGCAACGTCGACATCGTCTCCGAGGGGCACTGGAAACTGTTCACCCCCTAGGACCGAGAGCCCTGCGACAGGAGAGGGGCGTTTCGATGCGGTCAGTCAAAGGCGAATACCGGCGGGAGGATGACCACGACGGTGGCGGCCCACAGGGCGAAGACGGGGAGGTAGGCGGTCTGCCAGCGCTCGAGCCGGTGGAGCGTGCAACGTCGCGTGAGGAACCTGGCCGATACCCAGCCTGCCCCCGCGAGGTTCACGAGGAGGACGAGATTGAGGCCGAGCGCGGCCGTTCGGTTCGGGGTGAACCCGAGTTCGCCGATCCGAGCGATCATCGTGCCGAGCACCATCAGGTCGAGCACGAGGGAGCTGACGACGGCGACCAACTGGATGCCGTCCATCCATCCGGGAGACGACGTGGACGGGTCGCGCGCGGACATCCCGTACAGGACGAGCGCGAGAACGACCACCAGCAGGGCGTCGAAGACGCTCAGGAGCTCGCGGTCGAACGCCTCGCCGAGCCCGGTCGCCGCGTAGACGACTGCGGCGCAGGCCAGCATCACCGCGAACAGCGGCGTGAAGAGCATAGTGAGCACCGGCGCCATGTTCTCGACGACCCGTTGCTTCGACTCGACGAGCCATGCGGCCACGATGACGGCGCCGGCCGCTCCCGAAGGCAGCACCCACGCAGCGATCCGGTCGACGTCGACCCCCGTGGGTTCGAAGATCCCTGCGATCAACGCCATGAGCACCCCACCGCCGAGCGCGATCAGCACGTAGTAGATGAACCACTCGCCTGTGAAGCGGACGAAGTCCATGCGCCGCTCGTGCGATCGGACCGTGCCGCCCATGTACGGGTAGGCGACCGCGAACCAGAGCAGGACGGGCAGACCGAGGATGACGAGGGCCTCGGTGTCCGAGTCAGCACCCCACGGGTAGAGGTTGACGACGAGCGCGGCGAGTACGAATGGCGCTGCCGCCAGCACCCAGTGCCGGAGGTCGAGGTGCCGTTCGCGAGCGAAGTACGCGGCAAGAAACGGCAACACGAACAGCGTGGCGTTCCGCGCCAGCCACGTCGGCTCCTCGTCGGGGAAGCCGGCAGCCAGGCGAGCGACCTGGATCACGACGGCGGCAGCGACGGCGAAGACGAGCATCGCGAGCCATCCGCTGGACGCGCGCGCCGGCTCTTCGTCACCGCTCAGGACGAGCTGCTTCCAGAGTCGGCCGCTGTGCTCGCGCGCGAACTCCCGTGAGAGGGAGTCGAGGTCGCCCATCCGCTTCACCGCGACCAGGAACCCCTCGTCGTCCGTGAGGCCTGCCGCGCTCAGCTCAGCGATCTGGTGGCGAAGATGATCTTCCAGCTCATCGACGTCGTGGCCGTTGACGCCCGGGGCGTTCGCGACGTAGGCCCGCCACTCTGCGATCTGCGATTCGACGCTCTCCATGTCTCACGCCTCGCCGAGAGCCGTCAGTACTCCACTCGAGCCCGGCCAGACGTCATTCAGTGCACGCGTGACGGCCATCCACTGCTGCTGCTGGTCGGCGAGTGCTGCTCGTCCCTCGTTGGTGATCGCGTAGTACTGGCGGCGACGCCCTTCCGGTGGCGTTCGCCACTCCGTCGTCACGTATCCGAGCCGACGAAGGCGATGGAGCAGCGGGTAGAGCATCCCGTCGGTCCACTCGAGCTCGCCACCGGAGAGCGCACGTACCCGCTTGAGGATTGCGTAGCCGTAGCTCTCACCATCCGCCAGGATTGCGAGCACGAGCGGTGTCGCCGAGGCTGCGACGAGGTCCTTGTCGATGTGCATATCGCCCTCCACGGCTCGAAGTACCATGCATAGAAGCACAAGGTATACCGGAGCCGCAAGGCGCCGAGGCAAGCGCCATGAGCCGGGTTCCCGCACCAGCTGGAGACGAGCCGTTCGCCTGGGCCAGCGTTGCTCCTATGTCAAGCGGGGTTCGTTCTTGAGGGTGGTGTAGACGGTGCGTGCGAGTTGTCGTTTGAGGCAGCGGAGTGCTTCGCGTCGGCTTTTGCCTTCGGCTTGTTTGCGTTCGAGGTAGGCGCGTGCGGGTGGGTGGACGCGTCCCTGGGTGACCGCGATCCGGTGCAGGGCGCAGTTGAGTTGGCGGTTGCCGCCGCGGTCGAGCCGGTGGCGTTGGTGTTTGCCGGAGCTCGCTTCGAGCGGTGCTACGCCGGCGTGGCGGGCAAGCTGCGCGTCGGAGTCGAAGCGCTCGATCGGTCCGATCTCCCCGAGCAGCTTGCTGGCGCTGATGGCGCCGCAGCCGGGTAGCGCCAGGAGCGCCGGCGCGGTCTGCGCGGCCGCTGTCTGCAGCTCGCGATCGAGGTCGCCGATCGTGCGGGTGAGGCTGCGGCAGCGGGCGACGAGCTCCCGCGCGATCCGTACCTGCGCTGTCTGCTCGAGGCGTGTGAGGCGGCGCCCGACACGATCGAGCCAGACAGCACGGTCGAGCGCGCCAAGCGGGACAGCCCATTCCGGGTCGAGGTCGTGCAGGTGCCAGCGCAGCCGCTGCTGAGCCCGCCGTCGCTCGTCGATCAGGTCGTCGCGGTGATCGACCAGCAGCTTCAACTCGCGCAGCCGCTGCTCACCCGCGCGCGGATGGTCGAGCCGCGGCTCGCGCAGCGCCGCCCTAGCGACGGCGAGCGCGTCGATCGGGTCAGACTTGCCGCGCGTGCGGCCGGCACGGCGTTGCGGCGCCATCAGCTTCGGCGGTACCCGCACCAGCCTCTCGCCCGCCGCTGAGAGCGTCCGCTCGAGCGCACGGGTCAGCTGTCGGCAGTCCTCGAGCGCCCACAGCCGCTCAGACGCGAGCGACGCTGACCAGACGAGCAACTCCGACGCCGAACCGGCCGTCAGCTCCGCCAGCGCACGCCCGGCCTCATCGACGGCGACCGCCGTCAGCGACTGCTTGTGCACGTCCACTCCGATCACGATCATTCAGATCGCCTCCTCCAACATCGGGGGCGACCGGCGAGCGGACAGACCTCAATCGAGGCAGCAGCCACGCTCCTATCAGGTCACGCTCGACGGTCACGGGAAGGCGGCGGCGACACAACGCTGGCAAGTCAACCTACGGGGCGACATGCGGGAATAGAGTCAGCCGCCGCCGACCCGAGTCTGCGTCGTCGATCAGACGCCACCACAACCCGAGCCTGACATTGAGTTCGGGAATGGTCCCTGAGCGTCCCCTGGGAAACCGCTCCTAGGGCTTCCGGACTCGGTTCGGCGGCCAGTAGACGAGGTCAACCCGGCCGATGATGTTCTTGCGGGGAACGACTCCCCATCGACGCGAGTCACAGGACTTCCGTCGGTTGTCACCAAGGACGAAGTAACCATCATCAGGAACGCGGCCCCAGTCCCCGCTCTCGTTCCCGCGGTAGGCCGCTCGTAAGTAGCGCTGCTCATCCAGGCGAACGCCATTCACGAACAGGTACCCGCTGCGCATCGAGATCTCCTCACCAGGCAGCCCAACGATCCGCTTGACGAAAGTGCCCCGTGCGTTGCACGCAGCCTCAACCTTGGGAGGTGTGTCGAAGACGATGATGTCTTCCCGTTCGGGCTCATGGAATCGGTAGACCAAGCGATTGGCGATGACACGGTCGGAGAGACGTGACTGGCAGCCGCCTGCGGGTTTCGCGCAGTGGAGAGTCGGCTCCATCGACGAGGTAGGGATGCGATAGGGCTTTGCGACCTCCGCCTGAAAGACGAGGACGGCAGCGGCAGCCACCGCGATCGTGACCGCCCAGTCGATGACTGTCCGTATCGGGCGCGGGAAGCGTGAGAGCGATCTATCGAGAAGGCGCACGCAGGGCCATGATGCCACTAGACGGGATCGCTGCCTGCGCGAGCGTGCTCCGCCTGAACCGGCTGATCGCGGCACGCGAGTTGCCTGGACCGGCGAAACTCCGAGGAATGGCTGGCACGACTGCCCCAAGCAACCATGCAGTCGTGAGGCTGCGGCTTTCCCCCGATGATCGATCCGCTTACTCCCCGATTCGCAACAACTGTTACGAGGTCACGATTGTCTTATTCGGTTTGCTGGAGGTGTCTGATGGAAAGCGCGACTGTTCTCAGTAGATCGCGGAGCGGACCCACACGTCGCTTTGTAGGGCACTTGCTGGAGATGATCGTCGTGATGATGCTCGGCATGTGCGTACTCGGCGTCGCGTGGGGGGCGTTCCACGAGGTCGTCTTCGGCAGTGCCTACGCCGACGCTTGGCGCGATTACGTCGTCTTGGCCGCCTTCGCGATGGCGTTCAACATGACGGTGCCGATGGTGCTCTGGATGCGCTATTGCGGCCACAGCTGGGAGCGGGGCGGCGAGATGGCGGCGGCGATGATCCTGCCGCTGCTACCGCTGCTGGTGCTCTACTCGCTCGACGTGATCGCAGCAGAGGCTGTTTTGGGGTTGCAGATGATGCTGATGATTCCGGCGATGGTGCTGGCGATGCTCTACCGCAGGGAGGAATACAGCGCACCGCATACAGCGCACAGGCATCGCAGGCGCTGGTTAGTCGTAGCGCGCTAGCTGCTCGGAATTTGGACGAGCCGGCTCGGCTGACTCAAGTCGCGTCGCTGTAGACGCGGTGCCGTGGGCGGTGGCACTCGAGGCAGAGCACGAACGACGGTGCGCGGGGTCGGCGAGCCCGCGTGCGTGGTGCACCTCGAGGGTGACGAGCGGCGGGCCGCGTCTGCAGTCGTGGCAGCGGTAGCAGGCTTTCTCGACCGTGGTAGCCAGCAGGTGTGCGTAGAGCAGACGAGGGCGCCGCGGCTTTCGCGTTCGCGTTCGTGTGGCAGCTCGAGCTGCGTGGGGTTGGCAGCGGCCGCGGACGGCGGGCCGTGGGCAGCCGGGGATGTTGCAGACGGTGGCGGCGGGTGGTCGCACGCCTCGAGTGTGGCTCAGTTGCTTAGCGCGCGAGCGTCCGTCCGCGCACGGCCCTAGGCTGAGCCGTCGTGAACAGACACGCCATCTGGCGAGTGGCACAGCGTAACCGCGACAGCTTCGATGCCTCAGCGCCCGACGGCGTCGAGGCGGTCGTCGAGGCCTATGTCGTCGGCCGGCGTGAGCCGATGACCGTGGCCGAGGTGCAGACGCGACGACTTCGCCTGGACGCTGCTCGGCGGCCCGGATGAGGGCGCCGACTCGCGACTCGTGTTCGTGCCCGACGGCGCCATCTTGCGGGTCGAGGTCTGCTACCGACGCAAGGGGAAGACGCCAATTGGGTTCCGGCTTAGCGAGCTCGACAGCGCAGCCGGCGACGAGTGAGGCGGCGACTCACTCGAGCGGACCACATGACTGGGCCTCAACGCTTCTCGCGGTGGTGCTGACGGACTGCTCAACTCGCTCGGCGGAATTTCCGGGCCGCCTTACGTGAGAGCGGCCAACTGCTCACGCACGCCTTCGTAACTCGAATCTTCAGCGAGGATGCGTTCGAGATCTTTTCTCGCCTGCGCCTTCTTTCCCTGGGCAACGTAGTTTTGGGCGCGCTCGGCGAGGGCGAGATGGCGAATCTCAGAGGCGCGGGAACGCGCGCGGAGAGCCTCCTTGAGCGCCTCGTGCGCAGCATCGTGATAACTCTGCGCACGGAAAGCCTTCCCGCGAAAGACGCATAACAACGCGGACGCGTCGTCGTCGTTCTTGACGCCCTCGGTTAGGTCGATCACGTCGTCCCACCGGCCGGTTTGGGCGTATAGTTCGGCCACTGAGACGGCGGCGTACGTGTCGGTTCTAGCTGCTCGACTACTTCGATAGCGCCGTTAAGGTTCCCCGCATCCTGTCTGATCTCGGCGAGAGCGAGTCCGATAGCGTCGCGATTGATCGGTAGCTCAGCCGAGACCCCCTCGGCAATCGGGAGCTTGATGAGGGTGAACAAATAGGTCGAAACGAACTTGTCGTCGGCCGGGTCCTTCCCAGTCGCGAAGGCATAGTCGAGCAGCCGCTCGTCGTGCTCCGCTTGAAGTTTGTCACCGGCTCGTCAGAGGTCTTGTCTCTGGCGGTCAGCCGTCCGACCCTGTGGGGGTACTTCTTGTTGAAGTTCGTGCAGTTCTTGTAGAGCGGCGGCGCAGCAGCGTCGGCCGCGCCGACGAGGACGAACGCCAGCGCGATCAAGACCATCAAGCACGTTGCGGCTCGCACCGACAGAAACACTGCTCCTTGCTGGGCGGAGAGTCAATGCGCGGGAGCAGGCCGGGCTCGGGCACGCCTGGGCGTCGCTGGTAGAGAGCTAGGTCTGTTGCCTGGTTCGGTGACGTCCCGGTCCGGCCACCGCCTCGCTCGTTACGCGCATTCGGCATGAACCGTTTGGCTCAACCATGCGGAAACCGCTTGGCTGAGTGGTCGTTACTGCGCCTGATAGGAACGAATCCCTGCAAAACGAGGGGTCGTGACTCAGCGCGTGACTCACGCCGATGCACCTACTCGTCGACCTGCCGTTCACGACCGACTGACTTCGCGCAGGAACGGCCGTATCGTCTCGGCGAGTTCCTTGGGGCGGTCGTGGTAGGCCCCGTGCCTGCCCGGCGTGGTCACGACATCTGCGCCGAGTCGCTTGCTGAGCCGCCCGGCGACCTCGGCGAAGAAGTCGTGGCTGTCCGCGCTCACGACCAGCAGCACGGGCACGGCGATGGCGACTAGCGCCTGGTCATCTGGCATGGACCTCTCATAGGTGCCGAGCTCGACGTCGAAGAGAGTGCTGGCGCTGGCACAGATCCGTTCCCGGAGCGCGGGGGAAAGCTGTATCCACGCGTCGTCTCCGCAGATGTATTGCCAGAACCGCTCCACCGCCAAGCGAGGTCCGCCTTCGGCCATCGACTGCCGGACGACTCCCTGCAGTGGGGCTCGGACCACGTCGAAGTCGTCGAGGACCGCGTACACCCCTGGATCGTGCAGGACGGCACCGCGCACCATCGCGGGGTAGCGGGTCAACATCCAGAGCGCGAAGTTCCCGCCGCTGCTCGTTCCGAAGACCGCCAGCGGGCCGACCGCCAACGAATCGACCAGGGCCGCCGCATCATCGGCCTGCTCCTCGGCCGACGTCGTCGTCCACCCTGCCGGAGCCGGACTCCGGCCGTTCCCACGGCGGTCGTAAGTGATGACCGTGAACTCGTCGGCCAGCAGATCGGCGAGCGTGTCGAAATGACCGCCGTCGCCGGTCGCCCCCATGATCAAAAGAACAGGCGGACCGCTGCCGCGGACCTCGTGGTAGAGCTCGGCACCGTTGACGCTGACCATCGGCATCGCAAAGCCTCGCTGGGATCTTAGACATGCCGCTCCTCGGGCAGATCCGCGCCGCGACAGCAGGGCACGTCATCGTGCGCTACCCGTAGCGGCCGCGGGCACTAGAGGTGGAGCGAGCGGGACGGGCGCGGTCGGCGCTTGTCGGAACGCCTCGCGGACGCGCTCGCGAGCCCGCGCCTCGTCCGGGTGCCCGTAGAGCTTGCGCACCAGCTCGCCGCCGTCTTGGTGGTCGAAGTGCAGCGCAATGTCGCGAGCGTCGAGCTCGAGCACGTTCCAGGCGTACCAGCCGAAGTAGTGCCGCGTCGCGGTGTAGAGGTCGACGCTGCCGAAGCCGGCGGCGCAGCGGACGCGGTTCCAGTGGTACGAGCGCGACGAGGGCCGGTAGTGCGAGCCGCGTAGCGTCGTGAAGGCGAACTCGGACTCGTGCGGCAGCGCGAGCAGCCGCTCGCGCGCCGGGTCGGTGAGCGCAATCGTCCGCACGACGCCGTGCTTCGGCAGCGTGAACGCCTGCGCCTTCGCGTTCCACTGCTGGTCGACGAGGATCGTGCCGGCCTAATGCGCCTGGCAGGAATCGAACCTGCGACCTTGCGCTCCGGAGGCGCACGCTCTATCCCCTGAGCTACAGGCGCGAGACCGCATAGTCTACTTACGTGAGGCTCACGTCCCGGATCGCGACGCTCGAGCTGCGAGAGACGTTCGTGATCTCGCGGGAGTCGGCGGACACGGCGGACGTCGTCCACGTCGAGCTTGCACACGGCGAGGTGACCGGATTCGGAGAGGCCGCGCCGATCGAGCGCTACGGCGAGACTCCGGCCTCGGCAGCGGCGTTCCTCGACGAGGTCGAGCCGCTGCTCGGCGACGACCCGTTCGCGCTCGAGGAGATCGGCGCCGGGCTCGCCGCGCGCCCCGGCGAGCAGGCCGCGAAGGCGGCGATCGACGGCGCGCTGCACGATCTCTGCGGCAAGCTGGCCGGGCAGCCGGTCTGGCGCCTGCTCGGGCTGCCGCGTACAGGCCCGCCGACCTCGTGGACGATCTGGCTCGGCGACCCCGACGACATGGCCCTGCGCGCCGAGAAGGCAGCCGGGCGCTTCCAGCGGCTCAAGCTGAAGCTCGGCGCGCGCGACGGCCTCGACGCGGAGCGCGTCCGCGCCGTCCGGGCGGTTACAGAGGCGCCGCTCCAGGTCGACGTGAACGAGGCGTGGACGCTCGATGAGGCGCTCGAGTACCTGCCGCAGCTCGCCGAGCTCGGCGTCCAGTACTGCGAGCAGCCGCTCCCGGCGGGCGATGCGGGCGGGGCCGAGCTGAAGCGCCGCTCGCCCGTGCCGATCTACGTCGACGAGGACTGCCACACGCTCGCGGACGTCGCGGCCTGCGCGGGGATCGCGCACGGGATCAACATCAAGCTCGCCAAGTCCGGCGGGATCCGCGAAGGCGTGCGGATGGCGCACGCAGCGCGGGCGCTCGGGCTCGGGGTGATGCTCGGGTGCATGATCGAGTCGGGCCTGGGGATAGCCGCCGGCTGCGCCGTCGCGCCCCTGTGCGACCACGTCGACCTAGACGGCAACCTGCTGATCGCGCACGACCCGTGGCCAGGCGTCGAGCTCCGCGACGGCGTCCAGGTCCCCTCCGACACACCAGGGCTCGGTGTCCGATCCTCGCGTTCCTGGGAGCCCGCTGGCGGTGCGAGGCCGGAGGGCACAGTGTGAGCAACACGGGCCCGGAGAGCATCGGGCCGACAGCGGGCTCAGGCGGCGCCGAAGCCGGGCTGCGCCCGGCGGGAGGCGTCGCCGGCCAGGGGCGCGACAAGAAGTATCTAGTCCTCGCTGAGGGCTACTCGCACGATCCCCTCTACGGGAAGACGATGCGGGGGGTGATGCGGTACCGCCCGGAGACCGTGGTCGCCATCCTCGACACGAAGCGGGCGGGGGAGACGCAGGACGGGGTGCCGATCGTCGCGACGGTCGAGGACGCGCTTCCGTTCGCGCCCAACACGGCGCTCGTCGGCGTCGTCACGCAGGGCGGCCACTTCCCCGCCGACTGGCGCGCCCTGCTCCGGAGCTGCGCGGAAGCCGGCCTCGACGTCGAGAACGGCCTCCACGTCCGGCTGACCGACGACCCGGAGCTCGTCGAGACGGCCGCGCGGCACGGCGTCGAGCTGCGCGACCTGCGCGCGCCCCCGGAGGGCCTCTCGACCGCCACGGGCGCCAACATGGCGGTCCCCGCGACAATCGTGCTGACCGTCGGCTCCGACTGCGCGATCGGGAAGATGACCGTGTCCTGCGAGCTCGATCTCGAGGCGAGGCGGCGCGGGATCCGGTCGGAGTTCGTGCCGACCGGGCAGACCGGGATCGCGATCGCCGGCTGGGGGATCGCCGTCGACGCCGTCGTGGCGGACTTCATCGCCGGCGCCGCGGAGCAGCTCGTGGTCGAGGGCGCGGAGCGGGGCGGAGAGCTGCTCTGGGTCGAAGGGCAGGGCTCGCTCGTCCACCCGGTCTACTCAGGGGTGACTCTCGGGCTCGTGCACGGCAGCGCGCCGCACCTGTTCGTGCTGTGCCACGAGGTGGGGCGGACCGAGGTCGAGGGTGCGGGAGGCGGCCCGCATCCCATCCCCTGTTTGAGGGAACTCGTCGAGCTGCACGAGCGGATGGCGCTCCCCGCCCGGCCGGCGAAGGTCGCGTGCGTCGCGCTCAACACCCGCCACGTCGACGAGGCCACAGCCCGGCGTGCAATCGCCGACGCCGAGGCCGAGACGGGCCTTCCGGCGGACGATCCGGTCCGTTTCGGTGCGGCGCGCCTGGTCGATGCCGTGCTCGCGCGCGCCTCTTAAGTCGCACGGGTCCCGTGCCGATGGTTAGAGTCGCCCGCTGAGGGTTCGTCAGAGGGCACGTCCTATGCTGAAAACAGTCTTCGCATTCGTCTGTCTGCTGGTCTGCCTCGCCGTCGCGGGCAGCGCCGCAGCAGGCCCGAAGATCGGCTTCGCCGAGGACGCTACGAAGTATGCGCCGGACGGAGGCGCGGCGCTCTTCGACGAGATGAACCGCCTCGGCACCACGACGAACCGGATGGCGGTGTTCTTCGACTCGAGTGCTCCGACCACGATTCAGGACGAGGAGTTCCTCCAGCGCTCGGTCCCCGTCGCGATCGCCCACGGGATCCAGGTCGTGTTCGCCGTCTACCCGCGCAAGCCGGGGATGGTCACCTCGGCCGGCGCTCAGGCCTTCTGCGACTACACCGTCCAGGTCGCGCGCGCGTTCCCGCAGGTGACGAAGATCATCGTCGGGAACGAGCCGAACCAGCCGCGCTTCTGGCAGCCGGTCTTCGACGGCGCCGGAAAGCCGGCCTCCCCCGCGGCGATCGAGGACGTGCTCGCGCGCTGTTACGACGGGCTCAAGGCGTTCAACCCGGCGATCGACGTGATCGGCGCCGGCCTCTCGCCGCGCGGCAACGACAATCCCAGCGCGTCCAGCAACTCCTCGCTCTCGCCGACGCGCTTCGTGGCCGCCCTCGGGAAGGCCTACCGGTCCAGCGGACGGGCGAAGCCTCTCTTCGACGAGTGGGCCTGGCACTGCTACCCGAACGTCAACACCGATACGGTGTCGAAGGGGTATCCGTGGCCCCAGACGGGCTGCGTCAACGCCGACCGGGTCAAGCAGGCGATCTGGGACGCGTTCAACGGCACCGCCCAGCCGGTGTTCGCCGAGGCCGGCCCGTTCAACGACACGTTCGGCACACGCGTGGCCGCGAACCTGACGATGGTGATCGACGAGACCGGCTGGCAGGTCGACACGGCGGGCAAGCCCGGCTACACGAGCGTCGAGAACGTGCCGCCGATCGACGAGACCTCGGAGGCCAGCTACTACGCCCAACTCGTCCACCTGAGCAACTGCGAGCCGGCACTGACGGCGTTCCACTTCTTCCACGTGATCGACGAGTCCAACCGCACGGGCTTCCAGAGCGCGGTGCTGCGGGTCACGGGCGAGGAGCGCCCGGCGGCCCAGGGCGTCGCGGCCGCGATTGCCCAGGACGCCGGCTCGTGCAGGGGCAAGCTCGCAAGCTGGCGTCACAGCACCAAGGTGATCGGCGCGCGCGGCTCGAGGATCATGAGCGGCGGCGGCCTCTACGTCCGGCTCGGCGCCGACGAGGGCTTCACGTACACGGTCGCGTTCACCAAGAAGGGCAAGAAGCAAGTGAAGGTGACGGGCGCTGCGCCGCTGATGACCGCGACGGTCAAGATCCCCGGCGGGTACGGCACGGGCGCCACCGCTGTCGTCCAGCTCGCAGCCGAGGTCAATCCGGCGCGGACGAGCTCGCTGACCGTCGCGCTCAAGGGCTAGGCCGAACCGCTTGACACGAACGTGCGTTCGCTCTAGACTAGCGAACACATGTTCGGTCGGATTCTCATCATCGCCCTGATCGCCACGGTTGCGTGGGCCGTGCTCGCCCGCGGCTCCAGCGGCGCCGGGAAGCCGGAGCACTACGTCGTCAAGCCGACCGACACGCTCTGGTCGATCGCGGCGTCGCGGTACGGCGGCGACCCGCGCGACGGCGTCTGGAAGCTCGAGCAGGCGAACCACCTGCGCGACGCGACGATCGTCCCGGGCGAGAAGCTACTCCTGCCGTAAGCCGCGGCGGCTACATCCCGCGATAGGCGTGCCCCGCCATCCCGAGCGGGTCGAGCATCACGTTCACGATCGCCGGCTCGCCCGACGCGAGCGCGCGCTCGAGGGCCGGGGCGAACTCGTCGGGCCGCTCGACATGCTCTCCGTGGCCGCCGAAGGCCTCGGTGAGCCGGTCGTAGCGCGACGGCGCGAGCAGCGTGGCGACCTCGGCGTCCTCGCCGTAGATGCCGCGCTGAGGGATCCGGATCTCACCCCAGGCCGCGTCGTTGCCGATCACGAACACGACGGGCAGCCCGAAGCGGGTGAGGGTCTCGAACTCGAACCCGTTCAGGCCGAAGGCGCCGTCGCCGGCGATCACCACGACCTGCGCGTCGGGGCGCGCCGCCTTGACGCCGAGAGCATACGGCGGACCGACACCGAGGCAGCCGAACGGGCCAGGGTCCAGCCAGTGCCCGGGACGGTGGACGCGCAGGACGCGGGAGCACGCGGCAACCACGTCGCCGCCGTCGCCGATCACGATCGTGGCGGGGTCGAGCACACGGTCGAGCTCGCTGCCCAGGCGATAGTGGTTGAGCGGGGCGCTCTCGGACTCGACCAGGGCACGGTTCTCGTCCCACCACGCCGCCTCCGCGGCGCGCAGGCGCTCGAGCCAGGCGTCGTCGCCGCGGCGGTTCTTGACGCCGTCGGCCAGGATTCCGAGCACGGCGGCGCAGTCGCCGACGAGGCCCGCGTCCGGCGCTCGGTTGCGGCCGAGCTCGGCCGGGTCGGCGTGGACGTGGACGAGCTTCGCGTCCGGGTTGAAGCGCCCGAACTTGAGCCGGAAGTCGAGCGGCGTCCCGATCACGCAGACGACGTCTGCCGCCGCGAAGGCTGCTCCTCGCGAGTGCTGGAAGAACAGCTCGTGGTCGGGCGGCAGCGCGCCGCGTCCCGAGCCGTTGAGATAGACGGGCAGCCTGCCGTTCTCCGCAAACGAGGCGAGCTGTTTCCACGCGCCGTCCCACCAGATCCCGCTGCCGGCGATCACCGCCGGCCTCTCCGCGTTCGTGAGAAGGTCGGCGGCCTTCGTCATCTCCTTCGGATCCCCGAAGGCGCGCGCGCCGGAGCGCGACGGCGCGGCCGGGCGCTCCTCCTCGGCGTCCGCGAAGAGGATGTCCATCGGCAGCTCGAGGTACACCGGGCCGCGCGGCTGGGCGAGCGCGTGGCGGAAGGCGGTCGAGATGAGGTCGGGCACGCGCTCGGGGTGGGTGCAGACCGCCGCCCATTTCGTGATCGGCTTGAAGATGGAGAGCTGGTCGAGCTCCTGCAGCGCCCCCTGCTCCGCCTGCACGAGCGGGCGCGCGCCGCCGAGGACGACGAGCGGCGTCTGGGCAACCTTGCAGTTCGCGACGGCTGTGACGACCCCGGTCACGCCCGGGCCCGAGGTGACCAGAGCGACGCCGCACGCGCGGTTCACCCGACCCCAGGCTTCGGCGGCGTGCGCGGCGGCCTGCTCGTGGCGGACATCGAGCACGCGGACGCCCTCGGCGCGGCAGCCCTCGTAGATCGGCATCACGTGTCCACCCGAGAGCGTGAACAGTGTGTCGACGCCGTTCGCGTTGATCGCGCGCGCCGCCAGGCGCCCGGCCTGCATCGCCTCGCCCATCGGAGCGAGCCTACAACGCGTCACCCGGTTGCGAGCGCCGAAACCTGCGGACGACAGCCGCGAAGTCCTCCGGGCGGGCGGCGCTTGCCGATCCGCTCCGAGTCGCGGTGGCGGAATCGACTCGCGGCCGCCGCGACTCTACGTTCGCGCTCGTAGAATCGGGACGTGGATCTCGACGTCGTCTTCCTCGGCACCTCTGGCTCGATGCCGACCGCGCAGCGGGCGGCCGCGGCGACGCTGGTGCGTCGCGGCGGCGAGCGGCTGCTCATCGACTGCGCCGAGGGCACCCAGCGCCAGCTGCTGCGCTCCGACGTCGGGCTCGTCGAGTTGCGCGAGATCTTCCTCACGCACTACCACGCCGACCACTTCCTCGGCCTGCCCGGGATGTTGAAGACGTTCGCCCTCCGGGGGCGCGAGACCTCGCTCACGGTCTACGGCCCGCCGGGCCTCGAGGAGCTCTTCGCGAGCCTGCGCCGGATCTTCGGCCGCCTCACCTATCCGCTGGAGCTCGAGGAGCTCCGGCCGGGCGACGTCCTCGAGCGCGACGCGTACCGGCTCGAGGCGTTTCCGGTGGAGCACGGAGGTGCCGCGTTCGGCTATGCGCTGATCGAGGACGAGCGTCCGGGCCGCTTCGACGTCGCGGAGGCGGATGCCCTCGGGGTGCCCAACGGTCCCGAGCGCGGCGCGCTCCAGCACGGCGAGCCGGTCACGCTCGTCGGCGGGCGCGTCGTGTCGCCCGAGGAGGTGCTCGGACCCGCGCGTCCCGGGCGCAAGGTGGTCTTGTCGGGCGACACGGCGCCGTGCCATGCGGTGCTCGAGGCCGCCGTCGGAGCGGACCTGCTCGTGCACGAGGCGACCTTCTGCGTCGACGAGCGCGAGCGGGCGAAGGAAACCCTGCACTCGACGGCGGCGGACGCCGCGGAGATCGCACGGCGAGCCGAGGTCGGCCTGCTCGCCCTCACGCACCTCTCGACTCGCTATGCCCCGTCCGAGGTCGCGGCCGAGGCACGCGCCGTGTTCCCCGACACGATCGTCCCGCGCGACTTCGACCTCGTCGAGGTGCCGTTCCGCGAGCGCGGGACGCCGCAGCTCGTGAAGGGCGGCGCGCTCCACCACCCGCCGGAAGCCGTATCATCGAGCGCGGAATGACTCGCATGGTTCAACTAGCCGTGGCGGGAGACGTCACCGAGGCGGAAGAGCTTCGCACGATCCTGGCCTCGGCCGGGATCGACTCGGCGCTCGAGACCGCCGAGGAAGACGACGCGTTCGCGGTGCTCGTCCCGGAGTCGTCGCTCGAGGCCGCCCAGGACGCGGTCGACGCGCTGACCGAGCCGGACGAGCTCATTGACGAGCAGTCCTGACTTCGGGCGCCTGGCCCCGCGCTACGACGAGCTCCGTCCCGCCGACGCCAACTGGTGGGAGCTCTTCGCGCTCCTCGTGGCTGAAGGTGACCTTCGCGGGCGCCGGGTGCTCGACGTCGGCTGCGGCACGGGCCGTCTCGCCGCCGCGCTCGCAGAGCGGGAGGGTTGCAAGATGTGGGGCGTCGACCCGTCGGCGGAGATGCTGGAGGTCGCGCGCGGTCGCGTCCCGGCAAGCGTCGGGCTGAAGCAGGGCGTCGCCGAGGAGCTGCCGTTCAAGGACGCTTGGTTCGAGCGCTCGGTGACGCAGCTCTCGCTGCACCTCTGGGACCGGCCGAGCGCGTTCGCCGAGGTCAGGCGCGTCGTCACGGGGCGCGCGGTGATCGCGACGTTCGACCCGTCGCATTTCGGCGGGTTCTGGCTGAACGCGTTCTTCCCGTCGATCGAGCGGATCGACCTGGCCCGCTTCCCGGACGGGGAGACGCTCGAGCTGGAGCTGCGCGCCGCGGGCTTCGCGGAGCCGCGTCTCGTGCGGCTCAGCCAGCGCGCGCTGATCTCGCGCGAGGAGGCGCTGGCGAAGATCCACGGCCGCCACATCTCGACCTTCGACCTGCTCGGCGAGGACGAGATCGCCGAGGGCACAGCTCGGGCCGAGCGCGAGCTGCCCGAGCGGGTGGCCTACCGGCTCGAATGGCTCGTGGCCGTGGCCGCGTGACGCCCGTTCCACTTCCGCTCGAGACCGAGCGGCTGCGCGTCCGTCCCTTCGATGCCGAGACCGACACTACGGCGATGCTGGCGGTCTACGGTGATCCCGAGGTGATGCGGTTCATCCCCGGCGGGGCGCTCGCCGGCCTGGACGCGGTCAGGGCGGCCCTCGAGACGTACGCGCGAGAGCAGGAGAGCCGCGGCTTCAGCTTCTGGGCCGTCGTCGAGCGGGAGACCGGCCACGTCATCGGCGACGCCGGCTTCAACATCTTCGTGCCGACCGGCGAGATCGAGCTCGGCTGGACGCTCGCGCGCGACCGCTGGGGCCACGGATACGGGACGGAGGTCGCGGCGGCCTGTCTCTCGGCAGGGCTCGCGCATCTCGCCGTGGACCGGATCGTCGCGCTCGTGGATACGGAGAACGAAGCGTCGCTACGAGTCGCCGAGCGGATCGGGCTGACGAGGATGGAGACGATCGAGGCCCACGGCCGCCCGCACGTCCTCTTCGCCGCCGTGCCGTGATCCCCAACGAAGCGCACAAACCGTTCCTTGTGCGACCTCGTCACGAACTCCCACCTCGAATGAGAAGGTGACAAGTCCTATGCGAGGGATCACAAGGCGGGTTCCGGGCTAGAGCTGCCAGTCGCCGCCGCGGAGGACAGGCACGCGCTCGCCGCCCGCGGTGACGCCCGTGACCGACACGTCGTCGGCCCCGATCATGAAGTCGACGTGGATCGCGCTCTCGTTGATCCGCGGGAGGTCCTCGTCGCCGACCATGCTCGCGTAGGCGTTCCCGAACGCGACGTGGCTGGCCGCGTTCTCGTCGAGGAGCGTCGAGCAGAAGACCGTGCCGAGGCGCCCAATGCGGCCCTCGCGGTCGACGAGCGCGACCTCGCCGAGCCGAGACGCGCCGGCGTCGCGAGCGCAGCGCTCTCGCAGGACCGCGGCGTTCTCGTCGGCGTCGATCTCGACCGCCCGGCCGTCCTCGAAGCGGACGCGAAGCCCGCGCACCGTGGTGCCCGCCACCTCGAGCGGCCTGGTCGAGCGGACGACGCCCTCGACGCGAAGCGGGTCGGGCGTCGTCGTGACCTCCTCGGTAGGGAGATTGGGCCCGAAGACGATCCCGTCGACCGTGGTTGCGGTGCCGCTCTCGAACTGCGAGGTGGGGAGGAGCCCGACGGTGAGATCCGTCCCGGGCCCCTCGAAATGGAGCGCGTCGAACCGCCGCTCGGTCAGCCGGCCGGCGGCTCCGGCGAGAGAGCTGAAGCGCTCGCGCCACGCCCCGGAGGGATCGGGCTCGTCCAGCCGGCACACGTGCGCGACCTCCCTCCAGAGCTGGGCGAGCGCAGCGTCGGCGTCGAGCTCGGGATGCGCCGCCGCCGCCCAGGCGCGAGTGGGGTACGGGACGACCGTCCAGTTCGTCGTCCGTGCATTGATCACCTGGAAGTTCTCCTTCAGCGCCGGCATCAGGTCCTTGCCGGCGCGCACCGGGTCGAGGCCGGCGAGGCCGCCCGGCTGCACCGTCGGGTGGAGCATGATCCGCGCGCAGCGCTGCTCCCCGTACGCGAGATGGCGCTCGGTCCACCACGAGGGCACGAACTCGAGCGTGTCCGCGGCGGCGTGCTCGATCCGGGCCCGCTTGATCTCGGTGTCGAAGTAGACCGGGTCGACGAAGCGGGCGCCGCGGCGGTAGGAGTGCTCGGCGATCGCACGGACGAGCGGCGCGGCCTCGATCCCCGCCATCACCGCGACGATCTGGCCGGGCTGCACGTTCGCGCCGGTCTCGACGGTGAGCGCCGCGAGGCGGTCGATCAGCTGCGCGTTCACGGAGGGGAGGCTATACGTCCGCGCGAGCCGCTAGTCTCCTTCGTGCACGGTTTCCTTTAAGCCGGTCCAGCGAGGCCGGAAAGGAGTTCGATGAATACGTCTGCGCGCCTTTCGGCCGCCAAGCTCCTGCTCGACCGCGAGGCGATCGAGCGAACCCTCTCCCGGGTGGCGCACGAGATCATCGAGCGCAACCCCGAGCTCGACGACGTGGCCCTCGTCGGGATCCACACCCGCGGTGTCCCGCTCGCCCGGCGGCTGCGGCGGCTGATCGAGGAGCGAACCGGCGTCCTCGTCCCGCTCGGCGCCGTCGACATCACCTTCCATCGCGACGACGTCTCGGTCCGCGGCGGCGAGGCGCCGCGCCATGCCCAGCCGGTCGTTCGCGCCACGGAGCTCGACTTCCCGCCGGAGGGGGCGACCTGCATCCTCGTCGACGACGTCCTCTATACAGGGCGGACGATCCGCGCCGCGATCGAGGCGCTGTTCGACTACGGCCGCCCCGCGCGCGTCCAGCTCGCCGTCCTGATCGACCGCGGCCACCGCGAGCTGCCGATCCGTCCCGACTACGTCGGCAAGAACCTGCCCACCTCGGCCTCCGAGCGGATCCACGTGCAGCTCGTCGAGGTCGACGAGATCGATCGCGTGCTGCTGATCCCGGAGGAGGCTCCCGATGCCTGACATCCACGTCGTCTCGGACGACCTGCGCCCGCCGGCCCGCCCGCCGCGGCGCCACCTGCTCTCGATCGCCGACCTCACGCGGGACGACGTCGAGCGGCTGCTCGCGACCGCCGCCACCTTCGAGCGCTCGCTCGAGCGCGAGGTAAAGAAGCTGCCGACTCTGCGCGGCCGCACGGTGATCACGCTCTTCTACGAGTCGTCGACCCGGACCTCGTCGAGCTTCGAGCTCGCCGCCAAGCGCCTCTCGGCCGACACGATGTCGATCAAGGCGGTCGGCTCCTCGGTCGACAAGGGCGAGTCGCTCAAGGACACGGCCCTCACGCTCGACGCCTACGACCCCGACGTGATCGTGATCCGCCATCCGCAGATCGGCGCGCCGCAACTGGTGGCGAGAGTCACGGACGCGTGCGTGGTCAACGCGGGCGACGGCAAGCACCAGCACCCGACCCAGGCGCTGCTCGACCTCTACACGATCAAGAGCGAGCTCGGCCGGATCGAGGGGCTGCACGTGGCGATCGTCGGCGACGTCCTCCACTCGCGGGTCGCGCGCTCCGACATCCAGGCACTGCTCCTGATGGGCGCGCGCGTCACGCTCGTCGGGCCGCCGGCGCTGCTTCCGCGCGGGATCGAGGCGATGGGCTGCGAGGCGACCACCGAGATCGGCGCGATCGCCGACGCCGACGTCGTCTACGTGCTGCGGATGCAGCGCGAGCGGATGGAGGCCGGCTCCAACTTCGTGCCGAGCCTGCGGGAGTACGCAGCGCGCTGGGGCGTGACCGCGGCGCGGCTCCGCCCGGGGCAGAAGGTGATGCACCCCGGCCCGATCAACCGCGGCGTCGAGCTCTCCGCCGAGGTCGCCGACCGCGTCGACACGCTGATCCAGAGCCAGGTTCGTGCAGGGCTCGTCACCCGCATGGCGGTCCTCTACGACCTGCTGACGCAGGGACCGGCGCCAGTGCGCGAGCTCGAGAAGGCGGTGGCATGAGCGTCCTCCACGGCAGAGACGCGGCGGGCGAGGACCTCGTCGTCCGCGGCGCGCGCGTCCTCGATCCCGCTGAAGGTGTGGACGCGGTCCTCGACGTCCGTGTCGACGGCGGTGTGATCGCGCAGCTCGGCGAGGGGCTGGACGTCAACGGCCACCGCGTGGTCGACGGCTCGGGGCTCGTGCTCGCGCCCGCCTTCGTCGATCCGCACGTGCACCTGCGCACCCCCGGCCGCGAGGACGAGGAGACGATCGCCTCGGGCACCGCGGCGGCCGCGGCCGGCGGCTTTTGCGCGATCCTCGCGATGCCGAACACTGACCCGGTGGTGGACTCGGCCGCCGTGCTCGAAGGGCTGATCGAGACGGCGCGCCTCGAGGCCGAGGTCCCCGTCGGCTTCCTCGCCGCGATCTCGAAGGGCCAGCTCGGCGGAGAGCTCACCGAGATGGGCGAGCTGGCCGACGCGGGCGCCGCAGGGTTCTCCGACGACGGTCGCCCGGTGGTCTCGGCGGGCCTGATGCGGCGCGCGCTGCAGTACGCGTCGACGACCCGCCTGCGGCTCGCGCTGCACGAGGAGGAGCCGACCCTCTCGAAGGGGGGCCACATCCACGAGGGAACCGTCTCGGCGGAGCTCGGCTTCGGCGGCTACCCGTCGGTCGGGGAGAGCGTGATGGTCGAGCGCGACCTCGCGCTCGCGGCCTACGAGGGCCAGCCCCTCCACCTGCTCCACCTCTCGGCACGCGAGTCGGTGGAGGCGCTCTCGCACGCCCGGGCGGCCGGCGTCCCGGCCACCGGCGAGGTCACCCCGCACCACCTAGTCCTCACCGACGAGGCGGTCCGCTCGCTCGATCCGAACCTGAAGATGAACCCGCCGCTGCGCGCCGAGGAGGACCGAAAGGCGCTCCTCGAGGCCTTACGGAACGGTGACATCTGCTCGGTAGCTTCAGACCATGCCCCACATGCCCGCCACGAGAAGGAGGCACCGTTCGAGGAGGCGCCCTTCGGGGTCACCGGGCTCGAGACTGCGTTCGCGGCGCTCTACACCCACCTCGTGCTTCCCGGCGTGCTTCCGCTCGAGACGCTTCTCGAGCGCATGTCTGCCGGGCCGGCGCGCGCCTACGGGCTCGACGCGCCCAGGATCGCCCCCGGCGCTGCGGCGAATCTCGTCCTGCTCGACCTCGACAGGAGCTGGCTCGTGAGCGAGGAGGGCTTCCGCTCCCGGTCCGCGAACTCCTGGCTGCTCGGCGAGACGCTGCGCGGCTCGATCCGGCTCACGGTCGCGGCCGGAAGGGTGGCGTTCGCGGCGTGAGGCGCGGCTTTCTCGCACTCGAGGACGGGACCGTGTTTCGCGGCGAGTCGGTCGCAACGGAAGGCCATGCCTTCGGCGAGGCGGTCTTCACGACTGCGATGAGCGGCTACCAGGAGGTCGTAACCGACCCGAGCTACGCCGAGCAGCTCGTCTGCTTCACGGCCTCGATGGTCGGCAACTACGGCGTCGCGGCGGGCCGCTCCGAGTCGGAGCGCCCCTACGCGAAGGCCGTGCTGATGCGCGAGGCACGCGGCCCCGCGTGGACCGACTGGCTCCACGAGCGCGGGATCGTCGCGCTCTCGGGGGTGGACACCCGCTCGCTCGTCCTGCACCTGCGCGACCGCGGCGCGATGCGGGCGATCGCGGTCGCGGGAGAAGGCACCGTCGAGGAGGCGCTGGACGCCGTCCGGGCGCAGCCGTCGATGGAGGGGCGCGCGCTCGTCGCCGACGTCTCGACGAAGGAGCCCTACGTCTACGCCGACGGCGGCCGGGTCAACGTCGCCGTCGTCGACTACGGCGCGAAGCGCTCGATCATGCGGCGGCTCGCGGGCGCCGGCGCGAGCGTGACCGTGATGCCGCACGACACCGACGCGGACACCCTGGCCGGGTTCGACGGCGTGATGCTCTCGAACGGCCCCGGCGACCCAGAGCCGCTCGTGGAGGAGGTCGCCGTCCTGCGCGACCTCGTCGGGCGGGTGCCGATCCTCGGCATCTGCCTCGGCCACCAGCTGCTCGCGCTCGCGACGGGCCACGAGACCTACAAGCTGCCGTTCGGCCACCGCGGCGCGAACCATCCGGTGCTCGAGCGGAAGACCGGCCGGGTGCTCGTGACGGTCCAGAACCACGGCTTCGCGGTCGCGCCGAGCGACGCCGAAGAGGCGACCCACGTCTCGCTCTACGACGGCACCGTCGAGGGCCTCGACTTCCCCGAGCTCCGCGCGTACTCCGTGCAGTTCCATCCCGAAGCCGGCCCGGGCCCGCACGACGCGTGGCCGATCATCGAGACGTGGGTGGAGGGCCTTGCCCCGACGAAGTGACATCGAGTCGATCTGCCTGATCGGCTCGGGGCCGATCGTGATCGGGCAGGCGTGCGAGTTCGACTACTCGGGCTGCCAGGCGCTGAAGGTGCTGCGCGAGGACGGCTTCAGGACGATCGTGATCAACTCGAACCCGGCCACGATCATGACCGACCCGGGCTTCGCCGACCGGACGTACCTCGAGCCGCTCGACCTCGCCGGGGTCACCGACGTGCTCGAGCGCGAGCGCCCCGATGCGCTGCTCCCGACGATGGGCGGCCAGACCGCGCTCAACCTCGCGGTCGAGCTGGCGGAGGCGGGCGTGCTCGAGCGACTCGGGATCGAGCTGATCGGCGCGCGCCTTGACGCGATCCGCCGGGCCGAGGACCGCCTGCTCTTCCGGGACGCGGTCCAGTCGGTCGGGCTGCAGGTACCGCGCTCCTGGATCGTCACGACCCCCGGGGAGCTCGCCGGCGTGAGCCTGCCGGCCGTCGTCCGTCCCGCCTTCACGCTCGGCGGCCACGGCGGCGGCTTCGTCTCGACCGGTGCCGAGCTGCGCGACCAGGTGGAGCGCGGGCTCGCCGCGAGCCCGATCGGGCAGGTGCTCGTCGAGGAGTCGGTACGCGGCTGGGACGAGTTCGAGCTCGAAGTCGTCCGCGACCGGAACGACAACGTGGTGATCGTCTGCTCGATCGAGAACCTCGATCCGATGGGCGTGCACACCGGCGACTCGGTCACGGTCGCGCCCCAGATGACGCTTTCCGACGAGGCCTACCAGGAGCTGCGCGACGCGTCGGTCGCGATCATCCGCGCGGTCGGGGTGGACACGGGCGGCTCGAACATCCAGTTCGCGCGCGAGCGCGAGACCGGCGAGCTGCGCGTGATCGAGATGAACCCGCGGGTCTCCCGCTCCTCCGCGCTCGCCTCGAAGGCGACCGGCTACCCGATCGCCAAGGTCGCCGCGAAGCTCGCGGTCGGCTACACGCTCGACGAGATCCCGAACGACCTCACCGGGACTACGCCGGCGAGCTTCGAGCCGACCCTCGACTACGTCGTCGTCAAGTTCCCGCGCTTCGCGTTCGAGAAGTTCCCCGGATGTGACACGCGCCTGGGGACCCAGATGAAGTCGGTCGGCGAGGCGATGGGGATCGGGCGCACGTTCACCGAGGCCTTCCTCAAGGCGATGCGCTCGCGCGAGCTCGACCGCGGCGCGAAGACGCCGTGGCACACCCTCGCCGACGTGCCCGCCGGGGTTCACATCTGGTTCCAGGAGGAGATCTTCAGCATCCAGGATGCGCTGTACAGGCTCTCGTCGCTCGACGATCTCGTCGGCGAGGACTGGGTGCGGCTGAAGCGGCTCGGCCTCGCCGACGCGGACATCGCCGAGGCCTGCGACGTGACCGAGGCGCAGGCACGGCGCCGTCGGCTCGCCTGGGGCGTGCGTCCTGCGTTCCGCCGGGTCGACTCGTGCGCGGGCGAGGTCGAGGCGGCCTCCAACTATTTCTACTCGACCTGGGGCGAGGCCGACGAGGCGCCGCCGAAGGGCCGCTCGGTCGTGATCCTCGGCTCGGGGCCCAACCGGATCGGACAGGGGATCGAGTTCGACTACTGCTGCGTTCATGCGGCCCGGAGCTTCCGCGCGCTCGGTTTCGAGGCGGTGATGGTGAACTGCAACCCGGAGACCGTCTCGACCGACTACGACACCTCCGATCGGCTCTACTTCGAGCCGCTCGGGATCGAAGAGGTGCTCGCCGTCTGCGAACGGGAACAGCCCGACGGAGTCGTGATCCAGTTCGGCGGCCAGACCCCGCTGAAGCTGGCGCGTGCGCTCGAGGAGGCGGGTTACCGGATCATGGGCACGCCGTTCGACGCGATCGACCTCGCCGAGGACAGGGAGCGCTTCGGTGCGCTGCTCGAGCGGCTGGGGATCCGCTGCCCGGAATGGGGGATCGTCGAGGAGGCCGAGGCGGCGGTCGAGCTCGCCGAGCGGATCGGGTACCCCGTGCTGATCCGCCCCTCGTACGTGCTCGGCGGCCGCGCGATGCGGGTCTGCTACCGGCCGGAGGACGTGCGCGAGGCGCTCGAGCGCCAGGTCTACGGGAGGGTGCTGGTCGACCGCTTCCTCGAGAACGCGATCGAGATCGACGTCGACGCGCTCTCGGACGGGAACGACACCTACATCGCAGCGGTGATGCAGCACGTCGAGGAGGCGGGGGTCCATTCGGGCGACTCGGCCTGCGTGCTGCCGGCGCCGTCGCTCACCGCCGTGACCGCGGCGGAGATCCACGCGACCGCGCGGACCCTCGCGGCGGAGCTGGGCGTGGTCGGGCTCCTCAACATCCAGTTCGCGGTCGCCGACGGCGACCTCTACGTGCTCGAGGTCAATCCCCGCGCCTCGCGTACCGTGCCGTTCGCCTCGAAGGCGACCGGTGTCAATCTCGTCGAGGCGGCGTGCCGCCTCGGCTCGGGGGAAAAGCTCCCTGCGCTTGGCCTGCCGCGCGAGCGCGAGCCCGCGCAGGTGAGCGTGAAGGCCGCGGTGCTCCCGTTCGCGCGCTTCCCGGGCTCCGACCCGGTGCTCGGCCCCGAGATGCGCTCCACCGGCGAGGTGATGGCGAGCGCCGCCGATCTGCCGACCGCCTTCGCCAAGGCCGAGCGCGCGGCCGGGCGCCCGCTGCCGACGAGCGGCACCGCCTTCCTCTCGGTCCGGGACGCCGACAAGGCATCCCTCGTACCTACCGCCGCCGCGCTCGCGGGGCTCGGTTTCAGCCTGCTCGCGACGACCGGGACGGCGCAGACCCTTGCGGCCGCCGGCCTCGACGTCGAGCAGGTGAGCAAGGTGGGCGAGTCGGCCGACGGCAGCCCGACCGTCGTCGACCTCATCCGGCGCGGCCGGTGCGACCTCGTGATCAACACGCCGCAGGGCTCTGGGGCGCGAGCAGACGGATACCTGATCCGCGAGGCCGCCCTCGGCGCGCGGGTGCCGTGCATCACCACGCTCTCCGGCGCCGCGGCCGTCGTCCACGCGATCGCGGGCGCCCGCACCGAGATCGCCCTGAGCCTCCAGGAGCGGATCGATGCGGAGACGCGAAGCGCGTAGCGTCGTCGCGCGCGAGCCGGTCGGGCCCTACGCGCTCCTCCGGCTCGACCGCGGCGAGATCGACCCGGGGGTGCCCGGCCAGTTCTTCATGCTCGAGGCGCCGGGGCGGCTGCTGCCGCGGCCGATGTCGCTCTGCCTCGCGCCGCCCGGGGAGCTCGCGTTCCTGATCGACCCGATCGGGCCGGGCACGCGGGCGCTCTGCGAGCTCGAGCCGGGTGAGCGGATCCACGTCTTCGGCCCGCTCGGCAACGGCTTCCGGCTCGACGTCGGGCGGCCGCTCCTCGTGGGCGGCGGGATCGGGGTCGCGCCTTTCCCGTATCTCTCCGAGGTGCTCGGCGCCCCGCCCGCCGCGCTTGGCTTCCGCACCGCGCACCACGCCGAGGCGGCCGCGCTGGTCCCGAACGCCGAGGTCGCGGTCGAGCCCACCCTCGTGACGGAGCTCGTCGATCCGTCGTGTGACGTCCTCGCCTGCGGGCCGGAGCCGATGCTCGAGGCCGTGCGGGAGCTCGTCCCGCGTGCCCAGCTCGCGTGGGAGGCGCCGATGGCGTGCGGTCACGGCGGCTGCTACGGCTGCGTGGTGGAGATCGACGGGGCCCTGCAGCGCCTGTGCATCGCCGGCCCAGTGCTTAATGCTCATGAGCACAAGGAGCTTGCGGCGTGAGGCTCCTCAACGCTTCGGGCTGCCTCGACGCGCTGACTGCGCCGGAGGTCGCGCTCGCCCTCGACGCCTTCGTCACCAAGACGGTGACGCCGCTTCCGCGTGAGGGGAACCCGCCGGTGCGGATCGCCGAGACCGAGCACGGGATGCTCAACTCGATCGGGCTCGCCAACCCGGGCATCGACCGGTTCCTCGAGGTGAGCCTGCCGCGGCTCGCCGAGCTCGGGGTGCCGATCTGGGTCTCGGTCGGCGGCTTCGACGCCGCGCAGTACGCGGCGAGCTGTGCCCGCCTCGACGAGCGGCCCGAGGTCGAGGCCCTCGAGCTGAACCTCTCGTGCCCGAATGTCGAGGAGGCCGCTGAGAGCGCCGCCGAGATCGTCGCCGCCTGCCGCGCGGCAACGTCGAAGCCGCTGTGGGCGAAGCTCTCGCCGGCGCTGCCGCAGGTGCCGGACGTGGCCCGCGCGGTCGCTGCCGCAGGCGCCGACGGGCTCTCGCTCGTGAACACGATCCGCGGCCTCGTGCTCGACCCGACTACCCTCCGCCCGGTGCTCGGGACCGCCGTCGGCGGCTACTCGGGACCGGCGCTCAAGCCGATCGCGCTCGCCGCCGTCTACGCGTGCGCCCGGGCGGTGGAGCTGCCGATCGTGGGCATGGGCGGGGTGATGACGGGCGCCGACGCGCGCGATCTGCTCGCGGTGGGAGCGACCCACATCGCGCTCGGCACGGTGCTCTTCCGTGACCCCTTCGCGCCCGGTCGCATCCGCGCCGAGCTCGCCGCCGACTCGCCCCCGAACACCCTGACCCTCGACCAAGCGTCGAGAGTCTAACCGGTGAAAAACCCCCGATTTCGAGGCAATTCTGCCTGATTGACGGCGCGTCCGAAGGTGGTAGACTCGGGCGCTCATGTCGCCCGCGAAGACTCAAGCCCAAGCGCCGGTCAGGTCACTCGACCAGCGCATGGAGGCTCTCAAGCGGGCCAACGACATCCGGGTGCGGAGGGCACAGCTGAAGAAGGACCTCAAGGACGGCACGGTCCGGATCGAGACGATCCTGACGCGACCGCCCGAGTACGTCGAGACCGCGAAGGTGTTCGACATGTTGATGGCGGTCCCGAAGCTCGGCCGGGTCAAGGCCGGCCGCTTCCTCAACCAGTGCCGGATCAGCCAGTCGAAGACGGTAGGCGGGCTGTCGGAGCGCCAGCGCGCGGAGTTGATTGCCCTCTTCAACCGGTAGACCGGCCCGCGTCCTCGTCGTCACCGGTCCCTCGGGGGCCGGCAAGGGGACGCTGATCAAGCAGCTGCTGCAGCGCGTGCCCGGCCTCGAGGTGTCCGTGTCCGCGACCACGCGCGAGCAGCGCCCCGGCGAGCAGAACGGCCGCGAGTACTGGTTCCTTTCTCCCGACGAGTTCGAGCGCCGGGCGCAGGACGGCGAGTTCCTCGAGTACGTCACCTACGTCTCGGGTCACCGCTACGGGACGCTCCGCTCCGAGGTCGACCGGATCGCCGCGAACGGGAGCACCGCCCTGCTCGAGCTGGAGACCGACGGCGCCCTGCGCGTGCGCCGGCAGGTGCCGGGCGCGGTGACGATCTTCATCAGCGCTCCGGCCTCCGAGCTCGAGCGGCGGCTGACCGAGCGGGCGACCGAGAGCGACGGCGAGATCGGCGAGCGCGTCGAGCTCGCGCGCAAGCAGCTCGCGCAGGCCTCCGAGTTCGACCACGTGGTCGAGAACGACGACGTGGAGCGGGCCTCCGAGGAGCTGGCGGAGCTCGTCGAGCGGCTACTGCTACCATCGAGCCACCGTGATCCATCCCCGCATCGATGAGCTGCTCGAAAACGTCGACTCGCGCTACGCGCTGGTGATCGTCGCGGCCAAGCGCGCCCGGCAGATCAACAACTACCACCACCAGCTCGGCGAGGGCATCGGCTTCGAGGACGCGCCGCCTCCGCTCGTGGAGTCGCGCTCGAAGAACTACTTGACCATGTCTCTCGAGGAGATCGCCGAGGGCAAGCTCAAGTACGCCTACAAGAAGTAGCGCTCGCGAAGGGGGTCTCGGGTGGCCCGCATTCTTCTCGGTGTGACCGGCGGTATCGCCGCCTACAAATCGTGTGAGCTCTGCCGGCTGCTCATGAAGGCGGGGCACGACGTCGTTCCTCTCGTCACGCGAGGGGCCGAGCGGTTCGTGACCGCGGAGACGTTCCGCGCGCTGGCGCGGCGCCCGGCCGGCGAGGATCCGTACCCGCACCTGGAGCGCGCCGACCTGCTCGTCGTCGCGCCGCTGACCGCGAACACGCTCGCCAAGCTCGCCCGCGGCTTGGCCGACAACGTGCTCACCGAGGCGGCCCTCGCGCATCGCGGGCCGGTCCTCGTGGCCCCGGCGATGAACCCGCGCATGTGGTCGCATCCGGCGACGCAGGCGAACGCCGCGCTCCTGCGCGAGCGCGGCGTCGAACTGATCGGTCCCGACGAGGGCGAGATGGCCGAGGGCGAATGGGGGGTCGGGCGGATGTCCGAGCCCGAGGAGATCGCGGCCGCGGTCCGCTCGATGCTCGCGACCGACTCGCCGCTGCGCGGGCTCCGCGTGCTCGTCTCGGCCGGTGGGACCCGCGAGCCGCTCGACGCCGTGCGCTACGTCGGCAACCGCTCCTCGGGGCGGATGGGCGTCGCGCTCGCCGCCGAGGCACGTCGGCGCGGCGCCGAGGTGACGCTGCTCGCGGCAAACCTCGCGGTGCCCCCGCCCGCGGGGGTCGAGCTCGTGCAGTCGCCGACCGCCGAGGAGCTCGGCCGCGAGGCGCTCGAGCGCGCCGACGCCGACGTCATCATGATGGCCGCGGCGGTCGCCGACTACCGGCCGGCCGCCGCCCAGGCTGCCAAGCGGAAGAAGGACGCACAGTCGTGGACGGTCGAGCTCGAGCCCACGCTCGACGTCCTGCAGGCGATCGGGGAGCGCCGCACCGGCTCCCAGGTGCTGGTGGGCTTCGCCGCCGAGACCGGGGAGGGCGGCCTCGAGCGCGCGCACGAGAAGCTCGCCCGCAAGCACCTCGACCTCGTCGTCTACAACGACGTCTCCGAGCCGGGGATCGGCTTCGACGCGCCCGAGAACGAGGTCGTCCTCGTCGGCGCGGACGGGAGCCTGTCCGTGCCGAGGGCCGGGAAGCCGCTCGTCGCCGCCGCGATCCTCGATGAGGTCGAGCGGCTCATCGCGTCGCGAGAGCCGTAGCCAGGAACCCCGACACGCGCGACGCATAGGCCTGCGGGTGCACGGCCAGCGCCTTCGTGTGGCCGGCATCGGGGACGTACCAGAGCGCGGCGTTGTCGCCGATCCGGGAACGGAACGTCTCGTCGACCTTCCGTTCTCCGGGGTCGCTCGAGGCGATCAGGAGGACGGGCACCCGGATCCGGCCGACCAGATCCTTCAACGGCCTGGGCTCGTTCTCGCCCGAGACGAGCTCGGCCCCCCGAAATGCGAGCCAGGACGCGGAGAGTGTGACCGGCGCAAAGACCCCTCGGGCGGTGAGTCGCATGTCGCCGAGGGTCGAGGCGCCGGCGCCGTCGGCCACGACTGCGCGTAGCGGCACTCCGTCAGCGGCGGCGCGGAGTGCCTCCTCGGCGCCCATCGAGAGGCCGAGCGCGGCGATCCGGTCCGGATCGACTCCCGGCTGCGTCCCGAGGAACCGGACCGCGCCGGCCACGTCGGGATCGGCGACCCAGCCGAGCGCGTTCGTCTGGCCGCCGCTCCTGCCGTGGCCGCGCGCGTCGAACGTGAGCGCGCCATACCCCGCCGCGACGAGCAGCCGGAGATGGCGCACGGTGTCGGCTCTGCTGTTGTGGGAGCCGTGCATGAGGATCACCGCGCCGCGGTTCCGGCCCGGGACGTACCACCCGGCAAGCGGGACGCCGTCCGATGCAGCAAACGTGACGTCGCGGGCGCCCGCAAGCCCTAGTGTGGCCGCGCCGGCGACAGCAGGGTGCGGCGCGCTCGTCACGAGACCCGCGAAGACCGCGGGAAAGACGACCCATACGAGCCCCACGATCGCGGCCGGGACCGCGAGAAGCTTCACGCGGCGCCGGCGGCCCCCGAGGGCGATGCGAAACGCGAGGCCGACCAGCACGAGGCCGGCCACGGTGAGCAAGAGCCCGGTCGATGTGCTGGCGCCCGCGCCGGCGAGGGCGACGGGTACGGCGTAGAGCGCGAGCCCGACCGCCGTCGCGGCGAGGCCCAGGACCCCCGCCAGGACCGTGCGGACGAGCCGCCCACCGCGGAGAAAGACGGCAAACAGCGCCGGCACCAGCGCTACCGCTCCGATCGCGCCGAGGCCGTGCGCGAGGCCGCGCTCGACCGCGGCGTCCGTCACGACGTGAACCGCGAGAACGACCAGGGCACAGCCGAAGACACGCTCCTCGCCGCTCGTGCGACGCAGGCGTTCGAGCATGCGCGAAGCATCGCAGAGTTTGACCGGTCCGCTTCACTGAGGAGCGGAGCCGAGATGAGCGACGCGTACGAACTCTTCCAGCAGGGCAGGCGACACCTCCGCAACGGCATGGCCGCCCAGGCGACCGTCGCACTGGAGAAGGCGAAGCGGCTCGAGCCGGAGAAGGCGTCGATCCGCGAGGCGCTCGGGATCGCCTACCTCCGCCTCAGCCGGCCCGACGAGGCGGCAGCCGAGTTCCGGAAGATCCTCGAGCTCGCGCCGGCCGACGACTTCGCCCACTACGCGCTCGGCCGCTGCCTCGAGCTGCAGGGCAACCGCGCCGAGGCGAACGGCCACTACAAGCTCGCCAGCTCGCTGCGCCCCGACAGCGAGCAGTACGCGGCGCGGATCCGCGACCTCGACGACGGCTGAGCCGTGCGGGCGGTCGTGCAACGGGTCTCCGGAGCCGCCGTGGCGGTGGAGGGCAAGGTGCGGGTACGAATCGGGCCCGGGCTTCTGGTCCTGCTCGGCGTGGCGCGCGGCGACGATCTTGCGGCCGCGGCCCGGCTCGCGGGAAAGGTCGCCCGGCTGCGCGTGTTCGAGGACGAGCAGGGCCGCTTCGACCGGAGCCTCCTGGACGCGCGGGGCGCCGCCCTCGTCGTGAGCCAGTTCACGCTGATCGCGGACACGGCGAAGGGCAACCGCCCGAGCTTCTCCGACGCCGCCGCGCCCGAGGAGGCCGAGCCGCTCTACGAGGGATTCTGCACGGCGCTGCGCAGCGAGGGCGTCCCCGTCGAGACCGGCGTCTTCGGGGAGAGGATGCAGGTCGAGCTCGTGAACGACGGCCCGGTTACAATCGTCCTCGGCTAGCAGGGGAATTGCTATCCTGTTCACACTTCAGGTGAGGACGATTCAACTGGGGCGCCTGAGCGCCCCTTTTCTTTGAGATGACGAAGCCAAACGAGACCGAAAGGGCGCTGACGCGAGACGTGACACAGAAGGTGGAGACCGGGATGCCCGGGGTCGAGGTGCTGGCGGTGGAGCTGCTCTCGCCCCATCGCTTCTGCGTGTACGTCGACCACCCCGGCGGGGTGGATCATGCGCTCTGCGCGCGGGTGACGAACATCCTGCGCGACTACCTCGACCGCTACACCGTCGACGTCTCCTCGCCGGGGCTCGAGCGGCCGCTGCGCAAGCCCGCGCACTTCGCGGGAGTGGTGGGCCGCCGCGTCGCGCTCCGCACGGCCGACGAGATCAACGGCCGCCGGCGCTTCCGCGGCGAGCTGGTCGCGGCGGGCGAGCGCAGTGTGACCGTCTCCCCGGTGGAGGGCGAGACGGTGGAGATTCCCTATGACGAGATCGTGCGCGGCAATCTGATCGACGAAGGGTAGGACTGAGATGACGCAGGAGATAATCGAGGCGGTACGGGAGATCGAGCGCGAGAAGGGCATCGAGACCGGAGCACTGGTCGCAGCCCTCGAGGACGCGCTCCTGGCCGCATACAAGAAGACACCCGGTGCCGCACGGCACGCGACAGTCGAGCTGGACGACAGCGGCGACTTCCGTGTGTTCTCGATCGAGCTGCCCGAGGATCTCGAGGAGCGCCTGCTGGCCGAGGCGCGCGAGCGCAAGCTCGAGGAGCTCGAGGCGCTCGAGGTCGAGACCGGCGAGCGGTCGCATACCCTCGTCTCCGACGACGACCTCGAGCTCGACTGGTCCGAGGTCCCCGAGCGCGACATCAAGCGCGAGGACGTCACGCCCGAGAACTTCGGCCGCATCGCCGCGCAGACGGCGAAGCAGGTGATCCTGCAGCGGATCCGCGAGGCCGAGCGCTCGATGATGTACGACGAGTACGTCGACCGTGTCGGCGAGGTCGTGACGGGCATCGTCCAGCAGGCCGGCGACCGGAACAACGTGCTGGTCGACCTCGGCCGCGTCGAGGCGCTCCTGCCGCGCTCCGAGCAGGTCGACGGCGAGCGCTACGAGCAGGGCTCGCGCATCAAGGCGGTGATCACCGAGGTGCGCTCAGGCACGAAGGGCCCCCAGGTGATCCTCTCGCGGCGCGACCCCGAGCTGATCAAGACGCTGTTCGAGCTCGAGGTGCCCGAGATCGCCGACGGGCTCGTCGAGATCCGCGGCGTCGCCCGCGAGCCGGGCTACCGCTCGAAGATCGCGGTCGAGTCGCACACCCAGGGAGTCGACCCGGTCGGCGCCTGCGTCGGCCCTCGCGGCTCGCGCGTCCGCATGGTCGTGTCGGAGCTCCGCGGTGAGAAGATCGACATCATCCCCTGGAACCCGGAGCCGGCGCGCTTCGTCGCCAAGGCGCTCTCGCCCGCGCGCGTCCGCGAGGTCTTCGTCGACGACGAGACCAAGGAGGCGACGGTCGTCGTCCCGGACGACCAGCTCGCGCTCGCGATCGGCAAGGAGGGGCTCAACGCCCGTCTCGCCGCGCGCCTCACGGGCTGGAAGGTCGACATCCAGTCGGACAGCGAGTTCGCCCAGGCCGAGGCGGCCGCCGCCTACGGTGGCGGCTCGGACGAGGAGTTCACCGGCCGTTGCGCCGCAGTGCTCTCGAACGGGAAGCGCTGCCCGAACGCGGCGCTGCCCGGCTCGCACTACTGCGGGGTCCCGGCGCACCAGGCCCTCGAGGGCACCGAGCCGCCCGTCGCCGTGGCCGAGGCGGAGCTCGAGGAGGCAGTTGCCGAGGTCGAGGAGGCCGAGGTCGTCGCCGAGACGGCGGAGCTCGAGGAGGCGGTCGTCGAGGTCGAGGAGGCCGAGGTCGTGGCGGAGGCGGAGGAGATCGCCGAGGAGGCTGCGGAGGCCGAGGAGCCCGCTCCCGCGCCGGTCGCGGCCGTCGAGGAGGACGAGAGCGCTGCCGAGTGAGCGAGCCGATCAGGACGTGCACGGGCTGCGGCCGCAAGGCGCCGCAGTCCGAGCTCCTGCGCTTCGTCGCGCGGGACGGGGTGCTGACGCCCGGCCAGACGCTGCCCGGCCGCGGCGCCTACACCTGCCGGCGGCTGCTCTGCTTCGAGCGGGCGACCTCCAGACGGGCCTTCAATCGCGCGCTGCGGCGCACCGTCTCGGTCGAGCCGGGGCTCGCACGCCTCTACACTGACACCGATGGCTGACGAAACCGCAGAGCCCAACAAGCCGAACCGCCCCGTGCGGCCCCGTCAGGGCGCCCCGGGGTCTCGCCGCAAGCGCCGCGTCGTGATCGAGGGCGTCGGCCAGCGCCCGCGCGACCAGCGCCAGGCCGCCCGCGACCGCGCCGCCGCCCCGCCCAAGCAGCCGCGCGAGGTCGTCCAGCCCACGGGCCCGGTCACCGTCCCTTCAGGCGTCTCCGTCAAGGACCTCTCGAGCGCGCTCGGGATCCCCGTCTCGCAGATCATCAAGATCATGATGGGCTTCGGGGAGATGGTCACCATCACCCAGACGCTCTCCGACGAGGCCGTGCAGCTGATCGCGACCGAGGTCGAGCGTGAGGTCACGATCAAGCACGCGGCAGACGAGGACGAGGAGCCCGAGGCCTACGAGGACGTCGAGGAAGACCTCGCCCCGCGGCCGCCGGTCGTCACGATCATGGGTCACGTCGACCACGGCAAGACGACGCTGCTGGATGCGATCCGCGAGACCGCCGTCGCCGAGAGCGAGGCGGGCGGGATCACCCAGCACATCGGCGCCTATCAGGTCGAGCGGGACGGCCGCAAGATCACGTTCCTCGACACCCCGGGCCACGAGGCCTTCACTGCGATGCGCGCCCGCGGCGCGAAGGTGACCGATATCGCCGTGCTCGTGGTCGCCGCGGACGACGGCGTGATGCCGCAGACGCGCGAGTCCATCTCGCATGCGCGCGCCGCCGGCGTCCCGATCGTGGTCGCCGTGAACAAGATCGACGTTCCCGACGCGAACCCCGAGCGCGTGCGCACCGAGCTGACCGCCGAAGGGCTGCAGCCCGAGGAGTGGGGCGGGACGACGCAGTTCGCGGACGTCTCGGCGAAGCAGAAGCTGAACCTGGACGACTTGCTCGAGCGCGTCCTCCTCGTTGCGGACGCCGAGCTCGACCTGCGCGCGAACCCGAAGGCGGAAGCTTCCGGCCCGATCGTGGAGTCGCGTCTCGACGTGGGCCGCGGGCCGGTCGCGACGATGCTCGTCCAGCGGGGGACGCTCCACGTGGGCGACGCCGTCGTGGCCGGGGATGCGCACGGCAAGGTGCGCGGGCTCCTCAACTACCGCCTCGAGAAGATCAAGGAGGCGCGGCCGGGCGACCCGGTCGAGATCATCGGCTTCGACAAGCCGCCGGTCGCGGGTGAGCTCGCGCGGGTGGTCGAGAACGACCGTCAGGCGCGCCACCTCGCGAACATCCGCGGCGAGCGGCTGCGGCGCGAGCAGCTCGCGCAGCGCTCGAAGCAGAGCGTCTCCCTCGACCGGCTCTTCGAGCAGCTGCAGGAGGGTGCCGTCCAGGACCTGAACCTCGTCGTCAAGGCCGACGTGCAGGGCTCGGTCGAGGCCGCCGTCTCGGAGCTCGAGAAGATCACCCACACCGAGGTGCGCGTGAACGTGATCCACACCGGCGTCGGCGGGATCTCGGAGAACGACATCATGCTCGCCTCCGCCTCGAACGCGATGGTCGTGGGCTTCAACGTCCGCCCGAACGCCGAGGCGCGCGCGCTCGCCGAGCGCGAGGGCGTCGAGATCCGCACCTACCGTGTGATCTACAAGCTCACCGAAGACATCGAGCAGGCGCTCGTCGGGATGCTCTCCAGCGTCAAGACCGAGGAGACGATCGGCGAGGTCGAGGTGCGCCAGCTGTTCAAGGTCTCGCGGCTCGGCACGATCGCCGGCTGCTACGTCACCCACGGCGTCGTGAAGCGGAACGCGCAGGTCCGCGTCCTCCGCGACGGGGCCGTGATCTACGAGACCCAGATCGCCGACCTCAAGCGCTTCAAGGACGACGCGCGCGAGGTCGCCGAGGGCTTCGAGTGCGGGATCCGGCTCGAGGGCTTCAACGACCTGCGCGAGGGCGACGTCTTCGAGGTCTTCGAGACGCGCGAGGTCGAGCGCACGAGCCTTGACGAGGCCGCGCCTGCTGCGCCGGCCTCGAGCTCGTAGCTCGTGGCCGCAGGCTACGTCGGCATTCTCAGCGCGGAGCTCCACTTTCCCGCAAGTGGCTCGCTGAAGGACAAGCGCCGGTTCCTCCGCTCCGCCAAGGCCCGCCTGCAGCGAATGGGCGCGGCGGTCGCCGAGGTCGACCATCACGACACGTGGCAGCTCGCGCGGCTCACGGTCTCCGTCGTGGCGAGGGAGTACCGCGAAGCCGAGCGGTTGCTCGACGAGTCCGAGCGCTACCTCGCCGGGCAGGAGTGGGAGCTCGGCCCGGTCCAGCGCTCGGTGGTGAGCCCGGATGACTGACCGGATGCGGCGCGTCGACCACCTCGTGCGCGAGGTGCTGGCGGAGGCGGTCCCGGAGCTGAAGGACCCGCGAATCGGCATCGTCACCGTGACGGGTGTGAAGACGACCCGCGACCTGCGCGAGGCCACGGTGTACGTCAGCGTGCTCGGCTCGGAGAAGAAGCGGCTCCTCGCGATGACGGCGCTCCAGTCGGCCCGCGGTGTCCTCCAGGCGAGGCTCTCGCGCGAGCTTCACATGAAACGAACCCCCCAGCTCGCCTTCGAGTACGATCCGTCGGTCGAGCGTGGTGTCCACATGTCTCGACTGATAGATGAGCTCGCCCCAGACCACGACGAGTGACCTGCAGGCGGTCGCGGATGCGCTTCGCACGCACGACCGCTTTGTGCTCACCACACACGAGAATCCCGACGGCGACGCCCTCGGCTCGCTGCTCGCGCTCCAGCTCGCCCTGAGCGGGCTCGGCAAGGACACGGTGATGGCTATGACCTCGCCCGGACCGCTTCCGGCCGAGTACGGCTTCATGGACTTGTCCGAGCTGTTGCGCGAATGGCCCGCCGACGTCTCCGACCGCGTGCTCGTCGCCGTGGACTGCGCCAGCGAGGCGCGGATCGCCGACCCGGAGGTGCTCGGGCGCGTGCCGC
Source organism: uncultured Actinomycetes bacterium (assembly GCA_963724805.1). Lineage (GTDB taxonomy): Bacteria > Actinomycetota > Thermoleophilia > Gaiellales > Gaiellaceae > CAVQZA01. Next base: position 575,366 of record CAVRWA010000011.1, read on the forward strand.
TCGTCGTCGACATCGACCACCATCACGACAACACCCGCTTCGGGCAGGTGAATCTGATCGTGGCCGACGCCTCCTCGACCGGCGAGGTCCTGCGCGACGTCCTCCGCGAGCTCGACGTGCCGCTGACGCCCGAGATCGCCGAGGCGCTCTACGTCGCGCTGGTGACGGACACCGGCCGCTTCCAGTACACGAACACGACGCCGAAGGCGCACGGGCTCGCGAAGGAGCTGCTGGAGGCCGGCGCCGACGTCCATCGGGTCTTCCAGGGCGTCTACGAGTCCATGGAGCTCGCGAAGCTCAAGCTGCTGGGCCGCGCGATCGACCGCGTGCAGGTGTACGAGGGGGGGCGGATCGTCGTCTCCAACCTCCTGCGCACGGACTTCGCCGAGGTCGGCGCGGTCGAGCCGTACTCGGAGGGAATCATCGACTCGCTGCGGGCGGTCGACGGGGCCGAGCTGGCGGTGCTGATCCGCGAGCCGCCGCGCTCGGACGGGCCGACGCGCCGCGTCTCGCTGCGCGCCTCGGTCGACGAGCTCGACGTGTCGTCGATAGCGCGCGGTGCGGGCGGTGGCGGCCACCAGCAGGCTGCGGGCTTCTCGAGCGAGGCCTCGGTCGAGGAGATCACCGAGTTCATCCGCAGCGCGTACCGGGAGCAGCGCGACGGTGCCGCCGCGGGCGCTTGAGCCTGCCGGGGTGATCCTCGTGGACAAGCCGGCGGGGCCCTCGTCGTTCGCCGTGGTCAACCGGATCCGGAGCCGAACCGGTGCCCGCACGGGCCACGCGGGCACGCTCGACCCGTTCGCTACCGGCCTCCTGCTCGTCCTCTCCGGAAGCGCGACCCGGCTCGCGCAGCGTTTCGTCGGCCTGGACAAGCGCTACCTCACAGAGATCGACCTCACGGCCCGAACGGCGACCGGCGACCGCGAGGGGGAGCTACTCGACGAGCACGAGCCTCCTGGCCGCGCTGAGCTCGAGGCCCGCCTCGACGAGCTTCAGGGTGAGATCGAGCTGCCGGTCCCGGCGGCCTCGGCCGTGAAGATCGACGGCGAGCGCGCCTACAGGCTCCACCGGAAGGGGATCGAGGTCGAGATGCCCCTCCGGCGCAGCACGGTCCGCGAGCTCCGGCTCGTCGCCTTCGACGGCCGCGTCGCGACGCTCGACCTGCTCGTCTCGGCGGGCACGTACGTGCGCGCGATCGCCGACGCGCTCGGCGGCCACTGCGTCTCGTTGCGGCGCACCGAGGTCGGCCCGTTCCGCCTCGAGGAGGCCGACGAGGAGCGGATCGTCCCTCCCGAAGACGCACTGGCGCGCCTGTGAAGATCGCGCACGCGCCCTCGCAGCTCGACCGCCAGCCGCGCGCGGTCGCGATCGGCGCCTTCGACGGCGTGCACCGCGGACACCGGAGCGTGATCCAGACGGCTCTCGACACCGGGCTCGCCGCCACCGTCGTCACGTTCGACCCGCACCCGAGGATCGCATTCGGCCACCGGGTCGAGCTGATCACGACGCTCGAGCGGAAGCTGGAGCTGTTCGAGGAAGCCGGTGCGGACGCGGCGCTGATCGTCTCGTTCACACCGGAGGTGATGCGCCTCGCCCCGGACGCGTTCGCCGAGGAGTACCTGCGCGCGATCGGAGCCGAGGTCGTCGTCGCGGGCGGGGACTTCCGCTTCGGGCACGGCCGCAGCGGCGACCTCGAGCTGCTCGAGCGCCTCGGCTTTGCGGTTCGGACAGCGCCCGAGGTCGGCGGCGTCTCGTCGTCGGCGATCCGTGCCCTCGTCGAATCGGGCGACGTGGCCGGCGCCGCCGTGCTGCTCGGGCGCCCGCCCGAGGTCGACGGGGTGGTGGTCCCGGGTGAGCGCCGCGGCGGCACGCTCGGCTATCCGACCGCGAACCTCGGGATCGACTCGAGCCTGCTCGTCCCGCGGTACGGGATCTACGCGGGCGCAGCGCGTGGGCACCGGGCCGCGCTCTCGATCGGCACGAATCCCCACTACGGCGGCACGGAGCGCCGGATCGAGCCCTATCTGCTCGACTTCGAGGGTGACCTCTACGGGCAGCGGCTCGTGGTGGAGGTCTGGCAGCGCCTGCGGGACGAGCGCGCGTTTCCGAGCGAGGAGGCGCTGGTCGAGCAGATCGCGCGCGACGTCGAGGCGACGCGCAAGGCGGTTCGACCCGTCTAGGGGCCTGAACCCGCAAGATTCCAGGGCTCGCGGCATCTTCCCGGTCATGAGGGAGAAGGCACCGCTCACGGTGTACCAGAGCGTGCGCTGTCTGGAGTGCGGGGTCGTCTACTCGAAGCCGGAGCGCGGCGGAACCCTCACCGTTAACCCGGGATGCCCGGACTGCGGCTACGTCGGCTGGCTGCCGCTCACCGTCCCGGTCTCGCGTGAGTTCGTGCGGCCCCGCCTGTACCGCCCCGCGCGTTGACACGGTCGCTGGTACCCTTGAGCGCGACCCCGGTCTCGGCCGTACGCGTCTTCCTTGCGCGGCGTGCGGGGACCGGCGGAGTCCACACAACGGAGGTGCAATGACCCTCACCAAGGAAGCCAAGTCAGAGATCTTCAAGAAACATGGCCGGCACGAGACCGACACGGGCTCGCCGGAGGCGCAGATCGCAATGCTCACGGAGCGGATCAACCAGCTCACCGAGCACCTGCGCACCCACGCGAAGGACCACTATTCGCGCCGCGGCCTGCTCAAGCTCGTCGGCCGTCGCCGTCGCTTCCTGAACTATCTCCAGAAGCACGACCTCGAGGGCTATCGCGCCCTCATCAAGGAGCTAGGGCTCAGGCGCTAGCTCGACAAGGGAGGGTGGAGTTTGGGCGAGCGCCGCAGGCCGCGACGCTCGCCCAAACATCCACCCTCCACCCATAAGCAGAGTGGAGGAATAGAGAGAGATGAGTATTGCAACCGAGCGCCAGGCCTCGGTTACCGTCGCGGTCGGCGAGGAGTCGATCACGTTCGAGACCGGCAAGCTGGCGAAGCAGGCGGACGGCGCCGTCGTCGTCCGTGCGGGCGAGACGATGGTGCTCGCGACTGCGCAGGGAAGGCCAGAGGCCCGCGAGGGCGCCGACTTCTTCCCGCTGACCGTCGACGTCGAGGAGCGCATGTACGCCGCGGGCAAGATCCCCGGCGGCTTCTTCAAGCGTGAGGGACGCGCCACCGAGCGCGCCACCCTGACCGCGCGCATGATCGACCGCCCGATCCGGCCGCTCTGGCCGAAGGGCTACAAGAACGAGGTGCAGGTGATCTGCACCGTTCTCTCGGCCGACCTCGTAGCGCCTCACGACATCCTGTGCATCAACGGCGCCTCCGCGGCGCTGATGATCTCGTCGCTGCCGTTCTTCGGCCCGGTCGGGGCCGTGCGGATCGGGCTGATCGACGGCAAGCTCGTCGTCAACCCGACGCTGCAGGAGACGCACGAGGACAGCGAGCTCGACCTGATCGTCGTCGGCACCAAGGAGGCGCTGACGATGGTCGAAGCAGGCGCGAACGTCGTGCCCGAGCAGACACTGCTCGAGGCGTTCGACCTCGCCCAGGGCGAGATCCGCAAGCTGTGCGAGGCGCAGGAGGAGCTCCGCGAGAGGGTCGGCAAGCCGAAGTGGCTCGACATGGAGCTGACCGCCGAGCTCGAGAGCTCGCAGGGCGACGTGATCACGGCCCGCATCCAGGCCGACGGCCTCCGCGAGGCCGGCTCGATCGTCGAGGAGCTGTGCGACGAGCTCTGCCCGCCGCTGACGATGGACTCGACCGAGGCCGACATCACCCGCATCACACAGGTGCGGGCGAGCCTCAACCTGCTGCTCGACAAGCTGCGGCAGGCAGCCGTCGAGGGGCCGGTGCGCGAGCAGTTCGAGAGCGACCTGATCGCCCTCACCGACGCGGAGCAGGACTCGAAGGAGCTGAAGTCGGCGAAGCGCCATCTGCTCTTCGAGCGGATCATCGAGACCGTCGAGCTGCCCTTCCCGGTCGGCACGCCCGGTCCCGAGGGCGAGGTCGCGAAGGACTCGCTCACGAAGAGCTACGTCAAGCGCGCGGCCGAGGCGATCTACAAGAACATCGTCCGCAGCAAGATCGCGGTCGACAAGCGCCGGCCGGACGGCCGCAGCGCGGAGGAGATCCGGCCGATCGAGTGCGAGGTGGGAGTCTCGCCGCGCACGCACGGCTCGGGCCTCTTCACGCGTGGGCAGACGCAGATCCTGACGCTCTGCACGCTCGGCACGGCGAAGGAGGGCCAGCGGATCGACGACCTCTCCCTCGAGAACGAGCGCCGCTACATGCACCACTACAACTTCCCGCCCTACTCGGTCGGGGAGACGGGCTTCATGCGTGGCCCGAAGCGGCGTGACATCGGCCACGGCGCACTCGCGCAGCGGGCACTCGAGCCGATGATCCCGCCGGCGGACGAGTTCCCCTACACGATCCGCCTTGTCTCGGAGACGCTCGAGTCGAACGGCTCGTCGTCGATGGGCTCGGTGTGCGGCTCGACGCTGTCGATGATGGACGCCGGTGTGCCGATCAAGGCGCCGGTCTCCGGCATCGCGATGGGCCTCGTCAAGGAGGGCGACGACTACACGATCCTCACCGACATCCAGGGTGCGGAGGACCACCTCGGCGACATGGACTTCAAGGTCGCCGGCACGAAGGAGGGGGTCACCGCCCTGCAGATGGACATCAAGATCACCGGCGTCACGCGGGAGATCATGGGGCAGGCGCTCGAGCAGGCGAAGCGGGCCCGCGCCTCGATCCTCGACAAGATGCTCGAGGTGATCTCCGAGCCGCGCGGCGCGCTCGCGGACCATGCGCCGCGGATCTCGACGGTCAAGATCAACCCCGAGTTCATCGGCATGGTGATCGGCAAGGGCGGCGAGACGATCCGCGGCCTCGAGGCCGACTACGACGTCCAGATCGACATCGGCGAGGACGGCACGATCATGATCTACGCCACCGAGGGCACGAAGGCCGACGCCGCGATCTCCGCGATCCAGGCGCTGACCAAGGAGCCCGAGGTGGGTGACACCTACACCGGCAAGGTCGTCAAGACGACGCAGTTCGGCGCCTTCGTCGAGCTGAAGAAGGGCACCGACGGCCTGCTCCACGTCTCGAACGTGGGCCCGGGCCGGGTCGGCCACATCGAGGACGTGATCGCGCGAGGCGACGTGCTCGACGTGATCGTCCAGGAAGTCGACAAGGCGCGTGGGCGCATCGGCCTGAAGCTGGTCGCCAAGCACGAGGACGGCCGCCTGGTGCAGCCCGAGGAGCTGATCGAGCGGGCGAAGAACGCTCCTCCACGGGAGCCGGAGGAGGAGCGTCCGCGCCGTAGCGGCGGGGATCGCGGCGGCCGCGGAGGCGGACGGCGCTAGGACAGGAGCTCGACGACGCGCCGGCCGTTGCGACGGCCGGCGCGTGCTTCTCTCTGATCGTGCCGATCCGGCTAGCGCTGGGCGGCGCCGTCCTTGTCGCGGCCCTGGCCAGGGGAGCACGGCCGGAGTCGGCCGTGGGCGGGTTCGCCCTCGGCGCCGCGTTCCTCGCTTTCGCAGCGCTCTCCGACCGGCGAAGCGTCCTGCTGCGACGCTCGGAGCCCGAGCCGCTTCCCCCGCGGGCGCACCGCGAGCCGTGGTGGTGGGTGGCCTGGCGGATGATGCTTCCGAGCACGGTCGTGGTGACCGTTCTCGCCGTCGGCACGGTCGCCTGGGGGAGCCTCGTGCTGGGCGCGATCCTCGGCGGGGCGCTCGCGGGTCTGGGCATCGCCGCCGCGGTCACCTGGGTGCGGCTCGCCGCGTGGGAGGCCGGGCGCGGGGTGAGCCTCTACTTCGAGCTGACCGGGGAGGGGCGGCGTTTCGTCGAGCCGCGAGGAGTGCGGGAGCCGACGGCGTAGGCTGTGGCCGTGCAGAAGTACACGCTCACCGAGCTCGACTCCGGCGAGCGCGTGGTCTCGGAGCGGGTGCCGGGCGTTCGCTCGGTGTCGATCGGGTTCTGGATCGGCTCGGGCTCGCGCGACGAGCGCCCCGATCGGGCGGGCGTTTCGCATTTCATCGAGCACCTGCTGTTCAAGGGCTCGCGCCGTCACGGCGCCCAGGAGATCGCCGAGATCTTCGACGAGATGGGCAGCGAGCTGAACGCAGCCACCTCGCGCGAGCACACCGTCGTGTACGCGCGCATCCCCGACTCGCACCTCGAGGGCGCGCTGGACGTGATGGTGGGAATGGTCTTCGAGCCCACCTTCTCGGAGCTCGACGCGGAGCGGGAGGTCGTGCTCGAGGAGATCGCGATGTACGAGGACACACCCGGCGAGGCAGTCCACGACCTGTTTTCGGAGGCGGTCTTCGGCGGACACGCGCTCGGCCGCCCGGTGATCGGGACCGTTGAGGTGATCGCGGGGATCGGGCGCCGCGCCGTCGCCGGTTACCACGCATCCGCGTACGCCGAGTCGAACGTCGTGATCGCTGCGGCCGGGAACGTCGAGCACGAGCACCTCGTGCGCCTGCTCCGGCGCGAGGGCGCAGGCAGGGGTGACGGACGGCCGCCGCTGCGACGGCCGCTCGTGAAGGCGCCCCCGCCGGGTCTCCGCTTCGGCCGCAAGGAGACCGAGCAGTACAACGTCTGCGTCGGCGCGCCCGGGATCTCCCGCTCCGACCGGCGGCGCTTCGCCGCGTCGCTGCTCGACTCGATCCTCGGCGGCTCGGCGTCGTCGCGCCTCTTCCAGGAGATCCGCGAGAAGCGGGGGATGGCGTACTCGGTCTACAGCTTCGCGTCGCAGTACACCGACACGGGCCTGATCGGCGTCTACGTGGGCACGCGCGAGGAGAACGTGGGGCCGTCGCTCGAGATCGTAGCCGAGCAGCTGGCGGACATCGCGGCCGGCAACCTGCGCACTCGTGAGCTCGAGCGCGCGAAGGAGAACCTGAAGGGCCGGATCCATCTCTCGATGGAGTCGACCTCGAACCGGATGAGCCGCCTCGGCAAGTCGCTGATCACCGACGCGGAGCTCCTCTCCTTCGAGCGGATCATCGCGGAGATCGAGAGCGTCGACGGCGACGAGGTGGCCGAGCTGGCGGCGCTGCTCCTGGCGCCCGAGCGGCTCTCCGCGGCGGGGATCGGGCCGAACGAGGAGGTCTTCCGCGCGGCTGTCGAGCGCGTCAGCCCGGCGCTCTCGGCGAAGGCCGTGGCGTGAGAGTCGTGTTCTTCGGCCGGGACGGCAAGGTCGGGCGGGCGATCGCACCGCGGCTGGAAGCTGCCGGCCACGAGCTGGTCGAGCTCGAGGAGGCGGAGATCGCGGTCGACTTCACGCGGCCCGACGCGGTGGTAGGGACGGCGGAGCGTTGCCTCGCGCAGGGGACGCAGATGGTGATCGGCACCACCGGCTTCGACCGCGATCGGGTCGACGCGCTCGCCGTCGAAGCCGGGGTGGCGGCGTTCCATGCGCCGAACTTCGCGCTCGGGGCGGTGCTGATGATGCGTTTCGCCGCCGAGGCCGCCGCGCAGCTGCCGAGGGCCGAGATCGTCGAGCTCCACAACGAGGCGAAGGTCGACGCACCCTCGGGCACGGCTCTCGCAACCGCCGCCGCGATGGGCACGTCGCCTGCGATCCACTCCGTCCGCCTGCCCGGGCTCGTCGCACACCAGGTGGTGCTTCTCGGCGGGGAGGGGGAGCTGCTCACGATCCGGCACGACACGCTGTCGCGCGAGGCGTTCGCGCCCGGCGTGCTGCTCGCGCTCGAGCGCGTCCGCTCGCTCCCGCCGGGCCTCACAGTGGGGCTCGAGGCGCTGCTCGGGGACTGAGCGGAGGACCCATCCCAAACCCCCACCCACCCACGGGGGAGGTGAAGGGTACGGGACCAGGACGCGCGTGTGTGTGACCGTTTCGTGCCGATTCGCGCCTGGGCGTACAATCGACCCGTGCTCGGCGAGATCCTGACCGCGATCGCGACGCCCTTCTCGGCGGACGGGTCGCTCGAAGTCGGTCGCTTCCGCGAGCTCGCCCGGCACCTCGTCGAGAACGGCTCCGACGGGATCGTCGTCGCCGGCACGACCGGCGAGGCGCCGACGCTCACCGACGAGGAGCGCCTCGTCCTCTTCGCCGCGGCGGTCGAGGAAGTCGGCGAGCGCGCGGCCGTGATCGCCGGCACCGGCACCTACTCGACCGGGCACTCGGTGCATCTCACGGAGCAGGCGCACGCGCTCGGCGTGGACGGCTTCCTCGTCGTCACGCCGTACTACAACAAGCCGCCGCCGCGCGGGATCGTCGAGCACTTCAAGGCGATCGCGGCGGTCAGCGACCGCCCGATCATCGTCTACAACATCCCGAGCCGGGTCGTGATCAACATCGAGCCCGAGACGCTCGCGAAGCTCGGCGAGATCCCGACCGTCGCCGCGGTGAAGCAGGCGAATCCCGACCTCGCCCAGGCCCGCCGGATCCTCGAGGAGACCGATCTCGCCCTCTACGCCGGCGACGACGATCTCCTCCTGCCGTTCCTCGAGCTCGGCGGCACGGGCGGCGTCTGCGTCCACACCCACATCGTCGGGCCCCAGGTACAGGAGCTCGTCCGCCGGTTCCGCGACGGCGACCTCGAGGGAGCGCGCGCGCTCGACGAGGAGCTGCGCCCCGCGATCGAGCTGCTCCGCGTGGTCGTCAACCCGATCTCGATCAAGGCGGCGCTGAACCTGCTCGGCCACGAGGTGGGGGGCCTCAGGCTCCCGCTCGTCGACGCGAGCCCGGAAGAGCTCGCCCAGGTGCGCGGCTGCCTCGAGCGGCTCGGCCTGCTCGCAGCCGCTCCCGCGTAGACTCAGACCATGCTGCGAATCATCCCGCTCGGCGGCCTCGGCGAGGTCGGCAAGAACATGACCGTGTTCGAGCTCGACGGCGAGATCGTGGTCGTGGACGCCGGACTCGCGTTCCCGCGCGACGAGCACCTCGGCGTCGACCTCGTCCTGCCGGACATGAGCTATCTGAGCGACCGGGCCGGCCAGGTGCGCGCAGTCGTACTCACGCACGCGCACGAGGACCACGTGGGCGCGCTGCCCTACCTGCTGCGGGAGGTTCCCGTCCCGAAGATCTTCGGGACGCGCTTCACGCTGGGACTGGTGAAGTCGAAGCTCGACGAGCACGGTCTGCTGCGCGCGGTCGAGCTGATCGAGGTCGACCCGGCAGACGGGCCGTTCGCGGTCGGGCCCTTCAGCGTCGAGCTCGTGCGCATGGCGCATTCGATCCCGGACGCAGTCGCCGTCGTCCTCACGAGCAGCGCGGGGACCGTCGTCCACACGGGCGACTACAAGATCGACCACACACCGGTCGACGGCTTCAGGACCGACGTCGGACGCCTCGCGGAGATCGGCAACCGGGGCGTCGACCTCATGCTCGGCGACTCCACGAATGCCGAGCGGCCGGGCTTCACGCCGTCCGAGCGCACGGTCGGCGAAGCGTTCCGCACCATCATCCCGCAGCGCGAGGGCAGGATCCTGATCGCCTCGTTCGCCTCGAACGTGCACCGCGTGCAGCAGGCGATCGACGTCGCGGTCCAGACGGGCAGGAAGGTCTGTGTGGTCGGCCGCTCGATGCGCAAGAACGTGAACATCGCGCGCAGCCTCGGCTACATGGACGTGCCGGACGATGCGCTCGTGCAGCCGAAGAACCTCGGCGACCTCGCCCCGCACGAGACGATGATCGTTTGCACCGGCAGCCAGGGCGAGCCGCTCTCCGCGCTCACGCGTATCGCCTACAACGACCATCCGACCGTCTCGGTCGAGCGCGGCGACACGGTGATCATCTCCGCGAAACCGGTGCCCGGCAACGAGCTACGCGTGCACGATGCGATCAACCGGCTCGCGCGCTCGGGGGCGGAGGTGCTGCACCAGGAGAATGCGCCGGTGCACGTCTCGGGCCACGCCTGCCGCGAAGAGCAACGGCTGCTGCTCGCGCTCGTCCGGCCGAAAGCGGTGATGCCGATCCACGGCGAGTTCCGGATGCTCGAAGCGCACGCGCAGCTCGCGCGTGAGGCCGGCGTCCCGGCAAGCGGGATCGTGCTGGCCGAGAACGGGAGCGTGGTCGGGCTCGACGCCGACGGCGCCCGAATCATCGACAAGGTCGACGCGGGCATGACCTTCGTGGACGGGCTCGGCGTCGGGGACATCCACGACGTCGCCCTGCGCGACCGGCGCCGCCTCGCCGAGGACGGCGTCCTGATCGTCGTCGCCACGGTCGGCGAGGACGGTGACGCGCCGCCGCCGGAGCTGATCGCGCGCGGCTTCGGTGAGGGGGCAGAGCCGCTGCTGGACGAGCTCCGGGAGGAGGCGGCCGAGGTGTTCGTCGAGCTGCTCCACGACGACATCACCGAGATCAAACTGCTCCAGGAGCACCTTCACGACGCGCTCGCCCAGCTCGTGTACGACCGCACCGGGCGGCGGCCCATGATCCTTCCCGTCGTGGTCGAGGTATGAGGCTCCGGCACCTGCCGGGCTGGGCCGACGTGATCGAGGAGCACGCGGCGGAGCCCGAGACGGCCCGTCAGCTCATCGGCCAGCTCGGCGCCTGTGAGGCCTCGGCGCTGGCGTTCTGCCGGCTGCTGGAGCGCTGGGCTCGCGGCGACGCGTCGCCTGCCACGCCCGGCGGGCGCCAGGCGTCGCTGCGGCACGCGGCCGATCGGGCCGAGACGGCGATCGCGGGCCTCGAGCGGCCGCTCGAGCGCTACCTGCTCGAGCTCGAGCCGGAGCGGGGGCCCGAAGGGCGCTCGTGGTACGGCGGGCCCGGCCGCGCCGAGCTGATGGACTGGGAGCCCGTGCTCGAGCGAGCAGGTGTGCAGATCGAGCCGATCCGCGTCGCGCAGGCCTACCTCGAGCTGGCGGTGCTCGTCCGCGCGCTGGAAGGGCTCACGGACATCGCACGCGTCGAGCTCGAGCCCGACGTCTCCTCGCTCTGGGCAGGTCTCTTCGACCTGCGCGAGAACCTGCTCGGCCGCGCGCACGACGATCTCCGCGCCATTGCCGCCTAGGCCGAGCGTCTGCGTCGTCGGCTCGGCGAACGTCGACCTCGTTGCCCGCTGCGAGCGGCTCCCGCGGCCGGGCGAGACCGTCACCGACGCCGTCTTCGAGCGCATCCCGGGCGGCAAGGGCGCGAACCAGGCGGTCGCGGCGGCGCGGCTCGGCGCGCGGACGAGCTTCGTCGGGCGGATCGGCACGGACGATCTCGTCCTGCGCTCGCTCGAGGCGGAGGGCGTGAGCGTCACCGGTGTGCGCCGCGACGAGGGCGAGAGCGGCGTGGCGCTGATCCTCGTCGACGCGACGGGCGAGAACGTGATCGCGGTCGCCCCGGGCGCAAACGCGCGCCTGGCCGCCGCGGATGTGACGGTCGTCGACGACGACGCGGTGCTCTGCCAGCTCGAGATCCCGCTCGAGGCGGTCGCCGCCGCCGCCGCGCAGGCACAGGGGCTCTTCTGCCTCAACGCGGCCCCGGCGGTCGCTGTCCCGCCCGAGGTGCTCCGGCGGGCCGACCTCGTCGTCGTCAACCACTACGAGCTGGATGCGCTCGCCGAGACGCCGCGCCTCGTCGCGCTCACGCTCGGCGCCGAGGGCGCGGTGCTGCTGGAGGACGGGACCGAGATCGCCCGCGCCGCCCCTCCGCCCGTGACCGCCGTCGACGGCACCGCGGCCGGGGACGCCTTCTGCGCGGCGCTGCTCGTCTCGCTGCTCGAGGGGCGCGACCGCCTCGAGGCTCTGCGTCGCGGATGTGCCGCCGGCGCGTTGGCCGCCTCGCGGCCGGGTGCCCAACCGTCACTTCCCACCGCGCTCGAGCTGGACGAGATACTGCGCACGTGAGCACGCCGATCCTCCTCGACTGCGACCCCGGCCACGACGACGCGATCGCGCTCTTTCTCGCGCTCGCGAGCCCGGAGCTCGAGCTGCTCGCCGTCACCACCGTCGCCGGCAACCAGACGCTCGGCAAGACGACCGCGAACGCGATCCGCCTCCTGGACGCTGTCGGCCGCGCGGAGATCCCCGTCGCCGCCGGCGCCGACAGGCCCTTCGTGCGCGAGCGCTACGTCGCCGCCTACGTCCACGGCGAGTCCGGGCTCGATGGGCCCGACCTGCCGCCGCCGAGCCGGGAGCCGGACGGCCGGCACGCGGTCGAGCTCCTCGCCGAGACGCTGAGAGCCGCCGGGCGCGCGGTCACCGTCGTCCCGACGGGGCCGCTCACGAACATCGCGCTCCTGCTCGCGCTCCACCCGGGGATCGAGGATCGGATCGAGCGGGTCGTGCTGATGGGCGGAGCAATCGCCGAGGGAAACGTCACCCCGGCCGCGGAGTTCAACATCTGGGCCGACCCGGAGGCCGCGCGCCGTGTCTTCGAGAGCGGGCTCGACCTGACCATGGTCGGGCTCGACGTTACCCACCAGGCCCTCGTCGGCGAGCCCGAGGCCGAGCGGATGCGCGCAGCCGGCCGCGCAGGGGCGATCGTTGCCGACCTCCTGAGCTTCTACGGCCGCTTCCATCGCGAGCAGTACGGGTGGGCGGGGTCGCCGATCCACGACGCCGTCGCGGTCGCGTACGTGGCGCAGCCGGGCCTGCTCGAGACGAAGCACCGCCACGTCGACGTCGACTGCTCGTGGGAGCTCTCGCGCGGGCGCACGCTGGTCGACCTCTGGGAGCGGATGGGGCAGCCGGCGAACTGCCACGTCGCCACCGGGATCGACGCGCCCGGCTTCATCGAGCTCCTGATCGAGCGGATCAGCACGCTCCCCTGAACGACGCCTTGTGATCACTCACCTGGGTCTCCGCCGGAACGCCAGCCCCGACAGGATGTCGCCCAGCGTCTCTTCGAGCACCGCGTCTCGAGCGACGATCCGCCGGCGCTCCTCTCGCATGATCCGGCTCACGCGCTTGTAGCTCGGCCGCGGCACGTCGAGGTGCGAGGCAAGAGGCCGCAGGCGGCGGTGAGCCTCCGCGTACGGGCAGTCGAGTGCCGCGAGGAGGTGAAGGGCCCTGACGAACTCGGGCTGGACGGGCTCCCACCGGGGCACGGGGACCACGATCGCAAGGATGGACGTACGAGTTTGTGACATGAGGGAGCACAAGGCGTGACTTCGTGACGGACCGCGCGCGGTGGGGAGGAGGGAGGCACCGGCCCGCGAACCTCCTCGTATGGCGCGGAGAAAGCGCACGACCAAGCTACGCCCGAAGTCTCCCGCCCGGATCCGGAAGCGGAAGCGGGCAAAGTCCGGCCGCGCCCATGCGCACCGCACCGAGCTCTGGGGCCTCGCCCTCGTCGCGCTCGGGATCTTCCTCGGAGCGCTTCTCTACTTCGGGTGGAACGGCGGTGTCGTCGGCGGCGCGATCACCGACGCGATCACGACGGTCGTGGGCGACGCCGGCTACGTGCTCCCCGTGGCGCTGGTCTGCCTCGGCACCCTCATGGTCGCGCGCAGCGCGCTCGTCGACGTGCGCCCGTTTCGCACCGGCCTCGCGGTGACCGCCTTCGGGCTCATGCTCACGCTCGGTGCCAACGGCGGCTGGGTGGGTCGCGAGCTCGACCGCCTCTTTTCGGCCATGCTCGGCACGACCGGCGCGACGATCGTCGGGGTGACGACGCTCGCGGTCGGGCTGCTGCTGCTCACCGGCGCCTCGCTCGGCGCTTTCCTCCGCCGGTCAGGTCATGCGGTGCGCCGCGCGCACGGCCACGCGCGCAGGCTCGCCTCCCGTCCGGAGCCCGTGGCCGCGGCGGCTCCGCCGCCACCGTTGCTGCACGCCGTCGACCCGCCGGTCGACGTCGAGCACGACTATCCCGACGTCGTCTCCGAGACCGGCCCGCCGCCTCTCCTCGCCTACGAGCCCGATCACGTGACGGAGCCGGACCAGACGAGCCTCTTCGACGCTCTGCCGGGCCATCCCGACTACGACCTTCCGGACCGCAACCTGCTGCGACGCTCGGCCCCCGGGAACGGGCCCTCCCCCGAGGCGGGCCGCCGCGTCGCCGAGGCGCTCGTGCAGACGCTCGCGAACTTCGGGATCGACGCGAACGTCGTCGGCCAGATCTCCGGCCCGCGCGTGACGCGCTACGAGCTGCAGCTCGCGCCCGGGACGAAGGTGGCGAAGGTCGCAGCGCTGAAGGACGATCTCTCCTACGCGCTCGCCACCACCGAGATCCGCATCCTCGCGCCGATCCCGGGCAAGCAGGCGGTCGGGGTCGAGCTGCCGAACCTCTCGCCCAACATCGTCACGCTCGGCGACGTCTTCGACGACCTGCCGGCGACCGCGAGCCCGCTCTCTGTGTGGCTCGGGAAGGACATCTCGGGCAACTCCGTCTGGGCGGATCTCGCCCGGATGCCCCACGTGCTGATCGCCGGCACGACCGGCTCGGGCAAGTCCGGGTGCATCAATGCGATCATCACCTCGATCCTCCTGCGCGCCAATCCGGACGAGGCGCGGCTGATCCTGATCGACCCGAAGCACGTCGAGCTGAACCACTACGAGTCGATCCCGCACCTGCTCACGCCCGTCGTCTCGAGCCCGAAGGAGGCCTCGGCCGTCCTCGCCAACGTGGTGGGGGAGATGGACCGCCGCTACGAGCGCCTCTCCGAGCTGCGCGCCCGCAACCTGCCCGAGGCCAACCGCACCCTGCGCCAGCGCGGCGAGCGCCAGCTTCCCTACCTGCTCGTGGTGATCGACGAGCTCGCAGACCTGATGATGACCTCGCCGCAGGCGGTCGAGGACGCGGTGATCAGGCTGGCGCAGAAGTCGCGCGCGGTCGGGATCCATCTCGTGCTCGCGACCCAGCGACCGTCGGTGGACGTGATCACCGGAATGATCAAGGCGAACGTGCCGTCGCGGATCGCGTTCGCCGTCTCGAGCCAGACGGATTCCCGCGTGATCCTCGACCAGTCCGGCGCGGAGAGCCTCCTCGGCCAGGGCGACATGCTCTTCAAGCCGCTCGGCACCTCGCGTCTCCAGCGCGTGCAGGGCGCGTACGTGACCGAGGAGGAGATCGCACTCGTCGTCGAGCAGTGCCGCCACCAGCGGGACCAGGAGCTCGACGAGTCTCTGCTGCAGCTGCCCGAGGCCTTCGCCGAGGACGCCGTCGACGACGGCGAGTTCGATCCGGACGAGGATCCGCTGCTCGAGAAGGCGATCGAGATCGTCGTGCAGACGCAGACCGCGTCGGTCTCGCTGATCCAGCGGCGCCTGCGCGTCGGCTACACCCGCGCCGGGCGGCTGATCGACATGCTCGAGCGACGCGGGATCATCTCGGGCTACGAGGGCTCCAAGCCCCGCCGCGTGCTGGTCGACGAGCACGAGCTGCAGCGGCTCCACGCCGGCACTGGCTAGCATCCCGCCGATGAGAGCGATCCGCGCCTTCGCCGTCGCCATGCTGGTCGCGCTCGTCGTCGCAGGCTGCGGCGGCGGCGGAAAGAAGAGCAGCAGCAGCAGCACGGGACAGACGTCGACCGTTGGCCAGGGGCCCCTCCGCGTGGGCCTCGTCACCGACATCGGCCAGCTCAACGACCGCGGCTTCAACCAGCTCGCCTACGGAGGGCTGAAACGCGCCGAGCAGGTGCTCGGAGTGAAGGGCCGCGTGTTCGAGTCCGCGAGCCCCGCGGACTACGTCCCGAACCTCTCCGCCTTCGCCCGTCAGGGCTACGACCTCGTGGTCGCGGTCGGCTTCGACCAGGCGGCGGCGGTGGCGAAGGCGGCGGCCGCGTTTCCGAAGACCCACTTCGCGATCGTCGACGTCAGCAACGGCGACCTCACGGGCAAGCCCGCGAACGTCCGCGGCCTGGTGTTCAAGGAGCAGGAGGCCGGCTACCTCGCGGGATACGCGGCCGCGCTCCAGCTCAAGGGGACACCGGCACCGCACGTGATCGGCAGCGTCGGTGGCCAAAAACAGCCGCCGGTCGACCGCTACATCGCCGGATACCAGGCCGGCGCGAAGGCCGCCGACCCGACGATCAAGCCCCTCAACGGCTACTCGCAGGACTGGGTCGACCAGGCGAAGTGCAAGGAGGTCGCGCTCCAGCAGATCGCCTCGGGCGCCAAGGTGGTGTTCGCCGTCGCGGGCGGCTGCGGCCTCGGGGTCCTCGACGCGGCGAAGGAGAAGAAGGTCTGGGCGATCGGCGTCGACGCGGATCAGGGCTACCTCGGCAAGCAGGTTCTCACGAGCGCGCTCAAGAAGGTCGACCAGTCCGTCTTCCTGACCATCCAGGACGTCCAGGACGGCACCTTCAAGGGGGGCGGGGATTCCGTGTTCGGCCTCGACCGCGACGGCGTCGGGGTCGGCAAGTTCAGCCCCGCGGCGAAGGCGGGCCTGGCCGCGGCCGTGGCGAAGGTCCGCCAGCAGATCATCTCGGGGGTCGTGAAGGACATCCCGACCACCGTCACGTCGTAGGCGCTGGAACTACCGCCAACTTCGGCGTAGAGTCGCCGTCTGTACTCACTGGGCCGCTGCCCTAGACTGCGGCCGAACGAACTCTTACGAGGAGGAAACGAGTGAGGATCAAACGGTTCTTGCCGCTTGCCCTGGTAGCGATTGCGGCGGTCGCACTTGCGATCGTGGCCGGATCGGCCAGCGCTTCCAGCAAGGCGCATCATGCGCCCGCGGCGCATCAGGCGGCGATGAAGGTCGGTCTCGTGACCGACATCGGCGGTCTCAACGACCGAGGCTTCAACCACCTGGCTTACGTCGGCCTCCAGCAGGCCCAGAAGCAGCTGAAGGTTTCGGGCCGCGTGCTCGAGTCGAAGTCGGCGACTGACTATGTCCCGAACCTCTCGAGCCTCGCCCAGCAGGGCTACGGCCTCGTGATCGCGGTCGGCTTCCTGATGACCGACTCGGTCGACCAGGTCGCCAAGCAGTTCCCGAACACGAAGTTCGCGATCGTCGACGTCGATGCGACGACGATGGCGGACAAGCCCACGAACGTCCAGGGCATCCTGTTCAAGGAGCAGGAGTCCGGGTACCTCGCAGGCTACCTCGCCGGTCTCGTGATGAAGGCGAAGGGCGGCCCGCAGGTCGCCGGTACGGTCGGCGGCCTCAAGATCCCGCCGGTCGACCGCTACATCGCCGGCTTCAAGGCCGGCCTCAAGAAGGCCGACCCGGCTGCGACCGAGCTCAACGGCTATTCCCAGGACTTCGTCGACCAGGCGAAGTGCAAGGAGGTCGCGCTGCAGCAGATCGCACAGGGCTCGACGGTCGAGTTCCAGGTTGCCGGCGGCTGTGGCCTCGGCGTCCTCGACGCGGCGAAGGAGAAGGCGATCTGGGGAATCGGCGTCGACAGCGACCAGTCGTTCCTCGGTAAGCACATCCTCACGAGCGCGATCAAGAAGGTCGACCAGGGCGTCTTCCAGACGATCCAGGCGGCCCAGAAGGGCACCTTCAAGGGCGGCACGAACCGCGTCTTCGGGGTCAAGCAGGGCGGCTCGGGCATCGGCAAGATCAGCCCGAAGGTCAGCAAGGCGATCCAGGCCAAGGTGCTCTTGCTCCAGGCCAAGATCAAGGCCGGGAAGGTCAAGAACATCCCGACCATCGTTCCGTAGCCAGACCATGATTCTGGAGGGGCGGGCCCAGGCCCGCCCCTCCGGCACTTTCTCCCGGCGACGGCCCCGCGTCATAGAATCCCGCGGATGCCCGACGCCACTCCGGTCCTCGAGCTCCGCCAGATCACGAAGCGCTTCCCCGGCGTGCTCGCGAACGACCGGATCGACTTCGACCTCCTGCCCGGCGAAGTGCATGCGCTGCTCGGCGAGAACGGCGCCGGCAAGTCGACGCTGATGAACGTTCTCTACGGGCTCTACCATCCCGACGCGGGCGAGATCCTCGTGAACGGCGAGCAGATCACGATCGACTCGCCGCGCGCCGCGATCGAGCACGGGATCGGGATGGTGCATCAGCACTTCATGCTGATCCCGGTGATGACGGTGGCCGAGAACATCGTCCTCGCGACCGAGCCCAGGCACAACGGGGTCTTCCTCGACGAGAAGGCGGCCGCCTCGCGCGTGCTCGAGCTCTCCGAGCGCTTCAGCCTCGCGGTCGACCCCGACGAGAAGGTGCAGAACATCACCGTCGGCCAGCAGCAGCGCGTCGAGATCCTGAAGGCGCTCTACCGCGGCGCCGAGATCCTGATCCTCGACGAGCCGACCGCCGTGCTCACGCCCCAGGAGGCCGACGACCTGTTCGCGATCATCAGGAGCCTGACGGCGCAGGGGAAGTCGATCATCTTCATCAGCCACAAGCTCAACGAGGTGCTGACGATCGCCGACCGGATCACGACGCTGCGGCGGGGCAAGCTGATCGACACCGTGCCGCGCGAGGGCGCGACCGAGGACTCCCTGGCACGGATGATGGTCGGTCGCGACGTGTTGCTGCGGGTCGAGAAGGCGAAGGCGTCGCCCGGCGAGCCGCTGCTCGAGCTCGACGACCTCCATGTGTTCGACGACCGCGGCCTCGAGGCGGTGAAGGGCGTCAGCTTCACCGTGCACGCGGGCGAGATCGTCGGCCTCGCCGGGGTCGACGCGAACGGACAGTCCGAGCTGATCGACGCAATCACCGGGCTTCGGCGCGCCGCGAGCGGCACGGTCACCGTCGGCGGCAAGAGCTTTCACCACGCGAACGCCCACACGATGCTCGACGCGGGCGTCGGCCATATTCCCGAGGACCGGCAGCGCCGCGGCCTCATCCTGGACTTCACCCTCGCCGAGAACATCGCGCTCCACGACTTCCGCGAGGAGCCGGACTCGAAGTGGGGCTGGCTCTACCCGGGCCGGCTGATCTCGCGCGCGCGGCGCCTGCTGAAGGAGTTCGACGTCCGCGGCGGCGGCCCGACCACGCGGGCGGGCGCGCTCTCCGGCGGGAATCAGCAGAAGGTCGTGATCGCCCGCGAGGTCTCGCGCGACCCACGCGTGCTCGTCGCGGCGCAGCCGACCCGCGGCCTCGACGTGGGCGCGATCGAGTTCGTGCACCGGCGCCTCGTCGCCGAGCGCGACGAGGGGCGCGGGATCCTGCTCGTCTCGCTCGAGCTGGACGAGATCCTCTCGCTCTCCGACCGGATCCTGGTGATCTACGAGGGCCGGATCGTCGGCGAGCACGGCCCCGACGTGACCGAGCAGCAGCTCGGGATCGAGATGACGGGCGGCGGCCGGAAGGAGGCGGCATGACCGACGACCGGTTCCCCCAAGAGCCCCTGGAGAAGCAAGAAGAGGAGGCCGTCGAGATCGGCCCCGAGGGCACGATGCCGAGCCTCGCTGCCAGGATGGCCCTCGGCCAGCGCGCCGGCGGTCTGGTCGTCCCGCTCATCACCACCCTGCTCGCTTTCACGATCGGCGGCCTCGTCGTGCTCGCGACGGGTCACAACCCGCTCACCACCTACAAGGCGATCTTCAACGGGACGGGGCTCAACTGGTTCTTCCCGTGGGTGACCGGGCTCGAGCGCGCGAACGCGGCGATCAACCTCCAGCAGACGCTGATCATCACCACGCCGCTGATCCTCACCGGCCTCGCCGTCGCCTTCGCGTTCCGCTGCGGGATGTTCAACATCGGCGGCCAGGGCCAGTACCTGGTCGGCGCGTACATGTCCGTGTGGGTCGGCTCGAGCTTCGCCGGGCTGAGTGGCTGGCTGCACATCCTGCTCTGCATCGTGATCGCGATGCTCGCGGGTGGCTTCTGGGCCGGGATCGCGGGCTTCCTCAAGGCGACCACGGGCGCCCACGAGGTGATCTCGACGATCATGCTGAACTGGATCGCCTATTGGGGAGGCTCGTACCTGTTCGGGCTCGGGGGACCGCTCCAGAGCTCCACGCAGACGTTCGTCCCGATCTCGAACGACGTCGTCGAGACGGCGCGGCTACCGGTCTTCTGGGGCAATCCCGCGCTGCAGGGGCTGCATATCGGCCTCTTCATCGCAGTCAGCGCACTCTTCGTCTTCTACCTGATCCTGAACAGGACGACGCTCGGCTACCAGGTGCGCGCCGTCGGCTACAACCCGGAGGCGGCCCACTACGGCGGGATCAACGTGCCGCGGAACTTCTTCATCGCGATGGCGATCTCCGGGATGTTCGCCGGGCTCGCGGGCGGGATCGACATGCTGGGCTGGGCGTTCCGGATCTCGACGAGCGACCTCCAGGCCTCGACGATCGGGTTCATCGGGATCGCTGTCGCCCTGCTCGGGCGCAACACCGCCGTCGGGACATTCTTCGCCGCGCTTCTCTTCGGCGCGCTCTACACGGGCACCTCGACCCGTCACCTCGACCCGACGATCTTCCGGCCCGACCTCGCGAACAACCTGGCGCAGATCATCCAGGGCCTCGTCGTGCTCTTCATCGGCGCCGACGTGCTCGTCCTCTACGTCTGGAACGCGCGCCGGAAGCTCAGGCGAAAGAGGGCGGGCACGGCGCCACAGCCCGCGGCGGAGGCGGGAGCATGACCGTCTCGGGAGTGCCCGTCAGGCGTGTCGATCTCGGCGTGATCGGCCGGCCGCGCACGATCGGGATCGTCGGCGTCGTGCTGGACCTCCTCGCGCTCCTCGTGGCCCTGCCGCCGATCGAGGCCCGGACGATCTACGCGCCGATCGCGATCGGCTTCCTCGGCCTCTTCTGCGGCGTCTGGGCGCTTGCCCGCGGCGAGAAGCGGCTGGGGTGGTGCGTGGCGATCGGGGCGTTCCTCGCGATCCCCGCCGGGGCGATCGCGACCTTCTCCGGGCTCGGCAATCTCGAGACGGTCTTCGCCTGGTCGGCGCTGACCGCCGCGACGCTGCGCTTTGCGACCCCGCTCATCTTCGCGGCGATCGGCGGCCTCTTCTCCGAGCGCAGCGGCGTCGTGAACATCGGCCTCGAGGGGATGATGCTGACCGGCGCGTTCTTCGGCATCTGGGGCGCGGACAAGACCGGCAGCTGGGAAGCAGGGCTCGGGATCGCGATGCTGGCCGGCGGTGCGATGGCGCTGCTCCACGCGTTCTTCGCAATCAGCCTCCGCGCCGACCAGATCGTCGGCGGCACCGCGATCAACTTCCTCGCGGCCGGAATCACCGGCTTCCTGTTCATCGACATCTACGGCTCGAACGGGACGCCGTCCGACATCCCCGAGATCCCGGACGTCCACCTCACCTTCCTGGGCCACATCCCGCTGATCGGCAACTTCCTCGAGGGCGCGTTCGGGCAGATGAACCTGATGATCTGGCTCGCGCTTGCGCTCGTCGTGGTCTCGTCGCTGTTCGTGTTCAGGACGCCCGCCGGGCTGCGCATGCGCTCGGTGGGCGAGCACCCGCGCGCGGCGGACACGGTCGGGATCTCGGTGTACGGGACGCGCTACCTCGCGGTCACGTTCTCCGGGATGCTCGCGGCGCTCGGCGGAGCCTACCTCTCGATCGGGTTCGTCCACTCGTTCAACCAGAACATGAGCGCAGGGCGTGGCTTCATCGCGCTCGCGGCGCTGATCTTCGGCAAGTGGAACCCGTACGGCGCGCTCGGCGCGGCCTGCCTGTTCGGATTCTCGAGCGCGATCGCGCAGCGCCTCCAGGTCTACTCGCCCTCGGCCGGGACCCTCTTCCAGGCGCTCCCGTACGTCCTCACCCTGATCGCGGTCGCCGGAGTGATCGGCCGCTCGATCGCGCCCGCAGCGGTTGGCCGCCCGTACATCAAGCAGTAACGCCCGGGCGCGCGGCTCGCTCGCGCTCGGAGTGCTCGCGGCGATCGCCTTTCCGGCTGCGATCGCCGCTGCGCGGCGCTCGACAGCGCTCTCTCTGATCGACGCCGTGTACACGTTCCCGGTCCCGATCCTCCTCGGCGTGCTCGCGATGCAGCAGGCCCGGCGGGCGCGGGAGCGAGTCGAGAGGACGCTCGGACGCGTCGGGGGAGTGCGGCAGGCGCGCTGGGGTCGCCGGTTCGGCGCCCTCGGGATCGCGATCGGCATCACCGCCGGCCTCGCGCTGGGCTTCTACGCGCTGCTGGCCCACTTCTCGGCGTAGGCCGCTCCGTCCGCCGGGCCTCTACACTTGAGGCCGTGTTCGAGATCGGAAACAGCCTGCGCGAGGCGCGCTTGCGCCGCGAGGTCGACTTCGTCGAGGCCGAGACGGCGACCAAGATCCGGGCCAAGTACCTGCGTGCGCTCGAAGACGAGCAGTTCGAGGTCCTGCCCGCGCAGACCTACGTGAAGGGCTTCCTGCGCACCTACGCGGAGTACCTGGGCCTCGACGGGCAGCTCTACGTGGACGAGTACAACTCGCGCTACGTCGGCGCCGAGGAGGAGGCGCCGTTCCGTGCCCGCCGCACGGCGGAGGGGCGCCGCCGGGAGCGGGCCCATCGCCGGGTCGAGTCGAACGTCGTGGTCGTCACTCTCGTCGCGATCGGCGTGATCACGGCGCTCGTGATCGCCGCCTGGAAGTTCGGCGGCTCGTCGGGGACGGCGAACATCCCGAACCTCG
The DNA here is from genome assembly GCA_963724805.1 of uncultured Actinomycetes bacterium. GTDB lineage: Bacteria > Actinomycetota > Thermoleophilia > Gaiellales > Gaiellaceae > CAVQZA01. The sequence goes on from CAVRWA010000011.1 coordinate 597,760, forward strand.
GGCCTCCGGCCACGTCGACTTCCGCGACCAAGAAGGCATCGACCGGGAAGGCGGTCGTCGTCCTCCAGGGCTTGCGCGGCAGCTCCGCGCTCCAGGTGCGCGTCGGCGACGCCAAGGGCCGCCTCCTCTTCGTGGGCACCCTCGAGCAGGGCCGCAGGCAGCGCTTCGTCGCACGCTCGGTCTGGATCCAGGCCTCATCCCCCGAGAATCTCCGTTTGATCGTCAATGGAAGGACCAGGCGGCTGCGGCCAGGGCTAGGCCCGCGCAACATCACCGTCTCGAAGTCCGGCCACGTCGTCCAGTCGCCGGCTTGAGCCGCCCGCGCGCGGTCTTCGTGATCACGGGCAGCGAGCTCGTGCGCGGAGAGCGAACCGACCGTAACGGGCCGTTCCTGGCCGCGCAGGCGCTCGCCCTCGGCTTCGAGCCGTCGCGGATCGTGATCGTCGGCGACCGCGAGGAGGAGCTCTCGCCCGCGCTCGCGGAAGGGCTCGCGGCCGATCTCTGCGTCACCTCGGGAGGGCTCGGCCCGACCCACGACGACCGCACCGCGGAGCTCGTCGCCCGCGCGGCCGGTCGCGAGCTCGTGCTCGACGCCGCGCTCCACGACGAGATCGAGTCGATCTCCCGGACGATCGCCGAGCGGCTGAGGCGGCCGTACGCGGACTTCGAGACCGGCGTCAGCAAGCAGGCGACTCTGCCCGAGGGCGCGATCTCGCTCGGGCTCGCCGGCACCGCTCCGGGCTTCGTGCTCGAGACCGGCGGCGCGGTCACGGTCGTCCTGCCCGGCCCGCCCGGCGAGCTGCAGCGGCTCTGGCCGCGCGCGCTCGAGACCGAGCCGGTGCGCGCCCTGCTCGGCAGGGCCCGCCCGCCGGGGCGCCGCGTCCTCCGGTTCTTCGGGGCGAGCGAGTCGGCGGTCGCCCGGGCGCTCGCCGAGGCCGGCGGCGAGCGCGAGGGGGTGGAGGCGACGATCTGCGCGCGGGACTTCGAGATCCACGTCGACCTCGTCGTCGACGAGGGGGCGGATGCAGCGGCGGACGAGCTCGCGGCCGCGCTGCGCGAGCCGCTCTCCCGGTACCTGTTTGCCGAGGACGAACGCCCGGTCGAGGAGCTCGTGCTGGCGCTCTGCCGCGCGCGTGGGCTGACCCTTGCGACGGCCGAGTCGTGCACGGGCGGCCTCGTGGCCGCGCGGCTGACGTCGGTGCCGGGGGCGAGCGACGTCTTCCTCGGGGGGATCGTGGCGTATGCAGACAGGGTCAAGGAGGCGGAGCTGGGCGTGGGGAGTGACGTGCTCGTTGCGCACGGGGCGGTCTCCGCCGAGACCGCCGCCGCGATGGCCGAGGGGGCGCGGGCGCGGCTCGGAGCCGACGTCGCCGTCGCGGTGACCGGCGTCGCGGGCCCGGGCGGCGGCACCGAGGAGAAGCCTGTCGGGCTCGTCTACTTCCACGCGTCTGGGCCGGAGGGCGAGCGGCAGGCCGAGTTCAACGTGCCGAGCGACCGGGAGACGATCCGGCGGCGCTCCGCGGTCGCTGCGCTCCACCTGGTGCGCCGTCTTCTGACACAGAGCCGGCACGAAGAGGGGTGACCTCGCCCGCTAGCGTGCCGGGTGATGCGAAGACGCGGCTCTTCTGTGCCCTGCAGCTCTCCGACGACACGGTCGACCGACTCGTCGCGTGGCAGCGGACGCTGCCCGAGAGAGCGTTTCGCCTCGTCCCGGCGGAGAACCTTCACGTCACCCTCGCTTTCATCGGTTGGCTGCCCACGGGCGAGACCGAGGCGGTCCGCGGCGCCCTGCGGGACGCTGCCCTGGCGGCCCGCCGGCCGTCGCTGCGCGTGTCCGGCTACCGGGAGACGCGGAGCGTGGGGATGCTCGTGCTGGACGACGAGGGCGGTCGGGCGGCAGCGCTCGCGGCGGATCTGGCCGGAAGGCTGGAGGCTCTCGGCGTGTACGAGCGCGAGGCACGCGCCTGGCTGGCGCACGTCACCGTCGTCCGCTTTCGCGTCCCGCCGCGGCTCGCGCCTCCTCTTCCCGACCTCGGCGAGGTCAGTCCGTCCGATGCCGCTGTCTACTCTTCCGTGCTGCGGTCCGAAGGAGCGCAGTACGCAGTCTTGGAATCGGTTGCGCTAGGAGGTTGAACGACGTGGATCGCCAGGAGGCACTCGACACCGCGCTCGGCCAGATCGAGCGGCAGTTCGGCAAGGGCTCCGTCATGCGCATGAGCGACCGGGCCGCCGTGTCCGTGGGCGCGGTCTCGACCGGCTCGCTCTCCCTCGATCTCGCACTGGGGATCGGCGGGCTGCCGCGCGGCCGCATCATCGAGATCTTCGGCCCGGAGTCGTCGGGCAAGACGACGCTCGTCTACCACGTGATCGCCGAGGCCCAGCGCCGCGGCGGCATCTGCGCCTTCATCGACGCCGAGCACTCGATGGACCCGACCTACGCGAAGCACATCGGGGTCAACATCGACGAGCTCCTCGTCTCCCAGCCCGACACCGGCGAGCAGGCGCTCGAGATCACCGAACTCCTGATCCGCTCGGGTGCGGTGGACGTCGTCGCCGTCGACTCGGTCGCGGCCCTGACGCCGAAGGCCGAGATCGAGGGCGAGATGGGCGACAGCCACATGGGCCTGCAGGCGCGCCTGATGAGCCAGGCCCTGCGCAAGCTCGCGGGGACGCTCAATCGCACCGACACGATCTGCATCTTCACGAACCAGCTGCGCGAGAAGATCGGCGTCATGTTCGGCAACCCGGAGACGACCCCGGGCGGCCGTGCGCTCAAGTTCTACGCCTCGGTGCGGCTCGACATCCGCCGCATCGAGACGCTCAAGGAAGGCGTCGAGGCGTTCGGCAACCGTGTCCGCGTGAAGGTGGTCAAGAACAAGGTCGCGCCGCCGTTCAAGCAGGCCGAGTTCGACATCATCTACGGCTCCGGGATCTCCTGGGAGGGCAGCGTCCTCGACACGGGGCTCGAGCGGAAGGTCGTGCAGAAGTCCGGCTCGTACTTCAGCTTCGCCGACGAGCGGCTCGGCCAGGGCCGCCAGAACGCGACCGCGTTCCTGCGCGAGCATCCAGACGTCTGCCAGCAGATCCTCGCCCGGATCCAGGCCGAGGTCGGCGCCGACCAGGTCGTCTCGGCGCGCCTGCTCCCCTCGGTGGTGATCGAGGCCGAAGGGGCCGCCGAAGCGCCGGCGGCCGGGGACGAGCCAAAGCCCGAGGCCGAGAAGGTCGAGACCACCGCCGCGTAGGCGCGTCGTGGTCGAGATCACCGCGCTCCGCTCGCGCCCGCCGGGCCGCGTCGCGGTGGAGCTGGACGGAGCGCCCTGGCGGGTGCTCCCGGTGGACGTGGCGGTGAGTGTGGGGCTCGCCGTGGGGGAGCGGCTCGACCGTGCGCGCCTGCGTGCCCTGCGCCGCGAGCTGCGCCGCCACGAGGCCCTCGCCACCGCCGCAGGAGCGCTGCGGCACCGCGACCTCTCGAAGCAGGCGCTCGACGCCAGGCTCGCCCGACGGTCGGTTGCGCCGCTCGAGCGGGCCGAGACACTGCAGGTACTCGAGCGCGCAGGGATCGTCGACGACGCACGCTTCGGTGCCACGCGCGCGCGGATACTCGCCGAGCGCGGATGGGGCGACGCGGCAATTCGGGCCGACCTCGAACAGCAGGCTGTTTCCGGCGACCTGATCGGCCCCGCGCTGGAGGCTCTCGTGCCGGAGGCCGAGCGGGCACAGGCGCTGATGGTGCGGCGCGGCCGGGGCGTTGCGACGGCGCGGTGGCTCGCGCGGAAGGGCTTCGGCGACGACGCGATCGAGGCAGCCGCCGGGCCCGGGATTGCGGACGACCCCTGAGCAGCGGTAGGATGGGACGGCTTGTCCTGACATTTTGCCTGCACAGCGCAGTTTTCGAATCGACTACGACCCATGACACGTTCTCTTCCGGCCAATTCCCGTCCAAGCAGAGGTTTCTAGCGGGCGTACCGGCGACCGCCGGGCCTCCTGCCTGAGGCCCACCGATTCGGAGCACAGCGCGTGCCGGCTCGATGACGGGCCCGGCAACCCGTGGAAGGTCGCGGGACAACCCATCGGTCACCAACGACGGGAAGGCGGCGCGCCATGCTCCTTGCGATCGGCATCCTCATCGGTCTCGTGCTCGGAGCGTTTGCCGGCGCCCTCTTCGCCCAGCTCTTCCGCGCCGCGCGGCTGCGCGCCGCCCAGCAGACCCGTGCCCAGCTGCTCCACGACGCCCAGCGTGAGGCGGAGTCGCTGCGCCGCGAGGCCCAGGTCGACTCGCGCGAGCAGGCCGTGCGGCTTCGCGCCGAGATCGAGGCGGAGGTCCAGGAGCGGCGCTCGCAGATCATGAAGATCGAGGAGCGGGTGCTCGCGCGGGAGGAGGAGACCGAGCGAAAGCTCGTCGAGCTCGAGCGCCGGGAGCAGGGACTGAGCGACCGTGAGGTGCACGCGCGGCAGCTTCAGGAGGAGCTGAAGGCGGCGAAGGACTCGGAGCTGACCGAGCTCGAGCGGATCTCCGGGATGACAGTGAACCAGGCGAAGGCGCACCTCCTCGACCGCTCCGAGGAGCTGATCCGGCACGAGCTGGCCCGGAGAGTCCGCCAGGAGGAGGAAGAGGCTCGCACCGAGTCGAAGCGCCGTGCCCGCAGCCTCGTCGCCGACGCCCTGCAGCGCGTCGCCGCCAGCCACGCCGCCGAGACCACGGTCTCGCTGATCGAGCTTCCCTCCGACGACATGAAGGGACGGATCATCGGCCGGGAGGGCCGCAACATCCGGACGCTCGAGCACCTCACCGGGGTCGACTTCATCATCGACGACACGCCGCAGGCGGTCGTGCTCTCGTCGTTCGACGGGATCCGGCGCGAGATCGCGAAGCTGACGCTGCAGAAGCTGATCGAGGACGGTCGCATCCACCCGACCCGGATCGAGGAGATGTACTACCAGTCGAAGGCCGAGATCGACGACGTGATCCACCAGGCCGGCGAGCAGGCGGTCTACGAGGCGAACTGCGGCGACTTCCCGGACGAGCTCGTCAAGATCCTGGGGCGACTCAAGTTCCGCACGAGCTACGGCCAGAACGTGCTCAAGCACACGCTCGAGGTCGTCCACCTCGGCGGGATCATGGCGACCGAGCTCGGCGCCGGCATCAAGACCACGAAGCGCGCGGCGCTCCTGCACGACCTGGGCAAGGCGATGACCCACGAGGTCGAGGGCTCCCACGCGGCGATCTCCACCCAGCTCGCCAAGCGCTACGGGGAGCCCCAGGGGGTCGTACACGCGATCGAGGCGCACCACTACGAGGTGCAGCCCCAGACGGTCGAGGCGGTGCTCCTGATCGCTGCAGACGCGATCTCCGCTTCGCGGCCCGGTGCCCGCGGCGAGAGCCTCGAGAACTACATCAAGCGCCTGGAGGCGCTCGAGGAGCTCGCGGCGAGCAAGAAGGGCGTCGAGAAGGTGTACGCCCTGCAGGCGGGGCGCGAGATCCGGGTGATCGTGAAGCCGACGGAGGTCGACGACGACACCGCCGTCCTCCTCTCGCACGAGATCGCGCGCGAGATCGAGGACCATCTCGAGTATCCGGGCCAGGTGAAGGTGACCGTGATCCGCGAGAGCCGCGCCGTGGACGTGGCCAAGAACGTATCGGGCGCCGGCGCGATCCACGCACGCTGACGCCTCTACACTTTCGCCGTGAAGCGCTACCACGTCACGACGTTCGGGTGCCAGATGAACGCTCACGACTCCGAGCGGATCAAGGGGATGCTCGAGTCGATCGGGCTCGGCGAGGCTGTCGACCAGGTCGAGGCGGACGTGATCGTCTTCAACACCTGCACGATCCGCGAGAAGCCCGACCAGCGCTTCGCCGCCCACCTCGCACAGGCGGCGGCGCTGAAGCAGCGCGATCCCGAGAAGGTGATCGCCGTCGGCGGCTGCTACGCGGAGGCCCAGCGCGACCGCCTCTTCGAGCTGTACCCCTACGTCGACGTCGCGTTCGGCCCCGGGTCGATCCCGCATCTCGCCGACTGGATCGGCGCCGGCGGCGTCGCGCCGCGCGGACGCTTCGGCGAATGGGACTCGTTCGCAGGTGACTTGCCTGCTCACCGCGAGCGCCGGTTCCAGGCGTGGTTGCAGATCTCGATGGGCTGCAACTCGAGCTGCTCGTACTGCATCGTGCCGGCCGTACGCGGCCGCGAGCAGAGCCGCGGGCCAGGGGAGATCGTCGCAGAGGCGACGAGGCTCGCCGCTGACGGTGTGAAGGAGCTGACGCTGCTCGGCCAGAACGTGAACTCGTGGGGGCGCGACCTCCTTCCCGACCTCAGAACCGACTTCGGCGAGCTGCTGCGAGCCTGTGACGCGGTGGAGGGGATCGAGCGGATCCGGTTCACGAGCCCTCATCCCAAGGACTTCCGGCGCCCGGTGATCGAGGCGATGGCCGAGTGCGCGTCGGTGTGCGAGCACGCCCACCTGCCGCTCCAGTCGGGCTCGACGCGGATCCTCAAGGCGATGCGCCGCACCTACGGCGCCGAGCGCTATCTACGGCTCGTGGCCGAGCTCCGCGCCGGCATTCCCGACCTCGCGCTCACCACCGATCTGATCGTCGGCTTCCCCGGCGAGACCGAGGCGGACTTCCGGGAGACGCTCGCCGTCGTGGAGCAGGTCGGGTTCGAAGGAGCGTTCACCTTCGTCTACTCGCCGCGACATGGCACCGACGCCGCCACGATGCCCGACCAGGTACCGGAGGAGGTCAAGCGCGAGCGAATCGAGCGGCTGATCGATTTCGTGCAGCAATCCGCACACGCCCGGAACGAGGAGCGGGTGGGCAGGATCGAGGAGGTGCTCGTGGAGGGCTCGAGCCGCACCGACGCCGCAGTCCTGCGCGGGCGGACCCGCCGCAACACGACGGTGAACTTCAGCGGGGACGCCGCGCCCGGCGAGCTCGTGCCCGTGCTGATCGAGGGTGCCACCTCGACCACCCTGCGCGGCCGGCTCGCGGCCGCCGTCGCCGCGTGATCGATTCGACACACTTCCGGCACGGTCCCGTGCGGATTTCGCGACTAGGCTAATCAGTGGGGGTTCCCCCCGGGGACATGGCCGGAATGGTCATCGCGATCTTCGGGCCGACCGCGAGCGGCAAGACCGCCGTCGCGGAGACGCTTGCGGGTCTCATCGGCGGGGAGGTCGTCTCGTGCGACTCGATGCAGGCCTACCGGGGATTGCCGATCCTGACCTGCCAGCCCGAGCGGCCGACACGCCTCGTCGGGATCTGGCCGCTCGACTACGAGGGCTCGGTCGGCGAGTACGCTCGCCTAGCGCACGCCGCGATCGACGAGCTGCTCGCCGCGGGCCGCACACCGGTCGTCGCCGGCGGCACCGGTCTCTACCTGCGCGCGGCGCTCGCCGAGCTCGGGCTCCCGCCCGCACCGCGCCCCGGGGTCCGGGTCCGCTGGGAGGAGTTCTACGACCGGGACGGCGCAGCGGCGGCGCACCGGCGCCTCGCGGCCCTCGACCCCGAAGCGGCGGCCGCCGTGCACGCGAACGACCGCAGGCGGGTCGTGCGGGCGCTCGAGCTGGCTGAAGCCGGCGCCTCACTCGTCCCGGTCGACGACCGCCTGTGGGCACGGGAGACGCGGCACCCGACGCTTCTCGTCGGCCTCGACGTGCCCCGGGAGGAGCTGCTCCGCCGGATCGAGCAGCGGACGGCGGCCATGTTCGACGCAGGAGTCCAGGACGAGGTGCGCGCGGCGCTGGCGGGCACCGTCTCGATCACCGCTCGCAAGGCGCTCGGGCTCGAGGAGGTCGCCGAGCTGCCGCGCGACGAGGCACTGAGCGGCCATCGTGATCCGCACGCGGCGCTACGCCGCCTACCAGAGCAAGTGGATGCGGCGGATTCCCGGCCTCGGTATGGTCAACGCCGATCGCCCCGCCGACGAGGTCGCCGATGAGATTCAGCAAATGGCACGCGCTCGGGAACACCTACCTGCTCGTCGAGCGGGCTGAGACCGGCACGCCGCTCACAACCGAGCTGGCGCGCGCCCTCTGCGACGCAGGCCGTTCGGACGGCGTTCTCGAGGTGCTCTCCGCGACCGACGACGAGGCGACGGTGCTGATCTGGAACCCCGACGGCTCGCTCGCCGAGATGTCGGGCAACGGCACCCGGATCGCGGCCGCCTGGCTCGGGCAGCGCACGGGCAGGTCGGACGTGCAGGTGCACGTCGGCCCGCGCACGGTACGCGCACACATCCGGGAGGACGGGCTCGTCGAGCAGGAGCTGGGGGAGGTGGAGGTCGGCCCGCTGGAGACTCTCGACGTCTCGGGCGAGCGGCTCGAGGTGACGCCCGTCTCCGTCGGGAACCCTCATGCCGTGGTGCGGCTGCTGCACGGTCGCGACGACCTCCTTCGCCTCGGCCCTCTCCTGGAGCGCCACCCGCGCTTCCCCGACCGCACCAACGTCCAGCTCGTCGAGGTCGAGGACGAGCACACCCTGCGCGTGTCCGTCTGGGAGCGGGGCGCTGGGGAGACGTCGTCGTCGGGCTCGAGCGCCGTCGCCGCTGCCGCGGCCGCCGTCGTGCACGGCTGGTGCGAGAGCCCGGTCACTGTGTGCCTCCCGGGCGGCGAGCTCCTGGTCGAGCTCCGGGGCCGTCAGGCACGACTCACAGGCCCGGCGATCGAGCTAGCTCCCGATCTCGAACTCGCGTAGCGCGTCGTTCAGGCTCGTCTTGAGGTCGGTCTGCGCGTTCCGCCGGCCGATGATCAGCGCGCACGCCACCTCGTAGGTGCCCGCCGGAAACTCCTTCGAGCGAGACCCGGGCACGACCACGGCGTACGGCGGCACGAAGCCCCGGTACTCGACCGGCTCCAGGCCGGTCACGTCGATCACGGGCACGGAGGCGGTCAGCGAGACGTTGGGCGCCAGCACCGCGCGCTCGCCGATGCGCACTCCCTCCGTGAGGATGCAGCGCGAGCCGATGAAGGCGCCGTCCTCGACGATCACCGGGCTCGCCTGCACCGGCTCGAGCACCCCGCCGATTCCGACCCCCCCGGCGAGGTGGACGTCGGCGCCGATCTGCGCGCACGAGCCGACCGTCGCCCACGTGTCGACCATCGTGCGCGGGCCGATCCAGGCGCCGATGTTCACGTAGCTCGGCATCAGCACGACGCCCTCGGAGAGGAACGCGCCGTAGCGGGCCGTCGCCGGGGGCACGACCCGCACGCCGAGCGCCGCGTACCCGTGCTTCAGCGGGATCTTGTCGGAGTACTCGAACGGGCCGAGCTCCTGTGGCTCGATTCTGCGCAGCCCGAAGTAGTCGAGGATCGCCTGCTTCGCCTCGACGTTGACGACCCACTCGTCGCCCCGCTTCTCGGCGACTCGGAGCTCGCCGCGGTCGAGCGCCGCGATCGTCTCCTCCACCGTCACAGCGCCTCCCGGAGGATCGCGGCGGCGCGACGGCACTCGTCCTCGGTCGGCACGAGCGCGATTCTGACGTATCCCTCGCCGGCGGGCCCGAAGAAGACGCCCGGAGCGACGACGACGCCGTGTTCCAGCAGCGCGGTCGCGAAGGCCTCGGAGGAGCCGCCGCCGGGCACCTCGAGCCACAGGTACATCGTCGCCTCGCCGCCCGCGACACGGATCCCCTTCTCGCGCAGCGCCTCCAGCAGGATCTCGCGCTTGCGCCCGTAGGCGTCGCGCATCCGCTCGACATGCCCCTCGTCGCCCCAGGCCGCGATCGCGGCACGCTGCACGAACTCCTGCGGCGCGGTGCCGACGGTGGGGCGGAAGGCGCGAAGCGCCCCGATCAGCTCGGGATCGCCGGCCACGAAGCCCGAGCGGTAGCCCGTCATGGAGGAGCGCTTCGACAGCGTGTTGAACGCGGCGACATTGCGACGCAACGGGAGCTGGAGCGCCGACGGCGGCGGCTCGCCGAAGTAGAGCTCGGTGTACGCCTCGTCGGAGGCCAGTAGGAAGTCGTGCTCGACCGCGAGCGCCGCGAGGCGCTCGAAGAACGAGAGCGGCGCCACTGTGCCCGTGGGATTGTTCGGGTAGTTGACCCAGAAGACGGCGATGCGCGCCCAGGTTTCGGCATCGATCCCGTCGAGGTCGGGCAGGAAGCCGTTGCGTTCGAGAAGCGGCACCCTGAGCACGCGGCCCCCGGCGAAGAGCGCGCCGCGCTCCTGGACCGGATAGCCCGGCTCGGTCACGACCACGAGGTCCTTCCCGCCGGGGAGATCGAGCGCAACCTGTGCGAGCGAGAAGATCGCCTCCTTCGAGCCCAGGGTCGGGATCACCTCGGTGTCGGGGTCGAGCTCCACCCCGAAGCGCCCCCGGCACCAGCGGGCGATCGCGCCGCGCAGCTCGGGCAGCCCCTGAGCGAGCGGATACCCCAGCCGGTCCTCCAGGCCGTCCACGAGAGCCTGGCGGATGAACGGCTCGACCGGCTCGCGCGGGTCGCCGACGCCGAAGTCGACGAACGAGACACCCTCGTGCGCGAGCCGCCGCTTCGCCTTCTCGAGCCGGACGAACGGATACGTTCCGAGGTCGGCGAGGACGGGGGAGAGACGCATCCCTAGACGCTAGCGAACCGCTGGAGCGCCTCGTACGTGCGCAGCAGCTCCTCGACCTCGACCTGTTCGTCGCGCCGGTGCGCGAAGCGGGTCGCGCCCGGGCCGAGATTGACGGCGTCGATGCCCCGGCTCGTGAAGTCGGCGACGTTCGTCCACGCCTGCTTCGGCTCGACGGCGAACGGCCCTGCGCGGCGAAGCTGCTCCACGAGCGGAGACGAGACGACACGCCCCGGCGGGGCGTGGGCGAGTATCTCCGCTCCCGGCGCGATCAGCCCGAGGCGCGCCACTGCCTCCTCGGGGCTGCGGTTCGGCGCGTAGCGGAAGTTCAGCGTCACCTCGACGCGGTCGGGAATCACGTTGTCGGCGATGCCGCCGTGGATCCTGGTGACCGAGAGCACCTCGACGAAGGTGAGACCGTTCACCTCGACCGGGTACGGCACCACGTCGAGCAGCGGCTTCAGGCCTTCGAATGCGCGCGCGACCGCGTTCACCCCGAGCCACGGGCGCGCCGAGTGCGCGCTCTCCCCGCGGAAGACGAGCCGGGCCGAGATGTTGCCGAGACAGCCGGCCTGGATCGTGTTGTCGGTCGGCTCGAGCAGCAGCACCAGCCCCGCCTCGAAGAGCTGCGGGCAGCCCTCGAAGAACGCTGGCAGTGCGCTCTCCTCTGGCCCGATCTCCTCGCGCGGGAAGAAGAGGAAGCCCAGGTCGAAGGTCAGATCAGGCCCCTCCGCGGCCCAGCGCGCCAGCTCGATCATCACGGCGAGCCCACCCTTCATGTCGCTCGCGCCGAGCCCGACGACGGAGCCGCCCTCGCGGCGGCCGGGAAGGTTCTCCTGCGCCGGCACCGTGTCGAGGTGACCGGCGAGCACGACGAGCTCCCGATCGGCGGAGCCCGGAGTCGTGAACAGAACCGAGTCTCCGTCGTCGAAGGTGCGCTCGAGCGGCACCGCCTCGGCGACGTAGCGGGCGATCGCCGCCTCCTCCCGGCTTACCGAGGGGATGTCGACGAGGTCGAGCGTTCGTTGCGCGAGCGTCTCTGCGTTCATCTCCTGCGCAATAATCCCACGGTGACGCAGCGCCGACCCGATCCCACGCCGGGCAGCGAGCCCGAGCGCGGGTTTGTGCTCGCCGTGCTCGCTCAGGGAATGGACGACGAGGACGAGCTCTCGGAGCTGCGGGAGCTGATCCGCACGGCCGGGGTCGAGCCCGGCGGTGAGCTGATCCAGCACCGCGCGCGGCCGGACCGGCGCACGTACGTCGGCAAGGGGAAGCTCGAGCAGCTGAAAGACGAGTACAAGCGCTCCGGCTCCGAGGTCCTGATCGTGGACGACGAGCTCGACCCGACCCAGCAGCGGACGCTCGAGAACGCGCTCGAGGCGCGGGTCGTCGACCGCACGCAGCTGATCCTCGACATCTTCGCCCAACACGCGCGGAGCGCCGAGGGCAAGCTCCAGGTCGAGCTGGCGCAGCTCGAGTACAACCTGCCCCGGATGCGGGGGATGTGGCAGCACCTCGAGCGGCTCGGTGGCGGCGTCGGCACGCGCGGCCCCGGCGAGACGCAGCTCGAGTCCGACCGGCGGGTCGCGCGCCGCCGCGTCTCGCTCCTCAAGCGCCGTCTCGCCGAGGTGCGCAGCCAGCGCGGCGAGCGTCGGCGGGAGCGGCAGCGGACGCAGGTGCCGACCGTGGCGCTCGCCGGCTACACGAACGTCGGCAAGTCGACGCTCCTGAACTCGCTCACCGGCGCGGATGCATCCGTCGACAACCGCCTGTTCGAGACCCTCGACCCGACGACGCGCGGCTTCGAGCACGACGGCCGCCGCTACCTCGTCACCGACACGGTCGGCTTCGTCCGGCGGCTGCCCCACCAGCTCGTCGAGGGTTTCGCGGCGACGCTCGAGGAGACGCTCGTCGCCGATCTCGTGCTGCACGTCGTCGACGCGTCGATCCCCGACGAGCGGCTCGAAGAGCAGATCGCCGCCGTCGACTCGGTGTTGCACGAGATCGCAGCCGACGAGCTTCCGGTCGAGATAGTGGTCAACAAGATCGACGGGGTCGACCTGCTGCGCCGGCGCCGCCTCGCGAACCGCTTTCCCGGTGCCGTGCAGGTCTCGGCGCTCACCGGGGAGGGGCTCGACCAGCTGCGCGCACGCCTCGCCGAGCGGTTTGCCGACCGGTTCGAGGAGGTGCGGCTCTTCCTGCCACATACGGAGGGCGGCCGCCTCGCGGAGCTCTACGCGCTGGGCGCGCCGATCGACGAGCGGGTCGACACCGAGGACGGCGTCTACATCAAGGCGAGGCTGCCGAGCCGCGAGCTTCGCCGCTTCGCCCCTTATCTCGTCGCGGAGGCATACGCGAAGCGGAAGCGCCGGTGATCGAGCTTCCGGTCCAGCGCCTCCGTGACGGTGCCGTGCTCCCGGCTCCGGCCTACGCCGGCGACGCGGGCCTCGACCTCAGCGCCTGCGAGCGCGTCGAGCTCGGCCCGGGCGAGCGCGCCACGGTGGGCACGGGTCTCGCGGTCGCGATCCCCGCGGGGTATGCAGGATTCGTCCAGCCGCGGTCCGGCCTCGCCGCGCGGCACGGGATCACGATCGTGAACGCGCCGGGCCTCGTCGACTCCGGCTACCGCGGCGAGCTGCGGGTCGTGCTGCTCAACACCGACCGGGCCGCGCCGTTCGTGGTCGAGCCGGGGATGCGGATCGCGCAGCTCGTGGTGATGCCCGTCACGGCCGCCGACCTCGTGGAGGTGGAGGAGCTGCCGGAGAGCGACCGGGGCGTCCGCGGCTTCGGGTCGTCGAGCGTCTGATGGCGCTCGAGCCCAGGATCCGCGTCTCGGCGGTCGTGCGGTGGCGCGATCGGATCCTGCTCGTCCGCCAGGAGAAGCCTGACAAGGAGTACTGGCTGCTTCCCGGCGGCGGCGTGAAGTCGGGAGAGAGCCTCGTGCAGGCGCTTGTCCGCGAGCTGCGCGAGGAGGTCGGCGTGCTCGGCCCCGACGAGGAGATCCCGTTCGAGGGGCCGGTCGCGCTCGTCGACTCGATCGAGCCGCGGCGGAGCTTCTCCGCCAAGCACGTCGTCCACATCATCTTCGCGAGCGACTTGAGCGATCTCTCGCTGGAGGCCGTCGTCTCGCAGGACGTCGCCGTGCGCGGGCACCGGCTGTTCACGCTCGAGGAGCTCGACGGCGTCGTTATGCACCCGCCGATCCAGCGGTTCCTGCAACGCTGGCGCCCCGGCGACCCCGCCGTGTACCTCGGCGCGCTCTGGGTTCCCTAGACCATCTAGCGGCGCTGGCGGGCACGGCCCGCGGACACTTCGTGCGCCTGGGCCTCGAGCTCGTCCGGCAGCGGCTCGAGCGCGACCCCGCCCAGCGCCTCGCCGAGGAGCCAGTCGGCGAGCCAGGGGTTGCGGGGGAGCAGCGGGCCGTGCAGGTACGTGCCGAGCGCCCGACCCACGCGACAACCCTCGAAGCCGCTCTCGCCGTCGTTTCCGAAGCCGGCGAGCACGCGGCCGAGCGGGACGGCCCCGGGATCGAGCAACGTGCGACCCGCATGGTTCTCGAATCCGGCCACGGTCCGGCGTTCGCCCGGCTCGAGCTCGCATTCGAGCAGGACGTCTCCGATCATGCGGCGCTCGCCGGCGAGGGTCTCCAGCGGGAAGAGCCCGGCGCCCTCGAGCCAGCGGCCGCCCGCATCGCGATAGCCGCGGCCGAGAAGCTGGTAGCCGCCGCACACGGCGAGCAGGGCGGCTCCCCGCTCGACCTCCGCCGCCAGCGCGCCGCCCTTCTCCGCCAGGTCGGCGGCGACGAGCGCCTGCTCGCGGTCCTGGCCGCCGCCGATGTAGTAGAGGTCGCAAGCGGCCGGCTCGATCCGGTCGCCGAGCCCGATTGCACGCACCTCCAGCTCGTGCCCCCGCCATACTGCACGCTGCCTCAGCACTGCGATGTTGCCGCGATCCGCGTAGATGTTCAGGTAGTCGGGATAGAGGTGGCCGACGACGACCGTCACGTCGGTACCCGCTCCCAGTAGTTCCGGACGTAGCCGCGCCCGGCCACGATTCGGCGCAGCGCGAGCATCGCGGTGTAGGTGGGGAGGATCACGAGCTCGCCGCCGGGTGGGGTCAGCGCGAGCCCGCGGTCGAGTGCCTCCTCGAGCACGGGCACGATCTCGAGCACAGCCCCGTCGAGGCCGCCGTACTTGAACCGCAGCGCCAGCTCGGCTGCGCGGTCGCCGCTCGCGACGAGATGCTCGAGGCCCTCGCCGAGCGGCTCGAAGTCGACGTCCCAGATCCACGAAACGTCCCGGCCGTCCGCGATCCCGTCGTTGAGCGCGATCAGCGCCGTGGCCGGCGCCCCGCCGTCGACGAGCGTACGGATCGCCTCGTTCGCCCCGGCCGGGTTCTTGATCAGCAGGATCAGCACCGTGCGGTCGTCACCGACCGGGATCCGCTCGAACCGGCCGAAGGCGGGGCCGAAGCTCGCGAGCCCACCGGCGATCTCGTCGAGCGACGCTCCCAGCGCGCGGGTGAGCGAGGCTGCGGCGAGCGCGTTGTAGACGTTGTAGAGCCCGGGCAGGGCCAGCTCGATCCGCCGCGTCCCCTCCGGCGAGACGAGGTCGAACGACGAGCCGTCGAGGCCACGTAGCTCGAGCGCACGCGCAGCGACGTCGAGCGCCGGCCGTACGTGCCCGCAGTTCGGGCACCGGTAGTCGCCGAGGTGGCCGACGTACGCTGCGGCGTAGTCGTAGGGCGTCCCGCAGACGACGCAGTACTTCGAGTCCGCCGCGTGCTGGAGCGCAGGCCGCGCGTGACGCGGGTCGTCGAGGCCGAACGTGACGGCGCCGGCCCGCCCCCGCGCGAGCTCGGCGACGAGCGGGTCGTCAGCGTTGACGACGAGCGTCGACGACCCGTCGAGGCCCGCCACGGCCGAGCGCCAGCCCTCGGCTACGTGCTCGAGCTCGCCGTAGCGGTCGAGCTGGTCACGGAAGAGGTTGCCGAGGCACATGGCCCGTGGGCACAGCCGCCTCGCGACCTCGGGAAGCGCCGCCTCGTCGACCTCGAACAGGCCGAGCTCGGCTCCCTCTGCCTCCAGGAGTGCCGAGGCGACGCCGGAGACGAGGTTCGCGCCGGAGCCGTTGTGCGCGAGCCGCACGCGCGGCGCGAGGACGGCTTCCGCCATCGCCGCCGTCGTGGTCTTCCCGTTCGTCGCCGAGACGAGCGCCGAACCCTGCGGAAGCCGCTCCGCGAGCCGGTCGACGGCGCCGGGATCGAGCTTCCAGAGGAGCTTTCCGGGCAGGGTGGTGCCGCCTCCGCGCCCCGCGAGACGCGAGAGGCGGCCGGCCGCACGGGCCGCGGCGGCCTCGACGGAGAGCGGTACCGGCAGGCGCACAGGCCGAGGGTAGCTGCCGACGACCGGCAGGGTCACTCGAACGAGGGAACTGTGCGGCGCTACCCCGGAAGGGGGACGTTCCGAGCCCGGGCGGGATCTAGGTTTTGCCCGGTTCTATGGCACACATGCGGCCGGCGACTGCATCGGGCAGTCGCTGAAGGGAGAAAGCGGGACATATGCGGCACGACTGCGGTAATCCAACTGATGTGCGCTCGAGCGCCCTCTGGGGACGCGGGGGCGGCTCGGACAAGCGTTCACGGATGCGACTGGGCAGGAGCGCAGCAGTGCTCTCCGTCGTCGTGCTCGCGAGCGTTCTTGCGGCTGGCGCTTCCGCCGGCTCGAAGGCAAGCCCGCCGACGGCACAGGTGCCGGCGAGCCTCCTTCAGGCGGCACAGGCCGGCCCGACCAAGATGTTCAAGGTGATCGTCCAGGGCCGCTCCACTGCGGGCACCTCGGCGGTCGCTTCCGACGTGCGGTCGACCGGCGTTGCCGTTCGCCGCAGCTTCAAGGTCATCTCGGGCGTCTCCGCGACGCTCCCGGGCAAGCTGATCCTTCGGCTTGCGAAGGTACGGAACATCGCGGCGATCACTCCTGACGTCCAGGTCCAGTCGACGGATTACCAGGACAACGAGATGTGGCGGGATACCGCCGACGTCCCGTCGCTCTGGGACATGTCGGCCGCGTCGGGGGCCACGCTTCCGGCGATCGCGATCGTCGACAGCGGTGTCGACTCCTCGAAGACCGCTGACTTCGGCAATCGTGTCGTCGCGAGCGTGAACTTCAGGAGCAACGACGGCAAGGCGGACGCCGAGGGCCACGGCACGATGGTGGCCGGGATCGCGGCGGGTGCGTCGTCCGACTACCAGGGAGTCGCCCCGACGGCGCCGATCGTCTCGTTGCGAACAGCCGACGAGACCGGAAAGTCGTACACGAGCGACGTGATCGCGGCGGCGGACTGGATCCTGCAGCACAAGGACCAGTACAACATCCGAGTCGCGAACTTCTCGATCGCAGGCGCCGTCGCCTCGAGCTTCACGGTCGACCCGCTGGACAAGGCGGTCGAGAAGCTCTGGTTCAACGGCGTCGTGGTCGTCGCGGCTGCGGGTAACCACGGCACGGGCAACGGTGCCGTGCCGATCTACGCCCCCGGCAACGATCCGTTCGTGATCACGGTCGGCGCGTTCGACCAGAACGGCGACTCGGCCACGTGGAACGACACGGTTGCGCCGTGGTCGGCGTACGGGACGACGGCCGACGGCTTCCACAAGCCGGAGCTGAGCGCTCCCGGCCGTTACCTCATCATGCCGGTGCCGGAGCATTCGGAGCTGGCCACGCAGATGCCTGAGCGAGTGGTGGCTCCGGGCTACATGTGGATGTCGGGCACCTCGTTCGCAGCCCCGGTTGTCTCGGGTGCGGCGGCGCAGATCCTGGCACTGCATCCCGACTGGACGCCCGATCAGGTCAAGGGCGCGCTGATGCTCGGTGCGCGTCCACTCAACGACCCGGGCCTCACGGGCGGTGTCGGCGAGGTCGATGCTGCGGCTGCGGCCGCGGTGGAGGACCCGCCGAACCCGAATGCCGGTCTCACCGCGTTCGTCACGGCCAACCCCGCCAACGGGCAGCTGGTCTTCAACTCGGCAAGCTGGACTGAGGCCGCGACGAGCGACGCCTCGTGGGCCGAGGCGAGCTGGGCCGAGGCGAGCTGGGCCGAGGCGAGCTGGAACGAGGCGAGCTGGGCCGAGGCGAGTTGGGCCGAGGCGAGTTGGACCGAGGCGAGCTGGGCAGACGCCAGCTGGACCGAGGCGACCACCGCCGAGTAAGGAGCGCGGGGCACCGGCGGCGCAAGCCGCCGGTGTCCCCCGATCGGGTGATTCTTCACGGTGCCCGGCGCTTTCCCCGAATGGGGGATGCCGGGCACCGACCCGTAGGCGTACGTTCCGTCGAACCACCGGGCTCTCAATTCCTGCGGACCTCCGTCAAGGACGGAGAGAGGAGAACGGCAAGGCAGCAATGAGGGTTTCGCTCCGACTCAAGGCTTCGATGCGGTGACCACCGCGCCCGAAGAGGTCCTGTTCGAGACGACAGGGGCACCGCTCGACACGATGCACGAGCGGCCCGACGGCGAAAGCCTGTCGCTGATCGCGCGCGGCTACATGCTGCTCGTGCTCCTGGGAGCTGCCGCGGTCACGCTGCCGTTCGTCGGACGGCTCCCCGGTACGACGGACTGGTTCGCGTTTGCCGTCTTCGCGGCCGCCGCGGCCGTCGCGCAGCTCTTCATGGTGCGCACGCCGAGCAACCAGTCGTACCACACGACGATCGTCTTCCTCGTGCCGGCGGCGCTGATCCTGCCGCCGCAGCAGCTCCCGCTGCTCGTGCTCCTCGTGCACATCCCCGAGTGGCTGAAGTACCGCTACCGCTGGCCGCTGCAGACGTTCAACATTGCCGACTACATCGTCGCGGTGATGGCGGCGTGGGGCGCGGCGCAGCTGATCCTCGACTCGACCTGGATCGCGAATTCGAGCCTACGCTTTGCTGTCGCCGGGCTCACGGCGAGTGCCGTGCTCGTGCTCGTCAACCATGCGCTGCTCGCGGTGATGCTCTACCTCGCGTACGGCCATTCGGCCCGGGCGACCGGCCTGTTCAGCTTCGAGAACCTCTCCACGGAGCTCGTGCTTGCGGCTCTCGGCGTCGCGTTCGCGTACTTCTGGCTCGAGAACCCGTGGCTGATCCCGTTCGCCATCGCTCCCATCCTGCTCGTGCACCGCTCACTCACGGTGCCTGCGCTGCAGGCCGAGGCGCGCGTCGATCCGAAGACCGGGCTCTTCAATGCGCGCCACTTCGCGCTCGCCCTCCAAGAGGAGCTCGGCCGTGCGGAACGCTTCCAGCGGCCGCTCTCGTTGATCATGGCCGACCTCGACCTCCTCCGTGACATCAACAACAACTACGGCCACCTGGCGGGAGACGCGGTCCTGAAGGGGATCGCGGAGGTCTTCCGGGCCCAGCTGCGCCACTACGACATCCCCGCGCGCTTCGGCGGCGAGGAGTTCTCGATCCTGCTGCCCGAAACGCCGCCCGAGCAGGCGCTCGAGATCGCCGAACGGATCCGCCGCGCGGTCGCCGACCGGCATTTCGACGTCGAGACCTCGAGCGAGCCCATCCGTGCCACGATCTCGATCGGCGTCGCGGGTTACCCGAAGGACGGCACCGATCCGAACGAGCTGATCCACCAGGCCGACCTCGCCGTCTACCGCGCGAAGCTCCAGGGCCGAAACCGCGTCCTCGGCGCGAGCTCCGAGCCCCTCCTCGTGCCCGCGGAGCGCACAGCACGGCTCGTCGCGGTGCCCGAGGACGGCGAGCACCACGCGCCGATCCCGGCCGCTCCGGAGGTCAAGCCGGAGTCCGAGCGCCGCCACCCGCGGCCACACGCGATGCACGGGCCTCGCTTCCTCTCGCTCTCGCCGCGCCTCGCGGTGCTGGTCGGCCTCGTCAGCGTGCTCGGCATCGCCGCCGGCGTGATCGGGATCATCCTCGGCCAGAGCCAGGACGTGCTCGGCCTCGTTGCGATCGTCGCGCTCGTCGGGATCGGGCAGGCGCTCGCGCTCGAATTCGACGAGGGGACGATCTCCGTCGCCGCGGTCGGTGCGATCGCCGGAGCGGCGCTGTTCGGGCCCCGCGCCGCGCTCGCGATCGCCGTCACGACCTCCGTGGTCGAGTGGAGCGCTCGCCGCTCGGCGGTGCACAACGTGCTCTTCAACATCGGCGCGCTCACGTTCGCGTCACTCGGCGCCGCCGGCGTGTTCTCGATCGCGAACGACGTCAGCGGCCACTGGCACGATCTCGCCACGGCGCTGCTCGGGCTCGGTGCGGGTGCGGTGTACTTCGCGATCAACATGTCGCTGCTCAGCCTCGCCGTCGCGATGGAAGGCCACGAGCGGTGGTGGGCGGTGTTCAAGGAGCGTTTCGCATGGCTGATGCCGCACTACGTCGTCTACGGCTTCGTCGGTGCCGTGATGGGGATCGCGTACGAGGCGGCCGGCCTGTACGCCCTGGCCGTATTCGCGGTACCACTCCTGCTCATGCGCAAGACGCAGGACGCCTACCTCGCACACACGCAGAAGAGCGCCCAGAAGCTCCGTCAAGCCGCCGAGACGATCCAGATCCAGAACGTCTCCCTCGAGCAGGCCAACCGACTGCTCAAGGAGCGCTCGACGGCCGCGATGGAGTCTCTCTCGGCGACGGTCGATGCGCGCGACGCGTACACCGCGGGCCACTCCCGCCGCGTGCAGCAGCTCGCCCTCGCGATCGGCCGTGAGCTCGGGCTCTCACAGGCGGAGCTCGACCTGCTCGGCCACGCCGCGCTCTTCCACGACATCGGCAAGCTCGCGATCCCCGACGCGATCCTGCTCAAGCCGGCGAGCCTGACCCAGGAGGAGTGGGCGCTCATGCAGCGGCACGCGGACGAAGGCGCACGGATCATCGACCGCCTCGGCTTCCTCAACGACGCCGTGCCCGCGATCCGCCACCACCACGAGCGGTTCGACGGCACCGGCTATCCGGACGGGCTCATGGGCGAGGACATTCCGCTCGGCGCCCGCATCATCCACGTCGCCGACGCGCTCGACTCGATGCTGACCACGCGGATCTACCGCGCGGCGCGGCCGGCCCCTGAGGCGCTCGCCGAGCTGCGACGCGCCGCGGGCACACAGTTCTGCCCACGCTGCGTCGGCGCGCTCGTACGGATCCTGCCGGTCGAGAGCCTGCCGCGCGACGATCAGTCCCGCCAGGGCCTGATCGCCGCCGCCTCCTAGCTCCCGGTCGAAGCACGGACCGGAGAGTGGGGGATAAGCCGCACGCCCGTACTTGCGTTTTGTGCAAGGCGCTCTATTCTGTTTGGCATGGCGAAGAAGCCGTTCCGCGCAGTCGCGGAGATCGACTCCGAGGCCCTCGCTGCCTTCCAGGCGGGGATCCGCAAGCGCTACACCGACGACCAGATCCTGGCTGAGCTGGCTGCGGCCGCACAGCGGCTCGGCCGCACGCCGACGATGCGCGAGTTCGGGGCCGATCCCGAGACCGACGTGCATCCACAGACCGTGATCGAGCACTTCGGCAGCTGGAACAACGCCACGCGTGCCGCCGGGCTCGTGCCTCGACGTTTCGCCACGCGCCCGGAGCTGCTCCGGTTGCTCCGCGAGCTCGGCGAGGAGCTCGGACGGGTCCCGACCGCGAAGGACCTGGACGCGCACCGCGGCACGATGCCGTCGAAATCGCTCTACTGGCACACCTTCGGCTCCCTCACGACGGCACTGCGCGAGGCCGGCTTCGACGTTCCGGTGGGCGAGGAGAGGCTCGAGCGGGCCGTCACGCAGGGCGTGGCCCTCGCGCGGGCCCTCGGGCGCCTGCCCAAGTTCACCGACTGGGCCGAGGCACGGCGCGCGGACCCGAGCCTGCTCACCGAGTGGCAGGTCTACCGGATGTTCGAGGCCCGCCGGGGCGCCTGGTCGACGTTCCAGTTCCTCGTCGCAGAACGGCTCGGCGCCGAGGGCGTCAAGATCCGCTCCGACGGCGCCCTGATCTAGGCTGGGAGGCTTAGGCCGCGACGCCGGCGATCGCGTACAGGAGCTGCAGGCTCTTCGCGCCCTCGTGAGGCGCACGCACGGACGGAAGCGACTCCTCGGTGAACGAGCGGTCCGGCGAGAAGCGGTACGTGTGCGCCACCTCGCCGTCGCGCACGGCGATGATCCGTCCCTCCGCGAGCTGGCTCTTGCGCAGGCTGTTGCCGAGCGTCCGCTCGACGACCATCAGTGCGTCGCGTGTCGAGGCGAAGAAGAGCTCGTTGTGACCGCGGCCGAGCCAGAGCGGCCGGCCGACGCCGCGCGCGACGAAGAGCAACTCGGGCTGGCGCTCGTCGAGCCAGGCAGTCGCCATCGAGCCGTGCAGCTGCTCGAAGGCCCGAGCCGTCGAGTCGGAGCTCTCGGCCAGCGCGAAGATCACCTCGGAATCGACGCTCATCTCCGGGTCGGCGCGCTCGATCCCGTGCTCGGCGAGCAGCTCCTCGTCGTTGAAGATGATCCCGTTGTGGATCCCGACGACTGCGCCGTGACGCACGGGGTGGTTGTTTGCTGCAATCGTGGGGTGGCCCTTCGTGTAGTCGCGCACGTGAACGAGCGCCTGCGAGGCGCAGTCCGGCACGGCGATCTCGTCCAGGAGCGCGCTCGCGCCCGAGCGCTGCTTGTGGATGTGCACCGGCTCTGAGCCGCAGCGGAACGCATACCCGACGGCGTCGGAGCCCCGTTCGGCGATCCCTGCGAGCAGCGCCTGCGCCGCGAGCGTCCGGTCGGCGCTGCTGGCGTTTGCGAGGCTATAGCCTGCTATTCCGCACATACCGTCTAAGACGCAGATGAGTGTCCGCAGTTTCCATCAGTTCGTAACTTTTCTGTAAGTCGGCATCGCGGGAACGTACTGAGACCCCCGGATGGCGGATTCGTCATTTCGGGCGTAATCCCTCGCTCAAGCCCAGGCCCCGGAACGCCGATATGGGAGCCATGGAGCAGCGGCCGCTCCCCGAGTCGGCCCTCGAGCTTTCCGTGGCGGAACCACGGCTCGAGCTGGTTCCCGCGCTCGAAGACTCCGAGACCGAGGCCGTGGCCGAGGTCGAGGAGGTCGACGAGGAGGTCGTCGACGAGGAAGAGGCGCGCGAAGCACCCGAGGCCACGCAGGACCCGCTCAAGCTCTACGTCCGCCAGATCGGCGACGGCCGCCTCCTGACACCGGCGGAGGAGCGGGAGCTCGCCCGGCGCAAGGACGCGGGCGACGAGGAGGCGAAGAAGCGCCTGATCGAGTGCAACCTGCGGCTCGTGATGTCGATCACCCGCCATTACACGAAGGCGGGCGTACCGCTCCTCGACCTGATCCAGGAGGGCAACCTCGGCCTGATCCGCGCCGTCGAGAAGTTCGACTACAAGATGGGCTTCAAGCTCTCGACCTACGCCACCTGGTGGATCCGCCAGTCGATCACCCGCGCGCTCGCGGATCAGGGACGAACGATTCGGTTGCCCGTTCATGTCGCCGAGCAGGTGCGCCGCCTGATGCGCGCGCGGCGCGTGCTGGCGCAGAAGCTCAACCGCGACCCGACGGTTGCAGAGCTCGCTGCCGAGAGCGGCTTCCCGGAGAAGCGCGTCCAGGAGCTGCTCGACCTCGTCGAGGACCCGGTGAGCCTCGAGACGCCGGTCGGGGACGGCGAGAGCCTCTACGGCGACCTGATCGAGGACCTGAACGTGAAGGCGCCGCACGCGACCACGGCGGAGAAGCTCCGCTCGACCGAGCTCGCCGACGCGCTCCAGCGCCTCAATCCGCGAATGCGCCACGTCCTGCAGCGCCGTTTCGGCCTCGACGGGCGCCCTTCCGAGACGCTCGAGGAGGTCGGCGCCGGCCTCGGCATCACCCGCGAGCGCGTGCGCCAGCTCGAGTCTCGCGCCCTACGCGAGCTCCGGACTGTCGCGCCGGATCTCGAGCTCTACCTCCGGGCCGAGTAGCTCCTCGGCTCCGGGCGCCTTCGTGCGCGAGGAGAGGAGGACCGCGCCCACGACGACCGCGGCGAACGAGGCGATTCGCGCGGCGCCGACCCAGCCGCCGGGAAGCGGCTCGTTGAAGACGATCATCCCCGCGGCGATCGGGAGCGCGTTGGTCAACAGGGTTGCGAGGCCCGCGGTCGTGAGCGCGCCGCCGCGCTGGAAGCCGGCCTGCAGGACGGCGGTGCCGGCGGCGTAGTACGCGATCAGGCAGATCAGGAAGGCGACGTTCTGCGCGCCGCCCGACACGGCCATCTTCGTCGAGACGTCGCCGGCCGCGAACAGGATTCCCGCGGCGATACCCCAGGCGGGCCCACCGCCGATCAGGCGGGCGAGGAGCCTCACACAGAGAAATGCGCCGACCGCGGAGGCGACGAGCCACACGCCGACCCAGACGTAGCCGGCACCGGTGCCCTCGCCGTGCTCGCCGAAGAGGGAGAGGCCGAGCAGCACGAGGCCGACCACCGAGACCACGACGCCGATCTGCTCACGCCCGGTCAGCGGCACGTGCGTGAACCGCGAGACCATGATCGCGAGGATCCCGATCCCGCCTGCGGCTGTCGCCTGCACGAGGGAGAGCGGCGCGAGCGCGAGGGCGACGACGTAGAGGATCCAGCCGAAAGCCTCGGAGCCGAATCCCGCGAGCCAGCGGCGGTTCGAGAGCAGCGAATGCAGCGACGCGACCGGCGTGCGCCACGACAACGGCGGCAGCTGCGAGGCGACGCTGTGCTCGAGCAGGTAGCCGAGGTTCAGAAAGCAGGCCGAAACGATCGTGATCAGAAGCGCGAGCGCGATCTGCATGCCCGGCACCGTAGCCGGTGCGGCTCAGCTCGGGGCCGGAGGCGGCAGGGGGGCGGCGCGGCAGGGAAGATGGCGCTCTGCGAGCTGGAGGAGAAGCGCGTGGAGCTCCGCGCGCTGCGCCTCGTCGAGCGGCGCGAGGAACTCGTCCTCGATCCGCTGCGCGAGGGTGCGGAGGCGGCCGAGCGCGCGCCTGCCGTCGGGGGTGAGCCGGACGATGTGGCGGCGGCGGTCGTTCGGGTCGCGCTTGCGCTCGACGAGGCCCTGCTCTTCCAACTCGTCGAGCAGGCCGACGAGCTGGCCCCGGTCGTAGCCGAGCGCGTCCGCGATCGCGCCTTGCGTCTCGTGCGACTCCTCGTCGAGCGCGATCAGCACCGCGTGGTGGTACGGGCCGAGCCCCGTGCTCTCGTAGGCCTCCATCGCCTCCTCCTTGGCCACGAAGCCGAGCCGCTTCAGCAGGAACGTCGACGAGGCGACGAGCTCCTCCGGGAAGCGGGGAAGAGGGCGGGGGGTATCGGGCTCGATGACGGTCATGGAAATAGAGTAGCGTGGCAAACCGTTACGTAGCTATATTGTTTACTTCTACAACGGTTTGGGGGACGAACTTGTCGGGAAGCACTGTCAATACTAGAGCGAACCGGCGCTGGAGCGCGCTCGCGCTCTTCGTCACCGCGCAGTTCATGGTCATCCTGGACGTCGCCATCGTGAACGTCGCGCTGCCGTCGATCAAGACCGACCTCGGCTTCTCGCCGTCGAGCCTGCAGTGGGTGGTCTCGGCCTACGCGATCATGTTCGGGGGCGCGCTGCTGCTCGGGGGCCGGCTCGCCGACCTGCTCGGCCGCAGGCGGATGTTCGTCGCGGGGCTCGCGGTGTTCTCGGCAAGCTCGCTCCTCTGCGGGCTCGCATGGTCGGAGGCCTCGCTGATCGGCTTCCGCGCGCTCCAGGGGCTCGGCGGCGCACTCCTCGCGCCGGCCGCGCTGTCGCTGCTGATGACGACGTTCGCTGAGGGCAGGGACCGCAATCTGGCCCTCGGGATCTACGGCGCCGCCTCTGGCAGCGGCGCGGCCGTCGGCGTCCTGTTGGGCGGGCTGCTGACCTCGTACCTGAGCTGGTCCTGGATCTTCTTCATCAACGTCCCGGTCGGCGTTGCGGCCATCGTCGTCACGCCCCTGCTTGCCCGGGAGAGCCGCGCGGGCCTCGAGCATCGTCACCTCGACGTCGCGGGGGCGACGACGATCACCGCCGGCCTGATGCTCCTCGTCTATGCGCTCACGCGCGCGACCAGCGACGGCTGGGCCTCGAGCACGACGCTGGCCCTGCTCGCCGTCTCGGGCGCTCTCGTCGCCGCGTTCGTCTGGATCGAGCTGCGCTCGCCCTCGCCGCTCCTGCCGATGCGGATCTTCCGCTCCCGGACGCTGTCGGCGGCAAACGGAGCGATGGCGATCGTCGGCGCGGTCGCGTTCTCCGAGTTCTTCATCCTGACGCTGTACCTGCAGGACGTCCTCCACTACTCGGCCGTCCAGAGCGGGATCGCGTTCCTCGGCTTCGCGCTGACCGTCGTCGTGACGTCCAACGTCGCCCAGGCCGTCGTCAGCCGCGTGGGGGTGAGACCGACCCTGATCACGGGCCTCCTGCTCTCGGCCCTCTCCGTTGCGCTGCTGACGCGCCTGCCGGTCGACGGGCACTACTTCTGGGATCTCTTCCCCGCGTTCGTGCTCGGCGGCGCCGGGATGGGCCTCTCGTTCGTCCCGGTGACGATCGCGAGCCTGACGGGGGTGCAGCGCGCCGACGCGGGCGTTGCATCCGGCCTCGTCAACACGAGCCGCCAGATCGGCGGGGCGATCGGGATCGCCGCGATCACCGCGATCGCCGCCACGTCGACGAGCACCTACCTCCATACTCACGACCTGGCTACGGGCTCGGTCGCGCTCGACCACGGCTACCAGACCGCCCTCTACACGATGCTCGCACTCCTGCTCGGAGGCGTCGCGCTCGTCACGGCCTTCGTCGGACCGCAGCGCCGCCCGGCCGCCGCCACCCCCGACGCGCAGCACGACGTGCCCGCGCTCGACGAGGCGGCGTGACCAGCGCGCCTCGACCACGAGAAGGAGGAACCATGCAGCTCGGCTTCCGGCAACTCGACGATCTCGTCCTCGATCTCAAGGGCCTCATGCTCGTGCGCAAGCTCCGCGAAGCGCAGGGAGCCAACGCCGGCGAGCTCGAGATGTACACCGCGCAGATCGAACAGGTGCGCGAGCGACTCGCGGAGGCCGCCCTCCCGGCCGACTCGCGCGCGGCCGCTTGAACGCACGACAACGGGCGTATCGCCGTCGGCGTCCATCCGGTGCTTCCCCGTCCAGGGAGTGGGGCGTTTAAGCCATTCTCAGCGTGCCACTCGGCACAATCGTCCGTCCTGTACGCCCGGTTCGTCCGCGTTCGCTAGCACGGCGTTAGCAGAGCTAGCGGTCGGCCCGCTCGTCGAGGATCACGTGTGCCTCGAGGACCGCGTCGTCGATGAGGCCGGCGTCCTGGGCAACCTCTTCGACGGTGCAGCGCTCGGCGAGGATCTCGATGGCGGTCTGGCGAACATCCGTCTCGTGCGGGAAGCGATCGGCGAGACCGGCCGCTTCTAGTTCGGCCGCAAAGTTCGTGTAGTGACGGAACGCGTCGGGGTTACGGAAGAGCGCAGGCTCGGGCATGTAGAACACGTCGGACTCGACCATGCGGTCATGGTGACAGAACAACTCAAGAACGCGCGCCCCAGACGATCAACGGCTTACTCGCGTGGGATCTCCGCAGACGTGGGGATTAGTGAGGATCGTTAGAACGTTGTCTTCATCATCGAGATTCGATAGCGGTGATGACTGTCAACGGATTGAGGTGGTGGTGACTGTGAGCGGACTAGACGCGCAGACGTTCTACTCGCGGTACTGGGATCAGCCCAGTACCGAAGACTGGGCTGAAGTGCTGGCGAGGTTCTCCCTCTTCTCGGGGATCAGTAAGCGTCGATTGCGCAAGCTCGTACGGCACGCGACGATTGCCGAGTTTGTCCCCGGCGACACCGTCGTCGCCATGAACGACGCCGCTGACTCTCTCTACCTCATCCTCAGCGGCAGCGCGAGAGCTAGTGGGAAGCCCGCGGCTCGTACGCTGCGCACGGGCGACTACTTCGGGGAGCTAGGCCTCCTCGAAGGCGCTCCAGCCTCGGCAACAGTCATAGCGACGAGCGAACTCCACGTGATGAAACTGCCACCGCAGTGGTTCCTCAGGCTCGCGCATCACGATCCGACCTTCTCGCTCACGATGCTGAGGAATCTCGGGGCACAGTTCCGGCGGCTCGAGGCACAGGCGGCCCAGAGTAGCCGCCGGAAACGGTCGGGCAGCCTTGCGGCTACCGGATCAACGCAATGCGTGTGCGGATGAGTCGCGGGTTCTCGCCTTCCGCGCACGATAACCTGCGTTATGTCAAGTTGGCTTCCGCGAGGCGCCTCTCCGCCAATCCACAGGCTTGTCCCCAGGCGTTGTCGAAGAGTGTGGAAATCGTGGCGCAATTTGCGGACGTTTTCCCTTCCGGCCACCCTTGCGTCGGGCCTGGCCGATCCGTAGAGTCCTTCTTGCACCGAGCACGGGACGCGAGTAGGTCGAAGTCGTCACCGGAGGCAGTACGCGGAAGCCGCAAGGCTGAGGGCGGAAAGTCGACGGGGGCGGTGGACGAAAGCGCACCCGGCTCGGTGAACCTTTGGTCCCGTGTCGAGCGTCCGCCGGCGGGCCGCGAGCGAGCTCCCCACTCTCGTAGCACCGTGCACGAATTGCTGTGCCGATAGAGAAAAAGGAGAAGTTCGCAAATTGCGCCTGTTTCCGGTTCGACACCCCTTGCATCCCGGATCGTCACGGTCTAGTGTTGTGGTTGCACCGAGCAGGGGACGCGAGTAGGTCGAAGTCGTCACCGGAGGCAGTACGCGGAAGCCGCAAGGCTGAGGGCGGAAAGTCGACGGGGGCGGTGGACGAAAGCGCACCCGGCTCGGTGAACCTATGGTCCCGTTTCGGGCCTTCCCGAAGAGGCCGCCGAAGAGGCCGCGGAGCGATGTTCGCAAATTGCGCGTGTTCCGTTCGCGGGGACCTTGCGTCGCCCCTCCCCCGGCCTATAGGTTCCTTCTTGCACCGAGTACGGGACGCGAGTAGGTCGAAGTCGTCACCGAAGGCAGTACGCGGAAGCCGCAAGGCTGAGGGCGGAAAGTCAACGGGGGCGGTGGACGAAAGCGCACCCGGCTCGGTGAACCTTTGGTCCCGCACGGACGCGGGTGGCGCCCTGCTTGGAGACGGCCGCGCAGCCCGATAGCATCGCGACCGTGCCCCACCGCTCCCCCAGCATCGACCGCGGCGTGACCTCGTTCCTGTGGGCGCTCCTGTTCGCCGTGTTCATCTGGCTCGGCGGCCTCTCGATCGGGATCTCGCAGGCGATGTCGGTGCTCGCGGCAGCCGTCGCCGGCTTCTTCATCTTCCTGTTCGTCAGGCTGCGCGGCGGCCCGGCCTAGCCGGGTCTAGGCGACGAGCTCGGTCGAGCGCATGCGGTTGTCGCCCGTGAGGGCGATCAGCAGGAACCGCAGCAGCTCGGGGCCGACGGCCCGCTCGAGGCGCTCCGAGGCCGGAGTGCGCGGCTCTGCGTCCAGGGCGCCGAGCGCCAGACAATGGGCCAGGAGCAGTACCTGCCCTCTCCTGTGCGGTTGAAGCGCGGCATCCTCCATCCTGGCTCGTCTATCGGCGGCGGGTGGATCCCCCGATGATCCCTCGCGCAAGGGGTCAAGCGTTCGATCTAGTCGAGATCGAGCCGGCGGGCGTCGAAACGCGCCGAGTAGAGGTCGTCCCGGAACTCCTCGAGCGTCCGTGCGGCGTCGCCGTCGAAGACGTGTGCGATCACACCGACCCTGGGATCGTTGTGAAACGGGACATCCACATGTTCGTGCGAGACGAGGTTCACCGACACCGCGCTGCAGACCGGGCAGTGCACCGCGAGGCCGATCCAGCCCTCCGCAGGAGCCAGGAGGAAGAACGAGGACGGGAAGACCGGCCTCGGGCGCTCCTCCGGGTAGCAGAAGAACGTCCACGGCCACTCCCCCGCCCCGATGCGCCGCGCCGCGTGATCGCCGAGCTCCGGGGCGACCGCGTCGAGGCGCGAGGTCATCAGGTTCAGGAACGCGCCCTCGGCCAACCCGAGCGGCGCCCAGTCGAGCTCGTCGTGGGAGACGAGCGCCGGATGCTCCTCGCCACAGCCGCACGCGTACTCGATTCGGTACACGGCGGGATGAGCCGCACCCGGTAGCCGCTCGAGCGCACGGAAAGCGGAAAGGTGCACGCGGCTCTCGCCGCGGTTCGGGCAGGAGAGCGTGTAGGTGCTCGTCAACGGGTCGTACATCCCGTACATATATCGGCTCCGGCGGACGAGAAGTTAGGACGTCAGTACTGGATCAGCGAGAAGACGTCGTAGCCTTCCAGCTTCTCGCGGCCGTGCAGGAAGTCGAGCTCGATCAGGAACGGCAGGCCGACGACCTCGCCGCCGAGCTGCTCGACTAGCTCTACGGTCGCCTTTGCCGTGCCGCCGGTCGCGAGCACGTCGTCGTGAATCAGGACGCGCTGGCCGCCGCTGATCGCGTCGGCGTGGAGCTCGAGCGTGTCGAAGCCGTACTCGAGCGCGTACTTCACCGCCACCGTGTGCCAGGGGAGCTTGCCCGGCTTCCGTGCGGCGACGAAGCCGCAGCCGAGGCGGCAGGCCAGGGCGCCGCCGGTGATGTAGCCGCGAGCCTCCGCGCCGAGCACGATGTCCGGCCTGCGTGGCTCCGCCCACTCGGCGAGCCGGTCGACGGCTGCCTGGAGAGCTTCGCCGTCGGCGAGCAGCGGCATGATGTCCTTGAAGACGACGCCGGGCTGTGGGAAGTCCGGGACGTCCCTGATCTTCGACGCGAGGTCGATCGTGCTCACTTCGAGGCCAGGTCGCGGACGTCGCGCCAGAAGAGGAGCTGGGAGAGCTCCTGGGCCAGCTGGGCGAGCGCCTGCAGGTCCTCGAGGCCCGACTGGCGCCGCTCGGGATTGCGCGACCGCAGCGCGGGTGCGACGAGCTGCTCGAGCAGTGCGACCTCGCGGTCGGCGGCCGAGCGGAAAGCCCTCAGATGGCGAGGCGCGATCCCGAACCTGGCGAGCTGGCCGCTCGCGAGGGCGATCTCCGCGTCGGTCTCGCGGTAGAGGCGCTCTCCCCCCTCCACACGCGGGGCCAGCAGCCCGAATTCCTCGAGCTCACGGGCCTGGTCGGCGCTGATCCCGGCGCGCTCGCACAGCGTCGCGAGATCGAGCTCGTCCTCGTGCTCGGCCAGGCCGGCCGGACGGCGCCGGCGTCGCTCCTTCGTCGTCCCCGGCGCGGCCAGCTCCTGGCGGATCACGCGAAGCGGCAGGAACTCGTCGCGCTGGAGGCGGAGAATCGTCTCGAGGCGCTCGACGTCCTCCTCGCTGAAGAGGCGGTAGCCGCCCTGGGTGCGCCGCGGCGTGAGCAGGCCCTGATCCTCGAGGTAGCGGATCTTCGAGATCGAGATGTCCGAGAACTCCGGCTTCAGGCGCCTGCAGACGGCCCCGATCGTGGAGAGGCGGGCGCGGCGCTCGTTGGAGGTTTCGGTCGCCGTCGTCATCGCACCAGGAAGGTCAGTCGGTACTTGCCGATCTGCAGCTCGTCCCCGTCCTCGAGCGGCGCCGAGTCGATCCGGCGGCGGTTGAGGAACGTGCCGTTGAGGCTGCCGAGGTCGTCCACGGTGAACGCATCGCCGTGGCGTGTGACCGCGGCGTGCCGCCGGGAGACGGTGACGTCGTCGAGGAAGATCTCGCAGTCGGGCGAGCGGCCGACCGTGGTGCGCTCGCCGGCGGGGTGGAACGTCTCCCCCGCCCTGCCGCCGCCGGCCCGGACGACGAGCGTCGGGCCGTTCACGGCGCCTGCGTCGACCGCGGCCTCCGGCTCCTCGTCGCCGTCCTCGATCGCGTACACGAGCGTCGTCTCGGCGCCCGCTTCGTCCGCGACGAGCAGCGTGCCGCACTTCGAGCAGTAGTTCGCGGCCTCCGGGTTCTGGAAGCCGCATTCAGGGCAGTAGACGTGGCTCACGAGGGCGGCGCGGCCTTGGTGGTGAGGATGTCGGTCAACGACTCGACGTCGACCTGGTCGAGGACGCTCCTACCCCCCGTTTTCTGGAGGCGGGCGACGAGCTCGGCGCGGAGGATGTCGATCTTCCCGTGCAGGATCCGGCGCCGGTACGAGACCTCGGACTCCTCGTGCTTGAGGTCCTCGATCAGCTGCTTCAGATCGTCGTCGGAGATGGTGGCAAGATCAGGGAGCGGTTCCATGTCCACGTGCGCGCCTTTCGCTCGGTTGGTGGGCCTTCCGCAGTAAAGCAGCAGGCCCCCAAAGGGTCAACCTATACTTTAGCTTTCACGTTGCGGGCTCCTGCCTCGTCGCCCTGGAGGATCTCCTCCACGAGCCCGCGCAGCTCGGCCTCGAGCGCCGCCGTCGTCTCGTCGTCCCGACCCTCGGCGTAGAGGTGGAGGACGGGCTCGTCGGGATCCGGCAGCGCCTGCATCCAGCCGCGCTCGTCGAAGACCTTGATCCCGTCGAGCAGGTCGAGCCGCCGGTCGGCGAGCTGCTCGTTCAGGACGCGCATCACGACGCCCTTCATCGCCCACGGGCACGGCAGCTCACGGTGCACGAGCGACGAGACGGGCAGCTCGGAGACGAGCTCCGACAGCGGCCGTTTCACCGGCGCGAGCAGCTGGAGCAGGTTGCTCAGCGCGGCGACGGCGTCATAGGCGGGCAGGAACCCCGGGAACACGTAGCCGCCGCCCATCGCGCCGGCGAACACGACCCCCTCCTCGGCCGACGACTTGGTGAGGTCGGCGAGCGAGTGCGCCGTTCGCACGACCTCGAGGCCGGTGCCTTCCACCAGCGTGTCCACGAGGCTCGTGGCGGTGATTGGGAGCGCGACCTTGCCCGAGCGGCCGCTCTCGCCGAGCAGCCTCAGGAAGAGCAGCAACGTCTGTTCGAGGGGCACCTCCTCCCCGCGTTCGTCGATCAGGTACAGCCTCTCGCCCGCCATGTCCAAGACGGCGCCGAGGTCGGCCGCGACCGCCGGGACGAGCTGCCGCGCCTGCTCGATCGACTGGGAGAGCTCGGTCGGGTCGGCCTGCGACCGGTTCGTCGAGAACGCGTGCGAGGCGACGACCTCGACGCCGAGAGGGCCGAACACGAGCGGGAGCACGTAGGACGCGGCGGAGTAGCCGTAGTCGACGACGACGCGGTAGCGGCGCTCCTTGATCGCGTCGACATCGAGCGTGCCGAGAAGGTCGGAGGCGTAGGTCTCCCGGACACGCGCCGGGTACTCGATCTCGCCGATGTGCGCGGCGGCGACGCGACGCAGCTCGCCGCGCGAGAAGTGCTTCTCGATCTCCTTCTGCAGCTCCGGCGTGAGCTGGATCCCCGGCGGCTCGAAGAAGTAGATCTGCACGACCTCGGGATCGGTGGGGCTCATGCCGACGTGGAAGCCGGCTTCGAACCCCTCGGTCAGCAGCAGGTGGCGGCCGACCGCAGCAGGCAGGACTCTGAGGTCGGCGACGTCGACGCCGGTCGAAGCGAGCCCCGACAGCATCGCGCGCTTGATCACGCGGCAGACCGCCGGGGACTCGCGGCTGGCGACGACGCGGGCGCCACGCTTGAGCGCGCTTCCGAGCGCGGCCGCCAGGCGCACAGCCGTCTCGGGCGTCAGGTCGACGTTGACGAGCCCGGAGACGCCCGCCATCCCGAAGAGGCGCGGCGAGGAGCGGGACTCCCAGATCATGTGCTCGTGCACGTGCGAGCCGCGCTCGATCTCCTTGCTCGGGTAGATACGCACGCCGGTGTCGATCACGCTCTCGGCGCCGATCGTCACCTCGTCGCCGATCGCGACGCCTTCGTGGACCTGCACGTGCGAGCGGATCTCGCACGAGCGGCCGATCACCGCGCCCTCGATCTGCGCGGCCTGGCCGACGTAGGTGCCGGCGTCGATCACGGAGCGCGTCGTCCGCGCGTTCTCGCGCAGGGTCACGCTCGGCGAGAGCACCGAATACGGGCCGACACGCGCCCCCGGCGCGACGAGGCAGTAGTTGCCGACGAACGCCGGGCCCTCGATCGCGTCGAGATCGTCGATCTCCACCCCGTCGCCGAGCCAGACGTTCCCGCGCAGCCGTACTCCGGGCAGGCGCAGTCGCACCCGCTCGTCGAGGGCGTCGAAGTTCGCCTGCCGGTACTGGTCGAGGTTGCCGATGTCCTGCCAGTAGCCCTCGCAGACGTGGCCGTAGAGCGGCCGGCCCATGTCCTGCAGCAGCGGGAAGAGCTCCTTCGAGAAGTCGTACGGCCGGTCGGTGGGGACGTGGCGCAGGATCTCGGGCTCGCAGACGTAGATCCCCGTGTTGATCGTGTCGGAGAAGACCTGGCCCCACGAGGGCTTCTCGAGGAAGCGCTCGACTCGGCCGTTCTCGTCCGTGACGACGATCCCGAACTCGAGCGGGTTGTCCACGGACTTGAGGCCGATCGTGACGGCTGCGCCCTTCTCCTTGTGGGCCGCGATCAGCTGCGTGAGGTCGATGTCGCAGAGCGCGTCGCCGGAGATCACGAGGAACGTCTCGTCGAGCTTGTCGTCGGCGAGCTTGACCGAGCCGGCGGTACCGGCCGGCGACTCCTCGACCGAGTACTCGATCGAGACGCCGAGCGACTCCCCCTCTCCGAAGTAGCTCCGGATCGCCTGCGGCATGAACGCGACGGTGACGATCACGTCGGTGAGCCCGTGCTCGGCGAGGAGCTCGACGATGTGCTCCATGCACGGCTTGCCGACGATCGGGACCATCGGCTTGGGCTGGTTCGAGGTGAGCGGGCGAAGGCGCGTGCCCTCGCCGCCCGCCATCACGACTGCCTTCATCCGCGCAGCTCCCGCCTCGCGGTGAGGACGTACTGGAAGCCTGCGACGATCGCCAGCACGACGCCGATCCAGAAGCAGACGAGCGGCCAGCGCGTGCCGTCGGGTGTCAGGAGCACGAAGAAGATCGACGCGTAGAGGATCCACGTGGCGGCCTTGCCGAGGAAGTTGACGTGGACCTCGAGCCCGCGCGGCTGCAGCAGCTTCGCGCCGGTGAGGAGGACCACGTCGCGGCCGAGAATCACGACGAGGCCGAGGAACGGCAGCCGGCCATCCCACCAGAGCAGAGCCACGGCGACGTCGATCATCAGCCGATCGGCGAGCGGATCGGCGATCGCGCCGAAGCGCGACTCGACGTGCCAGCGGCGTGCGAGGAAGCCGTCGACCTGGTCGGTGACGCCGGCGATCCCGAACACGATCGCGGCGGCCACGCTCTGCCCTCCGTCCGATCGGGTCACGAGCACCGCGAACACCGGCACGAGCACGAGGCGCAGGATCGTCAGCGCATTGGGAACCTGCGCACGCGGTGCCGAGAGGGCGCGGGCGGACATGCCGCAAGGATAGTGCGTGGCGCGCCGAAGTCCGTCACGATTGCCCCGTGGAGGAGACGTTGACGCTGCCGGGATTCGTGGACGCCCACTGCCATGGCTTTCAGCGCGCGCTGCGAGGGCGAACCGAGGGTGGGGACTTCTGGGCCTGGCGGGAGCACATGCTCGCCGAGGCGGAGCGCCAGACGCCCGAGGTCGTGCGCGCTGCGTACGCCGAGACCTACCGTGAGCTCCGTGCAGCCGGTTACACGGCGGTCGGCGAGTTCCACTACCTCGGCCTTCCCGAGGCACACGCGGCTCTCGACGCCGCCGAGGAGGCAGGGGTCGCGATCGTGCTGCTCCTCTCCGCATACGCCCGGGGCGGGCTCGCACGGTTCCGTCAGGCCTCGCCGGCCGAGTACCTGCGCGGGCTCGAGGAGCTGCGCGGCCGGGGTGCCGCTGTCGGTGTCGCTCCCCACTCCGTCAGGGCCTGCCCAGCCGACTGGCTCGAGGAGCTCGGCCGGTACGCCGCAGCCGAGGGGCTGCCGCTCCACGTGCATGCAGACGAACAGCCCCTCGAGATCGAGGAGTGTCTCGCCGAGCACGGCCTCCGCCCGATCGAGTTGCTCGAGCGCACCGGCTGCCTCGGCCCCCGCACGACGGTGGTGCATGCGACTCACGCCGACGGCCGCGAGCTCGACCTGCTCGCAGCGGCGGGCGCGCGGATCTGCGCGTGCCCGACCACCGAGGCGAACCTCGGCGACGGCTTCCTGCCCGTCGAGCGCGTGCTGACGCGCGGAATCCCGCTCTGCATCGGCTCCGACTCGAACGTGCGGATCGACCCGCTCGAGGAGCTGCGCGAGCTCGAGGGGATCGCGCGCCGCCAGGCGGGTCGCCGCAACGTGCTCTCCGTCGAGGCGCTCCTCTCGATCGGCTCCGAGGAAGGAGCCGCCGCCCTCGGGCTCGAGCGCTGGGACGACGTCGAGGCCGACCTCTCACACCGCTCGCTGCGGGGACCCGGCGACCCACGCGCGGCTCTCGTTCACGGCTGCAGCGCGGAGGTGCTCGCCTGATGGACGTGACCGACGCGACCTTCCGGAACGACGTGATCGAGCGCTCGCACGAGCTTCCGGTCGTGGTCGACTTCTGGGCCGAATGGTGCGGCCCTTGCCGGATGCTCGGGCCGGTGCTCGAGAGCGAGACCGCCGCCCGCGCCGGCGCGGTCGAGCTCGTGAAGCTGGACATCGACGCGAACCCGGCCGTTGCCGGCGAGTACGGGATCATGAGCATCCCGGCCGTGAAGGCCTTCCGGAACGGCCATGTCGTGAAGGAGTTCGTCGGTGCTATCCCGCCGGACGCCGTCGGCGCGTTCCTCGACGAGCTCACCGGACCGTCCGCGGCCGACGCGCTGCTGGAAGGCGAAGCGGCGGCAGAGGCAGTGGCCGCGGGCGACTACGAGCGGGCGTTCGACCTCCTGCTGACGGAGCTCGGGGCGGCCGGCCCGGAGCGCCGCGAGCAGATCCGTGCGCTGATGGTGGCGCTCTTCGCCGAGCTCGGCCAGGACCACCCGCTCGCCGTGCGGTACCGCCGGGCTCTCGCGACCGCCCTGTACTAGCGGCCGAGCCGCGGCCAGCGCGGCGGTGGCGCGGAGGTCGCGCGCAGGGTGCTCAGCCGCGCCGGCTGGGTCGTTGCCGCGACGCCCGCCCAGTAGGCCGTGCGCGCGAGATATGCGTATGCGGCGTCGCGGTCGCGCACGCCGTAGGTACCGGCGTAGGTCGCATAGCCCGGTCGCCGGGCGCTCGACGCGGGTTCGATCTGGGTGCCCTCGTTCCACTCGTTGTAGCTCGTGATCGTGACGAGATCGGCACGGGCCGAGAGGGCGGCGCGCCACATCGAGTCATAGGTGGCGCCGTTCCGTCGGGGCTTCACGCGCGTGTCGCCGTTGCCGCGGAAGGCGTCGTAGCCCGGGCCGACCGACGGTGCGCACAGCAGGTGGAGCGCCCGCGCCTCGGCGCAGATCCGGCCGAACGTCCAACCCCCGAACACGAGGATGTCGTACGTGTAGAGCCCCGCGAAGCCGCCGGCCGCAGCGAACCCAGGCAACGCGGTCTGCGCGTAGAAGCGCACGTCCGACTCCGCCGAAGTCACCTCCTTCCAGTCGGCCGCCGGAAGACCCTGCGGCTCGTAGACGTAGAACTCGTAGATCCCGAGCGTCTTCAGGTGGTCGACGTCCTGTTCCAGTGTCGAGACCGTGCGTCCCGGGTACGGCTCGATGTGCACGGCGACCTCCAGCCCGTGCGCGTTCGCCGCGGCGACCACCGCCGGCAGCCGCTGGTCCTCGATCGAGCCCCATCCCCACCACGAGCTGATCACCTGATCGGCCCCGGCCGCGGAGATCTCGGCCATCTGCCGGTCGAGCACCGCCGGGCTCGAGCTCGAGTACGGCCCGCTCATCGGATAGAAGGCGGTGGCGAGGTCGAGAGGCGGAGCGTGGTTGTTCTGCCTCCAGTGCTGGTAGGAGCTGTCCAGCGACGGTGCGCCGTACCACGGGTAGTAGAAGACCCCGACGCCCTGCGCTGCCCGCGCGGAGGCGGGCGCCAGGAGCACGAGCAGGATGATCAGGAGGAGTTTCCGCATCGGTGACCGCGACACAGGATCTTCTCATTCGCCGCGGCTGTGTAAAGCCCCCTAGTGAGGGAGTCGCAAGATGAACTGCGCCCCGCCGCCGGGCTGCCCGAGCAGCAGGTCGCCGCCGTGGGCGCGGGCGAGCTCGCGGGACACGTAGAGGCCGAGGCCGGAGCCTGAGCCGTCGCCGCCCAGCCGCGCATATCTCTGGAACACGCGCTCGGCGTCCTCCGGCGGGATCCCCGGCCCGTGATCGCGCACGGCGAGCTCGACCGTGTCCCCCGCCTCCGAGAGCGTCACGTCGATCGGGCTTCCGGGCGGCGTGTACCGGGCCGCGTTCGAGAGCAGGTTCGTCAGCACCTGGCGGATGCGGACGGGATCGACCGACGGCCTCGGGCCCTCGTCGAGCTCGAGCTCGACGCGTCGGTCGGCGAGCAGCGGCCGCAGCTCCTCGACCGTCTCGCGCACGAGGTCGGCGAGGGCCGTCGGCTCGGGGTGAAGGGCGAGCCCGCCCGCCTCGAGCGCATGCGCGTCGCCGAACGAGCGCACGAGCTCGCCGAGGTGGAGCGCGCTCCGCTCGAGCGCCGCGGCGACCCGGAGCGCGGTCTCACGGTCGAGCTCGTCGAGGGAGCGCGAGAGCGTGGCAGCGAGCCCCTGCACGGCGGCGATCGGCGTCTTCAACTCGTGGACGAAGACCGAGACCAGCTCCTCGAGGCCCTCCCCCGCTTCGCTCCGCTCGCCTGCCACGGCGCGGATGCTACGTGCCCGAAGTCTGTGACGCGAAGAAGGCCTTGGCCTCCTCCTCCATCCTCTCCAGTCGCGTGTAGTAGTCCGGGAACTCCTTCAGATGGGCGAGCGCGATCTTGCCCGTCAGCAGCTCGTCGTCGTCCGTGACGTTGGTGGCCGGGTCGTGGCGCCCGTGCTCGAGCTCGACCTCGAGCCCCATCCGGTACTGCTCGACATCGAACGGCGAGGCCTCCCAATCGATCCCGATCGCCTCGCCGATGCTGCGGGCGTCCTCTGTCGTGAAGCTCTGTGTCATTGCGGCTCACCTCCTGGCGGCGTGCCTTTCCGACGTAGGATACGCCGATGGAGATCCAGCAGCTCGTCCAGGCCGAGGCCGGCTGGAAGGCTCTCTTCGAGGAGCCGACGGAGGAGATCACCCGCTCGCGGATCCTCGGCTGGGCCCTCGTCCGGACCGGCAAGACGGTCGAGGTCGTCGGGATGATCGTCGACCCGCTCGAGCCGTCGCGCATCATCGCCGCGCCGGGCTCGAGCTCCCCGGGCGGCGGCGCGTTCTCGCGCTACGGCTTCTCAGCCGACGGCTGAGTAGGCGCGTGGCAATTCTGGGCGTCGACGTAGGCGGAACGTTCACCGACGCCGTGCTGTTCGACGGCCGGGCCGTCCGCGCGGCCAAGGTTCCGACCGCCGTAATGCAGGAGGAATCCGTGCTCGCCGCGGCACGGGCCGTGGGAGCGACGGACGTCGAGCGCTTCGCGCACGGCACCACGGTCGCGACGAACACGCTGCTCGAGCGACGAGGGGCGCGCACCGCCTTCGTCTCGAACGCGGGCTTCGAGCACCTTCTGCACCTGCGGCGCCAGACGCGTGCGCACCTGTACAGGCTGTGCGCGCCGCAGCCCGAGCCGCTCGTCCCGCTCGATCGCTGCCATGGGGTGCAGGGCCGCATCGGACCGGCCGGCGAGCTCGCACCGCTGGATCTCTCGACGCTGCCGGACATCGGCGATGCCGAGGCCGTCGCGGTGTGCCTGCTCTTCGCCTTCCGCGATGCGCGACACGAGGCTGCGATCGTGGACGAGCTCCGAGTGCTGCATCCGGGCGTCCACGTCGTCGCGTCGCACGAGGTCGCGCCCGAGTTCCGCGAATACGAGCGCGCGTCCACGACGGCGGCCGATGCGTATCTCTCGCCCGTCTCGGCGCGCTATCTGCGTGCGCTCGCAGGCGCGGCCCAGGAGGGAGGCTTGCCGGAGCCCCTCGTCATGCTGTCGTCGGGCGGCGTGGCCACCATCGACGAGGCAGCGGCGCATGCTGCGACGATCCTGGTCTCCGGCCCGGCCGCGGGTGTCGTCGGCGCAGGGCTCGTCGCACGGCGCGCGGGGTTCGAGCATGCGATCGCGTTCGACATGGGCGGGACGTCCACAGACGTGTGCCTCCTTCCCGGCGGGCGAGCGACCCACGTCTCCGAGCGTGTCGTCGGCGGCCTGCCGATCCGTCTCCCGGCCGTCGACCTGCACACCGTGGGCGCGGGCGGCGGCTCGCTCGTCCGTGTCGACGCAGGCGGCGCGATTCGTGTCGGGCCCGAGAGCGCGGGCGCGCACCCCGGGCCCGCGTGCTACGGCGCGGGCGGTGGGCCGACCGTCACCGATGCGAATCTGCTGCTCGGCCGGCTGCCGCCCGAGCTCCCGGGTGGGCTCCGGCTCGAGCGCGACGCAGCGGAGCGCGCGCTTCTCGGGATCGACCCGCAGGCCGTCGTCGACGTCGTGAATGCGGAGATGCTGCGCGCGCTGCGCGTCGTCTCCGTGGAGCGCGGCCACGATCCACGCGACTTCGTGCTCGTCGCATTCGGCGGGGCGGGGCCGCTGCATGCATGCGCACTCGCGGAGGAGCTCGGGATCGAATCGGTGCTCGTTCCCGCAGCGGCAGGCATGCTGTCCGCGCTCGGGCTCGTCGCGAGCGAGGAGCGGCACGACCGCGTCGTCTCGTATCTCTGCCCGCTCGCCGACGCCGGCGAGCTCCCGGCCGAGGGCACGGCCGACCTGCGCTACCGGGGGCAGTCGTTCGAGCTGTCGATACCGCTCCAGCCGGGACTCGCGCAGGCGTTCCACCGTGCACACGAGGAGCGCTACGGCTACGCGGACGCGTCCCGCGAGATCGAGCTCGTCGCGGTGCGCACCGCCGAGGTCGTGCCCGGGCCGAACATCGCTTTCGGAGACGCGTTTCCCCTCGAGGTCGCGGGGCCTGTCGTTCTCGAGCTCACGGGCGCGACCTGCTGGGTGCCAGACGGCTGGCACGGCGCGACGAACGGCGACGGGACGCTGGTATTGACGCGATGAACGTCGAGCTGCAGGTGATCGGCAGCGCCTTGCGCGCCGTCGCGGAGGAGATGGGTGCGGTGCTGATCCGCTCCGCCTTCTCCGCGAACATCAAGGAGCGCCGCGACTGCTCGACCGCCGTCTTCGACGAGGCCGGCCGGATGATCGCGCAGGCCGAGCACATCCCCGTGCATCTCGGGGCGATGCCGGACGCGGTCGCTGCGGCGATGGCCCTGGGCCTGCACCCCGGCGAGACGTGCATCCTCAACGACCCGTTCACGGGGGGCACGCACCTTCCGGACGTGACGCTCGTCTCGTGCACCTCGCTCGGCTACGCCGTCTCGCGCGCACACCACGCCGACGTCGGCGGCATGGAGCCCGCGAGCCTCCCGGCCTTCTCGCACGAGCTGTACCAGGAAGGACTGATCATTCCGCCGGTGCGGCTCACCGACGAGGTCGTCACGTTCTTCCTCGCGAACGCACGCAATCCTCAGGAGCGCCGCGGCGACCTCCGAGCGCAGATGGCCGCACACCGCCTGGCCGAACGACGCATCGACGAGCTCTGTGCACGGCGCGGCCGTGAGCGCGTCGCGGCGGCCATGGACGAGCTGTACGAGTACTCCGAGCGGATGGTCCGCGCCGCGATCACACGCCTCCCGGACGGCCGCTGGAGCGCCGACGACGTCGTCGAGGCAGTCGAGGGGGAGCTGCCCATCCGCTGCACCGTCGAGGTGCGCGGCGACGAGATCCACATCGACTTCGCCGGCACTGCGCCGCAGCATCGGGGCAACCTCAACTGTCCGCTCGCCGTCACGCGCTCGGCCTGCTACTTCGTCGTCCGCTGCCTCACCGAGCCCGATCTGCCCGCTTCCGGCGGCGCGTTCGCACCGGTTCACGTCACCGCGCCCGAGGGCTGTCTCGTCAACGCGCAGGCTCCGGCGGCGGTCGTGGCCGGCAACACCGAGACGTCGTCGCGCATCGTCGACGCCGTCTTCCGCGCGTTCGGCAAGGAGCTGCCGGTGCCGGCGCAGGGCCAGGGGACGATGAACAACGTCGCGCTCGGCAACGACCGCTTCACCTACTACGAGACGATCGGCGGCGGGCAGGGCGCCTGCCCCGGCGCTGGCGGTCCCTCCGCCGTGCACGTCGCGATGACCAACACCCTGATCACACCGGTCGAGGCGCTCGAGCTCTCGTACCCCCTCCGTGTCGAGCGCTGGGAGCTGCGGACCGGCTCCGGCGGAGCGGGCGCCCATCGCGGCGGGGACGGCGTCGTGCGCGAGCTGCGCGCGCTCGAGGAGTGCCGCCTCTCGGTGCTTGCGGAGCGTCGTGCCCACGCGCCGCGCGGCACCCGAGGCGGCGAGGACGGCGCGCCCGGCCGCACACTGGTGAACGGCGA
Organism: uncultured Actinomycetes bacterium; assembly: GCA_963724805.1. Classification (GTDB taxonomy): domain Bacteria; phylum Actinomycetota; class Thermoleophilia; order Gaiellales; family Gaiellaceae; genus CAVQZA01. Next base: position 639,638 of record CAVRWA010000011.1, read on the forward strand.
GGAGCAGCCGGCGAAGGTGACGAAGCAACTCGCTGCGGGCGACATCGTGCGGATCGAGACGCCGGGCGGCGGCGGCTTCGGCGAACCGGCTTAGCGACGATCCCCCGTTCTAGTGGCTGTGCGAGCGAGCGTCTCCGCCGATGAAGAGGTACGCACGGCTCGGCGACTCCCGAGCAGCGGCCACGACGGGCTGTGCGCTCCACACAGTCAGCGCAGATGCGGCGATCCACCTTCCTGTCCCTGGTACCCCTACTGGCTGCCGCCTGCCTCTTTGCAGCACCCGCTCACGCCGCACCCGGCCTGCTCGTCGGGCTGACCGACGACACGATCAAGTGGCACCGCGATCCCCAGGTGAGCCTTCGCAAGCTGCGCCCGCTCGGGCTCGGCGCGTTGCGGGTGACACTCGCCTGGCACCCGGGCCAGCGAAGCATCGACGGCGCCGAGCACGACATGCTTCGCCGCAGCGTCGCTGCCGACAGGAAGGCCGGGCTGACGGTGGTACTGGCGGTCTACGGCACGGCCGGCGCGGCACCCCGAGATGAGTTCGAGCGGGAGAACTTCTGTCGCTTCACGCGGAACGCGCTCACCCGCTACACCGAGATCGACCATGTCGTGATCTGGAACGAAGCGAACTCCGGCGATTACTGGCCGCAGGGTGAGACCGCGGCCGCCGACTACGCCGCGCTGCTCGGCCGCTGCTATGACCTGATCCACCAGCTCCGCCCCGACGTGACGGTGCTCTCCTCGCTCGCGGGGCGCTGGGGCGAGCTCGACTACATCGCCGCACTCGGTGCCGCCTACCGCGCGAGCGGCCGCGTGACGCCGATCGTCGACGGATTCGGCTCGAACCCCTATCCGCTCAACTCGGCCGAGGCTCCAGCCGCCCGCCATCTCGACGGGCGCCTGGTCGGTGAAGGCGACTACGGGCGGCTCGTCGACTCGCTCCGCACCGCGTTCGCCGGCACGGGGCAGCCGCTGAGCGGGATCTGGTATCTCGAGACCGGCTACCAGACGTTCGTGCCGGCCTGGCTCGCTCCGCGCTACCGCGGCGTCGAGAACGACCCGGCGGCGGTCGATGCGGCGACCCAGGCGCGCCAGCTGAGCGCAGCGCTGAAGCTCGCCGCCTGCCAGCCGCTCGTCAAGGGCTTCTTCAACTTCGAGCTGACAGACGAGCTCGACCTCGGCCGCTGGCAGTCCGGCCTGCTCTACGGCGACGGCGAGCGAAAGCCCGCCTTCGCCGCCTATGCGCAGACGATCGGGCAGCTGAGAGCGGGCACGCTCGGGTGTGGCTGAGCCGGGCCGGCGGCTCTTCCGATCGAGGCTGCTGCTCCCCGACGACTGCGTAGCTCCAACCGCACGACCACGCACTGGTGGCCCGTGCTCGTTCTGTTAGAAGTTCCTACAACACTGTCACGGAGAGAGCGCGGCCAATCCCTGCGCGACTCGCGTCTCTCATGGCAGTCTTTGTGAGACCACCCTGGAGGTTCGATGCAGAACACACATGGGCCGGCCGTCAGCGCGATAGAGGAGACTTCGCTCTCGTGACGGCGTTCGCGCTCAAGGGCCTCCTCGGCCACAAGCTCCGCACGGCTCTCACGGCGGTTGCGATCGTCCTCGGCGTCGCGATGATCAGCGGCACCTACGTCCTCACGGACTCGATCGCGAATGCGTTCGACGCGATCTTCACGCAGAGCTACCAGGGAACGGACGCAGTGATCACCGGCAAGTCGGCGTTCGATCTCTCGAGCAGTGGGACTACCACCGCCCCGCCATTCGACGAGTCGCTGCTGGCGAAGGTGAAGGCGTTGCCGGACGTGAAGGCCGCGATCGGCGGCGTGGGCGGCGAGGCGCAGCTGATCGGCACGAACGGGAAGGCGATCGTCTTCGGAGGAGCGCCGAACCTGGGCTTCAGCGTCGACCCGACGCAGCCGAGGTTCAACTCCCTGACCCTCGTCGGCGGTCGGTGGCCGAGGACCGACGAGGTCGTGGTCGACGAGTCGACGGCGGGCAAGAAGGACATCAGGATCGGCCAGCGGATCGGCGTGCAGGCGCAGGGCCCCGTCGAGCGGTTTCGTGTCTCCGGCCTCGTCAAGTTCGGCGCGGTCTCCACCATCGGCGGCGCCACGCTCGCGGGCTTCGATCTCCCGACGGCCCAGCGCCTCTTCGACAAGACGGGGAAGCTCGACCAGATCCGCGTCGGTGCGGAGAGCGGCGTCTCGCCAGACGAGCTCGTCGCGGCGATCCGCCCGATCCTGCCGGTCGGCGTCCAGGTGAAGAGTGGGAACACCCAGGCGGCGAGCGACGCGGAGGACACGAACAGCTTCATCAGCTTCCTGCAGACGTTCCTGCTCTCGTTCGCGGGCGTTGCGCTCTTCGTCGGCGCCTTCGTGATCGCGAACTCGCTCTCGATCACGATCGCGCAGCGCACCCGCGAGTTCGCGACCCTGCGCACGATCGGCGCCTCGAGGCGGCAGGTGCTGCGCTCGGTCATCCTCGAGGCGCTCGTGATCGGCCTGGTCGCGTCGGTCGTCGGCCTCTTCCTCGGCCTCGCCCTCGGCAAGGGCCTCTTCAAGCTCTTCGACGTCGTCGGCTTCACGCTGCCGAACAACGGCCTCACGTTCCAGACCCGCACGATCGTCGTCTCTCTGGCCGTCGGCGTGCTGGTCACTCTCGTCGCCAGCCTCCGGCCGGCCTTCCGCGCGACCCGCGTGCCTCCGATCGCGGCCGTGCGCGAGGGCGCGACCCTGCCGGTGGGACGCTTTCACCGCTATCGCCCAATCGCCGCCGCGGCCACCGCGCTGGTCGGCTTCGCGGCGCTTCTCTACGGGCTCTTCGGAAGCGGCCTGGGGACGACGCAGGTCCTGCTCTGGATGGGGGTGGGCGCGTTCCTCATCTTCGTCGGTGTCGCGCTCTTCTCGTCGCACCTCGTCGTGCCGATGGCCCGCATCCTCGGCTGGCCGGCAACGCGGATCGGCGGCGCGGCGGGATCGCTGGCACGCGACAACACCCAGCGCAACCCACAGCGCACCGCCTCGACTGCTTCCGCCCTCATGATCGGCCTCGCGCTGGTCACGCTCGTCGCGACCCTGGCCGCCGGCATCATCGGCACGTTCAACAGCGCCGTGGACGACCTCGCGCGTGGCGAGTTCTACGCGATCACGGCGCAGAACAACTTCTCTCCGATTCCGGTCAGCGCGGCGATTGCCGCGGCGAAGACTCCCGGGCTCGAGTCGATTGCGAGCGTGCGCGCCGCCGACGCCCTCGTCTTCGGCCACACGAGGACACTCACGGCCGTCGACCCGACGATCGGCAAGGTCATCAACCTCGACTGGAAGGAGGGATCGCAGGCGGTCCTGGCGCAACTCGGCGCGACGGGCGCCTTCGTCGACGACGGTTTCGCCAAGAATCACGGCCTCGCGACGGGATCGCAGTTCGCCCTGCTCACACCGACCGGCAAGACGCTGACCCTGAAGGTGAAGGGGATCTTCAAGCCGCCGGCCGGAGGGTCGCCGTTCGGCCCGGTGACGATCTCGAGCGCGACGTTCGACGACAACTACACCCAGCCAAAGAACATCTTCACGTTCGTGACGATGATGGGCGGCGTGACCGACGCGAACACGAAGGCACTCGACGCGAGCCTCGATGGTTTTCCGAACGCCAAGGTCGCGGACGGCGATCAGTTCAAGAAGAACCAGGTCGCGGGGCTCAAGAGCGTCCTCAACGTCCTCTACGTGCTGCTGGCGCTCTCGGTGCTCGTGAGCCTGTTCGGCATCGTGAACACCCTCGTGCTCACGGTCTTCGAACGGACGCGCGAGCTCGGCATGCTTCGGGCGATCGGGATGACGCGCCGCCAGGTGCGTCGGATGATCCGGCACGAGAGCGTGATCACCTCGGTGATCGGCGCGGTGATCGGGATCGTGCTCGGAGTCATCCTTGCCGCCCTGCTGATCTCGCGCGTGAAGGAGATCGACTTCTTCTTGCCCTGGGGTCAGCTCGCCATCTTCTTGATCCTGTCGATCGTCGTCGGGATCGTGGCAGCGATCTTCCCCGCGCGGCGGGCGGCGAAGCTCGACCCGCTGCGCGCGCTCCAGTACGAGTGACGGCCCGAGAGGAAGACGAGGCGCATCCTCCCACCGGCGCCGCATCTTGGTCGAGCAGCGACGGCTGCTAGCCCATCCCGAGCGAGATGATGCCGCGCTCCACGAGGCCGCGGGTGAAGGCCTCGCAGGGGACGAGCTTGACCCCGTAGAGATCGCGCAGGAACCACTCGAAGTAAACGAACGCCGAGGTGCGCGACGCGTTCACCTTCTCGAGGCGCCCGAGGTCCACGACGGCCACCCTCGCCCGCAGGGCTTCGTCGGCGAGAAAGCGGACCACCGTCTTGTCGGAGAGCTCGGCGAGCAGGAGCTCCGGAGTCTCGGGCAGAGCGTCGGGGATCACGGCGGCCAGCGCGACCGCGCTCTGCTCCCTCCCTCTCCAGTCGAGCTCGAGGCGCACCGGCGTTCGCGCGACGACGGTCAGGTCGTCCAGCTCGCCGCAGTACGAGGCGAACGCGTCCAGGACCTCGCCCTGGGTGACGCTGAGCGCAGCCCAGGAGATCGTCCGGTCGCGAAGCTCGTCGGTCGTCATCCGACCTGCGCGAGCACGTCGAGGAGGATGTCGGGAGAGAGCGATGTTGCAGGAATGCAGTACCCGCCGGCGGCGTCCGCGAGATCCGCGGCATGCCCGGGCGCGCCCGCAGCTGACGTGTCGGCGACGATCGTGAGGACGCGCGCGCGTCGGAGCGCCCTCGCCTCGCCGAGCGCGTCGGTCAGCGGATCGCCGCCGGCTCGCAGGGGACGTGTCGGCAGCCCGTCCGTGACTGCTACGAGGAGCGGCACCGCGTTCGGATGCTTGCTGAGCTCCTGGCGGAGCAGCACACGCCCGCGGTGGAGCGCGTCGGCCAGCGGCGTCTGGCCGCTCAGAGGCACCGCCTTCAGCCGGCGGTAGGCGAGCGCGAGGCTCGACGTGAGGGGCAGCGCGATGGTCGCTTCGGGCAGGCCTCCTCTGAACGCGACCAGGGCGACCCGGTCGCCGCGCGCCGTCGCGTCCTCGAGCAGGCGGAAGACGATCCCCTTGGCCTTCTCCACCATCCGCTCGGCGTGGATCGACCAGCTGTTGTCGAGCACGAAGCACACGGCGTACGGCGAGCGGTGCCCTCTCACCTTTCGCCGCAGATCCTCCGGCGAGACGGTGCGGCGACGGCGGCTGGCTGCGGCCCTGACCGTCGCGTCGAATGCGATGTCCGTGTCGTGATGCCGGGCGAGCCGGTGGCTCTGGTACTTCCCCTTCCGGGTGCTCACGAGTGACCGCGCGCGATGTCCCACCCGAGCGCGCTCGACCGCATCGCGCCGCTGAACGCGCCGAAAGACGGAGTCGGCATCGAGCTCGAGCGAGGCGATCGAGAGCGCACCGCCCGGCGCGAGCGTGCGCTCGAGGCCTACCTCGTCGCTCCTCCGGCTTTTTTTTCGGCCACCTCCACGTCGAGCGCCTCCTCGAGCATCCTCCGAAGGTCCTGCGGCTCGAGCCTCGGCGGCGGCGCAAAGGGGTCGAAGGGAAGTCGGTGCCCCAGAGCGAGGTCGGCCGCGACGAGAATGTCCGCCGGCTCGACCTCCGTCCGGCCTGCCAGACCCGCGAGCGCCTTCGCACATTCGACGATCGTCACGTCTGCGCGATGGCTCGAGACGCCGGCCTGGACGACGAGCCGCGCGACCGCCGCATAGAGCCGATCGGGGAGCCGGACGTCGGCGAGGAGGGAGACGGCGACTGCGACCTCGTGCGCGAGCAGCGTCTGTGCAGCCGCGAACTCGGCGAGCACCGCCTCCGGACCGGCAGTGAACTTCTCGCGGCGCCGGGTGATCTCGGCGCGGGCCTCGGCGTCCCGCACCGCCTCGACCTCGACCTGGAGCCCGAGCCTGTCCGCGATCTGAGGGCGCAACTCCCCCTCCTCCTCGTTCATCGTGCCCACGAGCAGGAAGCGGGCCGGATGGGAGACCGAGACGCCCTCGCGCTCGACCACGTTCACTCCGAGCGCGGCCGCGTCGAGGAGGATGTCGGTCAGATGGTCGTCGAGGAGGTTGATCTCGTCGACGTAGAGAATGCCCCGGTTCGCCTCGGCGAGGAGGCCCGGCTCGAGCGCGCGCTCCCCGTCCCGAAGCGCACGGGCGATGTCGACCGACCCTGCGACCCGGTCCTCGGTCGCGTTCAGGGGAAGGTCGACGATCCTGCGCCGCCGGGTCGTGACCGGAAGCTCACCGGCGCGGGCGCTGCAAACCGGGCAGGGAGCGGCCGGATCGCACGAGAACGGACAGTCGGCGACGACGCGGATCTCGGGAAGGAGCTCGGCGAGACCCCGGACGGCGGTCGACTTCCCGGTGCCGCTCGGGCCTTTGATCAGGACGCCGCCGATTGCCGGATTGATCGCGTTGAGCAGGAGCGCCCGCTTGAGGCGCTCCTGCTCGACGATCGCGGTGAACGGGAAGTAGTGGAGCCCGCTCAACCGCTCACGTGCGGACGAGCCGCTTGCCGAAGGTCGGCTCGGCCTGGACGATCGGCGGGAACTGCCAGGTGCCGATCAGGGGCACGGCCGTGTCGCGGTTGACCTTCACGTCGATCACGTAGGGCCGCCCGGACTTCAGGGCGGTGTCGAACGCATCACCGAGGTCTCCGGGCTGGTCGACGGAGATCCCACCGGCGCCCATGGCCTCGGCCATCGCGGCGAAGTCCGGGTTCCAGAGCTCGCCGGTCGAGTGCTTCATGAAGCTCGTCCCGATTTCGCGGCTGTCCATGTAGAAGCGCTGGAGGTCGCGGATCACGCCGATCGTGTAGTTGTTGAGGATCACCCACACCGCGGGAATGTCGTGCTCGACCGCGGTTGCCACCGCGCCCGGGAACATCATGAAACTGCCGTCGCTCGTGATGCAGATCGCCGGCCGCTCGGGCCGTGCGAGCTTCAGGCCCAGCACGCCGCACGTGCCGAAGCCCATCCCCGCGAAGCCGCCGGGAGTGAACACCGAGCGAGGCTCGTAGGCATCCCAGTACTGCTCCGCCCACGTCTGGTGGTTGCCCGTGTCGGTGATGAGGAGCGTGTCGTCCGGGGCGGCCTTCCGGAGCTCCCCGATCACGCGGCGCGGGTCGATCGGCATCGCGTCCGACGCTAGCTCGGGCTTGATGAAGTTGTCCCACTCCATCTTCCAGCCGTCGATGTCGTCGTCCCACCGGGACCGCTCCCGGCGCCCGTCCTGGCGCTCGGCCAGCTCGAGCAGCTGCTTCAACACCTCGCGTGCGTCTCCGACGATCCCGAGCTCGGTCGGGTAGTTGCGGCCGATCTCCTGCGGGTCGAGGTCGACGTGGATCAGCTTGGTCGGCGGGATGTTGTAGGTGTAGCCGGGCACCCACGAGCTGCAGTGGATGTCGGAGAAGCGCGCCCCGAAGGCGAGGATCAGGTCGCAGTTCCTCGCCGCCTCGGTCGCCGGGTACTCGCCCCAACAGCCTGCGATCCCGAGATGGAGCGGGTGCCGGGCCGAGAGCGCGCCCTTCCCCATGAAGGTCGTGTAGACGGGGACGTTGACGCGCTCCGCGAATGCCTGGAGCTGTTCCGTCGCGTCGGAGCAGATCACGCCTCCGCCCGCGAGGATCAGCGGGCGTTTCGCCTTCAGCAGCAGGTCGAGCGCCCTCGCCACCGCCTCCGGCGAGCCGGGCGTCCGCCAGTTCAGGCTGCGCGAATGCTCCTCCGGCTCCGGGACCTCGACGTCGGCGGTCCGGATCCAGAGGTCGTACGGCACGTCGATGTGCACGGGGCCCGGCCTGCCGGTGCGCGCGAGCTTGAACGCCTTCGGCAGGAACTTCCCCAGATCCTCGACGCTCTGCGCCTGGAAGCTCCGCTTCGTGATCACCTTCGCCAGACTCGGGAAGTCGGCCTGGTAATGACGGTATTCCTCCTGGAGCGCGCCGGAGTCGTACTGCGTCGTGGCCACCTGCCCGGTGATCGCAATGAACGCAGACGAGTCGTAGAAGGCGTTCCCCATCGCGACGGTCAGCAGCATCGGCCCGGGGCCGGTCGACGTGTAGACGGGGATCACCTGGCCGCTCGCGCGGAAGTACGCGTCGGCCATGTAGCCGGCCGCGGACTCGATCCGCGGGAAGATGATCTTGAGCTCGTCCGTGTGGTTGTAGACGCCGTCGAGCAGGCCGACGGCCCCGTGGCCGGCGTAGCCGAACAGGTACGGGACCTTCTCCTTGATCAGGTACTCGACGACGAGGTCGCAGCCGCGCATCTCAGCCATCTCGTCACTCCTTACGTCGTCGTGCCGTGCGGCCGAGTATACGACGATCGCGTGCGCGGGCGAGCAGAACTCCTGCAAATCAGCCGTTTTAGTCGGGGCGCCGAGATTTGAACTCGGGACCTCTAGTCCCCCAGACTAGCGCGCTAACCAGGCTGCGCCACGCCCCGCGACGGGGCACACCGTATCAGCCGAGTTTCTTCGTCGACGGCACGCACAGCGACTGGCGGAGGTAGACAGTCGCGTTGGCGACGCCGAACCGATTGTGGATCACCACCGGTGTCTTCTTCACCGTCGGTCCGAGCTTGATCCCGTAGCAGACCAGGTGCGTCCTGGCGTTGATCAGCGCCGAGCCGTTGATCTGCGCCGGCGCGCAGAGGCTGAGCGGCTGGAGCGCCGAGCCCCCCACCTTGCCGAACTGGTCGAGCACCGAGACGGGGTGGGTCGGGATCTGACTCCGACTTGACGGCATAGCAGACGTAGTCGTCGAGCCCCTTCACCAGCGGCGGGACCGTGGTGGACACGACCGACTTCCCCGCGGGCACGCACAGGTGCGTGCGTTCGACGACGGTCATCTTCCCCGAACTCTGGAACTGATTCGTGACGAGGACCGTCCGCGGCTTGAAGGCCTCCGACTTGATCGGATAGCACGTGAGGTGCGCACGGGCGTTCGTGACCACGCTGCCGCTCTTGCTCGCCGGCGCACAGAGGACCTGGAGTTGGGCGACGGCCGCCTTCGTGCGGCCGAACTGATCCGACAACACGAGGCTGACAGGCTTCCAGGCCGTACCCGGGTCGACGCGGTAGCACTGGAAGTGGTTCACCGTCGCGAGCTGCCCCGCGGGTGCGACGCCGGCTGCCGCCAACGCGGCGAACACGACGACGAGACGGCGAAGAGAAGACGTCCCATGTGCGGCATTTCCACCAACTCCCCCAGGTCGAAATTGCCGCAGGACTCCGGCCAGTATTCCACCGGACCCCGATTCTCTCAACCCGAGTTATTCGCCGAGGCGCTTGTAGAGCCGGTCGATCAGCTCGGGCATCGCCTCGAGCTTCTCGGTGATCACGCGGAGGCGGTACTCGCGAAAATGCTCCGGCTCGACGCCGAGCTGGCCCGCCAGCGTCTCGATCACGTCGTTCGAGGGGACGGGCCGGTTCCCGTGCACCAGGTGGTTCAGATACCCCGCGGAGAGCTTCGTCTTCTCGGAGAGACCGCGGTAGGTGACTCCGGTCTCCAGCATCAGCCGCTCGACCGTCGGGCCGAACGCCTCCTCGCTGAAACGGCGCTTGCGAGCCACTACAGGGCCTCCACGGCCACGCGACGCTCTTCCCCGGTCGAACGGTCGCGGACGTCCACGGCGCCGTCCTCGATGCTCTTCTTGCCCGCGGTGACCCTGATCGGGATCCCGATCAGGTCGGCGTCGGCGAACTTCTCGCCTGCCCGCTGGTCGCGGTCGTCGAGGAGGACGTCGTGCCCTGACGCCTCGAGCGCCGTCGCGGCGCGCTCGGCGATCTCCTCGGCTCCCGCGAGTGCGACCACGTGCACATCGTACGGCGCGAGCTCGACCGGCCAGAGGATCCCGTGCTCGTCGTTGTGCTGCTCGACCGCGGCGGCCATCACGCGGCCGGGGCCGATCCCGTAGCTGCCGCCGAGCAGCGGCTTCTCGGTCCCGTCCTCGTCGAGGAAGGTCGCGCCGAGCGGCTCCGAGTAGAAGCTGCCGAAGTTGAAGATGTGGCCGACCTCGATCGCGATCTGGAACCGCAGCCGCCCGCCGCAGTTCGGGCAGGTGTCGCCCTCACGCGGCTCACGGAGGTCGGCGAACCGGGGCTCGTAGTCGCGCCCGGCCTCGACTCCGAGCAGATGCCAGCCGTCGCGGTTCGCGCCGGCGACGTACTGGCCTTCGCGCAGGGTCTCGTCGGCCACGATCTCGCCGGAGAAGCCGATCGGCCCGAGCGAGCCGCCGCCGGCGCCGAACGCCTGGTTGATCTCCTCGTCGGTGGCGGGCCGCGAGCCGCCGTGGAGCGCGTCGAACAGCTTGGACTCGCTGAGCCGGTCGTCGCCCCTGACGAGCGCGAGCACGAGAGACCCATCGTCGCGGACGACGGGCATCGCCTTCGACGTCGCGCTCGCGTCGATCGAGAGGAACTCGGCGAGCGCCTCGATCGTGGTCGCGCCGGGAGTCTCGATCTCCTGCGGCTTGTCGAGCGGCGCCGGCAGCACCGCGGCGGACGGCACTGCCTTGGCGATCTCGAGATCGGCCGCGAAGTCGCCGTTCTCGCAGGTGACGAGGGTGTTCTCGCCCGACCCGGACGGCGCGAGGAAGTCCACGCTGAACTTGCCGCCCATGATCCCGCTCTCCGCCTGGACGTCGACCGCCTCGACCCCGCAGCGCTCGAAGATCTTCTTGTAGGCCGCGCGGTTGCTCTCGAAGCTGACCCGGACGCCGTCCTCGTCGCGGTCGAACGAGTAGCCGTCCTTCATCACGAACTCGCGCACCCGCAGGAGCCCGCCGCGCGGGCGGGGCTCGTCCCGGTCCTTCGTCTGGAAGTGGTACCAGAGCTGCGGCAGCTCCTTGTACGACTGGATCTCCCTCGCGTGGAACGTCACCGTCTCCTCGTGCGTGAGCGGGAGGACGTAGTGGCGGTCGGTCCGGTCTCTCACGTGGAAGATCTCGGGGATCCCGATCCGGCCGGTCGCCTCCCACAGCTCGGCGGGCGTGAGCACCGGCATCTGCATCTCCTGCCCGCCGATCGCGTCCATCTCCTCACGGATGACCTGGACGATCTTCGCGTGGACGCGCCAGCCCAGCGGCATGTACGTCCACAGCCCGGCCGAGACCTGGCGGATGAAGCCGCCCCGCACGAGCAGCTTGTGGCTGACCGCCTCCGCGTCGGCGGGCGCGTCGCGCAGGGTCGGCAAGAAGAGTTGTGACGCTCGGGCGATCATCGTTGTCCCGAGAGACTATTTATTCGAGCGGGATCAGCGAGGCTTCGGCCATCGCCAGCGCCGCAGGCTTCGCCATCTTCAGCCGCTTGGGCCGCTTCATCCCGCCCTCGATCCAGCGGTCGACCTCGAAGAAGAGCTCGTCGATCAGGATGTCGGAGGAGACCTTCTTCAGGACGCGACCGTGCGCGTAGATGAAGCCGACGTCTCTGCCGCCCGCGATCCCGAAGTCGGCGTCGCCCGCCTCGCCTGGGCCGTTCACGGCGCACCCCATTACCGCGACCTCGAAGTGCTGCGGGTACGACTTGAGCCGCTCCTCCACCACGACCGCGAGGTTCTCGACGCCGACGTTGTCGCGGCCGCACGAGGGGCAGGCGATCATGATCGGGCCGCGCTCCCTGAGGCCGAGCGCCTTGAGGATCTCGAAGCCGGTCTCGATCTCCCTGACCGGGTCGGCGGTCAGCGAGACACGGATTGTGTCGCCGATCCCGTCCACGAGCAGCGCGCCCATCCCGACGGCGCTCTTGATCGAGCCCGAGAACGGCGTCCCCGCCTCGGTCACGCCGAGGTGGAGCGGGTAGTCGACCTTGTCCGAGAGCATCCGGTAGGCCCGGATCATCGTCGGCACCGAGGTCGACTTGACCGAGATCTTGAAGTCGTGGAACTCGAGCCTCTCGAGCAGCTCGACCTCCTCGAGCGCGGCTGCGACGAGCGCCTCGGCCTGGTCGGACTGGGCCAGCTCGTGCAGGTGCTTCGGGAGCGAGCCGGAGTTGGCCCCGATCCGCATCGGGATCCCCGCCTTGCGCGCCGCCTCCACCACCATCGCGACCTTGTCCGGGCCGCCGATGTTGCCGGGATTGATGCGCACCGCCGCGACGCCCGAGTCGATCGCCTTCAGCGCGAGCGAGGCGTTGAAGTGGATGTCCGCGATCACCGGAATCGGCGAGAGCCGCACGATCTTGCGCAGCGCCTCCGCGTCCTCGGTCTTCGGCACGGCGCAGCGGACGATCTCGCAGCCGGCCGACGCGAGCGCGGCGATCTGCGCCGTCGTCGCCTCGACGTCGTGCGTCTTCGTCAGCGTCATCGACTGCACGACGACCGGCGCGCCGCCGCCGATCCTGACGTTGCCCACCGTGATCTGGCGCGTGCTCCCCATCAGGGGTGAATCCTAGATGGCATCAGCCATCTAACCGCCGCCGATCCTGCCGAGGTCGTTGGAGAGACCGATGAAGAACAGCATCAGCACGAGCGCGATCCCCACTACCGAGACCCGCTCGTAGACCTCGCGGGCGAGCGGGCGGCCGCGGATCCCCTCCACGATCGAGAACGCGATGTGGCCCCCGTCGAGCGGAAGCAGCGGCAGGAGGTTGAGCAGCGCGAGCGAGAGGCTGATCAGGCCGAGCACCCAGAGGAAGTTCATCGCGCCCTGGCTGAGCGCCGTGGACGAGCCCTGGACGATTCCCACCGCGCTCGAGATGTCCTTGCGGCCCTGCTTGTGCACGAGGTTGGTGAGCGAGGTGACGATCTGCTTCGACACGTTCCCGGTGAGCGTCACCGAAGCCCAGATCGACTCCGGCGGCGACAGGCCCCTGCCGCTCAGGACGAAGCCGAGCCGGTACGCGCCCTCGATCTTCTGGGGCCGCACGGGCCCGATCTGGAGCGTGTCCGCGCCGCGCCGCACGGTCAGCACGAGCGGGTGGCCGTTCGAGTTGCTGATCCGGCTCGGGATCTCCGACGCGCTCACGGGCCGGCCGTCGATCGCGACGATCCGGTCGCCCGGCCTGAGCCCGGCCGTGACCGCGGGCTTCCCCGGGAGCACGTCGTGGACGGTCGTCGTCGCCTTGCCGCCGCCGAACATGAACAGGAACGAGAAGACGATCACCGCGAAGACGATGTTCGCGGCAGGCCCGGCGAGGATCACGACGATCCGCTTCCAGGTCGATGCGCGCCAGTAGGCGTCGTCGGCGAGCCCATCTTGCAGGTCCGAGAGGCCTCGCTCGGCGGCCTTGGCGGCCTGCGGCGAGAGGTTCGCCTCGGCGGTCGCGCGCTCGAGCTCGGGAAGGGCCGCCCTCGCCTGCTCGAGGTCGAAGACGATCAGCTCGCGCTTGACGCGCTCGAGCGGCGCGAGCAGGCCGGTGTCCTCGGCGAGCGCACGCGAGAAGGAGAGATCCAGGTCGGGCGCCGCCGGCCTGTGCATCCCCGGGATCTTCACGTAGCCGCCGAGCGGGATCGCGCCGATCCCGTACTCGGTTCCCTTCCGCGTCACCTTGAACACCGCGGGCGGGAAGCCGATGTAGAAGCGGCGCGGGTTCATCCCCACCAGCCGGGCCGTGGTGAAATGGCCGAGCTCGTGGACGAGGACGAGCAGCGCGAGGCCGAGGATCGCGATCGCCATGTTCATGCGACGGGCTCCAAGAGGCGGCGGGCCTGCGCGTCCGCCTCGATCAGGTCGTCGAGGTCGCGCGCAGGCGCCCCGTCCACGGCGGCGAGCACGTCGGCGACCGCGTCCGCGATGCCGAGGAACGGCAGCCGCCCGTCGAGGAACGCGGCCACGGCCACCTCGTTGGCGGCGTTGAAGGCGCACGGATAGGTTCCGCCGCGCTCCCCCGCCCCGCGCGCGAGGGAGAGGAGCGGGAACGTCTCGAGGTCAGGGGCCGAGAACTCGAGCGTCAGGCCCGCCGCGAGGTCGAGCGACGGCACCGGGGTCGCTGCCCGTTCCGGATAGGTGAGCGCGTAGGAGATCGGCACGCGCATGTCCGGGTAGCCCAGGTGTGCGAGCGCGGCGCCGTCGCGGAAGCGCACGAGCCCGTGGACGACCGAGGTCGGGTGGATCACGACCTCGATCCGGTCGTACGGAAGGCCGAACAGGAAGTGCGCTTCGATCAGCTCGAGCCCCTTGTTGGCGAGAGTTGCGGAGTCCACTGTGATCTTCGGGCCCATGCTCCAGGTCGGATGTGCGAGCGCCTCCGCCGGGGTCACGTCCTCGAGCTCCGCGCGCGTCTTGCCGCGGAACGGACCGCCGGAAGCGGTGAGGACGAGCGAGTCGACGCAATCGGGCGCGTGCCCTTCGAGGCACTGGTGGAGCGCGGAGTGCTCGCTGTCGACCGGGAGCAGCGCGCCGCCTCCACGCCGCTGCGCGGCGAGCGCGAGGTCGCCGGCGGCGACGAGGCTCTCCTTGTTCGCGAGCGCGAGCGTGACCCCGCGCTCGAGCGCCCAGAGCGTCGCGGGCAGCCCGGCAAAACCGACCACCGCGTTGAGGACGATGTCCGGCTCGGCGCGGTCGAGCAGCTCGGTGAGGTTGCCGCCGACCTGGGTCAGCGGCGCGAGCCCTGTCACGTCCTGCGACCCCGACGCGGCGGCCACGAGCTCGAGCTCCGGGTGGGCCTCCACGATCTCGAGCGCCTGGCGGCCGATCGAGCCGGTGGCCCCCAGCAGGGCGATTTTCCGCATCTGAGTCAGTTTAGGCCGTGTCTAGGTCGTGAAGACGAGGATCAGGTAATACCCGGCGGGGATCGCGAACAGGAGCGAGTCGATGCGGTCGAGCATGCCGCCGTGGCCGCCGAGGAGGCGCCCCGTGTCCTTGATCTGCATGTCGCGCTTGAGCGCCGACTCGAAGAGGTCGCCCGCGGCCGCCGCTAGGGCGACTACCGCCCCGAGGGCCAGGGCCTCGACGATCGAGAGGTACGTGTGCCGGTCCTGGTAGAGGGCGAAGAAGGCGACGAGCACCGCCGCCGCCGTCCCGAGCACGAACCCCTCCCACGTCTTCCCGGGCGAGAGCGCGGGCGCGAGCTTGTGCCGGCCGAAGATGCGGCCCGCCGAAGTACGCGACGGTGTCCGCCGCGAACACGCTGAGCAGGACGGTGAACGTCGCGAGTCGCGCGTTCTCGGGCAGGGCCCGCATGAGCACCGCGTACGAGAGGCCGAGCCCGATCCAGGCCGCGCCGAGCACGGTGGCGCCGATCGCCACGGTTGCGGGGGCGCGCGTCTCCGAGATCCCGTTCAGGAGCAGGGCGAAGAGCAGCGTCGCCATGAAGCCGGCGAGCATCCAGACCTGTCCGCCGAGCTGGGCCCCCAGCAGCGCCAGCGCCGCGCCTGCATAGCCGGCGAGCGCGAGCGGACGCAGCGACCGCGTCATCTGCCAGAACTCGTGCTGGGCCAGCACGGCCGCGACCCCCACCAGCCCGACGAGCCACCAGCCGCCGAGCCAGACGAGGCCGAGCACGACCGGCAGGCCGACGAGCGCAACGGCGAGACGCGACCAGAAGGAGGTCATCGACCGCCGAAGCGGCGACGGCGGCCCGCGTACGCCTCGAGCGCAGAACGCAGCTCGGCCTCGCCGAAGTCCGGCCAGAGCCGGTCGACGAACACGAGCTCCGCGTAGGCGAGCTGCCAGAGCATGAAGTTCGAGATCCTGAGCTCTCCCGACGTGCGGATCAGCAGGTCCGGGTCGGGCAGCTCGGGCGCGTAGAGGTAGGAGGAGAAGAGCTCCTCGTCGACCTCGTCCGCGTCGACCCCCGCCTCGACGATCCGCCGCGCCGCCTCGACGATCTCGCCGCGCCCGCCGTAGTCGAACGCGATCCAGAGATCCAGGCGGTCCTTCCCCGCGGTCTCCTCCTCGAGCTCCGCCATGCGGCGCTGGAGCGCCTCCGGCGCCCGGTCACGGCGACCGATGAAGCGCGTGCGGACGCCCTGCTCGGCGAGATCGGGCAGCTCGCGCTCGATCGTCTCGCTGAAGATCTCCATCAGCGCATCCACCTCGTCCGGCGGGCGCGACCAGTTCTCCGTGGAGAACGCGTACACGGTGAGCGACCGCACGCCGAGGTCGATCCCCGCCTCGACGGTGCGGCGCAGCGCGCGGGTGCCGGCGCGGTGGCCGGCGGCGACGGGCAGCCCGCGGCGGCGCGCCCAGCGGCCGTTGCCGTCCATGATGATCGCGACGGAGCGCGCGACCTCGGGCAGCTCGGGCTCCCGGAGCGGCTTGACCGTCCGGAGCGTGCGGATTCTCGTCAGGAGGCTCACGGGTCGCGGAGGCGCTACACCTCCATGATCTCCGCTTCCTTGTGCTTCAGGGCGTCGTCGATCGCCTTCGTGTGCTCGTCGGTGAGCTTCTGCGCCCGCTCCTCGGCCTTGCGCTCCTCGTCGTCGCCGACGTCGCCGTTCGAGACGAGCTCCTTGAGGTGGTGCATCACGTCGCGGCGGACGTTGCGGACGGCGACGCGCCCTTCCTCGGCGTAATGGCGCACGACCTTGACGAGCTCCTTCCGGCGGTCCTCCGTCAGCTGCGGGATCGGCAGCCGGATCAGCTTGCCGTCGTTCGAGGGCGTGAGCCCGAGGTCGGACTCGAGGATCGCCTTCTCGATCGCCTTGATCTGCGTCGGGTCGAACGGCTGGATCGTGAGCGAGCGCGGCTCGGGCGCGCTGATCGTCGCCATCTGCTTCAGCGGCGTGCGCTGGCCGTAGTAGTCGATCTGGATCCGGTCGAGCAGCGCCGGCGCCGCCCGCCCGGTACGGACGCTGTTGAACTCGGTCCGCGTCGCTTCGACGGACCTGTCCATCCGCCGCGCAGCATCCTGGAGGAGATCGTCGAGCTCGGCCATCAGTCAGCCCCTTCCGTCGAGATGATCGTGCCGACCCGCTCGCCTGCGAC
The DNA here is from genome assembly GCA_963724805.1 of uncultured Actinomycetes bacterium. Taxonomy (GTDB): domain Bacteria; phylum Actinomycetota; class Thermoleophilia; order Gaiellales; family Gaiellaceae; genus CAVQZA01. The sequence goes on from CAVRWA010000011.1 coordinate 656,550, forward strand.
GACCCGCCGGATGTTGCCCTCGGCGAGCTCGAAGACGTGGATCGGGAGCCTGTTGTCCATGCAGAGCGAGAGCGCTGTCGAGTCCATCACCTTGAGCCCGCGCTCGATCGCCTCGAGGTGCGTCAGCTCGGGCAGGAAGACGGCCGTGGGATCCTGGCGCGGGTCGCCGTCGTAGACACCCTTCACGCCGTTCTTCGCCATCAGGATCGCCTCCGCGTTGATCTCGAGCGCGCGCAGCGCCGCTGCGGTGTCAGTGGTGAAGAACGGATTGCCCGTGCCGGCCGCGAAGATCACGACCCGCCCCTTCTCGAGGTGGCGGATCGCGCGGCGGCGGATGTACGGCTCGGCGACCTCGGAGACGACGAGCGCCGAGAGCACGCGTGTCTGCGCATCCGAGCGCTCGAGCGCGTCCTGCAGGGCGAGGGAGTTGAGGAGCGTCGCGAGCATCCCCGCGTAGTCCGCGGTTGCCCGGTCCATCCCCTGCGCCGCGGCCGCCATCCCACGGTAGATGTTCCCCGCGCCGACGACGATCGCGATCTCGACCCCGCTCGACCGCACCGCGGCGACCTCCTCGGCGATCGCCTCGATCGTCGCCAGGTCCATGCCGTAGTCCCGGTCTCCCATCAGCGCTTCGCCGGAGAGCTTCAGCAGCACGCGCCGGAAGACCGGCTCGGCCGTGTCCCCGGCGACTGCGCTCTGCTCGGGCTGGACGCTCACGCGAAGCTAGCCTGCAACAGAGAAGCGCCTGAAGTCCAGCAGCTCGAGCCCGTCGTCGGCCAGCGCCTGCTCCACCGTCTTGCCCGTGTCGTGGATCCAGGCCTGCTCCGCGAGCACGTTCTCGGCGAAGAACCGCTTCTGCAGCATCCCGTCGACGATCTTCTCGCGGACGTTTTCGGGCTTCGAGAGCACCTCGTCGGAGTGCGCGTAGATCTCGCGCTCAGCCGCGACGTCCGCCTCGGGCACGTTCTTCCGCGTCAGGTAGCGCGGGTCCGCGAACGAGATGTGCATCGCGAGCTGCCGTGCCGCAGGCGGGTTGTCTCCGCGGACGCGCACGAGCACGCCGATCTTGTTCGCGGGCGGGTGGACGTACTCGGCGAGCGACTCGCCCTCCCCGGCGTCGAGGCGTGCGGCGCCGACGACGACGATGTTCTCGCCGAGCTTGCCCACGAGCTCCTGCCGGTCCTGTTCGAGCGCCTCGACGGCGCTCTCGCCGCCGGCCTCGACGGCCTCGAGAGCCTTCTCGGCGAACGCGAGGAACTCCTCGTTCTTCGACACCGGCTCGGTCTCGCAGCCGACGGCGACCACGGCCCCGGTCGAGCCGGAAACGGTGACGAGCACCTCGCCCTCGGAGGTCGTGCGGTCGGCGCGCTTGGCCGCAGTGGCCATGCCCCGCTCGCGGAGCAGAATCCGTGCCGCCTCGAGGTCGCCGTCGGTCTCGACGAGAGCCCGCTTGACGTCCATCATCCCCGCGCCGGTCTGGTCGCGGAGCTCTTTCACGAGTGATGCGCTGATCGTCGTCATTCCGCCGGCACCTCTTCTTCGGTCACCTCGACTGCCTCGACGGGCTCCTCGGCCGCCGAGGCCTCGGCGGCTTCGGCAGCGGCCTCGCTCACCACTTCGGCGACTGTGGGCTCGGACTCAGGCTCCGGTGCGGCCTCCGGCGTCGGCTCGGGCTCGGGCGCGGGCGCGGACGCGGCGGTCAGCTCCTCGACCGTCGTCTTCTGCTGGCCGGCGGCGATCCCGTCGGCGAGCGCGCGCACGATCAGGTTGCACGAGCGGATCGCGTCGTCGTTACCCGGGATGATGTAGTCGGCCTCGTCGGGATCGCAGTTCGTGTCGACGAGCGCCACGATCGGTAGGCCGAGCCGTCGCGCCTCGCGAACGGCGAGCTGCTCCTTGCGGAGGTCGACGATGAAGACGGCGTCGGGCTGGCGGCGCATGTCGGCGACGCCGCCGAGGTTCGCCTCGAGCTTCTCGAGCTCGCCCAGCATCGCGATCCGCTCCTTGGCGGGGAGCAGCTCGAGCTGCCCCTCGTCCTTGAGCCGGCGGAGGTCGTGGAGCCGCTCGACGCGGTCGGACATCGTGCGCCAGTTCGTGAGCAGCCCACCGAGCCAGCGGTGGTTCACGTACGGCATGCCCACGCGCTTCGCCTCGTCGGCGACGGCGTCCTGGGCCTGCTTCTTGGTGCCGACGAAGAGCATCGTTCCGCCGCGGGCGGCGAGATTCTGGGCGAACGAATAGGCCTCGTCGAGCAGCTCGGAGGTCTGCGTGAGATCGATGATGTAGATGCCACCGCGCTCGGTGAAGATGAAGCGGCGCATCTTCGGGTTCCAGCGGCGTGTCTGGTGGCCGAAATGGACCCCGGCCTCCAACAGCTCGCGCATGGAAACGGTAGGCACGGGTAGAGCTCCTCTCGTGGTTTTGTGAACGAAATCCGGCGGGCTTCGGGCGGGACCGGCTGATGCGCCGGCACCGACCGCCCTGGCTGGTCCGCCGGGGAGACGGGACAGAAGCGCCGGAAGTCTAGCCGGAGAGGCCGGGGTCCGGGGCCGGAGGCCGCAGCTCGGGCGTCGGCAGGGGCTCCGGCTCCTCCGCCTCCGGTTCCGGGGCCGGCGGCGGCTCCTCGGCCGCACGGAGCCCGAAGCGCGCCTCGCGCTGGCCCGGCGGCTCGGCCATCAGCTCGATCTTCGCGACGGCGCTGGGCGCCACGATCAGGACGCGCGGCATCACCGGATAGCCGTCCTCGCCGGTCGGCAGGTCGGTCGTCATCCCCGGTGGGTACGGGTACAGGATCACGAGGTCGTGGCCCGGGCCCGGCCGCGCGTTGTTGAGGAAGAAGCTCTCGCCGTCGACGAGCGTGACCTTCACACCCGGGTTCGTGGCCTTGCGCGAGTTCTCGAAGTCGCTGACAGCCTGCTTGAGGGCCTCGACCCAGTCGTTCGTGTCGGACATGGCCTCAGCCTAACCCCGTGCGCGTTCGAGCGCGACGGCGAGATTGGGCGGGAGCGGCGACTCGCACTCGATCCGCTCGCCGCCGAACGGGTGCGGAAAGGCGAGCCGTGCGGCGTGGAGGAACTGGCGCTCGAGCCCGACCTCGCCGGGGCGCCCGTAGACCGCGTCGCCTGCGACCGGGAGGCCTATCTCGGCGAGATGGACGCGGATCTGGTGCGTCCTCCCGGTCTCTAGCCGTACACGCAGCAGGGTGTGCCGCGGCAGCTCCTCGACGATCTCGAAGTGGGTCACGGCATCCCGCGGCGTCGCCGTGTCGAGCGAGCGCTTCGTCCGGTCGCGCCGGTCGCGGCCGATCGGGGCCTCGATCCGCCCGGTGCGCGAGCGCGGTCGCCCGCAGACGAGCGCCAGGTACTCGCGCTCGAGCGCCCGCTCGCGGACGAGCTTCTCGAGTCGCCGGTGCGCCTCGGGCGAACGTGCGACGACGAGCAGCCCGGAGGTGTCGCGGTCGAGCCGGTGGACGATCCCGGGCCGGTCGGCCTCCTCGCCGCCCGCAGCCTCGTGCGCCAGCAGGCCGTGGACGAGGGTCCCGGTCGGATGGCCGGGCGCCGGGTGGACGACGAGCCCGGCCGGCTTGTCGACGACGAGCAGGTGCTCGTCCTCGTAGGCGATCCGCAGCGACAGCTCCTCCGGCTCGAGCGCGCTCGGCGCCGCGTCGGGCACCTCGACCGTCAGCTCCTCCCCGCCCTCCAGCCGGTGGCTCTTCGGACGGCCGCGCCCGTCGACCTGGACCCCGCCCGTGGCGAGCGCGCGCTCCGCGGCGGCGCGGGAGCCGAGCTCGGGCAGTCCACCCAGGAACCGGTCGAGCCGCGCCCCCGCCGCGTCGTCAGGGACGACTAGCCGGAGCGTCTGCACCGCTCGTCCGTCCGCGCACCGTCCGGTCCGCCAGCACCAGCGTGGCGAGGATCATGGCCACGCCGATCACGATGAAGCTGTCCGCCAGGTTGAACGCGGGCCACCAGCGCATGTAGAGGAAGTCGGTCACGTGGCCGAGCCTCGCCCGGTCGACGAGGTTCGAGACGCTGCCGCCGATCACGAGCCCGAGCGCGACGGGCAGCACGGGGTGCCGGGCGCCGGCGCGAGCGAAGTAGAAGAGCATCCAGACGACCGCGACCGCGGTGACCACGACGACGAGCGAGGTCGCCCCTGCGAAGAGCCCGAAGGCGATCCCGGTGTTCTGTACGTGCCGGATCGAGAACGGCCCGACGACGTGGAGCGCCTCGCCCAGCGCGAGCCGGCCCGCGACGACGTGCTTCGTGAGCTGGTCGGCCAGGATCGCCGCGACGGCCACCGCGAGGAGCCCGAACCACTGCAGCGGCCCGGCCCTGAGCGAGCGCTCGGCGACCGAGAACGGGGTCAACGCATCGCTCCTCGCGCCCGGCAGGCGCGGAGCCGGCTCGCTCAACCGCGCTCTTCCTTGCGCTTGTCGTCGAGGCAGAGCGTCGCCCACGGCAGCGCTTCGAGCCGGTCCGCGTCGATCGGCTTGCCGCAGCGCACGCAGAGCCCGTAGGTGCCCTCGTCGATCCGCGCAAGCGCGGAGTCGATCTCGGCGAGGAGCTGCTCGGAGTTCTCCTCGAGCGTCCAGTCGATCTCCCGTTCGAGCAGGTCGGTTGCCTGATCGGCGAGGTTGGTCGCGCTCGGGAGCTCACCCTCGTCGTCAGGACTCACAGCCGCCTCCGCGTGCATGTAGTCGGCCGCGCCCGCAACCCGTGCACGCGCGTCCAGGAGGAGCGCGCGGTAGTGCTCGGCGTCGATATCGATGCTCATCGGGCGTCCTTTCCGGCGGAGGAGGCAAGCCGCTCCGCGATTCGATCCGGTTCGAGCCCTGAAAGCTCCACCACCTTGTCGCGCGTTCCGTGGCCCGAGACGAGCAAGATGGACTCGCGTGGGAGGTCGAGGGTCTCGGCGAGCAGACGCACGACGGCCGCGTTCGCGCGGCCGTCCTCCGGCGCTGCGGCGACCCGCACCTTCCAGGCCTCGCCGTAGCGTCCGACGATCCCCGATCGGCGCGCGCCCGGAGTCACACGCAGCCGCAAACGGGTCGTGCTCATGCGCGCCCCTCGCCGGCGGCGGCTCCCGCCGGACGGAGCCCGGCTCCGCCGCCGCCTGGCGCGCAAGCAAAGGAGGTTGACAGAGGGCGTCTCATGCCTCGGAGTCTACCCCTGGATACTTCTAGTTAGGCTGCGTGCACCTCGGCCGTGTTCTCGTCCTCGTCGTGCGTCTCGACCACGACTGCAGGCGCTCCTGCGACGACGGCCGGCTCGACGCCGGCGAGCGCAGCCTGCAGGATCACCCGAACCCTGCGCGACTCGCTCTGGAGGTGCTCGAGCTCGCCGCGCGAGCGGCGCGTGATCGAGCGCGCCTCCGCATGGGCCTCGCTGATGATCCGCTCCGCATCCCGGGCGGCGCCCTCCTTGAGGTCCCGGGCCGCCCGCTCGGCCGAGACGAGCGTCGTCCGCAGGAGCCCCTCGGCCTCCTTGTAGCGGACGAGATCGGCCTCGAGCTTCTCGACCTTGTCGGTGAGGTCGGCGCGGTCGCGCCACACGTCCTCGAAGCTGTCGGCGACGTCCTCGAGCAGCCGGTCGGTCTCGGCTCTCGAATAACCGAATATGCCGCGTCCTAGCCGGACGTGGCGGATCTCCACAGGTGCGAGTGCCATCTCCTACCTTCCTTTCAGTGCAGCCGCCCCAGCAGGGCGATCACGATGCGTTCGAGGAGGACCAGCACGAGCACCCCCACCATCGGCGAGAGGTCCAGCGGGCCGAACGGCGGCAGGATCTTTCGGAACAGCCGCAAGTACGGGTCGCAGACGTCGTAGAGGAAGCGCTGGATCCGGTTCAACCAGAGCGAGTACGGCAACCTGACCCACGACATCACGATGTACACGAGGATCAGCAGCACGTAGACCCCGACGAAGATGTTCACGAACTGCTGCACGCTCGTGACCGCGTCGAGGAGCAAGGTGAAGCAGGGGCCGATACCGCCCATGGGCGTCAGTTCGCGGTGAGGAACCGGTCTCCTACGCCTGGTTCAACACGGTGGAACCCATGGTTCCCCCGTGAGCCCCCTCCGTGACGCCCCTCGAGAAAGCCGAAGCTCGGGCTCCCGCCGGGCCAAGCCCGGCTCCGCCCCGACCCTGGCGGAATCCCTACAAGAACGACTTCGAACCCTCAAACCAACGTTGCGCCAACTCGCACGCCCTCGCCTGCGGACGCTCACGAGGCGCGGCGCAGGTCGCTGGCCCTACGCCTGGTTGAAGAAGCCGCCGCGCTCGAGGAGCTTTGCGCGCTCCTCGGCGGAGACCTCGACATTTCGCGGCGTCAGCAGGAACACCTTGTCGGCGACGCGCTGCATCCCGCCGTCGAGCGCGTACGTTAGACCGCTCGCGAAGTCGATCAGCCGCTTCGAGAGCTCCGCATCGGAGCCCTGGAGGTTGAGGATCACCGGCACCGCGTCCTTGAACTTGTCCGCGATCTGCTGCGCGTCGTTGAAGCTGCGCGGGATCACGAGATGGACGCGCACGTTCGCGCCCGACGGCACCGCCTCGAGGCTGCGAGGGCGCGCGGACGATCTGCGCTGCGGCGCGGGCTCCTCTCCGGGATCGGTCCAGTCGTCGTACTCGCGCTCGCGGCGGCGAGGCGAGAGCCTGCGCACGTTCGGCCGCTCGCTGTAGCTCCGCTCGAGCTCCTCCTGCGTCGCGACGCCGTCCTCGTCCCAGTCCTCCTCCTCGGCGATGCCGAAGTAGACGAGCGTGCGGTTCCAGACGTCTCCAAATCCCATCGGGCGAGATGGTACTAGGCGTGGAGGAACCCATGGTTCCCCCACGAGCCCCTCCTTCACGCCTCTCGAGAACGCCGGAGCTTGGGCTCCCGCCGGGCCAAGCCCGGCTCCGCCCGCCTGGCACCTGCGGCATCCCTACGGAAAGAGGAGCGAAGAGCCGATGCGAACCAGGGTCGCCCCTTCCTCGGCCGCGACCCGGAAATCCTGGGAGGTGCCCATCGACAGCTCGGCCAGGTGGTGGAGCTCCGCCAGCTCGCGCAGGCGGCGGAAGTAGGGGCGTGACGCCTCGGGATCGCCGGTCTCCGGCGGCATCGTCATCAGGCCGCGCACATCCCCCGCGAGCGGCAGGAACTCCGCGAGCTGGTCGGGCTCGACGCCCGCTTTCGTGGGCTCCCCGGAAAGGTTGACCTCCACCAGCACGGGAATCGTGAGGCGCCGCGCCGCCGACTCCGAGTCGAGCGAGTGGACCAGCTCGCAGATCCCGTTCACGAGCCCGGCCTTGTTCGACTGGAGGTGGCCGATGAAGTGCCAGCGGAACGCACTGCCGTACTCGGCGTGCTTGGCAGCGAGGTCCTGGGCCCGGTTCTCGCCCACCACCTCGATCCCGGCCTCGGCCAGCACGACCATCTCCTCCAGGGCGACGTACTTGGTGGCAGCGACGATGGTCACGGCCGGCCCCAGCTCGTCCTTCACGGCGAGGTAGCGCTCGCGCACTGCGTCAGGCGAGTTCATTTCGGGGTGACCACGCGCTGACGGGGTGCGATGGGCGAGTGCGAGGCTAGGACGCAGGGAGCGCCAATAGCAGCGCTATTGGCGCGACTGAGGACGACGCGTCGCGCCGCCCAGCGCGGCCCGACAGCCCGTGCTTTACCCCGAAAGGAGCTCTTACCGGGCAACACGGGCGATCACCCCCTGCCGGCCGGTGATGCCGCGGTCGCGCCGGTGCGAGAAGAAGAGGTCCGGATGGCAGGCCGTGCAGAGGTCGATGCGTTCGATCCGCTCGATGCCCGCCGCGCGGAGCGCGCGCTCGGAGGCGGCCCACAGATCCAGATGCCGGCCGCGCATCACGTCGGGCCCGAACGGCTTGGCGACCTCGGCGCCGACCTCGTAGCAGCAGGGGCCGATCGACGGGCCGATCGCGGCTGCAAGCGGGCCGTCGCCGAGTGCCTCGACGCCCGCGGCGACGATCCCGGCAAGCAGGCCGCGCCAGCCCGCGTGGAGCACGGCGACCGCCGGACGCGCGCCGTCGGTGCGCGCGATCGCGATCGGCACACAGTCGGCGGTCAGCTGCAGAACGGCCTCGCCGGGGGAGTCGGTCCAGACCCCATCGCCATCGGGGAGCTCACCCGGCCCCGCCCGGTGCACGTCCGCCGAGTGGCGCTGCCGTGTCATCGAGATCCACTCCGGCTCGGCGCCGAGCTGGTCGCAGAGGCGGCGTCGGTTCTCGACCACGTTCTCGGGCTCGTCGTCGGTCCTCAGCCCGAGGTTGAGCGACGCGAAGCTGCCCGCGCTCACCCCTCCGCGCCGCGTCGAGAAGGCCACCTCGTAGGGCCCGGGCACGTCCCAGCGAATCACGTCGGCGCTCATCCGATCAGTGCGCGGGCGGCGGCGAGCTCCTCGTCGCGGCCTTCCAGCTCTCCATTCAGCTTGCGGCGGCGCAGTTCGCCGAGGATCTCCCCCACCTGCGGCGACTCTGCCACACCCAGGGCCGCGAGGTCCCGCCCGGTCACCTCGAGGCGGACGCTGCGAAGACGGCGGAAGTAGTCGCGAAGCGGGTCCAGATCGGAGAGGGCGAGCGCGAAGAGCGGAGCGTCGGGCGCGTGCGGATCGGCCAGCGCGACCACTTCGGCCGGATCGGCCGCACGGCCGCTCAGGGACTCGGCGATCTGTGGCCCGACCGTCACCGCGGCCGCGATCAGCTCGGCGTCCCTGCGGCGCAGCTTCAGGCTGCGGAGCCAGCCGAGCACCTCCTCGCGCGGCAGCCGCCGGGCAAGGACCGTGAAGCCGAGCCGCCACGGCGGCACTCCGAGCTCGAACTCGTCGTCGAGCGCCGTGAGCCTGCCGAGCAGCTCCACGGTCTCGGCGTCGGCCGAGAGGTGCGGGTGGATCGCCTCGTCCAGACCGAGCTCGGCGATGCGCACGATCGTGTGGTCGACGTGGCCCTCGCCGAACAGTGCGATCAGTTCCTCGCGTAGCCGTGCCCGCGAGAGGTCGCCGACATGGCCGGTCTCGACCGAGTCGTGCGCGAGCCGCAGCGTCTCGTCGTCCATGCGGAAGTCGAGCCTGTTCTCGTAGCGGACGGCCCGGAAGATCCGCGTCGGGTCGTCGATGAAGGAACGTGGGTGAAGCACCCGGATCCGCCTCGCCTCGAGGTCTGCACGGCCGTCGAACGGATCGACGAGCTGACCGAGGTCGTCGGGCCGCAGCGAGACCGCCATCGCGTTGATCGTGAAGTCCCGCCGGTAGAGATCGTCGAGGATCCCCGCGTGTTCGACCGACGGCAGCACGGCGGGCGCGTCGTAGTACTCGGTGCGCGCGGTGACGACGTCGACGCGCCCGTGCTCGCCGTAGAACACGGCCGCGGTGCCGAACTTTCGGTGCGTGCGCACGCGGCCGCCGAGCGCCTGTGCGAGCGCCGCGGCCAGCTCGATCCCGTCGCCCTCCACCGCGACGTCCACGTCGAAGCTCGGCTCGCCGAGCAGGAGGTCGCGGACGGTGCCACCGACGAGGTACACGCCCTCGTACGGCGAGCTCAGCGCCGTCACGGCGTCGAGGACCGGCCGCAGCGACTCGACCGCGCGCAGCTCGGCGATGACCGCTTCGGCCCGCATGCGCCCAAGGTTAGAGCTACAGGGTGGCGACCGCCTCGATCTCGACGAGCGCGCCGGACGGAAGCCCCGCGATCTCGACGGTCGAGCGGGCCGGAGGCCGATCGCCGACGTGCTTCGCGTACACCTCGTTCATCCCGGCGAAGTCGCCGAGATCGGTGAGGAAGACCGTGGTCTTCACGAGCCGGTCGAGGCCGCTCCCCGCCGCCCCGAGGATCGCGCCGAGGTTGGCGAAGATCTGCTCGGTCTGCTCGCCGATCGTGCCGCCCGTGAGCTCCTTCGCGCCCGGTTTCAGCGCGAGCTGGCCGGAGACGAACACGAAGCCGCCGGCGACGATCGCCTGGGAGTACGGCGCGCCCTGGAACGGCGCGGGAGCTGCCTCGGTGCGGACGACGCTCTTGTCGGTCATCGGAGCTCCTTTCACGCGGGACGGCACGCGTACGCGAGCGCGATGCCGAGTGCCTTGAAGATCGCCTCCAGCACGTGCTGTGGATCGCGCCCCTCGATCAGTCGCACGTGCAGGGACAGGCCGGCGCCCTCTGCCAGCTCGCGCAGGAAGCGGGCAGCGAGATCGGTTCCGAGGCCGCCGACGTGCGCGCCCGAGAGATCGACGTTCGAGAACACGACCGGCTCGTCGGACGTCTCGAGCACGACGTGGGCAAGCGCCTCCTCGGAGGCCATCGCGAAAGATCCGAACCCTCGGGCGCCCTCGGCACGCAGCGACGGCGCGAGCGCTTCGCCGAGCGCCCGGGCGGCCGAGGCGACCTCCGCATCGGCACTCCCGGGAGCGTTCTCGAGGGTCAGGTCGAAGCGCGCGTAGAGCGCAAGCAGGCCGAGCAGATGATCGAGCACCGACAGTCCCGTCGAGACCGTCGCGCGCCCGCTCCCGCCGACGACGACGCGGACACCGGTTGCTGCCATGGCGCGGCTGAGACTACCCAAGCATGGCTTCTTTCGTACTTCTCGTCTATAACGAGACCTAGCCTTTTGGCCAGCCGCCGCAGCTGGTGAACGGGAGTACGTTTCACTGCGGAGGTAGGCAAGGTGCTGAAACGAGGGCTCGTGGCGTTCGTCGCGCTCGTGGCGGCGGCGGCGGGCACAGGAAGTGCAGCAGCGGCACCGAGGCTCTCGGTCGGCTACTCGACCGAGCACGCCCTCTCTTCGGCGCTCCACCGCGCGCACGGCACGCTCGTGCGCCGCGTGCCGGCCTTGCACGTCGCCGAGGTGCGCCCGCAGGGGTCGCCGCGTCGGTTCGCCGCACGGATCGCCTGCCTACCCGGGATCCGGTACGTGGAGCCGTTGGCCGCGCGTTCCTCGCGCGCTGAGCCGGGACTGACGGCCGGGCTCGGAAACGGCCTGTCGCTCGAGTGGGCGTACACGGCCGTGCGCGAGGACACGGTGCCCGACGACGTCAAGGCTGCCGCCGGCGCGTTCACGATCGCGGTGATCGACACCGGCGCCGACCTCAGCGCCCCTGATCTCGCGGCAAAGGCCCCGACGGGATTCAACGCCCACTCGCACACGGCCGAGGTGAGAGACTTGAACGGGCACGGCACCCTGGTCGCCTCGATCGCGGCAGGCTCGGCGACGAACGGCGAGGGGATCGCCGGGTTCGGCGGAGATGCGAGGCTGCTGATCGTCAAGGCGTTCTCGGACGGCGGCTTCAGCGACGTGGACGAGGCGACCGCGATCGTCTACGCAGTCGATCACGGAGCCAGGATCATCAATCTGAGCCTCGCCGGGCCTCGGTCGTCCACGACCGAACGCACTGCGGTGGCCTACGCGGCGAACCACGGTGCGCTGCTCGTCGCGGCCGCCGGCAACGAAGCATTGAACGGCAATCCGGTCGAGTATCCGGCAGCACTCCTTCAACCGGCCGGATCGGACGGGGTAGGCGGTACCGGCCTCGCCGTCGGCGCTTCCGACGCCGCAGGTGCCCGTGCCCCCTTCTCGAGCTTCGGCTCGTACCTCTCGCTCGTCGCGCCGGGGGTCGATGTGCTGGGCGCGATCTCGTCGGAGGCTCCGTTCGGCGCGTTTCAGCCCGTCGGCCTGCCGGGATCGGCGGGGCGCTACGGCTACGGCACCGGCACGTCGTTCGCAGCACCTCAGGTCGCCGGCGCGGCAGCCCTGGTCTGGGCCGCGAATCCGTACCTCTCCGCACGCGGTGTCGCCACGATCCTCAAGCAGACTGCAGCCGGCTCCGCCTCCTGGACGCCGGAGCTCGGCTACGGCGTCGTCGACGTCGGCGCGGCCGTTGCACGCGCGTCGAGCACTCCGACGGTCGCGATCGAGGGCGTGCGCGCCCGAAAAGCCGTTCGTCTGACCTGGCACGGGCACGGTGTCTCGACGTTCCGCGTGCTCGTGAGCGAAGACGGCAGCCGTAACCGCGTCGCCGTCGGCACGACGACCGCGACGGCTACCACCGTTTCGCTGGCGAGGGGACACTCGTATGCCTTCACCGTCACCGGGCTCGGCCCCGACGGCACGCTCCTCGCCGGCTCCGCTCCGTATACCGTCGCTCCGCGTTGACGACCGTCAGCGCCAGGAAGTACGGAGAGGCACGCGGACTCGTGGGCTTGGGACTCCGAGCTCGACTACGGCGTGGCCAACGCAGCGGCGGCCGAAGCTACGTGCTCGGCATCGGCCGGCGCGGTCGCGCTGGCCCTCACCCCTAGACGGCGACGCGCTCGATCTGGGCGCCGAGCCCGCGCAGGCGCTCGTCGATCCGCTCGTAGCCGCGGTCGATCTGGCCGATGTTGCCGATCGTCGAGGTGCCCTCGGCGCAGAGCGCGGCGATCAGGAGCGCCATCCCCGCGCGGATGTCGGGGCTCTCCATCCGCTCGCCGTAGAGCCGCGCGGGGCCGGTGACGACGGCGCGGTGCGGATCGCAGAGGATGATCCGACCGCCCATCGCGACCAGCTTGTCGACGAAGAAGAGGCGGCTCTCGAACATCTTCTCGAAGATGAGGATCGTGCCGCGCGCCTGGGTCGCCACGGTGAGAGCGATCGAGGTGAGGTCGGCGGGGAATGCGGGCCAGGGGCCGTCCTCGACCTTCGGGATCTGGCCGCCGAGGTCGTCCTGGATCACGAGCTCCTGGCCCGGCGGCACGCGCAGGCTCGTGCCGTCGAGCTCGACGCGCACGCCCAGTTTCTCGAACACGGGCAGGATCGAGATCAGGTCGGACGGGTCGATACCTTCGATCGTCATGTCGCCGCCGGTCACGGCCGCAAGGCCGATGAAGCTCGCGACCTCGATGTGCTCGGGCCCGATCTCGTGCTCGCCGCCTCGAAGGCGGTCGACGCCGGTGACGCGAAGCACGTTGGAGCCGATCCCGTCGATCTCCGCGCCGAGCGAGACGAGGAAGCGGCAGAGATCCTGCACGTGCGGCTCGCAGGCCGCGTTCGCGATCACGGTCTCGCCCTCGGCGAGCACGGCGGCCATCACCACGTTCTCGGTGCCCGTCACGCTCGCCTCGTCGAGGAAGAGCGGGCGCCCGACGAGGCGGCTCGCCTGCATGTCGAAGCGGCGGGTCAGCTCGATCTCGGCCCCGAGCTGCTGGAAGGCGTGGATGTGCGTGTCGAGCCGGCGGCGTCCGATCACGTCACCCCCGGGCGGCGGCACGACCGCGCGGCCCTCGCGCGCGAGCAGCGGCCCGGCGAGCAGGAACGAGGCGCGGATCCTGGTGCAGAGCTCCTCGTCGAGCTCCGTCTTGATCGGGCCTGCAGCGTGGACGCGCACCTCGTTCGGGCCCGTCCACTCCGCGTCGGCGCCTGTGTCCGCGAGCAGCTCGACCATCGTCTCGACGTCGCGGATGCGCGGCACGTTCGTCAGCGTCACGGGCTCGTCGGTGAGCAGGCACGCGGCGAGGATCGGCAGGGCGCCGTTCTTGTTGCCGGCGGCGCGGACGCGGCCGGAGAGCGCACGACCGCCCTCGATGACGAAGGTCTGCATCAGCTTCTCGGAGACTAGGGTCTGCGACATGGAGAATGGCGGGCGCGGCGGACGGGCGGCGGCTATCGTACCGGCCGCAGTGGACCTCACGCGCGAGCGAGCCTGGGAGACCCTCACCCGCTACACGAAGAGCGAGGCGCTGCTGCGCCATGCGCTCGCGGTCGAAGCGTCGACGCGCGCCTACGCGCGGAGGCTCGGCGGCGACGAGGAGCAGTGGGGGATCGTCGCACTCCTGCACGACTTCGACTACGAGATCCACCCCACGCTCGACAAGCACCCGCAGGACGGCGCTGCGATCCTCCGCGACGAGGGCTACCCGGAGGAGATGATCGAGGCGATCCTCTCCCACGCCGACCACCTGGAGCTGGCGCGCGACACGCCGCTGAAGAAGACGCTGTACGCCTGCGACGAGCTCTCGGGCTTCGTGACGGCCTGCGGCTTCGTGCGGCCGACGGGCCTCGACGGGCTCGAGCCGAAGTCGGTACGCAAGAAGCTGAAGCAGCCGTCGTTCGCCGCGGGGGTGAACCGTGACGACGTCGTCCACGGCGCGGAGCTGATGGAGCTCGACCTCGACGAGCACATTGCGAACGTGATCGCGGCGCTGCAGCCGATCGCACCCGAGCTGGGCCTCCCCACCGCCTAGAGTGCGGCGACGAGGCGCTCGACGTCCTCGTCGCTCGTCCACCAGCCGATCGAGGCTCGTAGCCAGCCGGTGCCGGGGAGGTCGCGGATCACGACGCCCTGTGCGGCGATGCGCTTCGCGGTCTCGGCGGTGTCGCCCTCGCAGCGGAACGTGACGAGCGTCGCCTGTGCCCGCTCGGTGACGACGTCCGCCACCTCCTCAAGCCGCTCTCGCGCGTGGCGGGCCTGCTCTAGCCCCCGCACGAACCGCCACTCCGGCGCCGCCGCGAGCGCGGCCTCAAGCCCGGCGACCTGGCCCGGGCCGACCCAACTCGTGTCGAAGCGCGCCGCGCCCGGCTTCGGCCGGAGCGAGGGGTCGTCGTCGTGGACGAACCCGAACGAGGTGGGCGCGGCGACCCGGAGGCGCTCGGGATCGGCCACGTACAACGCGCCTGTGCCCTCCGGCCCGCAGAGCCACTTCTGCCCCGAGACCGTGTAATAGTCGTACGCTGCGACGTCCACGTCGATCGCGCCGACAGACTGTGCGCCGTCGACGAGGATCGGCACCCCGGTCTCCGGCTTCAGCTCGGCGATCGGCAGGACGTTCCCGGTCGACCAGGCGACGTGCGAGAGCGCGAGCAGCTTCGTCCGAGGCGTGACCTCGGCCAGGATCGCGTCGAACGCCTCGTCGGCGGGCCGCTCCTTGATCCACGCGACGCGGATCGCTGCGCCCGAGGCGTGGAGCGGCCCGAGCAAACCGGGGTGCTCGACGTCGGTCGTCACGACCTCGTCGTCGGGACCGAGCCCCAGCCCGCCGAGCACGACGTTGCAGCCGTCCGTGGTCGACCCGGTCAGCGCAACCTGCTCGGGCGTCACGTGCAGCATTGCGGCGAGCCGCGCGCGAAGCCGCTCGCGACCCTCCATCAAGCTCTCCCAGTAGCCGGGCCCGCTGCGCCCCTCCTCGAGGTCGCGGCGGCGGTAGAGCTCGAGCGCCTCGGCCGTCGTGCGCGCCAGCGGCCCGAAGGTGCCGGCGTTGAGGTACGCGAGCCGCTCGAGCACCGGGAAACTGAGCGCGGGCGGCAGCGAAACTCCACTCGTTTACGATACTGCTGGCCTTGACAGGCGTTCCGCTCACTGCTGCTGGTCGCCGTGCTCGCGTTCGACGGTCTGTGGTGTCGGCGTGCGACGGCGCAGGTCCGGGACGACATCGTCGGCGTCTTCCAGAACGTAGGCTCCTCCGGCGCCGCAGGAGCGCGGTCGTGCTCGGCACGGATGAGCCGAGCGTCGTCGTTATCTTCCTCCACGGCTGGAAGAACGTCGGACGGGCCTCAGCACTACCTGGCGTGGCTCGACTATCTCGCACTCAGCGGCACGGCCGTGATCTTCCCGCGCTACCAGAGCCCGGCCGGGGGCGACCCGGCGCGAACGCTGCGGCACTTCGGTCAGGGCGTGCCGGCCGCCTAGCGACGGTGCTTAGGAAGGGCACGTGCCCGTGATCGTCGTCGGCTACGACTACGGCGCGCGGCTCGCCTTCTACTACGCGGCGAACGCCGCCGCTGGGGCCTGCCGTCGCCGCAGGCGATCGATAGCATCTTCCCGACGCGGCTCCCCCGGGCCTTCCGGCGCTTGCCTGCGCTTCCCGGCGTCGACGCGGGTGCTCCTCCAGGTCGGCGCAGACGACACCGTCGCGGGCGCCCCGCCGCCGCGGACCTCTGGGCGGCCGCCGCGGTCAGCGCGGAAGCATTACCGCGTCGTGAAATCGACGCGCGCGCTGCAAGGCTGAGCACCGCGCGCCGGCGAAGGACGCCTCGGGCGCAGCGCGCTGCGTTCTGGCCGCTCGCTCGACGCGCTTCCTCGTTCAGGCCGCTCATCGCCGGCTAGCTCGGCCCGCCCGGCCATGCGCGTCCTCCTCGCCGATCCCCCGGCCTTCACGCCGCCCTACGACCACGCGCTCGCCTCGGCCCTCGCGCGGGCGGGCGCCGAGGTCGAGCTCGTCACTTCGCGCTTCCGGTACGGGGATGCCCCCGAGCCGGACGGCTACGTGCGCAGCGAGCTCTTCTACCCGCTCTCCTCGCGCCTGTTCCGGCGCAGCCGCGTTCGGCTGCCGCTGAAGGCCGTCGAGCACCCGTTCGGCGTCGGGCGCCTGATCGTGCGCGACTGCGACGTCGTCCACGTGCAGTGGCTCGCGGCACCCGAGCTGGATGCACGCCTCCTGCGGCTGCGCCGGCCCTCGGTATTCACGGCGCACGACATCCTCCCGCGCCGCACCGCCGCCAAGACCGACCTCTGGCGCCGCCTCTGGAGCCGTTTCGACCGGGTCGTCGTCCACAGCGAGCGCGGTCGCGAGGCGATGGCAGCGTTCGGGATCGACGCGCGCGTGATCGCCCACCCGGTGTTCCCGAGCGACCCGCCTCGTGCGGATGACGGGCACACGGTGCTCTTCTTCGGCGTGATCCGCTCCTACCGCGGCCTGCCCGACGCGATCGCGGCGGTGCGCCAGATCGGCGGCGCACGCCTCCTCGTCGCCGGGGATCCCGCCATGCCGCTCGATCCGTTCCGGGGCGAGCCGGGGGTCGAGTGGCGGCTCGGCTACCTCTCCGAGGCGGAGGTCGATCGCGCCCACGGCGAGGCGACGGTGGCCGTGTTCCCGTACCGGCCCGAGCTCGACCAGTCGGGCGCCCTTTTGCGTGCGCTCGGGGCCGGAGTGCCAGTGGTGGTCTACGACGTGGGCGGGCTCGCCGAGCCGGTGCGCCGATTCGGGGCCGGGCTCGTCGTGGACGCCGGCGACGTCGACGGCCTCGCCGCGGCGCTGCAGGCCGTGCTCGAGGATCCCGAGCCGTTCCGCGAGGGTGCGCGGCGAGCCCGTGCGGAGCTGACCTGGGATGCAGCCGCGGCCGCGCACCTCGCGCTCTACGAGGAGCTCCTGTGATCTTCCGCCGCCGCTTCGGCGACCTCGTCTCACGCCAGCTCGATCTGTTCGCCTCGGAGCACGCCGACCTGCTCGAGGACGTGGAGGTGTTCCTGCGGGCCTACAACGAGGCGCCCCGGGACGAGGCGGAGGAGCGCTACGGCGACTACGTCGACCGCATCGACCTGGCCGCGGAGGCGCTGGCCGAGATCCGCAACACCTACGCGCGCACGCTCGACGAGGCCGCCGCCGACGAGTACGAGAGCACCTTCGAAAAGGCGGCTGCGAAGCGCTTCCCGCGGCTCGGCTCGGCGCTCGGCGAGATCTAAGGCGTTACCTGCGTCCGAAGCTCTGCGGGTGCGGCATCGTCGCGACGACGTCCGGCTCGTCGGCGACGCGGCGCGCGAGCGGGCCGAGCGACTCGAGCCCGTCGACGATCACGTTGCGGTTCCGATCGACCCGCTCGAAGCGGCCGTGCGCGAGCACGAGCGGCTCACCCCGCACGATCCCGCGAAAGCGCTCGTAGACCTGCGGGGGCAGGATCAGGTTCACCTGCCCTTCCTCGTCCTCGAGCAGCATGAAGACGACCCCGTTCGCGGTGGAGGGCCGCTGCCGCGCGATCACGAGCCCGGCAACCGCCGCCCGGCTCCCGTGCGGCAGCTCCTCGAGCCTTGTGCTCATGAGCACTTGGGCAGGAAGGTGCGGGCGGAGAAGCTCGAGCGGATGGACGCCGACCGACATGCTCGTCGTGCGGTAGTCGGCGAGCATCACCTCCCAGGGGGTCTGCTCCGGCAGGGGCGGGGTCGCCGCGGTCGGCTCGAGCGGCAGTGCGAGCTGGCGCGCCTCGCCGCCCGTGCCGGGGACGGATTCGCCGCGGGGAACGAGGCCGAGCTCCCAGAAGAGCGCGCGCCGTGACTCGCCGAGAGCGTCGCAGGCGCCGCTCGCGACGAGCGCTTCGAGCCCCGCACGCTTGAGCGGCGCACGCTGCGCGAGCCCGCGGATCGACCGGAACGGCCCGCCTGCGTCCCGCTCGGCCACGAGTGCCTGCGCCTCCTCCTGCCCGATCGACCCGATCATCTGGAGCCCGACCCGGACGGCCTCGCCCTCGAGCGTCGCCTGCGCATCGCTCAGGTTCACGTCGGGCGGGCGCACCTCCACCCCGCGCCGCTGCGCGTCCCGTACGAGCGAGGCGGGCGGATAGAAGCCCATCGGCTGCTCGTTGAGGAGCGCGCAGAGGAACTCGGCCGGATAGTGGTGGCGCAACCACGCCGACTGGTAGGCGAGCAGCGCGAATGCAGCCGCGTGCGACTTCGGGAAGCCGAACCCCGAGAAGGCGACGAGCTTGTCGAAGACCTCGTCGGCGAGCTTCGCGTCCACCCCTTTCCCCGCGGCGCCGGCGACGAAGCGGCCGCGGTAGGCCTCGAGCGCGTCGAGCGAGCGCTTGCGGCTCATCGCGCGGCGCAGCCCTTCCGCCTCGCCGACGGAGAACCCGGCGAGCGCGATCCCCACCTCGAGCACCTGGTCCTGGAAGACGACGACCCCGAGCGTCGAGTGCAGCGGCTCGGCCAGGAGCGGGTGGTCGACCGGCGACACGAACGCGGGGTCCTCGCGCAATGCCTGGCGGTGCTTGACGTACGGATGAACGGCCTTGCCCTGGATCGGCCCGGGCCGCACGAGCGCGACCTGGACGGTGAGGTCGTCGAGGTTCTCCGGCCGTGTCCGCAGCAGGCTTTGCATCTGCGCGCGGCTCTCGATCTGGAAGACCCCGACGGTGTCGGCCTGCTGGATCTCCTCGTACACCTCCCTGTCGTCGAGCGGAACCCGCGAGAGGTCGATCGTCCGCCCGCGCAGCCGCGCGATCCGGTCGACGCAGTCCTCGACCGCCGAGAGCATGCCGAGGCCGAGCAGGTCGATCTTGAGGAAGCCCGCGTCGGCGCAGGAGTCCTTGTCCCACTGGCAGAGCTGCCGCCCGGCCATCGCCGCCGGCTGGACGGGGACGAGCTCGACGAGCGGCCGTGACGAGATCACCATCCCGCCCGGGTGCTGGGAGACGTGGCGCGGCAGGCGCGCGATCTCGCCGCAGAGGTAGGCGAACGCGCGCCAGCGCGGCGAGAGGCGCTTGCGCTCGGCGTCGGGCAGCAGGGCGAGCTCGGCGGCGATCCGCGTCGCGTCCCAGCCGTCGCTGACCCGCGCGATCCTCTCGAGCTCCGCGGACGGCAGGCCGAGCGCCTTGCCGACGTCGCGGATCGCGCCGCGCGAGCGATAGGTGGCGAAGGTGGCGACGAGCGCCGCGTGCTCGCGCCCGTAGCGCTCGGTGACGGCGACGATCAGCTTCTCGCGGATGTCGCGGGGGAAATCGAGGTCGATGTCCGGCACGCCCGCCATCTCCCGGTTGAGAAAGCGGCCGAGCGAGAGGTCGGCGTGCACCGGGTCGACGTGCGAGAGCCCGGTCAGGTAGCAGACGATCGAGCCGACCGAGCTGCCCCTCCCCCGCCCCGGCGGGAGCGAGTTTCGAGGCGAGCCGCGGCCGCGCACCTCGGCGGCGACGTCCTTCGCCAGCTCGAGCACCTCCCAGTGGAGCAGGAAGAACCCCGCGAGACCGAGCTCCCCGATCAGGGCCAGCTCCTCGTCGAGGCGGGCGCGGGCGAGACGCTTGTGGCCGTTCGCGTCCCCGTAGCGGTCGGCGAAGGCCAGGTCGCAGACGCGCGCGAGCTGGACGTGCGCGGGCTCGGCGCCGTCGGAGAAGTCCGGATAGCGGTAGCCGAGCTCCTCGGTGAGGTCGAAACGGAGCCGGTCGGCCAGCTCGACCGTGTGCGCGACGGCGCCTGCGTCGTCGGGGAAGCGCTCGAGTACCGCCGCCGGGGCCCGGAGGACGCTCTCGCGGTTGCCGCGCCGCTCGGGCTCGCAAGCCTCGAGCGAGCTGCGGTTGCGGATCGCGACGAGCACGTCCTGCAGCAGCGTCCGCCGCGGATGGTGGGCGTGCGGATCGCCGGTGACGACCGTCTCGACCCCGAGCGTCTCCGCGAGGTCGCGGAGCGCCGCGTTACGGCGCGCGTCACCGCGCTCGAACGGGCGCTGGAGCTCGACGAAGAACCGTCCGTGGAACGCGCGGGCAAGGCGGGCGGCCGCGTTCGGGTCGCGCACGGCGAGCCCATGGCGGGAACAGCCGGAGAGGCAGACGAGCCCCTCGTTCAGCTCCTCGAGCAGCGTCTGGTCGAGCGCGGGCTCGCCGGCTTCGTGCTCCCGCCCGGGCGGCCGTGTGTGCGCCCACGCGGCCGTGAGCAGCCGGCAGAGGTTCGCGTAGCCCTGCGGCGTCTCGACGAGCAGCGTGACGTGCGCGCCGCCGGCGAGCGTGACCTCGGCGCCGGTGATCGGCCGCACGCCGAGCGCCTTGGCGGCGTGCGCGAACTCGAGCGAGCCGTAGACACCGTCGTGATCGGTGAGCGCCAGCGCCTCGTAGCCGAGCTCGGCGGCGGCCGCAGCGAGCTCCTCCGGCTGCGAGGCCCCGTCCAGGAACGAGTACGCCGAATGAGCGTGGAGCTCGACATACGTCATGCGTTCTGCGCGTACCAGGCACCGGTCTCGCCGTCGTGGAACACGACCGCGATCCGGCCCGTCTCGAGCACGAGGTCGAAGTAGCGGCGGTCGACGGGCTCCTCCGTCCACCAGCGGTCGACGACCCGCCACTCCTCGCGCACGACCGCGACCGGCTGGCGGTTCACCTCCCGCGGGGTCCCGTCGAAGCCGGGCTCGACGAGCGCCGGCCTCGGCGCATTTATTCGTCCCGCGGTACGAAGAGCGCGCGAGCCTCCGGGACCCTCGACCATGGCGCCACCTCCACGACGGTGCAGACGGAGCCCGAGCCGGTGCTGGCGCGCACCTGGCGCAGCCCCTCTTTTAGCCGACCGCGCAGCTCGCCGCCTTCGGGCTGGACGAGCTCGAGCTGGCGGCCCGCGTCCTCGGTCAGCTCGACGAGCTCCAGCCGCAGCTCGAGGATCGGTGCGGGCAGCTCGGCGAGCTTGGGCCCGAGCGCGGCCTTCAGCCGAGACAGCTCGACGGTCGGGTCGCGCAGCGTCGCCGTGCGCCGCCAGGAGCCGCCGCCGACGAGACGCGCCGAGACGGCGACCTTGCGGGCGAAGCGGCCGGCTCGCTCGGGCCGTTCGAGCAGCCGCTCGAGCAGGCTCGTGAAGGCGCGCCGGATCGTCAGCTCGTTGCCGACCGCCTCCGGGAACTCCAGCGCCTCCACGAGCTCTGCGGGCGGGCGCCGCCCGCGCACACGCGCGGGCGACCCGCCCCTCGCCAGGCCCCAGGCGCGCCGACCGTCCGCCCCCAGACGCTCGGCCACGGCACCGCCCGGGAGCCCGGCAAGCTCGCCCAGACGGCGCACCCCGAGCTCCTTCAGCTCCCGCTGGCGGCCGGGCTCGAGGGGGACGAGCCCGAGCGGCAGCGGCGCGAGGAACTCCTCGGTGCGCTCGTCGGAGACGATCAGAAGCTGCCCGGGCCGCGCGACGCTCGCCGCCGCGAGGGCGGCAAACCGGCGCTCGGCAGCGCCCGCGCGGGGATCCCAGGCAGTGCCGACGGCGGCGAGGGCGCGCTTGAGCGCAGCCTCCAGGCCGCCGTAGAGCCGTTCGACGCCGCGGGTCTCGAAGTAGACCGTGCCGAGCTCCTCGGGCTGGACAGCGATGCCCGTGTCCTCGAGGCGACGCAGCACGCCCTCCCACTCGCGCTCGGCCCCGGCCGGATCCTGCTCGACGAGCACGAGCCCGGGGCAGGTCGCGAGCGCCTCCCCCAGGCGCATCCCCGGCTTGACCCCGAGCGCCTCGGCGGCGGCGGTGACGGGCCCGAGCAGCGGCTCCGACCCCGGCAGCGGCGCGAGCGCCGCGGGCCTGACCGCCAGCCCCGGCCGAGCGCGCAAAGCGGCGCGAAGCTCGAATCCGG
The DNA here is from genome assembly GCA_963724805.1 of uncultured Actinomycetes bacterium. Taxonomy (GTDB): domain Bacteria; phylum Actinomycetota; class Thermoleophilia; order Gaiellales; family Gaiellaceae; genus CAVQZA01. The sequence goes on from CAVRWA010000011.1 coordinate 678,586, forward strand.
GGATGACAAGACAGGCGACCATCGGAACGTATGTTCTATACGAACGTACGTTCTCCTGTCAAGACTCCGGCCACGCAAGAGAGGCCTCGCCCCACTCCTTCAGGTCGCCGATACAGGACCCGGGTGAACCGTGAGGTGGATGGAGATGGCGAAGCAGGCGCTCGCCGCCGGGCGCGGGGACGAGGCGACCGTCCACGCCTGGAATGCGCTCACCACGGCACAGGGCCCCGACCTGGAGGAGCTCGCCCGGGTAGCCGAGGATCTCGACGACCAGTAACTCCTGCGTGAGCTCGAGCTCCGCCGCATCACGGCACCGGCAGCCGTGCCCGAGCCGGAGCCCCGCCGCCGCGTCCGTGGGGCGCACTCGTCGTCGGCCTCGTGATCCTCGGCTTCCTGTATCTCGGCCTCCCGGAGGTCCAGGACCCACGCAGCCTGCTCCGCCCCGAGATGTCGGACATCACCGAGATCGACGACCTGCGCGAGAGTCTCGGCTAGGACGCTGCGGTGCCGTCGCTCTCGACGGCGGCAGGCTCGCCCGGCTGCTTTCGGGTGAGCAGCCCGAGGAGCTCGGCCCCGACGATCAGGCCCCCGACGAACCCGACCGCGGCGCCGATCCCGACGTAGACCGCGATGCTTCGGCCGCTCATGTGCACGCCGACCTCGAACTGGGCGGTGCGGGCTAGGACCACCACGCCGCCGGCGATCACGCCGAGGAGCGCACCGAGAAGGCCAAAGCCCAGGGGCATTCGCCGATCCTACGCCGTCAGGCCGCTGTACCGTTGGGCCGATGGGACGGATCGAGCTCGCCCAGGGCGACATCACGCGGGAGACCACAGACGCGATCGTCAACGCGGCCAACTCCTCGCTGCTCGGCGGAGGCGGCGTGGACGGGGCGATCCATCGCGCCGGTGGGCCCTCGATCCTCGCCGAGTGCCGGCTACTCGGCGGCTGCGCGACCGGTGAGGCCAAGGCGACCGGCGCCGGCCTCCTCCCCGCCCGCTTCGTGATCCACACCGTCGGCCCGGTTTGGCGGGGCGGCGGCGCAGGCGAGGCGGAGCTGCTCGCGTCCTGCCACCGCAGTTCGATCGAGACGGCCGCGGCGCTCGGCTGCCGGAGCATCTCGTTCCCGGCGATCTCGACCGGCGTCTACGGCTATCCGGCCGAGCTCGCGGCGCCCGTCGCGCTCGGCGCCGCCGCCGCCACGCTCGAGGAGCATCCGGAGGTCGAGCTCGTCCGCTTCGTGCTCTTCGACGCGCGCAGCTACGAGGTCTTCGAGCGGGCTAGGCTCCCCTCATGACGCAGCTCGCACCCGGCAGGATCCGCCACACCGTCGTGTTCGCGCTCCACGAGCCCGACGCCGCGCCGGGCTTCCTCGCCGCCGCGCAGCAGCTCGCCGCGATCCCGGGCGTCGAGGCGTTCGAGATCCTCGACGAGGTCAGCCCGAAGAACGGCTACCGCTACGGGATCTCGATGGAGTTCGCCGGGCAGGACGCCTACGACGCGTACAACGGCCATCCGGATCACGTCCGGTTCGTCCAGGAGCGGTGGCTCCCAGAGGTGGCCGACTTCCTCGAGATCGACTACGCGTCCCGAACGACCAGCTGAGGCTGCCGGGCACCAGCATGCGTGGGCTCTGCGCGGGCCTACCGCCTGATGGCGTTGTGGACCTCGACTATCTCCGGCGGGCCGGCGAGCTCGATGCCTCCCTCGGCGAGGATCGGCATCAGGCGTTGACCGAACGCCTCGAACTGCTCCCGCGAATCCCAGATCTCGCTGACCCGGAAGCTGCCGCCGGAACTGAAGGCGACGTGGTACTCGAGCCCGTCGGGCGGGAACTCGCCCGAAGCCTCGATGGCGGGCATCGTCGCGTCGTACTTCTCGGCCGTCATGCCCGGGGCCCCAGTGAAGCGGACAAGAATGCTCATGCTGTCCTCCGCGGTCGGTTGGCGCTCACCCTACCTCCGGCCTGAGCTCTGTCCAAACAGAACGCTCGCGATTCCGCCCGAGACTCAGCGCACTTCGGCCGCGGTCCCGACCATGCGGGAGAAGCGCGGCACCACGTCGAGCACGCTCTCCTGCGCGCAGAAGGCGATGTCCTCCGCGAGCCCGGCCTCGACGAGATTCCGGGCGCTCCTCGAGGAGCCGAGGCCCTCCTCGTGGCCGCCGAAGCTCCGGGCGAGCCGGATCGCGGCCGCGGCGGAGTCGGTCGACTCGCCGTCGAGCGCCGTGGCGATGCGGCCGGCGGTGTAGGCGTCGTCGAGAGCGAGCTCGCCCTGCACGCCTGCACAGAGGACGGCGACATCCGCCGCCCCGCTCGCCCGCGCCTCCGCCACGAGCGCGGCGAGATTGAGCAGCGAGCCGACGAGAACGGTCTCGCAGCGCACCGCCGCGGCGAGCAGGAGGCGTGTCCCGTTCGTCGTCGTCAGCACGAGCGTCTCCGCGACGGGCGGGCCGGTGAACTCACGGGGCGAGTTGCCGAAGTCGAAGCCGTCGATGCGCACCGCGTCGCGCTCGCCGCCGAGCACCGCGCCCCCTGCGGCGGCCGCGGCCGCCCGCGCCTCGTCCACCTCCGCGCAGCAGAGCACGCGCTCGTATCCCGACGCGACCGCCTGGGTGATGGTCGAGGTCGCCCTCAGGACGTCGATCACTATTCCGAGCGGCGCAAAGACCTCCTCGGCAGGTGTGAAAGCGACATGGACGCGCACGCCGATACGCTAGCTGCGATGGCCACCTGCTACCGCCACCCCGACCGCGAGACCGGGCTGTCGTGCTCCGACTGCGGGCGCCCGATCTGCACCGACTGCATGACGATCGCCCCGGTCGGGATCCGCTGCCCCGAGCACGCCGGCGGCAACGCACGGACTCCGGGCGAGCGCGTCGTCCGCAGCGCGCCGCGCGCGCTCCAGAACCTGCGCGGCGCCTACGTGACCCGGGCGCTCGTGATCGCCAACGTCTTCATCTACCTGATCACGGTCGCCCAGGGCGCCGGGCTGAACTCACCGGGCGGGAAGCTGTTCGACAAGTGGCTGCTCTTCGGGCCTTTCGTGGCGGAAGGAGAGTGGTGGCGCCTGATCACCTCGATGTTCCTCCACGCCGGCATCCTCCACATCGCCCTGAACATGCTCGGCCTGTGGTGGCTCGGCTCGATGGTCGAGCAGCTGCTCGGGCACGGCCGTTACCTGGGGCTCTACTTCGCCGCGGGCCTCGCGGGCTCCGCCGGCGCTCTGCTCGCCTCGCCTCTGCAGCCGACGGTCGGTGCCTCCGGAGCGATCTACGGGATCCTGGGCTCACTGCTGATCCTCGAGTGGTTGCAGACCGGCACCTTCGCGGGCCCCGCCCTGACGCTGATCGTGATAAACCTGGCCTTCTCGTTCACGGCCTCCGGGATCTCGTGGGGCGGGCACATCGGCGGGCTCGTCGCCGGAATCGCGGGCACGTTGGCGTTCTGGCAGGCACGCAGGCTGCGGCAGCCGTGGCTCGGCTACGCCGCGCTGGTGGCGATCGGCGCCCTCAGCGTCGCGGTCGCCTACTGGAAGGTGGGCGGGATGACCTAGAGGCGCGACCGACGCGCGGGTCTTGTGCTTGAGCGTCAAGGCGCCCACAATGGCCGTCAGCAGCGAGGGGAGAATCGCATGCTCCGAAGGGGGAATCGTTGCTGCGGCAGAAGACGGCGCTGGGATCGGGCCGCGCCGATCGGCGACCTCGGAGGCGCGGTCGCGCTGCTGCTCGTGGCGACGCTCGTTCCTGCGCCCGGCGCGTCGGCGTCCAACACGCTGACTGCACCGGTGGTCGTCGAGCTTCTCCGGTCGGGAGTGGCCATGACCGGCGTCCGCGTGGAAGGCGACCTGAGGCTCGGTCGTGCCGTCCTGAGTCATCCCTTGACGTGCCACGATTGCCACTTTGGCGGAGACGTGATCGTGGCTCGCGCAACATTCGAGCGGCCGGTCGATCTCGACGGCTCGACGTTCACGGGAAAGGTCGATCTCGCCGGGGCGCGGCTGAAGCGGGGCCTGACCGCACACGGTGCCCTCTTCGAAGGAATCGTCGACCTGCGCGGCTCGCAGGTCACCGGGAGAACCGACTTCTCGGAGGGGACCTTCCTGGCTCCGGTGCTGGCGGGCGGCGGCCCCCGCGCACCGCACGCGGCGACGGGCGACTGCGCCGACGCCGACTTCTGCGGCAACGTCGCGTTCACGCTTGCGCGGTTTGCGAGCCTTGCCGACTTCGAGAGGACCTACTTCCCGAAGACCGTGGACTTCCGGCTCGCGCGCTTCGAAGGCGACGCCTTCTTCTCCCAGGGTGAAGCCGGAGCGGCGACCTTCACACGTGCGACGTTCAGGGGCTCCGGCGACTTCAGCAACTTCACGTTCGACAGCAGCGTCACGTTCGCGGGCGCCGAGTTCGACGGACCGGCCGACTTTCGGGTGGCGACCTTCACGGGCGCCGCGAGGTTCGACAGCGCACGCTTCGCACGCGGAGCGACGTTCCTCGCGGCCACCTTCCCGCAAGGTGCGGGCATCGACTCGTTCAACGGCGTCGAGTCCGAGGGCAACCTCAACTTCGCCTCGGCGACCTTCGCCCGGAAGGCGGACTTCGAGTACATGCTCGTCAGAGGCACGCTGTCGTTCGAGGACGCAGTCCTGAGTGACGCGAAATGGCTGTTCTTCCGGTATGCGTCGATCGGGGCCTTCGTGATGAGCGTCGACTCGGCCCTCATTGCGGTGAAGCACGACGGAAAACCCGACGAGCGACCCGAGGTGCTCGGGCTGATCGAGTCCACCGCCAAGACCCGCGGCGACCTCGGGCAGGCGAACGACGCGCACTACGCGCAGCAGGCGCTCAAGAGCGCCGACTACTCCCCTCCGCGCCGCCTGCTCGATCTCGTCTTCTACCGCACGATCGCCGGGTACTTCGTCCGCCCGCTCCATCCGCTCCTCGCCATTCTCTGCCTAGCGGCCCTGGTGACGGCCCTCCGGATGGCCCGCCTCCACGCGCGGACGTCCAGGCAAGAGACGCAGCCGCGAAAGACGGTGCTCCACGGCGCGCACGCCGCGGTCCGGCGCGCTCTCGAGCTCCTCCGCCGCTTCGGCACGGCGCTCCTCGAGACGCTCGTGCTGATCCCGCCGGGCGGCGGCAGGGCCGCCGAGCGGCAGAGCCGGCAGATCGAGGTCTGGACCTACCGGATCCTTTTCGCGTGCGCGCTGATCGGGTTTGCGAACTCGAATCCGACCCTGCGGCAGATGCTCGATGCCGTTCGCTGACCGCCACCGAGGGAGCGGGCGCGTCGTCGGCACTGTCCCGGCGCTCTGTCTGGCCCTCGCGATCGCCGCTCTGATCCCCGGAGGCTCCTCGGCGAAGCCCTCGGCCGGTCAGGCTATAGGCGCGGTGACGAACGTCGAGGGGACAGGCGTGAAGGTGAACGGGCAGAGCCTCGATCCCGGCGGGCAACATGGGTACAAGGGCTCGGTCCATACGCTCCGCGCCGGCGACTTGGTGACCACGACGGGGAACGGCCTGGTCGAGTACACCGTGCAGGTCGGCAAGAAGGTCGTGTTCTGCCAGACGAAGCCCGTCCGCGGCGTCGGCACGGTCAGGGTGCGCCCGCCCCCGCCGAAACCCAAGGTGCTCCTCGACATCCAGAACGGCAAGTCGTTCTGCGGCACGAAGCCCCCCGGCCAGAAGGGACAGATCACCCTGGGCAAGAACGAGAGGATCACCATGAAGGATCCCGTGTTCGAGGTCGCGGTCGGGAAAGGCAAGAAGACCGTCACGGTATTCAGCGGTGTCGTCGTGGTCAGCGGGAAGGGCGGCGCCCGGACGGCGGTGGTCGTCGGCCCGAACAAGCAGACCGTCGTCGCAAACGGCAAGGCGCCCGGCACCGTCACCCCTGCGGGTCCTCTCGGCCCGTCCGACGGAGCCTCCGTCAAAGCGCTCGTCAGGGTGCTGCCCAAGCAGACCGACTTCGCGGCGCCGACGATCACGACCGTGACGGGCCCACCGGCGCAATCCAAGCTCGCGACCGCGACCTTCACCTTCGCGGCCTCCGAGAGCGGCACGATCTTCAGCTGCAAGCTCGACGGGGGCAGCTTCCGACTCTGTCAGAGGCGATACGAGGGCCTCGCTGCCGGTCCGCACACGCTCGTGGTTCGGGCAACGGACGGAGCCGGAAACACGGGTCCCGGGAAGACCTACATCTGGACGATCGTCGGCACCGCCCGCACTCCCGGCACGACGCTGCTCGGCGTGAAGGGCTCCATTCCATACTTCGACCGGTTGACCGGACAGCATTCGACGACGCGCCTGGTGATCGTCGGCTGGGATCAGGGCGCCGGCTGGGGCTCGCCGTTCAGCCGCCTCTTCGAGACACTCGGGGAGGTGCCGATGCTCGGCCTCGCCACCGGCAGGAACGGCAAGGAGGCGATCACACCGCGCCAGATCGCGCAGGGCAAGGGCGACGGCTACCTGATCGCGCTCAACGGTGCGATCAACACGTGGGGGCGGCCGATCTACATCCGCCCGTTCGCCGAGATGAACGGGCACTGGAATTCCTACTGCGCCTTCACGCGCGAGGGCGCCGCGAAGCCGAACCACTCCACTGCGGACTTCCGGGACGCTTTCGCGCGGGTCTACCTGATCGTCCACGGCGGGGCCGCGGCGACGATCAACGCAAAGCTGGAGGCACTCGGGATGCCGCCGCTCCCGGGCGATCTCCCTGCGAACCCGATGCCCGACACCCGGGTCGTCTGGAACCCGCAGGGCTACGGCGCACCCGACATCCCGGCCAACTCGGCGCAGGCCTACTACCCGGGCGATGCGTACGTCGACGTCGTCGGCAACGATCTCTACTACCAGAACGGCAAGGCGACCTGGGACGCGAACGAGAAGCTCTACGACGCGCACCCGAACAAGCCCTACGCCCTGCCCGAGTGGGCCCTGTGGGGAATGGACGATCCCGACTTCGTGCGTGCGATGGCGACGTTCGTGCGCACCCACAAGCGCACCGAGGCGATCCTCTACTACCTCGGCGAGCCCGGCTCGGTCTTCGACCTGAAGAGCAAGCCGAAGAGCCTCGCAGCCTACCGCGAGCTGATCACGCCGCTCGGACGCTGAGCCCGACGGTGACTACTGCGCCATCGCCGCTCTCGGCGCCTCCTGACCTGTCGCCGCGTGCTGCACGAGCTCGGCGGTGGTGACGAGCGTCCAGACCAGGAACACGACCGTCGCGATCCACCAGTACGTGCCCTGCGGCGAGTAGAAGCCGGAGAAGGTCAGGGCGCCGCCGCCGAAGAGGAACACCACCCCGCCGATCGCGGTGATCGCCGCGTACCAGGCCGGCAACACCTTGGTGCGCGACACGGCGAGCGCCGTCGCGAACGCGATCGTCGCCGTCGCGAAGCCGATCACGGTGAACGCGGTGACCGCGATCACGTGCAACCCGCCCGCCATCGAGGGGCTCTCGAGCGCGACCCGCTCGAACAACGCCGCGTTGATCGTCGTCCCCAGGAACCCGAGCCCGACCGTCGCGATCCCGCCTGCGAGGGCGACCGAGGCCAGCCGTGTCTCGCCCGCGTTCCGGATCAGCGCCGCGAGGCTGCCGATGAACCAAAGGAATGCGATTGCCGAGAGCCCGAGCAGGACGGTCTGCACGAGCCCCGCGCGATGGTGCTCGATGTAGTACGCGGCGACCTTGGCGTTCGGGCTGGAGAGGCTGGGCGGCTTCGGGACGACGAACATCGCCACGATGTAGAGCGCCAGGAACACGAACCCGCTCGAGGCCGCGAGACGATCTGCGGACCACTTGCCCATCGCAACACACCTCCTGTGCCGACTATGTGACAGTTGCAGCGTAGGGCCGCAGCCGGACAGAGCGCAGCGTCCGGGCTATCAACCCCCGGCGGCTACGTACGAGGCGCCCTGCTCGGCGAGCGCGGCCTGTGCCGCGGCGAGCCGTGCGAGCGGCACCCGGAACGGCGAGCAGGAGACGTAGTCGAGGCCGAGCCCGTGGCAGAACTTGACGCTGTCGGGCTCGCCGCCGTGCTCCCCGCAGATCCCGACCTTGAGCTCGGCCTTCACGGAGCGGCCGCGCTCGACGCCGATCTGCATCAGCTCGCCGACCCCGGACTGGTCGATCGTCTCGAACGGGTTCTGCTTCAGGATGCCGTCCTCGAGATAGAACGTGAGGAACTTGCCCTCCGCGTCGTCGCGGGAGAAGCCGAGCGCCGTCTGGGTGAGATCGTTCGTGCCGAACGAGAAGAAGTCCGCGTACTCGGCGATCTCGTCCGCGCGCAGGGCAGCCCGCGGCAGCTCGATCATCGTGCCGCAGAGGTACTCGACGTCGTCGGCCTCCTCGGCGGCGGTGCGGATCGTCATCTCGCGGAGCCGGCGCAGCTCCTCGGCGAAGCCGACGAGCGGGTGCATGATCTCGACGAGCGGCGCCTCGCCGGTCCTGTCCTGGACGACCTTGGCGGCGCGGATGATCGCGCGCACCTGCATCTCGTAGACCTCGGGCCACTGGAGCCCGATCCGGCAGCCGCGGGTGCCGAGCATCGGGTTCGCCTCGTGGAGCACCTTGATGCGGGCACGCATCCGCTCGTCGGTCGCCTCCTCGAGCTGAGGCAGGAACTCGTGCAGCGGCGGGTCGAGCAGCCGGATCGTGACCGGCAGGCCCAGCATCGCCTCGAAGATCCCCTCGAAGTCGGACTGCTGCATCGGCAGCAGGAGCTCGAGCGCCGCGCGGCGCCCCCGCTCGTCGTCGGCGAGGATCATCTGCTGCATCACGGGGAGCCGGTCCTCGCCGAAGAACATGTGCTCGGTACGGCAGAGGCCGATCCCCTCGGCGCCGAACTCGCGCGCCTTGGTCGCCTGCTCGGGCGTGTCGGCGTTGGCGCGCACCTTCATGCGGCGCATCTCGTCCGACCAGCCGAGGATCGTCTGGAAGTCCTCGTTGATCCGGGGCGGCACGAGGTTGACCGAGCCCACCATCACCCGGCCGGTGCCGCCGTCGATCGTGATCACGTCGCCGGGCCCGACGTGGTGGCCGCCGATCGTCGCGGTGCCCGCGGCGAGGTCGAGCACGAGTCCCTCGCAGCCGACGATGCACGGCTTGCCCATTCCACGGGCGACGACCGCCGCGTGGGAGGTCATGCCGCCGTGGACGGTGAGGATCCCCTGCGCGTAGATCATCCCGTTGATGTCGTCGGGGGTCGTCTCCGAGCGGACGAGGATCACGTCCTCCTGCGCCTTGCCCCGCGCCTCGGCCTCGTCGGCGTCGAACACGATCTTCCCGCGGGCTGCCCCAGGCGACGCGTTGAGGCCCTTCGCTGCCACCTCGAAGTGCGCGTCGGGGTCGATCATCGGGTGCAGGAGCTGGTCGAGCTGGATCGGGTCGATTCTCGCGACGGCGTCCTCGCGCGTGATCAGCCCCTCCTCCACCATCGCGACCGCGCTCTTGACGGCCGCCGCCGCCGTGCGCTTCGCGGAGCGCGTCTGCAGCATGAAGAGAGTCTGGTCTTCGACCGTGAACTCGACGTCCTGCATGTCGCGGTAGTGCTCCTCTAGGCGGCGCATCGTCTGCACGAGCTGCTCGAACGCCTGCGGGAGCTTCGCCTCCATCCGCTCGAGCGGCTCGGGGGTGCGGATGCCGGCGACGACGTCCTCGCCCTGGGCGTTCATCAGGAACTCGCCGTAGAGACCGGTCTCGCCGGTCGCGGGGTTGCGGGTGAACGCCACGCCGGTACCGGAGTTCTCGCCCTTGTTGCCGAAGACCATCTGCTGCACGTTGACAGCCGTGCCGATGTCGTCCGGGATCCCGTGCGCGCGCCGGTAGACCTGGGCGCGCGGGGTGTCCCACGAGTCGAAGACTGCGCGTACCGCGCGGGTGAGCTGGCCGCGAGCGTCCTGCGGGAACCCACCCATCTCCTCGGCGTAGATCTTCTCGTAGGTCTCGATCAGCTCGGCGAGATCCTCGGCGGTGAGGTCGGTGTCGCTGGCGACATCGCGCCGTCTCTTGAGGTCGGTGAGCTGCTGCTCGAACCGATAGTCCTCGATCCCGTCGACGACTTCGCCGTACATCTGGATCAGGCGCCGGTACGAGTCGGCGGCGAAGCGCGGGTTGCCCGTGCGCTCGGCGAGCCCCTTCACGGCGTCGTCGTTGAGCCCGAGGTTGAGGATCGTGTCCATCATCCCCGGCATCGAGATCGCCGCGCCCGAGCGCACCGACACGAGCAGGGGGTCGTGCGAGTCGCCGAAGCGCTTGCCGGTCTTCTCTTCGAGGCGCGCGAGCGCCGCCGAGATCTCCTCCTCGAGGCCCTCCGGGAGCTGCTTGCCGGCGGCCTGGTAGGCGCGGCACGCATCGGTCGTGATCGTGAAGCCGCCGGGTACCGGGACGCCGAGTTGCGTCATCTCGGCCAGGCCGCTTCCCTTGCCCCCAAGGAGGGCGCGCCCGCTCTCGCAGGGCTCGTCAAAGTCGTATGTATAGGTCATGTAGCGAATCTTTCCACACGCAGAGGCGGGCAAACGTCGGGGGTTCGCCCACCCTGCTTCCGTAGTTCCCCGTACACCGGGTGGGCGCGGCCACCGATGCTGCCGAGGGGTCGCCGACCCGACGATGTCCTCGATGTTCGTAACTGTCGACGGGAACGAAGCTGCTGCGTTCGTAGCGCACCGGGCGAGCGAGGTGATCGCGATCTATCCGATCACCCCCGCCTCTGCGATGGGCGAGCTCGCCGACGCGTGGTCGGCCGCCGAGACCCCGAACATCTGGGGTCAGGTGCCCCGCGTGATCGAGATGCAGAGCGAGGCCGGCGCGGCAGGAGCCGTCCACGGCGCGCTCCAGGCCGGGGCGCTCACGACCACCTTCACCGCCTCGCAGGGCCTCCTCCTGATGCTCCCGGACATGTTCAAGCTCGCCGGGGAGCTGACTTCCGCGGTGATCCACGTCGCGGCCCGCACGATTGCCACCCACGCGCTCTCGATCTTCGGTGACCACTCCGACGTGATGGCAGCCCGGACGACCGGCTTCGCGATGCTCTGCTCCTCGTCGGTGCAGGAGGCGCAGGACCTGGCCGCGATCTCCACGATGGCGACCCTCGAGGCGCGTGTCCCCTTCCTCCACTTCTTCGACGGGTTCCGCACCTCGCACGAGGTCGCGAAGATCGAGAAGCTCTCCGAGGACGACCTGCGCGCGCTGATCGACGACGAGCTCATCGCGGCCCACCGCCGCCGCGCGCTCTCCCCCGACCGCCCGTTCATGCGCGGCACGGCGCAGAACCCCGACGTCTTCTTCCAGGCCCGCGAGGCCTGCAACCCGTTCTACCTCGCCCTTCCCGCCACCGTGCAGCGGGCGATGGACCGCTTCGCGGAGCTCACCGGCCGCGCGTACCACCTGTTCGACTACGCCGGCGATCCCGAGGCCGAGCGCGTGATCGTGCTGATGGGCTCCGGGACGGGCGCCGTGCAGGAAGCCGTCGCCCAGCTCCCCGGCACCGGCGTCCTCACCGTCCGCCTCTTCCGCCCCCTCGACGCCGCCGCGTTCTGCGCGGCCCTGCCCGAGAGCGTCCGCTCGCTCGCCGTGCTCGACCGCACGAAGGAGCCCGGCGCGCTCGGAGAGCCGCTCTACCAGGACGTGGTCACCGCACTCGCCGAGCAGGGACGCGCGGTTCGCACGGTCGGCGGCCGCTACGGGCTCTCCTCGAAGGAGTTCACCCCGGCGATGGCCGCGACCGTCCTGGCCGAGCTCGAGGCGGAATCGCCGCGCAACCACTTCACCGTCGGGATCACGGACGACGTCACCCACCTGAGCCTCGAGGTCGACACCTCCTTCCGCACCGAGGCCGACGACGTCGTCCGTGCAGTCTTCTTCGGTCTCGGCTCCGACGGCACGGTCGGCGCCAACAAGAACTCGGTCAAGATCGTCGGCGAGCAGACGCCGCTCTACGCCCAGGGCTACTTCGTCTACGACTCGAAGAAGTCAGGCTCGACCACGGTCTCGCACCTGCGGTTCTCGCCGCGCCCGATCACCTCCACCTACCTGATCCAGGAAGCGAACTTCGTGGCGTGCCACCAGTTCGGGATGCTGGAAGGCGTCGACGTGCTCGGTGTGGCCGCGCCGGGCGCGACCTTCCTGCTCAACAGCCCGTACGGCCCAGATGACGTTTGGTCGAAGCTGCCCCACGAGGTGCGCGCCGAGATCGTCGAGAAGGGCCTCCGCTTCTACGTCGTCGACGCGGGCGCGGTCGCGCGCGAGGCGGGGCTCGGGAAACGGGTCAACACCGTCCTCCAGACCTGCTTCTTCGCGCTCGCGGACGTGCTGCCGGTGGACGAGGCGATCGCGGCGATCAAGGACGCGATCAAGAAGAGCTACGGGCGCCGCGGCGAGGTCGTGCTCGAGCGGAACTACGCGGCGGTCGACCGCGCGCTCGAGGGCCTCCACGAGGTGCGCGTCCCCATCGAGATCGGGAACGGCTACCACCGGCCGGCGCCCGTGCCCGCGGATGCGCCCGACTTCGTGCAGCGCGTCACCGGGATGATGATCGCCGGCAAGGGCGACCTCCTCCCCGTCTCTGCGCTGCCGATCGACGGTACGTTCCCGATCGGCACCGCGAAATACGAGAAGCGCTCGATCGCGGAGGAGATCCCGATCTGGGATCCCGCGATCTGCATCGACTGCGCCAAGTGCGCGCTCGTCTGCCCGCACGCGGCGATCCGGATGAAGGTCTACGACCCGGCCGCGCTCGAGGGCGCGCCGAAGGGCTTCAAGTCGAAGGAATGGCGCTCGCGCGAGATGCCCGGGATGCTGATGACGATCCAGGTCGCCCCCGACGACTGCACCGGCTGCGGGATCTGCGTCGAGACCTGCCCGGCCAAGTCGAAGGAGGAGGTGCGGCACAAGTCGATCGACCTAGAGCCGAAGCTGGAGCACCTCGCGGAGGAGCGCGCCGCGTTCGACTTCTTCCTCGACCTTCCGCCGATCGACCGGACGACGATCGAGGTCGCGACGGTCAAGGGCTCGCAGATGCTGGAGCCGCTGTTCGAGTACTCGGGCGCCTGCGAGGGCTGCGGCGAGACGCCCTATCTGAAGCTGCTGACCCAGCTCTACGGCGACCGGATGCTGGTCGCCAACGCGACGGGCTGCTCCTCGATCTACGGCGGCAACCTGCCGACGACGCCGTGGTCGGCGAACGCCGAGGGCCGAGGGCCGGCCTGGGCGAACTCCCTTTTCGAGGACAACGCGGAGTTCGGCCTCGGGATGCGGCTCGCGATCGACGCCCAGGCCGAGCAGGCGCGCCACCTCGTCGTCGAGGTCGCCCCCGATCTCGCGCCCGGCCTGCTCGAAGGCGCCGACGCGCGCGACGAGGCGGGAATCACCGCCCAGCGCGAACGCGTCGGCGAGCTCGAGGAACGCCTCGCCGGGATCGACTCACCGGAGGCGCGGCGGCTCGAGGCGGTCATCCCCACCCTCGTCCGCAAGAGCGTCTGGATCGTCGGCGGCGACGGCTGGGCCTACGACATCGGCTTCGGCGGGCTCGACCACGTGCTCGCCTCGGGCCGAGACATCAACGTGATCGTGCTCGACACCGAGGTCTACTCGAACACCGGCGGCCAGGCCTCCAAGTCGACCCCGCGAGGCGCGGTCGCGAAGTTCGCCGCAGGCGGCAAGGCCACGGCCAAGAAGGACCTCGGCATGATCGCCTCCGCGTACGGCAACGTCTACGTCGCCCAGATCGCGATGGGCGCCGACAACCCGCAGACCGTCAAGGCGCTCGCCGAGGCGGAGGCGCACCCGGGCCCGTCTCTCGTGATCGCCTACAGCCACTGCATCGCGCACGGGATCGACATGCGGATGGGGATGGAGCAGCAGAAGGCGGCGGTCGACACGGGCTACTGGCCGCTCTACCGCTTCGATCCGGCGCAGCCGCGGCCGTTCCACCTCGACTCGCGGGCCCCGAAGCTGCCCCTCTCCGCCTTCACGGAGAAGGAGGCGCGCTTCGCGATGCTCGCGCGCGCCAAGCCGGAGGAGGCAGCCCGCCTGGCGGTGCTGGGACAGGAGGACGTCGACCGGCGGCGCCACGTCTACGAGCAGATGGCGGAGGTCGACCACACGACCGGTGACGACGAGACGCAGGAGGAGAGCGAGGGATGACCATCGACCTGACCACCCGATACCTCGGCCTGGAGCTGGCGAGCCCGCTCGTGGCCTCCCCCTCGCCGCTCGGCCACAACCTCGAGATGCTGCGACGCCTCGAGGACGCGGGAGCGGCTGCCGTCGTGCTGCCCTCGCTGTTCGAGGAGCAGATCGAGCACGAGGCCTTCGAGGTGCACCGGGTGCTCGAGGCCGGCTCCGAGAGCTTCGGCGAGGCGCTCAGCTACTTCCCCGAGCTCGACGACTACAACACCGGTCCCGAGCCGTACCTGCACCACCTCTCCGCCGCGAAGGAGCTGCTCACGATCCCCGTGATCGGGAGCCTGAACGGCTCGTCCCCGGGCGGCTGGGTGCGCTACGCAAAGCTGATGCAGGACGCGGGCGCCGACGCGCTCGAGCTGAACGTCTACTTCGTCGCCACCGACGTCTTCATGAGCTCCGAGCAGGTCGAGGAGCGCTATCTCGAGCTCGTGCGCGCGGTGCGCGAGGTGGTCACGATCCCGGTCGCGGTCAAGGTCGGTCCCTACTTCAGCTCGATGGCCAACATGGCGCGGCGCCTGGCCGACGCCGGCGCCGACGGGCTCGTCCTCTTCAACCGCTTCGTGCAGCCCGACATCGACCTCGAGACGCTCAGCGTCGTGCCGGGGGTGAACCTCTCGACCTCGGCCGAGCTGCTGCTGCCGCTGCGCTGGATCGCGATCCTGCGCGGGCGCGTCGCGGCCTCGCTCGCGGCGACCACCGGCGTGCACCGCGCCGAGGACGTGCTGAAGCTGCTGCTCGCCGGCGCGGACGTGACGATGACGACCTCGGCGATCCTGCGCGATGGGCCCGAGCGGCTGCGCGAGCTCGTGATCGGGCTTCGCGCGCTGCTCGAGAAGGGCGAGTACGAGTCGGTGGAGCAGCTGAAGGGGAGCATGAGCCAGGCCTCGTGCCCTGACCCGGAGGCGTTCGAGCGGTCGCAGTACATGCGCGCCCTCGTCTCCTACGTCAGCGACGTGCACTGAGAACCTCTGAGGGCGGTCAGCTCTCGGCGACCAGCTCGAGCGTCCGCGGCTCGAACTCGTCGAGGACCTCCTGGAGCCGCGCGACCAGCTCGTGGAAGCCCTCCTGGGCGCGCCAGCGGCGGATCGTGTCCATGCTCTCCCAGGGCCCGAAGCTGATGAACCTGTTGCGGTCGTCCACGTCACGCAGGAGCGTCGCCCGGGCGGTCAGGCCCTGCATCGCGCTCCAGGCCGCGAACTCCTGCCAGCGGCGCACGAACTCGTCCTCGAGGCCCGGCTTGACCCGCCAGGTCGACAGTGAGTACGCCTCTCTCATGATCGCCACCTCCAACCTGATGGTACGCCCCGTAAGCTCTTCGCAATGAGACGCGTGGCCGTCGTCGGGACGAGCGGGAGCGGCAAGACCACGTTTGCACGCGCACTCGCGGAGCGGCTCGACATCCCCTTCACGGAGCTCGACTCGCTCCACCATGGGCCGGGCTGGACCGAGGCGAGCCCGGAGGAGTTGCGCGCGCGCGTAGAGGCCGCAATGGCAGACCCCGAGGGCTGGGTGTTCGACGGCAACTACGAGACGAAGCTCGGCGATCTCGTCTGGGAGGCGGCCGACACGATCGTCTGGCTCGACCTGCCGCTGCATCTCTCCCTGCGCCGCCTCTGGCGTCGAACGGCGAGGCGGATCCGCACAGGCGAGGAGCTGTGGAACGGCAACCGCGAGTCGTGGCGGGGCGCGTTCTGGGGCCGCGAGTCGCTGTTCGCCTGGACGGTGCGGTCGCACTTCCGCCGGCGGCGCGAATGGCCGGAGCGCGCGGCGCGGTTCGGCGTCGTGCGCCTCAGGTCGCCGCGGGAGGTGCAGGCGTTTCTGGACGGCGTCGCCGTGAGCGGAACTCCGCCAGCCACGCCAGCGCCCGCAGGCCAAGCCAGATCGGGGTGAGGATCACGTAGAAGAGCAGGTCGCCGACCGCGAGCAGGAACCCCCACAGGAGCCACCATCGGCGCGGTACAGGCGGTCTCTCTTTCACGAGGTGACCTCGGCGCGGCGCCTGGCGACCATGCGGATGATGCGGTGTGCGGTCTCTTCGATCGAGGCGTCCGAGATCTCGAACACCGGGCAGCCGAGCCGGCGGTGGACAGCGGCCGCTTGCTCGAGCTCCTCGTAGATCTCGGCCAGCTCGGCGTACCGGCCCTTCGACGAGCCCATCGTGCGCGCGCGGGCAGAGCGGATCTCGGCGAGCCGCTGCGCATCGATCGTGAGCCCGATGATCTTCGCCGGCTCGATCTCGAACAGATCGGCCGGCGGCTGGATCCCCTTCACGATCGGCACGTTCGCCGTCTTGTGACCGAGGTAGCCGAGGTAGATCGAGAGAGGCGTCTTCGAGGTGCGCGAGACGCCGACGAGGACGATGTCGGCCTCTCGCAGGCCCCTCCCCATCCCGTCGTCGTACTTGACCGCGAACTCGATCGCCTCGATCCGCTTGAAGTACGCGGTATCGAGTGCCGGCCGTGCGCCGGGCGTCATCTTCGCCGCCCGGCCCGAAACCCGGGCGACCGCATCGATCGGGTGGCCGAGCAGGTCGCAGTAGTGGATCTTCGCCCGGCGGCACAGCTGGCGCATCGCCTCGCGCAGCTCGGGCTTGACGAGCGTGTAGACGACCACCGCAGGCCGGCCCTTGGCGCGGTTCACCGCGAGCGCGAGGTCGTCGACGGATTCGACCCGCGGGTGGCGCACCTCTTCGAACGGCTGCTCGGGGAACTGCGCCTCGAGTGCGAGTACGAGCCGGGCCGCTGTCTCGCCGGTGGAGTCGGAGACGACGTGCAACTCGACGGGGGTCGCGGCGCTCATCGCGCGGAGGCTATAGCGGAGACGCTCGCCCCGGTGAGGCGCACGAGGTCGCGCGGGTCGAGCTCGAGCTCCAGGCCGCGCCTGCCGGCGCTGACGAAGACGGTCTCGTGGCCGAGCGCCGAGGCGTCGACGACTGTCGGGAGGGGTCTTCGCTGGCCCAGCGGCGAGATCCCTCCCGTGACGTAGCCGGTCGCGCGTTCGGCGTCGGCCGGTCTCGCCAGCTCGGCCCGCTTGCCGAGCGCCTTCAAATCGAGTTGCGCGGCAACCGGGACCACGGCGAGGCGCAGCTTTCCGTCGACGGAGGCGACGAGGGTCTTGAAGACGCGGCCCGGGTCGACGCCCAGCTTCTCGGCCGCCTCGAGGCCGTAGGACTCGGCCTTCGGGTCGTGCTCGTAGGCGTGCGTGCGGAAGACGATCCCGGCTTGCTCGGCCGCGGCGATCGCGGGCGTCGGCACCTGGTTAGTGCCCCTCCAGGCAATACATGTCCGCTTCTGGCCCGCGATCACGCGGCGCGCTGCGGCGTCCTCGGTCGCGCCGGTAGGTTCCGCTATCGGCGCTCCCTGCGTCCTTGCATCGCTTGGTGCTCGCGACCCAGAAGCTAGACGGCATTACCTGAAGGGGCACTAGCCGGGAAGCTGCGAGAGGTCGCCGAGCCGCCCGAGCGTGTCGCGCACGTCGAGCAGGAGCGTCAGCCTGTTCCGGCGCACCGCCTCGTCGTCGGCCATCACGAGCACATCCTCGAAGAAGCGCTCCAGCGGCTCCGCGAGCGCGGCGGCGGCGGCGAAAGAGGTCTCGAACTCGCGCTGGGCGACCGCTCCGATCGGCTCGCGGGCGTGCTCGAGCGCGTCGAACACCTCGCGCTCGGCGTCCTCCTGGAAGAGCGCCGGGTCGACGTCGCCGGGCTCTGCGTCGCGCGCGATGCGGTCGGAGCGCTTGTAGACGGTCACGATCTGCTCGAGCGCGTCGGCTTCGAGCCCGTTCAGCGCCTCCGCGAGCGCCGCGATCCCGCCGAGATCCTGGAGCGCGGACGCGCGTGCGGCTCGCACGAGCTCGACCGGGACGTCGAGCAGGCCCTCGAGGCGCTCCTCGACGAACTCCTTCACCTCGCCTTCCAGTTCGAGCGTGAGCCCGCCCTCGATCGCGAGGCGACAGAGGCCGATCGCCGCGCGGCGGAGCCCGTACGGGTCGCGCGAGCCGCTCGGCTTGTGCCCGAGCTCGAAGGCGACGGTGAGGTTGTCGATCTTGTCGGCGGCCGAGAGTACGCGCCCCGCCTCGGTCGACGGCAGCGGAGCGTCTGCACCGTCGGGGAGGTAGTGCTCGTCGATCGCGGCACACACGGCCTCGGGATAGCCGGCGGCACGGGCGTACTCGGCGCCGATGTGGCCCTCGAGGTCCGGGAACTCGCGCACGAGCTCGGAGGCCTGGTCGGCCTTGCTGAGCCGGGCGGCCTCGCGGGTGGCGTCGCCGGCGCCGAGGCGGGCGACGAGCCGGACGAGCCGCTCGGTCTTGTCGGCGAACGAGCCGGCGCCCTGGAAGAAGGTGATCGAGCCGAGCCCGGCCAGAAGCTGCTCGATCCCCACCTCGAGGTCGCGCTCGAACGTGAAGGTCGCATCGTCGAGCCGGCCCTCGAGGACGCGCTCGTTGCCGCGGATCACGAGCGCGGGGTCTCCCCCGTTCGCGACGAACGCGAAGCGGGCGCCCTCCAGCGGGAAGTAGCGCTGGTGGGCCTGCATCGCCGTCTCGATCACCCGCGCCGGCAGCGCGAGGAAGCGCTCGTCGAACCCACCCTCGAGCACGACCGGGCTCTCGACGAGATGGACGACCTCGTGGAGCTTCCCGAGCGGATCCCGCCAGCCGTCCGGCAGCCCGGCGACGATCTGCCGACGGCGCTCGGCCGCGTCCGGCTCGACGCCGTGTGCCCGCAACGTCTCCGCATAGCTCTCGGCGGATGGGATCTCGATCCGCCCCGAGGTGAAGCGGTGCCCGTACGAGGTGCCGTCGCCCAGCACTACGGCCTCGCCGAGGCGTGCGCAGAGCCACCGCACCGGTCGGGCGAACCGGAGCCCGCCGGCCTCCCACTGCATCGACTTCGAGAACGCGAGCGCGTCGAGGATCGCAGCGAGCCGCTCGGCGAGCGGCTTGCCGGGCACCTCGACGCCGAGGAACCCGTCCCGCTCCTCCAGCTCCTCCGCCGTGACGCCGTAGCGCTTCGCGAATCCGGCGGCTGCCTTCTCGCGCAGGGCGACGGGCGGGCCCTTGACCCATTCGGGTGCCGCCTCGCCCGACACGTCCTCGACGAGCACGGCAAGCCTGCGGGGCCCGACGAAGACGTGCGCGGGCTCAGCGCCCAGATGCTCCAGGCAGAGCGCGGGCAGCTGCTCCTCCGCCTCCCTGCACGCCGAAGCGGGAAGCTCCTCGCAGCCGATCTCAAACAGCAGCGTCGGCATCCCCCACCTCCAGCTCGAGGTACAGCTGCGTGACGGCGCGCGCGAGCGTGCGGACGCGGCCGATGTAGGCCGCGCGCTCGGTGACGGAGATCGCACCACGCGCGTCGAGCAGGTTGAACGTGTGCGAGCACTTGAGCACCTGGTCGTACGCGGGGAGCGGCAGCCGCCGCCCGACGAGGTGGAGGCACTCGGCCTCGTGCTCGCCGAACCGCCGGGTGAGCACGTCCACCGGCGCCTCCTCGAAGTTGTAGATCGACCACTGGCGCTCGTTCTCGCGGTAGACGTCACCGAAGGTGACGCCGGGCGCCCATTCGAGGTCGAAGCCGCTCCGCTCGTCCTGGAGGAACATCGCCAGGCGCTCGAGCCCGTAGGTGATCTCGGCCGGGATCAGGTCGAGGTCGAGCCCGCCGACCTGCTGAAAGTACGTGAACTGGGTCACCTCGAGCCCGTCGATCCAGATCTCCCAGCCAAGTCCCCAGGCGCCGAGTGTCGGCTGCTCCCAGTCGTCCTCGACGAGGCGGACGTCGTGGGCCGTGAGGTCGATCCCGAGCGAGGCGAGCGACCCGTGGTACAGGTCGAGCACATCGTCGGGCGACGGCTTGAGGAAGACCTGGTACTGGAAGTAGTGCTGGAAGCGGTACGGGTTCTCGCCGTAGCGGCCGTCGGTCGGGCGGATCGACGGCTCGACATAGGCGGTCTTCCACGGCTTCGGGCCGAGCGCGCGGAGCGTGGTCGCCGGATTCATCGTTCCCGCCGCGACCTCGGTGTGGTACGGCTGCATCAACACGCAGCCGTAGTCGGCCCAGTAACGCTCGAGCGCCGCGATCATCTGCTGGAAGTTGAGGGCCGCCACCGGCCGTTGATCCTACTCGGAGCGGCGCGGCGGCCTCGCGGGGGTGGCTCGGGGGCGGCTCCGGTCTCAGGCGCGTGCCTGGCGGTACACGGCGGGGTACGGGGAGCGTCTGCGCAGGTCCCGAGCAGGGACCCATCCCTAACCCCCACCCGCCCACGGGGCACAGGAGATTAGCGGCGGCGGGCGCACGGGAATGTGCCGGAAGCGTGTCTAGTCCTGCGCGGGAAGCGCGTTGGGATCGCGCTCCATCAGGCGCTCGGACGGCGGGCCGAAGCCGAGTCTCCGGTACAGCTCGTGCGCATCACCCGTGTGCAGCAACCACTTGCACCCTGCGTACGGGCCGTTCTCGACGATCTCGCGGACGAGCTCGACGCCGAGGCCGCGCCCGCGATACGCGGCGAGCACGTAGACGTCGGCGAGATACGCGAAGGCGACGCCGTCGGACAGGGCGCGCGCGAACCCGATCTGGCGTTCGCCTTCATAGAGCCCGACGACGCGGTCCGCGGTGCGAACGAGCCGCTCGACAGTCTCGCGCGACCGCCCGCGGGCCCAGTACGACTCCGACGCGAGGAAGCGATGGACCTCGTCGACGTCCACTCGGGCCGGATCGTCGTCGAGCTCCAAGCCTCCCGGAAGCGTCCGCACCACGGTGCCCAGCATAGAACGCACCCGAGGAGGTGCGATACGGTGTCCACATGAGGTGGAGAGCACTGGCCACGATCGTCCTGGCCGCGCTGTTAGGGGCGGCGGACCTGTGGCACAAGGCGTCAACGCCGACGCCGCCGTGGGCATTTCACACTCGCTCAACCGCCTGGGTCGCACTCTCCCTCGCGCTGCTCGGGGCGGCTGTGGCGCTCACCCGAGTGCCGTCGTTCACCGTCGCGATCAGCGCCGGCATCCTCGCGGGCGGGGTGCTCGGAAACCTCGTCTCCGGCGCGCTCCATTCGCTGGCGGTGCCCGATCCGATCGTGGTCGCGATGGGACAAGGGGTCGCGGCATTCAACCTTGCCGATGTGTTCGTGCTGACGGGCATCCTCGCGCTGACCGCCGCGCTCGCCGCCGCGGCCATCGAGAACCGCGACTCGCTGCGGCCCCCGCGCGCGTGGGAGCGTCCGCTCAGGCGCCGCAGCTAGGCCGGCCGCTCGTCCGCTCCGGGCCAAACCACCCCGGCCGATACGCTGTACTTGATGTCAGTGTTCGTGCCTGCACACGCCATGCTCGACGAGCTCGTCCCGCACGAGGGGCTCCTCGACGCCGTGGAGCTCGAGGAGGTCGCGGTTCAGATCGCGGCCCGGACCGAGATCTGGGAGCCGCTCGTCCGCACCGACCCCCTGCAGCGACGCTACGAGCTGATCTACGAGGACGAGCGCATGGATGCGTGGGTGCTCTCCTGGATGCCCGGCCAGGGCACCGGCTTCCACGACCACTTCGTCTCGAGTGTCGGGGTCTGCGTCGTCGCGGGCTCCGTCCGCGAGGCCCAGCTCCGACTCGACGCCGACCACGTCGAGGCGCGGCTCACGCCGGGCGACTCCCTGAACGGCGGGCCGGGGTACATCCACCGGGTCCAGCACGCCGACGGCGAGCCGGCGGTGACGATTCACGTCTACTCGCCTCGCCTCGACTGGGTCGGCCAGTACCGGGTCGACGACCAGGGCATCCTGCGCCGCGAGCCGGCGCCTGGCAGAGTCGAGCTGACTCCCTAGACCTAGGCCGAAAGCGTTCGCAGCCGAAAGCCGCCGTGGTACTCGTACCACGCAGTGATCACGCTGAGCGCGTCGCGAGACGCACGATCGGTGAGCCCCGCCTCCCACGCCTCGGCGAGCGGGCGCCGCAGGAGCGCGTCGATCCCCGCAAGGCCTGCCGGCGACAGCGCCAGCGCTCCCGCGCCGCAGTCGCGGCACACTGCACCGCCCGCCTTGGGCGAGTAGCCGACGATGCCCGCCTCGGCCCCGCACTCGGCACAGCTCGCGAGGTGGGGCAGGTAGCCCGAGAGCCAGAGCAGCTTGAGCTGGAAGGAAAGCACGAGCGGATCGAGCGCAGGTCGTCCGGGCGCACGGCTCGGCGCTCCGTCGAGCAGGTCGAGGAAGCGCGTCAGCGCCTGGAAGGCGCGGGGGTTTGCCTCCTGCTCGCTGAACAGGCGCAGCATCGCCTCGAGACCGATCAGGCCGACGCCCAGCCGGTACGGATCCTCGCGCGCCGCGTGGTGCGAGTGGATCAGGTCGGCGCCGGTGACCGTGTGCAGCTCGCCGGAGCCCTGGTGGAGCATCAGCTCGGCGTGCGAGAGCGGCTCGAGGCGCGCGCCGAAGCGCGACTTCGTCTTGCGCACCCCCTTCGCGAGCGCGCCGACGCGGCCTCGGTCGAGCGTGTAGAGGTGGAGCACGCGGTCGGACTCCCCGAAGCGCATCGAGCGCAGCACGACCGCCTCCGTCTTGTAGCCGCGCCCCGCCATCCTGGGGACAAGTCTAGAGAGGGCACCTACGGGAACCGCGGCTGGCAGGCAGGACATGTCCAGGTGCCCCGGCCGCCGAGCACGATCCGCTCGATCGGCGTACCACAGCGCGGGCACGGCTCGCCCGCGCGGCCGTAGACGTTGAACTCGCGCTGCATCGAGCCGCTCGAACCGTCGGGAGTGGCGTAGTCACGGAGGGTC
Organism: uncultured Actinomycetes bacterium; assembly: GCA_963724805.1. Lineage (GTDB taxonomy): Bacteria > Actinomycetota > Thermoleophilia > Gaiellales > Gaiellaceae > CAVQZA01. The sequence continues at coordinate 701,517 of CAVRWA010000011.1, forward strand.
GCCCCCTGCCGGACGATGCCGAGCTCGAGCACGCCCCTGATGCTCCGGTGGAGCCGGCGCAGCTCGCCCGCGTCGAGCTCCCCGGCAGGTCGCAGCGGATGCAGGCGGGCGCGCCAGAGCGCCTCGTCGACGTAGATGTTCCCGAGCCCGGCGATCGCTCGCTGGTCGAGCAGCACCGCCTTGAGAGGCGCCCTGCGCCCCGTGAGCCGCGCGCGCAGGACGGCCGTCGTGAACGCGCGCGGAAGCGGCTCGGGCCCGACCCGAGCCGCAAGGTACGCGTCGAGCTCACCGGGCTCGAGAAGCAGCCAGGTGCCAAACCGTCGGACATCGCGGTACGCGACGTCCGAGCCGTCGTCTAATCTGACAACAGCCCGCCGGTGAGGATCGTCATCGAGGCTCCCGTCCGGCGCGTGACGAAGGCTCCCCGTCATCCGGAGGTGAACCAGCAGAACCCGACCGCTCTCGAACCGGACAATCAGATACTTGCCGCGACGCTCCAGCGCGGACACGCGTTCGCCTTCGAGTTCGGCCGCGACCGCAGCGGGCTCGTAGGGCCGCACGAGCCTTGCATCGCCGATCTCGACGCGCTCGAACACGCGCCCCTCGAGTGCGGGTGCGAGCAGCCGGCGCACCGTCTCGACCTCGGGCAGCTCGGGCACGGCTAGCTCGCGAGCACGTCGAGCAGGAGCGGCCGCTCCGACGGAGCTTCGTCGTCGACGGCGTATGCCGCCCTGACCTCGGTGACGCACGTGGCGGCGGACACGACGTCGCGCGCGTGGACCTCGGCCAGCGGCTCCCCCGCCGCGACGCGGTCGCCGCGCTTGGAGAGACACACGATCCCGACCGCGTGGTCGATCGCGTCCTCCTTCGTGCGTCTGCCGGCGCCGAGCCGGAGTGCGGCACGGCCGATCGCGCTCGCGCCGAGCGAGCCGACGTAGCCGTCGCGCTCGGCCGTGACCGGGCGCACGACCGGAGCGACCGGCAGCGCCGCCGTATCGGGGTCGCCTCCCTGCGCCCGGATCCAGCGTTCGTACGCATCGAGCGCCGAGCCGTCCGCGACGGCCGCCTCCGCGCGGGCTCGCCCGCCTGCGAGGTCGACGCCGAGATCGGAGAGGGCGAGTAGGTGTGCGCACGCGTCGAGCACGAGCTCGGTGAAGTCCGCCGGGCCGTCGCCGCGCACCGTCGCGACGGCCTCATGAACCTCGAGCGCGTTTCCGACGGCGCTCCCGAGCGGCTGGTCCATGTCCGTGAGCAGGCAGACGACCTCGCGGCCGGCGCGCCGGCCGAGCTCGATCATCTCCTCGGCGAGAATCCGGGCGTCCTCCCCGGTCTTCATGAAGGCGCCGTCGCCGACCTTCACGTCGAGCACGATCGCGTCTGCGCCGCCCGCCAGCTTCTTCGACATGATGCTCGCGGCGATCAGCGAGACGTTGTCGACCGTCGCGGTCACGTCGCGGAGCGCGTAGAGCTTCTTGTCGGCCGGAACGAGGTCGGCCGTCTGCCCGACGATCGCGAGCCCGACGTCCCGGACCTGCGCGATGAAACGCTCGAGCGGCAGCTCGATCTCGTAGCCGGGGATCGACTCGAGCTTGTCGAGCGTGCCTCCGGTGTGCCCGAGGCCGCGCCCGCTCATCTTTCCGAACGGAACGCCGCACGCGGCGACGATCGGGCCCACGGCGAGCGAGGTCTTGTCGCCGACGCCCCCGGTGGAGTGCTTGTCCACGACCTTCCGGCCGAGCGCCGAGCCCAGGTCGAGCGTCTCGCCGCTTCGGATCATCGCGTCGGTGAGCGCGAACGTCTCGGCGTGCGAGAGCCCGCGGAAGTAGACGGCCATCAGGAACGCCGCCATCTGGTAGTCCGGCACGTCGCCGGCCGTGTACGCGAGCACGAGCTCCGAGAGCTCCTCCGCCCCGAGCTCCTCGCCGTCCCGCTTGCGCTGGATCAGCTCGGCCGGAAGGGGCATCAACCCTCCTTGCGCGCCACGAACACGGCGTGTGAGTAGCGCGCGCGGAACGGCTCGCTGAACGGGGGCACGCGGTCCGCGAGATGTGCGTGCGTGATCGTGACCGCCACGACCGACCGCATCGCCTCGGAATCGGGGAACACGGCGACGGCCTGGGCGTCGCGCATCTCGACGTGCTCGAAGTACGGCGTCAGCACTTCGATGCCGTTCTCGCGGCAGAACGAGAGCTGGTCCCGCGACGAGTCGCCCAGCATCTCCCAGAGATCGTGGAGGTTGTCCATCCCGAGCGTTGCCGCGACCAACGTCCCTCCCGGGCGCAGGACGCGACGGCACTCCAGAATCGCCCGCTCGAGCTCGGCCACGTGGTAGAGCACCCACCCCGCGACCACGCAGTCGAAGCTCGCGTCGTCGAAGTCGAGCGCCTGGACGTCGCCGACCCGCACATCGAGCCCGCGCGCTGCGCTGAGCTCGACCATGCGTGGCGACAGGTCGATAGCTATCAGCTGCTCGGGGCCGAGCTCGTTCTTCACGCGCTCTGCGAACTCACCGATCCCGGAGCCGACCTCGAGCACGCGCTGCGGCTGCACCTCGGCCACCGCCTCGAATGCGATCTCTTCGGCGTTTGGGCCGTCGACGAGTGTCCGGTAGGCCGCGTTGCGCTTTGCGAGCCGCTCCTCGCTCGCGTACTCCCAGGTCACGACGAGCGGGTTGTCGAGCTTCAGGGCACGACGATCGGCTGCCCGGGGATCCCCTTCGATGGCGCCTTACCTCCCAACCATGCGTTGCAGGTCGCACCGACGTCGGCGAACTCGCCCTCGTGGATCCGCCCGGCGGCGTTGCGGCCCTCGACGTAGGCGAGCAGGAGCCCGTGCTCGCGCGAATGGTCGGTCGAGGGCGTAGTCGGGTCGCAGCCGTGGTCGGACGTCAGGATCAGCAGGTCGCCTGCACGCAACGCTTCGAGCAGGTCGTAGAGGCGACGGTCGAAGTCCTGCAGGCACCGGTGGAAGTTGACGGGGTCGTTGCGGTGCCCCCAGAGCGAGTCGGTCTCCACGAGATTGGTGAAGATCAGCCCTTGGTCGACCTCGCGCAGCAGGCGCTCGGTGACCGTGATCCCCTCGACGTTGGACTTCGTCGGGTGCGATTCGTCGATGTCGCAGCCGGCGAAGATGTCCGGGATCTTGCCGACGCCGTAGACCGTGCCTCCCGCCTCGCGGATCAGCGTCAGGTAGTTGGGCCGCTTCGGCTCCAGCGAGAAGTCGTGGCGGTTCGCGGTGCGCTCGTAGTTTCCGGGCTCACCCGTGAACGGCCGGGCGATCACACGGCCCACGGCATGCTTCCCCGTGAGGATCTCGCGCGCGATGCGGCACGCCGCGTAGAGCTCCTCGAGCGGCACCGTGTCCTCGTGCGCCGCGATCTGGAAGACCGAGTCGGCGGAGGTGTAGACGATCCACTTGCCGGTCTTCTGGTGCTCCTCGCCGAGCTCCTGGATGATCTCCGTCCCGGACGCCGGCCTGTTGCCGATCACGCCCCGGCCGGTTCTGTTCATGAACGGGTCGATCACGTCGTACGGAAACCCGTGGGGGTAGGTCGGCATCGGCTGGGGAGTGACGACGCCCATGAGCTCCCAGTGGCCCGTGGTCGTGTCCTTCCCCTTCGAGCGCTCGAGGAGCCGCCCGGCGACCGCGGGCGCTCCGGGCTGTGGCGGGCAGCCTTCCAGCGGCTCGACGTTCCCGAGCCCTAGCGCCTCCAGCGCCGGCAGATCGAGGCCTCCGACTGCGCGCGCGACGTTGCCCAGCGTGTCGGATCCCTCGTCGCCGTAGGTGCCGGCGTCGGGGAGCGCTCCGGCTCCGACCGCGTCCAGCACGATCACGCATGCCCTGGCCATGCAGCTATTCTACGGCGGCGATGATGACTGTCCTCGGCCTGCTCGGGATCATCCTCTTCATCGCGAGCGTGATCTCGCTCGCGGCGTTGGTGACGTGGGTCGTCGTGAAGATCTCCCCCGCGAAGAACCCGCCGCCGAAGACCGAGACCCCGGCGTCGTAGCTCAGACTGCGGCGAGCGGAAGGACGCTCTCGAGCGGCGTGTACGGCAGGTCGTGCGCTTCGGCGACCGGGTCGCACGTCACCTTGCCGTCGATCACGTTGACGCCGCGGGCGAGCGCCGGGTCGAGGGCGACCGCGCCGGCGAGCCCGTGGTCGGCGATCGCCTCCACGTAGGGCAGCGTCGCATTGGTCAGCGCCTTCGTCGAGGTGATCGGCACCGCGCCGGGCATGTTGGCCACGCAGTAGTGCGTGACACCGTCCACGACGTACACCGGCTCGGTGTGCGTGGTCGGATGCGAGGTCTCGAAGCAGCCGCCCTGGTCGATCGCGACGTCGCAGAGGACCGAGCCCTCCTTCATCTCACGCACCATCTCGCGGGTGACGAGCTTCGGCGCCACCGCGCCGGGGATGAGCACCGCGCCGATCACGACGTCGGCGTCCGCGACGGAGGCCTCGACCTGGAGCGCGCTCGACATCAGCAGCGTGACCCGGCCCGAGAGCACCTCCTCCAGGTGGCGCATCCGGTCGATCGAGCGCTCGAGAATCGTCACCTGCCCGCCGAGGCCGAGCGCGATCACGGCCGCGTTGTAGCCGACGATGCCGCCTCCGATCACGACCACCTTGCCGGGGGCGACGCCCGGGACGCCGCCGAGCAGGAGCCCGCGGCCGCCGAGCGGCTTCTCGAGGAAATGAGCGCCGGCCTGCGCGGCAAGGCGACCTGCGACCTCGCTCATCGGCGCGAGCAGGGGCAGCTGGTGCCGCTCCGTCTCGACCGTCTCGTAGGCGACCGCGCGGATCCCGCTCGCGATCAGCGCCTCGGTGAGCGGTCGGTCGGCGGCGAGGTGAAGGTAGGTGAACAGGACGAGACCCTCGCGGAGGTGCCGATACTCGGATGCAATGGGCTCCTTGACCTTCAGCAGCAGCTCGGACTCGCTCCAGACCTCGTCGACGGACGCCATGCGGGCACCGACGGCTTCGTACGCCGAGTCTGCAAAGGAGCTGCCCTCTCCGGCCCCGTGTTCGAGCGTCACGTCGTGGCCGCGCCGGATCAGCTCGTGCGCGCCGGCCGGTGTGAGGGCGACGCGGTACTCGTCGGTCTTGATCTCCTTGGCGACACCGATCTTCATGGCGGCGCAACGATAGCCGGTTGCGGGTGCCATCGTCACGATCCCGGCACGGTTTCGTTCGCCACGCGTGCCCGTTTCCGGACTAGCATCGATAGCGGGCGGGGGCTTGGGGTCAGCCCCTGATTGGGTCAGTGCTGTTGCACGGCGAGCCGGGCGACGAAGGCCCGCTCTTCCGGGCTGAACCACGGCCCCTCGCCTGCCGCTGCGTTCTCGCGCGCCCGCCGGGGCTGTTTCGTCGCCGGGATCACGACGTCGACGCGCTCGTCCGAGAGCGCCCACCTCAGAAGCGCCTGCGCCCACGTCCCGACGCCGAGCTCCGTGAGCGCCTCGGGCGGCGGCTCGCGCCCCGCGAGCGCGCCCTGGCCGAGCGGCCGCATCACGATCACCGCGACACCCAGCTCGGCCGCGAGCGGCAGCAGTTCGGCCTCGGCCTCACGCTCGAGCGGATTGAGCGGCACCTGCAGCGTCTGGAAGCGGCCGGTGCGAAGAGCCTCGGCAAGGCCTGCGAACGCACTCGGCGAGTAGTGCGTGACCCCGATCCGCCCGATCCGCCCCGCCTCGCGCTCGGCCTCGAGCCACGGCAGATGGTCCCGCCAGGCGACGAGGTTGTGCACCTGCTCGATCTCGATCCGGCCGAACCAGCCGAGCTGCGCCTCGTACTGCGCCCGTGCTTCAGTGGGCGAAGCAGTCCAGATCTTCGTCGCGACGACCGCCTCCTCCCGCCGCCCGTCCAGTGCCGCGGCAAGGGAGGCCTCGGCCTCGCCGTACATCGGCGACGAGTCGAACACCCGGACGCCCGCGTCGAGCGCCGCGCCGACGACCTCGCCCGCAAGCTCGCGCCGACCCCCGAACGTGTTCCAGGTTCCGAGGCCGACGACCGGGCCGAGGCGACGGTGCTCCACTAGGGGACGAGCCCTCGGGCGAGCCGGCCGGCGGCGAACGCGACGGCGAAGAAGCCTGGATCCTCGGCGGGCCTGCGGCCCATGTGCGAGAGCGGCAGGCCCGCGCAGGCGTCCTCCCAGCCGGTCACGTCCACGAGCTCCCGCGGCTCGAGCCATGCAGGCGCTTCGAGCCCCACGGGCCAGGCGACCGCAGCCCGGCCGGGACAGAGCGCCAGCGCGGCACGCGTGTGATGAGAGACGCCGCGATGACGCTCGCGCGGGTCGGAGTCCGAATAGCGCACCGCGAGCACGGGAAGGCCGCCGAGCGCGCTCGCCGCGTTCGCGGCCTCCGCCGCGGCCACTCCCCCGTGGCCGAGCCAGGACCCGGTCCCGGCGATTCCTGGCCCGACCGCGCACACGACCGCCTCGAATCCGGCGGCACCGGCCCATGCGAGCGCAGACGCGACGCCAACGCACGCCACGTCCCCATCGATGCACGCGCCGGCCGCGACCGCCGTCTCGACGAGCCCACGCCCCTTCAGCGCCCGCACGGCGTCGGAGAGTGACACGGGCAGCGCCCCGCCCGGCACCTGCACGTAGGCGACCCGAACCCCCGTGCCGATGCCCGCGCAGACGGGCACGAGCTGGCTGTGCAGCGAGCAGCAGACCACGGGCATCCCGGCGAGCGACTCCGCGAGCGGGTCGTCCTCCTCGGCGTGCCGGACGGCCGCCTGCAACGGCGTGTACGGCAGCTTCACCACGTGGGCCCCGGGCTCCGGCGGGAGCTCGAGCCCGCGCGTCAGGTTCGCGTACAGGATGTCGAAGCCGCCCGAGCCGAGCTCGAGCTCGCGTGCCTGCACGTTCACGAGCACCTCGTCGCCGAGCGCGACGGGGCCCGTGAGCCGCGGATAGGCAAGGCACGGCACGCCGTCGACCTCACACCGGACGAGCCCCTCCTCGCGCTCGACGATCGCCGAGACCGTGCCGCGGCGCAGGCTAAGCGGCATCGCGCGCGACGTCGAGCAGCGCGAGCGTCACGCCGGTCATCGCTTCGAGATCGGCGACCGCGATCCGCTCGTCGGGGGTGTGGATGTCAGTCATCCCGTTCGCGAGGTTCACGCACTGGAGCCCTCGCAGGTTGAAGACGTTCGCGTCGGCGCCTCCGCCGGTGAGCGCGTAGCTCGGCGTGTATCCAGTGCGCCGCAGCGCCTCGGCGGCCAGCCCGACCGCGGGATCGTCCCGGCGGAGGCGGTACCCCCGGTAGCTCTCGTTCACGGTCGTCTCGACCTCGCAGTCCGCGGCGCTCGCCGCGAAGGCGATCGTCTCGAGCATCTCGCCGACGACGTCGCCGAGGCGCTCCTCGTCGTGGGCCCGCACCTCGGCTTCGAAGGTGCACCACTCCGGGACGATGTTACGGGCGGTCCCACCCGAGATCAGGCCGACGTTGGCCGAGGTCTCGTCGTCGAGCCGCCCCACCCGCAGGTCGGCGATCGCCCGCGCGGCGGCGGCGATCGCCGAGCGGCCGTCCTCGGGCACCATCCCCGCGTGCGCGGCACGGCCGTGGAACGTGACCTTGAGGGACCGCTGCGTCGGCGCGCCGAGCACGATCTCGCCGACCGGGCCCTGCTGGTCGTAGACGAAGCCGACCTGGGCCTCGAGCCGCTTCTCGTCGAACGCGGCCGCTCCGAGCAGCCCCACCTCCTCCTTCGGCGTGAAGACCAGCTCGATCCCGGCATGCGGCCGGCCCTCCTCCTGCACCCGGCGCACGGCCTCGAGCATCGAGGCCACCGCTGCCTTGTTGTCGCCGCCGAGGATCGTCCCGCCCGCGTTTCGCACCCAGCCGCCCTCGACCACCGGCTCGAGCGGTCCGCTCGGCGGCACGGTGTCGAGATGGGCGCAGAAGAACAGCGGCCGGCCCGGCGCGGTCCCCTCGAGGCGGCAGTAGAGATTCCCGATCGTGGAGCCGACCAGCGGCCCCGCACCGTCCTCCGAGACGTCGAGTCCGAGCTCGCGCAGGTAGGCGAGCACCCGGTCCGCGACGGCCCGCTCCTGCCCCGGCGGGCTCGGCAGCGCAGCAAGCTCCAGGAAGAGCGTCAGCGGGTCCGGAAGCACGCGCCGAACTCTACGCAGGAGCGCGCAGCGAGACGGCCTCGCGCGAGCGGTTGCGCTCCAGCGCTGCGCCCACGAACTCCCGGAACAACGGTGCCGGGCGCGTCGGGCGCGACTTGAACTCCGGGTGGAACTGGCTCGCGACGAACCACGGGTGGCCCGGCAGCTCGATGATCTCCACGAGACGCCCCTCCTGGAAGGTGCCCGAGACGACGAGCCCATGCTCGACGAGACTGGGCCGGAGGTGGTTGTTCACCTCGAAGCGGTGGCGGTGGCGCTCGTGGATCACCGCCTCGTCGTAGATCTCGCGGGTGCGCGTCCCCTCGGCGACCTCGACCGCCTGAGCGCCGAGCCGCATCGTCCCGCCGAGGTCCTCGATCTCCTTCTGCTCGGGCAGGAGGTCGATCACGGGGTACGGCGTCTCTGGGTCCATCTCCGTCGAGTTCGCGCCCTCCAGCCCGACCACGTGCCGGGCGAACTCGGAGACCGCGACGTGCATCCCGAGGCAGATGCCGAGGTACGGGATCCCGCGCTCGCGCGCCACGCGGCAGGCGAGGATCTTCCCCTCCCAGCCGCGGGAACCGAAGCCCCCTGGGACGAGTACCCCGTCGACTTGCTCCAGCATCTCGGCGGCCTCCTCGTAGGACATGTTCTCGGCATCCACCCAGCGCACCCGGACGCGCGTGCCGAGATGGATGCCGGCGTGCTTGAGGGCTTCGTGAACCGAGAGGTAGGCGTCCTGGAGCTTCACGTACTTGCCGACGAGCGCGATCTCGACCTCGCCCTCGCGCCTGCCGACGCGCTCCACGAGCTCGTCCCACTCGCCGAGATCGGTGGGGCCGCCGTCGAGCCCGAGCTTGCGGGCCACGAGCGTGTCGAGCCCCTGCGCCTGCAGCACCTTGGGCACGAGGTAGACGTCGGGCACGTCCGGGCTCGCGATCACGCCCTCCACGTCGACGTCTGTGAAGAGCGCGATCTTCTCCTTGATGTCCGCCGAGAGCTCGTCGCGCGAGCGGCAGACGACGATGTCCGGATGGATGCCGATGCGGCGCAACTCGATCACCGAGTGCTGGGTCGGCTTCGTCTTCAGCTCGCCGGCCGCCTCGAGATACGGGACGAGCGTGACGTGGAGGTAGAGCACGTTCTCCGGCCCGACCTCGCGCCGGAACTGGCGGATCGCCTCGAGGAAGGGCAGCGACTCGATGTCGCCGACGGTGCCGCCGATCTCGGAGATCACGACGTCGCACGGGGCCGCCTCGCTGACGCGGCGGATCCGCTCCTTGATCTCGTTCGTGATGTGCGGGATCACCTGCACGGTCGCGCCGAGAAAGTCGCCCTTGCGCTCCTTGCGCAACACGGCATTCCAGATCGCGCCCGCGGTGTGGCTTGCGTTGCGCGAGAGGTTCTCGTCGATGAAGCGCTCGTAGTGGCCGATGTCGAGGTCGGTCTCGGCGCCGTCCTCGGTCACGAACACCTCTCCGTGCTGGAACGGGCTCATCGTTCCGGGATCGACGTTCAGGTACGGGTCGAACTTCTGCACCTGGACGCGCAGGCCGCGCGCCTTCAGGAGGCGGCCGAGAGACGCGGCGACGATTCCCTTCCCGAGCGCGGAAACGACGCCGCCGGTGACGAAGACGTACCGCGTGGGCGCGGTACTCACCGGCGACGGCCGAGCCGGTCGAGGGGCCCGAGCACGCGGGAGCGCTCGATCATCGCGCCGACCGAGCGGCGCTCGCCGGCGATTGTGAGGGTTGCAAGGGCACCGATCGCCGCCAGCCGTCCCGGGCCCGTGAATCTCCTCACGGACTCAAAACCTAGCACGGCGCCGAGCGCATTCGAGCCGGCATCTCCCAGCATCCCCATCTCGCGGAGATCGTAGGGCAGCAGCAGGACGGCGAGCAGATCGGCCCGCCGTGGGCGCCCGCCGAGCGCGGCGCGCGTGATCAGGTAGCCCTTGAGGGCGCGGCCGGGACGCGTGTCGAGCTGGTTGAGCGCGTTCGCGGAGAGGCCGACGAGGAGCGCGCCGGAGAAGGAGCGCGTCACCGCGAGCGCGACTGCAGGGATGCCGACGAGCTTCAGCACGCCCGTCGTGCGCCCGCTGCGCAGGTGCGCCCGGAAGCCGCGCTCCGGCCCGCTCCACATGTCGTCGGCGAGCCCGATCCCGGCAACCGCGGCCACCGCGGGGCCGTCGAGAGCGACCAGCCAGCCCACGAGCGGGAGCCGCAGCCCTCGGTGATTGACCCGCAGCGGCCCGGTCGCGACGAGAGCGTCGAGGAGCTGCCGTCCGCGGTGGGCGAAGCCGGCGAGGTTGCGGCAGGTCGCCCGGTGCTCGAGCTCCAGCTCGGGCTCCTCGACCGAGAGGCCGGCGCGAACCGCGTCGATCGTCATCCGCACCTCGCAGCCGAAGCCGGGGGCGAGAGGGAAGCACGCGGCGCGCGCCGCGGGCGAGAGCGCCCGCTGGCCGGACAGCGGCTCGCGGGGCTCGTACCCCGAGCGCAGGCGGACGAGGGCGCGCCCCGCCCGCTTCGCGAGCCCGAAGCCGCCGCCGCTCCGCCGGGCGAACGCTGCGATCGCCAGGTCGGCGTCGCTCCGGAGCAGCGACGAGGGGTCGCCTACCAGATCCGCGTCGACGAGCAAGAGCCGACCCGGCGGCGCGACCCGCTCGGCGGCGGAGAGCGCCTGCCCCTTCCCGCAGGCGCGCAGTGAGATCACGGTCGCGCCCGCGGCGGCGGCCGCCGCCGCGGTACCGTCGCGCGAGCCGTCGTCGGCGACGATCACCTCTGCGCCGGGGATGGCTTGCCGGAGCGCTGCGACCGTGGCCCCGATGCGCTCCCCCTCGTCGCGGGCGGCGATGAGGACGGTCGGTTCAGCCACTCTGCAGCGGCGGCAGGACGGCAGCGTCGTTCGTCTGGTCGAGACCGTAGTGGCCGGGCTGCGCGCCGGCGAGCAGCGCGGCCAGAGCGAGCCGGCCCGCGGGCGTCTCCAGGTCGTCGACGGTGGAAACCAGGAGCTTGCGGAAGACCGGCATCGCCGAGACCTTCGTGTCGGACGTCTCCACGCCGACGAGCGGCGCGCTCGTCGAGCCGAGCCCCGCGTAGAGGCCGTGGAGGAAGCCGACGGTGGGCCCATGCTGCGACGGCGCCGTTCGCGCCACCACGACGCCGTCGAGCGGTCCGCGCATCCCGCCGAGCCGCTCCACCACGAGCAGGCTCGAGAGCGGGCCCCAGAGGGGCGCCTTGCCGCCCTTGACGAGCTCGACCCCGAGCTCCTTGCCGAGCTTCTCGAGCCCGGCCGGCCCCACATACTTGGCCGCCAGCGCCGGACGGGACGCGATCGCCTTCTGGATCGCCTCCGGATCGACCGGCACCTGCAGCGACCGATACCGCGTCGCGACGCCGTTCGCGTCGGTGAGTGCGCCCTCGACGAGGCTGCGCAGGCGCGCGTTGCTCGGCCCGAGGAACACGATGCCGAGGCGCCTGCCCTTGAGCCGGTCTCGCATCACCGCCGAGTAGGCGGCGCTGGAGAACGCCGAGGCCGCCCGCTCCTCGTCCTGGAGCGCATTCAGCTGCCCCGCGAGGGCGGTGTACCGCGCCTGCAGCTCCGCCTTCTGCTCGTTCAGGAGCTTGCGCTCGGAGTGCGAGAGCGTGTCGTTCGACGAGACGCCGACACCGACGAGGATCCCGAGGACGAGCGCGACGAAGACGGCCGCGAGCGAGGCGACGTGGTAGCGGAAGTCGAACATCCGCCCGGGAGAGTAGAGCTAAAGCCGCGCGCCGGTCTGGACAAGGTTGTGCAGCCGGGTGAGCGCGTGCTCGGGGAACCCGCGGCCGAGGCTCACGAGCCAGGGTGCCGTCACCCGCAGATGCACCGCCGTCCGCCCCGGCCCCGATTCGTCGAGGCTGAGGTCGACGTCGAGCCGACGGCCGTTGAGCCTGAAGTGGAGCCTCGAGGGCGGCTCGACCTCGTCGACCAGCAGCACGTCGCGCTCGTGCGCCTTGCGCAACAGTGTCGGCGCGTTGCCACCGTAGACCTCCCAGCGCGCGCCGGGCGCGAGACCGCGGCGATCGGGCCTGACGCCGCCGATCCCCGGCCACCAGTCGGCGAGGTGGTACGGCTCCTCGAGGAACGCCCAAACGTCCTCGCGGGAGGCGAGCAGCTCGGCGCTGGCTTGTCGGGTCGGCAACTACCCGAGACCCAGCAGGGAGCGGAGCCTTAGCCCGAACAGCTCGATCAGGTGCCGCAGTGCAGGCGAGGCGGCGACGGCGACCACGACCGCCGAGATCGCGGCGACCACGAACGCGACCAGCGGCCAGACGCCGACCTGGCGCGAGGCCAGCCTCGAGACGCCTTTGGCGTCGACGAGGATCTCCCCCACCTTCAGCCGCGTCACGAAGGTCGAGGACATCCCGTCGCGCTCACGCTCGAGGAACTCGATCAGGTTGAAGTGAGTGCCGACGGCGACGATCAGCGCAGCGCCCTTCTCGTAGGCGAGCAGCAGCGCTACGTCCTCGCTGATCCCGGGCGCCGAGACGACCTCATGGGGGACGCCGAGCCGGCCGAGCCGGCGCGCGCCCGGCGCCTCGCCGCCGCGGTAGGCGTGGACGACGAGCTCGGCGCCCGACTTCAGCGCGCGGTCGGAGACGGAGTCCATGTCGCCGACGATCACGTGCGGGGTCAGCCCCGCCTCGAGCAGCGCGTCGGCGCCACCGTCCACGGCAACGAGTACCGGCTTGTAGTCGCGAACGTACGGCCGCACCATGTGCAGGTCGCGCTTGTAGCCGGGGCCGCGGGCGACGACCAGCGCGTGCCGGTCGCGGAAGCGCGCCTTGAGCGGCGGGAAGTCGATCCCCTCCGAGAGCAGGTGTCCCTCGTCCCGGAGGTAGCGCATCGTGTTCTCGGCGAACGACTCGAGCGCCTCGGTGACGCGGTCCTTGCCCTTCTCGAGCGCACGTTCCAGCTCGGGCGCCTCGAGCACGCGCCCGCTCGCAAGGCAGGTGCCGTTGCGATAGACCCCGCCGCCGCGCACGGAGAGGAGCTCTCCCTCCGAGACGGTGTCGAACAGGGGCGCGTCCGGTGCGTCGATCAGGCGCACCCCACCGCGGACGAGGAGCAGCGGGCCGGGGTTCGGGTAGCGACCGCTCTGCGACTCCGCCACGTTGACGACGACGCGCACACCCGACTCGACGAGTTCCTCCGCCGACACTCGGTCGAGGTCGCGGTGGTCGATGATCGCGACGTCGTCCGCCGAGAGCCGCTTCGTTAGGTCCTTCGTGCGCCGGTCGATCCGGGCACGGCCGGTGAACTCGACGAAGGAGCTCACTGGACGCTCGAGAGGAACTCGCGGCCGCCGAGCATCCGCTGCAGCTCTTCTCGTCGGTCGGCCTCGGCGACCCGGTCGATTCGCGTGTGGGTGGGGTCGCCCGGGACCTTCTCGACCCGGAAGTGCCGCTCGGCAAGGCTTGCGATCTGCGGCAGATGGGTGATCGTGACGACCTGGGCGCGCCTGCCCAGCCGCTCGAGGGTGCGGCCGACCGCATTCGCCGTCTCGCCGCCGATGCCCGCGTCGATCTCGTCGAAGACCATCGTCTCGCCGCCGCCGACCGCCGCGATCGCGAGCGCGACCCGCGAGAGCTCGCCGCCCGAGGCGGTGTCGGCTACCGGCGCAAACGGCAGGCCGGGGTTCGGCCGAATCAGGAACGAGACCTCGTCGGCGCCGGAGGGGCCCGGGTCGCGCTCGCGCAGCTCGGCGATGAACTCGCCCTCCCCCATGCCGACGCCGCGCAGCTCCTCCGCGACCGCGGCCTGGAACGAGTCGAGCGCCTCGGCGCGCGCGGTGCGCAGCTCCGCGGCGAGCCGCTCGACCTTTGCCTCGGCGGCGGCGAGCTCCTCCGCGGCGGCGCGCGCGGGGTCGTGCCCGGCCTCGATCGCCTCCAGCTCTCCTCGTGCCTCGGCGGCGCGCGCGAGGAGCTCCTCGTAGCTCGCGCAGTGGAACCGCCGTTTCGCGTCGGCGATCCGGTCGAGGCCCGCCTCGACCTCCTCGAGCCGCCCGGGCTCGGCCTCGAGCGAGGCGAGGAAGGCCCGCAGCCCGCTCGCCGTCTCGCGCAGGCGAAGCTCGGCGTCGCGCAGCTCGTTCCCGGCGCGCTCGAACTCGGGAGCGATGCGCTCGAGGGGCGCGACCGAGCGCTCGGCGACGGCCGCGAGGCCAGCGGCCCCCTCGCCGTCGTCGGGCGCGAGCGCCTCAGCGGCCGTCTCCGCCGCGGCCGCGAGCTCGGTGACGTGGCGGAGCCGCTCCCGCTCGGCCCGGCGGCTCTCCTCGGTGTCGGGCTCGAGCCCCTCGGTCGCAGCGGCGAGCGCGGCAAGCTCGTCGAGGCGGGATGCCGCCGCGGCGGCATCCCGTGCGACCTCGTCGTGGCGGCGGCGGGCGACGGCGAGCTCGCGCCAGGCTGCGCGTGCGTCGCGGCGGCGACGGGCCTGCCCCTCGCCGCAGAACGCGTCGAGCACGTCGAGCTGATAGGCGGGACGGCCGAGCCGCCGCTGCTCGAACTGGCCCGACATCGCGATCAGCCGCTCCGCGGCGGCCGCGAGATCCTCGCGCGCGACGCTGCGGCCCCACGCGTAGGCGCGCGTGCGCCCGTCCGCGAAGACGCGGCGCGCGAGCACCAGCCCCTCCTCGTCGTCCGGGCGAAGCTCGGCGAGCGCCTCGAAGCCCTCCTCGTCGAGCATCCCCTCGGGTAGGTCGAGCTCGGCCTCGACGTAGGCCTCGCCGGCGCCCGCTCCGATGTAGGAGGCGTCGCCTTTCGCGCCGAGCAGGAGCCCGATCGCCTGGGCGAGGATCGTCTTCCCCGCGCCTGTCTCTCCCGTGATCGCGTTCAGCCCGCGCCCGAGCTCGAGCTCGGCCTCGCGGATGAGCACGAGATTCTCGATCCGGAGACGGCGTAGCACGAGGGAGATGGTATTCCCAGCAGCGAGTTCGAGCCATTGGCCCTAAGGGCCGAACGTCTCCCGGTAACGGCGGAAGAAGGTCGCCTCGGGCAGCGTCGCGAGCAGGCTGCGCCGCTCGCCGAGCCGGATCGTGACGCGGCCGTCCGGCGGCAGCTCGTGGAAGACATGGCCGTCGACGAGCACCGAGACTTCCACGTCGGCGGTGCGGTTCCAGATCACGACGTCGCGGCCGCGCGGGACGACGAGGGGCCGTGCATGAAGCGAGTGCGGCGCGACGAAGGTGAGCGCGAGCGCGTCGAGCCCCCAGACGAGCACCGGGCCGCCGTTCGAGAGGTTGTAGGCAGTCGAGCCGGAAGGGGTCGAGCAGATCAGGCCGTCGCAGGGCTGGCTGCCGAGATCCTCGCCACCGATCCCCCACTCCAGCTCGACCATCCGCCCGAGGCTCGAGCTCGCCGCGACGACGTCATTGACCGCGACGGCGGTGTCCGCGCCGACGGTGGCGTCGAGGGTGGGGAGCTCGACCACGTGGTAGTCGCCGTGGAAGACACGGGTCAGGTCCGGCTCCAGGAACTCGGGCTCGATCGAGGCGAGAAAGCCGACCCGGCCGAAGTTGACTCCGATCACCGGCAAGGCGAGATCGAGGAAGCGGCCGAGCGCGCGCAGCATCGTCCCGTCGCCGCCGAGCACGACGGCCATGTCCGCGTCCGCGAAGTCGTCCCCGTCGGACGGAAGCCCGTGCTTGACACGCTCCTCGTCGGGGTAGAGGAGCTCGACTCCCGCGGCCTCCGCGGTCGCCTGCACTCGCTCGAGCGCGGGCCCGATCGCGGCCGCCTGCCCGTGAGTGAGCACGACTGCACGCCGCACCGGCTCAGGCGACGGCGTCGGCGATCCAGGCTTCGAGGTCGGGGTCGAGTGCGGCTCGCTCATCGTGGACGAGGTAGAGGAACGTCTCCCGGTTCCCTTTCGGCCCCGGCACACCGGAGTCTACGACGCCGGCCACCCGGCCCTGCCAGGCAAGGGCCGCCTCGGCCACTTCTCGCACCACGTGTCGGCGCACCTCGAGGTCGCGTACGACGCCGCCCTTGCCCACGGCGGCGCGTCCTGCCTCGAATTGCGGCTTGACGAGGACAAGTACGCGCCAATCCCGTTCAGCAAGCGCGAGGGCCGGCGGCAGCACCGTCCTTGCGCTGATGAACGAGACGTCGCAGACGACGAGCTCGGGCGGGAACGGCAGCTCCTCGAGCGCGCGGGCGTTCGTGCGCTCGAGCACGGTCACCCGCGGGTCGCCGCGGAGCTTCGGGTGGAGCTGCCCGTAGCCCACGTCGACCGCGACGACGCGCGCCGCCCCCCGCTGGAGCAGGCAGTCGGTGAAGCCGCCGGTCGAGGCGCCCAGATCGAGGCAGTCGAGGCCCGCGACGTCGAGACCCACGGCGTCGAGGGCGTTCGCGAGCTTTTCCCCGCCGCGCGAGACGAACGGCGGCGGCGCCTCGACCTTCAGCTCCGCACTCTCGTCGACCTGTGCGCCGGCCTTCGAGTAGCCGGGCACGAGCCCCGCGAGGACGAGCGCCTGGGCCTGCGCACGGCTCTCCGCGAGCCCGCGCTCGACGAGCAGGACGTCCAGCCGCTTCTTCACGCGGTACGGCTCGCGGCGATCCAGATCGCGGCGGTCGCAGCGAGAAGAACGGCCCAAGCGACGGTCGGGCGCGGCTCGAGCACGTTGGGAATCTGCCAGCTCGCCCAGCCGCGCTTCCAGACCTGCTCGATCCAGAGGTCGTTGGCGAGGTTGCCGAGGCCGTAGCAGAGCATCAGCGCGAGGTATCCCGTCAACGCCGTGCGGAGGCCGCGCGGGCGCACCTCGTCGAGCGTGCGCGAGAGCAGCAGCGCGGTGAGGACGAGCAGGTAGCCGTCCATCCCGTGATGGTGGCCGTGGTGGACGGTCGGCAGGTACGGAACGACGCCGGGGGTCGGCGTGGCGGTGTGGAAGATGCTCCCGAGCGCGGGAACGCCGTTCAGGAAGAAGCCGAGATCCGCCGCGACCCACGGCGCGACGACCACGAGCAGCACCACCGCGATGACGATGCGCGCGATGTCGCCGCGGCGGCGGCTTGTCCGAGAGACACCGCCCGGGCGCGCGACCGCGATCGTGAGCGCGAATGTGAGCAGGACGCCGATCGCAGCGAGCGCGTTGACCGGCCTCGCGTCGAGGTTCGCCTGCGAGACGACCCCCGGCCAGAAGACGACGGCGCACAGCACCGCGGCGACAGCAGCGATCGCCCTACGGCCACTGCGCAGCCGCTCGTGGACGACTCCGAGGATCGCGAGCGCGACGAGCGCGACAGGGAAGTTCAGGAAGACGAGCACACGGCTCGCGCCGCCCTCGAACCCGTTGCCCGACACGTGGTAGAGCTCGCGGGAGGGTATGCGCGAGTAGGTGAAGGCGATCTCGACGGCCACGACCACGAGCAGCGCCCAGACTGCGGCCACCTCCCAGGGGAGCGGCTGCGCGTCGTGATCGGCCCCGGTCACACGGTGCGAGCCTTGAGCCCGCCCACGATCTCCTCGAGCACCGAGGTGTCCGCGTCGATCCCCTCGAGGGCGGTCTGTGCGCGCTCCGCGGCCTCGTCGGCGAGCCGCCGGGCCTCCACGGCGCCGTGGGTGACCACGTAGCCGTCGCCGTCGAGGATGTCGTCGACGATCTGGAACAGGAGGCCGAGCTCGCCGCCGAACGCGCGCCACGGTGCCTGGTCAGCCTCGGGTACCTCGGCGACCCAGAGCGCCAGCCCCACCGCGGCCGCGAACAGACAGCCCGTCTTCAGCCTGTGCAGCGTCTCCTCGTCGGGCGCGGTGCCGGTGACGTCGAGGTACTGGCCGCCGATCATCCCGAGCGTCGCCTGCGCCAGCTCCCGGCCCGCGTGCGGGGTCGGGTACGAGAGCACGAGCCGGATCGCCTCCGCGAGCAGCGCATCGCCGGCCAGGATCCCGACCGCCTCCCCGTATTGCGCCCAGGTGCTCGGGCGGCCGCGGCGAAGCTCGTCGTCGTCGAGCGCGGGCAGGTCGTCGTGGACGAGCGAGAACGAGTGGACGAGCTCGAGCGCCGCGGCGGCAGGGAGCGCCCGCTCGGGCGAAGCGCCGGCCGCCTCGGCGGTCGCGAGGCAGAGCACCGGCCGCACCCGCTTGCCTCCGCCCTCGAGCGCGTAGCGCACGGACTCCGCCTGACCGTGCAGCTCGGGCGTGAGCGCCAGGCCGCCGAGGTACTCCTCGACGAGGGCGCGGAGCTCGTCAGGCGTCAGCATCGGCCTCCGCCTCGCGCTTCGCGCGCGCCAGCTCCGCCTCGACCTCCTTCGCGATCTCGGAGAGCCGCGCGAGGATGTCGATCGCCTTGTCGGGATCGTCGTCCTCGTCGAGCGCCTCGAGCTCGGCGCGCGTGGCGTCGAGCTGCGCGAGTAGCGCCTCCGCACGCTCGAGACTCTCCTCAGCAGTCAAGCGACGCGCTCCCGCGCGATCCGTCCCAGGATGCCGTTCACCAGGCTTCCAGCCTCGTCGCTCGCGTAGCGCTTTGCAAGCTCCACCGCCTCGTTGATCGCGACCTCGGCGGGCACGCTCTCGGACTCGAGCTCGTAGATTCCGATCCGCAGCACGTTTCGCTCGACCGCGCCGAGGCGATCGGCAGGCCAGCCCTCCGACGCGGCGGAGATCCTGGCGTCCAGCTCCGACGCCTGCTCGGTGACGGCCTCGGCGAGATCCCGGGCGAACGGATCGATCTCGCCCTCGTAGAGCGAGGCGAGCGGCTGCCCGGTCACGTCCGACTGGTACAGGAGGAAGAGCGCCGTCCGCCTGGCCGCGCGCCGCCCACTCATGCGACCAGCTCCGTGACCGTGACGTCGACGGCGTCGACGACCAGCCCGCACATGGCCGCGAGCCCCGAGGTGACGTTCATCTGCACGTCGCGCGCAAGCTCGGGGAGAACGGCACCGATCGGAGCGGTCAGCTCGATCTCGACGCGTGCCCGGCCGGCCTTGACCTCGATCTCGATCCCCCGGCGTCGGCGCGGACGCGCGCCCGGGACGAGGCCGATCGCGCCGGTGACGACCTGCAACAGCGCGGCGTCCGTGACCGTGATCGAGCCGCCCTGTCTCTCTACGACATGGCTCACGAGGTGGCCTCCACGAGCGTCTGCTCGAGCTCGTCGAGGTAGCTCGTCGTGTAGGCGCCGCTCGTGAACCCGTCGCTGCGGAGCACGTCGAGCGCGAACCGCCGCGTGGTCGGCACACCGGTGACCTCGAGCTCCTCGAGCGCGCGCTCGGCCCGGGCGATCGCGGAGGGTCGGTCCGCGTCCCAGACGATCACCTTCGCGACCATCGAGTCGTAGAACGGCGTGATCTCGGCGCCGTCCTCGATCCAGGTGTCGACCCGCACCCCGGCGCCGAGCGGCGGGCGGAAGCGCGTGATCCGGCCGGGCGAGGGCAGGAAGCCCCGGGCCGGTTCCTCTGCGTTGATCCGCAGCTCGATCGCGTGGCCGCGCCGGGACGCACGTCCGGTGACGGCCAGCGGCTCGCCGGCGGCGATCCGTAGCTGCTCGCGGACGATGTCGATCCCGGTGCAGAGCTCCGTCACGGGATGCTCGACCTGGAGCCTCGCGTTCAGCTCGATGAACGAGAACGAGCCGTCCGGGCCGAGCAGGAACTCGAAGGTGCCCGCGTTCGCGTAGCCGATCGCGCGGCAGGCGCGCTCGGCGGCGGCCTCCATCGCGTCGCGCAGCTCCGGGTCGAGCGCGGGCGAGGGCGACTCCTCGACGAGCTTCTGGTGGCGGCGCTGGATCGAGCACTCGCGCTCGCCGAGCGTCAGGACGCCGCCGTGGTGGTCGCAGAGCACCTGCACCTCGACGTGGCGCGCGGGCACGACCGCCTTCTCGAGGTAGAGGTCGCCGTTGCCGAACGCCGCCTGGGCCTCTGCGGAGGCGTTCTGGAAGGCTGTGTCCAGTTCCGCCGCGTCGGTGACGAGCCGCATCCCCTTGCCGCCGCCTCCCGCCGAGGCTTTCAGCAGCACGGGGTAGCCGAGCTCGTGCGCGGCCGTCCGCGCCTCGTCGAGCGTGGCAGCGCCGTCCGTGCCCGAGACGAGGGGCACGCCGGCGGCGAGCAGCTCGTGCTTTGCGAGAGCCTTGTCGCCCATCCGCTCCATCACCTCGGCGCCCGGTCCGACGAAGACGAGGTCGTGCGCCTCGCACGCGCGCACGAAATCCGGGTTCTCGGAGAGGAAGCCGTAGCCGGGATGAACGGCCTCGCACCCGGTCGTCTCGGCCGCGGCGATCAGCGCCGGGATGCTGAGGTAGCTCGCTGCTGCCGGCGGCGGCCCGATCCGCACCGCGCGGTCCGCAATCCGAGTGTGCAGCGCACCCTCGTCGGCGGTGGAGTAGACCGCGACGGCCTCGACGCCGAGCTCGTGGAGGGCGCGGATCACGCGCACCGCGATCTCGCCGCGGTTCGCGACCAGGACTCGCGAGAACACGACTAGACCGCGTCGAGCGGGCGGGCGCCGATCCGCTCGAGCTCGAAGAGCAGCTGGCCGAACTCGACCGGCTGGGCGTCGTCGACATGGATCGCGCGGACGATCCCCTCGATCTCGGCCTTGACCTCGTTCATCAGCTTCATCGCCTCGAGGATGCAGAGCGTCTCGCCGGGGGCCACCGGGTCGCCGATGTCGACGAAGGCCGCCACACCGGGCTGCGCTGCGCGGTAGAAGGTGCCGACCATCGGCGCCTCGACCCGCACGAAGCCGTTGTCCAGCGGCTGGACGGGCGCGAGCTCGGGCTCGCCGGACCCGAGCGGGTCGTACACGCCCTCCAGCGGCTCCTCGGTGCGGCGCACCGAGACGCGCATCCCGTCCTCCTCGATCTCGATCTCGGCCACGCCCGACTCCTGGACGATCCGCACGAGCTCACGGATCCGCTCGGCCTGCTGGCGGTCGACGCCCGAGGCTCCGTACGAGTCCTCCGGCTCCGCGCGCCCGCGGATAGCCTGCAGCAGCGGCTCCGCCTCCTCTCCGAACAGCCCCAGCAGGAGCAACTCCTCCTCGCTGGAGGCGAGACCCTCGGCCTGCTCACGCACCTCGCGGAGGTCGACCGGGGCGGCGTCCTCCGTGGTCTCGGGGTCTCTCTGCAGCTCGACAGCGCGACGGACGATCGGGTCGATCGGGCCCGGGGGCGTGCCGTAGCGGCCCTCGAGCAACGAGCGCAGCTCGTCGGTGACCGTGACGTAGCGCCTCGCCGAGAGCACGTGCAGGAGCGCCTGCGAGCCGAGGATCTGCCCGATCGGAGGGGCGAGCGGAGGCCATCCCGCCTCGGTACGGATCGTGTCGAGCTCGATCAGGACATCCTCCAGGCGGTCGCCCGCGCCGTGCGTGCGCAGGTGCGCGTCCAGCGCCGCCACGAGCCCGGCCGGGATCTCGTGCTCGGCGGCGCGCACCGCGATCCGGGGCGCCAGCGGCGCGACCGGCTCGTCGCCGATGTGCTCGTCGACGAGGTCCGACGCGCGCCAGAGCGCGGGCACGTCGATGCCTGGGTCGAGCCCGAGCCCGGCGAGCGCCTCCGCCACGCCCTGGGCGGAGACCCGGTGGAGTGCGAGCGCGAGCGGGAAGATCGAGCAGGAGATGAGCTCCGCGCCGGCGCGCGCGGCCTCGAGCACCGTCGCGAGCGCGCCGCCCGAGGCGCCCTGGCAGTAGATCCCGACCGGGAGCCCCGTCGCCTCGTGCAGCTCGTCCACGAGCTCGTGCGCGCGGTGCGGCTGCAGCGAGCCCGTCGGGTCGTGAAGGAGCATCCGCGCTGCACCCAGCTCCGGCAGCTTACGGGCCTGCCCCACGAGCGCCTCGGTCTCGCCGGTGAGACCGGAGCCGTAGACGAGCCCGGCCTCGAACGAGCCGCCGGCGGCGGCGATCGCCTCGGCAGCCTCCTTCAGGTTCGACACGTCGTTGAGCGGGTCGTGGAGGCGGAAGACGTCGATCCCGTTCTCGGCCGCGCACACGACGAAGCGGCGCACGAAGTCGCCGTCGACGGGCCGCGAGCCCACGAGGAAGCGGCCCCGGAGCGCGAGCCCGAGCGGAGTCTTCGTCCGCGCCTTGATTGCGCGGATCCGTTCCCACGGGCTCTCGACGCCTCGCTTGACCGCGCTGTCGAAAACGCCGCCGCCCGAGACCTCGAGGGTCGCGAAGCCGGCGCCGTCGAGGATCTCCGCAAGCCGAAGCAGCTCCGCGGTCGGCATCCGCCCGGCGAGGGGCTCCTGGCCGAGGAGGCGGATCGTGGTGTCGGCGAGAGCGGTGATGCCCAACCTTACGCCCTCGAGATGTAACGCCCTTCGCGCGGGTCGACCTTGATCCTGTCGCCCGGGTTCACGAAGAGGGGTACCTGCACGATGGCGCCGGTCTCGAGCGTCGCGGGCTTCGTCACGTTCGAGACCGTGTCGCCCTTCACACCGGGCTCGGTCTCGGTCACGGCCAGCTCGAGCGATGCGGGCAGCTGCACGCCCGACGGCTTGCCGCCGACGAAGAGGAGCTGCACCGAGCTCGACGGGACGAGATACGGCAGCTCGTCCTCGAGCGTCGCGTGCGCGAGGGAGAGCTGCTCGTAGGTCTCCGCATCCATGAAGACGACCTCATCGCCCGAGTCGTAGAGGTACTGCATGTTCTTCACCTCGGTGAAGACGCGCGGGAACTTCTCGCCGGCACGAAAGGTTCGGTCGACGACGGAGCCCGAGTCGATGCTCTTCACCTTGGTGCGCACGAACGCACCGCCCTTCCCCGGCTTGACGTGCTGGAACTCAACGATCCGCCACACCGAGCCGTCCAGCTCGATGTGCATCCCGTTCTTGAACTCGTTGGTGGAGACGACATCGGCCACGGCGGCGAGTCTAGCCGACAGCGAATTGGGGTCAGGCACTCGGCCGTGCCCAAAAGAGTCGATTCCCGGCTCTGCAAGCGGACTTTGCCGAGGGTCCCGCGCGTGAGCCGCTGTCCGAAAAGGACATGACCCGGGGTCAGGCCCCGGGACCTGGCCGGTGTGGACGAGGCCTCTCTAGCCGACCTCCGTGAGCTCCTTCGTGAGGTGGGTCAGCACCTCCGGCCCTCCCTCGCGCACGACGACGAGGTCCTCGATGCGGACGCCGCCGACGCCGGGCAGGTAGATCCCCGGCTCGACGGTGACGACGTTGCCCACTGCGAGCGTGTCGGTGGAGAGGGTCGAGAGCGTCGGTATCTCGTGGATCTCGAGCCCGACACCGTGGCCGAGCCCGTGCGCGAACTCCTCCCCGTAGCCGGCTGCGGCAATCGCGTCGCGCGCGACCGCGTCCGCCGCCACCCCTTCCGCGCCGGGGAGCACGGCTTCCAGCGAGGTGAGCTGGGCCGCGAGACACGTCTCGTAGATCCCGGTCAGCTCGTCGGGGAGCCCGCCGGTCGAGTAGGTGCGCGTGCAGTCGGAGCAGTAGCCCTCGACGACGCAGCCTGCGTCCACGACCACGAGTTGGCCGCGCTCGACGACCCGCTCGCCCGGGTTCGCATGAGGGAGCGCGCCGTTGGGCCCGGCGGCGACGATCGCCTCGAACGAGCTCCCCTCGGCGCCGAGCTCACGGAAGGTCTTCTCGAGCTGCCAGGCGAGATCGGCCTCGGTGCGGCCGACGAACGGCGAGGCCGCGAGCCGACGGAAGCCCTCGTCGGCGAGCTCGGCGGCGCGACGGATCGCGCCGATCTCGTCCTCGTCCTTCACGGCGCGCAGCCCCTCGACGAGGCCCACACGCGGCACGAGCTCCGCGCCGCCCTCGGCCAGCGTCCGGTAGGAGTCGTAGCTGACGTGCGCGGCCTCGAAGCCGACCGTCCCCGAAAGCAGCTCGGCGAGGTCCTTCACGAGCGACCGCTTCGTCTCGACGAGCTCGACACCCTCGACCGCACGCGCCTTCTCCCGGTAGCGGAAGTCGGTGTAGAGGCGCGTCGCCCCGTCCGGCTCGACGAGCAGCGCCGCGTTCGAGCTCCGCAGCCCGCAGAGGTAGCGGACGTTGATCGCCTTCGTGACGAGGAGCGGCTCCTCCAGCTGCGCCCGCAGGCGTTCGAGCCGGGTCACGTCTTCGACTGCTCCGCGAGGAACTCGAGCGCCTCACGGTAGCCGTCGGGGCCTTTGCCCATGATCCGCGTCGCCGCGAGGTCGGCGAGCACCGAGAAGCGCCGCCACTCCTCCCGCTCCTCGATGTTGGAGAGGTGCACCTCGACCACCGGCACCTCGAACAGCTCGACCGCGTCGCGAAGGGCCCAGCTGTAGTGCGTCCACGCCGCGGGGTTGAGGACGACGCCGTCGGCCCACGTGTACGCGTCGTGGATCCAGTCGATGTACTCGCCCTCGCTGTTCGTCTGGCGGCAGCGGACGTTCATCCCGAGCGCGGAGGCCCACTCGTAGATCCGGGTCTCTAGCTCCGAGGCAGAGATGCCGCCGTAGACCTCGGGGTCACGCCGCCCGAGGACATCCAGGTTGACTCCGTTCAGGACGGCGACGCGCACGGCGGGACTCTATCCGGCGATCAGGCCGTCGAGCGCGGCGCGGACGGCCTCGTCGGGCAGCTCGACTCCGATCACCGGGCGGCCGGGCGCCGCCAGCAGGACGAGGCGGACGCGTCCCGACTCGACCTTCTTGTCGCGGTGGAGCGCCTCCCACGCGCGCCCGCGGTCGACCCGCGCAGGCTCGAGCGGCAGCGCCTCCTCGAGGGTGCCCAGGACGACCTCGTCGAGCCCCGCGTGCTCGACCGAGAGGCGAAGCGCGGCGTGGAGGCCGAGCCCGACCGCCCGCCCGTGCGTGAGCTCGGCGTAGCCGCCCGCGGCCTCGAGCGCGTGCGCGAAGGTGTGACCGAGGTTGAGCGCGGCGCGCGGGCCGCGGTCCAGGGGGTCGCGGATGCAGTACGAAGCCTTGACCGCCGCGCAGCGGCGCACCAGCTCGGGCTCCGGCAGCTCCCAGAGCGGCGCACCGGCGAGCAGGCCGGTCTTCACGACCTCGGCGCGGCCCTCGCCGCGCTCGACGTGCGGGAGCGTATCCAGGAGGGCGGGATCGATCACGACTCGCGCGGGCCAGTGGAAGGCGCCGACGAGGTTCTTCCCGCCGGGGAGGTCGAGCGCGGTCTTGCCGCCGATCCCCGCGTCGACCTGGCCGACGAGGGACGTGGGCACAGGCACCCACGCGATCCCGCGCAGGTACGTGGCGGCGGCGAAGCCGGCCGCGTCGGTCGTGCAGCCGCCGCCGAGCGCGACGAGCGTGCCCTTGCGGTCGAGCCGCAGCTCGCTCCAGAGCCGCTCCAGGGCGGCGACGGTCTTCGCCTCCTCGCCGGCGGGGAGCTCGTGCGTCGAGACGAGCCGGTCGCCGAGCGCTAGCTGCGCTGCCGCGCCGTGGATCCCTCCTACGCGTGGGTCGGCGACGAGCGCGACGGGACCGTCACCGGGCACCAGCGAGCCGAGCTCGGCGAGCGCCCCGAGGCCGACGTGGACACCCGCCGCCGCCAGCAGGACCCCCTCCAGATCGCGTGCCCTGGCGTCGGCTGCAGCCTCGTAGACGGGCAGCCTTTCCGCGTAGAGCGCGTGAAACTGCTCCTCGTCGCGGGCGAGCGGGCGGTCGCTGATCGAGGCGCGCTCCCACGCAACGGCTGCGTCCACCTCGACGAGGACGGTGAACGCCCGCCCCCGCAGTTGTTCTCGCGTCGAGTCGGAGCCGAGCGCACCGCCGCCGAGGGCGAGCACCGACGGCTCGGGTATGAGGAGCGCCTCGCCGATCACCTGCCCTTCGACCGCCCGGAACGCCGCCTCGCCCTGGTCCCGGAACATGTCCGCGATCGAGGTCTGCGCCCGTTTCTCGATCTCGGCGTCGACGTCGACAAACGGGCGACCGAGGAGCTCCGCGAGCGCGGCGCCGAGGGTGGTCTTCCCCGCCCCCATGTAGCCGATCAGTGCGATGTGCCTGTCTAGTGCGTGTTCCAGCCGATCCGCTCCGTGTACGCGCGGTGGGCGGCGACGAAGTCCGCGAGCGCGTCGCCGCCGAACTTCTCGCGGGCGGCGCGCGCGAGCTCCCACGCCACGGCGGCCTCGGCGACGACCGCGAGCGCCTCGACGGCCGCGACGTCGCTGCGCTCGACGAGCGCCTCCGCGGGCTCGCCGGTGGCAAGGTCGACCGAGGCGAGCGGGCGCATCAGCGTCGGCAGCGGCTTCATCGCGGCACGGACGACGATCTCCTCGCCGTTCGAGATCCCGGCCTCGATCCCGCCCGCGCGGTTCGTGTCACGCCTGAGTCCGGGCCGGATCTCGTCGTGAGCCTGCGAGCCGCGCATCCCGGCGAGCGCGAACCCGTCGCCGATCTCGACGCCCTTCACGGCCTGGATCCCCGCGAGCGCGGCGGCGAGCCTCGTGTCGAGCCGGTCCGCCTTCTCCGCGTAGGTACCGAGCCCGGGCGGGACTCCCGCGGCGCGCACCTCGACGATCCCGCCGAGCGTGTCCCGGTCGCCGCGCGCCGCGTCGATCGCGGCCCGAATCCCGTCCTCGCCGCGCGCGCCGCCGACCTCGAGCGCGTCGCCGGCCACGGAGATCCCGATCGAGCCGAGCAACGCCTTCGCAACCGCGCCGGCGGCCACGTGAACGGCGGTGTGTCGCGCGCTCGCCCGCTCGAGCGCATCGCGCACGTCGGCGAGGCCGTACTTCAGCACCCCGGGTAGGTCGGCGTGGCCGGGCCGCGGCAGCGTGACCGGCTTCACGCCCTTGCCCGAGGGCTCGCCCTCCGGCGGCCAGGGGCTCATCCCCCAGGTCCAGTTCTTGTGGTCGCGGTTTCGGACGACGAGCGCGAGCGGCGTGCCGAGCGTGCGCCCCTGCCGGAGCCCGGCGAGCACTTCGATCTCGTCCGACTCGAGCTTCTGGCGCGGGCTGCGACCGTATCCCTGCTGGCGCCGGCGCAGGTCGGCGTCGATCGCGGCGCGGTCGAGCTCGAGGCCCGCCGGGAGCCCGGTCACGATCGCGACGAGCGCAGGGCCGTGCGACTCGCCCGCAGTTGCCAGCCTCAACTCCACGCCCGAAGCCTACTTCGGCCGGCATACGGCGCCCGCCCTACTGCGATCCTCCCATCCAAGTTACGACGGATTCCGGATAGGCGAGGAGCAGCGGGTGGTTCTAGCCTGCGGCGGGGATCTCTGAACCGGACGGTTCTCCCCGAGCCGCCAACGAAGGAAAGGGGATACACATGAGACCCAGACGCCTAGCGGTCTGGTCCCTCACGTCGCTCGTCGCCCTTGTCACGGCACTGGCCGTCGCCGCATCCACCGGCGCCGGCCTCTCGCCCTCCAGCGCAACGTTCACGCTGCGGGCGGGCGACCCGACGCTCGGCGTCGCGACCGAGACCAAGACCGTCGACGTGCCTGCCAAGCCGCCGAAGGCTGACATCGAGCTCGCAATCGACACGACAGGCAGCATGCAGCCGTCGATCGACGCCGCAAAGGCCGAGGCCGCAAACATCGTGAGCGGGGTCCAGGGCTCGGTGCCCGACTCCGAGTTCGCGGTGATCCAGTTCAAGGACGCGGGTGATTCGCCCGAGTACCAGGTCGTCCAGTCGATGACCGCATCATCGGCCGACGTGCAGACGGCGCTCAACAGCCTGTCCGCGGGCGGCGGGGGCGACGCACCCGAGGCGTACAACCTCGTCTTCCACAACAGCTTCACCCCGGCAGTCGATGGGCCGATCGGCTGGCGCACCGGCACGCGTAAGTTCGTGATCGTGATCGGTGACGCGCAGCCCCATGGCGACCTCGCCTCGCAGGGCTTCGCCGGCTGCATCAACGAGTCGGCTGACCCGCACGGACTCTCGACGACGACCGAGCTCGCGGGAATGAAGGCGAACGGGCGGACGCTGATGATGATCCGCCAGGTCAGCCCGTTCACGTCGACCACGCTGCAGTGCTACCAGTCACTCGCGGCTGCCGCGTTCCCGATCGGCTCCGCCGTCGACGAAGGCGGGAGCCTCTCGAGCCAGATCGTGGCACTGATCAACGCGGCCTTCGCGAACGTGAACGACCTGCACCTCGAGGTCGTCTCTGCGAACCCAGCGCCCGCCAGCGCCTCGTGGATCACCCTGCCGCCCGCGCTCGGGCCGGTGCCCGCGCCGAGCACGCAGACGTTCGGGCCCCTCACGATCACGGTGCCCGGAGGTACACCAGCCGGCACCTACAACTTCGACATCCGCGCCGTCGCAGACGGCGTCGACATCGGGCACCAGGCGCTGACGATCGTCGTGCCCGAGAAACAGCTGACGCTGACCCCGACGACCTCCCTAAACCCGATCGGCGGCTCGCACACCGTCACCGCGAGCGTCTTCGATGTGCTCGGCCCGTACGTGGGCGACACGGTGTCCTTCGCCGTGACGGGAGGGCCGGTGGCGGTACCGGCGAGCGGGACGGCGACCACCGACGCATCGGGCAATGCGCCGTTCACGTTCTCGAACACTCCGCCCAACCCGGGAACGAACACGATCACGGCCACCGACGGCTCCCTCGTCGCGACCGCGACGAAGGAGTGGTTCAACACACCGCCGAGCTGCTCGGCAGTCGTGCTCGATACGACCCAGCTCTGGCCGCCGAACCACAAGTGGGTCTGGATCACCGCCTCCGGCGCGACCGACCCCGACATCGGCGACTCGGCCACGCTCGTGATCGACGGGATCGTCCAGGACGAGCCGGTCAACGGTCTCGGCGACGGCGACACCTCGCCCGACGGGATGCTGACCACTCCGCCTTCGGCGAAAGCCGCGGTGCGATCCGAGCGCAGCGGCACCGGCGACGGTCGCGTGTACGTCCTGCACTTCACGGCGACCGACACGCACGGCGCATCGTGCACCGGTACTGCCACGGTGGGCGTCCCGCACGACCAGGGCAAGGGGTCGACCCCGATCGACTCGGGCCCGCCGTACTTCAACTCCCTCGTTCCGTAGGGAAACCGGCGTCGGAGGGCCCTGCTTGCGCCGGGGCCCTCCGACCTACACCGGCTCGACGAGCCTGTCGCGATAGGCGACGGCTACCGCCTGCGCCCTGCTGTGCACCTCGAGCTTGCGGAGGACGCGCTCGATGTGGGTCGCGACGGTCTTCGGGCTGATCACGAGGCCGGCTGCGATCTCGCTCTGTTCCTGGCCGTGAGCGAGTCGGCGGAGCACCTCGAGCTCCCGCTGCGTGAGACGGGCCGATGCGGGCCCCCACTCCTCCGCCCGCCTCAGGAGGCCGCGAACGCGGGCGACCAGCTCGTCGGGGGCGACCGGCTTGGCGAGATAGTCGTCGGCTCCGACGAGAAGGCCCGCGACACGGTCGAACGACTCGGTCCGTTCGCCCGAGACGAACACGACCGGCAAGGAAGGCCCGTACTGCTCGCGGAGGACGTGGCACACCTCGTAGCCCGAGATGCCGGGGACGTGGATGTCGAGGAGAGCGAGCCTTGGCCGCGCGGAAGCCGCACGCTCCAGCGCACGCTTGCCGCTATCCGCACGGGACACCTCGTAACCGGCCGACTCGAGCGTCGTCGTGAAGAACTGAAGGCAACCTGGATCGTCTTCCAGGATCAGAATCGAGCCGCGCTGACCGACGCCTGCGGGCACGCGCTTTCCCCCCTTGTCTACCACTCCCCGAACGAGGTTCTAGCTCGACCCGGTAGCCGATGCAACCCGGGCCTGCACGCTTTACATGGCGAGGGCGGCACGCATCGCGTCGACCGGTGCCTCCAGGCCCGTCCAGCGCTCGAACGACGCGGCTCCCTGCCTCACCAGGATCTCGAGCCCGTCGACCACCGTCAGGCAGCCGGCGAGGTGTGCGGCCTCGACGAGGGCCGTGGCGGAGCCGTCGGCGTTGTAGGCGAGATCGACGACCGCCTGGCCGCGGCGGGGCTCGACGAGCAGCACGTCCTTCACAGGCGTCGCGTTCACGATCACGTCCGCGCTGCTCCCGTCGGGCGGCCATTCGCCGGAGCGGGAGGCGATGCTCACCTCCGCACCTGCGGCCTCGAGCGCGCTGACGACCGCCCGCGCGGCCCCACCTGCGCCGAGCACGAGGGCCTGCAGGCCGCTCACGTCGTCGCCGAGCGCGCCCGTGACCGCGAGCCCGTCCGTGCTCGAGCCGAGGATCTCGCCGTCGCGGACGACGAGCGTGTTGACCGAGACCGCGCGGCGCGCCGCGTCGTCGACCTCCGTGCAGAGATCGAACACGGCGACCTTGTACGGGATCGTCACGTTGGCGCCGACGTCGAGGTCGCGCACGGCCGCCGCGAGGCCTTCCGGCTCGACCTCGCGCGCCTCGTAGCGCCAGGGCAGGCCCACGGCGGCGAAGGCCGCGTTCTGCATCCGCGGCGAGAGCGAGTGCGAGACCGGCTTCCCGAGCAGCCGGACGGTGCGCAGTTCAGAGCTCATTTCGGAATGACCACGCGCCCTCGGGGTGCGATGGGCGAGTGTGAGGCTAGGACGCAGGGAGCCCCAATAGCAGCGCTATTGGGGCGACTGAGGACGACGCATCGCGCCGCCCAGCGCGGCCCGATGGCCGGTGCTTCGTTCTGAAAGGAGCTCCTAGCCGCCATACCCGTGCGCCTTCGCGTAGGCGAGGAACTTCTCGTAGCTCGCGGTGAAGAAGTGATGCTGTCTGTCCGGCTTGCGCACGTAGTAGAGATAGTCGACCTTCGCCGGATGCGCAGCAGCCTGGATCGCGGCGAGGCCCGGGTTGGCGATCGGGGTCGGCGGGAGCCCGCGGCGGCGACGCGTGTTGTAAGCGTTGTCGCTCCGGAGCTGCGACGCGAGAATCGCCTGCGTCGGCGCGATGTGGAGCCCGTAGCGGAGCGTGGCGTCGATCCCGAGCGGCATGCGGTTGTGGAGCCGGTTGTAGATCACGGCGGAGACCAGCGCGCGCTCCTCCGGCGCCAGCGCCTCCTTCTCGATCATCGAGGCGATGATCAGCACATCGTAGGGGGTCAGGTTCTTGGAACGCGCGTAGCGGAGGTTGACCTTGGCCCAGCTCCCGCGAAAGGCCCGGAGCTGTTGCTGCACGAGCTGCCGAGAGGTGGTGGCGGCGACGAAGTCGTACGTGGCCGGGAACAGGAAGCCCTCGAGCGTGCGGGCGCGCCCGTCGCGCGCGAAGGCGCCCGGCAGCTTCGAGCGCGCGGTCGCGGCGAGGTAGCCGGGCGCTGTCATCGTCGGCGTGACGCCGCGCTTCGTCTCCGCGATCCTGCGCACCGCCGTGATCCGGGCGGCCATCTCGCGCCGCGTGAAGCCCTCGGGGAAGACGATCCTGAGCGGCGGCGCCACCGCCGTCGTCGCGGGCTCCGACTTGTCACCGCGGTCGATCGCGAAGAGCGCGACGGCGGCCACCAGCCCAACGGCCGCCACGAGCCCGAGCGCGGCGAGCGCGCGACGGCGTGCGACCGTGCGGCGCTGAGGCTTGGGCGGCCCAGGCTGACCCTGGACCGGCGGCATCATCCCCGGGCGGCGCTCGACCACTGGAGGTAAGACGTCAGAAGATGAGCGGCGGCGAGCGCATCCTCGGCCGCCGCCGCGGCAGTCTGCACGGCGAGGTTCGTGGTGAACCGCTCGTCGTAGGTGTCGACGGGCACGTCGGTGACGGCGGCGAGCGCGAGGACGAACGCCTCGGTCTCGCGCGCCTGCTCCCCCCGCTCGCCCTTCAGCGTGAGCGGCATCCCGACGACGACGCGCTCGGCCTCCTCGGCCGCGATCAGGCGCGCGAGCTCGGCGAGGCCGTCCCCGCTGCCCGCCCGCTCCACGACGCAGAGCGGGCGCGCGACCGTTCCCGTCGGGTCCGAGACGGCCACGCCCGTCCGCGCCCGTCCGAAGTCGAGCGCGAGCACCTTCAGGAGAGAGCCTTCAGGATCAGCGCCTTGGCCGTCGCGAGCGCCTCCGGGAGCTTCTCGGGATCCTTGCCTCCGGCACGCGCCATCGTCGGGCGCCCGCCGCCGCCGCCACCGACGTGGGCAGACGCGGCCCGGATCACCTTGGAAGCGTCCAGACCGCGCTCCTCGAGGGTGCGGTCGAAGTTGGCGACGAGGTGAACCCGTCCGTCCTCGGCCGAGGCGAGCACGACCGCCGCCGGTTGCTCGCGCTGCTTCACCTGGTCGGAGAGCTCGAGCAGCTCGTCGGCCGTGAGCTCGGCGACCTGGCCGACGATTACGTTGACGCCGCCTGCTGCCTCGGCCTCGTAGCTGACGTACTCCGGGCCGGAGGCCGGCGCGGCCTTCTGCCGGCGCGCCTCCTTCCGCACCTTCTCGAGCTCGGCCCGCAGCTCGTCGACCTCGTCGGCGGCGCCGTGCAGGAGCGCGTAGGCCTCGCCGGAGGTGACGGCCTCGATCCGGCGGGCGCCGCTGCCGACCGAGCTCTCGGAGAGGATTGCGAACGCGCCGATCTCGGCCGTCGAGCGAACATGAGTGCCGCCGCAGAGCTCGGTCGAGTACTCGGGGATCGAGACGACGCGGACGACGTCGCCGTACTTCTCGCCGAAGAGCATCATCGCGCCGAGCTTGCGCGCCTCCTCGATCGGCGTCTCGAAGATGTGCACCGGCGAGTTGCGGAAGATCTGCTCGTTCACCCGCTGCTCGACCTCGGCGCGCTCCTCCGTGCTCAACGCCGCCGAATGGCTGAAGTCGAAGCGCAGCTTGTCGGGACGAACCGCCGAGCCGGCCTGCTTCACGTGGTCACCGAGCACGTCGCGCAGCGCCTGCTGGAGCAGGTGCGTCGCGGTGTGGTTCGCCATCGTCGGGAACCGCACCGTCCAGGGCACGATCGCGCGCACACGGTCGCCGGCGGTGAAGCCCTCGCCCTCGAAGAGCAGCGCCTGATCTCCGTCGAAGCGGAAGGCCTCCCGGAGACTCGCCTCGGCACCGGTCCCCTCGTTCACGATCTTGCCCGTATCGGTGACCTGGCCGCCGCCCTCGGGGTAGAAGGGCGACTCGCGGAGCTTGGCGAGGAAGAGCCCGTCGCCGAGCTCCTCGAGCGCACCGATCTGCGTCAGCACGTCGGTCTTCTCGTAGCCGACGAACTGCGTCGTGAACCCGGCGCCGCGGGCGAACTCGGCCGCACGCTGGGTGTCGCCCTTGCCGCCCCCCGCTCGCGAGATCTCGCGGTGCTCGGCCATCAGCGCGCGATAGCCGTCGATGTCGACGGCCTGGCCGCGCTCCTCGGCGAGCTCGACCGTGAGCTCGACCGGGAAGCCGTAGGTCGCCGCGAGGGTGAAGGCGTCCTCGGCGGAGATCGCACCGCCCCCCGCGAGCTCCTCGAACAGCTTCGTCCCACGTTCGAGCGTCTCGAGGAAGCGCTCCTCCTCCGCGCGCACGACCGCCTCGGTCTCGGCGGCGCTCGCCTTCAGCTCGGGGTAGGCATCTCCCATCTGCTCCGCCACGACGCCGGTGATCCGATGGACGCGGTCGAGCCCGATCCGGTGAGCCTGGTGCACAGCGCGGCGAATCACGCGGCGCAGCACGTAGCCACGGCCGTCGTTCGATGGGGTCACGCCGTCGGCGACGAGGAACGTCATCCCGCGCCCGTGGTCGGCAAGCACGCGGTGCGCCTTCGTCGCGTCGAGCGAGTCGCCGTACGCGACGCCGGACTCCGCGGCGACCCACTCCATGATGTGCTGGAAGCCGTCGGTGTCGTAGACGGACGGCACGTCCTGGACGATCCGCGCAGTGCGCTCGAGCCCGAGACCCGTGTCGATGTTCTGCGCCGGGAGCGGCGTCAGCGTCCCGTCGGCGTGCAGCTCGTACTCCATGAAGACGAGGTTCCAGAACTCGAGGAACCGCTCGCAGCGCGTGCAGCCCGGCTTGCAGTCCGGCTCGCCGCAGCCGGTCTCCTCGCCCCAGTCGTAGTAGATCTCCGAGTCGGGGCCACACGGGCCGGGGCCGCCGACCGACCAGAAGTTCTCCGACGACGGCAGGCGGACGACACGCTCCGGCGGCATCCCGATCTGCTCCCAGAGGTCGATCGCGACCTGGTCCGGGCCGAGCTTCAGCTCCGGGTCGCCCGCGTGCACGCTGACCCAGATCCGGTCCCAGTCGAGCTTCAGCCGCTCCTTGATGAACTCGGTCGCGAACGCGATCGCCCCCTCCTTGAAGTACTGCCCGAACGAGAAGTTGCCGAGCATCTCGAAGAAGGTGAGGTGGTAGGTGTCGAGGCCCACCACGTCGATGTCGGGTGTGCGGAAGACCTTCTGCGAGGTCGTCGTCGTCGGCGCAGGCGGCGGCTCGAGGCCGAGGAAGAACGGCATCTGGGGCTGCATCCCGGCGCTCGTGAGCAGGGTCGAGTGGTCGCCTGCGGGCGGGACCAACGAAGCGGAGGGGCGGCGGAGATGGCCCTTCTCCTCGAAGAACGAGAGGTAGCCCTCACGGAGCTCGGCGGACGTGCGCATCGCGGGAATTGTAGGGACGGCGCGGGTCGCTACTGCTCGTTGCCGGGCGCGGGCTGCGGCTCAGGCGCAGGCCCCGGCTTGGGCGGTTCCGACGCGCTGCGGTGGAGCTCGGTGTCCAGCTCCTGCTCGCGCTTGGCGGCGGCGTCCTTGCCGGCCTGAACCGCGCTGCGCCAGTCGCGCTGCTTCGCGAGGGTCGAGGCGCCGTAGCTCAGGCCCGTGACGATCCCGCTCACCTTCTGCACCGGCTTCGTCACAGCCCAGCTGACTGCGCGAACGGCCGTGTCGGCGCTGTCGACGGCGTCGACGGCGCTGTCGGTCATCACGCCGACCTTGTCGAGCTCGGCGTTGACGCGGTCGACCGTGCCGCCCACCTTCTCGACGACGGGCAGCACCTCCCGCTCGGTGCCGGCGATCAGCGACGAGAGCCGCTTGAACGTGCCGCCGAGGCGCCAGAGCGAATAGGCACCCGCGATCCCGAGTGCGAGGAGGAAGATGCTCAGCGCGAGATACGCGAGGTCGCCCCAGGTAAAGGTCGTGGCGAGCATCTCGCGGGATTCTATGCGCGGCGGGCGGAGCTCACCACGCCGTACCCCACGACGGCATCGTCCTCGTACAGCACCGCGGCCTGGCCGGCTGCGACGCCGAACGCGGGCTCGTCGAGCTCGAGCTGGAAGCCGCGCGCCCCTGCGAGCACGCGCGCGGGGACGCCGGGAGACCGGTAGCGGAGCTTGGCCTCGGCGCGCTCGACCGGGACGTAGAGCCGGCCGCGGGCCGTCACGCGCCGCCGCGCGAGCGCCTCGCGCGGGCCGACGATGACCGCACCTGCGCGCGGCTCGGTGCGGAGGACGTAGAGCGGACGGCCCGCCGCGATGCCAACGCCCTTGCGCTGCCCGGGCGTGAAGCGCCACGTCCCCTCGTGGTGTCCGAGCTCGTGCCCCTCCTCGTCGACGATCGCGCCGGGGCGCGCCTCGGCGCCGTGCCGCTCGAGGAAGTCGCGGTAGTCCGCGCCTGCGAGAAAGCACGCCTCCTGGCTCTCGGGGCGCGCGGCGGCGGCGAGCCCGGCCTGCGCCGCCTCGGCCCGCGTCTCGTCCTTGCCCTGGTCGCCGAGCGGAAACCAGATGCGCTCGAGCCGCGCCGGGTCGAGAGCGGCGAGCATGTACGACTCGTCCTTCTCCCCGGACGCGCCCCGTGCGAGCAGCAGGCGGCCGCGGTGGCGGACGATGCGGGCGTAGTGGCCCGTCGCGAGCTTCGACGCTCCGACCCGGCGGGCGAATGCGAGCAGCTCGGCGAAGCGGAAGGTGCCGTTGCAGCGTGTGCACGGATTCGGGGTCTGGCCGCGCGCGTAGCCGGAGATGAAGGGCGCCACGACCGTGCGCCGGAACTCCTCGCGCAGGTCGAGAGTCACGTGCGGCAGCCCGAGCGCATGGCAGGTCTGGCGCGCCGCGATCACCGCGCCGGGCGAGCAGCAAGCGCGGTCCGAGCCGGGGCCCTCCGGGTCGAGCCAGAGCCGCAGCGTCACACCGACGGCGTTCGGCCCGGCCCGCAGGAGCGCGACAGCGCTGTCCACGCCGCCGCTCATCGCGACCGCGACGCGCTCCGGGTCACGCCGGGCGCGGACGAGCGGGCCGAGCGCATTCGCGAGCGCGTCTGCCGCAAGGGTCTCGCCGCCGACCGCCGCGGCCTCGAGGAGCGTCAGCCCGGCGAGCGGCCGGTCGAGCCCGTCGGCATCGGCGTCTGCGATCCGGTCGTCGTCAACGCGCAGGCGCACGGACGCCCAGTCGCCGTTGCGGGATGCATCTCCGAAGGCTTCGATCATCTCTAGCCTGACCCCGCCGCGGACACCACGATCATGTGAACCTGGCTAGCCAGGTGGGTGCCCTGCCGGCCTGGCGCAAAGCTCTTGCACGTATCCGGACACAGGCTCCCTTGATGTAGGTGTTGGTTCTACATTGAGAGCGCGGCGCCCGCGGACGGGATCAGGTCTCTCACTCTAGTCGCTCGATGCCGCCTCAGCGCGCGAATGCCCATTTGACACGCTGGGTGCCGTGGAGCCCGAGCCGGCGAGCGAGCGCCGTCGTGACGTCGAACTCTCGCCCCGGGAGCTGCGAGCCCCTGTCGATCACCTGGGTCAGTACCTCGGTCTCGCCGTACGAGACGAAGAGCTTCGCCCCGCACGCGAGAACGGGGTGCGCGACGCCGAGGGTCCGTCGGTTCGTCCGCAGCCCGCAGGCCGTGCGTGCAGACGGCCTGTACGGAGCTGCGAGCGCCGAGTACCACTCCACCGGCCGGGGGCCGGTGCCCGAGCCGCCGCGGGGCGTGAGGACCGCGAGCGCCGCCGCAGCTCCGAGCAGGGCGATCGCGGCGAGCGCGACCAGCCGCTGCGCGAGCGTGCCCTTCACACTCCGGACGGCACAGCGATCAGGTCGCCGAACGACTCCCGCACGAGCAGGTCGAAGTCCTCGGGCAGAAGCCCGTCCGGGCTCGCGAAGTCACGGAGGTAGACGAGCAGGTACGACCGCTCCTCGTCACGGACGACGTCGTCGCCGGCGACCGCCCGTGTGAGCCGCTCGAGCTCCCAGAGGTTCCACCTGCGAGGGCTATCGTCGGATGCGGCTGCCGCTGCGGCGACCACGGGCTCCGCGACGGGCGGCTCGGCGGGCTCGCCGAGGACCGCGGCTGCCGGGACCGGCGGCGCGGGCTCTGGTTCCGGCTCCGGCTCGGGTTCCGGCTCGGGTTCCGGTTCCGGTTCCGGCTCTGGCTCTGGTTCCGGCTCTGGTTTCGGTTCCGGCTCTCCGGCTCCGGCTCCGGCTCCGGCTCCGGCTCTGGTTCCGGCTCCGGTTTCGGCTCCGGCTCGGGCTCCGGCTCCGGCTCCGGCTCGGGTTCCGGTTCCGGTTCCAGCACTGACGCCGACTCCGGCTCGTGCTCCGGCTCCGGCGTCGCCGCGGGGATCACGCGGACGTGCGGGGCAACCTCCACCGGCTCCGGCGCCTCGGGCCGGTGTGCGACCTCGATCGGCGACGGGACCGCGGCCTCGGCGCGGCGGGAGAGCAGCCACTCGAGCAGCGCGACGGCCAGCCAGGCCGCCGCCATCACGAGCACGATCACGATCGTGCTCGCGTGCAGGAGTACGGCAGCCGTGGCCACGAGGACGATGAACACGACCTCGAGGGCGAATCTGCGCCCGAACCCCGCCCTCACGATGTCTGCCTCCTAGGAGGCCGGCTCGTCCGGCTCCGAATCCGCGTCCTCGGGCGGGGCCTCCGTGGTGGAAGGCTCGGCCGCCGGGGAGGGCGGAGCGGACGCCGGCGGGCCCGAAACCGGGGGCCTGGACGTCGGCGGCGGAGAGGCGGGTGGTGCAGCTGTCGGCACGGGCGCTGGCGCGGCCGGCGCCGGAGTCGGGGACGGAGCTGCGGGGCGTGCGACGGCCTCTGCGGGCCGGGCAGGACCTCCGCGGGCCGCCTCGGTGGTCTGCTCCGCCGACCTCACGATCGCCTCTGCGACCTCTGCAATCCGCTCCTCGCCGAGACCGGCAGCCGCAAGCAGCTGCTCGGCGCCGTGCTGGGCGCGGGCGAGGACCGTCGATGCCTGGGCGCGTGCCCACTCCAGAGTCTGTTCGACCTCCGCGCGCGCCGCGTTCGTGAGCTCGGTCGCCTGGTGGCGCGCCTGCTCGAGGAGGCGAGCGGCACGCGCCTCGGCCTCCTGCATCTCCTGCGTCGCCTCGAGGTTGGACTTGGCGAGCAGCTCGCGCGACTCGTTCTTGGCCGCGTTGACGATCTCCGCCCGCTGGCGCTCGCTCTCTGCGCGGTAGCGCTCGACCTCGGCTTCGCGTGCCTGCAGTTCGTGCTGGCGTCGCGTCACCTCCTCTTCCGTCTTGCCGAGCTGCGCCGCCGAGGCTGTTTGGGCGTCGCGCTCGATCGTGTCGGCGAACTCGGCGGCGGCGCGGATCAGGTGCAGCGCATCCATGCGAACGGCGTGGCCGCTCGGCTCGACCTGGCCGGTGCGCCCGGCTGCCTGCAGCACGCGGAGTTGAGCCTGGAGCTGGGCCGCGTGACGGCGGAACGCGTCGAAGGCCTCACGCACCTTGTCGGCGTCGTAGCCCTCTCCTGCGCGCGGGAGGTCCTCGACCTTTGGCAGCGCGGTCAGCGCTGGCGCGGCCGGTGCGTTCCCTGGATCCTGAGTCGACATTCCTTTCGCTCCCTCTCGTGCGGCTGCGGGTCCATGCCCGCCTGTACCGAAGTATGACTACACCATCGGCCGCAACGATAGTGGAGCTTAATCGTCACCGCGGACGACCATTATGCCCAGCTCGTCCAGTTGCTCTTTCGTCACGTCGGACGGGGCTCCTGTCATCGGATCGACCCCGGCCTGGTTCTTCGGGAAGGCGATCACGTCCCGGAGGTTCGGCTCGCCGGCGAGAACCATCATCATCCGGTCGATCCCGAACGCGATCCCGCCGTGTGGCGGCGCGCCCATCGCGAGCGCATCGAGCAGGAAGCCGAACTTCGCCCGCTGCTCCTCCGGCGAGATCTTCAGCAGGTCGAACACCCGCGCCTGCAGCTCGGCCTCGTGGATCCTGAACGAGCCGCCGCCGAGCTCGTTGCCGTTGCCGATCAGGTCGTAGGCGACGGCGAGCGCGTGCTTGGGATCCGCCTCGAAACGGTCCTCCCACTCCGGCGCCGGGCGCGTGAACGGATGGTGCTTCGCGCCCCAGCGCTGCCCGTCCTCGTCCCACTCGAACATGGGGAAGTCGGTCACCCAGAGCCACGACCACGCGCCCTCGTCGATCAGTCCGAGCAGCTCCGCCAGGTGGATGCGGAGCGCGCCGAGCACACGCGTCGTCAACTCCCACGAGTCCGCGGCGAAGAGAGCGGTCGTGCCGGGCTCGCCCGTGAACGCGGCGAGCTCGGCCTCCGAGAGGAACTTGGCGATCGGCGAGCGCACCTCGCCCGCTTCGTCGGTGATCACGTAGGCGAGGCCCTTCGCGCCCCACTCCTTCGCGAACTCCTCGAGCGCCTCGAGCTCGGAGCGCGAGAACGCCCTCGGCGCGCGGACGAAGCGCACCGCCTCCGCGCCTCCGAACACGCCGAACCCGGAGCCGCGGGTGACCTCGGTCGCGTCCTCGAGCTCGAGGCCGTAGCGCAGGTCGGGCTTGTCCGAGCCGAAGCGCCGGTCGGCCTCCTCCCACGTCATCCGCGGGAACGGCGACTCGAGCTCGACCCCGATGCACTCCCGCCAGACGGTCTGCACCATCAGCTCCATCAGCCCGAAGATGAGCTCCTGGTCGGGGAAGGCCGTCTCGACGTCGAGCTGGGTGATCTCCTGGACGCGGTCGGCGCGGAGGTCCTCGTCCCGGAAGCAGATCGCGATCTGGTAGTAGCGCTCGAAGCCCGAGGCGACGAGCAGCTGCTTGTAGATCTGCGGCGACTGCGGCAGCGCGAAGAAGCGGCCGGGCTGGAGGCGCGACGGCACGAGGAAGTCGCGCGCGCCCTCGGGCGTGGGCTTCGCGAGGATCGGGGTCTGGATGTCCACGAAGCCCGCGTCCTCCATCACGCGGCGGATCGTGCCGACCATCTGGCCGCGCAGGCGGATGTTGCGCTGCATCTTCTCGCGCCGCAGGTCGAGCCAGCGGTACCGGAGGCGGAGGGTCTGGTCGACGCCCTCCTCGTCGAGCTGGAAGGGGAGCGGCGTCGAACGCGAGACGATCGTGAGCCGGTCGACGAGCACCTCGACCTCGCCGGTCGGCATCGCCGGGTTCACGGTCTCGGCGGAGCGCGCGACGACCTCGCCCTCGGCCTGCAGGACGAACTCGTTGCGGACCTCGTGCGCGGCCACGGCGGCCTCGGCCGCGTGTTCCGGGTTGACGACGAGCTGGCAGACGCCGGTCTCGTCGCGGAGGTCGACGAACACGAGCCCGCCATGGTCGCGACGGCGTGCGGCCCAGCCTGCGACCACGACGCGCCGCCCAACGTGCTTGGGTCGAAGGTCGCCGCAGGAACGTTCGCGCCAGCTCATGCAGTGAGCCTAGCCACGAGGTCGTCGAATCGGACCGTCTCGTCCTCGCGGCCGCGCTCGCGGATCGTGGCTTCGTCGCCCTCCACGATCACGATCCGGCGCGGGTCGAGGCGCTGCGCGTGCTTCACCTGCGCGTTGCGCGAGCGGCCCGCATAATCGACGTCCGCCGCGACGCCCCTGTGCCTGAGCTCGGCCAGCAGCGGCAGGATCGGCACCTTGTCATCGGTCACGATGAAGACGCCGAGCCTGGGCGACTCGGCCGTCGCGCCGGCGTCCGCGAGCGCGAGCGCCAGCCGGTCGAGCCCCGCGCCGAAGCCGATCCCGGGCGTCGGCTCGCCGCCGAGCTCCTCCACGAGCCCGTCGTAGCGCCCGCCGGCGCAGATCGTGTCCTGGGCGTGGCCGGTCGAGGTCTCCTTGAACTCGAAGGTCGTGCGCGTGTAGTAGTCGATGCCGCGCACTAGCGTCGGCACCAGCGTGTACGGGATCCCATAGAGCTCGAGGCACGCCTTCACCTGCTCGAAGTGCGCCCGGCACTCTTCGCACAGCGACTCGCCGATCTTCGGCGCGTCCTGCAGCGCCGCCTGGACCCGTTCGCTCTTCACGTCGAAGACGCGGAGCGGGTTCGTCGCCCGCTTCTGGCGCGCGGCCTCGTCCAGGACGTCGGCATGCTCGTCGAGCCACGCCGTGAGCATCCCGAGGTACGCGGGCCTGCACTTCTCGTCGCCGATCGAGTTGAGCTGCAGCTCCCAGGACGTGTAGTCGAAGCGCCGCAGCAGCTCGACATAGAGCTGGATCAGCTCCGCATCGACTGCGGGGTCGGCCGAGCCGATGATCTCGGCGCTGAGCTGGGTGTGCTCGCGGTAGCGGCCGGCCTGCGGCCGGTCGAAGCGGTACATCGTTGCGATCGTGTAGAGCTTGACCGGCTTCGGCTCCCGGTGGAGGCCGTTCTCGAGGTAGGCGCGCACGATCGGCGCGGTGCCCTCGGGACGGAGCGTGAGCGAGCGGCCGCCACGGTCGTCGAAGGTGTAGGTCTCCTTCTGGACGATGTCCGAGCCGGCGCCGGAGGAGCGCTGGATCATGGCCGTGTCCTCGATCGCCGGCGTCTGGATCCGCGCGTAGGCGTAGAGCGGCAGCAGCCGCTCGATCTCCGAGACGAGCCGCCACCAGAGCGCGTCGCCCGGGAGGATGTCCCGTGTTCCCGAAGGCCGTTGAAACGTCACGACGCACGCAGCTCTGCGAGGAACGGGTTGTGGGCGAGCTCGGCGCCGAGCGTCGTTGCGGGGCCGTGGCCGGGATAGACGACGGTCTCGGCCGGGTAGCGGGCGAGCAGCGCGCGGATCGAGTCGAGCAGGATCTCCCAGTCGGAGCCCGGCAGGTCGGTGCGGCCGACGGATCCTGCGAACAGGACGTCGCCCGAGAACAGCGCGCCGTCGGCGTAGTAGGCGACGTGAGCGGGCGAGTGGCCCGGCACGCCGACGACCTCGAAGGAGATCCCGCCGAGCTCGAGGGTCTCGCCGCCGGAGAGCAGTACGTCCGGCGCGTACGCGCGCACGCCGAACTGCGGCTGCGGCGTCTCGAGCTGCTCCCGCTCGCCCTCGGGCATGTGCACGGGCGCGCCGGTTCCCTCTGCGAGATCCGCGACGCCGCCCAGGTGGTCGAAATGGCCGTGCGTGATCAGGATCGCGGCGCAGCGGGCGCCCATGCGCGCGAGCTCGAGGCGCAACTGCGCGGCGTCGCCGCCGGGATCGACGACGACCGCCTCCGCGACGCCGCGGTCGGCCCGAACGACGTAGCAGTTCGTCCCCAGCGGGCCTAGCTCGTACGTGTCGATCGCGAGCGCCATCAGGCCGCCGAGTCTAACCGCGCCCTGAGGAGCTCCTACTCGGGCTTCTGCTTCGGCTTGGGCGGCTGCCCCTGCCGCTTCTGGTAGTTGCGGTACTGGATCGAGTCCATCGCGTAGCTGAACGGGACGAAGAACAGCAGCAGGACGGCGGTCTGGAGCAGCTTGCCGGCGAGCGTGAGCTTCGAGCCGCCGATCACGTAGACGGTCACGAACATGAGCGGCGCGAAGATCGCGGCGCGCTTGCCGACGCGGCGCCAGGACGGCGGCGAGGGGATGCGGCCGCTTCGGCCCCGGGCGGGGGCGCTCTTCTTCGTGGTCGCCTTCGCGGCCGTCGCGGGAACGACCTGCTCGACCTCCTCGGGGGCGAGCTCGTTCCCCTCGGCGTCGACCCAGACCTCCTCGTACTCGTGCCGGCGCTCCTTCTCGCGGCGGCGCTGCTGCTTCTTCTTGGCCACCTCGCTAGCGTAGCTCCCCGCCGACGACGACCGTCTTCACGACCGGTCCGCCGAGGTGGTAGGCGAGGTAGCGCCAGTCAGGGGCGTCGAGCAGGACGAGATCGGCGTCGAAGCCGGGAGCGATCCGGCCCTTGCGGTCGGCGCGTCCGAGCACGTGCGCCGCGTTCACGGTGCAGGCCGCGAGCGCCTCGGCGGGTGCGAGCCCGAGCTGGGTCGCGGCCAGTGAGCACACGAGCGGGAGGCTCTCGCAGAACGCGCTGCCGGGGTTGAAGTCGGTCGCTAGCGCGACGGCTGCGCCTGCATCCACGAGCGCGCGCGCGGGCGGCATCGGGCGGCCGAGAAAGAGCGCGCTCGCAGGCAGCAAGACACCGACGACCTCGCTCGCGGCAAGCGCGCGGACGCCGTCGGGGCCGGTCGCCTCGAGGTGGTCGACCGAGCGGGCGCCGAGCTCGATCGCGAGCGGGATCGCGCCCGACTCGGCGAACTGGTCGCCGTGCAGCCGCAGGACGAGGTCGGCGGCCCGGCAGGCTTCGAGGTAGCGCCGGGCCTGCGCCGCGTCGAAGGCGCCGCGCTCGAGGAAGACGTCGGCGGCCTCGGCGAGGAGCGCCGCCTCGGGCAGAACCTCGGCCAGCACGAAGTCGAGGTACGCGTCGCCGTCGCCGCCGAACTCGGGCGCCACCGCGTGCGCGCCGAGGAAGGTGGGGATCCCGCCCGCTGCACGGATCGCGCGCAGCGACGCGAGCTCCGTCTCACGGTCGAGCCCGTAGCCGGACTTCGCCTCGAAGGTGGTCGTTCCCGCCCGCGCCATCCACTCGCGGTGGCGGCGCAGCGCTCCCACCAGCCCGTCCTCGCCGGCGGCCCGCGTGGCGCTCACGGTCGCGAGGATCCCGCCGCCCGCCTCGTGCAGCTCCTCGTACGACGCGCCCGCTGCGCGCAGCGCGAACTCGTCGACACGGTCCCCCGCGAAGCACGCGTGCGTGTGGCAGTCCACGAGGCCCGGAATGGCGCAGAGCCCGCGGGCGTCCACCTCGACCACGTCGCCGTCGAGCGGCTGGAGCTCGCGCATCGGCCCGACCGCCGCGATCCGGCCCTCCTCGCAGAGGATGTAGCCGCCGTCGATCCAGTCGATGTCGCCGAGCGCGCGCCCGCGCAGCGGTGCCGCATGGCCCGACGGCGACGCGACCTGTGCAAGGTCACGGACGAGGAGGTGCGGCGCGGAGTCGGCTCTCACGGGCCGGGCGGCGGCATCGGCGGCTCGAAGCCGGTCTCGCGGGCCGCGTCGATCGCCTCGGGGTAGCCCGCGTCCACGTGGCGCATCACCCCGGTGCCGGGATCGGTCGTCAGCACCCGCTGGAGCCGCTCCTCCATCTCGTCGCTGCCGTCGGCGAGCACGACCATGCCCGCGTGGATCGAGTTGCCGATCCCGACGCCGCCGCCGTGGTGGACGCTGACCCAGGTCGCGCCGGCCGCGGTATTGAGCAGGGCGTTCAGGATCGGCCAGTCGGCAATCGCGTCCGAGCCGTCTCGCATCGCCTCGGTCTCGCGATACGGCGAGGCGACCGAGCCCGAGTCGAGGTGGTCGCGCCCGATCACGACCGGCGCCGAGACACGGCCGGAGCGGACGAGCTCGTTGATCGCGAGCCCCGCCTTGGCGCGATCGCCGTAACCGAGCCAGCAGATCCGCGCCGGCAGGCCCTGGAACGCGACCCGCTCGGGCGCCAGCTCGAGCCAGCGCTGCAGCAGCGCGTCCTCCGGAAAGAGCTCTCTGAGCATCCCGTCGATGGCCGCGATGTCGGCGGGATCGCCCGAGAGAGCCGCCCACCGGAAGGGCCCGATGCCGCGGCAGAAGAGCGGGCGGATATAGGCCGGGACGAAGCCCGGGTATGTGAAGGCGTCCGCTACACCACCTTCACTGGCCTCACCTCGCAGGTTGTTGCCATAATCGAAAACATACGCGCCGGCCCGGACGTACTCGAGCATCCCCTCGACGTGCGCGACGATCGAGGCGCGGGCGCGGCGGACGTACTCGTCCGGATCGGCCGCGCGCAACGCCGCGGCCTCCTCGAGGCCCAGCCCCTGCGGCACGTAGCCCGTGAGCGGGTCGTGTGCCGCGGTCTGGTCGGTGAC
Organism: uncultured Actinomycetes bacterium; assembly: GCA_963724805.1. Taxonomy (GTDB): domain Bacteria; phylum Actinomycetota; class Thermoleophilia; order Gaiellales; family Gaiellaceae; genus CAVQZA01. Next base: position 746,448 of record CAVRWA010000011.1, read on the forward strand.
GAGGTCGAACGGCTCGCCTCGCCGCGCGAGCTCGGGTACGACATCGGCGGCGTTTCCCAGCAGCCCCACCGAGAGCGCCCGGCCCTCGCGCTGCGCCGCCCGCACGCGCCCGAGCGCGTCGTCGAGCGAATCGGTCGCCTCGTCGAGGTATCTCGTCTCGAGCCGCCGCTCGATCCGCGACGGATCGACCTCGACGCAGAGGATCGCAGCGCCGGCCAGCGTCGCCGCGAGCGGCTGCGCCCCGCCCATCCCGCCGAGCCCCGCGGTCAGCACCGACCGCCCCGCCAGGTCGGGCGTGCCGAAGTGCTTCTCCCCCGCCGCGCCGAAGGTCTGGTAGGTGCCCTGGAGGATCCCCTGTGTGCCGATGTAGATCCAGGAGCCGGCCGTCATCTGGCCGAACATCGTCAGCCCGAGCGCCTCGAGCCGGCGGAACTCGTCCCAGGTCGCCCAGCGCGGCACGAGCAGCGAGTTGGCGATCAGCACCCGCGGCGCGCCCCGGTGGGTGCGGAACACGCCGACCGGCTTCCCGGACTGGACGAGCAGCGTCTCCTCGTCACCGAGCTCGAGCAGCGAGCTCACGATCGCCTTCAGGGCCTCGTGGTTGCGCGCGGCCTTCCCGGAGCCCCCGTACACGACGAGCTGCTCCGGATGCTCGGCCACCTCGGGATCGAGGTTGTTGAGCAGCATCCTGAGCGGCGCCTCCGTCTGCCACGAGCGCGCGTTGAGCTCGGAGCCGCGAGGCGCGCGGATCGCCGAGAGGTCGCCGCAGAGGGCCTCGACCTGCGCCGCTCGCGTGCCGGTGACATTCATTCCGTCTTCCTCCTTCAGCTTCTTCCGGCGCATGTGGAACCAGGTCCACGCGGTCGCCACGACGAAGAAGAACACCGCGGTGACCGCGGCGCGGCCCAGGCTCCCGCCCGTGAGCGCCGCGAAGACGACGATCGCGGCGGCGAGCCCTGCATAGACGAGCGCGGCGTCCCGGTAGGGCCGCTTCGAACGCGGCGCTCCTGCCGGGCCGGGCCACTGCAACAGCCTCACAAGAGCTCCCCCACCTCCGCCTCGACCGCCGCGCCGAGCGAGCCGTCGCGGATCGCGCCGGCAACCGCCTCGATGTCACTCGAGAGCGAGCGGTCGTCGTGGAGCCGCGGCGAGAGCGTCCGCACGAACGCCCTTGTCGCGCGAACGCCGGCTCCCGGCTGCAGCGGCGCGAGGAACTCGACGCCCTGGGCGCCCGCGAGCAGCTCGATCGCGAGCGCGCTCTCGCAGTTCGCAAGCACCTGCCACGCCTTCAGCCCCGCCGCGTTCCCCATCGAGACGTGATCCTCCTGGCCGGCGCTCGTCGGGATCGAGTCCACCGAGGCCGGATGGCAGAGCGCCTTGTTCTCGGAGACGAGCGCCGCCGCAACGTATTGCGCGATCATGAAGCCGGAGTTGAGGCCGCCGTCGGAGGTGAGGAACGCGGGCAGGCCGTCCGAGAGGCTCGGGTTCACGAGCCGCTCGACCCGCCGCTCGGAGATGCTCGCGAGCTCGGAGACCGCCATCGCGAGCGCGTCGAGCGCGAACGCGACAGGCTGACCGTGGAAGTTGCCGTTCGAGACGAGCAGCTCGTCCTCGACCAGCACGAGCGGGTTGTCGGTGGCGGCGTTCAGCTCCACCGAGACCGTGTAGTCGACATAGTCGAGCAGGTCGCGGGAGGCGCCGTGCACCTGGGGGGCGCAACGGAGGGAATACGCATCCTGCACCTTGTCGCACCAGCGGTGCGACTCGATGATCGCCGAGTCCTCGAGCAGCGCCATCACGTTCGCGGCGCTCGCGGCCTGGCCGCGCAGCGGCCGCAAGCGCTGGATCTGCGGCAGGAAGCTCGTGCGGGTGCCCTGCAGCGCCTCGAGCGAGAGCGCGCAGGCGATGTCGGCGGCCTGGGCCAGCCGGCGGGCGCGCACGAGCCCGAGCGCGCCGAACGCCGCCATGAACTGCGTGCCGTTGATGAGCGAGAGCCCCTCCTTCGCGTCCAGCACGATCGGCTCCAGGCCGACGGCAGCGAGCGCATCGACTCCCGGCATCCGCTCTCCGTCGACCCATGCCTCGCCCTCGCCGACGAGCGGCAGCGCCAGGTGGGCGAGCGGTGCGAGGTCGCCGGAAGCGCCGACCGAGCCGCGTGCGGGCACGTACGAGACGAGGCCGCGGTTCAGGCAGTCGAGCAGGAGCTCCACCGTCTCTACGCGTGCGCCGGAGTTGCCCTTGGCGAGCGCGTTCGCGCGCAGCAGCATCGCCGCGCGAACGACTTCGTCGGGATAGGGAGCGCCGACGCCGCACGCGTGACTCCGGAGCAGGCGCAGCTGCAGCTCGGCCGTCTGCTCCTCGGGGATCGACTTCGAGACGAAGCGGCCGAAGCCCGTGTTGACGCCGTAGGTGTGCTCGCTAGTGCCGAAGGCGGCTCGCTCGACGAGCGAACGGGCGGCGCGCATCTTCGACCGCGCCTCGTCGGTGAGCTCCGCTGCGTCCCTGCCGACGGCGACGGCCCAGACGTCTTCGGCACTGAGGTCGTCGCCGGTGAGCCCGATCGCGGTCCGCTGCGCCATCGCCGGGGCCAGTGTAACGGCGCGCTCCTGGCAAGCTTCCTCCGTGATCCGCCTCGCCGCAGCACTCGCCGCCCTCGCGGTCGCCGGCGCCGCAGCGGGTGCCGACAAGCCGCGCGCCCCCGCAGTCGTCAGTGCGATGCCCGCGTGGTCCCCCGACGGGCGACAGATCGCCTTTGCGAGCAATGCGACCACCCTGTTCACCGACGCGGAGGGCTTCGACATCTTCGTCGCAAACACCTACGGCGGTGCTCGGCGCAGCCTGATGAGCAACCCTTACGCCGACCAGAGCCCTTCGTGGTCACCCGATGGACGGGCGATCGCATACTGGAGCTTCGGCGGTGCCGTGCCGGCGCTCTATGTCATCCCCTCCGCCGGCGGCCGCGGGCGCCTGGTGGCGGTCGGGGCCCAGGCGGCTCCGCCCTCGTGGTCACCGGACGGGACACGACTCGCCTACGGCGCCTATGGCGGTGCCGGGGTCTATGTCGTCTCACTCTCCCGCGGGCTGCCGGCGCGCCGCGTGGCTGACGGGGGCACACCCACGTGGTCGCCGGGCGGGGAGCGGATCGCGTTCCTGCGCGCGGGCTCGCTCTACGTCGTGGCGGCGACCGGTGGGGAGTCACGCCTCCTCACCTCACAGCGGCTCGTCGCGGTGCGCGCCGTCTGGTCGCCGCAGGGGACGGGCATCGCTTTCGCGGCCACCCACAACGGAGCCGGGGAGCTCGACGTCGCCGACCCCGACGGGACGACGGTGACGAAGCTTGCAGGCGGAGCGTTGCCGTACTCGGCCCCGAGCTGGTCACCCGACGGGCATTCACTCGTGTACGCCGGTGCCGGTGGCCTCTTCGTTGTCGACCGAGACGGCTCGGCGCCGCGGCAGCTCACCAGGGGAGGACGCGCCGACCATGATCCCGTCTGGTCCCCTCGGGGCAGCCGGATCGCGTTCGTCCGCACGATCGGCCCCGCCCGGGCCTCGATCTACAGCGTGCGTCCCGACGGCTCCGGCCTGCGCCGGCTCACGCTCGCCTGCCGTCCGGTGGCCGGCCGGCGCTGCTAGAGGCCGACGCCGTCCCGGGGTCGAGGAGCCGTAGCTCCAGGACGCTCGAAGAATCGAGGGCGACCAGGCGGAGCGCGGGCCCGGCCGCGGCAACGACGGCCCCCGCGGGAATGAGCCCGACGAGCTCGGAGCCGGCGACCTCTGCCCCGCGTGCCTCGGCCTCCGCGACGATTCGCGCGACCACCTCGTGCGGCGGGGCGGCCTGCCAGTCCTCGATGTTCATGCTCACCTGCACGAGCCCGGCGCTCGGGAGCTCCAGCCCCAGCGCGCGCACGCCCTGGAAGCCGCCGCCCTTCTCGCGCACCACCGCCGCGATCTCCCGTGCGGCCTCGAGCGTCCCGCGCAGGTTGACGTTGAAGGCGACGAGCGGCCTCCTCGCGCCGACGAGCACGCAACCGGCCGCGGGGTCGAGCCGACCCGGGCCGAAGTCCGCGGCGAGCTCACCCGTGTCCAGCCGGCGCTGCAGCTCCTCTGGCCCGCCGCGACGGAAGAAGGCCGGGCCGCGACCTGGAGCGAGCTCGCCGTAGAGAAAGACCGGCAGCCCGAGCTCGCCGACGCCGCGACGCGAGCACGAGCGCCGCCGCCTTCGCCCGCTCCATGTCCTCGGGCACGACCGGCACGAGCGGGCAGATGTCGAGTGCACCGACCCGCGGATGCACACCCGAGTGGCGGCGGAGGTCGATTCGCTCACGCGCACACGCGATCCCCGCTAGCAGCGCCTCGACCAGCTCCCCGGCGGAGCCGACGACCGTGAACACCGAGCGGTTGTGGTCGGGGTCGCTGTGGACGTCGAGCAGCCGCGCGTGCTCCCCGAAGGCCGCCGCGAGCGCTGCGATCGTCTCCGGGTCGCGTCCCTCCGAGACGTTCGGCACCGACTCGAGCGGCAGCGGCATGCGCCTAATCTAGAGTGTCTCTTCAGGTGATGTTGTCGAGTCTCTGGGTCGCTAGCACCAAGCGAGGCAAGGACGCAGGGAGCGCTCATAGCCAAGGCTCTGGGCGCGACTGAGGACGCAGCATGGCGCCGCGTGATAGCGGGCCGGAGGCCGGCGGACATTACCTGGAGGGGCACTGAGGTGCGACGCAGCACGTACCGCTCGCTGGGCTCGCTCCAGCGCGACAACGCCCGCTGCCGGGCCTGCGCCGAGGCCGGGTTCCAGATCGAGTCCGCGCCGGTCTTCCAGGGCCACGCCGGCCAGCGCGCGTACCTCTTCGGCCAGGCTCCGGGGATCGTCGAGGGCGCCGAGGGCCTCCCGTGGCGCGGCCGCGCGGGACAGACGCTGCGCCGCTGGCTCGAGCTCGACGAGGACGCCTTCTACGCGACCTTCTACTGCGCCTCGGTCACCCGCTGCTATCCGGGCCGGCCGCCCTCGGGCCGCGGCGATCGCACGCCCTCGCAGCGCGAGCAGCGGCTCTGCGCGTTCTGGCAGGAGTGGGAGTTGCGGCTGCTGCGCCCGTCGCTGATCGTCACGGTCGGCGGGCTGGCGCTGCGGCAGCTGCTCGGCGAGCCCAACCTCACCGATTGCGTCGGCGCGCGCTTCGAGCTGGGCGGGGCGACAGTCGTTCCGCTCCCCCACCCCTCGGGCGCGAGCGGCTGGCTCAACCAGCCCGCCAACCGGGTGCGGCTCGGGCACGCGCTCGAGCACGTGCGCGATGCCCTAGGCGCGATCCGACCGGCGTGAGAGGATTCATGATCGACAAGTAATCGACAAATCGAAGGGGGAACTTTGTCGAACGGATACTCGGAGAAGGGCACCGGCTGGATCGGGTTCGCGGCGATCATGCTCGGGTTCGCGGGCACGATGGCGATCCTCGACGGGATCGTGGCGCTCTCGAAGTCGAGCTTCTACACCAACAACGCCAAGTACGTCTTCAGCGACCTGCGCACATGGGCGTGGATCACGCTCATCCTGGGAGCGGTCTCGATCCTCGCCGCGTTCGGGATCGTGTCGGGAGCGCAGTGGGCGCGGTGGTTCGGCATCGTCGTCGCCGCCATCAACGCGATAGGGCAGCTCGCGTGGGTCCAGGCGTACCCGTGGTGGTCGCTCGCGATCTTCACGGTCGACATCCTGATCATCTATGCGCTGACCGTGTACGGCGGGAAGGAAGGCCCCGCCCGGGCAGCATGACGACCGTCTCGTGAGGGCGCCCGCTCCGGGCGCCCTCACGAGGCACCTACGAGGCGGCGAACTGAGCCTCTTCGGTCGACCCCTTGAGCGCGAGCGTCGAGGCCATCCCGCCCGAGATCACCTGGGCGACCTGGTCGAAGTAGCCGGCGCCGACCTCTCGCTGGTGGCGCGTCGCCGTGTAGCCGTGCTCCTCGAGCGCGAACTCGCGCTCCTGGAGGCGCACGTAGGCGCTCATCCCCTCCTCGGCGTACCCGCGTGCGAGCTCGAACATCGAAGCATTGAGCGAGTGGAAGCCGGCGAGCGTGACGAACTGGAACCGGTAGCCGAGCTCGCCGAGGTCGCGCTGGAACACCGCGATCGTGTCGTCGTCGAGGTGCTTGCGCCAGTTGAACGACGGTGAGCAGTTGTACGAGAGCGGCTTGCCGGGGAACCGCTCGTGGATCGCCTCGGCGAAGAGCCGCGCCTCCTCGAGGTCGGGCGTCGAGGTCTCGAACCAGAGCAGGTCCGCGTACGGCGCGTAGGCCAGCGAGCGGGCGATCGACGCCTCGATCCCGTCGCGCACGACGAAGAAGCCCTCCGCGGTGCGCTCGCCCGTGATGAACTCCGCGTCGCGCGGATCGATGTCGGAGGTGAGGAGCGCGGCCGAGTGCGAGTCCGTACGCGCGATCAGCACCGTCGGGACACCGGCCACGTCGGCCGCGAGCCGCGCCGCGATCAAGGTGCGGATGAACTGCGCGGTCGGCACGAGCACCTTGCCGCCGAGGTGCCCGCACTTCTTCTCGGAGGCGAGCTGGTCCTCGAAGTGGACGCCCGCGGCGCCGGCCTCGATCATCGCCTTCATCAGCTCGAAGGCGTTGAGCGCACCGCCGAAGCCCGCCTCCGCGTCGGCGACGATCGGCACGAGCCAGTCGAGCTCGTCCGAGCCCTCGCTCCACTGGATCTGGTCGGCGCGGCGCAGCGCGTTGTTGATCCGCCGCACCACCGCGGGGACGCTGTTCGCCGGATAGAGGCTCTGGTCGGGGTAGGTCGTCTCGCCGAGGTTCGCGTCGCCCGCGACCTGCCAGCCCGAGAGGTAGATCGCCTGGAGGCCGGCCTTCACCATCTGCACCGCCTGGTTGCCGGTGAGAGCGCCGAGCGCTGCCACGTAGGGCAGCTCGTTCAGCTGGCGGCGCAGGCGCTCCGCGCCGTTCCGTGCAAGCGTGTGCTCGACCTGGACCGAGCCGCGGAGCCGTACCACGTCCTCGGCCGAGTAGTCGCGCTGGATCCCTCTGTCGCCCTGCTGCGCCCACTCGCGCTCGAGCGCCTCCGTCTCCTGCCGCACGCGCCTGTCGATCATCTTGCTCCTCCTTGTGAAAGCCGGCCGATCCACTCACGGTACGGACGCAGTCCCATAGCGTCCAATACGTTCTGGTGATACTTGGATAGAATCTTTGTATGTTGGCCCAGCTCGAAGGGTTCGTCGCCGTGGCGCGCGAGCGCAGCGTCACCGAAGCGGCGCGCTCGCTCTTCATCTCCCAGCCCGCCCTGACCTCGCGTCTGAACTCGCTCGAGCGCCGGGTTGGCTCGCAGCTCCTCGTGCGGCGGCGCAGCGGCGTCGAGCTGACCGAGGCGGGCCGCGCGTTCCTCCCCTTTGCAGAGCGCGCCGTCGAGACCGTCGCCGAGGGATGCCGGCTCGTGGACGCGCTCGGGCGCGGCGAGGGCGGCCAGCTCGCCCTCGGCGCCTCGCCCGCGGTCTCGACCTACGCGCTCCCCGCCCTCCTCCACCGCTTCACCGAGTCGCATCCCGGCGTCCAGCTCGTCGTCCGCACCGGCCACTCCGAGGAGGTGCTCGAGCTCGTGAAGCGCGGCGAGGTCGAGGTGGGGCTCACCCGGCTGCTCCGCGATCCGGCGATCGAGGCGACACCGCTGTGGGAGGACGAGCTCGTGCTCGTCGTCCACGAAGGCCACCCCTTCGTTGCGAGCGGGTGGGCGCGACTGGAGGAGCTCGGCGAGGAGCAATTCGTCCTCTTCGACCGCAGCTCGAGCTACCACGAGCTGACGAGCGCGCTCTTCCGCGAGGCCGGGATCGCGCCGCGCGGACTGATGGAGCTCGACAACATCGACTCCGCCAAGAAGATGGTCGAGCAGGGGCTCGGGATCGCGCTGCTGCCGCAGATCGCCGTCGCAACCGAGCTGGCCGACGGCAGGCTGCACCGGATCCGGATCGTCGAGCAGCCGCCGCCCCGCCGGCCGATCGTCGCGATCCGGCGCAAGGGCGCGGGCCCACCCAGCGCCGCAGCCGACGCCTTCGTCGCCCTGCTCGTCGCGATGGGCCCCGAGCTGCAGCACCGTGCGTCCGCACCCCGCGGCTAGGTTTCCGGGGTGGCGACGCCCTACCGGAAGACGTTCGCGAGGCTGCTCGGCTTCCTCCGCCCGTACCGCCTCTCGCTGATCCTCTCAGTCGTGCTCGCCGGCGGCTCGCAGGTGGCGCAGATCGCGTTCTACGGCGTCACGGGGCTCGTGATCGGCAAGGCGATCACGGAGAAGGACCGCCACGAGCTCTGGATGCTGATCGGGCTGCTGATCGCGCTCGGGATCGTGAAGGCGGGACTGATGGTCGGCCGCCGCTTCATCTCGGGGAACCAGGCGCTCGGCGTCGAGTACGACATCCGCGACGCGTTCTATGCCCGCCTGCTGCGGCTCTCGTTCGGGTTCTACGACTCGCACCAGACCGGCCAGCTGATGTCGCGCGCCACGGTCGACCTGCAGCAGGTGCGCTTCTTCCTCGGCTACGGGCTGATCTTCTTCTTCCAGCACCTGCTGACGATCGTCGGGGTCACCGCCGTGATGCTCTGGATCGACTGGCGGCTCGCGCTGATCGTGCTCGCGATCACTCCGTTCCTCGCGGTGATCGCCTACCGCTACAGCCACGTCTCGCACCCGCTGCTCCGCGACGTGCAGCAGAAGCTCGCCGACGTCGCGACCGTCGCCGAGGAGAGCATCGTCGGCGTCGGGGTCGTGAAGGCGTTCGCGCAGGAGCCGCAAGAGGCGGCGAAGTTCACCGACCGCTCGGAGCGCCTCTTCCGGCGGACGATCTCGGCGACCCGGCAGCAGGCGCTCTACGTGCCGATGATGTCGTTCCTGCCGATGGCCGCCCAGGCGGCTGTGCTGCTCGTCGGCGGCACGGCTGTCGTGCACGGCACCATGCAGCTCAACCAGTTCATCTCGTTCAACTTCTACGTCGCGATGCTGGTCGGGCCGCTGCGCATGCTCGGGATGTGGATCGGCCAGTCGCAGCGGGCCACCGCGTCGGGGGAGCGGATCTTCGAGATCATCGACGAGCCCGAGGAGGTCGCCGACAGCCCGGGCGCAGTCGACCTCCCTGCCGGCGAGGGCAGGATCGAGTTTGAGGGCGTCACGTTCGAATACGCGCCCGGCCGCCCCGTGCTGGAAGGGATCGACCTCGAGCTCCGCGCAGGCAGCACCGTCGCCCTGATCGGCCATACCGGGGCCGGCAAGACGACGCTCGCCTCGCTCGTGCCGCGCTTCTACGACGCGACCGCAGGCCGGGTCGTCGTCGACGGCGTCGACGTCCGCGACCTGCGGCTGACCTCGCTGCGGCGTTCGATCGGCGTGATCGCGCAGGACCCGTTCCTCTTCTCGGCGACCGTGCGCGAGAACATCGCGCTCGGCGCTCCCGACGCGGACGCCGAGGAGGTCGAGCGGGCGGCGCGGATGGCGCAGGCGCACGACTTCATCGCCGCGCTGCCGCTCGGCTACGAGACCGTGATCGGCGAGCGCGGGATCACGCTCTCCGGCGGGCAGCGCCAGCGGATCGCGATCGCGCGGGCTCTCGTCGTCGACCCCAGGATCCTGATCCTGGACGATGCGACGGCGTCGGTGGACGCCTCGACCGAGGCGCGGATCCGGCTCGGGCTGCGCGAGGCGATGAAGGGCCGGACGACGCTGATCATCGCCCACCGGCTCTCGACGATCGCGCTCGCCGACGAGATCGTCGTGCTCGAGCACGGGCGCGTCGTCGCCCGCGGCACGGACGCCGAGCTGTACGGGACGAGCCCCGTCTACCGCGAGATCCACGACCACGGGATGCTCGAGACGCGGGTGCTCACTGAGGCCGAGGAGGTGTCCGCGTGAAGGTGTGGCAGCCCGGCGGCTCGCTGACCGACCCGCGCGGCGCGAAGGTCTCGGACTGGTCGTGGCGGCAGACCGCCCGCCGGGTGCGGGCGCTGGCGCGGCTCGCGAAGCCGTACAAGGCCCGGACGGCGCTCGCGCTCGGCTCGCTGCTCCTCGCCACGGCGTTCGCCCTGCTGCCGCCGTTCCTCGCGAAGCAGGCTATCGACCTCGGCATCGAGCAGAAGAACCTCACGCGGCTGACACTCACCGTTGCCGGGTTCCTCGTCGCGGGCCTGCTCGGCTGGGGCGCGTCGTCGGCGCAGACCTACTTCACCGGCTGGACGGGGGAGCGGATCCTCGCCGACCTGCGGCTGAAGCTGTTCCGCCACCTTCAGCGCCTCTCGCTCGGCTTCTACGAGCGCAACCGCGCCGGCGTGATCATCAGCCGGCTGACGAACGACGTCGAGGCGCTCGACCAGCTTGTCACCGACGGCGTCTCGAGCCTCGTCCAGAACACCCTGCTCCTGCTCGGCACGGCCGTGATCCTGTTCGTGCTCGACTGGCGGCTGGCGCTCGCGACCGTGGTCGTGCTGCCGCTGATGGCGGTCGCCACGTCGGTGTTCCGCGTGCGTTCCACCCGTGCGTATCGGTCCGTGCGCGAGCGGCTCGGCCTGGTCACCGCGTCCCTCGCCGAGGACATCGCCGGGATGCGCGTGATCCAGTCGTTCGCGGGCGAGACGAACTCGCAGCGGAGCTTCCGGGCAGTGAACCGGCGCTACCGCGAGGCGAACCACCAGACGGTGGTGCTGAACGGGCTCTACTTCCCGTTCGTCGACCTGCTCTCGTCGGTCGCAACCGCGATCGTGCTCGGCTTCGGCGGGATCCTCTACTTCGACGGCAACATCACGCTCGGCACCGTGTTCGCGTTCACGCTCTACCTGGCGAACTTCTTCGATCCGGTGCAGCAGCTCTCGCAGCTCTACAACACGTTCCTCGCGGCCGTCGCCGCGCTCGACAAGATCATGGACGTGCTCGACGAGGAGCCCCAGGTGAGCGACCGCCCGGGTGCGCGCGACCTCCCGGAGCTCGAGGGGCGCGTCCGCTTCGAGCGCGTCCGCTTTGGCTACGGCGAGGGCGTCGAGGTGCTGCACGGGATCGACCTCGACGTTCCGGCCGGGACGACCGTCGCGCTCGTGGGGCACACGGGCGCCGGCAAGTCGACGATCGCGAAGCTGCTCGCGCGCTTCTACGACCCGCGAGAAGGGCGCATCACCGTCGACGGGATCGACCTGCGCGAGGTGACGCAGGCCTCGCTCCGCCGGCAGCTCGGCGTGGTGCCGCAGGAGGGCTTCCTTTTCGCGGGCACGGTGCGCGACAACATCGCCTTCGGGCTTCCCGATGCGACCCCGCAGCAAATCGCCGCCGCCGCACAGGCCGTCGGCGCGCACGACTTCATCATGCGGCTCGAGGACGGCTACGAGACCGAGGTGCAGGAGCGTGGAACGAGGCTCTCGCTCGGCCAGCGCCAGCTCGTCGCGTTCGCCCGCGCGCTGCTCGTCGACCCCCGGATCCTGGTCCTCGACGAGGCCACGTCCTCGGTCGACATCGGCACCGAACGGCGGATCGAGGCCGCCCTCCGGCTCCTGCTCGCCGACCGGACCGCGTTCATCATCGCCCACCGTCTCTCGACGATCCGTGAGGCCGACCTGATCGTCGTGCTCGAGCACGGGGTCGTCGTGGAGCAGGGCACGCACGACGAGCTGCTGGCCCGCCGGGGCCGGTACACGGAGCTCTACGGCGACTGGGCCGTCGACATCGCCTAGTCCCGACGAGACAGGTTCCGGTGCCTGACCCCATCGGATCGTCCGAACTGGACAGCCTCGACTCCTTTGGACGGCACCTCATCCGGCCCGCGATCCCTGATGCCCAGACGGTTCGAGTCACGGACCCGCCGACTCGGGACACGGCCGAGTGCCTGACCCCCGGACAGGTCTAGCGGGGCGCAGGATGAAGCTTGCGCCACTCCTCGGCCATGCCGATCCGTTGCTCGATCGTCGGATGGTCGGCGAGCAGGAGATAGGCCCACCCGGGCGGGTCGGGCTGCTCGAGCGCGACGGTCGTGAACTTCCGGAAGACGCCCACGGCGGCCGTCGGGTCACGCGTCGTGCGCAGCGCAATCCAGTCGGCCTCGCCCTCGATGTGACGCGAGATCGCAGCCTGCAGCGGCAGCGCGACGAGCTGGAGCGCGACGAGGACGAACAGGGCGAGCGGCACCGCGGCGGGCTCCGCCATCCCCCCGCGCCGCCGGGTCGCACGTGCGATCACCCAGGCGCCGGGGATCGCGAACAGCGCGAACCACGCCAGGCCCTTGAACAGATGGTCGCGGGAGAGGTGCCCGAGCTCGTGGGCGACGACTACGCGTACCTCGCTCGGGCTGAAGCGGCCGTCGAGCAGGGTGTCCCAGAGGATCACGCGCCGCGTCGGGCCGAGGCCGACCGCCTCCGCGTTCGGCGCGCTCGTCTCGGCACGCACGTCCTCCACCACGATCCGCACCGGCGGCAGCCCCTGCTCGCGCGCGAAGCGGCGCGCGTCGGCCTTCAGCGCCGGGTCGCGGAGAGGGTGCGTGTCGGTCAGGAGATACGGCTGCACGAAGGTGAAGAGCGCCGCGAGGGCGACGAACACCGGCCCGCCGACGAGCCACCAGCGCGCGCCGAGCACGCGCGCGAGCCCCATCACGATCACAAGCGCCGCGCACACGAACAGGAACGCGCCCGCGAGGCCGAGCCAGCCGCCGAGTGCCCACTCCCCGTAGCTCTCGTACGCGATCCCGTGCCGCCGCTCCCACCAGAGCCCCGCGAGGCCGAACGGAAGCTGCACGAGCCACACGAGCCCGAGCCCGAGCATCCCGAGCAGCAGGCCGGTGCCGATCCGCCCGGCCGCCGACTCGCGGGCGAAGCGGGCGCCACGCCGCGCGTACACGGCGAGCACGGCGACCAGCGCGAGCTCGGACAGCAGCCAGTCGATCCGGAGGAAGCGCTCGAACGAGCGGGCACGCGCGAGCTGGTGCGCGGTGAAGAGATCGGCGACGCGCACCTGTGGCAGCCGCAGCGAGGAGGGCACGCGGCTCGATCGCCAGAGCACGAGGGCAAGTAGCGCCCACACGACCGCCGCGAGCGCGAGCGCCGCGAGCCCGGCCGCGCGGCGTTCGCTCACTCCGCCAGCGCGAGCTGCTCGTCGGCGACGTGCGTCGCCGGCCCGCTGTACGGGTAGCGGGCCGTGAGCAGGTACACGTAGGCGTCGGTCTGCGCCGTGTAGCGAAGCGCGTAGGCGCCGAGGCGCTGTAGCCCGACCGGCTCACGCGCCGTGACGAGCGAGAAGAACCAGGCGAAGACCGCGGTACAGAGGAGCACCGCGCCGAGCGCCGCCGCGACGGCAAAGGCGGGCACCGCGAGCACGAGCCGGAAGAACGCGCCCCATCGTCCCTGCGGCTCCGGCCCGGGCAGCTCGAGATCGACCGGGTAGCTGCCGGCGCGCCCGTCGAAGCCCGGGAACGGGCCGCCGATCAGGAACAGGAACGCGTAGACGTGGACGCCGTAACGGAGGTAGGACGAGAGGAAGCGGTGCAGCCCCGCGGGCGGGTGCCCGCTGACGACGGTGGAGACCCACATCGCGATCAGGGCGAAGAACGAGGCGATCGACCACAGCACGAGCCAGACGAGGTGCGGGAGCGCGAGGAAGAGACGGAAGAAGACCGTCAGCCTCGAACGGCGCGGGTCGTCGTCGAGCGTCAGCCTCACCGGGCTCGCGGGCAGCGGCTCGAACGCCTCCGGCAGCGCGGGATCGGCGTCGGGGTAGCGGTCGGTGAGGACGAGGAGGTACGCGTAGGTCTGTGCGGCGTACCGCAGGATGTAGACGACGAGATCGCGGAAACCCTGGGGCGAGCGGCCGCGGGCGAGGATCGCGAACCAGCCGAGCACGAAGAGCGTGATCGCGATGCCGCCGCCGGTCGTGCGGTAGTCGAAGTTCCCGCCGCCGCCGTTCGTGCGCGCCTCCCACGAGGACGGCGCACCGCCGACGAGCACGTCGGTGAGCGCGAGCGCCGGCAGCGCGAGGACGATCCGGAACCCGGTCTTCCAGCGATTCTGCCGCTCCGGCCGGCCGAGATCGACGTCGACCGGGTAGCCGGGCTCGCCGGTGAACCCGGGGTACGGGTTCGCGGCGAAGAGGATGTACGCGTAGACGTGGGTCGCGTAGCGGACGTACGCGGCGAGGAAGTCGAAGAGCGGTCGCGGCGGGGTGCCGTCGATCAGCGTGATCAGCCAGTTGACGAACGCGGTGAAGAACACCGCGATCCCCCAGAGCGCGAGCCAGATCAAGTGCGGGATCACGAGGAACACTCGGAAGAAGACCGTCCAGCGGTTGCGCTGGAGGTCGTCGGTCACCGTGACCCGGACCGGATGCTCGTCCACGCCCGCATTATCACCGCTGCGCTGGACGGTATAGGCTCCGCACGATGCCCGTCGGCGAGATTCTGAGCGAGTCCTGGACTCTCTACACGCGCTTCTTCTGGCGGCTGGTGGCGACCGCGGCCGTGGTCTTCGTCGCCCTCGACCTGCTCGGGGCGATCCTCTTCTCGCTCGCGCGGGGCGGCGCCGCGGGAGGCGTGTTCTTCGGGCTGCTCAGCCTGATCGTCACGCTCGTCGGCTCGTTCTGGGTGCAGGGTGCGCTCGTCGAGGCGGTCCAGGACGTCCGTGACGGGAAGATCGACTCGACGATCGGCGAGCTCTACTCGCGCGTCGGGCCCCGGCTGCCTGCCCTGATCGCCGCCGGAATCCTGGCCGCGATCGGGATCGGGATCGGCTTCCTGCTGCTGATCGCGCCGGGGCTGTTCCTGCTCACGCGGTGGTGCCTGATCGTGCCCGCGATCGTGCTCGAGAAGAAGAGCGCCGGCGACTCGTTCGGCCGCTCGAACGAGCTCGTGAAGGGCGCAAGCTGGCCCGTGCTCGGTGTGATCCTGATCACCGGGATCGGCGCGTCGATCGCGAGCGGGCTGATCAGCGGGATCTTCCGCGCGATCTTCTCGCCGTTCTTCAGCGACTGGATCGGCGGCCTGATCGCCCACAGCATCACCGTGCCGTTCGTCGCCGCCGCCTGGACGCTCATGTACTTCAAGCGCGCGGAGGCCGAAACGCCGGCCCCGGCCGCGCCTGCAGAATCCTGATGTCCTCGGAGCCGGAGAGCGGCGAGCCTCTCGAGCTGCCCACCCCGGCCGAGGCCGAGCGCGAGACCCGTCTCACCCCCGCGCAGGCGGTCGCCGGAATGCGGATCCGGGTGCCGGTTCGCGCCAACCGAAAGCTCGGCGAGCTGATCGAGCGGGTCAACGCTGACGACCAGCTCAAGGCGTGGTGGCACGTGGCGAACGTGAACGCGGTACTGCGCCTCCGCATCAACGACCACTCCTGGGTGCACATCCAGATCGTGACCAACATCGCACTCAAGCTCCTGCGCCAGCTCACCAAGCACGGCGTCGAGCCGGCGATGGTGACCGACTACGCGATGACCCGCAACGAGGCGGAGATCGTCGTCGTCCTCTCGGCGCTCTTGCACGACGTCGGTATGTCCGTGCACCGCGACGACCACGAGGACTTCAGCCTCTTCCTCGCCGAGGGAAAGCTCGGCGACCTGCTCGACGGGATCTACAGCGAGACGGACGCCGCCGTGATCTCGTCGGAGGTGCTGCAGGCGATCATCAGCCACCGCGCCGACGGCAAGCCGCTCACCCTCGAGGCGGGAATACTGCGCGTCGCGGACGCGCTCGACATGGCGAAGGGCCGCTCACGGATCCCGTTCGAGCGCGGCTCGGTCTCGATCCACTCGCTCTCGGCCGCGGCGATCGAGGACGTGCTGATCAAAGACGGTGCCGAGCGACCCATCATGATCGAGGTCGTGATGAACAACTCGTCGGGCCTCTACCAGGTGGACGGCCTGCTGAAGGCGAAGCTCCGCGGCTCCGGCCTGGAGCCGTACGTCGAGGTGATCGCGCACATCGACACCGAGGCGGAGAAGAGCCTGGTGCCGACCTACCGGCTCGAGATCTGAGTCCCGCTAGAATCCGGTGACCCTTGCGGGGTCGTCTAATGGTAGGACGCCTGACTCTGGATCAGGTAGTCAAGGTTCGAGTCCTTGCCCCGCAGCCTCGAGGAGCCCCGGAAACGGGGCTTTTCCTCTTGCTGCTAGACCGACCGCCAACGGGCGCTCGGGCCTGCTTCAAATGAAGAGGTTGAAACCGACAAAGACGTAGAAGCAGACGCAGATCCAGTAGATCAGCATCAGTACCCAGACGATCCCCGCCATGTACACCGATGTCACGTTGAAGGGATTGACCATCCTGGGCCTCGGCGCCCACCCTACGACCGGGTCGATGGCTGTGACAAGCCGAATCCCTCGAACGAGGGACTACCCGGCGCTCCTGGATGCCGATGCAACTAGGTTCACCCGGACTGGCGCGGATAGCGCGCGAGTGAACCTGCCGGATGCCGAGCCCCGGCTAGTCATGTCGTTGGGGTCGGCGCGCGGTGTGCCGAAGCGCCGCTCAGACTATGCCCTGTTGACTCTGCGAGCGCCTCGTGCGCAGGCTTGGCGAGTTGAGCACGAGAGCGGGCCGCCACGCAGAGCCCAGACGAGAGGACAGCGAACACATGGACGAGATGGGGAAGAACTTCTGGTGGAAGACAGTCGGCATCGTGATCGGCCTCGGACTGCTGGTGCTGATCAGCGTGCTGGTGCTCAACCGCCTGGTCTACCGTTTCGGCGCCATCGCTGCCCTCGTGATCATCTTCGGCGTCGGAATGATCATCGCGTATCGCCACGACAAGAGGGAGCAGCGGGAGTACGAGGAGCTCCCGTGAGCGACGACCAGGGCTGAGCCGCCCGACACTCGCTGGGATGGGGCGCCCGAAAGCTGGAGGCACGCGACCTCGGAGACCGCACCCAACAGTGCGGTGCGGTCTCCCGGAGCAGGAGTGAGGTGGCGCATGTGGTCTCGGCTCACTGCGGCAAGGCCGATCACACCTGAGCTTCGCGTCACCGCCGCGACGGGGCTGTAGGCGGCCCTACTTCCTCGTCCGGTCCTCTGCTCCTACGAGGTCACGCCCGCTATCTAACACGGTCGTTCACCCAGCGTAAAGCGAGAGCGACGTCCGACCGGTGATTCGTGGCGCGTTTTTTCTCCCGGGGGGCGCGGAGGCTGCGGCCCGCCTCGCGCCCCCGGGCCTGGTGGCTGCGCGCCCTCGATCATGCGACACGCGCGGGGCGCTGTCCACGCCCGAAGGAACAGGACGTCGCTCGATCGACCAGACGCTCGCTCTCCTGGACGACTGGAGGCGGGGGCTGCGGCCCCCACCGCCTCGACAGTCGCCATGTGCGTGGAGACGTCCTCCGCGCAGACCTCAACATCGTCGCCGCCGCGCCTCCTGTCATGACCCTTGTGGGTGAAGTGGACGAATGAACCACCTGAAGGGTGATTCGTGTAGTTCGCGACGGGGCGTAGAACTCGTCTCGCCTGCTCCGCAAATGACGCGAGCAGCGTACTGCGGTTTGGGTTGACCCCGATGCGGCGGGGGTCGACCCGAAACGATGAGCCGGCCCTGGGCGGCAGGGCCGGCTCTACTTCCTTCCGCCCAAGGAGGATCGAGAATGAGCTCAGCGACCGGTCTGATCATCGAGTCGGGTGATCGCGCACAAGACGAACGAGACCGAGTCTCGCTCTGGCGTTGCGAGGAGCTCCGCCGAGCCGGCTACGGCTTGATGGACGCGCTGCTGCTGGCCGTACAGCACGACATCGACCTACGGCTCGCTGTTGCGCTCCCGGCCCGCGGCTGTCCGCACGAGACGGCGCTTCGCATCCTCCTCTGAGGGAGCGGTTGCGGGGAGCCGCGCTGTGCACGGCTCCCCGCCGGAGATCCGAGCCTGGAGCCCGTCGTCGACTGGAAGGGTGACGGCTCTGCCTCGGATCTCAACCGCTGTCGGATCGTGGTGGATTCCCGTCCCGACTACCACGGTCGTTCGGGCGGTTTCCGCTTCTCCGAGGCGGAGCTCTCTGCACCGATCGTGTTGCCACGAACCCCGACGGCCCACAGACATCAGGAACGCTTGGGATTCGGGTCTGCCCGTCTCGCTCGAGACCACCCGGTATCTCTCGGTCTGGACGTTCGTCTAGTGAGGAACGCCCTCGCTCCTGCCGAAAAGAAGTACTGCGCGCACGAAGATCGCTGCCGGGGCAGAGTCTTCCTCGGGCCACGCTGGCCGGTTGCAAGCGAGGTCAGGAATTCTCTCGGCCCCGGCGGGATTACCTTCGCCGGACACGGGCCCGCCCGGGACGACTCCATGGCATGCTCTGCGCACCGGAGCTCGAGAGCCAGATTCAATGGCCGAAGACGAACCGGGCTGCGGCTCCCTCGGTCGTCCCCGGCCACGAATCTCCCTCGCGCCAGGTATCGGCACGCACCGGCATTCCTTGAGCGCCTCCTCGGCGAGCGCCGCTCAGGCCGTGCGCGTGGCGGTCCACGCGACCGCCCCGGAGGCGCACACGTGCGGCACGCCCTTCTCGTTGGTGAACGACGCCCCCTGGCTCAGGGTTCCTGACGCGACCCCGGCCTGTGTGAGCCTCCCCTCGATCGAGAAGTTTGCGACCGCCGGGGACTGATCCACCGTCGTCGAGAAGGACGGGAGGCTGATCGAGAACGATCCGTCCCCCGAGATGACGGCCGAGCCGCCGTCGGCGTCCGCGTTGAGAGTCATGTCAGGCGGCGTGCACCGCTCGACCACGAGCGAGATCACAAGGTTGGAGAGCGAGGTTCCGTTCCCCGACACGTCGAAGCTGATCGACGCACCTTGATCCGTCTGGCCCGCGTAGTGGCCGTTCGGGACCGCCGGGACCGGCGCCGGCGGCGCGGTCGGCGGCGCGGCGGCCGGCGGGGCGCCCGGTACGGCGTGATAGCCCTTGACGTTCCCGGCGTAGACGCCGTGCAAGGAGGCCAATCTGCCCGTGCACGCGGCGTGTGTCGTACGTCCTCCTCCGGTGAGCCCCTTGTACCGGCCGGTGCCGCCGAGGATCACCCAGGTGCCGGTGCCGCCCTTGCAGGGCTGGCGCCACTGGAGCTTCAACGTCCCGCTCCTGCCCGACAGCGTCTCGGCCACCCGAAGCTGGGCCCGGGTGACCTCCAACCGCGCATCGACCGAGCCGGAGTCGGAGAAGGGCCCGCGGAACGTGAACTTCCCGAGCCCCAACGCGCCCGCGAAGTTGGCGTGGACCTCGATCCGTGCGGCAGCGCTCGACTGCTTTGGCCCCGCGACCGCAGCGTCGGCCGCGAGGAGGGCGCCGATCAGCCCGATCACGATCAGGCCGAGCGCGCACCGCCCGCTACCGAATTGCGATCCGCAACCGGTACCCGAAGCGAAACGGGACGACGCGGTCGCCGAAAGCACGTTCGGCGGCCTCGCGGAGATCGTCCAGACCGAGCCTTTGCTCGAGCTCATGGTCACCTCTATCGGCCACGGGGAGCCCGAGACTGAGAGCGAATCCGACGATCCGATCGACGCTCCCTTCCTCGACCGACTGGAGCACGACCTCGCGGCAGTACCGGAACCGGCCGCTCTCGCGGATCCGTTCGAGGTGTCCGTGCTTCGGGTAGCGGTCGGCTCCCTGCTGGATCCGGTACTCGGCCCGTAGCGCCGTACGCCGCTCGAGCAGGGCCGCGTACGCCTGCTCCACTTCCCAGTCGCAGACAGGGACGACGTCGTAGTCGTAGGCCGCGAAGACGCCCCCGGGCCGGAGCAGGCGCGCCGCCTCGGCAAAGGTCGGCTCGGGCTCCATCCAGTGGAGAGACTGCGAGCAGGTCACGATGTCGGCGGCGCCCGCCGGGAGGTCGGTGTCCTGCGCGAAGGCGCCGACGAACTCGACGTTCGCGGCCTCGGTCAGGCCCTCGGCCACGGCGCGCATCGCCGGGTTCGGCTCGACCCCGACGACCCGCTCGGCGAAGCCGCCCCACGCGCGCGTCGAGAGGCCCGTGCCCGCGCCGAGATCGACGACGAGGGCCGCCCGCTGCACGCGCGCGAGCTGGAGCAGCGACTCGAGCAGCGCCCCCGGCGGCCGGGGCCGGTAGCGGTCGTAGTGGGCGGCGAAGCCCTCGCGCTCGTAACCGGAGCGACCGATCAGCTCGCTCGAGAAATCGGACACGGAGGCGATCGTAGTGGCGGTGCCGACCGTGCGCTGGTGGAATGCCCTTCATGCCCCTCCCGTTCCGAGAGCGCGTGCGCCGCGGCGGCCTGCCGGTGCTGCTCGCGCCGCTCGCCGTGATCGCTGCCGCCGCCCTCGTCGCCGCGGCGAGCCGGGCGCACGGAGGCTTTCACGGCGGGGCCGGGCCCGGGCCGACGCGCTCTTTCGCCGACCAGCTGTTCACGGTCACGCTAGTGATGATGGGCGTCGGGATCGCCGGGTGGATCTACGTCATCTTCGTCCGCCGCGACCTGATCGAGCTTCCCAACGAGGAGCGCCGCCGGCGCAACGTGTACGTGTCGCTGGCGTTCGTGCTCGCCATCGCCGCCTTCGCGATGCTCGCAAGGAGGATCGGCTACCACGGCCTCCACCTGCCGTTCCTCCACCACCCGCCGCAACTGCCCTCGGGGATCCACCAGAAACCCGGCGCGAAGCCGGTCCCGATCGAGCAGGCCCATGGGCACCTGAGCTGGGTCGCGGGGCTGGGCGCGACTGCCCTGATCGTCGCCGCCGCGGCCGCGGTCTGGTTCGCCTCCCGCACGACGGCGCAGCCTGACAAGAACCGGCTCGGCCGGGCCGAGACGGTCTCGGCCGCGCTCGACGAGAGCCTCGCCGACCTGCGGGCCGAGCCCGACCCGCGCCGCGCGATCATCGCCGCGTACGCCCACATGGAGCGCGCGCTCGCCGCGTCCGGCCTGCCGCGACGGCCGGCCGAGGCACCTCTCGAGTACCTCGAGCGGGCCCTCGTCGACCTCGACGCGACGGCCGCCTCCGCTCGCCGCCTCACCGACCTCTTCCGCATCGCGAAGTTCAGCGACCACCCGGTGGACGCGCAGGCGAAGGAGGATGCGATCTCCGCGCTCGAGGCGGTTCGCGACGAGCTGCGGGACGCCCAGTGAGGACGTTCGCCGGATTCGCCCTCACCGCGACGGCCGCGCTCGCCGCGGTGCTCGTGCTGCGGCTCGTCCGGACGGACCTCGCGGAGGAGGTGTTCGTGCTCGTCCTCGGGGCCGCGACGCTCGTCGCCCTCGTCGCCGCTACCCGGGGCGAGAAGGCGCAGCCCTCGTCCTTCGAGCGCGCACTCCGCCCTTCCCCGCCGCCGCAGCCGAATCGCCCGCTCGAGCTCGAACGGCTCGAGCGCGAGGTCACGCTGGGAGTCGGCGGTGCCTTCCATCTCCGCCACAAGCTCCTCCCGCAGCTGCGCGAGATCGCGGCGCAACGTCTCGCCGACCGCCGGGGCGCCGCGCTGAGCGAGTCGACGGTCGGTGCCGACGCGTGGGACCTCCTTCGGCCCGAGGGTCCGGACGACTACCGCGACCGCTACGGCCGCGGCGTCCCGATCGAGCGGCTAGAGGCGCTGACCGACGAGCTGGAGCGGATCTAGGCGATGTTGCCCCTCGCCGAAGTGGGCCGCCGTTCCGAGGAGATCCTCGCGCAGGTCGAACGCGCCGTGATCGGCAAGCGCGAGGTGCTCGAGCTCGTGCTGCTCGGAATCCTCGCCAACGGGCACATCCTGCTCGAGGACGTGCCCGGCCTCGCGAAGACGCTCCTCGCACGCTCCTTCGCCGCCGCGACGAGCCTTCATTTCCAGCGCATCCAGTTCACGCCGGACCTGATGCCCTCGGACGTGACCGGCAGCTCGATCTTCGACCAGCGCACCGCGGACTTCAGCTTCCGCCCCGGTCCGATCTTCGCGAACCTTCTCCTCGCCGACGAGATCAACCGCGCCCCGCCGAAGACGCAGGCGGCGCTGCTCGAGGCGATGCAGGAGGACCAGGTGACCGTCGAGGGAGCCACGCACGTCCTCGAGCAGCCGTTCGTCGTGCTCGCGACCCAGAACCCGATCGAGTACGAGGGCACGTACCCGCTGCCCGAGGCGCAGCTCGACCGCTTCATCCTGCGGACGGGGATCGGCTACCCGACGCGCGACGACGAATGGGAGCTGCTCGCCCGCCGCCTCGAGCGGCGCGCCGACGAGGTCGCGATCGAGCCCGTCGTGGACGGGGCCGGGCTCGTGGCGATGCAGGGCGCGCTCGAGCAGGTACACGTGGCCGAGAGCGTCGGCCTCTACATGGTCGACCTCGTCGCCGCGACCCGGGACAGCGCGCGCCTCCAGATCGGCGCAAGCCCGCGCGGCACCCTCGCATTGCTGAAGCTCTCGCGCGGCCGGGCCGCGCTGGACGGGCGCGACTACGTCACTCCCGACGACGTCAAGGCGGTCGCCGTCCCCGCGCTGGCCCATCGGCTGACGCTCCGTCCCGAGCTGTGGGTGCAGCGCATCCGCGGCGAGGACGTCGTCCGCGAGGCGCTCGACTCCGTGCCGACGCCGCCCGCGGAGCCCGAGCCCTGAACCGCGCCGCGACGCCGCGGCTCGGCGCCTACGCGTCGCTCGCCGCGCTCGGCCTGCTCGCGGGGCTCGTACTGGGCCGGCCGGAGCTCGTCGCGCTCGGCGCGGCCTTCGGCGCACTCGTCGCACTCGGTCTCGCGCTTGGAGGCGACCCTGCAGTGCGAGTCGAAATGGAGCTCGAGCGCGACAGGGCGGTCGAGGAGGACGAGGTCGGTCTCACGGTCAGGCTCACCGGCGAAGGCCTCGTCGAGCTGGCACTCCCCCTCCCGCGGGGAATCGAGCTCGCCGACGGAGCGAGCGCCGTCGCGCTTCGGCTCACTCGCGGCCGGCCGGAGACGCTCGAGCTCAGGGTGCGATGCTCGCGCTGGGGTGTCTACACGCTCGGCGAGGCGGCCGTCCGCGCGCACGACCCGTTCGGCCTCTACACCTGGGAGGGTCGGCGCGCCGAGCACCTCCGGCTGAAGGTCTTCCCCCACCCGGAGCTCCTCCGCGACCCGCTCGCGCCCCTCGAGACCCAGGCGACCACCGGCAACCATGTGGCACGCGCCGCGGGCGACGGGATCGAGTTCGCCGACCTGAGGGCGTACGTCCCCGGCGACCGTGTACGCAACATCAACTGGCGCGCGAGTGCACGCCGCGCGGAGCTGTGGGTCAACCAGATGCACCCCGAGCGCAACGCCGACGTCGTCCTCTTCCTCGACACGTTCACCGAGGCTGCGCGCTACGGCGCCGGCGGCACGCTCGACTACGGTGTCCGCGCCGCCGCCTCGCTCGCGACCCAGTACCTCGAGCACCGCGACCGCGTCGGCCTCGTCAGCTTCGGCGGGGTCCTCAACTGGCTCATCCCAGCGAGCGGAGTCGTGCAGCGGTACCGAATCGTCGACGCATTGCTCGACACCGAGATCGTCCTCAACTACGCGTGGAAGGACGTCGAGATCATCCCGCGGGGGACGCTGCCGCCGAAGGCACTGATTCTGGCGCTGACGCCCCTGCTCGACGAGCGCGCCGTGGCGACCCTGCTCGACCTTCGCGCGCGCGGCTTCGACCTCACGGTGATCGAGATCTCCCCCGTCCCCTACGTCATGCCTGCGCCCGGACGCGCCGACGCGGTTGCGCACCGGCTGTGGCTCTTGCGACGTGAGGTGTTGCGTTCCCGGTACCGGCGGGTCGGCGTGCCGATCGTGGAGTGGCGTGAAGGGACCTCCGCGGCAGCCGTGCTGGAGGAGGTGAGAGCGTGGCGACGCGTCCACCGATTCGCGCGCGCATAGGCACGGGCGTAGCGGCGCTCGTGCCGGCGGCGGCGATCGCGGTCGGCGCAGGGCGGGAGACGGGCGACTGGACCTGGCCGATCACCGGGGTGGCGCTCGCCGGAGTGGCGGCCCTGGCCGTCGCGCTCGTCGTCGGGCGCGCGGGCCTCGTCGGCCCGGCTCTGATCCTGGTCGCCGCCGGGTACGGCGCCCGCCTCGCGGAACTCGACCCCGAGCTGGACGGACGGGCGCCGCTCGCCGCCGCCGCGCTCGTCGTCGCGGGCGAGCTCGCCTATCTCTCGATCGCGCTGAGGTTGCCTGTGCGCCAGTCGCGGGGGCTCGTGGGCGCGCGTGTCGTGTTCGCGGTCTTCGAGGCGCTCGGCGCGGCGCTCGTCGCGGCGCTCGTGCTCGCCGCGGCGGGGCTCCCGGCGGCCGGCGGCGCAGGCGGGGACGCGCTCGGCGTCATCGCGGCCGCGGTCGCCTTGGGTTTGGTCGCATTTCTCGCCCGACGGCGCGTGGTCAGCCGCTAGACTGGCCCCGCTCGGCCCATTCGTCTAGTGGCCTAGGACACCGCCCTCTCACGGCGGCGGCACGGGTTCGAATCCCGTATGGGCCTTGTCCGGGTTTCCGACTACGCGGAAACGGCTTGAAATGGCGGGTCAGGTGTGCCGTGGATGCCGCGAAAGCGCATGTGATGCACACCCCGGTGATACCCGGAGAGGTTGCCTAGACGCGCAACGCGACCAGTGAGGTCTTGGGGGACGCCGGCGCGGGTCGCCAACGGACGATGTGGAGAGGCTGAGCGCGTCGGCGCAACGGGCAGCCGCACCCCGGCACAAGCAGGCAGCACGACATGGACGGGTCCGTTCTGGCTAAGGCCCTCGCATGCGGTCGACGGATGGCCGGTGCGCGGTGCGAGTGGGCCGCCACTCAGCACCGCCGCGAACCGGAAGAGGCTTTCGCCTCTCACGGAGATGGTTAGCCTGAATGTAAAAGCTGCTGCGAAAGCGGCGTAATCTGAAGGTAAAGCCAGCCTTTGTGACATCAGTCTCGTTAGGGGCTTACGTCCTTCTTACGCAGGGCAAACGCCTGTATTACACGGCGGCGAAACCCTCGAGGCAGGAAGAAGGTGCCGCGGTGGAGTAGGGCCGCCTACTCCACCGTCGCAAGAGACACGCCCCCAACCGCCGCGTTCGCCGCCTCTGCGGGAGCAAAGTCACGTGCCGGGCCCTCCTTCTTCGCGTGAGGAGCGGCAGAGGGCAATGCCGCTCCCGAACGGTGCTCGAGCCAAAGGGGTGAGGCAATCTGGGGCATACCGCGATCCTGGAACCCGAAGGATGCGCAGACCGGTCGAGCCTCACGTAAGGCGGATACCTCGTATAGGGGAGGCGGGCTGGTGCCTACCCGGAACATGATGGAACGATCTCCTGCGGAGTGGGGACTGACGGCAATCTCTTCCCACGACCTCACGAGGTCTTCGAGGCCTCCCGCGGCCGTAGAATCCGCGGCCGCGTTGGGGCTGTCGCGTGACCGATCTCACCCCTTCAAGCGCGGAGGGCTGCGGACCACCCCCGATGTCACGTCCAACCACCTTGACCAACACCTGAACCGATGGCCGCCGCCGCCGAATCTGCATATCCACACGACCACACGAGCGACTGGGTTGCCGAACTGCAGCGCCTAACGGCAGAGTCGGTGTCGCTTCCCGCCCCGGCACGCCTGGCCGTAATCGCAACAATCGACTCCATCGAGAGCGAGGACGGAGATCCTCCCACAGCCAGCCGCAGAAGCACGCACCACGCTCGCGGGGCCCGCGATGCGACACACACCCACCAAGGGTCACTCACTCGCCAACACGCTACTTGCCGCGCTCAAGCCGAGGCATCAGCGCAAGCCGTCGTCCCGCCAGCAAACCTACGCCGCCTAGCCGTCCAGACGCCCTACCGGAGCTGGAGAGCGGTCGCCGCGTGACATGAAATCGGTAAGGCGCGAAGGCCGCGGCCGCACGCGGCCCCCGCTTCACGAAGGGTGTCGTTCCTGAGTCGCTGCAGCCCCGATCGTTCGTGGGGCAAACGCCTAGCCTTTGGGCGGCCCCGTCGCCCGAGGGTTGGCGCGGAGATGAGATGACCCTTGCCGCGGGGACGCCTTCCCGCGCCAGGCCAAGCCTACGGTGCGGTGCGGAGGGCGCCTAGTGTCTGATTCAGACACACCGAATCGGGTACCTGATCCTGGAGTTGGCGCAGTATCGGTTGATCCGGCGGTTCACGGACGGCAGCCTGGACGCCCGTGCCTTCAGCGTTGACCTTCCTGGTGCCCACATCGGGTTGCGGTTCGCGGCGCGTGTGCCTGGCAAGGTCTGGGAGGTTCGCGAGATCATCGGGGCGACAGGATCGCCACCGACGCTGATCACCGAACTCGTCGACGACGACTGACGGTTCATGTGTGTGGCGAGCACGGCCCGTTGGCGTCGTGTCTGGACTTTGGCCGCGCTTCCTGAAACACCGACCGACTGCCGCGTCTTTCACCGCACAGACGCCCCTCTTACGTTCAGCAACCGCCGTGGAGGTATCACCGTCCTTGGAGTCGCCACCGTCCGGATCACTCTCGTCTCGTGATGCATGAGCCCTATGCGTTCGATGCGTAGGCAACGCTGCGCGGTTTCGTCTAGCGTCGGGCTGTCGAGACGAGCCTCTCGTCCCCCCTTCGAGCGCTCGGGCACCTCGACGCAACGCCCTCCGTGCCAGGCACGGTGAGAAGACCGGGGGGCGTTGGGCCGCCAACGCCCCCCGGCTCTGCCCTCATTCGTATCTCCGTGGTTGCGTGTCGCATGCGAAGGAGACACGCGCGGCTCCCTCCGTGCGAGAGTTGGGCATGACAGAGTCGCCGCTGGAGACGCTCTTCGCCCGTGAGCTCGCCCGCTTCGAGGACACGCACCCTCGTTCCCGCGCGCTCGCGGCCGACGCGCGGCAGTCGCTGCTCGGCGGGGTGCCGATGCACTGGATGGTGCGCTGGCCCGGCGGGTTCCCGGTGTTCGCGACCGAGGCGGCCGGAGCCCGCTTCCACGACGTCGACGGCAACGAGTACGTCGACTTCTGCCTCGGCGACACGGGCGCGATGGCCGGCCATTCGCCGGAACCGACGGTCCGGGCCGTCACAGAGCAGGCCGCGCGAGGGATCACCCTGATGCTACCGAGCGAGGACGCGCTCTGGGTCGCGGAGGAGTTGGCCCGCCGCTTCGGGCTCCCGCTCTGGCAGTTCGCGCTCACCGCCACCGACGCGAACCGGTTCGCGATCCGCCTCGCCCGCGCTGTCACGGGCCGTCCGAAGATCCTCGTCTTCAACTGGTGCTACCACGGCACGGTCGACGAGACCTTCGCGACGCTGGCGCAGGGCCGCGTCGTCTCCCGCGCGGGGAATCTCGGCCCACCGGTGCCGCTCGACGAGACGACGCGCGTCGCCGAGTGGAATGACGTCGACTCGCTCGAGCGGGAGCTGGCCCACGGCGACGTCGCCTGCGTGCTCGCCGAGCCGGCGCTGACGAACGTCGGGATCGTCCTTCCCGAGCACGGCTTCCACGAGGCGCTACGCGAGGCGACGCGCCTTCACGCGACGCTCCTGATCATCGACGAGACGCACACGCTCTGTGCCGGTCCCGGCGGCTACACCGCCGCGCACCGCCTCGAGCCGGACGTGCTCACGATCGGCAAGGCGATCGGCGGCGGGATCGCCTCGGCCGCATACGGCTTCAGCGAGGAGGTCGCTCGTCGCGTCCAGGCCGCAATCCCGCAGGACGAGTCCGATGTCGGCGGGGTCGGCGGCACGCTGGCAGCGAACGTGCTCTCGCTCGCCGCGATGCGGGCGACGCTCGGCGAGGTGCTCGCCGACGCGGCCTTCGTCCGAATGATCGAGCTGGGCGAGCGCTTCGAGCAGGGCGTGGAGGCCGCGATCGCCGCGCACGCGCTGCCCTGGCACGTGACGCGGCTCGGGTGCAGGGTCGAGTACCTGTTCCGGACGGAGCGACCGCGCACCGGATCTGAGGCTGCCGCCGGAGCCGACCATCTCCTCGACCGGCTGATCCACCTCTACGCGCTCAACCGGGGCATCCTGCTGACGCCGTTCCACAACATGGCACTGATCTCGCCGGCCACGACGGCCGCGGACGTCGACCGGCACACGGCCGTCTTCGCGGAGGCGGCTGCGGAGATCGCCGCTGCGGGCGCGGTCTAGCCGGTTTCCTTGGCCAACTCGGCCTCGAGGGTCGCGCAGTCGCTCGAAGTCTTCATTGCGTCCGCCAGCTCGGCGTCGCCCTGCTCGAGCTGATCGGTCGTCGCCGAAACCGAAGCGATCGCGTCGGTCGCCTGCTTCTGGACCACGGCAGCCTGCATGGCCTCGGTGACGTTCTCGTTGTTCGTGTCCACCGCGGCCGAGGCCCGTGCCACGTGCCCCTGCACGTTGTCGCCGAGCTCCTTCGCGGCCTGCTCGGCCTCGCTTCCGTTGGCGGTGTCCGGCTTGCCGAGGTCGCCGAGCGCGAGCGTGAAGGTGTTCGTGGCCAGGGAGACGGACTGGACGGCATCGGAAGGGCTCGTCGCGCCGCTGCTGTCCCTCACGCTCGCCCTCGCGTCCTGGAACGCCGAGACCCAGGTCGCCGTCGCACTGCAGTACGCGTTCGCCCAGTCGGCCGCGGAGGTGGTGGAGCTGGTGCCGCCTCCCCCGCCGCAGCCGGCGAGAAGCACGACGAGGACGAGTACCAGCGGAAGTGCGCGCCTGACCACCGCCGCGACACTACACCGTTTACGTCCCTCTTACACAGGCGGAACGCAGGTGTTACACGGCCGCGAGACGCTCGTGTCCGGGGGGTAGCGTCACTTGCGCGTGGCCGTCGCTCTTCCCCTTTGAGCGTCGACCGCGAGCGCTACACCCGCTTGTGTCGCCGGAAGGCCGCACGCCATGTGCGGTCTTCCACTTTTCCGCCCATGACGTCGACCGTGCATCTCGAGCTCGCACTGATCGCCCGGCTTCGGGAGGTGCAGGCGAACGGCCCGGCGACCGAGGCCGAGCTGAGGCTGCTCCGCGAACAGGCGGAGGGCTGGGCGCTTGCGCTGCGAGGCCAGATCGAGGCGAGCGAACGGAGGCTCGACACCGCGGTCGCCGATCCGACGACGTCGCTCGCCGAGGTCGCCGCCGAGCTTCGCCGCCTCGAGCTGCTCCATCCGGAGCTGGCCGAGCTCGAATCGCTCTTGGCCGACCTCGACACGCGGGCGCGCGAGCTCCGGGCCGGCTGGCTCCGGCACCGGCCAGGTTGACTCCGCGCGCGCGGCGCGGTTTGATCGTCGCGTCCGGACGGACCGGCCCGGCGCCGCGCGGGCACGCGGCCTGTGGAGGACCGGACGTCGACACGCCGCCACCGGAAGGACGTCCGCATGTCGTGGTTCTCACGTCTCTACTCCTCGGCGACCGAGGCTCTCGACCACCGCTTCGGCTGGGACAAGATGCCGAAGCCGATCGCGATGCTCACCCTGATCGGGATCCGAAACCGCCTGCGCGCAGAGAACCTCTACGACAGCGGCCGGGGCCCTGACGACAGGCCGCCCGCCGGCGGCGACGAGTCGCGGCACCTGACCGCGCGAACGCTCGACGGCACCTTCAACGACCTCGAGGAGCCGCTGATGGGGAGCCTCGGCAGCCGCTTCGGTCGCAACGTGCCGCTGACCAAGGCCTACCCGGACCCGCCCGACAAGCTCCTCGAGCCGAACCCACGGACGGTGAGCCGCGAGCTGATGACGCGGAACGAGTTCATCCCGGCGACGACGTTGAACCTGCTCGCCGGCGCGTGGATCCAGTTCGAGGTGCACGACTGGTTCAGCCACGGCACGAACGAGGCGGAGAACCCGTGGACGATCCCACTCGCCGACGACGACCCGTGGCCGACGCATCCGATGCAGATCCAGCGGACCCACCGTGACCCCAGCGCCGACCCGAACGGGCCGCCGACGTTCACCACCGCGGACACGCACTGGTGGGACGGGTCGCAGATCTACGGCAGCGACCCGGCGTTTGCTCAGGCCATCCGCTCCGGCGAGCACGGGAAGCTCAAGCTCGACGCGAGCGGCCTGATCCCGGAGGAGATCGAGGCGCACGTCGACCTCACCGGGGTGGCCGGCAACTTCTGGGTCGGGCTCGCGATCCTGCACGCGCTGTTCATGCTCGAGCACAACGCGATCTGCGACCGCCTGCACGCGAAGCACCCGGAGCTGAGCGACCAGGACCTCTACGACAAGGCACGGCTCGTGAACGCGGCGCTGATGGCGAAGATCCACACGATCGACTGGACGCCCGCGATCATCGCCCATCCGACCACGGTCACCGGCATGCGCGCCAACTGGTACGGGCTCCTCGGGGAGCGCTTCGACAAGCGGTTCGGCCGCCAGACCCGCAACGAGCTCTTCCACGGGATCCCGGGGTCGCCCAAGGCGCTCTTCGGCGTGCCGTACTCGCTCACCGAGGAGTTCGTGGCCGTCTATCGCATGCACCCGCTGCTCCCCGACGAGTTCGTGTTCCGCGCTCTCAGCGACGACCACGTGATCGAGCAGCGGACGTTCCCGGAGACCGGCGCGCTCCACGTGCGCGAGTGTTTCGAGAAGGTGCCGCTCGCCGACCTCCTGTACTCCTTCGGGACCGCGAACCCCGGCGCAATCGCGCTGCACAACTATCCCCGCTTCCTGCAGGAGCTCGAGCGGCCCGACGGGGAGGTGCTCGACCTCGCCGCGGTCGATCTCGTCCGCACCCGCGAGCGCGGCGTCCCGCGCTACAACGAGTTCCGGCGGCTGTTCCACCTGAAGCCCGTCGAGACGTTCCAGGAGCTGGCCGGCGATCCGAAGCTCGCGCAGGAGATCAGCCGCGTCTACGACGGCGACATCGAGCGCGTGGACCTCATGGTGGGGCTCTACGCCGAGCCAAAGCCGAAGGGCTTCGGCTTCGCCGACACGACCTTCCGGGTCTTCGTCCTGATGGCGTCGCGCCGCCTCGAGGCCGACCGGTTCTTCACCGACGACTACCGGCCCGACGTCTACACCCAGGCCGGGATCGACTGGGTCGAGTCGAACACGATGCGCACGGTGCTGCTGCGCCACTTCCCCGAACTCGAGGCGTCGCTCGAGGGCGTGGCGAACCCGTTCGCGCCGTGGAAGACGGTCGGCTCGTGACGAGCTAGGCCGCGCGCGGGGGTTGCGACTCGCGGTTGAGCTCTTCGGCGTAGCGAAGGTTCGCGTACACGACCGCCTCGTGGTGGGCGTAACCCAGCACGTTGCAGGCGAAGCGATACCAGTCGATCCACGACGTGAGGCGTGCGTCTTCCATACGACACGTTGTATCGGCACGCACGATCGCGTGGGTTAACCCTTGGTGAAGGGTTCGTTACGGCTCGAAGCGGGGCCCAGGGGCGGCACGACGCCGTGCCGCCCCTGCGCCCCGCCCCGGCATCTAGATCACGATGATGACGAACGGGAAGTCGCGTGCCGGAAAGCTCATGTCGGGCGCGTCACCCGCGGTCGCGACGTGGAACGACCCGTCCGCGTTGCGCCCCACGGCGATCCCGGCCGCGGTCGAATTGACGGGAGTCGCAATCGCGAGCGCTGCTGCATTGCCGACGAAGCGGACGTCGACGCCGTTCCCGTTGCGCTTGACCTGGACCGAACCTCCGGCGCAGTTGAAGCGGTAGCCGAAGAAGGCGTTACCCGACTGCCACACCTCGGGAATGTTCCCGACCCCCTTGCTCGGGTCACCGGTGACGTACGCGATCCCGCGGATCGCGCCGGGGGAGCAGCGAGGTTGCGCTACGTGTGTCCTGTCGACGACCGCGAACGCGGAGCCCCCGATCGCGAAGAACAGCGCCATGGAGGCTACGACCAAGGCTGGTGAAGGACGAAGCTTGCGGACCATCGTGTTTCTCCTTGTCAGATAGGGGCGGCTACCGTCCAAAGACGCCGCAGGACGCGGGTTCTTGCCCTCTGCGGCCCTCAAGTGCCCCGAATGCGGAGCGCGAACGGGGCTCGCCATGGCACGTGAAGCTCAGCGGTCGAGCTCGGCCACGAGCGGGCCTGTGTCGAGCGGGTCGTAGCCAAGCCGCACGGCCACGTCCTCCGAGAGCGGACGGGTGCCCTCGGCGAAGAGCGCGCGCAGCCGCTCGCCGGTCTCGGGGCGCCGCCACCAGTCCTCGCCGACCTCGCGGCGAAGATGGTCGGCGAGCTGCGGCGAGCGGATCCAGGCGCGCAGGTAGTCGGCGGAGTAGAAGCCCGCGTCCATGTCCGAGAGATACTGGTCGGCGCGGTAGCGGATCCCGGTCGCCGCGGTCAGCCCCTCCGCGTATCCGGCCGACGAGCCTCCGCCCTCCGCCGGGAAGCGCGTCCAGAAGTCGAGCTCGAACCGGAGCTTCGCCGTGTAGCGGCGGTAGAGCATCGCCTCGAGGAACGTCGTCGCATCGGCGTTGCTCACAGCCTCCTCGTCGGAGAGGCCGAAGTGCTCCGCGTGCCAGCCCGGCTCGCGGGAGATCGACTCGAAGATGTACGAGTAGATCTCGGTCAGCGCATGGTCGCGCGACAGCTTGCGGAAGGTGTACGGGAGCGCCGGGTCGCAGCCTGCGTAGTGCAGCGCGTGCCCCGCCTCGTGCAGGAACGCCTGGTAGTCGTGCAGCCCGCCCTGGGCGCGGGTGATCAGGTGCACGACCTGCGGCGGGTCCGAGGCGATCACGCAGGCGCGAGGCGACTTCTGCGGCCGGTCGTCGAGGTCGAGCCGGATCCCGGGTTGAGCCGCCATGTCGAACCCGAGCCGCCCGAGCGTCGCGAGACAGACCTCGACGCAGCGGTCCTTCGGATAGGTCGTCTCGAGCGGCGAGAGGCGTCGAAGGTAATGGACGTGGCTCGAGCTCGGCACCTCCGCACGTCCCGGGCCGAGCAGCCGCTCGAACCAGCGGTCGCGGAGAGCCTCGTATGCGGCCGTCGTCGTCTCGCTCGCGGCGGCGAGCGCGCGCTCGAGCGCGCGAAGCGAGATCCCCTTCTCCTCGTCGGTGCGGGCGACGGCGTCCGTCTCGCCGGTGAGCTCGGCCTCGAGCGCCTCGATCGTCGAGAGGAGATCGAGCCGCTCGGGGTTGAACGTCGCGTTCGCATCGGCGAAGGCGGAGCCGAGCTCGTCGCGGTCGGCATAGGAGTCGAGCACGGCGAGCTTCGCCTGCGCAGTCCGCAGCGGCAGCTCCTCGCCCTTGAACACGATCCGCGCGGCCAGCATCGCGTTGTCGAGCGCGTCCTGCCGCTCGGCGGTCTCGGCGGTGATGATCCCGCTCTCGCACGTCTTGCGGAGCCGGTAGATGCGCTCACGTTCGTCGCCCTCGGCCGACTCCTCGGCCCGCAGGAGCTCCCCGAGCTGCGCCCCGCTGAAGAGGTCGGCGTACCGGGCGACGATCGCCGCCTGCTCGGAGACCTCCTTCTCCCCCACCCGCACCGCGCGGCCCTCCTCGGAGCGCTCGAACAGGTACCGCTGGAGGCGAGACTCGAACTCGGTCGGGGTGCGAACGGCTGTCGTGCTCATCCGGTCGGCAGCCTACCGGTCACCGCCGGACCCGCGAGGCGCTCGACCGTCGCCACGAGCTCCTCGAGCCCGAACGGCTTCGCGAGCACGGCGAGCCCGGCGCCGGTGCGGTCACCGCCGGTGAGGAGGGCGACCGGAACGTCGTCGAGCTCGTGGAGGAGCTCGAGCCCGTCGTCGACGCCGAGAGCCAGGTCGAGCAGCACCGCCTGCACGTCTCCGCCTGCGAGCGCCTCACGAGCCTCGGCGAGCGTCGCGGCCTCGGAGACCGCATAGCCGCGGAGCTCGAGATTGACGCGGCAGAGGAGGCGGATCGATGCGTCGTCTTCGACGACGAGGACGCGCGTTCGGGCCGCAGCCATTCGGGCGACGAGTCTAGCGGTATGATCGGCACAGGGTGGGTCAGCGCACCGGCACCGGGGGAATGCAGAGCTACGCGACGACGATCGCCGGCCTCTGGGACGGCCTCGCGCGCGCGCTCGCCGAGCTCGACGCGCTCGCCGCCGCGCCCGAGACGCTGAACGCCGAGCGGCTGCCGGCGCTCCAGTACGCCCTACACACCGCCGGCGAGCGCATCGCGGGACTGACACCACCGGTGGGCGCGGAGGCCGTGCACGAGGAGCTCGCGGCCGCGGTCGCCGACGCGCGGGACGCTACCGCCGAGGTCGCCGACACCGTCGAGGCCTACGGCGAAGGGGCCGCCGCCCCGCTTTTCTGGGAGTGGCGCGGCGCGCTCTTCCGCGTCAGGCTCGCCCGCCGCCGGCTGCTCAATCCCGAGCCCCTGCCGGCGGACCCGCTGCGTCCCTCGCTGCCGACGCCGCGCCGTGCCGCGATCTCGGTCGCGCTGATCGCCGCAGCCGCCGCCGCGCTGCTGGCAGGCGCGCTCGTCGGCCACTGGCCGCTCGTCGCCGCCGGCGTGCTCGCGCTCTTCGGCGGCATGATCGCCCAGCGGTAGATGGTTGACGCCACACCTGTCCGCGTCTGCCTGGTGGCCCAGACCACGGCGCAGGATCGCCCGGCTCGCCCTTGACCAGGCTAACCAGCCTGGCCTGCGGACGATCCGAACGCCCTGCTTGGTCTGAACCATCCCCAGACGCACCCGGGCATGGCATCAACCATCTAGAGTGAGCCGCGCGAGCGAGCGCTCTTTCCCGAGCAGCTCGAGGCTCTCGAACAGGCCCGGCGACACCCGCGAGCCGGTGACGGCGACCCGGATCGGCTGAAACGCCTTGCGCGGCGAGAGCTCGAGCCGCTCGGCGAGCCCGCGCAGCGTCTCCTCGATCGGCACCGCCGCCCAGGGCTCGACGCCCGCCAGCGTCTCGCGCGCCGCCGCGAGCACTGCGGGATCGAGGTCGACGGGGTCCGGCTCGACGTCGTGGAAGAGGAACCCCGCGAACTCGGGAAACTCGCCGAGCCTCGTGATCTTCTCCTGCACGAGGGGGGCGGCCTTCCTGACCATGGCCTGGTCCCACTCCGGCCCGAGGAACTCGACGAGTGCATCCGCGTACGCCTCCGGGCTCATGGCCCGCAGGTAGACGCCGTTCATCCAGTCGAGCTTCTCGTAGTCGAACGCGGCGGGGCTCTTGATCACGCGGTCGAGGTCGAAGCGGGCGATCAGCTCGTCGCGCGACATGATCGTCGTCTCGCCGTCCGGGGCCCAGCCGAGCAGCGCGAGGAAGTTCATCAGCGCCGGCGCGACGTACCCGAGCTCGCGCAGCTCGTCCACGCCCTGCGCGCCGTGGCGCTTGGAGAGCTTCTTGCCGTCGGTGCCGAGCACGTTCGGGACGTGCGCGTACACCGGCAGGTCGCCGCCGGCCGCGCGGATGATGTTGATCTGCTTCGGCGTGTTGGAGATGTGGTCGTCGCCGCGGATCACGTGCGTGATCCCGTCCCAGACGTCCTCCATCGGCGAGGCGAAGTTGTAGGTCGGGCGCCCGTCGGAGCGAAGCAGGACGAGATCCTCGAGCTGCTCGTTCGGGAACTCGATCCGCCCCTTCACCACGTCGTCCCAGCCGGTCACGCCCTCGTCCGGCATCCTGAACCTGATCGCGCCTTCGTCCTCGTAGGCCTTGCCCTCGGCGACGAGCTTCCGCGCCGCCTCGCCGCAGTCGTCGAAGCGGTCGAGCTGGTAGGTCGGCGGACGGTCCCAGTCGAGCCCGAGCCAGGCGAGCGACTCGAGGGCGTGGTCGACGGCGCCCTGCACCTCGCGACTCGTGTCGGTGTTCTCGATCCGGATCAGGAACTCGCCGCCCTCGTGGCGCGCGAAGAGCCAGTTGAAGAGCGCGGTGCGAACGCCGCCGACGTGGAGCGCGCCGGTCGGGCTCGGCGCCATGCGGACGCGGACGGCCATGTCCGGATCGTAACCACCCGGGGTCAGACCCCGGGACGTGGCCGAGAGCGACAGTCACGGGTCAGGGAGCGGGATCGAGAGCGACGCCATCGCACTTCCGAGCGAGATTCGTTTCGGATCTGTTTCGGGGTCTGACCCCCGGGCTGGTCCGATCGAGGCCCGTTCTGACTATAGGGTGGCCCCGTGTTCTTCGGCGGTCACCTCTCCACGGCAGGTGGGATCGACAAGGCGCTCGACCGAACGGAGGAGATCGGCGGCGAGGCCGTGCAGGTCTTCACCCAGAGCCCCCGCATGTGGCGGCCCACGAATCACGATCCGGCCACGCTCGCCCGCTTCCGGGAGCGCCGCGAGGAGCTCGGCCTGCACGCCGTCGTCTGCCACGCGATCTACCTGATCAACCTCGCGAGCCTCGACGACGAGCTGTACCGGAAGTCGGTCGCGGCGCTCTCGAACACGCTCGAGGTCGCGCGCGAGATCGAGGCCGAGGGCGTCGTGTTCCACGTCGGCTCGCACCTCGGCGCCGGGATGGACGCGGGGCTCGAGCGCGTCGTGCCCGCGCTGGAGCAGGCGCTCGAGCTGACGACCGACCGCACGTGGCTCCTGATGGAGAACTCGGCGGGCGCGGGCGGCACGATCGGCCGCTCGATCGACGAGCTTGCCCGGCTCCACGAGGCGCTCGGTCATCACCCTCGCCTCGGGGTCTGCCTCGACTCCTGCCATCTCTACGTGTCCGGAATCGACGTGACCGATCCTGCCGCGCTCGACGCGGCCCTCGACGAGCTCGACGCGTCGATCGGGCTCGACCGGCTCCGCTGCCTCCACGTGAACGACTCGAAGGCCGAGCTGGGCTCGAACCGCGACCGCCACGACGACATCGGCGAGGGACTGATCGGCGAAGGGCTCGGCGTCTTCCTCTCGAGCCCGCGCCTCCAGGGGCTGCCGGCTCTACTCGAGACGCCCGGGCCGGACGGCCACGGCCCCGACGCCGAGCAGCTTCGACGCACGCGCGAGTTGCGCGAGCGCTGGCTCGCGAAGGCATGACGCGTTTCGGCGGCCAGAACGCGACCGGCACCCTGCGCCGCGTCCTGCTCCGCGCGCCGCGCGCTGCGGACGGGGAGCTCTGGCGCGAGCACGGCTGGCGCGCCGCCCCGGACCCCGTCGAGCTCGCGGCCGAGCACGAGGCACTCTGCACGCTGCTCGCGGACGCGGGCGCCGAGGTCGTGCTCGCGGAGGCGGAGCTCGAACCGAGCCCGGATTCCGTCTACGTGTTCGACCCGGCGATCGTCTGCGACCGCGGCGCGATCGTGCTGCGCCCCGGGAAGGAACGGAGGCTGGCCGAGGTCGACGCGATCGCGCTGGACCTCGTGGCCGCCGGGGTCCCGATCGCAGCGCAGCTCGAGGCGCCGGCCACCGCGGAAGGCGGCGACACGCTCTGGCTGGACGAGCGCACGCTGCTCGTCGGCCGCGGCTACCGGACGAATCGCGCCGGGATCGAGGCGCTGCGCGCCGCGCTCCCGGGAGTCGACGTCCACGTCTTCGACCTCCCACACTGGCACGGCGCCGCCGAGGTGATGCACCTCCTCTCGCTGATCTCGCCGCTCGCGCCCGACCTGGCGATCTGCTATCCGCCGCTGATGCCGGTCGCCCTGATCGAGCTGCTGGAGGCGCGCGACGTGCGCCTCGTCGCGGTGCCGGACGAGGAGTTCGAGACGATGGGGCCGAACGTGCTCGCACTCGCGCCACGCGTCGGGCTCGCGCTCGAGGGCAACCACGTGACCCGCGAGCGGCTCGAGCGCGCCGGGGTCGAGATGCTGACGTACAAGGGCGACGAGCTGTCGCGCAAGGGCGACGGCGGCCCGACGTGCCTCACGCGGCCGCTGCTACGCGATCGGGTCTAGCCGCGGCCTCAGTCCGTCAGTGGCCTCAAAGAGGCGAACACGCGGAACGTGGGACTGCCGGCCGGGAGCTCCGAGAACTCGGGATTGACGCAGCCGATCTCGTCGGCCCGGCTCTCGTACGCCTCCTCGACCTCCGCCTTGCACATCGGCAGGGGCCGTCGGGTCGCCCGGATCGCGCCGAAGCCGCGCCCGCGCGCCTCGGCCGCCTCCAGCATCGAGAGGTCGATCTCCACGCCGTACACCTTTTGCATGCAGCCGATGTAGGTGTGGCCGTGGTCCTCGTACGCGTAGAGGAAGGGGCAGGAGCGCTCGACGCAGGCGGCCGGGTACACGACCTTGTCGCAGTGGACGGCGCAGCGGCGGCACTCGAGCTCGTCCTGCGGACGGAGCGGGAGCTCCTCCAGGGTCTCGATGCGCTGCGCGGGCTCTGCTGCCATTGCGCGAATTGTCCGCTCAGCAACCTGCCGCCGCAAGACTTGACATTTCGGCCGTTTTCAGGCAGTCGAAACGGCGTCCACGATCTCGAGCACGTCCGCCGGGGCCGATGCGCGGTGGTCGGGCTCGCGCCCGCGCGGGTCGTCGTCGGTGCGGAACCACAGAGCCTGAACCGTCGCGATCCCGACCTCGCACGCGCCCTTCACGTCGTGGTAGCGCGAGTCGCCGACGAAGAGCGCCTGCCCCGGAGCCACCCGGAGCGCGTCGAGCGCGCGCTCGAACGGCTCCGGGTGCGGCTTGCGCTTGCCCACCTCCGAGGAGAGGACGACGACGTCGAGCCTCTCCGCGAGGCCCCAGGCCGCGAGGTCGCGGCGCACGAGCCAGCCCGGATCGAAGGTATTGGAGACGAGCCCGAGCCGCAGCCCGCGGGCGCGCAGCGCGTCGAGGAGCGCGTGCGTCCACTCCCCGACGCTGCGCGCCGGAGCCCACGCGTCGTGCTCGGCCGCGAGGAACCGGTCGAGCTCCTCGCCGCTCGGCTCGATCTCGAACTCGCCGAGGAGCCTTCGCATCAGCGCCGCATAGTCGACCTCGTCGAGCTCCTCCCGCGCCTGGAGCAAGGGCAGGTACCCGGACCGGAAGCGCGCCGTCAGCGCAGGGCTCGGCTCCCGGCCGAGCGCCCTCAGGCCGGCGTCGTGCCCGTCTTCCAGCAGGCGCTCGTCCCACTGCCAGCCGACCAGCGTGTCGCCACCGTCGAAGAGCACGGCCTCCAGCATCAGGCCGGGTAGGGTACCGGCGTGGCGAGGAAGATCCTCTGGGGCTCCCTCTTCGTCCTGCCGTCACTCTCGCTCTTCGCGCACTACGTCGTCGGCGTAGGCCAGGTGGCCGACTTCGTCTTCGCGGCGCTCGCGCTGCTGCCGCTCGCGTGGGTGATCGGGGAGGCGACCGAGCACGCGGCGGAGCACACCGGACCGGGGATCGGCGGCTTCCTGAACGCGAGCTTCGGCAACGCGCCCGAGCTGATCATCGCCCTGATCGCTGTGTCCGACGGGCTCCGCGGAGTCGTCCGCGGCACGATCGCCGGGAGCGTCGTCTCGAACCTCCTGCTCGTACTCGGCATCGCGCTCGCGGTCGGACATGGGGACGCCCACGCGCGCCGCGTCGACCGCCGCTCGCTCCTCGTCCAACTGGGGCTCGTGCTCGTGGCCGTCGCCGCGTTCATGTTCACGAGCGTGCCGGGCTTGCACGGCGTCCGGGACCGGCACGCCCTAGCCGTGGGGAGCGTGCCGGTGGCGCTCCTCCTGCTCGGGCTCTACGTCGCCGTCACCGTGCACGGGCTGCGCCGCCATCGCCGTTTGCACGCCGCATCCGGGGAGATCGCGTCCGAATCGGATTGGAGCCTGGCCGCATCGCTCACGGTGCTCGGCGTGGCGACGGTCGTAACGGCGCTCGTGAGCGAGATCCTCGTCCACTCTCTCGCGGCTTTCGCGGACGCGGTCGGGCTTTCGACCTTCTTCACCGCGGCCGTGATCGTCGCGATCGTCGGAAACGCGGCCGAGCACGGCGGCGCGGTCGTGATCGCGTGGCGCGGGAAGTTCCGGCTGCCCTCCGAGATCGCCGTCTCGTCGGCCGCGCAGGTCGCGCTGCTCGTCGCGCCGCTCGTGGCGCTGCTCTCGTTCGTCGTGCGACCGCCCCTCGCTCTCGCCTTCCGTCCCGTCGAGCTCGCGACGATGGGCGGCGCCGCAATCCTCGTCGCGCTCGTCGTCCGGGACGAGCGGGTACGGCGCTGGGAAGGGTTCATGCTGCTCGCCGCCTACGGGGGCTGCATCCTCTTGTACTGGTTCACCGGCGACCTTCCCGATTGACGCCTCGCCTCTGCATACCTAGGATTACGAGGTATGGCTGGAGAGGAGCTCAAGGGTCATCTCGAGCTGCTGCTGCTCTCGGCCCTCGCCGAGGGGCCCTCGCACGGCTACGAGCTGATCGAGCGGCTGCGCGCGCGTAGCGACAACGCGTTCGACCTTCCGGAGGGGACCGTCTACCCCGCCCTGCACCGCCTCGAGCGCGACGGCCTCCTCACCAGTGCGTGGACCGCCGCGAGAGGCCGGCGCCGCCGCGTCTACCGCCTCACCCGCCGCGGCCGCGGCGCGCTCGCCCGCCGCACGGCGGAGTGGCGGAGCTTCTCGCGCGCCGTCGAGGCGGTGATCGCATGAGCTACCTGTCCGCGCTCGATGCCGAGCTTCGCCGTGCGCGGGTGCCCGGGCGACAGCGGCGCCGGATCCTCGCCGAGACGCACGACCATCTGCTCGAGGCCGGCGCAGACGGGCCCGAGCGGTTCGGCGACCCCAGGACGCTGGCTGCGAGCTTTGCGGCGGACTCGGCCTCGGCGAGCGCCCGGACCGCAACGCTGGCGCTCGCGGCGGCCGTCCTGGTCACGCTCGGGCTCTCGGGTGCGATCGCGCTCGACGTCCGCTCGCACTCCTGGCTCGACGACTTCCCGGACTCTCTGGCCGCCGGGCTCGCGGTGCAGGTCGCCGCCGTGGCCGCATTCCTCTCCCTGGCGCGGGCGATGCGCTACCGCGGTCGCGCCGTGCCCGCAGCGGGGCTCCCGCTGCTGGCGCGCGCGAACTCGGTCGCCGCCGTCTCGCTCGCGCTCAGCCTTGCGGTAACGGCTCGGACCGAAGCGAAGCACCTCGTGCTCTCGCGGGCGGGAGCCTGGGAGCTCGCGGTCGCCGCCGGGATCGGCGCCGCCTGCGTGCTCACCCTTGCGGCAGCCGCGGCGGCCGCGCAGGCCGCCTACCGCGTACAGGCCGTCTCGCAGCCCGGCGGGGAAGACATCGTCGACGACCTCGCCGCGCTCGGAACCCAAGCGCTCGACCGGGTCCCGCCGCGACTCGCAGCGCCCGTGCGCCACGCGGTCTCCTCGCCGTGGCTCGACCTCCGCGGTCACCCGTGGCGCTTCTGCGCGACTCTCGCGACCGGCCTCTGTCTCCCGATCGTCGCATTGGGCCTCGTCCGCGGTGAGCCCTCACCGGTGGCCGGCGTCGTCGAGGGGCTCGCGATCGTCGCCGGCTTCGCGATCCTCGGCCGCCTGCTCGGCCTGCGTTCCGATCGGTAGTGTTTCCCGGATGGGAGGCACCACCGCAGTAGAGACCGTCGTCTCCGGCATCGACATCACGCGCCGGTACGGTTCGGGCGACACGGCCGTCGACGCGTTGAAGGGTGTCTCGCTCGAGGTCCCCACCGGCCAGTTGACCGCCGTGATGGGCCCGTCCGGCTCGGGGAAGTCCACGTTGATGCACATCCTCGCCGGGCTCGACAAGCCGACCTCCGGTGAGGTTCAGGTCGCGGGGGAGCAGCTGAACGGGATGGGCGACAAGGAGCTCACGCTGCTGCGGCGCCGCCACATCGGCTTCATCTTCCAGTTCTTCAACCTGCTGCCTATGCTCACCGCCGAGGAAAACGTCAAGCTGCCGCTCTCGATCGCCGGCGAGAAGCCGGACGAGGCCTGGTTCGAGGAGCTGCTCGGCAAGACCGGGCTCACCGACCGGCGCACGCACCGTCCGTCGGAGCTCTCGGGCGGCCAGCAGCAGCGCGTCGCGATCGCGCGCGCGCTCGTCTCACGCCCCACCGTCGTCTTCGCCGACGAGCCGACCGGCAACCTCGACTCGACCACGGGTCATGAGATCCTCGAGCTGCTCCGCGAATCGGTGAGCGAGCTCGGCCAGACGATCGTGATGGTCACGCACGAGCCGCGCGCAGCGGCAATCGCCGACCGGGTGCTGTTCCTCGACGACGGGTTGATCGTGCGGGACCTCGGCCGCTCGACCGCCGCCGAGGTGCTCACGGTGATGAACGAGCTCACCGCCAAGTGATCGGTGTCGCAGTGAGGAACCTCGAGGGGCGCAGGCTGCGCAAGCGCTAGGCGCCGAAGACCTGCGGGTCGCGCGTGAACGCGTAGGTCGCCCAGTAGAGCTTCGTCACCGCGCCGTGCTCGTCGCGGACGACGCGCAGCCACTCGCCGTTCTCCCGGCCCGCGACGGTGCGGAAGCGGTCGTCGCCAGCCGGCTCGAACACCGCCGGCTCCTTGCCCGGAGGGGCCTGGTCGAGCCGCGCGTGGAGCTTGCCCTCGCGGCAGAAGAAGACGAACTCCGCTCCCTCGGACCACCAGCGCCCGAGCAGCGGGCGAAGCGCTTCGGGCGCCGCGTCCTGCGGCTTCCAGAGAGCGGGCGCGGGCGGATCGAGCTCGAGCGACTTCGCGACGAGCTTGACGGCGTGGATGGTGGGATCGGTGCCGGCGCTCGTGTTCGTGAGCACCGCAGCACCCGCCTTCTCGGCGCGGCCGACCGCGACCCCCGCCAGGAACCCCGGCATCGCCCCGCCGTGGCCCGCGTAGACGCGCTCGCCGTCGCGGAACAGCTGCAGCCCGAGCCCGTAGCCGCTCTTCCAGCCCACGTCGACCATCACCTGGACCGAGCCCATCTCGTCCACCGTCTCCGGCTTCAGCACCGCCGGGTCCGGGTCGGCGAGAAACGCGGCCCAGCGGGCGAGGTCGCCGACGGTCGACCAGAGGCCGCCGACCGACTGCGTCGCACCGGGCTCCATGTCCGCTTCGAGCTGCAGCCGCTCGTCCCAGGGATCGACGAAATACCCCTTCGCGTACGGCGCGGTCGCCCGCCAGGTCGTCCGCTCCAGCCCGAGCGGCCGCAGGATCCGCTCGTCGACGTAGTCCTCGAACGGCTGCCCGGCGACGCGGCCGACGAGCTCGCCGAGCAGCGCGAAGCCGAGGTTCGAGTAGTGGAAGCGCCGCCCCGGCTCGAGCACGTTCTCCACGTCGGAGAGCTGGGCGAGGAACTCGTCGCGCGTCGGCGGCTTGAGCGACTCCCAGATCTCGCCCTTCGGCTCGCGCTCCAGGCCCGAGGAGTGCGAGAGCAGGCGGCGGATCGACGGCCCCTCTGCGCTCTCGGGCACGTACGCGGTCAGCGGGTCGTCGAGCGCGAGGGCGCCGGCGTCGCGCAGTTGCATCACGGCGGCGGCGCAGAACGTCTTCGAGATCGAACCGATCCTGTACTGGTCGTCGGGGGTCGCGTCGCGCCCGGGCTCGGCGATCCCGACTGCGTCGGAGAACACGAC
Organism: uncultured Actinomycetes bacterium; assembly: GCA_963724805.1. GTDB lineage: Bacteria > Actinomycetota > Thermoleophilia > Gaiellales > Gaiellaceae > CAVQZA01. The sequence goes on from CAVRWA010000011.1 coordinate 789,579, forward strand.
CTCGCCGTCCCGGACCACGGCTGCCGCGACCGACGGGATCCGCTCCGCCTGCGCCGCGGCGACGAGGCGGCGGAGCTCAGGCGCCGACACGGGCCTCCAGTGCACGCGGGATCAGCTCGATCGCCTGCTCGATGTCGTCGTCGGTGATCCCCAGGTAGGTGACGGCGCGTAGGACGTTGCGGTGGATCGTGCCCGACAGCAGGACGCCCTCGGCGCGGAGCGCGTCGAGCGCTGCGGCCCGGTCGGGGCCGACGTCGAGCTGGACGAAGTTCGTCTCGACCTGATCGAGGTCGACGGCGGCGCCGGCGGCCGCGAGCCCCTCGGCGAGCCGGCGCGCGCGCGCGTGGTCGTCGGCGAGCGGCTCGACGTTGCGCTCCAGTGCATAGACACCGGCGGCTGCGACGATCCCCGCCTGGCGCATCGCGCCGCCGAAGAGGTGCTTGTTGCGGCGCGCCTCGGCCATCCGCTCGGCCGACCCGGCGATCAGCGCCCCGAGCGGGCAGCCGAGCCCCTTCGAGAGGCACAGCGTGACCGTGTCGAAGTGCTTGCCGATCTCGGCGGCCGGGACGCCCTGGGCGACGGCGGCGTTCATCAGGCGCGCTCCGTCGAGGTGCAGGCGGAGGTCGAGCTCGCGGCACGTCTCGGCGACCGCGGCGATCTCCTCGAGCGGCCAGACCCGTGCGCCGGAGGAGTTGTGCGTGTCCTCGAGGGACACGATCCGCGTCGGTGGGTGATGCATGTCCTTGCGCTCGCGCACGGAGGCGCGGATCTGCTCGGGCGAGAGGCGGCCGTGGAACCCGGGCAGGCCGCGCGTGACGAGGCCCGAGTGGACTGCGGGGCCGCCGAGCTCGTCGATCAGGACGTGGGAGTTCTCCTCGGCGATCAGCTCCTCGCCGGGGCGCGCGAGGATCCGCAGCGCGATCTGGTTCGCCATCGTCGCGGTGGGGACGAACACCGCTTCCTCGTGGCCGAGCAGCGCGGCGCCTTGGCGCTCGAGCTCGAGCACCGTCGGGTCCTCGCGCTTCTGCTCGTCGCCGACGACCGCCTCGGAGATCGCGCGGCGCATCTCGGGCGTCGGCTGGGTGAGCGTGTCCGTGCGGAGGTCGATCACGGCGCAAACGCTACCGTGGCGGCGTGGACCTTGCGATCCTCGACTCGACGCTCGCAGCCAGGGGCGAGCCCACCTACCGCGCCTCCCAGGTATGGGAGTGGGCTGCGCGCGGCGTCGCGGGCTACGACGCGATGACGAACGTCCCCTCGTCGCTGCGGGACGCGCTCGCCGACGAGGTGCCGTTCTCGACGCTGACGCTCGCGGAGGAGCGCCGGGCGACGGATGGGTCCGTGAAGGCGCTCTTCCGCACGTCCGACGGCCATCCGGTCGAGGCGGTGCTGATGCGCTACCGGGACGGGCGCCGCTCGCTCTGCCTCTCCTCGCAGTCGGGCTGCCCCCTGACCTGCACGTTCTGCGCGACGGGCCAGATGAAGTTCGGCCGCAACCTGACGGCGTCGGAGATCCTCGACCAGGCGCTCCACTTCCGCCGCGTAGAGCCGGTGAACCATGCGGTGTTCATGGGGATGGGCGAGCCGATGATGAACCTCGATCCCGTGCTGGAGGCGGCGCGCCGGCTGCCCGACCTCGGGATCACCCACCGGCGGACGACGATCTCGACGGTCGGCTGGCTGCCCGGCCTGACCCGCTTCGTGGACGAGGTCGAGGAGCCGATCCGCCTCGCGCTCTCGCTGCACGCCGCTGACGGCGCGCTCCGGTCGCAGCTGATGCCCGTCAACGACCGCTACCCGCTCGGCGAGGTGCTCGACGAGTGCCGGCGCTATTACGAGCTGCGCCACCGCAAGGTGTACGTCGAGTACGTGATGCTCGCCGGCGTGAACGACACCGTCGGCCAGGCTCGCCAGCTCGCTGCGATGCTCGACGGGGACGTGTTCAAGGTGAACCTGATCCCGTACAACCCGACCGGCCGCTTCGACGGCACCTCGCGCGACGGGATCGCCGCGTTCAAGCACGTGCTCGACCGGGCGCGGATCCCGGCGACGGTGCGGCTGACGCGCGGGCGGGACATCGCCGCCGCGTGCGGGCAGTTGGCCGCGGGCGCCTAGCTCCCGGCCCGTCCGCTCTCTAGACTCGACGAGACCTCGATGCTGGACCAGTACGCGCATTTCCTCGATGTGAGTGCGACGGCTTCTGCTGGATTCACCGGCTTGCTCCTCGTCGCGCTCTCGATCGTCAACAGCGACGAGTCGCAGCACGGCCTCAGGGAGAGGAGAATGGTGCTCGCCGGGAGCGCGTTCCTCGCGCTGGTCGACATCTTCTTCGTCTCGCTCCTGAGCTCGCTGGGCGGCGCGGTGATGCTGGCGGCGGCGAGCCTCGTGATGGCGGCGGTCGGTCTCCTTGGCACGAGCCGGCTCATGCCGAGGGCCAAGCGGGCGGGAAACTTCGCGCGCGACTTCCCGAAGCGGAAGCTGAACCTCATGTTCGCGACGGTCGCCGTCACCCTCTATATGGCGCAGCTCGTTCTCGCGATCGCGCTGCTGAGCGACTCGCGGAGCACCGCGCTGACGCGGGCGCTGATCTTCGTCCTCGTGACGCTCTTCGCGAGCGCCCTCGGACGAGGCTGGGAAGTCGCCGGGATCGGACAACGATCGCCACCCAGGCCCCAGACCCGATGAGGCGCGAGGAGACGGCGTGGGCTCGCGCAGGGCACGACTGAACCGGGGCGGCTAGCCAGGGGCGTCGATGTCGGCCTGCAGTTTCTCGGCCGTCGGCCTCATCTGTTCCGCCCACTCCTCGGTGGCCGGCCAGGGGTAGGTCGTACACGTGCGATAGACGTCGACGATCAGGCGAGCGGCGCGGTCTGCTTGCTCGCACGTGAACTTGTAGAACTCGGGCGCTGCGCCTATGCCGAGCGGATGCGAACCGGCGTGCGGATCGCCGGCAGCGAAGCCCGGACGTACGGCGTCCGCGCGTAGATCGAACAGCCAGTCGAAGTCGCTGCCCCATTGGTCGCCGACGATGCGGAACCCGTGCTTGAACGTTTCGCGGATCTGCGCCCGGCGCTTCGTTCGATTCTTCTTCCACCTGTTCGTCACGTCCTCGGTGAACACGAGTGGCTTGAGCTCCGCGAACAGGGCGTCGACGGCGTGCGCTGCGCTCGAGATTGCGATCAGGGAGGCATGCATCTCCGTCACCAGCGCGAATTCGAGCGGCGAGCCGCGGCGCTGCGCGTCGGCGAGCGATTGCCGGGCCCGTCGTGCCGCGTGCGCGTTCGCAATCGCGATCTGCGCCCAGTGGATCGCCATAGGCGTCCCGATCGACAGGCTCGGGGCGTTCGGAGCCGCACGAGCCCGGGCAGTCACTCCCGTGACAAGGGCATCTCGGTGGCTCTCCTCCATGCCGTCGAGTATCTCGCAAGGCGCGAGTTGCGCCGGTCGGCACGCGCAGTCCAAGGCCACGACGTCTGGCGCGGCTAGGCGTGTAGCTCGTGCATGACCGCGTGGCCTCGGCCGCGCGCGATCAGGGCACGGTTCACCGGCACAGTGAGCACGAACGCAACGGCCAGACTGGCCGCGAGACTCCACCAGAACAGGCCGTCGCTCAGCCCGGCGGCCATCGCACCGGGGACGAGGAGGATGAACGCGTTGTCCACGAGTTCCATCACTCCGATCGAGACCGTGTCGGAGGCGAAGGTGAGGGCGAGCGCCTTACGCAGCGGCACGCCTGCGCGGAGCACTGGCCCGAGCGTGAGCGCGTAACCGAAGCCGAACGCGAGCACGATCGAGAGGGCGATCGAGGCCGCGTTGCCCCAGTCGAGAGCCGTCGCGATCACCATGCCGAGCACCTCGCCGATCGCGCAGCCGGTCAGGCAGTGCAGCGTCGCCCGGATCGCACTACGAGTCAGAGGCGACACGCTGTCTCGCCGCGCTAGTCGTCTGCGAGCGTCGCGTGCCGGCGCACGAGCTGCCAGCGCGCGTCGCGGCGCACCCAGATGTCCGTCACGAAGTAGACGCGGCTGACGTCGCGCTCGCCGAAGCGTGCCGTCTGGTGGTAGCGGGAGGAGAGCATCGCCGTGTCGCCGTACAGCTCGATCTCGATCTCGTCGTAGCCGAACTCCTCGATCGTGTACGCGCCCTTCCCCGCCGCGCCGATCAGCTCTTCCCGTGTGAGCTGGCGCGCGGGGCCGACCAGCACGAACTCCTGCGCGAGCATGAGCTCGAGCGTCGGGACGTCCGCGTGGCGGATCGCCTCGACCCATTCGGACGAGCGGCGGGTCAGCTCGTGCGAGAGCGCTTCTGCTGCCGCGTTAGGCAGGCGTCGTCACCTCCTCGAACCCGTATTTTACGACGGGGTTCTTGGCGGCGCGGACCTCGTCGAGCCGGCGGACGGGCCGATGGTGCGGAGCCTCCTTCACGACCTCGGGGCTCTCTGCCGCCTCGGCCGCGATCCCGAGCATCACGTCGACGAACTCGTCGAGACGCTCCTTCGGCTCGGTCTCGGTCGGCTCGATCATCAGCGCCTCGGGAACGACGAGCGGAAAGTAGACCGTCGGCGGGTGGATGTCGAAGTCCATCAACCGCTTGGCGACGTCGAGCGCGGTGATCCCGTGGTCCCGCTTGAGGTTGCGGGCCGAGAGCACGAACTCGTGCATGCAGAGTCGCTCGTAGGGCAGCTCGTAGGTGTCCTTGAGCCGTGCGAGCAGGTAGTTCGCGTTCAGCACGGCCGTCTCTGACATCTCCTTCAGGCCTGGCCCGTACGAGCGGATGAAGGCGTACGAGCGGACGAAGACGCCGAACGGGCCGCCGAAGCCGCGCACCCGCCCGATCGACTTCGGCCGGTCGTAGTCGAGCCGGAAGGCGCCGCCGTCGCAGACGACGGTCGGCGAGGGCAGGAACGGCTCGACGATGTCCCGAACCGCCACGGGCCCACCGCCGGGCCCACCGCCGCCGTGCGGCTGCGAGAAGGTCTTGTGCAGGTTGTAGTGCACGATGTCGAAGCCCATGTCGCCGGGCCGCGAGATCCCGCAGACGGCGTTCAGGTTCGCGCCGTCGTAGTAGAGGAGCGCGCCTGCGCCGTGGAAGATCCGCGCCACCTCGACGATCCCTTCGTCGAAGAGGCCGAGCGTGGACGGGTTCGTGAGCATCAGCCCGGCCGTTCGCTCGTTGACCTTCGCGCGGAGGTCTGCGAGGTCGAGGTTGCCGCGCGCGTCCGTCTCGACTTTCTCGAGCTTGAAGCCCGCCATCGTCACGCTCGCCGGGTTGGTTCCGTGAGCGGTGTCGGCGGTGATGATCGTGTCGCGCTGCGCGCCCTCGCCCCGATCCTCGAAGTAGGCGCGCATCAGCATCAGCCCCGTCAGCTCGCCCTGTGAGCCCGCGGCCGGCTGGAGCGAGACCGCAGGGAGGCCGGCGACCTCGGCCAGGATCTCCTGCAGGTTCCACATCAGCTCGAGCGCGCCCTGGGCGCCCTCGTCCTCCTGGTAGGGATGGAGATCCCGGAACCCGGGCAGGGCGACCACGCGCTCGTTGACGCGGGGGTTGTGCTTCATCGTGCAGGAGCCGAGCGGGTAGAAGCCCGTGTCTATCCCGAAGTTGCGATCGGAGAGCGCGGTGAAGTGGCGCACGAGCTCGGGCTCGGCGACCTCGGGCAGGCGCGGCGGCGCCGCGCGGCGCAGATGCTCCGGGACCTCGGCCTTCGGGAGGTCGTACTGCGGCAGGCGGCCGGCGCGGCGACCCGTCTGCGAGCGTTCGTAGATCAGCCTCACCGGCCCAGCACCTCCGCCAGCCGCTCGACGTCGGCCGGCGTCCGCTTCTCGGTCAGCGCGATCAGAAGCACGTCGTTCATCCCCTCGTAGTCGCGCCCGAGCGGATAGCCCGGGTGCACGCCCTGCGCCCGGCACTCGCGGATCACGTCCTTCGCCGGCCGTCCGACCCGTACGGCAAACTCCTTGAATGTTGCCTGATCGGAAAACGCTGACGGGAGTCCCAGCCGTTCCTTCGCGAGCTCGGCGAGGCCCAAGCAGATCTCCCCCAGCTCGGTGAGCCCCTGCGGGCCCAGCCACGAGAGGTAGACGAGCCCGGCGAGCGCGAGCAGCGTCTGGTTCGTGGTCATGTTCGAGGTCGCCTTCTCGCGGCGGATGTGCTGCTCCCGGGTCTGCAGGGTGAGGACATAGCCGCGCTCGCCCGCGGTGTCTACCGTCTCGCCGACGATCCGGCCGGGCATGCGGCGGATGAACTCGTTCCGTGCCGCGAGGAAGCCGTAATGCGGCCCGCCGTAGCTGACGGAGTTGCCCGCACCCTGGCCCTCGCCGATCGCGAGCGCGCAGCCGTAGTTGCCCGGCGCCTCGAGCAGGCCGAGCGAGATCGGGTCGACGTGCGCGACCGGAAGCGCGCCCGCCTCGGCTGCTGCCGTCGCGAGCCCGGGCGCGTCCTCGAGCACGCCGAAGAAGTTCGGCTGCTGGAAGATCGCGCACGCGGCGCCCTCCGCGGCCGCACGGAGCTCGTCCGGGTCGGTCGCGCCGCCGCGGTGGGGCACCTCGACCACCTCGAGGCCAAAACCCGGTGCGTAGGTCTTCACGACCTGGCGCACCTGTGGGTTGAGCGCCTCGGCGAGCACGACCCTGTCGCGCCCCGTCGCGTGTTTCGCGATGAAGCAGGCGTCGGCGGCGACCGTGCAGCCGTCGTAGCCAGACGCGTTCGAAACGTCCATCCCGGTCAGCTCGCAGATCGCCGTCTGGTACTCGAAGATCGACTGCAGCACGCCCTGGCTCATTTCCGGCTGATACGGCGTGTACGCGGTGAGGAACTCGCCGCGTGAGAGCACGGCGTCGACGACGGCCGGGACGTAGTGGTCGTAGATCCCGGCCCCGAGGAACGAGAGCTCCGCGCCCGTATGGACGTTCTTGGCCGCGAGGGCCTCGAGGTGCGCGACGAGCTCGGGCTCGGAGAGCGCCGGCTCGAGCGCGAGCGGCCGGCCCAGTCGCACCTCCTCGGGAATCTCCGTGAACAGCTCCTCGACCGAGGCGACACCGATCGCCTCCAGCATCGCCAGGCGATCCGCCTCGGTCAGCGACAGATAGCTCACTGGGTCGCCAGGAACTCCCGGTAGGCCGGCGCGTCGAGCAGCGCCTCCACCTCGGCGGGGTCGGAGAGGCGGACACGGATCAGCCACCCTTCGCCGTAGGGATCCTCGTTCACGGTCTCGGGCGCGTCGAGCACGGCCTGGTTCACCTCGAGCACCTCACCCGAGAGCGGCGCGATCAGGTCGGAGACGGCCTTCACCGACTCGACCTCGCCGTACGAGGTATCGATGGAAACCGTGTCACCAACGGCCGGCGGCTCGTAGTGGACGAGCTCGCCGAGCGCGTCCTGGGCGAACCAGGTCACACCGAGCGTCGCCTCGTCGCCCTCGATCCGGGCCCAGTCGTGCTCGCGGTGGTACTTCAGCCCGTCGGGGTAGCTCTCCGGTGCGGCCACAGATCAGCGCTCCTCTCGCTTGTAGATCGGCTTCCTCACGATCGTCGCGCGACGCGGACGTCCGCGTACGTCGATCGTAATCTCCTTGCCCGGCTCGGCGGCGGGAGAAGGCACGTAGCCCATCCCGATCCCGACGTCCAGCATCGGCGAGTGCGAGCCGGAGGTCACCTCGCCGCCGCCCTCGATCGGCATCCCGTGGCGCGGGATCGCCTTCTCGGCCATCACGAACGCGACGAGCTTCCGCGCCGGGCCCTCAGCCTCGATCCGGCGCAGCTCGGCGGCGCCCGTGAACTCCTTCTCGAGCGCGCAGACCCAGCCGAGCCCGGCCGAGATCGCATCGGTCTCCGGGGTGATGTCGTTCCCGTGCAGCGGATAGCAGACCTCGAGCCGCAGAGTGTCGCGTGCGCCGAGCCCGCAGGGGACGGCGCCGCGCGCGAGCACGGCGTCCCAGAGCGCAGGGGTGTCCTCGGCCATGGTGAGGAGCTCGCAGCCGGGCTCGCCCGTGTACCCGGTGCGGTTCACCATGCATTCGATCCCGTCGAGCGTGCTCATCGAAAACGTGAACGCGGGCGCGTCGTCCAGCTCCAGCCGCTCGAGTGCGTGCGGCCCCTGTACGGCAACCAGGCCGTACTCGGCCGAGCGGTCGGTCACCTCGGTGCCCCGCACCTCGCGCTCCTTCAGCCAGGCGAAGGCGGCGTCCTTGTTTCCGGCGTTCACGATCAGGAGGTAGCGGTGCGGCTCGAGCCTGTAGGCGATCAGGTCGTCGACGATCCCGCCGCGCTCGTTCGGGAGCAGCGTGTACTGGGCCGCGCCGGGTGCGATCCGCTCGAGATCGTTCGAGAGCACCGACTGCAGGAACGCCGTCGCCTGAGGGCCCTCCACCTCGAGCTCCCCCATGTGCGAGACGTCGAACGCGCCGCAGTCGCCGCGCACCGCCCTGTGCTCGGGGATCACGCCCTCGTACTGGACGGGCATTTCCCAGCCTGCGAAGGGCACCATGCGCGCACCGAGCGCGACGTGGCGGTCGAAGAGCGGCGTCCGCTGCAGCGTCTGCATCCCCGCGGGGGATGCTACTGGTCTCGCCCGGCGCCGGAGCGCCTGCGAAGGCGGCTAGGACTCGCGCAGGAAGGACGGCACCTCGAGCGCCTCCTCCGAGACCTCGAAGCCGCCGGTCTCCGCGGGCGCGGCCGCGCTCGGCGTCGGCGCCTCGAGCGCGCCCTCGCGGCGGCGACGGCGGCGCTGGGCGCCGAACCCGGTGGCGATCACGACGACGCGGATGTCGTCGCGCATCCCGTCGTCGATCACGGCGCCGAAGATCACGTTCGCGTTCTGGTCGGCCGCGCCGGTCACGACCTCTGCGGCCTCGTTGACCTCGAACAGGCCGATCTCTGACCCGCCGGTGATGTTGAGCAGGATTCCGGTCGCGCCCTCGATCGACGATTCGAGCAGCGGTGAGGAGACGGCGTTGCGCGCCGCCTCGGCGGCGCGGTTCTCGCCCGCGGCCGTGCCGATCCCCATCAGGGCCGAGCCGGCGTCGCTCATGATCGTGCGCACGTCGGCGAAGTCGAGGTTGACGAGCCCCGGGACGGTGATCAGATCGGTGATCCCCTGGACGCCCTGGCGGAGCACGTCGTCGGCCATGCCGAAGGCCTCGCCGAGCGAGGTCTTCTTCTCGACCACCTGTAGCAGCCGGTCGTTCTCGATCACGATGAGCGTGTCGACCTGGTCGCGGAGCTGATCGATTCCGGCTTCCGCCTGGTCGGAGCGCTTGCGGCCCTCGAAGCTGAACGGGCGGGTCACGACACCGACGGTGAGGGCGTCGAGCTCACGCGCGAGCCCGGCGATCACGGGCGCGGCACCGGTGCCGGTGCCGCCTCCCTCGCCGGCGGTGACGAACACCATGTCGGCGCCCTTCAGCGCCTCCTTCAACTCGTCGCGCGTCTCTACCGCGGCCGCCTGGCCGACCACCGGGTCCGCGCCGGCGCCGAGGCCGCGCGTGACCTTCGCCCCGATGTGGATCTTCACGTCGGCGTCGCACATCAGCAGCGCCTGCGCGTCGGTGTTCACGGCGATGAACTCGACGCCCGTGAGTCCCGCGTCGACCATCCGGTTGACGGCGTTCGTCCCGCCGCCGCCGACGCCGACGACCTTGATCACTGCCAGGTAGTTCGCACGCTCTGCCATAGTCTCAACCAGGCTCGACCTGAAGCTGTACTGGAGCGTACGCCCCGCGAGCCTCTCCTTTCGACGCAGGGTACGTGCCGTCGTCCTGGCTGTCAACGCGGATCCCGCTCCGTTGAGCGCGCCAAACTCTCAACCTAAACCTACGACTTGAGAGTTGGATCCGGAGACCGGACGCTCGGGGACCGTGACGTCGAGGTAGCTGCCGGGTGTCGTGGGCACACTGTCGAGGAGCTGCTTCGCGATGATGAGCTTGAGCCTCATGTCGGTCGTGTCGCCGACCACGAGCGCGAGCCCCGAGCGCAGGTGCAGGGTGACAGAGCCGTCCTTGGTCTCAACCGAGGTGACGGGGACCGGGAACTTGACCCGGACGAGCGGTGCGACGGCCGCGACCGCGCTCAAGGCGTTCGGGTCCGACAACATAGCCCCGAGCGAAGCGTCGATCTCGCGGGTGACCCAGATCCGGGCCATCCGTGGGAGCTGGCCCGGCGTGAGTCGGCGCATGATCCGGCCGCGTGCGGAGACGAGCCACGACTCGTCCGCGCGGCGCAGCACTGCCACCGGGCGCTCGGGCGTGACTGTGACCGTGAGGGTGTGCGGGAAGCCGCGGTCATAGGTGACCGAGAGGATGTCGGGGAGGGCACCCACGCGGCGGGTGATCGTGTCGCCGCCGAGCGCAAGCAGGCTCGACCCCTCCAGTGATCCGAGCGCGTCTCGAACCTCCTTCGACGCGGCAGGTGAGGCGCCGCGCACCTCGATCTTGCGGATCGCGAACAGGGAGGTCTCGCGCGAGACGAGGTAGACGCCGACCGCGGCCGCGACGAGAAGCGCGCAGGCCATGAGCGCCCGGCCGGACGGGAGCAGCCGGGCCGCGCGCGACAGCATCCCCTGTCGCGGGAACGGCAGCACAGCAGCGCGGGCAGGCTGCTTCGATCGGCTCGCGCCGGGCATGGGCGCAACCTTCGCCGCCGAGGCGCTCCCTCCTACCCGCGCAGGCGCGCGCGTGCGCGGTCGAGCTCCGTCTCCGCAGCCCCGCCCGTCAGCAGGTACTCAGAGGCGCCGCCGTAGCGACGATCGAGCTCAGCCAACACCTTCTCCATCGCGGCCGCCGAGGCGCCGTCCACGAAGCCCTCCCTGCGCTTTCGCTCGCGAGGCTGCTCCGCCTCGGCAACCCACGCTCGAAGCTCGGCGGCAAGGTTCTCCTCGCTCTCGGCCCAGTCGGCGGCCACGGCGCTCACCTCGACGCCTGCGACCCGCAGGAGCAGTGCCGCGACGAGTCCCGTTCGGTCCCGCCCCACGAGGCAATGGACCACCACGCCTCCCTCCGGCGCCTGCGCTACGGCGCCGATCGCCCTGGCGAAGTTGCGATGGAACGTCTCGAGCATGTCGAGGTAGGCGTCCTCGAGCTGGAGAGCCAGTTCACCGCGGATCAGATCGAGGGGGCAGAGGTCGAGATGGATCACGTCGATCGGGCGAGGATCGGGCAGATCGACGGCTAGCTCGTCCGGCCGTCGGAGATCGACGGCCGTGCAAACCCCGTAGTCGAGCAGCGCCTGCCAGCCGGTCGCACTCAGCCGTCGGAGGTTGTCGGAGCGCACGACCCCTCCGAACCTGGTCTCGGCGCCGTCCTCGGTCGGCAGTCCGCCGAGATCGCGAACATTCCGGCAGCCGTCCCACGCGAGCGTTCTCATTGAAGCTCGATCGGGCCGAGGAGCTCCACCTCGTGGACGAGCTCGACGCCGAAGCGCTCGCGCGCACGCCGACGGGCCTCCTCCATCAACGCGAGGCAGTCGGCGGTCGTCGCCCCGCCGGCGTTCTCGATGAAGTTCGCGTGCCGGGGCGAGATCACGGCGCCGCCGATCCGGTGCCCCTTCAGCCCGCAGGCCTCGAGCATCGCGCCGGCACCGACCTCGTGCTCGGGATTCTTGAACACGCTGCCGAACGTGCGCTTGTTCGTCGGCTGCGTCGCCTTGCGCTTCGCCTGGAGGTCGGCGACGACGGCCTTGATCTCGGCCTCGGGCCGCGGCGAGAGCCGGAACTCGACCCGCGCGACCACCTGCCCGTGACGGAGCTCCGAGTGGCGGTACGAGAGGCCGAGCTCTTTCGGCGTGAGCCAGCCGCAGCCCTCCGCGGTCACGACGAACGCTCTGACCAGGATCTCGCTCCAGTCGCTGCCGTAGGCGCCCGCGTTCATCCAGACGCCGCCCCCGGTCGTGCCCGGGATCGCGCAGGCGAACTCGAAGCCCCCGAGCCCTGCGGCACGCGCGCGATGGAGGCAGACAGCGTTCGAAGCGCCGCCTCCGGCGAGCAGGAGGTCACGGTCGGTTCCGGCCTCGGCGAGCTCGCCTTCGAGCCTGAGCACGAGCGCCGCCACGCCTTCGTCGGCGACGAGCAGGTTCGAGCCGAGCCCCACCGTCGCGACAGGGAGGCCGCGCTCGGCCGCCCACGCCAGCGCCTGCTCGAGCTCGGCCAGGCTTCCCGGCCGGCCGAACGCGAGCGCCGGCCCGCCCGTCCCGATCGTGGTGAAGGCCGAGAGCGAGACCTGGTCGGCGATCTTCACGCGAGCGCGTCCAGGAGCAACGGGACGGCGCGGTCGACGTCTCCGGCGCCCGCGACGAGCACGAGGTCGTGCGGGCGTGCCCAGCCGGCGACGATGTGCGCCGCGTCCGTCAACGCGGGCGCCCAGCCGATCGCCATCCCCGGACGGGCCTCCGAGAGCGCGGCCACGACCGAGCGCCCGCTCACCGACGGCTCCTCACGGGCCGCGTACACATCGGTGACGCAGGCGGCGTCCGCCGCGGCGAGCGCCGCGCCGAGCTCGTGGGCGAGGTGGCGCGTCCGCGAGGGAAGGTGCGGCTGGAAGAGGACGAGCACCCGCGCCGGCCCGAGCTCCCGCGCGGCGGCGATCGAGGCCGCGAGCTCGGTCGGGTGGTGCGCGTAGTCGTCGTAGATCCGGATGCCACCGGTCTCGCCGGCGAGCTCGAACCGCCGCGCGGCGCCGCGGAAGCGCGCAAGCGCCTCGGCCGCTTCGCCCCGCGGGACGCCGGCCAGCTCGAGCGCGGCGAGCGCGGCGGCGGCGTTCACCCGGTTGTGCGCGCCCGGGACGGCGAGCAGGAACTCCACCGGCTCGAGCTCCCAGCCGCGCACGACGTGGGGCACCTCCGCGGCCCAGAGCTCGAACAGCTCCTCCACCTCGGCCCCCGACGCGAAGGTCGCGTGATGATCGAGCTCGATGTTCGTGACGACCGCGATCTCCGGCCGGAGCCTCGCGACCGTGCGGTCGGACTCGTCACCCTCGACGACGAGCCAGCCTTCCCCCGCTCGCGCGTTGCCTCCGAGCTGCGGCAGCTCGGCGCCCAGAACCATGGCTGGGTCGCGGCCGGTCTCGGCGAGCGCGAACGCGATCATCCCGGTGGTGGTCGTCTTCCCGTGCGCGCCGGCGACCACGATCGATCGGCGCAGCGAGACGAGCTCCGCGAGCAGCTCTGCCCGCCTCGTGCCGGGGAACGACGGATACGCGCTCGAGACGATCGCCTCCCAGCCCTCGGGCGCCTCGGGCTCGGGCGAGACCGTGACGTGGATCCCGGCGGCGCGCACGTGCTCCAGATAGGGCGTCTCGTTGCGGTCCCAGCCGCCGACCTCGGCGCCCCAGGCACGGGCGAGCAGCGCATAGGCCGAGAGCCCGGCGCCGCCGATCCCCACGAACCAGAGCCGGCGGCCATCAAGCAAGGGCGAGGAGCTCCCTTGCGATCTCGTCTGCTGCGTCCGGCCGTGCGATGCGGAGCATCGCGGCACCCATCTCGGCCAGCCGCCCGGAGTCGTCGAGCAGCGAGCGGACGAGGGCCGGAACGGTCCAGAGCTCCGCTTCCGGGACCACCAGCGCGCCGCCCCCCGCGGCGAAGTAGCGCGCGTTCTTCGTCTGGTGGTCCGCGGTGACGTTCGGCGAGGGAACGAGCACCGCGGGCTTCCCCGCGGCGGCGACCTCCCATACCGAGCCGCCCGCGCGGGCGAGCACGAGGTCCGTGGCGGCGAGCGCGGCGCCGAAGTCGTCGGTCCAGGGCAGCAGGTGGTAGCCGTCACGGGCGACGCGACCGCGCAGGGTCTCGTAGTAGCGCTCGCCGCAGAGGTGGAGAACGGTGGGGCCCGACGTCGCGAACGCCTCCAGCACCGACTCGTTCAGCGCCTCCGCACCCTGGCTGCCGCCGAAGACCAGCAGCGCAGGGCCCTCGTCCGGCAGCGAGAAGAGCTGCCGCGCATCCTCGCGCGCGATCTGCGGCGCTCGCCGGATCGCGCGCCCCACGACCCGGTAGCGATCGCCGCCGCGGCCCGCGATCGCGTAGGCGAGAAAGACACGTCGCGCGAACGGCGCCGCCAGGCGGTTGGCGAGCCCGAGGTGCGCGTCGGCCTCGGTCAGGGCCGCGGGGATCTTCTTCCGCCAGGCGGCGTAGACCATAGGCCCGGCGACGTAGCCCCCGCCTCCGAGAACGACGTCGGGGCGGCGAGCCGCGAGGATCCGGGCGCAGGCCCGGGGCGCGCGCGCATCGACCGCGAGCGCGTGCGCCAACCCCCGTCCGAGACGGCGCGGCAGCCCCGCGACAGGGAAGGGATCGAACGCGTAGCCCGCCTCAGCGACGAGCCGCGCCTCGACCCGCTCCGGCGACCCGGCGAACGTCACCAGCGCGCCGCGGGCGCTCAACGCCTCCGCCACCGCCAGCGACGGCAGCACGTGGCCGGCCGTCCCTCCGGCCGCGATCAGGCACCTCGGCTCTCGCTGCTTTTCCATGTCTGGTAGCGATGTTAAGGAGGATCCCGACCGCGACGAGCTGGACCACGAGATTCGAGCCGCCGTAGGACACGAACGGGAGCGGGATTCCGGTCAGCGGCGCAAGGCCGAGCACGGCGGCGAGATTGATCACCGCCTGTCCGCATACGAGCGCCGTCAGTCCCGCCGCGAGCCGCGAGCCGAACGGATCGGCGCACTGCATCGCTATCCGCAGCCCGGCCCAGGCGAACGCCGCATAGGCGGCGATCACGAGCGTGGCGCCGATCAGCCCGAGCTCCTCGCCGATGATCGCGAAGATCATGTCTGTGTGCGCTTCGGGGAGGTAGAAGATCTTCTGGACGCCGTGGCCGAGGCCCACGCCGAAGATCCCGCCCGAGCCGAGCCCGATCATCGCCTGGACGGTCTGGAACCCGGCGCCCTGGGCGTCGTGCCACGGGTTGAGGAAGCTGAAGAAGCGCACGCGGCGATACGGCTCGAGGTAGATCGCGGCGAGCCCGAGCGCCGTCACGATCGCGGTGCCGCCGAAGAGGACGCCGACGGGCGTCCCGGAGACGAGCAGGATCGCGCCGACCATCACGACGATCGCGATCACCGTCCCGAGGTCGGGCTCGAGCAGGATCAGCGCCGCGAACACGCCGACCAGCAGCCCGATCGGGCGCCACAGCTCCTTCAGCGTCCCGGGTGGCCTACGGCGTGCGAGGTACGCGGCGAGCCAAACTGCGAGCGCGAGCTTGGCGAGCTCGGACGGCTGGAAGACGGCCGGGCCGAAGGAGATCCAGCGGCGGGCGCCGTTCACCCGCGGGCCGATCACGAGCACGGCAGCACAGAGCCCGAGCGAGGTGACGATCAGCCCCGGCGCGAGGTGACGCAGCCTCCGGTAGTCGAAGCGCGATGCGACGATGAGGAGCGCGATCCCGAGCACCGCGTAGGTGCCCTGCCGCTTCAGGTACGACATCGGGTCGCCGTTCCCGAGCGCCGCCGACGCCGAGGTGGCGCTGTAGACCATCACCAGGCCGAAGGCCACGAGGCCGAGGGTGACGAGGATGAGGAGGTGCCACTCCAGCTGGCCGCGCTTCATTCAAATCAGGTTCGCCACCAGCCTCCTGAACTCCTCGCCGCGCTGCTCGAAGTCGTCGTACTGGTCGTAGCTCGCGCACGCCGGCGAGAGGAGGACGACGTCGCCCTCGACGGCCGCGTCAGAGGCTGATCGCACCGCCGTCTCGAGGTCGCCGGAGCGCACCACGGGGCGATCGCCGAGCGCGGCAGCCAGCTCCTCCGCGGTCTCGCCGATCAGGTAGACGCCGCGCACGTTCGGCCCGATCGCCGCAACGAGGGGCGCGTAGTCCTCGCCCTTGGGGGAGCCGCCGAGGATCACGTGGACCGGGTCGCCCGCATAGGCCGCGAGCGCGCGGCGCGCTGCGGCGACGTTCGTCGCCTTCGAGTCGTTCACGTAGCGGACGCCGCGATGGTCGCCCACGAGCTCGAGCCGGTGCGGGACGCCGGGAAACGAGGAGAGCGCCTCCCCGATCTGCTCGTCGGGGATGCCGAGCGTCCGCGCGGCCGCCGTCGCAGCAGCCGCGTTCTCGCGGTTGTGGGCTCCCGGGATGCGCGGCTCGGCCGGAAGCGGGTCATCGGCGTGGAACTCGACGCGACGGCCGAGGCCCGGCACGGGCGGGAACCCGCGGGGGACGACGGCGGTGTCGTCCTCGGCCTGGTTCTCGAAGATCCGCAGCTTCGCATCCCGGTAGGCCTCGACCGTGCCGTGGCGGTCGAGGTGGTCGGGCTCGAGGTTGACGAGCACGGCGACGCGGCAGCGGAGCATGTCGATGTCCTCCAGCTGGAAGGACGAGAGCTCGCAGACGACGAGCTCCCCGGGCTCGGCATCGATCCCGGTCA
Organism: uncultured Actinomycetes bacterium; assembly: GCA_963724805.1. Lineage (GTDB taxonomy): Bacteria > Actinomycetota > Thermoleophilia > Gaiellales > Gaiellaceae > CAVQZA01. The sequence goes on from CAVRWA010000011.1 coordinate 805,921, forward strand.
GCGCCCGGCCGACGTTACCCGCGGTCCGGAGGCCGAGGATCGCGCCCAGGAGCTCGGTCGTCGTTGTCTTGCCGTTCGTGCCGGTGACGCCGACGAGGTCGACGCCGAGCAGCCGGTAGCCGAGCTCGACCTCGCTCCAGACAGGGATCCCGCGCGCCCGCGCGACGCGGACCAGCAGCTGGCCCGCCGGGACGCCCGGGCTCTTCACGAGGACGTCCACGTCGTCGAGCAGGCCGGTGTCGCCGTCGTTCCCGAGCGTCCGATCGGCCCGCACGACCTCCACCCCGCGCCGTTCGAGCAGGTCGGCGGCGCTCTGCCCGGAGCGCGCCATCCCGAGCACGAGCGCGCGGTTCACGGGCGGAAGTAGTAGCGGTAGTAGAGCGCGAAGCCGGCGGAGCACAGGATCCCGCACAGGATCCAGAAGCGCACCATGATCTTCGTTTCCGACCACGCCTTCATCTCGAAGTGGTGGTGGATCGGCGTCATCAGGAACACGCGGCGACCGTAGTAGCGGAAGCTCACGACCTGGATGATCACCGAGAGCGCCTCGATCAGGAAGATGCCGCCGATCAGGAGGAGCAGGAACTCGGTCTTGGTCATGATCGCGAAGCCTGCGAGCGCGCCGCCGATCGCCATCGAGCCCGTGTCGCCCATGAACACCTCGGCGGGGAAGGCGTTGTACCAGAGGAAGCCGACCGTGCCGCCGATCAGCGCCGCGGCGAGGATTGCGAGGTCGAGCGGCCGCGGCTCACGATGCGCGGGCGGGCCTGAACGGATGTAGGTGATCACGCTCATCGCCATGAAGGTGAACACCGAGATGATCCCCGTGCCGGCCGCGAGCCCGTCGACGCCGTCCGCGAGATTGACCCCGTTCGCAGCGCCTGCGATCACGAGGAAGAGGAACGGATACCAGGCCCAGCCGAGGTCGACGTGCACGTCGATCACCGGCAGCAGGATCGTGGTCGAGAGCCCTGCGTGGTGCGCACCCCAGCCCACGCCGGCAGTGATCAGGAGCAGGCCCAGCAGCTTCCAGCGCCCGCGCAGCCCGAGCGAGCGGCGGTGCCGCACCTTCAGGAGGTCGTCCCAGAAGCCGAGACCCGCGCAGGCGACCGTGCAGAACAGGACAGTGGCCCCGGCAATCGTGTACTCCGACAGGAGCAGGAAGGCGACCGCCATCGAGCCGACCATCAGGAGGCCGCCCATCACGGGCGTCCCCTGCTTTGCCGCATGCCGCGGCCCCTCCTCGCGGATCTGCTGGCCGAACTCGTTCCGACGAAGGAACTCGATCAGCTTCGGGCCGAGCGCGATCGAGATCACGAGGGCGACGATGCCCGCGATAAGGACTCGAACCATTACGCGGGCAGGTTCGCCAGGTTGTCGGCGATGCCTTCCAGGGCGAGCGCACGGGCACCCTTCACGAGCACGCAGTCGCCCGGCTCGAAGAGGTCGCGGAGGAGCCCGGCCGCCTGGTCGGCGCCCGCGACCCAGCTGCCGCCGTACGCCTGGGCCTGCGGCCCGACGGCGACGACGACGTCGATCCCGATCTCCTCGACGGCGCGGGCGACCTCGCGGTGACCCTCTTCCGAGTAGTCACCGAGCTCGGCCATCTCGCCGAGGACGGCGACCGTCCGGCGGCCGGCCGCGCGCTCGCGAAGGTGCTCGAGCGCCGCGCGCATCGAGACCGGGTTCGCGTTCCACGCATCGTTGATCAGGAGGCCGCCGCCCGGGAGCGGCAGCTCCTGGTTGCGCCATTCGGAGAAGGCGATCGCCGAGGCGCCCTCGCCCGCCCGTTCGAGAGGCAGTCCGAGCGCGCGGTATGCGGCCAGCGCGTAGACCGCGTTCTCGGCGAGGTGACGCATCGTGAAGTTGACCTCGATCGCGCCGAGCGAGGTGGTGACCAGTGCGCCGTCGCCCCGCAGCTCGAAGCCCTCGAGGCGCACGTCCTCGCCGACTCGAACGAGATCGAGGTCATCACGGCTCACCCGAAAGTCGGCGGGCACGATCGCGGTTCCCCCGGGCGGCAGCGCCTCCAGCAGCTCGCTCTTTGCTCGGCGGACGCCCTCGAACGTGCCGACCTTCTCGAGGTGAACGGGGCCGATCGAAGTGATCACGCCGATCTGCGGCCGCGAGAACGAACAGAGCCACTCGATCTGACCGAAGCCGCGCATCGCCAGCTCGAGCACGCACACCTCGGTGTCCGGCTCGACGCGGCACAGCGTGAGCGGGACGCCGATCTCGTTGTTGTAGCTCGACTCGGCCGCGACGGTGCGAGCGTGCGGGCGGCAGAGTGCGGCGAGGATGTCCTTGGTCGTCGTCTTTCCCATCGAGCCCGTGATCGCCACGAACTGCGCCCCGCTCCGGTCGCGCACGAGACCGCCGATCCGCGCAAGCGCGGCGTGAGCGTCCTGGGGGACGAGGGTGGCCGCGGCGCCGTTCGCGCGGGCGTCGTCGAGGAAGGCCGAGCCGGCGCCTACTGCGACGAAGAGGTCACCACGAGCGATGCGGCGCGAATCGACCTGGACCCCCGTGACCTCGTCCACGTCGGTCTCGAGCGCGCCGAGCTCCGCGAGCTCGGCCGCCGGCAGCGCGATCACGCGGCGGCTCCGAGCCGGCGGAGTGCCTCGCGCGCGACCTCCCTGTCGTCGAACGGGATCTTGCGGTCGGCGAGCTCCTGCCCCTGCTCGTGGCCCTTGCCGGCGATGAGGACGACGTCGCCCTCGTCCGCGAGCTCGATCGCGAGGCCGATCGCGGCGGCGCGGTCAGGCTCGACGTCGGCTCCGAGCGCTCCACCGAGGATCTCCTCGATGATCGCGAGGGGATCCTCGCTGCGCGGGTTGTCGGAGGTCACGATCACCCGGTCTGCGAGCGTGACGGCGGCCCGGCCCATCAGCGGCCGCTTGCCACGGTCGCGGTCGCCGCCGCAGCCGAAAACGCAGACCACGCGGCCCGAGGCGAGGTCGCGCGCGCTCCTGAGCACGTTCTCGAGCGCCTCGGGGGTGTGCGCGTAGTCGACGATCACCGCGAAGGGCTGTCCCTCGTCGACGGCCTCGAACCGGCCCGGGACGCCGCGGAGCGAGGCGATCCCCCGCGCGACGGCGTCGTCCTCGAGTCCCAGGAGACGGGCGGCGGCGATCGTGCCGAGCACGTTCTCGACGTTGAAGCGCCCGCGCAAGGCTGTCGTGACGTCGAGACCTCCCGCGCGGAACCGTGCGCCCGCGGAGGTCAACTCGAGCTCCTCGGGCCGGATGTCCGCATCGGCTGCGAAGCCGAAGGTCAGGAGCGCGCCGCCGTCGGCGCGCACCTCGTCGGCCAGGCGCCGGCCCCACGGCCCGCTGACGTTCACCGCCGCCGGCCACGCCTCGAAGAGACGCCGCTTCGACGCGTAGTACTCCTCCATCGTGCCGTGGAAGTCGAGGTGGTCCTGGCTCAGGTTCGTGAACACGAGCGCCGCGAAGCGCGTGCCGTCGAGCCGGCCGAGCGCAGAGGCGTGCGAGGACGCCTCGATCGCGCAGCTCCGGTCGCCGGAGTCGAGCATCTCGCGGAAGGTGCGCTGCAGATCGATCGCCTCCGGCGTCGTCCGCTGCACCGCGCGCCGCTCGCCGCCGACGCGGCACTCGATCGTCCCGAGGAGGCCCGGCCGGCGGCCCGCCGCCGCGAGCACCGCGAAGAGGAGGAACGCAGTCGTCGTCTTCCCGTTCGTGCCGGTCACCCCGGCGACGTCGAGCTCGGCGGTCGGGTCGCCGTAGAAGACGACGGCCGCCCGCGGCATCGCGGCGCGCGCGTCGGCGACGACGAGCTGCGGGACGGGCAGGTCGAGCGGGCGCTCGACCACGAGCGCCTCGGCTCCGTTCGCGACGGCCTCGGCGGCGAACTCGTGACCGTCCGCCTGCGCCCCACGGACGCAGAAGAAGAGCGTACCGGGCTCCACGAGGCGGGCGTCGTAGGCGAGCTCGCGCACGTCGGCGGCCGCCGGATTGACGACCTCGACCGGGCCGAGCGCTTGGGCCAGGCGCTCCAGTTCCATCGAATCCAGCCTACCCCGACGCGCCGACGAGACTGCCGAATACCCGTGCAAGATCGGCACTCTCTCGACACAAACGCGTGCGCATTTCGCCCCTACACTCTCTCCCCCCGTGGGTGGGTGGGGGTTTGGGATGGGTCCGCCCAGCGGCCCTACTTCGGCGTAGTCGGCCCGTCCGGCGGCACTTCGAGGTACTGCATGTCGAACTGTGCGATCTGCGAGAACGCCGGAGCGGCGACGACTCCGCCCCAGATCGCGCCGTGCGGCTCGTCCACCATCACGAGGATCACGAGCTTCGGCCTCGACGCCGGCACCATGCCCACGAACGACGCCACGTATCGCGAGGACGAGTATCCGCCCTTGCCGTCGGGTTTCTGGGCAGTGCCCGTCTTGCCCGCAACCGTGTAACCGGGAACGGCGGCGAGGGTACCGGTACCCTCAGAGACAACGTCCTCGAGCATCGTCTTCAGCTCGGCGGAAACTGCCGGTGTGACGAGGCGCCGCCTCTTCGCCGCCGGTCGTGCTCTACCCGAGACGTGGTCGACGAGGTGCGGCTGTACCCAGACGCCCCGGTTCGCCATCGACCCGTAGACGGATGCCATCTGGATCGGCGTCACGCCGATGCCCTGACCGATCGGGACGTTGCCGATCGTCGAGCCCGACCACTGGTCGACCGGGAGCACGATCCCCTGGCTCTCGCCCGGGAAGTCGATCCCGGTCGGGCTGCCGAAGCCGAACCGCGTGACCCACGACGCGAGCCGCTCCCTCCCGAGCTTCTCGGCGAGCGTGATCGCACCGACGTTCGACGAGTGGGAGAGGATCTGCGCGACGGTCAGCCGCTCCGTGCCGCGCCTCTCGGCGTCGTGGATGGTCCGGTCGGCGACGCGGATCGAGTACGGCAGCGTGAAGGCGGTGCTCGGCGACACGAGCCTGTCCGACAGCACCCCCGCCACCGTGACGAGCTTGAAGGTCGAGCCGGGCTCGTAGACGTCGAGCACGGCGTGGTTCGCCTGCATCCGGGCCGGCACGCTCGCGAAGCGGTTCGCGTCGTAGCCCGGCTGCACCGCCATCGCGAGCACCGCGCCGGTGTGCGGGTTGAGCACGATCGCCGTCCCGCTCTTTGCACCCCACTGGCGCACCGTCTGACGCAGGACCAGCTCCGCGTTGGCCTGGATCGTGTGGTCGATCGTGAGGAAGACGTTGTGGCCCTCGCGCTCGGGCGTCTGGCTCACGACGTCGATCGCACGTCCGAATGGGTCCTTCACGATTGTCTCTTCGCCGGCGGACCCGGAGAGCGTCTTGTCGAGCTGGAGCTCGAGCCCGGCGAGGCCGTGGTTGTCCACCCCCGCGAAGCCGAGCACCTGCGACGCGACGGTGCCCTGCGGGTACGTGCGCCGCTCCTCGGGGTAGAAGCCGAGACCGCTGATCCCCTTTTTCGCGAGCGCCGTGGCTTTCGCAGGATCCGCCTTGCGCGCGATGTAGACGAACCCGCGGGAACGATCCGCCAGCTCCCGGTAGAGCGTCGCAGGCGCGATTCCGAGCGCACGCCCCGCGGCGAGCGCCACAGAGTGTGGATCCTTGATCTGCCGCGGATCGGCGTAGACGGTCGTGTCCTGCTCGCCGATCGCGAGCTGGACGCCCGTGCGGTCGTAGATCGTCCCTCGCCCGGCGGGAATCACGACGGTCTCCCGGTGCTGTGACGCCGCCATGCGCGACAGCGAGGCCGCCTGCACCCCCTGAAGCCAGACCGCGCGTGCCAGCGTCCCCGCGAAGGCGAGGACGAGAAAGGCCAGGAGCAGGCGGATCCGGCGGTTGACTTGCCTCCGACTCACCGTGCGCGCGGGCCGAGCTCCACGTAGGTGGTCTGGGCCGACGGCGCGGGGACGTAGCCGAGCCGCGCCCGGGCGAGCGCCTGGATCTTCGGCGCGGCTGCGGCGCTCGAGAGCTGTGCCGCCAGCGCGTCGTTCTGCGCAGTCAGGCTCGCGCGCTCGCGGCCGAGGCGGTCGAGGCCCATGTTGAGACGAAGCACGGCCACGTTCATCGCGACGACCCCCGCGAGCAGGGCGCCGAGGATGACGATCCAGACGATCCCGCCGGCGACGCGGCGCTGCTTGACGGCCGGACGCGGCCGCGGCTGTGACTGCGCCCGGGGGCGTGCCCGGACTGCCGCTTCCTCGTTGCGCGCCGCGCTGGACCAGGCGGCCATGGCTATGCCTTCACCGCCGCGCGCAGGCGCGCAGAGGCGGCGCGGGGGTTTGCTGCGACCTCGTCGGCGGACGGACGCACCGGACGCCGCTGGAGCGCACGCAGCACGGGCTCGTTCCCGCAGACGCACACGGGGAAGTCCGGCGGGCAGATGCACCCGCGCTCGCCGTCGCGCATGAATGTCTTCACGGTCCGGTCCTCGAGCGAGTGGAAGCTGATCACAGCGAGGCGGCCGCCCGGCCGCAGCATCTCGAGAGCGGCCGGCAACGCCTCCTCGAGCGAGCGCAACTCGTCGTTGACGGCGATCCGCAGCGCCTGGAAGACGCGCTTGGCCGGATGTCCCTCGCCGAATCGGGCGGGAGCCGGGATCGCGGCCCGGATCGTGTCGACGAGGTCGCCCGTCCGCTCGAACGGACGCTCGCGGCGCCTGCGCACGATCGCGCGGGCGATCTGCTTTGCGTAGCGCTCCTCGCCGTAGCGATGGAAGATCGTCTGGAGCTCGCGCTCGTCGAGCTCGTTCACGAGCTCGCGTGCGGAGACCTCGGCGGAGGGATCCATGCGCATGTCGAGCGGCGCGTCGGCCGCGTACGAGAAGCCGCGCTCGGGCCGGTCGAGCTGCATGCTCGAGACGCCGAGATCGAGCAGAATCGCGTCCGCCTCCACCCCGTTCGAGGCGAGCTGCTGCAGGACGGTCGCGAAGTTGCCGCGCAGCAGGCGCGTCTGGATCCCGCCCGCTGTGCTGCGGAACCGCTCGTAGTACGGCTTGACCGAGGGGTCCTGGTCGATCGCAATGAAGCGGCCCGAGCCCTGGAGGTCGACCCCGAGCAGCCGTGCGTGGCCGCCCGCGCCGAACGTCGCGTCGACGACCGTCTCGCCCGGGCGCACGGCGAGCGCCTCGCGCACCTCCTCGGCGAGAACCGGGACGTGATCAGTCGCGTTTGGCTGCAAGACGTTCGGCAACATGCTCTGCGCTCCCTTCGACCTCTTTGAGCTGTTCGCGCCAGGTCGTGCGGTCCCAGATCTCGAGGTGGTCGTAAACGCCTGCGACGACGACCTCCCTGCCGAGCTTGGCGCTCTCGCCGAGCGCGGCCGGGATCATCACCCTGCCCTGCTTGTCGAGCTCCGCCTCGATCGCGGCGGAGAAGAAGTGGCGGGCCATCAGACGCCCCTCGTGGCTGAGCGGATCCAGCGTGCGGAGCTGCGTGTCGACGAGCTGCTTCCAGTCGCCGCGCGTGAAGGCATAGAGACAGCCGTCGAGCCCGCGCGTGACGACGATCCCGTCCGCGAACGCCTGCCGGAACTTGGCCGGCAAGGTGAGGCGGTTCTTGTCGTCGATCGTGTGCTCGTACTCGCCGAGGAGCATCCGGGGGCGCCTTTCTCGATCTCCACTTTGCCCCACTGTAGTCCACTATCCCCCACAACGCAACCCCCGCACCCCAACCTCGTCCTCGGGCATCCTGAGCGCATGGACGAGCGCGTGAAGCGGGCTCAGAGCTTCGACCGCGTGGCCGAGGAGTACGAGCGCGGCAGGCCGGGCTATCCGGACGTCGTTCTCGACCTCCTCCCCGTCGACGACACGGCGACCGTGCTCGACCTCGCGGCAGGGACGGGCAAGCTCACCCGCGTGCTCGCACGCCGCTACCGGCGCGTGATCGCCGTGGAGCCGCTCGACGGGATGCGGGCGCTCATCACGCGCGAGGCGCCGGCAGCCGAGGCGCTCGACGGGCGCGCGGAGGCGATCCCGCTCGCGGATGCGGAGGTCGACGCCGTGTTCGTAGCACAGGCGATCCACTGGTTCGCGAACGACGTCGCCGTCGCCGAGATTGCGCGGGTGCTCCGGCCCGGCGGCGTCCTCGCTGTGGTTCGCAACGAAGTCGACGACGACGCTCCCTCGCCTCTCCCGGACTCGTACCGCGACCGACTCAGAGTGGTGTTCGAGGACGTGACCGAGTCACCCACCGACTGGCGCGAAGCCGTCGCGCGCGGCCCGTTCGGCGAGCTCTCGGTCGCGAGCGTCGGGCACGAGCAGGTGTCCGACCGGCAGGGCGTGCTTGCGTTCGCGCTCTCGCTGAGCGTAATCGCGCACAGGCCCGACGCAGAGCGGCAGCGGGTGATGGACGAGCTCGGATCCGCGTTACCCGAGGGCGAGTACCGCTTCCGGATGCGGACCGACGTGAGCTGGGCGGTCCGTCACACCTCGGCGCCCGTGAGCTGACGCTCGTACGGGCCGCGGCCTGTCATCACCGCGGCGCCGCATCGCGCGGCCAGCGCGACCGCCTCGGCAGGATCGTCTCCGCGCGCGAGCGCGAACGTGAGCGCCGCGGTGAACGAGTCGCCGCAGCCGTACGCGTCGGAGACCGGACCCGGCAGCGGTGCCGCACGGTACGGGCCGCCCGGCTGCGTCCAGCCGCCGAGCGAGCCGGAGGTGGTGACGACGAGCTTCGGCGGCGGGTTGAGGTCGCCCGGGTGGTAGCGCTCGCCGTCGTCCTCGCCGCTGCCGACGAGCGCGTCCAGCTCCACCGCGCCCTGTCGCAGCGTCGGCAGCTCACGCGTCACCGCGACGAGTGTGCGGGCACGTCGCACGGCCAGGAGGGCCTCGGCGTCGCCCGAGATGAAGAGCGCGGCGTCATGGCCGAGGAGATCCTCGGGCCTGACCCGTGAGGGGCGGAGCTTCTCGCCGAGCACGGTGATCGTCCGCTCGCCGACCGCGTCCACGTAGACGAACGCGCGCCTGGTCGGCCTGGCTGTCTTCTCGGCGCGCATGGTCACGCCGAGCTCGGTCAACCGCTCCCGCGACCTGCGCCCGAGCTCGTCGTCGCCGAGCACGGTGTAGAAGGTGCAGTCGCCGTTGAGCCTCGCGAGCTGCACCGCGGCGACCGCCCCGCCGCCTCCCGGCTCCTCCCACGTCTCCTCCGCCTGGACGATCTCGCCGGGTGCCGGGACGTGGTCGACGCGGGCGAACTCGATCCACTCGACGTGTCCCACGACGGCGACCTTCATTCCCGCAGTCTCACATCTCGACGCGGTGGCGCGTTACCCCCGATGATGGAAGTCGTGACTGTACCGCCGTTCGAGCGCTTCTACGAGGAGCACCGTGACGCCGTGTTCGGGCTGCTCGCCCGCCGGCTCGGCCGCTCGCGGGCCGAGGACGCGTTTCAGGAGACCTTCCTGCGCGCGCTGCGCGCGTACGCACGACTCGAGCACGGCCGCCACCTGCGCGCATGGGTGCTGACGATTGCCGAGCGGATCGCGATCGACGAGTACCGCAAGCCGAGCAACACAAGTGCTCATGAGCACATGGAGCTCGAGCTCGAGGCGCCGCCGGAGCCGGAGGCGGCCTACGCCGAGCTCGCGGACCTCACCGACAGGCTTCCGCCGACCGAACGCGCGGCCGTCGTGCTCCGGTACGGCTACGACCTCCCCTACGACCAGATCGGCCGGGCGCTCGGCTCAAGCGAAGAGGCCGCGCGCCAGGCCGCGTCCTCCGGCGTCCGCCGGCTACGAAAAGAAGGAGCACGATGAACACCGTCTCGCCCGAGCTCGACCGCCGCTTCCGCGACGCCGCCGCCGCGACCGGGCTGCTCGACGTCGCCTACGACCTCGTCGACTCCCCGGTGGGGCGGCTGCTCGTGGCCGTCTCAGAGCGCGGCCTCTGCAAGATCTCGTTCGATCCCGACGACCGGCTCGAGCCGCTCGCGCACGCCTATGGTCGCCGCGTGCTCCGCACCGCGAAGCCGATCGACCCGGTGCGCCGCCAGCTGGACGAGTACTTCGAGGGCGCCCGCCGCGACTTCGAGCTGCCGCTCGACCTCGTCGTCGGCGAGTTCTACGCGCAGGTCCTCGGCGAGCTGGCGCGAGTGCCGTACGGGGAGACGACCACCTACGGCGCGCTCGCCGCCCGGACCGGGCACCCGAACGCCGCACGCGCGATCGGGACGGTGATGCACCGAAACCCGGTGCCGATCGTGCTCCCGTGCCATCGCGTGATCGGCGCGAACGGCAGCCTTACCGGCTACGGCGGCGGCCTCCCGGTGAAGAAGTTCCTGCTCGAGCTCGAGCAGGGCGGAACCCTGTTCTAGGACTCCTCGAGCTTCAGCGCGGCCGAGTTGATGCAGTAGCGCTGACCGGTCGGCGCCGGGCCGTCCGGAAAGACATGGCCGAGGTGCGAGTCGCAAGCCGCACAGAGCACCTCGGTGCGGATCATCCCGTGACTGACGTCGGTCTCGAGCTCGACGGCCTCCTCGCCCGCAGGCGCGAAGAACGCCGGCCAGCCGCAGCCCGAGTCGTACTTCGTCTCGGAGGTGAAGAGCTCGGCCCCGCACGCGCCGCAGTGGTAGACCCCGGGCTCGAACACGTGGTCGTACTCGCCGCTGAACGGAGCCTCGGTGCCCTTGCGGCGCAGGACGGCGTACTGCTCCGGGGTCAGGAGCGCGCGCCACTCCTCGTCGGTGCGGACGACCTTGTCCGTCACGGCGTGCTGATGTCGCGTCGACGGACGGGGAAGCCGAGCAGGCCCCAGGCGGACAGGGCGAGCACCGCCGAGACGCCCCAGACGGCGAAGGCGACGACGAACGCGCTCGCGCCGAAGGCCAGCACCGCGCCCGCGACGAGGAGCACGATCGAGCCGAGCGTGGAGATGACCAGCGAATGCCTCCGCATGCCCTCAGGATAGCCGCCGAAAGGCGTGTGGCAGACCCCCGAAGGAGTACGGACTTCTCCCGATGCCGCTGGAAATGCCGGTGCATAGATTGGGCGTCAGGAGGTACGTCAATGTCAACTCTCACACCACTTCATCGCACCCGAGCTCCTTCGAAACCGCGCGCGATCCCGCCGATCGCGAGGTGGGGCTACCACGTCGTGCAGACGATCTGGCTCGCGGCCATGGTCGTCACCGCGATCGGGGCCGGCCACACGTTCGGCTACATCGTTCTCTGGGCGCTCGGCGCAGGGATCATCGCCACGCTCGACTTCGGATACCGGGAGTACGTGCTGCACGATCATCCATCGAGCAGCTTGTAGCCCACCCCCCAGAGGTTGAGCACGAACGGCCCCGCGCCGTCGCGCGCGAGCTTGCGCCGTAGGCGCGAGGCGTGCGAGTCGAGTGTCCGCGTTCTGCCGAGCGAACGGAAACCCCACACCTCCCGTAGCAGCTGCTCCTTCGTGAACACGCGGTGGGGGTCGGAGGCGAGCTTGACGAGCAGTTCGAACTCCTTCCCGGCGAGTGCGACCGGCTCGCCGCGGACGGTGACCCGTCGAGTCGCCCGGTCGATCCGCAGCTCGCCTGCCGCGAGCCGCTCGTGCGGCTCCGGAGAGACGCGCCGGAGTACGGCCCGGATCCGCGCGAGCAGCTCCTCGTAGTGGAACGGGCGGACGAGCACGTCGTCGGCGCCCTCCTCGAGCGCACGGATCCGGTCGACCGCGTCGGTCTCAGGCGCGCCGAGCACGATCACCGGCAGGTCGTGCCCGGCGCCGCGGAGCAGCCTGCACTCGGCGGCGCTCGGCAGCAGCGCCAGGTCGATCCGCTCGGCCGCGTCGAGGCGCCGCACGACCTCGAAGCCGTCGCTCGCGAGGTGGTGCTCGAGGGGCACCTCCGGGTGGGGAACGAGCAGCGCGGTCGACATGCCGCCGAACCTAGCGCCCCGCCGAACAGTCGGCCAGATGTCCTTTCGCGCGGAACTGCGACGAACGATCTACAAACGGCCCGAACGGACCACGGCCCAGAGGAGCCTGAACAGCACGAGCGTCGAGAGGGCGAAGCCGGCCAGCGCGATCACGTTCACCCCGAGCGCATGCGGCCCGCCCTTCGCGAATGCGGCGAGCACCGCCGAGCCGAGGAACCCGGCTGCGACCACGAGCGCGACGACGAGCCTGTTGAACGACTCCTGCATGCTCGCCATGAACTCGTCGAGCGCGATGTGGCGGAACCCGACCTCGATCTGTCCGTCCCGCATCTCCTCCAGGATGTCGTGCACCTGGTAGGGCAGCTCGAGGGCGATCTGGGAGAGCGCGAACGCCTCCTTGCGAGCCCGTCGGGCGACGCGGTCGGGCGTGAACCGTTCGCGCATCAGGTCGCGCGCGAACGGCTTCGCGACCTCGAACACGTTGAAGTCCGGGTACAGCTCCGCGCCGACCGAGGCGAGCGTCGCTATGGCCTTGTCGAGCATCAGGAACCGCGTCGGCAGGTGGAGGTTGACCGAGTAGATGAGCTGGAACGCCTCGCGGATCACCTGCATCGGGTCGATCTCGGCGAGGCTCGCACCGTAGTAGCGGTAGTAGATCTCGCGCAGCTCGGCGCGGAACTGCGCCTCCCGCTCCTTCGGGTACTGGACGCCGAGGTCGGTCAGCCGGCGCGGCAGCGCGTCCACGTTCTCGGTCGCCGCGTCGATGAAGAGGCCGGTCGCCGCCGACATATCCTGTTCGGTGAGCTTGCCGACCGCGCCGAAGTCGACGAGTCCGATCCGGTCCGGCGCGAGCACCATGATGTTCGCCGGGTGCGGGTCGCCGTGGAAGAAGCCGTGGCGGAAGATCATCGTCATCCAGGTCTCGGTGATCAGGTAGGCGAGGTGGCGGCGTTCCTCGACCGTGAAGTCGTCCTCACCGATGTCGGCCAGCTGCGGCCCCTCGAGCAGCTCGAGCGTGAGCACGCGCGAGCGCGTGTAGCTCCAGTAGACCCGCGGCACGGCGACGTGCGGGTGGCCCGCGAAGTTGCGGCGGAACGCCTCGGCGTTGCGCGCCTCGAGCCGGTAGTCGAGCTCGTGGCGGATCTGGCGCGAGAACTCGTCGACGAGCGCCGTGGGGTCGACGAACTCGAGCGCCTTCACCCGCTCTCGCACGAGCTTCGCGGCCTGCATCATCAGCGCGAGGTCGGCGTCGATCTGCCTCGGCGCGCCGGGTCGCTGCACCTTCACTGCGACCCGCTTGCCGTTCGGGAGCACGGCGCGGTGGACCTGGCCGATCGAGGCCGACGCGACCGGCGTCGGCTCGAACTCGAGGAACAGCTGCTCGACCGTCAGCCCCAGCTCCTCCGTCACGATCTCTTCGACCTGCGCGAACGCGAACGGCTTGACGTCGTCCTGGAGGCGGCGAAGCTCGGCGATGATGTCCGGCGGCAGCACGTCCGGGCGCATCGAAAGCGCCTGTCCGAACTTGACGAAGGTCGGGCCCAGCTCGTCGAGCATCTCCCGCAGGTGCACTCCGCGCTGCGAGCGGTCGCCGTCGAGCTCCTCGCGGCGTCGGAACGGGAGCGCGGCGCCGACGCGGTGGGTCTCGAAGAAGTAGCCGAAGCCGTGCTTGCCTGCGACCTGGACGATCTCGGAGAGCCTGCCGAGGTTACGCTGCGTCGAGCGGGTCGCCATGGCGTCAGTGTGACACGGGAGGCGCAGTGCGTTGGTTCAAGGCTTTCGTCGACGCCACGAACGTCTTCTACGACCACCTCGCAGCGGTGCGCTGGTGGCCGCTCGTCGTCGCTCTCGGCCTCCAGTTCCTGAGGATCGCGCTCCGGGCGATCGCCTGGCGGAACATCCTCCAGGCCTCCTATCCGACGACGAAGGTGCGCTTCCTGCCCGTCTTCGGCGCGTACCTCGCGGGCATCGGCGTGAACGCGATCATCCCCGCGCGGGTCGGAGACGCTGTCAAGGTCGCGCTGGCCAAGCAGCGGATCGACGCCTCGAGCTACGCGACCGTGGCGGCGACGCTCATCGTCGAGACGCTGTTCGACTTCTTCGTCGCGCTCGGGCTCTTCGCCTGGGCGCTCACCCTCGGCGTCCTGCCGGGCCTGCACATCCTGCGAAAGCTCCCCTCGGTGGACTGGTCGTGGCCGCTGAGTCATCCGCGCACGAGCGCCGCGATCGGCGCCGTGCTCCTCGTCCTACTCCTCGTCCTCGGGATCTGGGCCGGCCGGCGCGCGGTCGCCTTCTGGGCGCGCGTTCGGCAGGGCTTCGCGATCCTCCGCACCCCGTGGCGCTACCTGCGTGACGTCGTCTCCTGGCAGGCCGCGAGCTGGGTGCTGCGGATCGCGAGCATCTACTACTTCCTCCGCGCGTTCGGGATCACGGCCACCATCCACAACGCGCTGCTGACGCAGGTCGTGCAGAGCCTCTCGACGCTCTTCCCGATCACCCCCGGCGGCGCGGGCACCGAGCAGGGGCTCATCGTCTACGTCTTCCGCGGGCGCGAGGCGGCGACCCCGCTGCTCAGCTTCAGCGTCGGGATGAAGATCGCGCTGACCGCGTTCATGGTCGTGCTCGGCTTCGCGGCGCTCGGCCTGATGGTGCGCACGTTCAGCCCGAGGCGCGCAATCGAGCAGGCCGAAGAGAGTGAGCGCTAGCGCCTCGCGCTAGAAGTCGTTTCCCGACCAAGCGACGGCCGCACGCCCGAGTGTTGAGGAATGTTCTCCACGCGGTTCCGGGCCAGCACTAGCCCGGAGCGCATTCGTGCGGTCAAGATGACGAACAGTCACGACATGCGAGTAACAGAGCGGAGGCAGACTATGCACGCAGTCATCGGACGGGTCACGATCAAGCCGGGCCGAGAAGCCGAGACGCTCGCGATGATCCGGGAACGTGGCGTCGCGATGCTGCAAGGCATGACCGGCTCCGCGGGCGGCTATTGGGCGCGGAGCGTCGAGGGCGAACTCGTCCAACACTCCTTCTGGCTCTTCGATACGAAAGAAAACGCACGATTGGCAGAGGCGACCTTCAACACGCTCCGAGACATGCCCGAGGCGCCGGCGGCATTCGTCAGCGTCGACGTTTGTGAGGTTGTCGGGCACGCCTAGGACTGCAGTGGAAGCGTGCCCCAGCGCGCAGGAACGTTCCCGAGCGTGAGCCTCCCGGTGGGTCTAAGGGAGCGACTCGACGATTGCCTTGAGCGTTGCGACTGCCTGTGGTGCGGGTTCCCAGCCGTGTAGGCCGAGGGCGTAGGTGACTCCGCCGCGTTGCCACCGGAAGATGAAGTGATCGCCTTGCTCCCCGCCATCAGGAAACGCCGGTGCAAGCACGAGAGTGCCGCGCCTGTCGCCCCAGGAAACATGCCCGAGGAAGACTGGGCGGATCCGACGGCTTGAAAAGAGGCCGGCCCGGAGCCGCGCGGACGTCCCTTGTGTCGGGTAGTTGAAGGGGAAGGCGTGGCGGAGATCGCCGGCGAAGATCGCGATGTGCGCCCAGGTTGGTGGCTTGGTCGGGCCGAAGCCGACGTGTTCGAGTTCAAGGTCATCCCAAGCGACTCCGAGGCAGCCGGGCTTCCCACCGCTGCAAAGGAACGCGTTCCACGCTGGTTCTCGTCCGACAGAGGGCAGGCGTCTGGGACAGGCAGGTCTGAGCAGCGCCGAGCGAGCGCAGCGGTGCAAGACATATGCGGGGGTTGCGGCCATCCTGACCGGCTTCGCAGCGAGCTCCCCGGTCGCCAACGCCGGAAGCACCCCGACAAGCGAAACGATCGCCACAGCGACCGCTGCCCAAGCCCTCGCGCCTCTCATGATCGGCGACCAGCGAGCGGACCGACGCCGAACGGGACGCCGTAGGAAGAACCGTCGTTGTAGAGTCGGTACGCAATGGCGCGAATCCTGCTGAAGAGCGCCTGGGGTTCCGACGACCCCACCAAGGCGAGCTTCGCCTTCCTGCATGCGAACGCGTTCACCGATCTCGGCCACGAGGTCCAGATCTTCCTGCTGGATGAGGCGGTCAACGTCATGCGGGACGAGGTGGCAAACGCGATCGTCCCAGTCGGTTGGCCGCCGCTTCGAGAGACACTAGCTGGGACGATCTCGCACGAACTTCCGCTCCACATCTGAGAGGCATGCTCGCTGGCCCGTGGGGTCGGCCCCGACAACCTCAGCGGCAAGAACGCAACGTTCGCCGATCCGAAGATCCTCGCCGATCTGATCGTCTGGGCGGACAAGGTCGTCACGGAGTAACGGATCGAACGATCCGACGCCGGGGGTACCCGAGTGATTCGGGAATGCCATCCGAGGGCGTTTGAAGACCTGAGGTGGTTACCGTCTGTGCGTGCGACGGATATTGGTGACCGGCATGTCGGGGACAGGGAAGTCGACGGTGCTCGCCGAGCTCGCCGAGCGCGGCTTCCACGTCGTCGACACCGACGAGCCTGGCTGGAAGGTGTGGCGCGCCGGTGAGTGGGTCTGGCGTGAGGATCGGATGTCCGATCTACTGGCGGTCGACGCGCGAACGCTCTACGTCTCGGGCCGCGTGTCGAACCAGGGACGCTTCTACGACCGGTTCGACGCCGTTGTGCTTCTGAGCGCGCCGGCGGAGGTGATCGTCAGCCGGATCGAGTCGCGGACCACCAACAGCTACGGCAAGAGGCCGGGCGAACGCGAGGCCATCCTGCGTGACCTCGCCTCGGTGGAGCCGCGGCTGCGGGCGACCTGCACTCACGAACTCGACGCGACGCACCCCATCGGCCAGATCGTTGAGACGCTGATCGCCATCGGCTGGACCGACGACGCCTGAGGCGATCGAGGAGTGCGGGCTCGCCTGGGCGAGCGTGCTCTCGCCCGACGCTAGGCGTCGCGTTGTTCGAGCAGCCGCAGCCGGTGCTCGAGCTGGGCGACGCGTAGCTCGAGCTCCTCGTAGTCGGCGCGGAGAACGAGCCCGAGCTCGGAGAACACCCCTTGCAGCGACTCGCCCGCGCGCTCGCCCAGGCGCACCGCGTCACCGCGCCAGCGGGCCCCCAGGTCGCTCACGAGCGCCCGGGCCTCGTCGCGGCGCAGGCCGCCCTTCTCGGCGAGCGCGTCGGCGAGCTCGTCCGCGCGCTCCGCGGTTAGTGCAACCGCACCGAGCGCTGCCAGGAAGAGCTTCTCGGGAGCTCTGTCGGACTCCATCACAGTGCTCTCGCGTTCCCGGGGCGCCGACGGGCTGTGCCCGGCGGGAGCCGCCGCCGGCCCGGGGCGCTAGCTTCAGCGCGCTCGGCCATGAGGCCTGGACTTGCGTCGCTGCTGCCGCTTCGCACGCTTCGAGTCGGGGCTCGGATCGGCCGCGGCGGCGGTCGGGGCCTCGACGGGCTCGTCCTCCGCCACGATCATCTCGGCCTCCGCCTCCTCGACGAGCTCCTCGCGCGCCGCCACCGTCTCCGGCATCCCCTGGCTCTTCAGCCGGGCGTAGTCGGGCTCGCGCTCCTTCCAGGTCGTCAGGAGCGGCGCGGCGATGAAGATCGAGGAGTAGGCGCCGGAGGTGATTCCGATCAGGAGCGCGAAGGCGAAGTCCTTCAGCGTCGCGCCGCCGAAGAGGAGGAGCGAGGCGATCGGCAGCAGCGTGATGAAGGTCGTCGCCAGCGAGCGCCTGATCGTCTCCCAGAGCGAGATGTTCGCGATCGCGGCGAACGACGAGCGGCGCATCACTCCCGCGTTCTCGCGAATCCGGTCGAAGATGATGATCGTGTCGTAGATCGAGTAGCCGAGCACGGTCAGCACGGCGGCGACGGTCGCCGTCGAGACCTGGAAGCCGGTCAGCGCGTAGATCCCGACCGTGATGATGATGTCGTGCAGCAGGGCCAGGATCACCGGGATCGCGTACTTGAGATCGAACCGGATCGTGATGTAGAGGATGATCAGGAGCAGCGAGACGATCACGGCGATGATCGCGAGGCGCGCGATTTGCCTGCCGAAGCTGGACGAGACCGTGGTCGCGCCCTGCGCCGTCGCCGCCACGCCCGTTGCGAGGTTGGCCTGGAGCTGGGTCAGCTGCGGCCCGGTCAGCGCCTCGGTTCGGATCTGGAAGCCCTTGAAGCCCCCGCCGCTCGAGCCGCCCCTGCCCTGGATCACCGCGTCGGGGTAGCCGAGCTTCGACGTGACACCGCGCACCTTCGTGATCGAGGTCGGCTGCTCGGTCTTGAACGTGACCTGCGTGCCGCCCTTGAAGTCGATCCCGAGGTTGAGTCCCCTCACGCCGAGGGCCACGATCGAGATCGCGACCACGGTCCCCGAGATCGCGAACCATGTGCGGCGCCGCTTCATGAAGTCGATCTGGAGCCACTTCCCGACCTGCGCGCCCTGCGCGCCCATCAGGCGCGGGTTGTCGAACCAGCGGAAGCCCGCGAGCAGGCCGAGCATCGCGCGCGTGGCGAACACGGCCGTCAGCAGCGAGATCACGGTGCCGATCAGCAGCATCAGCGCGAAGCCCTTCACACCCGCGGTCGCGACCGCGAACAGGACGAGCGCCGTGATGCAGGTGACGACGTTCGCGTCGAGGATCGTGTGGAAGCCCTTCGCGTACCCGGTCGCAATCCCCGCGCGGACAGACTTACCCGCGCGCACCTCTTCCTTGATCCGTTCGAAGACCACGACGTTCGCGTCCGCGGCGACGCCGATCGTGAGGATCATGCCGGCGAAGCCCGGCAGCGTCAGCGTCACGTTGAGGAGCAGGATCGCGGCGTAGAGGAAGGCGACGTAGATCCCGAGCCCGATCACGGCGACGAGGCCGAGGAAGCGGTAGAGCACGAGCAGGAAGAGCGCGACGAGCAGCAGCCCGATCAGGGCCGCCTTCATTGCCTGGTTCAGCGAGTCCTTGCCGAGCGTCGCCGAGACGTCGGTGCGCTCGATCTGGACGAAGTTGACCGGCAGCGCGCCCGTCTGCAGCACGAGCGCGATGTTCTTCGCCTCGCCGATCGAGCCGATCCCGGTGATCTGCGCGCTCGTGCCCGCGATCCCGTCCGGGTACTGGCTGAAGTCGATCTGCGGGTACGACTGGATCTGGCCGTCGAGGACGATCGCGAAGTGCTGCGGCACCTTCGTCCCGACCAGGCTCGAGCGGAGGCGGCCGCGCTGGGCCTCGATCCTGGTGATCTTGTGGAACAGCTTGCCGCCCTTGCCGGTGAACTGCATCAGCACGACCGGCTGGCCCGTGGTCGGGTCGAAGTCGGCCTGGGTGCCCGAGAGCTTCAGGTCGCTGCCCGTCATCTCCGGGACGAACGGCGGGTTGTACTTGAAGAGGTAGTACGAGGTGGTGGTGGGCGTGGTGGCGACGCCCGGGCAGGCGACCGCCGGCGGGCCGCACGTGATCACCGTCGTCTTGGTCGGGACGGCGAGGAGGGAGTAGCCCTTGGGCAGCTTGCCGCCGTAGCGCTTGAGGGCCTGCTCCTTCGTGTCGACCGGGCCGACGACCTGCTTGTGCAGGCGGTTGAAGACGTAGTACCCGTCGGGGTTCTTGCCGACCGTCGACTGGACCCGCGAGAGGAGCGCGTAGAGGCTCGACGTGGCGACCGGGAAGCCCTGGGCATCGATCGACGGCGTGACGAGGTCGGCCTCGAGGTCGTAGAACTGGAGCTGGGCGGTCTTGCCGATGATCGCGGCGGCCGCCTGCGGGTCCCTCACGCCGGCGAGCTGGATCACGATCTGGTTCGAGCCCTGCTTGCGGATCTCCGGCTCGCTCACGCCGAGCTTGTCGATGCGGTTTCGCATGATCCCGATCGAGCGGTCGACGTCGCTCGACGTGAGCTGCTTGCCCTTCGGCGGCACCGCCTTCAGCACGACCTCGAGGCCGCCCTGGAGGTCGAGGCCGAGGCGCGGCTTCTTGTGGACCGGGCTTCCGGGGATCGCGAGGAGCGCCACCCCGACGAGTGCCGCGAGGATCAGGCCGAGCAGGATGAGGTAGGAGCGCCGGTCGTTCATCTGGGGTGAAAAGCGCCGGAAGCTTAGCTACGCGGTTCCGGCGCTGCCTCGGCATCCGTCGCGTCGGCGGCGGGTTCCTCGGCCTCCGGCTCGGCGGCCTCTTCCTCGCCCGGCTCGAGCGCCTCGGGCTCCTCTTCCTCCTCCACCTCGGGCGGGATCACGGCGCCGATCGCGCGCCGCGCGACCTTGACCACGACGCCGTCGGCGATCTCGAGCTTGATCGCCTCGCCGTCGGCCTCGACCACCGTGCCGTAGATGCCGGCGGCCGTGAGAACCTCGGCGCCGGGCTCGATCTGGTTGAGCATCTCGCGCTGCAGCTGCTGGCGCCGCTTCTGGGGCCGGATGAAGGCGACCCAGATCACGCCCATGGCCAGAATGAGAATCAGTAGGGTCGGGCTCAAACGTCCTCCTCGGGCGCCTGGGCGAGTCGCGCGAGCGCCTCGGCGACGTAAGCCGAGAGGGCGCCCCGCTCGATCGCCGTCCGCGCCCCCGCGGTCAGATCCAACAGGAAGCGCAGATTATGCACGCTCAGGAGCCGCAGGCCGAGCAGCTCCTGCTGGTTGATCAGGTGACGGACGTACGCGCGGGAGAAGCGCGTGCACGCCGAGCATGCGCAACTCTCGTCCAGCGGGCGCGGGTCGCGGGCGAAGCGCTGGTTGCGGAGGTTGAGCCGACCCTCCCAGGTCAGCGCCGAGCCGGTGCGCGCCGTCCTCGTCGGCAGCACGCAGTCGAACATGTCGACCCCGGCCGCGATCACGCGCAGGATCCCCTCCGGATCGCCGATCCCCATGAAGTAGCGCGGCCCGTCCGCCGGGAGGAGCGGCGCCGACCAGGAAACCGCTTCGAACATCTCGTCCCGGTCCTCCCCCACGCTGAGGCCGCCGAGCGCAACGCCGTCGAACCCGAGCGAGGCGATCTCCTCGATCGAGCGCCGCCGCAGCTCGGGGTCCGCGGCGCCCTGGGTGATCCCGAAGCGGAGCTGCCCCTCGCCGCGTGGCTCGTCGCGCTGGCGGCGGGCCCAGAGGGTCGTCCGGCGCACTGCCTCCTCCAGCTCGACGCGGGTCACGCCGGCGGGCGGGCAGATGTCGAGGCACATCGCGATGTCCGAGCCGAGCGCGCGCTGGATCGCGGCGGCGAGCTCCGGAGTGAAACGCTCCGGGCTCCCGTCGTATACGGAGCGGAAGGTGACGCCGTCGTCGTCGGCCTCGAGCAGCGTGTCGCGCAGCGAGAAGACCTGGAAGCCGCCGGAGTCGGTGAGGATCGGCCCGTCCCAGCCCATGAAGCGGTGCAGCCCGCCCAGCTCGGCGATGAGGTCCTCTCCCGGGCGGAAGTGGAGGTGGTAGGCGTTGCCGAGCACGATCGAGGCGCCGACGGCGCGCAGCTCGTCGGGGTCGAGCGTCTTCACCGTCGCCTTCGTCCCTACGGGCATGAACGCGGGCGTCCGCACGTCGCCGTGCGCGGTGCGCAGGACTCCGGCGCGCGCGGCGCCGTCCGTCGCGGTCACGGTGAACGTGTCGCTCATAGGATCAGCATCGCATCGCCGAAGGAGTAGAAGCGGTAGCGCTCCTCGACCGCGACGCGGTAGAGGCGGCGCGTCTCCTCCACCCCTGCGAAGGCCATCACCAGCGCGAGGAGGGTCGAGCGCGGCAGGTGGAAGTTAGTCACGAGCGCGTCGACGCGGCGGAACTCGAACCCCGGGGTGATGAAGAGGTCGGTACGACCCTCCAGCGATGCGCCTCTCGCCAGAGTCTCCAGGACCCGCGTGGTGGTGGTGCCGACGGCCAGCACGCGCGGCGCCGCCGCGATCCGCGGCCACGCGGGCGCCGAATAGCGCTCGCCGTGGAGCACGTGCTCCTCTAGATCGTCCACGGCCAGCGGGCGGAAGGTGTCGAGCCCGACGTGGAGCGTCACACGCTCGACCTCGAGCCGGGCCAGCAGCTCGGGCGTGAAGTGCAGCCCGGCGGTCGGCGCCGCCGCCGAGCCTGCCTCGTCCGCGTAGACCGTCTGGTAGCGCGCGGGGTCGGCGAGCGGCTCGGTGATGTACGGCGGCAGCGGCGTCTCCCCCGCCGGCTCGCCGGTGAGTCGTAGTCGCCAGCGGCCCTCTCCGAGGTACTCGATCAGCTCGACCGGCCCGTACCTGCGTCCCGGTCGGAGCCGGCGGGTCGGCCGCGCGAGCCCCTCCCACAGGTCGACGCCGAGCTGCTCGACGAGCAGCACCTCGCCACGCGGCTGTTCGATCCGGATCCGCGCCGACACGACGCGCGTGTCGTTCACGACGACGAGAGCTCCGCCGACCTCATCCGGCAGGTCGGCGAAGGTGCGGTGGCGGACCGCGCCCGTCGCACGCTCGTATACGAGCAGGCGCGAGGCATCACGCCGGGCGGCCGGGTGCTGCGCGATCAGCTCCGCCGGCAGGTCGTAGTCGAGCTCGGTGGCTTTCATCCGGCGCGCACGTTACCCTTGCACTCTGTGGAAGAAGACGCGATCGATCGCGTGCGAGAGCGACTACAAGCTGCGGCAGAGGGCCGCGCCGACCCCGGCGCGGTCGAGGCCGCGCTCGAGCGGGCGCGCGACCAGATCGAGGGCCTGGCCCAGACCGCTGCCGAGCTCTCCGCCTCGCTCCCGGCGCAGGTCGGCGAGTCCGTCCAGGAGGGGCTCCGCCAGGAAGTGATCCCCGTCGCCCGCAACCTCGCCGAGGTGCGCGGCCTCCTGAACCAGACGATCCGCCGCCTCGAGCGGCTCGAAGGCGACATGCTCGCCGAGCGGCACGCGCGCGTCGACGACCTCGCCCTCCTCGTCGACCTGATCGCCTCCGGCTGGAAGGGCGTCGACGAGCGCCTCGCCCGGATCGAGCGCGGGCTCGAAAACCGGAGCGGCGCGATCGTCTATCGCATGGAAGAGCGCCGCGCCGGCGGCGACCCGCCCGCCTGACGGCGTTCGAGCCTGTCCTCGATCCCGAGCGCCACTAGCCCGACCACGACGGCGAACCAGAGCGTCGCCAGTCGGATCAGGACCGTGACCGCGGCAGCGTCGGGCTTCGAGACGCCGCCGAGCCGGTGGAAGAGCCCGATCATGCTCGCCTCGGCGACGCCGAGACCGCCGGGGACGAACGAGAGAGCGCCGGCGAGCGTCGAGACGCAGAAGACAACCGTCGTGTCGGCGAGTGAGACGTCGAGCCCGAGCCCTTTGACGCAGACCCAGGCCGCGAGGCACTCGAAGAACCAGGACACCGCGGCGACGAGGCTCATCGAGACGAGCAAGCGCGCGCCGAGCAGCTCCGCGCTCGCCGTGCGTGCGTGCGCCAGCCTCGCGAAGCGGTCGAGCAGGCGCGTCCGGGCGAGCAGCGCGACCGCGACTCCGAGCGAGAGCGTCACGACGACGAGAGGGAGGCTCCCGGCCGCGCCGAGGCCGACGAGCAGGGTCAGCAGCGCGATCCCGAGGGCGTCGGTCACCCGTTCCGCGAGCACGATCGGCGCCGAACGGGCCACAGGCACGCCGTACGAGCGGCGCAGGAGCCCCGACTTCAGCAACTCGCCGAGCTTCGCCGGGGTGATCGTCCCGGTCAGCCCTGCGAGGAAGATCGTGAAGCTGCGCCCCGCGGGCACCTCGATCCGGAGCCGGTGGAGGTAGATCTGCCATCGGCCGAACCGGACGAGGTAGTTGAGCGACGTGAGCGCGAGCGCGAGGGGGAACCAGGCCCAGTCGAACTGCGCCAGCGCGTCGATCAGCGCGTCGAAGCTCGCGTAGAGCCCGAGCCCGAGCAGCACGAGCGCGGCGAGCCCCGCGACCAGGAGGAGCGAGCGTTTCAGGAGTTGATGAGGAGAAGGGCCGAGGCGAGCGCCCAGAGCGCGACGCAGATGAGGATCGGCCGGTCGGAGAGCAGCACGTGGTCGGGCTCCTCGCCCGCGTCCTCGCGATGGATCAGGAGCAGGTAGCGGAAGACGCCGAAGAGCACGAACGGGATCGTCGCCATCATGCGATCGCCTGACCGGGCGGTGAAGGTGTACAGCGCGTAGGCGATCACGGTGGAGGCGGCGACGATCGTGACGAGCTGGTCGACCAACGCCAGCGAGTAGCCCTCGAGCACCGGCCGCCCGGGTGTCCGCTCGGCACCGACCAGCACGAGCTCGCCGCGTCGCTTCGCGAGCGCGAGGAAGAGGGCGAGCGTCCCGGTGCAGAGCAGGAGCCAGGGCGAGATGGGCACGTGCACTGCGACGGCCCCCGCGACAGCCCGCACGACGAAGAGCCCGGCGATCGCCATCACGTCGATCAGCACGACGTGCTTGAGCCCGAGCGAGTACGCGAGCTGCAGCGCAATGAATGCGCAGAGGACGACCACCGACCAGCGCCCGAGCACGGCCGCGAGCGCGAAGGCGGCCACCGCGAGGATCACGGCGGCGGCGAGCGCCGCCCGCGGCGTCACGAGGCCGCTCGCCACGGGCCGATGGCGCTTGATGGGATGGAGCCGGTCGTGCTCGGCGTCGCGCACGTCGTTGAGGAGGTAGGCCGCCGACGATGCGGCGCAGTACACGACGAACGCGGCGGACGCCTCGAGCAGGCGATGCGGGTCACGGAGCTCGCCGGCGAAGATGATCCCGGCGAAGACGAGGAGGTTCTTTATCCACTGCCGTGGCCGCAGGGCGGCGAGCCACACCGACGGTCGGGTCGTAACGGCGGTGGTTGCCACGACGAAAGGCTAGACGGCGGGCAATACGAGCGTGAAGCTGCTCCCGAGCCCGTCGGAGCTCTCCAGCTCGATCCTGCCGCCGAGCGCGCCTGCTAGCTCGTTGGCGATCGCCAGCCCGAGCCCGGTGCCCGAGCCGTCGCGCGACCAGAATGGACGGAAGATGCGCTCCCGGTCCTCCGCCTCGATCCCGGGTCCCGTGTCGCGCACCGCGACCGAGACCGAGCCGTTCTCGGCCGCGAGCTCGAGCTCGATCCGGCCGCCGTCGGGCGTCCAGCGGAACGCGTTCGAGAGCAGGTTCGTGATGATCTGGAGCACCCTGTCGCCGTCGGTCTGGATCGTCGGTCGCGCGGCGATCTCCTGCCGGTAGGCGATGCCGCGACGACGCGCCTCCTCGGCGAACGAGCTGTACGCCTGTTCGCAGAGCCGCTCCATCTCGACTTCTTCCTCGAGCAGCGTGAAGCGATGAGCGTCGAGCTTGGCGAGATCGAGCACGTCGCCGACGAGACGCTCGAGCCGACCCGCCGCGGCGGCGATCACCTCGAGCGACTGCCGGGCGAGGTCGCGGTCGTCGATCACGCCCTCCGAGAGCGCGGAGACGTGGCCGCGGATCGCGGTGAGCGGCGTGCGGAGCTCGTGCGACACGGTCATCAGGAAGTTGCGCTCCATCCGCTCGGCCTCGCCGAGGCGGTGGGCCATCTGCGAGAAGCTCTTCGTCAGCTGACCGATCTCGCCGCCACCGTGCACTTCGGACAGGTCGACGTCGTAGCGTCCGCCTGCGACGCGGTCGGCGGCACGGGTGAGCGCGAGCACGGGCTCCGTGATCCGGCGGGAGAGGTAGACAGCGAGCGCGGCCGCGAACCCGACGCCGATCACGAACGCGATCGCGAGCCGGATCAGCACCGTGTAGAGGCCCTCGTGGAGCGCCGCCTTCGGCTTCGCGACCACCATCGCGCCGAAGGTCTGCTGGCCGAGCTTGAGCGGCTGAGCGACGGCGACGTAGCGCTTCTTCTCGCCGGGAGGCGTGAGCTCGAAGCTGCGGATCTTTCCCGCCAGCACGGCGTCCTTGTTCACGGCGCCGGCCGGCACCGGCGGCAGTTCGACCTTGGCGCCCGGCAGGAGCGCGAGCCCGTACACGGGGATGTAGAAGAGCCTGTCCCCGGTCGCCTTCTCGAGGTTCTTGGCCGAAAACGTGTTGATCCCGGCCTGCTCGGCGTAGAACTGCGTGATCCCGATCGACTCGCGGCGAAGCTCCTTCAGGGTCTGGCTCTGCGTGTAGTCCTGGAAGAGTCGGAGCGCGATCAGCGACGAGACGAGCCCGGCGACCAAGACCGCGGCAAGAAAGATCGCCGAGAGGCGGAATCGCAGCGACTGGAACACGGCCGGCTCCGTCTAGACGGCGTCGCGCGCGGGCGACACCTTGTAGCCCACGCCCCACACCGTGACGATCGGCGAAGCGTCGCCGAGCTTGCGCCTCAGCTGCCGCACGTGGACGTCGACGGTGCGAGTGTCGCCGGCAAAGGTGTAGCCCCAGACCCGCTCGAGCAGCTGATCGCGGGTCAGCACGAGCCCGCGGTGGTCGAGCAGCTCCCAGAGCAGGTCGAACTCCTTCGGCGCGAGCTGCACCTCGTCCTCGCCGACGCGGACCTCGCGCCTGCCCGCGTCGATCGTCAGGTCCCCGTGGCGGAGCTGGGCGCTCTCGCGCTCACGCCGCTCCGGGCCTGCCCGCCGGAGAATGGACTTCACGCGCGCGACGAGCTCGCGCGGGTTGAACGGCTTCGTCATGTAGTCGTCGGCGCCGACCTCGAGGCCGATGATCTTGTCCACGTCCTCGTCGCGGGCGGTCAGCATCAGGATCGGCATGTCCGTGGCCTTGCGCAGCCGGCGGCAGACCTCGATTCCGTCGATGTCGGGCAGCATCAGGTCGAGCACGACGAGGTCGACGTCGCCCGTGCCGGCCTGCGCGAGCGCATCGCTCCCGGTCGAGGCGGTCCGCACCGTGTAGCCGGCGTTCTTCAGGTACAGGGAGACGAACGAAGCGATCGAAGCCTCGTCCTCGACCACGAGCACGGTCTGCGTTTTCCCGGAGGCCATAGGCTCAGGATGCCAGAGGAACCGGTCAGTTGCCGGTGCCGAGCGAGAAGCGCAGCTCGAAGTCCGGCATCGAGCGGTAGATGTCCCCGTCGAACTGGTACGTGCCGTCGCTCGAGCCGCCGGCGCCGTTGAGTACGACCTGGCCGTGCCCGATCCCCGAGAGGTCGATCCCCTTCCCCTGGATGATCACGCGCCAGAATCCGCCGACCATCCGGAAGCGCATCGCCGAGCCGCGGTAGAGGGTCTTCGTGTCCGAGAGGTCTTGGCTGGCCTCGAAGTTCGTGATCGTCGGTCCCGCGCCGTCGGTCGGATCGGGGTCGTTGACCCAGATCGAGCAGCTGTCGCAGTAGCCGATGAACGAACCGCGGGCGACGATCGTCACCTTGCCGGTCGCGTTCCTGGCGGAGACGGTGCCGTCGCTCGGCGCACCCGGCGCGGCAAGCGCGGCCGCGGGGACGAAAGCGGCCGCGAACAGGATGGGGACTAGGAGCCTGCGCATCGCTCTCTCAGTATCGGCACAGCCGGTGTGTTCGGCCTAATCGCCGTGTAAGGAATCTGTAAGCACCGTTATTGTCTCCCCCGGATGCACGAGGTGACCGCTTACGGCGAGATCGTCCTCGTGGTCGCGATGACGCTCTACCTCGCGCTCCTGGCGAACAAGGCGACCGAGCGCTTCCCGATTCCCGGGCCGGCGCTCTTCCTGATCGGCGCGGCGGTCGCCTCCGACCTGATCCCGCGCCTGCGCACCGCACTGCCGATCCTCACCGTCGAGCGCCTCGGGGTGATCGCGCTGATCGTGATCCTCTTCGACGGCGGGATGCATGTCGGCTGGCGGCGCTTGCGCGGCTCGATCTGGCCGATCGCCTCGCTCGGCCTGCTCGGCACGTTCGCGACGATGGGGCTGATCGCCCTGTTCGGCCACTGGGTCCTCGGCTTCTCGTGGACGACCGCCGGCCTGATCGGCGCCGCGATCGCGCCGACCGACCCTGCGGTGATGTTCTCGGTGCTGGGGAACCGCCAGGTGGGCGGCCGCTCGGGCACGATCCTCGAGGGCGAGTCGGGCGCGAACGACCCGGTCGGGATCGCGCTCATGCTGGGGCTGATCGCGCTCGCCACGACCGACTCGGCCACCGGCTGGACGGTCGCGGGCGACTTCGTACTGGAGATGGTGGTCGGCCTCGCGATCGGCATCGCGGGCGGCCTCGCGCTGGGTGCGGTGATGCGACGCGTCTCCCTCCCGAACGACGCGCTCTATCCGCTCCAGACCCTCGCCTCCGCCGGCGTCATATACGGGCTCGCGAGCGTCGCGCACGGCTCCGGGTTCCTCGCCGTCTTCGTCGCGGGCATCGTCGTCGGCGACGTGCGCGCCCCGTACAAGGGCGAGATCCGGCGCTTCCACGGCTCGCTCGCGTCGATCGGCGAGATCTCCGTCTTCGTCGCGCTCGGCCTGACCGTGAGCCTGCAGGAGCTGTTCAGCGACAACCGCTGGCTCGAGGGGATCGCGCTCGCTGCCGTGATCAGCTTCGTCGTGCGGCCTCTCGTCGTCGGCGTCCTCCTCGTCCCCACCCGCCTGCGGCGCGGCGAGAAGCTCTTCATCGCGTGGAGCGGGCTGAAGGGCGCGGTGCCGATCCTGCTCGCGGCCTTCGCTCTCACCGAGCACGTGAGCGGCGGGCCCCGGATCTACGACATCGTCTTCGTCGTCGTCCTCTTCTCGGTGCTCGTCCAGGGGACCGGGATCTCACGCGTCGCCGCGCGGCTCGGCGTGCCGATCCGCGCGATCGAGCCGGAGCCGTGGAGCGTCTCGATCCGGCTCCGCCGCGAGCCCCACGACCTGCGGCGCTTCGTCGTCGCCGCCGGCTCGCGCGCGGCCGGCGAGGCGCTCTCGGACATCCCGCTCTCGGACAGCGGCTGGGTGAGCATGATCGTCCGGGACGGCGAGGCTGTACCCGCCCGCGGCTCGACGGTGCTCGAGCCGGGCGACCAGGTGATCGTCCTCGCCGACCCGCCCGACCACGTGAAGCTGCAGCGCCTGTTCGAGGGGTAGGAGAACGGCTTGTGGTGCCGAACCGGTGCGCATGGACACAGCCGCGCGCCTCGCCGCCCGTCTCGACGACCTCGCTTCCTCCCTCGCCCGGTCCGGGGCCCCTCCCGCCGAGGCGCAAAGGCTGCTCGAGTCCGCCTCGCTCGCGACGCTCCAGGCCGTGAGCCTGGACCTCCTCACCGCACCCCGCGCAGCCCCAAATGCTCATGAGCACAAGGCTCCGGCTCTCGAGCCGGTGCCGGCGCGGCTCGCGGCCTAGTAGCTGTAGAAACCGCGCCCGCTCTTGCGGCCCAGCAGACCGGCGTTGCGCATCGCGACGAGCCGGGGCGGCGGCGCCATCCTCGGCTCGCGGAGCTTCTCGTAGAGCGCCTCGGAAGCGTGCACGTGGACGTCGATCCCGACGAGGTCGACGAGCGCGCACGGCCCCATCGGCCAGCCGGCGCCGTTCACCATCCCCTTGTCGAGATCCTCGGGCGTCACGCGCGCCTCGTCGAGCACGCGGAGGCAGTCGTTGAGCAGGGGGATCAGCACGCGGTTGACGACGAAGCCCGGCGTGTCGTTGCAGCGGATCGGCGTCTTGCCGATCCGCTCGCCGAAGGCGTAGGCCGCCTCGAACGGCCTCTCGGCTGTGAGCTCGGCGCGGACGATCTCGACGAGCGGCATCAGCGGCGCCGGGTTGAAGAAGTGCATTCCGACGACCCGCTCGGGGCGGGCCGTCGCGCCGGCGATCTCGGTGACCGAGAGCGCCGAGGTGTTCGTTGCCAGCACGGCGTCCGGGCGGCAGATCCGGTCGAGCTCGGCGAAGAGCTCCCGCTTCGGGGCCAGCTCCTCGACGATCGCCTCGATCACGAGGTCGCAGCCGGCGAGCTCGTCGAGGTCGGTAGTGAGGGAGAGCCTCGCGACCGCGTCGTCGCGCGCGCCCTGCTCGAGCTGTCCCTTCTCGACCTTGCGCGTGAGGAAGTGGCCGATCCGGTCGCTCGCGCCCTCGCCGAGCTCGGCCGTCACCTCGCGGCCGATCGTGTCGACGCCCGCCTCGATGCAGAGCTGCGCGATCCCGGCGCCCATGGCGCCGAGCCCGACGACCCCGACGCGGCGGATCTCGCCGCTCACAGCCGCTCGATCACCGCGGCGATCGCCTGGCCGAAGCCGATGCACATGCACGCGACGCCGTAGCGGGCCTCGCGGCGCTCGAGCTCGTTGAGGAGCGTCGCGGTGATGCGCGCGCCGGTGGCGCCGAGCGGGTGGCCGAGCGAGATCCCGCCGCCGTTCGGGTTCACGTCCTCCATCCGCTCCGTGAGGCCGGAGTCGCGCACCGCCTGGAGCACGACCGACGCAAAGGCCTCGTTGATCTCGATCACGCCGATGTCGTCCCAGCCGAGCCCGGCGCGCTCGAGCGCGTTCGCGCATGCCTGCGGGTTGCCGTGCAGCATCCGGTAGGGGTCGACGCCCGCGAGCCCGAACGAGACGAACCGGGCGCGCGGCTCGAGCCCGAGCCGCGTCGCGGCGCGCTCGCTCGTGATCAGCACCGCGGCGGCGCCGTCCACGATCTGGCTCGAGTTGCCGGCGGTGACGCGGCCCTCCGGAACGAACGCGGGCTGCAGCGCGGCGAGCCGCTCGGCGGAGGTGTCGCGCCGCGGTGTCTCGTCCACGGCGAACACGACCCCGGTGTGCGGGTTGGTCATGTCGATCGGGATCAGCTCCTTGTCGAAGCGGCCCTCGTCGGCCGCCGCAGCCGCCCGCCGATGCGACTCGAGCGAGTACGCGTCCAGCTCCTCGCGGGAGATCTCCCACTCGGTGGCGATCACCTCGGCCGAGATCCCCTGCGGCACTATCTGCCAGCGTTCGAGCAGCTTGTCGGAGAGGTCACCGCCGTTCGAGCCCATCGGCACGCGCGACATCATCTCGACGCCCGACGAGACGACCACGTCGAGCTGGCCGGCCCAGATCGCCGCCGCCGCGTTGAAGTTCGTCTGCATCGAGGAGCCGCACTGGCGGTCGACGGTCGTGCCGCACACCGTGTCGGGCCAGCCGGCGACGAGCGCGGCCATCCGCGCGATGTTCCAGCCCTGCTCGCCGATCTGCGTCACGCAGCCCATCTGCACGTCCTCGACTGCGGCGGCGTCGAGCTCGTGTCGCGCGAGGAGGCCGTTCATCACCTGTGCGACGAGCTCGTCGCCACGGATCGAGCTGAGCGTGCCGTTCCGCTTCCCGATCGGGCTGCGGACCGCGTCGATGATGAAGGCGTCAGGCACCGACGACAGCATAGATCCGCCGGGGTCCCACGCCCTTGAGCTCGCGCTCGCCCCGGTCCTCGAACCGGATCCCCGAGCCCGAGACGAGATCGTGCACGGTCGCGGAGACGAGCACCTCGCCCGGGCCTGCCTCGGACGCCAGTCGCGCCCCCGTATGAACGGCGATGCCTGTCACCCTCTCGCCGTGGAACTCGCACTCGCCCGTGTGGAGCCCGGCCCGCAGCTCGAGCCCAAGGTCGCCGACGCTCTCGTGGGCGGCGACGGCGCAGCGGATCGCGCGCGCCGGCCCGTCGAAGGTCGCGAGAAAGCCGTCACCGGCCGTGTCGACCTCGCGGCCACGAAAGCGCTCGAGCTCCCTTCGCACGATCAGGTGATGGCGCTCGAGGAGCGCCGTCCAGCGGCGGTCGCCCAGCTCGGCCGCCCGCTCCGTCGAGCCGACGATGTCGGTGAAGAGGACGGTCGCCAGGACGCGATCCGGCTCGGGGACGGGACGCGCGCCGGTGAAAAACTCCTGGAGCTCATCCACGACCCGGTCGCAGTCCTGCGTCCACCACGTGTGATCCGTGCCCGGAAACTCGACGTAGCGTGCACCGGGAATCTGCGCCGCGATCCAGCGCCCCTCCTCGACGTTCACGTCGAGGTCGCCGGTCCTCTGCATCACGAGCGTCGGCGCCTGGATCGTGGGCAGGACGTCGCGGACGTCGATCTGCGTGTTCGTCCTCAGCAGCGCCACACCGGCGCCGGGGCTCGCTGAGCGGCGCAGATAGGTGCCGAACGCCGCCAGCCGCGCCGCGTCGAGGCTCGGGGCGAGCGTCGCCGCGTCGAGCCCGGTCGCCCAGGTCCGCTCGACCTCCTCGATCTCTCGCGCGCGCTCCTCCGGCGTCGGCGCCCACGGGTAGTCCGGGCTCCAGATCCGCCGCGCGTAGATACCGAACGTGCAGAGCGCGACAGTGCGCTCGGGATAGGTCGCCGCAAAGAGGACGGACATGTTGCCGCCCTCTGAGTGACCGAACAGCGCCGCCCGCTCGGAGCCGACCGCGTCCATCACCGCTCGGACGTCGTCCATTCGCTGCTCCAGCGTCGGCAGCTCGTCGTCGGGAACGCGATCCGACATCCCCGTGCCGCGCTTGTCGAAGAGGATCAGGCGCGCGAACGACGCGAGCCGCTCGAGGCCACCCGCGAGATCGGGGTCCTCCCAGCAGAGCTCGACGTGCGACACCCAGCCCGGCACGTAGACGAGATCGAGCGGGCCGTCGCCCACGACCTGATACGCGATGCTCACGCCTCCCGACTTGGCATAGCGGGTCTCCGGCGGCATAGGCTTCAACTATGGCAACGACCGTCGCCGAACGGAAGCTGCTCGTGGCGGGCGAGTGGGTCGAGACGGGCGAGTGGATCGAGATCGCCTCGCCCTACTCCGGTGAGGTCGTGGCCCGGGTCGCGAAGGCGGGCGCGAGGCACGTGCGAACCGCGCTCGACGCTGCGGAGGCGGCGCTCGCGCGGCCGCTGCCGGCGCACGAGCGCGCCGAGATCCTGGCGAAGGTCGCGGGCGCGCTCGGCCGCCGCCAGGACGAGGCCGCCCAGACGATCTGCGCCGAGGCCGGCAAGCCGCTCAAGACTGCGAAGGTCGAGGCATCGCGGGCCGTGTCCACGTACACGATGGCCGCGGTCGAGGCCCGGAAGCTCACCGGCGAGATGGTGCCGATGGACGCCTCCCAGGCCGGCGAGGGGAAGCTCGCGTTCACCCTGCGCCGCCCCATCGGGATCGTCGGTGCGATCAGCCCGTTCAACTTCCCGCTCAACCTGGTGGCACACAAGCTCGCGCCGGCGCTCGCAGCGGGCTGTCCCGTGGTGCTGAAGCCGGCAACCGCGACACCGCTCTCCGCGCTCCTGCTCGCCGAGCTGATGACGGAAGCCGGCCTGCCGCCGGGCTGGCTCTCGGTCGTCGTCGGCAACTCGTCCGAGCTCGGCGACGTGCTCGTCGCGGACGAGCGCGTGAAGCTGATCACCTTCACCGGCTCCGGCCCCGTCGGCTGGGCGCTGCGCGAGCGCGCGCCGCGCAAGCGTGTCAACCTGGAGCTCGGCAATGCGACACCGGTGATCGTCGCCGCCGATGCCGACCTCGACACTGCGGCCGCCAAGCTCGCCGGCAACGCGTTCTCCTTCGCCGGCCAGAGCTGCATCTCGGTGCAGCGGATCTACGTCGAGCGGCCCGCCCTCGAGCCGTTCCTCGAGCGATTCCTGCCGAAGGTCGAGGCCCTCGTCGTCGGCGACCCGGCCGACGAGGCGACCGACGTCGGCCCGCTGATCGACGCCGCGAACCGCGACCGCGTGCTCGAGTGGATCGAGGAGGCGCGTGCTGCGGGCGCCGAGGTCCTTGCGGGCGGCGAGGTCGAGAACGGCCTCGTCCGGCCGACCGTGATCGGGAACGCCGCGCCCGAGCTGAAGGTCTCCTGTGACGAGATCTTCGGCCCGGTCTGCACCGTCAACGCGGTGGACTCGCTCGACGAGGCGTTCGCGCTCGCCAACGGTACGCGCTACGGCCTCCAGGCGGGCATCTTCACCGCGAGCCTGGCGGGCGCGCTGCGCGCCGCGCAGTCGCTCGACTTCGGCGGCGTCACGATCAACGAAGCGCCGACATTCCGCGCCGACCAGATGCCCTACGGCGGCGTCAAGGACTCCGGCAACACACGTGAGGGCCCGGCCTGGGCCATCCGCGAAATGACCGAGGAACGCCTTGTCGTCCTCGAGCTTCCCTCGGCCTGACCCCGCCGATCCCGCTGGTAGAGTCGCAGAGCACGTGGTTCGCGCCCGCCTGTTCGGACGAAGCGAGGAGACCGCCGCCCCGGCCCTGCCGGGTCCGAGCCGTCTCCGGCGCGAGCGACGCAGCCTGCTGCGACTCCGCGAAGAGCTGCTGCGCGACCTCGGTGGGTTGATGCTCGAGATGGTCCGGCGCGACCAGTTCCGCCAGGACCTGCTGCTGGAGCGCTGCGCCGAGCTGACCGAGCTCGATGCGCGGCTCGCCGAGCTCGACGGGCTGCTGGCCGTCTCGTTCTCGATGCGGCGGTCGCCGGTCGAGCGCTGCGACTGCGGCGCACCGATCCTGCCCGGCGCGGCCTTCTGCCCCCGCTGCGGCCTGCCCGTCGGAGGGGAGAACGCGTGACCGACCATGAGGGCGTGTGCCCGCGGTGCGCGACGCCGTACGAGGCGCACCAGGGCTACTGCCTCGAGTGCGGGTTGCGACTGGACGGCGACGCAGCCCGGCCCGCGCAGGAGACGGCGCCTGCGGCACAGTCGCCGGGGCCGAACCGCACGTGGATCTGGGCCGCACTCGGCGGACTGGTGGTCGCCGCGGCGGGCGCCGCCGTTGCGATCGCGGTCTCCGACAACGGCGGTGCTTCGACGCTGACGGTGACGACCTCGGTGACGCCGGTGACGACGGTGGCCCCGCCGGCAACCGACACCGGAGCGCAGCCGCCTCAACCCACGACGACCGTGGTCGTCACGACGGTGGCGACCGTCCCCACCGTCCCCGAGGACACGGCGACGACCACGACCGGGAAGAAGCCGAAGCTGATCGTCTGGCCGGGCAAGACGGCGTATACCGTCGTCCTCACCTCGCTGCCGTCGTCGCCCGGCGGCCACGCGGCAGCGCTCGCCCGCGCGAACCAGGCGCTCGCGAAGGGCCTGCCACGGGTCGGCGTGCTCGACTCGGGAGACTTCCCGAGCCTCAATCCGGGCTACTACGTCGTCTTCAGCGGCGTCTACGAGACGCTCCTCCAGGCCGAGACGGGCGCCCGAAACGCGCGCTTCCAGGGGTTCGGCTCCGCGTATCCACGGCAGATCAAGCGCTGAGCGCCGTTGTCTCCAGAGACAACTCGGCCCGCGACTTTGTAACAGCGGCGCGACTGCGTTAGACTCGCTCCGGCGGGTCCACTCAGGGAAGGTTAACCCCGTCGTAACAAAGGTTCCCTGCTAGTTAACAGCCGACCCCCATACTTGGAGCCATGGACGAGCGCATCGACTATTTGCAGAGCTGCATGTATCAGTACTCGCGGGCGATCTACCGCTCGATTAAGGACCTGATCGACCCGTACGCCCCGGCCGAGGTGCGTCTCGAGTCGCGCCGCCAGGTGCTGGCCGCGTGCGAGCACACGATGGAACGGCTCGCCGTTGATCCTCTCTACTTCGCGAAGCCGGACCGGGTGCTCTTCCAGGACATCCGGCGCTACTTCCCGATCACCCACCAGGCGCAGGTCGCCTGGGCGGTGCAGGAGGGCGTCTCGGCCGCCGTCTCGTTCATCGAGGCGCAGATCGAGGCCGGCGCGCTCGACGGCGGCGTCGCCCGCTGCCGCGCGACCACCCGCAAGGGCAAGGCGTGCCAGCGCACACCGCTTCCGGACCGCGACTACTGCCCGTCGCACCAGCACCTCGAGTCGACGCGCGTCGCGGCGTAGATCCGACCGCACCCGAGGCCCCCGAACCCGCTAGGCTCGGAGGCGGATGTCGCACGACACGGACAAGCTGATCCGTCAGCTTTCGCTGGTCGCGTTCCTGATGGCGGAACGACGGCCGCTCACCGCCCGGGATGTGAAGTCGAACGTCGAAGGCTACTCGGAGATGTCGGACGAGGCGTTCGCCCGCCGGTTCTACTCCGACCGGGCGGAGCTGGTGGCGCTCGGGGTCCCTCTGCAGTCGCAGCGGGACGAGTTCACGGGCGAGGAGCTCTACACGCTCCGCTCGGAGCAGTACTTCCTCCCCTCGCTCGTCCTCTCCGACGAGGAGCTGGCGGCGCTCTTCACCGCGCTCTCGTTGCTGGACGGCAACTTCGCCTACGCCGAGCCGCTGCGCCTCGGGCTCCAGAACCTCGCGCTCGGCCGCCCCGGCTTTCCCGAGACGCCGAGCCCCACCGCGGCCAGCGTGCTCGTGCGCGATCCCGACTACTCCCAGGAGATGCCGGGCCGGCTCGGCAAGCTCGAGAGCGCGATCTCGAAGCAGCGGACGATCAAGTTCCTCTACCGCTCGATGTCGACGGGCAACGAGGGCGAGCGGACGCTGAACCCGTACGCCCTGTTGCGCGACGGCACCGGCTGGTACGTGGTCGGCCACGACCTCGACCGGAAGGACATGCGCACCTTCCGCGTCTCGCGCATCCGCAGTGACATTCGCTTCGCGACCAGGCGCGAGCGCGACTATCGGATCCCGCCCGATTTCAACATCGAGGACTTCCGTGGCCGCGCGGTCTGGCAGCTCGGCGACATCCGCGGAGACGCGGCGCTCGAGGTGAAGGACGACACCGCCTGGTGGGTCGCCCGCACGTTCGGCGACAGCGGCCGGCTCGAGGACGGGATCTTCCGCACCGAGTACTCCTCGCTCGAGCAGCTCGCCTCGTGGATCCTGCGCCAGGACGGACGCGCCGTGCCGCTCGAGCCCGACGGGCTCCGCCGTGCCGTCGCCGAGGCGCTCGTCCGCGTGCGCGAGGCACATCAGGGGCCGCCCGACGAGCTATCACCTCCGTCATCGCGCCGCGTGCACGAGCCCGCCGCCGAGCGTCAGGCCGGGCCGGTCGCCCCGGAGCGCTTCGGCGTCCTGCAGGCGCTGCTCGCGCACCTGCTCGCCGCCTGCGGCGAAGGCCGCGAGGCGACGATCGACGCGCACAAGCTCGCAGACGACTTCAGCATCCCTTTCGAGGCGCTCGAGGAGCACCTCTCGCTGCTGAACCTCGTCAACTTCGGCGGCGGCTGCTACGCCGTGTACGCGGAGCTCGGCGGCGACCTGGTCCACGTCGACAAGGAGCTGTACGGCGACACCTTCCGCCACCCGCCACGCCTGACCCCGCTCGAGGCCCGCGCGATCCGGCTCGCCCTCGAGTTCGTCGGGCCGATGATCGCCGCCAGCGCGCACACCCCGCTCGACCGCGTGCGCGCGAAGCTCGAGGAGACATTCGGCCAGTTCCCGCTCGCACAGGCGGCCGAGCAGCAGCCGTCGGTGGACGAGACCGAGGAGGACATCGTCTCCGTCCTCTCGCGCGGCGCGAGCGAGCACCGGCTGGTCGAGTTCGAATACCTCAAGGACGGCCAGGTCGCACCCTCGGGCCGCCTCGTGGAGCCGTACTCGCTCGAACGCGACCTCCCGTACTGGCGCGTCCACACCTGGGACCGCGCCTCCGACGGGCCGCGCACGTTCCGGCTCGACCGGATCAAGGCCGCGCGCCTCCTGAAGGAGACGTTCGAGCCGCGGACCGACTACGACCCCCAGGCCTTCCGGGACGCGGGCACGGCACGCGTCCGCTACGTCGGCGGCGAGCCCGCCCGGCGCGCTGTCGAGCGCTGGGGCGCGACCCTCCTGCGCGACGGCAGCGCCGTCGCGGAGCTGAAGTTCGGCAGCAAGGAGTGGATCGTCGGCGAGGTGCTCGCGTGGCGAGGCGACGCCGTCGTGATCGAGCCGCCGGAGCTGCGCCGCGAGCTGCGCGACCGCGCGAAGACGCTGGCGCAGGAGCTCGGCGTCTCACGGCTCCGCGTCAAGACCTAGCGCCCACTCGGCGTGCTCACGGAGCAGCGGGTCGTCGCCGGTGGCGAAGCGCTCGAGCAGCGGCCGGTGCGCCGGCCCGCCCACGTTGCCGAGCGCGACGAGCGCGTTTCGCTTCAGGTAGCGGCCGTCGTGGCGCGGAACGTACAGGCGCGGGTAGCGCGCGCGGAGCTCGGCCTCGCCGGCCTCGAGCCACTCGACGAGCGAGACGTGCGGCTCGGCGCCCGCGGGCGGTCTCGCGCTCTCGCGGCGCTTCTCGATCCCCCGGTTCCACGGGCACGCGTCCTGGCAGATGTCGCAGCCGTACACCATCGCCTCCAGCTCCGCGCGATAGGGCTCGGGGATCGGCGCGGGCGCCTGCGTCCAGTAGGAGAGGCAGCGGTTCGCATCGAGCACGCCCGGCTCGTCGAGCGCGCCCGTGGGGCAGGCCTCGATGCAGAGCGTGCAGGAGCCGCAGTCGAGGGCGAGCGGCGGTGACGGCTCCAGCTCGACGTCGGTGACGAGCGTCCCCAGCACGACCCAGGAGCCGTGGCGGCGCGTGATCAGCATCGTGTTCTTGCCGTAGAAGCCGACCCCGGCCCGCGCGGCGGCCTCCCGGTCGACGTGGTCGTTCTCGTCGACGAGCACCCGGTAGGAGCCGCCGAGACGCTGCCCCAGCGCGTCAAGCCGCGTCCTGAGCACGTCGTAGGCGTCGCTCCACGTGTAGCGCGGCAGCCGGCCCTCCCCGGCCTCGAGCGGCGGCTCCGGAGCCCAGTAGCAGAGC
This sequence comes from uncultured Actinomycetes bacterium, assembly GCA_963724805.1. Lineage (GTDB taxonomy): Bacteria > Actinomycetota > Thermoleophilia > Gaiellales > Gaiellaceae > CAVQZA01. Next base: position 844,133 of record CAVRWA010000011.1, read on the forward strand.
GCGGCCGAGACCACGGTGCGCGCATTCGGCAACAGCGACTCCGGATGGCAGGAGACCTCGGGCCGCGCCGTCGTGAAGCGCATGTCCGCGAAGAGCCCGCGGGCGCGCCGCTCGCGGATGTGCTCCTCGGTGCCGCTGTAGGGCTCCGCGGGGGCCGCGCCGATCGCGTCGAGCCCCAGTTCCTCCGCCAGCCTGGCCAGCTCGGCAGCCGTCATGCGAGGATTGTGCCCGTGAAGGCGATCCGGATCCACGAGGACGGCGGGCCCGAGGTGCTGCGCTACGAGGACGCGCCCGATCCGGTCGCCGGCGAGGGCGAGGTGCTGATCGAGCTCCGGGCGGCCTCGCTGAACCACCTCGACCTCTGGGTGCGCAAGGGGCTGCCCTCGGTGCCGAAGCCCCGCATCCTCGGCGCCGACGGGGCAGGCATCCGCCGCGACACGGGCGAGCGCGTCGTGATCAACCCCGGGATCGAGCACGGCGAGCGGATCAGCGTCGTCGGCGAGCACTCCGACGGCACCCATGCGGAGCTCGTCGTCGTACCGGAGGCGAACGTCTATCCGCTCCCCGACGAGATCTCCTTCGAGACCGCAGCCGCGTTCCCGCTCGTGTTCGAGACCGCCTACCGGATGCTCGTGACCCGCGCCGGCCTCGGGGAGGGAGAGTGGGTACTGCTGTGGGGGATCGGCAGCGGCGTCTCGACCGCCGGCCTCGCGATCGCGCGCGCTCTCGGCGCCCGCACGATCGTCACCTCTGGCAGCGACGAGAAGCTTGCCCGCGCGCTCGAGCTCGGCGCCGACGCCGCGGTCAACCACGCGACCGAGGACGTCGTCGCGCGGGTCAAGGAGCTGACCGGCGCCGGCGTGCACATCGTGGTGGAGCACGTCGGCGCGGACACGTGGTCGCGCTCGCTCAACGCGACCCGCGTCGGCGGCCGCATCGCCGTCTGCGGCGCGACGAGCGGGCCGAACCCACCCGCCGAGCTGCACCGGATCTGGTGGAAACAGCTCTCGGTGCTCGGCTCGTCGATGGGCACCAGGGCCGACTTCGAGGCCGCGTACGAGCTGGTCAAGAGTGGGCGGGCGCTGCCGGTGATCGACGCCGTGTTCCCGCTCGCCGAGGCGCGGGACGCGCACGAGCGGCTCGAGTCGGGAGCCCAGCTCGGCAAGGTGCTGCTGAGGATCCCGGAGTGAATCTGGCGCCGTTCGAGCTCGGCTACGCGCGCACAGAGCTGCGACGGAAGCTCGTCGAGGCGGTGCTGCGCGGCGAGAAGACCGCGACCGCGGGGCTTGCGGAGGACCATGCGCCGCATACGGACGAGCCGCTGCCGCGGCCCGGAGACCGATGGGCTCTGCTCGACTTCGACGACGTGCCCGTCGCCGTCGTGGAGACCACCGAAGTGCGCATCGTCCGCGCCGGAGACGTCGACCTCGCGTTCGCCGTCGACGAGGGCGAGGGCTTCGAGTCGGTCGCCGACTGGCGCTCGGCCCACGAGCGCTTCTGGTCCGACCGCGGGATCACGGACGAGACGCTCATCCTCGCCGAGCGATTCAGGGTCGTCGAGCTGCTGTAGCCGCCTGCCGGGAAGATGGCCGGCCGCACGTCCGTCCTGTGGGGGTAGTCAACCTCAGGGAGGGATCGAAATGGCAGCAAGAATCATCAAGGTCGCGGGCCTCGTCGTGCTGGCCGCCGCGCTTTCCGCTCCGTTCGCCTCGGCGAAGCCGTGGGTCAACACCCCCGCGCTGGACCAGGGGATGCAGCAGCCTCGACGACCGACTGGTCAACACCCCCGCGCTCGACCAGGGGATGCAGGTCGACGAAGGGACGCAGGGCGGCGCGTGGCCGGTCACGTCGCCGTACCTCGACTTCCCCGCGCTGACTCAGGCGATCAAGGGCACGGTCGCGGCGCCGAACGACAGGGCCGGGACGCAGGGCATCGGCCAGACCTCGCCCGACACGGTCGGGATGGGCGGCCAGTATGGCCAGAACCTGATCCAGCAGAAGGCGCAGGACATCCAGAAGGCGGAGACCTTCAAGCTTCCCGCGCCTCCCGACGAGCGGCCCGGGACGAGCGTCGGCACCCCGCTCGTGGTCCCGTATCTCAGCCACGGCATCGGCGTCAACGCCGCGCAGTTCAACGGCTCGCCGGTCCGGCCCGACGATCGCGCCGGTGCGCGGCCGAGCATGCCGACCAACGCGCCGACCTCGTTCGCAGCCCCGGTCTCCACGACCGGTGACGGCTTCGACTGGGCCAGCGCCGGTTCGGCGCGGCCGGCCTCGCGGCGATCGCGCTGGCCATCGGACTCCTCGTGGTTCTTGGGCGCCGCAGCCGCCACGAGGGCGTCGCGGTCTCGTAAGGGGACTCCCGAGACGCGGCAAGGGGGCGGGCCGGGAACGGCCCGCCCCACTTCGTGCAAACGCAGGTCGACTTCCTCGGTCATACGCTCTCGCGGAGCTCGCCGAGTGTTGGCGCAAGCACTCGAACGAGTGATGGCCCGGCCGCCTCGTCCGATCTACCGTTCGCAGAGCATCACGGACCGGATCACTGCGGACGAGGAGACACCATGAAGGAGTTGGCGACCCCCAACAACGAATTGGTTGGGCGGGTGCAATGCGCATCGAACTGACAGAGGCGCGTCACCGTCCAGCGCTCCGGGACTACTTTCTTCGCCTGGGCGCCGAGGTCGTTCAGACCGACGAGGAGACGATCGACGTCGACTTCGCCGAGGGCATCCTGCAGGAGGACGAGTCTGCCGAGATGTATCTGCAAACCTGGGCGCGTTACAACCGCGTCGACGCCCGCCTCACGACCGTCCTCGCCTCGTTCCGGCCGACTGCTGCACCCGAGGCCCCACTCGAACCGACTGATCCCTCCGCGAAGCCGCCCATGCGGCTTGGCGAGCTGCTTCTGAGCAAGGGCCTCGTGAACGAAGAACAACTCTCGCGGGGCCTCGTCGAGAGCCGACGGGCCGGCGAGACGCTCGGGCGCGTCCTCGTCCGGCATGGCGCGGTGTTCGAGTCCGAGCTCGCCCGCGTTCTCGCCGAGCAGTGGTCGATCCCTTACGTGAATCTCGCCCTGGTCGGCGTAGACCGCTCGACGCTGAGTCTGTTGCCGCGCGACGTGGGAATTCGCAATGCGGCGGTCCCTGTCCGATTCGTGAGAGATGAGCTCCGGGTGGCGTTCGCTGACCCGTCGGATACGGAAGCGGTGGCCGCAGTCCAGGGCTATGTGTCGGTACCGATTCAACCGGCGATCGCAGAACTGTCGGACATCGACGCGGTGTGGCGGTCGGTCGCCGCCTGACGCCCTTGACGAAACCCTGAAGCGCTCTAGTCACCAACCTGGGTCTGTAGGCCTGACCCTCATTGGCCGACATATTGGAGCGTATGTCTGCGGATTCGGCTGACCGACGACAGCTCGGCGAGCTGCTGGTTGAAAGGGGTGTCCTCACGGAGGCTCAGCTCCAGCTCGCGCTTGCCGCGCAACAGGAGAGTGGAGCGCCGCTCGGCGAGATCCTCGTCGGCATGGGGTTCTCGGTCGGGCCCACGATCGGAAACGCACTCGCCGAGCAGCACGGCGGTCCGCTGCGCACGGAGTACGGCCTCGCGATGGGCCCAGCCCAGGTCCGCCTTGCTGCGCCCGCACAGCAGATCGAGCAAGCAACCGACGTCACTCGCCTGGGAACCACGAGGCCGCCCCGAGAGCAGGAATCCGCGGTCGGGCGACTCACAGCCGAGCTCGAAGAGCGAACACGCGAACTCGAACGCGTCCGGAGCGAGCTCGGAGCCGCGCAGCAGCGTGGGATCGACCTCCTGACGGCCGGTGCCGGGCGCGAACCACTCCAGGGCGAGCTCGCACGGGCTCGCGAGGAGCGAGCCAGTGCCGAGCAGTCACTCGAGGCGGCTTTGCGCCAACACAGGGCCGAGCTCGAGCTCGTGGCCGCCGAGCTCGCCCAAGCCAACCGGGAGCGCACCGAGCACGCCACCCACGCCCGCGAACTCGAACAGCAACTCGAGGAGGCGCGCGTCGAAAGCGACGCGCTCTCCAAGCCGCCGCCCGGCCAGAGCGAGCTCGAACTCACCCGGCAACAGCACGAGGTCGAGCTCGCTGCGCTCCAGGCCCAGCTCGCCCGGGCCAACGACGAGCGAGCACGATCCGCCGACCTCGCCCGCGAGCGCGAACAACAACTCGAACGATCCCAGACAAAGGCAACCGAAGAGAAACGACAGCTGGACGAAAGCCTGCGCGAGCTAGAGCTCACATCGAAGCGACAGAAGGCCGAGCTCGAGCTCGTGGCCGCCGAGCTCGCCCAAGCCAACCGGGAGCGCACCGAGCACGCCACCCACGCCCGCGAACTCGAACAGCAACTCGAGGAGGCGCGCGTCGAAAGCGACGCGCTCTCCAAGCCGCCCGGCCAGAGCGAGCTCGAACTCACCCGGCAACAGCACGAGGTCGAGCTCGCTGCGCTCCAGGCCCAGCTCGCCCGGGCCAACGACGAGCGAGCACGATCCGCCGACCTCGCCCGCGAGCGCGAACAACAACTCGAACGATCCCAGACAAAGGCAACCGAAGAGAAACGACAGCTGGACGAAAGCCTGCGCGAGCTAGAGCTCACATCGAAGCGACAGAAGGCCGAGCTCGAGCTCGTGGCCGCCGAGCTCGCCCAAGCCAACCGGGAGCGCACCGAGCACGCCACCCACGCCCGCGAACTCGAACAGCAACTCGAGGAGGCGCGCGTCGAAAGCGACGCGCTCTCCAAGCCGCCGCCCGGCCAGAGCGAGCTCGAACTCACCCGGCAACAGCACGAGGTCGAGCTCGCTGCGCTCCAGGCCCAGCTCGCCCGGGCCAACGACGAGCGAGCACGATCCGCCGACCTCGCCCGCGAGCGCGAACAACAACTCGAACGATCCCAGACACCAGCCGACAGTCGCACGATGGTGGAATATCGGTTCGAGCAATCACCCCGGCGGGACGAGACGGCCGCCGGCAGGCACAGTCTCCGCGACCTGGAGCTCACTTTGAAGCAACACAAGGCCGAGCTCGAGGGAATATCGGCCGCGCTGACAGAGGCACTACGAGATCAGGACCCAGGAGGCGAGCCGTGCCGACGATCTCGAACGACAACTCGAGCAAGCGCGCCAGCAGTTGGAGGGCTCAACCGGCGACGAGGAATCTCGGCAAGCGCTGGTCTCAGCGGCTAGAGCCCGCGCTCAGCGTCGGTATGGACCGCCGCTACGGACGGCAGGAACTCACGATTCCGGCCACGGACCCGTCGAAGCTCGGCCGAAGGACGCGGATGCACACAAAGGCCGCACGCGCACGATCAGGCTCTGGCAGGTGGTACTCGGCGCCCTTCTCGCGACCTTGGCGGTGGCGCTGTCGCTCTACGCTCTCGTACCTGCCGGCGCGTTGCCGCTCACCGCGGCGTTCGTGGTGCTGATCGGAGCCGTCACGGTCATGCTCGCGCGCCGAGGGGGCTCGTCGTCGAGCGCTCAACCGCCGCACTCGAGTGATCAGCACGGCATCGTCTGAGAGCACCTGGTAGCGGCGGAGAACGGCCCAGCCGGCGTCACAGGGGAGTAGTTGCCGGCCGGGCACCGGCGCGGGGGTTGCAACGCCGCTCCGCAGACCAACGGCCCTCGACACGATATCGGGCGCAGCCGCGTCTTCCCAGGGACGATCTGAGGTCCGTCCTTTCGACCAGCGCGGCCAGGGGCAGAACATGATCCGTGAACGACAGACGCGCGGGCAGGTCCTCTGCCTACTGCTCGGCCACACCTACGGTCCGCCCAAGCGCGTCGTCGGGATCGAGCTTCGGCAGTGCTCGCGCTGCGGCCGGACGAGGTGACCGCTCAAGCTTCCCGATTCGGCGTCCGATAATCCTCCGCGCGGGAGTTCGGGGCCGGTCCGAGGCGCTGGGGAAGCCGCAACCCTGGTCGCCTCCGGCCTCCGAACTACCGGAGGATCGCTGAGAACTCGGCCTCGGATGTGGCTCTTGGTGAAGACTCGGGCACTCAAGCCTTCGAACCGCGATGCCGAAGTTCGTGCCGTATGGATGTGGCTGAACAGCCTCGGCGTCTGTTGGGTCTGCTTCTGATCGAGATGGGTCTGATCTCGGAGGATCAGCTCGCACAGGCACTCAACGCTCAGAAACGAACCGGGGAGCTTCTCGGCGAGGTCCTGGTCGCGCGCGGGTACGTCACGCGGCTAGCGATTCAAGACGCACTCGCGTTGCAGCGCGGAGTGCTGCTCAAGCCGGACCCCGGCTTCGGCGGCGGCCTCCGTGGCGAGCTCATCCGCCGCGAGAGTAGAACGGCAGCGTCAGTCGATCACCAGGCGCTCGGGTCACGCGGGACCGAGCTCGGGAAGACCGACGTACCCGAGGCGAGCATCGCCGGCCTTCGCCGTCAACCGCAGGTGGGACGGCAGAACGAGACAGAGCTTGAGCAAGAACTGAAGCGGGATCTCACCAGGTTGAGCACCGAGGTCGGACGGCACGAGCAGCGGCTCACGGAGCTCGAGCGTGAGCTCGAGACAGCCCGTCACGACCTCGCCAAGGCTTTACGTGGCATGCCGTCGAGCAACGTTCCAGCTATCGGACTCGGCCAGCTCGAGTCTTGGCCCGCTGAGAACCTATCGGAGCCCTTTCTCGCAACCGTGGGACGAGCACGGAAGCACATCACCGCCAGAAGGGCGGCACTTCGTGCCCTAGTGGCCGTACGGTCCTAGCCACCCGTCCTGCCGAGTCACAGCCGGTCGCCGTCTTGTCGCCTTCGATCGCACGGGGCGGCGACGAGCGGACTGCAATTGCTGCGAGGGCAGGAGGGCCGTCAGTCCCAGACGCTCCCGCCCTCGCGCTCGGGAAACGAGGGGCGTTCCCCGTGCGGCCAGTGTTAGCGCTCGTCCCGTCGTCTGCCTATGGCCGAAAGACCAGGGACGGAAAGAGAACAAGGGTCGGGGCGGCAGGGCCGCCTGCTTCCCCGACCCAACTCAGCGTGGTCAACTGGTGTCGGTCCGCCCCCGACGCCTGGGTGGGGCTTCCCCAGCCTTCATGGCAGGGTGGCCCTCGATCGATGCGCGTTCCTGTAGAGCCCGAGCCCGGGGGCGGCGTTCCACAACGGGAAGGCCGCACGAGTGCGGCCTTCCGTTGGGAAGAAGTCTGGGTGCGCACGCAGACTTGCTAATGCAACAGAGCCGACGTGCAAGGTGGTTACCCGCGCGACTCCGGTGTAGGCGGCCCTACTCCTTCGTCGAGCCTTCTTCCTGACTCGAGGGTGTCGCTCCCGTGTAACGCAGGCGTTCACTGTGTGTAAGACACACGTAAACGCCCGATGAGGCCAACGTCCGCAAAGGGGAGTGCGAGGTCTCCCAGCGCCTCTTGCGGTGAGGAAACCACACCCCCTGGCGTTGCTTCGGTGTTGGGGCTATATCCGTGGCAAGAGAATGGGAAGCGGCATTGCCCTCTGCCGCTTCCCAGGCTGCAGGCTACCCGCCACAGCGCTAGGTCAATCACTTGGCCAACACACTGGCCGCCCCCTTGCGGCCGACCCGCAGTCCGCCTACGGTCATAGAGAGAGCTCTCTCCTTGAATCTGCGGCAGTTCACTTGCATCTTGCGCGGGCACCGCTACCGGTACGCCGGGATCGTGCTCGGGCTTCGCATTGAGCGGTGCTCCGAATGCGGCGGCACACGACTAGAGCCACGGCACCGATCCGGGACGGTCGTTCCGCTCCGGGACGCCTCCCAGCGTCGTGCCGCCCGGAAGTGGCTCCGAAATCAGGAGGCGAGAAGGCAGCGGACCCGCAAGGACCATTCGTCCCCGCCGCTCAACTGACACTCCGGGAGCCGCCGCGGCTCCCCCGTGTGATTTCAGCGATACCTCAGCGGTGCGTGAAATCCTCGGGTTGGGCGGCACGCGCGCCGGCGCCGGTGTCTGAGGTTCAACGGCTGCAAGGATCGGCGCCTAGCGCGCACTTGCACAACGGAGTTCACCCTTCCGGGGGTGGATCACGAGGCGAGCGGCAGCGATAACGTTTGTCAGCGGTCCCGGTTTGCTCGCCAGCCAACTGATCGCCGCATAGGGAGGCGTCCCCAGTCCAACAAGTGGCGCTTTGCGGGGGCGCCTCCCTCTCATCGTCCTGGTCCTAGTTGCCGTCGCTGAAGCCTGCGAGGAACGCCGCAAGCGGCACACAGATCGCGAGCACGTAGATGAGACGCGCCATGAAGTTCACACCCCCTTCCGCGGCCGGTCGGGAATGAGCGAAGAACCCCGGGTATCTACCCGGCTCCCGTCAGGTTGAACCTCGGTGCGGACACCAACGCTGTCTCCGCGTGATTGTTGCGATCCGCCCCGTGGAGTACGTTCAGTCAGTCGACGAGTTCGACACGCAGCCAAAGTTCTGTTGCTTGAAGCGGACTGCGGTCGTTCTCACAACCAGCAAGACACTGCGCTTCGTCGTGTCGACAACACGACAGTTCCCGACCTGTTTAAAGCGTCCCCACGACGGGGGGAGCGGGCGGCCCTGCTCCCCCCGACCTCTTTCGCCTTCGTGGCATCGGCTATTCGGGAGGTCTGATCCCGGTCCCAGAGGGGGACAAACCAAGCGAGACTCGCACCGCCCGTACTCCGTTTCGGACTGTGGCGACTAACCGATAACCGCGACGTAGAACGGGTGATCCTCGGCTGTGCTGTCGCCCGCCTTGCGGGTGATGACACGGACGTGGCTGGTGTCGTTTCCGGCCGGACAGGTGCTGCCTCCTGGTGGGCCGCCACAAGGGCCAGCGCTGACGGTCCCACGATCGCCGACATCGGCGGCGTTCGCCGACGAGACAATGATGAGCTTGCTGTTGACGGCACTGCCGAAGTCGAGGATGTAGGCACCGGCCGACGGCTTCGCTGTAGGCGTGATTCCACCCGATTGCGCGATAACCGTGCCGTCAGCGCCCACGAGCGCCCAGCGCGCTGCAGGTCCTGCAGGTCCCGCTGGCCCAGCTGGGCCGGCGGGGCCTGGTGGCCCGGCCTGCAGTTGCCCCGGTTTGAAATCCTGGCGTGAAAGCGAGGCGTTCTTCACTTTCAACGACGTAACTGCGTTGTTCTGCAGCTGCGCTGTACCGACGCTGTTGCGAGGCAACACCGTCGCTGCATAGCCGGTACCGGCCAGAGCGACCGTGAGAGCCAGGCACGCGACGACCATTGCGGGCGTCGGTCTGAGACGACGCAGACGAGCCATTTCGGAACCCCCCAACTCACGAGGATGGCATCCGATCAGACGCCACCCAATTCGCAGAAGCTCCCGATATTCGCGTCACTCGACGAGAATCCTCCACAGAGGGAGGGCCGAGTCGTCGACGGGCGGCTGCGCCTTGCATTCCGTCGCCGATGCGATCTGCCCGGACCCCGCCGAACTGCTGGCCGACAGCGGGCGGCATATGCAGGTCGTCTTCGTCCCGAGCCGCGGTCAGGTAATCGTGGCGGCCGGGAGGCGAGCCCGGGTTCTCGCCTGCGCCACACTCTGCGCGTGGCCGGTCCCGGGAGGCGTGTCCTAGGCTGGCCGATCAGGTTTCGATTCACCCGGACGGGGCATGACAGCGGATGAGTCTCTGCGGAAGGTGAGGTACGGCAGGATTGAGCCGGAGCAGAGTCTCCTCGGGCCTCGCGAGGTTCTTAGAGAGGTCAGGATTCTCTCGGCACCGGCAAGCAGGATCGAGCCAGGGCAGAGTCTCCTTGGGCCTCGCGAGTTTCAGTTGAGGTCAGGATTCTCTCGGCCCTGGCGAGTCTGCGTCACCGACCCGGCATCGAGTGTGGCCCGACCGTCGTGGCGAAGCCGCCATGAGTTGCGCCACGCATCCCCTTGCGTCGCGCAGCGAGGGCAGGGCGAAAGCCGGACCGTGACCTAGCAGCGGCGGGTGAGGGTTGTGTGGCGCGGAGGAACGGGAGCGTTGGACGGTACCGGCCGGCGACTCATTCTCCGAACGGCCCAACGGTCATGTGAGAAACAAGGAGTGTGCTGGCGGCCCAGCACACTCCTCAGTCACGTCTTCCGAGTGAGGGGATTCAAGGGAGACGACCTCTCGACGGTAACGCTCGTGCGATACGTCGCAATCAGCGAAAACACGTATTCCAACCGCCTAGTGCATCCCGTCTTGAACCCCTATCCGAAGCCAAGGATGAACTTTGCGTCATCCGACATCCGGTCGGGCGTCCACGGCGGATCCCACGTCAGCTCGATCTCCACGTCCTCGACCCCGTCCATGTGTCCGACCACGGTGCGGATGTCCTCCTGGATCATCGGCCCGACGGGGCAGCCCATCGAGGTGAGGCTGTGCACGACCTTGACCTTCGCGCCCTCGACCTCGGCGTCGTAAACGAGGCCGAGGTCGACGATGTCCATGCCGAGCTCCGGGTCCTCCACGACCCGCAGGGCCTCGAATACCTCTTCGCGCGTCGGCATGTGGCCAGTGTACCCGTGCGACAATCGCACGATGGAGACGGCGACCTTCGCGGCCGCGCCCTCCCTCGAGCTGGCGGCCGCGCTCGGCGCTCTCGACGGCGTCCGGGAGGCGCGCGTCGGCTACACGGAGGAGCCGGCATACGACGCGGTCGAGGTCGACTACGACCCGTGGAAGGTCTCGTACGACGACCTGCTCGACGTGTTCTGGGCCTGGTACGACGCCGGAAGCCGCTCGGCGATCTTCCCCCACACGGTCGAGCAGCACGTCGCCGCCGAGGCGTCCCGCAGCCGCGCGGAGAGGCGGCTCGGGCCGGTCACGACGGAGATCGTCGCGGCCGGGGGAAGATTTCGGCGCTCCAATCCGTCCTGAAGGCAGTCGCCGAAGGAGAGACATGAGCAACAACCCGTACTACTACGAGGAGTTCCTGCGCCACCGCAAGGCGGAGATGCTCGCGGACGAGCTGATGGCCCAGCACGCGGCGCTCGCTCGGGCCGCGCGGCCTCGCACGCCACGGTTCGCGACCGGCCGCACGCTGATCGCCCGCATCCCGCGCTTCCGCCGGACGCGCGTGGCGTACAGCTAGTGCCCCTTCCAGTAGTGCCGTCTGGATTCTGGGTCGGGAGCACCAAGCGATGCAAGGACGCAGGGCGCGGCAGCGCGCCGTGTGATCACGGGCCAGCCGCGGGCAGGTATTGCTGGACGGAGCGCTGACCTAGACCTGGTACGAGCGGAGCGCTGCCGCGGCTTCCGAGGCGAAGCCGCGCGCCCGCGCGACGCGCTCGTCGCCCTCCGTCGCGGTCAGGTTGACGGCGACGAGCTCGGCCGCGACCTGGGCCGCGGCGGAGGCGAGGGCCGCTGCGCCGAAGGCGTCGGCCTGGAGGCCGGGCTCGCCCTCCTCCGCCGCGAGCGCGCCGAGCATGGCCGTGTCGCAGGCCGCGCCCGCAAGCAGCAGCGGGGACTCCGCAGCGTGCTCGAGTGCCGTCCCGAGCCGGGCGTCGCGCAGCTGCACATCGACGTGCTCGGTCGGCTCGTCGCGGGCCTTCAGTACTGCGTCGTACGCGCGCGCATCGAGGTCGGCGAGCTCGAGCGCGCGCAGCGAGAGCGTGCGCGCCTGGGCGGCGGCGCCGGCGGCATCCTCCCAGTCGGGCGAGAGCCGCGCCACCTTGGCCACGATCGCGGCGGCAAGCGCGACCGTCAGCCCGGCAGCGGCGCCTGCGCCGGGGGCAGGGGAATCGCTCCCCAGGGCCGCGAGCACCTCGCGCAAGCTCAGGTCGGTCAGCCGCATTCGCTCGAGCCTAGGCGTCCTCGAGTCGCGCGCGCAAGGCCTCGACGACAGCCGGGTTGGCGTCGTAGCCCTCCGCTTCGAGCGCGGCCTCGAGATCGGCGATGAGGCGGCCCCGGAACTCGGCGTCGGTCTCCGCCCGCTCGAGCACCTCGCCCAGGCCCTTCTCCAGCAGCGGCAGCTCCTGCGCCGCGCGCACCCAGGCAGTCGGGGCGGGAGGCAGCAACGCCAACAGGTCGGCCAGGCTCTGCTCGTCGTATCGGGTCATCGCACCTCTCCAGACGCGGCAGAGGACACTTTTCTTCCCTCGAGAATCTCGCGCATCTTCGCGAGGCAGCGTGAGATGCGGCTCGCGATCGTCCCGGCCGGCAGGCCGAGCCGATCGCCGATCGTGCGGTAGCTCTCGTCGCAGGCGAAGAAGCCGTCCAGGATCTCGCGGCAGTGCTCGGGCAGCTCGTCGAGCGCCGCGCGGACGTCCATCGCCTCGTCGAGCCGCGCAATCAGCTCCTCCCCCGCTTCCGACCCGAGCTCGAGCTCCGTCGGCTCCTCTCGGCCGCCCGCACGGATGCGGTCGATGCAGCAGCGCCGGGTCGTCTGCGCCAGCCAGGGCCGGATCGCGGCGTCTTCGCGCAGACGGTCGAGATGCTCGTACGTCCGGGCGAACACCTCCTGGAACACGTCCTCGGCGTCGGTCTCCGACAGGCGAAAGCCCCTGACCGTGATCGCGTAGACGTAGCGCGAGAAGCGCTCGACCAGCTCGCTCCAGGCGGCCTGCTCGCCCGCACGGCAGCGCGCGACGAGAGCGGCGTCGCTCTCCGGCGGCTCGTTCATGCGTGAAGTAGATCGCACTTCAGAGCCGAAGGGAAGATCGCGCCCCCGGCTGCCGTCGAGAGGGCAGACCTCGAAGGGAGGAACGACATGCGTTTTCGACGTAGACGACGTGCGCTTCTGCGCCGCCTCGGCGCCGCACTGGGCGTGTCGTCGCTCAGACTCGCGGTCTGAGTTAGGTCCCGATCAGCCGCACCTCTTCGCGGCGCTCACGCGCGAAGAAGTGGATCCCGTCGACGAACCGCACCCAGTTGCAGCGGGTGCACATCACGAGCGACTGCGTGCGGGCGCTGTCGGCGAGGAAGCGGACGCCGCGGAGCAGGTCGCCGTTCGAGACCCCGGTCGCGGCCATGATCACCTCGCCGGGGACGAGGTCGTCGATCCCGAAGACCTGCTCGATGTCCTCGATCCCGGCCGCCTGCGCTTCCTCGATCTCGCTGCGGGTCGTGGGCCAGAGCTGGGCCTGGAGCTCGCCGCCGAGGCAGCGGAGCGCCGCGGCTGCGAGCACGGCCTGGCGGGTGCCGCCGATCCCGATTGCGAGGTGGTCGTTCGTGCCGCGGATCGCCGCCGAGATCGCCGAGGTGACGTCGCCGTCCTGAATCAGCTTGATCCGCGCGCCCGCATGACGGATCTCCTCGATCAGGTCGTGGTGGCGTGGCCGGTCGAGCACGATCGTGGTGACGTCGTTGACGCGCCGGCCGAACGCCTCGGCGATCGCCTCGATGTTCTCGGCGATCGGCCTGCCGAGGGAGATCGAGCCGAGCGCGCGCGGGCCGACCGCCATCTTGCGCATGTACATCTCGGGGAGCTCGCGCATCAGGCCGCGCTCACCGACGGCGAGCATCGACATCGCGCCGCTCCCGCCGCGGGCGACGATCCCCCGGCCCTCGAGCGGGTCGAGCGCGAGGTCGACAGGTTGTCCGCCGCCTCCGACCTGCTCGCCGACCTGGAGCAGTCCCGCCTCCTCGCTCGCGCCGATCACGATCCGGCCGTCGATCGGGAGCAGGTCGAGGGCGCCCTTCATCCCGGTGCAGGCGGCCTCCTCGGCCGCGTTCTGGTCGGCCCGCCCGAGCCAGCGCGCCGCCGCGAGCGCCGCGCGTTCAGTCGCGCGGGCGAACGACTCGCAGATGCACGGATCGACGTCGGTCACACGGCCGTCTCGAGGCTCGCGACCCGGTCGAAGACGAGCTCGAGCAGCGCCATGCTCGTCTGCTCGATCCCGCCGCTCTGCAGCACCGGCACGCCGTGGCGCTCGGCCCGCTCGACGACGTAGCGCTGGATCCGCCGGATCTCGGGCAGATGGTCGAGGTACTTGCTCATCGGGCGGACGCCGTCGGTCGCCGAGTCGCGGATGAAGAAGTTCGACGCGTGCCTCTGCTTGTCGTCGATCGCGAGCACGCACTGCACCACGAGGGCGTCCTCGTGGGGGATCTCGAGCATCCCCGGCACGAGGTGGACGCCCTCGAGCACCATCGACCAGCCTTCGTGCAGAGCGCGGTCGACCGCCGCGCGCACGCCGACGAGCACGTTGCGCGTCTGGTCGAGGAAGCCCTGCAGCACGAGGTCGTCCGCCTCGTGGCCGGCCGCGGCGAGGCCTTGCCCAGCCTCGAAGCTGGAGTAGTGGATCGACGGCATGAACTCGTGCGAGAAGAACGCGCGCATCGTCTGGCGGATGAAGTCGGTCGAGGTGACCCGTGCGATCCCGAGCCGGTAGGCCGCGTCGGTCGCGACGGTCGACTTGCCCGTGCCGGTGGTGCCGCCGACGAGGAGGATGATCGGGAGGTCGAGCTCCTGCAGCTCCCGGTAGCGGCGCAGCCGCACGACCGCCGCCGCACCCTCGGCCTCGCCGAGAGTCTCGACCGCCAGCTCGTGGAGGCGGCCGAGCTCGAGCGGCTGCCCGGGCCGGGCCGCGAGGTCGCGCTCCGCGTGGCGCGCCAGCTCGTACGCGCTCTCGGCGGGGACGCCGACGGCGATCAGCGCCCGCGCCATCAGCCCCTTCGAGTACGGCTGGTGCCCCTCGCCGCCGAGCGGCAGCGGCTCCCTGTGACGCGGCTGGCTCACTCGCGCCCCAGTCCGGCGTCGGCTCCCGGCGGGCAAAGCCCTGACTCCGCCGGCCCGGCACCGCCAGCGGCGCCCCTGGAACGCGAGTTTCATACGACGACCTCCTCGCGCGCCGCCTGCGCCAGGGCCGTGAGCTCCGCGTCGAGCTCGGGCGACAGCACCTCGTTGTCGACCAGGACGAGCGGGATTCCGCGCACGAGGGCCTCCTCGGCGACGACGTCGATCGCGGCCGCCTTGAGCTCGACGAGCCAGACCTCCGCCTCGGCCCGCTCGAGGTCTTGTCGCAGCTCCTCGCGGCGGGCGAGGTTGCCCGAGACGGTGACCGCGGCTGCGCCGTGCACGTCGCGCAGGTGCGCCTCGAGCACCGGGTGCGCGGCCGCGGGCGCCGTGGAGAAGAACGCGACGCTCCGACCGGCGACCGGCTCGAGCGGCCGCGGCCGGAGCACGACGGGGACAATCGGGATCTCCGGGCAGAGCGCCCGGATCTCGGCGGTGTCGACGGCGTCCTCGGCCATGGCGAGCACCAGCAGGTCGGAGGTGAGCAGGCGGTAGGCGTTGAGGTAGCCGGTCACGTCCGACCCCGCCGGCGCGACGAGCACGCGGCGGCTCGTCTGCACCGGTGGCAGCGCCGAGCCGCTCCCCTCGAAGATGACGAGGTCGGGTGAGCGGGCAAGCGCCTCCTCGGCGCCCGCGTGCACGTTGGAGAACGCCGTCGCGCCTGCCAGCCCTCCGCCGGCCCGGCGGCAGCCGATCGTCACGATCCCGGCGAGCGCCGCGTCCTCGAGGTAGTCGGAGGCCGCGTGACGCCCCGCCCGCGAGAGCGCGAGCAGCTCGGCCGGCGAGGGCGGCCACTCGGCCACCTCCGGCTCGGGGGGGCCGCCGCGGCCCATCGCGACCACGATCACCTCGCGGTCGCGGCCGAGCAGACGCGCGGCGTGCCCGGCGACGGCGGTCTTGCCGACGCGCTTGCCCGTGCCGACGATCCCGAGCGACGGGAGCGGGAACGGCTGAAGCGGCGGCGGGTCGAAGCTGAAATCCGCGCCCGCGTACGGGATCCCCGCGGCGAGCACGCGGCTCGCGACGAGGAAACGCTCGCGCGGGCCGAGCACCGGCTCGTCGGAGAGGTCGTAGACCAGCTCCGGCTCGCAGGCGGCGAGCGCCTCGCCGAGGTCGCGGTAGACCGGCACGCCGTAGTCGTCCCCGCCACGCAGCTTCTCCTCGCCGCCGGCGAGCCAGGCTCCGGCGACCTCGTAGGGCAGCGCCGTGAGCGCGTCCCGGACGACGGGCGCGTAGTGCTCGCCGTCGATCACCACGAGCGCGCGTGTCACGTCCGGGTCGTCACCTCCCCGTCGATCCGCGCCGTGTACTTCTCGAACGCGCGCGTCTCGGTGGAGAACTGGATGATCCGCTCCTGCCCGTGGAACGGGTAGCGGCGGAAGACGTCGACGTGGGTGCCGTCGACCTCGACGACGTTGTAACAGGGCCGCACGTTGCCGCGCAGGCGCTGCGACGAGACCGTGCCGGCGTTGACCACGAAGAGGCTCTCGAGCCGCCACGCGTACGGGACGTGCTTGTGGCCCGAGAGGACGAGATCGACGCCCGCGCGTTGCAGGCACTCGATCGTGTCGCCCGCGTCGTAGATCACGTTGCGCTCGCGTCCGGTACCCGGGACCGGCAGCAGGTGGTGGTGGCAGACGAAGACCTTGAGGTCGGCCGGCTCGGCGAACTGCTCCTCGATCCAGGGGTAGCGGCCGCGGCCGATCTGGCCGTGGTCGAGGTCGGGCTCGGTCGAGTCGACCGCCACGACCGTGACCCCGCCCTTGCGCAGCACCGAGTTGCGCACGCCGAACAGCTCCTCGAAATGGACGTAGCCCACGTTGCGCGAGTCGTGGTTCCCGGGGATCACGACGACCGAGTCGCAGCGCAGCCCGTCGAGGTACCGCTTCGCGAGCTGGTACTCGTCCCGGAAGCCGAATGTGGTCAGGTCACCCGAGCAGATCACGATGTCGGGATCGAGCTCGTTCACCTCCATGATCGCCCGCTCGAGCAGGTTCGGCAGGAAGTGCTGGTCCCCGCAGTGCAGGTCGGAGAGCTGGACGATCGTGAATGGGCGCCCGTTGCCGTCGGCCACGGGCTGAGTGTACGCCAGATCAGGCGCCCGCCCGGCGTCCGAGGCCACTGCTACCCTGCTCTCAGGTGGGGCGGGAAACCCCGACATTCCAGGCATTTTGCGGCGCGGAACCACCGCGGTTCCAAAACGACGCCGAGCTCGAGTGCGCGAAGGTGCTCGACTACTACGGCGTCCCCTGGGACTACGAGCCGCGCACGTTCATCCTGGAGGAGGACGAGGAGGGCCGGGTGGTCGAAGCCTTCACACCCGACTTCTACCTGCCCGACCAGGACCTGTACGTCGAGATCACGGTGATGAAGCAGTCGCTCGTCACCCGCAAGAACCGGAAGTTGCGCAAGCTGCGAGAGCGATACCCGGACGTCAAGATCAAGCTCTTCTACAAGCGCGACATCGAGCGCCTGGCCCAGAGATTTCGTCTAGACCTCGTCTCCTGAGCTCCGATCCGCGGGTCGGGGAGATCTACCTCAGCGCGGAGGAGATCCGCGCACGGGTGCTCGAACTCGGCGCGGCGATCGCCGCCGACTACGAGGGCCGCGAGCCGGTGCTCGTCGCCTCGCTGAAGGCGAGCGTCGTGTTCGTCAGCGACCTGGCGCGAGCCTTACCGCTCGTGCACCGTCTCGACTTCGTCGAGCTCGCCGGCTACGGCGCCCAGCCGGAGACCGGAGGCCACAAGGCGATCCGCCTGCTCAAGGATCTCGACTCGGACATCGCCGGGCGCGACGTGCTGATCGTCGAGGACGTCGTCGACACCGGGCTGACGATGCACTACCTCTGCAAGACCTTCCGCCTGCGGGATCCCGCCTCGCTGGCGATCGTGACCCTGCTCGACCGTCCCTACCGGCGCCTCGTCGACGACCTCCCGGTGCGCTACGTGGGCTTCACGGTGCCCGACGAGCTCTTCGTCGGCTACGGCTTCGACCTGGACGAGCGCTTTCGCAGCCTGCCCGACCTGCACGTGCTGAAGCACGCCGGCGAGAAATAGCGCCGGGTGACTGGGCGGCACCAACGGCGCCGCCCAGTCTTCGCATGGTCTACGCAGCTGCGGTGATGGCGCTGCAAACGTTGCCCTTGAGTGTGAGCAGGCCCGCGACGGCCCGGTAGTGCGAGTGGCTCTTCGGCGGGAGCGCGACGCTGAACTCGCCGTACCTCCCCGTGTAGAGGGTCTTGGCCTGCACCCAGGAGCCTCCCACGAATCGCTGCAGCCGAATCGGCACGTGCACGACGCAGGGCAGGTAGGCGTCGGGCGCGGTCAGCCACCCGAGCGCGCCTAGTCGATGCTTCTTGTCACGAACGAGCCGGAGCACGATCTGCCGCGGGTGCTCGATCGCGACGGTGATCGCGGTCGGGTCGGGACGCCACGAGATCGACGCCAGGTCGACGAGCGAGGGACCCTCCGCGCAGCAGACGGGATCGAGGCGCAGCTGGACGACGGTGCCGGTGTAGAGCGAGTTCCCCGAGAGCGGGACGGCGTAGGTGTGCATCAGGCCGTCGTCGATCACGCGGAATCGGACGCTCTGGCGTTCGCTGAAGGCGGTTCCGGGTGCGCGCCAGTAGAGCTGGGCGAGCGTGTCGTGGGTGTGCCATGCGCCACGGATGTAGAGCGTCGACACGTCGGCCGCCTGGAACCACTCGTCGGGGCCCAGGAGCTGCGGATCATCCCCTGGGATCGTGCCGAAGCCGACGCCTGCCGCGTCGGGAGGAACGGCGTTCCAGCGCACCCAGTGGCGATCGTCGCTGCTCGTGAACTTGTAGTCCGGTCTGGCGTCGGGACGGTGCGCCGCCGCATAGGCGCGGATCTGGGCAACGTTCCCGAGCACGATCGTGGATTCGTCCCGGTAGGTCGTGCCTTTGGCCAGGTTGGCGACCGCGACCGGGGCTAGGAAGCCGTCGGCGTACTCGTAGCGGGTGATCCCCGGATGGATCACGCCGATGCCCGACCCGGACGCGTCTACGAGGGCCGCCCAGTTCTCGCTCCCGATCACGTCGGCCCGAGTAGACCCGGCCGCAAGCTCGGTAAGAGAGCCTCCCGCGTACGGCGTGGCACCGGTGTAGGCAAAGACGCGGCTGAGCTTCGACGAGAGATGGAGGGCCGGCAGCTCCTGGTCGAGAAGGCCAGAACCGAACGAGTCCTCCCAGTCCCACATGCTCAGCAATGTCCGAACATGGACGGCGGAGACGTCCAGCGTGACCCACTGCTCGATTTGGCAACGGCAGCTTTGATCGTTCAGTGCCCACTGCTGTGGCCACGTGCGGGTGTGGATCGTGGTGCCGTCGTTCGAGAAATCCCAACGGGGCGAGATGTAGCTCGGGTGCCCGTAGACGTCGCCGCCGACGCTCGGGTTCCACGGATTGTTCTCGAAGGGCGGCGCCGGGCTCTTGAACGGGCCGTTGCCGGCCTTGAACCAGGGCTGGATCCCGTCGGCGAGCGTCGACGCGTCGACGAGGTTCGCGGCGGGGTCGGCGCCTGAGGGCGCCAGGTAGACGATCATGCCACCCCGATCGAGATCGACGCCGACCTTGACGACGCCGTTGTCGAGGTAGCTCATCGTGGTGGCCTGCGCGGGCGAGGCCAGTCCGAAGCCCGCCGCGCAGATCAGCAGGAGAACGAGACTTGAACGAGACATCGGCTCCTCCTTTGGAGGAGACCGACGCTACGACGGCCCGATTACGAAACTGGACAAAACCGGTATGAGTCGTGCAAGCATCTCGTTCGGCTCGAGCAAAGTTTGCGGGGAAGACGTAAGGGCGGTGTTCTGACCTTGAGATGCCGCGATTGCCGAAGCCAGATTTAGGCTAGACTAACTTTCATGATGGCCACGCGCCCCGAGACGGTGGCGCGGGTCGGAGGAGCAGGCGAGCGCATCCTCCGCGGACACAGGCGATTCGCGCTGCTGCCGTTTCTCGGGCCCGCGTTCATCGCCTGTGTCGCCTACATCGATCCGGGCAACTTCGCGACGAACATCGCCGCCGGCTCGAAGTACGGCTACACGCTGCTGTGGGTGATCGTCGCCTCGAACCTGATGGCGATGCTGATCCAGACGCTGTCGGCGAAACTCGGCATCGCGACCGGGACGGAACCTGCCCGAGGTCTGCCGCGAGCGCTTCTCGCACCGCACGACGGTCGGGCTCTGGATCCAGGCCGAGGTGATCGCGATGGCGACCGACCTCGCGGAGTTCCTCGGCGCTGCGCTCGGGTTCAACCTCCTGCTCGGGATCGGGCTCTTCCCCGCCGCGATCCTCACCGCCATTGCCGCGTTCGGGATCCTCTGGCTGCAACGGTTCGGCTTCCGGCCGCTCGAGGCGACGATCGCGGTGATTATCGGGGTGATCGGCGGCTGTTACGTCGCCGAGCTGTTCATGGCGGACCCGCCGCTCGGCCCCGTGCTGCACGGCGCGCTCGTGCCGCAGTTCGCCGGGCAGGAGTCGCTGCTGCTGGCGGTCGGCATCCTCGGTGCCACCGTGATGCCGCACGTGATCTACCTCCACTCCGCGCTGCTGCAGGACCGGATCCTCCCCGAGAGCGACGAGCAGGCGAAGCGGCTCTACCGCTTCACGCGGATCGACGTCGTGATCGCGATGTCGATCGCCGGCCTGATCAACATGGCGATGCTGATCATGGCGGCGAGCACGTTCCACAGCCACGGGCTCACGGACGTCGCGTCGATCGAGACCGCCTACCAGACGCTGGCGCCGATCCTCGGCTCCGCCGCGAGCACGATCTTCGCGCTCGCGCTCCTCTTCTCGGGCCTCTCGAGCTCGGCGATCGGAACGTTCGCGGGCCAGGTCGTGATGCAGGGGTTCATCGGGCGCCAGATCCCGATCGTAGTGCGCCGCCTCGTCACGATGGCGCCGGCCTTCATCGTGATCGGCCTCGGGCTCAACCCGACGCGCACGCTCGTGCTCAGCCAGGTGATCCTGTCGTTCGGGATCCCGTTCGCGCTGATCCCACTCGTGATCTTCACGAGCCGCAGGGACATCATGGGCGTGCTCCGCAACCATCGCGGGACCACGGTCGCCGCGATCTGCGTCGCCGCGCTGATCGTGACGCTGAACCTCTTCCTGATCCTGCAGACGATCGGGGTGATCTAGAGGCCTGATGGGCAATACGACCGGGCCGGATGACGCCCCCGACGGCGGCCGAATTACACATCAACCCTCTAGCCGAGGTAGCCCAACGGGTCGACGGGAACGCCGTTCACGCGCACCTCGAAGTGGAGGTGCGGGCCGGTGGAGTGGCCGGTCGAGCCGATGAGCCCGATCTGCTGGCCCTGCGTCAGCTGGTCGCCGACCGAGACCTCGAGCCTCGACTGGTGCCCGTAGGCGGTGGCGAGCCCGCCGCCGTGGTCGATCACGGTCAGGTTCCCGTACCCGGACATCCAGGCGGCATAGATGACCTGGCCCGAGGCGGCCGCGTGGATCGGCGCGCCCATCGGGGCGCCGATGTCGATCCCGTCGTGCATCCGGCCCCAGCGCATCCCGAACGGGCTCGTGACGGGGCCTGCGGCCGGCCAGATCAGCCCCGCGGCCGAGGGCGAGGTCGGCGCCCCGTCCGCGGTGCCGTGGGCTCCTCTGATCTGGGCCTCGATCGCGGCGCTCGAGGCCTGCAGCGCATTCGCCTCGTCGATGAACGCCTGCTCGGCGTTCTTGATCGCCGCGAGCGTCTGCTGCTTGCCCACGCGCGAACCCACGAGCTGATGCTGCGCGCCCAGGAGCCGCGCCCTCAGGTTCCTGGCCGTATAGGCCTGGAAGGAGATTGTCCGGAGCTCCGAGCTCACGAGCCTGCGCACGCGGCCCGTGCGCTCACGCGCCGCTCGCGCCCGGTCGCGTGCGTGGGCGACGGCGCGTGCGATCGCCTTGTCCTGATTGCCGATCTGGCCGAGGTAGTCGAGCTGCTGGACCACGTCGGTAAAGCTCTTGGACGAGAGGACGACGTCGAGCGCGCTGGGATCGTCGGACTCGTAGATCGCGACCACTCGACGGTTCAGGCGGGTCAGCGCGGCGTCGTACTGACGCCGCAGGAACATCACGCGGCGGGTCTCGAGGTTGAAGAGCGCCGAGAGCCTGGCGAGCCTGGTCTTGCGGAGCGCGAGATCGCGCTCGAGCACGGCGAGGTGCGCGGAGACGTTGCGGACGCTGCTCTCGAGAGCGCCGATCTGCGCCGAGACGCCGGCGATCTGGGCGTTCAGCTTCGACTCCCTCGAACGGGCGGCGGCGAGCTTGGCCTGTGTGTCGGCGAGCTGCGCGTCGATCTTCGCCTTCTTGCCGTGGATGTCCCCGGCCGCGGCGGGAGCGGCAAGACAGAGGATCGCGAGCAGCGTGAGAAGCGCCTTACGGCCCATCGGGGGCGTGTTCGCCACCCGGGGCCGTCTCCCTCCCCCCGTCCAGTGCCTTCAACGCCTCCGCGGCGCTTCGGCGCAACGGTCCGACCAGTGAGCGGTAATCCTCGTCCGAGACCTTGCCCGTGCGATGGTCGAACTCGAGCTCGCGCAGCGCCTGCAGCGCGCGGTCGCGCTCCTCGGCGAGCTCGAGCCGCCGCAGCTCCTCTTCCCCGGGTGTCTCGAGCGCGTCGTCGACCGTCTCCGGCTCGCGCAGGAACGGTCGCGCGACGTACAGCACGAGACACACGGCCAGCAGCGCAGCGAGGACGAGCGCGAGGTTCAAGCGCGGACGGCGGCGCCGGCGGTGCCGTACCGCTCGGCGAGGCGGCGCTCCTCGCGCGCGTCGGGCCAGAGCGCGATCACGGAGCCGAGCACGAACACGAAGCCGGCGAGCCAGATCAGGTTGACGGCCGGCTTCACGAGCACCTTGAAGTAGACCGAGCCGTCGGCGTCGATCTGGTCGGCGATCACGTAGAGATCCTCGCCGGTGGCCCAGTTGGAGCGGATCGCGACCTCGTTCGAGGTCTGCTGCTCGACCGGGTAGAAGTTCTTGCCGGGGTCGAGCGTGCCGAGCGAGCTCTTGCCGCGCGAGACCGCGAGCAGCGCGCGCGACTCGGTCGAGTTGGGGCCCTTCTTCGTCTGGAACGAGCGGTACGCGAGCGTGTATCCGGCGACGGTCATCGACTGCCCGCGCTGCAGCTTCCGCTCGCGCACCGTCTGGTAGAGGCTCGAGCCGGCGACCCCGACTGCGAGCAGGACGATCGCCGCATGGACGACGTAGCCGCCGTATCGGCGCCTGTTTCTCGCGACGAGCCCGCCGAAGGCGACGATCCACGAGCCGCCCGTGAGCGCGTGCCGTGCGCGCGTGCCGCGCACGAACTCGAGCGCGATCGACGCGATCACGAACGCGGCGAACGTGTAGGTGATCAGCCCCACCGACGAGGAGCCGCCGCCGAGCGCGATCACCACGATCCCCGCGGCGACCGCGAAGCCGAGCGGCCAGAGGAACGTGCGCTCGAGCGAGCGCAGCGAGGCGCGCCGCCACGGCACGAGCGGCCCGATCCCCATCAGGAGCAGCAGCGGCAGCCCGAAGGAACGGAGGAAGAAGTTGTAGTACGGCTTGCTGACCGTGATCGCGGTCCCGCGCACCGCCTCGGACAGGATCGGGAACGTGACGCCCCACAGGATCGTGAGGGTCAGCGCGACGAGCAACAGGTTGTTGTAGAGGAAGGTCGCCTCGCGCGAGACGAGCGACTCGAGCTTCGTCTTCGAGCGCAGCAGCGGCAACCGCCAGAAGACGAGCGCGAGCGAGAAGCCGACGACGAGCCCGATGAAGCCGAGGAACCAGGGGCCGATCGAGCTCTGGGTGAACGAGTGGATCGAGTTGATCACGCCCGAGCGGGTCAGGAAAGTGCCGAAGAGCGAGAGGGCGAAGGCGAGGATCACGAGCAGCATGTTCCAGACGCGCAGCATCCCGCGCTTCTCCTGGATCATCACAGAGTGGAGGAACGCGGTCGCTGCGAGCCACGGCATCAGCGCAGCGTTCTCGACCGGGTCCCACGCGTAGTAGCCGCCCCAGCCGACCTCCACGTAGGCCCAGTGCGAGCCGAGCAGCTGGCCGATCCCGAGGAACATCCAGGCAGCGAGCGTCCAGCGGCGCGTGGCGACGATCCAGCGCTCGTCGGTGCGCCCGGAGAGCAGCGCGCCCATCCCGAACGCCCACGGGATCGTGAGCCCGACGTAGCCCAGGTAGAGCAGCGGCGGGTGGGCCAGCATGTACGGGTTCTGGAGGCTCGGGTTGAGCCCGGCGCCGTCCGCGGGCGCGGCCTGGGTCCCGAACGGGCTCGCGACGAAGACGAGCATGAATGCGAAGAAGCACGCGACGCCGCCGAGCACCGGCGTCACCCAGGCGAGCAGCTCGCGCGTCGCGCGCCGGTCGAGCAGCACCGCCGCGGCCGAGAAGCCGGTGAGGATCAGGAGCCACAGCAGGAGCGAGCCCTCCTGCCCGCCCCAGAAGGCCGAGAGCCGGTACGGCAGCGGCAGGCGCAGCGCGGAGTGGTCGGCGACGTACGCGAAGGAGAAGTCGCGCCGGGCGAACGCCGCCCAGAGCACGCCCGCCGCAACCGCGGTCGAAACGAAGGCGGCGAGGAGCGCGTTCTGGGCCGAGCGGGCCAGACGGCGGCGACGGGCTGCGGCGGCGTAAATGCCTGCGGCGAGCGCGTAGACGACGAGCCCGAACGTCAGGACGAGGGCCGCGCGGCCGAGCTCAGCCATGAACTAGGACTTCTTGGGCGTGTACTTCGACGGGCACTTGGTCACGAGCGTGCCCGGCACGGCGACGAACGTCCCGTTCCGGAGCGTCCCGTCCACGACGATGTGGGAGCCCGGCTTGAACAGGTCGGGCACCGAGCCCCTGTAGACGACCTCCGTCGTGCTCGTGCCGTTGATGTCCTTCACGCGGAAGTGCATCCCGCCCTGGTGAGCGTCACCTGTCGCCTTTCCCACCACGGCGCCGGCGAGCGAGACGCGGCCCGTGTGGCCGGCGAGCGTGCTCGGGCTCAGCGACGGCGTCCCGCCTCCCGCGATCGAGGTGTAGAGGAGGAAGACGGCGAGCACACCCGCGACCGACAACGCGATCACGAGGCGCGCAGGACTACGCTTGCGGGCCACGCCGCAATTCTACCGCCCTTGCGGCCGCGACTCGCAGGAGCAGCTCTTGTGCTCATGAGCACAAGAGCATCGAGTGGTCCGGACTCGCGCGAAGGCGCGGGAGCGCGCCGGGGCGGGATGCGATACCCGCGGTCCAGCGCGGGGGAACCCAGGGTCCCCCGCTTGCCCCCTCCTTCCGCCTCTCGAGTAGCGCAGCGGCGTCGGCTCCCGCCTGGCCGGGCCCGGCTTTGCCGAGGTACACCTTGCAGATCAGGGCGCTACGACTCGCGCGAAGGAGCGGGAGCGCGCCGCGGCGGGATCCGGTAGCCGTGGTCGTGGCAGAGGGAGCCCGGCGAGTCCTCGGTCAGCGCGTCGCAGTAGCCCTTGCCGTACGCCGCGCGCATGAACGCGGCGACGACCTCGAGGCTCCACTCGCCCACCTCGCCGGCCTCGCGCCAGAGGTCGGTGAGACGGAGGTCGATGTCGAGCTCCAGGAGCTCGATCCGGCTCGGTCGGTTTCCCATGTCGAAAAGGGTAAGAACAGGATCGGACGGACCATGCGCTAGCGTGGGCACATGGCACCGATTCGCTTCGGCCCAGGCGGGCTCCCTTCCCGCGAGAGTCCCGAGGAAGCCGTCGCGCTCCTCGTCCGGGACGGTTTCACGGCGGCCGAGGTCGACCTCGCCGGCGGCTTCTGGATGGATTACGAGTGGGCGGAGCGCCTCGGCGAGCTGGCGAGGGACGCGGGGATCGCCCTCTCGCTGCACGCGCCGCTGGCCGGCTTCATGGGCCACGCCGAGCTCGGCAAGAAATACAACATGGCGATCGGGATGCTCGACCACTCCGCGGGGATCGCCGCCGCGTGCGGAGCCGCGCCGGTCGTCTTCCACCCGGGCTTCCTGCTCGGGCGGACGCACGAGGAGACGGTCGCCGCGGTGGTCGACCAGCTCGGGAGGCTGCGCGAGCGGCTCGAGCCGAAAGGCCGCGCCGTCCCCTTCGGCGTCGAGGTGATGGGCCGGGTGCGCGACTTCGGCTCGCTCGACGACGTCCTGGCGATCTCCTCGGCGCTCCCCTGGGTGCGGCCGGTGCCCGACTTCGCGCACATGCACGCGACCTCCGACGGCGCCTTCACGTCGGTGGAGCCGTTCGCCGAGGCGCTGGAGGCGATCGACGCGGTGCTCGAGCCCGCCGCGCCGTTCCACGTCCACTTCTCGGACATCGCCTTCGCGAACCGCAACGAGACGAAGCACCTCCCGTACGGCGAGGGGACGTTGCGCGCCGAGCCGCTGCGTGACGCGCTGGAGCGGTTCGACAGACCGGCGACGGTGATCTCGGAGTCGCCGGACGAGGACTCGACTCAGGCGATCGGCGCCGTGCTCGGGGCGGAGCCGCCCGCGAGCTCGGCGAGCCGGGCCTCGTAGAGAACCGCCTCGTCGTCGCGGCCACGGTCGCGCAGGAACCCCACGAGCGCCTGGAAGGTGCTGCGGTCGACCTTGGGGTAGCCACCCTCGAGATCGGAGAACACATCGATCGCCTCGCGCAGGAGCCTCTCGGCCTCCTCGTCCCGCCCCTGGGCGGCGCGAACGAGCCCGAGCGCCATTCTCGTCGAGGCCTGCGAGGTGAGGTCCTGCGGGCCTACCGTCTGCCTGCTCGCGAGCGCGAGGCGCTCCGCCTCGTCGATCCGGCCCTGCTCGAGCAGAACCTGCGCGAGCTGGCGCTGGCTCTCGCACAGCGTGCCGCGATCCTCGAGCGTCGTGAGGACCTTGATCGCCTCCCGGTACAGCCGCTCGGCGCGGCCGAGCTCTCCTTCCCGCCAGAGCACGTGGGCGAGCGAGTTGGTCGTGCGAGCGTACGGCAGCGCCGTGCCGGTCTCGTCGAAGAGCCTGCGGGACTCCTCGAACAGCCTCGCGGCCTCACGCGGCTCCCCGTTCGCGGCGGCGAGCTCGCCCTGTGCGCGCCGCGCCCACGCCCTCGCGACGATGCTGCCCGTCTCGTCGGCGAGCTCCACTCCCCGCTCGATCAGCGCCCGCGCCGCAACGGCGTCGCCACGCGGGAGATGGATCTGGCCGAGCTCGATGACCGCCTTGCTCTCCAGGTCCGGCCGGCCTGCCTCCTGTGCGGCCTCCAGGGCTGCCCTGAGATAGCGCTCGGACTCGTCCATGTCGCCGCGCCAGTGGGCGATGTTGGCGAGGACGTCGAACGCGCCGAACCGTGCCTCGTGATCGTCCTCCGGCACGACGTCGAGCGCCATGTCGGCGAGCACGGCCGCACTCTCGACGTCCGCGTTGCGAAGCAGCGTCGACTCCGCCAGGCCGGTCAGCGCCCACGCCTCGATCCGACGGTTCCCGGCCTGCGCCGCGTCAGCGCGGACAGCCTCCATCTCGGCGTAGGTCGCCGCGAAGTTGGAGAGCTTCCAGGCCGCGCGCGCCGCGTTGTAGCGCCGCTCGAGCGTCGGCTGGAGCTCGACCGAACGGAGCAGGAGCTTGCGCGCCGACGCGTTCGCCTCACGCGCGAGCGCGCGCCGTCCGGCCGACTCGAGCACCGCCGCGGTCTCGCTCGCCAGATCGGCGGGCGGGGCCCCGTCGAGCTCGGCGAGCATGCGGCACGCCTGGTCGAGGTGGTAGCCACGGATCTCGGTCAGCTCCTCGCCGACCCGCCCGTGCAGCCAGGCGGCGAAGCGCCGGTGCAGATCGGCGCGCGACGACTTCGCAAGGCCGGCGTAGGCGACCTCCTTGATCAGAACGTGCTTGAAGCGGTAGGCCTCCTCGCCCGTGATCGACGAGCGCTGCTCGCGGACGATGAAGTCGCGGAGCAGCAGATCGTCCAGGAGCGCCGGCACGTCGATCTCGTCGGGCAGCAGCTCGGCGACCGAGTTCGCCCAGAACGTGCGGCCGATCACGGCCGCGCGCTGAAGCAGCAGCTTCTCGTCGGGCTGGAGCCGGTCGATGCGGGCGGCGATCAGCGCCTGGAGCGTGTCCGGGATCCGGCTCGACGGGGCGTCGCCGTTGTCCTGCATCAGCATCCGGATCGTCTCCTCGACGAAGAGCGGATTGCCCTCGGTCTTCTCGAGCACGGCCTCGATCACGTCCGCGGGAAGCTCGTGCTCGGCGAGCAGCGCGGCGGCGAGCTCCTCGCTCTCGGCCGACAGCAGCGGCTCGAGCTCGATCGCAGTCGCGCGTAGCTTCCCCCCGCCCCAGCCCTGACGGACGTCCAGGAGCTCCGGCCGTGCGAGACAGAGGAGGAGAAGCGGCGCGGAGCGCACCCAAGCGGCGACGTGCTCGATCAGCTCGAGCAGAGGCTCCTCGGCCCAGTGGATGTCCTCGAACACGAGCACGAGCGGCTGTGTCTGCGCCATCTGCTCGGCCCATTCGCGCACGGCCCAGGCGATCTCCTGCTGGCTCCGCTCGCCACCGACCGCCTCGAGCACGCCCGTTGCGAGCGCGAGCAGGTCGGCGACCGCCTCGTCCTCGCACGACTCGCGGAGCTTCTCGAAGGCCTCCTCGGCCGGGTCGTCGTCAGAGATCCCGACGGCCGTCTTCACCATCTCGGCGAGCGGCCAGTAGGTGATCCCCTCGCCGTAGGGCAGGCAGCGGCCGGCCAGCACGGTGGCGCCGTCGAGACCTGCCGCGAACTCCCTCGCGAGGCGGCTCTTCCCGATCCCCGCCTCGCCGTACACCGTGAACAGGTGGGCGCGCCGGTCGCGGGTCGCGCGCTCGAACGTCAGCTCGAGCAGGTCGAGCTCGGACTCGCGCCCGACGAGCGGCGCACTGAGGCTCCTCGGCGGCTCGGCCTCGTCGACCTGCCCGACGACGCGCCAGGCTTCCACCGTCTCGAGGCCGCGCAGCTCCAGCGGCCCGACGGGCTCGACCTCGATGCGGCCGGCGGTGAGGCGAACCGCCGCGGGGCCCGCCAGGACGTCGCCTGGCTCGGCCGCCTGCTGCAGCCGCGCCGCCAGGTTCACGGCCTCTCCGGTCGCGAACGTGGAGTCGCCCGTCTCGGCCACGACCTCGCCCGCCTCGACGCCGATCCGCGCCTCGAGATCGAGATCGTGAACCGCACACAGGATCGCGAGCGACGCGCGCATGGCCCGCTCCGCGTCGTCCTCGTGCGCCTGGGGAATCCCGAAGGCGGCCATCACTGCGTCCCCCGCGAACTTCTCGACGATCCCGCCGTGCGAGGTCACGCAATGCTCGACCTGGTCGAAGAAGCGTTTGATCCGCAGCCGGACGACCTCCGGGTCCGTGCGCGCAACCTCGGCCGTCGAGTCGACCAGGTCCACAAAGAGCACGGTCGCGAGCTTCCGCTCCACCTCTCGAATTGTAGGGGTGGGGACCGACCCTGGGCCGGCCCCCAACCCCGATTTCCTATCCGATCCCGAGCGAGGCTCTCGAGGCGGCACCAAGGACCTGCTGCTGGTAGTAGACCGGCCCTCCGCCGTCTGCGATCACGCCCGATGGGTAGTGCGTCGTGACGCTCAGCGAATAGACACTCGCGTCCGAGACCGCGAGCCCGAAGTAGTCGCCGATGAAGCCCCTTCCGGCTGGGCACGGGTCGCTGTGCCCAGCGCAGGGATACTGCGAGAGACCTCCGACCTTCTGCACCGGGTTGTTCGGGTCCCAGAGCCAGCTCGACATGCTGACGTTGGTCCCGACCGCGACCGCTCCGCTCCCGGAGTCGCGATAAGCCTGGAGCGAGACGCCGATGCAGGTGTTCGCGTCACCGACGTCCTGCGGCAGCACCGACGGGTCGGCGGGACACGGCGCACGGCGGTCGTAGAACGCCACTGCGACACCGCCCGCGGGCCCGGCTGCCACCGACGGCTGGAACTGGTCCGTGGCCCCGGTGCCGGCGTCATCGTTCACCCGGACGGGCGTCGACCAGGTGAAGCCGCCGTCCGTGCTCTGGGTGAAGTAGACGTCCATCGTGCCGTTGGCCGTGTCCCAGCTCTCGTAGGTGAGGTACGCGTGCCCCGGATAGGTCGGGCTCGCGGCGAAGCTCTCGATGATGCCGTCACGGAACTGGGTGTTCTGGAACGTCCCGGTCGGGTCCTCGACCGGCGAGGCGACCCGAACGAAGGGCGTGAACGTCCGGCCGTCGTCAGTCGAGCGGGTCACGTAGACGGAACCGACACGGTTCTTGTTCTTGGTGTCGTATCCGCCGACGAAGGCGACGTAGACCGTCCCATCGGAGCCGATCGACGGGTAGACGTACGTGTTAGCTGGTGACGTGTACTTCGGTTCGCTCAGGGTCACCGCCTTCGAGAAGGTCTGGCCGCGGTCGCGTGAGACGGCCACCTCGATCTTCGAGGGGCCGTTGCCGTTGAAGATCGTCCACATCGCATAGACGTGGTCCGCGTAGCGGCTGTTCAGCGAGCTGTTGACTGCAATCCACTGCTTGTCCTCGACGTGGCCGAGGGTGAGCGCGGTGCTGTTCGGGGACTGCTCGAGCGGCTGCCCGCCGTTTCCGGTCAACCAGTGCCGCCCCATGTCGTCGCTGTACGAGACCGTGATTGCGCTGTTCGGGTGGAGGTTCACCCAGTAGGCGTTGAACGGGAGCTGCGTGCCGTAGGCACGGCCCTTCGTGTCGAACGCGACGTTCGGATCGGTGTCGTTCGTCCAGCTCGGCGGCATCTCCTGGGTGCCGACGGTCGTGCAGTCGTACCCCTGGATCTGATGCGCGGAGACTGGCGCACCGCCGAGGATCGTGAACGCGCCAAGGTAGAAGTCGTAGAACGTCGAGTACCTGTCGACGAAGAACTTCGAGGTGCCGACGATGTCCTCGGTGCCCGGCCTGACCGCGAGCCATGACTCCGAGTAGTTGGAGTTGAAGCTCGCCGGGCCGCACGTGCCGGGGACAGGCGCGTTCGAGCCGGCGGGAACGGGATACCCGCCGCCGGTGCTGGGCGTGCTGACGACCTTGTTGGTCAGGCCGACGGGATTGGTCTCGGCTGCGGCGGCCGCCGTGTAGGCACATGCGGCCAGGACGACGAGCACGATGATGCTCCGTCTCATGGTCACCCCCCTGCTGGTCGGAATCGACCCATGTATACGCCGGGCACTGGGTAGAGTCCAGCGTCGTGCTGGATCCGAAGGTCTTCAAGGCGTACGACGTGCGCGGGCTCTACCCCTCGGAGCTCGACGAGGAGGGCGCCTACGCGATCGGCCGCGCCTACGTCGAGCAGTTCGAGCCGCGCCGGATCGCGGTGGGCCGCGACATGCGCCTCTCCGCGCCGTCGATCGCGAAGGCAGTGATCGAGGGCGCCGTGGCCGCGGGGGCGAACGTGCTCGACCTCGGCATGGTCGGGACGGAGATGCTCTATTTCGCCGTCGGCGAGCTCGGGCTCGACGGCGGGATCGAGGTCACCGCCTCGCACAACCCGAAGCAGTACATCGGGATGAAGATCGTCCGCCGCGGCGCGCTGCCGGTCGGCGGCGAGTCGGGGCTCCTGGACGTGCGCGACCGAGCCATGTCTGGGGGTCAGGCACCCGGACCTGGCTCGCCGGGGCACGTCGAGCCGTACGACGTCTGGCCGGCGTTCCTCGAGCGCGTGCTCTCGTTCGTCGACCTCGCCGCGCTGAAGCCGCTGAAGGTCGTGATCGACGCCGCCAACGGGATGGGCGGCTTGATGCTCGAGCCCGTGCTCGGGCGGCTGCCGATCGAGGCCGTGCGCTGCAACTTCGAGCCTGACGGCACCTTCCCGAGCCACGAGCCGAACCCGCTCCTGCCCGAGAACCGTGAGTTCATCGTCCGGATGACCACCGAGGAGCGCGCCGACCTCGGCGTCGCGTTCGACGGGGACGCCGACCGCTGCTTCTTCGTCGACGACACCGGCGAGTTCGTGCCGGGCGACTTCGTCACCGCTCTGCTCGCGGAGGCCGTCCTCGAGAAGGAGCCCGGCGCGAAGATCATCTACGACGTGCGCGCGAGCTGGGCCGTGCCCGAGACGATCGAGCGCGCAGGCGGCATCCCGCTCGTGAACCGCGTCGGCCACGCTTTCATCAAGCACCGCATGCGCAAGGAGGGGGCGGTTTTCGGCGGCGAGGTCTCGGGCCACTACTACTTCCGGGACTTCTCGCAGGCCGACTCTGGCGTGATCCCGTTCCTGCTGATGCTCGAGGTGATCTCGAAGGCCGGCCGGCCGCTCTCGGAGCTCCTGCGGCCCTACCGGGAGACGTACTTCATCACCGGGGAGCTGAACACTCCCGTCGCCGACGTCCCGCTGAAGCTGCAGGAGCTGAAAGAGCGGTTCGGGCCCGAGGGCAAGGTCTCGCACCTCGACGGGCTCTCGGTCGACGCGGCCGACTGGCACATGAACGTGCGCCCCTCGAACACCGAGCCGCTGTTGCGCCTCAATCTCGAAGCGCGCTCGCAGGAGCTGATGGAGCGCAAGCGCGACGAGGTGCTCGCGGTGATCCAGGCATGAGGCTCGAGCTCGGGCGGGAGACGGACCGCAAGCCTCCGTTCAAGTACTCGGCTCTCACGCGCGTCGGCTTCTCGGACACGGACGCTCAGGGCGTCGTCTACTACGGCCGGTACCTCCCCTACTTCGACCTCGCCCGCGTCGAGTACCACCGCCACCTCGGTCTGCTGATGGGCGGCGGCGAGGCGGAGTACGTGATGCGGGCCGTTCAGGTCGAGTATCACGCCCCGGCCCGTTTCGACGACACGATCGAGGTGTTCGTCCGCGTGTCGCGGATCGGCCGCACGAGCGCGACCTTCGAGCACGCCGCCTATCTGTACGAGGACGACAAGCTGATGGTGACCGCGCACCAGACGGTCGTGCTCGTCGACCTAGCGTCCCGGACGGCCTGTCCGATTCCCGAGAGCTACCGGGAAGCCGTCCGCTCGTTCGAGGGCGAGGACCTCGAGGAGTGAGCGTGGAAGAGGTCGTGGCCGCGGGCGGCGACGCCGACGACGTCCTGCGCGCGGTGGTGGCGGAGCTCGTCGAGGAAGGCTGCGCCTGGGCCGGTATCTGGTTCGTCGAGGGCGAGAGGCTCGAGCTCGGGCCGGAGGCCGGCACGCCCGACGAGACCGTCAGGGTGCGCGTCCCGATCGAGTTTCGCGACGAGCTCGTCGGCGAGCTCGGCGTCGACGGAGCGTCGGAGCCCGCGCTCGTCGAGCGGGCCGCTGCCCTGATCTCGCCGTACGTGCTGCTCGGCTGGGACACGGGCGGCGAGACCTGGACGCCCTGAGGGCGGCGCGCCCCGGCGAGTCCTCGTCGCCTGGGCGCGGCCGCTGGCCTCTGGGCTCGTCCCCTCCCCCTCCTCACGTTGTAGTCAGCCTGTGCCGAAGCGCCATCCCTCGATCTGGTTACCCCGCCCGTTCGAGGGATAACCCCTCGTTCGAGTGATGTCTCGAGAGCCGGGTCAGGCTCGTCGGCCGCGGTGCGCCCGGAAGGCCCGCGCCGCGGCGAGCCAGAGCACGAGGATTCCGGGAATGACCACGGCCAGGAGCGCCGCGACCGAACGCCAGTCTCGCTTCGTGGCCGCCTCGGGCACGAGCGACTGAGCGGTCTTCGCGGCTGCTTCGGGGCGACGCAAGGGGACCGTGGTCGGCCTGGTCGACGCCGGTGCGCGGCTCGTAGCCGGTGCGCGGCTTGCGGCCGGCACGCGCCGGGGCGTCGAGACCGCGGCCGCCTGCGTCGCGCGGGCCTCGACGGCCCCCAGCATCGCCCGCCTGATGTCGTCCTCCGCGGAGCTGTAGACGCGAATGTCGTCGGGCAGATGCGCGATGGCCGCCGTGTAGCAGGCAACCGGATAGCCGGGCCCGAGCCGGCCTGCAGCCCAGTCGGCGACGACCTGCTGCCGGCACGGGGCCTGCACCTGCACCTGCGCATGCGCACGCGGCGTGTCCACCACCGTGAGCAAGACGGCGGCGACAGCAAGGCCGTACCGGCTGTGACGCATCGTGACAACCACCCCCCGGTGGTACGTACCCGTTCCGCAACGATGCGAAGCGGACCTAAGAGCACACTAAGAACTCGTCCGAGGGACGCGCCCTTTTACGTTCGCCCCTACGCAGCCGGCGAGACCCCGGCTCTCGCTAGGACGGCGTGACGCGGTAGGCGTCGAAGACTGCGTCGAGGCTGCGGAGCGCGATCAGCAGCGCCCGGAGGCCCTTCACGTCGCCGACCTCGACCGTGTACCAGTTCTTCGCCATCTGATCCTCGACCGTGCCGCCGTAGGCGACGATGTTCGTCCCGTGCTCGGAGAACGTGCGGGCCACGTCCTCGAGCAGGCGCGGACGGTCCCACGAGTCCACGGCGATCTGCACTCGGAAGCTCGTCGAGCCGCTGCCGTCCCACTCGACCGGGGTGAAGCGCTCGGGATTCCGCATCAGCGCCTTCGCGTTCGGGCAGTCGGAGCGGTGGATCGTGATCCCCTTGCCCATCGAGATGTAGCCGAGGATCTTGTCGCCGGGCACCGGTGTACAGCACTTCGCGATCCGAACGAGGACGTCCTCGACGCCCTTCACGGTGATGCCGAGATTCTCGCTCCCGACCGTCGACGCCTTCGGCTTCTTGAGGACGATCGGGTCGGTCTCGGTGGCGTCCTCCGTCTTCAGCCGCTGCAGCACCTTCTTGACGATCTGCCCCGACGAGAGCTTCCCCGAGCCGAGCGCGAGGTAGAAGTCCTCTGCCTTGCGGTAGCCGCTGTCTCGGATCACCTGCGCGAGCACGGCCGAGCCGGCCAGCTTCTTGTAGGGCAGGTTCTGCGCCTTCAGTGCGTTCTCGAGCGTCTCGCGTCCCTTCTGCTCGGTGTCCTCACGGCTCTCGCGGGAGTACCACTGGCGGATCTTGTTGCGGGCGCGCGACGAGGCGGCGAGGTTCACCCAGTCGCGGGAGGGGCCGCGGCCCGACTTGGAGGTGAGGATCTCGACCCGGTCGCCGCTCTTGAGACGGTAGTGGAGCGGCACGATCCGCCCGTTCACCTTCGCGCCGACTGTGCGGTGGCCGACGTCGGTGTGGACCGCGTAGGCGAAGTCGATCGGGGTCGCGCCGGCCGGCAGCGTCTTCACGGCGCCCTTCGGGGTGAACACGAAGACCTCGTCCTCGAACAGGTCTGTCCGGAACGACTTCATGAACTCGCCCGGGTCCGCCTCGTCCTGCCCTGTGTCCATCAGCTGCCCGACCCAGGCGAGCCACTCCTCGTCTGCCTTCGCGGACTTGGCGCCTCCGCTCTTGTAGCGCCAGTGCGCGGCGACGCCGAGCTCGGCGGTCTCGTGCATCTCGCGGGTGCGCACCTGGATCTCGAGCGGGCGCCCTTCGGGACCGATCACCGTCGTGTGAAGGGAGCGGTAGCCGTTCAGCTTCGGCATCGCGACGAGGTCCTTGAAGCGGCCCGGCATCGGCTTCCAGAGCGAGTGGATCAGGCCGAGCGCGCCGTAGCAGTCCCGGGTGCCCTCGTCGCCGGAGCGCTCGACGATCACCCGCATCGCGGTGAGGTCGTAGATCTCGTTGAACTCCCGGCCCTTCTTGGCCATCTTGTCGTAGATCGAGTAGAAGTGCTTCGCGCGGCCCGAGATCTCGGCGGGGACGTCGACCTTCTCGAGCTCGTGGCGCAGCACCGCAGCGGCCTGCTCGACGTGCTCCTCGCGGTCGGTGCGGCGCTCGCTGACCATCCGGCGGATCTCCTCGAACTTGCGGGGATGCAGGGTCTGGAACGCCAGGTCCTCGAGCTCCCACTTGAGCTGGTGGATGCCGAGTCGGTGCGCGAGCGGCGCGTAGATCTCGAGCGTCTCCTTCGCCTTTTGCACCTGCTTCTGCTTGCCGAGGTACTCGATCGTGCGCATGTTGTGGAGGCGGTCGGCGAGCTTGATCAGGATCACCCGCACGTCCTCGGCCATCGCCACGATCATCTTCCGGTAGTTCTCGGCCTCGGCCTGCTCGCGGCTCTGGAACTGGATCCTCGTCAGCTTCGTGACGCCCTCGACCAGGTGGGCGATCTCGTCGCCGAACTCGGCCCGCACCTCCTCGATGTCGGCGTCGGTGTCCTCGACGACGTCGTGGAGGAGTGCGGCGGCGATCGTCTGCTCGTCGAGATGCAGGCCCGCGCAGATCTTCGCGACCCCCCAGGGATGGTGGATGAAGTCCTCGCCGGAGCGCCGCTGCTGGCCCTCGTGGGCGTGCTCGGAGTACGCGAAGGCCCGGGCGAGCAGATCGCGGTCGACGTCGGGCGTGTACGCGGCAACGTCCGCGAGCAGCTCGTCGACCAGGTCCTGATGCTTCCCGGATGTCTCGACGAGGGCCATGTGATCAGTGTAGTGCCCTATTCGGGCCTCGCACTCTCAAGAGGATTGGACGCCGTGCCGATGAATTTGTCTGTCCCATGCGTAGGTTTCGACGCAGAAAGCAGATCTCCGAGCTGGCGCGGCTGCTGATCGCGCTGGAGGCTCTCTCCGCCGAGCGGCGCCCGCCCTCGCAGCGCCCCTCGAACGTGACGCGGCTCTCGCTCCGCTAGAGCGTCCGTCACGCCGCGTGCGCGAGCGGAGGCTCTTCCTGCGCGAGCAGAGCGCGGAAGGTCGCGGACTCGAGCAGGCTCCGCTTCGCCGCCGCGCCCGGCTCGAGCTCGAGCTCGGCGAAGATCGCCTCTGCTTCGGGCGTCCGCGGTGCCTCGCCCTTCCACTGCGCGGCGAGCCGTGCGCGCAGCGCCTCCATGCGCTCGTCCTCGTCGAACACCCGCTTCACGACGAGCTGCGGCGCGACAGTGCCGTTCCAGTGGTTCTCCTGCAGGCGGAAGGCGACGTCGTAGCGGCCGATCCGTCGCAAACGGTCGAGCTGGCCGCCCTGGCCGAAGCCGATCGCGGAGCCGCCGTCACGGCCGCCCTGACGGACGCGGAACCGCAGGTGCTTGCCCTCGCCGACGGTCGAGAGGTCGGTCAGCTCGCAGCCGGAGGCGAGCAGCGTCACGGCCGGGTTGCCGAGCCCGAACGGCGCCATCCGCTCGAGCTCCGCTGCGAGCTCGAGGGTGAGCGCGGAGGCGGGCACGATCGCGTCGATGCGCGTGACCGGCGTGAGATCGTCGTCGCCGAGCGCCTGCTCGGCGTGGGCGGCGAACGCGGCTGCGAACTCCTCGACCTGCTCGGGACGGATCGACAGTCCGGCGGCGGCGCGGTGGCCGCCGAAGCGCTCCAGGTGCTCCGAGCAGGCGGCGAGCGCTCCGTGGAGGTCGAACGAGGTCGTCGAGCGCCCGGAGCCCTTCCACAAGGCCTCGTCGCCCCCCGCGATGAGGACGACGGGGCGGTTGTAGCGCTCGACGAGGCGCGAGGCGACGATCCCGATCACGCCCTCGTGCCAGTCGGCGGAGGCGACGACGTAGCCCTTCCTGCGACGCCACGGCTCGGGCCAGGCCTCGATCTGGGCGATCGCGTCGCGGCGGATGCGCTCCTCGACGATCTGCCGGTCGCGGTTGAGCGTCTCGAGCTCGCCCGCCAGGCGCCGGGCCTCTTCGACGTCCCCGGTGAGGAGCAGCTCGAGCGCCGCACGCGGATGCCCGAGCCGGCCGGCGGCGTTGATCCGCGGAGCCAGCCGGAACCCGACGGCGCCCGCGTCAACGGCGGCCGCATCGACCCCGGCGGTGCGCATCAGAGCCTGGAGCCCACGCTTCTGTGTGCTCTGGAGCGCCCGCAGGCCGGCGATCGCAAGCGCGCGGTTCTCGTCGACCAGCGGGACGACGTCGGCGATCGTCGCCAGCGCGACGAGGTCGAGGTGGCGGGCGAGGAACGGCGCGTCGGCGCCGAGGAGCGCCTGCGCGAGCTTGTAGACGACGCCGGTGCCGCAGAGCTCGGGGAACGGATACTCCGACGGTCGCGTCGCGACGATCGGGCAATCGGGGAGCGTCTCGCCCGGCCGGTGGTGGTCGGTGACGACGACCTCGAGCCCGTTCGCCTTTGCCGCGGCCACCTCGGCGACGGCCGTGATCCCGCAGTCGACGGTGACGACGAGCCCGCAACCCTCGGCGGCGAGCCGGTCGAGCGTGGCGGCGGAAACGCCGTAGCCCTCGTCGAAGCGGCTCGGCAGATGCCATTCGACGTCGGCGCCCAGCTCGCGAAGCGTCATCACGGCGAGCGTCGTCGCGCAGATCCCGTCCACGTCGTAGTCGCCGTGGACGCAGATCCGCTTCCCCGCCGCAACCGCGACGCGGATGGTGTCGCAGGCCGCGGCCATGTCGCCGAGCAGGAACGGATCGTGGGCAGGCGGGGCGCCCTCGAGGAACGTGCGTGCCGCCTCGGGGTCGCCGTAGCCGCGCCGTGCGAGCACGCTCGCCGTCACCTCCGAGACGCCGAGCGCCTCCGCCAGCGCTCGCGCCTGGTGCGGCGGGCACGGGTCGATGGTCCAGTTTCCGAGCACGGGATCAAGGGTAGGTCCGGGGCCGGACGGCGTGGAATGAACTCGCGGGAGGGCGCGTTTGGAAGCGCAAGCGAATCTGGAGGAGAGATGAACTCGGAAACCCGTTCCGGACACAAGTGGTGGGCCCTAGCGCTCCTCTGCGCGTCCCAGTTCATGGTCGTGCTCGACGTCGCGATCGTGAACGTGGCGCTGCCCTCGATCCAGCAGGGGCTCGACTTCTCCCAGGGCAACCTCCAGTGGGTGCTGTCGGCCTACACCCTCGTGTTCGGGGGCTTCCTGCTCCTCGGCGGCCGCACCGCCGACCTCTACGGGCGCCGGCGCGTGTTCATGGTCGGGATGCTGATCTTCACCGCGGCCTCCCTCCTGTGCGGTCTTGCG
Source organism: uncultured Actinomycetes bacterium (assembly GCA_963724805.1). Classification (GTDB taxonomy): domain Bacteria; phylum Actinomycetota; class Thermoleophilia; order Gaiellales; family Gaiellaceae; genus CAVQZA01. Next base: position 882,638 of record CAVRWA010000011.1, read on the forward strand.
CAGTCCGAGGGCTGGCTGATCGCCGCACGCGCCGTGCAGGGCCTCGGCGCCGCGATCATCGCCCCGGCCGCCCTCTCGATCGTGATGACGACCTTCGAGGAGGGCGCCGAGCGCAACAAGGCCCTCGGCGTCTGGGGCGCGATCGGCGGCGCCGGCGCCGCGGTGGGCGTCCTCGCCGGCGGGATCCTGACGAGCTGGCTCGGCTGGGAGTGGATCTTCTTCATCAACGTGCCGGTCGGCGTGGCCGTCCTGGCCCTGAGCCGCTCGCTGCTCCGTGAGAGCACCGCCGAGCTCGGGCACCGCAAGCTCGACGTCGCGGGCGCGGTGACGATCACCTCGGCGCTCTCGATCCTCGTCTATGCGGTGGTGACCGCGCACGACCACGGCTGGGCCTCGGCGACGACGATCGGGCTGCTCGTCGTCTCGGCGCTCCTCCACGTGACGTTCATCGCGATCGAGCGCCGCTCAACCGCCCCGCTCCTGCCGCTCTCGATCTTCCGCCTGCGCACGCTCACCGGCGCGAACATCACGGGCTTCCTGCTCGGCGCCTCGATCTTCGCGATGTTCTTCTTCCTCTCGCTCTACATGCAGCAGATCCTCGGCTGGAGCGCGCTCAAGACGGGCGTCTCTTACCTCGCTATCGCGCTCACCACGATCCCCGCCGCAGGCATCGCCCAGGCGCTCGTGACCAGGATCGGCGTCCGCACCGTGCTCGCGGTCGGGATGCTGTGCAACACGGTCGCGCTGCTCTGGTTCACGCAGGTCAGCGTCGGCGGCAGCTACGTCACCGACCTCCTTCCCGGCTTCCTGATCGGCGCGGTGGGCCTCGGCTTCTCGTTCGTGCCGATCTCGATCGCGGCGCTCGCCGGCGTGCAGGCCCAGGAGGCGGGTCTCGCCTCCGGTCTGATCAACACCTCGCAGCAGATCGGCGGCGCAGTCGGCGTCGCGATCCTCTCGACGATCGCGACGACCCGCACCTCCGACCTGATCGCGAGCGGGACCGCTTCGCCGCTCGCGCTCACGAGCGGGTTCCGCGCCGCCTTCGCGGTCGCGGCGGGCCTCACGCTCCTCGGCGTGATCGTGACGCTGGTCGTGATCCGGACACAGGACATCGTCGGCTCGCCGAACGCGGCGCCCGTACTGGAGAACGCCTGACAGACTGGGCCCGTGGCGAATCCGCTGCGGGCCCTGTTCATGCTCGATCCCGAGGTCGTGTACCTCGACCACGGCTGCTACGGCGCGTGCCCGCGAGTCGTGTTCGAGCGCTACCAGGCCTGGCAGGCCGAGCTCGAGCGCCGGCCGGTCGAGTTCCTGGGCCGCCGGCTGGAGGGGCTGCTCGCGGAGGCGCGCGCCGCCTTCGCCGCCTACGTCGGCGCGGATGCGGACGACCTGGTCTTCGTCGAGAACACGACCGCCGGGGTGAACGTCGCCGCCCGCTCGCTCGACCTGCGGCCCGGCGACGAGGTGCTCTCCACCGATCTCGAGTACGGCGCCCTGAACTACATGTGGGAGCGGCTCTGCGCGCAGGCGGGCGCGCGTTTCGTCCGCGCCCCGGTGCGCCTCCCGACCTCCGGAGGGGACGAGATCGCCGACACCGTCTGGGCGCATGCGGGGCCGCGCACGAAGGCGGTCTTCCTCAGCCACGTCACGTCGGCGACGGCGCTCGTGCTGCCGGCCGCCGAGCTCTGCCGGCGGGCGCGCGAGGCCGGGGTCGTGTCGATCGTCGACGGGGCCCATGTCCCGGGCCACCTGCGGCTCGACCTCGCCTCGTTCGGCGCGGACGTGTACGTCGGCAACTGTCACAAATGGCTCTGTGCGCCGAAGGGCTCGGCGTTCCTCTGGGTGCGGCCGGAACTGCAGGAGTCGATTGGGGCGCTCGCGGTCGGCTGGGGGTTCGGCGAGGACTCGACCTTCCTCACACGCAACGAGCGGCAGGGGACACGCGACCCGGCCGCGTACCTGGCCGTGCCGGAGGCGATCCGCTGGCAGGACGAGCACGGCTGGGACGATGTTCGGGCGCGGTGCCACAGGCTCGCCCTGGCCGCCCGGGAGCGCCTGGCCGGCCTCACCGAGCTCGAGCCCCTCGCGCCGCCGGAGCTGCTCGCCCAGATGGTGTCGGCGCCGCTGCCCGCCGGGCTCGACGCCGACGCACTGAAGGCGGGTCTCTACGAAGGGTTCCGGATCGAGATCCCGGTGCCCAGACGGGGCGACGAGCGGTTCCTACGCGCCTCGTTCCAGGGCTACAACGACGAGGACGACCTCGAAGCCCTCGTCGCCGCGCTCGAGCTACTCCTTCGGTAGGTCGATCCCGAGCACGGTCAGCCCGATCAGGAGCACGACCAGCCCGACCGCGATCCCGACCGCGCGGCGCGGGTGCTCGAGCTCGCGCACCTGCTGGGCGGCGGTGCGCCCCCAGAAGACGGCGAGTCCCACGAGCGCGGCGGCCGCGAACACGATCACCGGGGCGAGGGCGACCGCGCGCTCGAGCGGGATCACGAGGATCCAGGCCGCGAAGAACACGAGCGCCACGGCGACCACCGCTGCGATGACCACCTTTCGCGTCACGATTCCGAGTCTAGCCGCGGGTATCCTGAGGCCGTGGTCGAGACCAACTACTCCTCGGGCGAGGACTACGTGGTGGAGTTCCTCGGGTATCGCTTCGGCTTCAACCAGGCCGATTTCGAGCAGCGCGTGACGGCAGCCGCCGTCAAGCTCGGCTTCCTCGGGGGGAACGAGCTCGACGACGACGAGACGGCCGACTTGGTCGAGCTTGCCGCGGACGGCCGCATCGTCGAGCCACGCAGCCCGCTCGGCCGCTACGTCGTTCGCAACTGGGAGCGGCTTTCCCTCGTCGGCAGCGAATCGCTCGTCTACTGGCTGCGTAAGCTCGTGTTCCGCGGTGCGTGGCTCGACCACCGCGTCAAGGAGGGCCTGCTCGAGGTCGCGTGGGACGACAAGGCGGCGGACTTCGCCTACAGCGACCCGAACGGCGGGCGGGCGCTGCTAGAGCTCGCGCCCGTCCCGTCCTGGAGCGAGCTGCAGTTCCGTCGGTGAGGCGCCTCTGGCCGCTCGTGCCGGTGTACGTCGCCCTGCTGCTCTGGGTCGACCGCGGCGTGACGCTGCACGGACAGTACGCGCTCGGCGCGCTCACCTGGCTCGTGCTGGTCGCGGCGGTGTGGACGCTCTCGCCCGCCCGGCGCGCGCAGGTCGCGGTGGTGGTCGTCGCCGCGACGGTCGGCGAGGTGACCGGCTCGCTGATCTGGGGCGTCTACCACTACCGGCTGGACAACCTGCCTCTCTTCGTGCCGCCGGCGCACGGCCTCGTGTACCTGACCGGGATCGCGCTCGCGGCCTCGCTGCGGCGGCACACCCGCGCGCTCGTCGTGGCCGCGGCCGTCGCCGCGGTCGTCTGGGGCGTCGCCGGGCTCACGGTCCTCCCGCGCCTCGACGTGGCCGGCGCGCTCGGCGTGCCCCTGCTCTGCCTCTTCCTCTGGCGCTCGCGGGCGCGCGCGACCTATGCCGGCGTGTTCTTCGCCGTCGCGGCGCTCGAGCTGTACGGGACCGCGATCGGCACCTGGCAGTGGGAGCGGGCCCTGCCGGGGTCGGGTATCCCGGACGGCAACCCGCCGAGCGGCGTCGCGAGCGGGTACGTCTGGTTCGACGTGACGGCGCTGCTGCTGGCGCCCGTGCTCCTCAGGATGGTGCGGGGAGCGCGAAGCCGAACCGTGGGTGCGGTGCCTCGGTCGCTGCAAGCGTGATCCTGCGCAACGTCCCGACCGGGACGATGAGCTCGGTCACGACGTCCGCCTCCGGATCGTGCTCCTCGTAGGGGCGGAGCGTGACGAAGCCGAAGCCGGGCTCAGGCGAGAGCGAGCGGACGTGGAAGACGGCGCCGTCGTAGAGCTCGACCTCCATCGAGGCCTCCTCGACGCCGTGCTCCTCCGCGAACCGCTGCACCTGCTTGTGGATCCGGTCGACGAAATCCTCCATCGACGGCTGCTGCGCGCCCGGGATCCAGAGATCAGGCATCGCGCGCAGGATACGTGACCCGCGCGAACGGCCAGTCGCGCTCGAGCCACGCGCGGAAGGCCTCGTACAGCTCGCCGTCGAGCTCGGCGGCCTCGCGTCGCACCCAGCAGGTCGCGAGGGCGTCGAAGCCGGGCTCGTCGGCCGGGTAGATATAGGCGCAGCCGAGCACGTGGCCTTCGTCCGCTGGGTCGACGACGGTGTAGGCGAACGAGCTCCGCCACTGGAACTCCTTCTGGTGCCAGCCGAGGTCGATCAGGTTCTGCTCGAGCGTGAGGCCGGGGGCGCGGTCACGAATCGCCTCGAAGTCGGCGACGACATCGCGGATCGTGAGCATTCGCAGGCGGAAGCGCTCGGTCTCGAGCCCGGCGGCACGGCGAAGTCGTCCGGGACGAGCCTCTTCAAAAGAGCTGGTCGCCGGCCGGAGCCGGGGCGCCGATGTGGGCGCGGCCGAGCTTCGTCACGATCCGCCCGCGCGGTGTGCGCTGGATGAAGCCGAGCTGGAGCAGGTACGGCTCGTAGACGTCCTCGACCGTGTCGGTCTCCTCGCCGAGCGCGACCGCGAGCGTCGAGAGGCCGACCGGCCCGCCGTCGAAGCGCTCGACGATCGCGCGCAGGAGCTCGCGGTCGATCCGCTCGAGCCCGCCCTCGTCCACCTCGAGCAGCGTGAGCGCCTCCCGGGCGATCGGCGTCGTGATCGCGCCCGCGTGACGGACCTCGGCGACGTCGCGCACGCGGCGCAGGATCCGGTTGGCGATCCTCGGTGTGCCGCGCGAGCGGCCGGCGATCTCGTCCGCCGCCTCGTCCTCGATCTCGACCCCGATGATGCGCGCCGACCGGCGCACGATCGTCGCTAGCTCGGAAGGCTCGTAGTAGTCGAGCCTGAAGGTCATCCCGAAGCGGTCGCGCAGCGGCGTGGTCAAGAGGCCGGTGCGGGTGGTCGCGCCGACGAGGGTGAACGTGGGAAGGTCGAGCGTGAGCGTGCGTGCCGCCGGTCCCTGACCGACCACGATGTCGAGCCGGAAGTCCTCGAGCGCCGGATAGAGGATCTCCTCGATCGTCCGGTTCAGGCGGTGGATCTCGTCGACGAAGAGCACGTCGCGCTGCTCGAGGCCGGTGAGGATCGCCGCCATGTCGCCCTTGCGCTCCAGCGCGGGCCCGGCGACGGTACGGATCCCCGCGCCGAGCTCTTCGCGGATGATGAACGCGAGGCTCGTCTTTCCGAGGCCCGGAGGGCCGACGAGGAGGACGTGGTCGAGCGCCTCGCCGCGGGCCTTGGCCGCCTGTAGCGCGATCGCGAGCTGCTCCTTGATCCGCTCCTGCCCGATGAAGTCGTCGAGGCAGCGCGGCCTCAGGGAGCGGTCGAGCTCGTCCTCGTCAGGCTGGACCGCGGGAGCCAGGAACTGGGTGCTCATGCCGCCCTCCTGAGCGCGAGCCGGACGCGCTCCTCGGGCGGCAACTCGGAGTCGACCGCGGCGAGCGCCTGCTCGGCCTCGACGACCGAGTAGCCGAGCTCGACGAGCGCCTCGCGCGCTACCAGGTGCTGCGCCGGCGGGCTCCCGGGCGTCGCCGTCTGGGGCATCCCGGCGGCGAGCTTCTCCTTCAGCTCCATCACGACGCGCTGGGCGATCTTCTTGCCGATCCCGGGGATCGCCTCGAACCGAGCCGTGTCCTCGAGGGCGATCGCGCGGCGCAGCTCGTCGGGGCTCGAGCCCGAGACGATCGAGAGCGCCACCTTCGGCCCGATCCCGGACACGGAGAGCAGCTGCTCGAACAGCTCGCGCTCGGACGGCTCGGCGAAGCCGTAGAGCTGGAGCGCGTCCTCGCGCACGTGCAGGTAGGTGTGCACGGTCAGCTCGCCGTCGCGGGCGCGACCGAGCACGCTCTGGGTGGGCTGGACGAGGTAGCCGACGCCGCCGACGTCGAGCACGAGCCCGCCCGGGCCCTTGCTCACGACTTGCCCGCGGAGCTGCGCGATCACCGGGCCACCATCCGCGCAAGCGGTGGAGCGAGCGCGTGGCAGATCGCGACTGCGAGCGCATCCGCGGCGTGGCTCGGCTGTGGCAGCTCGTCCAGCGAGAGGATCGCCTTCACCATCTTCTGCACCTGCTCCTTGTCGGCGCGCCCGTAGCCGCAGACCGCCTGCTTGACGCTGGCGGGCGGGTACTCCATGCAGTCGATCTCAGCGTCGGCGCAGACGACGAGCACGGCTCCGCGCGCCTGTCCGACGGAGAGTGCGATGCGGGCGTCGGCGCCGACGTACGACTCCTCGATCGCGACGGCATCCGGCTCGTGCTCGGCCAGCAGCGTGCGCACGCCGTCGGCGATCGTCTTGAGTCGTGCCGCGGGGCGCTCCTTTGCAGACGTTCGCCACCACCCGTGCACAACCGCCCTGAGGCGGCCGTCGCTTTCTTGGACGATGCCGTACCCGCACGCTGCCGTCCCTGGGTCGATGCCGAGTACCTTCACACGGAGAGGTTAGGCACCGGCCCGGACAACCCTTCAGCACGGACACGCCCCGGGGTCAGGCACTCGGACATGTCCGTCCCTGGAGAAACGGAGTAGTCAAGCCATCGCTCGTTCGCGACGAGCAACGGGTCGTGTCTCCCTCAGCCAGGTCCTGGGTCAGGCCCCCGGACCTGGCTGTTCTAGCCGGCGACCGCCTCCAGTACCCGCTCGGGGATGTCGAAGTTCGCGTAGACCTCCTGCACGTCGTCGTTCTCCTCGAGCGCGTCCATCAGCCTCAGCACCTGCTTTGCCGTTCCCTCGTCGCCGACCTCGACCGTCGTCGACGGGATCATCGTCAGCTCCGCGGAGTCCACCGTGAAGCCGGCGGCCTCGACCGCCGCGCGGACGGCGGCGAGCTCCTCCGGCGCGCAGGTGACCTGGAAGCTCGAGCCGTCGAGCTCGACGTCCTCCGCCCCGCCCTCGGCGGCGGCAAGCATCAGCTCGTCCTCGTCGACCCCGGTCGCATCCACGAGGATCACACCGCGCCGCTCGAACTGCCAGGCGACGGCGCCCGAGGTCCCGAGGTTGCCGCCGTTCTTCGCGAAGATGTGGCGCACGTCGGCGGCGGTGCGGTTGCGGTTGTCCGTAAGCGCCTCGACGAGGACGGCCACGCCCTCGGGGCCGTAGCCCTCGTAGACGACGGTCTCGAACGCGGCGGCGTCGGCGTCGGCACCCGAGCCCTTGGCGATCGCGCGGTCGATGTTGTCCTTCGGCATGGAGTAGGACTTCGCCTTCTCGATCGCGTTCTGGAGCGAGAGGTTGCCGGCCGGGTCGGGCCCGCCGTCCTTGGCCGCGACGATGATCGCTCGCGAGAGCTTCGAGAAGAGCTTGCCGCGCTTCGCGTCGGCCGCGCCCTTCTTGTGCTTGATCGAGGACCACTTGCTATGCCCGGACACTCGACATCTCCTTTTCGGTTCTCGAGCTCCCGGGGGAACCTCCCGGTTCCCCCGAAACCCCCTCCACTGGTCCGCTGACGCGGACAGGCGGCTTCGCCGCCTCCTCCGTGACCATCTTCAGGAACATCTCGTGCACCCGTGTGTCGCCGGTCAGCTCCGGGTGGAACGAGGCGACGAGGATCCTGCCCTCGCGCGCCAGGACGGGGCGGCCGTCGTGCTCGGCGAGCACCTCGACGTCGTCGCCGGCCTCCTCGATCCAGGGCGCGCGGATGAAGACGCCGCGCAGCGGCTCGGAGTCGCCCACGAGCTCCAGGTCGGTCTCGAAGCTCGCGACCTGGCGGCCGTAGGCGTTCCGGCGCACGACGACGTCCACCAGGCCGAGGTGCTCGCGGTCGAGCACGATCATCCCCGCGCAGGTGCCGAAGATCGGGCGCTCGAAGCGCCGCAGAGCCTCGTCGATCCCGTAGAGCCGCATCAGCCGCGTGATCGTGGTCGACTCGCCGCCCGGGATCACGAGCCCGTCGAGCCCGTCGAGCTGCTCGGGCTTGCGCACTTCGACCACCTCCGCGCCCAGCCCGCGCAGCAGCTGCACGTGCTCGCGGAAGTTGCCCTGGAGGGCGAGGACGCCGATACGAGGCGATTTCTCCACGCCTCTGATTGTAGAGGCGGCTATTCGGAGGCAGCGCGGCGAGCGGCTGCGAGCCCGAGGGCGACGAAGAAGAAGCCGACCGCGGCGAACACGAGCGAGGGCACCCAGTCGTTCGACGGCACCTGGGGCCCGAGCTGCACGCCGCCGTTCGTCCAGGACGACGCGAAGTGCTCCGCGGCGGCGAGGAACCCGAGCGCGCCGAGCACCGCCCAGACCGACCGCCGCGTGCCCGCGCCGACGCCGATGTAGAGGAAGCCGAAGAAGGCGACGAGCGCCCAGTGCGTGTCGCCGCTGTGCCACCAGTAGAGCAGCGCGCCGCCGATCAGGACGGCCGCCGCGAGGTGCATCCAGAAGCCGTACGGCCGCTGCTCGCTCGCGTCTATCCCCGCGCCGACCGCGAGATAGAAGAGGCCGGTGAGGAGCGCCACGACGGCCGACCAGTTGCCGCCGCCCGAGATCAGGTCGATCACGAAGTAGGCCCAGGTCACGGTCACGATCAGCATGATCAGCGGGAAGCGGTAGATGGGCAGCGAGCTCACGGCCGCGAAGAAGACGAGCAGCAGCAGCGTGAGCAGGCCGAGGTGGAAGCCCTGGAACGGCGAGGTGGGATTCGAGGTCGGGAGCCAGCCGAACCACTTCCAGAGCGCGGCCACGAAGGCGGCGAACGCGAGCACGGTCGCGAACCCGAAGATGCCGCCGGTGAGCCAGAGGCCCCGGCGCCGGAACCCCAGTGCGATCGCCTTGAGCACCACGAGCACGAGGAGCGTCCAGCACACGTAGGCGAAGTCGCCGTACTGGCCGGAGAGATACGAGAGCGCGACGAGCGCCGAGACGAGCACGGTCAGCCCGCCGAGGTAGATCAGGAACGACGACGTCGTCCAGACAGGCTTGAGCACGCCCACTGGCGGGGAACGATCTACCCCGCGTCGGACGGACTCGCTACCAGCCGCGGGACTCGAGCAGCTCCGACGGCTCGAGTGTGGCGGCGGAGATGCCGACCATCGGCTCTCCGAGGCCCGCGGAGACGCGTGCGAGCACCTCCGCGTCGTTGAAGTGCGTCGTCGCCTCGACGATCGCCTTCGCGCGCTTGTCAGGGTCGCCCGACTTGAAGATCCCCGAGCCGACGAAGACGCCGTCCGCGCCGAGCTGCATGCAGAGTGCCGCGTCCGCCGGAGTGGCGATCCCGCCCGCGGTGAACGTGACGACGGGCAGTCGCCCGTTCTCGGCGACCCACTTCACGAGCTCGACCGGCGCGCGAAGCTCCTTCGCCTCGGCGTAGAGCTCCTCGTCGCGCAGCGAGCCGAGCCGGCGGATCCCGCCGAAGACGGAGCGCATGTGCGTGACCGCGTTCACGATGTCGCCGGTGCCGGCCTCGCCCTTGGTACGGATCATCGCGGCGCCCTCGGCGATGCGGCGGAGCGCCTCGCCCAGGTTCGTGCAGCCGCAGACGAACGGGACCGTGAACTGCCACTTGTCGACGTGGTGGGCCGTGTCGGCGGGCGTCAGCACCTCCGACTCGTCGATGTAGTCGACCTCGAGCGCCTGCAGGATCTGCGCCTCGGCGAAGTGGCCGATGCGGCACTTGGCCATCACCGGGATGCTCACCGCGGCCTGGATCTCGGTGATCTTCTCGGGGTCGGACATGCGCGCGACGCCGCCGTCGCGCCGGATGTCGGCGGGGACGCGCTCGAGCGCCATCACCGCGCAGGCGCCCGCCTCCTCGGCGATCTTCGCCTGCTCGGCGTCGACGACGTCCATGATCACCCCGCCCTTGAGCATCTCGGCGAGGCCACTCTTCACGCGCATCGTTCCGATCTCGGCCATGCAAACAGTGTAGAGATTCGGCATGGACGGTCGCCTGGACGAGCACGTGATCTCGAGCGAGGCCCTGCGGGGGAACCCGCTAGGCGACCCGCACGAGCGGCCGCTCTGGGTCTACGTGCCGCCCGGTTACGACGAGCGGCGGCGGTACCCGTCGGTGTACGCGATCCAGGGCATGACGGGCCAGGTCGAGATGTGGCGAAACCGCGTCTCGATGCGCAAGACCGTGATCGAGCTGTTCGACGAGCTCTTCGCGTCCGGCGACGCGCCGCCGTGCCTCGTCGTCTTCCCGGACTGCTTCACCGCGCTCGGCGGCAGCCAGTACCTCGACTCCCCGGCGACCGGCCGCTACCACACCTACCTCTGCGACGAAGTCGTGCCGTGGGTCGATTCGCGCTACTCGACGCTCGACGCGGCGGCACACCGCGGAATCATGGGCAAGTCGAGCGGCGGCTTCGGCGCGATGGTGACGCCGATGCTCCGGCCGGATCTCTTCGGCGGGCTCGCCACCCACGCGGGCGACGCGCTCTTCGAGCTCTGCTACCAGCGCGAGTTCGCGCAGTGCGCGCGGGCCCTGCGCGAGGAATACGGCGGCTCCGTCGAGCGCTTCTGGGAGGACTTCCGCTCGCGGCCGGCGCTGACCCGCGAGTCCGACCAGTGGTTCGTGAACACGCTCTGCATGGCCGCGTGCTACTCGGAGGGAGAGCTGCCGTTCGACCTCGAGACGGGGGCTGTGCGGGCCGAGGTCTTCGAGCGGTGGCTCGCGTGGGACCCGGTGCGGATGGTGCCCGGCCATGCCGAGGCGCTGCGCGGGCTGAAGGCGATCTACATCGACTCGGGCTCGCAGGACGAGTACTACCTCGACCTCGGCGCGCTCGCCTTCCGGCGAGCACTGTCGGAGATCGGCGTCACCGACGTGTTCTTCGAGCTCTTCCCGGCCACGCACGCGCTGATCGAGTACCGGTACCCGCTCGCGCTCCGCTACCTCGCCGAGCGCCTGTCTCCGTAGGACATCCCCGGGGTCAGACCCGCGAACGAAAGTGGCAAGAGAGTGTGGCAACAGACACACGCCGGGACGCCGCGACCCGCCTGCCTCCATGCCTGGCGACTCGCAGACATGGCCGGGGTCTGACCCCGATCGGAGGCGCTACGCGGCCGCGCGCGCCGCCTCACCGAGCGTCAGCACCTTCAACTCGGGCGGCGGGCGGCGCAGGAACGACGCAACGAGCAAGAGCTCGTCGGCGTGCTCGGGCGCGTAGGAGGGCTCGAGGCCCCGGCACGCGGCGAGCCCGGCCTCGAGCTCGACCGCAGCGCCCCCTCCCGGCGGCAGCGTCCGCACCACGGCGACTCGGCCGCCCGCGACGAAGACCGCGCGGCGGAAGCCCGGCTCGACCGCCGGGACGAGCAGGCACAGCTCGGTCGTGCGGAGGCCGTCGAGACGGCGAAGGCGGGCGACGGTGTCCTCGAGCGCGTCGATCCGATCGCGCAGGCGGGCCGCGTCCTCGTACCGGAGCGCATCGGAATGCGCGGCGAGGCGGGCGCGCAGGCGCGGCAGCGCCGCCGCAGGATCGTCGAGCTCGGCGGCCGTGAGCGCGCGGGCGGCGAGCGAGGCGCGGCTCCGGCCCGAGAGCGGCCCGTACGGCCCGGGCGTGCCCGTCACGACCACGTCCTCCCCTCGCGCCCGCAGGTACACGTAGCGGTCGGGCCGGGCGCCGCGCGCGTTCGCCGGAGGACGAAGCTCGCGCAGGAGGCGCAGCTCCTCGAGCCCGGCCTCGAGCTCGGAGCCCAGCACGCGCCACTCGACGCGGTCGAGCGCACCCAGCGCCGCCTCCACCGCCGGCCGCTGCCGCTCCGAGCGGAAGTACGAGCGCAGCCGCGCGCGCAGGTCGCGCGCCCTGCCCACGTAGAGCACCTGGCCGGCCCGGTCGAGGAAGAGGTAGACGCCGGGCCGCTCCGGAGCGTCGAAGGCGAGCGAGCGCTTCGCGTGGACGCGGCGGGCGCGCGTCGCGCCGAGCTCCTGGAGGTCGGCGACCGTCTCGGCGCCGCGCTCCTGTGCGAGCCCGATCAGGCAGAGCAGGATCTCCGCCGTCGCCTCGGCGTCGGGAAGCGCGCGGTGGCACGGGCGCACGCTCGTGCCGAAGAACCGCGCGAGCGACGCCAGGCCGGCCCGCGAGGTGCGACCGGCGAGCAGGCGACGAGCGAGCCCGACCGTGTCGATCACCGGCGCCGCGATCCGCCTCCCCGTCTGCCGCTCGGTCTCGCGGTCGAGGAAGGCGAGGTCGAAGCGTGCGTTGTGGGCGACGAGGACGGAGTCGCCGGCGAAGGCGAGGAACCGCCGCACCGCCGCGGCCACGGGCGGCGCAGACCTCAGGTCCTTGTCGGCTATCCCTGTCAGCGCGCCGACCGCGGGCGCCAGGCGCATGCCCGGGTTCGCGAGCGTCTCGAACCGCGCGGTGAGCTCGAGTGCCTCCACGCGGACGGCGCCGATCTCGCAGATGCGGGCGGTCGCCGGCGAGAGGCCGGTCGTCTCGAGGTCGACCACGACGAAACGGGCGAGCTCGAGCGGCAGGCTCTCGGCCGCGGGCTCGGCCAGCGCGACGAGGTCGCCGCGCCACGCGAGCCGCGAATCGGCGCGCACCGCCTCCTCGAGCAACCCCCGGGCGGCCCCGTCGGGAAGCCGCCGGAGCGCGAAGAGCCGCCGCGCTGCCTCCTCGGCGGGAACGGGCCCGCGGCGCTCCTCGACGAGCTCGACGAGCCGGTCGGCCGCGTCCAGGCGAAGCTGCATGACGAACCACTCTAGGCGAACGTATGTTCGTGCGCAAGCGCTCCTAGCGCACGAGCTTCGGACGCGCGAAGGCCTTCGCGCCGGGGATCACGCGCCCGGCGTCGACGCCGAGCCACTGCTCGAGCAGCGCGCAGTAGACCCCGCGGAAGTCGGCCGTCGCACGCACGTTGCCGTCCTCGTCGAGACCCTTGCCGGCCAGCCCCGGGAACTCCCCGACCACTCCGCCCTCGACACGTGAGCCGACGACGAAGCCGACGCCCGCCGCGCCGTGGTCGGTGCCAGCGGAGCCGTTCTCCTCCGCGCGCCGCCCGAACTCGGACCACACGTGGACGAGCACGCGGTCGGCGAGCCCGCGCGCCTCGAGGTCGCGCTGGAAGGCCAGCAGGCTCTTCGCGGTGAGATCGAGGCCCTCGTTCAGATCGCCGGCCTGGTCTGCATGGGTGTCGTAGGCGCCCGGCGCGCTGAGCGACACGCAACGAAGCGGCAGGCCCGCCGCAAGCAGCGCCGCGAGGCCGGCAAGGCGTTGCGGGAACGAGTCGTCGCTCTTCGGGTAGGCGACGGGGCTCGTCACGCCCTTGTCGCCGGAGAAGGGCTGTAGCTGCGTGCGGAGCCGGTGGGCCGCCATCGTAACCTCGCTCGCTGCCTGGAGCCCCGGATCGGAGCGCTGCGCCGTGCCGAAGTGCGCGAGCGTGTCCAGCATCCGGCCCTCGACCTGCCCCCACACGTTGCTCGTCCAGAAGTCGTAGCTGACGCCCTCGATCGCCGCGACCGGGACCTTCGCGGAGGCGAGCGACGGTGCGAGCTGCCCGTCGAGCGCGAGCCCCTGCAGCGGGTTGTCCATCGTCCCCACGACGTCGAGCGTGCGGCCCAGCCAGCCGGTGAGCAGGCGCTGGTCGGTCGCCCCCACCTCCCAGTAGTGGCGCGAGGTGAAATGCGACTGGTCGGGATGCGTATACCCGACCGCCGGCAGCGAGACGACCTTCCCCTCGCCGTCGAGCTGGGCGAGCGGCGCCAGCGCCGGGTGCCAGCGCAGACGGGGGTCGGCGGCGAAGGCGGGCCCGGCGCCCGACGGCAGGGCCAGCTTCGGCCGGAGCTTCCGGTAGAGCGGGTCGCCGTCGGGGTACAGCACCGAGAGCCCGTCGGCGCCGCCCTCCAGGAAGATCGAAACCAGCACCGTCTTCGCCGGGCCGGTGGCCGCGCTCGCGATCCCTTCCTCCAGCTGGCGCAGACCGAGCGAGCCTGCCCCGTAGACCGCGAGCGCGAGCCCGGCGCTCTTCGCGAGAAAGCTCCGCCTGCTGAGCCCCGTCCCGGCCGGGGTCGGCATCCCCGGCTCGATCGTCGGCAGGCCGCGCCCAGCCTCGGCGGCCGCGCGCTTCAGCAGCTGCGTGCGCGAGAAGTCCAGGCAGTGGCGGCACTCGTTGCTCACGACACCTGCCCTGCGGGCGAGATCGCGATCAGCTGGCGCAGCGCGTTCACGATCATCACCGGGTACGACTTCTTCTTCCAGTCGTCCTTGGCGTCGCCGAGCGCACGCTGGGCGAACCCGATCAGGATGTCGTGCGTCCGCTCGTCCAGGGAGGGCGAGCCCATGCTCGTGAGCGCGCGCGTGAGCAGCTTCTCCGCGTCGAGCGGCAGCTTCGCCTTCACCTTGTTCGGGTCGAGCTGGGTCGTGCGCAGGGCGTATCCGGCCACGTCCCAGCGGCCCCGGAAAGTCGCCGTGTCTAGCCAGCGCGAGTCGTCCCAGCCGGCAACGTTCGGGGGGTAGAAGAGCCGCTGGCCGGCCTCGTCGTTCAGCCAGACCCACGCCGCGGTGTCGATCCCGCGCCCGAGCGCCCGCAGCAGCCCGGCCGTGTAGACGACCGGCGGCTTCACCATCGCCGGGCCAAGGTAGAGGGCCGGGTGGCGCAGGATCGCGTCGACGAGCGGCCTGATCTCGTAGTTGCCGCCCTTGTAGAGCTTCTCGAGCGCCGCCCGAGTGAGGTGATCGGGCGGAACCGGCACGAAGTAGCTCCAGAGCTTCTCGACGACGAACGAGGGATGGCTCGGATGCTCGAGGCAGAGGTGGCACGAGTCGCGCCAGTCGAAGCGGCCCTTCTTGCCGAAGATCGTCTTGACCCCATTGTCGTGGCGCTTCGAGAGGTAGCGGAAGTTCGTCTGGCCGACGCCGTCCTTCCAGTCGGCGTCCCACCCCGTCAGGGCGCGCGCGTGCTCGCGCACGTCGCGCTCGGTGTAGCCGCGGCCCGCGCCGAGCGTGAACAGCTCCATCAACTCGCGGCCGTAGTTCTCGTTCGGAGCGTCCTTCGTGTTCTCGACGCCCGAGAGGAAGATCAGCATCGCCGGGTCGTGCGTGACGTCGAGCAGGAGGTCGCGGAACGAGCCGAGGGCGCGGCGTCGGAAGAGCGCGTTCTGCGCGAGCATCAGCCGCTGCGACCCGACCTGGCCGTTCGAGGTCGCGAACCAGTCGTGCCAGACGAGCGTCATCCGCTCGACGAGCGGCCGGCTCGTCCGCACCATCCGGTCGAGCCACCAGAGGTGGTCGTGGCCCCAGGCGTCCGCGGGTGCGAGGCGGTGTCCCTTGTCGTCGCGCGGCGGGTGGCCGACGAGCTTCTCCGCGCCCGGATGCGTGAGCGAGTGCACGGCCGCGTCGAGACCCTTCGCGGCGAGCGCCTTCGCCTCGCCCCGGCGCGGGCCGAAGCCGGCCCGCCACAGCAGGCGCTCGGCCTGGACACGGCCGAAAGGACCGCGGTAGACCGGCAGGCTCACGACGGGCGCCGTCGCATCGGCATCTGCCGGAGAAGACTCCCCGGGCCTCTGTTTCTTGCGCTGGTTCCCCCGTCCGAGGGTTCGCGGCCGGTCCACGCCCGCCGGGACGGGTACGCTCGACCCTCGCGGGCCTGTAGCTCAGCGGTCAGAGCAGCGGACTCATAATCCGTCGGTCCCTGGTTCGAATCCAGGCGGGCCCATTTCGACCCTCAAGCTCTCGGCACGCGCCGTCGATTGACTGTCGATGAGGACGGAGGCTCCGCTGGTAGCGAGCGGCGTCGCGCGACGGGCGGCGTGGATCCCGAGCGGGACGCTTGCGCTCTTCGGTTGCACGATCTTCGTGGGCTCGGCGCTCGTGTTCCTCGTCGAGCCGATGGTCGGGAAGATGCTCCTGCCGCTGTTCGGCGGGACCCCGGCCGTGTGGGCCGTCTCGCTCGTCTTCTTCCAGGCAGTCCTGCTTGCCGGCTACGCATTCGCGCACCTCTCGTTCCGCGTGCTGCCCGTCCGGCGGCAATCGCTCGTCCAACTCGGCTTGCTGCTCGTCCCGCTCGCGTTGCTGCCGATCGTGGTGAGGCACGGTGATCTGGCCTCGAGCTCGAATCCGGCGCTCGGGCTGCTCGGCATGCTCGTCCTCATTGCCGGGCTTCCCCTGTTCGTGGTGTGTACCGCGAGCCCGGTTCTGCAGCGCTGGTTCTCCGAGAGCGGCGACGCCGCGTCGCGAGATCCGTATTTCCTCTACGCCGCGTCCAACGCAGGAAGCTTCCTGGCCCTGCTTGCGTATCCGACGCTGATCGAACCGCGGCTGACGCTCGCGCAGCAGTCGCAGACGTGGACGGTCGCCTATGCGGTCTTCGCGATCCTGACTGCGCTCTGTGCACTTCGGCTGCTTGCGGCACCGAGAGGCCTGGCAGTCGAGGTGACCCGTCTCTCGGCGGGCTCGCTCACCTGGCGCCGTCGCCTGCGCTGGATCGCGCTTGCAGCGCTGCCCACGAGCCTGATGCTGGGTACCACCAGCTACATCACGACGGACATCGGCTCGTTCCCGCTGCTGTGGGTTCTGCCGCTCGCCGTGTACCTCCTCAGCTTCGTCCTCGCGTTCGCGCGAAGGCAGGTCCTGTCGCTCTCGGTCGTCAGCCGGTCGATCGCCGTCTCGGCCTCGATCGTCGTCGCGTCGATCCTCGGTCTGGTGGTGCTCCCGATCTGGGCTCTGATCGGCGTCCACATCGTGAACCTCTTCCTCGTCTCCCTGCTCGTGCACCGGCGCCTCGCACTCGAGCGGCCGTCCGCCGAGCATCTGACCGAGTACTACCTTCTCCTCTCCGTGGGCGGCGTCTGCGGCGGCATTCTCACCGCGCTCGTCGCGCCGGTCGTCTTCACGACGATTCTCGAATACCCGTTCGCGATCGTCCTGGCGATCGTGCTCCGACCGCACCTCACGCGGCCGGGTGCTCGCTACTTCAGCGGGAGACCGGAGCTCGTTCGCTCGCTGTCGATCGCCACAGTGATGGTCTTCGCAATGGTCGGCCTGAGTGCGGCGGGCTTGATGACACCGCTGCCGTTCGTCGCCATTGCCGCGGCCGGACTGCTCACGGCGCGTCCTCCCCGCGCGGCGCTCTTTCCGGCCTGTGTCGCCGTGCTCGTGCTGATCCCGATCTTCATCGGACAGCAGGCGCTGCACACTGAACGGACGTTCTTCGGCGTGCTACGCGTCGAGAGCATCGGCAGCGAGCACCGCTTCATCCACGGCACCACGCTCCACGGCATCGAGAACTTCGCTCCCGGACGGGTGGACGAGCCGCTCTCGTACTACTCACGCCGAGGCCCGATCGGACAGGTGTTCGGAGAGCTCGGCGACCGGATCGACTCCGTCGGGGCGGTCGGCCTCGGTGCGGGCACCATCGCGGCCTACGGCCGCCCCGGGAACCAGTTCACGTTCTACGAGATCGACCCCGCCGTCGCGAGGATCGCGTCGAACCCGCGCTACTTCACCTTCTTGCACGACTCGAAGGCTCGGGTTCGAATCGTGATCGGAGACGGCCGGCTCGAGATCGCAGCGGCACCGAACCGGGCGTATGACCTGATCGTGCTCGACGCCTTCAGCTCCGACTCGGTGCCGGTGCATCTGCTCACGCGCGAGGCCGTCGAGCTCTACCTCCTCAAGCTGCGCCCCAACGGTCTGCTCGCCTTCCACATCTCGAACAACTACCTCGACCTCGAGCCGGTGGTGGGAGGCATCGCTCGGGCACTCGGCTGCATCGCTCTTGCCCAGGATTACCGTCCCTCATCGGAGCAGGAGCGCAGGGGCGCGGACCGTGCGACCTGGGTCGTCGTCGGGCGCAACGGGAACGCGCTCGCGTCGCTGAGGAGCGACCCGCGCTGGACGCCGCTCGGCCAGACGTCCGGCCTACCTGTCTGGACGGATCAGTTCTCGAACATCCTCAGCGTCGCGAAGTGGCTCAACGCCTAGGCAGAAACGCGTAGGTCGTCGAGCACGAGGCAACCTGCGGGGTCGCACCGGGCGACCCCGCAAGCTGTCCAGAGGGGTTAGGCCCCCTAGGCGAGCGCCTTGACGAAGATCTCAACCGGCTCGGCCGGGAACGTCTCCGTCTTGACGACCTCGAGGAGCCCGATCTTGGCGAGCACGCGGAACGCGGTCTCGTTGTCGGGATACTTCACGATCGCGACGAAGTCCCACGGACCCATGATCGCGAACACGCTCTCGAGAACACCACCCTCCTCCTCGACGATATGGCGAATCTTGTCGAGGTACTCAGGTGCCTTCTCCAGGTGCTCTCGCCCCTCGGGCGTGAGCTGGATCAAACCGAAATAGGTGAACAAACTGCACCTCCCTTCGGCACTTGATCACCTTGCACATTCGAACCTCTCACGACGACTCGTCGGGCACATCGGCGGGCCTACCGATGGTGCTGCTCGAAACTACGTAGGCGCGAGAGAACGGGTTTCCGGCTGCCGGAACTATCCTCGGGACCTAGCCAGAAGTCGGTGTCTCGAGGGCGCGCACCGCGCCATCCTGTGTTGGTGTTCACGGTCGACCAGGCGTACCGGATCAACAGGAACCGTCAGCTACTGAGGCAGCCTGTCACTGCAGTCGTGGGTGGCGCACCCGCCTCGAGCGGGGACGAGGTCGAGGCACTCGAGGTCTACTGCGAATGCTCAGCCGAGCACTGTGCCGCGACGCTTCTCGTGCTCCGCCGCGACTACGAGCACCTCAAACCGGAGCATCGGCAGCTCCTGGTTGCCGTCGACCATGAGCTGGATTCACCGGTTCACGTGATGCTGCGAACGGATACCTACGAGATCTTGAGTCCCCGGCGGCCCTAGCCGGACGCAGCGTCGCGAAGTGACCGAACTCCTAAGAGGACCGCGGCGCCGGGTCTGAGGGTCCGCCGGATCGGCGCCGGCGCATGGGCGTCCAGGCGTCGCGCTCACGACACATGGGACAGTGCTCCGGCGGTATCGGCCTCGCGACGCCGTAGCCGCAGACCGAGCAGACGAGGTCGCTCGGTTCGGTGCTCTCGGCAACGTACAACCGCTCTGTCATCGTCACGTCCTTCACCAGGAGAGTCGTCAGCTCCGACGGTGCCGGGTTTCCGCGTCCCCGTACATCGGGTCGATCCTCCATCTCGTCCCGCCAGTAGCCAGGGTGGAACGAGCGAGGTCGCGGTGCGACCGCTCCAGATCGCTAGGCCTGGATCAGGCCACGGCGGATGGCGTAGCGCGTGAGCTCCACTCGGTCGCTCATGCCGAGCTTGTCGAGGATGTTCTGGCGGTGTCGTTCGACGGTCTTGATGCTGATCACGAGCTCCTTCGCGATCTCCTTCGAGGTGTGGGCCTCGGCGATCAGCTTCAGGACCTGGAGCTCGCGCGGGGTGAGAACGTCGAACTCGGCGTCGTCGGGGCGGTCGCGCTCGACGAAGTCGCGCACGAGCGTCGCGATTGCGGACGGGTAGAGGAACGACTGGCCGCGCATCGTCCGGCGGCAAGCGTCGACGATGTCGTGATCGGCGTCCGACTTGAGCACGTACCCGGAGGCGCCGGCGCGAAGCGATTCGAACAGGAACTGCTCGCTGTCGTACATCGACAGCATCAGCAGCTTCAGCTCGGGTTTGCGCTTGTGCAGCTCGGCGGCCGCCTGGATGCCGGTCAGCTTCGGCATGGCGACGTCGAGTATGGCGAGATGGACGTCCTCGGAGAGTGCCTTCCTGACGGCGTCTGCGCCGTCGTCGGCCTCGGCGACGACTTCGAGGTCCGGCTGCGCGTCGAGCACGGTCTTCAGTCCGGAGCGAACGATCGGGTGGTCGTCGGCGACGAGGATTCGAGTGACGAGCGGGATCGGCATCAGGCCCTCTCGGCGGGAACCTCGAGCCTGACCTCGACGCCGCGCTGACGCCCGGGCTTGACGGCAAACGCGCCTCCGACGAGTACTGCACGTTCCCGCATGCCGCGGAGGCCCCCGCGCCCGTTCAGCGCCGCCGCCTCGGTCATCCCGCGACCGTTGTCGATCACCCGCAGGATCACGCTATCGGCCCCGGGCTCGAGCGCCAGCTCGACGCGGCTGGCCTTTGCGTGTCGGGCGATGTTCGTCAGGCTCTCCTGGGCGACTCGGTAGATCGCGAGCTCGGCGTCCTCGGAAAGGCCCGGAAGGTCGCCGGCGAAGCGGCGCTCGACGATGATCCCGCTCTGCTCGGCGAACGTGCGCGACAACTCCGTCAATGCGCTGACCAGGCCGAGGTGTTCGAGCAGTTCCGGCCGCAACTCTTGCGCGATCCTCCGCACCTCCTCCAGCGCGTGGCGAATCGCGTCCCTGGTTTCGTCGGCGCGCCGCCGACGACTGTCAGGATCTGCCTCGACGAGCGCGTCGAGCTGGAGCAGGACGCCGGTCAACAGCTGGCCGACCTCGTCGTGGAGGCCGCGGGCGATCCGAAGACGCTCGGCTTCCTGCGCCGCCAGGGCACGGCGGCCGCTCTCGCGACGCTCCATCTCGAGCCTGTCGAGCATCTGGTTGAAGGCGCGGACGACTTCCACGACCTCGATGCCTCCCCGCTCGGGCAGGCGCTGCCCCGGCTGGAGCAGGTCGACTGTTCGCATCCGCTCGACGAGCCGTTGGACTGGAGCGAGCATCGGCCGCAGCAACAGCAGGTTGGCGGCCAGCATCGCCAGCAGCACGACGATGAGATCGAGCGACTCCACGACCGCGACCGAGCCGTCGATCCACTTCGGTGACAGCACGAGCACGAGCGTCCCGACGAGAAGCAGCCCCGCGTTGACCGAGAAGACGCGCCAGAGCAGCGGTAGCCGTGAGAAGCCCATCGCGCAGGATAGCCGGGACCAGTTCTAGTGCCGTGCAGCCGCTTCGACCACGGCCAGCCGTCGCCCGCCGCGCTTGCGTGTCGCCGGAGGGGCGATCACCACCGGCACGACAGTTGCGGCCTCGAGCTCCCGCGCGAGCCCGCAGCGCAGCTGGCGGCCGCGCGCGCCGCGGGCGCGCGAGCCGAGGACGATCACGTCCGCTCCTTCCTCGGCCGCGGCTTGCGCAAGCCCGTCGACCCGGTTCCCCCACACGACACGCGCCTCGGCGTCGCCGACCTCGCGCGCGATCGCCTCCAGCGTCCGCTCGATGGCGCCCCGCCCGGGCTCCTCGGTCCCGTCGTGCTCAACCTCGCGCGTTGCAGCGGTGACGTGCACGAGCACGAGTCGGAGCCCGAGCCGCGCGGCAAGGGCAGCCGCGAGCTGAGTCGCGGCACGGGCTTCGGCCATGTCGCTCACTCCGCAGACGATCGTCCCGTGCATGCAGCCCCGAGTGTCGCCGCGGACGCTCGTGGGCGCGATGGGTGCGAGACCCCATTCCGTCGAGGTGTGGCCCCTCATCCCGGGTAGCGGCAGCGACTCCGTTTCTGACCGCCTCGAAGATGGGCTCGCGACCCGATGGTGGCCGCAGCGAGCGACCGGCAGCCTGCGCCGAGAACGTGCAGCTCCGCGCCCCTCACAGGCCCAGCGATGAAGGAGGACCGATGAAGGAGACCATGATCACCCCGGGTGGCCTCGAGCGACTGACGAAAGAGCTCGATCGTCTGAGGACGACCGGCAGGCAGGAAGTCACGGAGCGCCTGCGTCAGGCGATCGCGACCGACGCGGACCCCACCGCGAACACCGACTACCTGGCTGCGCGAGAGGAGCAGGCGCTGCTCGAGTCGAGGATCGCCCGGCTCGAACAGCGGCTTGCCGCAGCACAAGTCGCCGAGCCGGATGCCGGCAACGGGGCCATCGACCTCGGCGAACGTGTTCGCCTTCGCGACCTCGACACCGGCGCCCGGCTCGAATACGAGGTAGTCGGCTCGCTCGAGGCGGATCCCGCAGCCGGCCGCATCTCGGCGGAGTCCCCGCTCGGCCGGGCGCTCATCGGCCGCCGCAAGGGCGAGGTCACGCTCGTCGAGGCGCCGCAGGGACAGCTCCGCTTCAAGATCCTCGCCATCGAGCTTCCTGCGGCGGCCGCTTGAGATGGTGTCTAGCACCCATGGACGGCGTGGCCGCCCACGGGCACGCTCCGGGTGTGCCGTCGCCGCTCTTTGCGCCGCAGGGAAGAGCACGGGCATGGGGACGCCCGCAGACGCACGTCGCACGTTGAGGTGCCTGCTGGGGCGCGCCCGCCTCGGCAGGCACCGACGGCGACTCGTGCGCGAACGTGCCGACGATGTGCACCGATTGTCTCGCCATCGGTGATCTCCCCGATGTCGGCGTCGCGGCGTCCTGCGACCATTTTGGTGAAGGAGGCACGAGATGGGCGGAGCGGTGCAGCGATTGCAGTGCCTGCTCGAGCCCACGCGGCCAGGGTCCTCGAAAGCTGAAACGGGAGGATGAACGATGACTCCTACCGAGCGTTTCGCCGACGACGAGCCGACGCCCATGACCGAGTCCGTCTTCAGCCGTGTCGTCGTCGGGGTCGACGGCACCGAGCCGGGCTTCGAGGGGTGCCGTCAGGCCGCCCGGCTCGCGGATCCGTCTGCATCGATCGAGGTCGTCACCGTCGTTCATGTCGCCGAGGCAGCCCGGGCGGGCTTCGAGGCGGCTCGCATTGCCGATGAGCTCGCACTCGAGGCAGAGGTGACGCTCGACGAGGCCGTATGCATCCTCGGCGAGCGTGCCCAGAGACGATCCGTCGACGGGTACGTCATGCCGTCGCTTCTCGGTGAGATCGCGCGTGTCGATGGAACGTTGGTCGCGGTCGGCTCGCACGGCCATCGGAGAGCGACGGAGATACTGATCGGAGGAGTCGCCGGTGAACTGCTTCACGTCGCGCCGTGCTCCGTGCTGGTCGCGCGGCCGGCGAGTGACTCGGAAGGATTTCCCCGCTCGATCGTCGTCGGGATAGACGGCTCTGCGCCCGCCGACGCCGCGCTGGCGGCCGCGCAACAGCTCGCCAGGCGGCTCGACGTGCCTCTTCGCGTGGTCACGGCACTCCGGGGCAAGGACGTCGACCTCGCGCATGTCCACCTTCGCACCCCGTTTGCCGAGTCCGTCGACGCGCATCCAGTCGAGGCGCTCGTCACCGCGTCCCTGACCACCGACCTCGTCGTGGTCGGCAGCCGGGGCCTTCACGGCCTCGCAGCGCTCGGCAGCGTCTCCGAACGGGTCGCCCATCAGGCGAAGTGCTCGGTGCTCGTCGTGCGTTCCCGCCGAACCCCGTGACCGAGCGACCGTACGCGGCTTCGTGCGCCGAGGTTGCGCTTGCCCTCAGCACGGATCCCGATCGTGGCCTGGCGGCCGACGAGGCCGCGCGTCGGCTGGAGCGGTACGGCCTGAACGCGCCGGAGCGTCGCCGGCGAACGCCGTATCTCCAGCTCGCAATGCACCAGCTGCTCGATCCGCTGGTGGCGCTGCTGATCGTCGCAGCCGTGATCTCGGTGGCGATCGGCGACACGAGCGAAGGGATCGCGATCGCGGCGATCCTCGTGCTGAACGGCGCGCTCGGGTTCTGGCAAGAAGCGGGCGCCGACCGCGCGATCCTGTCGCTCTCGCAGGCGTTCACGCAGACCGCGCTCGTCGTGCGCGACGGGTCACGGCGGGAGCTTCCGGCGCAGGAGGTGGTTCCCGGCGACGTCCTGCTCGTCGGTGAAGGCGAGCGGGTGGCGGCCGACGCGCGCCTCGTGGGGGCGAGCTCTCTCGAGGTCGACGAGGCGGCGCTCACGGGCGAGTCTCTTCCCGTAGCCAAGCAGATCGAGCCGGTCGACGTCGACACTCCTCTCGCCGAGCAGGCGTCGATGATCTTCGCCGGCACGGGCGTCACCCGCGGCCGCGCCCGTGCGCTCGTCTGCGAGACAGGGCCGCGCACGCAGATCGGCGAGATCGAGATCCTGGCGGCGACCGCGAAGGCGCCCCCGACACCGTTGACACTTCGCCTCGGCCGCCTCGCCCGCCAGATGGTCGTGGCCGGAATTGCGATCACGGTCGTCCTCGGCGGCCTGATCGTCGCCCGCGGCGGCAGCTGGGACGAGGCCTTCTTGACGGCCGTCGCCGTCGCGGTGGCCGCAGTTCCGGAAGGTCTGGCAGCCACCGTGACGGCGGCGCTCGCGCTCGGAGCGCGAGCGATGGCCCGCCGTGGCGCAATCGTCCGGCGGCTCGCCGCGATCGAGACGCTCGGCGAAACGACGGTCATCTGCACGGACAAGACCGGGACATTGACCGAGAACCAGATCCGGGTCGCCGCTCTTCGACCTGCCAACGGGATCGGCGAGTCGGAGCTGCTCGAAGCCGCGGTGCTCGCGTCCGATGCCCGCTGGGCCACAGACCACTTCGTCGGTGACCCCGTGGACACTGCCCTCCTCCTGGCTGCGATGGAGCGCGGCGTCTCCCACGAGGAGCTGATGGGTGCGCGCAAGCGCGTGCACGAGCTGCCGTTCTCGCCGGAACGGAAGCGAATGACCATCGTGTACGAGGGCGCCGACGGCCGTCACGTCTTCGTCAAGGGAGCGCCGGAGTCGATCGCCGCGCTGGCAACCGGCAACGCCGACGATCTCCTCGTCGCGGCGGACACCTGGGCAGCCGAAGGCTTGCGCGTGCTGGCCGTCGCGGCGCGGGAGCTCGGACCGGACTCCGAGTCGGACGTCGAGATCGAGCGCGGCGTCCACCTCCTCGGCGTGATCGCACTCCACGACCCGTTGCGACCCACCGCAGCCGCGGCAGTGGACGCAGCGCGCACCGCCGGTATCGAGGTCCGGATGCTCACCGGCGACCATCCGGCCACGGCCCACACGATCGGACACGCCCTCGGGCTCCCGGACGAGGCGATCCTCGCGCGGGCGACACCCGCGGACAAGCTCGCGCTCGTTCGTGAGCTTCAGGAGGACGGCGCTGTCGTGGCAGTGACCGGGGACGGCGTCAACGACGCACCTGCACTCCGCCGCGCCGACGTCGGCGTCGCGATGGGCCGCACGGGCACCGAAGCCGCACGCGAAGCGGCGGCCATCGTCCTCACCGACGACGACTTCTCGACGATCGTCGCCGCGATCGCCGAGGGCCGGCGAATCGGCGACAACATCCGCAAGTTCGTCGCCTTCCTCCTCTCGGCGAACCTCGGCGAGGTGCTCGTCTTCACGGTCGCGATCCTCGCCGGGCTCGGACCCCCCCTCGCCGTGATCCAGGTCCTGCTCGTCAACCTCGTCACGGACGGGCTGCCCGCGCTCGCGCTCGCCCGGGACCCCGCGAGTGTCGACACGATGACCTCGCCCCCGAGGAGGGGACGTGAGCTCTTCGACACGCGCACCTGGCATGCGCTGCTGTGGATCGGGTTCCTCGTCGGCGGGGCGACCTTCGCAGCATTCAGCATCGGTCGGGCACTCGGCGGCGACGTCGCCCAGACGATGGCGTTCGCGACCCTCGCGCTCTCCGAGCTCGCGCTCGTGTACACGATGCGCTCGTACTCGACCCCGGCCTGGCGCATGCCGCGGAACCGCTGGCTGGACCTAAGCGTCCTCGCATCCATCGGCGTCATAGCCGGAGTCATCCTCCTCCCGGCCGCCCGTGCCCCATTCGCAACCGCACCCCTGGGTGCATCCGCGATCGCGATCGTGGTCGTCCTGTCCCTCGTGCCGCTATGCATTGTGGAGCTGCTCAAGGCATACCGGCGTCGAAACCGGCCCGCATCGGGTCAGCCTCGCGCCGCGGGCCGCTCGACAGCCGCTAATCCAGGCGACACGCGCGCCACCCGCACTGCGCGCCCGTATCGTTAGCACCCGGACTCCATGCGCTTCGAATCTCCGCTCGCGCTGCTCGCGCTCCCGCTCGTTCCAGGAGCACTGGCCGGACACGTGCTCCTGCTGCGGCGGCGCATGCGGTATGCGGTCCGGTTCACCAACCTCGAGGTCCTCGGGGCCGTGGTCGCCCGCAGCAGTCACTGGCGGAGCCGGCTCACGGTCACGCTGTTCGGCACAGCGCTCGCCGTGCTCTGCGTCGCGGCGGCCCGCCCGACGGTGACGACGGTCGACGCCGGCAAGAGCTCGACGGTCGTCCTCGTCGTCGACACCTCGCGCTCGATGGAGGCGACCGACGTTGCGCCGACGCGGCTCGCTGCGGCGAAGACGGCCGTCGACCGCTTCCTCGACCGGGTGCCGCGATCCGTCCGCGTCGGGCTCATCTCCTTCTCGGACGAGCCCGAGGTGCTCGTTCCGCCCACCGCCGATCACCGACGGGTGCGGGACGGCGTCGACTTGCTCACGCTCGGCGGCGGCACCGCAATCGGCGACTCTCTCGCGCGCGCGGTCCAGGTCGGCCGCCCGGCCGGCCGGCTCGTTCCCAGGGCGAGGCCGACCTCGGCGATCGTGCTCGTCTCGGACGGGTCGCAGACGCGCGGATCGCTCTCGCCGCTCGGGGGCGCGCGGCGCGCACGGCGCGCGAACATGCCCGTGTACACGATCGCGCTCGGCACCGACAACGGGACGACCGAGTTGCGCACGATCGACGAGCGCAAGCAGATCTCGATCGCACCGCCCGACCGCGACACTCTGGCGAGGATCGCGACGACGACGTTCGGCGGCTTCTTCGAGGCGCCGACCGCGGGCCGGCTGGAGGCGATCTACGGCGACCTCGGCGCCGCGGTGGTCACCGTCGACCGCCCGCGCGAGCTGACGGTCGGCTTCGTCGCCGCCGGCCTCGCGCTGTTCACGGCCGCCGCGCTGCTGGGCAGCGCCTGGCGCCCGCGCTTGCCCTGAGTCTCAGTCGCCGGCGACGTCGACGGTTGCCGCGAGCGGGGCGGGCTGGTCGACGGTGGTCTCGACCTCGACTGTCCGGCCCTCGGCTGCAGCCCGCAGGATGCTGCGCGCGGCGTCGATCACGTGGAGGCCGAGCCGGCCCGAGGCGCGGTGGTCGCGGTCCTCGCCGATCGCCTCGACCATGTCGTGCAGACCGATGCCACGCGTCTCCCGGGCTCCCCCGGCGGTGTACGGAATCTCCTCCCAGTCGCTGCGGCTCTGGCGGACCTTCAGCTCGCCGCCGAACGCGTTCGGGTCGGGGAGCAGGAGCGACCGCTCCGTGCCGTGGACCTCGAAGTCGCAGATGTAGCGACCGGTCGGCTCGAAGCTCGCGACGAGGTTGGCGGTCACGCCGTCGTCGAGCTCCATCGCAGCCGAGGCATGCGTCGGCGTGGTGACGGCGAAGCGCTCGCCCGCCCGCGGGCCGGCCATGATCTCCCGCTCCGCCTCGCGCACCGACGTGAACCCGGCGACCCTGCGTACGGGCCCGAGCAGGGCGACAATCGCGGTCAGGTAGTACGGGCCCATGTCCAGGAGCGGGCCGGCGCCGTCCGAGAAGAACTGCTCGGGGCTCGGGTGCCAGGCGTTCGGGCCGCCGACGAGCATCGACGCGGTGACGGCGAGCGGCTCACCGATCGCCCCCTCGTCGATCAGGGCGCGGCCCGCCTGGAAGGCGCTGCCCAGGAAGATGTCCGGCGCGCAGCCGATCCGCAGCCCGAGCTCGTCGGCCAGAGCGAGGAGCTCTAGGCCCTCCGGCACGTCGATCGCGAGCGGCTTCTCGGTGTAGACGTGCTTGCCGGCCTCGAGCGCTGCGCGGGTCACGGCGCCGTGCGCTCCGGAGGGCGTCAGGTTGAGCACGACGTGGATCGCGGGATCGGCCAGCAGCTCCTCGATCGAGGCCACGGCCAGGCCGTGCGCCTCGCCGAGCTCGACGGCCTGCTCGCGCACAAGGTCGGCGCACGCGACGAGCTCGAACGAGTCGAACGCGGCCGCATGCTCGGCGTAGTTCCTGCTGATCACGCCGCAGCCGACGATGCCGACGTTCATGCGGTCTCCGTCAGGATCGCACGGACCGCGTCCCGCGACCGGCGGACGGCCGCGAGCGCGTCGCCGTCGCTCTGGTCCTGCTCGACGATCAGCCACTCGACCCCTGCGCGCACAGCGGCGGGCAGGACCCGGTCGTAGCCGACGACGCCGTCGCCGACCGGGCAGAACGCGGCCCGGTCGCGGCTCGCGAAGTCCTTCACGTGCGTCAACGGGCAGCGGGCGCCGACCTGTTCGAGGAGCTCCACGGGATCCCGGCCCGCGAACCACACCCAGCCGAGGTCGACCTCGAGAAAGAGCTCCGGCGGGACGAGATCAAGGAACAGCTCGCCGGAGGCGAGGGGCCGAAGCTCGGCGTCGTGGTTGTGGTACCCGAGCTCGAGCCCGTGCTCCGCAGCCGCGACTGCGGCGCGCCCGAGTCGGGCCGGCAGCTCCGGGTCGTCGAGCTTCGCGGGGTCGATCCAGGCGACGGAGAGGCGGCGCCAGCCGAGCACACGCGCCTCCTCGGCCAGCTCGGGGAGCGAGCTCTCGATCGCCTCGAGCAGCGCGTGCCGGCCGATTGCCGCGAGACCGAGCTCGTCGAGCCAACCGTGCACTTCCTCGGCGGAATGCCCGTGGAGGTCGAATACCTCCACGCCCTCGAACCCCAGCGCCGCGACGGCTCGAACCGTCCCCTCGAAATCGCGCGCGCAGTCTTCGCGCACGGTGTAGAGCATCAGCCCGACGCGGGCCGACCCGTTCGTTCCGTCTGTCATGCGTTCCTCTCGGCTGGGGCGGTGACGTGGCAGCGGGCCATCCGGCGGCGGCCCGCCTCGGCGAGCACCGGGGGCGTGGTGGAGCAGATGTCGATCGCGAGCGGGCAGCGGCCGACGAACCGGCAGGCGCCTTCCTGGTCGACCGCGAGATCCTGCGGCGTGCGCGCGGCGAGCGTGCGCGCGTGGAGGCCGGCATTCGGATCGGGCGCAGCGGACAGGAGCAGGCGCGTGTACGGGTGGAGCGGATCCGCGAGAACCTCTTCGGTGGGCCCGCGCTCCACGATCTGGCCCGCGTACATCACGAGCAGCTCGTCGGCGACGTAGCGCGCGCTCGCGAGGTCGTGCGTGACGAAGAGGAACGCGAGATTGTGCTCCTCCTTGAGACGGAGCATCAGGTTGAGGACGCCGATCCGGATCGACACGTCCAGCATCGAGGTCGGCTCGTCGGCGAGGATCACGCGCGGCTCGACTGCGAGGGCGCGGGCGATCGCGACCCGCTGGCGCTGGCCGCCCGAGAGCTCGTGCGGGTACTTGGCGGCGATCACCTCGGGCGGGACGAGCCCGACGGTCTCGAGGAGCTGGTGGACGCGCTCCCGCTCCTGGTCGCGCGGGACGAGCTTGTGGATCCGAAGCGGTCTCCCGATCAGGTAGGCGACCGTCTTGACCGGGTTCAGCGAGTCGAACGGGTCCTGGAAGATCATCTGCACCTGGCGGCGGTAGCGCAGGTTTGCCTGGCGGTTCACGTGGCGCGGCTCCGCACGGCCCTCGAACACGATCTCCCCCGAGGTCGGCTCGTACAGGCGCGCGATCAGGCGGGCGACCGTGGTCTTGCCGCTGCCGCTCTCGCCCACGAGCGCCGTGATCGTGCCCGGCTTCAGCGTGAAGCTCACGTCGTCGACGGCGTGGAGCCTGCGCCGTCGCTGCCAGAAATGCTCGGTGCCGGGCACCTCGAACGACTTCGAGAGGCCGACGACCTCGAGCGTCTGGTCCGTGGTGGCGGCGGCGTTCACGCGCCTCCCTCCTCGACCAGGTGACATGCGACGGAGTGGCCGGGCTCCACCTCGCGGAGCACCGGCCTTTCCGTCGTCTGCCGCGCGTAGAGATCCGCCTTCTCGGGGACACAGAAGGAGCAGCGCGGGTGGAACCTGCAGCCGGCCGGGGGACGCGCCAGATCGGGAGGTGAGCCGGGAATGCCGATCAGGCGCGTCATCGGGCCGGTGAGCGGGGGGAAGGAGTGCATCAGCCCGACCGTGTACGGGTGCCGCGGCTGGTCGAACAGCGTGCGCGCGGCGGCGGTCTCGACGATCTCGCCCGCGTACATGATCGCGATCCGGTCGGCGAACTCGACGAGCAGCGACAGGTCGTGCGTGATGAAGAGGACGGCGAAGCCGAGCTCGTTCTGGAGCTCCTGGATCTCCTCCAGGATCTCGCGCTGCACGACGACGTCGAGAGCCGTCGTCGGCTCGTCCATGATCACGAGCTCGGGGCTGAGCGCGAGCGCCATTGCGATCACCGTGCGCTGCCGCATGCCGCCGGAGAGCTGATGGGGGTAGGAGCGGACGCGGCGCCGGTCGATCCCGACCTTCTCGAGCAGGTCCCCGGCGCGCTCCAGCGCCTCCTTCTTGTTGATGCGCTCGTGCGCGGCCATCATGTCCGCGAACTGGTCGCCGACCCGCATCACGGGGTTGAGCGCGTTCATCGCGCTCTGGAACACCATCGAGACGTTGCGCCAGCGGTAGCGACGCTGCTCCTCGGAGTCGAGGCTGCTGATGTCCTCGCCGCGAAACAGGATCCGGCCTCCGGTGACGGACGCGGGAGAGCGGAGGATCCCCATGATCGCGTTGCCGGCCGTGCTCTTGCCGCAGCCCGACTCGCCCGCGAGCCCGACGGTCTCACCCGCGCCGATCGTGAGGTTGACGTGATCGACCGCGCGCACCGGCCTCCCGGCCGTCTCGTACTCGACCACGAGCTCGTCCAGCTCGAGCAGGGTCTCGCCGGTACCGACCGGGCGCTCCCGGTAAGCCGATCCCTCGAGCACCCCGCTCACGCGCGCCCCTCGCCGGCGGCAGCTCCCGCCGGGCGAAGCCCGGCTCCGCCACCGGCTGACGCCGCCGACGGCACGGTGCTCTCCGGCCCCGTGTCACACACACTGCGACCTCCGGCCCCGCACCGCCAGGCTCTTGGGGCCCCCAGGAAGTGCGGAGCACTTTCTGGGGTTGGGCGCCCGAGGAACGCGCGAGCAGAGAGGTCGAGACAGGACGTCATACCTCCTCCTCCTCCTCGTGCGCGCGGACGGCTGCGTTGCCGCCGACGAGCGCCAGCGAGAGCCGCTTGGTGAGCCCCTGCTTCTTCTTCGGCGTGCGCAGCCGCGGATTGCTCACCTCGTCGATGCCGGCGAGGATGAAGACGAGCGCGACGACGGTGAGCGCGAGCGCGAGGCCCGGGAACAGCGAGGGCCACCACTCGCCCTGCAGGATGGTCGAGTTGACCTGCGCCCAGTACATCGTCACGCCCCAGCTCGTGTGGTTCACGTCGCCGAGGCCGAGGAACTCGAGGCCGGCCTCGGTGAGGATCGCGACGTAGAACACGAGCACGAAGGCTGCGGCGATCCGGCTGATCATGTTGGGGATCAGCTCGCTGAAGATGATCCGCTTCGTCGACTCTCCTGCGACCTTCGCCGCGAGCACGAAGTCCCGGTTGCGGAACGAGAGCGCCTGGGCCCGCAGGATCCTCGCCTCGAACGCCCACAGGGTGAGGCCGAGGATCAGGATCATCGCGACCTCGCCCTGGGCCTTCAGGTACGACGAGACGACGATCAGGAGCGGGATCGTCGGGATCACGAGGAAGACGCTCGTAAGGAAGCTGATGAACTCGTCGACGATCCCGCCGGAGTAGGCGGCGAGGATCCCGAGCACCGTCGCGAGCACGGTCGCGATCACGGCGGCCGCGGCACCGAGGATCAGCGAGGTGCGCGCGCCGAGGACGACCTGCGAGAAGATGTCCGCCCCCTGGTCGGTCGTCCCCATCAGATGGTGGAACGAGGGCGACTGGCGCGCGTCGATCGAGAAGGCGTTCGGGTCGTGCGTCGCGAGCCACGGCGCGAAGGCCGCGACGAGGATCATCACGGTGAGGATGATGATCCCGCCCCTCGACTTCGGGTTGCCCCAGAGCAGCGTGAGCCACAGCGGCGCGTGAAGCCCACGGCGGCGGCTCCGCTCCGGCCGCTCGGGCGCCTCGACCGGCGCCGCCTCGGCGCGGTCGACCGTTACGGGCTGAAACGACACTAGGCCGTCCGCACGCGCGGGTCGAGGACCACGTTGAGGAGGTCCATGATCAGGTTCGCGAGGATCACGCAGACCGCGAACACGAGCAGCAGCCCCTGCGTGAGCGGGTAGTCGGCGCCCAGCGCCGCCTGCTGGAGCGTGAAGCCCGCCCCCGGATAGCTGAAGACGAACTCGATGAACACGAGCCCGCCCACCGCCGAGGCGAAGAGCGCCGCAAACCCATTTAACGGTGGCAGGATCGCGTTACGGCCCGCGTAGCGCGTCATCACGCGCCGGTCGTGGAGGCCCTTGGCATGTGCCATCGCCACGTAGTCCTCGCCGATCGTGTTGATCATCACGGTGCGCATGTTCAGCGCCCAGCCGCCGGCGAAGACGAGCACGATCACGAGCATCGGCAGCTCCGCGTGACGGAACGCGCTCGAGACGAAGGTCCAGTTGTAGCCCGGTATGACGCCGCTGTCGTAGGCGTGCTGGATCGGGAACCACCCGAGCCTGAGCCCGAAGAAGTACACGGCCAGGAGGGAGGTGAAGAAGGCGGGGAAGGCGGCAAGCGCCAGCATGGACGGGATCGCGAACTTGTCGACGAGCCCGCCGCGGCGCCAGGCGGCGAACATCCCGACCGTGATCCCGAAGATGAACGAGATCAGAAAGGCGACGCCGACGAGGAAGATCGAGTACGGGAGCGTCCGCCCGATCACCTCGGACACGGGGCTCGGGTAGTTCGAAGTCGAGATCCCGAAGTCGAGGGTCGCGACGTTGTGCAGGTAGGTGAAGTAGTCGGTGAGGATCGGCTTCTTGCCGCCGCCGAGCATCGCCTGGTAGGTCTCGATGATCCCGGGGTTGGACTGGATCTGGGCCGGGGTGAGGCGGGCGAGGAGCCCGCCGATCGGGCTGCCCGGCATCAGCCTGGGCAGCAAGAAGTTCAGCGTGACCGCCACCCAGATGGCGAGCGCGTAGAAGGACAGACGACGAAGGAACCAGCGCATGATCGTTAGGTGGGAGTATCCCGGCGGACGAGGATGTCACCTCGCCCGCCGGGATGCGACCCTGGTGAATCAGACGCCTGCCTTACCTCCGGGGCAGATGCGCGTGAACGACAACACGTTGTCGGGGAACGTGGTGAAGATCGGATCGCCGTAGTAGTTCTTCGGCGACGTGAAGCAATGGAAGTACTTGGTGCTGTAGGTCGACCAGCGCGGCCCGATGAACAGCGGGATGATCGGCAGCTGCTTGAGCCAGAGGCTCTCGAGCTGGGTCGCAAACGACTGCTGCTTCTTCGGGTCGAGCGTGACCTTCCACTTGTTCAGGATGCTCGTCGCGGTCGGGTTCTGGTAGTGCTCCCAGTTCCCGGTCGGCGTGCCGTCCTGACCCGACGGGATGTACGCGTTCTGGTGCATGTTGGAGTAGAAGTAGCCGTACGGCGAGCCCTGGGACGCGCCCTGCCAGAGCAGGGTCGGCGTCTTCGTGCTCGACGCGTTCGGGTACCACGAGTTCCAGTCCGGCTCGAGCTTCACGGTGGCGTCGATCCCCACCGCCTGCAGGTTCGTGGTGATGATCTGCAGCGAGGCGACCCAGTCCGACCAGCCCGAGATCACGTGGATCTGGAACGCGACGGGATTGCCCTTCGGATCGATCAGGTTGTTGCCCTTGTAGGTGAAGCCGTTGTCGGTCAGCAGCTTCTTCGCCGCCGGCAGGTTGAGCGTCGCCAGGGCCTTCGCCTGCGCCTTGACGGTCTTGTCGGTCACCCAGGTCGGGAAGATCCCGTTCAGGCCGATCGCGTCGGTGGGCGGCGCGTAGCCGTACTCACCGAGCTTCGAGACCTGCGCCCGGTTGATCGACATGCTCATCGCCTGCCGGAGCGGGACGAGGCTGAACGGGTACTGCGACGTATCGAACATCAGCGAGACCGGATAGGCGGTCGTCGCGTAGAACGCGTGGTAGTGGGCCGGGTCCTTGGCCGAGTAGGCCGTCTCGACGTTCGGCACGAAGTTGTGCGTCCAGTCGACCTGACCGCTCTGGATCTGGAGGAGCGCGGCGTCGTTCGAGGTCGCCTGCACGTACTCGAGGCAGGGGATCTTCGGCGAGCCGGCCAGCCAGTAGTTCGGGTTCTTGCTGAGCACGTAGTCCTGCGTGGTGAACCGCGTGATCTTCGTGAACGGACCGGACCCGACGGGGTTCGGGTTCGTCCACGTCGCCAGGTCGGGAACCTTCGAGAAGATGTGCTGCGGGACGACCATCTGCAGGTTCAGCTGCGCAGCGATGAACTGCGAGTCCGGCGTCTTCAGGTTGATCACGACGCCGTAGAGGCCCTTCCGCTGGACGGAGGCGATGTTCGTGCCGTCGCGCTCGAGGCCGATCAGGTCGGCGACCTTGTTCTGGCCGCCTGCCTTGAGGCTGTAGACGACGTCGGCCGCGGTCAGCGGCTTGCCGTCCGACCACTTCACGCCCTGCTTGATCGCTGAGCGTGAGCGTCTTGGCCCCGTTGCTCCACTTCCAGCTGGTCGCGAGCCACGGATACAGGTGTCCGCCGCCGGCAGCGGTTGCGATCACGAGCGGCTCGTAGAAGGCGCCCTTGACGAAGCCACCGCTCGGCAGGCTCGTAGCCGTGTACGGGTTGAAGTTGCGGACGAAGGCCGGATCGCCGGACCCCGTCATCACGAGGCACGAGTGCGCGGCGGTCTTGACGACGACTGCCGGCCCCGGCTTCGCCCCGGCGCCCTGAGCGAGCGTCGCGGCGAGGACGGCGGCCGCGACGAGCGCGACCCCCAGTACGAGACCTGCACGTGTGCGAGCAGATCGATTCTTCATGCTGCCCTCCCTTTCTGTCTCCGTCACCGTCTCGGCGAGCGGAGGGTCGGCATAGACCTGGGTTCAGATGCGGCGCCTGCTTTGACGCCTTGGCGGGCCTACTAACTCCTTAGACTCTGGGCCTCCCGGTTTGTTTGTTCCGGGAACGGTTACCAGATTGTTTCGCATATTTCAAGCCATCTTAACCTCGATAGTGCCAGCGTGCCCGCCGTTCTGGCATCCGTAGAATGTCCTAATTGCCGGAAACTACCGGAAACGGTTACGGCAAAATGTGCTACTAATAATTCGCGATGGCAGCGACGACTGACCCGAACGGCGGCAAGCCCCGGGCGACGATCCGGGACGTCGCGAGCGCCGCAGGCGTTTCGATCGCGACGGTCTCGCGTGTGCTCAACGGGCGGCGCGACGTCGCTCCCAAGACCCGCGAGGCCGTGCTGAAAGCGGTGCAGGACTTCGACTTCGCGACCAACCGCAACGCACGTGCCCTCTCGAGCGGTCGCACGGGTCTCGTCGGCGTCACGGTGCCGATCGTCGAGGCCGCCTACTTCTCGGTCATCCTCTCCGGGATCGCCGAGGCGCTTTACGAGCAGGACATGCGGATCGTCCTCTGCCCCACCCTGCACCAGCACGAGCGCGAGGTGACGCTGCTGGACCGGCTGATGCACGGCACCACCGACGGCGCGGTGCTGACGCTTCCGGAGGAGACGAACAAGGAGCTGAAGGCGCTGAAGCGCCAGGGCCTCCCGTTCGTCGTAGTCGATCCCCGGATCCCGCTCGACGACGGTATTCCGGCGATCTCGGCGGGCCACGCGACCGGCGCGCGCGCCGCGACCGAGCACCTGCTCTCGCTGGGGCACCGCCGCATCGCCGCGATCACGGGCCCGCCCACCTGGATGGCGAGCTCCGAGCGGCTCGACGGCTTCCGCGCCGCGATGGCCGCCGCAGGCGTCCTCCCCGACTCGAAGCTCATCGTCCCCTCGAGCTTCGCGATCGACGGCGCACGCGCCGTGGGCCCGATTCTCGATCTCGCCGACCGGCCCACCGCGATCTTCGCCTTCAACGACAACCTCGCGATCGGCGTGCTCCAGGAGGCGCGCGCCCGCGGGCTTCGGGTGCCCGAGGACCTTTCGGTCGTCGGCTTCGACGACTCCGAGCACTCCGCGATCGTCTCCCCCGCGCTGACGACCGTGCGACAGCCGCTCGCCGAGATGGGCCGGATGGCGGTGAGCCTGCTCCTTCGGCTGCTGGAGAATCAGAGCGTCGAGACCCTCCGCATCGAGCTCGCGACGCGGCTCGTCGTGCGGGACTCGACTGCACCCGCGCCCGTCTTCGCCTAAATCCGCTCCGGCTCGATACCACGTAGGACCGGCATGCGCAGGGTCGCCGTGCTCCTGATCGCGCTCGCGCTCCTTCTCGCAGGCTGCGGCGGGGGCGGCTCCGACCAGCCTGCGGGCACGGGAGGAACGACCACGACGAAGCCCTCCGTCGGCTACTGAGGACGGCCAACCCTTCACCCGGGCGCCGGAATTCCGCACAATACGCGGACTGGTTCCCGACGAGGGGGTGGACGGCGGTGAAGGTCTTCCAGCACGAGACGCAGCTACGGACGAGCGGCGGCCTCTCCGTCCGCGACATCACCGACGAGGTGAGCGTGGCCGTGCGCGAGAGCGGCATCACCCACGGGATCGCTTGCGTGTACTCGCCGCACACGACCTGCTGCGTCCGGGTGAACGAATTCGAGGCGGGCTTCCTCGAGGACTTCGCGGAGCTGCTCCGCCGCCTCGTCCCGAGCGAGACCTACTACGCCCACGACGACTGGGACCGGCGAACCGAGAACATCTGCCCCGAGGACATGGACGTCGGGAACGGGCACTCGCACTGCATGGCGATGCTGCTCGGCACCGCCGGCGAGTCGGTGCCGGTGCGCGACGGAGAGCTCTGCCTCGGCACCTGGCAGCGCGTCCTCTTCCTCGAGCTCGACCGCGAGCGCGACCGGCGCTGGATCGTCCAGGTCGTAGGAAACTGACCCGACGCAGGGCCGAAGCGGGGGTCGGGGCACGAGAGACACCCGCGGCTCCTGGGGCGTTGCTGGCGGAATGAGCCATCCCCGCGCGGCGCGAAGACAAGTACGCCGGGTACGGATTCGCGCCGCGCGGCCTCGGATCGTTTCGCCAGCGGCGTCAGGCTGCGGCGGAGCCGGGCTCCGCTCGGCGGGAGCCGCCGCCGGCCAGGAGCGGCGGGGCTGGATCGTCCAGGTCGTAGGAAACTGACCGGTAGTTCGTAGATACTCGCCGCATCGGCGGCGCCTTCCTGCAGCTCCTCCCGCTCGCGATCGTGTGCGCCCTCTCGCCCTGGGCGATCGTCGCCGTGATCCTGATGCTGGCCTCCAACCGGCCCTCGAACGCGATCGCCTGGTTGGCCGGCTGGACGCTGTCGACCTTCGGGGTCGGCCTCCTGATCGTGTTCTTCTTCGGCGGGTACGACTTCTCCGGCGCGGGCTCGCCCACGACCGCCGCGTGCGTAGTCCAGGTGCTGCTCGGCGTGCTGTTGCTCCTGGCGGCCGCGCGGTTCTGGTCGCAGCGGCCCGCTCGCACCGGAAAGACTCCGAAGGAGCCCGGCTGGATGGTCCGGATCGGGCAGATGAGGGCCTTGTGGGCGTTCCTGATCGGAGCGTTCTGGATCAACACGGCGCTCGTCGTCGCGGCGG
Organism: uncultured Actinomycetes bacterium; assembly: GCA_963724805.1. GTDB lineage: Bacteria > Actinomycetota > Thermoleophilia > Gaiellales > Gaiellaceae > CAVQZA01. Next base: position 919,948 of record CAVRWA010000011.1, read on the forward strand.
CGGTGGACACGCTCCGCGCGAACCTCACGAATGGCCAGTCGATTGCCGTCTTCGCCGTCTTCTCCCTCGTCACCGCGTCGGTGCAGGGAGCGCTGATCCTCTACGCGTTCCTCGCGCCGGGGCGGGCGGCACCCGGCCTCGCGCGGATCCGCGAGTGGATCGCCTTGAACCAGCAGGCCGCGCTCGCAGTGGTCTCGCTGGCGCTCGCCGTCTGGCTTGCCAGCAAAGGGATCCGCGGACTAACCGGTTAGGTCGCGGGCTGGTAGCGGTCCTTGGCGAAGCGGCCGGAGTAGGTGGCGAGGTCGAGGAAGACGCCGAGCCCGACGAGCACCCAGCCCCACCCGCTCACGCCGTACACCGGCCCCCAAGCGAGGACGTACATCAGCGTCGTCCACGGCAGGACCAGCAGACCAAGGAGCGGCCAGACCCACGAGCTGAAGGCGGCGTCCACCCGGTCGCCGAAGATCCAGACGAAGATCAGCGCGATCCGCGGACCGATCCCGAACGCGAGGAGGAACGCGCAACACATGAAGGGCACCCTCCCATGCCTGCCACGCCGCGGTCAAGAGCGAACCCGCTGCCAGACGATCGCGGCGATGTACGCGAGGCCCGCGGCGGCACCCAGGAGGCCGTACGGATTGCCGTCGTTGCCGCGGGCGAGCTCGACGAAGAAGCCGACGAGGATGCACGTGATCACGACGAGGCCGGCGAACGCGGTGGCGTTGACGTCGATCTGCCGGAAGCGCTCATCGCGACCGTCGCCGCGCAGCCCGCGGATCGTCTCGCTACTGCCGCCGAACAGGATCACCGCCCCGAAGCCCGCCATGATCGCGAACGAGACGAGCCCGCTGCCGACCTCCAGGATGTCAAGCGAACTTGTCAGGCGGGCTTCGTGGCGCGCACGAGCGCGTCGATCGCCTCGCTCTCGCCCACCGGGCGCCTGACGCGCTCGGCCCGTTCGATCACCAGGCCGGCGAGGTCGGCGACGACGTCCTCGGGCGTGTACAGCACCTCCGGCTCCTGCGGCCCGCCGACGCCCTCGCCGAGGTTGATCAGGTCGTGGGCGACCACGAGCACCGTGCCCCCGGGTGCTAGCGCGGCCGCCGCGCGCGAGAGCACCAGACGGCGCTCGTCGGCCGGGACCTGGAAGTAGAAGACGACGACGAGATCGAGCCCGGCCGGAGGCCGGTACTCGAGCAGATCGGCCGCCACCCATTCGACCTCGACGCCCCGGCGCTGGGCCAGCTGCGCCGCCTTCGCGAGCCCCACTTGCGAGAAGTCGACGCCGGTGACGCTCCAGCCCTGCTGGGCGAGCCAGACGGCGTTGCGCCCCTCGCCGCAGGCGAGGTCGAGGGCCCGGCCGGGCGGCAGCCCGTCCAGCTCCGAGACGAGGAAGCGGTTCGGCTCCTCCTTCCAGAGGAAGTCCGAGCCTGCGTACTTCGTGTCCCAGGCCTCGCGCTTCACGGCGCGAGCGCTTCGACGTACCGCGCCGGTTCCGCTTCGAAACGCTCACGGCAGCCGGGGTTGCAGAAGTAGTAGGTGACCCCCTCGTACTCGGCGGTCTCCTTCGCGCCCTCGACCGCGACGGTCATCCCGCAGACCGGGTCGATCGCCTCGGCCGCGAGCGGGATCGAGTCGGGCTGCGGGCGGGCGTGCCGCCAGGCGACGAGCTCCGCCAGCACGGCGACGGCGATCTCCTGCTGGGAGGCAGGGCCGAGATCGAGCCCGGCGGGGCTGCGGACGCGCGTGAGCATCTCCTCACCGAGCCCGCGCTCGCGCAGCGCACCGAGCACGACGCCGGCACGACGGGAGCTCGCGACGAGGCCGACGTAGCCCGCCGCGCCGGCGAGCGCAGCCGCGAGCGCCTCCTCGTCCCCGCGGCCCATCGTCGCGACGACAATGGCGTCCGCCTCCGGGACGAGCCCCGGTGCCACGCGCCAGCCGATCGTGCGTGCCAGCTCCGCGAGCGTGAGCGCCGCCGGGCTCTCACCGATCACGGCCAGCAGCGGCTCAGGGAGCTGCGGCTCGATCATGACCTCGACCGTCCCCTCCGAGGCGCACGTGCTCTCGGCGCAGACGACATCGGCCGGCGCGCCGTCCCCGGCCCCGGGCGGGCCGATGCGCACGAGGCGCGGCTCCCCGTCGGCGAGCGCACGCAGCGCCTCGCGAATGACCGTCGGCTCCGAGCAGGCGCCGCCGACCCAGCCGTGCAGCGCCCCGTCCGGCAGCACGAGCGCACGATCGCCGCGCCTGGCGGAGGCGGGCCGCTCGACCCGGACCACCGTGGCGAGGACGTAGGGCTTGCCCTCACCCGCCAGAAGACCGGCTTCGACGATGACGTCACCCGAGCTCACTCGGCCAGGCCTGCCTCCACGAGCGCTGCCCAGACCTTGTCGGGCGTCACCGGCATCTCCAGGTTCCGAATCCCCGCGTGGGCCAGTGCATCCACCACCGCGTTCACGTACGCGGCCGGAGAGCCGACCGTGGCCGACTCGCCGACACCCTTCGCGCCGAGCGGATGGTGCGGCGAGGGGGTGGTCGTCTCGCCGAGGTCGAACTCCGGGGTCTCCCAGGCCGTCGGCAGGAGGTAGTCCATGAAGTTCGAGCCGATGCAGTTGCCGTCCTCGTCGAAGGTGATCAGCTCCATCGCCGCGATCGCGAAGCCCTCGGTGAGGCCGCCCATGATCTGACCCTCGACGATCATCGGGTTGATCCGGGTGCCGCAGTCGTCGACCGCGACCATCTTCAGCACCTTCCAGGCGCCCGTGCCCCGGTCGACCTCGACCACGACCGCGTACGTGCCGAACGGGAAGGTCATGTTCGGCGGGTCGTAGTAATGGACGCCCTCGAGGCCCGCCTGGAGCCCGTCGGGGATGTTCGTGTAGGCGGCGAAGGCGATCTCCTGGATCGTCGCCGCACGTTCGGGCGAGCCCTTGACGACGAAGCGCCCCGGCTCCCATTCGAGGTCGTCCGGCGACGCCTCGAGCAGGTGCGCCGCGATCGTGCGCCCCTTCTCGCGCAGCTCGCGCGAGATCATCGCCGCCGCGGCTCCGGCTACCGGCGTCGAGCGGCTCGCGTAGGTGCCGAGCCCGTAGGGCGTGTTGTCGGTGTCGCCCTCCATCACCTCGACGTCCTCGTAGGGGATGCCGAGCTCCTGGGCGATGATCTGGGCGAACGTCGTCTCGTGGCCCTGGCCCTGCGACTTCACGCCGAGCTTGAGGATCGCCTTGCCGGTCGGATGGACGCGGAGCTCCGCCGAGTCGAACATGCGCAGCCCGGCGATCTGGTACTCCTTGCCGGGGCCGGCGCCGACCACCTCGGTGAAGCAGGCGAGCCCGATCCCGATCAGCCGCCCCTCCTCCCTCGCGGCCGCCTGCTCCTTCAGCAGCTCGCTGTAGCCGACCTTCTCGAGCGCGAGCGCGAGCGCGCCCGGGTAGTCGCCCGAGTCGTAGACGAAGCCCGTCGCCGACTCGTAGGGAAACTGCTCCGGCTTGATGAAGTTGTCGAGCCGGAATTCGGCCGGGTCGAGCTCGAGCTCGTAGGCCGCGGTCTGGACGAGGCGCTCGATCATGTACGAGGCCTCGGTGACACGGAACGAGCATCGGTACGCGACCCCGCCCGGCGCCTTGTTGGTGTACGCGCCGTCGGTGACGACGTGCGCAGCCGGAATGTCGTACGAGCCGGTGACGATGTGGAACAGGCCGGCCTTGAACTTCGTCGGCTGCGCGTCGGCGAAGAACGCGCCCTGGTCGGAGAGCATCTTCACCCTGAGCCCGGTCATCTTGCCGTTCTTCACCGCGAGCTCGCCGTGCATATGGTAGTCCCGCGCGAACCCGGTGGAGATCAGGTTCCCGGTGCGATCGTCGATCCACTTCACCGGGCGCCCGATCAGCAGCGAGGCCGCCGTGGCGCAGACGTAGCCGGGATAGATCGGCACCTTGTTGCCGAAGCCGCCGCCGAGGTCGGGCGAGACGATCCGGATCATGTGCTCGGGCAGGCCCGCCACGATCGCGAACAGGGTGCGGTGCGCGTGCGGCGCCTGCGAGGTCATGTAGATCGTCGCCTTCCCGGTCGCCGGGTTCACGTCCGCGACGCAGCCTTCGGTCTCGAGCGGCGAGGGATGGCAGCGCGGGTAGAAGGTGTCGAGCTCGATCACCTTGTCGGCCTCGGCGAAGGCCTTGTCGGTCGCCTCCTCGTCGCCCGCCTCCCAGTGGTAGACGTGGTTCGAGTCCTGTCCCTCCTTGTCGTCGCGGATCAGCGGCGCGCCCTCCTCCAGCGCCTGCTGGGGCGAGGTGACCGCCTCGAGCGGCTCGTACTCGACCTCGATCAGCTCGAGCGCGTCCTTGGCGATGTACGCCGTCTCGGCGACGACCGCCGCGACCTCCTGCCCCTGGAACCGCACCTTGTCCGTCGCGAGCACCGCCTGCGTGTCGCCCGACAGGGTCGGCATCCACGCGAGGTTGTGCTGGGCCATCAGCTCGCCCGTGACGACCGCGACGACACCCTGCAACGCGGCCGCGGCGGACGTGTCGATCGAGAGGATGCGGGCGTGCGCATACGGGCTCCGCAGCAGCTCCATGTGGAGCATCCCCGGGAGCACGATGTCGTCGACGTAGTTGCCCTTGCCGCGGATGAAGCGCGCGTCCTCCTTGCGCGGAACCGAGTGGCCCATGCCGCGGATCTCATGCCCGGTCGCCATCGCTAGCTCCCCTCACGCATCTTGGCAGCGGCGTTGTGCACCGCCTTGACGATGTTCTGATACCCGGTGCAGCGGCAGACGTTGCCGGAGATCGCCCAGCGGATCTCCTCGTCGCTGGGATCGGGGTTCTCTGCGAGCAGGGCGACCGAGGTCAGCATCATCCCGGGCGTGCAGTAGCCGCACTGCAGCCCGTGCTCCTCGTGGAAGCCCTGCTGAATCGGATGGAGCGCGCCCCCTTCCATCAGCCCCTCGACAGTGGTGATCTCGCGTCCGTCGGCCTGGACGGCGAACATCGTGCAGGACTTCACCGGCACGCCGTCGAGGAGGACGGTGCAGGCGCCGCAGCTCGTCGTGTCGCAACCGATGTGCGTCCCGGTGAGAGCGAGGGTCTCGCGGAGGAAGTGCACGAGCAGGAGCCGCGTCTCGATCTCGGCCGAGCGCGGCTGCCCGTTGACCGTGACGGTGACCGTCCGGGTCAGGGGTGCTTCCTGGACTGCCATTCTCTCTCCCTTCCTACGCGGCCCGGGCGGCCTCGACAGCCGTCCGCAGGCCCCGCTCGGTGAACACGCGTACGACGTTGCGCTTGTACTCGGCACTGCCTCTGTGGTCGCCGACCGGATCCGCCGCCTCGGCCGCGAGCGCGGCGGCGGCGGCGATCGCCTCGTCGGTCGGCTCGGCGCCGGCGAGCGACTCCTCGGCCGCGGTCGCCTTGATGTTCGTCGCCCCGACCCCGGTGAGCGCGATCCCGGCCCGGCCGATGACGCCGTTGTCGAGCGAGACGTGCACCGCAACGGCTGCGGTGGCGAAGTCGCCGACCTTGCGCTCGAGCTTGAGGTAGGTCCCGCCCGCGCGCTCACCCGGGTCGGGCACGCGAACCTCGGTGATCAGCTCCGTCGGCTCGAGCGTCGTCATGAACGGGCCCAGGAAGAGCTCCTCGATCGGGATCGTGCGCGTCCCGCCCGGGCCCCGCGCCACCACCTCGGCGCCGGTCGCGAGCAGCGCCGAGCCCCAGTCTCCCTGCGGGTCGCAGTGCGCGAGCGAGCCGCAGACCGTGCCCAGGTTGCGCACGATGGGATCGGAGATCTGCGGCGCAGCCGCGCCGAGCGTGCCGTAGCGGCCGCGCAGGAGCTCGGAGCGCTCGCAGGTCTTGTGGCGCACGAGGGCGCCGATGCGAAGCTGCCCGCCCTCCTCGGCGAGGCCGTCGAGGCCGGGGATCCGGTTGATGTCGACGAGGGCGCTCGGTGCCGCGACCCTGAGCTTCATCACCGGGATCAGGCTCTGCCCTCCGGCGAGGATCTTGGCCTCGCCGCCGTAGCGCTCGAGGAGCGAGACCGCCTCTTCGATGCTGGTAGGGGCGTGATACTCGAACGTCGCCGGGTACACCGCAGCCGCCTCCTATGGTCGTGATCGGTCAACGATATAACGCGGCGGCGCGAAGAGTGGATTGAGACGGAGTCAGGCGGTGGGATACGTGACCACGAAGTACAGCGCGACCACGAGCAGCACGCCCGACACGCAGAGCAGGCCGACGCGCACGTTGCGCACCTTGAACCGCTGGGCCAACGCGGTCAGGAAGAGCACGGTCGCGAGCAGGACCGTGTTTCGCAGGTACTTGTCCCCGGTTTCACGGGCTGCGGTGCCCGTCTCGAACGCGGCGCTCGCTCTCTCCTCCCATTTCACCGAGGCCTCGAGGTTGGCGTTGTGGTACTGCGGCATCACGATCGGGCCGGCCGGGGCTTTCGGGTTGTGGAACGGATCGGTCGCCATCCACGCGGCGAACGCAGGCCGGTACTCGGGGCGGAACCGCTTCACGAACATCGCCGCGGCCTTCTCATCGCCCGTCGTCTTGGACTGGAGCCAGAAGTCGAAGGTCGTGGTGTCGTAGATCTGCTCCTGGCCGCCTCGTGTCGCGTGCTGGGTGGCCAGGAGCCGGTACTTCGAGGAGAGCCCGTACAGGTGCGCCTGCCGCCCGTCCCATCGCGCGGCCTGGTAGCCGCTCCACGCGGTGGCGACGGCGACGATCGCTAGCAGGAATGCCTCGAGGATCTCGATCGTCTGCTCGCTCCAGCCGCGCTTCCCGCCGCCGTGGTCGTGGCCGTGACCGAGGTGGTGCGCGACCTCTCCGGTTCCGAACCCCTCGGGCATTGGGGCAGTTTAGGGTGTCACCGATGATCCTCGAATTGACTCCCGACGAGCTGCTCTCGACGACGCGGGCTGTCCGCAAGCGGCTCGATCTCACCAGGCCGGTCGAGCGGGAGGTCCTCGAGGAGTGCCTCGCGCTCGCCCAGCAGGCGCCGACGGCGAGCTACTCGCAGAACTGGCACTTCGTCGTCGTCACCGATCCCGCGAAGAAGGCGGCGCTCGGCGAGCTCTGGCGCAGCGTCGCAGGCCCCTACCTCGAGAAGCGCATCGCCGGCGCAGGCGGGCAGCTGGGCCGCATCGGCGACGCTGTGCATCACCTCGCCGACCACATCCACGAGGTGCCTGTCCACGTGATCCCGTGTGTCATGGGCCGGACCGAGGACGCGCCCGTCGCGCTGCAGGCGTCACGATGGGCCTCGATCATCCCCGCCGCCTGGAGCTTCATGCTCGCGGCGCGGTCGCGCGGGCTCGGCTCGGTGTGGACGACTTTCCACCTGATGCACGAGCGCGAGGCCGCCGAGATCCTGGGGATCCCCTACGACGAGGTGATGCAGGCGGCCCTGATCCCGGTCGCCTACACGATCGGCACCGACTTCAAGCCCGGCGCCCGCAAGCCGCTCGAGAGCATGGTTCACTGGAACAGCTGGTAGGCGCGCAACAACGCGCCCGGGCGCTCCACCCACGGGAAGTGCCCGCAGTCCTCGATACGGCGGCTCCACGACCGACGGCGGCACGCCTCGCTGGGTGTTGCGGATCGTCTCGAAGACCCCCGAGAGCTCGGCCGCGCAACCCTCTGTGTAATCCGCGATTCCGGGCCCGCCGTGCAGGAGCAGCGCAGGCGGGCCGTCGCCCCCGCAGTTACCGGCCAGGACGGCTCCGGCGACGGGGACCTCGAACCGCTCTCCGGCATCGGCCGACCTCGACCGGTTCGGTCGAGTACGGATGCCACGCGGCACTGACAGTGCTAGGTTGGAAATCGCCCAGCTACGGAAGGAGTTCCAATGGCAGATACCCCGGTGCTCGATCTGCTCATGAGCATGAACGCCGACGCGATCGAGGCGTCGAGCCTCGACCCGAAGACGCTGATGCTGGTACGCATCGCCGCGCTCGTGGCGATGGACGCTCCGCCGGTCTCGTACCTCCTCAATCTCGAGATCGCCGGCGAGGTCGAGGTCGAAGCCGAGGACGTCCAGGGCGTCCTGGCCGCCGTCGCGCCGCTCGTGGGGACTCCCCGCGTCGTCTCCTCGGCCTCCAAGATGGTCCGTGCGCTCGGCATCGAGCTCGATCTCGAGGAGCTCGAGGCGAAGGTCCCGGAAGCCTAGGCTTCCGCGCCGCGGCGACGCCGTTCCCGTTGCGAAATGGTGAACGGCGTCGCCGTGTGCCATAGGGTTGTCCGGTGAACTGGCTGGACGCCGAGCTCGTGCTGATCGCCCTCGCGGCGATGCTGTCGCCGACGACGCTCACCTTCTCGGTGCTCGCGCTCGTGCTCGGCGAGCGGCCGCTTCGGACCGGGCTCTGGTTCTACCTCGGCGCGCTCACCGCGACGCTGGCGATCGGCGTCCTCGCCGCCTTCGTCCTCGGCAACGCCGCCGCGCCGTCGTCGACAGGAGGACAGAAGACCTGGGTCAGCGTCTTCGACATCGTCGCCGCGGTGCTCGCGGCGCTCTACGGCTGGCGGCTGCTGCGGAGCCCGCCCGACCAGGCGAAGACCGAGAGCATGGTCGAGCGCATGAGCAAGGTCGCCTCGTCGCCCGTGATCGCGGTCGTCGGAGCCGGCGCCGTGCTCGCGAACCCGGGCGGGTTCATCCCCCTCGCCCTGAAGGCGATCTCGCAGCTCGACCCGAGCACAGCCCAGTACGTCGTCGACTGGGTCTTCTTCACGCTCGTCTCGCTGCTGCCGCTCCTGGTCGCGATCATCCTGCTGATCGTCGCGCACGACTGGGCGCTGCGGATCCTCCACGCTGCGCGCGACTGGCTCGTGCGGCGGGCGTGGACGATCGCTGCGGTGATCCTCTTCCTGCTCGCCGCAGGCCTGCTGCGGAACGGAATCGCCGGCCTGACCTAGAGCGGCAACTCGTCGGCGAGCCGCTCGACGATCGCCGCGACCGTCAGCGGCTCGAGACCGGTGAGCCGGCGGTAGTCGTCGGTGACGACGTCCAGCTCGCCGTTGCGGATCGCCTCGTACGAGGTGTGTCCCGCATCGAGCTCCCAGCCCGAGCGGCCGAGCGCGCGCCAACGCTCGTCCCACTCCTCGTCGCTGGCCGGCTCGTAGGCGTACGGGTCGCCGGTGACCTCCGTCGCGATCCGGGCGAGGTCGTGGAGGCTGACCGACTCGGGCGTCGTGATGTCGAACACGTGCTCCTCGTGGCCGGGCTCGGTCAGCACGACGGCAATCGCCCTCGCGAGCTCGGGCCGGTACGAGAAGCTCATTCGCGCCTCGCCGAGCGGCTCCCGCGCCACGCCGTCCGGGTCGAACCAGCCCGGGATGTGATCCGCGTACATCGTGTTCCGGATCGCCGTCCACGGCACCCCCGAGTCCGCCAGCATCTCCTCCGTCTCGCCGTGCGAGCGCGCGTGGAGGAAGGTCGCCTCGCGCGAGGCGTTCGCGAACGAGAGGTAGACGAGCTGCGCGACGCCCTGCCCGTGCCGCGGCTTCGACGAACGAGCGGTGGAGCGGCACGCGGCGCTCTGGGCCCTCGTGCACCGAGGTCATGAAGACGCGGTCGCCCTCGTGCAGCGCTCCGGCGAGGAGGTCGGGCCGCCCGTAGTCGGCGGTCACGACCTCCGCGCCGGGAAACTCGGGCGCGCGCGACGGGTCCCGGACGAGGAGGCGGAACGGCTCGCCCCGCTCGAAGAGCTCCTCGGCGACGAGCCCACCGACGTGGCCCGTCGATCCCGTCACGACGATCATCCGGGGCGCAGCGTATCGACGATGCGCCCGGGGTCGAGCCGCCCTAGGGCCCGTCGACAGATGGGTCTACGAGGGCAACCGGGCCCATCCCGTCGGCGTCGGCGGCGTCTGCCCACGAGGCGTCGGCCCAGGAGGCGTCGGCCCAGGAGGCGTCCGCCCACGAGGCGTCCGTCCAGGAGGCGTCGGCCCAGGAAGCATCTGCCCACGAAGCGTCGGCCCATGAGGCGTCCGTCCAGGACGCATCCGCCCAGGACGCGTCCGCGGATGCCGCGGCAACCCAGGTCGGCGCGTCGAAGAGGAGGCCGTTGGCAGGATCGTTCGTGAGGAACTGGTCGAGCGCCGCGTTCGCGTTCGGCGGCGTGGTGACCGCTGCGGCGTCGTTGACGCTGACCTCGCCGACGCCGATCGCCCGGGTCGTGATCCCGGCGGCCTGCTTGGCGGTGAGCATGAGCGCGCCCTTCACCTGGTCGGGCGTCCAGTCCGGGTGCAGAGCGAGCAGCTGAGCGGCGGCGCCCGCGACGACCGGAGCCGCGAACGAGGTGCCCGAGAGCTCCATGTAGTCGGGCGAGACCACGTGATCGGGCCGCTGCAACTTCAGGGTCGCATTCGACGAGACCGGCCCGATCATGTAGCGGCCGGGCGCGCCGAGCTCGGGCTTGGCGAAACCGTCCTCGGTGCGGCCCCACGCCGACCAGGGCGCGACCGAGTCGTCGAGGGTGCCGAAGGCGCTGCCGATGTCCACAGCGCCGACGGTGATCACGAACGGGTCGTTGCCGGGCGAGTAGAGGACGCCGCTCGGGCCGGCCGCCGTGCCGTAGTTCCCGGACGCGGCGACCACGACGACGCCGTTCAGCCAGAGCTTCTCGACCGCGCGGTCGAGCGGGTCGTAGTAGAAGTGCGTGGCGGTCGCCGAGTGCAGCGAGAAGTTCGCGACCTTGATGTTGTAGGTGTCCTTGTTCGCGAGGATCCACTGCGCCGCGGCGACTACGTCCGACGTCCGCGCCGCGCCGTTGTCGTCCATCACCCTGATCGGAAGGATGTGCGAGTTCGGCGAGGCGCCCGCGTAGCCGTCGTTCCCGCCCGCGGCGATCCCCGCCACGAACGTGCCGTGGCCGTCCCCGTCTCCCTGGGCGTCCGGCGTGCCGGAGCTCAGGTTCACCTGCGGGTACGCGCGTCCGAGGAAGTCCTGCTTGGCGGCGTCGATGCCCGAGTCGACGATCGCGATCGTCGGGGCGTTCGGCGCCGGCTGCCAGCGCGAGCCCCAGAGCTTTGAGTTGCCGGACACGTACGGCCAGAGCTGCGAGTTGGTGAGCCTCCCGGCCGTCTCGACCGGGGCGTCGAGTGTGACAACGAGCCCTGGGACCTTTGCGAGCCGCATGATCCACTTGGCCTTCAGGTCGACCGCGACGCCGTTGATCAGCGAGAGCCGCTTCGACACCGTCCCGCCGTCGCGCTGGCCGTTTGCCGCGAACGCCGACGCAGCCGCGCCCGTACCACCGGTTGCCTGGATGATCACGTGCAGCCGCTGGTTGCCGTTCGCCTGAGCCCGCTCGAGGAGGGCGGGCGGCACGAAGGTCGACTGCCTGGATGCCTTCGGGGTCGCGGTCCGGGTCGCCGTCACGAGCGCTGCCTTGGACTGGCCGTTCCCCGGATCGGCGAGCGCCGCGAGAGGTGCACAGAGAGCGAAGGCGGCGACCAGGAGAGCAGCGGCAAGGCGGCCACCGCGGCCCCAGAGCGCGCTCGAGCGGCGCTCCCCGCCGCGGGTCCCGGATCCCCAGAGAGCACTCTGGCGAGTACCGCTGTTTCGCTTGCCGTCCGATCCCATACCCTCGACCCTCCCTGGCCCCAACACGGGGCACCACCGCAGAGCCCGCGAGAGCAACGCCACTCTCGTCCTCGCAGTGAACCTACAGCCGCCCCGGGCACTGCCCCTCCCCCGAATGGGTGCATCGGTCGGCACTTGAGGAAAATCCCTCGAACGAGGCACGCCGAGCTCCGTCAATTGTCAAGTCTCGACCGGTTGGGCGTGGCGGTTCGCGATACTCGGGCCGTGAGCACCGTTCATCCCGCACGGCATCTCCTGCGCGCCAAGGATCTGGTCGACGCACGCTTCCGCGAGCCGCTCGATGTGCCTGCGCTCGCGCGCGCCGCCCACGTCTCCCCCGCGCACTTCAGCCGCGAGTTCAAGCGGGCCTTCGGCGAGACACCGCACCAGTACCTCCTCACCCGGCGGCTCGAGCGCGCGGCGGAGCTGTTGCGCAACACCGACCGCCCGGTGGCTGAGATCTGCTTCACGGTCGGGCTGAGCAGCGTCGGCTCGTTCACCACGAGCTTCGGCCGTGCCTACGGTCTCTCTCCGACCGCATACCGCGCCTCCTTCCCACCCGCATCCGCGCGGATGCAGATCCCGACCTGCGTGCTCCAGGCGTACGCGCGCCCGCGTTCGAGCACGTTTCGAGAAGACAAGTCCGGGATACCGCGCTAGCGTCGCTCCAGTCAGTTCCAGGACCGGAGGAGGTCGAGATGTTGAAGCTCACGAACGCGCAGGTCTGGGTGCACGACCAGGACGAGGCGCTCGCGTTCTACACGGAGAAGCTCGGGATGGAGGTCCGCGAGGACGTGACCGTCCCGGAGCTCGGCAACTTCCGCTGGCTCACCGTCGGCATGCCCGGACAGGACGTCGCCATCACCCTGATGGCGGTGCCGGGCCCGCCCGTCTTCGACGAGGAGACGAGGGACCAGATCAACGCGCTGCTGGCGAAGGGCGCCTCGGGCGGGCTCTTCTTCGCCACAGACGACTGCCGGGCGAGCTACGAGGAGCTCAAAAGCCGCGGCGTCGAGTTCTCCCAGGAGCCGACGGAGCAGCCGTACGGGATCGACGCCGGGTTCCGCGACCCGTCGGGGAACAGCTTCCGGATGGCGCAGCGGCGCTAACCGAACCAGCGGGCCCTGCGACTCGAGCCGAACTCGTGCTTCTCGGCGACGAGTGCGCCGGAGGGCTCCTGGAAGACGCCGGTCGGCGTCGGCCCCGAGAGGAAGTCGACGTCGACCCGCCCCACCCGGCCGCCGCCGAACTCGATGTAACAGGAGCCGAGCCCGTCGTAGGCCCCCGGGGGCGCCTCGCCCCGGATCTCGGCGAGCAGCGACGCGGCGACGACGCGCGCGGCTCCCTCGGCGAACACCCCCGCCTTCGGCACGCCGATCGTTGCGACGTCGCCGACGGCGTACACGCCCGGGAACCGCGTCGCGAGCGTCCTCGGGTCGACCGGCACGTAGCCGTCCTCGGCCATCCCGCTCGCGATCACCACGTCCGGCGCGCGATGCTTCGGAACTCCGAGGAAGAGGTCGTAGGGCAGCTCGCCGCCGTCGTCGAGCACGGCGACTCGGCGAGCCGCGTCGAGCGAGGCCACGCGGCGCCCGGCGACGAACTCGATCCCGCGCTCGGCGAAGGCCGCGACCAGCGCGCGCGACGTCTCGGGCGACGGGGGCACCGGGGTCGAGAACGGGATCACGATGGAGATCTCGCATTCGCCGCGGATGCCGCGGGCGGTCAGGTACTCGTCTAGCAGCAATGCGGCTTCACTGGGCGCCGGCGGGCACTTGAACGGAGCGCCGCAGACGCCGACGATCGCCCGGCCCCCGGAGAACGTCGGAAGCAGCTCGGCCAGCCGGGCGGCGCCCGCTACGGAGTAGAACTCGTTGTCTCCATCGGCGAGCCCGGGCGTCGCGTCCAGGTCGTAGTCGGCGCCGAGTGCGACGACGAGGTAGTCGGCGTCGTAGACGCCGCCGTCGGTGGTGACGCGGCGCGCATCGGCATCGATCGAAGTGACCGTCTCCTGCAGGAAGCGCACCCCCGGCTTGGCGAGCTCACGGTACGGGAGGCTGACCGCATCGAGCGTCGTCCGCCCGAACATCACGTCGAGCTTGGAGTATCCGAAGACGAACGAGTCGCTCTTGTCGATCAGCGTCACGTCGACGCCGTCACCGAGCGCCTCCGACAGGACCGTCGCGAGCTCGAGCCCCCCGAACCCCGCTCCGAGCACGACGACCCGGGTCCTCACGCGCTGAGATCCTCCGCGAAGGTGATCACGTTGCCGACGGGATCGGTGATCACTGCTTTGCGGAAGAGCCCCGGCACGGTCTCGATCGTAGCGGTCGTGAGGCCCCGCGCCTCGAGCTCGGCAACGTGCCGCTCCAGATCGGCGACGAAAACCGTGAGCAGCCCTCGCCCCGCCCGGTCCTGCGTCTCCGACGACGTTGATCGAGGCGGTCTCGGTGAGGTGCCACACGGCCTCGTTCTCGTTCGGGACGAGATCGGGCGGCCTGCCCGCCAGTTGCTCGTACCACGCGAGCGCCGAGCCGAGGTCGGCCACGGCGGCACCGGTGAAGACGTGCCTGTACGCCATCGCCACGAGGCTACCTGCCGCCGACGTGCTCGAGGTCGGGAGCCAGAACTCGTCCGAGGGTGAACATACGACCGGCGGCATCGCCCGCTTCATCCTGATCGACCGCGCGATGTCGCGGTTCCTGCGCGAGCCGGTCACCGTGCGGGGCGCGGCGGCGACGATCGTCACCGCGACGGCCCCACTGCGACGGCCTGACCGAGGTCAGGCTCGGAGCTCGCGAAGCCGCTGGTAGAGCAGGAAGGCGGCGAGCCCGATCAGGAGCGCGACGAACGTCAGCTTCCAGTACTGGACGAAGAGAACGACGACGGCGACGAGGGCGAGGATCACCGCGATCCGGTTCACGGTGCGGATGAACGTGCCGCGGAGGATCGACTCGCCGACGATGAACAGAATCACGAGCACCAAGATTGCGCCCCAGACGCTGGTGGGCGCGACGAGAATGAGGACCGCCAGGCCGATGAGAAGAACGCTGATCGAGAGCGCGGCCCAAAGCTCGGCAGCGCGGTCGAAGCGCATCTTCGCGGCCGGCACGGGCTCCGCGGCGTGCCGGATGTGTGCCCGGGGATCGTCCGGTGCGCCCGTGCGCCGGTGCTCGATCCGCCGCCGGACTCCCTCGAGGACAGCGTCGTTCTCGGCGCGCTCCTTGCGGAGGCCCGTGAGTTTCGCGGACTGCACGACCGCCTCTGCTTCGAGCTTCGCCGATTCGGTCGCGAGGTGAGGGCTTCCGTGCATGCTTCGCAGTCGGACGCCGAGCTCCTGGAGTAGCGTGGTCTCCGCGGGAATGACACGGTCGAGCTCACTCTGGCGCGCCTCGAGCCGCGCGCACTCACCTTCGAGGACCTCGAGCTCGCGTGGCGGCGGCGGGACCTGGTCGAGCCCGGCGAACCCGAGCGGGTTGAACCACGAGGGACGCGGTGACCCGTCGCGGTCGTACATCGGTCCCGCCGGGGCGTTCTCGCCGGCAATCGGGTCCTGCGCATACAGACCCCAGAGGCCGCGGTACCTGCTCGCCCACGGTGTCGTCTCGTCGATCACGTTCGGCGTCCATTCGTGTGGCTGGCCCGGCCCGATCGCGAGCCCGTCGCCGCGGGCGAAGTCGATGAAGGGGATCCGGAGCGGGCTCCTTGTATCGCCGCCCTGGCCCAGCCTTTCCCGCCAGAAGTCGCCCATTGCCTCGACGATCCGCTTGACGCGCTGGGGAGCCGGGATCGGCACCTCGGCCTGGTACTCGCCGCGCCTGAAGTAGGAGGCGTGCGACCCCGCCCCCGCGTACACGACCGGGTGCTGGCCCTCCAGCTCGAGGTCGACCCGGTCGTCCCAGCGGCGGCGGAGGTCGGCGCCGTGGAAGTCGTGCGACGCGTAGGCGACCCATTCCGGGACGAGTTGTCCGGACTCCTCGTACAGGTAGACCGAGATCATCTCCCAGTCGGACTCGTGGTCGTTGACTCCGTGAAAGCCGGACCGCCACGGGTTGTACGCGAAGAAGAACCAGTACTGGCAGATCGTCCAGCCGCTCTGGCGCGCGACCCGGCCCTGGTAGATGTACTTCTCGTCCTGCTCCCGCATCTCCGCGTACTTGAGGGCCGCAGCGGCCGCGGTCGCGCCCGGGACATTTCCGCGGAGCAGGAGTGACAGCGAGAAGAGCCCGTCGCCGAGTCGCGGCAGCAGGCCTCCGCGGGCGAGCCGGCCCACGCCCGCGTGGAACTCGCTCTGTTGCCGCTTCGCCAGTTGGCGCTGGCCGACGAGGACCTGCGCGCTCTCCTGGAGATCGAGCGAGCCGATGAAGCGCAGGTAGAAGAACGATCCGAACGGCGCGTCACGCCGCTCCACGAGACTTTCCAGCGTCAGCGCCCCCTCGGGCACGACCTCCTCGTCCGTGCTGTCCGTGATGTACAGCCACAGGCTGCTCGCGCACACATAGCGCTCGACGTCCATCGGGAAGAACTTCTCGCCCTGGGTGTAACGGACGATCGGCTCGAACGCCCGCAGGATCTCGACGTCAGTGGCTATCGATGGGGTTTCTTCGGACGGCATGGTCGAGACGGGCATTCCGGGGAGGACGAACTCCGAAGGCGACCTGGACGTCGAGTGGAGTCAGCGCCAGCACCGCCACCGTATTGAACGCCATCGCCAGGTAGTTGGGGTCGTCGTAGACGAAGTGGCGGAGGAGCTGATGAGTGAGGCCGATCACCGCCCAGGTCATGAAGGCCGCCCACGCCCACCGCCGCATTCGCAACGCGCCGGCGGCGATGCAGACGACGAACACCGCGAGAGCGATCTCGAAGGCTCCGCCCGCGAGCTTGCTCGTGTCTCCCCCGTTCACGAGGACGAATGCACCGTCGACGGCGTAGTAAGCGCCGGCGACGAGCGCCAGCAGACCGACGAACGTCACGGCCATCGGCCGCTTGGCGACATACCCCGAAACCGCCGCGCCGCCCTCAGACAGGTGCTCGTGCAGGTCCAAGCCGCAGAAGCCTAGACGATCCCACGCGAGTTACGGTGCCAGCCTGCGCACGAGCGGCTCGACGGCATCGGCGAGCGCACGGTGCCCGTCGGCGTCGAGATGGATCGGATCCTCTATGGCGTAGCGGACGACGCCGTCGAGGTCGAGGAGCTCCGCACCCACGTCTTCGGCGGCCTCTGCGAAGCGTGCGCCGAGCGTGCGCGACTTCGCGGCCATCACCTCGTACTCCGCCGCGTCCGGCCCGGTCGCATGGATCGGAGGCGGGCAAACGAGTAGCACCGGCGGCGCGCCGCCTCCGCGCCCGCATTCGGCAAACTGCACGACCCTCACCAGTGACACGCATGCCTCGGCCACGTCGCCGGCGGAGAGGTGGTACCGGTCAGCGAGGTCATTCGTCCCCAGATACACGATCACGAGGTCGAGCGGCATGTGCGAGCGGCAACAGGGCAAGAGGTAGGAGCGCCCGCTCCGGCCGTCGATCCAGGGGTGCTCGAGCGTCGCCGTGCGCCCGCTCAATCCCTCCTCGATCACGTGATACCGGTCGCCCAGCAGGCCTTGAAGGACGCCTGGCCAACGGACCTGGTGTGGGAACCGCTCGTCTCCGCCGGGCGGATAGCCCCACGTGTTGGAGTCGCCGAAACAGAGGATCGCGAGCTCGTCCACGGATCGGTGAGGTGAGCCCCCTGGTCGAGCACTTGCGCTCGCCGTCACAACCAGGGCGACGGCGGCCGGCACGAGTCCTCTGCGGATGCGAGAGTACGTAGCGTGAGAAGATAGACCTAGGCGAGACCTTCGTGCAGCCTTCGTCCAGCCGCTTCGCGTTGACCTGTAGGCGCGGACGGTGACATACTCGACCCAGCCGGGACCTGCCTGGAACAACCGGGTTGGATGGGTCGGCGATCGTCGCCACCGAGGGGGTTGGTCAGTGCTTCGTAAGCGTGAGATTGCTGCAAGCGCCGCCGCTCCCGGTGACCGCCGAGACGCCCGATGACCGAAGCCAAGGAAGTTACGAAGGGCGGAGGGCCGTCCCGGTGGCGCGCGATCGGCGCGCGTGCGCTGACCGTTCTGGCGATCCTGCTCGCGTTCGTGGGGATGCTGGCGTACTACGTGGCGCACACGGCGCTCGACGAGTCTGGTTTCCACACCGTCGCTCAGAACATGATCGAGGACGACGCGATCCGGACGCAGGTTGCGAACACCGCGGTCGACCAGCTGTACTCGAACGTCGATGTGGAGGCGGCGATCGCAGAGCGGCTACCCGAATCTCAGAAGGGCTTGGCCCCTGTTCTGGCCGGTCTCGCGCGCTCCGGTGCCGACCGGGCGGCGGTCGCGGCGCTCGAGCGGCCACGGGTGCAGCAGGCTTTCGTGGAGACGGCGACCGCGACCCAGCGACAGCTGGTGAAGCTGCTCGACGACAAGTCGAAGTTCATCCAGACCGAGAACGGCGAGGTCGTGCTCGACCTTCGCCCCATCATCATCCAGATCGGCGACCAGGTGGCCATCATCGGACGCGTGGCCGAGAAGCTCCCAGACTCCGCCGGCAAGGTCGCGATCGTCCAGGCCGACCAGCTGGACACGGCGCAGACGATCACGCGGATCCTGCGCTCGGTCGCCAACTGGATGTGGCTGCTCGCGCTCGCCGTCGCCGCAATCGCGATCTGGCTGGCCCGCGGGCGCCGGAGGATCGAGCTCCGCGCGCTCGCGATCGGCGTGATCGTCGTCGGGCTGCTGATGCTCGTCGCGCGCCGTGCCGGAGGCGGATACCTCGTCGACCGTCTCGCCAAGGACGACACGGTCAAGCCGGCGGTACAACACGCGTGGAGCATTCTGACGCAGACCCTCGCCGACCGCGCCTGGGTCTGGATCACGCTCGGCATCGTGCTGCTGATCGGAGTCTGGTTCGTCGGCGACACCGATCGCGCGGCCCGGGCGCGCCGCGCCGCACAGCCCGTCCTGGAGAACCGCCTCGTGACCTACGCCGTCGCCGCGGCCATCCTGATCGTCCTCGCGCTCATCGCCCCGCTCTTCGCCCGCGGCTGGATCCAGGCGCTCGTCCTGATCGCCCTCCTCGTCGTCGGCATCGAAGTGGTCCGAGCCATCGTCCAACGGGAAGCACGGCAACCGAGCGGTTGAGGAGCCGGGGCGGACCCCGGCGGCCGGGCCGAGAGCTTCAAGGACCGAGGCTCCGCAAAGCCCGAACTACCCCGAATGAGGCCGGACGCGCGGAGGGACTCCTGGGCGGTTGGACGCGATGCGCCACAGGTGTAGCGTTCTGTCCGCACGTGCGGCGGCGCGCGCAAGTCGTGTAGTCGTTCCGGGAAGAAGTCGATGACCGGCCGCCCGTATCTCGTCTACTCCGCAGCTGCGCTCTCCAAGAGCCACGAGCTCTCGATGGCGATCACTCGCAAGGAACTCCACACGGCCGGGTTCGACGAATTCTCGAAGCCGGGAGCATGGGAACAGTTCGCAGCAAACACCGACACGCTCGTCCTCGCAACCTGTGTTCCTTTGTCCCCTGCGAAGACATACGTGCAGGTCTTGGCGACGTCGAACAACGAAGCCTCGGCGAAGAAATGGGCGGCCGAGCTCATGAAGCGAATCAAGGCAAGCAAGATGGTCTTGTTCGACTGACCGCCGAGGCAGAGGCGCTGCGTCCGGGGCGCACGCAAATACAGAAGAAGGACTGCTCTGTCCACCTCCAGGGGCTAGGTGCCGGGCAGAGCATCGCCTACCCCGACGGGGTGCCTAGCCGAAGGTGAACGCGTACGCCTCGACGCCCGGCGCGAGGAAGGTGATCTCGAAGGTGCGGTCGGTGACAGGGCCGTGCTGGCGGATCAGCTGATACAGCCGCTGCTCGGCGACCGTCCCCTCGCCCCGCTCGTCGACGTCCACTCCGTGGGCTGCGCCTGGCGGTTGCCCGTCCAGGGTCAAGCGAAACGGCACCGAGGCTCCTCGCACCGCCGGTCCCATGACCACGTTGAGGTCGCGGGCGTGGAAGCGGTACGAGATGGCGCCGCCGGCCTCGTTCAGCACGGTCAGCCCTCGGTCGACGGTCCAGTCGCCCGCCAGGGCCCAGTGATTGAGGGTCAGCGCCGCGGCTCCTCCCGACTCGAAGTTGTCGGTGCGCTCGTAGCCGAGGTAGTTCTCGGGCGACTCGAGCGTCTCCCAGTCGGCGGCGGCCTCGACGCCTTCTGCTTCGATGGACACCGCTCCCTCGGAGATGCCCAGCAGCTGCTGGACGACCTCCTCCGTCCGCTCGTAGTCGCCCTCTCCGAATCGATGGTGCCGGATCTGCCCCTCGGCGTCGACGACGTAGAGAGCCGGCCAGTACCTGTTGCCGAAGGCCTGCCAGATCGCGTAGTCGTTGTCGAGCGCGATCGGATAGTCGACCCGCATCTCCTTCGCCGCCCCGCGGACGTTCTCGACGTCGTGCTCGAACGGGAACTCTGGCGTGTGGACGCCCAACACCACCACGCCGTGATCCGCGTATCGCTCGGCCCAGGCGCGGACGTAGGGAAGCGTGCGTAGCCAGTTGATGCAGGTGTATGTCCAAAACTGGACGAGGACGACGCTCCCGAGCAGGCCGGCCATCGTCAGGGGCTCCGAGTTGAGCCAGCCGGTCGCGCCGTCGAGAGACGGCAGCCGGCCCTCGACTCCCAATTGTGGAGCGGCCGAGGTGTGCAGGATGTCGCGGAGGTTCATCTAGAGCCACCGCCGGCGGTGTTACCCATGCCGACCTCCTTGCCAACGCAGTGAACGGAACGCTGCGCGGAGTTCCTCGATGAAGAGCTGGGGCTCCTGCCAGGCGGCGAAGTGGTTGCCCTCCTCGACTTCGTTGAAGTAGATGAGGTTCGGGTAGGCCTGCTCGGCCCAGCTGCGCGGCGCCTGATAGAGCTCCCGCGGGAAGACGCTCACGGCCGCCGGAACCGTGGCTCCCTTGACGTCGAAGAAGCCGAGCGTGTTCTCCCAGTAGAGACGGCCCGAGGAGATTCCTGTGTTCGTCACCCAGGTGAGCGTGATGTTGTCGAGGACCTCGTCGCGTGTCAGGTTGCCGACCGGATCGCCCGCGAACGCCCGTGCAATGTCCTCGTAGCTTTGCGCGTCATGGTCGAGCATCCAGGCGGCGAGGGCGGCGGGCGAGTCGGCGAGCCCGTACAGCGTCTGCGGGCGCAAGTTCATCTGCGTCGCGTAACCGATGCCCTTCGTATAGAGGAAGTTCAGCTGCTTCCAGGCGCGGCTCTCGTCGTCCGACAGGCCGGGCGGCTCCTCGGCGGACCCGAGCGTCCTCGAGATCTCCGGCGGGACCGTGCCGGGCATGTTGGAGTGGATGCCGAGCAGCTCCGGCGGCGCCTCTGCTCCCCATCACGTCCGTGATCTGCGCACCCCAGTCGCCGCCTTGCGCGACGAAGCGCGCGTAACCCAGGCGCCGCATCAGCGCGATCCAGGCCTTCGCGATGTGGACGGGGTCCCAGCCGGTGGTGCTCGGCTTCCCCGAGAACCCGTAGCCGGGCATCGACGGGACCACCACCTCGAACGCGTCCTCCGCATCGCCGCCGTGTGCCGTCGGGTCGGCGAGCGGGCCGACGACGTTCAGCATCTCGACGACCGAGCCCGGCCAGCCGTGGGTGATGATGAGCGGCAGCGCGTTCTCGTGCGGCGAGCGGACATGGATGAAGTGGATGTCGAGGCCGTCGATCTCCGTGATGAACTGAGGCAGCGCGTTCAGCCTCGCCTCGACCCTCCGGAAGTCGTACTCGGCGCCCCAGTAGCGCACGAGCTCCTGCATCGTCGCGAGCTGCACGCCCTGTGTCTCGTCGACGACGGTCTCCCGTTCCGGCCACCGCGTCGCGGCGATTCGACGGCGAAGGTCGGCCAGCTCCTCCTCCGGAACGTCGACGTGGAAGGGGCGGATCTCGGTTGCCTGCTGGACGGTGCTCGCCATGTCGACCTCCGTTCGCGGACGCTGCTGCGTACAACCTCAATAAGCCGATTCCGCGGGAATTCAAGGGGGTCTCCACTTCGTTACACAGACGAGTGCCATACTCGGTGCTGCTTCGCGATTCGGGGGACGGTGGTGGCTCGACAACTCACCGCGGGACAGGAGCGCGACCTGGTGGTGGCGGCCCAGGGGGGTGACGCGGATGCGTGCCGGAGGCTGGTCTGGGCCTTCCTGCCCGCGATCGGGGCGCTCGCCAGCGGCTTCCACATGGGCACGGGAGTGGAGCGCCAGGAGCTCGTGCAGGAGGGGGTGGTCGGCCTGCTGGGCGCCGCGCACCGCTACGACCCCGGGCTGGGCACGCCGTTCTGGGCGTACGCCTCGTTCTGGGTGCGCAAGGCGATGCAAGAGCTCGTCGCGGAGCTGGCGCGGCCCGTGGCGCTGTCCGACCGCGCGGTCCGGGGTCTCGCCCAGATCGGGGCGGCCCGTCGCGAGCACCTGCAGGCCCACGGCGCCGAGCCCACGACCGAGGAGCTGAGCCACGCGACCGGGTTGACGCCCGTACAGCTCGAGAGCCTGCGGGCAACAGAGCGCACCCCGCGCGCCATCGAGGAACAGCTGGGCGGCGGGACCGGCGCAACCGTCGGGGACACGATCGCCGATCCTCGCGCCGAGCAGGCATACGAGCACGTGCTGGACGAGATCGAGATCCGCCATGTGCGCGACCTGGCCGACCAGCTGGACGCGCGAGAGCGTGCGGTGATCCGAGCGCACTACGGGCTGGGCGAGCCCGCCCGGACGCTGAACGAGATCGGCGGCGCGCTCGGTCTGACGGCCGAGCGCGCCCGGCAGATCGAGGTCGGCGCGCTGCAAAGGCTGCGCGACGCTCTCACGTCTGGCTCTGGCCGCTACGCGTTCAGTCCCGTCCGTGCCATTCGTCGGCAGCGAGATACTCGCGGCCCTCGAAGCCGCATCGGATGACGGGCGGTGGATCGTCCTCGTCGCGGACTATCGACTGCTGCTCAGTTACTCGGTCTTCGGTCGGATCAGTCGGAGAGCGGCGCATCCATGTTCGGCCGCGGAACGTTAGCGTCGTCGGTGCCACCGATCGCAGGTGGTGAGGCGAGAGCACGCTCGCGCAGGCGATTGTTCTGTTCGGAGCCGTGGGCATGAACTGGCGCCTCGATCAGTTGCCCACCATCGGGTCGGGCATGAACTCGCGGACCTCTTGAGCACAACGGCAGGCGACGGCGATCTTGGCAGCCCACTCCAGCGCCTCCTGGCGTGAGGGCACGTCGACGACCGACAATCCGCCGATGTGCGGCTTGCTCTCCGGGTACGGGCCCTCGGTGACCGTCCCATCGGGCAGAGCCGGTCGAGATCTTCGTCAAGGCCCTCACACCTAGGAGTCGGTAGCCCTAACCCCTGCCCCCGATGATCTGCGGGGTCGCCCGAACAGCGGCCCCGCAGATTACCCGCGGCTCAACACGGCAGTTTCTCGCCACCTACACACGCCTCCTCCTGGGGAAGCGGCCGAGAAGAAGCTTGCCACGCAGGGCCGAGCAACCGCCACAGCCCGAAAGGGAACATTCCCGCACACTCAGGCATCCGAGTGGGCTTTCGCGTGGTTCCATCCGCGAGGGCTGCCAGGATCCCCGGGGTCCCTCGATCGCAGGAGGTGTGAAGGTTGTTCTTCCGGCTGAGCAGCCTCGAGCTGGGGCTGATCATCTTCGCGGTGGTCGCCGGGGCTACCGTGCTCGGTCTCTTCACGGGTCGGTACCTGCGAAAGCACAGAGAGATCCTCCGCGAGCCGTTCGGCGTCCTTCAGGCGGCGCTGCTCGCCCTCGTCGGGCTGATCCTCGCCTTCGGACTGACGCTCGCAGTCGGACGCTACGAGCAGCGTCGTGCGGCCGTCGTGGACGAGGCAAACGCAATCGGAACGACGTACCTGCGCGCACAGACCCTGGCCGAACCGGTACGGAGCCGGACACTCGCACTGCTGCGACCCTACGCGGACACCAGCATCCTCATCTCGCACGAGATCCCCGGCAGTGCTCCCGCGCGAAGAACGATCGCGGCGAGCACTGGACTGCAACGCCGGCTGTGGCGGCTCGCCGGAGAGGCGCTCGTCGCGGCGCCTGTCGCGACTGCTCCCCGTCTCTATGTCGACAGCTTGAACGCCACCTTCGACGCACAGAGCACCCGGGTCGCGTCCCTCAACAACCGCGTGCCAGGCCCCGTCCTCGCGCTGGAGGTGCTGGGCGCCTCAATCGCGCTCGGCCTGCTCGCCCTCTACCTCGCGATCCTCGGCCGCGGCGTACTCACCGTCCTGCTCGCAGCCGGACTCGTCACACTGCTGCTCCTCGTCACGTTCGACCTCGACCGGCCGACCCGTGGGCTGATCCGCGTCCCGGACGGACCACTCGTCTCGGCACGCGCATCGATGGCGCTGCCACCCGCAGCCACCGGCCCCTCGCACCCGTAGGGATCGACACGTGCCACACCGGCGCACATTTGCCTTCCCGAACGCTGAGCCGCACGGCGAATCCTAAAGGGAACATTCCTGAACACTGGGGCACGCCAGGCTGTGGCAACGCTCGACCTGCTGACCTGTGCCGGGAAAGGGCCGCTAGTGCTCGATGGTGAGACCGAGACGGCGTGCGAATGGCTCGAGGGTTGGGCCTTGGAGTAGTGCCGACACGATCACGACGAAGAAGACCGCGTTGAAGATCTTGTCGCTCGAAGCGACGTTGGCGGAGAGCGCGAAGGTGGCGAGCACGATCGGAACGGCGCCTCGCAGCCCGGCCCAGCCGAGGAACACGCGCTCCCGGTGGGTGAACCCTTGGAAGGCGGTCGAGAGCCAGACCGCTATTGGTCGCGCGACGAACACAAGCACCGCGGCCAGCGCGAGCCCCGGCACGATGACCGACCGCAACTCGGCTGGAAACACGAGGAGACCAAGCACGATGAAGAGCACAATCTGGGCAAGGAATGCCACCGCCTCGTGAAACACCGCGAGCGAACTCTTATACGGGCTCTTCGTGTTTCCGACAAACAACGCGACGATATAGACAGAGAGGAAACCGCTGGCGCCCGCGAAGTCGGCTACACCAAAGCCGAGCGCGGCCGTGGCAACAGACGCGACCGGCACGAACGGCGCGACCGAGGCGGGGATGCGACGAAATACCTGCGAGGCGAGCATCCCGATTCCGATCCCGATCAGCGCGCCGAGGGCGAGCTGGCGGATCAGAAGCTCCACCAGGTCTGCGACGTCGTACGCCGGATTGTCCAGCCAGGCGATCATCCCAACCGTGAGCGTGACCGCCATCGGGTCGTTCATGCCGGACTCCACCTCCAGTACGCGTGCAAGGCGGCTCCGGAGGGTCGTGAATCGCAGGGTCGCAAAGATCGCAGCCGCGTCTGTCGAGCCGACGATCGCCCCTAGCAAGAACGATTCGGTCCGCGAGAACCCGAGCAGGTAGTCGGCCGCGACCGCAGTGATCGCGGCCGTGAGAATGACTCCGACCGTGCCGAGCACGACAGCGGTGGGGAGCACAGGATTCAGGCTGCGCCAAGAGATCGTGAGCCCGCCCTCGTACAGAATCGCCACCAGCCCGATTACGCCAACGACACGGGCGAGGTGGGCATCGTCGAACTCGATCCCGCCAGGGCCATCCGAGCCCAGAAGCATTCCAAGCGCCAGGAATCCGACGAGCAGAGGCACGCCGACCCGTGTTGTCGCAAACGCCGCGACGACCGCCAACGCGAGCACTCCTCCGACGATGAGTAGCAGGGTTCCTTCGTCGATCTGTCACCTCCGAGCTCGAGCGAACCACACTTCCCGACCAGGCACAGACTAGAGGGAGCACTCTTGACTCGGGATTGGCGACGGCCAAAGGGAACATTCCCGAACTCAATGTCAGGCTCGGGTTGTGGTGGCGTCTGATCGACGACGCAGACTCGGGTCGGCGGCGGCTGACTCTATTCCCGCATGTCGCCCCGTAGGTTGACTTGCCAGCGTTGTGTCGCCGCCGCCTTCCCGTGACCGTCGAGCGTGACCTGATAGGAGCGTGGCTGCTGCCTCGATTGAGGTCTGTCCGCTCGCCGGTCGCCCCCGATGTTGGAGGAGGCGATCTGAATGATCGTGATCGGAGTGGACGTGCACAAGCAGTCGCTGACGGCGGTCGCCGTCGATGAGGCCGGGCGTGCGCTGGCGGAGCTGACGGCCGGTTCGGCGTCGGAGTTGCTCGTCTGGTCAGCGTCGCTCGCGTCTGAGCGGCTGTGGGCGCTCGAGGACTGCCGACAGCTGACCCGTGCGCTCGAGCGGACGCTCTCAGCGGCGGGCGAGAGGCTGGTGCGGGTACCGCCGAAGCTGATGGCGCCGCAACGCCGTGCCGGCCGCACGCGCGGCAAGTCTGACCCGATCGACGCGCTCGCCGTCGCTAGGGCGGCGCTGCGCGAGCCGCGGCTCGACCATCCGCGCGCGGGTGAGCAGCGGCTGCGCGAGTTGAAGCTGCTGGTCGATCACCGCGACGACCTGATCGACGAGCGACGGCGGGCTCAGCAGCGGCTGCGCTGGCACCTGCACGACCTCGACCCGGAATGGGCTGTCCCGCTTGGCGCGCTCGACCGTGCTGTCTGGCTCGATCGTGTCGGGCGCCGCCTCACACGCCTCGAGCAGACAGCGCAGGTACGGATCGCGCGGGAGCTCGTCGCCCGCTGCCGCAGCCTCACCCGCACGATCGGCGACCTCGATCGCGAGCTGCAGACAGCGGCCGCGCAGACCGCGCCGGCGCTCCTGGCGCTACCCGGCTGCGGCGCCATCAGCGCCAGCAAGCTGCTCGGGGAGATCGGACCGATCGAGCGCTTCGACTCCGACGCGCAGCTTGCCCGCCACGCCGGCGTAGCACCGCTCGAAGCGAGCTCCGGCAAACACCAACGCCACCGGCTCGACCGCGGCGGCAACCGCCAACTCAACTGCGCCCTGCACCGGATCGCGGTCACCCAGGGACGCGTCCACCCACCCGCACGCGCCTACCTCGAACGCAAACAAGCCGAAGGCAAAAGCCGACGCGAAGCACACCGCTGCCTCAAACGACAACTCGCACGCACCGTCTACACCACCCTCAAGAACGAACCCCTGCTTGACATAGGAGCAACACTCGGGCAGGTCGCGGCCATCTCCTTCGATCCCGCTCGACTCGGTCCGCAGGAGTCGCCCGACCGAGATAGTGGGACAATCCTGCCCGTGACGGCGAACGATCGGCGGCGCGTTCTAGGCGGGTGTGCGGTGGCGGGACCTGTCCTCTTCACCGTGGCGTGGTTGGTCGCCTGGAGCGTCCAGGACGTCTACAGCCCACGACGCGAGGACATCAGCGCGCTCGCCGCAGTCGACGCGCAGCATGCGTGGATCATGATCACCGGCATAATCGCGCTAGGCCTCGGCCTCATCGCGCTCGGCCTCGGTCTCGTAGGCGTGATTCACGACGGCCGTAGCGCAACGGTCGGCCCCATTCTGCTCGTTCTGGGCGGCCTCAGTTTTGCGGCGGCGGGGCTGGCGCGCAACGACTGCAGCTCGGAGTTGCAGGCATGTAAGGAGCGGCTGGACGCTGGCACCGTCTCCTGGCATCACAACGTGCACGACGTCCTCGGCGTCGCCGTATTCCTCGTCCTCGCGGTCGCACCGCTCGTATTCGCCCGCGCCTTCCGGACGGATAGCCGCTGGAGCAACCTCCGGCGCTACTCGCTCTTGACGGGGGCGCTGACGCTCGCTCTGCTGCTCGTGTTCGGCGCCGAGCCCTTCAATGGATGGAACGGCCTCGTTCAGCGCGTCTTGATCGTGACACCACTGGTCTGGATCGCCGTGCTCGGGACACACCTGGTGCAGATCGCCGCAGCCGGGCGGCTGCTCACCCCCGAAGAGCAACCGGAGAAGGCTGACTAGGTAGCGCGGTCAGGAACATCAAAGGGAAAGACTCGAAAAGGACGACCACGATGGAGCACACCCGCTTGGGGAACACCGGATTGAAGGTGAGCCGGCTCGCGCTCGGCTGCATGAGCTACGGCGACCCGACCACCCCGAACGCCCACCCGTGGGCGCTCACCGAAGACAAGGCACAGCCCTTCTTCCAGCAGGCCGTCGAGCTCGGCGTGACGTTCTGGGACACCGCGAACGTGTATCAGCTCGGCACGTCCGAAGAGATCGTCGGCCGCGCGACCACCCGCTACTCCCGCCGTGAGGAGATCGTGCTGGCGACGAAGGTGCGGGGGAAGATGCACGACGGCCCCGGCGGAGAGGGCTTGTCGCGCAAGGCGATCCTCGAACAGGTAGACGCGTCGCTGGCGCGGCTCGGCACGGACTACATCGACCTGTACCAGGTCCACCGCTTCGACCCGGACACGCCGGTCGAGGAGACGATGGAGGCGTTGCACGACACCGTCAAGGCGGGCAAGGTGCGCTACATCGGCGCCTCCTCGATGTACGCGTGGCAGTTCGCGAAGCTCCAGCACGCCGCGGATCTCGGCGGGTGGACCCGGTTCGTGTCCATGCAGAATCAGTACAACCTGCTGCGCCGGCAAGACGAACGAGAGCTGATGGCCATGTGCGGCGACATGGGGGTAGGTCTCGTGCCGTACTCGCCGAACGGGAAAGGCCGCCTCGCCCGCCCCGCCGGTGAGCAGAGCCACCGCTCCAGCACCGACAGGGTCGTCCAAGCGTTCGACTCCCCATATGACGAGCCCGTCATCAACGCCGTGCAGAAGCTCGCCGAATCACGCGGCGTCGGCATGGCCCAGATCGCGCTGGCGTGGGTCCTGCGCAACCCGCTCGTCTCGGCGCCGATCGTCGGCGCAACCAAGCCCCACCACCTACCGACGCAGTCGACGCACTGGGCCTGGAGCTGACGGACGAAGAGGTGCAAGGGCTCGAGGAGCCCTACCAGCAGTACGGGCCATCGTGGTACTAACGCGTTTCCCGGTCCGGACGCCGAGCGAAGCCCGCGCGGCGCACGGTCAGGGAACGCGAATGTCCTTGTTCTCGCTCGCGGTGCCCCTCTCTTCGTCGGTCAGCTCGGACCGCCTGACCGGGGTCACGAGCGACCAATGGTTGCCGACCGGGCAGCGCTGGAATCTCCACCAGGCCAGCCGAATCGACTTCAGGGACACTCCCGGAACCCAGATCGTTGTGAACAGATGGCCTTCACGACACCGGACCACCACATTCCCGGCCGGTCCGTAGCCGCGTCTCCTGAGCACCACCACCTCGGGAAGCACGCTCGCCGCAGCGACGAGCAAACGGCGCGCCCGCGATCTCGGGCGAGAACGACCACGCCCCCGAGGAGCGTTGACCTTCATGCCTCGACGATACACGTGCCCTGCCCGGCACCGCCGGGCCTGGAGGCGGCCGGAATCGACCCCGCGCAAGATTTCAACCGAGTGCAACGAGCGCGGGCTGTGCGAGACTATCCGCCGTGCCTCGTCCGATGCTCGTCGCGGCCGCGCTGGCGGTCTCGGCCACATTGGCCGCAACGCTCCATCCCGGTTCCGGAGGAGCGGCGGTGCCGCCCGGCTGGTCAGGCTCCGCCTCGTGCACGATCACGGTGACGGGACCGGGCTACCAGCACTCGGAGACGCAGAGATGGCAGGTCAGCGGCCCCACAAGCGTCCGCGGGAGCTTCCGGCTCGCCCCGTCACGCTGGACGGACACCGGCAGCGGCTCCTCGCAGGTGACGCAGGGCGACCAGACGAGGAACATCACGTGGACCGTGAGGGCCGCCGCGGCAGGCAAGTTCCGATTCTTCGTCAGGGCGTCGGACAACAAGCTCGTCATCGGTCAGGCGAACGCCCAACTCCGCGTCCCGAACGGCATCACGGGCACGCAGCAGGTCACGATCGGAGGCGTTCCGCAGACGCCCGGCCCGGTCGGGCTGGAGGCGTTCGAGACCCAACTGCCACCGATCGTCGGCGCCCCGACCAGCCGCACCGTCTCCGGCTCGACGCCGCCGACGCGGGTGAACGGGTCCTTCGCGCCTTTCCAGCCGGCCGCCGCTTCGGTAACCAAGACGTGCTCGTGGAGGTTCGCCAAGGCCGGGACTCATCACAAGTGAGCTGAGTGGCCGCAGCGGGAATCAAACCCGCGCAAGATTTCAATCGGACGAGAGGATCGCTGCCGGGCTAGTGAACCTCGCCCTTCGGAGCCAATAGCGGGAAGTAGTGCCAGGAAACGTCTCTGATGACCTCGATGATCAGCTGCGGCGTGAGTTGCTTGGGGTCGTCGAGTTGCGGCGGGAGGTTCTTCACGCCCATGGCCTTGGCGTTCTCGATGATCCCAGGCCCGATGGTCTTGCCGAGGCCGCTGAGGGCCTTGTCGACGAGCTCGTAGTCCATCGCCCAATCGGGCACGGGCTGGGCCTCGACGGCTGTCCAGGTGTCAGGGTCGCGTGGCGTCTCGCGGGTGAAGAGGTGGTCGAAGGTGCGCGCCGAGGCGTCGCGTTGGCTAAGCGCATCGCCAAGTTCCCATGTCTTTCGCAGTGTTGCGATCAGTGAGGTGTGGCGGAATTCGTCGTTGTAGACCGAGCCGGGCTCGACCCAGGGCGAGACGAGGATGGCGGGGACGCGATAGCCGGAGCGGTCGAACTTGAAGCCCATCTCGCCTGCCGGCGCCGTGGGGTCGGGCGGCGCGGCCGGCCCCGGGGGCACGTGGTCGTAGGTCCCGCCGGGTTCGTCCCAGCCGATCAGGAGGGCTGTGTTCCAGACGTTCGAGCCTGTCTCCGAGGTCGCGCCTCGGTAGGCGTTGAACACTCGTGCGAGCAAGGCTTCACCGCCAAGCACCGAGGACGGCGTATCGATCGCGATGTCTTTGTTGTCACCGAGGAACGACCGGCCAGCCGCCGGGTGGTAGTCGCCGTGTCCCGAGAGCATGTTCGGCTCGATGAAAGCGAAGTCGGGCAGGGTTCCAGCGGCGGCGTCCTTCTCGAACTCGGCGAACGGCACGAAGTGCGTCGCGAGCCGGTCCTTCAGCCTGGAGTAGTGGATCACTCCGGCGAACGACAACGGCATCGACTGCACGTAGACCTTCCACGTCTTACGGTGCTGCTCCAGCCGCTCGAAGATCGTCTCTGCATCGTTCTTCGTGAACCACTTCTTCGCCGGGCTGTTCACGACCAGGCCCGACGAGGTCGCCGCCGTCCAGAACGACCTGTTCATGAACGTCTGCGACGGCACCTCGGAGAACCAATGGTCGAATACCCCGAAGTCCCGAGCGATCGCGCTCAGCACAGGCGCCTGCTCCGGCGTGTACCCAGTCATGATGTGGGCGTACTCCTCGTAGGTCGGCTGGCGGCCCACCTCACCGGTGAACGTGCTGATGTAGTCGGTGACGAACCCGTCCATCGTCGGCGTCGCACCATCCGGTGGCGCGTTCCACGGCGCTGTCACGTCCTCCCCGATCTTGAACCGATTGTGCTCGTCGAGGACGTTGAAAAGCTGCGTGTTGGTGTGGTACCACTCCTCGCCCGAATCCGGGTTCGGCGAGTCCATATCGGTCGCGACCGCGTACGGAACAACCTTGCGCTCGGCCCCGTGCTCAGCCCATTCCGGAATCGGATTACTCAGCTCCTTGCCGATCACGCCCTCGAACGTCTTGCGGTCCTCCGGGCCGTAGAGATGCCCGAGCATGTTGTCGAGCGAGCGGTTCTCGAAAAGCACCACGACAACATAGTCGAGTGCATTGGCACGGGTAGCTGAGGCAGACACGCGGATCTCCAATCACTCGCAGGGCAGTCCCGCCGCACCCTATCGAATGGGCGTTTTCCATCGGTACACGATGCGACACCGATTCCAAGGCGGGTCTCCATGAGCCGGAGACAGCCCGACCTCGAGGGTCTGACCCCGAGCTCACTACGCGATGCGCCTGCTCGATTGGCCGCCGCGACCGACATGCGCGGGCGCGGCTCACTGCGGCTGGTTCCCAACGAGCCCCGCCGGAAAGTCCCTTCGGACTTTCCGGCGTAGTGGAGGCGGCGGGAATCGAACCCGCGTCCGCGGACGCACCGACAGGGCATCTACAAGCGTAGTCCGCACTTTGATCTCGCCCGCCGGCCGGAGTGCGAACGCCCTACCGACGGGCCAGCCATCCTAAGGTCTTGCGCCGCCGGCGATTGGCTTTCCTTTGGCGCGAAGCCCGTTAGTTGACGCCGCTACCCGAACCACGGGCCGAATCCGGAGCGACGCGCTAGGTAACTAGGTTACGCAGCGAGTGCGAGTTCGTTATCCGCACTTACTTGGTTTCCCGGTGGATTTACGAGGCCGACCGGGGACCTCGGCTTGCAGCTCTGCCGGAGAACCGACCACGTCGAAACCAGGTCGCCCCCGTATGTGTTCGGTCGTATTGTAGCTGCGTGGCCGAGATCCGCCCGACCCGCGACGACGCCGAGCTCGAGCTGTGGCTCGCGTTCCGCAACGAGCTCGACCACGACGACGCGATCTCGATCGAGAATCTCCGCTCCTGGATGGAGCACTGCAGGCAGGTCCACCTGCTCGCCTTCGAGCAGGACGAGCTCGTCGCCATCGGCCTCGCGGTGAACGAGCCCTGGCACGCAGAGCCGCTCGTCCGTCCGATCGTTCCACCGGCTCACCGGCGTCGCGGGCTCGGCTCGGCGCTCCTCGGCGAGCTCTCGCGCTCGGCCGCCTCCGACGGCACCAGCGCCCTCCTCGCCCACGTCGAGCTCGGAGACGACGACAGCCTCCGCTTCGCCGAGCGCCGCGGATTCGTCGAGATCGGCCGCGAGCTGAAGGTGGCGCTCGACCTCACCGGCGAGCTGCTCACGCTCGACCCGCCCGCGGGCGTCGAGATCGTGTCCTGGGCCGAGCGGCCCGAGCTCGTCGACGGGCTCTACGAGGTCTACCTCGAGGGCCAGGCCGACATTCCGAGCGAGGAAGACGTGGAGATCCAGTCGCTCGACGACTGGCTCGCGGGCGACATGTCCGGCGAGAGCGACCGTCCCGAGTGGACGTTCGTCGCCGTCGCGGGCGAGGAGGTGGTCGGCTACTCGAAGTGGTCGCTCACCACCGCGCAGCCGCACACGGCACACCACGACCTCACCGCCGTCAAGCGCTCCTGGCGAGGCCGGGGAATCGCCGGCGCGCTCAAGAGCGCGCAGCTCGCGTGGGCGAAGGAGAACGGCTACACGAAGGCCGTCACGAACAACGAGGAGCGAAACGCGCCGATCCGGCGCCTGAACGAGCGCTTCGGGTACCTCCCCGCGGGCGGGCGGATCCTGATGCGAGGGCCGCTCCAGGGAAGAACGAGATGAAGTACATGGTGATGATGTTCGGCGACGCCGGCGAGATGCGCGAGACCCGGCCGACGGAGTGGATCCGGGAGATGATCGCCTTCATGGTCGACGTCGACCGCGACCTCCGTGCGCGCGGCGAGCTCGTCTCCGCGGAGGGGCTCGCCGACCCGGGGCAGGCAACGACCGTCACCTTCGCGGACGGCGCCCCAATCGCCGCCGCCGGTCCGTTCTCCGAGGCGCGCGCGTCGATCGCGGGCTACTGGATCCTCGAGGTCGATGAAGCGCGCGCGGTCGAGTTCGCCAAGGACATCGTCGCGTTCACCCACGGACCGATCGAGGTGCGCCAGGTCATGGACGGCCCGCCGGAGGTTTGAGGAGCGCGCGCGCCCGCTCGCGCAGCTCGAACTTCTTGACCTTTCCGGTCGAGGTCTTCGGGAGCTCGCCGAACTCGACCTCGCTCGGCGCTTTGAAGCCCGGCAGCGTCTCGCGCGAGAACGCGATCAGCTCGGCCTCGGTGACGGCAGCGCCGGGCCTGAGCGACACGAACGCCTTGGGCCGCTCGCCCCACTTCTCGTCGGGGACCGCGACCACCGCCGCCTCGAGCACATCGGGGTGGCGAACGAGGGCCCGCTCGACCTCGATGGTCGAGATGTTCTCGCCGCCGGAGATGATGATGTCCTTCGCCCGGTCGCGGATCTCGATGCGGCCGTCCTCGTGCATCACGCCGAGGTCGCCGGAGTGGAACCAACCGCCGCGGAACGCGTCCGCGGTCGCCTCCTCGTCGGCGTAGTAGCCCTTCATCACGTTGTTGCCGCGCATCACGACCTCGCCCATCGTCTCGCCGTCCGCCGGGACGTCGTTCAGCTCGGCGTCCACGACGCGCACGGGGTCGGCGGTCACCATGTTCAGGCCCTGGCGCGCCTTGAGCCGGGCGCGCTCCTGCGCGTCGAGCTCGTCCCAGGCCGGGTTCCACTCGCAGATCGTGATCGGCCCGTACGTCTCGGTCAGGCCGTAGACGTGGTTGATCGCGAAGCCGAGCGCCTCGGTTCGCTCGATCACCGCCGGCGGCGGCGGCGCTCCGGCGGTGGTGACGCGCACCGGCCGCGCAAGCGGCCTCGCCGCAGGATCGGCGCCGAGCATCACGAGCACGGTCGGGGCACCGTTCAGGTGGGTGACCCCCTCCTCCCCGAGCAGGCGCCAGACGAGCGGGGGGTCGACCTTCCGAAGGCAGACGTGCCTGCCGCCGACCGCCGTCACCGCCCACGTGAAGCACCAGCCGTTGCAGTGGAACATCGGCAGCGTCCACAGGTACACCGACCCCGAGCCGAGCCGGGCGTGCACGACCTCCGAGAGCGCGTTCAGGTACGCGCCGCGATGCGTGTACATGACGCCTTTCGGCCGCCCGGTCGTGCCGCTGGTGTAGTTGATGCTGATCGTGTCCTCCTCCGACTCGAGCCTGTCCTCCGGCTCGCCGTCCCCTGCCGACGAGAGGAACTCCTCGTAGTCGCCGCCTTCGCCCAGGACGAGGACGCGCTCGACCGCGGCGCCGTCCACGAGGTGCGCCAGGGAGGGATCGACGACGACGATCCGCGCCCCCGAGTGGTCGAGGATGTAGGCGACCTCGTTAGCCGTCAGGCGGGTGTTGATCGCGACGAGCACGGCTCCCGCCACGGGGACGCCGAAGTGCGCCTCGAGCAGCTCGACGGTGTTGAGAGCCAGGAACGCGACCCGGTCGTCCTTCTCGATCCCGCTCCGTTGCAGCGCGACCGCGAGACGCCGGACACGCTCGCGCAGGTCTGTCCAGGTCAGGCGCCGCTCCTCGTCGAGCACCGCGATGCGATCGGGGAACGCGGCCGCGCTGCGCTCGAGGAACGAGACCGGCGTCAGCAGTGTCTGCACTACTCGAGCCGGAAGACCGGATGGTCGGCCGGCTCGGGAAGCTTCGTGAAGTACTGGTCGACCTCTTTCCCGACCTTGGCGCGGTAGGCCGCGATCACCGGCGGCCGCTCCTCGACGGGGAGCTCGACGACCCGCACCTTCTGGGCCTGGCCCTTCCGCTTCAGCTCGCCGCCGCCCGCGGCCCGCAGGTTCTTGACCCAGTCCGACTCACCGCGTGTCGAAACCACGTAGCGGGCGCCCTCGTGCTCGACCGGGATCACCGGGACGGACTGCGGCTCCCCGCTCTTGCGCCGGGGCACGACGAGCGTCTCCACGTTCCAGAAGCCGAGCTTCATCGCGAGCGGATTGAAGATCCGCCGCGTGATCGCGCCCGGCTTCAGATACGCCATCTCAGCCCGCCAGGGCCTGCTCGACCGCGCGCTTCGTGAGCACGCGGGCGAGGTGCTTGCGGAACTCGGCGCTCCCGGCCACGTCTGACGGCGGCGAGGTCTCGGCGGCGGCTCCCTCTCCGGCTGCGACCGCGCCCTCCGCCAGTGCCGCCTCGGCAGTCCGGGCCCGGAGCGGCGTCGGGCCCATGTTCGCGAGCGCGATCGCGCCACCTCCGTTCTCGAGCACGACTGCCACACCGACAGTCGCCCAGTCCTGGGCCCGCCGGCTGAACTTGACGTACGCCGTGCCCGAGCCGCCGTGCTTGCGGACACGGATGGCCGTCAGCATCTCCTGCGGGCCGACCGCGGTCGTGAACACGTCCTTGAAGAAGTCGGCCGCGGGGACGAACCGCTCGGTCCCGGCTCCGACGACGAGCATCTCCGCGTCGAGGGCGAGCAGGCAGGCGGGCAGGTCGGAGGCCGGGTCGCCGTGGGCGACGGAGCCGCCGATCGTGCCGCGGTGACGCACCTGCGGATCGCCGATCTGCGCCGCCGCCGCCGCGAGCAGCGGCGCCTGCTCGCGCGCGAGCGTGTCGGTCGCAAGGTCGTGGTGGCGCGTGAGCGCACCGATCGTGAGCGTCTCGCCGTCGTCGCGGATATAGCTCAGCTCGGAGAGCCGGCCAACGTCGACGAGCAACGACGGCCGCACCACCCTGAGCTTCAGGAGCGGCACGAGCGAGTGGCCGCCCGCGAGCAGCTTCGCGTCCTCCCGCGTCCCGAGCAGCTCGACCGCGCCGGCGACTGAGTCGGCGACCTCGTAGTCGAACGACGCGGGAATCATCTCGCCTCCTCGATTGCGCGCCAGACTCTCTCGGGCGAGGCGGGCATGTCCAGGTCGGTGACGCCGTACGTCGAGAGCGCGTCGATCACCGCGTTCATCGTCGCAGCGACCGAGGCGATCGTCCCGGTCTCCCCCACGCCCTTCACGCCCATCGGGTTCGACGGGCTCGGGCTCACCTCGCGGTCGAGCTCGAACGAGGGCAGCTCGGCCGCCGACGGGACCAGGTAGGTCAAGAGGTTCGTCGTGAGCAGGTTTCCGTCGTCGTCGTAGGCCGCCTCCTCGTAGAGCGCCTGCGCGACGCCCTGCGCGATGCCTCCGTGTACCTGCCCGTCGACGATCGCCGGGTTGACCACGGTGCCGACGTCGTCGACGGCGACGTAGCGGAGCAGGCGCGTGTCGCCCGTCTCCGAATCGACCTCGACCACCGCGAGATGCGCGCCCCCGGGCCAGCTGAAGTTGGGCGGGTCGTAGACGGCGGTCTCCTCGAGGCCCGGCTCCATCCCGTCGGGGAGGTTGTGAGCGGTCCAGGCGGCGAGTGCGGCGTCCTTCACCGTCATCGCGCGGTCGGTGCCCTTGACGTGGAAGCTGCCCGCCTCGTACTCGAGGTCGTCCTCCGAGACCTCGATCTGATGGGCGACGATCTTCCGCGCCTTCTCGATCACCTTGTCGGCGGCGTGGTAGAGCGCGACTCCGCCGACGGCGAGGCTGCGGCTGCCGTAGGTGTCCATCCCGAGCGGGACGACTGCCGTGTCCCCGTGCAGCACTTCCACCTCGTCGGGCGCGCAACCGAGCCGGTCGGCGACGATCTGCGAGAACGCGGTCTCGTGGCCCTGCCCGTGCGGCGAGGTGCCGATCAGCGCCTGCACCGTGCCGGTCGGCAGGCAGCGGATCGTGGCCGC
This sequence comes from uncultured Actinomycetes bacterium, assembly GCA_963724805.1. Taxonomy (GTDB): domain Bacteria; phylum Actinomycetota; class Thermoleophilia; order Gaiellales; family Gaiellaceae; genus CAVQZA01. Next base: position 956,807 of record CAVRWA010000011.1, read on the forward strand.
GTCCCAGCCGCCCGCGCCGTAGCGGATCGCGCCGAGGATCCGAGACGGCGCGAGGCCGCACATCTCGTTGTAGGTCGAGAGGCCGATCCCGAGCTGCTTGACGTCGCCGTCCGCCCGCCGCTTCGCCTGCTCGGCTCGCAGCGCCTCGTAGCCCGCGAGCTCGAGCGCTCGGTCGAGCGTCTGGCCGTAGTCGCCCGAGTCGATCGTGAGGCCCGAGGCGATCGTGTGCGGGAACTCCTTGATGAAGTTGAGCCGGCGGATCTCGACGGGGTCCTTGCCGACGGCGCGGGCCAGCGCGTCGATCGTACGCTCGATCGCGTAGGTCGCCTCTGGGCGGCCGGCGCCGCGGTAGGCGTCGGTCGGCGTGGTGTTCGTGAAGACCCCGGTGCACTCGAACCCGTACGCGGGGATGTCGTAGGCGCCGTTGTAGATCCAGGCGCCGAGCAGCGGGATCCCCGGCGTGACGAGCTGGAGGTAGGCACCCATTGCCGCGGTGAGGCGGACGCGCACGCCGGTGATGCGACCCTCCTTGGTCGCGGCGAGCTCGATCTCCTGGATCACGTCGCGGCCGTGGATCGTCGCCTGGAAGCCCTCGGTGCGCTCCTCGGTCCACTTGATCGGGCGGCCGAGCCGCCGCGCCAGCGCGAGCGCGAGCGCCTCCTCGGCGTAGACGTTCAGCTTCGAGCCGAAACCGCCGCCGACGTCGGGCGCGATCACTCGCAGCTTCGCCTCGGGCATGCCGAGCACCCCGGAGAGCGTCACGCGGAGGACGTGCGGCACCTGCGTCGCCGACCAGAGCGTCAGCTCGCCGGTCGCGGGCACCGGCTGCGCGAGCACGCCGCGCGGCTCGATCGCGGAGGGGATCAGCCGCTGCTGGCGGTAGCGCTCGCTCACGGTCACCTCGGCGTCGGCGAACGCCTTGGCGACGTCGCCGCCCTCGAGCGGCCAGACGTAGCACTTGTTGGACGGCAGGTTGTCGTGGACGAGCGGCGCGCCCTCGTCGAGCGCATGTGCGACGTCGATCACGGCCGGAAGCGGCTCCCACTCGACCTTGATCAGCTCGGCCGCGTCCAGCGCGGCGGCGCGACTGTCGGCGACGACCACGGCGACCGCGTCGCCCTCGTAGCGCGCCTTGTCCTGGGCGAGAGGCCAGTGGGGCGGCATCTCGATGTCCTCGGTCACCGGCCAGGCGCACGGGAGCGAGCCTCCCCACTCCTCGGCCAGATCGTGCCCGGAGTACGCGGCAACGACGCCCGGCGCGCCGGCGGCAGCAGCGACGTCCACTCCCACGATGCGCGCGTGGGGGTACGGGCTGCGCACGAGAGCCATCCAGAGCATGCCCGGAAGGGTCAGGTTGTCGACGAAGGAGCCCTGTCCGGTCAGCAGCTTGCGATCCTCCCGGCGCGGGAGAGAGGCGCCGATGTACGTGGGTGTCTCTGTGGCGGCCATCCCGTCCTCCTACGCTCCCGCCGCGGCCTGAACGGCCTTGACGATGTTGTGGTACCCGGTGCAGCGGCAGAGGTTGCCCTCGAGCGCGCCGCGGATCTCCTCCTCGCTCGGGTGCGCGTTCTCCGCGAGCAGGCTCACGGTCGCCATCACCATCCCCGGCGTGCAGTAGCCGCACTGGAGGCCGTGCTGCTCGTGAAAGGCCTGCTGGACGGGATGCAGCTCGCCGTTCGTCGCGACGCCCTCGATCGTCGTGAGCTCGTGCCCGTCGGCCTGGACGGCCAGCACGGTGCACGACTTCACCGACTCCCCGTTCAGCAGCACGGTGCACGCGCCGCACGACGTGGTGTCGCAGCCGACGTTCGTCCCGGTGAGACCGAGCTGCTCTCTGAGGACGTAGACGAGAAGCTCCCGCGGCTCGACCTCGAGCTCGTGGTGCGCTCCGTTGACGGTGAGCGAGATGCTGCGCATCGGGGCGGCCTCCTGACTCGGCTGGAACCAGCTCGGTTAGCCTACTCCACCATGACGGGCGCGCAAATCCGCGAGATCCACGAGGACGAGCTCGAGCGCTTCGTGGCGGCGTACAACGCCGCCCGGCCGAGCCCTGGCACGGTGGAGGAGCTCCTGGACTGGAAGCGGCAGGCGGGCGAGACTACCTGGCTGCTCGCCTCGGACGGGGCGAACGACGTGGGCGTGGCGATCGGCGTCGGCGGCTGGCACGAGCCGCCCAGGGTCGCGCGGATGGAGCTCGGCGTCGTCCCGGAAGCACGAGGGCGGGGCGTCGGAAGCGCGCTGCTGGAGCGCGTCGGCACGTGGGCGGCAGACCTCGGCTACCGCGAGCTGATGGGCGCGGTGGAGGAGGCCGATCCGGCAAGCCTTGCGTGGACGGAGCGCCGCGGGTTCGCCGAGGTGGGCCGGAACACCCGGCTCGTGCTCGACCTGGCCGGAGTCGAGGCGCCAGCCGTCGCGCCCCCGCCGGGGATCGAGATCGTCACCTGGGCCGAGCGCCTAGAGCTCACTCGTGGGATCTACACGGTCGCGTGCGAGGCATACCCCGACGACCCGAGCAGCGAGGACGACGAGATGCCGTCGTTCGAGGACTGGCTCTCGATGGACATGCAGGGCGCGAGCGATCGCCCGGAGGCGACGTTCGTCGCGCTCGCCGGGGACGAGGTCGTCGGCTACGCGAAGCTTCATCTCTCCCCCGCCGAACCGGACATCGGGTGGCACGACATGACCGGCGTACTTCGATCCTGGCGGCGCCGCGGGGTCGCCGGCGCCCTGAAGCGGGCCGAGATCGCGTGGGCGAAGGAGAACGGATTCACGAAGCTCCGCACGGGGCCCCAAGAGCGCAACGAGCCGAGCAGGCGGCTCAACGAGAGCCACGGCTACCGGCCCGAGCCGGGCGACGTGACCGTGCGCGGCCCGATCTAGCGGCGCCGCGAGAGCTCGCGCTGGATCTGGCGGTCGGCTTCGCGCCTGGCGATGTCGCGGCGCTTGTCGTGCAGGTCCTTGCCCTTCGCGAGCGCAAGCTCGACCTTGGCCCGGCCGTCCTTGAAGTAGAGCCTGGTCGGCACGATCGTGAGCCCCTTCTCGCGCACCTGTGCGTTGAGCGTCTCGATCTCCCTCGCGTGCAGGAGGAGCTTGCGGTCGCGGTCGGGATCGTGGTTTGCGATGTTGCCCTGGTCGTAGACCGCGATGTGGAGACCCACGAGCCACACCTCGTTGCCGCGAACGTCGGCGTAGGCCTGCCGCACCTGAGCCCGACCCTCGCGCAGAGACTTCACCTCGGTGCCGGTGAGCACCATCCCCGCCTCGACCCGGTCCAGCAGCTGGTACTCGTGCCGGGCACGGCGGTTGTCGACGATCAGCTTCTCTCCCTTCGGGCGGGCCATGGTGGAGAGATTGTAGGGAGGCCCGCCGAAGCGGGCCTCCCGGTGATCGACCGTCCGGACCGTTTCGGTCAGCGGACGCGGAAGTTCACGATCCTCGTGGCCGACTGGCTGCCCGACTTGATCGTGACCTTCACCTTGAGCGTCTGGCCCTTCGCGGTCTTGGGCACCGTGAAGGACAGCTTGGCCGTGCCGTTCTTGAACGACTCGGCGTGCGTGATCACCTTCCCGTTCACCGACGGATCGCAGATCATCGTCCCTCTCGTCAGCGGCGCGCCTGTGTCACTGCGCACCACGGGGAACGAGACGGTGAAGCGCTTTCCGGCCACCGGCGCGGCCGGCAACGTCATCGGTGCACCGATCTTCGGCTTCACGACCGGCTGCGCAGGCGTCTGGACCGGCGGCGTCGTGACCACGGGCGGCGGCGGCACAGCGAGGTCGTACGACCAGTACCCCGAGTTCGGGGCCCCGTCCCAGAAGTTGATATTGGGCGGGTCGACGCTGATGCTCGCTACCCAGAAGCTGAAGCCGCTCACGTTGCCGATATCGGAACGGTTGAAGCGGAACTCGCTCATGTTCGCCGCAACCTGGCCGGCCCAGAAGCTCGCCGGGCTCAGCTCGGTCTCGGTCGAGGCATTGGGCGTGGCGAAGAACCCCGCGCCGACCAGCGGCCCGCCGTACATCCAGTAGTCGTCGCCGTGATCACCGGTCGCCTGGTTGCGGTCGGCGTCGATGAAGATCGCGACCGCGTGGTTCGCCACGACCGGGTTGGCCGACGCGACCTGGATCGAGATGAGGCCGGAGGTGGTGTCGTTGCGCACGGTGACCCCGACGATGTCGGTACCGACGCCCGCATCACCCACCGGATCCGTGTAGCTCTGGTCGGCGCCCGCGGACCCAGCCATCGCGAGAGCCACCACCGCCACACCGAGGAGGTAGAGGAACCTGCTCATGATTCCCTCCCTGGGGGTTAGCCCCTGGGGCGGGGCGGTCGCCGCCCGAACGGGCAGCCTGAAGAGGGCCTCGCCCAAGCTCAGATGCTCACAGATCGAGCGTGCCGCTCCATCGTGGGGCGCGCTGAGCGGGCCTGCCAGGAACTACTGAGCCTGGACGGGCGAGACCTCGACCTTCCCCTCGGCGCGCTCGATCTTCTCGACGCGCACCTCGATCGGGTCGCCGAGCCGGTACCTGCCGCCGCCGCGCCGGCCCTCGAGCGCGGTGCCCGTCGCGTTCAGCTCGAAGTAGTCGCCCGGCAGCCGGCGCGCCGGCAGGAACGCCTCGAAGACGTCGTCGAACAGCACGAAGATGCCCGACCCGATCGCGCCGACGATCTCGCCCTCGAAGGTGGCCTCCCAGCCGGCCTCGAACAGGCGCGACTCGAGCAGCCACGCGAGGCAGATCTCGTCGGCGAGGTACTCGAGCGACGCGGACTCGCGCTCCAGCACCGAGCAGTGCTCGGCGAGGGCGGGCAGGTCCTCGGCGGGCGGGTCGTCGGAGACGCCGAGCTCGCGCAGGAGCGCGCGGTGGACGACGAGGTCCGGGTAACGGCGGATGGGCGAGGTGAAGTGGCAGTAGGCGAGGCTCGCTAGCCCGGAGTGACCGAGGTTCGCCGGGTCGTAGCGCGCCTGCTTGAGAGCGCGCAGGACGAGGGACGGGAACGCGTTGCGGCCGCGGCCGGAGGAGGCGACGTAGCCCGAGACGAGCTCCGCGGCGGCGGCGGCGAGCTCGGCTGCGGTCTGCGGTGTGAGCCGCTCGGGCTCGGGCGGCGTCGGCACGTCGAGGTCGGCGAGCTTGGCGAGCAGCAGCGAGACGGACTGCGGGTCGGGCCGCTCGTGCACCCGGTAGAGCGCCTCGCGGCGGCGGCTCGAGAGCAGGCCCGCGACCGCCTCGTTCGCGAGGATCATCAGCTCCTCGATCAACGCGTGCGCGGCCGGCTCCGACTCGCGCCACGCGCGCGCGACGCCGCCTCGGCCGTCGAACTCGAAGCTCGTGTCGGGGCTCTCGATCCGCAGCGCTCCCCGCGCGAAGCGGCGGCGGCGCAACTCGGCCGAGAGCTCCTGCGCGAGAGCGAGCGCCTCGGCCAGCTCGGGCTCGGCGCGCTCCGTGCCGGCGACGATCGCCTCGGCCTGCCCGTAGGTCAGCCGGGCGCCGCTTCTGATCACCGACCGGTAGAAGTTCGTCTCGCCGCCCGGTCCGACCTCCACCGTCACCGTGAGCCGGTCCTGGCCGGGCCGCAGGCTGCAGAGGTCGTCGGCGATCTCGTGCGGCAGCATCGGCGCGACGGTCCCGGGCACGTAGGTCGAGAGCGCGCGCCCCGCCGCTCCGTGGTCGAGCGGCGAGCCGGCCGGGACGAACCACGAGACGTCGGCGATGTGCACCCACACCCGGATCCCGGCACCCTCCCGCCGGGCCGAGATCGCGTCGTCGAAGTCCTTCGCCGTCTCGGGGTCGATCGTGAACGAGAGCTGGTCGCGGAGGTCGACCCGCCCCTCGAGGCTCGGCTCGGGCGGCTCGTAGGGCTCGAAGTCTCCGCGGAGGCCCTTCTCGACGAGCAGCCCTTCCAGGACGGGCTCGATCGAGCCGGCCGGGCCGAGCACGCGCTCGAGCCGCGCGCGCCCCCGGCCCTTGCGCACCACGACGAGGTCGCCTGGACCGGCGTCGCCGAGACCGTGGCGATCGAGCGTGAGCGGCAGCCCGGGCGCGAAGAACGGCTCGCCGACGACGAGCTTTCCCCGCCGGGCGACCTCGACGACGACTAGGTCATCCAATGAGCTGCTCCTCGGTTTCCGAGCGTCAGGCGGCGGCGGAAGCCGGGCCTCGCACGGCTGGAGCCGACGCCGGCCAGGGAAACGAGGTTCAGACCTTTAGGAAGCGGCGAAGCGTCAGGCCCGAGCCTGCCGCGCCGAGCAGCAGCCCCACGCCGATCAGGATCAGGGCGTTCAGCGTGAACGAGAGCGCCTGGACGTCGGAGCCCGCGTTGATGTGCGGCAGGATCGTCGGCATCACGAGCTCCTTGCCGAGCAGGAGCAGGATCACCGCCGCGAGCGAGCCGGCGGCACCGCAGATCAGCCCTTCGAGCATGAAGGGGCCGCGGACGAACCAGTTGGTCGCGCCGACGAGCTTCATCACCTCGATCTCACGTCGCCGCGAGAAGATCGAGAGCCGGATCGTGTTAGCGATCAGGAGCGTCGAGGCCGCGAGCAGCACGAGCACGGCGATCAGGAAGAACGACTCGATCACCTTCGCGACGCTGAGGATCCGGTGGGCCGTCTTCTTCCCGTACTTGACGTTGTCCACCCCGGCCGGCTTCGGCTTCAGGCTCAGCGCGATCGCCTCGGTCTGCTCCCCGTGCTTGGGCACGACCTCCAGGGAGTCGGGCAGCGGGTTCGAGGGCAGGTTGTGCACGAGCTCGGGGAAGCGCTTGGTCATCTGCTTCAGCGCCGCCTCCTTGGAGACGAAGGTCACGGTCTTGACGTCTTGGTTCGTGGAGAGCTTGTTCGCGACGGCGTTCATCTGCGCCTTGGTCGAGTCGGGCGCGAAGTAGACCTTCACGACGAGCTCGCGCTTCACGTGGTCGGACCACGAGACGACCCAGGTGCCGAGCGCGATGAAGAGGCCGAGCAGGAACATCCCGATCAGCACCGTCATCGTCGCGGCGACGGTGGTCGAGAGGTTGGCCCCGAGCGAGCCGAGCGCCTCGGAGATGACGAGCCGCAGCCTCATTCCGAGGTGTAGCCTCCGCGCCGCTCGTCGCGCGAGAGGCGGCCGTCCTCGAGCGCAATCACGCGCTTGCGCATCTTGTCGACCATCTCGCGGTCGTGGGTCACCATCAGGATCGTCGTGCCGGAGCGGTTGATCCGGTACAGGAGCTGCATGATCCCGACCGAGGTGTCCGGGTCGAGGTTCCCGGTCGGCTCGTCGCAGATCAGGAGCGGCGGATGGTTGACGAACGCGCGCGCGATCGAGACGCGCTGCTGCTCGCCGCCCGAGAGCTCATTGGGAAGCGAGTTCATCTTGTGGGCGAGGCCGACGAGGTTCAGCACCTCGGGCACCTTGCGCCGGATGCTCTGCTTCGACTCGCCCTGGACCTTCAGCGCGTAGGCGACGTTCTCGGACGCGGTGCGGTTCGGGAGCAGCTTGAAGTCCTGGAACACGCAGCCGACGTTTCGCCGGAGCTGCGGCACCTTCGAGCGCTTCAGCCGCGTGAGGTCGCGGCCGCCGACCATGATCCTCCCGTCGCTCGGCTCGATCTCCTTCAGCAGGAGGCGGATCAGCGTCGACTTGCCCGAGCCGGAGGCACCGACGACGAACACGAACTCGCCCTTCTCGATTACGAAGGAGACGTCCTTGAGCGCCTCGACGTTCGGCTCGTAGACCTTCGAGACGAGGTCGAACACGATCATCGCCCCCGCGCCCGCGACGGGCGGCGGTGCGAGGTCGTGCTCGGGCTCGGGATCGGCTAGCGCCGCAAGTGGGTCTGGCTGGAGGTCTACGTCAGTCACCGGTGCACAAGGAGGGGACAAGGCAGCAGCTGGGCTGCGCCGGTTGCGTGGCGAGGGGAGAGTGTAGCTGAGCAGCCGGTCGGCTAGACAGTTGTCCCGGCCGCCTTCGCGAGCAGGTACGCGTGTATGAACTCGTCCAGGTTGCCGTCGAGGACGCCCTGCGCGTTCCCGGCCTCGTGGTTCGTACGGTGGTCCTTGACGAGCTGGTACGGGTGGAGCACATAGCTTCGGATTTGGCTTCCGAAGCCGATGTCCTGCGCCGCGCCACGCTCGCGCGCGAGCTCGGCCTCCCGCTCCTCCTCCGCGAGCTCCACGAGACGCGAGCGGAGCATCCGCAGCGCCGTCTGCTTGTTCGAGGTCTGCGAGCGCTCGTTCTGGCACTGGACGACGATCCCCGTCGGCAGGTGCGTGATCCGGACCGCGGAGTCGGTCTTGTTGACGTGCTGGCCACCGGCACCGCTCGCGCGATAGGTGTCGATGCGCAGGTCGCCCTCGTCGATCTCGACCGCTGCGTCGTCGGGCAGGAGCGGCGCCACGATCACCTCGGCGAACGACGTATGGCGGCGGTGCGCGGAGTCGAACGGCGAGAGGCGGACGAGCCGGTGGACGCCGCGCTCGGCCTTGAGGATCCCGTAGGCGTTCTCGCCCTTCACCGTGAGCGTGGCCGACTTCAGGCCGGCCTCCTCCCCCGGGCTCGCCTCGAGCAGCTCGGTGTCGAAGCCGCGGTCGGCCGCCCAGCGGAGGTACATGCGGAGCAGGATCTCCGTCCAGTCCTGCGCGTCGGTGCCGCCGGTGCCGGCGTGGATCGTGACGACGGCGTCGCCCGCGTCGTACTCGCCCGAGAAGAGCGCGTCCTCCTGGAGCCGGTCGAGCTCGCGTCGCAGGGGTGCGATCGAGGCTTCGATCTCCGAGGCCATCTCCGGGTCCATCTCGAGCAGCTCGGCGGCGTCCGCGTACTCGCGCTGGAGGCGCTCGTAGCGGTCGAGGCGTTTTTGCAGGCGCGCGTGCTCGGCGGACACCGAAGCCGCGTGCTGCTGGTCGTCCCAGAACCCGGGCGCGCCGAGCTCCTCCTCGAGCGCGGCAAGACGCGTCGCTACCCGATCGGGGTCAAAGGTAATCACGGACCCAGCCGAGCTGGGCCCTGATCTCCTCGAGCTGCTGATCGAGCGTGAGTGCCTGCGGCTCGGCCATGTAGCGATGCTAGCTCAGGCCCGCCCGAGGCCTTGTGCTCATGAGCATTAGGTTTGCCCGCGGCGGCGGCGCTCGAAGGCCGACTCGAGCTCGAGCGGCGTCGGCATCCGCCCCTGGGCGAGGCTGTCCAGCGGCGAGATCCGCGTCGCCGGGCTCCAGGTCGGCTTCTCCGCCGCCACGATGCAGCGAATGGTCGAATAGCTCGGGCGCGGCAGGCCGAGCCGCTCGGCGAGCGGGCCGACGAGCCGGCGAGCCTCGGCGGCGCTCACGCCACGCCGCGCGAGCCTGGTGACGGCCCAGACGAGCCGCGGATCGAGCGGGCTCGGATGCGACATCGCCCCAAAGGATCGCCGGGCGCGACGCACGAGATCGTGTCAGGACACGAACAGAACCGGCCTTGTGCTCATGAGCATTTGGCTCCGGTCAGGCGCCGTGGCACTTCTTGAACTTCTTGCCGCTGCCGCACCAGCACGGGTCGTTGCGGCCGATGTCGTCGTGCTCGCCCTTGACGACCTGCGCCGTCGAGGTCGAGACCGACGCGCCGCCTGCGACTGCGGCGGTCGCCGTCGCGCCGCCGCCGGCGGCCGCGATCGCTTCCGCGCCTGCCAGCGTGCCGTGCTCGTAGGAGAGCCCGCCGTTGCCCGCCGGCACCTCCTGCTGGAGCACCTCGTCCGCATCCTCGGGGGTCAGCTCGGCGTGGAACAGCGTCAGCACGACCTCCTCGCGGATCAGGCGGCCGAGCTCGTCGAACATCGCGTGCCCCTCCGCCGTGTACTCGACGAGGGGATCCTTCTGGGCCATCGCACGGAGGTGGACGCCCTCCCGCATGTACTCCATGTTCTCGAGGTGCTCGCGCCAGCGGATGTCGACGACCTGGAGGATCACGAACCGCTCGAGCTCGCGCATCAGCTCGGGCCCGAGCTCCTCCTCCTTCGCCTTGTACTCCTCCTGCGCGTCCTCGACGAACTCCTCGGTGAGCGCCTCCCGCGTGAGCTCGACTTCCTCGCGCAGCTCGTCGGCGGTGATCTCGGTGCCGTACAGGGACCGCATCGCCTCGACGAGCGCGTCGAGGTCCCACTCCTCCCCGTACTGCTCCTCGGTGTACTGGTGGACGAGCCGCTCGACCACCTCGTCGACCCAGCTCTTCACCTCTTCGGAGAGGTCCTCGCCCTCGAGCACGGAGCGGCGCTGCTCGTAGATCACGACGCGCTGCTTGTTCATCACGTCGTCGTACTTGAGCACGTTCTTCCGCATCACGAAGTTCTGCTCCTCGACCTTCTTCTGCGCGCCCTCGATCTGGTTCGAGAGGATCTTCGCCTCCATGGGCTGGTCGTCCGGGAGCTTGAAGCGGTTCATGATGTTGTAGATCCGGTCACCGGCGAACAGGCGCACCAGGTCGTCCTGGCCGGAGAGGTAGAAGCGCGTCTCGCCCGGGTCGCCCTGGCGGCCTGAGCGGCCACGGAGCTGGTTGTCGATCCGGCGCGCCTCGTGCCGCTCGGTGCCGATCACGTACAGGCCGCCGAGCTCGGTCACGCCGTCGGCGAGCTTGATGTCGACGCCGCGGCCGGCCATGTTGGTCGCGATCGTGACCGCGCCGAGCTCGCCCGCGTTGACGATGATCTCCGCCTCGCGCTCGTGCTCCTTCGCGTTGAGCACGTTGTGCGGGATCCCCGCACGCATCAGCAGCTGTGCCAGGTACTCCGAGGTCTCGACCGCGATCGTGCCGACGAGGACCGGCTGCCCCTTCTCGTGGCGCTCCTTGATGTCGTCGATCACCGCCTTGAACTTGGCCTCCGTCGTCTTGAAGATCAGGTCGTTCTTGTCCATGCGGACCACGGGCACGTTCGTCGGGATCTCGACGACGTTGAGGTTGTAGATCTCGACGAACTCCTTCTCCTCGGTCTTGGCGGTACCGGTCATGCCGCCGAGCTTGTCGTAGAGGCGGAAGTAGTTCTGGAGCGTGATCGTGGCGAGCGTGAGGTGCTCCTCCTGGATCCGGACGCCCTCCTTCGCCTCGATCGCCTGGTGCAGGCCCTCGCTCCAGCGGCGGCCCTCCATGATCCGGCCGGTGAACTCGTCGACGATCTTCACCTCGCCGTCCTGGATCACGTAGTCGACGTCGCGCTGATACAGCGACTGCGCCTTGAGCGCCTGGATCAGGTGGTTGACGATCTGCGAGTTGCGCGGGTCGTAGAGGTTGTCGATCCCGAGCGCGCGCTCGACGGCCTCGATCGTCGTCTGCGCCGGCGAGACCGTCTTGTGCTTCTCGTCGTAGACGAAGTCGGCGCCCGAGGTCTCGGTCTCGTCCTGGCCCTTCGTCGCCTTGCCCGTGGTGCGCTGGCCCTGGAAGGCGCGCACGATCCGGGCCATGTCGTAGTAGAGCTGGGCTGCGGTCTCGGGCTCGCCGGAGATGATCAGCGGCGTCCGCGCCTCGTCGACGAGGATCGAGTCGACCTCGTCCACGATCGCGTAGCTGTGGCCGCGCTGGACGAGCTGGTCGAGCTGGACGGCCATGTTGTCGCGCAGATAGTCGAAGCCGAACTCGGAGTTCGTGCCGTACGTGACGTCGCAGTCGTAGGCCTGCTTGCGAACGTCGAACGGCATCATGTTCTCGATGTAGCCGACGGTCATGCCGAGCCGCTCGTAGACGCCGCGGTTCCACTCGGCGTCGCGCTTGGCGAGGTAGTCGTTGACCGTGACGAGGTGGACGCCCGTGCCCGGGAGCGCGTTCAGGAACAGGGGCATCGAGGCGACGAAGGTCTTTCCTTCACCGGTCTTCATCTCCGCGATGTCGCCCTCGTGAAGGACGATGCCGCCCATCACCTGCACGTCGAAGATGCGCTGCCCGGACTCGCGCTTGCGCGCCTCGCGCACGGCTGCGTAGGCCTCGAACAGGAGCTCGTCGATCGTTTCGCCGTTCTCGAGCCGCTGCCGGAACACCGCGGTGAGCCCCCGCAGCTCCTCGTCCGACATGGCTTCGTACTGCGGCTCGAGCGTGGCGATGTAGGCGGCCTGCTCCGCAGCCCGCTTCAGCCGGCGTCCCTCGCCGAGGCGAAGGACCTTCTCGAACCCTCCGAGTGCTGAGCTCATGCCGTCTAGGTTAGCTACAGAGCCTCGACGTCGACCTGCCAGGAGATACCGTCGAGCCGGTGGGCGCGGACGACGTACTCCGCGTAGCGGCCCGCGAGCGCCTCGAGCTCCGGGATCGCCGCGAACGAGCGCATCCCGTCCACCGTCAACGTGCGCTCGCCGCCGGACACCGCCAGCTCGATCTCGTCCCCGGTGACGTCGGCGGGGAGCTCGATCACCTCGATCCCGTTCGCGCCCACGGAGAAGAGCGCGCCCTCCTTCCGCACGGCGTGGGCGCTGAAGGGCGGGTCGAGCGGGACGGCGCTCACGAGCGGCTCTGCCGAGGGGTCGCCGAGGAGGGTGCCGTCTGCCAGCACGGTCAGCTCCACCTCGTCGGAAACGACGGAGGTCGCCTCGGCGAGCACGACCACGTCCCACTCGCTCGGCCGCTGGAGGCCGGTGATTCCCACCGGCAGGCGGTAGCGGGCGCCCGGGAACGGGTCCGTCACGCTTCGGGCTCGATCAGGCCGTAGTCGCCGTCACGGCGGCGATAGACGACGTTGGTCTCGCCGGACTCCGCGTTCTCGAACACGAAGAAGTCGTGGCCGACGAGCTCGAGCTGGAGGCTCGCCTCCTCGGCCGACATCGGCTTCATCGCGAATCGCTTCGTCTTCACGAGCTTCGGCTCGCGCACTCCCTGCCCGCCGATCGCCTCGGCACGCGCCCGGCCGTGGCTGCCGCCCTTGTGGTGGTTCTGACGCTTCTCGCGGTAGCGCACGACCTGACGCTCGAGCTTGTCGACGAGCTGGTCGATCGACGCCTCCCAGCCGGTGGCCGCCTCGCGCGCACGCAGTGTCGGGCCTTTCGTCCAGATCGTCGCCTCGGCCACATGGTTGTCCGCGATCGCCGGATTGCGCTCCATCGCCAGCTCGAGCTCCACCTGCGTGGGATCGGCGAGCTGCTTCTCGAGCTTGCCCAGCCGCTTCTCCGCGTACTCCCGGAGGGAGTCGCTCACCTCGACGTTCTTCCCTTTCACCTGAAGACGCATGGAACCCCCCTTGGTTCGCTACCTCTGAGGGTAACGAATCGCCCGCGCGAAGGTGACGACCTCGACCCGCCGGGCGCCCGCGCGGCGGAGGGCGCTCGCCGCCGCCGCGGCGGTCGAGCCGCTCGTATAGACGTCGTCGACGAGCACGACGGCCGCCGGAACCCCGTCACGAGGCGCAAACGCGCCGGCGACGTTTCGCCTCCGCTCCGCGAGCCCGAGCCCCCGCTGGCGCGCCAGCGGGCGGGCACGCGCCAGTGCCGCCAGCACCGGCAGCTCCCACCGCTCGCCGAGCTCACGGGCGAGCTGTGCGGGTGGATCGTGGCCTCGCCGCCGGCTGCGGTCGCCGTCGGGCGGGACGAACACGAGCGCCGAAGCGGACGGGCGGGCAACCGTCTCCGCCACGAGCTCCGCCGCGAGGGCCGCGAGCCGCCGCAGGCCGCGCTCCTTCCAGCTCGTGGCAAGCCTTCGCGCCGCTCCCTCGTAGGCGACCGCGGCCCGGGCCGAGGCGAAGGCGAGCCGCCGCCCGGCGCACTCACGACAGCGGGCGACCGGCCAGGCGGTGGGAGCGCCGCAGCGGGCGCAGAGCGGCGCGCGCAGCCGCGGCAGCATCGACCGGCAGCCGTCGCAGAGCTGCGCGCCGGGGCGGGAGCAGCCCAGGCAGCGCTGCGGGAGCAGCAGGTCGAGCACGATCCGAGGGTAAGCGCGCACAACGCACGCCTGTGTGCCTACTCAGGATCGAGTTCGTAACGCTCGACCTCGGCCAGGCCCTGGCGGCGGCGGAGCAGGTTGTCGGCCGTGAGGAGCTGGTCGTGGTTACCGATGTCGAGCCAGGACCCCGCAAACGTGTACCCGTACACCGGCTCGCGTCGGTGCAGCCAGGCGAGGAAGTTGCCCGGGGCGTCCGGGGTCCCTCCCTCGGCGAGGTACGTGCCGACGAGCGCCACGTGGTCGCGGTGGTAGACGTAGTTCGCGGTGGCGACGAGCGTGCTCGCCGGGTCGGACGGCTTCTCGACGAACGCGCGCACCCGGCAGTCGGCGTCGACGGAGACGACCGCGTAGTGCGTCGCGAGCTCGAGGTCGCCGCAGTCGTAGAGGGCGACCGCGCTGGCCGTCTCGTTCGCGTGCCACCGGGCGACGAGGTCCGCGAGGGAGAAGTCGAACAGGTTGTCGCCGGCCACGACGAGCAGGTCGTCGTAGTCGAGACCAGCGCGCTCGACCGTCAGCTGGATGTCGCCGATCGCACCGAGCCGGTCCTCGTTCGAGCTCGTCCCGTCGTCGTGGACGACGATAGGCAGGTGCCTCTCCGCACCGGCCGCCCAGTGGTCGAAGTCGTGCGAGTACCTGCTGTTCGTGACGACGTGGACGGCGTCGAGCGAGCCGACCTCCTCGAGCTTGTCGAGGATCCAGTCGAGCATCGGCCGGCCCCCGACGGGGAGCAGCGACTTCGCGACGTCGTCGGTGAGCGGGCGCAGTCGCGTCGCGTAGCCCGCGGCGAGTACCAATGCGTTCAAGGGAGCGACTCTACGTACGGCGGGCGGTGCACACCGACCTCGGTCACGATCGCGGCGATCAACGCCGCCGGCGTGACGTCGAACGCGGGATTCCGGGCCGCGAATCGCTCCGTCACCTCTGCCCCGTCGCGCTCCTCGATCGGGATCTCCGCTCCGGTCGCGATCGCCCGGTCGAGCGTCGTCGTGGGCGCGACGACGTAGAGCGGGATCCCGTGGTGGGCAGCGAGCACTGCGAGCCCGTACGTGCCGATCTTGTTCGCCGTGTCGCCGTTGCGGGCGATGCGGTCGGCACCCGTGACGACGAGGTCGACCTCGTCTCGCGCCATCATCGAGCCGGCGGCGGAGTCGGCGATCACGGCGTGCGGGATGCCGGCGCTCTCGAGCTCCCAGGCGGTGAGGCGGGCGCCCTGCAGCAGCGGCCGCGTCTCGTCGACGAGCACGCGCTCGAGCAGGCCGCGCTCGAACGCAGAGCGCAGCGCACCGACCGCGGTGCCGTAGCCGCCCGTCGCGAGGCCGCCCGCGTTGCAGTGGGTGAGCGCACGCGTGCCCGGGGCGAACAGGGCCGCGGCGTGCTCGCCCATGAGGTGGCACCGCTCGACCTCGTCGGCGTGGAGCTGCCGCGCCCGCTCGGGGGTCGGGTCGGGACGCATCTGCTCGAGCGCCCACACCAGGTTGACCGCGGTCGGCCGCGACCCGGCGAGCACGCGGTAGGCCTCGTCGAGGTCCTCCCCGCGCGCGGCAGCGAGCGCGTACCCGTACGCGGCCGCGACGCCGATCGCAGGCGCACCCCGCACGGCGAGCGTGCGGATCGCCTCCGCCACCTCGGCCGCGGTCGTGCACTCGAGGTCGATCTCCTCGGCCGGAAGCCGCCGCTGGTCGAGAAAGACCACGCGGTCGGCCTCCAGCCGGGCGATCCGGTCGGGGGCTAGGTCCCCTCGTCCCACGAGGCCAGGTACTTGGCCTGCTCCTCCGTCAGCTGGTCGATGTCGATGCCCATCGTCGCCAGCTTGAGCCGGGCGATCTCGTTGTCGATGTCGGCCGGCACGGGGTACACCTTGCGCTCGAGCTCGGCGGCGTTCTGCACCGCGTATTCGGCAGCGAGGGCCTGGTTGGCGAAGGACATGTCCATCACCTGCGCGGGGTGGCCCTCGGCCGCCGACAGGTTCACGAGCCGGCCGTCCGCGAGCAGGTAGACGCTGCGCCCGTCGGCGAACGTGAACTCCTCCACGAACTCGCGGGCGAGACGCGTGTCGACCGCGAGCTGGCGCAGCGCGGGGATCTCGATCTCGACGTTGAAGTGCCCGGTGTTGGCGAGGATCGCGCCGTCCTTGAGCAGCTCGAAGTGCTGCTTGGCGATCACCGACTTGTCGCCGGTCGCGGTGACGAAGATGTCGCCGATCTTCGCGGCGGCCTCCATCGTCAGCACCTCGAAGCCGTCCATCACGGCCTCGAGCGCCCGCATCGGGTCGACCTCGGTCACGATCACGTGCGCGCCCATCCCCTTGGCCCGCATCGCAACGCCGCGGCCGCACCAGCCGTAGCCGGCGACGACGAACTTGCGTCCGGCGAGCAGGACATTCGTCGCGCGAATGATCCCGTCGATCGTCGACTGCCCGGTGCCGTAGCGGTTGTCGAACAGGTGCTTGGTCTTGGCGTCGTTGACAGCGATCACGGGAAAGCCGAGCTTGCCGTCGTTCTCGAGCGCCTTGAGGCGGATCACGCCGGTCGTCGTCTCCTCGGTGCCGGCGATGATGTCGCCGAGCTGCTCGCGACGTGCCGAGTGGAGGACGCCGATCACGTCGGCGCCGTCGTCCATCGTCAGGTGCGGCTTGTGGTCGACGGCGGCCTCGATGTGAGAGTAGTAGGTGTCGTTGTCCTCGCCCTTGATCGCGAAGACGGAGATGTCGTACGCGTCGACGAGCGCGGCGGCAACGTCGTCCTGGGTCGAGAGCGGGTTCGAGGCGACGAGCACCACGTCGGCGCCGCCCGCCTTGAGCGTGCGGGCGAGGTTGGCCGTCTCCGTAGTGACGTGCAGGCATGCGGAGACGCGGTAGCCGGCGAGGGGCTGCTCCTTCACGAACCGCTCCCGGATCGCGGTCAGCACCGGCATCTGCCGGTCGGCCCACTCGATTCTCCGTACGCCCTCGACGGCGAGGGCAAGGTCCTTCACGTCGTGCTTCTTCGTCGTAGCCATCTAAGCCTTCTTCCGTGTCGGTGTGTTCAGGCGGCCAGCAGCCGCTCGTGCTTGCGCTGCTCCCACTCCACCCAGGCAGCGTCGTCGGCCCCGCCGAGCCAGGAGTCCACCGCAGCGCGGAGCTCCGGCTCGCGCCGGAGACGTGAAGCGAAGACGAGGTCGGCAAGCTCGAGCCCGAAGCGGGCTCGCAGCTCCAGGAGGGAGCGGAGCTGGTTCAGCTCGCGGAGCCGGTAGAGGCGGTAGCCGGAGCTCGACCGCAGCGGGACGACGAGCCCCGTGCGCTCGAGGTACCGAAGCATCCGGGCAGACCAGCCGGTCCGCGCCGCAGCCTCTCCTACGGTGAGCCCCTCCATGCGGCAACCTTACCACAAGAATGTCAAGCTGCGGACGTGCCCTCCCGCCCGTAGCGGTCTTCCAGCCGGACGACGTCCTCGAGGTCCGGCGTCGAGACCTCGAGCAGGATCGAGTCCTCGAGCGCGCGCATCCGGTGAACGGTGCCGGGCACGAGCCGGAAGGCGCGCCCCGGGCCCACCTCCTCGCTCGCGAGCTCGCCGCCGCGGCGCCCGATCTGGAACTCGATCCGCCCCTGCTGCACGTAGATCGTCTCGTCCTTGACCTCGTGGAACTGCAGGGAAAGGGCATGGCCCTCCCGCAGGAAGAGCTCCTTGCCGACGTAGCGCTCGGAGTGAGCCCAGATCAGCTCGTAGCCCCAGGGCTTCTCGACCCGGCGGGGCTCGAACTCGAACGTGTCGAGAGTCACGCGGGCGCCGCCTGCCACTCCGGGTGCGCGGCGAGGAACTCCTCGGCGCGGCGCAGGTCCTTCGGGGTGTTGACGGTGAGCCAGGTGCCCTCGTGTCGGAAGGCGAAGAGCTTGCCCTCCTCGGCGAGCTCGGGGAAGGTGCTCGTCTCGTGGTCGCCGCGCTCGGGCAGGCGCGCGAGCGCCTCCTCGTCGAGCACGTAGACGCCCGAGTTGACCCAGTGCGGGAGCTTGGGCGCCTCCCTGAAACCGGTGACGCGATCGCCGTCGGCGAGGTCGACGACACCGAACGGCGAGTGCACCTGCGCAACGACGACGGTCGCCGCGCAGGCGTACGACCGGTGCGCGTCGAGGAGCCCGCGCAGGTCGACGTCGAGCAGCTCGTCGCCGTTCAATGCGTAGACGGGCCCGTCCTCCGCGCGGTGGGCGGCGGCGAACCGCAGCCCTCCGCCGCGGCCGAGCGGCTCGGGCTCGCCGACGGCGACGATCTCGGCGCCGAGGCCGGCAAGCGTCTCGTGGAAGAGCTGCTCGTGCCCGGCGCGGCAGCCGATGATCACGCGGGTCACCCCGGCGCCCACGAGCCGCAGCACCTGGTACTCGGCCAGCGGCCGGCCGCCGACGCGGACGAGCGGCTTGGGCAGGCCGCCGGCGGCGTCGCCGAGGCGCTCCGCCTTGCCTCCCGCGAGGACGAGCGCCTCCATCAGCCCCGGACCCGCGGCTCCGGCTCCTCCGTCTCCGGCAGGGCCGAGAACGGGGAGGTCGGACGCCCGACGCCCTCGTAGGCGAAGCCGGCGGCGCGGACGGCGTGCGGGTCGAGCAGGTTGCGCCCGTCGACGACGAGCGGATTGCGCATCGCCGCACGGACGTCTTCGCGGGCGAGGTCGCGCAGCTCGTCCCACTCCGTCACGATCACGGCTGCGTCGGCCCCGGTGACGGCCTCGAGCGGCGTCGCGCAGAGAGTCGCGCCGCGCAGCTCGTCGCGCGGACGGGCGACCGGGTCCCAGGCCGAGACCTCGGCGCCCTCGGCAAGCAGGCGCGCAGCAAGCACGATCGAGGCCGCCTCGCGCAGGTCGTCGGTGCCGGCCTTGTAGGCGAGCCCCAGCAGCGCAATTCGCTTTCCCGCGAGGTGGCCCAGATGCTTCTTCAGCTTCCCGACGACCCGCCGCTTCTGCAGCTCGTTGACCTCGATCACCGAGTTCAAGAGCTGGAAGTGGTAGCCGGAGTTCCCGGCGAGCTGCTTCAGGGCCGAGACGTCCTTCGGGAAGCACGAGCCGCCGTAGCCGATCCCGGCGCGGAGGAAGTGCGGGCCGATCCGGCGGTCGAGGCCCATCCCGCGGGCGACCTCCTCGACGTCGGCGCCCGTCACCTCGCAGACGTTCGCGATCTCGTTGATGAAGCTGATCCGAGTCGCGAGGAACGCGTTGGAGGCGAGCTTGATCATCTCCGCCGAGTGGACGTCGGTCCGCACGATCTCGGTCTCGAGCCCGTCGTAGAGCGCCGACACCGCGAGTCCGTCTGCCTCGTCGAAGGCGCCGACGACGACGCGGTCGGGCTGCATGAAGTCGCGGATCGCAGTACCCTCGGCGAGGAACTCGGGATTCGAGACGTAGGTGACATGGCCGAGGCCGCGCGCCTCGAGGGCTGCGCGAACCTTGTCGCCCGTTCCCACGGGAACGGTGGACTTCATCACGAGCGTCGCCTGCGTCTCGGCGGGCAGCTCGTCGAGGACGGTCCAGACCGCGGAAAGGTCCGCGTCGCCCGAGTAGGTCGGCGGAGTGCCGACGCAGACGAAGAGAAGCTCGGCCTCCGCCGCGACCTCATCGACGTCGAGCGTGAACGAGAGGCGCTCGCGGTTCCGCTCGAGCAGCTCCGCCAGGCCCTCCTCGTGGATCGGCACACGACCACCTCGAAGCGCGTCGATCTTCTCGGGGACGACGTCCCGGATCACCACGTCGTAGCCGAGGTCGGCGAAGCAGGCGCCGGTGACGAGCCCCACCCAGCCCGCGCCGAGGATTCCGATGCCCGCCCTGGTCTCCGTCATGCCGACGGCCAGCTTACCGGCGGTATGTTCGGAGACCTTTAGCGATCGCGAGCATCGTCTCGTTGGACAACGTGTCCTGCAACGTGTTCACGACCCAGTAGGACGCGCCGCCCCAGCGGAGGACGACCATGTGCAGGTGCGGGCCCGAGTAGTAGAAATCGTAGGGCCGCCCCTTCAGCACGTGCGTCGAGTTCTTGCCGGACAGGATCGGCGCGTCGTCCCAGTCGGTCTCCTCGATCCCCCAGTACTCCGTGCCGCCGGTGCGGTAAACGAGCCGCAGCGCGCGGTGCTTCTTGTCGAACCAGTAGACGCGGTTCGGTTCCTCCATGTCGGGCACGGACGAGCGCTCCATCACGGTCGGGAGCATCGCCTTGAACGGCAGCTTCCGCTGCGCGTCGCGGACGAGGTTGTGCGACATCGCCGGGTCGAATTCGACGTTCGCCTTCACCGGCTTCGGCGTCTGGTCGACGGGCGCGGGCGCGATCGAGCCGTGGAAGGTCTGGCCGACGACGGCGACGAGCATCGAGCCGTACGCGGGGATGGTCGCCGGGAGCACGGCGACGTCGGCGTCGCCGAACAGGTTCGCGACGGCGGTCGCCGCCTGCTTTGCCCCGGCTCGCGTCGCGTCGTAGTAGACGGTCGAGTGGAAGTAGTCGAACGTCGGCGCGTTTGCCGGCCGGCCGTTCGGCGGCACGACGATCTGGTATCCGCGGCGCGCGAACTGGTAACCCGCGGTCGCCGCCGACCCGGTCACGCCGTTGCCGTTGAGGACCAGCAGCGTCGTCTTCTGCGGGGTCGGAGCGGCCGACTTGATCTTGCGCCCGAGTGTGACGGCGGTCGCCTTCGTCGGCG
This sequence comes from uncultured Actinomycetes bacterium, assembly GCA_963724805.1. Classification (GTDB taxonomy): domain Bacteria; phylum Actinomycetota; class Thermoleophilia; order Gaiellales; family Gaiellaceae; genus CAVQZA01. The sequence goes on from CAVRWA010000011.1 coordinate 977,310, forward strand.
CCGCGACGTCAGGCGTCGTGAACTCGCGGATGGCGTCCTGGAGGTTCGCGTCCGACGTCGAGACGCTGGAGTAGCCGGACAGCCCCTGGATCTTCGACTGGAAGAAGTGGCCCGAGGGCAGGCTGTAGGCGAAGAGCGCGTACGAGAGCACCGTCTTGCCGGTGAGCCCGTTGCCGCCGGCCCCGACCTCGACGTTCTTCGTGATCGCGCCGACGATGCCGGGCAGCTTGAACGGCGAGAAGTTGTGCTGGATCTGCTGCTTCAGCGCCTTCACGAACATCTGCTGGCGGATCACCCGGTAGAAGTCCGAATCGGTGTGCCGGAAGCGGACGAAGCTGAGCGCGTCGTCACCGTTCAGCCGCTGGTACCCCGCGTGGAGGTCGATGTTCGCGTAGTTCGTCGCGGCGCTGCCCGTGTTCTTGTTGTAGTAACGGCGATCGACGTCCATCCAGACGCCGCCGAGCTTGTCCACGATCTGCTTGAAGCCGTGGAAGTTGACCGTGATCAGGTAGTTGATCGGCAGCCCGGTCAGGTCCTTCACCGTCTCGAGGGTGCCGCGCGCGCCGCACTCGGTGTAGGCGGCGTTGATCTTGCCGCGGAACGTCGGCTGTCCGGGGCACGTGACGTCGACGATCATGTCGCGCGGGAACGAGAGCATCGAGATCGCCTTCGTCTGGGGGTCTGCGCGCAGCAGCATCACCGTGTCGGAGCGCGACGGCGCGCCCTTCCCGTCGCTCACGCGATGGTCGTAGCCGGCGATCAGCGCGATCGCGGGCTGCCCGGGCAGCGGGATCGAGAGCCGCTTCTGCGCGATCTTCACGTCGGCCGTGTGGGCGGCGACGGCCTGCACCTCGCGGTTGAAGTAGAGATAGGTCCCACCCGCGAGAGCGGCGCCGAGGATGAGGATCGCGGCGAGCATCCAGAGCAGGATCCGGCCGGCCCAGCCGAGGGTGGTCCGCGACGGCGGCTCCGGCTGCCGGTAGCGCGACATGGGCGTGACTGCGGCGGGCGGGAGGGTCGGCGTCCCGTTCCCGTTCCCGTCGCCCGAGACTCCGCTCCGGCCGATTCCTCTTTTCAGCGTGGTCCGCATCGAAAAATGGGCGCCCGGAAGGCGCCTGCCGGGCGGAGGATACCGGGATCACCGGCCGGCGGTCGCGGTCACCTCTAAGAGGCCAGGCGCCGGGCGATCGCGCGGGCCAGCTTCTGCTCGAAGGCGGCCGGGAACGGCTTCCCGACGCTGAACATGATCGTCGACACGTTCGCGCGCCCGGCTCCGAGCAGCACGCGGTCGAGGTACAGCCTGACCGAAGCGGCCGCGGCCGCACCCTCGGGCGCCACTCCGATCACGACGCGGTACGCGGCGAATCGCGCCGCCACGTTCGGGAAGACGAGCTTGCCCTTCGAGAGCACGGAGATCGTCGATCCGGGCGGTGCGCTCTTCGTGATCAGGTCGGAGAAGCACGTCAGCCACGCAGGCCGCACGAGGCCGTTCCACCAGGTACTCGCCTGGGCCAGGGTCTCGAAGATTCCGACCGCCGAGAAGACCTGCGAATAGCCGTCGGGCGCGGTGAACAGGGGCGAGTCGACCTTGCCGGTCTCGACGAGGCCCGACTCGTCCGGATCGAAGCTCTTGCACGTCGTGGACGCGCCCTCCCCGGGCTTGCTGGCCTTCACCGTCCACCCCACCGGGAAGTCGGAACGCGCGAACCCGATCGCCTTCGCCCTGGCCATGTCGGCCTTGTTGAACCGCTTCACGGGCTCGCCGGCACGTGCGCCGCCCGCCAGGACGGCTGCCAGGAGCGCCGCCGCAAGGAGCTTCCACAGCATTGCGCGGATCATCGTAGTCGTCAGTCGGGCTCGTACGCCAGGCTCGGGCGCAGCCAGCGCTCGACCTCGGCGACGCCCTCGCCCTTGCGCCGCGCGTAATCCTGCACCTGGTCGAGCCCGATACGCCCGACCGCGAAGTACCGCGCCTGCGGATGGGCGAAGTAGAGCCCGCTGACCGACGCCGCGGGCAGCATCGCGAAGCTCTCCGTCAGCTCGACTCCGATCGAGGGCGCGTCGAGCAACTCGAACAGCGCGCGCTTCTCGGAATGGTCGGGGCAGGCGGGGTAGCCGAACGCCGGCCGGATCCCCCGGTAGCGCTCCTCGATCAGCGCCTGTCCCGTCAGCGGCTCGCCCGTCTCGTACCAGTCCCGCCGCGCGACCTCGTGGAGATGCTCGGCGAATGCCTCGGCGAGCCGGTCGGCGAGGGCCTTGGCCATGATCGCGCGGTAGTCGTCGAGCTCGGACTCGAAGCGCGACGCGAGCTCGTCGGCGCCCAGGATCGTGACCGCGAACGCGCCGAGGTGGTCACCGTCCGGTGCGACGTAGTCGGCAAGCGACAGGTTCGGGCGCCCGTCCGGGTGCACGGTCTGCTGGCGCAGCATCGGCAGGCGGACGCCCTCGCCGAGGGCGACGTCCTCGCCGTCTGCCCGCGCGGGCCAGAAGCCGTAGACGCCCCGGGCCCGCAGGAGCCCGCCGGCGACGATCTCGTCCAGCAGCTCGTTCGCGTTCGCGTAGAGCTCGCGCGCCGCCTCGCCCTTCTCGGGGTCGTCCAGCAGCTTCGGGAAGCGCCCCTTCAGCTCCCACGCGGCGAAGAAGAACGTCCAGTCGATGTATGCGCGCAGGGTCTCGAGCTCGGGCTCGAGGACCCGCGTTCCCGTGAAGGCAGGCAGCGGCAGGTCGTCGAAGTCGAGCTGCGCGCGGTTGGCCACCGCGTCGCGATGGAGCAGGAGCGGACGCGCCGTGCGCTCGGCGTGCTCCGCACGGAGGCGATCCTGAAGGGTCTCGTTCGTGCGCTCGAGGTCGGCGCGCCGGACCGGGTCGAGCAGGTCCGAGACGACGCCGACGACGCGCGAGGCGTCGAGGACGTAGACCGTGGGCGCGCTGTAGGCCGGAGCGATCTTGACCGCGGTGTGCTGCTTCGACGTGGTCGCGCCGCCGATCAGCAGCGGCAGGTCGAGCCCGCGCCGCTCCATCTCCTGGGCGACGGAGACCATCTCGTCCAGCGACGGCGTGATCAGGCCGGAGAGCCCGACGGCGTGCGCGCCCTCCTCGGCCGCGGTGTCGAGGATGCGATCGGCGGAGACCATCACGCCGAGGTCGATCACCTCGTAGCTGTTGCAGCCGAGCACGACGCCGACGATGTTCTTGCCGATGTCGTGGACGTCGCCCTTGACCGTGGCGAGGACGATCTTGCCCTGCCCGGTGCTGCCGGCCTTCTCGGCCTCCATGTACGGCTCGAGGTAGGCAACCGCCCGTTTCATCGCGCGGGCGCTCTTCACCACCTGCGGCAGGAACATCTTCCCCGAGCCGAACAGGTCGCCGACGATCTTCATCCCGTCCATCAGCGGGCCCTCGATCACGTCGAGCGGGCGCTCGAACGCCTGCCGTGCCTCCTCGACGTCCTCCTCGACGAAGTCGACGATCCCGTGCACGAGCGCGTGCGCGAGCCGGTCGGCGACAGGCGCCTCGCGCCACGAGAGATCGAGCTCGCGCTTCGTGCCCTCCCCCTTCACCGTCTCGGCGAGCTCGACCAGCCGGTCGGTCGCGTCGGGGCGGCGGTCGAAGATCACGTCCTCGACGCGCTCGAGCAGCTCGGGCGGGATGTCCTCGTACACGGCGAGCTGGCCCGCGTTGACGATCGCCATGTCGAGGCCGGCGGCGATCGCGTGGTAGAGGAACGCGGAGTGCATCGCCTCGCGGACGACGTTGTTGCCGCGGAACGAGAACGAGAGGTTCGAGACTCCACCCGAGACCTTCGAGCCGGGGCAGCGCTTCTTGATCTCGGCGGTCGCCTCGATGAACGAGCGGGCGAAGCGGGCGTGCTCCTCGATCCCGGTCGCGACGGCCAGAATGTTCGGGTCGAAGACGAGGTCCTCGGGCGCGTAGCCCGCCTGGTCGGTCAGCAGCCTGTAGGCGCGCTCGCAGATCGCCACCTTCCGCTCCACCGTCTCGGCCTGGCCCTCCTCGTCGAACGCCATCACGACGACCCCGGCGCCGAAGCGGCGGATACCGCGCGCCTTCTCGAGAAAGGCCTCCTCGCCCTCCTTGAGGCTGATCGAGTTGACGATCCCCTTGCCCTGGATGCAGCGCAGGCCTGCCTCGTGTACGGACCACTTCGAGCTGTCGATCATGATCGGCAGCCGGGCGACCTCCGGCTCGGTCGCGATCAGGTTCAAGAACGTCGTCATCGCTTGCTCGGAGTCGAGCATCCCTTCGTCCATGTTGACGTCAAGGATGTTCGCGCCGCCGCGCACCTGCTCGAGCGCGACCTCGAGGGCCGTCTGGTAGTCGCCGGTCTTGATCAGGTCGCGGAAGCGCGCCGAGCCCGTCACGTTCGTACGCTCTCCGACGATCACGAAGTTCGTGTCGGGGCCGATCGTGAAGGGCTCGAGGCCGCTGAACGCGGTCTCCTGCCGCCTCGACGCGACACGTCTGGGGGTCAGACCCCGGACAACGTCCGAAATGGCCACGGTGTGCTCCGGCGTGGTGCCGCAGCACCCGCCGACGATGTTCAGCAGTCCCTCCGAGGCGAACTCGCCCAGCAGGGTGCTCGTCGTCCTGGGCCCCTCGTCGTAACCGCCGAAGGCGTTCGGGAGCCCGGCGTTCGGATGGCAGCTGACGTAGGTCGGCGCGATGTGCGCCAGATCCGCGACGTACGGGCGCATCTCGGCTGCTCCGAGGGCGCAGTTGACCCCGACGCAGAGCGGCTCGGCGTGCTCGACCGAGAGCCAGAACGCCTCGATCGTCTGTCCCGAGAGCGTGCGGCCGCTGCGGTCGACGATCGTGACCGAGATCCAGAGCGGCAGCTCGGGCGCGACCTCCTTCGCGGCGAGGATCGCGGCCTTCGCGTTCAGGGTGTCGAAGATCGTCTCGATCAGGAGCACGTCGACGCCGCCGTCGCGCAGCCCGCGGATCTGCTCCGCGTAGGCCTCGCACACGTCGTCGAAGGTGACGGTGCGAAAAGAGGGGTCGTCGACCTTCGGCGAGAGCGAGAGAGTCACGTTGAGCGGGCCGACCGAGCCGGCGACGAAGCGGTCCGGCCCGAGAGCCGCGGCCTCCCGGGCGAGCCGCGCGCCCGCGACGTTCATGTCGTAGACGGCCTCCTGGAGGCCGTAATCGGCCTGGCCGATCGAGGTGGCCGTGAAGGTGTTCGTCGTCGTGATGTCGGCGCCGGCGCCGAAGTACGCGCGATGGGTCTCGGCGATGATCTCCGGCTGCGTCAGGTTGAGCAGGTCGGGATCGCCCTTGACCTCGCGGTCGTGGTCACGGAACCGCTCGCCGCGGAAGTCCTCCTCGCTGAGGCCACGTCCCTGGAGCAGCACGCCCCAGGCGCCGTCGAGCACGACGATGCGCTCGTCGAGCAACGCCCTCAGTCTCGTCTCGGCCTCCGTCACCAGCCCCTCCCTTGTCGCCCAGAGAGGTCCGGTGCGGCTGCACCGACGGGCTCTTTAGGCGTTTTTTCCCCTGGTCGCCAAGCTGCCTTCAAAGCTCTCCAGGTGCGGAGAGCGTACCAGGCAGGACGAATTAGCCGCCGTGGCCGGAGACCCTGAGCTGGTGCTCGGCGTGCTTGATCCGCTGCTCGAGCTGCCAGCGGTCGGCGCTCGACTCGCCCGCGAGGACGCGCTCGAGCTCCGCGGTCGCCTCGTCGAGCTGCCGCTGCGCCGCCTCGTCGTCGATCTCGCTCGCACGGACCGCGTGGTCGACGAGGGCGATCGCGCGGTCGGTCTCGACCTTGAAGAAGCCGGGGCCGGTCGCGAACTCGATCAGCTCCTCGCTCGCCCGGTTGAGGTAGACGCGCGTCGAACCGGCCTGGAGCGTCGCGACGAGCGGCGCGTGGCGCGCGAGCACGCCGATTTCGCCCGCGGCGCCCGGCACCACGATCATCTCGGCGGGCCCCTCGTACACGGCCCCTTCCGGGGTCACGAGGGAGACGTCGAAGGACTTTGTCTCGTCGGCCACTAGTGCCCCTTCCAGTGATGCCGTCCAGCTTCTGGGTCGCGAGCACCAAGTGATGCAAGGACGCAGGGAGCGCCGATAGTCGAGACTATCGGCGCGACTGAGGACGCGGCAGCGCGCCGCGTGATCGCGGGCCAGAGGCGGACATGTATTGCTGGAAGGGGCACTATTACGCTACTACGCCGTGACGGCCTCTGCCGTCTTGCGGCCCTTCTCGACCGCGCTCTCGATCGTCCCGACCATGTAGAACGCCTGCTCGGGCAGCTCGTCGTGCTTGCCGTCGAGGATCTCCGCGAAGCCTGCGATCGTGTCCTCGAGACGGACGTACTCGCCCGGCGTACCGGTGAATTGCTCTGCGACGAAGTTCGGCTGCGAGAGGAAGCGCTCGATCTTGCGCGCGCGGGTGACGACCACCTTGTCCTCGTCGGAGAGCTCGTCGATCCCGAGGATCGCGATGATGTCCTGGAGGTCCTTGTAGCGCTGGAGCACCTCCTGCACCCGCGTCGCAGTGTTGTAGTGGTCGTCGCCGACGATGTGCGGCTGGAGCGCGCGCGAGGTCGAGTCGAGCGGATCGACTGCCGGGTAGATCCCCTTCTCGACGATCGCGCGCGAGAGTACGGTCGTCGCGTCGAGATGCGCGAACGTGTTCGCCGGCGCCGGGTCGGTGAGGTCGTCGGCCGGCACGTAGATCGCCTGCACCGAGGTGACCGAGCCCTTGTTCGTCGAGGTGATCCGCTCCTGCAGCTGCCCCATCTCGGTGGCTAGCGTCGGCTGGTAGCCGACGGCGCTCGGGATGCGGCCGAGCAGCGCCGACACCTCGGAGCCCGCCTGGACGAAGCGGAAGATGTTGTCGATGAAGAGCAGCACGTCCTGGCCCTCGTCGCGGAAGTACTCCGCCATCGTGAGGCCGGAGAGGCCGACGCGCAGACGCGCCCCGGGCGGCTCGTTCATCTGGCCGTAGACGAGCGCGACCTGCCCGAAGACGCCCGACTCCTGCATCTCGAGCATCAGGTCGTTGCCCTCGCGCGTACGCTCGCCGACACCGGCGAAGACCGACACGCCCGAGTGCTGCTTGGCGATGTTGTGGATCAGCTCCTGGATCAGCACCGTCTTCCCAACGCCGGCGCCGCCGAAGAGGCCGACCTTCCCGCCCTTGATGTACGGCGCGATCAGGTCGATCACCTTGATCCCGGTCTCGAAGATCTCCACGGTCGGCGAGAGCTCGCGGAACGTCGGCGGGTCACGGTGGATCGACATGCGCTGCACACCCTCGGGCGCGGGCAAGTTGTCGACCGGCTCGCCGAGCACGTTCCAGATCCGGCCGAGGGTCTCCTTGCCGACCGGGACCGAGATCGGCCCGCCCGTGTCCACGACGTCGAGCCCGCGCGCGAGCCCGTCCGTCGAGTCCATCGCAACCGCGCGCACGCGATCGTCGCCGAGGTGCTGCTGCACCTCCGCGATCAGCGTCGTCGCGGCCGCACCGTCGGCGCCCGGCACCTCGATGGCGAGCGCGTTGTAGATCCTCGGCAGCTGGCCCGTGAAGGCAACGTCGATCACGACGCCCTTGATCTCGATCACCTTGCCGACGTTCTGGCCGTTCTTCGCGTTAGGCATGCGTCTCCTGAAGGGGTGGTTCGGGCGTAGGACGGCGGCGCTCGAGCGCCCGCCAGAGCGGCCGTATCCTATCGAAGGCCGAATCCCTGCGAACGCCGGAACGAGCGAGGCGATGATGCTCGAGCCCGACCGCGACGCGGTCGGCGTGGTCGAGCGCTCAGCAGTGCGAGGCGAGCGGCGGGTACATACGGCCAGCATAGTCGTGGGCCTATCGGAGAGCCGCGGCTCGTGCTACACCTTTCGCGTGCGAGCCGGGGCTCTCGTTCTCTTCGTCGCCGCCGTCGCGACCCTCGGTGCGGGCGCCGGCACCGCGGGTACCGCGCCGGCACTCCGCCTGCAGGTGAGCTTCTCGGGGGCTGCGCAAGGGACGTTCAGGGACGTGGAGCGGTGGACCTCGCTCTCGACCAATCAATGCGTGCTGAGGCGCTCGCGCGACGAGACGGTCAACCTGTCCTGGTCGTACTCGTGGCGCGGCGCCTCCGGTGGACGGCCGGGCCAGGCGGCAGCGCCGACCGCACAGGGCGCCGTCGCAGGAACCGAGGTGCGCGACTCATGCGACATCGCGCCCGCGGACCTGCCGTCCGACGCGCCGGCGGACTGGATGCGCTCGGTGACGTGCAACGATCCGCTGGAAGCCGAAGGGAGCGCCACGCTCGTCGTCGCCCAGCGGACGAAGCAGATGATCGTCCAGGTGGCGCTGCCGGAGTTTGCCGTCTCACCCGACGCGGAGTGCACCGCCTATCCCCGCTCGGACCAGCTCCGCGCGCGCGTCCCGCTAGAGCTCGCGGCGCTGAAGCGCCTCAGGCCGGGAGCGTCGCTGTCGTTCACCGTCGGCTCGGCCGTCACGCGGTTCGGGGCGTACGCACCGCAGCACAACTGCATGCACGCCGCCAAGCCGTACGACGGCTACCGCTCGTACGACGAGTGCCTCGATCTCCTCACCTGGAGCGGAACGCTCCGGGTGACTCGTGTCTAGAAATCGCCCTGTGCGAGGGTGAGACCCTGGCGGCGCACGACGCGGATCGCCGCCGGGACCGCCTGCGGCAGCCCGAGCGATTCGCCTTCGTACGACGCCGGCACCATGACCGTAGCGGGCGACTCACTCTGGAGCAGGCGCGGCGGCGACGGGGCATGCGTGCGGCCCGGGCCGACGGCGCCGAAGAGGGAGCCGAGGCCGACCGAGGCGGCGACGAGCGCGGCGGCGGCGCCGAACTGCACGGCCCGCCGCATCATGCGGCGACGTGCGGGCAGCCAGACGGGCCGCTCCAGAGGCTCGAGGCCGGCGGTCCGCAACACCGTCGTGAAGCCGGAGGCGTCGGTGGCGAAGGCCCGGCACGCCTCGCAGCGAGCGAGATGCGACTCGAGCATGAAGCCCTCGAGCTCCGAGAGTTCGCCGTCGAGCTTGAGCGAGACCCAGGCGCGGGCGCGATCACAGTTGTGAGGAAGCGTTGCCATCTCTATCCGTTCTGACGGTCGACCCGGAAGATAGTTAGCGTCGTTAGTGATTGCTTAGAAGAGCGTGTACCTCGGATCGGCAGCGAGGCCGATCAGGATGAGCGTGAACCCCACCGAGACGAACACGGCGGAGAGGTTGATCGTCTCCTCGCGCTCGCTCGGCGTCGCCCAGCGGACGAGGCGGTTGCCGAAGACGAGCGGCGCGGCCAGCGGTGCATCGTCGCCCTTGACGCGCACCGGTCCGCGGTTGCCGACGAAGAAACCCGAGATCAGCAGGAAGGAGCCGACGAGCGTGAGCCCGAGCGAAACGGAACGGCCGATCGACGCGCCGACCAGAAGCCCGAGCGCCAACGAGATCGCCGAGACGACGATGACCACGCCGGCGATGAGAGCGATGATGCGGCGGAGGGCCGCCCTGACCATGCCCTCAGGTTAGCTCGCGACCGGCTCGCCGGAGCGTTGGCGCATCTGGGCCTCCGTCAGCGGCCAGCTCTCGAGCGGATAGTGGCACGCAGCGGTGTGATCGTGAGCGAACTCGCGGATCGGTGGGTCGATCACGTCGCAGACGCCCTCGTGGAAGCGCGGGCAGCGCGGGTGGAAGCGGCACGCGGACGGCGGGTTGATCGGACTGGGCACGTCGCCCTCGAGCACGATCCGCTTGCGCTGGCGGCCGAGCTCGGGATCGGGCACGGGCACGGCGGAGAGGAGTGCGCCCGTGTACGGATGCTTCGGCTCGCCGTAGAGCTCGTCGCGGCCGGCGGACTCCGCCACCGAGCCGAGGTACATGACCATCACGCGGTTCGAAATGTGGCGGACGACGTTCAGGTCATGGGCGATGAAGACGTACGTGAGGTTGAACTCGTCCTGGAGGTCTTTGAGCAGATTGAGGATCTGCGCCTGCACGGAGACGTCGAGCGCCGAGACGGGCTCGTCGCAGACGATCAGCTTCGGATTGACCGCGAGTGCGCGCGCGACACCGATGCGCTGGCGCTGGCCCCCGGAGAACTCGTGCGGAAACCGGTTGTAGTGCTCCGGGTTGAGGCCGACGATGTCGAGCAGCTCCTGAACCCGCCGCTTGATCTCGCCGCCCGAGCCCATCTTGTTGACCTCGAGGGCCTCCCCGATGATGAAGCCGACGCGCTTGCGAGGGTTCAGCGAAGCGTACGGGTCCTGGAAGATCATCATCATCTCGCGCCTGATCGGGCGCATTTCGGCCTGGCTGATCGTCGTTATATCCCGCCCGTCAAAGGTGATCTTCCCCCCGGTGGGATCGAGCAGGCGCATGATGCAGCGGGCCATCGTCGACTTGCCGCAGCCCGACTCGCCGACGACGCCGAGCGTCTCGCCGCGGTTGACCGTGAAGGTGACCCCGTCCACCGCCTTCACCGAGGCGACCTGCTTCTGGAAGATGATTCCGCGCGTGATCGGGAAGTGCTTCTTCAGGTCCTCGACGACGAGCAGCTCTTCGGGCACTACGCCTGCCCTCGCGCGAAGCTCGCCGTCTGCAGCTTCCGGTTCTCGAGCTCCTTCGTCTCCTCATCCAGGAAGCACGCCTGGAGGTGGTCCGCGTCGCCGGGCACCGGATCGAGCCCGGGCTCCTCGGCCTTGCAGCGGTCGAAGACGAACGCGCAGCGCGGATTGAAGCGGCAGCCCCTGGGCGGGTTGAGCAGCGAAGGTGGCGAGCCGGGGATCTGCACGAGCCGTTCGACGTCGGCGTTGAGGCGCGGGAGGGAGCCGAGCAGGCCCCACGTGTACGGATGGCGGGGCTTCTTGAACAGGTCGTCGACCGGAGCCTGCTCGACGACCTTCGCGGCGTACATGACGACGATGTCGTCCGCGATCTCCGCGACGACGCCGAGGTCGTGCGTGATCATGATGATCGCGCTGCCGAACTCCTCCTGGAGCCGGTCCATCAGGTTCAGGATCTGCGCCTGGGTCGTCACGTCGAGCGCGGTCGTCGGCTCATCGGCGATCAAGAGGTCGGGATCGTTGACGAGCGCCATCGCGATCATCACGCGCTGGCGCATGCCGCCCGAGAACTGGTGCGGGAAGTCGTCGAGCCGCCGCTCCGCGTGCGGGATTCCCACCGCCTTGAGGAGCTCGGTCGAGCGGGCGCGAGCCTGGCGCTTCGTCACGTCCCGATGCAGCAGGATCGCCTCGCCGAGCTGGTCGCCGATCTTGTGCACCGGGTTCAGCGACGTCATCGGGTCCTGGAAGATCATCGCGATGTCGTTGCCGCGGATCTCGCGCAGCCGCTTCGAGTTCGCCTTGAGCAGGTCCTCGCCTTTGAAGAGGGCCTCGCCCGTCGTGGTCGTGCCCTTGGCCGCGTTGAGGCCCATGATCGTGAGGCAGGTGACGCTCTTGCCGCAGCCCGACTCGCCCACGATCCCGAGGGTCTTGCCCTTCTCGATCGAGAAGGAGACGCCGTCGACCGCCTTGACGATCCCGTCGTCGGTGCGGAAGTGCGTTTTGAGGTCGTGAACCTCGAGGAGCGCCATCAGCTCAGGCGGATCCTCGGATCGATGAACGCGTAGAGCACGTCGACCAACACGTTGAAGAGGATGATGCAGAGCGTCGAGAAGATCACGATCCCCTCGATCATCGGCAGGTCGAAGCCCTCGATGCTCTGTACCGCGAGCCGGCCGAGACCGGGCAAGCCAAAGATCGCCTCGGTGAAGATCGCCCCGCCGAGCGCGATCCCGATGTCCATCCCGAGCATCGTCACGACCGGCAGGAGCGCGTTTCGCAGGACGTGCGAGCGCATCACCTGCGACTCGGGCGCCCCCTTGGCGCGCGCGGTCCGCACGTAGTCCTCGTTCATGGTGTCCATCACGTTCGCCCGGATCATCCGGACGTAGATCGCCGCGAACAGGATCGCGAAGGTCATCCACGGCAGGATCAGGTGGTAGGCCCAGTCGATCGGGCCCCCGCAGCCACCCTGCGTGTTCAGCAGGTTGCAGTAGCCGGCGTTCGGCGTCCAGGCGAGCTTGTAGCCGATGAAGTACTGGAGGATGAGGCCGATCCAGACGACCGGCGCAGAGATCCCGATCAGGACGAAGACCATCGAGGTCCTGTCTAAGAGCGAGCGGGGTCGAAGCGCCGAGAGGATCCCGACCGGCAGCGCGATCGCCATCCAGAGGATGACGCCGCCCAGAACGAGGGACGCCGTGACCGGAGCCGCCTGCAGAATGACCGTGTTGACGTCCTGGCGGTTGGTGAACGACCGGCCGAGCGAATGGTGGACGACCAGGCGCTTCATGAACATCGCGTACTGGACCGGAACCGGCTTGTCGAGGCCGAGGAAGTGGCGCGCGCGCTCCACCGTCTCGGGTGTCGCGCGCTGCCCGACCGCGAGCCGCGCCGGGTCAGCGGGGATGATGAAGAAGATGACGTAGGTGACCAGCGTGACCGCGATGAACAGGACACCTGCCCACAGCAGTCGGCGGATGAGGTAGCGGAACACGGGGTCTAGAGCTTATCCGAGAGTATGGGTTTCCAAGTCCGGGAAATGAGACCGGGTGTGGCGCCGACGGAAGCCGGCGCCACACCCGGGTCGAGCTAGTGCAGCGTTACTTGATGCAGATCGCCGCCAGATCGAAGGCGAAGATCGGATTGAACGTGAAGCAACCGGTGCGAGCCGACACGAAGATCTGGTCGTTGATCGTCGCACGGGATGCCCATGGAGCCGCGTTCTTCGTGATGTCGACGTCAAGCGCGCCATACGTGTTGTAGCGCGCATTGCCCACGAGCCTCGAGGCCGAGAGCATCGCCTTGTTGTACTTCGGATCGTTGAAGTACGCGACGTTGTTGTTGTTCGACGCGTGCAGGCTGTCACCGGACAGCAGCACGTTGATGAAGTCGAACGGATCCGCGTAGTCGGCGACCCAGCCCTCGGTCGTGAAGTCGAAGTCGGCGCCGCGGGTTCCTTCCTTCTCGATCTGAACCGCGCGAGCGAACTGCTGGACCTCGACGTCGAGCCCGATCTGCTTCAGGTTGAACTGGTAGATCTGCGCCTGAAGCGGGGCAGCGCCACGGTTCGACGTGTAGAGAATCGCCTTGCCGTCACCCGTGTGGCCCTTCGCCAGCGCCTGCGCCTTCTTGACGCTCGCAGCCGTGACGTTGATCGGGTAGCACGGACCGTTGCCGGTCTTGCAGGGCCTGAACCCGTTCATGCCGGGCGGAAGGATCTGCACGAGGCGGTCACCGGAGCCGAAGCCGCCCTGGTTGATCAGAGCGCGACGGTCGATCGCCCAGTTCACGGCCTGCCGGAGCGCAAGGTTGCCCTTGATCAGCGGCCGGTCGTTGTTCATCGCCAGATAGCGGATGCCGAGGTACGGCTTGATCCACACGCGGCCCTTGTTCACGCCGTACTTGGCGGCGAGCGGCGCCCACGACTGGGGGTTGAGACCCTGAGCTGCGAAGTCGGTCGAACCCGACTCGACGTTCTGCTGGATCACGTCGAGCGTGTTGCCGATCTTGTAGTCGATCTCGGTCACGTTGTGCGGGCGCGGGCCCTTGTAGTACGGGTTCCGCTTGATCGTGATCGACTTGTTGGGCGTGCGCGCGGCAATGTAGTACGGGCCGCATCCGGCCGGCGCGTTCTCGCCGTTCGGGTCGAGGCTCGCCGCGAGCTGCGGGTTGATCGCCTGGAAGAACGTCATCCCCAGCCGCGAGATCAGGTCCGGCGCGGGGCTGTTCAGGGCGATGGTCAGCTTGTTGCCGACTGCCTTGACGCCCGAGATCGTGCTGGCCTTTCCGTCGATCACGGCGCTGGCGCCGACGATCACGTCCATGAAGGGCTGCGACGGGGACTGCAGCTTCGGGTTGGCGTTGCGGTTGAACATGTCGACGAAGCTCTTCGCCGTCACCGCCTGGCCGGTGTTGAACCTGTAGCCGGACCGAATGGTGAACGTGTAGAGCTTCCCGTTGTTACTGATCTTGGGGAAGCCTGCCGCAACCTCGGGGACGAGCTGCGAGCCCACAGGCGCCGGCTTGTCCGGGAAGTTGACCAGCTTGCATCCGGTCGCAAACTGGATCTCCCAGCCGCTCGACAGGTAGTCGAGCGCAGGATCCGTATAGTCGACGTCGGTCGAGAGCTCGACGTTGAACGTTCCGCCTGCGACAGCGTGACCGGCTTTCACCGGGACGGTCTTGGTCGCCGTGCCGGCCGACGAGGCCGCCACGAGCAACCCGGCCCCCACGATCGCCACAGCGATGGAAAGCCAGAGCTTATTGTGCATCGGACTCCTTTCGAATGACCGGACTCTCCGCGGTGCGCGGAGACCCCGAGGAAAACTGCACCCTCGATCCCCTTTGACGGGCGCGCGGGGAGTTTAGTTAGCGTCGTCGGAAAAGCAAATTACGGGCCCTAGCGGGTCGCGCGCGGGTCGAATGCGTCCCGCAGGCCGTCACCGAGCAGGTTGAACGCGAGCGTCGTGGCAATCAGCGCCAGACCCGGCCAGAGCATCAGCAGAGGATCGGTCGCGTAGTACTCCGGCGCGACGGCGAGCAGGTTCCCCCAGCTCGCGGTCGGAAGCTTGATCCCGAGGCCCAGGAACGAGAGGCCCGCCTCGGCAAGGACGAACGCCGCGACGTTGAGCGTCGAGAGCACGATGAGCGGCCCGACGAGGTGGGGCAGGATGTGGGAGCGGACGATCCGCAGGTTGCTCGAGCCCACCATCCGGGCGGCTTCGACGAACTCCTTCTCCCGTAGCGACAGGACGATCCCTCTGAACACACGCGCGGCGTAGAACCAGCTCAAGAACCCGAAGACGAGAACGAGCGTCAAGACGCCCTGCCCGAGAAAGCCGAAGGTGATCTGGTCGACGCGGCTGCCGACCGTGCTTGCGACCGCGATCACGAAGAGCAGGTACGGGAAGCACATCGTGATCTCCGTGATGCGCGAGATCAGCGTGTCCGTGTAGCCGCCGTAGAAGCCGGCGAGCGAGCCCATGATCACGCCGAAGAGCATGCTCAGGAAGGTCGCTCCGAAAGCGACCTCGATCGAGACCTGGGCTCCGTAGAGGATCCGGAGGAACTCGTCACGGCCGAGCGACCCGTCGGCGCCGAGGACGAAGAGCTCCTTCGTCCCGTTGATCGGGTCCTGCACGGTCGACATCGGCCCCTTCGGGAGCAGGTTTGCGTCGATCCCGCCCACGCCCGGATACGGGAAGAGGTCGTTGGGCCCGTGCCCGAGGAGCTTCTTTGCGATCGGCGCGCCGATGAAGGCGACGAGGAACAGGAAGATGATGAAGATTCCGCCCGCGATCGCGACCTTGTCGCGCTTGAGCCGCAGCCAGACGCCCTCCCAGTACCCGCGCGCCCGGACCGGCACACCTTCCAGTGGCAGCAGCTCGAGCTCCTCGGGTGAGGTGAGCTCGGCTCCGTCTGCGATCAGGTCGGGCTTTTCCTTGGTGGCCACAGGAGGCTCCGGACTATAGCGTCGGACGGGGACTAACGCTATGACGCTTTGGAGGCCGCGAGGTTAGTTTGCAGGCGCGAGGTTAGGCGCAGCTCAGGCGGTCAAAGCGTCCGCGCCCGCCACGACTTCGAGGATCTCTTGCGTGATCTCGGATTGCCGCGCCCGGTTCATCGCCAGGGTGAGCCGGTCGATCAGCTCTCCCGCGTTGCTCGAGGCGTTCCGCATCGCGGTCATGCGTGCGCCCTGCTCGGACGCCGCCGACTCGAGCAATGCGCGGTACAGCTCCGTTTCGAGGTAGACGGGCAGCAGCCGCGCGAGAATCTCTTCGGGCTCGGGCTCGTAGATGAAGTCGCCGATCCGCGCCCGCTCGACCTCCTCGGGCTCGACCTCTGCCTCGGGCGCGAGGAAGCTGCTCGGAGATCGGGAGAACGACCTGCTCGGTCACCCGCTGCACCAGCGGCGAGATGAAGTGGTTGTAGATCGCAATCACCTGATCCACGTCCTCGCCCGTGTAGAGCTCGGCGAGCCGGTGTCCGATCGCCTGGGCGTCGCCGTACTCGGGCCGGTCGGTGAACCCCTGAAAGGTGCCGTCCAGCTCGTAGCGGCGGAAGCGCAGGGTCGAGGCGCCCTTCTTGCCGACGACGGCGAAGCGCACGGACTTCCCTTCCGCCTTGAGCCGACGCTCGAGCGCAAATGCGTGGCGCATGACCTGCGCGTTGAACCCACCCGCGAGGCCACGGTCGGCCGTGAACGGGACGATCAGCACGGTCTGGACCTCCTCGCGCTGCTGCAGGAGCGGGAGGCCGCGCACAGACGCACTCGCGCGCGCGGTGCCGGTCATCAGCTCGAGCATCCGGTCCGCGTACGGGCGCATCGCCTCGATCCGCGTCGCCGCGCGGCGGAGCTTCGCGCCGGCGACGAGCTCCATCGCCTTGGTGATCTTGCGCGTGTTGCGAACCGAGCGGACGCGCCGCTTGATGTCCTGGACCGAGGCCATTAGCACTCACCGCTCGACTGGACCGTGCTCCCCAGCCGCGAAAAGCAAGCGAGACAGGGACGCAGGGAGCGTTCGTAGCCGGAGGCTACGGGCGCGACTGAGGACGCCGCATCGCGCCGCTTTGCAGCGCCCTGGGGAGTGCGAGCCAGGCGAGTGGCGGCTGCCATCACCTACGTGATCGAGCCCGTCGCCTCGATGTTGAAGCTCTTCACGAACCTGTCGAGCTCGGCGTCGAGCTTGGCGGTGATCTCGTCGGTGAGGTCGTTCGTCTCGCGGATCGCCGCATAGATCGTCCCCTCGGTGCGAAGGAGCTCGCGCAGCTCGTCGTGGAAGCGCGGTACCTGCGCGGTCGGGACCTCGTCGAGGTAGCCCTGTGTGCCCGCGTAGAGGGCGACGACCTGCTCCTCGGTGGGCCACGGCGCGTACTGCGGCTGGTTGAGCGTCGCCACCATGCGCTCGCCGCGGGCGAGCGCGTTCTGCGTCGCCTGGTCGAGCTCCGACCCGAATTGCGCGAACGCCTCCAGCTCCCGGAACTGGGCGAGGTCGAGGCGCAGGCGGCCGGCCACCTTCTTCATCGCCTTCGTCTGCGCGGAGCTGCCGACGCGCGAGACCGAGATGCCGACGTTCACGGCCGGGCGGACGCCGGAGTAGAAGAGGTCCGACTCGAGGAAGATCTGGCCGTCGGTGATCGAGATCACGTTTGTCGGGATGTAGGCGGAGACGTCGCCCGCCTGGGTCTCGATGATGGGCAGGGCGGTGAGCGAGCCGCCGCCCTCCTCGTCCGACAGCTTGCAGGACCGCTCGAGCAGCCGCGAGTGGAGATAGAAGACGTCGCCCGGGAACGCCTCGCGGCCCGGCGGGCGGCGAAGCAGCAGCGAGAGCTGCCGGTACGCGTCGGCGTGCTTCGAGAGGTCGTCGTAGATCACGAGCGCGTGCCGGCCCTGGTAGAGGAAGTACTCGCCCATCGCGGCGCCCGCGAACGGAGCCATCCACTTGATCGGCGCGGCCTCGGACGCGGCGGCGGAGACGATGATCGTGTACTCCATCGCACCCTCGTCCTTGAGCCGGTCGTAGACCTGGGCGACGGTCGACCCCTTCTGGCCGATCGCGACGTAGATGCAGATCACGTCGGTGTCGCGCTGGTTCAGGATCGTGTCGATCGCGATCGCCGTCTTGCCGGTGCCGCGGTCGCCGATGATCAGCTCGCGCTGGCCGCGGCCGACATTCGTCATCGAGTCGATCGCCTTGATCCCCGTCTGGAGCGGCTCCTTCACGGGCTGGCGCTCGATCACGCCGGGCGCCTTCCACTCGAGCGGGCGGGACTCGGTCGACTCGATCGGGCCCTGGCCGTCGAGCGGGTTGCCGAGCGGGTCGACGACCCGGCCGAGCAGGCCCTCGCCGACCGGGACGCTCGCGACCTTGCCGGTGCGGCGGACGGGCTCGCCCTCCTTGACCTCCTGCCAGTGGCCGAAGAGCGCGACGCCGACGTTGTCCTCTTCGAGGTTGAACGCGAGGCCGACGACGTCGTGCTCGAGCTCGAGCATCTCGAGGGCGACCGCGTTTTCAAGACCGTGGACGCGCGCGATCCCGTCACCGAGCTGGAGCACCGTGCCGACCTCCGAGAGGTCGGTCGCGACGTCGTACTGCTCGATCCGCTGCTTCAGGATCGAGGTGATCTCTTCAGGGCGTAGCTTCACATCAGCTCCTTCACATCACGTTCTGGTCACGAGGTCGTGTCGAAGTCTGTCGAGGCGGCCGCGGACGCTCGCGTCGAGACGATGCGACCCGGCCTGGAGGACGACACCGCCGACGAGCTCGGGATCGACGCTGCGGACCGCCTCGACCGAGCGGCCGGAGGCCTGCTCGATCTGCGCGACGATGTCGCGCGCCTCCTCGTCGGAGAGCTCGAAGGCGGTGGTCAGCTCGACCTGGAGCACGCGGTCGAGGCGCGCGACGAGCTCGCCGAGCTCGCGCGCGATCTCCACGATCTCGCCGGTGCGGCCCTTCTCCGCGACGAGGCGGAGGAAGTTGCGGACGAGCTCGTCGGCGCCGCCGAGGATGTCGTCGAGGACGGCCGCCTTGGTGTGCGAGTCGAGCTCGGGGTTGGCGAGCACGGCGCCGAGCTCCGGCACCTCCTCGACCATCGCGACGAAATCGCCGAGCTGCTCGTGCACCTCCGCGAGCTTCCCCTCCTCCTGCGCGGCCTCGAACAAGGCCCGCGCGTACATGCGCTGCGCGACGCCCATCAGTTCTCGGAGGCCTCCAGCGCCGAGAAGTCGAGGTCCGCGATCGCCTCGGAGATGAGGCGGCGCTGGTCCTCGTTGTCGAGCACCTTGCCGGTGACCTTGGCGGTGGCGACGAGGGTCAGCTCGGCGACCTCGCGGCGGATCGCCTCGAGCGCGCGCTGTGTCTCCGCGGCGATCTCGCGCCGGGTCTCCTCGAGCCGGCGCTTGCGGTCGACCTCCGCCTCCTCCTTGACGCGCTCACGCTGCGTTTCGGCGATGTGGCGAGCCTCCGCGAGGATCCCCTCGGCGTCGGCGCGTGCCTGCGCCATCAGCTGCTTGTGCTCCTCGAGCAGGCGGCGTGCCTCTTCCCGAGCCTCGTCGGCCTCCTCGAGCGTCTCCATGATCCGCGCGCGCCGGTCGTCGATCGCCTTCTGGATCGGCTTGAACGCGTAGCGCTTGAGCACCCAGAAGGTCAACCCGAAGGAGACCAGGGTCCAGATCATCAGACCCGGGACGACCTTGATGAGCTGTGACGAGGCGACGATCATCGGCTCAGACGAGGACGTAGGCGAGCAGGCCGCCGATCAGGCCGTAGAAGACGACGGCCTCGGTGAGCGCGAAGCCGAGCCACTGGATCCCCTGGAGCTCGCCGCGCAGCTCCGGCTGGCGGGCGACCGCCTGGATCATCGAACCGAAGATGTTGCCGATGCCGACGCCGGCGCCGAGCGCGCCCAGGCCGATGCCGAGTGCGAGGGCGATCGCCTTCCCGGCGTCGGCGGTGCCGTTCGTGGTGGCTGCGAGAAGGGTGAGCATGGAGCGGTTCCTCCTAGTGTTGTTGCGGCTCGATCGCCGAGCCGATGTAGATGGCTGACAGGGCCGCGAAGATGAACGCCTGGATCGAGACGACGATCACGACTTCGAAGAGGTAGAAGACGGTCGCGAAGCCGACCGCGAACGGCACGAGCCACAGGGACTCGAGCACGAAGATCAGGCCGATGAAGGTCAAGATCAGCATGTGGCCGGCGAGCATGTTGGCGAAGAGACGGACGGAGAGCGAGATGAGGCGCATGAACTGGCCGAGCACCTCCAGTGGCACGATCAACGGGAGCAGCGCCTTCGGGACCTCGGGGATCCAGCTCTTGAGATAACCCCAGCCACCGTTGTTCCGGACGCCCTCGACGTGGGTGAAGACGAACGTCATCAGCGCGAGCGCGAGGGTGACCGAGAGCGAGGAGGTGGCGGCGTAGATCCCGAGCGCCGGCAGCTTGACGCCGAAAACCGTGACCTTCTCGTCCGAGAGCGGCAGCGGAATGAAGCCGATGATGTTGACGACCCAGATGAAGAGCATCAGCGAAGCGACGTACGGGAACCAGCCCTTGATCGCCTTGGTCGGCAGGCCCTGCTCGGCCACCTGGACCTGGGCGACTTCGTAGATCGTCTCGCCGATCGCCTGGCGGCGGCCCACGGCCTTGCCGGTGAACTTGAAGCGCATCAGACCGATCCCGAGCAGCATCGTGAGCAGCGCCCCGAGCCAGAGATAGGCGACGGCCTTCGTGACCGAGAGGTCGAGCGGCCCGAGGTGGATCGGGAGCCAGGGATGCTGGTTGAACTCCTCGGACGGATCGAACTCGCCCTTGGCGAACGCCGCCTGCGGCAGCGCGAGCACCAGCGCGCCGACGAGGAGCGTCAGCCTCCTCACTGGGATGCCCCGAAGTACGCCAGCAGCGAGAGCCCGAGCTGGAACGTGTAGGCGAGCGCGTACACCAAGGTTGCCGCCACCGCGAGGTGGGGATCCGATACGGCCACTGCGACCAGCACGACCAGCACGCCGACCGTCTTGAAGAAGAGTCCGAACGCCTGCACGCCTGAAGACGCGAGCCTACCGCCGGCCGCGGCGGCGCGCGTCACCAGGAGGCCGATCGCCTCGACGGCGAGCCAGAGCACCGCGCCGAGCGCCCAGCCCGCGAGCGGCCAGCCGGCGATCAGGAAGATCGGGAGCGCAAGGGCGAGCACGAGCGCGGCGCCCGCTGCCGGCAGGAGGCGACCGGGGACAGGTCTCGGCGTGCTGACGAGCGCCTTCACGCGCCGGACCCCCGGTACACCACGAGCACGACCGCCGTGCCGAGCGGGATGCCGACGACCGCGCCGATCACGATCCCGAGCCCCACCGACCCCGCAACCGCGCCGAGCAGCGCGCCGACCCCGATGGTCAGCACGATCGCGCTCGTGAGCAGCATGCCGGCGGACACGCCGCTCGGGCTCTTGCGGGGGGCGTGCTCCATCCGAGGTCGAGCATACCAGAGTCGAAATCGAGCTTGTGACACCCAAAATCGGGGCCGCTTGGAGGAAAACTGCCCATTTCGCCGCGAGTTTGTTCCGCCGATAGGATCGCCTCGTGCCCGCGCGGCCCCGACTCGTGCTCGTCCACGGCAGCGTCGGCAACGGCGCCGCTACCTGGGCGGCGCAGGCGCCCCTCGCGGAGCGTTTCGAGCTCGTCGTCCTCGACCGGCCCGGATTCCCGCCCGGGCCTGCGGTCGCGTCGGTCGACTTCGAGGAGCACGGCCGCTGGGTCGCCGAGCGGCTCGAGCCGGGCGACCATCTCGCCGGCCACTCATACGGGGGCATCGTCTCGCTCCTCGCCGCCGCGGAGCGCCCCGAGCTCGTCCGCTCGCTGACCGTGATCGAGCCGCCCTGCTTCCGGATCGCGCGCGGCGAGCCGGAGGCCGATGCGGCGATCGAAGCGCTCGAGCGACACTGGGGCGAAGGCCCGCGCGAGCCGCGCGCGTTCCTCGCCGGCTTCTTCGCGCTCGTTTCTGACCGACCGCCGAGCCTGCCCGACCCGCTGCCGCCGGACCTCGAGCAGGGCGCGCGGACGCTGATGGTCGAGCGCCTGCCGAGCGAGGCCGAGATCCCCTTCGAGCGGCTCGCCGCCGCGCCGTTCCCGAAGCTCGCGGTCTCGGGCGGCCATTCCGCGGCCTTCGACGTGGTATGCGATGTGCTCGAGGCGCGCCTCGACGCCGAGCGCCTCGTCGTCCGCGGGGCCGGCCACAACCCGCAGACGGCGACGGGCTTCAACGAGGCGTTTGCGGACTTCCTGGACTGGGCCGGCTAGGCGGAACGGCGCAACCGCTCTTCCTCGAGGCGGCGGCGGCGCACGCGTGGGTTCGCGAGCTTGACGATCTCGAGCAGGTAGACGATGTAGATCGAGGTGCCGAGCGCGATCAGCCCGATCGCGACGACGAGTGCCGTCCACCACGGGTGCCAGACGCCGTGCGCCCGGAACGGCACGAAGCGGGTCGCGAGCGCGGCGAGGGCGAGGGTTAGCGCCCAGACGTAGATCGTGAGCGCGGCCCGCCGCTGCGAGAAGCCGATGTCGACGAAGCGGTGGTGGAGGTGGCCGCGGTCCGCCGCGTACACGGGGAGACCGTGCTTGAGGCGCCGCGCGACGACGAACGACGTGTCGAGGATCGGGACCGCGAGCACGACCAGCGGCAGGAACAGGGTCACGGTCGACGCCGTCTTCAGCAGGCCCTGGATCGAGATCGTCGCGAGCACGAAGCCGAGCAGGAGCGCGCCCGAGTCGCCCATGAAGATCCGCGCCGGGTAGAAGTTGTGGCGCAGGAACCCGAACGTCGCGCCGAACACCGCCGCCGAGAGGATCGCCGGGTCGACCTTGTCGACCGACAGCGCGATCAGCGCGAACGTGAAGCCCGAGATCCCGCACACTCCGGCCGCGAGCCCGTCCATCCCGTCGAGGAAGTTGACCATATTCATGATCGAGACGATCCAGACGATGCTGAGCGGCGCGCCGATCCACGGCGACAGGGTGTGGACGCCGAGGAACGGAAACGTGAAGTGCGAGATCCAGACCCCGAACCCGACCGGGATCGCGGCCGCGATGAGTTGGCCGCCGAGCTTCTGCCACCAGGCGAGGCCGCGGACGTCGTCCACCGCGCCGACGATCGTCGCGACGGCCGCGCCGATCAGGAGCCCCCGCATCTCGGGGCCGAGATGGAGGAAGGCGAGCGACGGGACGAAGATCCCGAGGAAGAGCGCGAGCCCGCCGAGGCGCGGGACCGGCAGGACGTTGAGCCGCCGGCCGTCCGGCTGGTCGACCACGCCGAGCCTGCGCGCCATCCCGCCCACGGCGGGGGTCAGCAGCACGACGATCAGGAACGCGGCAAGGGCCGAGTAGAGCACCTTCGGGTTGTCGATCAGCGTCTGCCACACAGCCGTGCCCTACTTCGTCCCGTACAGGCGGTCTCCCGCATCGCCGAGGCCGGGCACGATGTAGCCCTTCTCGTTCAGGCCGCGGTCGATGCCGGCGACCACGATGCGCACGTCCGGGTGGTGCTCGAGGATGTTTGCGAGCCCCTCGGGCGCCGCGATCAGCGCGATCAGGCGGATCGATGTCGCGCCCGCCTCCTTCACACGCGCGACTGCCGCGGCAGTCGAGTTGCCGGTGGCGAGCATCGGGTCGAGCAGGATCACGTCGCGCTTCGCGATGTCGTGCGGGAGCTTCACGTAGTACTCGACCGGGTGCAGCGTCTCCTCGTCGCGGTAGAGGCCGATGAAGCCGACCCGCGCACCCGAGATGAGCGAGAGCACGCCGTCGAGCATCCCCATCCCCGCGCGCAGGATCGGGCAGACCGCGACCTTCTTCCCGGAGATCCGACGCACCGTCGTGCGCTCGAGCGGGGTCTCGACCTCGACCGTCTCCGTCGCGAGATCCTTCGTCGCCTCGTAGGTGAGGAGCAGCGTCAGCTCGTTGACGAGCTGGCGGAAGAGCTGCGTGTCCGTCCCTGCGTCGCGCAGCAGGCCGAGCTTGTGCTGCACGAGCGGATGGTCGACCTGCACGACGGAACCGCTCATCCCGTCCTTCCCCCGGCTCCGAACGACTCGTTGTGCTCATGAGCACAAGGAGTTCCGGAGCTGGGGATTCGGTCCTGCTCCTTCATGCCACGTAGGTCGTGTAGCCGCGGAAGCCCGGATAGAGCGGGTGCGCCGCGCAGAGCGCCTCGGCACGGGCTCGCAGAGCCACGACGTCCGCGTCGGGCCCGAGCGCGGCGACGATGATGCGGCCCACCTCCCGGAAGGAATCGGCGTCGAAGCCGCGCATCGTCGCGGCCGGCGTCCCGATGCGGACGCCCGAGGCGATCGTCGGGGGCTGCTCGTCGAAGGGAACCGTGTTGCGGTTCACGGTCAGGCCGACCTCGTCGAGGCGCTCCTCGGCGTCCTTGCCCGTCCACGCGGTGCCGCGGAGGTCGAGCTGCAGGAGGTGCGTGTCGGTGCCGCCCGTGAGCACCGAGAGTCCGCCCTCCTGGAGCGTCTCGGCGAGAGCGTCGGCGTTGTCGCGGACCTGCTGCTGGTACTCGCGGAACGCGTCGCTCGCGGCGATGCGGAAGCACGCGGCCTTGGCCGCGATCGTGTGCATGAGCGGGCCGCCCTGCAGGCCGGGGAAGATCGCGCGGTCGACCGCCTGGGCGTGCTCTTCGCGGCAGAGGATGAAGCCGGAGCGCGGCCCGGCCAGCGTCTTGTGCGTGGTCGAGGTGACGAAGTCGCAGTGCTCGACCGGGTTGGGCTGGATCTCCGCAGCCACCAGCCCGGCGAAATGCGCCATGTCGCAGAGGAGATAGGCGCCGACCTCGTCGGCGATCTTCCGGAACTCCCAGGTCTCCACCGTGCGGGGATACGCCGAGCCGCCGCAGACGATCAGCTTCGGCCGGTGCTCGAGCGCGAGCCGGCGCACCTCGCCGTAGTCGACGAGGCTCGTCTCCCGGTCGACGCCGTAGTGGGCAATCGTGTAGAGCCGACCCGAGAAGTTGACCTTGAGACCGTGCGTGAGATGGCCGCCGTGGTCGAGGCGCAGCGAGAGGATCGTGTCGCCCGGGTCGAGCACGGCCATGTAGACGGCCATGTTCGTGCCCGCGCCTGCATTCGGCTGGACGTTCGCATGCTCGGCACCGAAGAGCTGCTTCGCGCGCTCGATCGCGAGCGTCTCGATCTCGTCCACGACCTCGCAGCCGCCGTAATAGCGCTTGCCCGGGTAGCCCTCGGCGTACTTGTTCGTCGGCACGCCGCCGACCGCCTCGAGGATCGAGGGCCAGGTGAAGTTCTCCGAGGCGATCAGCTCGATCTGTCCGCGCTGCCGCTCGAGCTCCTTCGCGAGCAGGCCGGCGATCTCGGGATCGACCTCGTCGAGGCCCGCGGTGCGAAGCTGGGCGAGCGTGTACTGCGCGACGGCCATCCTGGCTCTCCTCTCCGGGGTTCCCCCTGGATCGTACTTCCGCGGTCAGCCGACCGCGGCGAGCGCGCGCGCGATCGCGTCGTCCACATCGCCGGCGCCCCGGCGCAGGACGACCGGCTCGGGGCCGGTGAAGTCGATCACGGTCGACGGGATACCCGGCAGCTCGCCGCCGTCGACCGCGGCGCATTCGGCGCGAAGCGCATCCGGCACGTCGGCGAGACGGCGCGCCTCCGGGCCGCCGGCGAGGTTGGCGCTCGTGCCCGCCACCGCTCCGACCTGCTCGAGCAGCGTCTTCGCGACCCCCGAAACGGAAGGGACACGAACGCCGATCGCGTCCGGATTGTCTCCGGCCAGCCAGGGGAAGCGCCGCGCCCGGTTGGCGAGCACGAGCGTGTAGGGCCCGGGCAGCACCGCCGAGGCGATCGCGCCAGCAGGTCCGCGGAGCTCGGGCACGCACTCGAAGAGGGTGTCGAGGTCGGCCGCGATCAGCGCCGTCGGCTGAGACGCAGGACGGCTCTTGAGCCCGTAGAGACGACGCACCGGCTCTTCGTGGTACGGCGTCGTGACGAGCCCGTAGACCGTGTCGGTGGGAATGATCGCGGGACGGCCGGCGAGGATCGCGGCGACGGCGTCGTCAACCTCCGACAAAACGCGTCACCTCCTCGCGGCAGCGCTCGCGCGCCTCGACGAAGACGAAGTGGCCGCAGTGCGCGATGAGAACGAGGTCGGCGCCCTGGATCCCGGCCTCGATCTCCGCCGCGCAGACGGGACCGGTGATGAAGTCGTCCTCGCCGGTGATCACGAGGGTCTGCGCCTCGATCCGTTCGAGCTCGGGCCGGAGGTCGAACTCGGTGACGATCTCCTCGTTGAAGAGCCGCAGCGCGTCGCGGTTCGGCGACTCGGCCTTCAGCGTCTCGAGGTAGGCCCGCTCGGCGTCCCCGAAGCGTGCGAAGTAGAACGGGAACTCGCGCAGGACGAGCTCCGCGAGCACCTCGTCCGAGTCGAACTCACCGGCCTGCTCCGCCTCGAGCGCGGCGCGCGCATCCTCGTACCAGGGCTCCCCGGCCTTCGTCTGCATCGCGGCCTCCATCGCGCTCATCTGCTCCGCCTGGAATCGCGGCAAGGTGCTCATGAGCACGAGTCGGCGGACGCGCGCGGGATGCTCGGCGGCGTAGGCCATCGCGGCGACGCCGCCGTGGGAGTGGCCGAGCAGATCGAGGCGTTCGACGCCGAGGTGGTCGCGCAGCTCCTCGAGGTCCGAGACGTAGTCGGCCGTCTCGTACGCGCGCGGGTCGGCGGGCCGGTCGGAGCCGT
Organism: uncultured Actinomycetes bacterium; assembly: GCA_963724805.1. Taxonomy (GTDB): domain Bacteria; phylum Actinomycetota; class Thermoleophilia; order Gaiellales; family Gaiellaceae; genus CAVQZA01. Next base: position 1,003,586 of record CAVRWA010000011.1, read on the forward strand.
CGGTGCCGCGCGGGTTGAGCTTGACGAGCGTGAACGAGGTTCCAAGCCCGGCGAGATCGCCGAAGTAGCGTGACGAGAAGCCGGGCCCGCCCGGATGGCAGACGAGCAGCGGGCCCTCGCCCTCGCGCTCGTACGAGAGCAGCCGTCCGTCCGCGGTGGTGAACGACTCCCTCATCCGATCCTCCCCTCGACGATGCGCTCGCGCCCGTTCAGGTCGACCGTGATCGTAACGTCGTGGTAGCCGAGCTCTTCGAGCGCCACGGCCACCGCGGGCGCCTGGCCGTCGCCGACCTCGAGCGCGAGCGCGCCGCCCGGCTTCAGAGCAGGGGGAGCTACCCTCGCGACCTCGGCCGGCCCGTCGTCGGAGACGAGCGCCTCGCGCGGCTCCCACTCTCGAACCTCGGGCTCGAGGGTCTCGATCTCGTCCGGCCTGACGTAGGGCGGGTTCGAGACGACGAGGTCGTAAGGCCCGTTCGGCAGCCCGGCTCGGAAGTCGCCGTCGACGAGCGTCACCTCGAGTCGGGTCATCTCCATGTTCTCGCGCGCGAGAGCGAGCGCGCCGGGCGAGAGGTCGAGCCCGGTGACGCGGACGCCCGGCCGCTCGTGGACGAGCGCGAGCGCGACCGCGCCGGTGCCGGTGCCGACGTCGAGCACCTCCGGGCGCTCGACACCCTCGAGCAGCGCGAGGGCGCGCTCGACGAGCACCTCGGTCTCGGGTCGCGGCACGAGCGCGCGGCCGTCGCAGCGGAGGGTGAGCCTCCGGAAACCCCATTCACCGAGGACGTAGGCGAGCGGCTCACGCCGACCGCGCCGCTCGACGAGCGTGCGACACCGGTCTAGCTCGGCCTCGGTCAGCTGCCGGTCGTGCTCGAGATAGAGGTCCAGGCGGGCGAGCCCGAGCGCGTGCGCGAGGATGAACTCGGCGTCGAGGCGCGGCGAGCCCACCCCGCGCCCCGCCAGGAACCCGGTCGAGAGCTTGAGGACCTCGCCGAGAGTCAAGCCGAGGCGGTTTCGAGGGCGCGGCGGCGCTCCTCGGCTGCGATCGCCTCGGTGAACTCCTCGAGCTCCCCCTGGAGCACCTGGTCGAGGCGGTGCACGGTCAGCTTGATCCGGTGGTCGGTGACGCGGCTCTCGGCGAAGTTGTAGGTGCGGATCTTCTCGGCCCGCTCGCCGCCGCCGATCTGGGCGCGACGCGTCGCGGACTGCTCGGCCTGTTGCCGCTCGCGCTCGAGCTCGTAGAGCCGCGCCCGCAGCACGCGCATCGCCTTGACCTTGTTCTGGAGCTGCGACTTCTCGTCCTGCATCGCCACCACGACCCCGCTCGGCACATGCGTGATGCGAACCGCGGAGTCGGTCGTGTTGACGCTCTGGCCGCCGGGGCCGGTCGAGCGGTAGACGTCGATCTTGAGGTCGTTCTGGTCGATCTCGACCTCGACCTCCTCGGCCTCCGGCATCACGGCCACGGTCGCGGTCGAGGTGTGGATGCGCCCTTGCGACTCGGTCTCGGGGACGCGCTGCACCCGGTGAGTGCCCGCCTCCCACTTGAAGACCGAGTAGGCGCCGTCTCCCTTGACCGCGAACACGGCCTCCTTGATCCCACCGGCCTCGTTCGGGTTGACGGACAGCTGCTCCCACTTGAACCCGCGCCGCTCTGCGTAGCGGGTGAGCATGCGAACGACGTCTGCGGCCCAGAGCGCCGCCTCGTCGCCGCCGACGCCCTGGCGCACCTCGACGATCGTGTCCTTCCGGTCGACCGGATCGGCCTCGACGAGAGAGAGCCGCAGCTCCTCCTCCAGCTCGTCGAGCCGCTGCTCGAGCTCGGGCACGAGCTCTTTCAGGTCGCCGTCGGCGCGCGCGGCCTCGAGGTCCTCGCTGGTCTGGCGCCATTCCATCGCGAGCCTGTAGGGCCCTTCGAGCTCCTTCAGCCTGCGGCCGGCTTCTGCCCCCTCGCGGCGGTCGTTGTAGACCGCGGGGTCGCTCATCCGGTCCCGCGCCTCGAGATACGAGCGCTCGAGCTCCTCGACGAGCTGTTCTGTCCCGGCCATGCCGGGATCTAGCCTAGCCTGCCGGCTCGAGGGTCGCGCTCACCGCGACGGCGGCGCCGGCGTTCTTGAGGAGAGTCGAGAACGGGCAGCCTGCGTCGGCCGCCTCGACCAGCCCGTCGAAGGCAGTCGGGTCGAGCCCCGGTGCGTTCACGACGGCCTCGATCGTCGAGCCGACGATCTGATGTCCCTGGCCCTCGACCTCGTCCATCGTGATGGTGCACGTGACGTCGAGGCGCTCGGCGGGCGCCTCCGCGGCGGTGAGCTCGGAGGCGAGCCCCATCGTGAAGCAGCCGGCGTGGGCGGCTGCGAGCAGCTCCTCGGGGCTCGTCTTCCCCCCGGCGGCGCCGATTCGTGTGGGCAACGAGTACGGGAGGGCGGCGAACGCGCCGCTGCCCGCGGTGATCGCACCGTTCCCGCGCGCGACGTTGCCTTCCCACGTCACATCGGCGGTGCGAGTGATCCTGGGCACTAGGCCATCACCTCCACTCTCTCCTCGGCCGACGTCAGCGGGCCTTCCGTGTTGAGAACCTCCTTCAGCGCCCGGATCGAGACCTCCAGCTGGTCGAGGCTCGGCTCGCGCGTCGTCAGTCGCTGCAGCCAGAGTCCGGGCGCCAGCAGGATCTTCAGCGCGCGGTTCTCGGAGTGCTTCCCCGCGAAGCGGATCAGCTCGTACGCGAGGCCGGCGATCACCGGCAGCAGCAGGATGCGGCTCACGATCAGCCAGTACCAGGACGGGCGCCCGACGAAGGCGAAGACGAAGATCGCGATCACCATCACCCAGAGCAGAAACGCCGTGCCGCACCTCGGATGGATGAGACTGTAGCGCTGCACGCGCTCCGGGGTCAGCTCGTCGCCCGCCTCGTAGGCGTTGATCGCCTTGTGCTCGGCGGCGTGGTACTGGAACACGCGCTTCAGGTCGGGCAGCATCGAGATCAGCACGAGGTAGAGGATGAAGATCGAGACGCGGATCAGGCCCTCGATGACGACGAACCAGACCGTGCTCGAGATCGGCAGCAGGTCGGTGAGCACGACCGGGGTCACCTTGAAGAGCGCGAGCGCAAACCCGATCGCGACCGTGAACGCGATCACCATCTGGGTGCGCGAGATCTCGCCCTTGACCTCCGCGATCTCCTCGGCCTGCTCCGCGTCCTCGGGGTCCCCCGCGGCGGCGTAGTTGGCCGAGATCGCAAGCGCGCGGAACCCGATCGCGAGCGACTCGCCGAGTGCCACGACGCCGCGGATCACCGGCAGGCGCAGCAGCCGGTGGCGCGCCATGGTCGACTCGAGCACGCGGCAGACGTTGGCGATCTCCCCGTCAGGCTTGCGGACGGCGACGGCCCAGTTCTTGGGCCCCCGCATCATCACGCCCTCGAGGACCGCTTGGCCTCCTACGGGACTGGACAAGGTGAGCGGCTAGCCGCGGCGCTCGCCGCCGGCCTTCTCGAGGCGGCGCTGGAAGCGCTCGACGCGGCCGCCGGTGTCGACGAGCTTCTGCTTGCCCGTGTAGAACGGGTGACACTGGGAGCAGACCTCGACGTGGATCTCCGGCTTCGTCGACCGGGTCTCGAACGACGCACCGCACGCGCAGTGCACGGTCGAGGCGACGTAATCGGGATGAATGTCGGTCTTCATGCGGAGGCCAGGATAGCAGAGGCGGTTTGGGGCGCCACGTTGCCTCCGCTGACGACGGCGGCGACCGTGACGCCCGGCTCGAGCTCGACGCGGCCCGAGAGCAGCGCCGCTGCGGTGGCCGCGCCGGCGACCTCGCAGGCGAGCTTCATCCGCCCGTACATGAAGCGGAACCCCTCCCTGAGCTCGTCCTCGGTCACGAGCACCGACTCGACGCCGAGCTCGAGGCAGAGCTCGACGCAGTTCGGTCCCGCGTACGGGCCGTTGAGACCGTCGGCGATAGATGCCGGCTCGACGGTCACCGTGTGCCCGGCCTTCATGCTCGCCGCGAGCGCGCACGAGAGCTCGGGCTCGACCGCGATCACGCGAGCTCCGGGCTTCATCCCCTTGACGGCGGCGGCGATGCCGGAGACCAGGCCACCCCCGCCGACGGGGACGAGCACGATGTCGGCGTCGGGCACGTCCTCGAGCATCTCGAGCCCGACGGTGCCCTGGCCGGCCATCACGTAGGGGTCGTCGTACGGATGGACGAGCGTGCGGCCCGTCTCCTCGGTCAGGCGGTCGAGGTGCTCGAAGGCCGCGGGGATGTCCGCCGGGCTGTCGTCGACGGTCGCGCCGTAGGCGCGCGCCGCCGCGATCTTCATCGGGCTGGCCGTCTGCCACATCACCACCAGCGCGTCGATCCCCTCGACCGCCGACGCGAACGCGAGCGCCTGTGCATGGTTGCCGGCGGAGATCGAGATCACGCCGCGGGCCTTTTCCTCGTCGGTCAGCGTGGCGAGCCGGTTGAGGACGCCACGCGGCTTGAACGCGCCCGTGCGCTGGAAGAGCTCGGCCTTGAAGACGACCTCGGCGCCGGTCTGCTCTGAGAGCGTCCGCGACCCCAGCATCGGGGTGCGGTGCAGGCGCCCGGCGATCCGCTCACGCGCCTGGTAGACGTCGTCGAGCGTGACGAGGCCGGCCATGAGCTGATCGTACCCCTAGCCGGGCGAGACCCAGTTCGGCCTGACGTAGAGCTCGCCGAAGCCGTTGCGGAGGATGTTGCGGTACGAAGCCTCAGGCCGCCCCTCGACTCGCTGCCCGGTCTCCGTGTACACGTCCTGGCAGCCGAGCTCTGCGGCCCGGCACATGCGCGCCGCGAAGAGCGCGTTCTGTGCACCGCGCCCACGCGCAGCCGGCAGGGTCGCCGCGTAGCCGCACCAGCCCGAATTGCCCGCGACGAAGAGCGTCGCCGATCCGATTGCGCGGTCACGGTCGCGCGCGAGGAAGCAGTGGAACCCGGGCCGGCCGACCACGGCAGCGACCAGGGCGCCGCTCGATCCGGGCATTCCGTAGGACTCGGCGACGATCGCTCCAAACTGCTCGGCGTCTTCCGGGCCGGCCTCGACGACCTGCACCTCGCCCCGGTGCTCCGCCGGCGCCTCGACCCCGCGCCCGAACTTCATCCAGGCGTAGCCAGGCGCGTACCCCCGCTCCTGCAGTCGGCCTTCGAGCGCCACCTCGTCGGGATGGACGGCGACGGCGTGACGGATGCCTCCGTAGAACGAGGCGATCGCATCGAGGTCCTCGTCGGTCGCGCCTGCCGAGAGCCCGAGGACGTGGTTCACCATTGTCGAATCGACCTCCGGAACCGCGACACATACCGACCCTGCGACCACGGTCGCGCGAGCTCGACCGGGCGAGGCCAGCCCGAACTCGCGCAACGCCGCCGACTCGGCCACCTCCGTCTCGTGCACGCGCCGAGCGTATACCGGCGCCGCCGCGCCCTCTATAGGTTGACGCGTCAGACCCGGGAAACCCCCACCTCCCGCCCCGATGGCTCGAGCCTACTCGTGCAAGGCGCGCGGATGGGAAACGAAACCGTGACGGGTCAGTGCCGGGCGAAGCCGGCTAGGTGCGCTGGTACTCCGGCCCCGAGCCGCCCTCGGGCGGGGTCAGGCGTCCGCCCTTCGCGGTGATCGCGCCGCACTGGACGCAGTTCGACGGCGCCAGCTTCACCGTCACCATCCCCTCGCCGGTCTCCTCGCCGACCTCGTAGACCTGCGCAGGGCACATGTGCACCCAGAGCTCGGCGACGTCGCGCGGGACAGGCTCGGCGATCCGGATGTGGTTCGGCTGGTCGTCCCGCGTCTTGTTTCCGGAGAGGAACACCGACGAGAGCTTGTCGAACGTGACGCGCCCGTCCGGCGTGGGGTACTGGTCGGCCCGTCCGCTCCGGAGCAGCGGCTGCTCGGCGTCGGGCTCCGTCGGGCGGGCCCGGCCGGGAACCTTCCCCTTCGTGACCGTCATCGCCGAGGCCAGTGCGCCGCCGACGAAGAACCCCTTGGCGAACGCCTGGCGCTGGTTGCGCACCTCCTCGAGGTCCTTCCAGATGAAGCTCTGCCGGACCGCCTCGTCGTAGCTTCCGAGAGCGCCGATCCGACTGGGTGTCTCCCCCGGCTGCAGAGCCGCGAAGGCAGCCTCGGCGGCGAGGCGGCCCGACTCGAGCGCGTAGTGCACGCCCTTCAGTGCGGGCACGTTGACCATGCCGGCACCGTCTCCGCAGATGAGCAGCCCGGGCGCGTGGAGCTGTCGCGGGAGCGAGAGGAAGCCGCCCTCCGGGATCGTCTTCGCCCCCCACTCGAGCCGCTCGCCTCCCTCGAGGATCCGCTGCACGAGCTTGTGCGTCTTCAGCTCCTGCAGGAGATCGTGGGCCGAGAGCTCGAGGTCCCGGTAGTCGAGGCCGACCACGAAGCCGAGCGAGACCATGTCCTCGCCGAGCGGATAGATCCACGAACCGCCGAACTCCCGGTAGCGCGCTTTGGTCCGCAGGGGCCAGCCCATGGTGTGGATCACCCGGCCGAGCGGCTTCGCGACCTTCCAGACCTCCTTCACGCCCAGCGCGTAGACCTGTGGGTTCCGGCCCGCAAGACCGAACTGCTCGACCGCGGCGCCTGTGAGGTAGCCCTGCGTCCCCTCGGCCAGCACGGTGACCTTCGCGACGATGTCGGAGCCGGGCTCGAAGTTGCCGAGCTCCTGGCCCTCGCGCCCGCGACCCCGGTCGCCGGTGCGGACGCCACGGACGGTGCCGTGGTCGACGAGCAGCTTCGTAGCGGCGGTCTCGGGCAGGATCGTCGCGCCGACCTCCTCGGCCTGGTCACCGAGCCAGCGGCCTAGTTGGGAGAGCGACACGACCACGTTGCCGTGGTTGCGCATCGTCGGAGGCGGCGGAATGCGGAGGGCGTTCGAGCGCGAAAGGACGTAGACCGCCTCGCCGTGAACCTCGCCGAAGCTCGGGAACTCGTCGGCCTGCGGGCGTCCGCGGAAGAGGCGACGGAGCCCGCGCGGGTTGATGACCGCGCCGGACAGGAGGTGTGATCCCGGCTGCTTGCCCTTCTCCAGCACGGCGAGCGGCACCTCGCCGAGCCGCTCGGCCACCTCCGGCGCCTCCTCGAGCAGCTGCCCGAAGCGGATCGCGCACGCGAGCCCGGCGGGGCCGGCGCCTACGATCGCAACGCCTACCTCGATCCGCTCGTCGGCCGGATCGGTCGGAGGCCCGATCGCCTCGACCGTGGCGGGCGGCGGGTAGTCGGCCGGGCGCACCGTCATCCGGCTCTGCGCGTCTTCACGAGCTCGGTCAGCTTCGGCACCACCGAGTGCAGGTCGCCGACGACGCCGAGGTCGCAGAACTCGAAGATCGGCGCGTTCGGGTCCTTGTTGATCGCGATGATCACCCCTGATCCCTGCATCCCGACCTTGTGCTGGATCGCGCCCGAGATGCCGCAGGCGACGTAGAGCTTCGGCGAGACGGTCTTCCCGGTCTGCCCGACCTGGGTCGAGTACGGATACCAGCCTGCGTCGACGACGGCGCGCGTCGCGGCGACGGCGCCGCCGAGCGCCGCGGCAAGCTCCTCGATCACCGTGAAGCTCTCGGGGCCGCCGAGCCCGCGACCTCCCGCGACGATGATCTCGGCCTCCTCGATCGACGGGCCGGTCGATTCCTCCTGGAGCTGGTCGAGCATGTGGGCGGCCAGGGAGAAGTCCTCGAATGCGACGGTCACCTGCTCGACGGCCGCCGACCCGCCGGTCTCGACCGGGTCGAACGCGCCCGAGCGGAAGAGGGCGAGCCGCGGCGTCTGCTTCCAGCCGACGTCGACGATCACCGAGTCGCCGAGCGCCGGCTGCTTGCCCACGAGCTCGCCGCCCTCGACCACGAGATCGGTCAGTTGCCAGTTGAGCCCCGCCTCGAGCCGCGCGGCGAGGGCCGCGGCGATGTCCGAGGCGAGCACCGACTGCGCGAAAAGGACGTTCTCGATCGTGTGCTCACGCACGATGAGAGCGAGGGCATCCACACGCGGCTGTGGCAGCGGCGCCTCCAGCGCCGGGTCGTCGACCACGTACACCTTCGTCGCGCCGAAGCGACCGGCCTCCTCGGCGAGCCCGGCGACGCCCGAGCCGAGCACCGCCGCGTGCGCCTCCCCGAGCGAGGCAGCCTTGGCGAGGACACCGAGCGGCGCCTTGAGGAGCTCGCCTCCGTGGTGCTCGAGGAAGACCAGCGTCGTCACAACAGCCGCTTTTCCTCGAGGTAGGCGACGATCTCGCCGGCGGCGCCACCGTCGTCCTCGATCGTGCGGGACTCGCCTCGCGGCGCAGGAGCGCCCAGCGCCAGCACGGTCGTGCGCGAGCCGGCCTCTCCGGCCCTGGCCGCGTCGATGCCGAGGTCACCGAGGCGGAGGACGTCCTGCGGCTTCTTCTTCGCGCCCATGATCCCCTTGAGCGAGGGGTAGCGCGGCTCGTTGATCGCGTCGGAGACGGCGACGACCGCCGGCAGGGGCGCTTCGATCACGTCGTACCCGAACTCCGTCTGCCGCTTCCCTCGCACGCTTCCGCCCTCGATCGAGAGATCCGCGAGCTGCGAGATCAGCGGCCGGCGCAGCCGGTCGGAGATCGCCGCCCAGAGGACGGCGCCGTCCGAGTCGGCGGCCTGCTGGCCGAAGAGGATCAGGTCGGCGCCTTCGCGCTCCAGCGCCGCGGCGAGCACGTAGCTCGTGGCGACGAGGTCGGAGCCGACGGCCGCGTCGTCGGAGACGAGAACCGAGCGGTCGGCGCCCATCGCGAGTGCTTTGCGGATCGCGTCGAGCGCCGAGGCCGGGCCGAGGGAGACGAGCACGACCTCGCCCTCGCCCGATCCCTCCTTGACCCGAAGCGCCTCCTCGACGGCGTTCGCGTCGTACGCGTTGAGGGCACCCTCACCGGAGCGGTCGAGGCGCTTCGTCGCGGGGTCGATCCGCTTCGTTCCTTCGGGCACCTGCTTCACGCAGACAGCGATCTTCATCCCGGAGAGGACTCTAACGAGGCGGCGGCGCTACCGGCCGGTGAACCGCGGCTCGCGCTTCTCGACGAACGCGCTCATCCCCTCTTTCGCGTCCTCGCTTGCGAAAAGGACACTGAAGGAGTCCGCCTCGGAGGCGAGGTTCGCGGCGTGGTCGCCCTGGAGCGCGCGATTGCACGCCTCCTTCGCCGCGGCGAGCGCGACAGTGCTCTTCGACGCGATCAGGCGTGCGGTCTCGAGCGCCCTGGGCAATAGCTCGTCCGGCTCGACGACGGCGTCGACGAGGCCGCGGCGTAGCGCCTCGTCCGCGTCGACGAGCCGGCCCGTGAAGATCAGCTCCTTCGCGAAGCCGAGCGAGGTCGCACGCGCGAGCCGCTGCGTGCCGCCCCAGCCGGGGATGATGCCGAGGTTGATCTCGGGCTGGCCGAGCTTTGCCCGCGTCGAGGCGAAGCGGAGGTCGCAGGCCAGCGCCAGCTCGCAGCCACCACCTAGCGCGAAGCCGTTGACGGCCGCGATGGTCGCCTTCGGCATCGTCTCCAGGAGCCGCCCCGCCTCGTGGCCGAGCGCGCCCCAGGCGAGGGCCTGCTCGACGCCGAGCCCGCTCATGTACTTGATGTCCGCGCCGGCGACGAACGCTTTCTCCCCGGCCCCGGTGAGCACGACGGCGCGCACCTCGGCATCTGTGGCGAGCTCGGCAAGTCGATCGCGGAGCGCCGTCAGCGTCGTGACGTCGAGCGCGTTGAGCGCCTCGGGGCGATCGATGGTGACGATCGCGACCGCGTCCTCACGCGCCACGAGAACGGTCATGCGGCGACGGTCGCGCGCAGGAAGTCGACGATCTCGGAGGTCGGCGCGCCCGGGGTGAACACCCCCGCGACCCCTTGCGCCTTCAGTGTCTCGGCGTCGTCGCCGGGAATCGTCCCGCCGACGATGACGAGCACGTCGTCGGCGCCGCCCTCGCGGAGCCCGTCGAGGATGCGCGGCACGAGGGTCATGTGCGCTCCCGAGAGGATCGAGATCCCGACCGCGTCGGCGTCCTCCTGGATGGCGGTCTCGACGATCTGCTCGGGGGTCTGGTGGAGCCCCGTGTAGATCACCTCCATGCCTGCGTCGCGCAGAGCGCGCGCGATGATCTTGGCGCCGCGGTCATGCCCGTCGAGGCCGGGCTTCGCGATCACCACTCGGATCTTGCGCGCCATGGCGCGGCCAGTATAGAGCCGGTGCCTAGAAGCTGGAGGAGCGCCGGTGTCTGCGCTCGGCGCGGGCTAGGTGCACGCGCTCGCGCACGCCCAGGAAGATGGGCAGCATGAGGAGAACACCGAGCAGGAAACAGGCCGGCACGAGCAGCCAGCGGCTCGAGAGCGAGGTCGCCGGGGGGATGGGGTCCTGGTGCTTCGCCGCGTCGGAGAGCATCGACGCCTCCGAGACGCCGTGCGGCACCCATGAGGCGACGAGCCAGTGACGGTGGGCGGGCGCGCCGGAGCGCTTCAGCTCGATCAGGAACGACTTCGGAGACAGGCCGCTCTCGGCCGTTGCGACGAGCACGATGTCGAGCGCGACGTCGTCGCGGTACGACCAGTCGATCGTGAGCTGCCGGATCCCGGCGGCCGGGTACGGCACGACGGGAATCTCTCCCTTTGCCCACTCCTGTCGCGTGTAGCCCTGCCGCATGCTTGGATCGGTCATCTCCCAGGAGTCGTCGACGTGGACGCGGCGAACGGCGGTCTGGATGAAGTTCGAGGCGACGAACACGACCTCGGCCCTGCCGGCGCGATCGAGCGGGACGCTCTGCGGCGACTTGTAGACGGTCGGCGGCGCCTTGGTGAAGACCTCCTTCTTCGGCTTGCTGCTCGGGAGCAGAACGACCGCAAGGGCGACCGCTCCTACGAGGAGACCGACTGCCAGGAGCCAGGACACACGTCGGCGGAAGCGCGGCGACGAGAGCCGCTTCCCCATGGGCGCCTCCTAGTTGGCTTTGTCGCTCGGGATCATCGGCGACACGTGCGGCACCCAGGACGTGACGAGCCAGTGCGCGTTCGATCCCTTGCCGACCTTCTTCGCGCCCATGTAGAAGTCGATCGCGCGGATCTTGGCTGACGCCTTGGGCAGCAGCATCACTTCGATGAGCGCCTCGCGCGGGTAGGCGTAGTCGACCTTGAACGGCGCGACGTCGATGTCGCCGGCCGGGTACGGGACGACCGCGATGTTGCCGGTCATCCACTCCTCGAGCGTCTGCCCCTGCTTGATCTCGGGGCCGACGATGGTGTACGCGTGGCGCAGGTTCTTCCGCGCGACCGCGGTCTGGATGAAGTCACGCGCCAGCGTCTTCACGGCCGGGTCGAGCTTTCCGCTCTTCGGCAGGTGCGAGACGTCCTTGATCGGCGCCTTCGAGAACACCTCGACCTTCTTCGCGGGGTGGTATGCCCAGGCCTGGATGGCCGCCACGATGCCCGCGAGGAGGATGATCCCGGCGGCCCACGGGAGCGCGCGCTGCCAGAAAGGCGTCTTCCGACGGCCCGGCTTGGTGCCGCTGTTCGCCACGCTGCTCATCCTGCCCGAAGATTAGACGACGATTCCCGCGCGGGGTTAGCTAGAAGACGGGCGTCTCTCGCCAGGTGCCCCAGACCTCGCGCAGCGCGTCGCAGATCTCGCCCATTGTTACGTACGCGCGCGAGGCCTCGACGAGCAGCGGCATCAGGTTGACGCCGTCCATGGCGGCGGCGCGCTTGAGCTCGCCGAGCGCTGCCTCCGCGGCGGCAGCGTCCCGGCGGGCGCGGAGCGCCTGCACGCGCTCGATCTGGCCGCGCTCCAGAGCAGGGTCGATCTTGAGGATCTCGACCGGCTGCTCGGACTCGAGCTGGTAGCGGTTGACGCCGACGACCACCCGCTGCCCCTGCTCGACCTCTTGCTGATAGCGAAACGACGCCTCGGCGATCTCGCGCTGGAAGAAGTTCTCCTTGATCGCGGCGACGACGCCGCCGAGCTTGTCGATCCGGTCGAAGTACTCGTAGGCCTCCGCCTCGAGCCGGTTCGTCAGGTGCTCGACGTAGTAGGAGCCGCCCAACGGGTCGATCGTGTTCACGACCCCGGTCTCGTGCGCGATCACCTGCTGGGTGCGAAGCGCGAGCCGGACCGCGTCCTCGGTCGGCAGCGCGAGCGCCTCGTCGAAGGAGTTGGTGTGCAGGCTCTGGGTACCGCCGAGCACCGCGGCGAGCGCCTCGAGGGCGGTGCGGACGATGTTCACCTCCGGCTGCTGCGCGGTCAACGAGACACCGGCCGTCTGGGTGTGGAACCTCATCAGCCACGAACGGGGATCCTTCGCCCCGTAGCGCTCGCGCAGCTCACGCGCCCAGATCCGCCGCGCCGCGCGGTACTTCCCGATCTCCTCGAAGAAGTCGAGGTGCGCGTTGAAGAAGAACGAGAGGCGCGGCGCGAACTCGTCGACCTCGAGCCCGCGCTCGAGTGCCCAGTCCACGTAGGTGAAGCCGTCCGCGAGAGTGAATGCGAGCTCCTGGGCCGCGGTCGAGCCGGCCTCGCGGATGTGGTAGCCGCTGACGGAGATCGGATGCCACAGCGGCATCTCCCTCGCACAGAACTCGACCATGTCGGTCACCAGCCGCATCGACGGCTCCGGCGGGAAGATGTACTCCTTCTGCGCGATGTACTCCTTGAGGATGTCGGTCTGGATCGTGCCGCGCAGCTCGGCCCGCGGCACGCCCTGCTGCTCGCCGACGCAGAGGTAGTACGCGAGCAGGACGGCGGCGGGCGAGTTGATCGTCATCGAGGTCGAGACGTCACCAAGCGGAATCCCCGCAAACAGCGTCTCCATGTCGGCCAGCGAGTCGATCGCGACCCCCTCGCGGCCGACCTCTCCGAGCGACCGTGGATGATCGGAGTCGTAGCCCATCAGCGAGGGCATGTCGAACGCCGTCGAGAGCCCCGTCTGGCCGTGCTCGAGCAGGTAGCGGAACCGCCCGTTCGTCTCCTCCGCCGTGCCGAATCCTGCGAACTGGCGCATCGTCCAGAGCCGGCCGCGGTACATGGTCGGATATACCCCGCGCGTGAACGGATACTCGCCCGGGGGGCCCAGGTCCCGCTCGTAGTCGAGCTCGACCATCTCGGGCGTGTACACCGGCTCGTTCGCGACTCCCGAGATCGACGTGTACAGCAGCTCGGCCTCGCGCTCCATCGCGGGCCATTGTAGGCCCGCGCCGACCCCGGGGCCGGCGTGCGACGCGGACGAGCAGGAGCCCGTGGTCTCGGCGGACGACGGCGAAGCCGGGAAGGCTAAGGCTCGACTCGAGCTTGAGTCGCCTGATCGAGGGACAGGTCAACGGGACGGCGTCGGTCGGATCGCGGCGGCGGACGACGCTCCAACCGGCCAACCAAATGGGGGATTTCGGGCTCGTTTTCCAACTTCTGAAGCATAAACGGCTTCAGAGCAAGGGAACGCACGACCGATGACCGAACTACAGCGCGCGAGGGTGTCGCGCGGGAAAGATCTATGGCGAGCTACCGAAACCTGCGGCTTTGGAGCGCGCGCGCGCCGCGCGTGCTGTCGGCATTCGTCGCCGGCCTCGCACTCACCGGGCTGATCCTCCTCCTCGGCACGGTCCTCCAGCCCACCCGGGTCGTCCCCGCGTTCGTCACCCACCAGCTCGGCGAGGCCCAGTCAAGCGCCAAACAGCCCCAGTCGCTCGCCAGCTCGGGGCTCCACGCGACCGTAAGCAGGCAGGGCTTCACGGCATCCGACGGGCGCTCCAAGTGGCTCACCCTGACGAACGCCGCCGCCCCCACGGCGGACTGGTCGTACTTCGAGCACGGCGTTGCCCGGCAGACGTCGTTCGGCACCCAGACGATCACCATGACGCCGGGGAACGTCGAGGAGTTCGACACCGTCGTCGCCCACCACGGCGTCAAGACCTGGCGGTGGCAGCTCGGCTCGCCAAACCTCAACCCGTACTTGAGCCCTGACGGGAGCGTGAGCTTCCGCAGCGGCGGCAAGCGGGTCGGCCTCCACGTCGACCCGGCGCAGATCTACGACGCCTCGGGCAACGCCGTCACACCCGCCGGCGCCCGCTGGTCGCTCCGCCGCGCGAACGACGGCTGGCTGCTCGAGCTCCAGCTCGACGACTCGACCCTGCCGGTGCCGTACACGATCGACCCGTCGGTCTCGAGCGTCAGCTTCGCCGGCTCGCCGCAGACCGCCCTCGCCCGCTCGACCTGGACAGTCGGCTTCACGACGAGCTCGACCGGGACGCTCGCCGCCGGGTCGACGATCACGGTCGTGTTCAACGCCGGCTTCACCGTCCCGGCCACTCCTGCGGTCAACCTCGGCCCCGCCTTCGCGAACTGCAGCGCGACCGCTTCGGCCGCCGCGCAGACGGTGACGGTCACGCTCGCCGGCGGCTCGTGCGCCGTCGCGCCGAGCACCCCGGCCACGCTCCAGCTGGCCGGGCTCACGAACCCGGCGGCGGGCTCCCTCCTCGCCAACACCTTCAGCGTCAAGACGTCGGTCGACTCGACGAGCGCGATCAACCCGGGCTCGCCGGTCGTGATCGCCGCAGCGACGACGCCGACCGCGGTCACGTTCGCGTCGACCACGCTGGCCGCCGCGGCGCGCTCGACGTGGACGGTGGGGTTCAGTTCGACCTCGACCGGGGGGCTCGACGCCGGCGACACGATCACGGTCGTCTTCCCGAACGCGACGTCCGTGTTCTCCGTCCCGGCGACGCCGACGGTGCTCCTGACCAAGGCCTTCGCCAACTGCTCGGCGGCCGCAACCGGCGCGTCGCAGACGGTGACGATCACCCTCGCCGACAACGGCGGCACCTGCTCCCTCCCGAACAGCGCCGCCGCCGCCCTGCAGATCCTCGGCGTCACCGCCGGCGTCGCCGGCTCGCCGGCCGCCAACCTCTGGAAGGTCAGCACGAGCGCCGACACGACCGTCGCCAACCCGGCCGCACCTCCGGTGATCGCCGTCGCGACGGCACCGACCGCGGTCACCTTCGGTACGAACACCCTCAGGGCCAACGCCCGCGCACTGTGGACCGTCGGCTTCACGACGAGCGCAACCGGATCGCTGCGCACGGGCGACACGATCACGGTCGTCTTCCCGAACGCGACCTCGGTCTTCAGCGTCCCGGCGACGCCGACGGTGTACGCCACGAAGGGCTTCGCCAACTGCGCGCTGGACGCGACCGGTGCCTCGCAGACGGTCACGATCACCCTCAGCGACAACGGCGGCACGTGCTCGCTGCCCGCGGGCACGCCCGCCATCGTCCAGATCGCCGGAATCACTTCCGGTGCCGCCGGCACTCCGGCGGCGACCCTGTGGAAGGTCAGCACGAGCTCGGACACCACCGCCGCGAACCCGGCCGCGATCACCATCAACGCCGCGGTGGCACCCACCGCCGTGTCGTTCGCGGGCAGCACCCTGGCGGCCAACGCCCGCGCGACCTGGACGATCGGCATGACGGTGTCGGGGACGGGCAACCTGCGCACGGGCGACACGATCACGGTCGTCTTCCCGAACGCTACCTCGGTCTTCTCGGTGCCGGCGAACCCGACGATCATCGCGACGAGGGGCTTCAACAAGTGCGACGTCTCGGCGACGGGCTCCGGGCAGACCGTCACGCTCACGCTGGACGACTCGGCCAGCAACTGCGTCATCGCCAACGGCACGGTCCTCTCGTTCCAGATCGTCGGCGTCACCGCGGGGGCCGCCGGCACGCCCGCGACGACCCTCTGGAAGGTCAACACGAGCAACGACACGACTCCCGGCAACCCCGGCGCGGGGATCACGATCAGCGCCGCGACCGCGCCGAGCGCCGTGACCTTCGCCTCGACGACTCTGGCCGCCAACGCGCGCGGCACCTGGACCGTCGGCTTCACCTCGAGCGCGACCGGCCAGCTTCGCGCGGGTGACACCGTCTCGGTCGCGTTCCCGAACGCGACCTCGATCTTCACCGTCCCCGCGACGCCGACCGTAGTGCTCACCAAGGGCTTCAACAACTGCGCGGTGACGAACCCCACGACCGTGACGACGACGGTCACGTTCACGCTGGCCGACAACGGCGGCACCTGCTCGCTGTCGAGCAGCACCGCTGCGACGGTGCAGATCCCGGGGATCACGAGTGGCGCCGCCGGCTCGCCCGCCGCCGCGAACTGGACCGTGAAGACGAGCGTCGACACGACCGCCACCGCGGTCGGCGTCGCGCCGACGATCGCCGCGGCCACGGCGCCGACCGCGGTCACCTTCGCGGCGACGACGCTCGCCGCAAGCGCGCGCGCCATCTGGACGGTCGGCTTCACGACGAGCGCCACCGGAGCGCTTCACTCGGGTGACACCGTCTCGATAGCGTTCCCGAACGCGACCTCGATCTTCACCGTCCCCGCGACCCCGACGGTGATCCTGACGAAGGGCTTCTACAACTGCGCGGTGGCGAACCCCACGACCGTGACGACGACCGTGACGTTCACGCTCGCCGATAACGGCGGGATCTGCTCGTTGCCCACGAGCACCGCCGCCACGGTTCAGGTCCCCGGCATCAAGAGCGGAGTCGCCGGCTCGCCCGCCGCCGCCAACTGGCAGGTCAAGACGAGCGTCGACAACACCTTCACGAGCGTCGGCGCCGCCCCCACGATCGCCGCGGCGACCACGCCGGCAAACACCGTCACGTTCGCCGCCACCACGCTCGCGGCAACCGCCCGGGCGACCTGGACCGTCGGCTTCACACCGAGCGCGACCGGAGCGCTGCGCACCGGCGACACGATCACGATCGCCTTCCCCAACGTGACCTCGGTCTTCACCGTCCCGGCCAGCCCGACGGTGCTGCTGACGAACGGCTTCACCAACTGCTCGGTCTCGAACGCCTCGACCGTGACGACGACGGTCACGGTCACCCTCGCGGACAACGGCGGGACTTGCTCGCTGCCGAACGCCAGACCCGCCACGGTTCAGATCCTCGGCGTCACGAGCGGCGTCGCCGGCTCCCCCGCCGCCGCGAACTGGACCGTCGCGACAAGCGCGGACGCCACCGCCCGCACCGTCCTCGCGGCCCCGACGATCAGCGCGGCGACGGCACCGACCGCCGTCACATTCACCTCGACCACCCTCGCCGCGAACGCCCGCGCGACCTGGAACGTCGGGTTCACCCCGAGCGGATCGGGCGGGCTGGACGCGGGCGACACGATCACCGTCGTCTTCCCGAACGCGACCTCGGTGTTCGCCGTCCCCGCGAGCCCGACCATCATCCTCACCAAGGGGTTCAGCAACTGCTCGGCAAACGGAGCCGGCGCCGCCCAGACGGTCACGATCACGCTCGCCGACAGCGGCGGTAGCTGCCAGCTCCCTAACAGCGCCGCCGCCACCCTGCAGATCCTCGGCGTCACGAGCGGCGCGGCCGGCACGCCGGCGGCGAACCTCTGGAAGGTGAGCACGAGCGCCGACGCGACGGTCGCCAACCCCGCCGCGATCACGATCGGCGCGGCGACGTCCCCGACAGCGGTCACAGTCTCCGCGACCACCCTCGTCGCGAACCGCATCGCGACCTGGACGACGAACTTTACAACGAGCTCGACAGGCTCCCTCCAGGCCGGCGACACGATCACCGTCACCTTCTCGGCGTCCTTCAGCGCCGCCACTGCCTCCAGCGTGACGCTGCTCAGCGGGTTCAGCAACTGCTCGGCCGCCGTCTCCGGTGTCGGCACCGTCGCGACGATCACGCTCGCGGACAACGGCGGCACCTGCGCCGTCGGCGACGGCGCCGCCGCCACCCTCGCGATCGCCGGGATCACCAACACGAGCACGACCGGCTCGTCGACCGAGACCGTCAAGACGAGCGCCGACACGACGGCGGCCAACGCGACCGCGGTCACGATCGCCGGGGTCGGCACCCCGACCACCGTGACGGTGAGCGCCACCAGCCTTGTCTCTTACGCGCGCGCGACCTGGACCGTGAACTTCACGCCGACGGCGAGCGGTGCGCTGAAGGCCGGCGACCAGATCACGGTCACGTTCACCCCGGGCTTCTCGGTCCCGGCGACTCCGACGATCGTGCTCGGCGCCGGCTTCGTGAACTGCTCGGCGACGGCGACCGGCGCGGGCGCGGTAGCGACCATCACCCTCGTCGACAACGGCGGCTCGTGCGCCCTGCCGCCGAGCACGCCCGCCTCGCTGACGATCGCGGGCATCACGAACACCTCGCCCGGCGCATCCGTCGAGACCGTCAAGACGACGGCCGACACGACGGCCGGCAACGCCGCCTCCGTGACGATCCTCGCAGCATCGGCACCGAGCGCTGTCTCGTTCGCGGGCTCGCCCCAGACCGGCAGCGCCCGCTCGACCTGGTCGGTCGGCTTCACGGCGACGAGCGCGCTCCTCAACGGCGACACGATCACCGCCGTCCTGCCGACAGGGTTCTCGCTTCCGCCCACCCCGACGGTCACCTTGACGGGCGGCGGATACTCGAGCTGCTCGGCCGCGAGCGCGGTGACGGGAACCACCCTCACCGTCACGCTCTCGGGCGCGTCCTGCGTCCTGACCGCAGGCCAGTCCGGCGCCTTCACGGTCGCCGGCGTCGTCAATCCGGTCGCCGGCACCTACACGAACACGACGTTCACCGTCCAGACGAGCGACGACACGAGCGCGGCGAGCCCCGCCGGCAACGTCGTGATCGCAGCCGCCACCACCGCGACGGGCATCAGCTTCGCCGGCACCCCGCAGACGGGGGCCGCGCGCTCGACCTGGGCCGTCGGCTTCACGGCCAGCGCGACCGGCGCGCTGCGGGTCCGCGACACGATCACGATCGGTCTCGCCGCCGGGTTCTCGGCGCCGACGAACCCGACCGTCACGCTCACCGGTGCCGGGTACACGAGCTGCGGCGCCACCGCCGACACGAGCAACACGAACGGCTCGGCGACGGGGCCGACGATCACGATCACGCTGACCGGTGCGTCGTGCTCCCTCGCGAACAGCGGCAACGGCGCGCTCACGATCACCGGGCTCGTCAACCCGCCCGCCCAGACGATCACGGCGGCCAACATGACCGTCGCCACCAGCGCCGACACCGTCGCGGCGGCACCTGGCGCCAACGTTGTGATCGCGGCCGCGACGTCGCCGAGCGCCGTGAGCTTCACCGGCTCGCCGCAGACAGCGACCGCCCGCTCGACCTGGACGATCGGCTTCACCACGAGCGCAACCGGCGCGCTGCACGCGGGCGACAAGATCACCGTCGGGTTCTCCGCCCGCTTCACGATCCCGTTGAACCCGACGATCACGCTGACAGGCGCCTACTCGAACTGCTCGGCGACCGGGGAGGTGCTCAACACGACCTCGACGACCACCTCGAACGACGGCCCCAAGATCGTGATCACGCTCGCCGACAACGGCGGCACTTGCTCGCTCGCAAACAGCGCGTCCGGCACGCTCACGATCGCGGGGATTATCAACGTGATCGCGACCACGATCACGGCCGCCAACCTCAACGTCCTCACGAGCACCGACACGGTTCAGGCGAGCCCGGGCGCCAACGTCACGATCGCGGCCGCCACTACCCCGACCGCGGTCAGCTTCGCCGGCTCCCCCCAGACCGGCAACGCCCGCTCGACCTGGACGGTCGGGTTCACCTCCAGCGCGAGCGGGGCCCTCCGGGCCGGGGGCAGCGTGATCATCGGGTTTGCGGCCGGCTTCTCGATCCCGGACAACCCGACGATCACCCTGACCGGCGCCGGCTGGTCGAACTGCTCGGCGACCGGCTCGACGAACGGCACGGCGGGCTCGGTGACAGGCCCGACTCTCACCGTCACGCTTGCCGACAACGGCGGCACCTGCGCCCTCGCGAACAGCGGCAACGGCCAGCTGACGATCGCCGGCATGATCAACCCGCCCGCGCAAACGATCGCCGCGGCGAGCCTCTTTGTCTCCACCAGCACCGACTACACGGCCGCCAACCCGGGTGCGACGGTCACGATCGGTGCCGCCACCACACCGACCGGCGTCTCCTTCACCGGCTCCCCACAGACGGGTGCCGCACGCGCGACCTGGACGGTCGGATACACGGCGACGGCGACCGGCGGGCTGAAGGTCGGCGACACGATCACCGTCGGCTTCGCGGCGGGCTTCTCGGTCCCGGCCAACCCGACCGTCACGCTGACCGGCGCGTACACGAACTGCTCGGCCTCGGCGGTTACGACCAGCACCTCCGGCTCGACGACCGGACCGACGGTCACGATCACGCTCGCGAACAATGGCGGCAACTGCACCCTCGCCAACAGCGCCTCGGGCGCGCTCACGCTCGCCGGGATCACCAACCCGCCCGCCCAGACGATCACCGCCGCCAACATGACGGTCGCCACGAGCGCCGATACCGCCACGGCGAGCCCGGGCGCCAACGTCGTGATCGGCGCCGCGACGGCGCCGAGCGCCGTCACCTTCACCGGTTCCCCGCAGACCGGGCTTGCGCGCTCGACCTGGACGATCGGCTTCACCTCGGGCGCCACCGGCGCCCTCAAGACCGGCGACACGATCTCGATCGGCTTCTCGACCGGGTTCTCGATCCCTGCCACTCCGACGGTCGCGCTCACGGGGGCGTACACGAACTGCTCCGCGACCGCGGTCACGACCGCCACCACGAGCGGCGCGACCGTGCTGGTCACGCTCGCCAACAGCGGCGGGACCTGCGCCCTCGCCAACAGCGCCTCGGGCGCGCTCACGCTCGCAGGGATCACCAACCCGCCGGCGCAGACGATCACCGCCGCCAACCTCACCGTCTCCACCAGCGCCAACACGAACACGGCAAGCCCCGGCGCCAACGTCGTGATCGGCGCCGCGACCGCGCCGAGCGCGGTCACCTTCGCGGGCGCGCCGCAGACCGGCAGCGCGCGCTCGACGTGGACGGTCGGCTTCACCTCGAGCGCGACCGGCGCCCTCAAGACCGGGGACACGATCACGGCCCGCTTCTCCGCCGGGTTCTCGATCCCGACCAACCCGACGATCACGCTCACGGGCGCGTACACGAACTGCTCCGCGACCGCCGTCACGACCGCGGGCACGACCGTCACGGTCACACTCGCGGACAACGGCGGCACCTGCGCCCTCGCCAACAGCGCCAGCGGCCAGCTCAAGATCGCCGGGATCACCAACCCGCCGGCCCAGACGATCACCGGGACGAACCTCACCGTCGCGACGACCGCGGACACGACGGCGGCAAGCCCGGCGAACGTCACGATCGCGGCGGCGACTGCGCCGACCGCCGTCACCTTTGCCGGCTCCCCGCAGACCGGCCTCGCGCTCTCGACCTGGACGGTCGGCTTCACCTCGAGCGCCAGCGGGGCCCTCAAGGTCGGCGACACGATCACGATCGGCTTCGCGGCCGGCTTCTCGATCCCGGCCAACCCGACGATCACCCTCACGGGCGCCGGCTACTCGTCCTGCGCCGCGACCGCCGTCGCCAGCGACACATCGGGCTCGAGTACCGGGCCGACCGTCACGATCACGCTCACGGGGGCCTCGTGCGCGCTCGCGAACAGCGGCAACGGCTCGCTCACGATCGCCGGGGTCACCAACCCGCCGGCAGGCACGCTGACCGGCTCCAACTTTAGCGTCTCCACGAGCGCGGACACGAGCTCGGCCAGCCCGGCGAACGTCACGATCGGCTCGCCGACCCCGGTCACCACCGTCACGTTCTCGGGCTCGACCCGGTCGGCTCTCGCGACCGGCGTGACCTGGACGACCGCGTTCACGACGAGCGCAACCGGCGCCCTGGCCGCGGGCAACACGATCCAGATCACCTATCCGAACGGCTTCATCGTCCCGGCCACGCCCGCGATCACGCTCACCGGTGCCGGCTACACGAGCTGCACGGCGACCGGCGCCACGACTGCGACGACCGTCACGATCACGCTCGTCGGCGCCTCGTGCGCCCTGGCGGCGAGCAGCGCGGGCGACCTCACGGTCGCGGGGATCATCAACCCGGCCGCCGCCACTTATGTGAACACGTCGTTCACGGTCACGACCAGCAAGGATGCCCAGCCCGCGAGCCCGGCCGCGAACATCGACATCTTCGGCCCGGCGACGGCGCTGGCGATCTCGCCCACCACGACCACCCCGACCGCGGGCGCCGCCGACAACCTGACCATCACCGCGCAAGACTCGGGCGCCCGCACGGTTGCGACCTACACCGGCGACAAGAGCCTGACGTTCAGCGGCGCCAACAACTCGAGCAACCCGGCGACGACGCCGACCGTCACCAACAAGACCGGTGCGGCGACGAACTTCGGTACCGCGACGACGATCACGTTCACGAGCGGCGTCGCGACGGTCTCCGGCTCGAACAACGGCGTGATGAAGCTCTACAAGGCCGAGAGCCCGACCGTTGCCGTGACCGACGGGACGCTGTCGGGGAACGTCTCGATGACGGTCGGCCCCGCCGCGGCTTCACGGCTCGTCGTGACCGGCTCCGCGAGCCAGACCGCCGGTGCGGCGCAGGCATTGACGATCACCGCAGCCGACCCGTACGGCAACACTGCGACTGCCTACACGGGAGCCAAGAACCTGACGTTCAGCGGCGCCAACAGCTCCACCAACCCGGTCACCGCACCGACGGTGACTAACAATGCGGCGGCCGCGATCTCGTTCGGCTCCACCACCGCGATCACCTTCACCAGCGGCGTCGCCACGAGCGGCGGCTCGATGAAGCTCTATAGGGTCGAGGCGGCCACGATCGCCGTCACCGACGGCACGATCAGCGCCGCCGGCTCCGACCGGCTCTCCGTCACGGTCAGCTCCGCGGCCGCCTCGCGGCTCGTCGTGACCGGCTCTGCGAGCCAGACCGCCGGTGCAGCCCAGGCGCTCACCATCACCGCAGCCGACCCGTATGGCAACACCGACACCGGCTACACCGGCGCGAAGAACCTGACCTTCAGCGGCGCCAACAGCTCCACCAACCCCGTCACCGCCCCGACCGTCACCAACAACGCCGCCGCGGCGATCTCGTTCGGCTCCACCACCGCGATCACCTTCACCAGCGGCGTCTCCACCACCGGCGGCTCGATGAAGCTCTACAAGACCGAAGCGGCCACGGTCGCCGTCACCGACGGCACGCTCAGCGCCGCCGGCTCCGACCGCCTCTCGGTCACGGTCAACCCGGGCGCCGCCACCCGCCTGGTCGTCACCGGCTCGGCAAGCCAGACCGCCGGCGCCGCCCAGGCACTGACGATCACCGCGACCGACGCCTACGGCAACACCGACACCGGCTACACCGGAGCGAAGAACCTCACCTTCAGCGGCGCCAACAGCTCCACCAACCCCGTCACCGCCCCGACCGTCACCAACAACGCCGCGACGGCGATCTCGCTCGGCTCCACCACCGCGATCACCTTCACCAGCGGCGTCTCCTCGAGCGGCGGCTCGATGAAGCTGTACAAGGTCGAGGCAGCCACGATCGCGGTCACCGACGGCACCCTCAGCGCCGCCGGCGGCGACCGTCTCTCGGTCACGGTCAACCCGGCCGCCGCGAGCCGCCTGGTCGTGACCGGCTCGGCAAGCCAGACCGCCGGTGCGGCGCAGGCTCTGACGATCACCGCAGCCGACCCGTACGGCAACACTGCGACTGCCTACACGGGAGCCAAGAACCTGACCTTCAGCGGGGCCAACAGCTCGACCAACCCGGTGACTGCCCCGACGGTGACCAACAACGCCGCCGCCGCGATCTCGTTCGGCTCCACCACCGCGATCACCTTCACCAGCGGCATCTCCTCGAGCGGCGGCTCGATGAAGCTCTACAGGGCCGAAGCGGCCACGGTCGCCGTCACCGACGGCACGATCAGCGCCGCCGGCTCCGACCGGCTCGGCGTCACCGTCAGCGCCGCAGCCGCCACGCGCCTCGTGGTGACCGGCGCGGCGAGCCAGACCGCCGGCGCCGCCCAGGCATTGACGATCACCGCAGCCGACGCGTACGGCAACGCGGACACGGGCTACACAGGCGCGAAGAACCTGACCTTCAGCGGCGCCAACAGCTCCACCAACCCCGTCACCGCCCCGACCGTGACCAACAACGCCGCGGCGGCGATCTCGTTCGGCTCCACCACCGCGATCACCTTCACCAGCGGCGTCTCCACCACCGGCGGCTCGATGAAGCTCTACAAGACCGAAGCGGCCACGGTCGCCGTCACCGACGGCACCCTCGGCGCCGCAGGCAGCGACCGCCTCTCCGTGAACGTCAACCCCGCCGCCGCCACTCGGCTCCTGGTCACTGGCACGGCCAGCCAGACCGCCGGCGCGGCGCAGGCACTGACGATCACCGCAGCCGACCCCTACGGCAACACCGACACCGGCTACACCGGCGCGAAGAACCTGACCTTCAGCGGCGCCAACAGCTCCACCAACCCCGTCACCGCCCCGACCGTCACCAACAACGCCGCCGCGGCGATCTCGTTCGGCTCCACCACCGCGATCACCTTCACCAGCGGCGTCTCCACCACCGGCGGCTCGATGAAGCTCTACAAGACCGAAGCGGCCACGGTCGCCGTCACCGACGGCACCCTCAGCGCCGCCGGCTCCGACCGCCTCTCGGTCACAGTCAACCCGGGCGCCGCCACCCGCCTGGTCGTCACCGGCTCGGCAAGCCAGACCGCCGGCGCCGCCCAGGCACTGACGATCACCGCAGCCGACCCCTACGGCAACACCGACACCGGCTACACCGGAGCGAAGAACCTCACCTTCAGCGGCGCCAACAGCTCCACCAACCCCGTCACCGCCCCGACCGTCACCAACAACGCCGCGACGGCGATCTCGCTCGGCTCCACCACCGCGATCACCTTCACCAGCGGCGTCTCCTCGAGCGGCGGCTCGATGAAGCTGTACAAGGTCGAGGCAGCCACGATCGCGGTCACCGACGGCACCCTCAGCGCCGCCGGCGGCGACCGTCTCTCGGTCACGGTCAACCCGGCCGCCGCCAGCCGCCTCGTGGTCACCGGCTCGAGCACGCAGACGGCCGGCAACTCCCAGACGGCCACCGTGACGGCGACCGACCCATACGGCAACACCGACACGAGCTACGCCGGCAACCACACCCTCACCTTCACAGGGGCCAACAGCTCCGCCGGTCCCGTCTCGGCGCCGACCTTCCGTGACCGCAACGCCATCGATCAACCGTTCGGCTCCGCCAACACGAGCCTCACGTTCACGAGCGGCGTCGCCTCGGGCGCGATGAAGCTCTACAAGGTCGAAGCAGCCCTGATCGTGGCAGACGACGGCACCGTCACGAGTGCCGGCAGCGACCGCCTCGGCGTCACCGTCGGTGCGGGTGCGGCGACGTCGCTGGTGGTCTCCGGCACGCCTGCCTCGGTCACCGCCGGCAACACGGGCTCGGTCACCGTCACCGCGAAGGACGCTTTCGGCAACACGGCGACCGGCTACACCGGGATCGTCCACTTCACCTCCACCGACGGCGCGGCCGTGCTCCCGAGCGACTACACCTTCACCGGCGGCGACAACGGCGTCCACACCTTCACCAACGCCTACACACTGAAGACGGCCGGCTCGCGCACCCTCACCGCCACCGACACCATCACCGCCACCATCACCGGCACCAGCGCGGGGATCACCGTCAACCCCGCCGCCGCCGCGACCCTGACCCTGTCCGGGACTCCCGCCTCGGTCACCGCCGGGAGCACGGGCTCGGTCACCGTCACGGCCAAGGACGCCTTCAACAACACAGCGACCGGCTACACCGGCACCGTCCACTTCACCTCCACCGACGGCGCGGCCGTGCTCCCGAGCGACTACACCTTCACCGGCGGCGACAACGGCGTCCACACCTTCAGCAACGCCTACACCCTCAAGACCGCCGGCTCACGCACCCTCACCGCCACCGACACCATCACCGGCACAATCACCGGCACCAGCGCCGGGATCACGGTCGCCCCGGCAGCCGCAACGACGCTCGTCCTGAGCGCGACGCCGGCCTCGGTCACCGCCGGCAACACCGGCTCGGTCACCGTCACCGCGAAGGACGCCTTCGGCAACACGGCGACCGGCTACACCGGGATCGTCCACTTCACCTCCACCGACGGCGCGGCCGTGCTCCCGAGCGACTACACCTTCACCGGCGGCGACAACGGCGTCCACACCTTCACCAACGCCTACACACTGAAGACGGCCGGCTCGCGCACCCTCACCGCCACCGACACCATCACCGCCACCATCACCGGCACCAGCGCGGGGATCACCGTCAACCCCGCCGCCGCCGCGACCCTGACCCTGTCCGGGACTCCCGCCTCGGTCACCGCCGGGAGCACGGGCTCGGTCACCGTCACGGCCAAGGACGCCTTCAACAACACAGCGACCGGCTACACCGGGACCATCCACTTCACCTCCACCGACGGCGCGGCCGTGCTCCCGAGCGACTACACCTTCACCGGCGGCGACAACGGCGTCCACACCTTCAGCAACGCCTACACCCTCAAGACCGCCGGCTCACGCACCCTCACCGCCACCGACACCATCACCGGCACAATCACCGGCACCAGCGCCGGGATCACCGTCAACCCCGCCGCCGCCGCGACGCTCCAGGTCACCCCGGCGGGCACGTCGCAGACGGCCGGCTCGTCGTTCGGCGTCACGGTCACCGCGAAGGACGCGTTCGGCAACACCGCTACCGGCTACACCGGGACCGTCCACTTCACCTCCACCGACGGCGCCGCCGTGCTGCCGAGCGACTACACCTTCACCGGCGGCGACGCGGGCTCGAAGACGTTCACGGTCACGCTCAACACCTCAGGCTCGCGCACGGTGACCGCGACCGACACCGTCACCGGCACGATCACGGGGACGAGCGCCGCGATCACCGTCAACGCCGGCGCGGCCTCGACCGCGACCTCGACGATCAACGCCGCCCCCGGCTCGATCACCGCCGACGGCAGCTCGACCTCGACGATCACGGTCCAGCTCAAGGACGCGCTCGGCAACAACCTCACCGGCTCGGGCGGCACCGTCGCGCTCTCGACCACCAGCGGCTCCCTCTCCTCCGTCACCGACAACGCGAACGGCACCTACACGGCGACGCTGACCTCGTCGACGACCGCCGGCACCGCCTCCGTCACCGGCACACTCAACGGCTCCGCAATCGCCGGCTCGGCCTCCGTCACCTTCACGCCCGGCCCGGCGACGACGCTCGTCGTGACCGGTCCCGGCTCGATCACGGCCGGCGTCGCGACGAGCGTCACCGTGACGGCGAAGGACGCAAACGGCAACACCGCAACGGGCTACACCGGCACGGTCACGTTCACCTCGACCGACGGCTCCGCGACGCTGCCGGGCAACTACACCTTCACGGGCGGCGACGCCGGCACGCACACCGTCTCCTCGGCCGTGACGCTGAGGACCGCCGGCTCGCAGACGGTCACCGCGACCGACACGGTCACGGGCTCGATCACGGGCACGACTGCCGCGATCACGGTCAACCCGGCCACGCCGGCGACGATCCAGGTCACACCCGCTGCGACGACGCAGACCGCAGGCACCGCGTTCAACGTCACCGCCACGGTCAAGGATTCGCTCGGCAACACCGCCACCGGCTACACGGGCACCGCCCACCTCACCTCGAGCGACGGCGCAGCGACGCTGCCGGGCGACTACACGTTCACCGGCGGCGACGCAGGCGTTCATACGTTCTCGGTCACGCTCAACACCACGGGCTCGCGCACCGTCACGGTGACGGACACGGTCACCGGAACGATCACGGGGACGAGCGCCGCGATCACCGTCAACGCGGGCGCCGCCTCGACCGCGACCTCGACGATCAGCGCCGCGCCCGGCTCGATCACCGCCGACGGCAGCTCGACCTCGACGATCACGGTCCAGCTCAAGGACGCGCTCGGCAACAACCTCACCGGCTCGGGCGGGACGGTCGCGCTCTCGACCACCGCCGGCTCGCTCTCGTCCGTCACCGACAACGCGAACGGCACCTATACGGCGACGCTGACCTCGTCGACGACGGCCGGCACCGCCTCCGTCACCGGCACACTCAACGGCTCCGCGATCGCGAGCTCGGCCTCCGTCACCTTCACGCCCGGCGCGGCGACGCAGTACCTGGTCGGCTCGAGCAGCTACGGTCCGGTCGCCGGCAACTCGGTCACCATCACCGCCCAGCTCGCCGACGCCAACGGCAACGCTGTCTCCACCAGCGGCCTCACCGTCAACTGGTCGAAGACCGGCGCCGGCGGCTCCCTCGGCTCCCCCAGCTCCACCACCAACGGCTCCGGTGTCGCCACCGTCAGCTTCACCACCTCCACCGTCGCCGGCACAGCCCACACGGTCACCGGCGACGACGGCACCCGCAACGGCACCACGAGCGCGATCACCACCGTGCCCGGCGCGGCGACGCAGTACCTGGTCGGCTCGAGCAGCTACGGTCCGGTCGCCGGCAACTCGGTCACCATCACCGCCCAGCTCGCCGACACCAACGGCAACGCTGTCTCCACCAGCGGCCTCACCGTCAACTGGTCGAAGACCGGCGCCGGCGGCTCCCTCGGCTCCCCCAGCTCCACCACCAACGGCTCCGGTGTCGCCACCGTCAGCTTCACCACCTCCACCGTCGCCGGCACAGCCCACACGGTCACCGGCGACGACGGCACCCGCAACGGCACCACGAGCGCGATCACCACCGTGCCGGGCGTCGCCGCGACGCTGAGCCTCTCCGGCACGCCCGCCTCGGTCACGGCCGGCAACGCGGCGAGCGTCACCGTCACCGCGAAGGACGCGAACGGCAACACGGCCACGGGCTACGTCGGCACCGTGCACTTCACCTCGACCGACGGCGGCGCCAGCCTGCCGGGCGACTACACGTTCACCGGCGGCGACGCGGGCGCCCACACCTTCTCGAACGCGTACACGCTGCAGACGGCCGGCTCGCGCACCGTCACGGCGACCGACACGGTGACCGGCACGATCACGGGCACGAGCGCCGCGATCACGGTCAACTCGGCCGGTGCCACAACACTCGTTCTCAGCGCCACCCCGGCGTCGGTCACGGCCGGCAACACCGGCTCGGTCACGGTCACGGCGAGGGACGCGTTCGGCAACACCGCCGCGGGCTACACCGGCACCGTCCACTTCACCTCCACCGACGGCGCCGCCGTGCTGCCGGGCGACTACGCCTTCACCGGCGGCGACGCGGGCGTCCACACCTTCACCAACGCCTACACGCTGAAGACCGCCGGCTCGCGCACGCTCACCGCCACCGACACCGTTACAAGCACGACTGCCGGCACCAGCGCCGGCATCACGGTCGACCCGGCCGCCGCGGCGACCCTCGTCCTCTCCGCCACCCCGGCCTCCGTCACCGCGGGCACCACCGGCTCGGTCACCGTCACCGCGAAGGACGCCTTCGGCAACACCGCCACCAGCTACACGGGCACGGTCCACTTCACCTCCACCGACGGCGCGGCCAGCCTGCCGGGCAACTACGCGTTCACCGGCGGAGACGGCAGGCATCCACACCTTCACCAACGCCTACACCCTGAGGACGGCCGGCTCGCGTACGCTCACCGCGACCGACACGGTCACCGGCACCATCACGGGCACGAGCTCCGGGATCACGGTCAACCCGGCCGCCGCAGCGACGTTCGACGTCACGGCGGCCGGCTCGAGCACCGCCGGCAACTCGGTCAACGTGACGATCACCGCGCGGGACGCATTCGGGAACGTCGCCACCGGCTACACGGGCACCGTTCACCTCACCTCCACCGACGGCGCAGCGACGCTGCCGGGCGACTACA
The DNA here is from genome assembly GCA_963724805.1 of uncultured Actinomycetes bacterium. Lineage (GTDB taxonomy): Bacteria > Actinomycetota > Thermoleophilia > Gaiellales > Gaiellaceae > CAVQZA01. The sequence continues at coordinate 1,033,352 of CAVRWA010000011.1, forward strand.
TGTTCACCGGCGGCGACAACGGCGTCCACGCGCTCTCCGTGACGCTGAAGACCGTGGGCTCCCAGACGGTGACCGCGACCGACACTGTGACGGGGTCGATCACGGGCACGACCTCGGCCGTCACCGTGAGCCCGGCCGCGGCCACGACGCTCGTCCTCTCGGGCACGCCCGCCTCGGTCACGGCCGGCAACTCGGCAGGCGTGACGGTCACTGCGAAGGACGCCTACGGGAACACGGACACGAACTACTCCGGCACCGTTCACCTCACCTCCACCGACCCGGCGGCGGTGCTCCCGGCCGACTACACCTTCACCGGCGGCGACGCAGGCGTCCACGCGCTCTCGGCGACGCTCGAGACCGCCGGCTCGCGCACCCTCACCGCCACCGACACGGTCACCGGCTCGATCACCGGAACGAGCGCGAGCATCACCGTCGACCCGGCGACGGCAACCACGCTCGTCCTCTCGGGCACGCCCGCCTCGGTCACGGCCGGCAACTCGGCAGGCGTGACGGTCACTGCGAAGGACGCCTACGGGAACACGGACACGAACTACCTCGGCACCGTTCACCTCACCTCCACCGACCCGGCGGCGGTGCTCCCGGCCGACTACACCTTCACCGGCGGCGACGCAGGCGTCCACGCGCTCTCGGCGACGCTCGAGACCGCCGGCTCGCGCACCCTCACCGCCACCGACACGGTCACCGGCTCGATCACCGGAACGAGCGCGAGCATCACCGTCAACCCAGCGGCCGCGGCGACGCTCCACCTGAGCGGCACACCCGCCTCGGTCACCGCCGGCACCGCGGCCTCGGTCACCGTCACCGCCAGGGACGCGTTCGGCAACACGGCGATCGGCTACACCGGCACCGTGCACTTCACCTCCACCGACGGCGCCGCCGGCCTGCCGAGCGACTACACCTTCGTGGGCGGCGACGCAGGCGCGCACACGTTCACCAACGCGTACACGCTGCAGACGGCGGGCTCGCGCACGATCACCGCCACCGACACGGTCACCGGCACCGTCACGGGCACGAGCGCCGGGATCACCGTCAACCCGGCCTCTGCAGCGACACTCGTACTGAGCGGCACACCCGCCTCTGTCACCGCGGGGACGACCGGCTCGGTCACCGTCACCGCCAGGGACGCGTTCGGCAACACCGCTACCGGCTACACGGGCACCGTCCACTTCACCTCCACCGACGGCGCCGCCGTGCTGCCGGGCGACCACACGTTCACCGGCGGCGACGCGGGCGTCCACACCTTCACGAACGCCTACACGCTGAAGACCGCCGGCTCCCGCACGCTCACCGCCACCGACACGGTCACCGGCACTGTCACCGGCACCAGCGCAGGCATCACCGTGAACCCGGCCGCCGCTGCGATCCTCGAGGTGACCGCCTCCGGCACCGCGACCGCCGGCGGCGCGACGAACGTCACGGTCACGGCGAGGGACGCCTTCGGCAACATCGCCACCGGCTATGTCGGCACCGTCCACTTCACCTCCACCGATCCCGCGGCGACGCTCGCGGGCGACTACGCGTTCACCGGCGGCGACGCGGGCGTCCACGTCGTCCCGACGACGCTGAAGACCGCGGGATCGCAGGCGGTCACGGCGACCGACACCGTCACCGGCACGATCACGGGGACGACGTCCTCGATCGCGGTGAGCCCGGCTGCGACCTCGACGCTCGCGCTCTCCGGCAACCCGGCCTCGGTCGCCGCCGGCAACGCCGCGTCGGTCACCGTCACCGCCAGGGATGCCTACGGCAACACCACCCCGGCGTACACGGGCACCGTCCACTTCACCTCGACCGACGGCGCGGCGAGCCTCCCGAGCGACTACACCTTCACCGGCGGCGACAACGGCGTCCATGCGTTCACGAACGCCTACATCCTCACGACGGTCGGCTCGCGCACTGTCACTGCGACCGACACGGTCACCGGGTCGATCACGGGCACGACCACCGCGATCGCCGTCAACCCGGCGGGCGCCTCGATGCTCGTCCTCTCGGGCACCCCCGCTTCGGTCACAGCCGGCAGCACCGGCTCGGTCACCGTCACCGCGAAGGACGTCTACGGCAACACCGACACGGGCTACACGGGCACCGTGCACTTCACCTCCACCGACGGCGCCGCGGTGTTGCCGGGCGACTACGCCTTCGTCGGCGGCGACAACGGCGTCCACACCTTCACCAACGCCTACACCCTGAAGACGGCGGGCTCCCGGACGCTCACCGCCACCGACACGGTCACCGGCACTGTCACCGGCACGAGCGCCGCGATCACTGTCAACCCGGCCTCCTCGGTGAGCCTGACGCTGTCAGGGACTCCCGCCTCGGTCACCGCGGGCACCTCCGCGTCCGTCACGGTCACCGCGAAGGACGCCTTCAACAACACCGCCACCGGCTACACCGGCACCGTCCACTTCACCTCCACCGACGGCGCCGCGAGCCTGCCGAGCGACTACACCTTCGTCGGCGGCGACGCAGGCACGCACACCTTCTCGAGCGCCTACACACTCAACACCGCCGGCTCACGCACAGTCACCGCGACCGACACAGTGACCGGCTCGATCACGGGCACCAGCGGGGCGATCACGGTCAACCCGGCGGCCGCGGCGACCCTGGTCCTCTCCGCCACCCCGGCCTCGGTCACCGCGGGCACCACGGGCTCGGTCACCGTCACCGCCAAGGACGGCCTCGGCAATACGGCCACGGGCTACACCGGCACCGTCCACTTCACCTCCACCGACGGCGCCGCCGTGCTGCCGGGCGACTACGCCTTCACCGGCGGCGACGCGGGCGTCCACACCTTCACCAACGCCTACACGCTGAAGACCGCCGGCTCGCGCACCCTCACCGCCACCGACACCGTTACAAGCACGACTGCCGGCACCAGCGCCGGCATCACGGTCGACCCGGCAACCGCGGCGACCCTCGTCCTCTCCGCCACCCCGGCCTCGGTCACCGCGGGCACCACCGGCTCGGTCACCGTCACCGCGAAGGACGCCTTCGGCAACACCGCCACCAGCTACACCGGCACCGTCCACTTCACCTCCACCGACGGCGGCGCGACACTGCCGGGCGACTATGCCTTCGTCGGCGGCGACAACGGCGTCCACACCTTCACCAACGCCTACACCCTGAAGACGGCGGGCTCGCGCACCCTCACCGGCACCGACACGGTCACCGGCACGGTCACCGGCACGAGCGCAGCGATCACCGTCAACCCGGCCGCCGCCGCCACTCTCGAGCTGACGGGCACGCCGGCCTCGGTCACCGCGGGCAACACGGCCTCGGTCACCGTCACCGCGAAGGACGCGTTCGGCAACACCGCCACCGGCTACACCGGCATCGCCCACTTCAGCTCCAGCGACGGCGCCGCGACGCTGCCGGGCGACTACACCTTCGTGGGCGGCGACAACGGCAACCACACCTTCTCGACGACCCTGCGGACGGCCGGCTCGAGGACGGTCACCGCGACCGACACCGTCACGGCGACGATCACGGGGACGAGCGCGGCGATCACCGTGAGCCCGGCGGCCGCTGCGAGCCTGGCCCTGACCGGCACTCCTGCCTCCGTCACCGCGGGCACCTCGGCGAACGTCACGGTCACCGCGCAGGATGCCTTCGCAAACACCGTCACCGGCTACACCGGCACCGTCCACTTCACCTCCACCGACGGCGCCGCGACGCTGCCGGCGAACTACACCTTCACCGCGGGTGACAACGGCACCCACACCTTCTCGGCGACCCTGAAGACGGCCGGGTCGCGGACGATCACCGCCACCGACACGGTGACCGGCTCGATCAACGGCACGAGTTCGGGCATCACCGTCGATCCGGCGGCCGTGAGCGGCTCCGTCTCGACGGTCTCGTCCAGCCCGCCGTCCGTCCCGGCCGACGGCTCCACGACCTCGACCATCACCGTCACGCTGACCGACGCCTTCGGGAACCCGGTCGCGGGCAAGTCCGTCTCGCTCGGCCAGACCGGCTCCTCGACGATCTCCGCCGCGAGCGGCCCGTCGAGCGCGGGCGGCGTCGTCACCTTCACCGTCAAGAGCACGACCGCCGAGACCGTCACCTACACGGCGACCGACTCGACCGACTCCGTGACGCTGAGCCAGACGGCGGACGTCGCGTTTGCGATCGGCAGCCTCGACCACATCGTGGCCACGCCCTCGAGCTCGACGATCGGCGCCGGCGGCAGCCAGAGCTACACGGTCGAGGCGTTCGACGTGTTCAACAACTCGCTCGGCGACGTGACCGGCAGCACGGGCTTCGGGATCACCCCGGACGGCTCGTGCACGGGCGCGTCGTGCACCGCGACGGTCGTCGGCTCGCACACGGTGACGGCGACCTATGCCGGCCAGACCGACACCTCCACGCTCACCGTCGTCTCGGCCCCCGCGGATCCGTCCGCCTCCACGATCGCGGCCGCGCCCGGCTCGATCACGGCGAACGGCACGTCGACCTCCGCGGTCACCGTCCAGCTCAAGGACATCTTCGGCAACAACCGCGGAAGCGGCGGCAACGTCGTCGCGCTCGCGACCACGACAGGGACGCTGTCGGGCGTGACCGACAACGGCAACGGCACCTACTCGGCCACGCTCACGTCGGCCACCTCGGTCGGCACGGCCTCGATCACCGGGACCCTGGACGGCGTCGCGATCGTGAGCACCGCCAGCGTCGTCTTCACCCCGGGCGCGGCGACACACCTCGCCGTCACCGGCGCGGCCTCGACGACCGCAGGCGTCGCGGCGGGCGTCACCGTCACCGCGAAGGACGCCTTCAACAACACCGCGACCGGCTACACCGGCACCGTCCACTTCACGAGCTCCGACGGCGGCGCGACGCTGCCGGGCGACTACACCTTCGCCGGCGGTGACGCGGGCTCGCACGCGTTCTCCGCGACGCTGACGACCGCCGGCTCGCAGTCGGTCACCGCGACCGACACGGTCACCGGGTCGATCAACGGCTCGCATTCGATCACGGTCAACCCTGCCGCGGCCGCCTCGTTCGACGTCACTCCGGCCGGCGGGCCGCAGACTGCGGGCGGCGCGTTCAACGTCACCGTGACGGCCAGGGACGCCTTCGGCAACGTCGCGACGGGCTATACGGGCACCGTGCACTTCACGAGCAGCGACGGCACGGCGACGCTCCCGGCCGACTACGCCTTCGTCGCCGGCGACTCGGGCGTCCACACCTTCTCGGTGACGCTGAAGACCGCGGGCTCGCAGACAATCACCGCGACCCAGGGCGGCGTCACCGGCACGACGCCGTCGATCACGATCGATCCGGCCGCGGTCGCGAGCTTCACGCTCACGGGCGTCCCGGCGGCGGTGGTCTCGGGCACTCCCGCGAGCGTCATCGTCACCGCGCATGACGCATTCGCCAACACCGTGACCGCGTACACCGGCTCGGTCCACTTCTCGAGCAACGACCCGCTGGCCCTAGTGCCGGGCGACTACACGTTCACCGGCGGCGACGCGGGCGTGCACACGTTCACCAACGCCTACACCCTGCTCACCACCGGCGCCCGGACGGTCACCGCGACCGACACGATCAGCCCGGCCGTCAACGGCACGAGCGCGTTCATCACCGTGACACCCGGCTCCGCCTCGGGCACGACCTCGACGATCGCGGCCGGCCCGACGTCGATCCAGGCCAACGGCACCTCGACCTCGACGCTCACGGTGCAGCTCGAGGACGTGACCGGCAACGACCTCACCGCCGGCGGCAACGCGGTCGCGCTCTCGACGACGAGCGGAACGATCGGCGCGATCACCGACCACGGCGACGGCACCTACACGGCGACGCTGACCTCGTCGACGGTCGCGGGCGTCGCCTCGATCAGCGGCACCGTCGACCTCGCGCCGATCGCGATCGGGACGACCGTCACGTTCACGCCCGGCCCGGCGGCGAGCTTCGCCGTGACCGGGCCGGCAACGGCGACCGCCGGCACGGCCGGCACCTACACCGTCACCGCGAAGGACGCCTTCGGGAACACGGCGACCGGCTACACCGGCACAGTCCACCTCACGAGCTCCGATCCGCAGGCCGTGCTCCCCGCCGACTACACCTTCACGGGCGGCGACGCAGGCGTGCACGCCTTCTCGGTGACGCTCAAGTCGGCCGGCACCCGCACCGTAACCGCCACGGACACCCTCACGGGCTCGATCAACGGCACGAGCGCCGGTACCGCTGTCACCGGCCTCGGCGTCGACGCCAACGTCTCGACGGTCACAGCGAGCCCGACTCCCATCGTCGCCGACGGCTCGGCCACGACGACGGTCACTGTCACACTGAAGGACCAGTACGGCAACACGGTCGCGGGCAAGGCCATCGCGGTCTCGAACACGGGCAGCGCGACGCTCTCCTCGGGCGGCAGCGGCACGAGCGACGCCGCGGGTGTCGCCTCCTTCACCTCGACCGACTCGACCCCCGAGAACGTCACCTACAGCTCGACCGGCGACGGCGTGACCCTGACCCAGCAAGCCTCCGTGAACTTCACCACGGGCACGCTCGACCACATCGTGGTCAGCCCGTCGAGCGCCACGATCACCGCGGACGGCCCGGGGCAGACCTACACCGTCACGGGCTACGACGCGCTGAACAACTCGCTCGGCGACATGACGACAGACACGACCTTCACGATCTCGCCCGACGGCTCCTGCACGGGCGCGACCTGCAGCGCCACGACGGCCGGCTCGCACACCGTCACCGCAACCGACACGAGCACCGGCACGATCAGCGACACAGCGACCCTCAACGTCAACGCAGGCGCGCCCTCGACCCTCAGCTCCACGATCACCGCCAGCCCGGGCTCGGTCGTCGCCGACAACACGACCTCGACGATCACCGTCCGGCTGAAGGACGCCGCCGGCAACAACGTCCCGAGCTCGGGCGGCACCGTCGCGCTCGCGACGACGCTCGGAACGCTCTCCGCGGTCACCGACAACGGCAACGGCACCTATACGGCGACGGTGAAGTCCACGCTCGTCGGCACCGCAACCATCACCGGCACGCTCAACGCGTCCGCGCTCGCGAGCTCGACCGGCGTCACCTTCGTGCCGGGCCCGGCGACCCACTTCGTCCTCACCGACCCGGGCTCCGCAACCGCCGGCTCCTCGTTCAACGTCACCGTCACCGCGAAGGACGCCTTCAACAACACGGCGACCGGCTACCTCGGCACCGTCCACTTCACGAGCACCGACGGCGCGGCCACGCTGCCCGGCAACTACGGCTTCGTCGGCGGCGACGCGGGCGTGAACGTCTTCCCGGTCACGCTCAAGACCGCGGGCTCGCAGACGGTCACCGCCACCGACACGGTCACGGGCTCGATCAACGGCACGACCGGCGCGATCGGCGTCAGCCCCGGCCCGGTCAGCGCGACGGCCTCGACAATGACGCGCAGCCCGGCCTCGGTGCCCGCCGACGGCTCGACCACCTCCGCCGTCGGCGTCACGCTGAAGGACGCCTACGGCAACGTCGTTGCGGGCAAGGTGGTGACGCTCGGCGCCGGCGGCGGCAGCTCGAGCTGGAGCCCGCTCACCGACACCACCAACGGCAGCGGCGTGGCGAGCTTCGCGGTCAAGGACACCGAGGTCGAGAACGTCGTCTACAACGCGACCGACACGTCCGACGCCCTGGCGCTCACCGACACGGCCACGGTCTCGTTCGTCGCCGGCTCGCTCAACTCCATCACGCTGAACCCGGCCAACGCCACGGTCGCGGCCGGCGTCGGCCAGACGTACACCGTCCGCGGCTACGACGCATACAGCCACGACCTCGGCGACGTGACCCCGGGCACGACCCTGACGATCAACCCGAACGGCTCCTGCGTCGCCGCCACCTGCACCGCCACCATCGCCGGCCCGCACACCGTGGTCGCGGACAACGCCGGCCATACGACGACCGCGAGCCTGACCGTCACCCCGGCCGCGGCCTCCGCCGCCAACTCGACGATCACCGCAGCCCCCGGCGCGATCACCGCCGACGGCCTTTCGACCTCGACGATCACCGTCCGCCTCAAGGACGCGTACTTCAACACCGTCGTCACGAGCGGCGGCACGGTCGCCCTCTCCACGACGGGCGGCGCCCTCTCGGCGGTCACGGACAACGCCGACGGCACGTACACGGCCACCCTCACCTCGCCGACCAGCCCTGGCAGCGGCACCGTCAGCGGCACCCTGAACGGCACGCCGATCGGCGGCACCGCCACCGTCACCTTCGGCGCCGCCCCGCCTGGACCGGCCTCGGGTGCGACCTCGACGATCACCGCTAGCCCGACCTCGATCCAGGCCGACGGCAGCTCGACCTCGACGATCACCGTCCGGCTCAAGGACGCCTCCGGCACCAACCTGGTCGCCGGCGGCGACACGGTCGCCCTGGCGACCACCGGCGGCACGCTCTCCGCGGTCACCGACAACGGCAACGGCACCTACACCGCCACCCTCACCTCCCCGGCCAGCCCGGGCAGCGGCACCGTCAGCGGCACCGTCAACGCTGCGGCGATCACCGATACCGCCACCGTCACCTTCACCGCCGGCCCACCGCCGCCGCCCGGCCCGGCCGACGGGACGACCTCGACGATCACCGCGGCTCCGGCGTCGATCGTCGCGAACGGCGCCTCGACCTCGACGATCACGGTCCGGCTCAAGGACGCCTCCGGCACCAATCTCGTCGCGGGCGGCGACGCCGTCGCGCTCTCGACGACCGGAGGCACGCTCTCCGCGGTCACCGACAACGGCAACGGCACCTACACCGCCACCCTCACCTCACCCGTGGCTGCCGGCAGCGCCACGGTCAGCGGCACCGTCAACGCCACGCCGATCACGAGCACCGCCAACGTCACCTTCACGAGCCCGGGCTCGCCGCCGGCGCTGCTCGCCGCCACGGTCACCGGCGCGACCCTCATTCTCACCTACGACCAGACCCTCGACGGGACCTCGGTGCCCGCGCCCAGCGACTTCAACGTCGTCCAGAACCTGATTGCGCAGGGCACGCCCACCGGCGTCGCGGTCTCGGGCACGACGGTCACGATCTCGCTCGCCGCGACCGTGAACTCCGGCGACGTAGTCACGATCGACTACACGGGTACTGCGACTAAGAACCTCACGGGCCAGCCGGCGGCGACGTTCACCGGCCAGCCCGTCGCTGTCGGCACCCCGCCGCCCCCGGGCCCGAGTCCGGTCGTCTGCACGCCGCCGCAGGTCGTGAACTCGGCCGGCACCGGCTGCTTCACCCCGCGGCCTCCGCCGCCGCCCGTCGTGTTCCTCGGGACGAACCCCGCCGACGGCGCGATCCTCGGCTCGATCGGCTCGATCACCTTCAACGCCAACCACGACACGAGCTGGTACGCGATCACGGTGACCCGTGACGGCGACGCGCCGCAGGATCTCCTCCCGGGCTCCGGCGCGTCGTACACGACAGCGTTCTCCGCCTCCGTCGGAGGCACCTACACGATCGACGCGTTCATGGACGACGGCTACAACCCGCGCCAGCACATCCACGCCCAGTTCACGATCGTGGGATCGGGGATTCCGGGCATCGGCGTCCCGGGCGCGGGCGGCAGCGTCGACGCGGGCGACGGCGTCGGCAGCGCATCATGGCCCGCAGGGACGTTCTCCGACCCGGTGATCGTCCGCATCGACGCGGTCACGAGCACCGGGGTCGTGGCGGTCCCCGTCGGCAGCCTCGCGTACCAGGTCACCGCGACGCGGATCCGCGACGGGTCCCCGGTTCACGTCCTCGGGGGCGTGGTCGACGTCCAGTTCAAGAACGCCCCGGCCGACGCCACTCCATCGACTTCGGAGGACGGGCTCGGATGGACGACGGTGCCCACGCTGCCCTCGCTCAGTCTGCCCGACGGCCAGCCGGACGGAGCGTTCCGCGACTCGGACAACACCGTGCACATCCTGACCCGGCACCTGAGCTACTTCGCGCTGTTCTCGCCCGCAACGACCAAGCTCGCCTTCCAGGTGGTCGGCACCGTGCGCTTCACCTGGGGCCTCGACAAGTATGTTGGCGCCCGGATCTCGCTCACGCATGCCGCGATGGTCACCGCCAGGCTCTACAGCCCGAAGGGGACCAAGCTCAAGACGTGGCTGCGCCCCGCCAAAGCCGGCAACTCGATCCTCAAGCTCAAGCTGCCGCCCGCGGCGCACAAGCCGGGCACGTACAGGATCACCTTCACGGCGCGCGCGAAGAGCGCAACCGCGGTGCAGACGATCAGGGTGCGCGTCCTGCCGAACCTGACGCTGGGGACGCGGAAGACCCCGGCGCGGTCGGTGGTTCTCTCCGTCCCGGCCGGGAGCGCGATTGCGGCGAAGCTGCACGGCCTCCGGACGAGCGTGGTCTCGGGCGACGCGGAAAACACCTTCCGCGCGACCGCCAACGTCAGCCGCGACGTGGTCGTGATCGTGATCGACGCCGACCAGGCCGGGATCGCGACGATCAGGGACCTGCACGCCGTCTTCCCGCGCGTGCGCATCCTCGCGCTCTCGGGCGACTCCGCTCTCCTCGCCCGAGCGGTGCCGGCCGGTGCCACGGTCGCGCTGCCCAGCTCGACCTCGGCGGCGCTGGTCGCCAAGACGGTCGAACGGCTCGCGGCCCTCTAGCGACCTAGCCGCCGGGCCTCCACAGCGGCTCCTCGCCGCCCGCGTTCGCGGCCCGCGCGAGGATGAAGAGCAGGTCGGAGAGCCGGTTCAGATACGCGAGCGCAGCCGGGTTCACGCCGGTCTCCCGGGCGGCGCGCAGCGCCTCGCGCTCGGCCCGGCGGCAGATCGTGCGCGCGACGTGGAGCTGGGCCGCGGCGAGGCTGCCACCCGGGAGCACGAAGCTCTTGAGCTCCGGCAGCTCCGCGTTGAAGCCGTCGCAGAGCAGCTCGAGCGCCGCGACCTGCTCGTCGGTGACGCGGAGGCGGTCGGGTATCCCCGAGGGCACGGACAGGTCGGCGCCGAGGTCGAAGAGCTCGTTCTGGATCCGGCGAAGCGGCACCACGAACGGCTCCGGGCACTCGCCTGCGAGCACGACGCCGAGCTGTGAGTTGAGCTCGTCGACCGCTCCGTATGCCCCGATCCGGGGGTCGAGCTTCGACACGCGCGAGCCGTCGCCGAGGTGCGTCTCACCCTCGTCGCCGGCGCGCGTGTAGATCCGCGTCAGCCGCACCGGCTCGTCGCGCTCGCGCGGGCTCATCGAGCCGCCTGCGCCGCCTCGGCGCGCCCGAGCAGCTCGCGGGCGATCACGATCCGCTGCACCTCGCTCGTGCCCTCGTAGATCTCCGTGATCTTCGCGTCGCGGTAGTAGCGCTCGACCGGGAACTCTTTCGTGTAGCCGTACCCCCCGAGGATCTGGATCGCCTCTGCCGTCTGCCGCCGCGCCATCTCGGACGCGAAGAGCTTCGCCTTCGCCCCCTCGGCCGTGTGGGACAGCCCCTCCTGCTTCCGCCACGCGGCGTGGTAGACGAGCAGCCGTGCCGCGTCGAGCTCGGTCGCCATGTCGGCGAGCTTCCACTGGATCGCCTGGAACTCCGAGATCCGCTTCCCGAACTGCTGCCGCTCGAGCGCGTACGCGCGCGCGGACTCGTATGCGGCCTGCGCGATTCCGACCGCCTGCGCCGCGATCCCGATGCGCCCCCCGTCGAGCGTCGCCATCGCGACCGCAAAGCCCTTGTGCAGGTCGTGGAGCAGACGGTCGGCCTCGACCCGCACGTCGTCGAGCACGAGGTCGGCCGTCGAGGAGGAGTGGAGGCCGAGCTTCTCCTCCTCGCGCGTGACGCGCACCTGGTCGGCGTCGAGGAGGAAGGCCGACACGCCGCGGCCGCTCGTCGTCTCGGGGTCGGTGCGCGCAAAGAGCAGGAACGTGCCCGCGTAGGAGCCGTTGGTGATCCACTGCTTCGTGCCGCTGAGCCGCCAGCCGTCGCCGTCGGCCGTCGCGGCGGTGCGCAGCGAGCCGGCGTCGGAGCCGGAGCCGGGCTCGGTGAGCGCGAAGGCGCCGATCGTCTCGCCGCGCGCCAGAGCAGGGACGAAGCGCGTGCGCTGCTCCTCCGTGCCGAACGCGAGGATCGGCAGGGTGGCGGCGCTCGTGTGCACGGCGACGGTGACGCCGACTCCGGCGTCGCCGCGCGAGAGCTCCTCCAGCACGAGGATGTACGAGAGGAAGTCGGCCCCCGCTCCGCCGTATTCCTCGGGCACGCAGACGCCCATCAGACCGAGCGAGCCGAGCTTCGAGAAGAGCTCGGCCGGGAACCGGTGCTCGCGGTCCCAGGCGGCCGCCTCGGGAACGATCTCGGCGTCGACGACCTCGCGCGCGAGCGCCTGGATCTCGCGTTGGTCCTCGCTGAGCGAGAAGTCCATCGCGGCTGAGCGTACTAGACGGGGTCGATCCCCTCGGGATGCGACGCGTCGGTGAACTCGCGGAACTCGCCGGTGACGTAGTAGTACGTCTGTTCGCCGATGTCGACGGCGTGATCGCCGATCCGCTCGAAGCAGCGGGAGACGACGATCATCCACAGCCCCCACTCCCGCAGTGCCGGGTCGTTGCCGATCTCGAGCACGTTGCCGACGATGCGGCGGTTGGCGTTGTCGATCAGCTCATCGAGATCGACCAGCCGCTCGGCGCCGTCGAGGTCGCGGGACAGGAACGAGTCCAGCGCGACGCGGATCATCTCCTCGGCACGCGAGCCGATCTCCTCGAACCCGGAGAGCAGCCCCTCGTGGGGCGGGAGGTCGGCGCTCAGCTTCGTCATCTTCGCGATCGTCACGCAGTAGTCGGCCATCCGCTCGAGATGGAGATTGACGTGCAGCATCGCGAGCACGTGCCGGAGGTCGACCGCGACCGGCGTTTGGCGTGCGAGCAGCGTGTGGACGCCCTCCTGCAACTCGAAGAAGACGCGATCGACGTCGTCGTCGAAGGCGATCACCTCGTCCGCGAGCTCGACATCGCGCTCGGCGAGCGCGTTGATGCTGCCGCGCAGCGAGCGCAGGACGAGCTCGCCTTCGAGGCCGAGCGACTGCTCGAGCTGCTCGATGCCTTCCTGAAGCGAGATGCTCACGGCCGTGATTCTCGCACAACGGGTAGTGAGGGATGGGCGTTCCGCGAGGCTCTACTGCGCCGGTTTCACCTCTCTGTCACCACCTGTTAACCGGACGCGCACCCGAAGCAGAAGCCGGAAACGGAACACTTCACTTGGAGATGGTGGACACTACGACCGTGACGACGGACGAGACGCAGACCGCCCCGGAAACGAATCTGGCCGACGTAGCCCAGGCGAACGCAGGCTTGGCCCCGACGGCCGAACGCGAGGTCGTCTTCGACCTCGAGGACGTCTCGGTGACGTACGGCGGGGTCTCCGCCGTCGCCGGCGTGTCACTGCCTGTCCATCGCAATCTGGTCACCGCTCTGATCGGGCCCTCCGGCTGCGGGAAGACGACGATCCTCCGTTGCTTCAACCGGATGAACGACCTGATTCCCTCGGCGAAGGTGCACGGCCGGATCACCTACCACGGCGAGGATCTCTACGGCAGCGGGGTCGACCCCGTGCAGGTGCGCCGGCTGATCGGGATGGTCTTTCAGAAGCCGAACCCGTTCGTGAAGTCGATCTACGAGAACGTCGCGTACGGCCCGAAGGTGCTCGGGATGAAGAAGGATCTCGACGAGCGCGTCGAGCGCTCGCTGCGGGGCGCCGCGCTCTGGGACGAGGTGAAAGACCGTCTGAAGTCGCCGGGCCTCAGCCTCTCCGGCGGCCAGCAGCAGCGCCTCTGCATCGCCCGCGCGCTGGCCGTCGAGCCCGACGTGATCCTCATGGACGAGCCGTGCTCCGCGCTCGACCCGATCGCGACGGCGCGCATCGAGGATCTCATGCACGAGCTGAAGGAGAACTACACGATCGTGGTCGTCACGCACAACATGCAGCAGGCGGCGCGCGTCGCCGACATGACGGCGTTCTTCAGCGTCGAGGTCGCCAGTGATCAACGGGACCACCGCCAGGGTGTGCTCGTCGAGTACGACGCCACCGCCAAGATGTTCACGAACCCCTCGGACAAGCGCACCGAGGACTACGTGACCGGCCGCTTCGGCTAGAAGACGCCTGCGGCCCGGACGCTCGGCGTCCGGGCCGCTAAGGAACCGTTCCCTGTCGGGCTTGCCTAGCTCTTCTGCTTGATCTTGGAGATCGTCTTCGCCGAGGCCACCTGGACCTGCTTCGGCATCGGCGCGTACAGGAGCCGGGTACCGAGCTTCTGGCCCTGGGTGCTGATCGCGAAGAGGAGGAACTGCTTGAGCAGCTTCGCCTTGCCCGACTCGAGCGGAGCGACCACCCAGGTGAAGGTGGCGATCGGGTAGGCGTTCCGCGTCTTGGCGCCGGCAGGCGGATCGACGATCGAGATCGCGTTGTCGGACGGGATCGTCTTGATCGTCGACGCCGCGGCGACGGCCCCGCGGATGCCGGGCGTGGCATAGACGCCCGCCTTGTTCTTCACCCGGGCGACGTGCAGCTTGTTCGACAGCGCATACGCGACGTCGGCGTAGCCGATCGCACCGGGAGTGCTCGAGACCACGCCGGCGACGCCGGAGCTGCCGCGCCCGCCGACGCCGACCGGGAACGGCGGCTGGGTCGACTTGCCGACCTTGCCCGCGAACGCCGGGCTCACCTTCGAGAGGTAGTCGGTGATGTTGTAGCTAGTGCCCGAGCCGTCCGAGCGGTAGGCCGGTGTGATCTTGAGGCTCGGCAGGTTCGCGCCGGGGTTGATCGCCCTGATCGCCGCATCGTCCCACTGGGTGACGTTGCCGAGATAGATGTTCGCGATGATCGGCCCGGTCAGGTTGATCTGCTTCGTCGCACCCGGGACGTTGTAGAGGATCGCGGTCGTCCCGAGGAGGACCGGGAGCTGCACGCAGCCGTTGCAGGCACTCGCCTGGCTCGGCGTCAGCGGAGCGTCGGTGGCGCCGAAGTCGACAGTGCGCGCCGTGATCTGGGCGATGCCCGCCCCGGAGCCGATCGAGTTGTAGCTGACGTTCGCCCCGGCCTTCGGGTTGAAGGCCTGGTACCAGGCGGTGAACAGGGGCGCGGCGAACGACGACCCAGCACCGACGAGCGAGTCGTCGCTCGTGCGCTTCGTCGCGCCGCCGGCCGTCAGGCTGAGCGCGAGCGCCAGGGCCGCTACCAGGGCACCCGCGAGCAAAGCTCTCCACTTCATCTGATGCTCTCCTTTTTCAGTCCCACAGGTTGAGTTCGCACGGCAAGAATCGCGGCTGCCCTCGGCACCGTGGGGAGAGCGATGGTGACGAACGGGTGACGTTGCGGTGAACGGTCAGATCGAGTCGGTGTCGCCGTCGCGGTTCCGTGGCCGGCCGAAGTAGCGACCGAGCGAGATGCTGCCCGAACCGACGCTCCCCTCGAGCTTGCGCCTGTTGCGGGCGAGGAAGACCCGCCCGAGGAAGCTCAGCAGGAGCACGAAGAGCATCAGCAGGAGGGCGGCGGCCCAGGCCAGCTCGTGGTCGTGCGGGTCAGGCGACTCCGAGTAGATGAAGATCGAGAAGGGCAGCGTCTGGAGCGCCTTGTTGGGGTCCCAGCTCACGACGTTGGCCGCGAGCGAGGAGGCAAAGATGATCGGCGCGGTCTCGCCCATGACCCGGGCGATCGCGAGCATCGTGCCCGTGACGATCCCGCCGAGCGACGCAGGGACTACCACGCTGACCACGGTCTTCCATTTCCGGGCGCCGAGCGCTGCGCTTGCCTCGCGCAGCGAGCTCGGAACGAGCGTGAGCACCTCCTGGGTCGAGCGCGCGATCAGCGGAATCTCGATGATCGCGAGCGCGACGCCTGCGATCCAGGCCGCTTGGCCGTGGCCCACGACGAGCAGCCCGAAGATGAAGATGCCGATCACGATCGAGGGCACGCCGTTCAGCACGTCGAGCACGAGCCGGACGAACCGGCTCGTGCGGACGCTGGCGAACTCGCTCGTGAAGATCGCCACGAGAACGCCGATGGGCACCGCGAGCGCCGTCGCGATCGCGACGATGACGAACGTGCCCACGATCGCGTTGGCGACGCCTGCTCCCTCGCTCTGTCCGACGGCGAGCTGTGGAGTGGGCTTCGTGAAGAAGTCCCAGTTGATCGCGCCGATGCCCTTGACGACGACGGTGAAGACGATCACGGCGAGGAGGGCGACCGCAAGCGCCGCCGCGAGCGTCGAGAGCGCAACCATTAGATTGTTGACGAGCTTGCGCCGCCGCGTGCGGCGGTCTCGCCCGCGCAGGCGCGCGCCGAGATCACCCGCAGCAGGCGTGGCGCTCATGCGCGTCCCCGCTCGACGTGCCGGATGATCAGGAGCGCGCCGAGGTTGAACAGGAGCGAGAGCACGAGCAGGATCAACGCGAGGTAGCCCAGTGACGCGATCTGGAGCTCCGAGACCGCGCCCTGGTACTGGCTTGCGATGTGGCTCGCGATCGTGTCGCCGGTGTTGAAGAGGTTGAAGCTCGTGCCGTGAGTGGTGGCTCCGATGACCTGCGTGACCGCGATCGCCTCGCCGATCGCCCGTCCGAGACCGAGCACTGCGGCGGCGAGCAGGCCCGGGCCGACGTACGGTATGACGACCCTCCAGATCGTCTCCCAGCGTGTCGCCCCGAGAGCGAGCGAGCCTTCTTGGATGTCGCGCGGGACGCGCGTGAACAGCTCACGCGCGACGCTCGAGACGATCGGGACGATCATGATCACGAGCACGATCACAGCCGCGAGCAGGTTCTGGCCGGTGTAACCGAACGCAGGCTCGGCGAAGAAGGGCGTCCAGCCGAGCACCGAGTTGAGCGCCGGAGCGAAGTCGTCGCGGACGATGGGGCCGAGCACGATGATCCCCCAGAGCCCGATCAGGACGCTCGGGACGCCGGCCAGCGTCTCGATCATCGCCCCGACGGGGGAGCGCAGGGCCATGGGCGCCAGGTCGGCCAGGAAGAGCCCGATCGCGATCGCGATAGGCGTCGCGATCAGCAGTGCCAGGAGCGACGTGAGCGCCGTCGCGAAGAGGAAGTCGAGCGCGCCGTACTTGTCGGTGACCGCGTTCCAGTTCCCGCTGGTGATGAACCCGAGCCCGAAGGTGCTGAGCGAGAGCCTCGCCTGGTCGATGATCTGCCAGACGATCAGCGCCACGAGCCCGACAGTGACGACCGTCGCGCCGAGGCTCACCCCACGGAGGACGACATCGCCGGGACTGGCCGCCCTGCCGGACAGGTGAGGCCGTGTCGTCGAGGCGGGCACGTCGACGGAGCTCATCGATGGTGATTCTCGCGTACGGATGGTGGAGGCGGGTTCTCTTCTGGTTTACGCGTGGTGAAGATGTTGTGACATACCGCCACTACTAGGCTGCGCGAGTGTTGCGCTCCTCGACCGGTGCTCCGAGCTGCACGAGGTACGTGGGGCGGATCGAGCGGAGGTACTCGATCACAGCCTCCGAGTGCTTCTCGCACGGAACCATCGTCTTCCAGGTCGCTAGGTGCTCGAGCCGGTGGAAATCGCCGCTCGCGACGGCGGGGAGCCCGGCCTCGGCCACCCAGCCGAAGAACTCGTGCCGGTTGAAGAGCTCGAAGCGGTCGACGAAGAGCCGGAGCTCCCGCCACTCACATGCGAACCGGGCCGTCCGCCGCCGGGCGCCCTCCGCCCGGCCGCGCGTGTACGGATGGGCCGCGATCAGCGCCGCTCCTGCCGCGCGCGCCCGCTCGAGGGCGACGTCGATCCCCAGGTCGACGCCGACGAAGCGATCGAGCCCGACGGCGACCGCGTGTGCCGCCAGAGCCGGGTCGACGTCGTCGTAGGTGAGCTCGAGCCCGGGTAGAAGGAGCAGGTCGTACTCGGCCCGGGCGCGCTCGGCCTCGCCGCGGATCGCGTCGAGGTACGAAGCGTGGTTCCCCGCGTGGACGTGGCGCGGCCCTGATCCGTCGCCCGAGTCGTCGTCGGTCCGGACCGTGTGGTCGGTGACCGCGAGGACGTCGAAGCCGCTGCGGCCGTAGAGGTCGACGAGCTCCGCGAGGCCGAGCGCGCCGTCGCTCCAGGCCGTGTGCGCGTGCAGCTCGCAGAGCAGTGGCGTCGTTCGAGTCCGCATCGCACCGATAGGTTCGCCCCGGGGCGGAGTTCCGTGCCGCAATGGGGTATACGGCTGCCGACGAGGTGGTGTACGCACTTTCGTTAGGCTCAGCCGCGCCCGTGTCGAAGAACACCGCCCTCGTCGTTGTCGCCACAGTCGCCGGAGTAGCGCTGATCGCCCTCGGCATCTACTACTGGGTCGAGCCCGCCGGCTCGCTGCCGAGCTGGCTCCCGGGCTACGCGGCCGACTCGGGCCACCACCACGTCAAGCACGGGCTCGCGGCCTTCCTGGTCGGCCTCGCGTGCCTCGTGTTCGCGTGGTTCCGGAGCGCGCCGAAGAAGACGGATCCCGAGCAGGCTTGATCAGCTACGGCCAGGCGATCCTGCTCGGTCTGCTGCAGGGCTTCGCAGAGCTCTTCCCGATCTCGAGCCTGGGGCAGAGCGTCGTGCTGCCGAGCCTGCTCGGCTGGAACATCCACCAGAACGACCCGTACTTCATCACCTTCCTCGTCGCCACGCACCTCGCGACCTCGCTCGTCCTGCTCGGCTTCTTCTGGTCCGACTGGGTGCGGATCGTGAAGGGGCTCGGCCGCTCGCTCCGCGACCGGGGCATCGACCCGGCCGACAAGGACGCCAAGCTCGGCTGGCTGCTCGTCGTCGGCACGATCCCGGCCGGGATCCTCGGGCTGCTGCTCGAGCACCGGCTCCGTGGGCTGTTCGCCTCTGCTCAGTCGGCCGCGTTCTTCCTGATCCTGAACGGAGTGATGCTGTACGGAGCGGAGCTCCTCCGCCGCCGCGCGCCCGCGCCCCAGACCGGGGATCCCGACCGGCGCGTCGCCGAAGGGGTCGGCTGGAGGCAGGCGGTCTCGATCGGTGCGGCGCAGGCGATCGCGCTGATCCCGGGGTTCTCGCGCTCCGGCGCGACGATGGGCGGCGGCCTCCTCGTCGGCCTCTCGAACGAGGACGCGGCGCGCTTCGCCTTCCTGCTCGCGACGCCGATCATCGGCGCCGCCGCAGTGCTCAAGCTGCCCGAGCTGTTCGGCGCCCAGGGAAACGGCGTGCGAGGCCAGGCTCTCGTCGGTGCCCTCTGCGCAGCTGTCACGGCCTACTTCTCGGTGCGCTACCTGATGCGCTACTTCGAGACGAAGCGGCTCAGCCCGTTCGCCGTCTTCTGCTTCGTCGAGGGGATCGTGCTCACGCTCTATTTCGGGCTTTCCTAGGGGAAGACGCAGCGGATCTCGAGGCCGCGGCCGAGGCCGCCGCCCGCTTCGATCGTCCCGCCCGCGGCGGTGACGACGTGCTTGACGATCGCGAGCCCGAGCCCGGTGCCGCGCGACGAGCGCGCGCGGTCCGCGCGGTAGAAGCGCTCGAACAGCCGCGCGAGGTCATCCTCGGCGACCCCGGCCCCGTCGTCGGCGGCACGGAGGACGGTTCCCTCGGCCGTGCGCGTCACGTCGATCGAGAACCGGGCGCGCGGGCCCGCGTACCGGAGCGCGTTCTCGGCGAGATTCTCGAGCACGATCCGGAGCATCCGCGGCCGCAGCGGCAGCTCGATCTCCGGCTCGGCCTCGAAGCGGAGCTCGAGATCGGCGCGCGCCGCGCGCTCGGCGAGTTCCGCCGCGAGCTCCGACAGCAGCGGCTGCACCGGCGTAGAGCCGAGCGCTACCACCTCCTTCCCGGTCTCGAGCTCGCTCAGGAAGAGGACGTCGTCGATCAGCTCCCCGATCTGCTGCACCTCGGCTCGCGCCTGCAGCGCGAGCTCGTGTGGGTCCTCGCCCGGGAGATCCATCGACTCCAGCAGGACGAGCAGCCGGGCGAGTGGCGTCCGCAGCTCGTGCGAGACCGCCGCGGTGAAGCCGGCCCGCAGCTCCTCGTAGGCGGCGAGCTCGCCGGGCGAGCCGAGGAAGAGCAGCTCCTCGTGCCGTCCCTCCACCTCGTAGGGGACGAAGCGCGGCTCCGCCTCGAGCAAGTCGAGCGGCACGGGCTCCCCCACCTCGATGCGGAGCTGCTCGCGCGCGCGGCGGCTCGCAGCCAGCACGCGGCGCTCCGAGTCGAGCACGAGCACCAGCTCGGGGCTCTCCTCGATCAGCGTGCGGGCCCGGACGGCGTCGTCGTTTACCACCCATTCACCCCTCTGTCACCAAGCGGTGCCCCCGCGCCGCCGCTGCAGCAGTCAGAATCCAGGTAATGGCCAAGGTGCTCATAGTCGAGGACGACGAGGTTATCGCGCAGGGGATGGCGCGGCACCTGACCGCGGCGGGGTTCGATCCACTCCAGGTCGAGCGCGGCGAGCAGGGCCTGGCGCGGTTGCGGTTCGAGCGGCCCGACGTCTGCGTGCTCGATCTGATGCTCCCCGGCCTCGACGGCTGGAAGCTGATCGAGACGGCGCGCGCGGAGGGGATCGGCACTCCGATCGTCGTCGTGAGCGCGCGCGGCACCGAGCACGATCGGGTGCACGCGCTCGAGATCGGGGCGGACGACTACCTCGTCAAGCCGTTCTCGATGAAGGAGCTCGTGGCCCGCGTACGCGCCGCCGCACGCCGCGGCACGCGCGCCCAGGACGAGCGTCGCGGCGAACCGATCAGGATCGAGGAGCTCGTGATCGACCCCGCGCAGGTGCAGGCCTTCATCGACGGCGAGAGCGCCGACCTGACGCCCACGGAGTTCCGGCTCCTCTACCAGCTCGCCCTTCAGCGCGGCCGCGTCGCAACGCGTGACGAGCTGCTCCAGAAGATCTGGGGCCGCCGCGAGGCGCACCGCGACCGCACGGTCGACGTCTTCGTCCGCCGCCTCCGGGAGAAGGTCGACCGCCGTGCGTCGTCCCACACGTTCATCCAGACGCGCTACGGCGTCGGCTACCGGCTCGAAGCCGTCCCCAAGTAGCACCCCTCAAGGCAGGGCACCACGAACCTCGACTCTCCTAAAGGGGTCAGACCCCTTCCTGAGGGTCGTGAGATTCGGTGAGTTTCGACACCTTCGAGACATGGCGGAAGGGCGTACGAAGTCTCGCTCGAGGGTCGAGATCTCAGACCTCGAGCAGGAGCGCGTCGCCCTGGCCGCCGCCGGAGCAGATCGCGGCGAGGCCGAGCCCGCCGCCCTCGCGGCGCAGCTCGTGGACGAGCGTGCCGACGATGCGGCCGCCCGAGGCGCCGATCGGGTGCCCGAGCGCGATCGCGCCGCCGTTGACGTTCACCGTCTCGGGATCGGCGCCGAGCAGCCGCGTCGAGTTCGTCGCCACCGAGGCGAAGGCCTCGTTGATCTCGATCCGCTTCACGTCGGCGACCGTCCGCCCCGCCTTCTCGAGCGCGAGCGCGCCCGCACGCGCAGGCGTGCGCGGCAGGTACGCGAAGTCGTCCGCGACGTAGGCCTGCGCGACGATCTGCGCGAGGATCGTGAGTCCCCGCTCGAGCGCGAACGCCTCACTCGTGACGACGACACACGAGGCGCCGTCGTTGACCCCGGGGGCGTTGCCGGCGGTCGTCGTACCCTCCGGATCGAAGACCGGCTGCAGCGCCGCGAGCTTCTCGAGCGTCGTGTCGCGCCGGATCGCCTCGTCGGCGGTGACGTCGCCGACGGGAAAGAGCTCCTCGGCGTAGCGTCCCTGGTCCTGGGCGCTCGCCGCACGCTCCTGCGACCGCACCGCCCAGGCGTCCTGCTCCTCGCGGCTGATCCCGAGCTCGCGCGCGACCGCCGAGTTCTGCTGCGCCATCAGGAGCCCGTCGAAGGTGCACGTGAGCCCGTCGTAGGTCATCGCGTCGACGAGCTCGCCGTCGCCGAAGCGGTAGCCGAAGCGGGCCTTCTGGAGCAGGTAGGGCGCGTTCGACATCGACTCCATCCCGCCCGTGACGACCACGTCGTGCTCGCCCGCGCGGATCATCAGGTCGGCGATCTGGATCGCTCTGATCGAGGAGGCGCAGACCTTGTTGACCGTGTCGGCGCCGACCTCTTTCGGGATCCCCGCGCCGACCGCGGCCTGGCGCGCGGGAGCCTGGCCGGCGCCCGCCTGCAGCACCTGGCCCATGATCACGTACTCAGCCTCTCCCGGCGCGAGGCCGGCGCGCTCGAGGCCGGCGCGGATCGCGAACGCGCCCAGCTCGGTCGCGGGATAGCCGGCGAGACCCCCGCCGAGCTTGCCGAACGGTGTCCGCACGGCGGAGACGATCACGGCGGTGGACATGCCTCGAAGGCTACCGCGCGAGGTTCAGGCCGGGCTCGAGCCGCTGCAAGAAGCCGACGGTGAGCCTGATCGCGTCCTCGACGTCGGAGAGCTGGGCCAGCTCGCTCGGCGAGTGCATGTAGCGCAGCGGCACCGAGACGAGGGCCGTGGGCACGCCGCCGCGGCTGATGTGCGTGTAGTCGGCGTCGGTGCTCGTCTGCCCGCCGGCGACCTCGAGCGTGTACGGGATCCCTTCCGCGTCCGCCGTCTCGACGAGGAGCTCGACGAGTCGCGGATGCAGTAGGGGACCGCGGAGGATCGTGGGGCCGCTGCCGAGGGCGTGTGCTCCGTCATCGCTCGGATCGGCGCCGGGCGAGTCGCTCGCCGTCGTGACGTCGAAGACCAGCGCGAGATCGGGCTCGAGCGCGAAGACCGCGGTGCGCGCGCCGTGACAGCCGATCTCCTCCTGGGCCGCGGCGATCGCGACGACGTCACCTGGCGCGCCCGCCTCCGCCGCCCGCCGTGCGGACTCGAGCGCGATGTATGCGCCGAGCCTGTTGTCGAGCGCACGCGAGACGATGCGGCCGTTCGGGAGCTCGGCCGGCTCTGCGCCGAGCACGGCTGCGTCGCCCGGCCGGACGAGGCTCCGCGCCTCGGCGCCGTCGCGGGCGCCGATGTCGACGTGGAGCTCCTTGATGTCGGCCGCCTTCCGCTCGGACGGCCGCGCCGCGCTGTCGCGCCTGCGCGCCACGAGGCCCTTGACGCCGCTCAAGAACTCGACCCGCTGACCGACGAGCGGCTCCGCCGAGAAGCCGCCGATGCGGCGGATCGAGATGAACCCCTCGTCGTTCACGTGCGTGGCGATCACGCCGATCTCGTCGATGTGGCCCACGAGTGCGCTGACCAGACCGCCGGCGCGACCCGAGACGCGGGCGAAGCTCGAGCCGAGCGTGTCGCCCGAGACCTCGGCGAACGGAGCCGCGGCGTCGCGCCAGACGGCGGTCGCGCGCTCCTCCGAGCCGGAGGGCGCGGGCGCGACGAGGAGCTGGTGGAGCAGATCGGGAATCGACACGGCGGCGCCCTCTATCTTGACGTACCGGAGCCCCGGCACCTACTCTGAGTGGCGATGTCTCCCGTCACTCGCAGCTGGGCCTGGTTCTGGCGCCACGAGCGGGGCGGGAGCCTGCGCCTGAGCTGACCCAGGCGAAATGACAACCCGTTCCGCTCATCCCGGCCCTCACCGAGGGCCTTTTCGCGTCCCGGAAGGACTCCCTTGACCGTGAGCACCGACATCTCCACCGACCTGATCACCCCGCTCGGGGCATACCTCCGCCTGCGTGAGGCCGGCCGTGGCGCCTTCCTGCTCGAGTCGGTGGACAAGGGTCGGCTCGGCCGCCATTCGTTCGTCGGCTGCGGCTCGCGTCTCGTCTACCTGAACGAGGCCGAGGCCTGCGGCGAGCCCGTCGTCGGCTACCTCGGCTACGACCACGTCGCGCGGCTCGAGCCGACCGTGCCGCTGCCGGACGACGGGTACGACCTGCCCGAGAGCCGTTTCGTGGTCGCCGAACTGCTCGTCCGCTTCGATCACGCCGCCGGGATCGCCGAGGTGCTCCGCGGCGACCCGGTCGAGGTCGCCGCGTTGTTCGCCGCCCCCGCGCCTGTCCCCACGAGACATGTCCCGGTGCCTGACCCCCGGACACGTCGCTTTCCGTGGCAGGAGGAATACGAGCGCCGCGTACGTGCCGCGAAGGACCACATCCGCGCCGGCGATGCGTTCCAGATCGTGCTCTCGCAGCGCGCGGAACGGCCGACCGCGGCGAGCGCGCTCGAGCTCTACCGGGCGCTGCGCCGCGTCAACCCCTCGCCGTACCTGTTCCTGCTCGAGCTGGACGGGCTCGCGCTCGTCGGCTCCTCGCCCGAGACGCTCGTCAAGCTCGAGGGACGGCGGGCGAGCCTCAACCCGATCGCCGGCACCACGCACCCCGGTCCCGGCGACGCCGAGCGGCTGCTCGCCTCGGACAAGGATCGCGCGGAACACGTCATGCTCGTCGACCTCGGCCGCAACGACCTCTCTCGGGTCTGCCGCCCCGGCACGGTGCGCGTCGAGCGCTTCCTCGAGCCCGAGCGGTTCTCCCACGTCACCCACCTCGTGTCGGAAGTGGCCGGCGAGCTGGGGCCGGATGTGACGCCGTTCGATCTCCTCCGTGCCTGCTTCCCGGCGGGCACGGTCTCCGGGGCGCCGAAGGTGCGCGCGATGCAGCTGATCTCCGAGCTCGAGGGCTACCGCCGCGGGCCGTACGCGGGTGCCGTCGGCTACGCGACGCCGGATGGGACGCTCGACACCTGCATCGCGATCCGCACGATCGTCCTCCACGACGGCGTGGCGCGCCTGCAGGCGGGGGCGGGGATCGTGGCAGACTCCGATCCTGCGGCAGAGCACCGCGAATGCCTGTCCAAGCTGGCCGCGCTCGAGGCCGCAATCGAGCTGGCCGAGCAGAGCCCATGATCCTCCTCGTCGACAACTACGACTCGTTCACGTACAACCTCGCCCACCTCTTCGCGGAGCTGGGGGCCGAGGTCGTCGTGCGCCGGAACGATCAGATCGACGCGGACACGGCGGAACGCCTGGCGCCTTCGCACCTCGTGATCTCGCCCGGCCCGGGGCGTCCCATCGACGCCGGCGCATCCCTGGAGATCATCCGCCGGCTCGCACCGACGACGCCGACGCTCGGCGTGTGCCTCGGCCACCAGGTGATCGTCGAGGCGTTCGGCGGCGAGGTCGGCCAGGCGCGGGCGCTCCTGCACGGCAAGGCTAGCCCGGTCCATCACGACGGCCGGGGCGTCTTCGCCGGGCTCCCCGACGGCTTCGAGGCCGGCCGCTACCACTCGCTCGCGGCGGTGCGCGTCCCCGACGTGCTGGAGGTGACCGCGACCGCCGACGACGGCGAGGTGATGGCCGTCCGCCACAGGAAGCTGCGCGTCGAAGGCGTCCAGTTCCATCCCGAGTCGGTGCTGACCCCGCTCGGGCCCGACCTCGCGAGGAACTTCCTCGGATGATCCAGGCGGCCCTCCAGAAGGTGATCGACGGCCGCGATCTCACCCGCGAGGAGGCGCGCGAGGTGATGGGCTCGGTGATGGAGGGCGAGGCGACGCCGGCCCAGATCGGGGGCTTCCTGGTGGCGCTGCGGGTGAAGGGCGAGACGGCCGACGAGATCGCCGGCAGCGCCGAGGCGATGCGCGCCCACGTGCTCCAGGTGCAGCCGCACCGCGACGACCTCGTCGACACGGCGGGCACGGGCGGCGACGGCCAGAGCACGATCAACATCTCCACCGCGGCGGCGCTCGTCGCGGCGGCCGCGGGCTCGGCGGTCGCCAAGCACGGCAACCGCGCGGTCTCCTCGGCATCGGGCTCCGCGGACGTACTCGAGGCCCTCGGCTTCTCGCTGGAGCAGGAGCCGGAGCGGATCGCGCGCTCGATCGACGACCTCGGCTTCGGCTTCCTCTTCGCCCCTTCCCACCACCCCGCGATGCGGCACGCGGCGGCGGTGCGGCGCGAGCTCGGGACGCGTACGGTCTTCAACGTGCTCGGCCCGCTCACGAACCCCGCCGGCGCCCGCGCCCAGATCGTCGGCGTCTACTCGCCGCAGCTCGTGCGCACGATCGCCGACGTGCTCGCGCGACTCGGTGCTCGCCGCGCGTTCGTCGTCCACGGCGCGGCCGGGATCGACGAGCTCTCCCCCGCCGGGCCGAATCTCGTCTGCGAGGTCGTCGACGGTGAGGTGCACGACCGCGAGATCGACCCGCTCGACCTCGGCGTGCCGCGCTGCGACCCGGCCGAGCTGCGCGGCGGCTCGCCAGAGCAGAACGCGCTCGTGATCCGCGAGGTCTTCGCCGGCCGCGACGGGGCCGCGCGCGACGCGATCCTGCTCAATGCCGCGGGCGCGATCGCCGCCGGCGGCCACGCGCACGACCTCCGCGAGGGGCTTGCACTCGCCCGGGAGGCGGTCGCCTCCGGGGCGGCGGGCGAGCGTTTGGAGCAGCTGGCGGCCTTCTCCCGGGGTGAGAGCTGATGCGCTTCCGCGACGCATTGGCCGCGCCCGGCCTTCAGGCGATCGCCGAGGTGAAGCGGCGCTCGCCGTCGGCAGGCGACCTTCGTCCCGACGCCGATCCGGCCGCTCTCGCGCCGGCGTTCGCCGCAGCGGGCGCCGCCGCCTGCTCGATCCTGGTCGACGAGCGCTTCGGCGGCTCCTTCGACGACCTGCGCGCCGCGCGCGCCTCGACAGAGCTGCCGCTGCTCGCGAAGGGCTTCTTCACCGAGGAGGCGCACCTGCTCTCCTGCCGGGAGGCGGGCGCCGACGCCGCGCTGCTGCTCCTGCGCGACCTCGACGACGGCCGGGCCGCGGCGCTTCTCGCCACGGCGGCCGAGCTCGGGCTCGAGACTCTCGTTGAGGCTCACGACGCGGCGGAGCTCGACCGCGCCGTCGCGCTCGGCGCGCCGGTGATCGGCGTCAACGCGCGCGACCTCTCCTCCTTCGCGATCGACCGCGCCGCGCAACTCGCGCTCGTGGCGCGCGCGCCGCGAGACCGTGTGATCGTCGCCGAGAGCGCAGTCGACTCCCGGGCCAAAGGCGCCGCGGCGGAGCTCGCAGGCGCCGCCGCGATCCTGGTCGGCAGCGCGCTGATGCGCGCGCCCGATCCCGCCGCGAAGCTCTCCGAGCTGCTCAGGCGCCCACTGGTGAAGGTCTGCGGGCTGACGCGCGAGGAGGACGTGGCGGTCGCCGCCGAGGCGGGCGCCGACCTCGCCGGGTTCATCCTCGCGAAGGAGAGCCCACGCACCGCTCCGGGCGTGCTCGAGGTCCCCGAGACGATGCTCTCGGTCGCCGTCCACGTCGGCGAGGCGCCCGAAGCAGGCGCGGACCTCGTCCAGCTCTACACCCGCGAGGACGGTCACCGAAGCCGCGACGCGGTGCTCCTGCGCGACGGCGAACAGGTCGCACGGGTCGTCGACCTCCCGTGGCAGGAAGACGATCCCAACCACCTGGCCCGCGCCGCCGAGGTCGAGGGGCGCCTGATGCTGGCCGGTGGCCTCGACGCCTCGAACGTCGGCGCGGCGATCGCGGCCGTCCGCCCGTGGGCCGTCGACGCCAGCTCGCGGCTCGAGTCCGCGCCCGGGATCAAGGATCACGCGAAGGTGCGTGCGTTCGTGGAGGCCGCCCGGTGAGCCGCACCTACGGCGAGTACGGGGGGCGCTACGTCCCCGAGACCCTGATCCCGGCTCTCGACGAGCTGGAGCGCGGCTGGGCCGACGCGCTCGCGGATCCGGCGTATCGTGCGGAGCTCGATCACCTGGGCGCGACGTTCGCCGGCCGGCCCACGCCGCTTACGCTCGCCGAGCGCTTCGCGCCGGGGAAACGCCTCTACCTGAAGCGCGAGGACCTGCTCCACACGGGCGCGCACAAGCTCAACAACGCGCTGGGGCAGGCGGTGCTCGCCCGGCGGCTCGGCAAGCGCCGGATCGTCGCGGAGACGGGCGCCGGCCAGCACGGCGTGGCGACCGCGACCGTGTGCGCCCGGTTCGGGCTCGAGTGCGTCGTCTACATGGGCTCTGAGGACATGCACCGCCAGCGTCCCAACGTCGAGCGGATGGGGCTGCTCGGCGCCGAGGTGGTCCCGGTCGAGTTCGGTACGCGCACGCTGAAGGAGGCGACGAGCGAGGCCATCCGCGACTGGATCACGAACGTCCAGACGACCCACTACCTGATCGGCTCGTGCGTGGGCCCGGCGCCGTACCCCGAGATCGTGCGCGAGCTGCAGGCGGTGATCGGGCGCGAGGCGCGCGTGCAGATGCTCGAGACAGAGGGGCGGCTGCCCGAGGTCGTCGTGGCGTGCGTCGGCGGCGGCTCGAACGCAATCGGCATCTTCGCGGGCTTCGTCGACGACGCCGACGTGCGCCTGGTGGGCGTCGAGGCAGCCGGCGCGGCCAGCCTCGGCGGCGGGCGCACCGGCGTCCTCCACGGGTCGCGCTCCTCGGTGCTTGCCGACGAGGACGGCCAGATCGCCGACGCACACTCGATCTCGGCCGGGCTCGACTACCCGGGAGTCGGCCCCGAGCACGCGTTCCTGCGGGACACGGGCCGCGCGACCTATGTCGGGGCGACCGACGAAGAAGCGCTCGCCGCGCTCAAGCGCCTGACGCGGACCGAGGGCATCATCCCCGCGCTCGAGCCCGCGCACGCGCTCGCCCGGGCCGCCGACCTGGACGAGGAACTGGTGCTCGTCTGCCTCTCGGGGCGAGGCGACAAGGATCTCGAGACGGTGCTGGGCGCGTCGTGAGCGCCCGCTCCCCGGAAGGACCCATCCCTAACCCCCACCCACCCACGGGGCTGAAGACGGTAGCGCCTTGCGGCGCACCGGATCGTGCCGATCGTGTGCCGACTCTGCGCGCACGCCGCACCGGCCGGCTACGGGGCCCGGTCGGGCTCGTCGGCGGACGGCCGTTGCCAGTCGACGAAGCTGGAGGCGTACGCGGTCACCAGTGCGAAGGCGGTCAGCATCTCGATCATCGTCGCCGCCCGGGCCCCACGCGAGTGGGCGATGATGTCGCCCGGCGGCGAGATGAACGCGGTCAGGACAGACGTGTAGAAGAAGTCGGCGAAGCGCGGGCGCGGGCCGAGGCCCGTGAACGCCGCGTGCGGGTGCACCGCCCAGATCCCGATGTACACAAACGTCCAGAACAGGAAGAACGCCAGCGCGAGAAGCGGCAGGCCGGTGCGCCGGAGCAGCTGCAACACGGCGCCGGTCACTCGAACCGAGCGGTCGTGGAAGGGCAGCCGGGCGGCGACACGGCGTGTCGCGACGAAGAACAGGGTCGCACCGGCGATCACGCCTGCAGCCCCGATGACCACGAGCCACGTCGCGCGCTCCTGCGTCAGCCGCGGTCGCAGCATCTCAACCAGCACGATGAAGAGGCTGAGCAGGCCGAGCCGCATCGCGCCGGAGGTCAGCCACCCGGGCCGCGGCATCGAGAGCTGCACGTTCTGAATGGGCTGCACGCGCTGGAAGTTCGCCGGTGAGCGGCAAACGCCTCTCGATCTACCTGATGGCCGGCCCCGACACGCCGGTGCTCGCGGAAGCCGCGGTCGCCGGCGGCGCCGACCTGCTCGAGCTCGGCTTCCCGTTCTCGGACCCGCTGGCCGACGGGCCCGTGATCCGCCGGGCGGCGGAGCGCGCGCTCGCCCAGGGGATGCGCACGAAGGCCTGCCTCGCATGCCTCGCCGACACGCGGGCGCTGGTCGACGTGCCGCTGATCCCGATGACCTATGCCTCACTGCTCGAGGCCTACGGCTGGGAACGCTTCGTGGACGACGCGTGCGCGGCCGGCGCGAGCTCCTTCATCGTCGCCGACCTGCCCGCGGGCGAGCGACCGGCGCTCCGCCGGATCGAGCTCGTCGCCCCGACCTCGACCGACGAGCGAATCAGCCTCGCTGCCGCCCACACCGACGGCTGGCTCTACCTCGTCACCCTGACCGGGACGACCGGGGCGCGGCGGGAGCTCTCTCCCGTTCTCGCGGGGCTCGTCGAGCGAGCGCGGCGGCTCACCGACCTGCCGCTGCTCGCCGGCTTCGGGATCTCGACTCCGGAGCACGCGGCAGCCGCGGCGGCACTCGCCGACGGGGTCGTGATCGGCTCCCGGGCGGTCGAGGTCGCAGAGGACGGGCCGGACGCGCTCCGGGCCTACGTCGCGTCGCTCAGGGCCGCGCTCGACGGCCTAGACAACTAGAGCGAGGCGCGAGACGACCGGCGCGCGGCACGTGCCCGCCCTGGCGAGCGCAAAGAGGGCGTCGCGAAACGCGTCCGAACGGGGCGCGTAGTCGGCCGTGAAGTCGACGGCGCCGTTCAGCTCGAGAACGAAGTACCGGCCCGGCCCGGCCGGCAGAAGGTCGACGCCCACGAGATCGGCGCCGATCGCGCGTGCCGCCTCGAGCGCGAGCCTCACGGCCGACGGGGACGGATACGCCGGCTCACGGGTGCCGCCGAGCGCGACATTCGTCCGCCACTCGCCCGGCGCTGCCGCGCGGCGGATCGCCCCGACCACCTCCCCTCCCGCGACGACGATCCGGAGGTCGTGCCCGAGCGGCGGCACGAGCTCCTGGACGAGCGCGCCGTGACGCACGAACCACGGCCGCCCGGCAATCGAGAGCAACGCCTGACCGAGCGCGGCCCGGTCGCGGCAGACCATGACGTCCTTGCCCCATGAGCCAAAGCGCGGCTTGAGGACACATGGAAGCTCGAATGCCGGGGGCACGGCCCCCGGCAGGAGGAGCGCCGTGCGGGGGTGCGGCAGCCCCGCGCGCTCCAATGCGCGTGCGGTCAGAAGCTTGTCGTGCGCCGCGAGAAGTGCGCTCGGCTGGTTCAGCACCGTGACGCCTCGGCCGGCGAGCAGAGCGAGCGCCGCGAGCCCGTCCTCCACGCCGTCGAGCGTGCCACGGACGTCGATGCGCCCGAGCGCGACATCGCCGGGCGCCAGCACGCGGAGCGCGTCCTCCGGCGAGAGCAGCACCGAGGTGCGCCCCGTCAGCGGCCTGCTGGCGAGCTCGAGGTTCGTCGTGCTCGCACGGTGGGTCACGATCGCGAAGCGCATCGTGGTCGGAATTGTCGGCGCCGTCCCGCCGACGCTGGGAATCAGTGTGGTTACAGAACGGTGACGAGCAGGCTCAGGGCAGCCGGGCCGCTGCCGGCCTGAGTCGCCCGGTACCGTTCCGGACGATGGACTCGCTGCGCGGACAGCTCCTGATCGCGAGCCCGAGCCTCGTCGACCCGAACTTCCATCGCTCGGTCGTGCTGATCACGCACCACGACGAGGACGGCGCAATGGGGCTCGTGCTCAACCATCCGTCGACGACGGCGGTCGCCGACGCGGTCCCCGACCTGGAGGATCTCGTCGAGCTGGACGACTGGGTCTACGTCGGCGGCCCGGTCGATCCCGGCGTCGCGCTGGTACTGGCCGAGCTCGAGGACCCGGGCGAGGCGACGGCGGTGGTCTTCGCGGACATCGGCTTCCCGCCGGACGATCCCGCGCCCGGCTCCACCCGCAGGCTGCGCGTCTTCGCCGGCTATGCCGGCTGGGGCGCGGGCCAGCTCGAGGCCGAGCTCGAAGAGTCGGCCTGGATCGTGACCCCGGCCGAGCGCGACGACGTCTTCGTCGAGGACGCCGACGAGCTCTGGAGTGCCGTGCTGCGGCGCAAGGGCGGCCGGTTCGCGATCCTGGCGACGATGCCGCCCGATCCCTCGCTCAACTAGGGCAGGACGAAGCCAGGCGGGCGCGAACTCGACCGGGATGGAAGGCGAGTCGAGGCTCGAGCGCTGGCTCGACCGTGAGCTGGCCCGCGCGCGCAGCCCCCGCGGCGCGGCGATCATCATCGCCGTCGTCACGACCTCGATCACGGTCGCGACCGGCCTGGCGATGACGGTTCTCGACCATAGCCAGTTCCCGTCGATCGGCCTCGGTCTCTGGTGGGCCGTCCAGACGGTCACGACCGTCGGCTACGGCGACCACGTCCCCACGAACGCCGTCGGTCGCCTGCTCGCGGCGCTCGTGATGCTGCTCGGAATCGGCTTCGTCACGGTGATCACTGCGTCGATCACGAGCTCGTTCGTCGCGGCGCGGCGAGGCGAGGCCGACAGCGCCGCCACCCCGGAGCAACTCGAGGAGATCAACGCCCGGCTCGAGCGGATCGAGACTGCGCTGAACGCGCGGTCTTGAGCGGCCCCGATTCGGCTCCGGTGCTAGACTGGAGGCAATCGAGAGCGAGTACCGGTGGCGTAAGCACGCCTTCCTTACCCGTTCGCAAGTGGTAAGAGGAGGTGTTTTTTCTATGGCAACCGGAACCGTTAAGTGGTTCAACGACGCGAAGGGCTACGGCTTCATCGCGCCGGAGGACGGCAGCAAGGACGTTTTCGTGCATCACAGCGCCATCGTCGGCGACGGCTTCAAGTCGCTCGCCGAGGGCGCGAAGGTCGAGTTCGAGCCCGCCGAGGGCGCGAAGGGCCCCGAGGCGAAGAACGTCACGCTCGTGAGCGTCTAGCACGGAAGTGCCCGGCGCGCGCCGCTGCGGAGACGCGGCGGCGCGCGCCCCTTTCTCTGAGAAGGAGCGCGAGTGAGCAAGAAGGAAGAGAAGATCGACGTCGAGGGCGAGGTGCTGGAGTCTTTCCGTAACGGCATGCACCGCATCGCGCTGGACAACGGCCACGAGACGCTCGGCTACATCGCCGGCAAGATGCGGCGCTACCGCATCCGCGTCATGCCGGGCGACCGCGTCACGCTCGAGCTCTCGCCGTACGACCTGAACCGCGGCCGCATCGTCTTCCGTCATCGCTGAGGCGGGCGCAGTGCAGGGATCGATGATCTGGTTCAACGAGACCGAGAACTACGGCTATATCGCCACGGAAGAGGGCGAGCGCCTCTACGCGCACGGAAGCGCGTTCCCGAGCGGCAAGGGCATCGAAGGCCGCTGCAAGGGGATCGAGGTGACCTTCGAGGTGACCGAAGAGGCCGACGGCCGGCGCGTCGCGAAGGACATCGTCCTCGTGGAGTATTCGGCGCCCCACCGCGCGCGTCGCCGCCACGGCGGCCGCGTCTAGCGCCTAGCGTCTAGCGCTTCAGCTCGGCGACGACCGCCGGCAGGATCTCGGCCAGGTCGCCGATCACCGCATAGTCCGCGCGGGCCACGATCGGGGCCTGCGGGTCCTTGTTGATCGCGAGGATGCGCTTCGCTCCCTTGCAGCCGACCATGTGCTGGATCGCCCCACTGACGCCGCAGGCGATGTAGAGGTCGGGCGCGATTCGGGCCCCTGTCTGCCCGATCTGGTCGGAGTGCGGCCGCCAGCCGAGGTTCGTGACGACGCGCGAGCCGCCGACGGCGCCGCCGAGCAGGCCCGCCAGCTCCTCGAGCGCGGCGAAGCCCTCGGCGCTGCCGACGCCGCGGCCGCCGCCGACGACGACGCGCGCGTCGCCGAGCTGCACCGTGCCGGCCGCCGGCTCCTCGCGACGGCTGACCTTGACGAGGAAGTCCGCCTCGTCGAGCTCGAGCGTCACCGGCACGACGGTCGCCGCCGCGCTCTCGGC
Source organism: uncultured Actinomycetes bacterium (assembly GCA_963724805.1). GTDB lineage: Bacteria > Actinomycetota > Thermoleophilia > Gaiellales > Gaiellaceae > CAVQZA01. Next base: position 1,066,712 of record CAVRWA010000011.1, read on the forward strand.
CGCGGGCTCGGCGACGACGCCGTTCGGGGCGACCGTGAGGAGGCGGGTCGTACCGTGAAGCCGCGCCTCCTCGAGCAGGCTCCCTCCCCAGCGCTGGCGCATGACGAGCCATGGGTCGCCGGGCTCGGCGGCGATGCAGTTGGCCGCCATCGGCGCATCGAGCCGCACCGCGGCGTGGGCGAGCACCTCCTGGCCCCGGTCGCTGCCGGCTGCGAGAACAGCATCGGGTGCAAGCGCCTCGACGAGCCCGACGATGCTCTGCGCCCAGGCCCCGGGCGCATACTCGTCCAGCTCGACCAGATGGACGCGCGAGACGCCGTACGCGCCGAGCCCGGCGGGCGCCTCGCCGAACGCGACCGCCTCGACGGGCTCGCCGAGACCGCGCGCGAGCGTAAGCGCCTCGAGCGAGAGGTCGCCCGGCTCGACGAGGACCAAGATCACGAGACCACCCCGAGCTCCCTGAGCACCTCGACCACGCGCGGCGCCGCCTCGGGGCCGTTGCCCAGGACCTCGACGGCGCTCGGCTCCTCCACCGGCACGACGAGTCGCACCTTCTCGAGCCCCGATGCGCGCCGTTCCGGGGCACGCGTCTCGAGCTCGGCCTTCTTCGCGCGCAGCCGCCCGGGCAGCGAAGGGAAGCGCGGCAGGTTGATCCCCTCCTTGACCGAGATCACCGCCGGGAGCGACACCTCGAAGACTTCCCAGCCGCCCGAGGCCTCACGCCTGGCGACCGCCCGGCCACCGTCGATCTCGATTCCCTTGATCCCGGTCACGCACGGCAGGCCGAGCGCAGCGGCCACACGCACCGGGACCTGATAGTCGCCGGAGTCGGCCGCCTCGTTGCCGAAGAGGAGCAGGTCGAAGCCGCGATCGCGCACCGCGTCGACGATCGCGACGGCGGTCGCCGCCGGGTCGAACTCCTCGCCGTCGGTCTCGAGCAGAATCCCCGCGCCGATCCCCATCGCGAGCGCGTTTCGCAGCTGCTCGGCCGCTGCAGCCGGCCCGAGCGTGAGCACTGTCGCCGAGCCACCGTGGGCCTCCACGAGCCGCAGCGCCTCCTCGATCGCGCACTCCTCGTGCGGGCTGATCGTGAAGCCGAGGTACGAGGTGTCGATCTCGCGCTCGTCGGCCGTGAGCGTGATCCGCGCCCCCGTCTCGGGCACGCGCTTCACACAGACCAGGATCTCCATCAGCTCTTGATCCGCTCGTTCTCCGGATCGAAGATCGAGCGGCTGCCGACGACGGCCACCGTGACGGGGTAGCGCTCACCCATGTACTGCACGAGCAGCTTCTCGCCCTCGCGCGCCTGCGCGGGCGGCAGGTAGGCCATCAGGATGTGCTTCCCCACGGACGGCCCCGTGCCTGCGCTCGTCACGTACGCCGGGCGGCCCTTCGCGTCCGCGATCCGCTCGCCGTCGAGGGTCAGGATCGGCTCGCGGCCGAGCATGTAGCGCTTGACGCCGGAGGACGAGGTGTTGTCGTCGACGGTGAGCGTGCAGAGCGTCGCGGCAGGCTCGTCCTCGCGGTGGCGCAGGTAGGCCGCCTTGCCGACGAAATCGGCGTCCTTCACCGACGGGCGCGCCATCCCTGCCTCGACCACGTTGTACTCGGACTCGAGCTCGGCGCCGTAGAGCCGGTAGCCCTTCTCGATCCGGCCTGTGGTGCCGTAGACGCCGATCCCGGCCGGGCGCAGGCCGAGCGGCTGCCCAGCCTCCCAGATCGTGTCCCAGAGCGCGCGTCCCTGCTCGAACGGCGCGTAGATCTCCCAGCCGAGCTCTCCGACGTACGAGATCCGGGACATCAGGGTGTGGACGCTGCCGAGGTCGATGGAGCGGCAGCGGCCGAACGGGAAGCCCTCGTGGGAGACGTCCTCCGAGGTGATCGAGGCGATCACCTCTCGGGCGCGCGGCCCCCAGACGCCGACGGTGCACCAGGCCGAGGTGGTATCGACGAGCGCGGCTGACCCGTCTGTGGGCAGGAGGTCGGAGAACCACTTCCAGTCGCGCGGGCCGTCCATCCCGCCGGTGACGATCCGGAACCGGCGGTCGCCCAGGCGCATGATCGTGAGATCGGCCTTGAAGCCGCCCTCATGGTTGAGGATCGGCGTGTAGACGACCCGGCCGACCGGGACGTCCATCTCCGCGAGCGCGACCCGCTGCAGGTAGTCGAGCGAGCCGCCGCCGACGACGTCGACGATCGAGAAGGCGGAGAGGTCGACCATCGCGACGCGGTCGCGCATCGCGAGGTGCTCCGCGTTGATGATCGGCGACCACCAGCGCGACTCCCACTCGGCCTCGCGCGGTATCACGCGGTCGCCGTACTCCTCGAGCAGCGGCGCATTCGACTCGTACCACCACGGCCGCTCCCAGCCCACGGTCTCGAAGAAGACGGCGCCGAGCTCCTGCTCGCGCGTGTAGAACGGGCTCAGCCGCACCTGCCGGTTCGTTTCCCACTGCTCCATCGGATGGACGATCCCGTAGGTCTTGTTGAACCCCTCGGAGGAGCGCGCGTCGACGTGCTGCTGCGTGCGCGCATAGCTCCAGAAACGGGAGACGTCGGCGGCGTGGACGTCGACCTCGGACGCGCCGTCGGTGACCCACTCCGCGACGGCGCGGGCGATCCCTGGCGCCTCCTTGATCCAGATCGCGGCCACCGACCAGACGCCCTTTACCTCGGTCTCGCCGAGGAGCGGCATCCCGTCGGGCGTCAGCGAGAGCAGCCCGTTGATCGCGTGCCGGATCCCGGCGCCCTCGACGCTGAGGATCTCGGGCATCAACTCGAGCGCCTGCTCGTACTGGAGCTCGAAGTCGTCCTCGGTGAACGGCAGCTCGGTCGGCGAGAGGGCCGACTCCTCGATCGACGGGATCTCGTCGGGCGCCATCAGGATCGCGCGGTGCGCGTAGGAGCCGACCTCCATGTCGCTGCCGTTCTGGCGCTCGTACATGTTCGTGTCCACGTCGCGGACGATCGGGTAGAAGATCTCGCCCGGCTTGTCCTCGAACAGCGGGATGGGGCCGACGCTGATCATCTGGTGAACGGCCGGGGTGAGCGGGATCGTCGCGCCCGCCATCCGCGCGATCCTAGGGCTCCAGATCCCGCAGGCGATGAAGAGGTACTCGGTCTCGATCGTGCCCTGGTCGGTGTGGACTCGGCGGACGCGGCCGTTCTCGACGTCGACGCCGGTCACCTCGGTGCTCGCGCAGATCGTGAGCGCGTCCTGGCCCTGCGCGTACTCGCGCATCAGCGTGCCCGCGCGCAGCGAGTCGACGACGCTCACCTCGGGCGTGTAGAAGCTGCCGAGGATGACGTCGGTGTTGATGTAGGGCACGAGCTCGAGCAAGCGGTCGTTGTCGATCAGCTCCGACGGGACGCCCCAGGACGTCGCGGACGACATGCGGCGGTTCAGCTCCTGGAGCCGCGCCTCGGTGCGCGCGACCTCGATCCCGCCGCTGATCGTGAGCACGCCGAGCTCGTCGTACTGGCGCGCGCTGTCGCGGGTGAGCGCCGTCATCTCCTTCGTGTGGTCGACCGGGAAGATGAAGTTCGAGGCATGGCCGGTCGAGCCGCCGGGGTTCGGCAGCGGGCCCTTGTCGAGCAGGACCATGTCCTTCCAGCCCAGCCTCGCCAGGTGGTAGACGAGGCTGTTGCCGACGATTCCTGCACCGACGATCACGGCGCGGGCTGTAGTGGGCTGGTCGCTCACGCGGACAGCATCTCGGACGGCGGGCGCACCTACAACCGGGAACCGTCGCCGCGGTTCAGGTCGGCGAGCAGGGACGCGCTTCGCCCGGCCGCTCGGGCGAGCTCGGCGCCGACGAGCGCGTCGCCGCGGACGCTCCCCTTGCCGTGCTCGGCCAGGCGCTCGGCCAGGGCAGCGGTCTCGGCCGCGGCTTCCGCCACGGCGAGCGGGATCTCGATCGTCCGCGCCCGGTCGTCGTCGGAGCGCGTGCGCATGAAGTCCGCGTACGCTTCGGCGTCCTCGTCGGCGAGGGCGAGAAGCCGTGCCCGGAGCTCGAGCGCCCGCACGAGCGCCTCGTCGTCTTCCGAGAACCGTGCCGCGAGCTCGACGAGCGCCGCGGCGAGCGCTCCAGTCAGTGCGGCCGCCGAACCACTCGCCGGTGCGGGAGTTCGCTCGCCGATCCGGTCGAGCAGCTCGGTGAAGGAGACCGCCATCACGCGTGCCGGTAGAAGTCGGCGGCGGCGGCCGGGAGCGGCGTGTTCCCGAGGATGAGGTCGGCGGCCTTCTCGGCGACCATCATCACCGGCGCGTAGATGTTCCCGTTCGTGACGTAGCGCATCACCGAGGCATCGACGACGCGCAGGCCCTCGAGCCCGTGCACCCGCAGCGTGGACGGGTCGACGACGGACAGCTCGTCGGTGCCCATCCGGCACGAGCAGGATGGGTGCAGCGCGGTCTCGGCGTCCCGCGCGACCCAGTCGAGGATCTCCTCGTCGGTCTCGACAGACGGGCCGGGCGAGGTCTCGCCGCCGTTGAACGGGTCGAACGCGGGCTGCGTCAGGATCGCGCGCGCGCAGCGAACGGCCTCGACCCACTCCCGCCGGTCCTGCTCGGTCGAGAGGTAGTTGAAGCGAAGAGCAGGGTGGACGGTCGGGTCCTTCGAGATGATCTTCACCGAGCCTCGCGCGTCCGAGTACATCGGCCCGACGTGCACCTGGTAGCCGTGGCTGCCTCCGCCCACCGGTTGGGAGCCGTCGTAGCGGATCGCGAGAGGGAGGAAGTGGAACATCAGGTTCGGGTAGGCGACCTCGTCGTTGCTGCGAACGAAGCCGCCCGCCTCGAAGTGGTTCGTGGCACCCGGGCCTGAGCGGAAGAAGAGCCACCGGAAGCCGACCGAAGGCCTGTTCCGGTACTTCAGCGCCGGCGCGACCGAGACCGGCTGCGTCGAGGCGTACTGGACGTACACCTCGAGGTGGTCCTGTAGGTTCTCCCCCACCCCGGGCAGGTCGTGGACGACGTCGATCCCGAGCGCGCCGAGCTCCTGCGCGTTCCCGACCCCGGAGAGCTGGAGGAGCTGCGGAGAGTTGATCGCGCCGCCGCACAGGATCACCTCTGCGGCGGGCACTGTCTCGCCGTCGGCCAGCTCGACCCCGACCGCGCGGCCGCCCTCGAAGAGGATCCGGTTCACGAAGGTCCGGGTGCGCACCTCGAGATTCCTGCGATTCAGCACCGGGTGGAGGTAGGCGCGCGCCGCGCTGAGGCGGCGGCCGCGCTGGATCGTGCGGTCGAAGGCGGCGAAGCCCTCCTGCCGGTAGCCGTTCACGTCGGCGGTGAGCGGATACCCGGCCTGCTGGACGGCCTCGAAGAACGCGCGGAAGAGCGGGTTCTCCGCCGCCCCGCGCTCGAGCACGAGCGGGCCGTCGCTGCCCCGGTACTCGTCGGCGCCCGCGACGCAGGTCTCCATCCGCTTGAAGTACGGCAGGCAATGGGCATAGTCCCAGTCCTCCATGCCCGGGTCGGCCGCCCAGCGCTCGAAGTCGAGCGGGTTGCCGCGCTGGAAGATCATCCCGTTGATGCTGCTCGAGCCGCCGAGCACCTTGCCGCGCGCGTGGTAGATGCGCCGCCCGTGCATGTACGGCTCCGGCTCCGACTCGTAGCGCCAGTCGTAGAAACGGTTGCCGATCGGGAACGCGAGCGCCGCAGGCATGTGGATGAAGACGTCCCAGCGATAGTCGGGCCGCCCCGCCTCGAGCACGAGCACGCGGGTCGACGGGACGGCGCTGAGCCGGTTCGCGAGGGCGCAGCCCGCCGAGCCGCCGCCGACGATCAGGAAGTCGTGCGGCCGGTCGGTCACGGATCGACCATCGTCCCGAGCGGCCAACCCTGGGGACAGGCCCTGGGCCGTGTCGGGCCGTGCCATGCCCGTGAGAAGAATCGCTGCACGAACCCGACTTTCGGCCCCGGCCGGTAGCGGCCGGCGTCAGTCGAGGATGTCCGTATCCGCCACGACCGGGGGTCAGGCACCGGGACCGGTCTTGCCGGGACTTGTCGGTGAGGCGCAGTCGTCACGAGATGACGACTGTCTGCAGCTCTGTGAACGACTCCATCGAGAAGGCGCCGCCGACCCGGCCGAGCCCGCTCGCAGTGCCCGAGCGGCCGCCGAACGGGAGGTGCGGCTCCCAGTAGTTCGAGGACTCGTTCACGTTCACCCAACCGGTCTTGACCCGGTCGGCGAAACGCAGGCCCTTCGCGAGGTCGGCGGTGAAGACCGACGCAAGCAGGCCGTACGGCGAGGCGTTCGCGAGCTCGATCGCATGGTCGAGCGAGTCGATCGCGACCACCGGCGCGACCGGGCCGAAGGTCTCCTCCGTCGCGACGAGCGCATCGGTCGGGACCCCCTCGAGGATCGTCGCCTGCCAGTAGAGATCAGTGGGAAAGCCGGCGGCCCGCTCACCTCCCGCGACCAGCGTCGCGCCGCGCTCGAGTGCGTCTCCGACGTGCTCGTCCATCTTCGCCGCCCCGCTCTCGTTGTTGAGCGGCCCCATCGTGGTCGAGTCCGCGAACGGGTCGCCGAGCACGATCCGCTCGGTGACGAGGCGCGCCAGCCGCTCGACGAACGGGCCGACGGCGTCGCGGTGCACGAGCAGCCGTTCCCCCGCGGTACAGCTCTGGCCGGCGCAGAGGAAGCAGGCCGTGACGGTCGCCTCGGCCGCCGCGTCGAGATCCGCGTCCTCGAGCACGACGACGGGGCCGTTGCCGCCCATCTCGAGCAGGAGCGACTTGCCGGCTCCGGCGGCGGCGACCTTCCGGCCGGTCTCCGTCGAGCCGATGAAGGCGACGGCGTGCGTGCCCGGGTTTCCGGCGATCTCGTCGCCGACGGTCGAGCCCGGCCCCGTGACGAGGTTGAAGACGCCGGGCGGCAGGTCGGCCTCGACCACGCACTCGGCGAGCGCGACGGCGCAGAGCGCCGTGCTCGATGCGGGCGTCCAGACGACGGCGTTCCCGCTCGCGAGCGCGGGCGCGATCAGCTCGGCCGGCATCGTGTAGGGCCAGTTCCACGGGGTGATCACCCCGACGACGCCCACGGGGCGCCGCACGAGCAGCACCCGCTTTCCCGGCGACATCGAGTTCGGCAGCAAGCCGCCGAGCCGTTTCGCATCCTCCGCGGCCATGCGCCAGTAGACGACGAGCTCCTCGACCTCGCCGTACGCCTCCGCGCGCAGCGGCTTGCCCTGGTCGAGCGTCAGCGTTCGTGCCAGCTCGTCGCGCCTGGCCTCGATCGCGTCGGCGACGGCGTGCATCCTCGCGCCCCGCTCGAACGCGGTCAGCGCGGCCCAGCCGTCGGCGGCGCGGTTCGCCGCGGCGATCGCGCGCTTCGCGTCCTCGTGGCCGCCGAGCGGGACTTCGCCGATCGCCTCACCGGTCGCCGGGCTCTCGGCGACGAACGTCTCTCCGGAGGCGGCGCCGACCCAGGCGCCGTCGACGAACATACTGCTAGACGCCACGCGGCGACTCGTCGTCGAGCACGTGGCGCATCAGGTCTCGGATCGAGACGATCCCCACAGCCTTGCCGCCGTCGAGGACGGGGAGGTGTCGGAAGCCGCCGTGGATCATGATCGCCGCGGCCTGGCCGGTGGTGTCCGACGGCTCGATCGTCTCGGGGTGATGCGTCATCCAGTCGCCCACCGTCGTCCCCTCCACGCGTCCGGCCGCGACGGCCCGCAGGACATCCCGTTCGGTGAGGATCCCGATGAGCCGCTCCCCGTCGAGGACGAGCGCCGCGCCTATGTGCCGCTCGTCGATCCGCTTCGCCGCCTCCCCCAGAGGCAGCCCGGCCTCGACGCCCAGCAGTTCGCGCGACATGATCTCTCCAACGCTTGCCATCTCAGTCCCCCAGTTCTGTGCGGCGGCGGTCGACATAGGCCTTCAGCTCGGCCCTCAGGTCGGGATCGAGCTCCGGCTCCTCGTACTCTTCCAGGGTCTTCTTCCAGATGTCGCTCGCGCGCGCGGCCGCGTCCTTGCCGCCGTCGCGCGACCAGCGCTCGTAGTTCGCGGTCGAGGAGAGAAGCGGCCGGTAGAAGCACTCGCGAAACCGCTCGAGCGTGTGCACCGCGCCGAGGAAGTGCCCGCCCGCGCCGACCTCCTCGTGGGCCGAGAACGCGAGCGACTCCTCGTCGACCTCGAGCGGCGTGAACTCCTCGTGCAACATGCGCAGGATCTCGATGTCGACGATGAACTTCTCGTAGCAGGAGACGAGCCCCGACTCGAGCCACCCGGCGGCGTGCATCACGTAGTTCGGCCCCGCGAGCATCGTCGGCAGCATCGTCATCATCGCCTCGTAGGCGGCCTGCGCGTCCACCGTCTGACTCGACGTGAGCCCGCCGCCGGAGCGCCACGGCAGCCCGAAATGCCGCGCGATCTGCCCGGTGCAGAGGAGGCCGATCGCCGACTCGGGGGTGCCGAAGCTCGGCGAGCCCGACTGCATGTCGGTGTTCGAGAGGAACGAGCCGAACACGACCGGGCAGCCGGGCCGGATCAGCTGCGTCAACGCGACCCCCGCCATTGCCTCGGCCATCTGCTGCGCGAGCGTGGCCGGCACCGAGACCGGCGACATCGCACCCATCAGCAGGAACGGCGTCACGATCACCGGCTGGTTTGCCCGCACGTACTCGAACATCGCGGCCAGCATCCGGTCGTCGTAGCGCAGCGGGGAGTTGACGTTGATCAGCGAGATCACGCACGGCGTCCGCTCGATCGAGTCGCGGCCGAATACGATCTCGGCCATCGCGATCGTGTCCGCCGCGTTCGGGCCCGAGGTGACCGAGCCCATGAAGATCTTGTCCGTCAGCGTCATCAGCGCGTAGACCATGTCCAGGTGGCGCGAGTCGAGCGGCCGGTCCTCGGGCTCGCAGATCGTCCCGCCCGGCGAGTCGAGCTGCGGGAACGCGTGCGAGAGCCGGACGAGGTTCTCGAAGTCGTTCATCGACGCGTTGCGCCGCTCGATCCCCTCGCGCACGAACGGGCAGCCGTAGACCGCCGAGAAGACCATGTGCTCGCCGCCGATGTGGACGGTCTGGTCCGGGTTGCGCGCCTGGATGTCGAACTCGCGCGGCGCCTTGCCGACCTGCTCCATCACGAAGTCCGGATCGAGCTTCACGTTCTGGCCGTCGACCTGCTGGCCCTCACGCCGGAAGAGCCCGAGCGCCTCATCGCTCAGGAACTCGACCCCGAGCTCGGAAACGATCCGCCGCCAGCCCCTGTCCAGCGTGTCGATCGCCTCTTCGGACAGGATCTCGTAGCGCGGCATCTTGTTGATCAGCACGGGCTCTCCTCCATCAGTCGTTCCAGGGCGGTCTCGAGGCCGCGCTCGCCGGTCTCGCGCACCTCGAGCGGCAGCCCGAGGATCCCGGCGGCGCGCTCGGCCTGCGCGCGCAGCTCCGGCGTCGGGCTCTGCGCGAGCCAGACGACGCGCGAGTAGTTGCGGAAGTAGTCGTCGCGCAGCTCCGGGTGGCGGTCGAGGCCGAGGCCCCGCACGACGACGCGATCGAAGGAGCGGACCAGGAAGTCGGTCAGGTAGTAGCTGCCCGGCTCGTCGTCGAGCTCGCCGCCGTAGAGCTCGTAGCAGTGGGCGCCCTCGAGCCGGCGCATCCCGTCGAGCGCGCCACGCGTGCCGCAGTCGGCGTAGGCGACGATGACCTCGTCGCCGTTCGCCGCCTCGGCGACCGCCGGCGCGATCCTCTCGGGCCGGTTGTGGAGCTCCGGCGGCAGCGGGCGCACGTCGAGCTCCCAGCCGCGACGCTGCGCGATCGCGTTGACGTGGAGGGCCAGCGCCCCGCAGGCGACGACCACACGGGTCATGCGGGGAACGCGAGCTGGTCGATGAACAGGTCGTTGAAGTCGGCGCGCCCCGAGAGCTCGACGTACTCCACCTCGTCGAGCACCGCGCTCGCCGCGGCGCGCTCCTGCACGGACAGCGCCGCGATCTTCGCCCCCTCGCCCGCGACGTTGCCCGCCGAGACGATCCGTGTCAGCGGCAGCTTCGGAACGAGGCCGATCTTGACCGCGCTCGCCGCCGAGAGGTACGAGCCGAAGGAGCCGGCGAGCAGCACCTGCGAGATCTCCTCGGGCTGGATCCCCAGGTCGCGGCAGAGGATCGACCAGCCGGTCGCGATCGATGCCTTCGCGAACTGCAGCTCGCGGACGTCGCGCTGCGAGAGGTAGACGTCGCCGTAGAGCGTGAAGATGTTCTCCTCGCCGATCTTGCCCATCCGCTCCGCGAGCGGGCCGTCGGTCGCAACGAACTTGCCGCTCGCGTCGAGCACGCCCGCGCCGACGAGCTCCGCCACGGCGTCGACGAGCCCCGAGCCGCAGAGCCCGACCGGCTCGACGTCGCCGATCACCGTCAGCTCGACCTCGCCGTCGCGGATCTTGACGCCCTCGATCGCGCCCTCGGCGGCGCGCATCCCGCAGCGGATCTGCGCCGCCTCGAACGCAGGGCCGGCTGGGGCCGCGCACGCGAGTGCCTCGGACGAGGAGCCGAGCACGATCTCCGAGTTCGTGCCGACGTCGATGAAGAGGCGCACGCGCCGGTCGAGCGTCAGCCCGGTCGCGAGGATGCCGGCGACGATGTCGGGCCCGACGTAGGCGCCGAGAGCCGGGAAGAGGACCGCGGGGGCCCGCGGATGGACGACGACGCCGAAATCCGCTGCCGCGGCCCGGGGCAGCGTTTGCGCCGCGATCGTGAACGGCGCCATCGAGAGCGGCTCGGGATCGATCCCGAGCGCGATCTGGATCATCGTCACGTTGCCCGCGACCACGATCTCGTAGACCTCGCCCGGCTCGACGCCGCCCTCGGCGAGCACCTCGGCGGTCAGCTCGGCGAGCGTCTCGTGCGCGCGGTCCCGAAGCCGCCCGAGCGCATCCGGATCCATCATCACCGCGGAGATCCGCGAGATCACGTCGGCGCCGAACGGCTGCTGCTTGTTCAGCATCGAGCGCACCGCGGCCGGCAGGCCGGTCTCCAGGTCGAGCAGGTTTGCGACGACGGTTGTCGTGCCGAGATCGAACGCGAGCGCGAACCGGCGAGCGGTGGTGTCGCCTGCCTCGACCTCGATCAGCTCGTCGTCGCAGAGGACCGCGGTCACCTTCCAGTCGGCGTCGCGGAGCGTTCGGCCCAGCCCGCGCACCAGCTCGAGCGGGGCGCGCAGCTCGAGGTCATCCATCGCAGCGAGCACGCGGTCGAGATCCGGTGTCTGGTCCTCGAGCGTCGGCTCGGTCAGCTCCAGGTAGCGCTTCTGCACGGCGGGACGGAGGATCACGTGGCGCCCAACTCCCGCGAGCGCAGCTTTCGGCCGCGTCTGCAGCGGCGGCACCTCTACGACCACGTCCTCGCTCGCCTCGGCACGGCAGGCGAGCCTCCAGCCCGCCTTCAACTCGGCGGGCTCGAATGCGCGCGGGTCGACCGCGGAGATCCCGACCGAGCCCGACGCGACCCGCACCTTGCATTTCTTGCAGGTGCCGTGGCCGCCGCAGGTCGAGTCGATCGCGACGGCGTTCCAGCTCGCCGCGTCGAAGAGTGTCGTCCCCGCCGGCACCCGCGCCTCCTTGGTGGCGCCGTCCGCCTGCTCGAACCGCAGCCGGACCCGCTCCGGGTGCTGGGAGCGCTCCTCGCGGATGGGCTCCACAGCGCTCACGACGCCGCCGCGGCCGCCTTCGCATCGCGATAGCGCTTGATCCACGCGGCGCCCCACTCGTCGCGCCCCAGCATCAGGTCGGTCGCGCGCACCGCGTCGACGCACTGCGGCGAGCGCGCGTCCATGATCGCGCTCGTGAGCCCGTGGCTCTGCGCGATCGCGAGGAACGTGGCGCCCAGCGCGTGGCGCCCGGGCATCGCGAACGACGTGTTCGAGGCGCCGCAGGTCGTGTTGACCCCGAGCTCGTCGCGCAGCAGGTGCAGCGTCTCGACGAACGCCGTCACCGCGCGCGGCTCGGCGCCGATCGGCATCGCGAGCGGGTCGATGATCACGTCCTCGGGCGGGATCCCGTGGTCGCCCGCCGCCGAGACGATCTTCTTCGCGATCGCGAGCCGCTCCACGGGCTCCATCCTGATCTCGTCGTCGTTCGCGAGCCCGATCACCGCCGCGCCGTGCCGTGCGACGATCGGCAGGATCGCCTCCAGCCGCTCGTCCTCCCCGGTCACCGAGTTCACGAGCGCCTTGCCCTCGTAGGCCGAGAGGCCCGCCTCGAGCGCCTCGATGATCGAGGAGTCGATGCAGAGCGGCAGGTCGGTGAGGCCTTGCACGAGCGGGATCACCTGGCCCATCAGGCCGACCTCGTCGGCCATCGGGTCGCCGACGTTCACGTCCAGGACGTCGGCGCCGCCGGCCACCTGCTCGGGCACGTCGAGCTCGACCTGCGAGAGGTCGCCGGCCTGGAGCTGGGCCTGGAAGGCCTTGCGGCCCGTCGGGTTGATCCGCTCGCCGATGATGCAGAACGGCTGCTCGGGGCCGATCACGACGGTCCTAGACCGGGACCGGATGACGGTATCCACTCGCCTCCCTTTCGACGCGGGACGGAATGCCGAGCCGCCGGCAGAGCCGGGCGATCCCGGGGTCGCGGCGGAAGCTGATCAGGTGCAGGCCGGCGACTCCCGGCAGAGCGAGGGTCTGCTCGGCGATCTCGACGCCCAGCTCGAAGCAGGCCTCGTCCTGGTCGGCGGCGCGCCCGATGCGCTCGATCGTTGCGGCGGGCACCGAGATCCCCGGCACCTTCTCGTCCATGAACCGCAGCGCCGAGGCGGAGCGAACGAGGCAGATCGACGGGATCACCGCCGCCTCGGCCGTGAGCCCGGCGCCGACCGCCTCCGTCATGAAGCGCTCGAGTCGCGCATGCTCGAAGCAGACCTGGAGCTGGAAGAAGCGGGCGCCGGCGTGCGCCTTCTTCAGTGCGCGCTCGACCCGGTACTCGTACGGCGGCGCGCCCGGGTTCTCGACCGCGCCGACGAAGAGGTGCGGCGCGGGCTCGATCGGCCGCCCCGAGAGGTAGCGGCCGCCCGCGATCGTGCGGCAGAGGGAGACGAGCTGCGGCCCGTCCAGGTCGAAGACACGACGCGCCTCCGGCTCGTCCCCGGCGGTGACGTCGTCGCCGGTGAGGCAGCAGATGTTCTCGATCCCGTGCAGCGCGGCGCCGACGATGTCGGCCTCAAGCGCGAGCCGGTTCCGGTCACGGCAGACGAGCTGCATCACGGGCTCCATCCCGAGCTGGCGCAGCGCGATCGCGACCGCGACCGGCGAAGCGTGCGCGTGCGCCGCCGTGTTGTCGGTCGCGTTGACCGCGTCGACGTACTCCTCGAAGGGCTCGAAGCGCTCACGAACCGCGTCGAGGCCGCCCGCGTCGACGCTGTGCAGCTCGGCCGTGACGACGAGCCCGCCGGCGCTCAGGCGCTCCTCGAGCCTAGACACGCCAGCCCTCCGGGGTCTGCTTGTCGCGCTTCGTGACGAAGTTACGCCACGACGAGGTGCCCCAGAGCCGGTTGTCGACCGGCGGGCGCAGGTGCTGGAACTCCTCCTGCCAGGGCAGGCGCCGCGAGCGCTCGTAGCCCTTCAGCCAGACGCAGCGCATCTCGGGCTTCACCTCGCAGCCGCCGTCGGCGCGCACGCCGCCGCAGGGCCCGTTGCGGAGCTGCTTCGGGCAGGTCATAGGACAGGTGAGGCCCGTCGAGTGCAGCACGCACTGGCCGCACATCTTGCAGCCGAAGACCGGCCGCTTGACCACGTGCTCGATGCCGGCGAGCAGGCCCATCAGGCGGGAACCGCGGCCCGCTTGCGCTGGATCAGGTCCTTGGCCATCCGCACCGCCGTCGAGGCGTCCGCCGCGTAGCCGTCGGCGCCCACTGCGTCCGCGTACTCCTGCGTCACCGGTGCGCCGCCGACCATCACGATCACGTCGTCGCGGATCCCGGCCTTCTGGAGCGCGTTGATGTTGGCCTTGAACATGGGCATCGTCGTGGTCAGGAAGGCGGAGAAGCCGACGATCTCGGGCTTGTGCTCGATGACCTTCTCCACGAACACCTCCGGCGCGACGTTGACACCGAGGTCGTGGACGGTGAAGCCGGCGCCCTCGAGCATGATGTTGACGAGGTTCTTACCGATGTCGTGGACGTCGCCCTTGACCGTGCCCATCACGAAGGTGCCGACCTGCTGGGCGCCGGTCTCGGCGAGCAGCGGCCGCAGGATGTCGAGCGCACCCTGCATCGCACGCGCAGCGATCAGCATCTCCGGCACGAAGTAGTCGCCGCGCTCGAAGCGGGCGCCGACCTCCTCGAGCGACGGGATCAGCCCGTCGTAGAGCATCCGCTCGGGGTCGAGGCCGTCCGCGAGCCCCTGGTTGACCAGGTCCCTCACCTCGGGCGCGTTGCCGATCAGCGTCTCGTCGTAGAGGCTTTGGATGATCTCGTCGTGTGTCATGCCGCTCCTCGTGCGTGGTCGCGGTGGCCGAGCCGCTCGGCGAGCGTCGCCGCTTCCTCGACGAGAAGCGGAGCGAGCTCGGCGATGCGGTCGGGGGACAGGCGGGCGCTGGGCCCGGAGATGGAGAGTGCGGCGATGGCGTCGCCCCCGGGCCCGAAGACGGGGGCGGCGAGCGCGGAGAGGCCGAGCTCGAGCTCGTCGATCGAGGTCGCGTAGCCGCGCGCGCGGACGCCCTGCAGCTCCGGGGTCAGTCTCTTCGCGCCTCCGAAGGCGAGGAAGCACTTGCCGTTGGCGGCGAGCTCGAAGGCGACGCGGCGGCCGACCCAGTCGGTCACGCCGACGAAATGCGCCGTGTCCTCCTGGGCCAGGTGCTCGACGCCGTCGGGGCCAGGGACAGCGAGATTGATCGTCTCGCCGGATGCCTCCGCGAGCCGATGCAGCGAGGGCGCAGCGAGCTCGACGAGCGTCGCCGCCGGGTCGCGGTTCGCGTAGCGGAGCAGCACGGGACCGGGCCGAAGCCGCCCGCGGTCCTCGATCCGCTGGACGAGCCCCTGCCGCTCGAGCGCCGCCACGAGCCTGGACGTCGTGCTCTTCGGCAGCCCGGAGCGCTCGGCGAGTTCCCCGACCGAAGGCGGCTCCGCGGACTCGACGACGCGGACGAGCAGCTGAGCCGCCCGGTCGATGGACTGCGTTCCGGTTTGCGTCGGGGTCGTTTCCACCATGTGGAACTCCTGTTCCACGAATTGAAGCGCCCGGGCGGAGCCGCGTCAACTGCCGTGTCCGAGACAGCCATGCCCGGGGTCAGACCCAGAGACAATTGAGTGGCACGTTCGTCACGGAAGTGTGACGGAGACTGTCGCGACGCGGCATTTCTCCGTGCCATCGTCGAACCGAGCCATGTCAGGGGTCTGACCCCGATCAGACGCGCGCGTCGCGGCTCGACGCGACCTCGATCCTGAAGCCGTCGGGGTCGAGGAAGAACGTGGCGTAGAAGTCCGGGTGATACTGCGGGAAGACCCGGGGCGCGTGCAGGATCTCGGCGCCCCACGCGGCCGCCGCCGCGTGCGCGGCGTCGACGTCCGCCCTCGTCTCGACCGCGAAGGCGACGTGGTGCAGGCCCGGCGCGTAGAGCTCGAACCGCTGCTCCCCCAATGCCTGGCGCAGTCCCAGCGAGCCCGACCCTGCGCCCGGGAAGCGCAGGTAGTGGATCTGCTCGCCGCGCTCGCCCGGGAAGAGCACAGGCTCCTCGAGCCCGAGCGGCCCGAGCACGGCGCGGTAGAACGCGAGCGACCGCTCGAGGTCGCGACAGACGAGATCGACGTGGCCGAGGCCGACGAGCACGAGCGCTACTTTGACCTGAAGGGCGTGCTACTGCGAGGCTACGCGTCCCCCGACGAAAGGAATCTGCCTTGGTGAAGCTCCCGTCGTCCCTCGAGATCGCGCAGAGCGCGACCCTCCGCCCGATCAACGACTTGGCCGAGGAGGCGGGTCTTCTGCCCGACGAGATCGAGCTCTACGGGCGCTACAAGGCGAAGATCGATCTCTCCGTGCTCGACCGGCTCGCCGGGCGGCCGGACGCGAAGCTCGTCAACGTGACCGCGATCACGCCGACGAAGGCCGGCGAGGGCAAGACGACGACGGCGGTCTCGCTGACGCAGGGGCTCGGCTTCATCGGCAAGAGCCCGGTGCTGTGCCTGCGCGAGGCCTCGCTCGGCCCGGTGTTCGGAATCAAGGGCGGAGCGGCGGGAGCCGGCCTCGCCCAGGTCGTCCCGATGGAGGACATGAACCTCCACTTCACCGGCGACATCCATGCGATCGGCGCCGCGAACAACCTGCTCGCCGCGATGCTGGAGGCGCACATCCTCCACAACGCGCAGCCGTACATCGACCCGCTCTCGATCTCGTGGCGCCGCTGCGTCGACATCAACGACCGCGCGCTGCGCGACATCGCGGTCGGCCTCGGCGGCCGCGCGAACGGCTACGTGCGCCAGACCGGCTTCGACATCACCGCCGCCTCCGAGGTGATGGCGATCGTCGCCGTCGCGCGCGACCTGCACGACCTGCGCGAGCGCCTCGGCGCGATCACCGTCGGCTCGACGTTCGAGGGCGAGCCCGTGACCGCCGAGCAGCTGCGCGCCGCCGGGGCGATGACGGTGCTGCTGAAGGACACGATCAAGCCGAACCTCGTGCAGACGCTCGAGGGCCAGCCGGCCTTCGTCCACTGCGGCCCGTTCGCGAACATCGCCCACGGCAACAACTCGCTCGTCGCGGACCGGGTCGCCCTCAAGCTCGGCGACTACGTGCTGACCGAGAGCGGCTTCGGCTCGGACATGGGGATGGAGAAGTTCTTCGACATCGTCTGCCGGGTCGGCGGGATCAGGCCCGCGGCAACGGTGCTCGTGGCGACCGTGAAGGCGCTCAAGCACCACGGCGACGACCCGGACGGCGGGCTCGAGGCGATCGAGCGCGGCGCCGCGAACATGATCCGCCACCTCGGGATCATCCGCGAGTTCGGAATCAACGCCGTCGTCGCGCTGAACCGCTTCCCCGACGACACCGACGCGGAGATCGAGCTCGTGCGGGAGTTCGCGCTCGCCAACGGCGCCTATGCAGCCGAGACGAACGAGGGCGTGACGAAGGGCGGCGAGGGCGCGGCGGCGCTCGCCGAGGCCGTCGTGGCGGCGGCCGAGGAGCCGAACCGGTTCGACTTCGTCTACGAGCTCGACGCGCCGATCGAGCAGAAGATCGAGGCGATCGCGAAGCGCGTCTACGGCGCCGACGGGATCTACGTGCTGAAGACGGCGCAGGACAAGATCCGGCAGTTCAACCAGGCCGGCTTCGACAAGCTCCCGATCTGCATGGCGAAGACGCATCTCTCGCTCGCGCACGACGCCGCGCTCACCAACGCGCCGACCGGGTTCACGGTCACGATCCGCGACATCCGCGCCTACACCGGCGCGGGCTGGTTGGTCGCGCTGTGCGGTGACATGCAGACGATGCCGGGCCTCAGCGCGAGCCCGGCGGCGTTCAACGTCGACATCGACGAGGAGGGGCGGACGGTTGGCCTCTTCTGACCGTGGGAGTAGGCTGCGCGCGTGACGACGACCGTCGGCACGTCGGAGGGCACGGGCCACCGGATCGACCGAAGCGGCCCGCCGCTGATCCGCGCCGTCGGCGTGTGGAAGATCTTCGGC
This sequence comes from uncultured Actinomycetes bacterium, assembly GCA_963724805.1. GTDB lineage: Bacteria > Actinomycetota > Thermoleophilia > Gaiellales > Gaiellaceae > CAVQZA01. Next base: position 1,084,330 of record CAVRWA010000011.1, read on the forward strand.
AAGCGCTCCGAGAGCCGTCCTCGGCACGCCCGACGCCGACCTCCCCCGGGCCGAGCTCCGCGCGAAGACCGGCTGCGTCGCGGCCGTGCGCGACGTCACGTTCGACGTCTGGCCGGGGGAGGTGTTCGTGGTGATGGGCCTCTCCGGCTCGGGCAAGTCGACGCTCGTCCGCACCCTGATCCGCCTGATCGAGCCGAGTGCGGGCCAGATCGAGATCGACGGGAAGGACGTCTCCGGCGCGAGCCAGGCGGAGCTGCGTGAGCTGCGCCGCCACACCTCGTCGATGGTGTTCCAGCACTTCGGCCTGCTCGCACACCGCCGCGTGATCGACAACGTCGCGTTCGGGCTCGAGGTGCAGGGGATGCCGAAGGACAAGCGGCTCAGGCGCGCCGCGGAGGTGCTCAAGCTCGTCGGGCTCGAGGACTCGGCGAACCAGTTCCCCGACCAGCTCTCGGGCGGGATGCAGCAGCGGGTCGGCCTCGCGCGCGCATTCGCGGTCGACCCGAAGGTGATGCTCTACGACGAGCCGTTCAGCGCGCTCGACCCGCTGATCCGCCGCGACATGCAGGACGAGGTGATCCGGCTCCAGCACGAGACCGGCAAGACGATGGTGTTCATCACCCACGACCTGCCGGAGGCGCTGCGCCTCGGCGACCGGATCGCGATCATGCGCGACGGTGCGATCGTGCAGCTCGGCACCCCGGAGGACCTCGTCGGCTCACCCGCCGACGACTACGTGCAGAACTTCGTCCGCGACATCCCGCGCAGCCACGTGCTGACCCTGCGCTGGATCATGCGCCCGGCCGACGCCGGAGAGGTCGAGGGCGCTCCCACGCTCCCTGTCGGCACGACGGTCCGCGACGCGATCCCCGTGATCGCGGGCAGCGAGCGCCCCTGCTGCGCGGTAGAGGAGGGACACGTCGTCGGCGTCGTCGATCGCGTCGCCGTCCTGAAGGCGATCGCGGGCGAGCAGGACTGATGTCCGCCGCGACCGACTTCGTCGCCGCGCCGGCGGCCGCCGCGGCCCCGCGGCCGTGGTGGCGCGGGAAGATCGGGCTCGTCGTCGGGATCGTGCTCGTGATCGTGATCTCGTACGTCGGCTGGAAGGGCGACTACCCGTGGCCCTCGTGGCTCACCTGGACCGCTCTGACCGGATACCTCGACGACTTCCAGACCTGGCTCAGCGACCAGCGCAACGTTCCCGACCCGAGCGTCTTCTTCACGATCTTCAACGGCGTCGCGACGTTCCTCGACGACCTCGTCTCGTGGCTGACGAGCTTCTTCTTCAAGCTCACGTGGGTCGGGACGGCGGCCTTCGGAATCGTCGTGGTGCTGCGCTTCGGCAGCCGGCGCTCGGCGCTCGGGGTCGCGGCGGCATTCGCGTCGTTCGCGCTGATGGGTCTCTGGGAGGAGAGCGTGCAGACCTTCGCCCTGATGACCGCGGCCGTCTCACTGTCGCTGCTGATCGGGATGCCGCTCGGCGTGGTGGCGGGACGCTCCGACCGCTTCCAGCGCGCGATCACGCCGGTGCTCGACGCGATGCAGATCGTGCCCGCGTTCGCCTACCTGATGCCGATCGTGATCCTGTTCTCGGTCGGGCCGGGCGCGGCCGTCGTGACGACGATGATCTACGCGATCCCGCCGGCGATCCGGATCACGGCGCTCGGGATCCGCGGAGTGCCGACCAACACGGTCGAGGCCGCCGAGGCGCTCGGCTCGACCAGGGCCCAGGTGCTCCTGAAGGTGCAGCTCCCGCTCGCGAGGCGGATGCTGCTCCTCTCCGTCAACCAGGTGATCCTGTTCGCGCTCTCGATGGTCGTGATCGCCGGGCTGATCGGCGGCCGCGGCCTCGGCGAGATCGTCACGAGCGGCATCTACTCGAATCCCGCTCTGGCGATCCTCGCCGGCGCCGCGATCGTGATCATGGCGATCGCGCTCGACCGCTCGACCGAGTCGATGGCCGAGCGCACCGATCCGGCGCACCGCCATGTCACCGAAGCGGTCAGGAGGCGGCTGCACCTCGAGACGCTAGCCGCGGTGGGCACCGTTGCGCTCGCGGTCGGCCTCGGCTACGCGTTCGACGCCGGCGCGATCTACTCCGGGCGGACGGCCCAGGCGTGGCTGCTCGCCCAGATCCAGTCGGTGCTCGACTACATCCAGAACCCGGCGACCGTGGTGTTCGGGATCTCGTCGCCGATCGGCAACGCGATGGTCAAGTACGGTCTCGAGCCGATCAACCACTACTCGGCCGGCACGCCGTGGTTCGTGATGGTGCTCGGGCTGACGGCGGTCGCGTTCGTCGTCAGCGGCCGCCGCCCGGCTATCACAACGCTCGTTGCGCTCGTCTCAATCGGAGTGATGGGTCAATGGGACCCGGCGATGGCCACTGCGTCTCAGGTACTCGTGGCGACGGGCCTGGCCGTTGCGCTCGGGTTCCTGCTCGGCGTCTGGGCCGCCGAGAGCCGAACCGTGGAGCGGATCCTCCGCCCCATCAACGACGTGCTGCAGACGCTGCCGCAGCTCGTCTACATCATCCCGTTCATCTACCTGATGCCGGTCTCGATCGTGCCGGGGATCATCGCGGCAGTGCTCTACGCGACTCCCGTCGTGATCAGGCTCGTCTCGGTGGGGATTCGCGAAGTCGAGCCGAACACGGTCGAGGCGGCGCGCTCGTTCGGCGCCACGCGGCTGCAGGTGCTCGCGAAGGTGAAGGTGCCGCTGGCGCGGGACGCGATCATGCTCGGCGTCAACCAGGGGATCATCATGGTGCTCGCCGTGGTCGTGATCGGCGGGCTCGTCGGCTCCGGCGGGCTCGGCTACGAGGTCGCCCAGGGACTGCAGCGGAACGAGTTCGGGCAGGGGGTCGTTGCGTCACTCGCGATCCTCGCGCTCGGGATCGCGCTCGACCGGGTCACGCAGGGAAACCGTCGTGCCCGGCAACAGGTCGACCTGTGAACGAAATCTCACATCGAAGGCAGGCAAAGGAGGCTGGAATGTCGGAACGTCTCGGAGCTCGTCGGGGCCTGTGGGCCGCGGCCGTGCTCGCACTCGCTGCGGTTGCGGCGCTCGCGGTCGTCGGCGTAGCCGGCGCCCACAGGGCGGCGTCATGCGGCACGGTCACGGTCAACGAGCAGGCGTGGGCCGGCTCGACGGCCAACACCTACGTGGCCAAGAACGTGCTCGAGAGCATGGGCTGCAAGGTGAACATCACCAAGATCACGGAGATCCCCGTCTACCAGGCGATGGCGGACGGGAAGGTCGACGCGGTGCTCGAGGACTGGCAGCACGTCGCTCAGTACAAGCAGTACATCACCAAGCAGCACACGGCCGTGCTCGGCGGCTCGAACGGCGTCAACGGCCACATCGGCTGGTACATCCCCGACTACCTGATGAAGCAGTACCCGCAGTTCAAGACGTGGAGAGGGCTCAAGGGCAAGGAGTCGATCTTCAAGAGCCCGGAGTCCGGCTCGCAGGGGATGTTCCTCGGCGGCGACCCTTCGTACGTCCAGAAGGACCAGCAGTTGATCGAGGCGCTCGGGCTCAACCTCAAATTCGTCAGCGTCGGCGCCGAGCCCGCGCAGGTGGCGCGCTGGACACAGCTCGTCAAGCAGAAGAAGCCGGTGCTCCTGTACTGGTACACGCCCCAGTACCTGAACGTGCAGTACCACCTCGTCGAGGTGAAGCTGCCGCCACGGTTCAAGGGCTGCAAGGACGACGTCAGCAACCCCGTCGGCGACGTGAAGCAGTACGCGTGCGCCTACGACACCTATCCACTCAACAAGGTCTTCAGTGCCAAGTTCGCGAAGAGCGGCTCGCCCGCCTACCCGGTGCTGAAGCGGTTCAGCTGGTCGAACACCGACCAGAACACCGTCGCCAAGTGGATCGCGGGCGATCACGTCGACCCGGACACGGCGGCGAAGAAGTGGATCGCGGCCAACAAGGCCAAGGTCAACGCCTGGCTCGGGAAGTAACGAGTTAGAGGAGGGTGCGGCGGAGCGCCTCTCGCCAGCCGGCGTAGAGGCGCTCCGCTTCGTCCCTGGGCATCCGCGGCTCGTAGCGGGCGCCGGCGGGGGCGGCGTGCGGCTCGGACCAGAGGCCGACCGCGAGCCCGGCGAGCAGCGCCGCGCCGAGCGCCGTCTGCTCCGGCTCGGCGGCGACCTCGACGGGAATCCCGAGCAGATCCGCCTGGAACTGCATCAGCCAGGCATTGGCCGTCATGCCGCCGTCGGCTCGTAGCAACGCGAGCTGGCCGGGCATCGCGTCGAGCACGTCGCGCGTCTGGTAGGCGGCCGCCTCCAGCGCTGCCCGGACGAGGTGCTCGCGACGGGTGCCGCGCGTCAGCCCGGTGATCAGCCCGCGGGCATCGGGCGCCCAGTGCGGCGACCCGAGCCCCGCGAGCGCGGGCACGAAATAGACGCCGTCGTTCCCGTCGAGGGACTCGGCCGCCGCAGCGCTCCCCGCCGCGTCGGCGATCAGGCCGAGCCCGTCGCGCAGCCATTGCAGTGCCGCGCCCGTGACGAAGACCGAGCCCTCGAGCGCGTAGCTCGGAGGATCGGAGGCGCGGCGAGCGGCCGCGGTGCGCACGAGACCCTCGGGCGGCGGCGAGCAGTCGGTGCCGGTGGGCGCGAGCACGAAGCTCCCCGTGCCGTAGGTGGCCTTGGCGGTCCCACCCGCGGCGAACAGGGCGGCCTGCTGGTCGCCGGCGATCCCTGCGACCGGCACGGTCGCGCCGAAGAGCTCGGCCTCGCCGACGACCGCGCTCGAGGGCCGGATCTCCGGCAGCAGGTCGGGCGAGACGCCGAAGAGCTCGAGCAGCTCGTCGTCCCAGGCGAGCGTGGCGAGCGAGACGAGCAGCGTGCGGGACGCGTTGGTCTCGTCGGTGACGTGGACGCGCCCGCCCGTCAGCTTCCACACGAGCCAGGAATCGACGGTACCGAACGCGAGAGGCTCGTCGGTCTCGACGTCCTGGAGCAGCCATTCGAGCTTCGTCGCCGAGAAATAGGGATCCGCGACGAGCCCCGTCAGCTCCCTCAGGCGCGGGCCCGGCAGCTCGCGGCAACGATCGGCCGTGCGCCTGTCTTGCCAGACGATCGCGTTGCTGACCGGGAGGCCGCTGCGTCGCCCCCACAGGACCGTCGTCTCGCGCTGGTTCGTGATCCCGATCGCCTGCAGCGCCTGCGGCTTCGTGCCTTGCAGCGCCTGCTCGGCCGCGGCGAGGACGCTCGCCCAGATCTCCTCCGGGTCGTGCTCGACCCAGCCCGGCCGCGGGAAGTGCTGCGGGAGCTCGGCGTAGCCGCGGCCGCGGATCCGTAGCTCGTCGTCGACGACGAGGCACGTCGTCCCGGTCGTCCCCTGGTCGATCGCGAGCAGCGCCATCAGTGCCCCGTCCGGTGATGTTGACGAGCTTCTGGGGCGCGAGCACCAAGCGCTGCAAGGACGCAGGGAGCGCCCATAGCCGAGGCTATGGGCGCGACCGGGGACGCCGCAGCGCGCCGCGTGATCGTGTTCCAGAAGCCGGAGGACATTGCCGGACGGGGCACTAACTAGGAGAGACTAAGGAGTGCGACGCCGGCGACGACGAGTGCGGCTCCCGACAGCCGCTCCACACCGACCCGCTCCTTCAGGAACACGCCCGCGAGGGCGGCCGCGATCAGGACGCTCGTCTCGCGCACCGCCGCGACCGAGGCCGCGGAGGCGAGCCGGAGCGCGGCCAGCACGAGGGCATAGGCGACGAACGTCGCGAGCCCGGCGAGACAGGTTTGCCAGGTGAGCTCGGCCCTGACCGCCCCCCGCCCCTTCCAGCGCAGGATGACCGCGGCGTAGACGAGCGACGGCAGGAGCATCGAGAGCTCGAGGTACGCGATCGGCGACGCGTAGCGGATCCCGCGCTTGTCGATCAGCGTGTAGGCGGCGATGCAGCCGGCGATCAGGAGGCCGAACGCGATCCCGCGCCGATCCGCGCGCTTCAGCCCGCTCACGAGCACGACGCCGGCCCCGACAAGGCAGACGCCGAGCGCCTGGCCCCACGAGGTCGACTTCCCGAACGCGACCACCCCCGCGAGCAGCACCAGCACCGGGGCGCTCCCGCGCGCGACCGGGTAGACGACCGAGAGCTCCAGCCGCCGGTAGGCCGCGGCGAGGAGCGCGAAGTACGCCAGCTCGAAGAGGCCCGTCGCGACGACGTAGGGCCAGACGCGGGAGTCCACGTGCCCGAAGACCGCAGCGACCGGCGCGAAGGCCGCGACCGCGACCACGAGCGCGACGGCCATCGCCGCCTCCGGATCGCGCGGGCGCGCAAGCAGCAGGTTCCAGCAGGCGTGGACGAACGCCGCAGCGAGGGCGAGCGCGAGTGCGGAGGCCGGCACGCGGGAAGGGTAGGCTTCGCCGCCGGATGGCTCCTCGCGCGGCAGTCTTCGACTTCAACGGCACGCTCTCCGACGACGAGCCGATCATGTACGAGATCTACGCGCAGATGTTCGCCGAACAGGGGCGACCGCTGACGCAGGCCCAGTACGTCGACGAGCTCGCAGGGCACACCGAGGAGGAGATCATCGGCTACTGGCTCGGCCGTGACCGCCCCGACCTCGCCGAGCTCGTCGCCGACCGGATCTCTCGATACCAGGAGGCCGCCGCCGGCGGCTCGACGGTGTACCCGAGGGTGCGCGAGGCCGTCCGCTATGCGGCGGAGCGCGTCCCGGTCGCGGTCGTGTCGGGCGCCGCCCGCGAGGAGATCGTCCCGGTCCTCGAGGCGTCCGGGCTCGCGCCGTTGCTCGCCGCGCTCGTCGCCGCCGAGGACGTCGTGGCCGGCAAGCCGCACCCGGAGGGGTACCTGCGGGTGCTCGAGCTCCTCGGCGACGGCGTCCGCGCCGATGAGGTGATCGTGTTCGAGGACACCGAGGTGGGCGTCGCGGCTGCGAAGGCGGCCGGCATGTACTGCGTCGGGATCACGCGCACGCTCGGAGCGGAGCGGCTCGCCGCGGCCGACGAGCTGATCCCCGAGATCGACCTCGCCGCGGTGCAACGGCTGCTCCCGTGACCCCGCTCGTGATCGCGCACCGCGGCGCGTCGTGGGACCTGCCGGAGAACACGCTGCCCGCGTTCGAGCGCGCGATCGAGGTCGGCGCGGACTTCATCGAGCTCGACGTCCGGGCGCGACCCGACGGTGAGCTCGTGGTCACCCACGACCCGCCGCGAAGGCGAACAGGCCTGCCGACGCTCGAGCAGGCCGTCGAGCTGACGCGCGGCCGGATCGGGTTGATGGTCGAGCTGAAGAGCCCGTCCCGCTACCGTCGCCACGACATCGTCCCGCGCGTGCTCGCGCTCCTCGACGACGACGCCGTGGTCGTCTGCTTCCAGCGTCCCGCTCTCGAGGAGGTGCGGCGCCTCCGTCCCGGTCTCCGCACGGTCCAGCACGTCGGGTTCGGCGTCTCGATCCGCGGCGCACGAGGCGCCTGGGCGGCCGGCTTCCGCGACCAGCGCACGACGGCCCGCGGGCTCGCCGCCGCGCGCCGGCTCGGCCTCGAGACGACCGTCTACACCGTGAACGCGCCGGAGCGGATGCGCGAGCTCGCCGCCCTCGGCGTCATCGGGATCTTCACCGACCGGCCGGAACTGGCTCTGCTGGCTCTTCGGCCAGGCTGAGCAGCCGCGCGCTCTCGGGCGGGAAGCTCGCCATGACCTGCATCCCGATCGTCAGCGCCGCGGCCCGGGTCGTGCGGGAGATCGGCGGTCATTCCGCGTTCCCCGCTCTCGTCCTCGATCCGTACCCGGGTCGTCGAGCCGAGGAAGATGTGCGAGACGACGACGCCGGTGAACGCCGTGGGCTCGGACGCGTGACCGTCGCCCACGGGCACCAGGTCGACCGTCTCCGGCCGGACGAGCAGGAGCACCCGCTCTCCCCGCGGCAGGCCCTCGGCCGCGTTGACGTGGAGCTGCTTGCCGGCGTAGTCGACCATGCCGTCCGCGGCGACCGTCGACGCGAGCCGGTTCATCGTGCCGATGAACTCCGCGACGAACGGCGTCGCCGGGCTGCCGTACATCTCCGCCGGGGAGCCGACCTGCTCGATCTTGCCTCCGTACATCACCGCGACGCGGTCGGAGATCGAGAGCGCCTCCTCCTGGTCGTGGGTGACGTAGATCGTCGTGATCCCGAGCTCGAGCTGGATGCGGCGGATCTCCTCGCGCAGCTGCACGCGCACCTTCGCGTCGAGCGCCGAGAGCGGCTCGTCGAGGAGCAGCACGCTCGGCTCGATCGCGAGCGCGCGGGCGAGCGCGACGCGCTGCTGCATGCCGCCGGAGAGCTGATGAGGGTAGCGCTTGCCCGCGTCGCCGAGCCCGACGAGCTCGAGCAGCTCGGCGACCCGCTGCCGCCGGTCGGCCTTGGCCTTGCGGCGGATCCTGAGCCCGTAGTCGACGTTCTGCTCGGCGGTCATGTTCGGGAACAGGCTGTAGGCCTGGAAGACCATGCCCATGTCGCGCTTGTTGGGCGGCCTGCCCGTGATGTCCTTGCCGTCGACGACGATCCGCCCCGAATCGGGCTGGTCGAAGCCGGCCACGAGGCGGAGGGCCGTCGTCTTGCCGCAGCCGCTCGGCCCGAGCAGCGAGACGAACTCGCCCGTCTCGAGCGAGAGGTCGATCCCCTGGAGCGCCGTGACGGGGCCGAACGAGCGCCACAGCTCCTGCAGCTCGACGTGGGCCATTACCGACCGATCCCCACGCGCACCGTGCGCTGGCCGCCGCGCCGCCCGATCAGGAGGATCGAGAGCATCGCGGCCCAGGTGATCCCGAAGCTCATCAGCGTCGCGGCCGCGGCCGGATAGGCCTTGTCCTGGTTGATCTGCTGGAGGTAGGTCGGGAACGTATGGAAGGCGGAGAGGCTCGCGAGCGTGAACTCGCCCATCACGATCGCCAGCGTGAGGAACGCGCCGCTCAGCGCCGCCACCCTGATGTTCGGCAGGATCACGCGCCCGAGCGTCGTCCGCCACGACGCGCCGAGCCCGCGCGACGCCTCGGTCAGCGTGTGGACGTCGATCGCGCGGAACCCTGCGTCGAGCGAGAAGTAGATGTACGGGAAGGCGAGGATCACGTACGCGCCGACCAGGAACAGGTCGGGCTTGCCGAGGAACCAGAACGGCGCGTGCATCGTGTCCTTGTAGAACTTGAGCAGGCCGACGACGAGGATGATCGGCGGGATCACGAACGGCACCAGCGCCATGAAACCCACGACGGGCCGGAGCCGCGGCAGCTTCAGGTACACGAGATAGATCGTCGGCACGAAGAGCAGCAGCCCCACCACGATCGTCTCGAGCGCGAGCCGGAACGAGATCTTGATCGTCGACCAGAACTGGGGATCGTGCAGGATCTCGCCGTAGGCGGAGAGGCTGCAGCACTTCCCGGTGTTCGCGTCCTTGAGGCTGAAGAGGAGCGTCGCAACCAGCGGCGTCAGGAAGTACGCGCCGCCCAGCACGAGCCACACGACCGCGGAGGGGGCAATCCGGGGTCTCTTCACTTTGCCCACCGAGAGGCGCGCCGCTGGAGCGGGATGTAGAAGACCATCATCGCCGCCAGCACGAAGAACATCCCGAACGCGAGCGCCTGGCCCTCGTGCGGGTTGAAGAAGACGTTGCCGGAGAGGTCGTTGCCGATCAGGATCGGCACGAGCGGCAGGCCGGTCCCGCTCGTCAGCGCGTATGCCGTCGCATACGCCGCGAACGCGTTGCCGAAGAGCAGGATCACCGCGCCGAGGATCGACGGCATCAGAACCGGCATCCCGATGTGGCGCCAGTACTGGAAGCGGCTCGCGCCGAGGTTAGACGACGCCTCGCTCCACTCCGCGCGGAGGCCGTCGATCGCAGGCGCGATCACCAGGATCATCAGCGGGATCTGGAAGTAGAGGTAGACGAACGCGACGCCGTTCCTCGACCAGATCGCAAGGCCGTGCTCGTAGATGTTGAACCCGAAGACGTCGTTGAGGAGCTGCGTGACGATCCCGATCGTCCCGAAGGTGGCGATGAACGCGAAGGCGAGCGGGATGCCGCCGAAGTTCGCGGCCACGCCCGAAAACGTGCCGAACGCAGAGCGGATCCAGCCGGGCGTCCCCTTGCGGATCGCCGCGTAGGCGATCAGGAGGCCGAGCAGTCCGCCCAGGAGGGCGGTGACGAGGCTGAGCCGGATGCTCGCCCAGAACGCGTCGCGCGTCTGCGCGGTCGACACGATCGACCAGACGTTGTGGAACGTGTAGCCGCCGTGGTCGTTCTGGAACGCACCGATCATCACGGTGGCGGAGGGAAGGATCAGGAACATGCCGGCGTAGGCGAAGAACGGGACGACGCCAAGCCACGCGAGCGAGGGACGTCTCCGGCCGGACCTGGGGCCCGGCCGGAGACTCTCGGTTCTTGCTACGGCGTGTGTCGCCAGCGCGCTAGGACCCGACCTTCGCGGGCCATTGCGTGTTGATGACCGCCTTCGCGGCCGCCTGCTGGCCGAGGCTCGCGAACTTCACCTTGGAGTAGAGGGCCCCCGAGGGCAGCGCGTTGACCAGCGCCTTGGGGATCACCTTCCGGTTGAACATGTCGGTGAAGCGGGCCGGATGCGCGTATCCCTTCAGATACAGGATCTGCCCCTGGTCGGAGTAGATGAACTCCTGCCACAACCGGGCCGCGTACGGGTGCGGCGCGGTGGCGTTGACCGCCTGGCAGTAGTAGCCGCCGTAGACGCCGTCGGACGGGATGTTGACCTTCCACTTCGCGGAGGGGAACTCCGGCCCGTAGGCGAGGTTGTTGTAGTCCCAGTCGATCGAGATCGGCGTCTGGCCGGACGCGACCGTCTGCGGGGTCGTCTGGACGGGGATGAAGTTGCCCGCCTTCTTCAGCGCCGCGAAGTAGTCGATCCCCGGGGTGACGTTGCTGAGCGAGCCGCCGTTCGCGAGCGCGGCCGCAAAGACGCCCGCGATCGCCGAGCCGGACGTCAGCGGGCTCCCGTTCATCGCGACCTTGTTCTTGTACTCGGGCTTCATCAGGTCGGCGAACGTCTTCGGCGGGTTGCTCACGAGGTTGGCGTTGTAGCCGATCGAGACTGCGCCCCAGTAGTCGCCCGTCCAGTAGCCACGGGTGTCCTTCATCGCCCGTGGGACGGTCGCGTAGTTGCTGACGTAGTACCGCCCATACAGACCCTGGCGGGCGCCGTCGACCGCAAACGTGGCGCTGACATCGACGCAGTCCGGGGCACGCGGGTCGCCCTTCAGGGAGATGATCGCCTGGTTCTCCTGCGCCGAGCTGCCGTCTGGGTTGTCACTCGTGATTCCGATGCCGTACTTCTTGCTGAACGTCGAGATGAGCTCGCCGTAGTTCGCCCAGTCCGGCGGGAGGGCGATCACGTTGAGATGGCCTTCCTTCTTGGCCGCGGCCACGAGAGCCTTCATGTTGGCCTTGGTGCCCTTCAGCGGCGGAGCGGCGGCGGCCCTGCGGGCGGCCCACGCGAGCGACGGGCTGCTGCCGAGGATTGTCAGCCCGAACGCCGCGGCGGCGCTGCGCCGCAGCATCGCCGAACGGGTGAACTCCGACTCCTCGAGCTTGGCGAAGAACTCTTGCTCGTGCGCCTCGTAGTCCTCCATCTGACCCTCCAGTCCTGGGGTAGGAAGCCGAGCCTAGTCATGCGCTACGACGGTTTCAACGGCGGGCGGTTAGTCTCTCAAACGTGAGCGCACTTCGTAACCCCTTTGACACAAACGGGGATTGGCTCCGTTGCGCGCTCCACACTCACACGACCAATTCGGACGGCGAGCTCGCCCCGGATTTGCTCGTGCGCCACTACGACTGGGCCGGTTTCGACGTGCTCGCGATCACCGACCACTGGGTGCGCACGGTCGAGCGGTCGACGAAGCAACTGCTCGTGATCCCGGGCACCGAGCTGAACGCGCAGGCGGGCGGGCCGGAGCACGACGCGCATGTGCTCGCGCTCGGTCTCGCGACCGATCCGGAGATCCCGAGCGGCGAGTTCGCGCCGCTCCACGAGGTGGTGCGCTGGATCAACGACGCAGGAGGTGTCGCCTACCTCGCGCACACGTACTGGAGCGGCCTGCGCACAGACCAGTTCGAGGACTGCGAGGGGCTCGTCGGGATCGAGGTCTACAACGCGGGCTGCCAGCTCGAGGTCGGGCGGGGCGACTCGAGCATCCACTGGGACGAGGCGCTCGAGCGCGGCCGGCTCCTGTACGCGCTCGCCACCGACGACTCGCACCATCCCGGCTACGACAGCGACCTCGCCTGGGTCTGGGCGCGGTGCGCCGAGCGCTCGCAGGAGGCCGTCCTGGAGGCGCTCCGCGAGGGGCTCTTCTACGGCTCCAGCGGGCCGCTGATCCACGGGCTCGAGGTCGCCGACGACGGTGTCGTCGTGCGCTGCAGCCCGGCCGCCAGCGTGACCCTCTACGCCGGACGGCGTACCGGCGCCCGGGTGAACGCAGGCAGGCTCGGCTACCCTCACGCCGCCCGGGTGCTGGAGCGCGACGACGACGGCGCGATCGTCGCGGCGCACCTCGAGCGCCCCTTCCGCCCGCCGTACGGCCGCGTCGAGGTCGCCGACGCCGCCGGCCGGAAGGCCTGGACGAACCCGCTGTGGATCTAGCTCCGCCGTCGCGAGAACGAGCGCTCACCGAGCTCGGCGAGCGGCGCTTCGACCTCCTCGTTGTCGGCGGCGGGATCATCGGCGCGGGGATCGCCTCCACCGCGGCGGCCCACGGGCTGGCGGTGGCGCTCGTCGAGCGCGGCGACTTCGGCGGCGCCACGTCGAGCACGTCGTCGAAGCTGATCCACGGAGGGCTGCGGTACCTCGTGCTGGGCGACGTGAGCCTCGTCCGCGAGGCGCACCAGGAGCGGCGCGCGCTGATGCAGGTCGTCGCGCCGCACCTCGTCCGCCGGCTGCCTTTCATGTTCCCGCTCTACCGGGACGGCCCGTACCGCCCGTTCGTCGTCAAGAGCGGGATCCTGCTCTACTCGGCGCTCGCGCGCGGGCGCCTGAGCTGGAGCGTGGACGCCGAGCGCTCCCGCCGCCTCGTGCCCGACCTCCGCACCGAAGGGCTCCACTCCTGCGCGCTCTACCACGACGCCTGGACGAACGACGGCCGGCTCACCCTCGAGAACGTGCGCGCTGCGGCGAGGGCGGGTGCGACCGTGCTGAACTACGCCGAGGTCGTCGCCCTGCGCGGCGCCGAGGGCGCCGAGGTAGTCGCCGACGGCGTGAGCGTGGAGGTGAGCGCGCGGGCCGTAGTCAACGCGACCGGACCGTGGGTCGATCACGTGCGCCGGCTCGAGGACCCGAACGCGCCACGCTCGATGCGGCTGAGCAAGGGCATCCACGTGCTGGTCGACCAGGAGCGGCCGTGGACGGCGGCGCTGACGATCCCCCACGACAAGGTGCGGGTGAGCTTCGCCGTGCCGTGGGAAGGCATGCTGCTGCTCGGGACGACCGACACCGGGCACGACGGCGAGCCGGACGAGGTCGAGGTAACGGAAGCGGACATCGCGCAGGTGCTCGATGAGGCCGGCCTGGCGCTCGACCCCGACCGCGTCCGGCGCGAGCGTGTCCGCGCAGTGTTCGCGGGCCTCCGCGTGCTGCCGGGCGGCGAGGGCGAGACCGCAAGCGCCCGCCGCGAGACCGTCTACTCGCGCGGCCCGAGCGGGATGATCAGCGTCGGGGGCGGCAAGCTGACCACCTACCGGCGGATCGCCCTGGACGCTCTCGAGCACCTGCGGGCCGACCTCGGCCTGCACCGGCTCGACCGCCGGCCGTACCCGCTGCCGGGCGCCCAGGGCCTCGACAGCGTCGTCTTCCCCCCGGGGCTGCACCCCGCGACCCGGGACCACCTCCTGCACCTGTACGGCTCGCTCGCCCCCGAGGTGCTGGCCCCGGCCGTCGACGATCCCTCGCTGCTCGAGCCGCTGCGCCCGGACGGGCCCGACCTCGCGGCGCAGGCGCTCTACGCGCTGACACACGAGTGGGCGCTGACGGCAGAGGACGTGCTGCGGCGGCGCACGACAGCCTGGCTCCGCGGCGAGGACACCGCGGCCGAGGCGCGCGTTGCGGCGCTGCTGGCAAACCGCGCGGCCGCCTCGCCTCGTATGTAGCTCCATGAGACGAATTCAGCTCGCGGCGATCGCCGCCCTCGCCGCATTCGTGCTGTCGGCAGCATCTGCGCTCGGGGCGCAGTCAGCGGTCGCAGCCCCTCCGAAGCTGACCGGCACCGTGGGCCCGGGATTCACGATCTCGCTCACCCAGGGCGGCAAGAAGGTCAAGGCCCTCAAAGCGGGCACCTACACCTTCGTGATCACCGACAAGTCGGCGAGCCACAACTTCGAGATGGACGGGCCGAACGGCTGGTCGAAGACGTTCACCACGGTCCCCTTCACGGGCGCCAAGTCGTTCACGGTGACCCTGAAGAAGGGCAAGTACAAGTACTACTGCGCACCGCACGAGAGCTTCATGTTCGGCAACTTCACGGTCAAGTGAGGTCTTAATCGAGTCTTAGCAGGCCCCGGTATGGTCAGCGCATGGATCACTTCCGGGGCTATCACGAGAGCGGCGGCGACCCTCATATGTGGGGGTGGCTCTTCTTGTTGATCGTCGCCGCCTTGCTGATCGGCCTCGCGGTGTTTCTCGCGGTCCGATACGCCGGACGGCAAGCCTCGTTCCCGGCCGCGGCGGGCACGGCCGCAATCGACCAGCCGCTGGCCGTCCTGAGGATGCGCTACGCGCGCGGCGAGGTTTCGCGGGACGAGTTCCTCCAGGCGAGCGACGACCTCGGGGGCCCCCCGGGCCCGGTGGTCCAGCCGCCGCCCCCGGGCTAGATGGTTGACACCACACCTGCGCACGTCTGGCTGGTGGCTCCGACGCGGCGCAGGATCGCCCGGTTCGCCCTTGACCAGGCCCACCGGCCTGGCCTGCGGACGACCCGGCCGCCCTGCTTGGTCTGTGCCATCCCCAGACGCACCCGGGCACGGCATCAACCATCTAGAGCAGCTGCTCGACCAGCGCGCCTGCGCGCGCGGCGAACCCCTCCGCGAGCGTGACCTGCTCCGGGGGAAACGTCGACGGGCCGCGGCCGTAGACCTCGACGAGGGCCCAGCACTGCCCGCCGACCGGCAGCGCCACCATCAGCAGCGAATCGAAGCCGAGCTCCTCGAGCACGGAGGCCTCGCGCGGCTCCGCGTCCTCGTCGTGGATCGAGACGGCATGTGACTCGCCCCGCTTCACAACGTCCTCTGTGAGCGGGAAGTCGGTGACGAGGAAGCCCTGGCCGAGCGAGAGGCTCTCGCCTGCGGGCGCGTGCTCGACGACGATCACGAGCGCGTCCCCGAGCACGCGGGAGATCGCACAGGCGCTCGCGCCGAGGAGCTCGACGAGCGCGACCGCCGTCGCGCGGAGCAGCTCCGGCACTGTCGTCGCTCGCTCGAGCGCCTCGGCGGCGCGGGCCTCTCCCTCGGGGACCGCCATGCGGGTCCTATCGTCGCCTCCCCGGGGCGCCTTTAGGCGCTCAGGCGGGCGCCGTCCTGGCTCCGGGGAAGCGCGGAAGGCCGTCGTCGGGAATGGGCTCCCACGCCGCCGCATCGGCGACGAACTGACGGTACGACGGCCTGATTCCAGGGTCACCGTCGAACGCTCCCAGGCGGACGCTCATCGTCTCGGGATCCGCCGGGCTCCGGCTCCAGAGCGCCGAGCCGCAGGCCGAGCAGTACGACTTCGAGAAGCCGTCCGGAGGCTCGTACGTGCGGACGAGCTCCTCGCCGGCGACGATCCGCAACGAGCCGGGGACGATCCGCGCCTGTGCGGATGCGGCCGTTCCGGTCCTGCGACGACAGCGCGTGCAATGGCAGTAGCCGGCCGAGACGAGCGGTTCGGCGACCTCGAAACGGACGCCGCCGCACAGACACCCGCCGGTGAGCGGAAACTCGGGCACGACTCGGATCGTATCGGCACCTGTCAGAATCACGACCTCAGGACGATCCGGCCCCTGCGGCGGCCGGCGGTCAGCGTGAACGCCAACGAGGAGGAGCCGCAGTGCCACTACACCTAGGGAAGCAGCCCCCAAAGCCCAAGCCGAAGGACCTGCAGTGGAGCAGCCTCGCCGCGAGAGTGCAGATGCCCAGCGTGCCGGCCCGGTTCGGTCACGCGAATCTGTTCCAGGACTGGTGGATGCTCGGGAACGGCCCCGACGACAGCGTCAAGCCGGGGTTCCAGGGCGCCGGCGACTGCGTCTGGGCTGGAGCGGCGCACGAGCACCGCCTGATCAACAAGCTCGTGCACAAGGTGGACGTGCAGTTCACCGGCGCCGACGTGATCTCCGACTATGCGGCCGTGACGGGCTACGACCCCGACGATCCGTCGACCGACAACGGCACCGACGTCCACGAGGCGCTCGACTACCGCCGCAAGATCGGGATCCGCGACGCCAAGGGCGTTCGCCACAAGATAGGCGCCTACGTCGCGATCGACCCGAACAACTGGGACCACCTCCGGCAGGCCGCTTTCATCTTCGGCGCGGTCGGGATCGGCTTCGAGTTTCCGAACTCCGCCTG
Organism: uncultured Actinomycetes bacterium; assembly: GCA_963724805.1. GTDB lineage: Bacteria > Actinomycetota > Thermoleophilia > Gaiellales > Gaiellaceae > CAVQZA01. Next base: position 1,100,898 of record CAVRWA010000011.1, read on the forward strand.
GGACCAGTTCGACCACGGCCGGCCGTGGGACGTCGTCCCAAACGACGGCGGCAACGACGGCGGCCACTACGTGCCCATCATGGGCGCGCCGAGCGCGGACAAGGTCGGGGTCGTGTCCTGGGGGAAACGCCAGGAGATGACGCGGGCGTTCTACGAGAAGTACAACGACGAGACGTGGGTCTACATCACACCGGAGGAGCTGAACGAGAAGGGCACGGGGCTGCACGGCTTCGACATGACGAAGCTGAACCAGTTCCTCTCCGCGCTGAAGAAGTGACGACCGAACGGGAGGGTTTCGATGGCAGTCGCAGTCATGCAGGAGTGGGCGCCGACCAACGACCGAACGACGACGAACTACGACGCGATCGGAAAGAAGATGGGAGTCGACACCGACCCGCCCGCCGGGCTCCTGATCCACGTGGCCGGGTTCTCCGACGACGGGACCTTCAGGATCTTCGAGGTCTGGGAGTCGCGCGAGGACGCCGAGCGGTTCCGGGTCGAGCGGCTCATGCCCGCGGTGGGCGAGGTGATGGCGACCGGAGCCGGCGCGCCCCCGGTCAAGGAGGAGATGTACGACCTCCATGCGGTGACGCCCGGCCCGTAGCTACCCTCCCGGGATGACCGGGGTCGCGGTGCGTATTGCCGTGGTGGTCGTAATCGCCGCCGCTGCGTTGCCGGCGCTTCTGGCGTCGGCGGCCCCGTCGCGGTCCGCCGCCCTCTACCAGGGGCCCGGGTTCGATACGTGCAGCGCGCCGTCCACCAAGACGATGCAGAGCTGGCTCGCCTCGCCGTACCGGGCCGTGGGGATCTACATCGGCGGCGTCAACCGCGCCTGCCCCGACGGGAACCTCTCACCTGCGTGGGTGGCGGGCGTCGTCGCGGGCGGCTGGAACCTGCTGCCGCTCTACGTAGGCCTCCAGGCGCCCTGCGTGGGGCAGGCCGGGCTCGCGCTGATCAATCCCTCGACGGCGACGGCCGACGGCTCCGCCTCCGCCGACGACGCGGTCGCCCGCGCCGGCGCCTTCGGCCTCGCCCCGGGCTCCCCGATCTACTTCGATATGGAGGGCTACAAGGGAAACAGCCCGGCGTGCACGAAAGCGGTGCAGTCGTTCCTGGCGGGATGGGTGTCGCAGCTGCGCAGCCGCGGCTACCTCGCCGGCGTCTACGGCAGCGCCGCCTCGACGATCCGCGACCTGATCCCGTCCGCCGACAATCCCTCGACCGGCCCCGACGCCGTCTGGATCGCGAACTGGAACGGCCAGACCGGCGTCTTCGGCGATCCGTACGTCGCCGACACGTACTGGCCGAGCCACCAGCGCATCCACCAATACAAGGGCGGCCACCACGAGACCTACGCCGGCGTCACGGTCAACATCGACAGCAACACGGTCGATGGACCGGTGGCCGGGCCGGGCAACGTGCCCGTGCCCGCGCCTCCCCCGCTTCCGCCTCCCCAGCCGACGGGCGGCTCGGTGACGACGGGCGATGGGCTGGCTACGGTCAGCTGGGCGGCGAACGCGTTCACAGGCACGCCGACGGTGACCGCGACGGCCTCGACGCTGCCGTCGGCCGTCGGCGGATTCGCGGCCGGGAGCTACGTCGTCCAGGTCGGCGCCTCGTACCCGGACGGGTCCCAGGTCACGCGGTTCGCGGCGCCCGTCACGATTGCCTTCCACTTGCCGGCGCCGACCGCGGTTCCGGCCTTCGCCCCCGACGGTGTCGCCTGGAAGCCCCTTTCCACCACCGCGTTCACCCGAGCCGCCGACGGCACGGTGACCGTCTCGACCACCTCGCCGGGCTCGTTCGGGCTCCTGCGCGACGTCGCGCCGCCGACGAGGCCCGCGGGCCTGACCGGGCGGCTCGTGCACGGCCGCCTCGTGCTCGCCTGGCAGGCCGCCACCGACAACAGCGGCTCGCTCGCGGGCTACGAGATCACGCTGGACGGGAAGCCGCTCGCGGCCGCGTCCGCGACGAAGCCGACCGCGTCCCTCCTCGCGTTCAACCGGAACGGCCCGTCGGTGTTCCGCGTCAGCGCCCGGGACGCGGCCGGCAACTCGAGCGTGGGCTCTGCTCCGGTCGTCGTCCGCCCCACCCCGCGGCCCGCGTCGGTCCCGCGCGAGATCCCGAACTGGGGCTTTCAGCTGTTCGCATGGCAGCAGGCGGGCCAGCAGGGCAAGCGCCCCGCCGCCCCGCTTCGGGTTCCGTCGTGGTACTGGCGCTGGGCAGGCTGGCGGCTACACCCGTTCCGCGTGGTCTAGGGCCCGCTCGTGAAGGAGCGGGTCTACGACGCCCTGAACGGCGGGCTCGACCGCGCGGGGTTCGCGGAGCGGCGCGAGCGGCTCGTGGCGGCGCTCGAGGGCGACGTGCTCGAGATCGGGGCCGGCACAGGCCTCAACATCCCGCACTACCGGCAGGCACTGCGTGTCGTCGCGCTCGAGCCCGACCTCGCCTACACCCGGCGGTTGCGGGAGCGCGCCGCGACGAGCCGGGTCCCGATCGAGATCGTCGAGGGAACCGCCGAGGCGCTGCCGTTTCCCGACGCGAGCTTCGATCACGTCGTCGCCACGCTCGCGCTCTGCTCGGTCTCCGACCTCGGGCTCACCCTCGCCGAGATCCTGCGCGTCCTGCGGCCGGACGGCTCGCTCGAGTTCCTCGAGCACGTGCGCGGCGAGGCCGGAGTGGCGCGCTGGCAGGACCGCCTTACGCCGCTCCAGCGCCGCATCGCCGACGGCTGCCGTCTCAACCGCGACACGGCCGCGGAGATCGAAGCCGCCGGCTTCCGGATCGAGCGGCTCGAACGGTTCCGGATGCCGGCCGGACATCCGCTGATCCGGCCGGCGATCCAGGGGACGGCCGTGAGGCCCTAGCCGGCCTCCGCCGAGGCGAGCTCCGCCTCGTGCGCCTGCTCGGCCTCGCCGTACGCGACCGCCGCGCTCGTGCGGAGGAACATGGCCCCGATCACTGCTGCCGCCAGCGCGAACACCGCGCCGACGAGGAACGCCGCGTGGTAGCCGCCGTTCAGCGCCGCGAGCGCGCTGTCGCCCGAGGCGATCAGGGTGTCCGTGCGAGAGGCTGCGAGGCTCGCAAGAATCGCGAGGCCGAGCGCGCCGCCCATCATGAACGCGGTGTTGACCACTCCGGAGGCGAGGCCGGCCTCCTCGGGCGCGACGTCGCTCATCGCGGCCAGGAGCATCGGGTTGAACGCGATCCCGGCGCCGAAGCCGAGCAGGAGCATGCTCGGCAGCACGTCGAGGGCGAAGTTCCCGTCCACTGGCGCCCGCGCGAACAGTGCGAGCCCCGCCGCCGCGAGCGTGAGCCCGACAGCGAGCGGCCGCCTGATCCCGAAGCGCATCACGAGCTTGGCCGAGAGGCCGATCGAGAAGGCGCCCATGATCAGGTTCGCCGGCAGGAACGCGAGACCGACCTGCAGCGGGCTGTACCCCAGCACGAGCTGGAGGTAGAGCGCGGAGAGGAAGAACCAGGCGAACATGGCCGCCGCCCAGAGCACCCCGACGATGTTCGCCGTCGCGACGTTGCGCAGCTTGAACAGGCCGAGCGGCACGAGCGGCGAGGCGACCCTCGATTCGATCACGAGGAAGAGGCCGATCAGGCCGGCGGCGACCGCGAGCAGCCCGAGCGTCTGGGCGGACGTCCAGCCGAGCCGGTTCCCGTTCACGATCGCGTACACGGCGAGCATCAGCGCCACGGTCACCGTGACCGCCCCGGCGACGTCGAGCCTGGTGTTCGCGGCGACTCCCCGACCCCCCGGGAGCAGCCTCAGCGAGAGGGCGATCACGCCGATCCCGATCGGGATGTTGACGAGGAAGATCCAGTGCCAGTCGAGGACGTCGGTGAGGATTCCACCCAGGAGGACTCCGATCGAGCCGCCGCCGGCGGCGACGAAGCCGAAGATGCCCATCGCCTTTGCCCGCTCGGCGGGCTCGGTGAACAGGGTCATCATCAACGAGAGCCCGACTGCCGAGACCACGGCGCCGCCGAGGCCCTGAACCGCGCGCGCCACGATCAGCGACGCCTGCGAGGTCGAGAGGCCGCACGCGAGCGAGGCGACGGTGAAGAGCGAGATCCCGATCAGGAACAGCCGCCGGTGGCCGAACAGGTCGCCGAGGCGCCCGCCGAGCAGGAGGAACCCGCCGAAGGTCAGCAGGTAGGCGTTCACGACCCAGGCGAGCGAGGTCTCGGAGAAGCCGAGATCCTTCCGGATCGACGGCAGGGCGACGTTCACGATCGTCGTGTCGAGCACGATCATCAGGGTGCCGAGGCACAGGACGACCAGTGCGTACCAGCGAGTGCGGCTGTCGATGGTCACGGTCTCCTCCTCACCTCTTTGCAACGTACTGATCGCGAAGCTCTTCCCACCGGGGCCACGACCAGTCGATCGGGTTGCCGTCGAGCGCTAGCTCCAGCCGCTCGAGGGAGTGGTGCATCCCGGACGCGTAGTGGTTCTCGACCGCGCGCTCGTAGGAGGACATCGTCTGGGTCAGGACGAGCCGGCACCCGTCGCCGTCCGGCTCGAGCTCCCAGCGCATCTCGCCGTCGTCCATCGCGGTGTGGACGAAGAGGCGCGGCGGCTCGACCCGCAGCACGGTGAACGAGAACTCCGTCGAGTCGGGGTCGGCCATCCGCATCTCATAGCTGCCTCCCTCGACGAGGTCGAGCTCGATCTCGGCCTCGAAGGGCAGGAACCATTCCGCGAGCTGCTCGGGGCGCGTGATCGCCTCCCACACGCGCTCGACCGGGTGCGCGAAGTTGCGCTCGAAGACCAGCACGGCGCCGGTGCCGACCGCCTCGAGTGTTCCGTCGTTCATCTTCCGTCCTCCTTCTCTTTGCGGGCGACCTCGTCGAGGTGCCGCTCCAGGGCGTCGAAGCGCTCGGTCCACAGGCGGCGGTAGGGCGCGAGCCACGCCTCGATCTCGGCGAGCGGCTCCAGGCGGGCCCGGTACAGTCGCCGCTGAGCGTCCTGCCGGACGTCGACGAGCCCGGCCTCCCGCAGCACGCGCAGGTGCTTGGAGACGCCCGGCTGGCTTACGTGGAGCCGCTCGACGAGCTCCCCCACCGAGCGCTCGCGGTCGCGAACGTCGTCGAGGATGCGGCGCCGGGTCGGCTCTGCCAGGACGTCGAATGCCGTCTGCATGGAACAAATATACACATATGGTTATATGCCTGTCAAGGAATTAACTAGCGGACGGTGACGACGAAGCGGCGGGACTCGAACGCCTTCGCCGTCTCGCCGCGGGTGAGGCCGAACGCGACGGTCGTCTTGCCAATTCCGCTCGCACTGCACACGAGCACGACGCTCGCCCCGACGTCCGCCTCGGGGACCTGCTGCCACGACGTGCGAGTCGAACGGGCTGGCGATGCGCCAGACCTTGCCGCCGGAACGGCGCGGGAGCGCGAGCGAGACGAGCTGGTCCTTCTGGGTCTGGATCGCCGAGGTCGGCCCGGCCGGAAGTGGCCCGACGGGCGTCGAGTCGGCGAGGGCGGGTGCGGCGAGCGCGAGGCCGTGAGGACGACGACGGCGATGCGGCGGTTCGTGACGGACACGCTGCTCCTATCGGTCGGGTCGGACACGCTCGCCGGCCCGGATCGGGATCCGGAGCCGGTTTGGCGGCGGACACAGCGGGCAGGCCCACCGATCGTCGTACGAGCAGCTCGGGTTGTATGCGAAGTTGAAGTCGAGGACGAGCCGGCCGTCCTCCATCCCGAGGTCGGCACCCTTGACCGAGTCGAGGACGTATCGGCCCGGGCCGTAGCTCTCGTCGCCGTTGGTGGCGTCGCCGAACGGGACGAAGATGCCCCCGCCGTAGCCCTCGAGCCAGTAGAGCTCGAGCGAGTGCCGCTCCCCGGCGAGGTCGAAGCCGGCGAGCGCGAACCGCGTGAAGACCACCGTCGAGCCGGCGCTCCCGGCGATCTCGCGCGGCTCGGGCGCCGCGGGCTCCACGTCTGCGAGCACCCGGAGGTCGCGGTCGTACGCGAAGTAGTCGAGGCCCCGGAACACCGCGCGATCGGGAAGCGGCGATTGCGGATGCGAGCCGAACAACTCGTCGCGTGTCTCGTGCCAACGCACCCACGCCGCCACAGGGTCGGACACGGCGCGAACCTCGGCGTAGAGCTCGAAGACACGCCGCTTCCAGTCGAGCAGGTCGAGGATCCCGGGCGGCATCGCCTCCGTTTCAACGACGCGAGCCCCGATCCCCATCCCCACTCACGAGCTCGACTACCGCCGCTTGACACGGCCTGCCGGACGCAGTTGGATGGCCGGAATGGCCGCGCCGGAGAAAAGGCCAGAGGACGAGGCGTCGCGCTACGTCCTGATCACACAGTGCCTTCAGAACGACTTCTTGCTCAACCCGGAGTGCCGGTTGGTGCTCCCGGAGAGGTCGGTGCGGACGATGCTGCTCGGCCGCCACCAGTTCGAGCTCAAGACGGGCGAGGTCGTCCGCCAGCTTCCGGCCAAGGCGGTCGCCGCCGGGCCGCTCGGGTTGTTCCTCGAGCAGACGATCGGCCGCCGCCGCCGCGGTGAGGACGGACTGGGTGTCCTGGACGTGATCAACATCCGCGACTGGCATGTCCCCGACGACAACTACGACCACGAGCGGCGGAGGTACGGCGCCCACTGCGAGAAGGGCACCTGGGGTGCCGGCTACGTCGACGGCCTCGAGCGCTGGCTCGATCCGGCCGGGCCGCTGCCCGCCGAAGAGGCACGCTCCTTCGAGGAGGGAAGCGTTCGGATCCACCACGTTCACGCTGACTCGATCTTCGACTTCAGGCCGCGCCGCGAGCGCATCGCCGGGGCGGAGGGGCGCAAGTTCGGCAAGTCGGACCTCGAGGTCCTGCTCGATGCGATCGTGCAGGAGTCGGACGCCGACAGGGCCCGTCTCTACGTCGCAGTGATCGGCGTGTACACCGATATCAAGGTGCAGACGCTCCTGGTCGGGCTGCGCACGCGTTACGAGCTCCCGAACCTCGCGGTCTCCGACACGTTCACTTCCAGCACTAGTCTCGAGCGCCACCTCGGCGGGCTCGACTTCGCCGCGAAGCTCCTGGCCGTGGAGGTCGTGCACGGAATCAACGACCTCGTTCGCTTCCTCGGCGGCACGGGCGACCTCGCCGACGAGACGGAGATCGTTGCCGCCGACAGCTTCTCCCGCTACCAGGGTTACTTCCAGGACCGCCAGAACGTGCTCGCCCACGAAAGCGAGAAGCTGCTTCAGTACGAGCTCTTGACCCAGCGTCGGTCGCTCGAGGTCTACGCGACCATCCGCCGGGCGAACACTTTCCTGATGGCCTGGGGGGCGGTGTTCCTCACGGCGACGCTCGTCCTCTCGATCCTCGCCGCGTTCGGCGTCGTCGAATGGCAGCTGGCGGCGGTCACGGGCGGGCTCAGCCTGGTTCAGTTCGTCGGCGCGTTCTTCTCGCAGCCGAGCTCCGACCTGCAACGCAACCTGACGAACCTCGCCGTCTTCAAGATGATCCTCGAGAGCCACAGCCTGAAGACGGCCATCGCGCGCTTCCACCTGACCACGCCGCAGGCGCTGCGCGAACTCCACTCGGAACGTGAGGCCGGCGCCGCTGCACGCCAGATCGAGACGTTACGGAAAGAGCTGGAGGCGATCGAAGACGTGGACCGCGCCGACTTCGTGGCGCTTCGCCGACTCGGCTTCAGCACCGAGCCGAGCGCCGCGGCGAGCGGCGATGCGGTGAGCCCGCCTCCCGAGGAGAGCTCGCCGCCCGAGGAGAGCCCGCCGGCCGAGGAGAGCCCGCCGACGTAGTGATGAGCCGCCGGACTCTCGCTAGCCGCTCGACGATCCGCGACCGGCAGCGGGTACGGGGCAGGTCGTGCGATAGGGAAGGCCGGGGGCGAACTGTTGCCACTCCGCCGTCGTGAGGTTGGCGACGAGGCGACACACCCGGGTCTGGAGATCTGCGAGGGTGCTCGCGAGGAAGCCTTCCCACAGCAGGACAGTGCCGTCCGTGTCACCAGTGGCGAGTTTTCGCCCGCCCGGGCTGAAGGCGACGGTCGCGGGGTCGCTCTTGTGGCCGAGGAGCGGCTTGCCGAGCGGGGCGTGTGTGCGCACGTCCCACAGCCGCACGGTCTTCGTGCTGTCGCCGGTGACGAGTGTTCGCCCGTCCGGGCTGAAGGCGAGGGTGTTGACGATGTTTCTGTGGTGGAGGGGCTGGCCGAGTTGGGTCTGTGTGCGCACGTCCCACAGCCGAACCGTGCTGTCGTAACCGCCGGTGGCGAGTGTGTGCCCGTCCGGGCTGAAGGCGACGGAGTAGACCGGGCCGAAGTGGCCCAAGAGCGGCTTGCCGAGTTGCTTCTGCGTGCCCACGTCCCACAGCCGCACCGGGCTGTTCGAACCGCCGGTGGCGAGCGTACGCCCGTCCGGGCTGAAGGCGACGCTGTAGACCACCGGGCCGAAGCGACCGAAGAGCGTCTTGCCGATTTCCTTCTGGGTGTCCACGTCCCACAGCCATACGGTGCCGTCTCGGCCGCCGGTGGCGAGCGTATGCCCGTCCGGGCTGAAGGCGATGCTCTTTATCTCCTTCTTGTGGCCGCGTAGCGGCTTGCCGTACGGGGTGTTCTTTACCACGTTCCACAGCTTCACCGTGCCATCCGTCTCGCCGACGGCAAATGTGCGCCCGTCGGGGCTGAAGGCGACGCTGCTGAGGTCTCCTTTCTCGCCCGCAAGGGGCTTGCCAAGCGGGGGATTCTTGCTCACGTCCCACAGCCACACCGTGTTGTCCCAGCTGCCGGTGGCGAGAGCGTGCCCGTCCGCGCTGAAGGCGAGGCCAACGATCATGTCCTCTTGGCCGAGGAGCGGTTGGCCGAGCTGGGTGCGAGGCTTGCTCACGTCCCACAGCCGCACCGTCGTGTCGAAGCTACCGCTCGCGAGCAGCGTGCTGCGCTCGGCCGGGCTGAAGGCGACGCTCGTCACCCCTCCTGTGTGGCCGGAGAGCTGCTTGCCGAGCTGCTTGTGTGCGTCCACGTCCCACAGCCGCACGGTCTTGTCCCAGCTGCCGCTGGCGAGTGTGCGCCCGTCCCGGCTGAAAGCGACGCTCGTGACACTGTTCTTGTGCCCCCTGAGCGGCTCGCCGCGCTGCTTCCGCGTGGCAACGTCCCACAGCCGCACGGTGTGGTCGGCGCCGGCGGTCGCGAGGGTCTTCCCGTCCGGGCTGAAGGCGACCTGCCAGACTTCCCCGGCGCCGAAAGAACGTCTCGATTCGGAAGTGGGCTTGCGCGCGTTCCACAGCGTCACGCCCGAAGCTTCGAAGGAGCCGGAAGCGAGCGTGCGCCCGTCAGGGCTGAAAGCGACGCTCTGGACGTCTCCTTTGTAGCCGCGGAGCGGCTCGCCGCGTTGCTCGTGCGTGGCCACGTCCCACAGCCGCACGGTCTTGTCGTCGCTGCCCGTCGCGAGTGTGAGCCCATCCGGGCTGAAGGCGACGCTCTCGACTCGCTCCTTGTGGCCGGAGAGCGGCTTGCCCCGTTGCTTGTGGGTGTCTACGTCCCACAGCCGCACCGTCTTGTCGTCGCTGCCGGTCGCGAGCGTGTGCCCGTCCGGGCTGAACGCGACGCTGTTGACCGTGCCTTCATGGCCCCGCAGCGGCGCCCCGAGCTGGGCGTGAGTGGCCACGTCCCACAGCCGCACGGTCGAGTCCCAGCTGCCGGTGGCGAGTATGCGCCCGTCCGGGCTGAAGGCGACCGAGGTGATCTGGTCCGTGTGGCCGTGCAGGATCGCCGCCGCTCCCGAGCTCTGAGCCGCCTCGAGCGCCGAGATAGTGCTGCTCTCCGCCTCGACAGTCGGTCTCGTGCCATATGCAGCGAGGCTCAGGAGCAGCGCGATGTCGGGGCGAGTGGGGAGCTGGGTACTTGCGATGGATGCGAGGGCGATGGACCTCGCCTTCGTCTTCGCGTCGATGGCGGTATGGCGCTCCACGAACGCCCAGCCGCAGAGTGCGGCGAAGACCGCGACCAGTGCGACCAGCACGATCGATCTGTTCCGGTACTTGCGCCGCAGCGCGCGCCGGCGCTCCTCCTCGGCCTTCCGGCGCTGCTCCTCGTCGTACTCTTTCTGCCACTTGACGACCGGTTCGGCGAGGAGGCCGGCGTTGAAGAGCTCGTAGCTCGTGCTTCCTTCGCCCTGGCCGGTGTCGACGGCGGTCAGGATGCGGCCGGTCGCCGTCTACGCAGAGCTTGTCGAGCACGGCCGTGACCTCTCGCTCGTCGTCCCGCCCCGCCATTCTGGTGAGGACGGACGCGGGGTACGCGACCTTCGTCTTGGTGGAGCCGGCGAGGAGGCTGAAGCATCTTGCGACGATCTCCTGCTCGGACGGCGAGAGCGGGTCGAGGGCGGCGCGCGACGTAGTTCTCGCGGATCCCCTCGAGGCCGCCGAGCCTCGTGAGCTGCGCCGCCGTGAGCGTGCGCTCACCGGTCTCGACGGCGTCGCGCCAGAGCCGCTCGAGCACGAGCTGGAGGGCGGGCGCCTGGATCGCGTTGGCTGCCTGCCCGTCCGGGCTCTGGCTGACGGCCGGGTCCTTGACCGCGCATTCGGCGAGCACCGCCTCGACGAATCCCTCCGCGATCTCGACGCGCTGCTCGGCTGGGAGCACGTCGATCGGCCCCCTGATCGCCTTCTCGGCACCGGCGTAACTGAGGTGGTCGATCTTCAATCGGTTGCCGAACAGGCTCGGGATCTTGCCCCTGAACCGGTCGAGCTGTGCGAGCTCGTCGTCGCGGAATCGAGAGGAGGAAGCTCGCCCGCACGTCGGCGCGGTTCACCGCCTGCGGAAACTCTTCGTCGAACGTGCCGGGCTGGAGCTCGTCGTCGTGGTAGCGGAAGTACTCCTCGAACTGGTCGAACACGACGAGCAGCCGGCCGCTCAGCTGCTCGCTCCAGTGAGCGAGTACCTCCGCGAGCTTCGCGCCGTCGGGTGGGTCGGGAAGGTCGCTGCGTCCGAGCAGCGCCTCGATCTCAGCGCGTGCGGCCGCAGCGATCTCCTTCTGGGGATCCGACCAAACGTTCACGACCACCACGGCGAAGTCGTTGAACGCGTCTTCGTCGTTGATGTTCGCTCGAGACTGCTCGCGCAGTGAGTCGACGACGCCCGCCAACAGGACGGAGCTCTTGCCTACACCGCTCGCGCCGTACAACAGGGTGAGGCGCTTGGAGAGGAGGTTCGCCTCGACGATCTCCGCCTCTCTTTCTCGCCCGAAGAAGAAGGCGTGATCCTCCTCCGTGAACGGCCTGAGGCCGGGGTAAGGCGACCGTGAGGGCCAGGAAGGGGGTGGCGGTTGCTCCGTCCCGGTCGGCGTGGCTTGGGCGGCGGTCACGCCCACTACCCTGATCCTCCGTCGTCGGCGGTGGGCACCGGCTCTGCCGGAAGGGCTTCGGGAACGGGGATCGGTTCGGCGGCGGAAGCTTCCACGACGGGGCCAGGTTCGGCTGGCGGACCGGTCAGTGTGTCGAGCTCTGCGTGCAGGAGCTCGATGTACTTCTCGGCGTCGTACGGGATGATGGTGACACTGCGCTTGTCCCAGAAGGCCTTCTCGAACGGGTCGACCTCTTTCTGGATCGCCCACGACGGCACGTCCCGCTGCTCCTGTTCGCCCCAGAGCCGTCGCAGGATCGCGCGGAGGTTCCAGTCCTTCATCGCGTACCCGAGGAAGAGGTAGCTGCTGTTCACCAGCGTGTTGGTGACTTCGTACGGGAGCTGGCTGCTGATGTCCGTGTGCGTCAGGTACTCGATGTAGTGGTCTTCGGTGATGACGAAGTTGTCCTTACGCTGCACCTCGGCTTCGAACGGCGATCCTTCGTCTGGAGCAGCACCCGCTCCCTCTGCGCGCTGCTCCGGTGACGGCCCGCGCTGAATGGCGCCGTGGAGCTTGACGATCACCGTCCGCTTCTCCGGCCCCAGGGAATAGCTGTTTCCGCCCTCGATGATTTTCGGCGGCTCGCCGGGGGCCCAATGCATGAAGCGTCCGCGGTACTCCTGCCGGCCCGACGCGATGTAGGTGATCAGGTCGTACTGCTCGCCGGCTGCCTCCAGGGCGCGCTCGAGCAGGTCGTCGTAGTTCGTGGTCAGGATCACCTGGAGCCGCTCGCGTTCACGGAGGAGCTTCGCGGTCCTGGCGAAGAACTGGTGCACCGGCCCGGGGTTCTGAGCGGCCTCGAAGATGGCGCTCAACGTTTCGTAGAGCTCGCGGCCGCTCGTCTTGACCGAGTCGATGAACTGCGAGATACGGATCAGGTCCTCGGTCTTCGCCAGATCCGGCGGAGCGCTGAAATACGTCGCCAGGTAACTCGCGAGCTCCCTTCCGTCCGGAGGGTACTGCGGGGGTGACTCGCCGCGAAGCGGATCGTATTTCCACTCGAAGCCGGCAGGACGACCGCTCTTGTTCACGCCGGCACCGAGGAGCGGAACGACCCCCCGGGTCAGCAGGATCCGGATGACATCCTTCTCGGACCAGGCTTCGAAGTCAGTCACGACGGCTGTCTGCGGGAGAAGACGTTGACTCGAAGCGGCGCATAGAGCAACTCCTCACAGATGCCCTCGGCCGCAAAGCGAGGGAGGACGTCGGACCGAGCCACCGACTCTAATCTGGTACGGGGACGGCCGCAAGGACTCCGGGACCACTGGGATGCCCCAGGGTCGGGCCAGGCGCTGCGGATCGCCTCGGAGAGCGCCCCCGATCGCGCCAGGGCAGGCACACGTGCCGGCGGGCGTCGCCGCCCTCTCCGGCCTCTGGCTCGTCGTGAAGGACTGGCCCGATCTCTTCCCGGCAACGCGCGACCAGGCATCCTGGCGCCTCGACGTGCGCCGGCTGCCACGCGAACGGCAAAGCCTCCGGAAATGAAACGACCGGCCCGGGGGCCGGTCGCAAGACGGAACGAGTAGCGGGGGCAGGATTTGAACCTGCGACCTCCGGGTTATGAGCCCGCCCTTTGGGGGTCGCGCGGGGTGCGGTTTGGCTTGAACAAGCCATTTCTGGTGGGCTGAGAGCGGCTGAAATCAGATGCGATGGGTACAAAATGGGTACAAAATTCGTTGGCGATATCGACAACGATCCGTCGGGAAGACGGCCGAAATGCCAGATCAGCCACCCCGTGGGGTGCGTCTATTCGAACTTCCTGCAATCCGCTTGCTTCTCGTGACGGATGAGTTTGCGCTACCCCACGCCCGACAACTTCGAAATTGTCGGCAGGTATTGAAACGCGCCGGGAGGAAGAGGGTGAAATGAACGCGCGGGCCCACGATGCCGACCCGGGGAAGGACTGTGTAATGGCTTCGCAAGTGACCGTTTGCCGCTTCAAGATCCGCAAAGGTGCGGATCCGGACGAGTTCGAGAAGTCGATCGCTGCCGCGGTCTCGCTTCAGAAGAAAGCCGGCTCTACGCGCAGCGGACAGCTATCGGGCTACAGGCTCTTGCGCGGCGACACCGCGTCGACGGAGCGGACGTACCTGCTCGAACTCGAGGGGCACATGTCGCTCACCGCCGGAATCGCCGACGCCGTCCGGTCGGCAAGCGCGGGAGCGATCGCCGAGGACTCCTACAACAAGTGCGAGGGCGGTAGCCCGAACCGAGCCCCGCAATCGCGGGTCATGTGCTCAGCCGGTCGGTTCCCGATAGACGCCAATCACATTTCCGCCCGGGTCGCGGAATCTCGCGAAGGGCGCCAGTACTCGTGTCGCGTCTCACACGGCGGCTCGGAGGTACTCGTGGAGGAGGCGCCGACGAGCCGGCCACGGCGGTGGATTTCGCCGCTGGTACGGCCGTGACAGTGGTTCGCCAGGGTCAGGTGGCTGGAGCTTGAGCGCGCGACGCATGCGGGGTGCCACGTCGGCGTCCTGCCTGCAAATCGCTGACTTTTCAGGATGCGCCGCTACTTTGGCACCCCACAGGATCGGACGGGATGCTTGCAGATGAGGTGGATTACGTGGTCGGGGTCGACACGCATCGGTGATTGGCATCTGCTCGCAGTGTGGGGTTCACTGACTCGGTTCCATATCGGTGGAGTCGGTCTTCTCGGCAGAGTCGATCTCCACGCGTTGCCGAAACGCTTGGTCGGTCACGGTTTCCTTGCTCTTAGCGGATAGTTCTGTCCGAGTGGTCTTGTTGAGCTAGGTCGGGGGCGCGTAGCATGCCGATCTCGCCCTTCCTTGGGGGCGGCTGCGGTTCGCGTATTTCGTCCACACTCTCCACAGAGGCTGTGGATAACTGGACCAACCTCCCAGTGGGATGCGCAAACTCGATTCCCGCAGCAGACGAGTCGATGCTGGGTGTGTGGACCTGTTTGCGCTCCCACGGAGATGATCCGATGCGGCGGGCTTGACCGGCTGCCTGTTGTGGCTCCAGAATCGCGGAGTGCCAGAGAGCAGTGCCGGTGCGGGCGTTCCGGGCAGATCGCGCGAGCAGCGGCTGCGTGCGCTGGAGCAGGCAAACGAAGTACGGATAGCGAGAGCGGAGCTGAAGCGGGAGCTCGCGGCAGGGAAGATCGAGCTGGCGGCGATCCTCGCCGACCCACCCCCATGTGCGAGGACGGCGCGGGTGCGCGATCTTCTCGTGGCGCTGCCCAGGATCGGCTCGGTCAGGGCCGGCCGCATCCTCGGCCACTGTGGAATCGCTCACTCAAAGACGCTCGGCGGTCTCACCGATCGACAACGGGGCGCGCTGATCAGCCTCTTGCGGGACTGAGCTGCCGGCGCCTTCTAGCTGGGACTAAAACCGAGAACCCTGCCGGCGCAAGCCGACGGGGTTCTCGGGCTTTCTACAGTTCGGAAAACCCGAGTCCGGCGATCCTTTCGGGTACGTAAATCATCCGTCATGCTGCTCGGGCGTATTCGTGGATCAGGCCGCCGAGTCCGTCGCGTCGGTGGAGCTGGGTCCGGTGGGCTCGAACCGACGAGGCGTAGGCGAGGCCCTCGTATCGGTGGTGTCAGCCCGAGACCGCGCTCTGAGGCCTGTGGCCTTCGCCATCCGCCTCCACCGCGGCTGACGCGGTGGTCAGCCACCTCTCTGACCCGCCGCAGCCGCTCGGCGCTCGCCTACGGCTCACGCTCCACAGCTGCGGCGGAGACACCTCTACGCGGTCGTCACCACCAGCGGGACGCTACTTGCGCAGAACCTTGCAGAAATAGCCCCTCGAGTAGTAGTCCGACCGGCCGCTCCCATCGGTGAAGTGATTGAACGTCTCCACCCTCAGCGAGCCACTGTCAAGGACGCCGGTGACGATCGCCTCCTTAAAGGAGAACTCGTAGTGGGCGCTGAACGCAACCGCTGCGCTTGAGCTGACATCGGCAGCATAGGCGAGCCCCGGGACCTTCCCCCAGTCGCACGGCGTAGGGGACGCAGGCGCCGAACGCCTGCACGATGATCCCGGTGCCTCTAGCGGCGATCACGATCCTCACCAGATTGCGGGTAGCACCATCACAGGCGTTCCAGGTGCCAACCAGTCCGGCCGATCCCACAACGGCGGCAGCCTTCGCTTCGGCGGCCTTCTGGGCCAGGTCTGCAGGCGCCTTGAATTCGTGCTTTGCGGGCATATGTTTCCTCTCCTAGTAGGCTGTTTCGCCCCGGAATCCGCTTGCGGCTTCCGGGAGGACCTCCGAGTACACGAAGACCAGATTCACCTCCCTCCCCGGCCTGCCCGATACCGACGCACCTGACGGCGGGCAACAAAGGGCACGCATTGTCCCACCGATCACAGCACGCGCGTAGGGCTCACGAACGCGGACGCAGCCCCGGCCTTCGCTCACACCAACTGGGTCGCGGTAGGAACGACGCTCTTGTCGTCGACCGAGATCCACCGCCGCGACCAGCTCAGCGTGTGGGGTGCCCACATACGATCTCGCTGCAAACGGGCCACGCCCGGACGGCGGACGAGTTTACGCACCCCACAGGCCCATCGCGCCCACGGCTGGAACCCGGGGACTGGGGCTTGAAGGAAATGCCGGTCCCCCAACGCACCCGCATTCGAGGGTACACCGGCCAGCTGGGATGCCGTCTCCCGACCTTGATCAAGATCGGCGTTGGTTTTCGTCAACGCGATCGGAAGGATCAGCGGCGGCGTGCTAAAGGACGCGGTGAGCCAGCGAGAGGCGGCCCACACCGAATTCAGCCTCGCGCCACGCTTTCCCGGGGCGGCGCCCAGCTTCCGTGACGCCGACTCGGGCGGCCCACGCTCTGGCGGCCGCCATTCCAAGATCCGAAATCCTCGTGTATCCGGCGCGATCCATGACGCGAATCAAGCTGTCGAGCGCGGCGGCGTCGAGAGGCGACCTCCGTCTGCTCACGACCGACTAGGAGCCATTCCGGACACCACGGAGGTCGTCCGCGCTCATCCGAAGGAAACGCATGAGCGAGATCCGCTCGAAGGCAAGTTGGCTCCACTACTGACCTGTGCACATTGGTACGGAGGCGCCGAGATGATCCGCTAGTGGAGGATCCGCAGCGCTGTCTCATGCGGGCAGCCGCGAGCGGGGAGATCGAGCGCGAGCTGCAGGTCGACCTCGCTGTTCACTGCGAGCAGGATCGCGTTCTTGAGGTCATAGCCGGCCCGGCGGAGCTCCTCACAGCGCCAGCGAAGGACTCGAGAGTGTTCGTCCTCTGCCGAATCGTCGAACTCGATCGGGGCGGTTGCTGAGCTCATTGCGATCTCCTTGGCCGGAAGGGAGGTGAGTCGGCCCCGGGCCGCATCCGGGGCCGACTCGTTGTCGGGTTCAGGCCACGCCGCATAGGGCCAGATCCCACTTCGCGTAATTGCCCTCGTCACGCCACATCGGAGGGGCAAGCCGAGTTCTACGCCCCGCCAGCAACTACACGAATCACCCGTCGGGTGGTTCATCTGGTTAGTTCACTCACCCACTTGGGGCATGGCAGCACGTGGCCACCGACGGATGGTGCGGCCTGCGTGGAGGCCGCAACCACGCACTCGCTGACTGTCGAGGCGGGGGTGCCGCAGCCCCCGCCTCCAGTCGCCTCCTGAGGTATCGCCGAAATCTCACTCGCGGTCCTGCAGTGGCTCTGCCGAGCGGACGGCTGCACGGAGAACGCCGCGTTGTACGATGATCCAGGTTGGATGAGCTGGCGACCGACCGGATGGCCGTGTTTAAGGCAGTCGTCGCCGCGATGAGCGGTAAGCCGACGCTGATCGCGAAGAACCCCTTCTGCCCACCCGAACGACACGCTGAGCTCGCGAACGAGCTCATGGAGGAATGGGAGATCACAGGGATCGTCGCTCGAGTCACTTTCAGCGGCGCCTACATCGAACCCGTCTCCGAGGAAGACGAGATCTTCTAACCCGCTCCGGCCGGACCGCTGCAAGCTAGCGCGCGCCAGGCGCCGATCCTTGCAGCCGTTGAACTTGAGGAACCGGCGCCGGCGCGCGTGCCTCTCCCAATCCGATGGTTTCACGCACCGCTGAGGTATCGCTGAAATCTCACGGGCGGTCAGTAGTGGCTCCTCCGGGCCGACCGTGTGGGGTGCATTAACGCGGTTCCGGCCGACGAACTTTCTGAAATTTGCAGGCAAAACCGACTTTGTGCACCCCACACGGTTGAGGATCAGCAGCCAGTCAAAACACTCCGAGCGGACGGTTCTGACGAGGCGATCTGCGATCGCGTTTGCCTTTGGCGTGTATGGGGTGCTCGTATCACTCCGAGGCCGCACCGACGTCAATGAAGGCCCGCGAGGGCTGGCGCGACTGCTACGGCGTCAACGGTGTCAGCCAGGACGCACTCGCCATCTTCCGCCTCCACGCTGACCCGCGAGAGCTTGGCGCCAGGGTCCCGCTTCTTCTCGAGGTGGACGGCCCAAAGCCGGACATAACGCGGCTCGAGGGTTGCAGACCGGCATGAGAGCGACTGGAGGCGGGGGCTGCTGCTCCCGCCGCCGCAGTCGCCTGTGCGCATGGTTGCGGCCTACGCGCTGTCTCGAACATGGCTTCTTCCCCTACTCGGACGCTACCCCTCGGTCGGGTGAAGTGAAGCTGCCCGATGAACCTGAGGAGTTTCAAATCTAGCATCGGCTGATGCTCCTTTCCGTCGCTTAGCTTGCGTTCTTGGCGGTGCTGCGGTCGCTCGTTGGGCGACAACGGAGGGAGTTCGGCAAGAACATTCAGTTGCTCGTGTTGCGACATCAGCTGGTCGTGCTCGGGCAACAACACACGCGTGTGGGTGGCCA
This sequence comes from uncultured Actinomycetes bacterium, assembly GCA_963724805.1. GTDB lineage: Bacteria > Actinomycetota > Thermoleophilia > Gaiellales > Gaiellaceae > CAVQZA01. The sequence continues at coordinate 1,119,098 of CAVRWA010000011.1, forward strand.
AAATCAGCGTCCTCCTGCAAATCGCTGATTTCTCAGGGTGCGCACCTCTTTTTGGCACCCCACGCGCCCCCCTAAACAGAGGAAGGCGCTACTACAGACGAGGATGAGACGGAGAAAGCCCGAGGGATGGCTCGACCGTCTGGGCTCACGGACCAGCGGGACGTCGACGGAGCCGGGATGCGCAATTGGCTCCTCTTCCGGCGAACCTTTGCTGAGCGACACTCCCACCGGGAAGCGTGCCGAGATGCGCATGCGCCTCGCGTTCGCGGCAGAGACTTTACGCCCAGGCGATCGTCGACGCTAAGAACGGCGACGACACGGCCGGCAAGAACGATGCGCTACGCATGCTCCACGCCTTGATGAACTCACATGCTGATGCAATCGCGTCAGTCGATGAGGACTCGATCGCCGCCCACCGCCGCGGAGAAGAGCTCTTCCGCGAGGCCGTGCTGAGGGCTGGCGGCACGGTCGGAGTAGAAAGCGCCCTTATGAACGACGGGCCCACGAAGTAGTACTCAATGGGGAGCGGT
>CAVRWA010000012.1:0-448899 GCA_963724805.1 uncultured Actinomycetes bacterium
GACACCACAGCGGAGCACGGGAACGGCATGCTTGAGGGAAGCACCGTGCGCGAAAAGTGCAGCCTGAGCGACCCCGTGCTGTCCCGGTGCTGTCCCGGCACTTCGCCAAGCCCGGCAACGGTGTCGCGTGCCGACACGCAGGCGCCAAGGTGCGGGCGCTCCCTAGAGGGTGGAAATCGCTGGCACGTATGCACTGAAGCAAGCACGATGAGCAAACAAGAGCATCGAGTACTGGGAGTCGAATCCAAGCTCAACAAGTGGCCTGCCAAGCGGCTCTTCAGGCGGACCCTGCCTGATTCCGCCTCGTTTGAGCGACGGGAGCGACGGGACTCGAACCCGCGACCTCCGGCGTGACAGGCCGCACCACCCATCCTGGGTTGTGTCGGCCGAAGTCGAGCAAACCCAGATAAACGCACGGTCGCGGCAGCTTCGGGTTCGCTACTCCCACACCGCTCCAGGCGGTCGATTCCAGACGTTTGGGGCATGAATGGGGCACGGCCAGCCGGTGCAGCGGCTCGCTCCGCGGCATGGACGGCGTCACACTTCAAGCGTGGCCGGCGACTACTTCGACGACCGGATGGTCAACCGCTCGCGGTTGCTCTGGACGATCGCGACGCGGCGACAGTTAGAGCGATGGGAACCGTTCGTCGCCGCCGCCGTCTTCCTCAGCTACGACGACCGCGTGCTCGGCGACGTGGACATATGGTCGGCGCAGATCGAGCATCACCTCGCCCTCGTCGCGGCGCGTAACCTGCTGCGGGCGCTCGACCTCGACCCCCGATCGAAAGTCCCGGTCGAGCCGACCCTGCGAGCCGAGCTGAAGGAGGGCCGGGACCTACACGAGCACTGGGTCGAGAACCTGCCAGTGTTCAACGTCAGGCCCAGGCCGCAGGTCGACGCGCGTCACCGTTCAGGCAGCGCCTTCGCCGAGCGCAACCCCGATCGCAGCCCGTACTCGTGGCTCTCGTGGAACGGCAAGACCGGCGCCCTACTCCTGCCGCACGTCCCTGCCCTGTCACTGCACCTAGTGCTCGACGCCGTCGAGGTCGAAGTGCTCGCCGACGATGCCGCGCTGAGCCGGTTCGTACCGCCGCGAGCACCCTCACCGTGGATCTACCAAGGCGGCAACTGGTGGCCGGCGAAGACACGCTGACCGTCGTCAGCCGAAATCGTCGGTCCACGTGTAAGGGCCGCCCCTTCGCCCCGAATCGCTAGATCCTGTCCGGCACCGGCGTCCATACCTCGCCGTGACGAGCCGGATGCTGCCCTGGGGCAGGCCGAACGAGCGGCCCGTCAGCGTGATCCCCAAGGGCTCCACCTCGACGGGGAAGTCGCACGGGACCCGCACGACACTGTCGTTCTTCCCCGATAGCGCCTACGTCGACCTCGGCTCGATGTCGCGCCGCTACCTCTTCTACACCGAGGAGAGCTTCGAGCACCGCTTCGTCTACATCCCGGAGTGGGCGTCGATCAAGAACGACGAGGAGCTCGTCGCGATGCTGCGGGTGCTGCTCTCGGAGGGCCGGATCGTGCACGGCACGGTCGAGGGCGAGGGCCGCAGGACCGCGCGCAGGATCGAGAAGAACGGGCCGACCGGGCTGCTGATGACGACGACGGACGCCGGGATCGACGCTGAGCTCGAGACGCGCTGCCTATCGGTCGTCACCGACGACTCGACCGAGCAGACCCGGCGCGTCTTCAAGGCGCTCGCCGACCTCGAAGACGACGACCGCCCGGTCGACCTCGCCCGCTGGCACGAGTTCCAGGAGTGGATCGCCGCCCACGGCGAGACGCGGGTGCGGATCGACTTCACCGACGCGCTCGCGGAGCTGATGCCGGCGACCGCCACACGGCTCAGGCGCGACTTCGTGACCGTGCTCTGCCTCGTTCGCTCGCACGCGATCGTCTACCGGGCCCAACGCCAAAGCGACGAGCGCGGCCGGATCGTGGCGACACTCGAAGGCGACTACATGCCCGTGCGCGAACTCGTCGCCGACCTGATCGCCGAGGGCGTCGAGGCCGGCGTCTCGGAGGCGGTGCGCGCGACCGTCGAAGCGGTGCACGAGCTCTACAAGGACTCGAGCCGCCCGGTCACTCCGTCCGCGCTGACCAAGCGCCTCGGCATCGGGCGCTCGGCGACCTACGACCGCGTCCACCGAGCACTGATGCACGGCTACCTCGCCAACGAAGCCACGAAGGAGGAGCGCGGAATGAAGCTCGTCCCCGGCACCCGGCTACCCGGCGGCGAGGACTTCCTCCCCTCCGTCGACGAGATCGTCCGGCACATGTCCGGCAGGCCACCCGCACGCTGTTCTGGCTCAACCATGCGCCCTGACAACGGTCCGTCCGGGTGTCCGGGTCGTCCGGCCGATACCCCGGATCGGGACGAACTCGAGCGGATCGCCGACCCCATCCGCAGCGACCAGGGGGAGGCACCACGACCGACCTGAGCGCCGCCCCCGCCGACGAGGCACGCGAGCCGCTGCGTGACCGCGCCGACCGCGGCCACCCGCCCGCCTGGATCCCCGACGAGGCGGCGACGAGGGCGCGCTCTTCTGAGACGGACGCGCGACGGGCAACGGATGAGCTCGAGCGAGAGTGGGAGCGCGACCGTTGAGCGGCCGGCTACTCACGACTCGCGAGGTAGCCGAGCGGCTCGGCGTCACCCCGGAGACAGTGCTCCGCTGGATCGACACGCAGGGGCTGCCGGCGATCAGACTCACGAGCCGTGCGCTTCGCTACAGCGAGGCCGAGCTCGAGGCGTGGCTCGAACGTCACGCGACGGCGGGCACGGCCGACCGAGAAGTGCTGACTACCCGAACGGACCGCACCCGCCGGGCGGGAGCCTACGCCTCGCTACCATTCCCCTCGCTGACTACCCCGCCGCCAGATGCGGTGACGACAACTGAGGAGGAACCCTGATGCCCGCGATGCAGCGCGGCCACGCCCGCAAGCTTCCGTCTGGGAAGTGGCAGTTGCGGTACTACGAGCCCGACGGCACCCGCAAGACCGGCGGCACCTTCCCATCCAAGAGCGCCGCGATGCAGCACTACCGCGAGACGATCGAGCCGCGCTTGGACGGCGCCGAGCCGATGCCCGAGCTCACGCTCTCCAAGCTCGTCGACGTCTACCTCGAGCGTCACGCGGCCGTTGTCCGCCCGCGCACCGTCACGACCTTGCGCGAGCGGCTCGTCCACGCGACTCGCGCCTACGGCGATGTTTCGCTGCGCGAGCTCGAGCGGATGGCGGGCGAGCTCGCCGCCTGGCAGGCGACGCTGCCGGAAAGGTCGCGCTACGGGATCGTGCAGGCCCTCCGCCAGACGCTCGCCGCCGCTGTGCGGTGAGACTACATGAGCCGCAATCCGGCCAAGCTCGCCGGTCGCAACCCGGAGCCTCCGCCGCGCTCGATTCGCACCTACACGCTCACTGAGCTCGACGCCCTCGCGGCCGAACTCTCCCAGCCGTATCGACCACTGCCGGCGTTCGCCGCCGCGACCGGGCTGCGGCCGGAGGAGTGGCTTGCGCTCGAACGCCGCGACGCCGACCGTCGCGCCGGGATCGTCACCGTCCGTCGCACGGTTTCCGATGGCGGCGTCGTCGAGCTCGCCAAGACCAGCGCGAGCCGTCGGCAGGTGCCGATCTCTCGGCGTGCGTCGGCCGCGCTCGACGCCCTCCCGCCACGGCTCGACACACACTTCCTGTTCCACGCGCCCGAGGGTGGGCTGCTCGACCTCGACAACTTCCGCCGCCGCGAGTGGGCGATCGCGGTCAACGCGTCAGGTGTCGAAACCCCAGCCCGAATCTATGACCTGCGCTGGACCTTCGCGAGCAACGCGCTCGCCGCGGGCGTGACTGTGTTCGAGCTCGGCCGTGTGATGGGGACGAGCGTGCGGATGATCGAGCGCCACTACGGGGCGCTCCTCGACGGAGCCCACAACGTCATCGCGAGCCGCCTCGACGCGTTCGAAGCTGAGCTCGAGAAAACCGCGGGAGAGTGAAGTGTGGCGAGAGGGCGCTCGCCTGGGCGAGTATTGCGCTATGACGCCTGAACTATTCGGTCCGACACGCGTCACAAGTTTCTCAGCTTGGTCGATCCCGAACTGGTAGAAGCGCCTCCCTGGCGCTCGTGAGGTGTCTTGCAATACCCCGTCGCGAGCGCCAGGGAGAACGTCGTCCGTGCACTACCCGCCGTGCTCCCGAAGGATCCGGAGAACGACTACCCGGCCGCCACCGAGAACGAGGCGGTCGCACTTCCATTCAGCCCGGTGGAACAGGACGGCCTGCCCGCCGTGACGCTCGGGACTCCAAGCGGGGGACAACTCGACGGCGCGAATGCCGTGCCGACAGCCGTTCCATAGCCGACCGTTGAAACGACCGACCAAGCATCGCCCAGGGCGCCGACGAGCACGATATCGCCGGACGGCCTCTGGACGGTGACTGAGCAGGTCGCGCCCTCCGGACCGTTCATTGTTTCCGTCCCACCCGGCCAGACGGCATCGGTGAACAACCCGCCTGTTGAGCTGGTCATCGTGAACGTGAACGTGTGGGATGCGCACGCCGGAGGCGCGACGGTGTTGCAGATGATGGTCCCGTTCGCGTTGAAGCCGATCACCTGCGTGCCGGTCGGGCAAGAGGTTCCGGCAGCATTGTTAGGCCCTGGCGGCCCTGCCGGCCCTGCCGGGCCTGTAGCGCCGGTTGCACCTGGCGGCCCTTGCGGCCCGGTCGCGCCGGTGTCACCCTTCGGACCGGCGGGGCCGGCGGGACCCGCTGGTCCAGTGGCACCGGTCGCGCCGGTATCGCCCTTCGGCCCGGCGGGGCCGCGGGACCGCGGGCCCAGTCGGACCGGCGGGACCGGCTGGGCCGGTCTGGCTCCAGCTGATCGCGATCTCCGACGGCCGGCAGCTGTCGCCTGCGCTTGGGTCGATCACACGCAGGTTGCCGACGTTCTTCTGATAGCAGCCGTTGATGACTCCGCTCGAGTCGGGAATCGCGGCCTGCACCGCGCTCACGACCCCAAACACGGCAGCACCAAGTATCAGCGCGAGCAACAACTTCGACCCGCGCGAGAGAGACTGGACACGCTCCATCGCGGTCTCCTTCCACTGATTAGGTTCGGGCTGCCCGTCCGCCGACAGCCGCAGAAAGCCGCCGAGAGACAACCCCTCAAGTACGTGTCTACGCCCCAGCCCGCTCGTTGTCAACGCCCGCGAGGTTTCTTGCACCCGCGACGCGCGTGTCAGCCGCTGCGCGAGCGTCCTTCACGCCTGGACGTTTAGGGCACTTGTGGGGCACGCCTTGGGCGTGTCCAATGAGCCCTAGAGACGCGAAACCCCCGCGTTAGCAGGGGCATCGCGGGACGGGAGCGACGGGACTCGAACCCGCGACCTCCGGCGTGACAGGCCGGCACGAGCACCGAACTAAGCGCGACGCAGTGTGCCGCGGATGGCTTGGCTATGCCGATTCTGAGCTGTTCCGCTCTGATCGTTGTGCGGCGTTACGCGAGGTTACGGGCTGGACTGCTGTGGAGACTGCTGTGGAGGTCGGCCGACCTGGGGCCAGGCCTCCTCACGCCGGGTCGAGCGCTTCCCGCAGGGCGTTTCGCGCATCGTCGGTGAGGACGGCAAGTCGCCGGCGCAGGAGGGCGTCTCCCTGGCCGTTCGCGACAGTGGTGATCTCTTCGGCGTAGAGGGTCGCGAAGACGAGCTGCATGTCCTCCCAGGACATGTTCTTAACCGCCTCGGCGCTCTGGGGCAGGCGCGGGACAGGGGCCTCTTCGGCTTGGGGGACACGGCCGAGGCCTTCTCGCAGCAACAGCTCGATTGCGGCGACGCGGGAGCGGACGTCGGGGACGCTGACCTGGGTGCGCTGTTTCCTGCCGCAGTCGGGGCAGGTGAAGGTCGCCCAGTGCTCTCTGCTGGCGCCGAGGGCGGCGTCGAGGAGTGCAGCCTGGATCTCGTCGAGTGAAGATGCAGCTGCCTGGGCGAGCGCAGGTCGTACCGCGGCGGGATCGGTCGTGAGCACCTTGGTGCTGGTCATCGGCTCGGCCTCCAGTTCGAGTGATTCCTCAGGGCGTGGGTTTCGTCGTCGCGGGTAGTGCCCGGCGCGAACGGCGTCCTCGCCGTGGCGGTCGATGAGCTGCTGGTGGTGGCGGCAAAAGCTCGCCTCGGGTGATGCGGCGAGTGCGCCGCAGGGCTGGTTGTCGCGGCGGCGGGCGGCACAGCGCGGGACGGGCATCTCTCAATTGTTGCGCTCGGTACTAGTAGTTGCCAAGCCCGCGTACAGGCCCCGCACTCGCGCCGTCGCCTGGGGGGTGGGCGGTCAGCTCGCATCGCGCGCGCGTGCGCGCGAGGGACGAAGGCTGCGAGGACATGCACGCCGAAGGCTACGCCGCTGGTTTGGCCGCGCCCTAGTGTCTGATCGGGCCACGGGCCACAGAGCTGGGAACCGGTCGGGGCGCGGCAGGAGGGCACAACACGCGCGCGCTCCCGGCCAGTCCGCTGGGACGAGGTCGTCTCGCCCCACTTGCGCCGCGCCCAAAGATAGCGCGACCCATCAAGAAGCAGAAGGCGGTCGTGGTGGCGACCGGCCGGGGCTGCGGGGGAAAGGAAACGCAACACCGGCCGGTCAGGTCGAGGCACGGCAGGACGCCGCGACACACCATCCACGGTAGCCAGTCGAGCCTCGCCTGCCAGAAGGCGCACCAGCCGCTTCCCCTAGTGCTAACGGGAACCGGCCGGAGCGTCAAGGATGCAACGCCACGCGGCCGGTTCCACCGAGGCACGACGCATCCCGACGCACCCCGATACGCCAACAAACACGGTACTCCGATCCTTCGCGCGAAGCGACCCCACCAGCGCCCTTGCCCTTCGCTCCCGTCCCTCCGTTCAAGGCACAGAGGCAACCGCGCACGCTCAGGTCGATGCTTGAACCCCAGCCGATCACCCGGCCGACCCGGAGCGCCAGCGACGGAGGCCAACAAGAACGGAACGAGAAGGATCGGGCCTGACAGGTAGGTTGCAGTGGGGAGCGGTGTGGGGGGACTAACCACCGCACCCGGTCCGCCTCCCGACCACCCGATCTTCAGCAACGAGGGCGGAGCCGGATCGAACCGGGAACGAGAGAAACGAGAAGAAACAGGTCGGGCGACGACCGCCGGTGTGCCGAGGCCAGACAACGCAACAAGGCCACGCTGCGCGCACACGCTGTTGGGCGTTCACTACTTCTTGCCCCCCAGACACCCCGCCTACGGTTGAGGAATACTGAGAGGAACGAGACGGAGGTCCTGCGGTGACCGAGAATTTGGAGGAGGACCGATACCGGGTCAGGGCGACGGGCGGATACTTCGAGGTCTGGCGACGACCGAACGACCTCCGGCCCGAATGGCGGATCACCTGGCTACCGGACGGCGACGACGTGGGCCACACCTGGACACCGAGCACAGACCTAGAGGTCGACGGGGTGGACGACAAGAACAAGCTACTCGCGTGGGGCCGTGAGCGCTTCGGGCCGAACGACGACAAGAAGTAGAGCTGTTGCTACACGACGTGTCAGGAATGTCCCCCGACACCGAGGGCTATTCCTGATGGTTCAGTCTGGGGACTAGGGCGGGCCTCTTCTGTCGCAGGCTCGCCCGCTATGTCTCGGGGGGCAACGAAGGAGGCCCCGCCTTCATACTGAAGTTCTCGGGCGGCTGATGCTGTGGGATCAGCCCGAACCTGTCGAGGCTAAACCTGCGCCCACAGATCGCGCACAGCCCCGACGTGACGCCGAAACGGACTTCCTTTGTCTGCCGTAGCGGCGCGGCCCCGCCACCATCGCAATCGCCTAGCCCTCCCTGACCCATCCTGCTTGAGAGCCTAGCCGGGCGACACTTGGCTGAGCGGGAGCGCGAGGCCAGGGTAGCTTCCCGCGCGCCCGCCGTCACGGCACCTTCCCGTACCCCTCACTCTCCCTCCACGATCTCAGCGCTCGTGACTGACTCCAAGAGCATCTGCTTGATCTCCAGCGCCACGGCGCCACCGACTACTACGAACGCCCCCCTGGGCGGTCGCTGATCGCGCGCGAGGTGTCTGAGCGCCAAGTGTGGCGGGGTCCTCGATGTGCTGGAAGTCGGTTACGAGACGGTCCGGCAAGGGAGCTGTCCCCCGGTAACCGGTTGCCGATGCACTCGACCCTTGGGAGATAGCGCCACCCTCGCTCCGCCTATGGCCGAAAAGCAACAAGCGCGCCGGCGGCTAGCTGGCCTGTTCGTTCTTTGCGGCCTCGGCGAGACGGTCGTTGAAGCCTCGAAAGAACGCCGCTTGGAGCTCGGCGCGCAGAGAGCTGGCCTCAAACGCCTCGCCGATGAAGGTCCAGCTGGGAGCCGCCGCGTAGCCCTCGCGGTAAGCAGCGAGTTGGGTGCCGTCAAGGTCCGCAGGGCACGGTGGTTCCACGAAGGTGGTTATCGGCAACACCCCCACCGCAGTCGAAGAGTGATTGGGCGTAGATTTGTCTCGGTTGGCCACTTCGTGCTCGTGCGTCACTTCAGGGACACTCGGATCGAACGAAGCGAGTGGACTGGTGATGAAGAGGCGCTAAGGCGCGGCGCGTACTTCCCCGACCCCGCCCTCGAGAGCGAGTGGATCGTGACAACGCCTCCGCACGTGGCTGAAGACGAAGTGCGGCGGGTCTTCGTCGTCGAGCAGATCGAACCGACCTAGCCACGACGGGTCGCGTGGCCTTACGGTCGGGCGCGGAGCGCCAACGGGTAGCAACCGGATCAGTAGTTGGCCGCTCGCCATTCGTGGAAAGGAGCCGTTAGCAGAAACGGCCCTTCGAGTAGGTTGAATTGGGAGCGGTGTCAGGGGACTAAACACCGCTCCTCCCAGTAGAAAGGCGAGCCTAAACGCGAGCCTATTAGGGAGAGGGGTGACGGAGCGCGCACCCTTGCGCATGCGGCGCTCCGCCGCCCTTGCGTGATGTCGATGCGCCCGCAAGAGGGAACTCAACCCAAAGCGCGATCAGGCACCGGATCGTAGTTCCCGTGTCCAGGCACACATCCGGGAAAACTACGCAACCGGACGGTAGGAAATAGAGACGTGGCCTGTCACAGTCCGTGGCCTCCAAGTAGGGCGAGGTCTACCGTGCCGGTTAACCTCTCCTCTCCTGGTCGAGAACCCCGCTGGGATCGACTCCTCGGTGGGGTTCTCGCCTTTTCAGGCCTCCCCGTTCGCAGACGGCCACGGGGCCTTTCTTTCGCGCCGAGGCTCTCATGCCGAACTCGAGGGCCTTTGCCGTGACCCCTTCGGGATCAGCTGTTGGAATGGTTCGTTCGGGAATAACGGCCTCGGCGCGGGGTCTTCAGCGGTAGGACGGGCCCAACGGGGGCCCGCAGACAGAAGGAGATGACATGAACACGAATGTAGAACCCCGCGCGGCGACGCGCGGACGGAGATGGTTTTCCCGGTCTAGCCGGCTGCTGCTCGCGGGGATCGTGGCCGCTATCGCGGCGCTCTCGCTGGTGGCGCAGGTCGCCCTGGCCGGACCCCCGAGCCCCACGGGGGTCCCAGACCAAATCCAGCCTGACGTCGTCAGCAACAAGGTGTTCCTGATCGGTCACGGGGTCGGCGTCCAGATCTACACCTGCAATGGCTCCGTGTGGAGTTCCGCCGTGCCGCGGGCGGACCTGTTCGACGACAACGGCAAGCTGATCATCAAGCACTTCGCCGGCCCGTCCTGGCAGGCCGCGGACGGCAGCAAAGTCGTCGGCACGGTCGTGGACAAGGTCACCCCCGATCTCAGCGCCATCCCTTGGGTGCTCCTGTCCGCAAAGACAACTCCGGGGGCCGACGGTGATCGACTCGTGGACACGACCTTCATCCAGCGGCTCCACACCACCGGCGGTCTCCAGCCCCCCGCCGCGGACTGCAACGCCGCAACGGCAGGGACCGTGGTCGAGGTCCCCTACACGGCCGAGTACGTCTTCTGGAAGCACACAGCTGCTTGACCTCACCACGTCGTGAGGATCCAAAGCAGCCCGCGACGCTAGCTGGGTCGCACAAGGGATCGTGCTCGAAGGGCGGGAGGTCGGATGGTCCGGCCTCCCGCCAACCGGTCTCGGGATTGCAGGGAACGCGTTGGGCGCGTTTGTGCGCGCTACTAGGCCCGAAGCAGCGCAGCAGTTCGCGGGGGTGGGCAGGTAGTGCGCTACCGGCGCTCCAAACCGGTGGTCATCTGAAGCTCACGCAGTGCCGCTACGCGGGGATCACGAACGCTAACGCCGGCTCGCAGCGAGCACCGTAGCGCTGGTCACCCAGGCGGCGACGTTTCGCGTCTTCCTCGTCGGTCTCAGTTGTCAGTGTTTCCTGAGTGGGATCGTGAAGGTGTCGATCTCGGTTACAGGCCCTGATGACCATGACTCCTGGGGACGTGGCACTGTTGTGTAGACGCCGTTGATGCTGGTGGTCGTTACGGTCACGCGCAGGAAGCCGTGTCGGTGTTGTTGGGAGTAGTTGTTGAGTGTCCAGCCGGTGACGGGGTCGGTCCATGGAACTGGCGGGGGTGCGCCGCCGACTCTGGCGAGGGTATGCAGGTTGGGGTAGCCGCCGGCGCCGGCGACGACGTAGGCGAGCGTCTCTCCATCGGCGAGCGGGCGTGTGAATCGCTGGTAGGTGTGGATGTGGCCGGACAGCACCAGATCCGGCAGCCGGGCCGCCTTGGAGAACGCACCGTCGAGCATCTCGCGCATTGAGACGCTAGCGCCGTGGTGGCTGTCAACCGAAAGCGGCGGGTGGTGGAGCGCAACAAGCAAGGCACGATCTTTCGGGGCCGCTTTCAGCTCGCCGACCAGCCAGTCGACCTGGCTCCTTTTCACCACACCGTGCTCGGGTGCGTTTGTCGCAAGCCCGATGATCGTCGCCAACGGGGTGTTCAGGGTCCAGTGGCAGTTGGGCTGGATCATTGTGGTGCGCTCGATGTCGCGTGCGTCGGGTGAGTGGCGAGGTTTGGTATCGCAGAAGTTCTTCATGAACGGCTCAAGCGAGCGGTGGTTCGGAGGCACACCGACGTCGGTGTCGTGGTTCCCCGGAATCGCGAAGATCGGCGCGGGATAGTGCAAGTAGGGCTCGTAAAACTGCGGGTAGTACAACCCGTGCTCGCCGTCGTAGTAGACGACATCACCAAGGTGATAGAAGAACGCCGGGAAGTGCTGTGCCGCATCCCTCTCCATCCAGTACGCCACGATCTGCTGCGGCCAGGCGTTGTCGATCCCGCCGGTATCACCCACCGTGTGGAACACGAGCCTCCCCGACTTCGCGATCGCGGTTACGGCGTCCTTCCCGATCACAGCTTCGAGGTCAAGACGGTACGGTGACTTGCCCGTAGGGTTCGGCAAGCGATGCCAGACCTGCTCTTCGTGCGGCGCCTTCGGAGCAGTAAGTTGCTCCGACGCCGACCCCGAATCGCGACCGAACTCAAACCCAGGCGCACCAAACACGAATCCCGCGGCTCCCTGATACATGCTCACGCTGGCTCCTCTCGAATCACGGAACGTGCCCCCTAAGCGCCGACTCGCAGGGCCGAAGGCGCAACACCTGCCTTGGCAGCCCGATTCCGTTGGCGCTGCGCCAAGGCAGCCCAGGGACAAAACAGGCAATAGCACCTCGAGCCGCCTGTTGCAAGAACTCCCTGGCTCGGACGGACTACGCGAGCGTTGCGGCTGAATGTCAAGGCCGATCGCAGAGCGAGAGGGACGCGAGGCTTGAACCCTGCCTCGAGCTGGCATCCTGTCGAGTCGGTCCCCTGCTCAAGGAAGGAACTTGGTCAATTTCGCCGGAGCCTCCTTGATCAGTTGCTTCATGAAGGCGGTTTGGACAGTGAAGTAATCGTGTGGGAGGGCGCTGGCTTCCGTATCGCGCGCGCGTGCGCGCGAGGGACGAAGGCTGCGAGGACATGCACGCCGAAGGCTACGCCGCTGGTTTGGCCGCGCCCTAGTGTCTGATCGGGCCACGGGCCACAGAGCTGGGAACCGGTCGGGGCGCGGCAGGAGGGCACAACACGCGCGCGCTCCCGGCCAGTCCGCTGGGACGAGGTCGTCTCGCCCCACTTGCGCCGCGCCCAAAGATAGCGCGACCCATCAAGAAGCAGGAGGCGGTCGTGGTGGCGACCGGCCGGGGCTGCGGGGGAAAGGAAACGCAAGACCGGCCGGTCAGGTCGAGGCGCGGCAGGACGCCCCGACACACCATCCACGGTAGCCAGTCGAGCCTCGCCTGCCCGAAGGCGCACCAGCCGCTTCCCCTAGTGCTAACGGGGACCGGCCGGAGCGTCAAGGATGCAACGCCACGCGGCCGGTTCCACCGAGGCACGACGCATCCCGACGCACCCCGATACGCCAACAAACACGGTACTCCGATCCTTCGCGCGAAGCGACCCCACCAGCGCCCTTGTCCTTCGCTCGCGTCCCTTCGTTCACGGCGCTGAGGCAACCGCGCACGCTCAGGTCGATGCTTGAACCCCCAGCCGATCAACCGGCCGACCCGGAGCGCCAGCGACGGAGGCCAATAAGAACGGAACGAGAGGGATCGGGCCTGACAGGTAGGTTGCAGTGGGGAGCGGTGTGGGGGGACTAACCACCGCACCCGGTCCGCCTCCCGACCACCCGATTTTCAGCAACGAGGGCGGAGCCGGATCGAACCGGGAACGAGAGACACGAGAAGAAACAGGTCGGGCGACGACCGCCGGTGTGCCGAGGCCAGACAACGCAACAAGGCCACGCTGCGCGCACACGCTGTTGGGCTTCACTACTTCTTGCCCCCCCAGACACCCCGCCTACGGTTGAGGAATACTGAGAGGAACGAGACGGAGGTCCTGCGGTGACCGAGATTTGGAGGGGACCGATACCGGGTCAGGGCGACGGGCGGATACTTCGAGGTCTGGCGACGACCGAACGACCTCCGGCCCGAATGGCGGATCACCTGGCTACCGGACGGCGACGACGTGGGCCACACCTGGACACCGAGCCAGACCTAGAGGTCGACGGGGTGGACGACAAGAACAAGCTACTCGCGTGGGGCCGTGAGCGCTTCGGGCCGAACGACGACAAGAAGTAGAGCTGTTGCTACACGACGTGTCAGGAATGTCCCCCCGACACCGAGGGCTATTCCTGATGGTTCAGTCTGGGGACTAGGGCGGGCCTCTTCTGTCGCAGGCTCGCCCGCTATGTCTCGGGGGGCAACGAAGGAGGCCCCGCCTTCATACTGAAGTTCTCGGGCGGCTGATGCTCTGGGATCAGCCCGAACCTGTCGAGGCTAAACCTGCGCCCACAGATCGCGCACAGCCCCGACGTGACGCCGAAACGGACTTCCTTCGTCTGCCGTAGCGGCGCGGCCCCGCCACCGTCGCAATCGCCTAGCCCTCCCCGACCCATCCTGCTTGAGAGCCTAGCCGGGCGACACGTGGCTGAGCGGGAGCGCGAGGCCGGGGTAGCTTCCCGCGCGCCCGCCGTCACGGCACCTTCCCGTACCCCTCACTCTCCCTCCACGATCTCAGCGCTCGTGACTGACTCCAAGAGCATCTGCTTGATCTCCAGCGCCACGGCGCCACCGACTACTACGTCCCCTTCGGCACCCCGTGGGGTACGTAAATCCGTCCTGTGGGTGCCTTAAATCGGTTCCGCCTTCGGGGCGCGAGCGGCGGCCGTAGCGAGCGGCGGCCGTAGAGTCATCCGTCCCCGTCGACCTTCCGAGGAGCTGGTTCTTGTTCTCGTCGCTTTGCTACCTGCTGGTCCGCTGCCTGGTGCAGCTCGTCCTGCTTCGGCCTCGCTCGCATGACTTCAAGGAACTCGAGATCGTCGTGCTTCGGCATCAGCTCGCGGTCCTTCGCCAGCAGACACATGGGCCGCAGCTGACGACGACCGACCGGGTCTTCCTCGCTGCGGCGAAGTCGGTTCTTGCCGCGCTCACGCTGGAAGTCGTTTCTGGTCACGCCAACGACGCTGCTGCGCTGGCACCGGCGACTGATCGCCCGCCGGTGGACGTACGCCGGTCGGGCCATCGTCCGAGAAGGGTTGCGAATGCGTTCATCCGTTCTTGATGTTGATCTGTGGCAGCTCGTGCGGTTGCTCACGCGAATTGAGACGGCAAGAACCGAACCTCCCGGGATTCGACACCGATTACAAGCGTGGCTTGCTTCGCATCCGTGAAACCTACGCGGCTGGGTTCCCCGCCGGGGTGATCGACGGGACCGACCTCTTCGAACAAAGTCAAGTCCGCAAAGTACGTGGCCGCATGGGCCGCCCCCGCTGGGGAGAGGTTGCTCGGGTGTTCTTCTGCGAGTGACTTGGAGTGTGGGGCATCCTGACCTACAGGAAGGTGGGTATCCCACGATGACATTCAGCGAATGGTTCGAGTTCGTACGGGCGACCTGGCGCAAGGAGGAAGGTCAGACGATGGCCGAGTATGGCGTCGTCCTCGCCGTGATCACAATCGGCGCCGTCGGCGTGTTCACCTTGCTCGCGGGCGGGATCACGGGGTCACTCAACAAGGTCACCGGGCTCCTCCCCGCCTGCGGGGGCTGGCCAGCCCGAAGGCTGGCTCAACCCGACTGTTAATCCGGGCTGGGAGTGAGGCGAGGTCTTTCGGCTGCCTTGCTCTCGGCTCGGGGGTCTTGCGCCGCCGCCTCCTGGGTAGGACGCGGCAATAGACCCTCCGTCGGAGCGCTCAGCGCATCGTCGTGCGCTCGGACTAGCGGTGTTGGGCGACGGGGCCCCGAGGAGGCAACAGAGATACACCCACGCGGTAGGTGGTCACCCCTCGAGCTGGACGGGCGACACCCATGGAAGAACCGCACCCTTTGAAACGCGGGGGGCCAACTGCGGTCGGTCGCCGCCCATGCGTTTCTCATTCGATCAGGCTGCGACAACTCTCCAACGCCGGGTGGCATGATCAAAGGGTGCCGCCAACGGTCTCCGAGATCTGGGAAAGCCAGGAGCAGCACGACCGATGGTTCGAGGCGAACGTGGCGCCGAACATTCCAGGGTTGAGCAGGAGGTCATCGAACTCCACAGTGTTCACACGCCCTGAGGCTGTGACGGCTGCGCCGCAGGAGCCGATCTGCTGAGCGTTGTGTTTGAGGGGCGGGCGGTTCGATCATGAGCCACCTGCCGCGGCTTGTCGCAAATTGCGGGGAGTGCGACAACGGGCCGCTGCTATTTGCACCGCGGGGGCTGCAGGGGCACGGCTCTACCCGGCGACCGGCGGTTTTTGACCCCGCCGTTTTCTACCAGCTTGTCGTTCGCGTCGTCGTGTGGGCGGTTCGGGGAGCTGTGCCGCCCACAGCTCCCCATCGGGACTCAGGTGCCGGAGTCCGGGTGGCACATCGAATCCCGTCCGCCCGTGTTCGCAGCGTGGTCGTTTTGTGGTGTGGCCGCCTCGCGCGTTTGGGGGGCTTTCTGTCGGCATCGCCACCGGGCCTCCTCGAGGCCGGATCCTGCGACCCGCACGAGATCCTGTGACGTGTGGGTACTGACCGCACTTCTCAGCTCGGTTGGGGTGGGTTAGCTCTTCGCCGCTCGGCGGGTGAGGTAGTGGCCGAGAGTTCGCGCGCCGCGGCGCAGGGTGTGAGGCTTCTTGTCCGCCTGCCGCGGTGCGGTGTCCGCGGGCCGTTTCGCGTCGAGGCGATCTCTAGTTCTGGAGGACCAGCTCGCCACGTGTACTCGGGGTGTATGCGTACGGGTGGTGGAAGGCATCGAGTGCAAGTTCGGGTGCGACGGCGAACGCGAACTCATCGCCAGTCTGCCAATCCATGACTTGTACAGTGAGCGTCTTGTCCGCGGGATCCCAGAGCAGGGTCACGTCGATCCCGCAGGAAGATCGGAAGGCGAGTTCGACCGACTGTGCCACCCACCAAGTGTTGGCTCCGCGCCTCGAGGCGGCACCGTTCGATCGGGCGGTATTGACCTACCCGATCGTGAGCGACCGCTGTCGAGGGGTGAGTAGCGGATCGCGCAACTTCGGCGTATAACGTTGGGTCCTAGCGCCTGCGGCGTTGGTCACCGCTCTGGTGTCGGACTGAAACGCGGCTCCCTCGCTCAGGGAATCAACTTCCCCGGCTGGGGAGACTCGATCCGGCCCTCTCCCCGGCGGAGACCGGCACGGTAGGCGCTAGCTGTTGTCTGGAGCGAGTGCGTCGGACTCAGCTACTAGGGGCGGCGCGTGGCTTGCGCTCAGACGAGGATGCGTAACGCTGTTTGGTGTGGGCAGCCGCGGGCGGGGAGTTCGGTCGCGAGGTGGAGGTCGACGTCGTGGCTGATCGCGAGCATGAGTGCGTCCTTGAACGAGTAGCCGGCGCGTCGTAGCTCGTCGCAGCGCCAGAGGAAGACTCGATCGTTCTCGTTCTCTGCCGTATCGATCGATTCGATCTGGTCGGTCGGCAGGCTCATCGTGTTGTTCCTCCTTGGCCGGAAGGAAGGAGAGTCGACCTCCGGTGTCCGCATCCTCCTCTCGGGTGGACTACCCCGAGAGCCGCCGGCGTTGCCGAGAGGCTGGGAGCACCCGACTTCGCCAAACCAGAAGGTCGGCATATCGCCGCGGTTCCTTGAGCCGCCCGATTGCTTTCACACCGCGACGATCTGTGCAGGCCGCAGACCATGTCGACGGAGCAACGCGTCGAGGGCCTCCTCAGCGGTCCCATCATCCTCCGGGCGCGCACCGCTACAGTCACGCTTGCCGCCTAGCTCGCTTGTGGGGGCAAGGGCCCATCAGTGAGCCTACTGGCGGTGCGAGGGCGAACAGCACGCGAGAAGGCGCAAAGGCTGCGCAGTCCCCCGTCACGTCCCGGCTTCCTCTCATTCAGCACGCAGCCAGACGAGCGTCTCACCAGCGGCACGCTCGAGTGTTATGCGTTCATCGATCGCCAGCCGCGTCGCGGCCATGACTACGAGCGTGCGGTCTAGCTGGGCGTTCTCAGCAAGCTGCAGGTAGCTCTGCGGGTTGGGCCCCTGGCCTAAGACGTCAACAATGGCTTGGCGTGCCGCAGCCCGCTGCTCCGCCGTGTAGAGGAGGATCCGCAGCGCGGTCTCATGCGGGCAGCCCTGCGCGGGGAGATCGAGCGCAAGCTGCAGGTCGACCTCGGTGTTCACCGCGAGCAGGATCGCGTCCTTGAGGTCGTAGCCGGCCCCGCGGAGCTCCTCACAGCGCCAGCGAAACACTCGAACGTGTTCGTCCTCTGCCGAATCGTCGAACTCGATCGGGGCGGATGCTGAGCTCATGTGCGATCTCCTTTGGCCGGAAGGGAGGTGAGTCGGCCCCGGGCCGCACCGGGGCCGACTCGGTTGTCGGGTTCAGGCCCCGCCGCATAGGGCCAGATCCCATCCGCGTGATTGCCCTCGTCTTGCCACATCCGATGGGCACGCAGAGTTCTACGCCCAGCCAGGAACTACACGAAACACCCTTCGGGTGGTTCATCGGGTTACTTCACGTCACCCAGCCGGGGCATGACACACAACGGCCTGCCGACCAGGGTGAGACCCGCGTGTAGGCCGCAACCACACGCACGGCGACTGGTGAGGCGGCGGGAGCCGCAGCCCCCGCCTCCAGTTGCCCCCTCTGGATCCCTCCGTCGAGGCCTCACGCGCCAGGCTACGACGACCGATCCTGGCAAGCATCTGCGGGCCCCGACCTTTCGAAGCAGCACCCACCATGACTGCCTAGCATGATGAGCGCAGCGACACCCTTCGCTATCGAGTCCGATGAGCCTGGTCCAAGAGGAGGTGTATCGAGTGTTCCTGTGGCGCGTCAGCAGCTGCGCCGGGCCGGTTGTGGGCTTGTGGACGCATTCCTGGTGGCTGTGACCCGCGAGGTCGATCTGCACCTGGTGATCAGGCTTCCTGCCCGCGGCTGCCAGCGTGCGGCGGCGGTGCGGATCCTGGTGTGGGGGTTACCGTCGAGGCGAGTGACGAGCAGGTTGGCCTTGCTGGCGGCCCAGGCAGGGTGTCGGTTGCCTCGCCTTGGTTGACTTCGGGCGGATTCCCACCACAGTGAGAAGGGTTCTTAGTTCGTCGTCGAAGGCTTGGGCGTTCGTTCTTCTGTCTCCTGAGGGGGTTGAGATGTTCTTTCGTCGCTATGGCCGGGGTCGCTTTGGCCTTGGAGGTGCGCTCTGTGCGGCGGTGGCCATGGTGTTCGTCGCCGCTGTGTTTTCGGCGGCTGCGGTGGCGGCGCCGCCGGAGGTGCGTGCCAATGATGCTCATGGTCTTGTGGTGCCGCGGGGCTACGCGGGGCGTCCCCACGGCGGTGGCGGATCGGTGCTGTTGGGTTGGCATAACGGCGATGTGATGACGAGCGCTGTTGTTACGCCGATCTATTGGGGTCCAAGCTGGGACCAGGGATCGTTTGTCGGGGACAAGCGCTCCGGGCTCGGCGCGTTTTACTCAGGCGTCGGCGGCTCGAGCTACATCGGCACGAACACCGAGTACACCGGCGTTTCCGGTGAGCAGGTCACGCGGAACGTCAGCCTGAACGGCGATGTAGTCGACACCTCGGCAACGCCCAGGAGAGCACCCTCGACCAGCGACATACTCCTCGTAGTCCAGCGCGACATCGCGAACCCGGTCGCAAACGGCTACTACCCGGTCTACACAGACATCCCGCGTGGGCACAACGGCTACTGCGCATGGCACAGCAACGGCACCGTCAAAGGTGTCCCGGTGCAGTTTGCCTTCTTCTTCAATCTCGACGGCGACCCCGGCTGCGACCCCAAGGACACAAGCGGCCTCCACAGCCAGGGACTTGCCGCACTCGCAAACGTCAGCGGCCACGAGCTGAGCGAGGCGCTCACCGACCCAAGCGGTGGCGGCTGGTACGACCAGCAGGGCCAAGAGAACGCCGACAAGTGCGCCTGGACGTTCAACGGACTCGAGACATTCTCCGACAGCACCCGCTGGCTCGTACAGGGGAACTTCAGCAACAACGCCTATAACGCAAAGAACGGCTACGACGGGGCCGGCTGCATCAACGGCAACTAACCTCGCAGCAACCCGGTGGCGGTAGCACCCTCGTGACGCTGTGGCGCCATCAAGGAAAACCCCAAACCAATGCTCTCTTGCTTGACGGGAAGGGCCGCCCGGAGGCGGCCCTTCCCCGGTCGTGTTACTCGCGGTCTGGTTAGGGGATGATGCCGGAGGCCGTGACCACGTCTTCTTGGTTGATCGTTGTTGGGACGAATTGGAGGCCGTAGAACCAGACCACGGTTTGCTTGTTGTTTGTGTCGGTCCAGAATGCGTGGAACACGTTGTCGGAGCCGACCGCGATGGTGGTGTAGTCACCGATGAAGCCACCGCCGAAGCCGTTGCGGGTGTTGATCGGATGCGTGCTGACTCGTTGTGTTCCGCCGGAGCCGAGGTTCGTGACGTAGTAGTCGAGCCGGGCATTGTCGATGTAGTTGCCGAGGGTGGTGCAGTTGATCCGCCCCTCGGGTGGCGGCGGGCCTGAGGCACAGGTCTGCCAGGGCGAGACGGTGTCGGCTGCGTAGGCGGACATGTAGACGCGCCCTGACGGAGAGACAGCGACACCCGGCCACTGTGTATCGACACGGCGAGCGGCCGGCGCATTTAGCGTAGAGCCGTCCGGCTGTGTCACCGGATACCCGACCGCGGTCCGATTTGAGGCGTCGAGTGCCGGGAAGATCGGCACCGGCGATGACCAGGTTGCCGCGCCGTCTGTCGACTTGCTGTAGACGGCGGCAAGGTGACAGCCGCTATTCGTCCGAGTCGGACAAAGGCCGCCGCTATTGCTCAGTTGCGTCGACCAGGCCACGTACAGATCGCCGTTTGGTGCCGCGGCACCGGCTGGGAAGCTGTCGTCCCGGTAGACCGTGTTCGCGGGAGGGATCACATCCTGGACGTCCGCGATCTTCGTCGGCTTGCTCCAGCTGACGCCGCCGTCGCCGGACTTCACGATCCACTGGCTGTCAAGCGTCGACAGGCGGGTGGCACCCTCGAAGATCACGTAGAGCGTCCCATCGTCGGCCACGATCGGGCGAGAGCCCTGGTCGTAGAGAACGTTGCCCGAGATGTTCGTCGGTGTGCTGAACGTTGCACCGCCGTCGGTGGAGTAGGCGAAGAAGATCGGCGACTGGACAAAGCTGCCGTTGTGGGGGTTGAAGATGAAGCGCGTCCAGCTGAGATAGACACGATCCCTGAACGGGCTCGAGACATGCCAGTCCACCCCGATCCACTCCTTGTCATTCAGGGTCGAGGGGGAGGTCGTCTGGTTGACGAAGGTCGGCGCACCCCAACTGAGGTTGCCGCCTCCGTCGAAGGTGCCCCTGTTCACCGCAACCGTGTTCGGTGCACTGGTTCGATTGAAGCCGAGGCCGGCATAGAAGACGTTGCCGTGGCTGTCGAAGGCAACCGACGGATCGCCTCCTGCGTCATACTGGCCCCCGACCAGACGCTCGACCCCCGGGATCAGCGTTCCGATATCGCCCGGATCGCTGCTCGAACAGCACCACGTCTGGCCGCCGTCGTTCGAGAAGTAGGTGCCCGAATAGCCGTCGCCAAGGCCACTGCACGGGATGCCGCCGATCATGCACGACCAGGTCCGGGTGACGTAGTCGTTCGCCGCCGAAACCACGCGATTCGGGTTGTTCGGGTCGACTGCGATCGCGGTCTCGTTTTGCGGCGCAGCGGCCGTGTCCTGGTTCACCGTGACGGCCGGTGGCGCCACAGTGCTCCCATCGAGCGGGCTCGAGAGCACGAAGCTCGGCGTGATCGGCGCCCCCGGTGCCGGAGCAGAGACATCGGCGGCGTCGGCTTCCTCCTGCAGAAAAGCGGACATACGGATCTGTAGGCCGGCCGTCCCGTTGACCGAGGCGACCTTGCCCGCGAGCGTAGAAACGTCGGGTGTCCCCTGAGCGCCGCTAGGACTGGCTCCCGCCGACGCTGAGAACAACACCATCGCCGCCGCTACGGCCACCAGCGCAAGCGCACCTATTCGCTTTCGCATCGTCCCCTCCTTGTCTACGAGCAGTCAGCATTCGACGACCAGCAGCCAAGAGCCCCCGCAACGGAGGCCTCGAAGCTCACGGGGCGTCGAGGACGTCACAACTTGGGAGCTACCCTCGGCGGCGGGTTTGGAAACCGCGCACAACGTACAGCCATCGTCGCGACGAGGTTAGGGACTTGTCGCGATTCTCGTGCACGCGGTTCAGGGGCGCCGAGGCGGAACTCACTAGGCGAGTGCGGGTCGGCGCCCAACCGATTGGGTTGACGGCGAGCTATCGGATCCCGGTGTCGATCTCGAAGTTCTGTCGCGTGAAGCGCCCTGAGGTGACTTTCGCGCTGAGCGGTGTGGTGCGCTTCGGTCCCCGCACGGTGTAGAGGCCGGGCGGTAGGGCGATCCGGTACCTGCCGTCGCGGCCTGTCACTACCCGACCGGCGACCGCTCCGCTACGTCGGAAGAGCAGCGTCACACCGGCCGCGGGCGCATCGCAGGGCGACTCGGTGGTGCAGACCGGTGTGATCGGCCCTCGCATTACCACACCAAACAGGCCGCTCCCGGTCGTCGCGCCCGCGCCGGCGTTCGTTATGAGCGAGAAGGCCAGGGTCAACGTGATGGCGGCACGACGCATCTTTCGCCATGGTGCCAGACGACCGCACGCGGAGGGCCGCCCGGAGGCGGCCCTTCCTCGCTGTGATTTTCGCCGGGCCTACGGCGTGAGCTTGCTGACCCGGGTGGACCAGTTGCCGAGTGCGGCACGCGTGCCCGGCGCACCGGCCGAAGCTGCGCAGGTGCCGAACAGGTTATCGCCGGTTCCGCCGAAGAAGAACGGGCCTCCCCAGGTGGTGTAGTTGCACGCATGGGCGATGTACTCGCTGGCGATCCAGATCGAGTTCCCGTCCACGGCGGCTGCCCCGTAGTCACCCCAGCGGGTGCGGGGCGGGTCGCCTACCTGCGACTTGTAGCTCGTGAAGCCGTCGTCCGGTGCGGCTCCTACGCCGCCGGGGACATCGGCCCACGGCCCGACGCCGGCGAGCGCGTCGATCGGCGCGTAGCCGGCGCTCGGGTATGTGGTGTCACCCGTGTCTGTGAATGCCATCACGCCGCGACCGCTCCCGGTGACGCCGATCGCCGGATACGTGAAGTCGTGGCCCACAGCCCCCAGGTAACCCTGGAGGACGAGCTTCCCGGCGGACGGGTTGACGATGTACCAGGCGATGCCGGCGCGCTGCGGGCCGCCGTCGGGATTCAGTGCGGTGTCGAGCGCTCCCCACAGCTTCCCGTTGGCGTACATCACCTGCTGCATGCGGGTGTCGTTCGAGTCCGGCCTCGAGATCACCTCGTTGTGGGCTGGCTGACCGGCAAACAGCAGTCGCCAGCAGCCGGTCTGGCCGTTGAAGAGCAGGGTGGTGGTGTCGTTGATGCACCATCCCTGTGGTGTGGCCGTCGTCGCAAGCGTGCCCGACCCGGGCTGTTGCTGCTTGGGCGGGATCGCGTACTGGTTCACTGTGAGCACCTTGTTGCTGAGGCTGAGCGAAGGACTCGCCGTGTTCAGCGACGCTGTGTTCGTCAGTGTCCAGGCGACGAGCTGGGTCGAGGTGTGAGTGCCCCCGACGCCTGTCACGGGATTTGTGGCCTCGTCGGCGGCGTTCGAGCTCAGGAAGTACTCGGTCCCGCCCGAGCTGGTGTTAAACGAGCCCGTTCCGGGAGACTGAGCGGGCCACACGGTGAAGCCGGGCTGCGTCGACCCGGCCTGGCTCGGCGCGTTGACCATGCCTGAGGTGTCGATGTGCGCCATGGTCACGCTCGCGGCACCGGCGGCGAGCTGTGCCTTCGAGTAGGCGTAGATCTGGGCCCCACTGAAGCCGTTGCAACACCACGGATATGCGTTGGTCGTGATGTAGAACCCGTTCGCGTCAGCGCCGATGTGCGGGTAGTCGCCCAGGTACGGGCCGGGGTTAACGCCGCCGGTGTTCGTTCCGTCGTTGGTGACGTCGGTCTTGTAGATGTTCCACCCGCCCGTCGGGTTCGACGTCTGGCTGACCGCGAGATCGAGGTGGTTCACATGCGTGAACGCCCCGTTTGGGAACGTCTCGAGCGTCAACACAACCACGAACCAGCGCTGCGTTGCCGCATCGTAGAGACAGCTCGGATCGGTCAACTCCGGTCCGCGGACACCCGTGGTGCGGTTGATCGCCGGCGGATAGCCATAGAACGAGTTCAGGTCGACGGCATGGTTCACGTCCCTGGGAAGACCTGCGACGATGTTGGTCGCGGTGTTGTCCGGGAGCACTGACTCGCCGGTAGTGCTGTCGTAGACGTTGAGGACGTCGTTGACCGCCTCGAGCACATAGCCGCCTCCGGCGCACATCCCCTGATCGGGCGGTTCGAGCGAAAACTGATTACCGCCACGCGCATAACGCTGCTGATAGAAGTTCAGCCCCTCAAAGCCGAAGTCGAACTGCGGACTCGACTTTGCCTTCTTGCCGCTGTTCACAGAAACGCCGTTGCCGGCGCCCGTCGAGAGGCTGCGATCGACAATGGTGCCCGTAAAGGGACCAGGGCCGTCTGCTTCGTCGAGCTCGCCGGGAAACTCCACCTGGGTGGCGTCTAAGCCGCCAGACGGCGTGAAATCACCCGTCTGCGGCAACCCTGTCCCCGCGCGCGGGATCTGCGTGCCACCTGCACTACCGGCGGCTGCCGGCGCGGCAGCGACAAACACCGCCACCACCCCGCTCAGAGCCACCGCGACCGCGAGCCACGAAAGCTTGCTTCGCATCTACTCCCCCTCCTCCGATACCTCGGCCGGCGAACATCCATCCGTCCACCATGACGGCGCGACCATAACCCATTCCAGAACTCCGCAAGAGAGCCGCCACACCGCTTCTCTCTCGCGCACGCGCGCGCGAATCGGAACTGGAACTAGGAAGGTCGGTGACGATGCCCGGCGTGATCCACAGCATCTTGCACGGATATCCCCAGCCCAGCCGGCCGAGAGCCCCACCAGCTGTGCACCTGGCAGGGCTCTCGACCAGCGGTCCCAGCGAGAAGGTTCCCTCGCCGCTTGCTTCGCAAACTCGCGCTCCGCACACTTTTAGGACAGCCCGCGGCAACCAGGGCGGATTGGCCCGGCGGCGGCAAAGAGGCGGCAAGGATCCAGAGGTGCGTGAGGTGCTGGGGGATGAACCGCTGGATTCGGGGCACAAGGAAACGGCACGCGAACGTCCGACCCTCAGGCGTGCGTTTGCCATCAACCACCTCCGCCACCACCAGGTCTTAATCAGCGCACGTGAGGTCACGTTCGTCTTCGCCGGCCCACAGGTACGCGCCAGGCTCGAGCGCGCAACCAGCGATCCCACCCTCTGGCGGGTCGGTCTCGCCTGGCGCGACTGCATCGCCGGCGACCCGACAGCCCCGCCGCGCTGTGACGCTGAACCCCGACAACCAGATCGTGGCTGCCACAAGAGACTGGCCACGCCACGCCGCCCTCTCCCCCTCCATCGCATCGCGGTGGGCGGGACCCGGATACCCGCCTGCGCACACCACGCTCGACGGCGCGGCAGCGACCACCGAGCTGGCACGTACTACGGGCTGACCGCCCTCCCCCTCGCGCCTGCTGCAGGCGGCGGGGCCTGGCAGGCAGCTCCAACGACCGACACACATTGCTCGAGAGGGACGTTTGCGCAGACGTTCGGCGCGAGCATACGATTCGGCCTGTCCGCGTCCAATCGATCGGAGGTCATCATGTCGCGGAAGCCGCTCCTGATGCTCGCGGGACTCGCCGGCGGCGCAGCGTTGATTGCCGCACCAGGCGCGTTCGCCGACCAGGTGTTTCACACGTCGCACGCCGCCGTTCACGCGGTTGCCAGCGCACCGCTCAAATCCGGGTTTGTCAACGACATTGTGGACTCCTTGGACGAGCGTCCGTCCCACGCACTGGAGGGTAGCGCGGTGGCCCAGACCGGACCTTGTATTGCGGGCGCGATCAGCGCAACGATGAACTGCAGCCGGGGCGGGTGGCGTACCGTCTCCCCCTCTCAGACGGGTCGTCCCGGCCTAGCGCGCAGCGCCGCCCTAGCGACGGCGAGCGCGTCGATCGGGTCAGACTTGCCGCGCGTGCGGCCGGCACGGCGTTGCGGCGCCATCAGCTTCGGCGGTACCCGCACCAGCCTCTCGCCCGCCGCTGAGAGCGTCCGCTCGAGCGCACGGGTCAGCTGTCGGCAGTCCTCGAGCGCCCACAGCCGCTCAGACGCGAGCGACGCTGACCAGACGAGCAACTCCGACGCCGAACCGGCCGTCAGCTCCGCCAGCGCACGCCCGGCCTCATCGACGGCGACCGCCGTCAGCGACTGCTTGTGCACGTCCACTCCGATCACGATCATTCAGATCGCCTCCTCCAACATCGGGGGCGACCGGCGAGCGGACAGACCTCAATCGAGGCAGCAGCCACGCTCCTATCAGGTCACGCTCGACGGTCACGGGAAGGCGGCGGCGACACAACGCTGGCAAGTCAACCTACGGGGCGACATGCGGGAATAGAGTCAGCCGCCGCCGACCCGAGTCTGCGTCGTCGATCAGACGCCACCACAACCCGAGCCTGACATTGAGCTCGGGAATGTCACTTGAGCGAACGGGCGGGACGCGCGGGACCCCAGAAGCTAACCCGAGCTTGCTGAAGTATGGCCTCAGTGTCGCGTACCGATGAGAGGGTTTGCGTAGCGGTAGGTTGACAAGCTTGTGCGACCTGTTATTAGTTCGCTGCCACCCGGATCGGGTGGTTCTTCTAGAGAGGGAGCATTTCGCATGGCAGTCGCAGTCGATCTCAACTTCCCCGGAGCGACGGCTGATCAGTACGACGCAGCCGTCAAAGCAATTGGTCATGGGGGCTCGGGTACCCCGCATGTTGGGGGCGCGCTCTTTCATTGGGCGGCGGTGACGAGTGACGGTGTCCGCGTCGTCGATGTCTGGGACTCACGAGAACAGTTCGAGCGATTCTCCGAGGAGAAGATCGTGCCGGCCATCCAACAGGTTGGCATGCCTGCGCCGGAGATTCAGTTCTTCGACATTCACAACTACTTGACTGCCGGATAGCTCGGGACTCACCCGAGGCGGGCTTGTTGCGAGCATGGCGATGTTGTAGTTATTCGGAGATCAGCGACCGCAGCGCGGCAAGGAGGAGGTGCGGTCGGTCCTCACGGGTAGAGGGAGCGGAATCCGATGCGTTATCTGCATAGGCGGCGGCTCAGTGTGCGCTTACTTCTCGTGACACAACCAACGAAGGGAGCAAGTATGAGGTTCCGTATCGCGCTTGGCGCGGTGATGGTGGTGGCGTTGTCTGCGGTGGCGGCTACTGGATTGGGCGGTGCCACCGGTATCGCGAGCGCTGCCCCCGGCAACAACTACACCTGCAGCGGTGGTGATTTCGCCTCGGGGACCTTCACCAGCATCCCCTCGGGGAACTACGCCAGCATCACGGTTACGGGTGTGTGCAACATCGTGCCCGGTGCTGTGATCAACGTCGTCGGCAACATCAACGTCGCCCCCGGTGCCGTGCTCGACGCGCAAAGCGCGACGTCGACGATCAGCGTCGGACACAACATCACTGCGGGCGCAGGTTCGCTCCTCGGCCTGGGCTGCCAGCCGACAAACACGATCGGCAGGTTCGCGGGAGTGCCGTGCCTCGACGACCCGAACGGGCAGACCGTCATCACCGTCAATGGCAACATCACCGCAAGCGACGCGGACACCGTTCTCATCAGAAAAGTGACGGTCAACGGGAACGTCACGCTGACCGGAGGAGGCGGTGAGATCCCCTGGTCGATCAAGGGCAACACGATCGGCGGCAACCTCACGATCAGCGACGTGGCGGCCGACTGGCTCGGCGTGCAGTTCAACGGGATCGGCCGCAACGCGACGCTGACCAACATCACGGCGCTCGACCCGGGCGACCCGGGCCGGACCGTCGCCGTCGTGGAGAACACGGTCGGGAACAACCTCAACTGCACGGGGCTCGCCCCAGGCGTGTCCCCAGGTTTCATCCCCGGCGAGGTCAACCACGTCGGTCACAAAGCGCTCGGTCAGTGCGCAGCGATCAGTGAGCCGCTCTGATCTGACCTAGTAACACCCGTCCGTCTGCCACCCCTTGCGCTCAAGTGGGTGGCAGACGGGCGCTGTGACGACTGTGGATACTCGTAGCTTCCGGCCCTCGCGCGCACGCGCGCGCGACACCGAGCTGACGCCCACCCCCTCGAACCTAGTGAGCGAGGCGGGACCCGTGGGCGCGGCTCCTGATCAAGCTCCCCGACGGCACCTGCAACATTCACCCCTCACCCGCGGGACACCAGTTGCTCGCGACCGCGATCGCCAAAGCGATCGGCGCCTGAACGCCGCTAATAAGGGCGGCTACCGCGGAAAGCCGACAGCGAGCATGCTCGCGGACAATTGCTGAGACGTCGGAAGCCGGTTACTTGCCGGACGTCGCCGCAGCCCGGGATCCGTGGAATGGCCCGGATGGTGGAGAGCAAGGGCGCCTGCAGCGGGCCGATCAGTGCTTTGGGCGTACGGTGATGCTGACGGGGCTGCTGGTTGTGGTGGCGCTTGCGTTGTCGGTCGCGCGGGCGGTCAGGGCGTGGGTTCCGGAGGGGACGTTTCTCCAAGTGAGGGAGTAGGGCGCGCTTGTGTCTTGGCCGAGCAGTGTGGTGCCGTCGCGGAATTCGACTTTGGTGATGGTGCCGTCGGCGTCGCTGGCGGTGGCGGTGATGGTGATGGTCGGCTTCCAGGCGAAGATTGCGAGGTTGGTGGGTGAGGTGATGGCCGCGTTTGGCGGGGTGTTACTGGAGTTGACTGTGATCGTGGATGCCGCGCTGGTGGTGGTGGCGCCGAGGTTGTCGGTGGCGCGGGCGGTGAGGGTGTAGGTTCCGGCCGTCACGCTGGCCCAGGTGAGGTTGTATGGGGCGGTCGTGTCCTCGCCGAGCTTTGCTGCGCCGTTGAAGAACTCGACCTTGGTCACGGTGCCGTCGGGGTCGGAGGCTGTTGCTGCGAGGTTCACGCTGGCGGGAGCGGTGAAGGTCGCGCCGTCTGTCGGCTGGGTGAGCGTGACGCCTGGCGCTGAGTTGCCCTGGACGCTGATCATGCTGGCTATGGAGGGCACGCCGTTGGCGTCGAGGATGAAGAGCATGTAGTAGCCGGGTGGTGCGATGTTGGCGTTGGCCGGGGCGATCGCTGTGAGGCTTGTCGCACCGGCGGTGAACGACAGCGGGATGTAGCGCTGCTCCATGTTGTCGGAGTGGGTGACGGCGCCGAGCCGGGCGAGGGCGACTTTGCGGATTGAGGCCGGGTTCGCGGTCGTGATCTCGATCGCTGCGCCGTAGCTCGTGGACGCCGGTGCGGCGTCGATGGTGGGGCGCGGCGCGAGCGTGCCGTCGGCCTGGAAGAGGTAGGGCGGTGAGAAGATCTCGGCGTTCTTGCCGAGATAGCCGACCTGGTCGCAAGTGCCGCAGATCCCCCCGCCGGAGGAGAGGACGCGCCCGTCTGGAAGGAGCAGCGCTGTGGAGTGGTACTGGCGTGTGATCTGCATCGAGGCCAGGGTCCGCCACTGGCCGGTGGTGGGGTTCCACTGTTCGGCCGGGTAGACGCCGGCGTTGAGGTCGACGAGCGAGGCGCCCGAGGAGTTGCCCCCCGTTGCGAGGACGGTCCCGTCGGCGAGCACGGTCAGGTTGTGTTGCCGGCGCCCGTAGGCCAGCGGCGATGTCGTCGAGACCTGCGGGGTCGGCCCGTTGAGGTCAACGACTCGCGCGTCTGTGGTCGAGGGGCCGCCGCCGGCGATGAGCATCTTCCCGACGTCGAACAGCGCGTGGCCGCCGTAGTCGCGGTTGATCGTGTCTCGCTGCCCCAGCGCTTGCCAGCTGCCGGTGCCGGTCGTGTCGAGCGCGCGGAGCGTCTGGTCGGGACCGGAGTAGAAGGCCCGGCCGTCGGGGGCAACATCCATCCACGGATACAACGGCAAACTCAGCGAGGCGGTGCTGAGAGAACGCAGGCCGCCGGCCAGCGTGCGGATCTCGGGCGTATTGACGCGGCCCGAGGTGATCAGCATCTCGCCGTTGTTCAGCGGGGTGACGCTCGGATACCAGCGTCCGGCCGCCATGTTCGGGCCAAGACTCCACTGGTAAGTTGCGAGATCGAAGAGGTGAGTCTGGACGATCCCGTTGAGCTGCTGGTCCTTGTTCCCACCAGCGACGAAAATCCGGCCGTCAACGAGATGCGCAAGACCGCTGCAGAAAATGTTGAAGCCCGTGTCGACCCAGACCGGCGTCTGGATGCCCGTCGCCGGATCCCACACGGTCGCGCGTGTGTGGTCCTGCACAGGGTACGTCTCGGTCGCATTGTCGCCGATCGAGTCATAAGCGAGCACCTTGCCGTTCGACAGCAGCGCGACATGAACGCCGACCACAGGCCAGTCGACGACCGGACCCCACTCACCCACAGCTTGAGGGGCTCCCGCAACAGCGACAGCGGCTGACCAGGCAGACGGCGCGCTCACGGCACGCGTGTAGGCGTCGAGCCTTCGCTCCGTCGCGGCCGTATGCACAACCGCATCCTCGGCCGTGTGGCCGGAGGCAGTCATGATCCCCTCATGCGCTTCGGCGCCCGGGACGGCAAGCGCAGACAAGACGACCGATGCGACGAGCGCCACGCCCAGTCGGGACACCACCCCAGCACCTCCTCCGCAGAACCGGGACGACAGTATTCGCCATCTACGGCCATTTCTACTGGCTGAACGTCGAGCATCGCCACGCTCAGCAACGGGGCGCCCCCTCCGCCACTAAATTCCGCCGCATTGAGAAGCGGGTGAGTGGGGAGCCTGGGCGGTCACGAACGTATGTTCTCACTCTTTCCCGTCTCGCATGCTCATGGTCGCCGCGAGCGTCTACCTGCGCTCTGGCTGGCGCCAGTTCGCTGGGGTGGGTGTCGGCTCGCATCGCGCGCGCGTGCGCGCGAGGGACGACGGTGGGGGAGCGGGTCAGCCCTCGGTGGCACTCTGACAGTCTCGATCGACGATGGAGAACAATTAGGCGTCACGCTGGGGCGAAGCGAAAAGAAAGCACAGGAGCTCCACCGAACGCTCCAGTCAACAGGGCACGCGACGTTCATCTCATAGACAGTGCTAGCGCTTCAGAGGATCACACTGGCGTGGCCAGACGGGGTAGGGATCGAGCTAGAGGCAATTGCCGCCCAACCGGGCACACTCGCGCCGGCACTCCCTATATCTGGCTTCAGAGAAGCGGTGACTGCGGCCGAGTTTGAAGGAGCCACCCCGCCAGCTTTCGTTTGAGGTTGATCCCGAAGGCTTCTTCGAGCCGTTGCGGCTCCGCGAGAATGGACGCTACGCGATCGCAGTCCGTATCCCTCTCGATCGTTCCGCGGCGGAGGAAGAGTTCCGACGAAGAAAGGAGACGGGAGAGTATTGGCCGTTCACTAATCCGCGCCTCGCCCAGGTCATCAGCATCACATCACCGAGGTACTGGCCCGAGGGCGAGCTCGACGGCGACCATTTCACGACCATCACTGGACTCGCTGACTTCGCATCGTTCGTGGGCGTTGTGGACTGCTCGATCGCGCCAGAACACACCCTACGGCTCGAAGTTGCCTCGACGAAGATCACGTATTTCCAGGACTTCAAAGTCCTTCTCGAGGACATCTCTCAGAACATCCTTGACCTGGTATTTCAGGTGGACAGTGTCTCTGGGCTCAAGTTCGCGGCAGGTGAACCTGGAGACGTCCCGCCGTCCGTCGCGCTGTTCCATCTTCGCCGGATAATGCAGCCGGATGAGCTCCCTGCCGCCGTCGAGGCTATCATCGCCAACCCGCAGACCCGACTCATGCAGGAGTCGCGGATGGTGAGTCCAGCGCTCGCCGCGTCGGCACGTCCCGATCAATTGGTTCAGCTGGCTCCCCAAATTACGTATCACCCTGGGGGGCCTTTAGCCGACCTCTTCCTGGGATCTACGCCGAATGAGCTGCCCGTTACGCGGAGCCGAGATAGCGTCGACACGCCCGAAAACAGATATGTGAAAGCGTTCATGGAAGACCTCTCCGCTTTTCTCTTGCGCCTTTACGAACTGCTTGTGAAGGCAAGAAGACCCGCCAGCCAGCGCGAAGTCGCGAGCTGGCACGACCGAATCGACGACCTTCTCAGCGCCAGCATCTGGCGGGACGTCGGACGCCTCCAACACTTCCCCTCCAACTCTCAAGTCCTGCTCCGCCGCTACGGGTACCGCGACGTACTGCAGGCGGATCTCCTCATCCAATACGGACTGGTGCTCCCCTGGGAACGCGGCCGCGAGCTGGCCGAGACGGTGGGCGACATTCGCCCCATCTATGAGCTCTATGAGTACTGGTGCTTCTTTACGCTGCGCAATGTACTCCGCGAAATCTGTGGTCCTGAGAAGCCGGTAATTGAGGACTTTTACACTCCGAGTACCGATCGGCTTGAAATGTCGCTTAGACGAGGTAAGAAGAGCCAAATTTCTTACGAATATGCTGCCGACGGAGCGCCAGTTCAGGTCAGCCTGTTCTACAACCGGGAGTTCCGCCGCAAGGGGGCCGCTACGGTGTGGGAGGACTCGAGTTACTCGGCCGTTTTTAGGCCCGATTACAGCATCTACTTGAATGCGGAGCCCGCACCCACTGGTTGCATTTCGACGCAAAATATCGGCTCGATCTTCAACAATGGGTCGAGGAGTTGACAGCCGATAACGTTGAGGACGTCGAAACTGAACTGATGGAGCCTGCGGAAGCGCGGGAGTCGTACAAGAAGGGAGACCTGTACAAGGTCCACGCGTACCGGGATGCGATTTTGGGGAGTCGTGGCGCATACGTCCTCTTTCCCGCAGACGCTAACGAGGCTAGCCTGTTCGTCCGCCACCGGGATCCGGTTTACAGGTCGACGCACGGCGTTCCAAGTGTGGGCGCTTTCCCTCTGAGGCCGCGTTCAAGCGTTGAACAAACGAAGAACCTTCGGGAGTTCCTGTGGACAGCCCTTCAGGCGTTAGCGTCCCCCACCGACTCCTATAGTGAAGAGGAAGGAATCCAGGCGGCTCCATAGGCCTCGATGGCTTTCCCGGCGCCACAGTCGAACCGGCGCCGACAGGGAGGCCCCGCCGAAGCCATCAGTTCGTGGGGGTGGGCGGCTCTGCGCTACCGGCTAGTCAGACCGGCGGTCATCTGACGCTCGCGCAATGTCGTTACGCGAAATCACGGGCGCTACCGTCGGCTCCCACAGCGAGCGTCACAGCGTTGGCCGCTCGAACCAGGCGCCGAAGGTCAGTTCCATGCCGGTTTGTGTGCCATGCCGCTCTATCGCGCGCGCGTGCGCGCGAGGGAAAGTACACCGAAGCAGTCTGGCGGAGGGAGCCTAGGTGGAGTGGAACGAATTGCCTTGCCTGGCTAATCTGGCAGTGACTCTGTCGCGGAGTCGTTCATCACCGTTGACGGCCCGTTGGGCGCCCAGCTCAGCGGGCCGTTGACGTTTAGGCCCGCGAGTTGCGAACGCGGAACGTCATCGCTACAACACCTTGCATGAACTACGCCGCGACGAGTCGATGGATGCACGGCCCTATCTAGAAGCGGAGATCGCTCGGGCGACGGCCTCGCTTCACCACGCATCAGCTGCCTGTGCGGATGAGGCGCGCGAGCGTCGGCAGCTGCGGGGCTGCGCCGAGCCGCGCGGGATGATCCTAGGCGCGCAGTAATGGAGGACCGTCACACCGTTCTGACGCTGAAGGAGAAGCGTCGGGCTGATTTCAGGCGGCAGACGATGGCTCGGATCGATGAGCTGAACGCCCAGCTGCGCGCTCTGGACGAGGAGCGTTCTTTGCGTGCACGTCCTCCTCTCGTCGTGCATCGTGTGCGGATCAGGCCTGTTGGCGTCCCCCGCAGTCGTTCACGGGAGCGCAGCTCCCGCCGTGCCGCGGGCACCTCGAGCCGCGGCTCGCCGGCTCGATGTACCGACGGGGAGGGTGATGACCCCGAGCCTGAACACGCTAGCGGGCTGACGGCTGGGGGCCTCGCGCCCCTGGAGGGCGATTTCGATGAGTTGAGGCGCGTTGCTGCGCGCGCTTCAGGGTGGGTCGTCGATATCGACGGGCTGGAGCGGCTCGCGGGCCCGCTCGCCCGCGTGCTTTCAGAGCTGATCGATCGCGGGGTTGCTTGAGTGAGTGTCGACGACTTCCTCTCGCGGCTGGAGCGCGTGCGGCGTACGCCGACGGGGTGGGTGGCACGCTGCCCTGCTCACGCCGATCGGCGCCCCAGCCTGAGCATCGCCGAGGGTGATGACGGGCGCGTGCTCTTGTGCTGCTTCGCGGGCTGCTCGGTGGAGGCGATCGTCGCTGCCCTCGAGCTGGTCTTGGCCGATCTGTTCGATGCTAACGACGACCGGCGACCTTCGCCGAGGAAGGAGGTCGCGATGAGTCGTGTCCTCGATCGGGGTTCCCCTTCGTTCGCCGACCGCCAGGCCGGCTACGTCACGGCGCTCTTGTGTAACGCGTCGGCGATGCAGGTGCTGCTCGAGCGTCGGGGTTGGACACAG
This sequence comes from uncultured Actinomycetes bacterium, assembly GCA_963724805.1. Lineage (GTDB taxonomy): Bacteria > Actinomycetota > Thermoleophilia > Gaiellales > Gaiellaceae > CAVQZA01. Next base: position 33,556 of record CAVRWA010000012.1, read on the forward strand.
TCGGCGATCGCGAAGCTCGGGATCGGCTACGACGTGGGCACCGGGCGTGTGACGCTGCCGATGCGGGTCGATCGCGAGTTGGTTGGTCACCTCCGCTATTCGCCGGCCGGCGAGGTGCCGAAGATGCTCGCCGAGCAGGGCGTTCCGCGGACGCTGTTTCCGGAGCCGGAGACCCTTGCGTCGGAGGACTGGGTGTTTGTCGTTGAGGGTGAGCCTGACGCTGTCGCCGCTCACTCGATCGGACTCACTGCCGTGGGCGTGCCCGGCGTGCACGGGTGGCGGGACGAGTACGCCCCACGGTTCACCGGCCGCAGCGTTGCAGTGATCACCGACACCGACGACGAGGGCAGGGCTCTCGCGGCACGGCTCGCCACGTCACTGACGCCTGTTGCCTCTCGCTTCGTCGCACTCGACCTCGAGGAGATCGCGGAGAAGACCGTCTCGGTGATCAGTGGCGCCAACGACCTCACCGACGCCGTGCTGTGCATCCCTGGTCGGGATAGAGCCGGCTTCGGCGAGTACCTCGTCGGCCTTGCCGAACAGACTGCCTCGAGTTGCGACGAAAGCGACGAAAGCGACGAAAGCCCCACTTCGGTCGCCGTGGTCGCTTCGGTCGCAGTCGCTCCACCATCGCCGCTCGTCTATCACGGCCTGGCAGGGCGGATCGTCCGCGCGATCGAGCCGCACTCCGAGGCCGACCCCATCGGTGTCCTGATCTCGTTCCTCGTCGGCTTCGGGAATGCGGTCGGGCGCGGCCCGCACGTACTGGTCGGTCGTTCCCGTCACGGCTGCAACCTGCAGGCTGTGCTCGTCGGCGACAGCTCGACTGCGCGGAAGGGGACGGCCTGGGACGACGCACGCTGGCTGCTTGCCCTTGCCGAGCCCGAGTGGGTGCGCACGAGAGACTGATCAACGGCCTCGCCAGTGGCGAGGGCGTGATCCACGCCGTCCGAGATGCCGTCATCCGCGACGACGGCGACGAGCCGAAGACGATCGACGCAGGCGTTGATGACAAGCGCCTGCTTGCCGTTGAGCCTGAGTACGCGCGGGTGCTCGTGCTCGGGTCGCGGCAGGGAAGCATTCTCTCGCAGACGCTGCGCGCTGCCTGGGATGGCGGCATCCTCGCGACCTTGACCAAGCACGACGCCGAGCGGGCGACCGATGCGCACATCTCGGTGCTCGGCCACATCACCACCGCCGAGCTCGTGACGGCACTCAGTGAGACCGAGAGGGCGAGCGGCTTCGCCAACCGCATCCTCTGGGTGCACGTCCACCGCTCGAAGCTGCTCCCCTTCGGGGGCGAGTTGTCGGCAGACGAGGCACGCGACCTGGCTGAGCTGCTCGTCGAGGCACTTGCCCGCGCCCGCAGGGTCGACCGCGTTGGCTGGAGTCCCGCAGCCAGGCAGCTCTGGGAGAGGCACTACCCACAGCTGACCGCCGAGCGCTTCGGTCTCGTCGGTGCGATCACCTCCCGCGCCGAGGCCCAGACCCTTCGGCTCGCACTCATCTACGCCCTCCTCGACCTCGACCTCGAGCAGCCCCAGCTGGAGCCTGACCACATCGAGGCGGCACTCGCGCTCTGGGACTACTGCGCACGCTCGGTCAACCACATCTTCGGCACCGCGCTCGGCGACCCGGTCGCCGACGCGATCCTCGCAGCGAGCTCTCGCTACCCCGAGGGCGTCACCCGCACCGAGATCCGCGACCTTCTCGGCCGGCACGCATCGGCCACCCAGATCGAGCAGGCGCTCAACGTCCTCAACGAGCACCAGCTCATGCACATGACCAAGGAGCAGACAGGGGGACGGCCCGCCGAGCGCTGGTGCCGCACATCACACCACCCAAGGAGTCAGGGATGAACGCCGCCGCCACGACGACCCAGGGTCTGTCGCTCGAGGAGATCTATCACAGGAATCCCGACCACGACCCGCGCAGGCTGCGGCTCGCGCTCGAGGACGAGCTTCGCTGCGGGCGCGTCTCGCGCACCCGAGACGGGCGCTACTCGATCGTTCCCAGCGCTTTCGATCCTGAGGTGTGGGATGCGCTGCGCGCCTTGGAGACGCCGCGACTGCCGTGACCGATGCCCTCGTCGACCTGCTCGCAGAAGCACTCACACCGCTTGTGCGACGGCTCGTCGCGGAAGAGGTCGACCAAACTCTCGTCGTCAAGCTCGCCGGGTTCGCACAAGCGCCGGACCAGTGGATGACGACCGATCAGGCCGCGGCCTACCTGCGGCTCAGCCGCGAGGCGCTCCGCGCTCGTGCCCGGCGCGGGACGATCCCCTCCCACCGCGACGGTGACCGCTGGCTCTACAGCCGCGCAGAAATTGACGCCTTCATCCGCGACGGTCGTTGTCGCTAGCATGCCGGGCTTCGTCAACAGAATGGCCCCGCGCGGCAGTAACCGCCGGGGCCGTGGCAAACGAAGGGGTTAGCTTCGATGCATAAACAGTCTCCCACCTCACGACGCGTCCGCGTGGCCGAGGGCATCTACACAGAGAGTGGCAGCTGGATCGCGCTCTACCGCTGGGAAGGACGCCAGCGCTCGAAGGTCCTTCACGGTGTGACCACGCTCACCGAGGCAAAGAAGGCGAGGCGGGCACTGCTCGCTGACCTCGAAGCCAAGCGTGCCGTGCCATCGAGCAAGCTCACGATCGCCGTGCTCGCCGACGAGTGGCTGGCGAGCCGAGAGGGACGTGTGAAGCCGCGCACGCTGGAGACCGATGAGCGTTACGTCGCATACGTGAGGGCGTTCTTCGCGAGCAGCCGTGTCCAAGATGTCGAGCCACGACAAGTCGAGCAGTTCCTGACTGCTCTCCGCACGGGTCGGAGGTAGGTCTCATCGACCCCTTGCTGAGCGAACGGTCGGGAATGCCCTGAAGACGTTGCGGGCGATCCTGCGGATGGCCGTACTCGATGGCAGCGTGCCCTTCAATGCCTGCGACCGCTTGCAGCCCCACGTAAAGCCAAAACAGGTCAACCTGCGACGGCCAACGCTTCTAAGCCCAGGTGATGTCGACACACTCGTCCAGGCCGCGCTCCAGAAGTCGCCGAGTTACGCCGGGCTGATCGCAACGGCCGCGTACACGGGCGCCCGCATCCCGAGTTGGGTTGCGCTGGCTCGACATCGACCACGACCACGGGCTGATCCACCTCCGCGGCCAGCTGAGCGTCGACGGCGACTCGATCGTGCCGCCGAAGACCCAGGAGTCGGTCCGTATCAGCGTGCTTGTTCCCAAGCTCGAACCGTTCGTCGGGCGCGCTGCGCGTATGCGTGCCCGCTGGTCCGCGGACGATGACTACGTGTTCGCGTCTGGCCGGCACGCCCCCAAGGACTACGCCAACGTCCGACGCGCGCTCACGGTCGCGTCCAGGCACGCGGGCCTCGCCCGCGTCCGCGCCCACGACCTTCGCCACTCGTTCACGTCCAACCTCATCCCGCACACTGACTCGTGACCGTTTCGCGTGCAGTCGGCCACAAGAACATTGGTGTCACGGCTCAGGTATATGCACACGCGCTCGGAACGCCCACGCAGCAGGCGAGACGTGCCGCGCACGCTGCCGCTGCCGCGGGTCTCGGCTACTAGCACTGCGGAAACCGCTGTGTACGCAGCGAGGCGTTCCTGAATGAAAACAAAAGGCCCGCGTTAGCGGGCCTTTATAGTAGCGGGGGCAGGATTTGAACCTGCGACCTCCGGGTTATGAGCCCGGCGAGCTACCTGACTGCTCCACCCCGCGTCGCGGTGCGCATTATAGCGCGCTTGTTACAGTCCTGGGACATGCCCCTGGTCTGGGTCTCACTCGCCGTTTCGGTGGTCGCGGTGGCCGTCACGGGCGTCCGCGCCGGCCGCCTTGGCTGGGCCACGTTCAAGGACTCGCGCCGCTTCACGGGGGCGCTCGGCGCGCGGCTCGCGGCGCTCTCGCAGGCAACCGCGAGGCTCGAGCGGTCGGCCGCGGCGATGGAAGATCACACCGCCAGGCTCGAGGCGGCGCTTGCCCGCTTCGCGTCCTCGCGGCGGCAACTCGCGGTGCTCAAGGGCGCGCTCGACGAGGTCGAGTCGACCCTCGGTCGGTTCACGCTGTTCTTCCCGCGCAAGTGACGCGCGTCGCCGCGGTCGACCTCGGCACGAACTCGACCCGGCTCCTCGTCGCAGACGTGGTCGGGGGAGGGCTGGTGGAGCTCCATCGGGAGACGCGGATCACCCGGCTCGGCGAGCGCGTGGACGCGAGCCGGGTCCTCCTCCCCGCCGCGATCGAGCGGGTTCACGCCTGCCTGGCCGACTACCGGCGCACGTTCGAGGAGCTCGGCGCCGAGCGGACGCTCGCCGTCGGCACGAGCGCCGTTCGTGACGCGGCGAACAGCGGAGAGTTCCTCCAGGGCCTCGAGTTCCCCACGCGCGTGCTGACCGGTGACGAGGAGGCCGCGCTCACGTTCCGGGGCGTCGGTGTGCCCGGGGCGCTCGTCGTCGACGTCGGCGGCGGCTCGACCGAGCTCGTCGGACCGAAGATCCACGTGAGCCTCGAGCTCGGCTGCGTGCGCCTCAGCGAGCGGTTCCTCCGCACCGACCCGCCCGGCGCCCATGAGCTCGAGGCCTGCGCGGAGGCGGTCCGCGCCGAGCTGCCGGCGAGCCTCGAGGCCACGCTCGCGATCGGCGTCGCCGGCACGTTCGTCAGCCTCGCCTCACTCGCGGGCGAGCTGACGCTCGCGGCTGTGACGGCGCAAGTCGACCGGCTCGCGGCGCTCCCGCTCGCGGAGCGGCGGCGCGTCCCCGGGCTCGAGCCGGATCGCGCCCCGGTGATCGTCGGCGGCGCCGTGATCGTCCGCGAGCTGCTCGCTCGGCTCGGCCTGCCCCGGATCGTGGTCAGCGAGCGCGACCTGCTCGACGGTGTCGCGCTCGAGTTGGCCCAGGCGGCGTAGGCTTGGTGGGAGTGTGAAGCGCCTTCTCGCCACGGTGGTGCTCGGCGCAGTCCTGTACCGGCTCTTCCTGCGCGACCCCGTCCTTACATGGGGCACGACCGCCGACGAGGCGACCCGCCGGCTCCCCGGCGACGAGCTGCTCGAGAGCGCCGACGGGATCGCGACGCGGGCGATCACGATCGACGCACCGCCGGAGGCGGTCTGGCCGTGGCTCGCGCAGATGGGACCCTCGCCGCGCGGCGGCGCCTACACCTACGACTGGATCGAGAACCTGCTGGGGCTCGACATGCACAGCGTCGACCGGGTACTGCCCGAGTTCCAGCATCCCGAGGTCGGCGACACGATCGGCTACGGGAAGAACCGGATGCGACTCGAGCGCGTCGAGCCGGAGCGCGTGATCGCGTGGCGCTCCGAGGACGGCAACTGGGTCTGGACGTTTGTACTCTCCGAGCACGACGCCAAGACCCGGCTGATCAGCCGCAACCGCTTCCGGCTCCCCACGCTCGCCGCGCGGATCGGGATGCTGCCGATGGAGCCCGCCTCGCTGCTGATGGAGCGGAAGATGCTGCTCGGGGTCAAGCAGCGCGCCGAGGCGGTCGCCTAGTCGCCCGTATCTTCGGTCTCGGCGAGCGGCTCGTCCTCGACGAGGCGGCGCTGGATCACCGCCCGCGAGAGCACACCGGCGAGGCGGCCGTCCTCGACCACCGGCACGCGCTCGAGATCGTGTTCCTCCATGAGCCTGAGGGCCTCCTCGACCTCCATCTCCCCGTCGAGCGCGAGGTAGGGCTCCTCCGCGACCTCGCCGAGCGGCGTCGTGCGTGGGTCGCGGCCGGCGGCCACCACCTCGCGGACGAGGGTCTTGCGGGTCACGACCCCGACGAGCTGCTCGTCCCGGCAGACGAAGACCGCGCGCACTTCCGGGCGGGCCAGGAGCTCGCCGGCCTCCTGCGCGCTCGCCGAGACCTCCAGCGACGCCGGCTCGGTCACCATCGCCTCGCGGACGAGCGTCACGGGTAGATCCCGCGGGCCTCGAGGGCGTCCGCGACCTCGTGGATCCCCGCGACGAGCGCGGCGCTGCGCAGAGTCAGGTTTCGCTCCTCCGAGAGCGCCCAGACCCGCTCGAACGCGTCGCCGAGCTTCTCGGCGAGACGCGCCCGGATCTCGTCGCGGTCCCAGAAGAAGCGGCCGATGTCCTGCACCCACTCGAAGTACGAGACCGTGACGCCGCCGGCGTTCGTGAGCACGTCCGGGAGGACGGGGATGCCGCGCTCCGCAAGGATCGCGTCCGCGGCGACGGAGGTGGGGCCGTTCGCGCCCTCGGCGATCAGCTTCGCCCGAATCAGGGGCGCGTTGTCGGCGTTCACCTGGTCCTCCCGCGCGGCGAGCACGAGCACGTCGCACGGGAGCTCGAGCAGCGGCTCGTTCGTGAGCCGGTCGGCCCGGGTGTAGCCGGCGAGCGAGCCGTGCTCGGACGCGAACGCGTGGAGCGCGGCGATGTCGAGGCCGGCCTCGTCGTGGACGCCGCCGGAGACGTCGGACACCGCGATCACGCGCGCACCGAGCCTAGTCAGCTCGGTCGCGGCGATCCCGCCGACGTTGCCGAAGCCCTGGACGACGCAGCGCTGCGCGGCGAGATTCAGGCCGAGCTTCTCGCAGGCGCGCTCGATCACCATCACGACCCCTACGCCGGTCGCCTCGTGCCGGAAGACCGAGCCGCCGACCGAGACGGGCTTGCCGGTCACGATCTCCGGCACGACGTGGCCCATCTGCATCGAGTAGGTGTCCATCATCCAGGCCATCGTCTGCTCGTTTGTGGCCATGTCCGGGGCGGGAATGTCGATGTGCGGCCCGATCGCGCTCACGAGCTCCAGCGTGAAGCGCCGCGTCAACCGTTCCAGCTCGCCCGGCGAGAGCAGCTTCGGATCGCAGCGGACACCGCCCTTCGCGCCGCCGTACGGGAGCCGCAACAGCGCGCACTTCCAGGTCATCCACATCGCGAGCGCCGCGCATTCGCCGAGACTCACCCCGCGGTCGTAGCGGACGCCGCCCTTCGTCGGCCCGAGCACGCTCGAGTGCTGGACGCGGTAAGCCGCAAAGACGCCGAAGCCGTCGTCGTCGAGGCGCACCGGCACGCTGACCATCAGTGCGCGCTCGGGGAACCGCAGGCGCTCGGCGGTGTGAGGAGAGACGTCCGCCGACGGGAGCGCCTGCTCGAACTGCGCGAGCGCGGTGCGGAAGAGCGGCGTGTCCCACTCGAGCTGGGTGTGCTCGGCGGACAGGTCGGTGAGGCTGGCCATCGGGCCGGGAGTCTAGTTCACTCCACCCTCTCGGCCCACGGGCCGTGCCCCGTGATGCGGTCGACCGTGATCCGGAGCCTGTGGCCCGGCGGCGGGTCGTCCATCGGCGGGAACTTCGTCCCGGGGCCGACGTAGACCTGGGCGAGCTCCTGGAGCAGCTCCGGCGCACCCCCCTCCTCGATCGCCGCGCGGCCGTAGACGACGAGGTAGTCGCGCATCCCGATCGGATTCGAGCCCGTCCCCTCGAACGAGAGCGTGACGCGAGGGTCCCGCGCGATGTTCCTCAGCTTCTGTTGGGGGAACAGGTGCGCGGAGACGATCTCGTCGCCCTCGAGGCCGACCCAGATGCACGTCACCTGCGGGCTGCCGTCCGGGTTGATGGTGGCGAGGTGCGCCAGCGCTCCGGACTCGAGCACCTCGCGTGCGCTGTCGGGAAGTTCGGCCATCGTCACTGCGCGCCCTGGAGGCTGCGGCGCCACCCGGAGAGTAGCGCGTGGACTCCCGCCGCCCCGACTATCGGCTCCTCGGACATGGGCAGGGACGCCGGGTGGAGGACGAACGCACGGGTCTGGGTCCCGCCCATGCCGCCGTGGAACGAGATCAGCTCCTCGAACGCGCAGCCCTCCTCGAGCTCGGCGTCGTAGAAGCTGTTCACCATGATGTCGGCGACGTGCGCGAAGCCGTCGGTGCGCAGCAGATGATGCGGCGCGTTCGGGGAGAACCCGGCGAGCGGATCCTCGCCCTCGATGCGGCCGTCGGCGAGGTAGTGCGAGCCCTTCGCGCCGAGGGCGACCGGCCCGTGCTCGGCGGAGCGGACGAGCAGGAAGCCGACGTGCGGGTGGGCGCGGAGCTCGGGGATCAGGCGCGGATGCCGCTCGTTCAGCTCCTCGAGCGTGAGCCGGCGGCGCTCCTCCATCAGGTAGATCAGGCCGAGGTTCCCCGAGCCGAGCACGATCACGTCCTGGTCGCTGACGTCGCTCTTCGGCCTCTTCTTCGCCTTCTTGCCGGTCGCCTCGCCGACGGCCTTCTGGGCCATCGTGTCGTTCTCGTCGCCGCCCTGCATCGGTGCGACGGTGCCCGACGCGACCGAGCGCCGCACGAGCTCGTCGAGCCCGTAGCCGTTGCGCTGCTTGAACGTGGCGCCCTGGGTCTGGCCGTGGTCGGAGAGCACCACGATCTCGTAGGGCCGCGGCGCGTAGCGGCGCGCTCGGTCGATCCGGCCGAACTGCTCGTCGAGCTTGCGGAGCGCCTCCAGCGTGTCCGACCGCTCGAGCCCGGAGTGGTGGGCGACCTCGTCGTAGCTCGAGAACGTCGCGTAGACGGCCGGGCGGCCGGCCATCATGTCGGTGAGGACGCCGTAGACGATCAGGTCCCGCACCGCCACGCACATCGCGGCGCGCATGAGCGGATAGATCCCGCCGCGGTGCCCGCGCGGGCGGACGTCGCGGCGCGCCGCCCGCGAGGACGCGGATAGCTCGAGCACGACCTCCCAGAAGAAGAGGACCAGGACGCGCGTCACGTTGAACCCGTTCGCGTAGAACGCGCGATAGCCGGGATTGCCGCGCTTCTCGGCCTCCATCTTGCTGACCGTGAGGATCACCTCGTCGGCCTCGCCGGAAAGGAGGTTGCCGCGGCTCGCGCCGCCGTCGATCAGCAGCCCGATCCCGGTCGCGTGGCGCCGCTCGATCTCCTCGCAGTCGGGCGGCGCCGAGCAGGTCATCATCGTCGCCGTCTCCTTCTCGACCCAGCGGAACGCGGGGATGTCCTCGTTCGAGCCGAGGAGGATTCCCGCTTGGCTCGCCCCGGTCTGCGACGAGAAGTCGGTCTCCCACTCCGCGAGGCGGTGCGTACCCTCCTGGAGCCAGCGCGCCATCTCGGGCGCGTTGCCGTCGCGAAGGGCGCGCCGCAGCACCGGGAGCGCGAGCCCGTCGATCTCGAGGAAGATGATCCCCGGGACGTCGGTTCGCACCTGGCCGCCCTGGCGCTTCGCGATCCGCTGGACGATCCGGAAGGTGAACGTGTCGTCGTCGTTCGTGCCGACGATCACCTGGAGCACGACCGTGACCGCGGCGGCGATCAGCGAGGTGAGGAGTGCCCAGCCGAAGGAGTCGACGGTGATCCACTGCGGGATCAGCTCGGAGGTGACGAGCAGCAGCGCCGCGTCGAGGAAGAGCACGAGCAGGAAGCCGAGCACGACCATGAACGGCAGCCGCAGCGCGGCCACGATCGGCGGCAGGAACGCGTTGAGGACGGCGATCACAGCGGAGGCGACGACGGCGCCAAGGAAGCCGTTGACGTGGACGCCGGGGACGAGCGCGGCCGCGATCAGCAGCGCCCCGGCGGCGACGACCCAGGCGAGCAGGACCTGACCGAGCCTGATCTTCGGGCGCTCCGGGCTCCAGCCCGCGCTCTCGCCGTAGGTCACCGGGCCTGCCATCAGCCGATCTTACTCGCCGTCAGCGCGCCGACGAGGAACGCCATCGAGCTCAGGTAGACGAAGAGCAGGAACGCGAGCACCGCGCCCGCCGAGCCGTATAGGCGCGTGAAATCGGCAGGCCCGGCGAGGTACCAGGCGAGCCCGTACTGGATCGCCTGGCACGCGACCGCCGCACCCACGGCGCCGTAGAGGACGGCGCGCCAGGTTGGCCGCGCTCTCGGCAGGAACCGGTAGAGCAGCGCGAACACGGCCGCGGTGAGGACGGCAGGTACGACGACGCCGAGCACGAAGCCGACGCCGCTCGGCTGCCAGTCGAGCCACGCCTCGACGTGCCGGCTCACCCGTGCAGCCACCTGCTCCAGCACGGACAGGGCGACCACGACGAACATGGCGAGCAGCACGCCGACCACGAGCGCCGCGTCGACGAGCTTCCCCCGCGCGAAGTCGTAGCCGACGCCGTCGTCGAAGATCACGGCGATCGCCCTCCGGACCGAGCTCATCACCCCGGTCGCTCCCCAGAGCGCGACCGCCAGCGCGATCAGCCCGACGAGGCTCCACGGCGAGGGGACTTCGGCCACGATCCGGTTCACGGTCGTGACCCCACTCGCACTGAGGTCGAACCGCTGCGCCACCGTGTCCACGAACCGCTGCCGTTGCGCGTCGTCGCGCAGGAAGAGCCCGGTGACGGTGACGACGAACGTGGTGAGCGGGACGAGTGAGAACAGCGCGCGGTACGAGATCGCCGCGGCGAACTGCGACGTGCCGGTGCGCCCGTAGTCCGCCGCGACGGCCCGGGCGAGCCCTACGACGCGCCGTGGCAGCGCTTCCACTTCTTGCCGCTCCCGCAGGTGCACGGGTCGTTGCGGCCGCGCGCCGCGTCCTCGGCGGCGTAGAGCTGCATGATCTCCGACGGCGCGCGCCCCTGGCGGAGCAGGTCGCCCATGATCCGCATCGGCCGGTCGACGTGGTGGAAGTAGCGCTTGTAGCCGGCGCAGAGGTAGTTGAGCCCCGGCTCGCCCTCGGGCGTCTCGATGAACCGGTCCTCGGGGCAGCCGCCGTGGCAGGCGAAGCGCACGTCGCAGTCGAGGCAGTAGCGAGGCAGCGTGTCGCGCTTCGCGAGCCCGAACTCGACCTGCTTCGGCGATGCGACGAGCTCGAGCATGTGCCGCTCCTTGATGTTCCCGAGCAGGTGGCGCGGCTCGACGAAGTGGTCGCAGGAGTACAGGTCGCCGGTGTGCTCGAGCGCGAGCGCGACGCCGCACGTCTCGGAGTGGATGCAGAGACTCGGAGGCTCGCCCACCCAGTTCGCGAGCGCGACGTCGAACATCTGCACGAACACGGTGCCGACGTCGCGACGCACCCACTCCTCGAACACGTCGACGAGGAACTCGCCCCACTGCTCTCCGCCGACCGAGCGGGTGGTGACGATCTCGCCCTCCTGTTGGTAGAGCGGACGGTCGCGCCACGACGACCAAGGCTCCGTCCCGAGCGAGGGGTCGGCGACGCGCTCGATGATCGGGATGAACTGGACGAACGTCGCCCCGAGCTCGTCGCGGAAGAACCGGTAGACCTCGGCGCCGCGGTCGGCGTTGCGGTCGTGGACAGTGCAGAGGACGTTGAACTCGACGCCGTGCTCGACGAGCTTCCGCCAGCCGCCCATCACCTCGTCGAAGCTGCCCTTGCCGCCCTTGTTGACGCGGTAGGCGTCGTGGATCTCGCGCGGCCCGTCGACCGAGAGCCCGACCAGGAAGTCGTGCTCCTCCAGGAACTCGCACCACTCGTCGTCGAGCTTCGTCCCGTTCGTCTGGATCGTGTAGGCGACGGTCTGCCCCGGCCGACGGTGCTGCTCCACGAGCTCGACCGAGCGGCGGAAGAACTCGACGCCCATCAGCGTCGGCTCCCCGCCCTGCCACGCGACCGCGACCTCCTGGCCGTCGGGGTGCGCCTCCAGCAGCTGCCGGATGTACGCCTCGAGCAGGTCGTCCGCCATCCGGAAGCGGCTACCCGGGTACAGCATCTCCTTCGAGAGGAAGAAGCAGTACGAGCAGTCGAGGTTGCACACCGCACCGGTCGGCTTCGAGAGCAGATGGAACGGCCGCGGGAGAAGACTCTCAGGCTGAGCGACCGTCGCCACGGGTCAGACGGTACCGCGAAATCCCGGGGGTCGGCCTCTGACGGCCGTGAGCGGGCGGGTTGCCTGCTGTCCTCCCCGTTCGACCAGACCTACCTGACGGACGGGTTTCCCGTTCTGGTCTACAACGCGGCCCGAACTACTCGCAGACTACGCCTGCAATTCCTAGGAGGAGGAGGGCACAATGAAGCGCATCGTCCTGCTGGTCGCGCTTGTCTCGGGTCTCGCCGTTGGTGCGGCGTTCATCGGGACGGCGTCGGCCAAGGCGTTCACGCCGCGCACCGCCGCCTGGCTCACACCGGGGGAGTGTTCCATTGACGGTGTCGACGTGATCGACGACGATAACTGGGAGAACGATGTCTTCGAGGACAGCGAGGACGATTGCGACTCGGAAGACACGTTCTTCACGGTCTGTATCGACAACGTCACGCTTTCGATCCTCACGGACGACGGGATCGAACCGATGCTCGCGGACATCCGCGAAAACGGCGACACGGCGGCAATCGGAGCATGCGCGCCGACGTCCAAATGGACACCGGAGCCTGCTCGTGAGGCCTACTGCTCTGTGGCAGGCAACACGTGGCCGGACGGCAGGCCGATCGCAGCGGGGACGTTCCTGGACCTGCTGGCGGGCCAGCCCACTACCGACAAGCACTACACCGGCGCCGTCGTGGCCTGGTGGGTGCAGGGCGTCGGGCTCACCTGCTCGCTGACGCCGGCGCAGGCGGCACTCGCCGCGACGTCGATCCTGCGGGCCGGAGGGGCCGGCGACCTCGAGGTCCCGATCCCGGGCGTCCCGGACTACGCCATCTACCCGTACGTTCCAGCCAAGTAGACGAGGGCGAGTCGAAGCGCACGTTGTGAAGGGCCCCTTCCTGGGGGCCCTTCACACCTGCTACCCGACGTTCGCAGTCTCGTTACCGGTTCGGTCGAATGCAGCGGCCGACCACGTGTGCAAGCCAGGAGCGATCTTCAACGTAGTCGAGGTCGCGGAGGCGCCCACCGCAGCGACGGCTTGCCCGTCCACGACGATCTTGTAGCCGGCGAGAGAAGCATCGCTGCTCGCCGTCCAGGAGAATCTGACCTCCTGGTAGTAGTAGCTCGGATCGCGTTCGGTCGCGAACGTGCGGCTCGGGGAGATCGACGCGAACGCACTCGGCGGGCTTCGGTCGGGGGATGCGGCGGCGGCGAGCGAACCGTTGAGGCTGAGCGCGGCCCCGGCCTGCACCGAGTCGGCGAACGCAGGCTCGGGCTGCGCGCCGCCCAACAGCGCGCCCTTGAGTTGAACGGCATGCAGCTTCGGATGCCTCTCCAGGAGGAGGGCGGCGGCCCCGGTCACCGCGGGCGCGGCCATGGACGTTCCCGACATCAGCGCATAACCGCCCGGAACCGTGCTGCGCACGTCGCAACCCGGGGCGGCGAGGCTGACACTCAGCTTGCCGAAATCGGAGAACGGAGCGATCGTCTGGCCGTCGCACGTCGCGGCGACCGCCACGAGCGTGTTCGAGCTGTACGAAGCCGGATAGGTCGGAATGAGGTCGTTGTCAAAACTGAAGTTTCCGGCCGCCGCGACAACGAGAACGTCATGCGCCCCAGCGTATTGGAGCGCGTCTGCGAGGTTTCCGGCCCCAGTCTGGAATGCCCAGCTGAGGTTGATCACCCTGGCCCCGTGATCGACGGCATAATGGATTGCCGCCGCGGCGGCTCCTATGTCGACGAAGTGGCCGCCCCCGGCTCTCAGGGCCATGATGCGGGCATTCGGATCGGCCTGTAGCACGATCCCGGAGACGTGCGTTCCGTGCCCCGTGTCGTCGTGGAGGTCGGCACCGTTGTCCACGAGGTTCGCGCCGTTGACATCGTCGACCACACCGTCCTTGTCGTCGTCGACACCGTTGCCCGAGATCTCGCTCGGGTTCACCCAGAGATGCGCGGCTAGGGCCGGATGCGCGATGTCGACGCCACCGTCGATCACCGCGACGACGACGCCGGAAAGAGGAGCGGCAGCCTGGACGCCCTTGGCGGACTTCGGCTTTGAATTCGGCTTGGTGTGGCGCTTCTTGGGCGGCCGCCTCCGGTCCGCTTGGAACGGACCTGCTCTCGAGACCAGTTCGGCCCGAACCGGCACCGATGAAGGGCGTGTCCAGTGCCCCAGGGCCGGTGCGGAGAGGGCGAAGGCGGCAGCAACAAACACGGCTGCCCGGAAACCCCACGCAGCGCGACGGTCCGTCAACACGATGCTCGTTCATCGGCGAGCCGGATCACCAAACAGTCCCTCGAACGAGGGATACCCGGCTAACGGAGCTCGTACACCTCGGAGGGCCTTAGAATCGAAGCTCCGGCACGGAGGGATCGAATGACCGTTAAGCCCCGCGACACCCTCGAGGCTCCGGCCCTCGGCATGCGGCTCGTGTTCCACAGGACCGCCGCGGACACCGACGGGGCGCTGCTCGAGTACGACGTGATCGGCCGCCCACGCGGCTTCCCTGCGCAGGGCCACGTGCACCCGAACCAGACCGAGCGCCACGAGGTCGTCTCCGGGACACTGAAGGTGACGATGGACGGCCAGTCGCGGGTGCTCGAGCCTGGGGAGTCGATCCTGATTCCCGCCGGCACGGCTCACCGGCACTATGCGGACGGCCCCGGCGAGGGCCACGTGCGCGTCGAGCTGCGGCCCGCCCTGCGGACCGCAGAGCTGCTCGAGCGGCTCGCCGAGCTGGACGCCGCGGGCCAGATCACCGCGCGCGGCTACCTGAAGCCGCTCGCCGCGGCCCGCCTCGTGACCGACTTCCCGGACGAGGGCCACGCAGCGCAGCCGCCGGCCCCCGTCCAGCGCGCGGCCGCGCGGGCGGTCGTGGCCGTCGCCGACCAGAGCCGGGGCGAGTACGTGTTCGTGGACGAATGGGACGTCGCCGCGCCGGCCGAGGCCGTGTTCGACGCGCTCGCGGACGCCCGCACCTACCCCGAATGGTGGAAGCCCGTGTACGAGACAGTGGAGGCCGAGGGGCTGCCCGCGGTGGGGCAGGTCTCGCGCCAGCACTTCAAGGGGCGGCTCCCGTACCACCTGGACACCACCTCGACGGTCGTCCGGCTCGAACCGCCGCGCGTCGTCGCCGGCGACGTGGAGGGCGACCTGCGCGGGAGCGGGATCTGGACGGTGACGCCGGCCGCCGACGGCAGGACGCACGTCCGCTTCGACTGGACGGTCCATGCGGACAAGCTGCTCCTCAAGGTGCTCACGCCGATCCTCCGGCCGCTCTTCCGCTGGAACCACAACTGGGCGATCGAGCGCGCCAAGGCGGGCCTCGAGCCTTACGCGCAGCGAGCCCCCCGGTGAAGGTCCTCGTCGTCGGCGAGTCGTGGGTGAGCGCCGCGACGCACTACAAGGGCTGGGACTCCTTCGCGAGCGTGACCTACCACTCGGGCCTCGGCTTCCTGCGCGAAGCGCTCGAAGGCGCCGGGACCGAGCTCGAGCACATGCCTGCACACGAGGCGGCGGAAGCCTTTCCGTTCGAGGTCGAGGGCCTGGCCGCCTACGACGTGGTGATCCTCTCCGACATCGGCTCGAACACGCTGCTCCTCCACCCCGACACGTGGCTGCACGGGCGCAGGACGCCGAACCGGCTCGCAACGATCCGCGCCTGGGTCGAGGCGGGCGGCGGCCTCGCGATGGCGGGCGGCTACCTCAGCTTCCAGGGCCTCGACGGCCGCGCGCGCTTCCGGGGCACCGACGTCGAGGCCGTGCTGCCGGCCGAGATCGACCCCTGGGACGACCGGGTCGAGCGGCCCGAGGGGTTCACGGCCGAAGCCGTCGCACTCGACCATCCGATCCTGGCGGGGATGGAGGGCGAGTGGCCTGCGTTGCTCGGGTACAACCGCTTCCGGCTGAAGCCCGACGCAACGCTCCTCGCTCGCTTCGGCGACGACCCGATCCTGGCGGTCCGCGACGCGGGCGCCGGGCGGACGCTCGCCTGGGCCTCGGACATCGGGCCGCACTGGTGCCCGGAGGAGTTCGCGGCGTGGGACGGCTACCGGCGGCTCTGGACGCAGGCCGTCGCGTGGCTCGCCGGCGGTTAGCTCGCGAACAGCACGCCGAGCCCGCCGTCGACCGCGATCGTCGCCCCGGTGATCGCCGAGGACTGGTCGCTCAACAGGAAGGCGACCACGTTCCCGATCTCACGTGGGGTCGAGACCCGCCGCATCGGGATCTTCCCGAGGACGCTGTCGAGCGCCGCCTGCGGATCGGGCTGCTGGTCGAGCCACTCGCGCAGGAGGCGGGTGTCCGTGTACCCGGGCGCGACCGCGTTGACACGAACGCCCTGGGGCGCGTACTCGAGGGCGAGTGAGCGCGTGAGACCCTCGAGGCCCGCCTTCGCCGCCGCGTACGGGAAGAAGCCCTCGATCGTGAGGCTCGCCTGGATCGAGCTGATGTTGACGATCGAGCCTCGCCGCTCGATCAACCCCGGCAGCGTCGCCTTCGCGAGCATCCAGGCCGCCTTGAGATCTACGGCGAACACGGTGTCCCAGTCCTCCTCGGTCATCTCGACCGCGTCGAAGTACGCGTTGATGCCCGCGTTGTTGACGAGGCCGTCGAGGCCGCCGAGCGCGCTCTCGGCCTCCGCCACGGCCCGTTCGACCTCCGCGAGCGAGCGCACGTCGCACGCGAAGTAGTGCGCGGCGTCGCCGAGACGGGCGGCGGTCTCGGCGCCGGCGGGATCGAGGTCGAGCAGCGCGACGGCGCCCCCCTCGTCCACCACAGCCTCGGCGATCCCGGCCCCGATCCCACGCGCCGCACCCGTGACCAGCACGGACTTGCCCGCGAGCGCGTTCATGCGAAGACCAGGGCCTTGCCGAGGTCGAGCCAGAAGGGGGTGTAGTGCGCGGGCGTGCACGAGAGCGGCAGCACCTCGTCGCGCAGCGCCACGCCCAGCGTGTCGCGCATGAAGGCGCGGCGGGCCGCGATCCGCGACCACAGCTCGGGGTGCCGCGCCTCGAGGTCCGCGCGGAGCGCCGCATCGCCGAGCGCGACGGTGTCCTCGCAGTTCGCCGTCCAGCCCTCGCGGATCCCGGTCGGGATGATGTCGCTCTGGAAGACCATCCCGCTCGCGATCGGGTCGCTCGAGCCGGCGCGGATCGGCGAGTCGAGCCACTCCTCGTAGTGGACGAGATGACCCGGGTTGAGCGACGAGGCGAACACCTCTCCTTCGAGCAGGGCGGTGATCTCCTCGAAGATCCTGCCGCCGGGCACCCCCAGCTCGAGGAGCTCGTACCAGGTCGCCATCGCGCGCCAGTACGGGATCGCGAGACGGTCGAGAAAACCATCGCTCTCCGGCCGCAGGTCGGCGGCCGAGGCGCCGATGATGCCGCCGCGCGCGCAGTTCCCGCCCCAGAGCCCGATTCCGATCAGCGCGGCGTCGCCGAGCTCGAACCGCCGCGACGACGGGCTCCGCAGCCCGATCGCCACATCGGGGCCCGAGCAGAGCACCGGGTGATAGCTGAGCGGCTCGCCGCCCCACGGGACGCCGTGGAAGGCCTCGCGCTCGCTCACGCCCGGCCGGGCAGCACGCAGGATCTCCATCACGTAGGCCGAGCAGCGGGAGGCACCCCATTCGAACACCGCGATCTGGTCGGCGGAGTTGAACGTGCGCAAACCGCGGACCGGGCTCGTCAGAGCGGGCGTCACGTCGACGACGAGGTCGGGCGAGCCCGCGATCTCGCGCAGCATGTCGACGAAGGCCGAGGGGGCGAAGATCGGCGAGAACGTGCCGCTCGCCTCGTCCGGCAGAAGCGCCTTCCAGCCGACGACGCCGATCCGGTCGCCCGCGCCGAGTCCCGCCTCGCGCAGCCCCTGCTCCACCGTCGGGCCGCCGCTTCGGTCGATCCCCATCAGGCTCAGCGACGGGCAGAGGACGACGTCGACGTCGATCGGGACGATCGCCGAGTAGCCGATGTCCTCCTTGCCGACGAGGAGCGTCCGGCGGCCCCGCCCGAGCACGAGCAGGGCCTCCTCGAAGCGCGGGTCGAGGTTGCAGAGGAAGATCAGGTTCGCGGCATGCTCGCGGTCGCCGTAGACGACCACCTGGTCGACGTCGACCGCGGCGAGGAGAGCGGCGATGCGTGCCTCGAACTCGGCAGCGGTGATCGCCGGCAACTCTTCCGGGACGTCGAGCGGCGGCGTCGCCACGTCGGCCAGCTGGATCGGTCGCGTCACGGTGTCTCCTTCGATGGCTCGCGGATCTTGACACCCGACGAGCTGCCGCAGTACGGTCGGCCGTCAGGTCAACTGATGACCATACAACTCAGGCAACGATGAGCAATGCGCGGCCCCTCAAGCTGAGCGACCAGGTCACGCGCGTCCTCGCGGGCAGGATCGTCAACGGCGACCTCGGCGTGCCGCCTACCGAGCAGGACATCTGCGAGGAGTTCGGCGTCTCGAAGCCGACGGCGCGCGAGGTGATCCGCGCGCTCGCCGCCCGCAGGCTCGTCACCGTCCGCCACGGGCGCCGGATGGAGGTCCGCCCGGTCTCCGAGTGGAACCACCTGGATCCGCTGCTCCTCGAGCTCAACCACGACGCCGAGGCCGTGCGCCGGACGCTCGGCGACCTGCACGACCTGCGCATGCTGCTCGAGCCCGAGATCGCCGCGCGCGCCGCGCTGATGGCGACCCGCGAGCAGCTCGAGCGGATGCGGCACGCGGTCGAGCGGATGGAGGCGCTGGAGAACGACCCGGACGCCTACCTCGAGTTCGACGTGGACTTCCACAACGAGCTCGCGTCGGCGACGGGAAACGTCGTGCTCGCCTTCGTGCTCGACTCGGTGCGGGAGCTGCTGCGCGTGAGCCGGCGCGTCACGAACCTGCTCGACAAGATTCCCGACGCCACTCGGGCGCACCGGCGCATCTACGAGGCGCTTCTCGCCCGTGAGCCGGAAACGGCCCGCCAGGCGATGCGCGCGCATCTGCTCACGGTGACGGAGTTCTGGGCTCCGGGCAGCTCCGAAGCGGCGATCGAGGCTGCCATTCATCACGACGACCGAAAGGAGCTGCGCCGGATCGGCTGAGTAGGGGACATAACCGACCGTCGCGCTGCGGAGCGAGGCGGACAACGACACACACGGAGGTGGCAGGCTATGAGCTCTGATGCAGCAGTCCCCCCGATCGGCGGACCGGCCGGCGGCGCTGAGGTCGCCGAGACCGAACTCCAGGCAGGCGCGATCGGCTTCTGGGGCAACATGGTCCAGGCCGTCACGCACATCGCCCCGGGCCTGAACGTCCTGCTCGGCCTCACGTTCATCGTCAGCTTCGCCGCTGTGACGGCGCCGATCGCGTACCTGCTCGGCGGCGTCATCTGCCTCGGCGTCGCGATCGTCCTGACCCAGCTCGCCAAACAGTTCACCGGCGCCGGCGGCTACTTCCTCTATGTCAGCCGCACGATCGGGCCACGCTGGGGCTGGATCACGACCTGGCTCTACTTCCTCTACGACCCGGTCGCGATCGGCACCGTCTGTGCGTTCACCGGCTCGCTCGTGCACGACACGCTGAAGTCGCAGTACGGCTGGAACATCCCGTGGTGGCTGATCTTCCTGGCCCTCGTGATCTGCGTGGCTCTCTTCACGATGTTCGGGGTCGCGCTGTCGGTGAAGGTCATGCTCGCACTGGCGATCATCGAGGTCGGAGTCTTCGTCGCGCTGATGATCTCCGGGCTCGTCTCGCCCGGTCCCGGCGGCTTCAACTTCTCGTCCTTCAACCCGGACAACATCCCGAGCACGAACGGTCTATACCTCGGCATCGTCTTCACGATCCTCGCCCTCTCGGGCTTCGAGGCGGTCGCACCGCTGGGTGAGGAGACAGAGAACCCGCGCCGCAACCTTCCGCTGGCGATCATCGGCTCGGTCGTCGTCGTCGCCATCTTCTACATGCTCGTCAACTGGGGTGTCCTCGTCGGGCACGGAACGAGCGACATCAAGAACTTCACCAGCGCCAACCAGATCTTCGACCTCGCCGAACGGCTCTGGGGCGGAGCCTGGATCATCGTCCTGATCGCGGTCGTCAACTCCGCGCTCGCGGTCTGCATCGCGATCCAGAACGCGACTACCCGCGTCCTCTTCGACATGGGCAGGGTGCGGGCGCTGCCCTCCTTCCTCGGCGAGGTGCACCCGAAGTACAAGACGCCCTGGAACGCGATCTTCCTGCTGGGCGGCGTCACCCTCCTGATCGGGCTCGCGCTCGCCTCGTGGCTCGGCCCGGTGAAGACGTTCGGGATGATCGGGATCATGCAGACGCTCGGCCTGATCATCGTGTACTGCATGGGCAACATCGGCGCGATGCTCTTCTACGGGCGCGAGAAGCGGGACGAGTTCAACGTCTGGCTGCACCTCGTGATCCCCATTCTCACGACCGCCGCGCTGGTCTGGGTCTTCTGGAAGAACGTGGAGACGCTGCACCCGTTCAGCCCGAAGAACGCGTTCGACTACAGCCCGCTGATCGTGATCATCTGGTTCGCGATCGGGGTCGTGGTCCTGTTCGTCGCGAGCCGGACGGGAAAGGAGGAGTGGCTCTTCAAGGCGGGCGAGTCGGCGCACCTGCGCGCCGAGACCGCGACCGAGGCCGCGCATCGGCCGGTCCTGTAGCCCGAAGCTCACGGTGCCGCGGGGGACGTGCGCGCGTCCCCCGCGGCGACGGCCATGACGAACGAGACACACGGAAAGGACCTCGAAGGGCTCGGGGTCGCAGTCACCGGGGCGGCCGGGGACCTCGGCGGCGCGATGGCGCTCGAGCTGGCCGGCCGCGGTGCTTTTGTGACGATGCTCGACCGCGTCCCGCAGGAGGAGGCGTCCGGGCGAATTGCCGGGGTGAGCGACGCAGGCTCGTGCTCGTACCGCCAGGTGGACGTGACCGACCGCGCCGCAGTCGACGCGGCGCTGGCGGCGATCGAGCCGCTCGACGTCGCGATCGGCAACGCCGGCATCGTCGAGGCGGCGCCGTTCCTGGACGTCTCGCAGGAGCAGTGGCAGGCACATCTCGACATCAACGTGACCGGGTGCTTCAACGTCGGCCAAGCGGCGGCGCGACTGATGGCCGAGCGCGGGACCCGCGGCCAGGTCATCTTCACCGGCTCGTGGGTGGGCGAGATCCCGTGGCCGGAGATCTCGGCCTATTCGGTCTCGAAGGCGGGCGTCCGGATGCTCGCCCGCTCGATGGCGCGGGAGCTCGCCGGCCGCGGGATCCGGGTCAACGTCGTCGCCCCGGGGATCGTGATGGCCGGCATGGCGAAGCGCCAGTACGAGATGGACCCGGACTACGCGCGCAGGGCCTCGGTGGTGATCCCGCTCGGCGAGTTCGGCACCGCCGAGCAGGTCGCGAAGGCGGTCGGGTTCCTCTGCTCGCCCGACGCCGAGTACATGACCGGCTCCGTCCTGCTCGTGGACGGCGGCGCCTCCCTCTTCCAGTTCTCAGAGTGAAGATCACCCGCATCGAGACGCTCCGGCTGGACGAGTTCCCGAGCCTCGTCCACGTGCTCGTCCACACCGACGAGGGCCTCGTCGGGCTCGGCGAGACCTTCTTCTTCGCCGACGCGGCCGAGGCGCACGTGCACACGGTCGCCGACTACCTGCTCGGCGAGGATCCGCGCCTGATCGAGAAGCACGCGCGCACGGTGCGCGGGTACGTCGGCACGGCCGGGAGCGGCGCCGAGATGCGGGCCGCCTCTGCGATCGACATCGCTCTCTGGGACCTCGCCGGCCAGGCGTCGGGCCAGCCGCTCCACCGCGTCCTCGGCGGCGCGTGCCGCGAGTCGATCCGCACCTACAACACGTGCGCCGGCTACCGCTACGTGCGCGGCGAGAGCGGGCAGGCGGTGATGAACTGGGGGCTGAACGACGAAGCCGAAGGCCCCTACGAGGACCTCGAGGCGTTCCTCCACCGCGCGGGCGAGCTGGCCCGCGACCTGCTCGCGCAGGGGATCACCGGGATGAAGATCTGGCCGTTCGACCCGTACGCCGAGGCGAGCCTCGGGCACGACATCTCCTCTGCGGACCTCGACCGCGCGCTCGAGCCGTTCCGGAAGATCCGCGCGGCGGTCGGCCCGGCGATGGACGTGATGGCCGAGTTGCACGCGCTCTGGGACGTTCCCGCTGCGTGCCGGATCGCCGCCGCGCTCGACGAGCTCGACCTCGCCTGGATCGAGGATCCGGTGCGCGTCTCGAGCCCTGATGCGCTGGCCGAGGTGCAGCGCGCCACCTCCGCGCCGATCGCGGTCGGCGAGACGCTCACGGGCCTGCCCGCGTTCCGGGACCTGATCGCCCGCGGCGGTGCGCAGATCGTGATCTTCGACGTCGGCTGGGTCGGGGGCGTCACCGAGGCGCGCAAGGTGGCCGCGCTCGCCGAGGCCTTCGAGCGGCCGGTCGCCCCGCACGACTGCACAGGGCCTGTCGTCTACACGGCGGCGACGCACCTCTCGATGCACCTGCCGAACGCGATGATCCAGGAGAGCGTCCGGGCATTCTGGAGCGGCTGGTACGCCGAGCTCGTGACGGCGCTGCCGGTGATCGAGAACGGGATGGTGTCCGCGCCCACGGGGCCCGGCCTCGGCACGGCGCTTCGCCCCGAAGTCTTCGAGCGCGCGGACGCGCATCTCCGCTCGAGCGTCCTGAACTGACAAGGAGGAACGAGATGGCGACGGTGAGGGTGATGCAGGAAGGCTGGGGCGTGTTCCAGAACCTGCCGGCGACGGCGGCGCGCTTCACCGAGCAGACCGGGATCGAGGTCGAGGTGACGCTGACCGTGATCCCGGAGATGTGGGAGCTGATGGAGCGAAGCTTCTCGGGCGAGGATCCGCCGTTCGACCTCGTCGGCGTCGACGACCTGCTGCTCGTTCAGGCGGCGCGCGCGGGCCACGTCGAGCCACTCGACGACCTGATCGCCGCCGACGGCTACCCGCTCGACGACTTCACGCCCCAGGCGCTGGCCGCCGTGAGCGACCGCGACCGGATCTGGGGCCTCCCCTACTGCGACGTCTCCAACGTGTTGATCTACCGCGCCGACCTCTTCGAGAAGTACGGCATCGCAGTGCCCCAGACGCTCGACGAGCTCACCGCGGCCGCCGTCGCGGTCCAGGAGGCGGTGCGAGCCGACGGCACCGACGACTTCTACGGGATCACGATCCGCGGAGAGCCGAACTGCGGCCTCAACTTCTGGATGGTCGGCTCGACCTGGGGGCCGTCGTACGGGGCGCGCTGGTACGACGACGAGGGCCGCCCGTCGCTCGACACGCCGGAGCTGCGCGGCGCGATCGACCACTACGTCGACATGCTCCGGCGGGCGGGTCCCCCCGAGTCGGCGGAGATGGACTTCATGGACTGCGTGGCCTGCTACGCGGCCGGCCGCGCGGCGATGACGATCGAGCCGGCGAATGAGGCATCGCTCATCTACGAGGAAGGCGGCGCGGTCGCCGACGGCACGAAGACGGCGCTGATGCCGGCCGGACCGCTCGGCACGCGTCACGTCGGGCTGTACTGCCCGCCCTACGCGATCCCGTCTCTCTCGCAGTCGAAGCGGGAGGCCTGGGAGCTCGCGAAGTTCCTCTGCGCGCACGAGCAGGTGCTCGAGGATGCGCAGAGAAGCGGCTTCGTCGAGGTCTCGCGGAACTCGGTGTTGAACGACCCGGCCTTCGTGAGCCGCTTCCGGCCCGACCTCGTCGAGACGACTGTCGCGACGCGCGCGTTCGCACGGGGCGAGCGCCCCGTCACGAACTACGGGATGGAGGTCGGCGACATCATCGGCGACGAGATCGTGCGCGTGCTCAAGGGCGAGCTGACCGCCAGCGAGGCGATGCAGGAGGCCGAGCGGCGGGTCGCTGCGCTCGGCCCGCCCGACTAGAGCCCGAGCCCGAGCTCGAGCTCGATCGCACTTTCGTCGGGGTCAGACCCCGGCCGTGGCCCGCCGAGAGGCGTCCGTGCGACGAGCCCGCTGTGCTCCGTCGTTCGAGGAAACGGGGGCGTCCGAGGGGACAAAGCCGAAACCGACTGCGATGTGGACGAAAGGTTCCAGATCTGTTCGCGGGTCTGACCCCTTGTGCTGACTCGTTGTGCTCATGAGCATCTGGCTTAGGTTCGGGTCAGGGAGCTAGAGCTCGAGCTCGATCGCCTTGAGGTGCTCGATCGCCTGCTTCGTGTCGGCGTCGAACGACTCCGGGCCGGCGCCGGCGGGACCCCCATCGGGTCGCCCGAGGGCGCCATCACCTCGAAGCTGAGGTAGCCGCCGTACTCGATATCGAGCAGGGCCCGGAGGATCGGGCGGAAATCGGTATGTCCTCGCCCCGCCACTGCGCGATTCGAATCCGCCAGGTGGACGTGGGCCAGCAAACCCTTGGCCGCCCGGAGCGCGTCGGGGATCGACGCCTCCTCGATGTTCATGTGGAAGGTGTCACCCATCACCCCGCCGTTCTTCAGCCCGAGCGCATGCCACAGCTCGACGGCCTGGTCGAGCCGGTTCAGGAAGTAGGTCTCGTACCGGTTCCACGGCTCGAGCGCGACGTCGACGCCGACGGTCGCGGCGTACTCGCCGCCCTCGCGGATGCTCTCGACAGCCCACTTCCACTCGTCGGCGGGCGGGGCGAGACGTGCCGTCTTCATCACGGCGGACGGCCCGACGACGATCACCCCCGCGCCCGTCTCCGCTGCCAGGTCGGCGACCGAGCGGACGTAGTCGACGGCGTTGCGCCGCACCGCCGGGTCCGGATTGCACAAGTCCCGCTCGGCCGTGTACATCGACGAGATCGAGCTGACGGCGATCCCCGCATCCGCCGCGAGCTGCCGCACGCGCGCCGCGTCGTACTGCGCGGGCTCGCCGACGAGCTCGATCGCGTCGTAGCCGAACGAGGCGACGCGCTCGATCGAGAGCCCGATCTCCTCCCCGTAGAACGAGAACGAGTTGTACGCGTACAGGAAGCGCCCCATCAGTGGTTGTCCCGCGGGATCCCCTTGGTCTCGGCGATGCGCTGGTACTTGACCGCCGGCTTCAGCACCATCCCGTTCGAGAGCTCGTCGACGAGGCCGCGCTGGATCTCCTGCCACGGCGTCTGGCTCTCCGGATAGCGGTACCCGCCGGCCTGCTCGAGCGCGGCGCGCCGCGTCGCGAGCTCCTCCTCGGAGACCAGGATGTTCGCCGTCCGCTTGCCGAGGTCGACGCGCACCCGATCGCCGGTCTGCAGCAGCCCGAGCCCACCACCGGTCGCCGCCTCGGGCGAGGCGTTGAGGATCGACGGGCTGCCCGAGGTGCCCGACTGGCGCCCGTCGCCGATGCAGGGCAGCTCGTGGACGCCCCGCTTCAGCAGGTAGTCCGGGGAGCGCATGTTGACCACCTCCGCCGAGCCCGGATACCCGATCGGCCCGACGCCGCGGATCACGAGCACCGTGTCCTCGTCGATCGCGAGCGCGGGATCGTCGATGCGCGCGTGGTAGTCCTCCGGCCCGTCGAAGACGACCGCGCGGCCCTCGAATGCGTCCGGGTCCGCCGGATTCTCGAGGTAGCGGGCGCGGAACTCGTCCGAGATCACCGAGGTCTTCATGATCGCGCTGTCGAACAGGTTGCCCTTGAGGTTCAGGAAGCCCGCGTGCGCCTTCATCGGCGCATCGTGTGCCTTGATCACGTCGCGGTCGTTGGAGAAGCGCCCCTCGTCGTTCTCGTAGAGCGAGCGCCCGTTGACGGTGATCGCCTCACGGCTGATCCTCCCCATCGCGATCAGCTCGGCGACGACGGCCGGGACGCCGCCGGCGCGGTAGTACTCCTCGCCGAGGTACTCGCCCGCGGGCTGCATGTTGACGAGCAGCGGCACGTCGTAGCCGATCCGCTCCCAGTCGTCGTTGTCGAGCTCCACGCCGACGTGCCGCGCGATCGCGTTGAGGTGGATCGGCGCGTTGGTCGAGCCGCCGATCGCCGAGCAGACCACGATCGCGTTCTCGAAGGCGGCCCGCGTCAGCACGTCGGAGGGCTTCAGGTCCTCCCAGACCATGTCGACGATGCGCTTGCCGGTCAGGTAGGCCATCTCCTGGCGGTCGCGGTGCGGCGCGGGGATCGCGGCGCACCCGGGCAGGCTCATCCCGAGCGCCTCGGCGAGCGAGTTCATCGTCGAGGCCGTCCCCATCGTGTTGCAGTGCCCGGCCGAGGGCGCCGACGAGGCGACCAACTCCGTGAACTGCCTCGCGTCGATCTCACCTTGCGCGATCAGCTCGCGCGCCTTCCACATGATCGTGCCGGAGCCCGTCCGCTCGCCCTTGAACCAGCCGTTCAGCATCGGCCCGCCCGAGAGCACGATCGCCGGGATGTCGACGGTGGCCGCCGCCATGATCTGCGCCGGGGTCGTCTTGTCGCAGCCGGTCGTGAGCACGACGGCGTCGATCGGGTAGCCGTAGAGGATCTCGACAAGCGAGAGGTACTGCAGGTTGCGGTCGAGCGCGGCGGTCGGGCGTTTCCCGGTTTCCTGGATCGGATGGATCGGGAACTCGAAGGCGATCCCGCCGGCCTCGCGGATGCCCTCGCGCACGCGGGTGGCGAGGAAGAGATGGTGCCGGTTGCACGGCGTGATGTCGGAGCCGGTCTGCGCGATCCCGACGATCGGCCTGCCGGACTGCAGCTCGTCGAGCGAGAGGCCGTAGTTCATCGAGCGCTCGACGTAGAGCGCGGTCATGTCGACGTTGGCGGGATTGTCGAACCACGCGCGCGAGCGCAACTTCTGGATCTGGGCGTCTGTCGGCTGAGTAGGCATGAGCAATTCCTAACACGAAGGCGCGACCGCTGCTCCGTAGATCCAGGCACTCGGCTCAGCGTCGGCACGGATGACCGCGCGTGCCGCCTCGCCGAGAGTGGAAGCGTCCACACCGATCGGAGGAGACGATGACCGTTGCCAAGGAAGCCGACCTCGCGGGCCCGGGGATCGGCGACTATGCCGAGCTCGAGCAGGTGCTGCCGGACGACTACGCGCCGCTGCTCACGCCGAGAGAGACGATGCAGGCGCTCTACGGGGCGAAGCGGCTGATCGAGGACCGCCTCTGCGAGGAGCTGAACCTCACGCTCGTGCAGGTGCCGCTGATCGTGGATTCCGCGAGCGGCGTCAACGACTACCTCGACCGCGACGGCTCGCGCACACCCGTGCGGTTCCACGTCTCGAACGACCGCGACGCGCACCCGATCGACGCCGAGGTCGTCCAGGCCGCGACGAAGTGGAAGCGGACGGCGCTCGCCCAGTTCGGGATGCAGCCCGGCGAGGGCCTCCTCACCGACATGCGGGCCGTGCGCAAGAACTACTTCCTCGACCACGACCACTCGGTGTACGTCGACCAGTGGGACTGGGAGCGCGCGATCACCCCCGCCGACCGCACACTCGACTACCTGACCGACACCGTGCGCTCGCTCTGGAAGGTGCTGAAAGAGGCCGAGGGCTTCGTGCGCGAGCGGTTCCCAGTGCTCGGCGCGCGACCCACACTGCCCGAAGAGCTCACGTTCATCCACGCCGAGGAGATCCTCGAGACCTACCCCGACCTGCCGCGCAAGCAGCGCGAGACGGCGATCCTCCAGGAGCACCCCGCCCTGTTCATCTACGGGATCGGCTGGACGCTCGCCGACGGCTACCCACACGAGCTGCGGGCGGCCGACTACGACGACTGGTCGACCGAGACGACGTCGGTGGACGGGCGCCCGATGCACGGCCTGAACGGCGACATCCTGGTCTGGAACCCGGTCACGCGGCGCCGCCACGAGCTGAGCTCGATGGGAATCCGCGTCACGAAGGAGGGCCTGCGCAGGCAGCTCGAGCTGTCGGACCAGCTCGACTTCCTCGAGCTCCCCTACCACCAGGCGATCCTGCACGACGAGATCCCGCTCTCGATCGGCGGTGGGATCGGTCAGTCGCGCGTGATGATGCTGCTGCTCCAGAAGGCCCACCTCGGCGAGGTGAGCGTCACCGTCTGGCCGCAGATCCTCAAGGAGATGTGCGCCCGGAAGAACATCCACGTGCTCGAGTGACTAGAGCTCCTCGAAACGTGCCGTGAAGTGGCGTAACGCGGGCGGCTCCGAGGCTATGCGGAGGCCTCGGAGCTCGGCCCGCCGCTCGGCGACCAGGGCACACACTTCGATCACGTAGTCGATGTGGCTCTGCGTGTAAGTGCGCCGCGGGATCGCGAGGCGGACGAGGTCCATCGCGGCCGGCTGCTCGCTCCCGTCGGGGTGCCGGCCGAACATGACCGTGCCGATCTCGCAGCCACGGATCCCGCCGGTCACGTAGAGCGCGACGGCGAGCGCCTGGCCCGGGTACTGGAGTGGCGGAATGTGCGGCAGCAGTGCCCGCGCGTCGAGGTAGACGGCGTGGCCGCCGGTGGGCTGCACGATGGGCACCCCGGCCGCGACGAGCGCGTCGCCGAGGTACTCGGTCGAGCGGATGCGGTAGGCGAGGTAGTCGTGGTCGACCGCCTCCTTCAGCCCCTGGGCGATCGCCTCGAGGTCGCGGCCCGCGAGGCCGCCGTAGGTCGGAAACCCCTCGGTGAGGATGAGCAGGTTGCGGCAGCGCTCGGCGAGCGCGTCGTCGTTGACCGCGAGCCAGCCGCCGATGTTGGCGAGCGGGTCCTTCTTCGCGCTCATCGTCATCCCGTCGGCGAGCGAGGCCATGTCGCGGACGATGTCGGCGACCGAGCGATCAGCCTGGCCGGGCTCGCGCTGCCGGATGAACCACGCATTCTCGGCGAAGCGGCACGCGTCGAGGAAGAGCGGCACGCCGTGGCGGTCGCAGAGCCGGCGCACGCCGCGGAGGTTCTCCAGCGAGACGGGCTGGCCGCCGCCCGAGTTGTTCGTGATCGTGACCATCACGGCGGGCACCTCGGCGGGAGCGCGCGCTGCGAGCAGCCGCTCGAGCGCCTCGAGGTCCATGTTCCCCTTGAACGGGTGCAGGTGCGCCGGCTCGAGCGCCTCGGGAATCGGCAGGTCGACCGCCTCGGCGCCCGAGTACTCGATGTTCGCTCGCGTGGTGTCGAAGTGCGTGTTGTTCGGGACGACCTTGCCTGGCCCGCCGATCGCGGTGAAGAGGATCTTCTCGGCCGCGCGGCCCTGGTGGGTCGGGATCACGTGCTGGAACGGGAAGAGCTCCTGCACCGCGGCGAGGAACGTGTACCAGGACGGCGAGCCCGCGTAGCTCTCGTCGCCGTGCTGGATCGCGGCCCACTGGTCGCGCGACATGGCGCCCGTCCCGGAGTCGGTGAGGAGGTCGATGATGACGTCCGCCGCATGGAGCCCGAACAGGTTGAGCCCGGTCTCACCGATCGCCGTGCGCCTGTACTCCTCGGTCGTGAGTCGCAGCGGCTCGATCGAGTGGATCCGGAACGGCTCGATGATCGTGCGGAAGGCCATCCTCCGCAGTCTCTCCGATTCGCGCCTGTTAGGCCGCGTTCACGACCACCAAGAGAGGTCGAGCCGCGCGCGCAACGCTTGCTCCCCGCCGCCCACCACGATGC
Organism: uncultured Actinomycetes bacterium; assembly: GCA_963724805.1. Classification (GTDB taxonomy): domain Bacteria; phylum Actinomycetota; class Thermoleophilia; order Gaiellales; family Gaiellaceae; genus CAVQZA01. Next base: position 62,831 of record CAVRWA010000012.1, read on the forward strand.
CCCAGGTGATGGCGGTCATGTTGTCGACGACCTCGACGAACGACTTCCAGCCCGACCAGTCGGATCCAAAGTGGACGACCTTCTCGGCGCCCTCGAGGCTGGGGCGGTAGCGGTAGCCGGCGATTCCCACCCGATGGAGGCCGTCACCGTCGACCTCGATCAGCGCGACCTCCGCCGACACCCGGCCGGGCGCGAAGTCGATCGTCTTGGTCCAGTCGCCCCCCTTGTCGCCGCCGAATCCGTGCAGCTCGAACGACTTCTGCCGCGTGATCATGGGACTCCTCCGTCTTCCGTGGGCGCTCCTGCGAGCGCTGCGTCGAGGACCACGATGGTACGAGCTCCCTCGCCGCGGCGAAGCCGATCGAGCGCTTCGTTGACCCCGTCGAGGTCGGTCACGTGGCTCACCACCTCCTCGAGCGGGAGCTCGCCGGAGGCGGCGAGCTGCGCGAGCGAGGACAGATCGGCGGCGGGATCGCCCGAGCCGTAGTACGAGCCGCGGATCCCCTTGTCGGAGAGGAACTCGATCGCGGGGAGCGAGACCTCGACGCCCTTCGGCGCAAGGCCGACGACGACCGCGGTCGCGCCGCCGCGGAGCACGTCCCAGGCGAGCCGCATCGTCTCCGCGCGGCCGACGACCTCGAAGGCATGGTCGACGCCGCCCGGCACGATCGCGAGGACGCTCTCCGCGGACGGCGCGACGGCGTGCGTCGCCCCGCGGTGAAGCGCGAGCTCGTACTTCGCCGGGTCGCGGTCGACCGCGACGATCGGCGAGGCTCCCGCGAGCCGCGCGGCGGCGATCACCTGGAGGCCGACTCCGCCGCATCCGATCACGCACACGCTCTCCCCCGGCTGCACCCGCGCGACGTTCCGCACGGCCCCGAAGCCGGTCACGACGCCGCAGCCGACGAGAGCCGCCTGCCAGAGCGGCAGCCCGGGCGGCAGCGGCACCACGCTGTTCGCCGCGACGACCGTCCGCTCGGCGAAGCACGCCGTAATCAGCCCGTGCTGGAGCGTCGTCCCGTCCGGGAGGCTGAGCCGGGAGGTGCCGTCCATCAGCATCCCGGCCACGCCGTTCACGCCCGCGGGCTCGCACATCGTGAAGCGGCCTGCGAGGCAGGCCGGGCACTCGCGGCAGGAGGGGACGAACGAGAAGCCGACGGCGTCGCCGGGAACGACGTGGGTGACGCCCTCACCGACCGCCTCGACCACCCCGGCGCCCTCGTGGCCGAGCACGATCGGCCAGCGGCCCTCGCCGAGCGCGCCCTCCGCGAGGTGGAGGTCGGAATGGCAGACGCCCGCGGCCGCGACGCGCACCAACACCTCGTGCGCCTTCGGCGCGGCGAGCTCGACCTCCTCGACGCGAAGCGGCGCCTTCGGCTCGTGGAGAACCGCGGCGCGAATCCTCATCCGACCCGCCAGCGCTCGAGCGCGTCGAAGTCGGGCGTGACCCCGAGCCCCGGCCCGGGCGGCGGCGCGACCGTCCCGTCCTCGGCGATCTGGAGCGGCGTCGGGCAGCATCCAGTCGCGCCGCTCGGCCGACCACCCTGGCGGGTCGAACGGCACCTCGATGTACGGCACCGTCGAGACGGCGAGCGCGAGGTGAAGGTTGACGACGAGCCCGTAGCCGTTCGACCAGGTGTGCGGCGACCAGGCGCGGCCGGCGAGATCGGCGAGGGCGGCGATCCGCCGGCAGCCGCCGATCCCGAGCGCGAGCACCGCATCGGTCTGCACGACGTCGACGCCGGCGCGCAGCACGAGGTCGCGGGCCTCCTGCGCGGAGCGCGCCATCTCGCCGGCGGCAAGCCGCAGCGACGTGAGGCGACGCAGCGCCGCGTAGCCCTCGAGGTCGTCGGTGCGGAGCGGCTCCTCGAGCCAGTAGACGCCGAGCGGCTCGATCGCGCGCGCGCACTGCGCCGCCGTCCCCACGTCCCAGCGCGGCTCGCGGTCGCCGGGCATGCGCCAGCCCTGGTTCGCGTCGACCATGATCTCGAGCTCCGGGACCGCCTCGCGCACCCGCTCGACCACGGCGACGTCGTCGCGCCAGTCGGCGTGGTGGAAGCGGAGCTTGACCGCGCGAACGCCGCGGTCGCGAGCTCGACGCAGCGTCGCGCGCGCTCGTCCGGCGTCGACGAGCTCCCCGCTCGAGGCGTAGGCGACGATCCGCTCCGAGCGGCCGCCGAGCAGCTTCCAGAGCGGCGTGTCGAGCGCGCGGCCGACCAGGTCCCAGACCGCCGCCTCGACCGTCCAGGGCCGGCCGCCGTGGAAGTCGACCGTCTCGACGATCTCGCGCACGACCTCGGTGCGGAGCGGGTCGACCCCGATCAGGTGCCGCTCGAGCAGCGCGCGGTCGGGCAGGTGGTCGCCGCTCGCGTAGCCCGTCACTCCCTCGTCGGTGTGGACGGCGACGACGGTCGCGTCCTGCTCCGTGCGCGGGACCGGGTCCCAGGCGGCGCGAAACGGCGGGTCGAGCGGGAAGCGGTAGTGCAGCGTCTCGACGGCGCTGATCCGCATCACTTGCCCCCGTAGAACGGGTTGGTGACGGTGTCCCGCGAGGCGACGAGCCGAGCCGCGGCGCCGGGGTCGCGGCCGTTCACACAGGTGCCGATCGCCTTGCGCACGGCCTCGCGGTTCGCGACGCGGACGGCGGTCTCGTCGCCGGCGCCCGGGTCGACCCAGACCGCGACGAGCACGAGCAGGTCGCCGGTCGCCTCGATCAGCCCGTCCGCGACAGCGTCGAGCACGCCCTGGCCGATCCCGAGCTGGGCGGCCCCCCAGGTCATCGTCTGATGCGCGTCCTCGAGCGCGGTCGCCTTGTTCATCATCAGCGTCGGCGGCCAGACGGGCTCATAGGCGCTCTCTTCCGGCCCGACGCAGACGAGCACCGGGGTGTGGCCGGGCGAGGGGTTCGCGAGCATCGAGATCGCGGCCGCCGCGGTCGGGCTGCCGCGCCGCGCGAGCACGACGTTGACGTGGCTCCCGTTCGGCTTGACGCCTCCCCACCCCTCACCGATCCGTCCGTCCAGGTCGTCCAGATTCATGCGGCTCCTTTCAGGTCGAGGACGACGCGCAGCGCCTCGCCGGAGCGCATCAGGTCGAACGCGCGCCCGACCTCGTCGAGCGGCAGCCGGTGCGAGACGAGCCGGTCGAGCGGAAGCCGCCCGGCGAGGTAGAGCTCGAGCGTCTGCGGGAAGTCGCGCTCCGGCCACGACGAGCCGTAGATCGAGCCGAGCACGCGCCGCTCCATCCGCGGGATCGTGATCGCCGGCAGCGGCAGGACGGCGTCCTCACGCGGGATCCCGATCAGGACTGCGGCGCCGCGCGCCCGCGTGGAGAGGAAAGCCGCCAGCATCGCCTCGGGCCTCCCGGTCGCCTCGATCGCGTAGTCGACGCCGCCGTCGGACGCCTCGCGCACCGCCTCGGCCGTCGCCTCCGGCGGTCCCGGCCCAGAGCACGGCGCCGGTCGCGCCGAGCTCCCGGGCCACGTCCAGCTTCGACGCCGCCGCGTCGACCGCGATCACCGGCTCGGCGCCCACCGCGACCGCGGCCATCACCGCGGACAGGCCGACCCCGCCGCAGCCGATCACCGCGACGCGATCGCCGGGCCGGACTCCGGCGGTCCGCCAGACCGCGCCGACGCCGGTCGTCACCGCGCAGCCGACGAGCCCGGCGATCTCGAACGGCACCTCGCGCGGGATCGGCACGCACGAGCGCTCGGGCACGACGCACGCCTCGGCGAAGGTCGAGAGGAACGAGTAGTGGTAGACGGGCTCGCCGTCGCGCGAGAGCCGCGTCGTCCCGTCCATCAGCCCGCCGGTGCCCATCGCGGGCCACGCGGTCGAGCAGAGCTGCGGCAGGTTGCGCAGGCACTCGGCGCACTCGCCGCACGACGGCGCCCAGGAGAGCGCGACGTGGTCGCCCACGGCGACGCGCCGGACACCCGCGCCGACGGCCTCGACGACCCCCGCGCCCTCGTGCCCGAGCACCGCGGGGCACCGCGTCTCGGCGGTGCCGTCGATCGCGTTGAAGTCGGAGTGGCACACGCCGCTCGCGTGCAGGCGCACGAGCACCTCGCCCGGCCCCGGCGGTGCCAGCTCGAGCTCGTGCACCTCGAGCGGCCCGCCCGTGCGCTCCAGGACAGCGGCGCGGATCTTCACGCCTGCATCACCCTCAGCTCCTCGAGCGGGATGTGGCACCGCATCAGGTGGCCGTCCTCGACGTCGAGCAGCGGCGGCTCGGTCTCCTCGCAGATCGCGCCGAGCTTGCGCGGGCAGCGCGTGTGGAAGACGCAGCCTGCCGGCGGCGCGGCCGCGCTCGGGATGTCGCCTTCGAGCCTGATCCGCTCACGTCCCCCGCCGTCCACGGTCGGCACCGCCGAGAGCAGCGCCTCGGTGTACGGGTGGTGCGGGCCCTCGAACACGACCTCCGCCGGGCCGAGCTCCATCAGCCGGCCCACATAGAGCACCGCGATCCGGTCCGAGATGTACCGCACCACGCCGAGGTCGTGAGAGATGAAGAGGAACGAGACGCCGCCCTCCGCCTGCAGCTCCACCAGGAGGTTGAGGATCGCGGCCTGAACCGAGACGTCGAGCGCCGAGGTCGGCTCGTCGCAGACGACGAGCTGCGGCGAGCCCGCGAACGCGCGCGCGATCGAGACGCGCTGCTTCAGCCCGCCGGAGAGCTGCGACGGCTTCTGCGTGAGCGTCCGTTCCGAGAGCCGTACGCTCTCCGTCAGCTCGAGCATCCGCTTCTCGGCCGGGGCGCCCCTGAGGCCGGCCAGCTTCCTCAGCGAGCGCAGGAGGATCCGGCGCACCGAGTGGCGCCTGTTCAGGGCCGAGTCCGGGTTCTGGAACACGATCTGGAGCGCGCGGAGCTCGTCGGTCGAGCGCTGCTGGAAGCGCGGCTCCAGCGCCGTCCCGTCGAGCTCGACGACCCCGCTCGACGGCTCGACCATCCCGAGCAGCGCCCGCGCGAGCGTCGTCTTGCCGCTGCCCGTCTCCCCCACGAGGCCGAGCGTCTCGCCGGCCCAGATCTCGCCCGAGACGCCTGTCAGCGCGTGCACCTCGTGGCCGTGCTGCTTGAACACCTTGCCGAGGTCGTCGAAGCGGACGACCGGCGCGGCCTCCCGGTCGACCGGCCGGATTGCGAGGTCGGGCGCCTCCACGCGGGGGAGCCCACTGGCCCGGTCGTGGTGCCAGCAGCGGGCCTCGTGGCCGTTGCCGACGGCCGTGGTGGGAGGCTCCTCGGCGCGGCAGCGGTCGTCGGCGAGCGCGCAGCGGTCGACGAAGACGCAGCCCGGGAGCTCCGCACCGAGGCTCGGCAGGAACCCTGGGATCGTGTCGAGCCTCGCGTGGTCCTTCCGCACTCCGCCGCGCGGGATGCAGCGCAGGAGCCCGACCGTGTACGGATGCCTCGGGTCGGTCAGCACCGCCTCGACCGGCCCCTCCTCGACGAGGCGCCCCGCGTACAGCACGCCGACACGGTCGCACATCTTCGCGATCACGCCGAGGTTGTGGCTGATGAACAGGACCGAGGTCTGCAGCTCGGCCTGCAGCTGGGCGACGAGGTCGAGGACCTCGGCCTCCACGGTCGCGTCGAGCCCGGTCGTCGGCTCGTCGAGGATCAGCAGCGCCGGATCCTTCGCAAGCGCCATCGCGATCACCACCCGCTGCTGCATGCCGCCCGAGAGCTGGAACGCGTAGCGGTCCATCACCGAGCCGGGGTCGGCGATCTGGACGCGGGCGAGCGCGTCGCGGGCGCGGTCGTTCGCCTCGCCGCGCGGGACCCCGCGCACCGTGAACGCCTCGACGACCTGCGAGCCGATCTTGAGTGACGGGTTCAGCGCCGCACCGGGGTTCTGGTAGACCATCGCGACGCTGTCGGCGCGCAGCCGGCGCAGCTCGCTCCAGCTGAGCGCGAGCACGTCCTTCCCGGCCACGTGGATCTCGCCGCCCGTGACCTTGCCGTTTCGCGGCAGGTAGTTGACCGCCGCGAGCGCCGCGGTCGACTTGCCGCAGCCGGACTCGCCGACGAGCCCGAACGTCTTCCCTTCCTCGACCCGGAGCGAGAGCCCGCGCAGCACCCGGCGGTCCTTGCCGCGCACGGTGTAGGCGACGTCGAGCCCCTCGAACTCGAGCGCCGCGCTCATCGCTCGTACGCCTGCTGGATGCCGTCGGAGACGAGGTTCACTGCGACCACGAGCGAGGCGATCGCCGCGGCCGGGAACAGCACCGTCCACCAGTTCGGGTCGACGTAGGTGTAGTTGTCGTTGATCTGCACCGCCCAGTCGGGCGAGGGGACCTGGATCCCGAAGCCGATGAAGGTCAGCGAGGCGACCGCGAAGATCGCGTACCCGAGGCGCACGGTCGCCTCGACGAGCACGATCGGCATCACGTTCGGGAGCACCTCCGCGAACATGATGTACGGCGTCTTCTCACCTCGCAGCTGCGCGGCCTGGATGTAGTCCTGCTCGCGCTCGGCCAGCACCGCGGCCCGAACCGTGCGCGCAATGATCGGCGTGAAGACGAGCCCGATCACGACCGCGACCGACCACGGCGAGCGGCTGCCGAGCGCGGCGATCGCGGTCACGGCGATGATGATCAGCGGCAGCGCGAGCACCGCGTCGATCAGGCGGCTGACGACGTCGTCGACGATCCCGCGCATGTAGCCGGTGATCAGCCCGAGCGCGGTCCCGAGCACGGTGCCGAGCAGCGTCGCCGCGGGAGCGACGAGGAGGATGTCGCGCGAACCCGCGAGCACCCGCGAGAAGACGTCGCGGCCCAGCCGGTCGGTGCCGAACCAGTGAGCGCTCGACGGGTGCGCGAAGACGTCGGGCGACTGGTTGTAGATCGGGTCGTAGGGCGTGATGTGGTTGCCGAGGGCCGCGCAGACGATCCAGAAGAGCAGGATCCCCGCGCCGATCAGGACACTGGGGCTCCGGCGGAGCAGGTGCAGTCGCTCGCGCCGGGCCGCCCTCGCCTCGCTCCCCGCTGCGGCTGCGACGCTCACTCGGCCCCGGCCAGGCGGATCCGCGGGTTCAACGCCGCGATCAGGATGTCGGCGGCGAGCGTGACCAGCAGGTAGATGATCCCGATCACGAGCACCCCGGCCGAGAGCATCGGATAGTCCTTCGTCGTCGCTGCATTGAAGACGAGCAGGCCGATCCCCTGGTAGCTGAAGAGCCTCTCAACGACGACGAGCCCTCCGACGAGGTAGCCGATCTGCGTCGCGACGACCGCGATCGTCGGCAGTAGTGCGTTGCGCAGCACGTGCCGGCGCACGACGACCGTGGTCGAGAGCCCCTTGAGGTAGGCCGTGCGGGTGTAGTCGGAGTCGAGCGCCTCCACCACCCCGGCCCGCGTGATCCGGGCGATATACCCGAACAGGACGCCCGCGAGGCAGATCGCGGGTAACAGCAGATACCTCGCCTGCGTCAGCACGCCGGCGCCGTCGGGCGCCTGCGCGGTGACCGGGAGCCAGCCCAGGAAGATCCCGACGACGATGATCAGGGCGATCCCCGTCACGAACTCCGGCAGCGACGTGAGCGAGAGCCCGCCCACCGTGACCGTGCGGTCGAGGGCGCGCCCGGCACGCAGGCCGGCGGCGATCCCGCCGAGGATGGCGAGCGGGATCACGATCAGGAAGGCGACGAGCGCGAGCTTGAGCGAGTTGCCGAGCGCATGGAACAGATACGGGCGAATCGGCTCCTGGAACGCGAGCGACTGGCCGAGGTCGCCGTGCACCACACCCGAGATCCAGTCCCAGTACTGGACGACCGCCGGCCGGTCCGCGCCGAGCCGCTTGTCCATCGCGTCGACGGCGCTCTGTGGCGCGAACGGGCCGAGGATGTTGCGGCCGATGTCGCCGGGGAGGAGCTGCGCCGTGGCGAACACGACCATGCTCAGCAGCACGAGCGTGATGAGCGCGAGGCCGAGGCGCTTGACGATGTACCGGGTCATGGCTCTGGCGGCCGGCGCCCGCGCGGAGCGCCGGCCGCGGTCGCGGAGCCGCTAGGCGAGCGAGACACCGCGGAGCTCGATGGCTCCGAGGCCCTCGGGCTGGTAGCCCTTCACCTTCGAAGTGCCCGCGGCGACGTAGTTGTAGAAGTAGGCGAACACGACCGGGGTGTCCGAGAGGAGGATCCCCTCGATCTGCTTCGCGTACTTGCGCTGGGTGGGCAGGTCCGGCGCCGCGATGAACGACTTCACCGCCGAGTCGTACTTCGGGTTGGCGTAGTGCGCCTGGTTCCACGCCCCGCCGGTCACGAGGGGCGCGGTGAGGAACACGTTCGGGATCGCCCGGTGCCCGTAGTCGGTGATCACGGCCGGGCGGTTCAGCCAGGGCGTGTTCGTGTTGTAGTCGGTGCCCGCCGGGGCGCCGTAGTAGTCCCCGGCCGAGAGGAACTCGAGGCTCACCTGCATCCCTGCCTGGGCAGCGGACGACTGGATGATCTGCGCGTAGTCCGGGATCTCCTGCGTCTTGTACGTCGTGATCGCGAACTTCAGCCCCGACTTGCCGGCCGCCGCTAGCAGCGCCTTCGCGAGCGCGATGTTCTGCGTCCGCTGGTGCACCGATGGGTCGTGCGAGGGGAAGCCCGTCCAGAACGGCGAGTCGTTCCCGAGCGTCGCGTGCCCGTTGAACAGCGTCTTGATGATCTGCGGGCGGTTGAGCGTGAGTGCGACGGCCCGGCGCACCCGAGCGTCGTTGAACGGCGCGATGTCGGTACGGAGGCCGACCTCGCGATGGTTCGAGGTTTTCGCGTCCCAGGTCTGGTACTTCGAGCTGCCCTTGAAGGGCGTGGCCTCCTGGGCCGAGAGCTGCTGGACGAGGTCGACCTGGCCGCCGCGCAGGGCGAGCACCTGGGTCGCGGTGTCCTGGTAGAACGAGAGCTTGACCCCGTCGAGCGCGGGCGCTCCGCCCCAGTAGGCCTCGTTGCGGACGAACTGCGCTCCCTGGGTCTGGCTGTAGCTCTTGAACTTGTACGGGCCGGTGCCGGGCATCTTCGCAGCCACGTACGTGCCGGGCGCGTAGTTCTTCGGCAGGATCGGCGCCTGGTAGGTCGTCTGGCTGACGAGGTACGGGAACCCGCCCGTCGGCTGCTCGAGGTGGAACTGGACCGTGTACGGGCCTGCCTTGACGACGCCGCTCGGCGAGAGGATCCCCTTGTAGACGGACGCGGCCGCGGACGTCGGTCCGGTGAGCACCTTGAACGTCTTCACGACGTCGTCGGCCGTCATCGTTTGGCCGTTGTGGAACTTGACGCCCTTGCGGATCTGGAAGGTCCAGACCGTCGCGGTCTTGTTGGGCTTCCAGCTCGTGGCAAGCCACGGCTTGAGGTTGAGCTGCGGGTCGGAGAACGTGAGGAACTCGCCGACGATGCTGATCACGCCGAGGCCGCCCTCGTCGGCGACCTGGCTCGGCTCGGGCGGCTTGGTCGGGGCGAGGATTGCGACGCGGAGCGTCCCGCCGGCCTTCACGGCCTCGAGGCGCCGCGTCGCGGCGGACACGGGCGAAGCGCCGACCAGGCCGCCGAGCACGCTTGCGGAGAGGCCGAACATCGCTCCCCGGCGGAGCAGCTCGCCGCGGTCGAGCATCCCGTCGTTCCACTCGTCGATGAGGTTGTTCTCGATCGGGCCCGCCTGCTCTCGACGGAACTCCTCGATCTTCCTCCGGGTCTCCCGGTCCATCCCCCTCCTCCTTTAAATGGACGCGCGTTCCACGATTCAGCCGTTATTGCATACCCCGAGGGGGCTGGTCAAGGAGTTTTGTTCCCCATATGGATCAGTGTTCAAAACCGTTGTACAGTGATCGCACCATGAGCGACGTCGTCGTCCCCACCGGCGAAGAGGAGGCCATCCCCGCAGCGGCGCGCCCGTCGAGCTCGGCAGGCGTCCACGCGGCGCTCGGCGTGCTGGAGCTGCTCGTCGCGCGCGGATCGCTCACGCTCGCCGAGCTCGCCCGCGAGCTCGGCCTCGCGAAGAGCACGCTCCACCGGGTTTGCTCCGTGCTCGTGCAGCAGGCCTGGGTCGTCCGCGACGAGGCGGGCCGCTACGAGCTCGGGGTGCAGGCGCTCGCGATCGGCTCCCGCACCTCCCAGCTCCCGATCGTCGTCGCGTTCCGCAGCATCGCCGCCGAGCTCCTGACCAAGCACGACGAGACGGTCTGCCTCGGCGCCCTCGACGGCGACGACTCGGTCTACGTCGCGATCGAGGAGACGTCGCACCCGGTGCGGCTCGTCACCCACGTCGGCAGCCGGACTCCCGCCTTCGCCTCGTCGAGCGGGCGCGTGATCCTCGCCGCCCGCCCGCCCGAGCACATCGCCGGCGAGTACGGCGGCAGGCCGCTCGTCACACCGACGGGGCGGCGCCTCAACGGCCTCGCCGAGCTCCACGAGATCCTCGCGCGCGTTCGCGAGGACGGCTACGCGGAGAACGACGAGGACACCGCGATCGGGCTCTACGCCGTCTCGGTGCCGGTCAGGAACGGTGCGGGAACGACGCTCGCAGCGCTCACGATGTGCATTCCGACCTCGCGGATGTCGCCCGCGCGCCACGAGAAGATCGTCGCCGACCTCCGCGCCGCCGGCGAGCGCTTCTCGGAGCTCGTCGACTGGCTGCCGGCCTTCACGGTCGGCGCCGACGTCCGTGATCGCTAGACGACCTCGCCCTCGAGCAGCTCGTCGGCGTAGGTCATCGAGATCCGGCCCATCACGCCCTGCTCGTTCGGCTCGTAGTGGCCCATCCGCCAGAGCGCCGGCGAGTAGACGTGGATCGACGTCGCCGGGCACTCGCCCGCGTGGCGGACGCCGTGGATGTACGAGGCGTCGAAATCGAACGAGCCGCCGGCCTCGTGACGCCTCGAGTGCTCACGGATCCACCCGTCCGCCTCCCGCTGGAAGGAGTCCTCGAAAAGCGAGCCCTCGCACACGTACACGGCGCCGGAGGAGCGGTCGTGGTCGTGGTAGCCCGTGCCCTGTCCCTCCGTCCAGCAGATCAGCCACACGTCGATGTTCGGGTCGCGATAGAGCTGCTGGTAGTGCCGCACGGTCGTGTCGTGGAAAACGAAGCTGCGCCAGAGGGACTCGTCGGCTCCGATCTCCTCGGCGAGCCCGCGGAGCCCGGGCCGGTCGAGATCGAGGTCGGGCTTCAGTCGCCCGGCGAGCCACGGGGCGAGCGGGCTCACGGCAGGAGGCGAGTGGGATTCGCGTCCCGGATCATGTGAGCCACACTGTCGCCGAATCCGAGCACCGCGCGCAAGGTCGGTGCCGGGTCGGCGACGGGGATGTCGCTGCCGTAGACGAGCTGGGCAACGCCGAAGGTCTCGATGCAGAGCTCGAGCGCGCGCCGTCCGTACGACGAGGTGTCGAGAAAGACGTTGTCGTGGAGGGTCGAGCGGACGTCCACGCCGCGCGTCGCAAGCCGCTCGAGCTGAAACGGCGCGCCGCCGGCGAGGATCGAGAAGACGACGGGAAGTGACGCCCAGCGCTCTTGCCCCTCCGCCAGCCAGTCCATATACGCGGCCTGCATCTGCGCCGGGTAGACGGCGACCGCCGACCACCACGGCGGACGGCTCTCGACCGGACCGCCCGACGGGTGGACGAAGAGAAACGCGCCGCGGCGGCCGAGCTCGTCGAGGAGCGGGGCGAGCGCGTCGAGGTCGCCGAGCGCCGCCGAGCCGACCGCCGCCCCCACGAAGCCGTCGAGACTGCCGCCGGCCGAGAGCGCAGCCAGGCGCCCGGCCGCAGCCGTGACGAGCTCGCGCACGCCGTCCTCCCAGATCTCGACGAGAGCAGCGCGCTCGTCCGGCGGCAGGCGGTCCAGCCCGATCGTCGTCTGGAGCGAGACGACGGCGAGCTCCGTGCCGTCGCGGTCGAGGACGGCGAGCCGGCGGTCGAGCCCGTGCTCGCGCAGGTCGAGCTCGAACTCGCCCTCGCCGAGCACCACCGTCGAGCCGCGCAGGAAGGGCGGCTCGGTCCGGGCGGAGAGCGCTGCGACGAACGCTTCCGGCCAGAGGTGCTGGTGGAGGTCGACGCCTGTCATCGGGCTCCGAGCTGAAGCACGAGCGCGGCGACCGGCTCGAGGTCCTGCGGAATCGGCTCGCCGGCCCGGAGCGCCGGCACGAGCGCGCGCACGGCCTCGTACGCGGAGGCGGTGCCGCTCCCCAGCGGACGCGTCCCGCGGAGGTCGACCGCCTGGGCCGCGACCACGAGCTCGATCGCGACGGCACGGGCGCCCAGCTCGACGACCTCGGCCAGCCGGCGCGCGGCGAGCGGCGACAGCGTCATCCGGTCCTCGATCCCCTCCGCCTGCGTCGTGCTGACGAGCTCGAACGAGACCGGCTGCGCGAGCAGCCGCGCCTCGGCGACGATCCCCTGCATCGCGATCCCGAACTCCGCAAGGCCGTCCTCGGCGATGCCCTCCTGAACCGCGAGGCCCTCGGGCAGGCCCGAGAGCGGGCGCTGCAGGAGCTTGAGCGAGCGCTCGCACGCGCTCGCCAGCACGGGCGCAAGGGCGATCCGGACGAGATCGAGCGCCGCGGCGAGCGGCAGGGCGTCGAAGTTGCCGACGGCGAGGATCCGCCCGTCGGCGACGAGCGGGTTCCCCTGCGCGGCGTTCAGCTCCACCGCGAGCTGCCCGAGGGCGAAGCCGAGCGCGTCGCGCGCGGCGCCGTGGACCTGCGGCAGGCAGCGGAAGCAGAGGGGGTCCTGCAGGTTCCGCGCAGCGCCGTCGTTCCACAGGTGGCTGCCGGCGAGCGATTCCCGGACGCGCTCGAGCGAGACGCGCAGCCCCGGGTACGGGCGCGCCTCGGCGACCGCCGGGTCGAGCATGTCGACGTTCGCCCCGAAAGCCTCCAGGTCGAGCGCACCGGCGACGTCGAGCTCGTCGAGCAGAGCGGCCGCGTCCGCGAGCGCGAGCGCGGCGTGACCGGTCGAGACGGCGTTGTGGCAGAGGAGCGCGAGCGCCTCGCCGGCCGCGAGGGCGAGATCGCCGAGCGCGCCGTCGGCGAGATCGGCGTTCGCCGAGAGGTCGGCGACGCCGATCGAGCCGTACCGGCGCACCACCGGCCGCACGCCCGCGTTGAGGGCGTCCACCACCGCCTGCGCGAGCTCCAGGCGGACGCCGGGCTCTCCCGAGGCGAGCCCGTTCGCGAGCCTGCAGAGCGCCGCGCGGACGACGTCGTCCGGCAGCGCCGGCCCCTGCCCGACGCGGTGGTTCAGCACGAGCAGCCTGTTGAACTCCGCCATGTCCTCGGGCCCGACCGCCGCCTTCTTCTTGGCACCGACGCCGGTGGTCAGGCCGTAGACCTCCCGCCCGTCGGCGGCCGCCGCCTCGACCACGGCGCGGGTGGCCCGCATCCGCTCGGCCGCGCCCGGCGCCAGCTCCACGGGCTCGCCGGCCCGCGCGACCCGCGTGAGCTCGGCGACGGTCAGGTCGCTGCCCGTGAGGACGACGGTCATCCCGCTACTCAAGCACGGCGGGCGGCGTGCTGCGCAGCCGCCAGAGCGTCCACTGACCGTTCGCCGAGGTCGCGATTCGCGTGCCCGAGAGAGTCACGGCGGCCCCCGCGACGGCGAACCGCGGCGGCGGGTCGGCGGTGGGGCCGGCGAGGCGGATCGTGTGGTCGGGCCCGAGCGCAGCCGCGGTGACCGGCAGCGGCCCGACGACCGCCGAACCGTTGAGGACGTACACGCGATCGATCCGGCTGTTCCAGAACAGGTACACCCAGGCAGGCGAGCCACCACTCCAGGAGGCCTCGCCGGAGTAGACGAACGCGACCGGGCCGTCCGCGTAGCGGTCGACCCAGGTGGGTTGCGGCCCGATCATGACCGACTGGAACCCCCGTGCCTGATCCCTCACGATGCCGCTCACGTAGAGCGACGCGCCGGCCAGGAGCACGCCGACGGAAGCCGCGATCGTCCACGTGTAGCGGCGTGGCACCAGCAGGAAGAGCAGCGCGAGATCGACCGCGATCGCGAACAGGAAGAAGCGGACGTCGGTTCCGGGATAGGAGAGCGTGAGGTGGTAGAGCGGGATCGCCGAATACGCGTCAGGCTCCGCGGCCTCCGAGAAGAAGCGAATCGGGAGCGTCGCGAGCAAGGCGAGCGCCGCGACGAGCGACACGATCGTCGTGACCCTCGGCCTGGGTGCACCGCGCGAGAGCCAGAGCGAGAAGCCGAGAAAGAAGAGCGGTGCCAGCCCGAGCAGGTACCGCTCACCCAGCCGCCCGAGGAGTCGCGACGTGAACAGGCCCACCTCCGCGACGAGGGCGAAGGTCAGCGAGACCGTGACCGCCAGAAACGCGCGCACGCCCGGCGAAGCCTCCCGGCCGCGCGCGGCCTCCATGACGAGGATCGCCAGCGCGACCGCCGGCGCGAACGCGACGAGGAGGATCACGTCCGCGAGGTGGTAGACGGAGAAGCGGAGCGCCGCGGTGAACGAGTACGAGACGGTTCCGGTCACCCCGTAGGCACCGAGCGGTGATCGGCCTCGGCCCAGGGTGAATGCGAGCCACACCGCGCTGAGGGCGACGATCGCGAGCAGGAACGGTGCCAGCCCTCGCACCAGGCCGGGTCGCCGCTCGAGCGCGACCAGGATCACGACCGCGAGCAGGAACGCCGGGACGAGCACGACCGCCTGCAGGCGCGTCCCGACCGCAAGCGCGAGCCCTCCGACCAGCAACAGCTGGTTGAGCCGCGTAGGCCGCGTCAGCGTCGCCGTCATCGCCCAGGCCGCAAGCACGAAGACGGGGTAGAAGAGGGTCTCGGTCATCAGGAACCCCGAGTACGCGAGCCCGGGAAGCAGGAGCGTCAGCCCTGCTGCGAGGAGCGCGTACGCCCGCGGCATCAACGAGCGACCCCACAGATACACGGGCACTGCTGCGAGGGACATCACGGTCGCCTGGGCCACCTTCGCGAGGTCGTAGCCGAGCTGGACGTCGGAGAGGCTGAGCGGCAGCCCGACGAACAGCGGGTAGAACAGGCTGAGGTATGCGGCGGGATGTCCGAGCACCGAGAGGCCGTCTCCGTGCCAGAGCCCGCGCCCGATTGCGGCGTAGCTCTCCTCGTCGGGCGACATCCACGGCGAGGGGACCGCCAGCGCCGCCCAGGCTCTGAGGCCGAGCGAGGCGACGACCAGCGACCCGAGCGCGACGCATCCGACCGGCAGTCGACGCACTCGGTCAGCCACTGATGGTGCTCGTCGACTGTCCAACGATGGAACTATGCATGCGCCGGGTCTTCCGAACCGAAGGAGAGCACATGTCCGAAGCAATCCACGCCGACGCCGCGCCCCCGCAGGCAGGCCCCTATTCGCACGCGGTCCGCACCGGCAATCTGGCCTTTCTCGCCGGCCAGGGGCCGTTCCACCCCGTGACCGGAGGGATGCCGGACGCCTTCGAGGACCAGGTCAGGCAGACGCTCGAGAACCTGGCCGCGGTCGCTGAGGCGGCGGGCAGCTCACTGGCCGCTGCGGTCCGCGTGGGCGTCTACCTGCGGACGATGGACGACTTCCCCGCGCTGAACCCCGTGTACAGGGAGTTCTTCACGGAGCCCTACCCCGCGCGCACGACGATCCAGTCGAACATCCCGTTCCCGATCGAGATCGACGCGGTGCTCGAGCTCCCGTCATAACGTCGAGACGTCGCCGCTGTGACCGATAGGGTCGTGCCGATGGACGAACTGCGCATCGCGGTGGCCCTAATCGGGCTGGGCGAGATCGGGCTCGGCGCCCATCTCCCGGCGCTGTCGCGCGAGCCGCGCGTGGCCCTGGCCGCACTAGCCGACGTCGACGAGCACCGCGTCGAGCGGGCCGCCGCGCTCGCTCCCGGCGCACGCGCTACGACGGCTGTCGAGGCCGTGCTCGCCGACCCAGCGATCGACGCGGTCGTGATCGCGACGCCGCCCTGGGCGACGGCCCAGCTTGCGCGCCGGTCGCTCGAGGCCGGCAAGTATGTCCTCGCCGAGAAGCCCCTCGCGCCCTCGCTCGCGGACGCCGCGGAGCTCGCGGAGCTGCCGGAGGCACACGAGCGGCTCCAGATCGGGCTCACGTACCGTCACCACCCTTCGGTAGAGCGGCTACGCGAGCTCCTGCGCCAGGGCGCGCTCGGCGGCCCGCTGCTCGTGCAGGCGTCGGTGTGCGACGAGGTCGCCGACCCTGACGGAGATCCGGAGGGCTTCGCGCGCCGGCTCCGGTCGCTCGAGCACGGCCCGCCGGTGATCTTCGACGGCGTGCACGCCTGCGACCGGCTGAATTACCTGCTCGGCGCGATGCCGACCACCGTGCGGGGGTGGGCGCTCCGCAGCGACGAGCGCTTCGCGACAGCGAACGCGAACGGCGCGATCCTCGAATACGAAGGCGGGACGCTCGTGCGCCTCGAGGTGATCTGGCTCTACCCCGTGCTGCCGCCTAGTCAGTTCGTCGTCACGGGCCCGCGCGGACGGGCCGTGCTCGACCCGCCGACGTTCGCCCTCAGCGTCGAGCTCGCCGACGGCACGACGGAGGAGCTGCCTGCGCCGGGGGACAAGACCGAGGTCTGCTTCGAGCGCCAGCTCAGCCGGTTCGTCGACCATTGCCTGGCGGGCACCGCGCCCGTCCCCGGGCTCGACGAGGCGCTCGCGAGCCTGGAGCTCGCGCAGCGCATCGCGGCGGCCGCGGGCCTGACCGCCGAGGTGCCCTCGTGATCGACTTCCACGTCCACCAGCCGGCGGGCGACGCGTACGGCCCTGCGGCGTACGCCGACTTCGTCGCGGCTCTCGGCGTCGAGCTGTCGGTGACGTTCACGTACGACGGCCTCCGGAAGCCAGGAGCCGCGGCCAACGACTCGCTCGCGGCGTTCGTCGCCGACGGCGGGAAGCGTTTCGTCGCGTTCGCAAACGTCGATCCGAACGATCCGGGCGCGGCGGACGAGATCCAGCCGCTGCGTGCGCGAGCACGGAATGCGCGGCGTCAAGCTCCACCCGTGGGTCCAGGGCTTCTCGATCCACGCTCCCGGGCTCGACCCCGTCTGCGAGGCCGCGGCCGCGCTCGGGATCCCGGTCATCTTCCACGACGGCACGCCGCCGTACAGCGCGCCGCTCCAGCTCGCGGCGCTCGCGCGCCGCCATCCGGGGACGACGATCGTGCTCGGCCACGGTGGCTCCACGACCTCTGGCGCGAGGCGTGGGCGGCGGTCGAGTCGACCGACAACGTCCACATCTGCCTCTGCGCGACTCCGCCGTATGCGATGCGCGAGCTGATCGCCCGGTGCCCGCTGGAGCGGATCCTCTTCGGCACCGACGGCGGCCTGCTCCCGGAGCCGGCCCAACGCTATGTCGCACTCCGCATCCAGCAGCTCGACCTGCTCGGGCTGACCGAGGAGCAAAGGCGCGCGATCCTCGAGGACAACCCACGCCGGCTGCTGGCTGCCGCATGATCGTCGACGTCCACAGCCACGTCCCGAGCCACCGCGACCGGGTGCCGCCGGGGGAGTACGTCGAGAACGCGAAATGGCGCCCCGACCGAGTCGTCGCCGCAACGACGACGTGGGCAGAGTACGCGGCGGCCTTCGCGGACGTGGACGTCTCGATCTCGTTCACGATCGCCCGCAACCGCGAGCGACTCGACCGCGAGCTCAACGACACGGTCGCGGCCTTCGTCGCCGCGGAGGCCGAGCGCCGCATCGGCTTCCTCTCCGTCCATCCGGAGGTCGAGGGCGCAGAGGAGGAGGTCGAGCGCGCGCACGAGGAGCTTGGCCTGAAGGGCATCAAGCTGGGCCCGAACTACCAGATCTTCGACCCGCTGGCGCCGCCGGCCTTTCGCATCTACGAGCTCGCCGAACGCCACGGGCTGCCGATCCTGTTCCACCAGGGCGCCTCGCCCGTGCGAGAGGCGCCCCTGAAGTACGCGCATCCGCTGCTGATGGACGAGATCGCGACGCGCTTCCCCGAGCTCCGCATCGTGATGGCGCACCTGGGTCACCCTTGGCAGCGCGAGACGATCGTGACGATCCGCAAGCACCCGCACGTGTACGCGGACATCTCGGCGACGTTCTACCGTCCCTGGTCGTTCTACGAGGGGCTGCGGCTCGCGACCGAGTGGGGCGCCCTCGACAAGCTCCTGTTCGGCTCGGACTTCCCGATCGCGACGCCCGCGGAGACGATCGCCGGGCTACGGCGCGTCAACGAGCCGGTCGCGGGCACCGCGCTGCCGGCGGTGCCGCTCGACGCGATCGAGGCGATCATCCATCGCGACCCGCTTCCGCTCCTCGGTCTCGAGCACCCGGCCGGCCGCTGAGCGCCTCGCGCGCGCGAGGGCAGCGGTAGCACCGGGAGTCGGTGCAGAGCAGCGCGGCGGGATCGCGGCCGAGCAGCGCGACGGTCTCCCCGATCACGTCCTCCCCGCGCACGAGCTGCGAGATCGCCCGTCCGACGAGACCGTCGCGGATCGCGGAGCGCTCCCGCAGGCCACGCTCGACGATGCCGAAGGCACGGCTGCAGCCCGGGAACCGGTCGTATTCGACGATGCGGGTCTCACCGCCGGCCACGATCTCGTGGACGCGCGGCCACTCGGGCGAGAACGGGATGTCGAGGTACGCCATGTCCGCACGGAACTCGCCCACGTGCACGGTCGGGTTGACGATGTGGCCGACGCCGAGGAGCAGCACGCAGCCGCCCGCGCGCGCAAGGCGATCGAGCGGCGAGTCCACATCGGTTCCCGCCAGAAGCTCGTGACCGGCGCACAGCTCGTCGGCGCCGGCCCCGAGCGCCGCTACGGAGTGCGCGGGATGCAGGGAGCGAACCGCGTCTGGCCGGAGCCGGACTGCCTCGGCAACCGCACCCGTCCGGCCGGGCTCGACGGTGGGGTCGAAGCGTTCGGTGTCGTAGGTGAAGGCAGGCACGACGAGGAGGCCTTCGGGGCCGAGCACGTCGAGCAGCGCGTCGACGACCGCCTCCGCCCCGCCCTCGACAGGTCCGACGGCACGCAGCGACGAGTGGATCACCACGCGGTCGCCGCGGGCGAGTCCGAGCGAACGCAGGTCGCCGGCGATGGTCACAGTCCGAGCCGGGCCGAAAGCGTCCCGCCGAGCACGGCCTCGCGCACGGCGTCGTCGAGCCCCGCCTCACGGACCCGGGCGAGCTCGAGCTCCGCCTCGGCGAAGGGAGCGTCCGTGGTGAACACGACGCGGTCACCGACGGTCGACGGCTCGAGGCGCGCGAGGCGGGTCGGCCACTCGACGTGCGCGCTGTCGGCGAGGAGATTCGGTGCGGCCGCGAGCGCCGACGGGCCGTCGGCCGAGAAGTCGGTCGCCCCGCTCTTGCCCATCACGAACCACGCATCCGGATGCCTGTTTGCAAGCCAGGCGAGCTGGAGCGGCAGCGCATGCGGAGGCGTGCCCGTGCGAACGTAGATCGGCCAGCCGAACGCCGCCGCGAGCTCGATCAGCGGATCGGCGAGGCCGTCCTGGAGATCGAACCCCTGCAGAGCCGGATCGAGCTTCAACGCCCGCGCGCCGCCGTCGCGGGCACGCCGCAGCTCCTCGACGGCCTCGCCGCCGAGCCACGGGCTCGCGACCGCATACGGGAGCAGGCGCCGATCGGACGCCGCAGCGGCCGCGGCGACGAGCTCGTTGCCCTCGCGGTTACGAACCGGCAGGAATCGCTCCGGCGGCGAGACGAGAGCGACGTCCACGCCGAGCCTGTCCATCGACGCGACGAGCGCCTCGGCGGAGAGCTCGACCTCCCGGTTCGCCCCGATCGTGGCATGCCCGTCGACGACCATCACGCCGCCACCGTCGCCGAGCGAAAGGCCGCGGCCGCGGCGCGGAAAGCCTCGAGCCCCTCCTCCGGCACGAGCGAGAGGTTGTAGAGCGCGAGCCCGTCCGCTCCCGCTCCGGCCAGGCGCTCGACGTCCGCGGCCATGCTCGCCGGCGTCCGGCCGGGCACCCAGTTGATCGACGCGGTCGCACCCCATCCGCCGGCGAGCGCGCGCAGGCCCTCGAACCGCTCGACGAGCTCCTCTCCGGCCAGCGGGCCGCAGCCGAGCAGAAGCCGGTCGGCCGCGGCGAGCGCGAATGGCGAGAAGCCCTGCAGCGCGGCCTGCTGCGGCGGCCCCGAGCCGAAGATCCGGAGCGCGGATCCTCCTGCATGCGCGGCTGCGGCTGCTCCGGCGACGATTCTCTCCGCACCGTTCGCGCGCGCTGCGACGAGCGCCCGTTCGAGATCCTCATCCCATCGCCCGGCGCCGAACGGCTCCCCGGCGGCATCGCGCGCCCGGCGCTCGAGCTCGTCGGCGTCGTCGCCGAGCAGGTCGCGGCAGGCTCGACAGAAGCACTGCGGTGCGAGGAGACGTGCCGCCTCCGACAGCGGCGAGAGCGCGAGCGTCAGCGTGTACGAGGGCTCCCACGCCGGGTACAGCGCAGCTTCGAGGTCGACCGCCTCGGGCTCGAGCTGCGCGCAGAGGTCTGCGACGAGCCCGGCGACGAGCTCCAGCGATGCGGGTGCAGAGGGGCACAGGCCGATCCCGTTCGGGCTGCCGTCGAGGGTCTGCGCCGCCGCGGCGGGGAACGCCGACGCCAGCGCGTCGTGGTGCAGGGCGACCACCCAGGCGCGGAAGCCGAGGCCCGCGCGCCCGCATGCGTCCCGGAACTCGAAGAGCCGCTCGCGCAGCTCGGCCGGGCCGTTGGGGACGGGGGCGAGCTCGCCGTATCTCGCACGGTCTGGCTCGAAGTAGGTCGTCGCGGTCGTGAGCACGCTGACCCGGGCCTGCCGCGGCAGCACCCTGCGCGCGCGGTGATAGACGACCGCGACGCTCGCAGCGTCGCAGCCGAGCCCGAGAACCTGCTCGGCGAGGGCGTCGGCCGGAGTCCCCTCGAGCTCCTCCGGGAAGAGGAAGCACTGGACGCCCGGGATCACGACGAGAAGCTCCGGAGCACTTCCGGGCGCAGCTCGACGCCGAGGCCCGGGCCCTCCGGCAGCCGGGCGCGCTCCCCGTCGATGTCGAGCGGCTGCACGAGCGTCGGCTCCTCCTCGTAGAAGTGGTGGCCGGTGATCCCGCACGGGATCGAGCCCAGCCGCTCGCAGGCACAGGCGACGTGGAGCTGCGCCGCGGCGCCGAGGCCCATCTCGCCGTTCGCGCCGATCACGACCTCGAGCCCGAGCTTCGCCGCGACGCGCGCCGACTCCACGGCCCGTTCGAGCCCGGAGCTCTTGCCGACGTACACGCTCACAACGTCTGCCGCTCCGATCGCGGCGATGCGCCGGACGTCCGCCGTCGTGTACACGGCCTCGTCCGCCACCACCGGCAGCCCCAGCGTGCGGATCTCGCGCATCCCCTCGAGATCCTCTGCGGCGACGGGCTGCTCGATGAACGCGATCGCGCTCTCCTGCAGCCGGGGGACGGCGCCGAGGGCGATCGGACGCGACCAGCCGCCGTTCGCGTCGGCCCCGACGAAGGCGCCGGGGCCCGCGAGCGCACGGACCCGCGCTACCCGGGCCGCGTCCGCGTCCGGATCGCGCCCGACCTTCACCTTGAACGCGCGGAAGCCGAGGCTCTGTGCCGTCTCGAACCCTGCGTCGAGCTCGGCCCCGTCGCCGCTGAGGGAGATCTTCACGGGCACCTCGCGCCGGAACGGGCCGCCGAGCAGCTCGCAGACCGGCAGGCCGACCGTCCTGCCCAGCGCGTCCCAGAGCGCGGCTTCGACGCCCGCCTTCGTGAAGGCGTTGCCGCGGACGACGCGGTCCAGCTCCGTCCCGTGCCCCGCGATCGGAGCGAGCGGTCGGCCGATCAGAAGGGGTGCGAAGACGTCGCGCACGAAATGCGTCGCTGTCACCGCGTCCTCTCCGCTCCACGCGGCCGTTGCGCTGATCTCGCCGTACCCCTCGATCCCGTCGGCAGTCACGACCCGCACGAGCACGAACGACGACGCATCGTGGGTCGTGCGCGCTCCGCGCACGCTGAGCGTGGGCTTGGCGCGCGCCGAGACGACGGTCGTCCCGACCGCCGCGATCGTCGCAGCCTCCCCCTCAGACGGCGAGGGCGGCCACCTCCTCGAAGCAGGCGGCCACTGCGGCAACGGCCGCATGCAGCGCCACCTCGCCGAGCTCGGTCGTCGCCGTGTCCGGCCTGTCGGTGTAGCCGTCCAGCTCGTGCCAGCGGTTCGGCTCGCCGACGACGAGCCCCCGCGGCCACGCCCGGGCGGTGCCACCGGGCGACGGCGCGGCGCGCTCGGGACGGACGCGATCCGGGTGCAACGCGAGCATGAGCGACGTCTCGAACACTCCCGCGTGCCCCGCGAGCTGCAGCTCGAGGACGGCCGGGTCGAGAAGCTGTGAAAGGAGCGCGGTGGCCACGAGGATCCCGTGCTCACGCGATGCCTCGGCGACGGCGACCGCGCAAGGCGCGGCATTGCCGCCATGGCCGTTGAGGACGAACACGCGCCGGCAGCCGGATGCTGCCGCCGAAGCGAGCAGGTCGGCGAGCACCGCCTGCAGCGTGGACACGCGCAGCGAGAGCGTGCCTCCGAACGGCAGGTGGTGATCCGACGCGCCGAACGCGAGCGTCGGCGCGAGCAGCACGACGTCGGGTCGGGCTGCGAGCGCCGCCGCCTTCTCGGCGACGGCCTCGACGAGCGCCGCGTCGGTGCCCGTCGCGAGATGCGGGCCGTGCTGCTCCGTCGTTCCGACCGGGAGCACGAGCAGCGCACCTGCCGCGACGGCGGAGACCTCGTCGCGCGTGAGCGCGTCCCAGTGCCGTACCTCGCTCATTTCGCGCGCTCCAACGCGGTCGCGAGAAGACTCTCGGCCGACTGGGGGAAGTGGCAGGCTGCGCGATGTCCCTGTCCCGTCTCGCGCAACGGCGGCTCGACGGTCCGGCACACGTCGCGCTCGCCAAGAGGGCAGCGCGGATGGAAACGACAGCCCGGGATCGTCCCGGCGTCGGAGGCCAGCGCCTCGCGTACGACGAGCTTCGAGGCGGGCTGGAGGCGCCGCCGCTCGACCGAGGGAATCGAGGCGAGCAGCGCGTGCGTGTACGGATGCTGCGGGCTCCCGAAGAGCGAGTCGCGCGAGCCGATCTCGACAATCTGGCCGTGGTACATCACGGCGACGGTGCTCGCCATGTAGCGCACCACCGAGAGATCGTGTGTCACGAAGAGATAGGTGAGGCCGAGCTGCTGCTGCAGCTCGCGCAGGAGGTTGAGGATCTGGGCCTGGATCGACACGTCGACGGCAGATACGGCCTCGTCGAGAACGACGAACTTGGGCCCGAGGGCGAGTGCGCGCGCGATGCTCACGCGCTGGCACTGCCCACCCGAGAGCTGGCGCGGATAGGCGTTCGCGTGCTCGGGCCGGAGGCCGACCAGCTGGAGGAGCTCTGCGACGCGCGCCCGGCGCTCGGCACGGCCCAGGTTCGAGTCGTGCACCTGGAGGGGCAGGGAGACGATCTGCTCCACCGTCTTGCGGCGGTTGAGCGCCGCGAACGGATCCTGGAACACGCTCTGCATCTCCCGCCGGAGCCGCCGCAACTCGTCGCCCGATAGTGCGTCGAGATCCTGGCCTTCGAAGAGGATCCGGCCGGACGTCGGCTCGTCGAGCCGCAGCAGCAATCGAGCGAGCGTCGACTTTCCCGAGCCGGACTCGCCGACGAGCCCGAACGTCTCCCCCGCGGGGATCTCGAACGAGACGCCGTCGACTGCGCGGACGACATGGTCGCCGGCCAGGCGGAAGACCCGCGTCACGTCCTCGACCGCGACGAGCGGGCGCTCGGTCACGATCGCCGGCGGGGCCTGGCTGCGGGCCGCGCTCGCGTTCATCCACCGACTCCGGCGCGTTCCTCCGCGAACCAGCATGCCGCGGAACTGGCGCCCGGGAGCGGGATCAGCTCCGGCTCGCTCTCGCGGCAGCCTGCGGCGGCGGCGGCGCAGCGCGGGTGGAACGGACAGCCGCCGGGCAGGCGCTGCGGCAGCGGCGGCTGGCCCGAGATCGCGGCGATCGGCTCGCGGTGATCGTGGTCGAGCCGGCAGATCGAGTTGACGAGCGCATCCGTGTACGGGTGGACGGGCCGGTCGAAGACGGTGGCGCCGGGGCCGCGCTCGACGATCCGGCCGGCGTACATGACTTGGATGTCGTCGCAGAAGCTGCTCGCCAGTCCTAGGTCGTGCGTGATCAGCATCACCGACATGCCGCGCTCCTCGACCAGCGTGTCGAGCAGGTCCATGATCCGGGACTGCGTCGTCACGTCGAGCGCAGTGGTCGGCTCGTCGGCGATCAGCACGTCGGGGTTCGCACACACGGCCATCGCGATCATCACACGTTGCCGCATCCCGCCCGAGAACTGATGCGGGTAGCTGTCGAACCGCCGCTCGGGATTGGGGAGCCCGACGTGGCCGAGCATGTCGACGGCACGCTGCCGCGCCTCACCCCGGCCGACCCGCTCGTGCGCACGGATCGCCTCGACGATCTGGTACCCGATCGTCTTCAGCGGGTTCAGCGACGACATCGGGTCCTGGTAGATCATCGCGATCCTGGCGCCACGCAGCCGCGTCATCTGCTTCTCGGGCAGCTGCGTCAGGTCCTCGCCGCCGAGATACACGGCCCCCGCGGCGATCCGCGCCTGCCGCGGCAGAAGCCGCATCAGCGCGAGCGCGGTCAGTGACTTTCCACTGCCCGACTCACCAGCGAGCCCGAGGCGGCGCCCGGCTTCGAGCGCGAACGACACGCCCCGAACCGGCCGGATCGGGGCCCCGCGCCCGGGGAACTCCACGGCAAGCCCTCGCACATCGAGGACGGTGCCGGTTGCCTTCGTGTCGGTCGCGGCGCTCATTGGTTCGACGGGTCCAGCACCCGCTGCAGGTTGTCGCCGAGGGTGTTCAGCGCGAGGATCGCGACGAGGATCACGAGGCCGGGGAAGATCGGATACCAGTACGAGCGGTAGAGATTGGTGTATCCCTGCTGGAGGAGCGTGCCCCAGGACGTTCCCGGAGGCTGCACGCCGAGCCCGACGAAGCTGAGGCTCGCCTCGACCAGGATTGCCTCGGCCATCACGAGGCTCGCGCGCGCGAGCAGTATCGGCACGGTGTTGGGAAAGAGCTCGCTGAGCACGATGCGTCTCCCGGAGGCGCCGACCGACACGGCGGCGAGGTGGTACTCCGACTGGAGCTCGGCGAGCAGGGCGGAGCGCGCGAGCCGCGCGGTCGCCGGCGCGAAGAGGATGCCGAGGATGAGGACCAGGCTGAGCGTCGAGGCGCCGAAGGCGGCGACGAGCACGAGCCCGAGCAGAATCGCCGGGAGTCCCATGGCCACGTCCGCCGACCGCATCAGCGTCTCGCCGATCCAGCCCTTCCGAAAGGCCGCCGCGAAGCCCCAGAGCGTGCCGACGACCATCGCGATCACCGTCGCCGCAAACGCAATCTGCAGCGAGGTGCGGCCGCCGTAGAGAACGCGCGTCAGCAGGTCGCGGCCCAGCTCGTCGGTCCCGAACAGGTGGGAGAACGAGGGCGCCGCGAACAGGTGCGTGTAGTCGTTGCCGGTCGGCGAGTACGGCGCCACGACCGGCGCCGCGACGGCACCCAGGACGAGGATCCCGAGGACGACGGCGGAGATCGCGGCGCTGGGACGCGAGAGCAGCCGCACGAAGACGCTGCTGCGCTCGCGCTGGAGGTCGACGGGAGCGGGCTCGACCGCCGCGCTCACCTCACACCTCTTCCCGCGACTCGCGCAGCCGTGGGTCGATCACGCCGTAGAGGACGTCCACGAAGAAGCTCGTCAGGATGAACGCGGCGGCCGCCAGGAGAACGAGGGTCTGCAGCACGCCGTAGTCGCGCTGGAAGACCGAGTCGACCATGAGCGTGCCGAGCCCCGGCCGCGCGAAGACGTACTCCACGACGACCGCGCCGCCCAGTAGCGAGCCGATGATCACGCCCGCGGTCGTCAGCGCCGGGATCGCCGCGTTCGGCAGCAGGTGCCGGATCACGACCTGGCGGCGCAGCAGGCCTTTGCCCTCGGCGGTGCGGATGAACGGCGCCGAGTCGATGTCGGCCATCGACGCGCGCAGGACACGCAGGATCGGGGCCGCCACCGCGATCCCGAGCGCGAACGCCGGCAGCAGCGTCCCCTCGATGCTCTTGAGCGGATGGTGCGTTATCGACACGTAGCCCGACGTCGGCAGCATGTGCAGCTTCTCGCCGAAGATCACGATCAGGATGATTCCCGTGAGGAACACGGGGAGCGCCGTCCCGACCGCCGTGAAGCCGGAGACGAGCCCGTCGAACCAGCGGTTCCGCCAGATCGCCGCCAGCGTCGCCGCCGGGACCGCGATCAGGAGCCCGATCAGCATCGCGAGCACTGCGAGTTCGAGCGTCGCCCCGACGCGCTGCGCAACGAGCGTCGTGACCGGAAACTGGCTGAAGTACGACTCGCCGAAGTTGCCGTGGAAGATGCCGCCCACCCAGTGGACGTACTGGGCGGGCAGCGACTCGTCGAGGCCGAGCTCGCGTCTGATGGCCTGGAGCGCCCGGGGATCGACAGTCTTGATCGTGCCGCCGAGCTTCGTGATCGTCGGATCCCCCGGGATCACGCGCAGGACGAGGAAGATCAACATCGAGCTGAGGAAGAGCAGACCGAGGCTCGTCGACAGCCGTTTGAAGACGTATCGAAGCATCGACCCCCAGGCCGGCAGTGTGCGAGTCGCCTCTCAGGCGACCCGCGCGCTCTCCAGATGGACGTTACCCTGCGCGTCCTCCCACGCTCCGGTGATCCCCTTGAGGTAGGCGACGATGTTCGTCTGATGAGCGATCACCATCACCGGCGACTGCGAGGACTCGATCCCCTGCATCTGGTTGTAGATCTTGCTCCGTGCGGCGACGTCCGGGGTGCCCACCGCCTTCTGGGCGAGCGCTTCGAACTGGGCGTTCTTCCAGTTGCACTCGCACGCGCCGTACTGGACCTGTGAGAACGCGTACGACGGGTTCGGCGGCAGCGAGAAGTAGTTGCCGATGATGTACCCCGGGAAGCTCTTCCCTGCCGGGTAGAACTTCGACAGCCACGTGCTCACGTCGCTCCGGACGATGGTCAGGTTCAGGCCGATCTGCTTCAGGTCCTGCTGCAGGATCTGCGCCATCGTGATCCACTCGTCGCGCCGGCCGGCAAGGGCCCAGAACGTGAACGTGGTGCCGGGCTTGACGCCGGCGGCGTCGAAGAGCTGCTTCGCCTTCGTGAGGTTGAACGTGTACGGCTTCAGCGTCTTGTCGTAGAACGGGCTGGTCTGGCTGATCACCTCGTTCGCGTAGGAGGGGGTGGCGAGGCCGAAGAAGGCTGCCTGCACCATCGTCTTGCGGTTGATCGCGTACGAGAGAGCCTGGCGCGCCCGCACGTCGTTGAACGGGGCCGCCGTCGTGTCGACCTCCCACACATGTGCGCTCGAGATGCCGACCGGCACGAGGAACGCGGTCGAGTTCGACTTGACGGCCGGGATGTCCACCGGCGGCACCTGCCAGACCATGCTGAGCTTGCCCGACTTGAAGTCGGTGACCATGGCGGTCGTGTCGGGCTCGCGGATGAAGTCGATCTCCTTGAGGCACGGCGTGCCGCCGAAGTAGCGTGTGTTCGGCACGAGCGTCAGGTTCTGGCCCGGGACGAAGTTGGCAACCTTGTACGGACCGGTGCCGTTCCCGGTCTTGTTGAGACTGCCGAGGTCCGTCGTGTCGCTCATCTTCACGTCGACCAGCCCTGTCGGCAGGAGCGCGCTCGGATGGCCGAGCCTGATCGTGAGGCCGAACTTGCCGTCCGTGTGCACCGAGCGGATGTCCGCCACGTTGCCCTGCGCCTGCGACGCGACGGCGGGGTCGAGGACACGCAGCAGGTTCGCGCGTGCGTCTGCGGACGTGAACTGCCGCCCGTTGGCGTAGCGCACATCGTTCCGGAGCTTGAACGACCAGTGCATGAGGTCCTTGGACGACTTCCAGGAGGTCGCCAGGTCCGGAACCGGCTGCATGGCCTTGTTGTATTTCGTGAGGCCGTCGTAGAGGAGCGTCTGCAGAGGCGCCTGGCCCGCGAACGAGATCGTGTTCGGGTCGAGCGCCGTGATGCCCGCCCCGGCGATGCCGTACGTGATCTTGCCCTTCGAGGACTTGCAGCCCGTCAGGCTCGGCGTCGCCGCCACGGCCTGGGCGAGATTGGCCGTGCTCGAATGCGCGGCCGTCCCGCCGAGCGCGGCCGCGACCGCGGCGGCGCAGAGAACGGCCAGCGCAAACGCCGCGGCCTTCCTGGAGATCGTCATGAACGCTCCCTCCTTCACCAGATTGACCTGCCGGAGCACTTTAGACCACTTCCTCTGCGGGGCTGGCCGGCCGAGAGAGCGTTCGGTCGCGTGAGGGCCGACTGCGAGTGCGGGCCAGGCCAAGCGCGTGACAAGGCCGCCGGCCCGGATTGCGCGGTCAGTCGTCAGGCGGGGCTGCGCTCCGAACCGGTAGCCGCTGGTAGCGCACCCAGACGCGTCGCCCGAGATAGGTGAGGAACGCGACAGCGCCGGCGCAGAGCAGGATCACGGTCACGGTGGCTCCACCGGGAACGTCGATCAGCTTGAGGCCCGAGAGGCCGAGGACTCCGGCGATCAGTAGGCGCAGCGGGCGCTCGGGGACGGACAGCGTGAGCCTGCCGCCGAGGAGCACTCCGGGGACGGAGCCGATCAGGAGCCAGCCGACCGCCCCGAAATCGATGTTGCCCGCAATCGCGTGCCCGAGCCCCGCGACGTAGAGAAGTGCTGCAGCGTGGAAGATGTCGGTTCCGACGATCTTGTGGGCGCGAAGCGGGAAGACGATGAGCAAGGTGAGACCGAAGAAGACACCGCTTCCGACCGAGGTGAGGCCCACGAGGAAGCCGCCGAAGATCCCGATCAGCACTGCTGCGACGCGGTCGCGGCGCGACAGGATGAACGGCGCGTCGCTCAGGGCTTTCGCACCCACGAAGTTCTTCGCGAGTAGGCCGACGGTGCCGAACAGCAGCGCTGCTCCGAGCACGCGTCCCATCGCCGACTGGACGCCGCTCCCGTAGGTGGCGACAAGCCACGAGGCGAGCCAGACGCCAAGGAGAGACATCGGAGCTGAGCCGACGAACATCCAGCCCGAAAGCCGTGCCTGCACGTTCCCCATGCGCCGGTGTTGCAACGCCCCAACGGACTTGAAGACAGCGCCATGGGCGATATCCGTCCCGA
The DNA here is from genome assembly GCA_963724805.1 of uncultured Actinomycetes bacterium. Lineage (GTDB taxonomy): Bacteria > Actinomycetota > Thermoleophilia > Gaiellales > Gaiellaceae > CAVQZA01. The sequence goes on from CAVRWA010000012.1 coordinate 92,008, forward strand.
TCGCGATCGCAGGATCGAAGCCGAAAAGGATGACGAGGATCGGCGTCATCAATGAACCGCCGCCCATGCCGCTCAAACCGACGAGGGTCCCGACAAGCAGACCCGCGAGGATGAGTTCCAGGCTCACAAGAACCCGTACCGCAGCCTACCGATAGGCGTCCGCGCGAACAGGATCAGACCCTAACTCCCGAGCGACAACCACGAGCGTGCGCGGAACTGCAGCCCCCCCGCTACCCCCTGTCGCCGGTCGGTTCTCTCGCCGAACTTCCCCCGTGCCCATTCGCCGAACTGACGCTCGACCACGTCCGCGTCGACGGCGATCTCATCGCGGAAACCGTGACGACGCCGTCGATCGTGATCCGCCCGATCCAGCCGGAGGCGCCACCATTCGTGAACCAGAGGGCGCCGTCTGAGCCGCTGCTGATGTCGAGCGGCCGACTGATGTCGGTGCTGGTGTAGGGGTGGACGGTGCCATCGGTACTGACACAGGCGATCGTGGCGGTGGTGGGAAGCGTGACCCAGAGGGACTTGTCCGGGCCGGTCGTGATCGCGAACGGAACGCCGGTCACGGGGGAGCTGCGGGAGGCGCCGTCGCTCGTGACGCGGGCGACTGTGTGGCTTGTCTGGTTCGTGATCCAGAACGCGCCGTCGGGACCGAGCGTGATGCCGCGCGGCCCGCTGATCGCGCTGTCCCGAATCGAGGTGACGGTGCCGTCGGTGGTGATCCGGCCGATCGTGTCGCTGCCGGAGTTGGTGAACCACAGTGCCCCGTCCGGGCCGGTGGTGATTGTGATGGGCCGACTGATGTCCTTGCCGTGGTAGAGGGTCACGTCGCCGCTGGTGGTGACCCTTCCGATCGTGTGGCTGCGGAAGTTCGTGAACCAGAGCGCCCCGTCCGGGCCGGTCGTGATCCCGACCGGGTCGCTGATCCCGTCGGCCCTGAAGCTCGTCACCTCGCCGTCAGTGGTGATCCGGCCGATTGTGTCGTTGCCGCGGTTCGTGAACCAGAGCGCCCCGTCTGGCCCCGCTGTAATCAGCCACGGCGTGCGGATCGCCTTGTCGTGAAACGTCACGACCGTGCCGTCGGTCGTGATCCGCCCGATCGTGTTCTCACTCGCGTCTGTGACCCACAACGCCTTGTCGGGTCCGATCGTGATCCCGACCGGACCCGAGACGTTGGCACCGCGAGCCGCCCACGCCAGTCCCGCCGACACGACCCCGCAGACTAGTGCACGCTCTCCCATGCTGCAAGCATCACGCCGTGCCTACTCGTGCAGATCTACGGCCGGCCAAGCGATTGGCAGGGCTTCCGAGTGCCGGGGGAGGGAGTCGAACCCTCATGCCCCACTACGGGGACACCCGATTTTAAGTCGGGCGCGTATGACCAGTTTCGCCACCCCGGCCGGGTGGAGCGACCTTACATTCCGGGCTGGAGCGCGTTCGGCGGGAACTTCTCAGGGCCCTGGTACCGGTACGCGTCGCGGAACGCCTTGAACGCCTTCTCGTCGAAGCCCGGGCAGAGCGCGAGGTGCGTCCAGGCGGTCAGCGCGACCTTGTTGCCGAGCTTTGGCAGCGGCGCGACGAGGAGCCCGACCGGGTCCGACTGGTAGAAATCGCCTACCTGGGAGACCGTGTCCTCGGAGACGCCCTTCCCGTACTGGATCACGATGCCGCCGTGCTCGAGGTTGTGGATCGCCTGGTACTCGCTCACCGGCGCGTCGTACGAGCCCCAGACGGCGGGGACGTAGTAGTGCTTGCCGCTCGTCGGCGGGAACGAGTTGTACTTGATCGGCGGGTTCGGATCGAGCGTCGTGATGTGGCCGCGCCCGGCGCTCGGGTACGTGTGCAGCGTGCAACCGGCGGCGGTCATGGCGGCGGCGAGCTGGGACGGTGTCCCTTTGGCGCCGCTGGTGCTGCTGCTCTTCCCGAATGCGAGGAAGCCACCCACGGCTACCCCGACGACCACGAGGACGACGGCGATCGCAATCACGATCACACGGCTGTTGCCACCGAGCGAGGGGCGCGAGCGCTCGCCGCCGCGGGCCTTCGGCGCCTGGACGGTGCGCGGTGGTGGTGGGGTGCGGCTCTTCTTCGCCACGGCGGAGCGTGATGGTACCTGCCGACCGGCTGTTCCTGCGCCGGACAAATCTCCGCAACGAGCGGTCTTTTTCTCGCGCAAGTCCCCTTGACCGGCGCCTCGGCCCGCCCGTAGAGTCTCCGTGCCGGATCCAGTGAACCCTCGGGTTTGTCGGATCCGGCATTTTCGTGGTCCAGAACGTGCCGTCCGGCGCCATCGCTAGCGTTCGCGGGCCCAGATGGTCGTTCTCGGCATCATCATCGGTCTCGCTCTCGGCGCCCTCGTCGGATGGCTCGCCGCGCATAGCCGCACGGTCCGCATCGAGCAGGAGCTCGAGGACGAGCGGCGGGCGCACGAGGAGCGGCTCGAGACGCTGAACGAGGCGCGCAAGGAGCTCGCCGACGCATTCCAGGCGCTCTCCGGCGAGGCGCTGCGCCAGAACAACACGGCATTCCTCGAGCTCGCACGCACCCAGTTCGAGGGCATGCAGGTGCAGGCTCGCGAAGACCTCACGACGCGCCAGCTCGCGGTCGAGCAGCTGGTCAAGCCGATCAAGGAGTCGCTCGAGAAGGTCGATCTGCAGGCGCAGGCGCTCGAGAAGACGCGCCGGGAGGACTACGGCACGCTCAAGCAGCAGGTCACCGCCCTGTCCGAGCGCACCGGTGACCTGGTCACTGCGCTCCGCTCGCCGAACGTCCGCGGCCAGTGGGGCGAGGTCCAGCTGAAGCGGGTGGTCGAGCTCGCCGGGATGATCGAGTACTGCGACTTCCAGACGCAGGTGACCGCGAGCGACGACGAGGGACGCAGGCTCCGCCCCGACGTGGTAGTCAGGCTCCCCGGGGGCAAGAACGTCGTCGTCGACGCAAAGGTGCCGCTCGAGGCGTACCTCGCGGCCGCTGAGGCTCACGACGACGCGACCGGGTCGGCCAAGCTGGCCGAGCATGCGCGCCAGGTGCGCGACCACGTCGCGAAGCTCGGCAGCAAGCGCTACTGGCAGCAGTTCGAGCCGTCGCCCGACTTCGTCGTGATGTTCTTGCCGGCGGAGGCGCTGTTCCGGGCCGCGCTCGAGCAGGATCCGGCGTTGCTCGAGGCGAGCGCCAAGGCGAATGTGATCATCGCCTCGCCGATGACGCTGATCGCGATGCTGCGCACGATCGCGGCGGCGTGGAAGCAGGAGAAGGTGGCCGAGAGCGCGCGCGAGGTGCATCTGCTCGGCCGCGAGCTCTACGAGCGTGTCGGCACCTTCGGCAAGCACTTCGCAAAGCTCGGCCGAGGGCTCGACGGTGCCGTCGGTGCCTACAACGAGGCCGTCAGCTCGCTCGAGACGCGGCTTCTCGTGACCGCGCGCAAACTCGAGGGGCACGAGATCGGCGACGGCCTGCCCGCGGTCGAGCCGATCGAGCGCCAGGCGCGACAGCTGCAGGCGCTCGAGCTGAGCGACGACAGCGGCGAGCCGCTCGTCGGCCTGCCCGTCGCCCCCGCCGACGCCGCGTAGCTCGGACGGACACGGAAGGTTCGCGCCCCTCGTTCCGTTTTAATAGGTATTGATCGAAAACCTGAAGGATCGAGGAGAGATGAACGACGAAGTACGTGAGCTGATCGTGATCGGCGGCGGGCCGGCCGGTTACACGGCCGCGCTGTACGCCGCCCGCGCCAACCTGAGGCCGCTCGTGATCGAGGGCTTCCAGTGGGGCGGGCAGCTCATGATCACCTCGGACGTCGAGAACTACCCCGGCTACGCCGACGGCGTGCTCGGCCCGGAGATGATGGCCGACTTCCGCCGCCAGGCGGAGCGCTTCGGCGCCGACTTCGTCACCGACGACGTCACGCGGGTCGACTTCTCGGAGCGCCCGTTCCGCGTCTGGGTCGGCGACGAGGAGTACCGCGCCGAGACCGTGATCGTCGCCACGGGCGCGACCGCGCGCCAGATCGGGCTCGAGTCGGAGCAGCGTCTGCAGGGCCGCGGCGTCTCCTACTGCGCCGTCTGCGACGCGGCCTTCTTCCGCGAGAAGGAGATCGTCGTCGTCGGCGGCGGAGACTCCGCGATGGAGGAGGCCTCGTTCCTGGCCAAGTTCGGCTCGAAGGTGACCGTGGTGCACCGGCGCGACGAGTTCCGCGCCTCGCCGATCATGCTCGATCGCGCACAGGCGAACGAGAAGATCTCCTTCGTCACGAACGCCGTCGTCGAAGAGGTGCTCGGCGACACGAGCGTGACCGGCGTCCGCCTCCGAGACACCCGGACCGGCGAGACGACCGAGTTGGCGAGCGACGGCATCTTCGTCGCGATCGGCCACGACCCGACCACGGCGCTCTTCCTCGACCAGCTCGACCACGACGACCAGGGCTACCTCGTCACGAGGCCGGGGTCGACCGAAACGAACATCCCGGGGGTGTTCGCCGTCGGCGACGTGCAGGACCACACGTACCGCCAGGCCGTGACGGCCGCAGGCTCGGGTTGTATGGGCGCGCTCGACGCGGAGCGCTACCTCAGCGCGAAGCAGCACGCCGCGGCTCGCTAGTACCTGCAACTCTCACGCCGGATCGGCGTCTACCATCACTGGCGTGCCGTTCTTCATCTGCCCGAACTGCAAGAACCGCTCCGTCGACCACGACGGCTACCAGGGGATGACCCGGGAGGCGGTTGCGTGCGACCGCTGCGGGTTCGGGTTCCTGTTCGAGCTGATGGACGACTACTACCCGGCGCCGAACGCAGGGTTCGTCGTCTGCGACAACCAGGGGCGCGTGATCGCCTGCGGCCGCGGCCTCTTCGAGCTGAGCGGCTTCCCCGAGGAGGAGCTGATCGGCCGCGACGTCGTCGAGGCCTTCGAGCTCGGCGGCTTCGACGCCGATCGCAACCCGGTCGCGCTCGCGCTCGAGTGGGGCGTGCGGCGGCTCGACGAGAAGCTCGAACTGACGACCCGCGGCGGCCAGCGGAAGCACGTCACCGTGGACGTCTTCCCGGCGTACGACGACGACGGCGGGCTGCTCGTCGCACTGACGCCGGCAACCGCTTCCTAGACCCTGAACGACGGGCAGAGGTCTGCGAGCACGCAGTCCTGGCAGCGGGGTCGGCGCGCCTGGCACACGCGCCGGCCGTGCCAGATCAGCAGGTGGGGGAACCGGTGCCAGTCGGCGCGCGGGACGAGCCGAACGAGGTCGCGCTCGATCTTGACCGGGTCGTCCTCCTTCGTCAGCCCGAGGCGCTGCGAGAGCCGCCGTACGTGCGTGTCGACGACGATCCCCTGCGCCTCGCCGAGCTCTGCGGCGACGACGTTCGCGGTCTTGCGCGCGACTCCGGGCAGGCGCAGCAGGTCACCCATGCGCCTCGGCACCGCACCGTCGTAGTCGTCGAGGAGGACCCGCATCGTGCCGCGGATCGCCTTCGCCTTCTGGCGGAAGAAGCCGGTCTGGTAGATGTCGCGCTCGAGCTCCTCCTGGGGCACGGCGAGGTAGTCCTCGGGGCGTCGGTACTTGCGAAACAGGGTCTCGGTGACCCGGTTGACGTTCACGTCGGTCGTCTGGGCGGAGAGCATCACGGAGACGAGCAGCTCCAGGTCGGTGCGGAAGCGGAGCGCGATCTCGGCGTCGGCGTGCTCGGCGGCGAGGCGCTCGATGATCGGGCGGATCCGGTCGCGCCTGCGGCCGACGCGAAGGCGCGCCTCGGCAACGAAGGAGCGCGCCATCAGTCGTCGAGGAGCCGGGGGCCGGCGCAGACGACGTCGAGCGCCGGGCAGCCGGCGCACGCGAACTCGCTCGGGGTCGGGCGGAAGTCGCCGGCCTGGATCGCCGCGATCGCCTCCGACAGGCCCGCCTCGAGCCGGGGCAGGTCGGCGAGCGTGAACGTGGTCGAGACGACGGCGTCCGGGCGCTCGAGGAACGCATAGACGACCTCGACCTCCTCCGCGCCTGCGCGGAAGCAGACGAGCGCGTAGACGAGCCGCTGCAGCCTGTAGTCGCTCTCGATCAGCTCCTCGGGCGCGGCGTCGCCGAGCACGTTCGTCTTGTAGTCGAGCACGAGCGCCCGCGGCCCGTCGTGGTGCAGCACGTCGAGGCGCCCGCGCAAGAGCACGCCGTCGTGCTCGAACGCGAACGGGCGCTCCGGAGCGGCTCCTTCGAGCGCCGCGATGCGCGCGGCCAGCGGCGATGAGCAATACGCCTCGACGAAGCCCGCGATGCGCGCGAGCTCCTCGTCGGTCACGCCGGGATACCACGTGCGCACCTGCTCGAAGTCAGGGGGCGCCGGGGCGCGAAGGTCGACGAGCTCGAGCAGCCGGTGGACGGCGTCGCCGACCTCGGTCGCCGCGAGCCCCGACTCTCCGGGGAGCGCCAGCCGGGCGTCGGCAGGCTGCATGCCCGCGACGCGCTCGGCGTAGTAGCGGAACGAGCAGCGCTCGAAGAGCGCGAGGGCGCTGTACGAGAGGCGGCGCACCCGGTGGAGCGGCGGCGCCGGGATCGCCGGCAGCGCCGGCAGAGGCAGCGGCGTCTCGACCGGACCTTCCGGCAGCGCAGTGAAGAGGGCCAGCTGCCCCTCCTCCGGCACGTCCGGCTCGCTTGTGCTCATGAGCATTTGGGATCCGGTTTCGGGCCTGTAGCGGTCGAGCCGAACCAGCAGCCGCGCGTCGTCGCGCTCGAGCTCGACCGGCGCTTTCCCCGCTCCGGCGAGCTCCTCCGAGGCGTCGATCCGGCCCAGCACCCAGCCGATCGGCGTCGCCTCGCCGGGCTGCTCGAGGTCGGCCGCCCCGGAGACGATCAGCCGGTCGATCGCGCGTGTCATCGCCACGTAGTAGAGACGGAGGCGCTCGGCGCGCTCCTCGGCCTCGCGCGCGACGCGTACCTCCTCGTAGTCGAAGACCGAGCGGCGACCGCTCGAGACCGGGTCGACCATGCGGAAGCCGAACCGGCCGTCGGAGAGCGCGATGATCTCGTCCGCCGCCGGAGCCGCACGCTCGCGGCTCGCGTCGGCGACCACGACGACCTTGAACTCGAGCCCCTTCGCCGCGTGGATCGTGAGCAGCCGCACCGCGTCGGCGCCCTCCTCCTCGGCGACCGCCTCGAGCTCCTTCGCCCCCACCGCCTCCTGCTCGCGCACGAAGCGCACGAAGCCTTCTACGTCCGGTCCGCGCAGCTCCTCGTATGAGCGCGCGAGACGCGCCAGCTTGCGCAGGTTCGCGTAGCGTCGCCGTCCGTCCCACTGCGCCAGCACCGCGAGGTCGTAGTCGTGTTCGGACACCACCTGCTCGCAGAGCCGCTCGAGCGAGAGCCGGGTCGAAGCCGCCGAGAGCCGCTCGTAACGCTGCCGGAAGGCGCGCAGCAGCCGCTCGTCCTCGGCCCTGATCCCGGGCACCTGGCCCCGCTCGAGCCCGACGAAGAGCGGTCGCCGGCCGGTGTGGCGACGCAGGAGCACGAGCGCGTCGTTGCTGACCCCGACGAACGGCGAGGCGAGCACGGTGACGAGCGCCTCGTCGTCGTAGCGGTTGTGCAGGAGGCGCAGGTAGGCGAGCAGGTCGACCACCTGCTGCTGGCCGAAGTAGCCACGGCCGGTGGCACGGTAGGTCGGGAGACCGGCGGCGCGAAGCTCTTCCTCGTACCACTCGGCGTCGGTGCCGGCCGCGAAGAGGAGCACGATCTCGCCGGGGGTCGCGGCGCCGGACTCGACGAGCTCCCTGACGCGGGTCGCCACGTGCCGCGCCTCTGCGCGGCGCCAGTGCACGCCGGTGCCCGCGTAGCTCGGCTTGTCGGTGACGAGCAGCTCGACCGGGCTGCCGAACACCGGGTCGGGGAACTCGCCGGATGCGGCGAGCGGCTGGAACTCGTCGCCGAAGTCGGGCCCGAAGAGGAAGTTCACCGCGGCGAGGACCTCGGGGCGCGAGCGATAGTTGCGCGTGAGCGGCAGCACCTCGCCGGCCTGGGCGCGGCGCTCGCGGAAGACGTGCACGTCGGCGTGCCGGAAGCCGTAGATCGACTGAAACTCGTCGCCCACGAAGAAGAGCTCGCGCTCGCCCGGCCCGGAGGCGATCAGGTCGATCAGCTCGCACTGGAGCCGGTTCGTGTCCTGGAACTCGTCCACGGAGATCGTCCGGAAGCGCATGCTGGCGCGCTCGCGGAGCTCGGGGTGGTCGCGCAGGAGGTCGCGGGCGGCGAGCTGGAGATCCTCGAAGTCGAGCGCCGACTCGCGCTCCTTCGCCGCCTGGTACGCCTCCGCGAACCGCGACAGCAGCTCCTGCAGCAGCTCGTGGTCGCGGGCGGCGAGCTCGTCGAGCGCGGCCCGCTCGACGGCCTTGCGGGCCTCCTCGTACGCCGCGGCCCGCTCGCCGCGCGCACGCAGCGGAGCCAGGTCGAGCAGGCGCTCGGGGAGCGCGGTCTCGGACGCGATCCGGAGCGCCTCCTCGGCGTTCGTGCGCTGCAACTCGGTCGCGGCCGTGTCGGCCACCAGGCCGCGGGCCGCCTCGTGCAGCTCGGCGAGCCGTTCCTCGAGCCGGGGCCGCCCCTCGTCGAGCGCGAGCTCGAGCGGGCGGCCGGCGGAGCGCAACGTTTCGTACACGCCCGTGAGCATCCGCCTGAGCCCGCCGGCGCCATACGTCGCGAGTAGCTGCAGGCGCTCGGGCTCCCCGTTCTCGCAGAACGCCGCGAGCGCCGACTGGAACGCCTCGCCGCGGATCACGCGTCCCTGGCTCTCGTCGAGGACGCGGAAGCGCGGGTCCAGCCCCGCCGCGAACGGGTGGGCCTTCAGCAGCCGCAGGCAGAACCCGTGAATGGTCGAAATCCAGGCGCCGTCGAGCTCGCGCGCCAGGTCGTGGCGGCCGCGCTCGGCCAGCGCGGCGCGGATCCGCGAGCGGAGCTCCCCGGCGGCGCGCTCGGTGTAGGTGATCACGAGGTTCGACTCGACGTCGAGCCCGCGCTCGCAGACAGCCCGCACGAACCGCTCGACGAGCACGCTCGTCTTCCCGGTCCCCGCTCCCGCCGAGACGAAGACGAGTCCGTCGGCGTCGACCGCGGCGAGCTGCTCCGGGTTCAGCCCCGTCAGCTGGTCCACAGTCACGCGCGCCGCACCCTGCACATCGGCCAGAGATCGCACCAGGACGGGCACTCGCCGCCCTTCGGGTCGTGGTGGACGTCGCCCTGGCGGATCCGCTCGCCGAAGGCCCGCGCGTGGTCCCGCGCCCGCTCGGTCAGCGCCCAGAAGGCCTCGTCGTCGAGGTAGTCGTTGCGGTTGAGTCCGGCGACCGTCTCCTCACCGGCCCGCAGCACGCCGCGCGCCTTGCGCTCTCCGGCGAGCGCGCGGTACAGGCCGCCGAGCGGCTCGATCCCGACGAGGTCGCGCAGGACGAGCATGTAGAGCGGGATCTGGAGCCGCAGCTCGGATTCGATCTGCGCGGCAGAGTGGACGCTCTTTCCCGACTTGTAGTCCTGCACGATCCCGCTCGCCGAGTGAGGGTCGACGTCGATCCGGTCGATCTTCCCCGAGAGGCTGAGCCCGCCGCCGAGATCGAGGCCGCGCTGCAGCTCCGGCGCCGAGCGCTCGCTCCCGAACGAGACCTCGAAGCGGCGGGGCACGAGCGGCAGCTCCGAGCGGGCCTCGGCGCGCACGAACTGCTCGAGGTCACGCCAGAGCGAGCCCTCGAGCTCCCGCCGCTGCAGCTCGGTCAGCTCGAGGCGCACGCCGCCGCGGAGCGCGTCCTCGAAGCAGCCGCGCAGGAATCGCAGCGCGTCCTCGAGCACCGGCTCGCTCACCTGCTCGCAGCCGAGCTCCTTCGGCAGGCCGGAGTAGAACTTGAACAGCACCTGGTGCGCGACCTGCCCGCGGAGCATCGGGTCGACCTCGGCGTCGATCGTCTTCGGATCGACGACGCGCTCGATCAGCCACGCGGAAGAGCAGTCGGCGAAGCGCTCGAGCTCGGTGACGCCGAAGGTCGTGCGCGTGCCGAGCCAGGACAGCGCGGCCGGGCTCACGAGCCGGGTCGGCCGCTCGAACGCGCGGCGGGCACGCTCGAGCCGACGCTCCCAGCCGTTCCCGGCTGCGAGCGCCTCGGCGGCTCCCGGGCCCACCGGCCAGAGCGCCGCGACCGCACGAAGCCGCTCGCGCTCGCTCGGCGCGGTCTCGACCGGCCAGGTCAGGGCCGACAGCGCACGGCGGCGTGTCCAGCGGGCGGTGTCGTCGGCCGGGAAGACGGCGCGCACCTCCTCCCAGAACGGGCTCGGCTCGCGTGGGCTGCCCTCGTCGGTGGCGGCCTCGCGGACGAGGTAGAGCCGCTCCAGCGCCCGCGTGCAGGCGGTGTAGAAGAGGTAGCGCTCGCGGGAGACCTGATCGGGGCGCTGCAGCCTCGCAGAGGCGAAGGTGCGACGCTGCTCCTCGTCGAGGAAAGGCGAGGTCGGCTCGCGCCTCGGGAGGCTGCCCTCCTCGAGCCCGAGCACGAAGACGGCGTCGAACCTCCGGGTGCGGGCCCGCATCAGGTCGAGCACGGCGACGCGCTCCGGTTCCGCGGGCGCTGCGAGGAGCACGGTCGCCCGCTCCAGCGCCGCGACGAGGTCGTCGCGCTCGAGCGTCCCGCCCAGCCCGACCCACTCCTCCAGCTCGCCGGCCAGCCGCGCCACCGTGTCGTAGGCGCGCAGGTCCTGCCGGGACGTCTCTCCAGCCCCGGAGGCATCGAGCCCGTACGCGGCGCGAAGCATCGAGCTCGAGAGGCTGCGCACCGCCTCGAGCGGCGTCGCGGCCGCCCTGACCAGCCCGAGGGCCGTCAAGGGCCCCTCGTTGAGGCTCTCGGTCTCCTCGAGGACGCGCTCCGGGGTGTGGATCGCGCGGCCGCGCAACCTCCCCTCGACGAAGTCGACGCGGGCGCGAGGAAGGCCGGCGTAAGGAGTGCGCAGGAAGGCGAACAGCTCGCGCCGCCCCCCGCCGAGCCACGCGAAGCGAAGCAGGGCCACGAGGGCCTGGCCGAACGGGGTCTGCGTGAGCCGGATGCGGCCCTCGAGGCCGTACGGGATCCCGAGCGAGCCGAATGCCGTGTCGAGGGGGGCCCGCAGCCGCTCCAGCGACGGGCAGACGACCCCGATCCGCTCGGGCGGCGTACCCGCGCCGAGGAGGCTGAGGATCTCCTCGCCGACGAGCTCGAGTGCGCCGCGCGGGCCGGCGCCTTCGAAGAACCTGATCGCACCTTCCAGCGGAGGAGCCTCGCCCGGCGCGACGGGGCCGAAGAGGGTGCGCTCGAGGTGCGCGAGCGCCGGTCGGGCGAACTCGCCGGACCGAGGCTGCAGCTCCTCGATTCGGCCCGCCGCGAGCGCGGCCAGGTCCTCCGCCGTCCCGGCCAGCGAGGAGAAGGCTGCGCGGCCCGGCTCGTAGGGAAGCGACACCGTGACCTCCGTCCGGCCGGCGAGTGCTTCCAGCAGTGCCCACTCCGCGCCGGTCAGGTCCTCGAACCCGTAGGCGAACACCGGCTCGCCGTGCCAGGCCCCGAGGTCACCGGCGAGCCGCTCGGCGCCACGGCGGCGCTGCAGGTCGCGGTCCCAGAGCCGGAGCGCGTCGAGCTCCTCGCGGTAGCCGGCGTAGAGGCGGGCCAGGTCGCCCTCGAGCGCGGCCGGGTCGAGCAGTCCGGACTCGAGCTCGGAGACGGCCGCGAGCAGAGCGTCGGCGAATCCTCCGAAGCGGGCCGACCGGCCCAGGCCGTTCAGCTCCACATGCGAGATCGCGCGTCTCGCGATCAGCACCCGCTGCGCGTCGGTGGCGACGGCGCGGACATCCGGGTCGTCGCGGACGAGGCGCTCGAAGAGGTCGTCGAAAGTGCCGATCGAGCCCGCGAGGAGCACCGGCGTCCGGCGCAGCAGGTCGCGCTCGACACGTTCGACGTCCGACCGGTTCGGCACGATCAATACCGGTTCGCGCCCGAGCGAGTCGAGATAGCGCTCGAGCAGGAGTTCGACCTTGCCGGCGTTCGCCGGTCCGGCGATCAGCGTCAGCGGCATCTACCCATGCTAGTCCCGGTGCCCGACGGCTCCGCTTACGGGTGTGCCGAAAGCGAGGAAAGAGCGGAGAAATTGGAGAGGCGGGTCAGGCCCGCCCCTCCGTCTCTACACGGCTGTCTTGGGCCGACGGCCGCGTCGCGCGGCTGCGTGGCCGGGCATCCCGCCGGCACACGAGTCGCAAAGGTCGGCCTGCTTCGCTCCGCGACGGGCGTCGGTATAGGTCAGGCGCATCGTCGCGCCCTTTCCCTCCTCCACTTCCTTGTCGCACTTATCGCAAACGAGAACTGTCTTTCGCGCCACGAATCCTCCTGAATGTAAGCGGTCAGCTGGAGTGATCGTAGCCGGAATGTCGATGGAAATCCAGCAGCGCTAATTCGCGGCCTGAGTGGATTAACCGCCGACAATTGACGCTAGAATCCGGCTTCGTGGACGAGAACACGATCGTTGTGCTGGAGGGCGACGACACCGGCCAGGAACTGCTCGAGGAGGCGCTACGCGTCCTGCAGCCCGAGGCGATCGGGCTCGAGCTGGCCTTGCCACGCCACGACCTCTCGCTCGCGCGTCGCCGCGCGACCGACAACGCCGTCGTCCACGAGGCTGCAGCTGCGATCCGCGAGCACGGTCTCGGCTTGAAGGCGGCGACCGTCACGCCCGAGGGCCGCGACGACATCGGGTCGCCGAACCGGATTCTGCGCGAGGAGATCGGCGGGCGGGTGATCGTCCGCACGGGCCGCCGGATCCCCGGAGTGATTCCGGTCGGCGGCGTGCACGCTCCGATCTCGATCGTGCGGATGGCGGTCGGCGACGCATACGGCGCGAAGGAATGGCGCGAGGGCGAAGGCGACGACGAGGTCGCCTTTCGCACCGAGCGGATCGAGCGCCGGATCTGCAAAGCGGTCGCCGAATTCGCGTTCCGCCAGGCCGAGCGCTCGGGCGCGCGGGTGTTCGGCGGCCCGAAGTACACCGTCAGCCCGACCTACGAGGGGATGCTGAAAGAGGAGATGGACGCGGCGGCCGCGCGCCATCCGGACGTTCCCTACGAGCCGCAGCTGATCGACGCAACCTTCGCGCTTCTGATCGCCTCCAGCGGAGCGCCGCTGGTGATCCCCGCCCTCAACCGTGACGGCGACATCCTCTCCGACCTCGTGTTGCCGCTCTTCGGCTCGATCGCCGGGTCGGAGTCCCTGCTCGTCGCCTTCGACGACGACTACGTGCCGCGCGCCGTGATGGCCGAGGCTGCGCACGGCACCGCGCCGTCGTTGAAGGGGAAGAACGTCGCCAATCCGATGGCGATGATCCTCGCGGGGGCGGCGCTGCTCGGATTCGGCGGCGAGGAGTCGCAGCAGGCGGGCCGGGCGATCCGCGAGGCCTGCCTCGAGACGGTCGGCGACGGCGTGCGCACCGCCGACCTGGCCGGGAGCCACGGCACGAGCGAGTTCACCGACGAGGTGATCCGGCGAACCCGGACGAAGCTCGAGATCTGGGCCGCTCTCTGAAGGCTCCGGTCTAGAGGGAGGCTGCGGCGGCGAGAGTCGAGCGGAAGCCGTCGCTCCACACCGTGAGGAATGCGTGTGCGAGCTCGGGGTCGAACTGGCCGCCGGCGCAGCGCTCGACCTCGTGTAGCGCGTCCCGCTCGGACATGGCCTGGCGGTACGGCCGCCCTGAGGTCATGGCATCGAATGCATCCGCCACGGCCAGCACGCGAGCCTCGACCGGGATCTCCACGCCGCCCAGCCCGTGCGGATAGCCACTCCCGTCCCAGCGCTCGTGATGGTGGAGTACGTACGGGAGCGCCGAGCGCACGGAGTCGATCGGCTCGATCAGTCGTGCGCCCGCGGCGGGGTGGGTTCGGATGGTGTTCAGCTCATCCGGTGTGAGCGGCCCCGGCTTCGAGAGGATGCGCGCAGGCACCGTCAGCTTGCCGATGTCGTGGAGCGCGCCGCCGATCCGCAGTGTCTCGAGGCGGCTCTCCGGCCAGCCGAGCCCCCGCGCGACGCCTTCCGCGAGGGTCGTGACGCGGAGCGAATGACCACGTGTGTACGGGTCGCGCGCCTCGATCGCAGAGGAGAGGGACGTGAGCATGCCAGGCGGGATTCCCTGCGGCGCTGCGTTTCCCTTCCCGCCCTGTGGAGCGTTCGTCACTCGGCCGTGACAGTCTCGTCACAGACGCGCGAGCCGCGCCGCGATAGCCTCACGGCATCGGGGCGGGAGGTGGGGGGTTCCCGCAGTCAGACGCGTCAACCTGAGAGGCCGCCGCCTTCGGTGCGCAGGCGGCGGCGTTTCCAGTACTTGAAGCCGATGATCGCGCCGACGGCGCCGACGACGAGCACTACGCCCGCGTACAGGCCGTACGTGGTGACCGCCTCCACGAGGGCCTTGCCGAAGAAGTAGGCGAGCAGCCCGTAGCCGAACGCCCACACGATCCCGCCGAGCGCGTTCCACTTCAGGAACGTCTCCCAGTGCATGTGCGTGATGCCCGCGATCCACGCCGCCGTGACGCGCAGCCCGGCGATGAAGCGCGCGAAGAACACCGTCTTCGGACCGTGGCGCCGGAAGAAGCGCTCGCCGGGGGGCAGCAGGCGCTGGGCCGTGGATCGCGTGACCCGCCAGCGGAGGAGCAGCGCGCGGCCGCCCTTGCGACCGATCCAGTAGCCGACGTTGTCGCCGATGATCGCACCGAGCGCGGCGACCACGAGCACCTCCCAGAGCACCATCACTCCTTGAGAGGCGAGCACCGCCGCCGCGACGAGGGCAGTCTCCCCGGGGACAGGGATCCCGCTCGACTCCGCCGCGACCAGGAGAAAGAGCGCCCAGAGCCCGTAGCTCGCGAGGAAGTCCTCCACAGGCACATCTTGCCCATGCGTGCGGGCGGCACACGGCCATGGAGGCCTGGGACAAGCGCTTCATGTCGCACTCGACCGCGGTGCGCACGTGCCCGGTCGCGGCCGGCGACATCGGCGCGGCCGACTTCGACCTCACGAAGGAGCAGCAGGACTGGCTGCTGAACTCGGGCAAGACCGCGGCAGCCGCTTTCCCGGCCGACTTCAAGCTCGAGGACTACGTAAACACATACGGGAAAAAACTGACGCCGACCGCCGCAACCGTGTGAGATAGTCCCCCACGGAATGCGAGTGGGGGTCACCAAGGAGCGAGAGCCGGGGGAACGGCGCGTGGCGCTCGTTCCCGACTCCATCGCGAAGCTGGTCGCAGCCGGTTTCACCGTCGAAGTCGAGAAGGGCGCCGGGATCGAGTCCTCGCTTCCCGACGAGATCTACGCCGAGGCAGGCGCGACGCTCGTCGACGACGCGCTCGCCGCGGACGCCGTCGTCAAGGTTCGCAAGCCGTCGGCGGACGAGATCGCGCGGATGCGCGAGGGCGCGGTCCTGATCGCGTTCCTCCAGCCCCTCACAGACCGCGAGGGGATCGACGCTCTCGCCGCGCGCGGCGTGGTCGGCTTCGCGATGGAGTCGATTCCGCGGATCTCGCGCGCCCAGACGATGGACGCGCTCTCGTCGCAGGCGAACGTCGGCGGCTACAAGGCGGTGCTGCTCGCGGCCGACACGCTGCCGAAGTTCTTCCCGATGCTGATGACAGCCGCAGGCACGATCGCACCGGCGAAGGTGCTGATCGTCGGCGCCGGCGTCGCCGGCCTGCAGGCGATCGCCACCGCGCGCCGCCTCGGAGCGGTCGTATCCGGTTTCGACGTGCGCCCGGTCGTCAAGGAACAGGTCGAGAGCCTCGGCGCGACCTTTCTCGACCTCGGCGTGCACGGCGAGGAGACCGAGGGCGGCTACGCAACAGAGCTGAGCGAGGAGCAGCAGCGCCAGCAGCAGCAGGCGCTCGAGGCTCGCCTGCCCGACTTCGACGTCGTGATCACGACCGCGCTCGTCCCGGGCCGCCCCGCCCCACGCCTGATCCCCGCCTCTGCCGTCGCCGCGATGCGGCCCGGCTCCGTGATCGTCGACATGGCCGCCGAGGCCGGCGGCAACTGCGAGCTGACCTCGCCGGGCGAGGAAGTCGTCCGCGAGAACGTGACGATCATCGGCTTCACCGACCTACCGAGCCGGATGGCCTTCCATGCGAGCCAGCTCTACTCGCGCAACGTCTTCGCGCTGCTCACCCACCTCGCCCCGGAGGGCGAGCTGGCGCTCGACTTCGAGGACGAGATCACCGGCGGCGCGTGCGTGACGCGGAAGGAGGGAGCATCGTGAACCACGGGGCCCTGCTCGTCTTCGAGGTGACGATCCTCGTCCTCGCGATCTTCCTCGGCTTCGAGGTGATCTCGAAGGTGCCGACGCTGCTCCACACCCCCCTGATGTCGGGCACGAATGCGATCCACGGCATCGTGATCGTCGGCGCGATGCTCGTCGCGGGCACGCCGCACGCGGACACCACGACGAAGGTGATCGGCTTCCTCGCGGTCATCCTGGCCTCCGCGAACGTCGTCGGCGGCTTCGTCGTGACCGACCGGATGCTCGAGATGTTCAAGAAACGCGAACCGCCGAAGCCTTCCGCGGACGACTCCGATAAGACCGGCTCCGCGTGAGTAAGAACCTAACGGACCTGCTCTACCTGGTCACGATCGTGACCTTCATCCTCGCCCTGCGCTTCCTCTCGTCGCCCGCGACAGCGAGGCGCGGCAACCAGGTCGGCGCGGTCGGCATGGTGCTCGCGGTCGCCGTCACATTCGCACAGAAGGGAATGACCAACTTCTGGCTGATCGGGCTCGGAATGATCCTCGGCGGCGGCTTCGGAGCGGTGGCGGCGCGGCGCGTGAGGATGACCGCGATGCCGCAGATGGTGGCGCTGTTCAACGGCGTCGGCGGCGGCGCGGCGGCGCTGATCTCGATGGCTGAGTTCCATAACCGCGTCCCCGCCCCGGGCAACCTGCATGTCGACACCAGCCTGGCGATCGTGCTCTCGGCGCTGATCGGAAGCGTCTCGTTCTCCGGCAGCATGGTCGCGTTCGCGAAGCTGCAGGAGCTGATCCAGGGCCGCCCGATCACCTACCCGGGCCAGAAGGTCGGAAACCTCGTCTTGCTGGGCGCGGCAGCCGCGCTCGGCGTCGCGATCTGCGCCGGCTGGGAGGCGCAGTGGGCGCTCGTGGCACTGATCGGCCTCGCCCTCCTCTTCGGCGTCCTGTTCGTGCTCCCGATCGGCGGCGCCGACATGCCGGTCGTGATCTCGCTGCTGAACGCGTTCACCGGCCTCGCGGTGGCGGCGACCGGCTTCGAGCTCGAGAACAACGTCCTGATCGTGAGCGGCATGCTCGTCGGCGCGTCGGGCACCTTCCTCACGATGATGATGGGCAAGGCGATGAACCGCTCGATCGCGAACGTCCTCTTCGGCGCGTTCGGGCAGGTCACAGCGGAGGCCGCGGCAACGGCCGCCGGCGGGACCGGCACCGTGCGCTCCGCGAGCGCCGACGACGTCGCGATCATGCTCGCGTACGCACAGCGCGTGATCATCGTTCCGGGCTACGGGATGGCCGTCGCACAGGCGCAGCACGACGTGCGACAGCTCGCCGACCTGCTCGAGGCGCGCGGTGTCAAGGTCGAGTACGCGATCCACCCGGTCGCCGGTCGCATGCCGGGGCACATGAACGTCCTCCTCGCCGAGGCGAACGTGCCGTACACGGCCCTGAAGGAGATGGATGAGATCAACCCGAGCTTCCCGCAGACCGACGTCGCGCTCGTGATCGGCGCGAACGACGTCACGAACCCGGCGGCGCGCTCGAACCCGGCAAGCCCGATCTACGGGATGCCGATCCTCGACGTCGACAAGGCCAAGGCGATCGTGGTGCTCAAGCGCTCGATGAACCCCGGTTTCGCCGGTATCGACAACGAGCTCTACACCGAGCCGCAGACGGTGATGCTCTTCGGCGACGCGAAGGACTCGGTGCTGAACCTGATCGCCGCCGTCAAGACGCTGTAGGCGAACGAACCGGGGTCAGACCCCGGAACGAAACTCGAACGTTGTTTCCACACCGAGCGCTGTTTCGGCCAGGCGCGACCTCGGCGATGCCTGCTCCGACCCACGCAGGATTGTGGTCGCGCGCCGCGGACATGGCTCCGTAGGCCATGCCGGGGGTCTGACCCCGGTTCGGTGCCCCGCCTAGGGCGTCCGCCGCCGCAGCGTGCCCGCGGCGAGGACGAGCAGGAGCAGGGTCGCACCGACGGTCACCGCCACGTCCGCGACGAAGCGAGCGCCGTACGGGCCGCCCGCCGCGACCTTGGCGAGCGCGTCGTACGCGTAGGTCAACGGCAGCACGGCAGAGACCACCTGGAGCCATTCCGCCATGTCCGCCCGGGCCACGAACAGGCCGCACAGAAGGAGCTGCGGGAAGACGAGTGCGGGCATGAACTGGACGGCCTGGAACTCGGTCGTCGCAAAGGCGCTCACGAACAGGCCGAGCGACATCCCGAGCAGCGCGTTGCCGATCGCGAGCAGGACGACCGCCCACTTCGGCCCGGCGACCCTGAGATCGAGCAGCCCGAAGGCGACGACCGAGACGAGCGTGACCTGGACTGCGGCAAAGAGGGCGAAGGCGATCGCGTAGCCGAGCAGGATGTCGAGCTTGTGCAGCGGCAGCGTCATCAGCCGCTCGAGGGTCCCCGACACGCGCTCGCGCAGCATCGTGATCGACGTGACGAGGAACATCGAGATAAACGGGAAAAGACCGAGCAGCGGACCGCCGATCGACTGGAACACCGTCGGCTCGCCGGCGAAGATCTCCTTCAACAGGACCACGAGGACGCACGGGACGGCGAGGAGCAGCGCGACCGTGCGCGGGTCGCGGCGGAGTTGTGTCAGGACGCGCGCGGCGGTCGCGAAGGTGACACGCGCGCTCACGCTTCGCCTTCGACCAGCCGCAGAAAGACCGAGTCGAGGTCGTCCGCGCCCGTGCGCCGCCGGAGCGTGTCCGGCGTCCCCGTGGCGATGATGCGACCTTCGCGCAGGAGCAGGAGCTCGTCGCAACGGTCGGCCTCGTCCATCACGTGACTCGAAACGAGGATCGTGGCACCGCGGTCGGCGATGGCGTGGAACGTGTCCCAGAGGTCGCGACGGAGCAGCGGATCGAGGCCGACGGTGGGCTCGTCGAGTACGAGCACCTCGGGCTCCCCGAGCAGGGCCATCGCGAGCGCGACCCGCGCCAGCTGACCACCGGAGAGGCGGCCGGCGACCTGCCCGGCCTCCGCACGGAGGTCGACGGTCTCGATCGCCTCGTCGACCCCGGCCTCCGACACGCCGAGCACCCGCGCGAAGTAGTGGACGTTCTCGCGGACGGTCAGGTCGTCGTACACGGACGGAGCCTGCGTGCGATAGCCGACACGCGAGCGCAGCTCGGGAGATCCAGCGGGCCGGCCGAGCACCGTGACCCGCCCCGCGTCGACCCGCTGCACGCCGACCGCGGCACGCATCAGCGTCGACTTCCCACCACCGCTCGGCCCGAGCAGGCCGGTGACGATCCCGGGCGCCACGTCGAGGGAGATCGCGTCGAGCGCCACCTTCCCGCCCCTGACGACCCGAAGGCCCTCCACGCGGATCGACGGCTCGCTCATCGGCCTACTTAACCATCTAGGGTCCTCCCGTGATTCCGTTCTTCACCGCGGCCCACGTCGAGCGGGCCGTCACGCCCGCGCGGGCGCTCGCCGCGGTCCGCGAGGCGTTCGTCGCCTACGCCCGCGGCGAATGGACGATGCCGCCGAAGGTCTACGTGCCCGCCTATCCGGCCGGGGACTTCCGCGCGATGCCCGCGCTCGGCGCCGGCCACGCCCTCCTGAAATGGGTGACCTCGTTCCCGGGGAACCCGGAGCGGGGCCTGCCGACGGTGACCGGGATCGTGCTCCTCTCCGACGCCTCGAACGGCGCCCTCGTCGCGGCGCTCGACGCAGGCGCGGTGACGGCGATCCGTACCGGGGCAGCGGCCGTCCTCGCGGCCGAGACGCTAGGTCGCGCCGACGCCCGGAGCGCAGCGGTGGTCGGCTGCGGCGTGAACGGGCTCGCGACGGCCCGCACGTTCCGCGCGACCGGAAGACCCGTGCTCGTCTGGGACGTCGACACGGCCCGCGCGCACGCCGCGGCGGAGCTCGTCGGCGCCGACGTCGCGGCGAGCCGCGGCGCGGCGCTCGCGGCCGACCTCGTCGCCACCGTCACCCCCGGGCGCGAGATCCTGCTCGGCGAGGGCTCGCTGCGGCCCGGCCAGCACGTGAGCCTGATGGGCGCCGACGGGCCCGGCAAGGGCGAGATCGCGGTCGCCGAGCTGGCCCGAGTGCGCGTCTTTTGCGACAGCTGGGAGCAGGCGAGCCACGGCGGCGAGCTCGCCGCGGCCGTCGAGGCAGGGCTATGCACCCGCGCCGACGTCACGGAGCTCGGCGCGGTGCTCGCGGGCGAGGCGGAGGGTCGCCGAGACGACGCCGAGGCGACCGCGTTCGACTCGACCGGGCTCGCGATCCAGGACCTCGCGATCGCCCTCGCCGCGCTAGAGCGCGCCGGCGAGCTCGGTGACCTGCCTCAGATCCCTGTCTAGCCTAGGTGGCTACCTTCGGCTTGTTCGCGACGTGCGGCGGCGGCGCCTTGTCGTGGTCCCCCTTGAGTTCCACTCCGATCTTGGCCCACCAGTCGGCAGGAACCTTCTCGGGCACGTCCGGTCGCGTTCCCTTGCGGCCGGCCTTCACCCAGCCCGCCCAGTCGTCGAATCCCGCCGCCGGCTCGGGATCGGGGACGTTGCCCGGCACGCGGATGAAGGCGGCGCAGACGTTCCGCGGCCTGATCTTCACGTAGACCCCGTCCCCTTCACCCTGCGCGTGCCCCGTGCCGGCCACCGGGCTCGTGTTGCCCTCGACGGTCTTGATCGTCCCGTCGCCCTGCGGCTCGACGACGAAGCCGATGTGGTCGAGGTCGCCCGAGTCCCACTGGAAGCAGACGAGGTCGCCCGCCGCCGGGGTGGACACGACCCAGCCGACCTGCTTGGCGAGGTCGTAGCTCAGCTCGACTCCGGCCGAGCGGTGGAGCTCCGCGAGCGGCCTTCCCGCCTCCTCGAAGCAGAAGTCGCAGAACGCGTCACACCACGCCCACCCCGTGCCGCCGAGACTCGTCGCAGCCTGGTACTGCCGCACGCGCGGGCCGGTGTTGTCCCCGCCCTGCTCGTGCACGTTCTTCGCCGCCTCCCCGAGTGCGATCTGGAGTGCCCGTTGCCTTGCCAGCATTGCCCTTCACCTCCGTCGCCCGATCGAATTGATGCCCTCTAGTGGACGCGGCCGTCGAGCAGCCGCGTCGGATCGAACAGCTCGAGCTCCGGTGAGCTGCCACCGAGGATAGCCCTCGCAACCAGGTCACCACAACCGAAGCCGAGCACATTGCCGTGGCCGCTGTAGCCGGCGGCCACCCACACTCCCTCGTGGCCCAGGACAGGCCCCACGAGGGGGAGCATGTCCTGCGTGAGACCGAAGATCCCGGCCCAGCGGTGGCTCACCGGCGGGTCGTAGCCGAGAAGCTCGCGCAGGTAGGCGTCGAGCGCCTCCTGGATCACGGGCGTCGTCACCTCCTCGTCGGTCAGCTCGGACATGATCGAGAAGTCGCGGAAGCCGCCCAGCACGAGGCGACCGTCCGGGAGCTGCTGCCAGTAGTCGAAGCCGCCCCGGGAGTAGTGCGGCCTGTCGTACAACCGCTCGGGCAGCGGCTCGGTGGCGACGACCTGGCCGCGGGCGGGCCAGATCGCCTCGTCGAGCTCGGGCAGAAGCCCGCGCGAGTAGCCGTCGGTCGCGAGCACGACGTGCTCGGCGTCGAGCTCGTCGAGGCTCCCGACCCGGCGTCCCTCGCAGAGCTCGACGCCGGCATCGGCCGCGAGCCCGGCGACCCGACGAACGAACTGTGCCGGTTGGATCGACGCGTCGACCGGGTGGAAGATCGCGCCGTGGAAGCTCTCGAGCTGCGGCGGCAGGTCGTCGCGCCATTCCGCCTCGAACCCATCCTCCCGCAGCGCCTCGAACTCGGCGAGGATCTGCCCGCGCTCCTCCTCGTCAGCGGCGAGGCGCAGACTGCCGGTGCGACGAAGCGCGCCCTCGCCGAGCTCGACCATCCGCTCGAGGCAGTCCTCCGTCCAGCGCCACAGGCTCGCCGCGGCGGCAGCGCCGTACGACTCGCGGGCCACGTCGTATCGGGCCGCGCCGCCGCGCAGCGCAAAGCCGCCGTTTCGCCCGCTCGCGCCCTCGGCGATCCCGCGCGCGTCGTGGATGCGAACGCGCAGCCCCGCAGCGGCGAGAGCGAGCGCGCACGAGCAGCCGGTGACGCCACCGCCGATGATCGCGACGTCGACGCGGCCGTCGTGGCGCGGCCCCGGCCGGACGGCCGGGACGTGCTCGAGCCAGTAGGGCTCCATGGTCCGATCCTACGGCAGCAGGATCGTGATCGACTTGTGGTAGCCGGCCTCGTGGATGTACGACCAGCCGTCGATCACCCGATCCCACACGTCGAGGTAGAAGGTATGGGCGCAGTGCGTCGAGGGCCAGGTGCCGTCGTTCGCCTCCCAGCCGGGCGCGGGCGGGGCCACGACGCCCGAGATCCCGGCCCAGATCGGTGCCCCGCCGAGGTGGTTCGCGTAGGTGTCCGAGGCCACCGCCGCAGAGGCGTTGTCACCCCACATCGCGCCGAGGTACCAGCTCTTCAGGTGCCCGTCCGGGTCGCTCGCGGTGACGTCGAACGAGAACTTCGAGCTTCCCGAGGTGACGACCGCACAGGTGCCGACGGCCGCCCCGTCGTGGAGGATCGAGTTGATCACCGCAGTCGGCCAGCGATTGTCGATCTTCAGCGTCACCGTCCGCCCGGGGTCGGTCAGGTTGCCGATCTCCGACGCCGCGTTCGCCGCGGAGTAGAGCCTGATCCCGATCGCGTGGAGCGCGTTCGTCAGCGCCGTGCTGTCGGCGTAGTAGCCGAGGAAGTGGTTGTACCAGAGCTCCGCCGGGCTCCTGACCGCGTAGAACCCCGTCGCGCTCGGCGTGACGGTACGGAGCACGAACCTGCTCGTCGGGTTGTCCCACCGATAGTCGCTGAACGGCTGTCGCTGCTCGACGCCGTCGATGAACACCTTGTAGTACCGGGCGCCCTCGGCGTAGGCGCGGTCGTGGTTGATCATCGCCGGCAGCGATCCGCCGAACGGCGAGTCCTTCACCTGGAAGAAGTAGCCGGGGTCGGTCGTCGCGTAACCGCCGACGATTTCGGTCGCCGGCACGTGGCCGATGCCCAGCATGATGTCGCCCGACGCCCGGTAGATGGAGCTCGCGCCCAGTCTGATCTCGTCGATTTCGCTGTCGCAGCAGACGAGGAGGTCGCTCGCCGCGACGACGGCGACGCTCGAGGGCCGGAACGGCGTCCCCACGACCAGCTTCGAGATCTGGGCCGGGGCGTGCGTCAGGTCGACGAGCCAGATCTCGTCGCTCGGATCGCGTTCGGTGACGAGGAACGACCCCTCGCCGGGATCTGACCAGCGCAGGAAGAAGAGCGGTGCGTCGGAGCCGGTGAACAGGATCTCGCGCCGTCCGGTCGAGAGCTCGATCCGGCTCAGCCTTCCGTGGCCGCCCGCGAGCTGCTCCGTCACGTAGGCGAACGCGGCGTCGCTCGTGACGATGAGCCCGATCGGATTCGTGAGATCGGGCACCACCGTTGTCGCTGCTCCGCTGCCGAGGTTGATCCGAAGCAGGCGCCCCGGGCTCGCGAACTCGACCACGTGGGCGACGTTGCGCGCCTCGTCGAGCGAGATCTGGTGCGGTGCCGTCATCCCGCCGTGGACGACCACCGCGGCCCCGCGATTGGCGTTCGAGAGGTCGACACGGAGCAGGTTGCCGCTTCGCTCGGTCACGTACGCGTGCGTCTCGTCGGCCGTCACGACGACGTCCTCCGGCTGGTTGTAGCCGGTGCCGATCACCTGGTAGGCGGAAGCGAGCCGGTATGTCGTCCACGTGAGATGGAGGTCGTACCCGTAGGAGACGACCTGCACCTTCGCGTAGTTGCCCAGGTTCGTGCGTACCGCGAAGACGTCGCCCGGGGTGAGCAGGTTCGTCGCGTCGTTGTTGCCGTTGATCCCGTTCGTCCCGTAGGTGAGCGTCTGCAGCACGGCGGGCGTGACGTTTGCGAAGTTGACATGGCCCAGGTTGATGATCCGTGCGCCGCCGCTGGCCTCGAGGCTGCGCCTGGTCGCGGTGTGCTGCTCCCACCAGACGTCGCCGCTCGTCCCCTCGTGGCCCGCGTCGAAGTCGAAGAGCCAGGTTCCCCGCAGGGTTGCGGTCCCCGAGGAGACCGTCGCCGCGACCGGTCGCACCAGGCTGAGCCGCGAGAGCCGACCCGCGAACTCGACGAAGATCAGGTCGTTGTGCGCCTGCCGGTACGAACAGCCGATCGCGCCGCCGAGGCCGGTCGCGCGCTGCTCGGTCGAGGGTGTCGTGAGCACGGGCATGGGCATGGCTTCCTCCTCGTCGACGCGAGAGGGCGCACTCGTCCACCGCCGCAAAGCAGGCGGGACACCCGATTGCCCTCGATGCTGGCACCGACGGGGCGGGATTTCAAGCCGAAGACCGAGCTAGGTTCCGAGCTCTTCGACGACGTCGTCCGCGTGCAGGCTCCAGCCCGAGAGGCGGGCGTTCGTCGCGTGCAGCTCCTGCACGGTCTCGGCGATCGGGTCGGCGATGTCCTCCGCCACGATCCGCGCGGCCTGCTCCTCGTCCTCGGCGAGCACGCGGAGGCGCAGCGCAACGTGCACCTCGTATCGGCGCAGCCGTGTCAAGCGTGTCTCCGAGTCAGTTGCCGCATCCGCAGTGCCGTTCAGATCCTTAGACGTCATCGGCACGGGTTTGGCACTGTTCTATCGCCCAAGTGAGGGGTCGGTCGCGCCCGGTAGATCCCGTCCGACGCGACGACGAGCCCTGCCAGCTCGAGCTCGGTGAGCGCGCCCGCCAGCTCGGCGGCGCCGAGGCCGGTGGTACGGGCCAGCTCGTCGATCCCGGCCGGCGCGTCTGCGAGGCGCTCGAGCACCTGCATCGCCGTGGGCCCCACTGCCGGGGAAGCCGGAGCGACCGTCACCTCGAGCCC
Source organism: uncultured Actinomycetes bacterium (assembly GCA_963724805.1). GTDB lineage: Bacteria > Actinomycetota > Thermoleophilia > Gaiellales > Gaiellaceae > CAVQZA01. The sequence continues at coordinate 117,125 of CAVRWA010000012.1, forward strand.
GAACCACTCGAGCACGTCCTCCACCCGGGTCAGCGGGGTCGCACCGAGCCTCAGCAGGGCGTTCGTGCCCGCGGAGAGCGCCGAGGTGATCTCGCCGGGACAGGCCAGCACCTCGCGCCCTTCTTCGAGCGCGAGGTCGGCCGTGATGAGCGCTCCGCTGCGCTCGCGAGCCTCGACGACCACCGTCGCGCGGGCAAGACCGGCGATGATCCGGTTTCGGGCGGGGAACCGCCAGGGCGCGGGCTCCACACCGGGTGCGTACTCGGAGACGACGAGCCCGTGCTCACCGATCTCCCGGGCGAGGCCCGCGTGGGCAGCCGGGTAGTCGCGGTCGATCCCGCAGCCGAGCACGCCGACCGTCGGCCCTCCCACCTCGAGTGCGCCCCGGTGAGCGGCGCCGTCGACTCCGCGGGCCAGGCCGCTGACGACGACCAGGCCCGCCGCGGCGAGCTCGCGGCCGAGCATCCGCGCCACTTCGGCTCCGTATGCCGAGCAGGCGCGGGCGCCGACGACCGCCACCGCCGCCCGCGAGAGCAGCTCGACCTCGGCGGCTCCTCGCAGGAAGAGACCCGGCGGAGGGTCGTGGATCGCGCGCAGGAGCGGTGGGAAGCCGAGGCCGGAGCGGCTCACGAAGCGCAGTCCCCGGCTTTCGAGCTGCGCGAGGTAGGCGCGCTCGTCGAAGCGACGGCGGAAGACGGCGAAGCGTGCGGACCGCGGCGGGTCCAGCGTGTGCACACCCGTCTCGGCCGCGAACGCTGCGACCACGAGCTCGCTCACCGTGTGACGAGCTCCGACGGCGCACGATACGAGAGCGCTTCTGCGACGTGCTCTGCTCCGGCCTGGTCGGCGCCGGCAAGTGCCGCCGCGGTCTGGGCGACCCGCGCGACGCGCGCCCTGCCGCGTCCAGACAACGGCAGCCGCTCGACCGCCCGCGCCAGCAGCTCGTCGGCCTCACGGGTGAGCCTGACCGGCTCACGCCTCAGCCGTGCCCGAGCCGCCACGACACGCGGCCGCACCGTCGCCGACGGTTCGCCCGGCGCGCCTCCGAGCTCCCGTGCACGGGGGCGGGGCACGGCGACGACGAGATCGAAGCGGTCGAGCAGAGCACGCGAGAGCTTGTCGCGGAAGCGCGCGAGCCGCTGCGCCGAGCAGGAGCACTCTGCGGCCGGGTCGCCTCGCGCACCGCACGGGCATAGATTCATCGTCCCGATCAGCTGGAAGCGCGCCGGAAACTGTGCCTGGCCGCCCGCGCGTGCGACGCTGATCACGCCGTCTTCGAGAGGCTGGCGGAGCGCCTCCAGCGCAGGCCTCGCGAACTCGGCGAGCTCGTCGAGCAGCAGCACGCCGTGGTGGGCGAGGCTCGCCTCGCCCGGCCTCGGGCCGGGGCCGCCTCCGACGACCGCGGGCGCCGACGCAGTGTGGTGCGGAGCACGGAACGGCGGCGCGGTCACGAGCGGCGACTCTGGGCGGAGCAGTCCTGCAACGGAATGGATCCGGGTGACCTCGATCGCCTCCGACTCGCCGAGCGGCGGCAGGATCCCGGGCAACCGTCGCGCTAGCATCGTCTTGCCCGTCCCGGGGGGCCCGGCGAGCAGGAGATTGTGGCCTCCCGCGGCTGCGAGCTCGAGCGCGCGACGCGCACGCTCCTGGCCCCGCACGTCTGCCAGATCGGGCGGCTCCGGCGCGGCCCTGCCGTTCGGAGGCGGATCGTAGGGCGGCGGGTCGCGCTCGCCGCGGAGGTAGGCGGCCACCTCGGCGAGATGCCGAACCGGCACGGGCTCGATCCCCGCAAGGGCCGCTTCGGGCGTGGACTCGGCCGCGCAGATGATCCGGGTCAGCCCGGCCGCCCGCGCTCCCTCCGCCACGGCCAGCACGCCTCCGACGGGGCGGACGCGCCCGTCCAGAGCAAGCTCGCCGATCGCAGCGTGGCGGTCGAGCGTGTCGGCGGGGAGCTGGCGCGAAGCCGCAAGCACGGCCAGGGCGATCGGCAGGTCGAAGCCAGAGCCTTCCTTGCGGAGCGCCGCGGGAGCGAGGTTGACGGTGATGCGGCGCAGCGGCCATTCGAGCTCGGCCGAGGCGATCCCACTGCGGACCCGCTCCTTCGCCTCCTGGCAGGCGCGATCGGCGAGCCCGACGATCGCAAAGGCCGGCACCCCCGCCTGGAGGTGCGCCTCGACCTCGACGCGGCGAGGCTCAAGGCCGACGAGGGCGTGGGTGAGCGCACGTGCGAGCACGCAGCCACGCTACGGCGGCGGGGCGTACGCGACTGTGTCGACTTCGTGCCGAAAGCCGCGCTGCGGGCTCTCTCTAAGCCTTCGGCTTGACCTCGGACTTCGGCTTGGGCTTGGGCTTCGGCTTTGCCTTCGGTTTCGCCTTGGCCTTTGCTTTGGCCTTCGCCTTGGGCTTGACCGTCGTCTTGCTCTTGTCCACCACGACGCCTGTCGCCTGCCAGGCGACCGAGAAGGACGTGCCATCTGCCGAGAGGTCGGAAGGGGTGGCTGCGGACGCATACGGCCCTCCACCGAGGCTGATCGACGTGAAGCTCCAGGTCGGATCCGAGATCGTGCCCGAGTACGTGCTGACGGACGGCGAAGTGACGGTCGTCGCCGCCGAGGAGAAGAGAACGCTGCCGAAGTCCGCCAGCGGGAGCACGGTGCAGCGGCCGGCGACAATGCTGCTGCACTGCGCCGGCGCCTCGGCGATCCACTCGGCGGAGCTGAGGTCGAGCGAGACGACGGTGTCCTGCCCCGACCAAGTCTGCCCGGTCGTCGTGTTGGTGAGCTGGAACGAGGCCGTCATTCCCGTCACGCTCACGTCACCGGTGATGGTGTCGCCGGGAGCAACCGTGAGCGGCACGATCACCGGCGGGGCCGGGATGATCTCGTACCACGCGTAGTAGACGGCACGGCCGTTCGCCCGGCACTCCGCCGACGTGCCCGCCTGCTCCAGCCCCTGCGCGCCCGGGTTGGAGCCGCCGAGCCCGATCCAGAAGCTCGAATACGACGCCGTCCTCGAGACGCACGTGGCTGACGGCTGCACCCAGCTTCCCTTCACGTCGGTGAAGGTGGCACCGGGCGCGGTGACCGCGTAGCCGGCCCAGTTGCTGCTCACAGCGGCGTCCAGGGTCGAGTATGTCGTGTGGGGCGCAGCCGTCGAGGGGGCCGCTGCGACGCCGACGACCGCCAGCGCGGCGACGAAGATCGAGAACCTGCGCTTCATGCAGCGACCTAGTGAAGCAGAACCTCCCTAAGAGCCGTGTAAGAAGCGACTCTCAGCCTGCTCGGGCGACGAGCACGTCCTCGTAGAACTCGCCCGCACGGCGGCCCGTGCGGCGGTTCACGTGGCGGCGGTAACGCAGCTCCAGCTCGAGCCCGGCGCGGGCGAGGATCCCGTCGTAGAGCTCCCGGCGGTCGTGGACGACGATCACCACGCGGGCGCCCGGCCGCAGCACTTCCGCCGAGCGGCGCAGCACGTCGACGATCCCGTCCGAATACTCGGCGATCGAGGCGCGGCTCGTCCCGGCTGCCGCCGCGCCGAGCTCGAGCGCCCGCCGGTCCTCGAGGCCGAGGATCTCGTACGCGCAGCGGTGCTGCTCGTGGTAGTCGATCAGGCCCGGATAGGGCGGCGAGGTGACGACGCCGTCGAACGGCCCGCAGAGCTCCGTCTCTCGCGCGTCGCCGTGAACGACCGTCGCGGCCCGGCTGCGAGCCCGCAGCCGGGCGAACTCCTTGACCCGTGCCAGCGTGTCGAGCGCGTAGCGGCGGATGAAGCGATCGGCCTCGGCGACGGGACGGCAGGTGCGCTTGTGCTTGTGGCACCAGTACTCGCCGACCTGCGGGGCACGCGGGAAGTCGAGGTCGAAGTGCGTCGTCCGGCGGGCCGACCGCGCCGCGCGGGCGAGCACGACCCTCAGCACGTCGGCATGCTCGTAGTCGGGGATCAGCGAGCGGAAGGCGAGCAGCTCCTCGGCCGCCCGGGGCTCATACCAGTCGCGCACGTAGGCGGACGGCTTGCCCGGCTCTCCGCTGCGTGAGAGCGCGTCCCGCATGTCGTGCTCGAGCGCGAAGAGGTTGTACTCGGCCGTCTTGACCCGCATCAGGAGGCAGTTGAAGGCGGCGACGTCGACGCCGACCGCGTCGTGCCCCGACTCGAGGGCCTGCACGAGCGTCGTCCCCGACCCCGCGAAGGGGTCGAGCACGCGCCCGCCCGGGCGCACGTGGCGTACGAGCAGCGCCTCGACGAGCTGCGGCACGTACTTGCCGAGGTACGGGTGGAGCCGGTGCACGTGCTTCGTGCGGACGCGCTCGGGGAGCTCGCGCTCGGACCACGAGAGCTCGAGGTCGATCTCGGCATAGAGGGCATCCTGCGTCTGGGCCACGGCCCTGACGGGGTTCGACGGCGCGGGACCGGTTCCTCGCTAGAACGCGTCGGCGACCCGCTCCAGCCGTCCGGCACGCTCGGCGACGGCGTCGAAGCGCACCTCGAGCCCGGTGAGGGCGGGGCGAGCCGCGAGCCATGCCTCGGCGGCGCGGCGCACGCGGCGTGCCTTCTCGGGCCCGATCATCTCGAGCGGGTCGCCGAAGTCGGGCCCGCCCTTCCCCTTCACCTCGCAGAACACGAGCCGGCGGCCGCGGCGGGCGATCACGTCGACCTCGTTCCCGCCGGCCCAGACGTTCGTGCCGAGGATGCGGTAGCCGCGCAGGCGGTAGTGCCACACCGCCCGCCGCTCGGCCTTGTTCAAGCGGCCGGCGCCTCCTCGTAGCAGAGGGCCTGGAACGAGAGGCGGTGGATCTCGCTCGGGCCCCGCTCACGCACGACTGCAGAGTGGCCGGGGGTGATGTAGCCGACGTGCGAGGCGAAGCCGTAGTGCGGGTAGACGGCGTCGAAGCGGCGCATCGCTCGGTCGCGGACGACCTTGGCGACGATCGAGGCGGCGGCGATCGCGGCGCTCTTCGTGTCCCCGTCCACGACGGCCCTGTGCTCGGGCGCGGTCGGGCCGAGGCGGAAGCCGTCGACCAGGCATGCCTGCGCCGGCGGGGAAAGAGCGCGCAGCATCGCGCGCAGGCCCTCGAGGTTCGAGCGGTGGAGGCCGTTCCGGTCGATGTCGCCGGGCGGGACGATGCGCACTGCGACCCTCGCCGCGCAGTCGAGCACGGCGCGGAACAGCTCCTCGCGCCGCTCGGGCGAGCACTGCTTCGAGTCGTTCAGGTACGTGAGCCGGCGCACTCGATGCTCGCGCAGCTCCGCGTAGTCGAGCAGGACACCGGCGACGACGAGCGGCCCCGCGAGCGACCCCCGCCCCGCCTCGTCGGTGCCCGCGACGAAACGAACGCCGAGCCTGCGGTCGAACTGGAGGAGCCTCTGGCCGGTGCGTCGCGCCACCCGGCGAGCTTACCGCGACCCGCGGCCGGTATCTGTGTCAGCTCTGTGCCGGCTCGGGCTCGAGCTCGGCCTCTTCGGCCTCGGGCTCGGCAGGCGCTTCGGCCTGCGGCTCGGCAGGCGCCTCCGCCTCCGGCTCGGCGGGCGCTTCCGCCTCTGGCTCGGCCTCGACGGCCTCTGCCTCGACCGCCTCGGCTTCCGCCGCAGCCTCGGCCTCGGCGGCCTCGGACTGCTCCGCGGCGAGCGCCGCGGCGGCCTCCACCTGTTCGGCCTCGAGGGCCTCCGCAGCCCGCTCGGCGGCGAGAGCGTCCGCCGCCTCGGCGGCCTGGCGGCCTGCCTTGCCCTCGTGCTGGCGCAGCTCGCGGACGCGCGCCTTCTTGCCGACCTTCTCGCGCAGGTAGTAGAGCTTCGCGCGCTTGACGTCGCCGATCGCGGCGACCTCGATCTTGTCGATCTTCGGCGAGTGGAGCGGGAACGTCCGCTCGACGCCCACGCCGAACGACTGCTTGCGCACGGTGAACGTCTCGCGCGAGCCGGCGCCCTGACGCTTGAGCACGATGCCCTCGAACACCTGGATCCGCTGGCGCGTGCCCTCGATCACCTTGAAGTGCACGCGCACGGTGTCACCCGCCTTGAACTGCGGAATGCCTTTGCGCAGCTGTGCGCGCTCGAGGTTCTCGATGACGGTGCTCATAGGAGGACGGCCCGGCGGGCCGAGGGTCAATCCTAGCGAAAAGCAGCTCGGCTCAGCGGAACGAGATGCGGTTCGGCGGCCAGTACGTGAAGAACACCTCGCCGATCAGGTTCTTGCGCGGCACCAGCCCCCACACGCGCGAATCGCACGACTGGCCGCGGTTGTCGCCCATCATCAGATACTCGTCTTTCGGGATCCGCTCGAGCCCGCCCGGGGGGATGTCGGCCATCGTATGGGTCTGGAAGTCGCGGCGGTCCTTCTTGACGTAGGGCTCGTCCAGCTTCTTGCCGTTGATGTAGATGGTGCCGTTCTTCTCGCTCCAGACCTCACCGGGCAAGCCGATCACGCGCTTCACGAACGTGCCGCCGGCACCGCAGCGCGCCTTCGCGAGCGGCGGGGTCTTGAAGACGATGATCTCGCCCCGCTTGGGATCGCGGAACCGGTAGATGAACCGGTTCGCGAGCACGCGGTCGGAGAAGCGCGCCTCGCAGCCCGGGCCGGGCCGCGCGCAGTGCAAGGTCGGCTCCATCGACGACGACGGGATCCGGTAGGGATTGACGACGTACGCCTTGATCACGAGCACGACCGCGATCGCGCCGACGATCGTGAAGATCCAGTCGAGCGCGACCCGCCAGCCGTGCGGCATGTTCGGGAAGAGGCGGCCGAGCGGGTCTCTCATCGCACGTGCTCCTGCCGCCACGACTCGATCCGCCCGTGGTCGCCGGAGAGCAGCACCTCGGGGACGGTCCAGCCGCGGAAGTCGGGCGGGCGCGTGAAATGCGGGTGCTCGAGACCGCCGCCGAGCTCCGCGGAGAAGCTCTCGCGCTCGCCGGAGCCCTCAGCCAGCGCCCCCGGCAGCCGCCTCGCGACCGCATCGACGAGCACCATCGCCGGCAGCTCGCCGCCGGAGAGGACGTACGGGCCGATCGAGATCGCGTCGGAGCAGAGATGCTCGACGATCCGCGCGTCGAAGCCCTCGAAGCGCGACGAGAGCAGCGTCAGCCGCTCCTCCCGCGCGAGCTCCTCGACGCGCTGCTGGGTCAGCTGCCGGCCCTGTGGGGTCAGCGCGATCACCGGATGCGACGGGACGCCGCCGTACACCGCGTCGAGCGCGGCCGCGACGACGTCCACCCGCAGGAGCATCCCGGCGCCGCCCCCGTACGGCTCGTCGTCCACCTGGCCGTTCCTGAGCGGCGTGTAGTCCCGGTAGCTGAGCAGCCGCAGGTCCAGGCCTGAGCCGAGCACGGCCGCCAGAGGCCGTTGCTCCGTCATCCACGCAAAGGCGTGGGGAACCAGAGTGAAGACGTCGAGCTGCAAAGGAAGCCGCGTGAGAGTACCGGGTGCCTAGCCCTCCTCGTCGGCGAACCCGCGGGCGACGACGATCTTGGCCGCCTCGAGGTCGACGCCGAGCACGCATGCGCCCACCAGCGGCAGGCGCGCGCCCGAGTCGAGCGCGAGCGTGTCGTTCGCGACCCCGGGCTCGACGTCGGTGACGCGGCCGAGCTCCCGCCCTCCTTCCTCCTCGACACGAAGGCCGACGAGCTGGAAGACGTAGTACGCGTCCGGCTCGGGCGGCGGCAGCGCCGAGCGGTCGACCTCGAGCTCGGCCCCGCGGGGCACCGGGCGGTCGAGCCGGATCACGAGCCTGCCGCCGGAGCGCTTCGCCGAGACCACCGCGGCCGCGTCGCCGCCCGCGTAGAGCGTCGCGCCGACCGCGAAGCGCTCGGGCGCCTCGCTCGGCCGCTCGACGACGAAGGACCCGTCGAGCCCGTGCGACCGGCCCACCCGGCCCACGAGCACTCGGTCCTCGTCAGTCAACGACTTCGACGAGGACGCGGCGGCCCTCGTGTGCCGCGGCCGCGCGGACGACCGTGCGCAGCGCGCGGACGATCCGGCCCTGGCGGCCGATCACCTTGCCGATGTCTTCGGGCGCCACGTGCAGGACCAGGACGAGCCCGTCCGCAGTCTCCTCCTCCTCCACGCGCACCGCCTCGGGCGTGTCCACGAGCAGCCGGGCGATGTACGCGAGGAGCTCAGCCACCGATGTTCTTGGCCTTGAGCAGGCGCGAGACCGCATCGGAGGGCTGTGCGCCCTTGCCGAGCCAGTCCTTCACCTTCGCCTCGTCGAACTCGATCGTCGAGGGATCGGTCTGCGGGTTGTAGCGCCCGACGATCTCGATGAACCTGCCGTCGCGCGGTGAGCGCTGGTCGGCCACGACGACGCGGTAGATCGGGTTCTTCTTCGAGCCCACCCGCGCCAGCCTGATACGTACTGCCATAGAACTACCTCCTACCGGATTTCTGCATCAACTCAGGTGGGAGCCCGGGCATCTTGCCCTTGCCCATCTGCTTCATCATCTTCGCCATCTCAACATGGGGGAACCCATGGCCCCCTCCTTCACAGTTGCGCTCGTCCCATCAGGGACGTGGGCTCCCGCCGGGCCAAGCCCGGCTCCGCCCGCATGACAGAGCTCACGCCAGATCGCTTTCACCGCCGACCCCCCTGCATCAGCTCTGGGGGCAACCCAGGCATCTTGCCCTTCCCCATCTGCTTCATCATCTTCGCCATCTGCTTTCGGGCCTGGAGCAGCTGATTGACCTGCTGGATGCTCGTCCCGCTTCCCATCGCGATCCGCTGGCGCCGCGGGCCGTTGATCAGGTGCGGCATCCCGCGCTCCTGAGGAGTCATCGAGAGCACGATCGCCTCCACGCGGGCCATGTCCCGCTCGTCCACGTCGATGTCCTTCAGCTGCTTGCCCACGCCCGGGATCATCGACATCACGCCCTTCAGCGGGCCCATCTTCCGCAGCATCTTGTAGCTCGTGAGGAAATCGTCGAACGTGAACTCGCCTGCGCGCATGCGCGCCTCCATCGCGGCCTGGTCCTCGTCGGATGCGGCCTCCTCCGCCTTCTCGATCAGCGAGAGGACGTCGCCCATCCCGAGGATTCGCGAGGCCATCCGGTCGGGGTGGAAGACCTCGAACTGGTCGAGCTTCTCGCCCACCGAGATGAACTTGATCGGCTTGCCGGTGACCGCCTTCACCGAGAGCGCGGCGCCGCCGCGGGCGTCGCCGTCGAGCTTGGTCATGATCACGCCGTCGAAGGCGATCCGCTCCTGGAAGGCCTGCGCGACCGTGACCGCCTCCTGGCCCGTCATCGAGTCGAGCACGAGCAGCACGTTGGTCGGCTTCGCCTCGGCGCGGACGGCGGCGAGCTCGTCCATCAGCGCCTCGTCGACGTGGAGGCGCCCGGCCGTGTCGAGGATCACGACATCGGCGCTCTGCGCACGCGCGGCCGCGATCCCATCGCGCACGACCTTCACCGGGTCGTTTCCCTCGCCGCGAAAGACGGGGATCTGGATCTGGCGGCCGAGCTGCTCGAGCTGGTCGATCGCGGCGGGGCGCTGGAGGTCGGCGGCAACGAGGAACGGCGTGTGCTTGTCCTTGCGCAGGTGCAGCGCGAGGCTCGCCGTCGCGGTCGTCTTGCCAGAGCCCTGGAGGCCGGCGAGGAGGATCACGGTCGGCGGTTTGCCGAAGGCGAGCTTCGAGTCGCCGGTTCCCATCAGCGCGGTCAGCTCCTCGTGGACGATCTTCACCACCTGCTGCCCTGCCGTGAGGCTCTTCAGCACCTCCTGGCCGAGCGCGCGCTCCCTGACCGTCGCGACGAAGTCCTTGACGACCTGGAAGTTGACGTCGGCCTCGAGCAGGGCGAGGCGGATCTCGCGCATCGCGCGGGAGATCGCCTCCTCGTCCAGCCGTCCGCGCCCGCGGAGATCGCCGAGCGCGGCCTGGAGCCTGTCTGACAGGGTGTCGAACACAGCCGGGAAGTGTACGGCTAGCGCGCGGGAACGAGGCGGCTGCCCGCGTGCCAGGCCGCGACCGCGACCACGATCGACGCACCGGCGACGATGATCAGCGCCTGCGCGCTGAGCGCGAAGGCGACCGCGTCGGAGGTCTGCATCCCGCTCACGACGAGAATCGCAGCGCCTGCGCCCATCTGCGTGGCGGCACCGGCAGGTGCGATCGGCAGCGCCGCCGACGCGGCGGAGGCGCAGAGGAACACGAGCGCGAGCGAGGCCGAGGCGGGAGAGCCGAGCCCGAGCGCGTGCAGGAGCACGAAGAGGGCCACACCGCGCAACACCCAGGAGATCGAGACGAACGCCCAGGCCTTGATCGCCTCGCGGGGGCAGGCGCAGTGCTCCTGCACCCAGTGAGCGAGGCGGAAGCGGACGAGACGGCCGGTGCGCGCGAGCCTCGGCAGAGCCAGCACGAGCGCGGCGGCTGCGACGCCGGCGGCGGCGACCAGGATCAACCCGGCGAGGAACCAGCCCGAGGCGCCCGAGACGCCCGCGGCGATCGCCGAGAGCGGCGTCAGCGCGGCGGTGTCGACGAGGCCGAGCAGGACGAGCGAGAGGCCGATCGCCCCCACGCCGGTCGTCCTGCCCGGGTAGCGCCGGACGACCGAGATGCGCACCGCCTCGTCGAAGCGGCCGGGCAGCGCGAGCCCCGTCACGGCCGCGGCGCCGCCGGCGGTAACGAGAGCGAGGCTCGAAGGGCGCTCGTGCCCGGCGAAGAGCCGGCGCCAACCCCAGGCCTTGAATGCGTACGCGCCGACGAAGAGGAGCGCGGCTGCGGCGACGAGCCAGATGTTCGCGCCGTGGAGGGGCCACCCGGAGCGGAGGAAATGACGGACGGCGAGGACGGTCACGCTGAGGGCCGCTGCGGCGAAGCCGGCCTGCACGACGAGCCGGGCTACGCGCGAGCGCGCGATCCTGAGCATCCTCCCCATCACGGTACCTATCGGCGGGCGCCGCTGCCGACTGAATCCTCAGCCGAGGGAGGCGGGCGCTGCCGTCCGGACGGACGGCAGCGCCCGCCAGCGAGCCTACGGGAGGTTGATGCTCGTGATCGTGAACGGCAGCTTGGGCGAGCTGCCGCCGAAGAGCTTGTCGAGCTGCGCATTGAGAACGAGCAGCTTCGAGCCGTCGCTCTCGCCGTCGTGGCCATGGCCGTACCCGTCGCCCGTCCCGACGACGACCGCCGCGGTCGGGAAGAGGAACGCGGGGCTCGTCGTGATCGTGTCGACGGCTCCCGTCGAGAAGTCCGCCGAAAGATCGACCTTCACGATCTGGGCGTTGGTATTGCGAACGACGTAGAGCGACTGCCCGTCGATGTCCATGCCGTCCGCGTTCGTCAGGTCGAACCCACCGACGTCGATCTTGGTCACCGCCTTCGTGGCCACGTCGATCCGGAACAGGTCACCAGTGCTCAGCTGGTTGACGACGAGATAGCGGCCGTTCTCCGTGGTCACGATCCCGTCCGCGTTGAAGCCCGAGTTGTAGACGAACACCGTGCCGGTGAAGTCGAGCCACTTCTCGAGCTTGGGCGTGCCGTTGCGCGAGAAGGTGATGCGCCAGAGGAACGGGTTGACCGAGTCGGTCGCGAACGCGGTCCCGTCGCGGAGGAACGAGAAGTCGTTCAGGACCGAGCTGGGCATGCCGGTGTCGAGCGTCGCGATCAGCTTGCCCGTCCGCTCGTTGTAGATCCAGATCTTGCCGCTCCCGAAGCTCCCGACGAACACGCGCCCATGGTCGGGTCGGGCGCCGAGGGCGGCGGTCCGTCCGTCGGCGCCGGCCGGCGAGAAGATCGTCGCGGTCGGGTCGTCGATCTCGCCGCGGAGCACGGCTCCACCGCCGATCGCGCCGACGAAGTAGTCGCCGTCTTCCTGGTCGTACCCCATGCCCTCCGGGAAGAGCGCGTCGCCCGGGAGGACAAAGGTCTTCGGGATGCGGTTGCTCTGCGAATGGCCTCCGGTGCGCGCCTGACTGGCGCTCACCGCGACCACGGCGATCGCGACCACGATCGCTCCGGCTCGAAGGGTCCGGGAGATCTTCATGCCTGCACCTCCTGATTGGCGGCTGACCCCAACCAGGTGATAGCAGACCGATGGCAGAGCTACCTAGCCCTCGACGAGGGCGCGCGCGAAGTCGTGCGGATCGAACGGGCGGAGATCGTCGAGTGTCTCGCCCACGCCGATCAGCTTCACCGGCAGCCCGAGTTCGAACGCGATCGGGATCGCGACGCCCCCTTTGGCCGAGCCGTCGAGCTTCGTCAGCACGACCCCGCTCACGCCTGCGGTCTCGCCGAACAGGCGGGCCTGCTGGAGCCCATTCTGGCCGGTCGTCGCGTCTACCACGAGCAGCGTCTCGTGGGGAGCGCCTGGAAGGCGGCCCTCGATCACGCGGCGCACCTTCGCGAGCTCCTCCATCAGGTTCGATTGGGTGTGGAGGCGGCCCGCGGTGTCCACGATCACGATGTCGCGCCCGCGGGCGTGTGCGGCCTCGATCGCGTCGTAGGCGACCGCGGCGGGGTCGCCGCCGCGCGCGGAGCCGACGAAGTCCGCGTCGGCCCGCTTCGCCCAGATCTCGAGCTGCTCCTCCGCGGCGGCCCGGAACGTGTCGGCGGCCGCGACGAGAACGGAGTGCCCGTGCTCGGAGAGCCGCTTCGCCAGCTTGCCGATCGTCGTCGTCTTGCCGGTGCCGTTGACGCCGACGACGAGGATCACCGTCGGCCGCGCCTGCACGTGGAGGATTCCCGGCTCGCCGAGGAGCGACTCGATCTCCTCCGTGAGCGCCGCCCCGAGCTCGCCGAGGTCGGGCCGCGCCTCGAGGCGCCGCACGAGCTCGGCCGTGGCAGGAACTCCGACGTCGGCGGCGATCAGCGCCTCCTCGAGCCGCTCCCACGCCTCGTCGTCGCCGGGATCGAACGCCGCCGCGGCGAGCTGCTCGGTGAGTGCGCGGCGCGATTTCCCGAGCGAGTCGCGCAGCCTGGAGAACAGCCCGGCCCGCTCCGCCTCCGGCTCGGGCGCCGCGCTCTCCTCGCCGAGCAGCTCTGACCAGCTTCGTGCCATGCGTCAGCCGGCGATCGCGAGCAGGTGCCCGGCGAGCTCGTTGGGCACACACAGGAACGGCGAGTGGTCGGATTCCAGCGTCAGCACCTGAGCACACGGCCGGGCCGCCCACATCCGCCGCTGCTGGGCGATCGTGAGCGCGCGGTCGCGGGTGCACTCGATGTAGACCCGTGGCACCGAGCCTGCGCGCTCTTCGGTCACGTGCACAGCCCCGCCGATCGCGGCGAGGCTCTCCGGGACGCGGCGGCTCGACGCGCGGGCAGCGTCCTCCTCGGTGCACTCCCCGTAGAAGGCAGCGCGCCGCACCTCCTCGCGAACCGTGCAGAGACCCGTGGACTCGTCGACGACGATGTTCGTCCGGACGAGCTCGTCCGGGTTGCCCTCCGCGAGCTGGGCCAGGGTCTGTCCGTCGTTGGGGAGGAACGCCGTCAGGTAGACGAGAGTCTCGATTCGGTCCGGAACGAGCTCCGCGGCGCCGGTGATCACCATCCCGCCCATGCTGGTGCCGACGAGCACGACCTGGTCGCCCGCGGCCTCGACGCGGTCGGCAACGTGCCGTGCGTAGGCGTCCATCGTCATCTCGGCGGGCGAGGCCGGATTGGAGCCGCGGCCCGGCAGGTCGACCGCATCGACGCGGTGGCCGGCCGCCTCGATGAGCGGCGTCACCCTCTCCCACGCCCAGCTGCCGTTCCAGGCGCCGTGGACGAGCACGAAACTTGCCATCGGCGCGACCCTACTGGATCAGGCCGCGGAGACGGCCTCGGCCTCTTCGCGCGGCAGCCGGCGCGAGACGACCTGCGAGATCCCGTCGGAGCCCATCGTGACGCCGTACAGGATGTCCGCGGCTTCCATCGTCCGCTTCTGGTGCGTGATCACGATGAACTGGGCCCGGTCGGAGTAGCGGCGCAGGAGCTCGACGAAGCGGCCGATGTTCGTGTCGTCGAGCGCCGCCTCGACCTCGTCGAGGAGGTAGAACGGGCACGGCCGCGCGAGGAAGAGCGCGAACAGGAACGAGATCGCGCCGAGCGACTTCTCGCCGCCCGAGAGGAGCGAGAGCCGCGTGACCTTCTTGCCGGCGGGGCGCAGTTCGATCTCGATCCCGGGCTCGGCGGTCTCCTCGTCGCCCTCGGCGGGCTCGGTCGTGCGCAGGTGCCCCTTGCCGCCCGGGAAGAGCGTCGAGGCGACCTCCTCGAAATGGGCCTGAACGGAGGCGAAGGTCTCCGCGAAGCGAGTCTCGACCGTGCGCGTGAGGTCGGCGCGGAGCTCCTCGAGCTCCCTCAGGCTCGCCTCGAGGTCCTCGCGCTGCACCGCGAGCTCCTCGACGCGGGCCTTCTCGGCCTCGTACTCCTCCTTGGCGAGCGGGTTCACGCGCCCGAGCGCCTCGTGGCGGCGCTCGAGCCGCTCGAGCTTCTCGGCGAGCGCCTCGCGGTCCTCGCCTTCGACGGGATCCTCGTGCTCATGAGCACTTGGCTCGGATTCGATCCGTCGTCGCACCTCGTCGGCCTCCGCGCCGAGGCGCGCCAGCTCGACGTCGATCGCCGCCGCCGCCTGCGCGGCCTCCGACGAGGCGCGACGAAGCTCGACCTCGGCGGCACCGAGCCGGCGCAGCTCAGAGCCGAGCTCGCCGGTCCGGGTCGCGCCGGCGTCGACGCGCACTTGCAGCGGCGCCTCGAAGCGGGCTGCGGCCTCGGTCACCGTCGCGAGCTCGGCGTCGAGCCGCTCGGCGAGCGCCAGGATACGGGCGACCACAGCCGGGTCGGCACGACGCGCGCGCCTCGCAGGCCCGAGCCGCTCGAGCGCTTTCTGGGCCGCCCCGGCGAGGGTCGCGGCTTCGGCCGCTGAGGCTTGCGCCTCGGCCGCCCGCGCCGAGAGCTCACCGGTCTCCGCCGCCAGAGCATCACGGCGCGCGGCGAGCTCGAGCTGCACCGCCTCCGCAGTCTCCCCCGCGAACCAGAGCTCGCCGCGCTCGGGGTCGTAGCCGATCCCGTCGCGGGTCACCGCAGGCCCCGTGGCTTTCAGCAGCTCGCCCGGCTCGACGAGCGTGAACCCCGCGAGCGGCTCGCCCGGCGAGGTGACGACGACGAGGCTGCCGAGCCCGGCGGCGCGCGCACGCTCGATCAGCTCCAGGCCGGCGGCCGGATCGGTCGCGAGCAGAGCGGAGGCCCGGCGGCCGAGCGCCGCGGCGACCGCGCGCTCGAGGCCCGGCTCGACGTCTAGCTCGCCGAGGGCGAGCCGCGCGCCTTCCTCTGCGAACGCGCGCGCAGCCGGAGGAATCCCCTCGCGCTCCGCGAGCGAGCGCTCGAGAGCCGCGAGCCGCTCTGCCGCGAGCCGCGACTGCTCGGCCAGCGTGTCGTGCTCCGCCGCGGCGGCTCGGGCGGCCTCGGCGGTCGCCCGCGCGGCGCGCTCGAGCTCTGCCGGCGACAGGCCGTCGACCGGCTCCATCGGCGCCGACTGGGCGCGGAGCGCCTCGGACAGGCCGCCGACCGACTCGCGCCGCATCGCGACGCGCTCGCCCGCGGTGCGGAGCCGGTAGAGCGCCGCGGAGGCAGACTCGCGCCCCCCGGCCGCATCGGCCAGTTCCTGCTCGGCGCGGCCGCGCTCGGCGAGCAGCGCGTCGAGCTTCTCTTCGGCGGCCCGGCGCACGAGCGCCGCGTCGACCGCCCGGCCGTTCCCATCGTCGAGCCGCGCCTCGATCGCCTCGAGATCCAAGAGCGCGATCCGCACGCGCAGGTCGGCGATCTCGCCGGCGAGCTTCTCGGCGCGCTCGGCTGCGGTCGCCTGCAGCGCGAGCGGCCGCAGGCGTCCCCGCACCTCCGCCTCGAGATCGCGGGCGCGCTCGACCTGGACGGCGACGCGCGCGAGCTTCAACTCCGCGCGGTGCCGCCGGCGCTTGAAGCGCCCCAGCCCGGCCGCCTCCTCGATCATCGCGCGCCGCTCCTCCGGCTTCGAGCCGAGGATCGCCTCGACCTTCCCCTGCCCGATGATCGAGTGCATCCCGCCCCCGAGCCCGAGGTCGGAGAGGATCTCGACGAGGTCGAGGCGGCGCACCGGGGCGCGGTTGACGAGGTACTGGCCTTCGCCGCCGCGATGCAGGCGGCGCGTGATCGCGAGCTCCGCGTAGTCCAGCGGGCCGTCGCCGTCCGTGTTGTCGAACAGGAGCTCGACCTCGCAGTAGTCGGACTGCCCCCGGCCGCCGCCGCCCGCGAAGAGGACGTCGTCGGCCTTCTCGGCGCGCAGCTCGCTCGGCGTCAGGCTGCCCGCGGCCCAGACGATCCCGTCGGCGACGTTCGACTTGCCCGACCCGTTCGGCCCGACGACCACGGCGACGCCCGGCTCGAGGTGCACCTCGACCGGGTCCGGGAACGACTTGAAGCCGCGCATTTTGATCGCACACAGGTGCACGAGGTCGCAGTATCGCGTGCGGCCCGGATGGGAGCGGTTCCGTGGAACCCCGGATGTGATGCGAGCTCCGATGTGGCATAGCTCGGTGTGGAGCGAAGGAGGCCGTCGTGCCGACCACGGTCAGGCCGTCTCACCTCGACATCAGCGCGCGCGAGTTCGAGCGCCGGCTCGCCGCCCACGGCCACGCTCCGGACGAGATCGAGTTGCTCTGGGACGAGATCGCCCCGGCGGAGACCGCGGAGCGGCGGCTCGCTTTCGGCCCGACGATCGCCGTGTACATCGGGGTGCTCCTCGTCGTTGCAGCGTCGGCGGCGCTGATCGCGATCTACTGGGAGAGGCTCGACCCGTGGGGCGTCCTCGCCCTGGGGGTCGTGTATCTCACCGGCTCCCTCGCCGCGAGCGAGCTGTTCCGGAGGCGGGGCTTCGCACAGCCCGCGGAGCTCTTCGAGGCGGTCTCCATCGGCTTCGTCGGGGTGATCGCCTACGCCGTGGAGCGGATCGTCGGCTTCTGGCCCGAGGGCGCGCGCGACCTCGGCTACCTCCACCGGGGGATCACGGGCATCGTGGTCGCCGGGCTGGTCTTCGGAGTCGTTCTCCTGACCGTGCGGCCTGCGCCGCTCGTGCTCGTCCCGCTGGGCCTCGGCACGGCGCTGCTCGCGGCGGACGCCGCGGAGCTCGTGCTCGGCAACGACAGCGGCAGCGGGCACTTTGCGTTCGTCCTCCCGGTCGGCCTCGCGTGGATCGGCGCGGGGCTCTGGCTGGACGGGACACGGCGACGCTCGTACGCGACCTGGGCGTACTGGGTCGGGCTCGCCGTGGCCGGGATCTCCCTGATCAACCTCGTGCCGAAGACGGTGCCCGGCTTCGCGTTGATCGGAGCTCTCGGCGCGCTCGCGATGTTCTTCTCCGCGTTCGCCCATCACTGGAGCTTCACCCTGGTCGGCGCGTTCGGCGTGCTCGTGGCCGTCTCCGGCGGGATGCAGCGGTTGGGCGGCCTGGCGCCGCTCGGGGCGGCAGTCCTCGGTCTGGCCCTCATCTTCGTCGGGCTGCGCTGGTCCCGCTGGCGCGAGCCGATCCGAAGGGCCGTGACCTCGCGGCTGCCCGGACGCGTCCGAATGTTCGTGGAGCGCCTCGCGCCCTGAAGCTAGGCCGCGTCGCCGAGCCCCGTGAGCGCCTCGAGGGCGGCCTCCTGCTCGGCCTCCTTCTTCGAGCGCCCGCGGCCCGTGCCCGCCTGCTCGCCGTCGATCAGCACCGCACAGACGAAGAACCGCTCGTGGGGCGGCCCGTCCACGTCCAGCACCGTGTAGACGGCGCGCCGGCCGAGCTTGCCGAGCGCCTCCTGCAACGCCGTCTTGTGGTCGAGCGGGCTCGTCAGCGCCTCCTGGATGCGGCCGTCGAAGGCTCCGACGACGGCGGGGCGGATCGCCTCGAAGCCGTGCTCGAGGTAGAGCGCCCCCAGCGCGGCCTCGAGCACCGCGCCGAGGATGCGGCGGTTGTGCGAGAGGCTCGACGCGTCGTCCCCTTCCAGCAGCTCGCCGCGTTCGCGCAGCCGCCGCCCGAGCTCGAGCTCGGAAGCGACGATCGCGCAGCTGGCCCGCGAGACCGCCTGCGCCCGCACCTTGGTCAGGCGCCCCTCCGAGAAGTTGGGATGCCGCTCGTACAGCGCGGCCGCCACGGCGAGCTCGAGCACGCTATCCCCCAGGAACTCGAGCCGCTCGTACGACGAGGCACGGTCCGGCGCCCAGTTCGGGTGTGTGAAGACGAGCTCGCCCGCGCTCGGAGGGAGCTCGTCGATCAGCCGCTCGAGCTCGCCTCCCGGGGCGGACCTATTGGTGCGTCGCGACGTAGTCGATCGCCTGTCCGACCGTCGTGATCTTCTGCGCGTCCTCGTCCGAGATCTTGATCCCGAACTGGTCCTCGAGCTCCATGATCAGCTCGACCAGGTCGAGCGAATCGGCGTCGAGGTCGTCCTGGAACGACGCCTCGTCGGTGATCTCGCTTTCGTCGATGCCGAGCTGCTCGACGAGTACTTCCTTCACGCGCTCGGATACTTCTTCGCGGGAGGCTGCCATGTCACCTCATTTTGGGGTCGGGGTCTGAGAGCGCGCCGATGCTACCACGCCTCCCGGCAGGCGCTCGGCAAGCCGCTCCACGACTCGATGCTCGGCGCCTCGCGCAGCGAGCCTGATCGCGCTCTCGATCGCCCGTCGGTTGGAGTTCCCGTGCGCGACCACGGCGAGCCCTTTGAGCCCGAGGAGGTATGCGCCCCCGTAGGTGTCGGGGTCGAGCCGTTCGCGCAGGCGACGGGCAGCGGGCCGGATCAGCAGGCCGCCGAGGCGGCCGCGCGTCGTCGAGACGACCTCCTCACGGAAGGCGTCGAGCAGCGTCGCGATCGTGCCCTCGATCAGCTTCAGGCAGACGTTGCCGGTGAAGCCGTCGCAGACGACGACGTCCGCGACGCCCTCCAACAGCTCGCGGCTCTCGATGTTGCCGCGGAAGTTGAGCTCGCTCGCTGCGAGGAGCGCGTGCGCCTCGAGCGTGAGCGTGTTGCCCTTCTCGGGCTCCTCGCCGATCGAGAGCAGCCGCACCTCGGGGTCTCGCAGGCCGAGGATCTCCTCGGCAAAGACGGAGCCCATCGTCGCGAACTGGAGCAGGAGCTCGGGCCTGGCGTCGGCGGTGGCGCCCGCGTCGATCAGCACCGAGGGGCCGCGACGGGCCGGGATCGGCACGGCGATCGCCGGCCGGAAGACGCCGGGGATGCGGCGCAGCTCGAACAGGCAGGCGGCGAGCATCGCGCCCGTGTTCCCGGCGGAGACCACGGCGTCGGCGCGGCCCTCGGCCACGGCTCGACACGCTGCGACCAGCGAGGAGTCGGGCATCGCACGCACGGTTTCGGCCGGCGCGTCGCCCATCTCGATCACGCCGCTCGTGACGACGTGCTCGAGCCCGTGCGCGTCGACCACGGCGTCGGCGAAGACGACCGGCGCGATCGACTCCGATGCGGCCTCGCGCGCCCCGGCGACGATCTCCTCGGGGCCGAGATCAGCGCCCATCGCGTCGACCGCGATTCGGATCACTGCGCTACGGCGTCGGCAGGCGCAGCGGCTCGACCTCGCGTCCGCGATACGTCTTGCAGTTCGGGCAGACGCGGTGAGGCTGCTTGGGCTGATGGCAGACCGGGCACTCGTTCACGCGAGGGGCCTCGATCCCATGCTGTGCCCGGCGCTTGTCGCGGCGGGACTTCGACGTCTTCTTCTTGGGGACTGCCATGAGCGGGTGCGGAGTATACCGACCGTCTACAGCTCGTCGCGCAGCTCCGCCAGGGCCGACCAGCGCGAGTCGACGATCTCCTCCTCGTGCTGGTGCGGCTCGAGGTTGAGGTCGCGCCCGCAGGTCGGGCAGAGCCCGGCGCAGTCGGGACGGCAGAGGATCTTCTCCGGGAGGGTGACTGCGACGAGGTCGCGCGCCCAGGCCGTGAGGTCGAGCCGGTCGTCGGCGAGGTAGGCGTTGACGAGCTCCTCGACGCCCTCGGGCCGGGTCGCCTGGTACTCGGTGCCGTGGATCGGGAGCTCGAGCACCGCGTCGGTGAGGCAACGCACGCAGGGCCCGTGCAGGCGCACGGTGAGGCGCAGCTCGAACACCGTGCCGGTGCTCGCGCGCTGGACGACGAGCTCGGCGGGCACCTCGTCGGGCACGGCGATGTAGCGCTGGCCGCCGAGCTCGAGCGGCGCGACCGCCACCACGACCTCGTCGCGGAACTCCTCCCCCGACCGGAGCTTGACCGCACGCAGGTCGAAGCTGGTCATGCCGTTGAGGGTAGCAGCGTGCCGCGCTTACGCGGCCTGGTCGATCGCCGGCTCGGCGTTGCGGCGAACGCCCGGGAACGGGATCACCCGGCCGCGCGCCGGCACCGCGCGGGAGCTGACGATGAGCAGCACGGAGACGACGATGGCCGCGGCCGCGACGAGCGTCGAGCGCGTGAGCGGCTCGGCGAGCACGACCCAGCCGAGCAGGACCGCGACGGCGGGGTTGACGTACGCGTGGGTCGTGACGAAGCGCGTGGGCGCGTTCCGGAGGAGCCACAGGTAGACCGGGTAGGCGAGCAGCGAGCCGCCGACCACGAGGTAGGCGAACGCCGCGAGCGACCAGGTCGAGAACGCCTCGAGGTGAACCTGCCGGACTTCGCCCGCGGCGATCCCGGCGACTCCGAGGAGCGCCCCGCCCACGATCATCTGCATCCCCGCGGTGAGAAGGGGCGCGCGCGGGAGCGGCGAGGAGCGCGCGTGCAGCGACCCTGCCGCCCAGGCGAGCGAGGAGACGAGAACCGCGGCCGCGCCGACGAGGTTGACGCCGTGCGAGGCCGGGCCGACGAGCACGAAGACGCCGGCGAGGCCGATGCTCAGCCCGGCCACGGCTCCGCGGCTCAGCCGCGAGCCGAACACGGCCCGGTCGAGCAACGCGATCCAGAGCGGGATCGACGCGCCGAGGAGCGCCGTCACGCCCGAGTCGAGCCGTTGCTCGGCCCAGGCGATCCCTCCGCTCCCGACCAGGAGCAGGGCGAAGCCGGTGGTGCCGGCGGCGAGCCACTGGCGCCCGCCGGGGGCCGTGGAGGCGGCCGCTTCGCGCCGCCGCGCCCAGGCGTAGAGCACTGCGCCGGCGACAAGGAAGCGGACCGAGGACATCAGCAGCGGAGGCATCGTGCGGATCGCGACCATCACCGCGAGGTAGGTGGAGCCCCAGATCAGGTAGATCGCGCTCAGGCCGGAGCCGACGGCCGCTGCGCGACCGCCGCGAAGAGAGCGGGCTGTCACGGCGGCTACCGCCTCGGAGAGGCGGGCCACCAACCGCGCGGGTTCCGTTCGACACGCCGCTCGGGCGTGTCGCCGAGAACCGAGGCGAGCCCGGCTGCCACGACGACGAGGATGATCACGATGAGCGCTGCCATGACCTCATAGTGCCTCTGCTATCCTATAAGATCAAATCAAGTTTTCATTGAATATGATCACTGAGACTGATAGTACTTGGCTTGGGGTAGAGCTGCGGCACTTCGCGGCGCTGCAGGCCGTCGAGCGCGAGGGCTCCTTCGGGCGCGCTGCGATCAAGCTCGGCTACACGCAGTCGGCGGTCAGCCAGCAGATCGCCCGGCTCGAGCAGGTCGTCGGCGCGAAGCTCGTCGAGCGGCCCGGCGGGCCGCGCGCGGTCTCGCTCACCGACGCGGGCCGCCTGCTGAGCCGTCACGCCGACGCGATCGTGGCCCGGCTCGCCGCCGCCCAGGCGGACATGGCCGCGCTGCTCGCGGGCGAGGCGGGGCCGCTTCGCGTGGGGATCTTCCAGAGCGTGGGCGCGCGGCTCCTCCCCGGATTGCTCCGTCACTTCAAGGAGAGCTTCCCGCTCGTCGGCGTCCGGCTGATGGAGTCGGTGCAGCACGCGGAGCTCGTCGAGGCGGTCGAGCGGGGCGAGCTCGACCTCACGTTCTGCGAGCTCCCGCTCGAGGAAGGCCCCTTCGACTGGGTCGAGCTCCTCCGCGACCCGTACGTCCTGCTCGTCTCTGCCGACTCGCCGTTCGCCGACCGCGACACGGCGCCGTCGCTGCGAGAGCTCGAGGAGCTGCCGCTGATCGGCTGGCGCACCGACCGAAAGCACGACCTACCCGGCGTCGAGTACGCGTTCCGGTCGGACGACAACGGCACCGTCCTCGGCCTCGTCGCTGCGGGGATGGGCGTCGCCGCGGTGCCGCGGCTCGTGTTCGACCCGGACCAGGAGGACGTGATCGCGCTTCCGCTCGGCTCCCGCGTCCCGCCGCGCCTGCTCGCGCTCGCCTGGCACGCCGACCGCTACCGCTCACCGGCGGCGCTCGGGTTCGTGGAGGCGGCGCAGCGGCTGGCCGCCGAGCTCTAGGCCGACGGCGGAAGCGGAGCCCAGGGCGGCGTCGACCGCGTGTAGGTCGTGATCGCGAAGAAGCCGCGCCACGCCTTGCCGATCGCCCCGGTGCCGTCACGCCGCACCGTCTCGCGAAGCGTGCTCGTGAAGAGGTAGACGGTGCGGTTGGGCGCCGCCGGGTCGTAGAGCTCGAGAACCCACTCCTTCCCCTTGCGGAAGTAGCCGGTCGCGAGCACCTCACGGTTCTCCCAGACCGGTCGGCCGGGCTGTGCGCGAACGACGGCGACCGGCACGGGCACGCCGGCGTCGAGCCTCGGGCGGAGGACGCGCTCGAACTCGCCGAGCGAGCGCTGCGGAAGGCCCGTCGGCCCGCTCGCCGGAAAGCCCTGCCAGAGATGGAAGCGCTTGACGAGCGCCGAGTTCTTCGCACCCAGGCCTTCGACCTCGCGCCTGGCGAGGTACTCGCGCACCGAACCGACCGCGGGCGGCCTGGTGTCGGGCGGCGCCCGCCAGCCGACGTTGAACGTGTCGAGCGCGGCGTAGACCATCCCTCCCGAGAGGCCGAAGGGCGAAGCGGCGAGGTCGAAGCCGCCGAGCCGCCCGGTGAAGTTGTTCGCGAAGTGGAAGCCGTGCGTGAGCGGCTGGAACTGCGAGACGGCCGAGACCGAGCCGGGATCCGGGTCGACGCCGGCGTTGGCGACGAACACGCGCGAGTTGTAGACGTCCACGCCGACGCCGAGCGGCGAGACGCCCACCGGGACGCGCTCGTCGATCGTCGGCTTCGTCTGGAGCGTCTGCTCGAGCACCGCCAGCATTCCCTTCGCCGTCGCGGCGACGCCGGGCGTGACGGCGAAGGCGAGGCCGGTGGCAGGGTCGACCGCGACCGCGGCGACGGCGCCGCCGGTCCCGGCCGTGCCGGCGATCATGTTGCGGTCGGGAAGGATCACCGTGACGCCGCGGCCGCCGGCGACCCAGACCTTCCTCGCACCCGGACGGGGATCGATCGCAACCGCGAAGGCGCCGTCGGCGATCGGGAAGAAGTTCGCCTGCACAGCCGATTTCGGATCGACGACATAGACGACCTGGGTCGCCGCGTCGGCGACCCAGGCCTCTCCCGTGACCGGGTCGACCGTGACCCCGCGCGGGTCGGTGCCGACCTGTCGCGAGGTGACCTTCACCCCGGTCGACAGGTTGAGCACGGTGAAGAATCCGACCCCGCCGG
Source organism: uncultured Actinomycetes bacterium (assembly GCA_963724805.1). Taxonomy (GTDB): domain Bacteria; phylum Actinomycetota; class Thermoleophilia; order Gaiellales; family Gaiellaceae; genus CAVQZA01. The sequence goes on from CAVRWA010000012.1 coordinate 140,611, forward strand.
CGGCGCTCGTCACGTAGACCCGGCCCGCGGCGGAGTCGACCGCAACGCCGCGTGGCCCCGGCGGTGACGTCCAGCGTGCGAGGAGCGCATGGCTCGTCTCGTCCCAGACGAGGACCTGGCCGAGCGCGCTGTCGAGGTCGTACAGGCGCCCCGCGGCCGGGTCGACGGCCAGCGCGACCCCCTTGCCTCCCGGGGGCCGGGTGATCGTCGCGACCACCGCCCGCGTCGTGCCGTCCACCACCGCGATCGTGTTCGAGCGGACGCTCGTGACGAAGACGAGGTTGCGGGTCGAGTCGACGGCGACCACGGATGGGCCGGCGCCGGCGATTATCGAGGTCACCTGGGAACGGCCCGCCTCCGCGGCGCCCGTTAACAGGAAGGCCGCAAGCACGCAGACGACGACGGGGAGGCGTAGGCGCATGTCCCTTGCTGGAGACGCCCCTCGCCGGGGGCGGTTAGTACGTCTCGTCGCCGTCGTCGGCCGGGCCGACGCCGGCGACGACTGACTCCTGCGAGCGTTCCGACAGCCGCTCACGGCCTCGCTTCACCGCGCCGAGGAACTTGTCGAGGTTGACCTCGAGCGTGGAGAGGATCCCGTCGGCCCAGTCCTCCATCTCGAGGCGCGTCTCGCGCGCCTGCCGGCGGGCGTCGTCGACGATGTCCTGAGCCTGGCGCTCGGCGAGCTTGACGATCTCGGTCTGAGACGCCTCCCTCACGGCCTGCTCGCGCGCCTCCTGGAGGATCCGGTCGCATTCGCGCTTGGCCTCGGCGAGCATCTCCTGGCGCTCCTTGACGATCCAGCGCGCCTGCTTGATCTCCTCGGGAATCGTCGCGCGCATCTGGTCGAGGATGTCGTAGATCTCCTCGCGATCGATCCGAACCTGGTCGGTCAGCGGCACGGCCTTCGCGTTGTGCACGAGATCGTCGAGCTTGTCGATCAGTACGAGGACGTCCATGGGATCTCCTGATTCTACTCCTGGGGACTAAGGGGGGCGCCGGGGCGACCGTCGGGGAAGAGCTCCTCGAAGCGGCGCGCGACCGCCCCGGGGACGTACTCGTCCACCTTTCCGCCGAAGGCTGCAATCTCCTTCACGCCGCTCGACGAGACGAAGCTGTACTTCGGGCTCGACATCACGTACAGCGTCTCGACGTCGGGCGCGAGCGCCCGGTTCAGGTGCGCCATCTGGTACTCCCACTCGAAGTCGGAGATCACGCGAAGCCCCTTCACCATCGTTTTCGCTCCCCAACGGCGGGCGAAGTCGACCACGAGCTCCGAGAACACGTCCACCTCGACGTTCTCGAGCCCCGTCAGGGCGTCGTCGAGGAACGCGACCCGTTCCTCGACGTTGAACATCGTGTTCTTGTGGTGCGGCTCGCGGACGACGCCGACGACGACGCGGTCGAAGATCGCCGCGGTGCGCGTGATCACGTCGACGTGGCCCAGCGTGACCGGGTCGTAACTGCCGGGGCAGATGGCCGTAATCATGCGTGCTCGAAGAGGGTCAGGCGCGCGGAGCCGTAGCGGCGGCTCGTGCGGAGAGCGAGGCCCTCGACCAGCGGCTCGTCGCGCGCGTCCGACTCCACGACGACGAGGCCGTCCGGTGCGAGCACGGCGGCGAGATGGCGCTGGAGTCGGGGCATGAGGTCGGCGAGCATCCGGTAAGGCGGGTCGACGAGCACCAGATCGTATCGCCTGCCCGCGGCGGCCTCCTGCGCGAGCGCCCGGACGGCGTCGCTGCGCGTGACCGCTGCGCGGAGGCCGAGCTTGTCGAGGTTCGTTTCGATCGCGCGCACCGCGTCGCGGTCGGACTCGACGAACGCGGCGCGCCCGGCGCCGCGGGAGAGCGCCTCGAGGCCCATGGCGCCGGAGCCGGCGAAGAGGTCGAGGACGCTGGCCCCGTCCACGGGCCCGATCAGGTTGAACGCCGCCTCGCGCACACGGTCGCCCGTCGGACGCGTGTCGATGCCCCTGGGCGCGACGAGCTTGTGGCCCTTGTGCGAGCCGGCGATGATCCGCATGGTTCCAGGCTACGCCGCAACGGGCGCGTCGCCGAACAGCAGGTCGACGTCTTCCTGGAGCGGGCCTGCGTCGCCGGCGAGGCCGCCGGCGGCCGCCCGCGCCCGCTCGAGCAACGGGCGGTCGGCGCGCAACCGGGCGAAGTGGAAGTCCGAGAGGCCGGCCTGGCGCGTGCCGAGAAGCTGGCCCGAGCCGCGGAGCTCGAGGTCGACCTCGGCGAGCTCGAAGCCGTCGCTCGTCGCGACGAGGGCCTCGAGGCGGGCGGCCGCGGACTCCGTCAGCTCCTCCTTCGGGCGCGAGACGAGCAGGCAGTACGACTGGTCCGAGCCGCGGCCTACGCGGCCTCGGAGCTGGTGCAGCTGTGCGAGGCCGAAGCGGTCCGCCTCCTGCACGATCATCACCGTCGCGTTGGGAACGTCGACGCCGACCTCGATCACCGTCGTCGCGACGAGCACGTCCAGGTCGCACGCCTTGAACCGCGCCATCAGCTCGCGCCGCTCGCGCGGCTTGAGGCGGCCGTGCAGGCAGCCGACGCGGTAGCCCTTCAGCTCGGCCCCGCGCAGCCGGTCCGCCTCGTCCTCGGCGGCACGGGCGACGGAGGTCTCGGAAGCCTCGATCAGCGGGCAGACGACGTACGCCTGGCGGCCCTCGTCGAGCAGGCGCTTCAGGCGCGTGTACGCCTCGGAGGCACGCTCCTGCGGAATCCATCGTGTTACCACGGGAACACGGTCGGCGGGCGGCTTGGCGATCTCGCTGATCTGGAGGTCGCCGTACACGGTCAGGGCGAGCGTGCGTGGGATCGGGGTCGCTGTCATGTGCAGCACGTGCGGGCCGCGGCCCTCGGACAGTGCGCGCCGCTGCTCGACGCCGAAGCGGTGCTGCTCGTCCACGACGGCGACCGCCAGATCCGCGAAGTCCACCCCGCTCTGGATCAGGGCGTGCGTACCGACCGCGATCGCCGCCTCACCGCTCGCGAGCCGGCCGCGCGCGGCAGCGTGCTCCTTTGCGGAAAGCGAGCTCGTGAGCAGGACGACCGGGACGACCAGCTCGGCGCAGATCGGATCGAGAGTGAGAAAGTGCTGCTCTGCGAGGGTTTCCGTCGGCGCCATCAGTGCGCCCTGGCGCCCGCGCTCCACCGCGCGCAGGAGCGTGTAGAGCGCCACGGCGGTCTTGCCGGAGCCGACGTCCCCCTGGAGCAGGCGCTGCATCGGCACCCCGCGGGCGAGATCCGAGTCGATCTCCGCGATCGCGCGCTCCTGATGCTCGGTCAGCGTGAACGGGAGCACGGCGCGGTAGCGCTCGATCAGCTCGCCCGGCTCGCCGAGCGCCGGCGCGATCGTCGCCTCGCGCTCGCGGGCGCGCTGCGCGAGGCCGACCTGGAGCACGAGCAGCTCGTCGAACGCGAGCCGGCGGCGGCCTTCCTCCGCCTCGGCGAGCGAGCGCGGCCGGTGGAGCACGTGGAGCGCGTCGTCCCGGAAGGGCAGCCTCTCCTGCGCCTTCAGCGCCGCCGGAAGCGGATCGGGCAGTGCGGCTGCGAGCGGGAGCGCCGCCTCGACAAGCTCACGCAGCTTCTTCGGTGCGATCTCCTCGCTCGCCGGATAGACCGGGGCGAAGTCCGCCGTCGCGAGCGCCTCCTCTCCGAGGTCATAGCTCTTGACCGTGAACCCGTAGCGGGTCGTCTGGCCGCGCAGGCGGACATGGGTGCCGGGTTGGAGCCGCTCCGCGAGCCAGCCCTGGTTGAACCACGACGCCTTGATCGCGCCCGTGCCGTCGGAGACGACGGCCTCGAGGATCGTGAGCCCGCGGCGTGGCCTCCGCAGGCTGACCGAGCTCACCGTCCCCTCGATCGCCACCTCCTCGTCGCCGAAGAGATCCGCGATCCGCCGGTGCCGGACGGGCTGCTCGTAGCGGAACGGACGATGGGAGAGGAGGTCGCCGACGGTCTCGAGCCCGAGCTTCTGCAGCCGCCGCCGGATCGTCACGCCGACTCCCGGGAGCGTGTCGAGCTGGGCCGCGAGGAGCTCCGGACGGGGCCGGGCACGCGGAGGCGGCCAGGACGCGGGCTGGTCCAGGCTCCCGAACCCCGTCGGCAGGCGGGTCGCTGTCATGGTTCCGGGCAGGTCCGGCGGAGTATATGAGCCCGGTCCGGACGGACCTTCACGGCCCCGGGCGCAGCCGCAGCACGACGTCGAGCCCGCCGCCCGGAGCCTCCCGGAGCTCGACCGAGCCACCGTCGAGCTCGATCAGGCGCTTCACGATCGGGAGCCCGAGCCCCGAGCCGCTCCCCTTCGACCAGAAGCGGTCGAACGCCCTGGCGCGCTCCTCCGCGCTCATCCCCGGGCCGCTGTCCTCGACGTGCAGCGCCTCGGGACCGCCGGAGACCGTCACGGCCGACCCCTCGGGCGCGACCGCGAGAGCGTTCGCGAGCAGGTTGTCGAGTGCCTGACCGAGCCGGTCGGGGCCGACGAGCGCCCGTCCTGCGACACGCGACTCGAGGTGGACGCGACGCTCCGCGGCGAGCGGAGCGAACGCCTCGAGCCGGTCTGCGACCGCGGCGGCAAGCTCGACGGTCTCGACGGGACGCGGCCTCGGCGCGGGCGAGAGCGAGCAGCCCGTCCACGAGCCGCGATAGCCGTTCGACCTCGGGCAGCGCACCTTCCACGTCGCCGTTCTCGAGCCGAAGCCGGAGCGCGGTGAGCGGCGTCCGCAGCTGATGCGAGGCGTCGGCGACGAAGATCTCCTGGGCGCCGACGAGCTCCTCGAGCCTTCTCACCATCTCGTTGAAGGAAGCTGCGAGGGAGCGCACCTCGGGCGGCCCCGCCTCCGGTGCCCGCACGGACAGATCGCCGCCGCCTGCCTCGCCCGCCGCGTGCTCGAGCGCAAGAAGCGGGCGCGTGACCGAGCGCGCGAGCACGAGCCCGACGACCGCTGCGAGGACGAGCACGAGCCCGGCGATCGCGGCGAGCATCAGCCAGTAGCGCGTCACCCGCGCGTCGACGGCCGAGGTCGGGTACGTGATCCGCACGGCGCCGTGCACCACCCCGCCCGAGGCAACGGGCTCCGCGACGTAGAGGAGGTTCGTACCCAGCGTGCGCGAGTAGCGGACGCCCGTGGCGACGCGGCCCTTGAGCGCCGCCGCGATCTCCGGCCGGGTGGCGTAGTCCCGTGGCACGCCTGCGCCCGAGTCGACCACCGAGACTCCCTGCTTGTCGACGAGCACGACGCGACCGCCGGTGTCCCTCCCGTATCGGGCCGCGAGCGCGTCGAGCGGCGCGAGGCTCCCCTGCCCCTGCAGAGCGTCCTCCGAGAGCGACGCGATCGCGACTGCGTCCCGTTCCACCTTCCCGGTCAGGTCGCCGCGCTCGTTGCGCCCGTAGGCGATCCCGAGCGGCACCTCGAGCACGAGCAGGATCAGCAGCGCCAGCCCGACGTAGGTGAGGAGCAGCCGTCTGCTCACAGCGCGGGCCGCAGGCGGAAGCCGACGCCGCGCACCGTCTCGATCCAGCCCGGGTCGCCGAGCTTGCGCCGCAGCGAGCCGACGTGGACGTCGATCGTCTTCGTCTGCCCGTACCAGTCCGTGTCCCAGACCTGGCGGAGCAGCTGCTGCCGCGTGACAGCGGCGCCGGGCTCGGCGGCGAGCGCGGCGAGGAGGTCGAACTCCTTGGCGGTGAGGGCGAGCTCTGCCCCGTCCAGGCGCGCGCGGCGTGCGCGGACGTCCACCTCGAGCGCGCCGACGCGCAGCGGGCCCGCGGCGGGTGCGGGCTGGGTGCGCCGCGTCACTGCGTGGATCCGGGCGATCAGCTCGCGGAGGCCGAACGGTTTGACCACGTAGTCGTCGGCGCCGAGCTCGAGGCCGATCACCTTGTCGACCTCCTCCCCGCGGGCGGTGACCATGATGATCGGCACGTCGGAGCGCTCGCGCAGCCCGCGGCAGACCGCGTAGCCGTCGGTGTCCGGCAGGCGGAGATCGAGGAGGACGACGTCCGCGGGGCCGGCTGCGAGCGCCTCCGCGCCGGTCGCCGCGCGCTCGACCGTGAAGCCCTCCCGCCGGAGCCCCTCTGCGAGCGGCTCGGCGATCGAGTCCTCGTCCTCGACGAGCAAGACCTTCATGCCCGAATCCTGGCGGAAACCGCGAGCGTGAGGATCGGCACTTTCCCGAACTCTTACCGAATCCTCGCGAAGCCTTACCCTGCGCTTGCCCACCTCTGGCCCCGCCCGCCCTACGGTCGGGGAAGTCGAACCTGGAGGTGAGCTTCATGACACGCATCAATGCCCTGCTGATCGCCGCTGATGATCGGAGTCGCGGCACTCGCGGGCACCTTCGCGGTGACGCGGACGACCCATCTCGGCGCCGCCGCCCGGAAGCAGGACGCGGTCGCGATCGCCCAGCGCCAGCGGCAGCTCGCCGCCGGCGAGGCGGCCCTGCGCAAGGCGCTCGCCGCCTCGCCGGCCCCGCCGGCGGCCGCCGCGAGCCCCGCAGCCGCCCCGCAGCGCGTCGTCTACGTCCGCCCCGCCCCGATCGTGATCCACAAGCACCGCGCGGGCGGAGAGGCCGAGACCGGCGACGGAGGTGAGTTCGATGACTAACCACGTCGGCCGCCTCTACGCCGCAGCGATCGGCGTGCTCGTCCTCTTCCTCTCCTGGGCAGCCGTCGCGGCGCATCCCTGGGCGACGCCGAAGGCGAGCCCGCAGCTGCAGCTGATCGCGCTGCGGGAGCAGGCGCTGAAGCGGGAGACCGCTCTCGTCAACACGATTCTGCGCCAGCGCGCTGCGGCGGCGAAGGCGTCGACACAGCCGATCTCGGCTGCCCCGGCCGCCCGGCCGAGCGTCCGGGTGGTCACCCTGCCGCCCCTGACGATCACGAAGACATCGTGATGGAGCGCCACGAGTTCCACGCGATGGGGACGGCGGTCGAGTGCCTGCTCGACGGCGACCCCCGCGACGGGTTCGCGCGGGTGGAGGCCGAGTTCGAGCGGCTCGAGGCGCTCATGTCCCGCTTCCGACCCGACTCGGAGCTCTCGCGCCTGAACCGCGAGGGCTCCCTCGAGGCCGGCCCCGACCTGCTCCGTGTCACCTCGCTGGCCGTGGAGGCGCGGGAGCGGAGCGGCGGCCTCTTCGACCCGGCCGTGCTCGACGCCGTCGTCGCGGCGGGCTATGACCGCTCGTTCGAGCTCGTCCCCGCGGACGGCCCGGCGGGATCCCGCGGCGCCCGCTGCGGCGGCGGCATCCGGATCGAGGGAGGCCTGATCGAGCTCGAGGCGCGGACGCACCTCGACCTCGGCGGGATCGCCAAGGGCTATGCGGTCGACCGCTCGGTCGAGCTGCTCGCGGCCTACGGGCCGTGCCTGGTCAACGCGGGCGGCGACCTCGCCGTGCGCGGCGGCGCCTGGCCGGTCGGCGTCGACGGCTCGGTCACCCTCGAGCTCTCCCGCGGCGCGATCGCCACGTCGGGCCGCGACCGGCGGCGCTGGAGCCGCGGCGGCGAGGAGCGCCACCACCTGATCGATCCCGCCACCGGCCGTCCTGCCGAGAGCGGGCTGCTGCGAGTGACCGTGGTCGCGCCGAGCGCGGTCGAGGCCGAGGTGCTCGCGAAGATCGCCTTCCTCGGCGGCGAGGTGGACGTCCCTCGCGTGCTCGTCACTGCGGACGGCCGCGCGATCCTCGAAGGAGGGCTCGGATGACCCACGACCCGACCTTCTGGCTCCTCGCCCGCTCGGCCGGCTTCACCGCCTACGTCCTGCTGACGCTGTCGGTGCTCGCCGGGCTCGTGCTCAAGTCGCGGCCTTTCCGCGGGCTGAAGCCGGCGGCGGTCACCGACACGCACCGGACGCTCGCCCTGCTCGGGCTCGGCGCGCTCGCCATCCACGGCGTGGCGCTCGTGCTCGACCAGACCGTGCGGATGCCGGTCTGGGCGCTCGTCGTCCCGTTCACGTCCTCCTACCGCCCGGTCGCGACCGCGATCGGCGTGCTCACGGCCGAGCTGATGCTGCTCGTCTACGCGTCGTTCTCGGTGCGCAAGCGGATCGGCCCGAAGAACTGGCGGCGGCTGCACTGGGCCACCTACGCGATCTTCGCCGGCGCGACCGTGCACGGGCTCATGGCCGGCACGGACACCCAGCGCCCGTGGGCCTCCGCGCTCTACCTCGGCGCGGTCGCCTCGGTCGCGGCTGCCACCGCCTACCGGGCGCTCGCCCGGCCCGTCTCCAACCGTCCCGTCCCGAAAGGAGCAACACCATGACGTACCGCATAGCGATCGATCGTTCCCTCTGCAGCGGCTTCGGCAGCTGCGCCGAGCTCGCGCCCGAGATCTTCAGGCTCGAGGGCGGCATCGCCGAGCTGCGGGTGGGCTCGAGCGACGACGAGTCCGTGCTCGACGCGGCGGACTCGTGCCCGATGGGCGCGATCACCGTCCAGCTCGTGGAAGCGGCCTGAGGTGGAGACCGTCCTGATCGCGGGAGGCGGCCTGGCCGGCGCCCGTTGCGCCGAGACGCTCCGTGCGGAGGGCTTCGCCGGACGGATCCTCCTCGTCGGCGACGAGCCGTACCCGCCCTACGAGCGGCCCGCGCTCTCGAAGGAGCTGCTCGCCGGCACGCGCGACCAGGTCGCTCTACGGCCCTGGTCGTTCTGGGCCGAGCAGGGGATCGAGCTGCGCCTCTCGACCCGCGTCGACGCAGTCGACCTGCACGGCCGGACCGCTCTCGTCGGCGACGAGGAGGTCGCGTGGGACACCTTCGTGCTCGCCACCGGAGCGCGTCTGCGTCGCCCGCAGGGACTGCGGACACTCGCGGACGCGCTCGCGCTGCGCGAACGGCTCGGCCCGGGAGTCCGGCTCGCGATCGCCGGCGGCGGCTTCGTCGGCACCGAGGTCGCGTCGACCGCTCTCGGGCTGGGAGCCGAGGTGACGCTCGTCGAGGCGGCCGAGGTGCCGTTCGAGGCCCTGCTCGGCCGCGAGGTCGGCGAGGCGCTCGCAGCCCGCTACCGCGCGCACGGCCTCGACCTGCGCACCGGCACCACCGAGCTCCCTCCGCACGACGTCGCGCTCTACGCGGTCGGCGTCGAGCCGGCGCGCGAGCTCGTGCCCTGGCTCGGCTCGGACGCCTGCGGGCGCACGGTGCACCCGAATGTCTACGCCTGCGGCGACGTCACCGGCACCGGCCATTGGACGGCTGCGGCGGGACAGGCTGCGGCCGTCGCATGCGCGATCCTCGGCGAGGAGCGGCCCTATCAGGAGCCGCCGTACGTCTGGTCGGACCAGTTCGGCCTGCGGCTCCAGCTCGTCGGCGAGCCGCGGGCAGCGGTTCGGATCGAGCTCGAAGGCGGCGACGACTCGTTCCGTGCCCGCTATCTCGACGGTGAGGGGCGCCTGCGGGCGGCGCTCCTCGCCAACCGCCCGCGGGAGGTCGCCGAGCTGCGGCGCGAGCTAGCGTGTGCCGCATGAGGGTCGCGCTCGCCGCCGTGCTGGTGCTCGCGGTCGCCGCGCTGGCGATCGGCGCGAACTATGCGCTGCTCGGCTTCGCCACCCATCGCAGCGATCCGGTCGGGAAGCTGAGCCCGGTCGCGACGCTCCCCTCCGGCCCGGTCACGACGACGGTGACTGTCCCCACGACGACCGTCGGCGAGGGCCAGGACGACTGATCCCTTGTGCTCATGAGCACAAGGGATCTTCACGCGTCGGTGAACCAGAAGAAGCCGACCGCGCCGGGGCCGGCGTGGGTGCCGACGACCGAGCCGAGGCTCGCGACGACGTCGAGCTGGGCCTGCGGGCGCACGTCCCGCACCATCGCCACGAGGGCGTCACCTTTGGCAGGCGCGTCCGCATGGGCGACGGCGACGTGCAGCTCGGGCACGTCCTCGCTCCCCTCCTTGAACGCGGCGACGAACTCCAGCATCGCCTTGTGGTTGCCTCGTACCCGCTTGATCGGGATCACCGCTCCATCTTCGAGTGCGAGGATCGGCTTCACGTTGAGGAGCTGGCCCGCCCAGGCGCGCGCGCGCCCGATGCGCCCGCCCCTGGCCAGGTACTCCAGCGTCTCGACGGTGAAGATCAGGTGCGCGCTCTCCTGGAAGCGCGCGATCAGCGCCTCGACCTCCTCGTCGGTCGTGCCCGCCTCGAGCCGCCGCTGGATCGCGAGCCCGAGCATCGCCACGGCGGCCGAGGCCGACCCGGTGTCGACCACGCGTATCCGGTCGCCCTCGAGCATGCCTACGGCGGTGCGGGCGCTCTCGACCGTCCCCGAGAGCGTGCCGGCGAGATGAAGCGAGTAGACGCGCTCGTAGCCGGCGAGCTCCTCGTAGCAGGCGAGGAAGTCGCCCGGCGTCGGCTGCGAGGTCGTCGGCAGCGTCTCCGCGGACCGGAGCTTCGCGTAGAACTCGTCCGGCGAGAGCTCGACGTAGTCCTTGTAGCTCTCCTCGCCGAAGCGGACGTAGAGCGGGACGATGCGCCAGTTCGGGAACCGGTCCGGCGCCTCCGGGAAGTCGCCCGTCGAGTCGAGCACGATCGCCGTGTTGTCCGCGCTGAGATTCACGCGGCGACATTACCCGCCGCGCGGTGGATCGCGGCGACGATCTCGTCGAGCTCCTGGTCCTTGGAGAGGCAGACGACCGCGCCGGCCTCGAGTAGCGCCTCGCGCTCGAGCGGGCTCGCCGACGCCGTCAGGCAGACGACCGCGACGTCGGGGAGCGCCTCGCGGAGCGCCCTGGTCGCCTCGACGCCGTCCAGCCCGGGCAGCCGGTAGTCGATCAGCACCACGTCGGGCACGTGCTCGTGCGCCGCCGGAACCGCCTCGCCACCGTCCCCGACCGAGCCGACGACGACGACGTCCTCGCGGAGCCCGAGCAGCAGCTCGAGGGCCTCGCGGAAGACCTGGTTGTCCTCGACGAGGAGAACACGGACCGGCACCGGGCGGCTCACTCGGCCGAGAGCAGGAGCGGATAGTGGGGCTGCCCGCCCTCCTGCACGTCGAGCTCGACCTCGGGGTGGAGCTCGGCGACCCGGGCGAGGAGCTGCTCGAGCGGCGGCGGCTCCGACCCGGTCAGGAGCGTGAGCACGTCGCGCGGCTCGGCGAGCAGGTGCTCGACAACCTCGCCCGCCACGTCGTCGAAGCTCTCTCCCTCCGCGACCGGCGCGCCGCCGGCAAGGCCGAGGTAGTGGCCCTTCCGGACCGCGAAGCCGTTCAGCTCCGCGTCGCGCGACGCGACGGTCACCTCACCGGTGGCGACGCTCTCAAGTGCCTCGCGCATCAGCGCCACGTTCTCCTCGCCCGAGGCGTTCGGGTCGAAGGCGACCATCGCGGCGAGCCCGGCGGGAATCGAGTCGGTGTGGATCACGTGGACCGGCTTAGCCGAGAGCGAGGCGGCCTGCTCGGCCGAGAGGATCACGTTGCCGTTGTTCGGCAGCACGATCACCTCGGGGGCGCGTGCCTCCTCGATCGCCTCGTGCAGCTCGGAGGTGGCGGGATTCATCGTCTGGCCGCCTTCGATGATCCAGGTCGCGCCGAGCGAAGCGAAGAGCCGCCGGTTTCCCTCGCCCGCGACGACGGCGACGACGTCGGTGAGCGCGGGCGTGTCGGCGGCGGCGCGCGGCGTGTCGTGCTCGCTGAGCCGCTCCTCGCGCGCGACGGTCTGGTCGTGCATGTTCGCGATCTCGACCTGCGCGATCGTGCCGACCGCGGTACCGAGCGAGAGCGCGGCCCCCGGCTCGTCGGTGTGGACGTGCACCTTGAGCGCGCTCCGGTCACCGACCACGAGCAGCGAGTCGCCGAGCCGCTCCAGCTCGGTCTCGAGCGCGTCGGCGTCGAGGTCCTCGCCCTCGATCACGAAGACGGTGCAGTACGTGTAGCGCGAGAGCTCCTGGTGGACGGCGTCGTAGCCGAGCTCCTGCCGAGGGAGCGCCTCGGGCATCGGCTCGCCGGCGAGCCCGGCTGTGATCCCGCGGACGATCTCGAGCAGGCCGGCGCCTCCCGCGTCGACCACGCCTGCCTCGCGGAGGACGTCGAGCAGGTCGGGCGTGCGCGCGAGCGCGTCCTCGCCGCGGCGGACGACCGCGTGCATGAGCTCGCTCAGCGTTTCCGCGTCGCTCGCCTCGGCCTCCTCCGCCATCTCGCGGACGACGGTGAGCATCGTCCCCTCGACCGGCCGCCGCACGGCTCGGTAGGCGGCGTCGCTCGCCCCGCGCAGCGCGCGCTTGCAGGTGAGGACGTCGGCGGGTGCCGGCCCGCCGAGCACCTCGGCCGCGCCGCGAACGATCTGCGAGAAGATCACGCCCGAGTTGCCGCGCGCGCCCATCAGCGCGGCGCGGGTAAGCTCATGCGCGACCGCCGCGCGATCGGCCGCGGTCGAGGCCTCGAGTGACTCGACGACGGCGCGCACCGTCAGCGTGAGGTTGGTGCCGGTGTCGCCGTCCGGGACCGGGTAGACGTTGAGATCGTCGATCCGCTGCCTGCTCTGCTCGATCGCCGCCAGCGCGAACCGTGCGAGCGCGCGGGTCTGCTCGAGCGGGCTCTCCTCGCTCACGAGTCCGACCGCCTCACGTCCTCGATGTGGACCTCGAGCGCACGCACCGGCAGGCCCGTGATGCGCTCGACCTCGTAGGCGACCCGTGAGCGAACCGTCGCAGCGACCTCGGCCAGGTTGAGCCCGTACTCGACCACGACGTAGAGGTCGATCGTGATCCCCGACTCGGCGTCGCCGCGCACCACGACGCCCTGGTTCGGCTTCTCGCGCTTCGTCAGGCGGGCGCCGCGCCGCTTGGAGGCCATCCCGACGACGCCGTAGCACTCCGCGGCCGTGTGGCCGACGACCTGCGCGACCGCGTCGTTCGCGATCGTGATCCTGCCGAGCGGCGAGGAGAGCGGCTGCGCTGCCTCCATACCGGGATTAGACCGCATCGGGCCGACGCGGGTTGCTCCCGCGGCCCAGGCAGACGGCCTAGACGGCCTTGGTGACCTTGCCGCCCTTGAGGCAGCGCGTGCAGACGTAGGCGCGCGTCGGCGTGGCGCCGACCATGATCCGCACCCGCTGGAGGTTCGGGTTGAAGCGGCGCTTCGTCGCGACCATCGAGTGGCTGCGGGAGTTCCCGAACGCGGGGCCCTTGCCGCAGATTGCGCATACCTTCGACATAGCCGGCGGAGTGTAGCGAAATTCGGATCGACCGCAGGCCAGGCCGGTGGGCCTGGTCAAGGGCGAGCCGGACGATCCTGCGCCGTGTCTGAGCCACCAGCCAGACGCGGGCAGGTGTGGCATCAACGATCTAGGTTGCGGCCGCGGCGACACGCAGCTGGGCGAAGAGATCGGCCATCTCGAGTGCGCAGCGCGCGGCCTCGGCGCCCTTGTCGGTGCGGGCCTGCGCCTGCTCGACCGTCTCGGTCGTGAGCACCCCGAAGGCGACCGGCACCCCGGTCTCGAGCGCCGCGAGCTGGAGCCCGCTCGCCGCTTCGCCGGCGACGAGGTCGAAGTGCGGCGTCTCGCCCCGGATCACGCAGCCGAGCGCGACCACGCAGGCGTAGCGGCGCGTCTTCGCGAACGCCATCGCCGCGAGCGGCAACTCGAAGGCGCCGGGGACGGGCACGACGGTGATCGCCTCGCGCAGCACTCCCGCGCGCTCGAGCTCGTCGAGCGCCGAGGCGAGGAGCGCGGAGCTGATCTCGCCGTTGAAGCGCGAGACGACGACGGCGACGCCGCGGCGCGCGCCCTCGGGCGTGCCTTCGAGCACGGCGAACCCGTCCGGTACGTCGAGACCACCGGCGGCGTGCTCGTCGGGCGTGCGCAGGAGCGGCTCGGGCGCCTCGAGCGGGGGCGCCTCCAGCGGAGGTATCGCCGCCTCGCTCTCGACCGGCTCGGCCGACTCGGCGGCGGGCAGCTCGGACACGTTCTCGGGCCAGGTGTCGCTCACGCCTCTGCTCCTTCGAAGTCGCTGGGATCGAACCGGAGATCCTGGTGGTGCAGGCGCAGCATATGGCCCAGCTTGTCGCGCTTGGCTTCGAGGTAGGCACGGTTCTCGTCGCCGGCGGGCACCTCGATCGGCACCTGCTCGACCACGCGGAGGCCGAACCCCTCGATCCCGATGATCTTCTTCGGGTTGTTCGTGAGGATGCGAATGGTCGTCAGCCCCAGGTCGGCGAGGATCTGGTTGCCGATCCCGTAGTCGCGCGCATCCGCCGGGAGGCCGAGCTCGAGGTTCGCCTCGACGGTGTCGAGCCCCTGCTCCTGGAGCTCGTACGCCTTGAGCTTGTTGAGCAGGCCCACGCCTCGCCCCTCCTGAGCGAGGTACAGCAGGACGCCGCGCGGCTCGGACGCGATCCGGCGCAGCGCGCGGTCGAGCTGGTCGCCGCAGTCGCAGCGTTGCGAGTGGAAGACGTCGCCCGTGAGGCACTCGGAGTGGACGCGCACGAGCACGTCCTCGGCGCCGTCGACCTCGCCGTGGACGAGCGCGACGTGGATCTTGCCGGTCAGCTTCTCGCGGAAGGCGACCGCCGTGAACTCGCCGTAGGCCGTCGGCAGCCGCACCGAGGTCATCCGCTCGACGAGCTTCTCGTGCCGGCGGCGGTACTCGATCAGGTCCGCGACCGTGACCAGCTTCAGCCCGTGCTCGCGGCAGAAGGGGATCAGGTCGGGCACGCGGGCCATCGTCCCGTCCTCCTTCATCACCTCGCAGACGACGCCGGCCGGGATCAGCCCGGCGAGGCGGGCGAGGTCGACCGCGGCCTCGGTCTGGCCGGTGCGCTCGAGCACGCCGCCGCCGCGCGCGCGGAGCGGAAAGACGTGGCCCGGCTGGACGAGATCGTGCGCGCCCTTCGAGGGGTCGACCGCGACCTGGATCGTGCGGGAGCGGTCGTGCGCGGAGATCCCGGTCGAGATCCCCTCGCGCGCCTCGATCGAGACGGTGAAGGCGGTCCCGTACGGCGTCTCGTTGTGCTCGGTCATCGGGCGCAGGCCGAGCTCGTCGCAGCGCTCCTCGGTCAGGCAGAGGCAGATCAGGCCCCGCGCGTGGACGGCCATGAAGTTGATCGCCTCCGGCGTCGCGAATTGCGCGGCGATCGTGAGGTCACCCTCGTTCTCGCGGTCGGGAGCGTCGACGACGACGATGATCTTGCCGGCGCGGATGTCCTCGATCGCCTCCTCGATCGTGGAGAACGCCGTGTCCGGGACGGGAGCGAGCTCGGATTTCACCGCGTCATCGTACCCCGGAGACGAGGGCGTCGGCCGTGTCCCAGAAGGCGGTACGGGCGTCCGCGCTGTCCGAGAGGACGGCGAGATGGGTTGCCGAGAAGCTGCCGCGCGAGACGACCTCGATCAGGCGCACGCTCTTCTGGGGAAAGCCCGACGCGGCGAGGCGCTGGAGCAGCTCGTTCGCGCCGTACGGGCCGACGACGGTGTCGCGGTCGCCGATCATGAGCCAGACCCGCTCGGTCGGGTCGAGCGCGCGGAGATCCAGCTTCGGATCGTTCGGGAAGCGCCTGGACGGGAAGACGGCGAGGATCCCGCGCGGTTCGAGCCCGATCGCGGGCGCGACGGCGGCGAGGTCGACCGCGAGCGGGCCGCCGCGCGAGTAGCCGATCACGACGGCCGGCACCTTGGGTAGCCCGAGGGCCTTGAGCCCGATGGCAGTTCCCTTCAACGCGTGCTCGGCCGCCTTCGGCTGATTCTCGATCGTGGCGGCGGCCTCGTAGCGGGGGTAGATGACGGCGCTGCCCTGCTCGGCCAGGTGGAGCAGCCACGGCACATGGTTCGCGGGGGTGTCCTCGGTGTCGCCGCCGAGCCCGTGCAGGTAGACCACGACGCTCCGGACAGGGCCGGTCGGGCGGACGAGCCAGACCTGGTCGGCGCCCTTTCCGTACGGGCCTTCGACGTGCACCGGCGGGGCTGATGCCTGCTTCGCCCCGCCGCAGCCGGCGAGGGCGAGGGCGAGGACCGCCAGCGCCGCAGCCGCGCCTCTCACCGTGTGACGAGCCGCTCGACGTACTTGGCGAGCACGTCCACCTCGAGATTCACCTCGTCGCCCGGGGCGAGCCGGGAGAGGGTCGTCTCGACGAGCGTGTGCGGGATCAGCGCGATCGAGAAGGCGTCCTCGGCGAGTGACGCGACGGTGAGCGAGACTCCGTCGACGGTGATCGAGCCCTTCTCGACGCAGTAGCGCAGGAGCTCGGGCGCCGCCTCGACGGTGAGCTCGGCGCCGTCGCCCACCGGCTCGAGCGAGCGGACGCGCCCGACCCCGTCCACGTGGCCCTGGACGATGTGGCCGCCGAGCGGCTCGCCCGCGCGCAGCGCGGGCTCGAGGTTGACCTCGCTCCCGGGCTCCAGCCGACCGAGAGAAGTGCGCCGCAGCGTCTCGGCGACCGCGTCGAACGCGAGCTCGCCGTCGTCGGCCGAGGTTGCAGTGAGACAGACGCCGTTGATCGCGACCGAGTCGCCGACCGCGGTCTGCGCCGCGGTTCGAGGCGCCTCGATCCGAAGGCGAACGCCGTCCGCGTCGCCCGCGATCGCGGTGACCCGGCCGCGCTCCCTCACGATCCCCGTGAACACCCGGCGAAGGGTACTCGCGGCGTGAGCGATCCGGCACGAATCCGTCACCCATGGGTGCGGGGCTCATCGATACGCTGGAAGGCGACGGGCGGGGGCACGGGGCGTCCCCGGGTGCAGTCAGGGCGATTCAGCCGAGGGCGAGGGCTTCAAGCGTCTCGCGTGCGACCATCTCCAGGTCGCCGCGGCTCTGGCCGTCGGCGAGCTCCCGCGCCAGCTCCTCGACGAGCTCGGCCTGGTCGGCGGCGAGCCCGCCGGTGCCGATCGCGGCGATCCCTTCCTGCAACTCGGCGTCGGTGCGATGCCGCGCGAGCCAGTGCGAGAGGAGGTTGACGAGCTGGCCGTCAGGGCTCGTGGACATATGCCCTGAGTAAAGCGTCTTCCCCGACCCGCTGCACCGACAACCGCGAGAGCGTCACGGGCGCGGGGAGCGCCGAGACCGGCCCGGCCCCCGCTCCCGCGAGAACGGGCGCGACGAAGAGCAGCAGCTTGTCCACGAGGCCGGCGGCCAGGAACGACGTGGCGAGGGTCGGCCCTCCCTCGAGCAGGAGCGACTGGACTCCCTCCGACGCGAGCGCCGCGAGCTCCTCGTCGAGCGCCCCGCTCCGCAACTCGAGCTCCGAGCCGGCCGGCAGCGGCCCGCGCCCGAACGCGAGGCGGCGCGGCTGGCGCACGACCGGAACCTCTCGCGCGTCGAGGCGCGGATCGTCCGCCCGTACCGTGCCCATCCCGACCGCGACCGCATCGGATGCGGCCCGGAGCTCGTGCACGAGCCGGCGCGAGGCCTCTCCCGTGATCCAGCGCGCCCCCGGCAGCGTCGTCCGCCCGTCGAAGGTGACCGCCGCCTTGTAGGTCACGAACGGCCGCCCCTCCGCGATCCAGGTGCGCCAGGCCTCGTTCTGGGCCCGCGCCTCGAAGGAGTCCACGACCTCGACCTCGATCCCGGCCCCCCGCAACGCGCGGATCCCGTCCACTTCGGGATTCGGATCCTCCGCGCCGACCACGACCCGCGCGACGCCCGCGGCGATCAGCGCGTCGGTGCACGGCGGCGTCGCGCCGTGATGGGAGCACGGCTCGAGAGTGACGTAGACCGTCGCCCCCCGCGCGCGCTCACCTGCGCCCGCGAGCGCGACCACCTCGGCGTGCGGCCCCCCCTTCCGCTCGTGCCAGCCCTCCCCGGCCACCTCGCCCTCCGAGACGACCACCGCGCCCACGACAGGGTTCGGATAGGTGGTGCCGCACCCTCGCTCGGCGAGCTCGAGGGCCCGCTCGAGGCTCACTCCGCAGGCCCCGCCAGGGCGTGGACGAGCCGCCGGTATGCACGCGGAAGATCCTCGCGGGAGAAGACCGACGCTCCGGAGACGATCAGGTCGGCTCCCGCCTCGTACACGGAGAGCACGTTTTCGGGATTGATCCCGCCGTCCACCTGCACGTGCACCGCCGGAGGCAGCGCCGCGCGCAGTCGGGCGATCCGCTCGAGCGACTCGGGCATGAACTCCTGCCCGGAATAGCCCGGATTGATGCTCATGCAGAGGACGAGGTCGGCTCCGCCCGCGACCGCGGCGACCGTCTCCGGCTCCGTCTCGGGCTTGAAGGCGATCCCGACCTGGAGCTCCTGCTGGCGGGCCGCGCGAATGGTGCCGGCGAGGTCGAAAACCGCCTCGTAGTGAAAGGTGACGCTGTCGCCGCCCGCCGCGGCGATCGCCGCGAAGTGCCGCTCCGGATTCTCGATCATCAGATGGCAGTCGAGCACGCCGCCGAGCTGGTGCACGAGCGGCGAGATCGACTCGAGCACGATCGGGCCCATCGTGATCGGCGGCACGAAGTGGCCGTCCCCGACGTCGAAGTGAAAGACCCGCGCGCCGGTGCGGAGGAGCACCTCGAGCTGCTCACCCAGGTTCGCGAAGTCGGCCGCGTAGATCGAGGGCTCGATCTCCACCGTGCGAATCCAGTCGTCCCAGGGCACGAGGGCGATCCTAGACCCTGAGTCGGGCGACAAAGAACCCCGAGGTGCGGTCGCGGTGCGGGAGCGTGAGCAGGAACTCGGGCCGGCGCGGATGCCGGAACGCGGGCCACTCCCCGCCGAGCGGCTCGACCGCGAGCCCGGACTCGTCGACGACGGCCTCGTTCTCGGCTGCGTCGATCGTGCAGACCGAGTAGAGGACGGTGCCGCCAGGCTTGACCCGCGCAGCGGCGGCGCGCACGAGGGCGAGCTGGAGCTCCGGCAGCGGCTCGGCGCGCCAGCGCAGGTCGGGGCGGGACGCGAGGGTGCCGAGCCCGGAGCACGGTGCGTCGACCAGGGCCCTGTCGAAGCCCTCGAGCTCCGGGGGCAGCGCGAGCCCGTCGGCGCACACGACCGACACGTTCGCCGCGCCGAGCCGCCTCGCGTTCTCCTCCAGCTCCCGGGCACGGCCTGGGTGGAGCTCGACCGCCGTCACCTCGCCGGCGAGCATCGTCGCCTTGCCGCCCGGCGCCGCGCAGAGATCGAGCGTCCGCTCGCCCTCTCTCGCGCCGACGCAGAGCCCGGCGAGCTGCGAGCCCCGGCTCTGCGGCCAGACGCGGCCCTCGGCTAGCGCCTGCTCGTCGACTTTCGAGACTCGGTAGGCACCGGGGATGTCGGTCGGCTCGCCCTCGACCGTGCCCCGGACGAGCCGAACGACGGTCTCCGGGGACTCGTTCTGGGCGACCATCAGCCTGCGTGCCTCCTCGGCGCCGAGCTCGCCCCACCAGGTCTCCGCCACCCAGTCGGGATACGAATGCTTGAGAGCCGCCTCCTCCGGCGTGCCCTCCGGGAGCGCAGCGAGCACGTCGCCGAGCTCGAGCGCGAGCCGACGCATGACGGCGTTCGCGAACGGCACGGCGCGTTCGAGACCGGCGCGACGGACGAGCTCGACCGACTCGTTGACGGCGGCGTGTCTCGGCACCGAGTCGAGGTAGCCGAGCTGGTAGGCGCCGAGCCGCAACGCTGTACGCACGGGCGCGTCGAGCTTCGCCACCGGCCGGCGGCCGATCGCCTCGAGCGCATGATCGAGCGTGCGCACGCGCTGCACGGTGCCGAAGGCGAGCCGCTGCGCGAGTGCGCGGTCGCGCGCGTCGAGCTTCTCCGCAGCGCTCCGGAGCACGCGGTCGGCGTAGGCCTCCTCCTCGAACACGCGGCGCACGACCTCGTAGGCCGCGACCCGGGCGGGCGCGACGCTCACCGGAGCCCGCGACGGAACTCGTCGTAGGTCATGCGGCGCTTACCCTCGGGCTGCACCTCGACCGGGATCAGCTTCCCGTCCTCGAGCCGCGCACGCCAGATCGTGAGCCGGCGCCCGTCCAGCTCGCCGCGGGCGCCGATGTGCGGCGACAGCGCCCGGATCTGGTCGAGCAGCTCCTGCGGCGGCCGGCTCCAGTCGAGCTCGCGGTCGGCGGCGGTGATCTTCTCGGCATAGGTGACACCTTCCTCGGGCTGCGGAGTGAAGTGCGGCTCCCCCGCGAGCACACCGTCCAGGAGAACGGCGGCGACTTCGACGGCCCGCGCGAACACCGCCCCGGCGTCATCCTCCGGGCCGATCGGGAACGCGCTCTGCGCGGCGATCGGCCCCGCGTCGAGAGCCTCGACCGTCTCGTGGATCGTGACGCCGGTCTCGCGGTCGCCCGCCATGATCGCCCGCTCCACGGGGGCGGCCCCGCGCCAGCGCGGCAGCAACGATGGGTGCACGTTCAGCCAGAGGCGTCCGTCGAGCACCGCGGGGGGGATCAGCACGCCGTAGGCCGCGACGACGACGGCCGGGGCGTCGAGCTCCAGCGCCGGGTCGAGGCGGTCCGGCTGGAGCACCGGGATCCCGAGCCGCTCGGCGGCGACCTTCGCCGGCGGAGGCGTCTCGTGGCGACCGCGGCCTGCGGGTTTGTCCGGCCGGGTCAGGACCGAGGCGATCTCGTGGCGCACCGCCAGCCGCTCGAGCACGTCCGCGCCGAACGGAGCCGTCGCCGCGACGGCGATCCGGGCCACTACGAGTAGAGGACGGGCTTGGGCCGCAGCGTCGCGAGGGCGCCGCGGCGGCTCTCCGGATCGGTCCGGTCGATGATCAGCGTGCCGTCGAGGTGGTCGAGCTCGTGCTGGACGACGCGGGCGCCGAGCTCCTCGAACTCGAGCCGCAGCGGCGCACCGCGAATGTCGACCGCCTCGACCGTGACCTTCACGTGCCGCTCGACCGGGACGAGCACACCCTGCAGCGAGAGGCAGCCCTCGTCGTCGACCTCCGTCTCGGCGCTGCGCTCGACGATGCGCGGGTTGACGAGCGTGCGCGGCTCCTCGTCGGCGGGCTCGACCACGAACAGCCGCTGGAGCACGCCGACCTGGGTCGCCGCGAGACCGACCCCGCTCGCGTCGCGCATGAGCGCGATCATCCGCTCGGCCAGCCGCTCGAGGTCCTGGTCGAAGGCGTCGACCTCGTGCGCGGTCATGCGAAGCGCGGGGTCGCCGTACTGGCGGATCTGGGCGAGCGCGAGCCGCCGCCGCGCTCGCGCCGGCTGATCGAGCTCGTCCTTGCGAACCTGGCCTTGCTCCTCTGACATCGATCTAATCTTACGGACGGTCAGAGGCTCTGCGGATCGACATCGACGACCGCTGCGAGGCCGGCCCGGCGCATCGCCGGGGCCGCGGCCGCGAGGAGGCGACCGGCCCGCGCGGCGAGGGCGCGCGGGCTTTCGGTCTTGGCGACGAGCTGGGCGCGGTGGCGGCCGCGCAGGCGCAGCAGCGGCGCCGGGCCGAGCAGCTCGGCACCGTCGAGCCCGCCGCGCAGCTCGACCAGCGCGCGCTCGACCGTCGGCGCGTCGGGCCCAGAGACGACGATCCGCACCAGGTGCCGGAACGGCGGATAACCGAGCTCCCGTCGCCGGTCGAGCTCGCCGGCGAGGAAGCCGGGAACGTCGTGGCGCGCCGCCAGCTCGATCGCGCGCGCGTCGGGCTGGAAGGTCTGGATCAGCACCCGCCCCGGCGCGTCCCGGCCGCTGCGCCCGGCGAGCTGCGTCAGCAGCTGGAAAGTACGCTCCTCGGCGCGGAAGTCCGGGAGCCCGAGGCCCGTGTCGGCGTCCACGACGGCCGCGAGCGCGACACCGCTGAAGTGATGGCCCTTCGCGACCATCTGCGTGCCCACGAGCACCGCCCGGTCGGTCGCGTCGAAGCGCGCGAGAGCCTCGGCGAGCGCGCCGGGCACGGCGGCGGTGTCCGCATCGAGCCTGATCGGCACAAGGTCAGGGAGCGCGGCCGCGAGCTCGCGCTCGAGCCGCTGCGTGCCGGCGCCGAGGCGGGCGAGCTCGGACGAGCCGCACGCGGGGCACGTCTGAGGTGCGGGCTCGGCGAAGCCGCAGTGATGGCAGTGGAGGCGCCCGTCGGAGTGGAGGACGAGCGAGACGTCGCACAGCCCGCAGCGAGGCGTCGTCCCGCAGGCGCGGCAGTGGAGGGCGGGCGCGATCCCGCGCCGGTTGAGGAGCAGGATCGCCTTGCCGCCCTGCTCCGCGACGCGCCCGAGCTCGCGCAGGAGCGGCGCGGAGAGCGGGTAGCCGGCCTCGTGGCGCAGGTCGATCACGCGCACGGGCGGCAGCGACGCGCCGAGCCTGCCGCCGAGGGCGAGTCGCTCGAGCCCGGCCCAGCTCTCGGGGCGAGGCGTCGCGCTTCCGTAGACGGCGACGGCGCCCTCGAGCGACGCGCGCTTGGCGGCGACCGTGCGCGCGTCGTAGCGCGGATCGGAGTCCTGTTTGTAGGAGGCGTCGTGCTCCTCGTCGACGACGATCAGCCCGAGGCCTCGCAGCGGCGCGAAAACGGCCGAGCGCGCGCCGACGACGACCCGCGCAGCGCCGCTCGCGATCCGCTCGCGCTCGTCGCGACGCTCGGCGTCGGAGAGCCCCGAGTGCAGAACCGCGACCCTCTCGCCGAAGCGCGCGCGGAAGCGGCCTAGCGCCTGCGGGGTGAGCGCGATCTCGGGCACGAGCACGATCGAGCCGAGGCCCCGCTCGAGCCCGGCCGCGCAGGCCTGGAGGTACACCTCGGTCTTGCCGCTGCCCGTGGCGCCGTAGAGGAGCAGATTGGCGCCCTCGCCGCCGTCCATCGCGGCGACGATGCGCGCGAGTGCAGCTTCCTGCTCCGGCGTCAGCTCCGCCGGCGCCGCCTCGCCGCCGAGCGCCTCTCGCTCGGCCGGCTGCGGCCGCTCGGCCCGCCGCTTCGCCGACTCCGGCGCGACGAGCGCGAGAGCGCGGCCGTGCGTCGAGCCGTAGTAGTCGGCGAGCCAGAGCGCCAGGTCGACAAGGGCCGGCGGCAAGCGGGCGAGGACCGCTTCGACGGGCTTCGTGTCGATCCCTTCGGGTCCCTCGTCGGACACCTCCACGACGACTCCCCGAACGCGTCGGCCGCCGAAGCGGACGCGCACCACCGCGCCCCTCTCGACGTCGTCAGCGACCGTGTAGGTGAACGGGCGGTCGAGCGCGCGGGCGGTGACGAGCGGGAAGACGGAGGCGAAGCGGGCCACGATGGGCCAGCCTAGCCGCGGGGTTAGACGCCGAGCCCTACCAGGATGAAGTCGGTCGCGAAGCCGAGCGCGAGCCCGACGGTGATGCCCCAGGCGGCGAGCGACGCGTGCCCGAACGTCCGGCAGATCGTGAGCAGCTGCATCACGACGTAGAGGATCGAGCCGGCCGCTAGCCCGAGGAACAGGATCGACAGGGACGTGCTCACCCACGCCTGCCCGACGACCGTGCCGACGAACGTCGGGCCGCCGCCGATCAGGCCGAGCAGCAGCAGGAAGCGCCAGCTCGGGATCGTCCGCTCCCCCGTGAGCGGCGCGACGATGCCGAAGCCCTCGGTCGCGTTGTGGAGGGCAAAGCCGACGATCAGCGCAATCGCGAGCGCGAGCTCCCCGCTCGCTGCGGACTGCCCGATCGCGAGGCCCTCGGCGAAGTTGTGCAGGCCGATCCCGGTCGCGATCAGCACCGCGAGGAAGCGCGCCGGAGTGAGCCCCATCGGGTAGGGCGTCTCGAACTCCGCCGCGGACGCCGCGCCCGGGCCGAGCAGCGAGCGGCGCCGGTAGCCGTGCATCCAGCGCTCGTAGCCGATGAGCCCCATGAATCCGAGCCCGAAGCCGCCGAGGAGCAGCGCGCTGTAGCTCGAGACGTAGCCGTACGAGCTCGCACCGATCGCCTCCTCGATGGGCTCGACGCCGTTCGACATCACGTCCCAGAAGAGGAACACCAGGATGCCCGTCGCCATCGACGTCAGGAACGCCTTCAGCCCGGTGCTCGGGTTCTTGATGCGGGCGATCGGCAGCCCGAGGAGGATCGTGGCCCCCGCGAGCGCGCCGAGGACGAGGATGTTCCCGGTCGACATGTAAGGGGCACCTTACACAAATACCGCGATAGGGTAAAACGCGATGGCGCACGGTCACTCCACGGACGAGTACCTCGAGACGATCTACTTCCTCGCCTTCCCGATCGGCGAGTACCGCCCGGCGGTAACGGGCTCGCCGACTCTGTCGGCCCGCGTGGCGGAGATGCTCGGCGTGTCTCGAGCCTCCGCGGGCGAGATGCTGAAGCGACTCGAGGCGGAGGGGCTCGTCGAGCGCGGCGAGCACCGGGAGGCGATCCTCACGGCCGCGGGACGGGAGCGCGCCGAGAAGGTCGTCCGCCGCCATCGCCTGATCGAGCGCTGGCTGACCGACTTCCTCGGCTATACCCCCTCCGAGTCGCACGTGCAGGCGGACCTGCTCGGCGACACGTTCACCGACGACATGATCGAGCGGATGGACGAACGTCTCGGGCATCCCGACCGCTGCCCGCACGGCTGGCCGCTCGACACCCACGCCGAGCAGGCAGAGAACCGCGAGTTGCATCCGCTCGCGGAGCTCGAGCCCGGCGACCGGGCGACGATCGTGCGCCTCGCCGAGCACGACGGGGAGCTGCTCCACTGGTTCTACGACGAAGGGCTCGTTCCGGGGGCCGCGCTCGAGGTCGAGCAGGCCGGCCCGGACTTCAGCGTGCG
The DNA here is from genome assembly GCA_963724805.1 of uncultured Actinomycetes bacterium. Taxonomy (GTDB): domain Bacteria; phylum Actinomycetota; class Thermoleophilia; order Gaiellales; family Gaiellaceae; genus CAVQZA01. The sequence continues at coordinate 165,160 of CAVRWA010000012.1, forward strand.
CCTGGACGGCGCCGAGCGCGAGATCGGCGAGAGGGCCGCGGCCGGCCTCTACGTCCGGCCGGCCGCGTAGACCCGAAGACAAGGGCAAGGAGCGCATCTGATCAGCGCGCGCCTCGGGGTCAGACCCAGCTCAAGATGTGCAACGAATCTTCCACAGTCGTGTCCGCCGCCGACCGGTCGACCACGGCGAGAAGGCAACTCGAGGCCAGCGCCTGTGCGAGTTACCGTGCCGACGTGTCGGTTCCGTCCACGCCCCGGGTCTGACCCCTGGTCTACTCGAACACGGTCATCGCTGGGCTTGCCCGGCTCGGCCGCGGCCAAGTGCCTGACCCCGGTCAGGCTGATCCGGCCAAGGACGCGTCGGAGCGGGCGCTAGGCCGGAACGCTGGAGCCGAGGCCCGCGGCGGCGCGTAGCGCGTCGGCCTTGTCCGTCCGCTCCCACGTGAAGTCGTGGTCGTCGCGGCCGAAGTGGCCGTACGCCGCAGTCTTCGCATAGATCGGCCGGCGCAGGTCGAGGTCGCGCAGGATCGCCGCGGGGCGCAGGTCGAAGTGCTCGCGGACGAGCCCCTCGATCCGGCTCACGGCGATCTCCTCGGTGCCGAAGCACTCCACCTCGATGGAGATCGGATGCGCAACGCCGATCGCGTAGGCGACCTGCACCTCCAGCCGGTCGGCGAGCCCCGCGGCGACGAGGTTCTTCGCCACGTAGCGGGCCGCGTAGGCGGCGGAGCGGTCGACCTTGGTCGGGTCCTTGCCCGAGAAGGCGCCGCCGCCGTGACGGGCCGAACCTCCGTACGTGTCGACGATGATCTTGCGGCCGGTGAGCCCGGTGTCGGAGAGCGGCCCGCCGGCGACGAAGCGCCCGGTCGGGTTCACGAGCACGAAGTCGCCGCCCTCGAGCCTGTGCTCCTCGTAGAGCTCGGGTGGCAGGATCGGGCGTAGGACGTGCTCGATCACGTCCGGCTTGATCATCGTCTCGATGTCGATTCCGTCGCGGTGCTGCGTGGAGACGAGCACGCGCTCGAGCTGAACCGCGCGCTGGCGCCCGTTCTCGTCGCGCTCGTAGCGGACGGTGACCTGCGCCTTGCCGTCGGGCCGAAGGTAGGGCAGCACCTCGGCGCGACGCACCTCGGCCAGACGGTGCGCGATCCGGTGCGCGAGCGTGATCGGCAGCGGCATCAGCTCGTCGGTCTCGCGGCAAGCGTAGCCGAACATCATCCCCTGGTCGCCGGCGCCGACCTGGTCGAGCGGGTCGTCCTCGTTCGGATCGTGCTGGAGCTCGTACGAGCGGTTCACGCCCTGCGCGATGTCGGGCGACTGCTCGTCGATCGCCACGATCACGCCGCAGGTGTCGGCGTCGAACCCGTACTTGGCCCGGTCGTAGCCGATCTCGCGGATCTTGTTGCGGACGAGCCGCGGAATGTCGACGTAGGTCTCGGTCGTGATTTCTCCGGCGACGACGACGAGGCCGGTCGTGATCAGCGTCTCGCAGGCGACGCGGCCGAGCGGGTCGTCGGCCAGCACGGCGTCGAGCACGGAGTCCGAGATCTGATCGGCGATCTTGTCCGGGTGACCCTCGGTGACCGACTCGGACGTGAAGGGGAAGGTTTGAGTTGGCATGGCCGGAAGCCTACTGGAACCCCGGTTTGGCGCCACTCCCCGGTCGGACTGGTTCGCATTACTCCTCCGTGGGGCGGCGGCCCATCAGACTCGCTGCCAGCTCTCCCAGGCTCTCTCCGTCGAGGACGCGGCAGACCCCTTCCGTAATCGGCAGCTCGACGCCGAGCCGGTGCGAGAGGTCGCGCAGGACGGGCGCGGTCGTGAGACCCTCGACCACCTGCCCGATCTCCGCGACCGCCTCCTCGGCGGTGGCGCCCAGGGCGATCAGCTCGCCGGCATGCCTGTTCCTGCCGAGCTTGCTCCAGCAGGTGGCGATCAGGTCGCCCATCCCGGCGAGGCCCGAGAACGTTTCGGCGCGCGCGCCGCACGCCTCGCCGAGACGCGCCATCTCGGCGAGCCCGCGCGTGATCAGCGCCGCCTTGGCGTTGTCGCCGAGCCCGAGCCCGTCGACGGCGCCGGCGGAGAGCGCGATCACGTTCTTCGCCGCCGCGCACAGCTCGACCCCGACGAGGTCGGGGTTCACGTAGGCGCGGAACAGAGGCGAGTTGACAGCGTGTTGGAGTTGCCCGGCCAGGAAGCCGTCCTCGCTCGCGATCACGGCCGCGGCGGGCAGGCCCCGGGCTATCTCCGCGGCGAAGTTCGGGCCCGAGAGGACGGCGACCGAACGGGCGCGCACGAGCGTCGAGAGGCGCTCGCCGGTGGCCGGGTCGAGCCCCTTCGTCAGGCTCAGGACCGGCGCCGCGCCCGGGAGCGCCGCCGCCACCTCACCGAAGGCGCGACTTGGCACCGCCAGCACGACGAGCTCGGCCGACTCGAACGGGGCGGCGACGACCGTCGTCGCGGCGATCCCCGAGAGGTCGGCGAAGGTGAGGTAGCGCGGGTTCCGCCCCGTCGCCGCGATCGCTCGCGCCTGTTCGGGGTCGCGGCAGGCGAGCGTGACGGCGTGCCCGCGCTCGTGCAGGAGAATCGCGAACGCGCAGCCCCACGAGCCGCCGCCGACCACGACGACGTCCATCAGGTCCGCCGCACGAAGTCGATCGAGACCGGCACCCCCTCGAGGTCGAACCGCTCGCGGAGCTCGTTCTCGACCCAGTAGCCGTAGTCGCGTGTGACCAGGCCCGGGTCGTTGACGTGAATCCGGAACCGCGGCGGGCGCACCGTCACCTGCGTCCCGTAGAGGAGGTTGAGCCTGCGGTTGCCCTTGGACGGCGCCTGCCGCTTCTCGCGCAGCTCCTTGAGGAAGCGGTTCAGCTCGGGGGTCGGAACGCGCGCGGTGTAACGCTCGTAGAGCGTCTCCACCTTGTCGAGCAGCCGTTCGAGCCCGCGTCCGGTTGTGGCCGAGACCGCCACGTGTGGTGGGCGCTGTCGGAGGCGGCGCGCGAGGTGCCCGGCGACGTCCTCGATCCCGATCGTGCCGATGTCCCACTTGGAGAGGACGACGAGCGTCGCGCACTGGGCCTTGCGGGCCACGTCCGCGACGTTGATGTCCTGGTCGACGATCCCCTCGCTCGCGTCGATCAGGACCAGCGCGACGTCGGCGCGCTGGGCAGCCTCGAGCGCGCGCAGCTCGGACCAGTACTCGATCCCCTGGCGGTGCTTGCGCTTGCGCCGCATGCCCGCCGTGTCCACGAGCACGAACGTCTGCCCGTCGCGCTCGAAGATCGTGTCGATCGCATCGCGGGTCGTTCCCGGCACTTCGGAGACGATCACGCGCTCGCGCCCGAGGATTGCGTTCAGGAGGCTCGACTTGCCGACGTTGGGCCGCCCGAGGATCGCGACCCGGATCGCCTCCTCTCCCACCGCCTCGCGGCCCTCGCCCGGCAGCCGCGCGACGATCTCGTCGAGCAGATCGCCGGTGCCGTGGCCGTGCAGCGCGGAGATCGGGACCGGCTCGCCGAGGCCGAGCCGGTGGAACTCGAGCGCGTCGGTGTCGCGGCGCGGATCGTCGACCTTGTTGACCAGGAGTAGCACCGGCTTCTTCGCGGCCCGCAGGATCGCCGCGATCTCCTCGTCGCCCGGGGTGATCCCGTTCTTCGCGTCGACGAGGAAGAGCACGAGGTCGGCCTCCTCGATCCCGGCACGGGCCTGTTCGGCAATCGAGCGGGTGATCGGCGTCTCGTCTGCGATGTCGACGCCGCCGGTGTCGATCAGGAGAAACTCCTTGCCGTTCCACTCGCAGATCAGCTCCTTGCGGTCGCGCGTCACGCCCGGGGTCTCGTGCACGACCGCGGCGCGGGTGCCGGTGAGCCGGTTGATCAGGGTGGACTTGCCGACGTTCGGGAAGCCGACGATCGCGACGGTTCCGTGCAGGCTCGTCATCGCGCGGGAGGCACGGCGTCGGCCGGACGGCCGAGCTCGTGCATCAGGACGAGCCACTCCCAGAGCCGCCGCAGCTCCCCCTCGATCACGGCCGAGGCCTCGCGATAGCCCTTCGCGTTCCGCGGCAGCCCGGAGAAGTCGATCGGCTCTCCCCAGGCGATCGAGGCCGGGTGGAAGTTGCCCGGGCGCCACGTCTGCGAGCCGTGGATCGCGGCGGCCTGGACCGGGACGCCCTCCTGGAGCGCGACCATCGCCGCGCCCGGGTGGGCGTGCCCCGGCACACCGCTGAGTTGCCGCGTCCCCTCGACGAAGAGTCCGAGCGCGTGCCCCTCTCGCGCAGCCTCGCGCATGAGCCGGACCGCCTCGCGGTCGGACTCGCCGCGGCGCACCGAGATCGTGCCGAAGGCCCGGATCAGCTGCCCGAGCCCCGGCGCGCGGTGCGCCTCGACCTTGGCGACGTAGTGGATCGTGCGCGGGCAGGCGGCGCCGAAGAGCGGCGGGTCGATCCACGAGAAGTGGTTGAAGGCGAGCACGATCCCGCCCGTGAGCGGAACCCGCTCGGCGCCGTAGTTGCGGTTCGGCGTGAGGGCTCTGGCGAGCCCGCCGATCGTGGGGCGTCCGATCGCCCAGGCGAGGTCGACGCTCTTCACGCGTGCCCCTCGCCGGCGGCGGCTCCCGCCGGGCAGAGCCCGGCTCCGCCACCGCCTGACGCCCGCAGGAAGTGCGAAGCACTTTCTGGGGTTGGGCGCCCGAGGAACACGCGAGCGACGTAGTCGACCAGGATCATGCCGCTGCGCGCGCGTGCTCGACGAGCTGCTCGATCCGGGCGACGACGTCCTCGACGGTCAGGCCGGTCGTGTCGATCCGCTCGGCGTCCGCGGCGGGCTCCATCTGCGCCGCGTCGCTCTCGTCCCGCAGCCGTAGGTCGGTGGCGAGCGCGTCGGCGCCGATCTCGGGCCGCTCGGCGGCGCGACGGCGGGCACGCTCGCCCTCGTCGGCGATGAGGTAGACCTTGACGGCCGCGTTCGGCGCCACGACGGTGCCGATGTCGCGGCCCTCGATCACGACGTCGCCCTTCTCCCCGAGCTCGCGCTGGCGCCGGCGCATCACCGCGCGCACCTGCTGGTGGCGCGCGACGACCGGCACCATGCGGTCGATCCGGGTGTCGCGGATCGAGGAGGTGACGTCGGTGCCGGCGATCGAGACGCGGCCAGCCTCGTCGAAGCTGACCGGATTGGCGGCGGCCAGGGCAGCCAGCTGATCGGCCTCGGCGAGCGGCACGCCCCGGCCCATCGCGAGCCAGGTGACGGCGCGGTACATCGCCCCCGTGTCGAGGTAGCTGAAACCGAGCCTGTCGGCCAGCAGGCGGGCCACCGTGCTCTTGCCTGCGCCTGCCGGGCCGTCGATTGCGACGATCATCGCTGCGTCACCGACTCCAGTGCGTCGAAAAACCCGGGGAAGCTTACAGCGACCGCCTCCGGCTCCCCGAGCTCGACCCCCTGGGCCGAGATGAGCCCGGCAACGGCCCCGAGCATCGCGATCCTGTGGTCCCCAGAGGACTGCATACCCCCACCCTTAGGGCGGGTTGGGACCCCTCTCACCCTGAATCCATCTTCGCGCTCCTCGATCCGCACGCCAAGTGCCCGTAGGGAAGTTGTCACAGTTTCGATCCGGTCCGTTTCCTTGACGCGCAGCTCCTTGGCACCCCGAACCGCGCTGTTGCCGTGCGCGACCGCTGCGGCGAGCGCGAACAGCGGCAGCTCGTCGACGAGGGTCGGGACCTCCTCGGGCGCGACCGTCGTCGCGACGAGCTCGGCGGAGCGCACCTCCAGGTCGCCCACGAGCTCACCGCCCGACCGGCGCCGGTTGAAGACGCCGATCCGCGCGCCCATCCGCTCGAGCACGTCGAGCAGGCCCGTCCTGCGCGGGTTGAGACCGACGCCCGCGACGAAGAGCTCCGACCCCGGCAGGAGCGTCGCCGCGACGATGAACGGCGCCGCCGACGAGAAGTCACCGGGCACGTCGAGCTCACCCAGGGAGAGCCGCTCGGCAGGGTCGAGCGTCACGGAGCGTGGGCGCCGCACGACGTTCGCCCCCGCCTCCGCCAGCATCAGCTCGGTGTGGTCGCGCGTGGGCGCAGGCTCGAGAACCGTCGTCTTCCCGACCGCGTTCAGCCCCGCGAGGAGGACCGCCGACTTCACCTGCGCGCTCGCGACGGGCAGCTCGTACTCGATCCCGTGCAACGGCCGACCCTCGACCACGAGCGGCGGGCCGGGCTCGACGTGGGCGCCCATGCGCTCGAGCGGCTCCGCGATCCGGCCCATCGGCCGCTTCGAGAGCGACTCGTCGCCGGTCAGGACGTAACGCCCCTCCTGCCCCGCGAGGATCCCGGCGAGCAGCCGCATCAGCGTGCCCGCGTTGGCGCAGTCGAGCTCGCCCTCGGGCGGCCGCAGGCCGTGCAGCCCACGGCCCTCGATCCGCAAGCCTGTCTCGAGCCGCTCGTGCACCGGCACGCCGAGCGCGCGTACCGCGTTCAGGGTCGCCTCGGTGTCGGCCGAACGGCCCCAGTTGCGCACGACCGTCTCGTCCTCGCAGAGCGCGCCGACGAGCAGCGCGCGGTGCGAGATCGACTTGTCGCCGGGGACCGAAACGGCCCCCACGAGCATTCCCGCAGGCTCGATTCTCACTCCAGCACCGAGACGATGTCGACGGCGTATCCCTGGCTCTCGAGCAGCGCCGCGGCCCGCGCCGCCTCGGCCTCGCCCGCGACGAGCACGGAGAGAAGTCCGCCGCGCTCGGGCGAGTCGTGATGGAGCTCGAAGTCCTCGATGTTGATCCGCTCGACGCCGAGAGCCTGTGTGATCCCCGCGAGCACCCCGGGCCGGTCGGGCACGCGCACGAGCACGCGCTTCAGCTCGCCGGGGTCCGGGAACGCGGTCTGGAGCAGGCCACGCTTGTTGACGCCCGCTTCGCCGATCCAGCGGGCGAGGAAGCCCGCGTCGCGCCTCTCGAGGGCGGCCTCGAGCTGCTCGACGCGGCGGCGATGCTCGGCGAGCGCGACGGCCAGCGTGTCGGCGTTCTCGAGGAAGATGTCGACCCAGATTCGCGGGTTTGCCCCGGCGACGCGGGTCATGTCCCGCAACGCGCCGCCCGCCGCGGTGAGCGCCTCGTGGCCGTCCACGCGAGAGGCGCCGACCTGGTTCAGGAGCAGGTTCGAAAGTGCGTGCGGCAGGTGGCTCGTGAGCGCGAGGAGGCGGTCGTGCGCACCCGGGTCGACCGCGACCGGCAGCGCGCCGAGCGAAGCGACGAAGCCGTGCAGGAGCCGGTAGCGCTCCGGGTCGCTCGCCGCGGCCGGAGTCAGGAACCAGGTTGCGCCCTCGAACAGCTCGGCGCGGGCGTGCTGCGGGCCGTTCGCCTCGGAGCCCGCGACCGGATGGCCGCCGATGAAGCGCGGGCTCTGGACGGCGTCGCAGACCGAGGCTTTCGTCGAGCCGACATCGGTGACGGTGCAGTCCGCGGCTGCGAGTGCCTGCTCGGCCAGGGCGGGAATCACCGCGACCGGTCCCGCACAGACGGCGAGATCGGCGCCGGTCACGGCTTCCTCGACACTCGCAACAGCCTCGACCGCGCCGCGCTCGACTGCGAGCGCGAGGGACTCCGGGTCGGGATCGTAGCCGGCGACCCGCTCCGCGCCCGCGCGCGCGGCGGCTAGCCCGACCGAGGCGCCGATCAGACCCGTGCCAAGGATCGCGATGCGACGGACGCCGGCTGCCACGAAGAGCGTCAGGCGCCGCGGAGCAGCTCGGAGAGCCGGAACGCGAGGTCGAGGGACTGGCGGGCATTGAGCCGCGGATCGCAAAGGGTCTCGTAGCGCGAGCTCAGCTCCTCCTCGTTCAACGCGTCGGCGCCGCCGAGACACTCGGTCACGTCCTCGCCGGTGAACTCGAGATGGACGCCGCCGGGCCAGGCTCCCGCGGCGCGACAGGTCGCGAAGAAGCCCTCGAGCTCGGCCATCACGTCGTCGAAGCGGCGCGTCTTCACGCCGCCGGCGGTGCGGACGATGTTCCCGTGCATCGGGTCGCTGGCCCAGACGACCGGATGGTCGCTCTCACCGACGGCGCGCAGGAGCGGTGGAAGCAGCTCCTCGACCCGCCCCGCGCCCATCCGTGCGATCAGGGTGAGGCGGCCGGGGACACGATCGGGATTGAGCCGCTCGCAGAGCTCGAGCACCTCGGCCGGGGTCGCCGTCGGCCCGACCTTCACCCCTAGAGGGTTGTTGACCCCCGAGAAGAACTCGACGTGTGCGCCGTCCTCCTGGCGCGTGCGCTCGCCGATCCAGAGCATGTGGGCCGAGCAGTCGTACCAGTCTCCGGTGAGCGAATCCTTCCGGGTCAGTCCCTCCTCGTAGTCGAGCAGCAGTCCCTCGTGGCTCGTCCAGACGTCGGTCTGATGGAACTGCGTCTCGCGGGCGAGGTCGATCCCGCACGCGGCCATGAACCTGAGCGCGCGCTCGATCTCCGTGGCCAGCGCCTCGTACCGGCGCCCGGCCGGCGAGCTCGCGACGAACTCCTGGTTCCACACGTGGAGCTTGGAGATGTCCGCGAAGCCGCCCTTTGTGAAGGCACGGAGCAGGTTCAGCGTCGCCGCCGACTGGTGGTAGCCCTGCAGCATCCGCTCGGGGTCGGGGATCCTCGCCTCGGCGGTCGGCTGGTCGTCGTGGATCATGTGGCCGCGGAACGAGGGGATCTCGGCGTCCCCGACCTGCTCGAACGGCGATGAGCGCGGCTTCGTGAACTGCCCCGCGACGCGGCCGACCTTCACCACGGGAAGCGCCGCGCTGTAGGTCAGAACGACGGCCATTTGCAGGAGAATCTTCAGCTTCTCGCGGATCGCGATCGCCGAGAACTCGTGGAACGACTCCGCGCAGTCCCCGGCCTGGAGCAGGAACGCACGTCCCGCCGCGACCTCGCCGAGCGCGTCGCGCAGCTCGCGCGCCTCACCCGCGAAAACGAGCGGCGGGAATGCCTTCAGGCGCTCGGACACCGACTCGCGCTGCCCGTCGTCGGGCCACTCGGGCTGGTGCGCGGCCGAGAGCGCCCTCCAGGAGGACGGTGACCACTGTGAGGGGGTGACTGCCATCGGCAACCAGTGTAGTCAGGGATAATCAGTGCCCATGCGGATCTTCTCCGGCATCCAGCCCACGGGCGCAAAGCACCTCGGCAACTACAGCGGCGGCTTCCGCCAGTACGCCGCCACACAGGAGCTCGGCGACGCCTTCTACTGCATCGTCGACCTGCACTCGATCACGACCGCGTACGAGCCCGAGGACCTGCGCAGCTCGAGCTACGACCTGTTCGCGATGCTGCTCGCGACCGGGCTCGATCCGGAGCGCTCGACCGTGTTCGCACAGAGCCATGTGACGGCACACGCCGAGGCGGCCTGGCTGCTCTCGGCCGTCACGAGCTACGGCCAGCTTGGCCGGATGACCCAGTTCAAGGAGAAGGGCGAGCATCAGGAGTTCGTCTCGGCCGGGCTCTTCACCTACCCGGTGCTGATGGCCGGAGACATCCTCCTGTACCAGACCGACATCGTCCCGATCGGCGATGACCAACGGCAGCACCTCGAGCTCTCGCGCGACATCGCCGAGCGCTTCAACACGCGCTACGGCGAGACCTTCGTCGTGCCCGAGGGCGTGTACCCCGAGATCGGAGCCCGGATCATGGACCTCCAGGAGCCGGAGAAGAAGATGTCCACCACGGGGGGCACCGCCCAGGGGACCGTGCTGATCGTCGACCCGCCGGACGTCGTGCGCAAGAAGGTCAAGAGCGCGGTGACCGACTCGGGCCGCGAGGTCCGCCACGACCGGGAGGGCAAGCCCGGCGTCTCGAACCTGATCGAGATCATGTCGGTGGCCACGGATGAGTCGTTCGCGGAGATCGAGGGGCGCTACGACGGCACCGGCTACGGCCCGTTCAAGGAGGACGTGGCCGAGGCGGTCGTCGGACTGCTCGATCCGATCCGGCTCCGCTACGAGGAGCTGCGGGCCGACGAGGACGAGCTGCGGCGCCTGCTCGCCCACGGCGCCGCGAAAGCCGCCGCCACCGCCGCGCCCACGCTCGAGGCGATGTACGAGCGGATGGGCTTCATCCGCCTCTAGGAACCGCCGGCAGAACGAGCACGGGCCGCCGGGCGGCGCTGTCCACTTCCGACGCGTGGTGATTCAGCCAGAAGCTCTGAGACGCTCGACCTCGGCCGGGGTCAGCTCCCGCCACGCCCCGGGCTCGAGCCCTTCGACGCCCAGCCCTGCGTACCGGGTCCGCCGAAGCCAGACGACCGGGTGCCCGACCGCTTCGAGCATCCGCTTCACCTGGTGCTTGCGACCTTCGTGCAGGACGAGCTCGACCCGTGAGCGGTGGAGCCGGCGCACCCGCGCGGGGGCGGTGAGACCGTCCTCGAGCTCGACTCCCTCGGCGAGCTGTAGCAGCGCCTCGTCGGACGGATCGCCCGCGACTTCCGCCTCGTACACCTTCTCGACCCCGTAGCGTGGGTGCGCGAGCCGGTGGGCGAGCGGGCCGTCGTTCGTGAGCAGGAGCACGCCGGTCGTGTCGGCGTCCAGCCTGCCGACCGGCACGACCCGCACGGGATGCTGCACGAGGTCGACCACGGTCGGGCGGCCCTGCGGGTCGCGGGCCGTGGTGACGACTCCGGCCGGCTTGTGGAGGAGGACGTACGCGAGCGCCTGCCGCTCGACCGGCTCGCCGTCGAGCTCGACCCGGTCGTGTGCGGACACGAAGGTGTTCAGCTGCCCGACCTCGCCGTTGACCGTGACGCGCCCGGCCTTGATCAGCTCGTCGGCGCCGCGCCGCGAGGCGATCCCCGCCCGGGCCAGGTAGGCGTTGAGTCGCATCGTGCGTCTATCTTCACGACGTGAAGGCCCTGGCGCTCGTCGTGCTCGCCCTCGCGGCTTCCGCCGGCAGGGCCGGCGGCGCGCCCTCGGTCTCGCTGATCGCATTCCAGACCGATCGCCCGTGCCACTTCAACGAATGCGGGCGCTCCGAGATCGCGACGATCCGGCCGAACGGCAGCGGCCTGCAGGTCCTCACGCGCAACCGATTCGACGAGTACTCGCCGGCCTGGTCGCCCGACCGGCGCTGGATAGCGTTCGCCCGGATCCTGCCGGCGGGCACGCGGATCTTCGTGATGCGCGCGAACGGGACCGGCCTCCACGTGCTGGCGTCGTCACGGTCGGGCGACACCACCCCGTCGTGGTCTCCGGACGGGCGGCAGCTCGCCGTCCGCGGCTTCGGACTCGCCGGCAGCTTCGATCTCTACACGATCGCCGTGACCGGAACTGCGCGCACCCGTCTGCTGGCGACGCGCGCGAACGAGCTCTATCCGAGCTGGTCGCGCGACGGGCGCACGATCGCCTACCAGAGCGACCGGAGCGGCGGGATCCAGGTCTGGACGCTGACCCTCAGCAGTCGGCGGCAGCGCCAGCTCACCGGGGGCGTCACGAGCCAGATGCCCGACTTTTCGCCGAGCGGCCGGCAGATCGCGTTCGTCCGCCACGGCGGGATCTGGATCATGGGCGCCGACGGCCGCGGCGCGCACGCGATCGGAAGCGGACTCCCGGCGAGCGCCGAGTCGCCGAGCTGGTCGCCGGACGGCCGGCAGATCGCCTTCTCGCGCAACTACCAGGTGCTCGCCATGAACGCGGCCGGCGGCGGGCGGCACTACGTCACGCGTGCGGTGCCCGGCGTGACCAACGGGCAGCCGGGTTGGTAGACGCGCTCGCAGGCCCCGACAGTCCCATCCCCAACCCCCACCCGCCCACGGGGTTGAGGAGGGTAGCGCGTTGCGGCGCGCGTCTCTGTGCCGGATCTGTGCCGAAAGCTACGCGGGACGCTTCTCGGCGACCTCGTGAAGGCGGGCGCGGATCGTCTCCACGTCATCTCCAAGGTCGTCGAGCCGCGGGAGCTCGGAGAGGCTTTCGAGCCCGAACACCCGCTCGAAGAGCGGCGTCGTCCGGTAGCGCACGGCGCCTCCGGGGCCGTCCTCGCGACCCGCTTCGGCCACGAGCCCGCGCTCCACGAGCCCGGCGAGCGCAGAGTCGGACGCGACACCGCGGACGCGCGCTATCTCAGGCCGGCTGCAGGGACCGAGGTACGCGACGATCGCCAGGGTCTCGAGCGCCGCCTGCGAGAGCCCGCGCTGGACGGGCCGCTCGAACAGGCGCGCGCACGCCTCGGCCGCGTCGCGCGAGGCGCGGAACGCGTAGCCGCCCGCGACGCGCTCGAGCACGATCCCGCTCAATCCCTCGCTGTAGCGGGCGCCCAGCACCTCGAGTGCCTCCTCGACCCGCGCGTCGTCGTCGGCGGCGGCCTCGGCGAGCTCCTCGACAGAGAGCGGCTGGGAGGCGACGACGAGCAGCGCCTCGATCGTCCGCGCGAGCTCGTCGACGGGACTGGGTGAGATCAGGCGGAGCGTGCGGTCCACGCGTTGGTCCTTTCGTCGTCGCTTGCGGAATCCTCCCCGGCGCGCGCGACGCGGATCGGCGCGAAGGGGGCGGCCTGGTCGATCGAGATCTCCCCTGCCTTGCGGAGCTCGAGCAGGGCGAGGAAGGCAACCGCGGTCTCGACGCGCGAGAGTCCCGCGACCTCGGCGTCGAAGTCGAATCGGCGGCGGCGGCGCAGCACGGCGCGGAACCGCTCGAGGAACTGCACGACCGGAGGGAAGCGGAGCGCCATGTGGGCGAGGGAGACCGGCGGCGGCTCGACAGCGAGCGCTCGGAGTGCCACGGCGAGCTGCTGGGGCTCCTGCGGGGCGAGCCGGCGCTCGGGCCTCGGCGCGAGCGGTGCCGGGCCGAGGCGGAAGAAGCGGTGGCGCTCGGTCTCGAGCCGGTCGGCAAGCCATGCAGCCGCCTCCTTCGCGCGGCGGTACTCGGCAAGGCGACGGGCGAGCTCCTCGGCGGCCTCCTCCGGCTCGAGCTCGGCCAGCTCGGCGTCCTCGTCGGGGAAGAGGCCACGCGCCTTCAGCTCGAGCAGTGCCGCGACGAGAACGAGGAACTCGCCGCAGGCGTCGAGATCGAGCTCGTCGCGCTCGGCGAGACGCTCGATGAACGCGACGATGATCCCGGCGACGTCCACCTCCGCCAGGTCGAGCTCCTCCTTCAGGACGAGCGTCAGCAGGAGGTCGAGCGGGCCCTCGAAGGCGTCCAGGTCCAGCTCGAGCTCCCGCACCAGCATCGCGCTCACGCTAGCGGCCCGGTCGGACGCGTCCCTTGGGGATCGCCATCGCCGGCTGCTTCGGCCCGGGAGCGCCGCGGCGGCGCCGTCGGCCGCGCAGGAGCTGCCACCAGACGAAGAAGGCCGTCGAGGCGACGAACAGGACGAGCGAGACCCAGAAGTTGAGTCGCATCCCGAGGATGTGATGCGACGGGTCGATCCGCAGGCTTTCCTCGAACATGCGGAACGCCGTGTAGATGGAGACGTACAGGGCGAAGAGCGCCGGCGGTCGAATCTTGAAGCGCCGGTCGACGAGGAGCAGCACCGCGACGCCGCCGAAGTCCCAGAGCAGCTCGTAGAGGAAGGTCGGGTGAAAGGTCGCGTAGTTCTCGTAGCCGAGCGGCCGGTGCAAGCTGTCGATCTCCAGCCCCCAGGGCAGGCCGGTCGGCTTGCCGAAGAGCTCCTGGTTCCACCAGTTGCCGAGGCGGCCGATCCCCTGCGCGAGCAGCAGCCCCGGCGCGATGCAGTCCATCATCACCCTGACGCTGCTGCCGGAGCGGTGGACGATGATCGCCCCGACGGCGACGCCGAGGCCGATCCCGCCCCAGACGCCGAGGCCGCCCTCCCACACCGCGAACGGCCCCCACCACTGGTTCGGCACCTCGTTCCAGCTCGTGATGTCGTGGTAGAGCCGCGCGCCGACGATCCCGGCCGCGACGCCCCACACCGTGCAGCGGAAGATCAGGTCCCAGTCGCCGCCGCGCGCGACCCAGCGCTTGCCCGTCAGCCACACGCAAGCGGCGATCGCGAGCAGCAGCATCAGCCCGTACATGTGGATCGTCAGCGGGCCCGCATTGACGACGCCGCTCGACGGACTGGGGATGAAGGCGAGCACCGGCGAGGATTCTGCCGGTATGCGCAGCGCTCTGCCTAGAGGTGCTGCTGGTTCCTGCCTAGAGGAGGATGCGCAAGGCGAGATCGGGCGAGCAGCCCGCACGGGCGAGACCGACTGCGTGATGCAGGTCGATGTCGTGGCGCACGGAGAGCAGCGCGGCGGACTCGGAGTCGAATCCGGCCCGCTCCAACTCCTCGGCGCGCCAGGTCTCGATCCGCTTCAGCTCGGTGATCTCGGTGGTCTCTATCTGTGCCGCAGTCATCTCAGTCCTTTGCTTGGGGCTTCGACACCCTACATTTCGGTCAAACGAGGGAGCCGCGTGTCCCCATACCGGGTGATTTCGCGGATCAATCGCGAACTCACCGAACCGCCGCCTCGCCGAGCAGTGCCTTCACCTCGGCGAAGAAGTCGGGAACCGGCTGCACACGGTAGCCCGGCCCGAACTGGAGTGTGCGGGCGCCGTCGGACATCTCGAGGTCGACCAGAACGGGCGCCTCGCCGGGAAAGTCGCGCAGGACGACGGCGAGCTCGCCGATCAGGCCCGCGCGCGCCTTCGACGCGTCCAGCCTCAGACGCACCTCGCGCCGCTCCGAGATCGCCTCGAAGGCCGAGAGCTCGCTCGCGAGCAGCTTGGTCTCACCCTCCTGCTTGTGGTCGACACGCCCCTTGACGACGATGATCCGGTCGGTGACGCACAGCTCGCGCGCCTGCGCGTAGACCGAGGCGAACACGACCACCTCGCCGGAGCCGGTGACGTCGTCGAGGCGCAGGAAGACCATCGACTCGCCCCGCTTCGTGGTCAGCTGCTTCACCGCCGAGACGATCCCCGCGACCTGGACGGTCTCCCCGTCGCGGCGGCGCTCGAGCTCGGCGAGCGAGCAGTCGGTCTTGCGCCGCAGCTGGTCCCGGAGCGCGTGCAGCGGGTGCTCGGAGACGTAGAGGCCGAGCGTCTCCTTCTCGAGCGCCAGCAGCTCGTTCTTCTCGAACTCCTCGGCGGCGAGCGTCGGGTGGTGCTTGGGCGCGGCGTCTGCGGCCCCGTCGCCGAGGTCGAAGATCGAGGCCTGGCCGGCGAGCCGGTCGGCGGCATGCTTCTGGCCCGAGGAGAGCGCCTGCTCGAGCACCTGGAGCATCCCCTTGCGCGTGCCGCCGGTCGAGTCGAGCGCGCCGCACTTGACGAGCGACTCGAGCGCGCGCTTGTTCGCGACCTGCGGGTCGGCCCGCTCGGTGAAGTCCCAGATCGAGGTGAAGGGGCCGCCCTCCTCCCGCGCGCGCACGATCGCCTGCGCGGCCGCATCGCCGACGTTCTTCACGGCGGTGAGCCCGAACCGGATCTTTCCCTCGACCACCGCGAAGTCGGTGTTCGACGAGTTCACGTCGGGTGGCAGTACCTCGATCCCGAGCTCGTCGCACGCGTTGACGTAGTACGGCACCTTGTCCTTCGTGTTCATCACCGACGAGATCAGCGCGGCCATGTACTCGCACGGGTGATTCGCGCGCAGCCACGCGGTGCGATAGGCGATCAGCGCGTAGCAGGCCGCATGCGCCTTGTTGAAGGAGTAGTCCTGCGACTGCTCCATGTCCTTCCAGAGCTGCTGGGCCACGGACAAGGTGACGCCGTTCTGCGCGCAGCCCTCGAGGAACTGGTCCTTCAGGGAAGCCATCAGCGAGTGGATCTTCTTGCCGATCGCCTTGCGGAGCGTCTCCGCCTCGGCGGGGGTGAAGCCGGCCATCTCCTTGGCGATCTGCATGTACTGCTCCTGGTAGATGCAGATCCCGTAGGAGTCGGAGGTGAGCGGCTTCAGGCGCGGGTCGATGTAGGTGACCGGCTCCTGGCCGTTCTTGCGGCGTGCGTAGACGGGGATGTACGACATCGGCCCCGGCCGGTAGAGGGCGACGAGCGCGATCAGGTCGGCGAATTCGGTCGGCTTCACCTGCCGCAGCGCGTCGCGCATCCCCGACGACTCGAACTGGAACACACCCGTCGACTCGCCGCGCTGGAGCATCTCGTAGGTCTTGCGGTCGTCTAGCGGGATCGTGGCGATGTCGAGCCCGTCGAGCAGCACCACTGCCTCGTCGATCACGTCGAGGTTGCGCAGGCCGAGGAAGTCGATCTTCAGCAGGCCGAGATCCCCGACCGTGCCCATCGAGAACTGGGTCACGATCTCCTGGTCGGGACCCTTTTGCTGGAGCGGCACGACGTCGGTGAGCGGTTGCGCGCCAATCACGACGCCGGCCGCGTGGATCGAGTCCTGGCGGACGAGACCCTCGAGCGGGCGGGCCAGGTCGACGATCTCCTTTGTGACGGGATCGGTGTCATAGGCGAGTCGCAGCTCCTCGCCGGTCTTGAGGCACGCCTCGAGCGTCTGCCCGGGCCCTTCCGGGATCAGCTTCGCGACCTTGTCGACCGACCCGTAGGGGATCTCGAGCACGCGGCCTGCGTCCCGGACGGCGGCGCGGGCGGCCATCGTCCCGAAGGTGATGATCTGGGCGACGCGGTCGCGCCCGTAGCGCTCGGTCACGTAGTTGATCACCCTGTCGCGCCCGGCCACGGAGAAGTCGATATCCATGTCCGGCATGTCCTTGCGAGCCGGGTTGAGGAAGCGCTCGAACAGGAGCCCGTAATGGATCGGATCGATGTCGGTGATCTCGAGGCAGTACGCCGCGAGCGAACCTGCGGCCGAGCCGCGGCCCGGCCCGACGCTGACCCCGTTCTGCTTCGCGAAGTGGATGAAGTCCCAGACGATCAGGAAGTAGTCGGCGAACCCCATCTCCTTGACCGTCTTGAGCTCGAACTTGAGCCGCTCCTCGAGCTCGGCGGTGACCGTCTGGTAGCGGCGGTGCAGACCCTTCTCGCACAGCTCGACGAGGTACTCGAACGCGTCGCGGCCGTCGGGGGTCGGGTACTCGGGCAGCAGGATCCGGCCGAGCTCGATCTCGACGTCGCAGCGGCCGGCGATCTCGAGCGTGCGGCGGAGCGCGTCCTCGTGGCCCGGGAAGTCGAGGGCCATCTCCTCCGGGGTCTTGAAATAGAAGTGGTCGGTGTCGAAGCGCCAGTGGTTCGGGTTCTTGAGCGAGTCGCCCGACTGGATGCAGAGGAGCGCCTCGTGCGCGCGCGCGTCGTCGTGGCGGAGGTAGTGCACGTCGCCGGTCGCGACGGTCGGCAGCCCGGACTTCGCGGCGAGCGCCGCCAGCTCGGGCACGAGCCGCTGCTGCACGTCGAGGTGCGCGTTCTGGAGCTCGACGTAGGTCGAGTCGCGGCCGAAGATCTGCGCGAGGCGGTCGAGCTCCGCGGCGGCGTCGGCGGGGCGGCTCTCCTCGAGCGCCTTGCAGACGCGGCCGGACAGGCAGCCGGAAAGCGCGATCAGCCCGGAGGAGTGGCTCTGGAGCAGCTCCCAGTCGACGCGCGGTTTGTAGTAGTAGCCCTCGAGGTAGCCGAGCGAGGAGAGCTTGATCAGGTTCGCGTAGCCCTCGTTCGTCTCGGCGAGGAGCGTGAGGTGGGCGTAGCCCTTCCGCTGTGCGCGCCGGTCGTCGGCGACGTAGACCTCACAGCCCAGCACCGGCTTGACGCCCTGCTCGCGGGCCGCCTTGTAGAGCTCGACCGAGCCTGCGAGGGAGCCGTGATCGGTGAGCGCGACGGCCGGCATCCCGAGCTCCGCCGCCCGCGCCGCCAACGCCGGGATGCGGCAGGCACCGTCGAGAATCGAGTACTCGGAGTGAACGTGAAGGTGAACGAAAGAGGCGTCTGCCATCGGCTCGGCCATCATACGACCGGCTCAGGACCGCACCGAAGAACCGCCTCACGGTGTCGCTCATCCGGGCTCGTCCTCCCCTCGTAGGGCCCGGATCAGCTCGGACGCCTCTGCCTTGGACTCGGGCCAGCGCTCGCCGTAGCGCTCGCACAGGCCATGCGCAATCGCGTAGATCTGCTTCACGCTCGGCGGTGCCGTCGGTGACGGTCGGGGTGTGGAGCGCGGCTCGCGCATGCCCCCAGTTCAGCAGTGAAATGCGCACGTGTCCGTGCCGAAACCGTGCCGTCTCCGTCTAGGGTCCTCCCGGTGAGACGGCTCCGGCCCACGACAAGAGCCACCGTCGCGCGGCACATCGCCGAGGCGCTCGTCGAGGGCTTCGATCGCCACTACCGCCTCTTCCGCGGGACGAGCGCCGCGGCCAAGGACCGGTTCGACGCGGGCGACTGGGCCGGGATCCAGGACTCGGTGCGCGAGCGGATCCGCTTCTACGACGACCGCGTCGAGGAGTCCGTGTCGCGCCTGCGGGACGAGTTCGCAGCGGAGACGATCGACCGGGAGACGTGGGCCGAAGCCAAGCTCGACTACATCGGCCGGCTCGTCGACCACAAGCGCCCGGAGCTCGCCGAGACCTTCTTCAACTCCGTCGTGCGGCGCGTGCTCCACAGCACCTACTCCAGGAACGAGTTCATCTTCGTCCGCTCGGCGGTCTCGACGGAGTACATCGAGTCGAGCCCGCCGACCTACCGCAGCTACTACCCGCAGGAGGCGGGGCTGCGCACGACCCTCGCCTCCGTCTTCCGCGACTTCGGTTGGACGCGTCCGTACGCCGACCTCGACCGCGACGTCGACCGCGTGATGAAGGGCCTGCTCGCGCACCTCGGCGGGCATTGGCCCAAGGAGGAGCCGAACTTCCAGATCCAGGTGCTGAGCTCGGCCTTCTACCGGAACCGGGCCGCGTACGTCGTCGGCCGGATCGTCAACGGGAACGAGCAGACGCCGTTCGTGATCCCTGTCCTCCACGACGCCGACGGCCGCCTCGCGCTCGACGCGATCCTGCTCGACCCAGCGAGCATCAGCGTCGTCTTCTCGCTCTCACAGGTCTACTTCCTCGTCGACATGGACGTGCCGTCGGGGTTCGTGGAGTTCCTCCAGTCGCTGATGCCGACGAAGCCGCGGTCGGAGATCTACACCTCGCTCGGCCTCGGAGGGCAGGGCAAGACGCTGTTCTTCCGCGACCTGTTCCACCACCTTCATCACTCGCGCGACCTCTTCGTAGAGGCTCCCGGCGCGCGCGGCCAGGTGATGCACGTCTTCTACCTGCCGTCGTACCCGTACGTGTTCAAGGTGATCAAGGACGTCTTCGGTGAGGCCAAGGCGCACATCAGCCGCGACGTCGTGAAGCGGAAGTTCACGCTCGTGAAGGAGGCGGACCGCGTCGGGCGGATGGTCGACGCGCTCGAGTTCGAGGATCTCGCGCTCCCGTACGATCGCTTCGCGGCGGAGCTGCTCGCGGACCTCGAAGCCCTCGCCCCCTCGATGATCGTCCGGGACGGCGACCGGCTGATCGTCCGGCACTGCTACGTGGAGCGCCGGATGACGCCACTCGACATCTACCTCAAGCAGGCAGGCCCCGAGCAGGTCGAGCACGCGATGCGAGAGTTCGGCGACGCCGTCCGCGAGCTGGCCGACGTGAACATCTTCCCGGGGGACATGTTCTTCAAGAACTTCGGGATGAACCGCCACCGGCGCGTCGTCTTCTACGACTACGACGAGATCGAGTACGTCACCGAGTGCGTCTTCCGCCAATTGCCGGACGATCCCTTCGGCTCGGAGGTCGCGGTGACGCATCTCGACGTCTTCCCCGAGCAGATCACCACCTTTCTCCTCGGGAGCCGGCCGGTGCGCGAGGCGTTCCTGCGCCACCACGAGGAGCTCCTGCACCCGGCCTTCTGGCAGGAGCGCCAGCGCCGTCTCGCCGCGGGCGAGAGCGCCGAGTTCTTTCCCTATCCCGAGTCGGCGCGCTTCCGTTAGGGGCCAAGGCCCTGGAGGACGTCGTCGGTCGCGGCGACCGTGCCGTAGCCGCCCAGCGCCGCCAGGAACGCGCCGTGGACCTGGTGCGCCGGGATCGTCTCGCCTTCGAACTCGAGGTCGAGCGTGGCGCAGGCGTCGTGGACGACGGTCACCGCGAACCCGAGGTCGGCCGCGGCGCGCGCGGTCGCGTCCACGCACATGCTCGTCATCATCCCGCAGACGATCACCTCGTCGACGCCCTCCGAGCGCAGCGTGTCCTCGAGCGGCGTCTCGAGAAAGCTGTTCGGATGAGCCTTCTGGACCACCGTCTCACCGGGGCGCGGGGCGACGGTCTCGTGGATCTCGACGCCCGGCGTGCCGGGCCGCATGAACGATGCGGCAGGCGCGGCGGCAACGTGCTGAACGTGGACGAGGGGCTCCCCGCCCGCACGGAACGCGTCGAGCAGGCGCCTCGCGTTCGCCGCCGCCGCGTCGGACTCCACGAGCGGGTGAGCGCCGCCCGGGAAATAGTCGTTCTGGACGTCGACGACGATCAGCGCCCTGGCCATGAGCGGATCCTACGAGCCCGACGGACGCGTAGTAAGCGGTAGGCAAGATCGGTGTCAGGCCCGATGCGCGTGCAGGGGGGCCGGACGCACCCTGAACGCATGATCGAGTTGCCGGTCGGGCCGGAGCTGTGGGAGCGCGTCTTTTCGGTCGCCCCGCTCGTGCTCGTCGGGACCAAGGAGGGCGACGGCTGGGACTTCGCTCCCAAGCACATGGCGATGCCGCTCGGCTGGGAGGGCTTCTACTGCTTCGTCTGCACGCCGGAGCATGCGACCTACCGGAACCTGAAGGCGGATCCGTATTTCACGGTCAGCTTCCCGCGGCCGGAGCAGATCGTCGAGGCGAGCTTCGCCGCGGGCGGCCGTTTCGAGGGTGACGAGAAGCCGGCGCTGGCCGCGGTGCCGAGGGCCAGGGCACGGGTCGTCGACGGCTGGGTCGTCAAGGGCTGCGCGTTCTACCTGGAGTGCGCGCTCGAGCGGATCGTCGACGGGTTCGGCCCGAACAGCCTGATCGTCGGTCGCGTCGTCGCCGCGTCGGCCGCCCGCGAGGCGCTGCGCGACCCGGAGGTGGACGACGCGGATCTCGTGCACTCGCTCGGGCTGCTCGCCTACCTCGCGCCGGGCCGCTTCGCAGTCGTGCGGGACAGCCTCGCGTTCCCGTACACGGTCGACTTCCGGCGATAGCGCGATGGCGAGCGCCACCCCGCAGGCACTGCTCGGCTGGCTCGACGACCACCGCCGGGAGATGGTCGAGCTGCTGGAGCGGCTCGCCCGTGCGGAGTCGCCCTCACTCGACCCGGGAGCCCAGCGAGAGCCGTTCCAGATCCTCGCCTCGGAGCTCGAGCGCGACGACTACGTCGTCCGCGCGGTTCGCGGCCGGGACGCGGGCGATCACCTGTACGCGCGGCCGAGAGAGCGGCGCCGCGGCGCCGCGCGCCAGCTGCTGATCGGACACATGGACACCGTGTGGCCCGTCGGGACGATCGGCGAGATGCCGCTTCACCGGAAGGGCCGGCAGCTCTACGGCCCGGGCGTGGCCGACATGAAGGGGGGCCTGGTCGAGATCGTGTTCGCGCTCCGCGCGCTCCGCGAGCGCGGGCTGCGGCCGTCCGTGACGCCCGTCGTGTTCGTGAACACCGACGAGGAGATCGGCAGCCCCGATTCGAGCCGCTTCATCCGCATGCTCGCACGAGGCGCCGAGCGTGCGTTCGTGCTCGAGTCTGGCGAGGGCGCGGACGGCAAGCTGAAGATCGCCCGCAAGGGCGGCGGCCACTTCACCGTGACCGTGCACGGCCGGCCCTCGCATGCGGGCGCCGACCCCGAGGAGGGGATCAGCGCGATCCTCGAGCTCTCCCACCAGGTGCAGCGGCTCTTCGCCCTCAACGACCCGGCCCGCGGGATCACCGTCAACGTCGGCACGATCGACGGCGGCCTGCGCCCCAACGTGGTCGCTCCGGAGGCGAACGCGATCGTCGACGTGCGCGTGCCCGGGGCGGCGGCGGCGCGCGAAGTCGAGGAGGCCCTCAGAGGCCTGAAGCCCGTCCTCGAGGGAGCAAGGATCGAGATCAAGGGAGGCTTCGGCCGCCCACCGATGGAGCCGGGCCCGGAGAACCGCGCCCTCCTCGCGAAGGCGAAGCATCTCGGCTTCGAGCTGGGCATGGCCCTGGAGGACGCCGGCCTCGTCGGCGGAAGCTCGGACGCGAACACCACGAGCCTCTACACCGGCACCCTGGACGGCCTGGGCCCGATCGGCGAGGGCTCGCATGCGACCGACGAGCGCGTGGACACAATGCAGATGCCCGAGCGCACCGCGCTGCTGGCCCTGCTCCTGCTCGAGCCCGCGAGCTCTTAACACAGGCGCAATCAACCGCTAACCGAAATCGACATCCGCGGCCTCGCTTCGTTCGTTTCAGTGTGCATAGGCATCCACTCTTGAAAGGGCAGGTCAGATGTCCACGTACACCGTTCACCAACCGTCGCGTGCCGATCTCGAGGCCGACCGGGTCTCGGAGTGGCGCTACGAGCAGTTCCTGAAGCTCGGCTTCAACAAGGGCCAGGCCTGGGAGCTCGCCGGCTCCGACGCGGATCTCCACGCCAGCCGCACCCTCATCGGCGTGGGCTGCTCTCCTCACCTGGCGATGAGAATCCTGCTCTAGCGTCGCCTCCGTCTACTCTCGGAGGATGCTCAGGACGGGCCTCGCACTCGGCGTCGCGCTGCTCGCGGCGGGCTGCGGCGGCGGCAACGCGGTCGCCACCCACCCGTCCCTGTTCGGCTACGACCGGGCTGCGCCGCTGGCGTTCCGTGACCGCGGCGCGGTCAACCACGGTTACCCCATCAAGGTCCGCGACGTGTCCTACGCGAGCCCGCGGGGTGGGCGCGTCTCGGCGTTCCTCGTCGTGCCGCCGGGGAAGGGCCCGTTTCCCGCCGTGCTCTACCTCCACGGCTCGGGCGAGGACCGGACGCGCCTCGTCGTCCCGGCGGCCTGGCTGGCAGCCCGCGGCGCGATCGCGCTCGCAATCGACTCGGCCTTCGTGCGGGCTTCCGGGGCCGAGCCGGCCGATCCCGTGAAGCGACTCGAGCGCGAGCGCGACCTCACGGCCCAGACCGTGGTCGACCTCCGTCGAGGCGTCGACCTCCTCGCCTCGCTTCCGCAGGTCGACGCGACCAGGATCGGATTCGTGGGCTACAGCGGCGGTGCGAAGCTCGGCGCAATCCTCGCCGGCGTCGAGCCGCGCATCCGCGCCTTCGACCTCATGTCGGGCGGGTCGCCGAAGGTGGATGCGTTCGTGGCCGCCGCTCCCCCGGGCCTGCGGGGGCCGATGCGGCGCGTGCTCGGCCAAGTCGACCCGCTGCGCTACGTCGGTCGTGCCCGGCCGGCGGCGCTCTTCTTCCAGGACGGGCTCGACGACACGGTCGTCCCCCACGCCCAACTCGCCGCGCTTGCCGCAGCAGGGAGCGAGCCCAAACGCGTTCGCTGGTACCGCGCCGGCCACTCGCTGGACGCCCAGGCCTTCCGCGACCAGCTCGACTGGCTGACCCGCGAGCTCGAGATCCGCGGGCCCGCCGTGCCGGGCTCGAAAATCGGGCCCTGAGCTATTGTGAGCCCACGGTGAGCGAGACTCCGGAGATCCGCGAGGACCAGGTCGACGCGCTCCTGGCCGCGGCGCGCGAGCGCCTCGCGTTCGGCTGGACGCAGGGGGCGACGCTCCAGGATCTCGAGGGCGAGCCGACCTCCGATCCCGCCGAGGCCGCACGGTTCTGCGTGCTCGGCGCCCTCGCGCATGCGTCGCACTCGCTCCACACCGACGCCTACACCTACCACTCGGCGATGCAGCGGCTCTGCGAGGCGATCGACCCGGACGCGACCCGCGCCGCTCCACTCGTCTTCATCCCGGTCTGGAACGACGCGCAGGAACGGACGCAGGACGACGTCCTCGCCGCGTTCGACGCGGCGCTGGCTAGAGCGCCCCGTACTTCTTCGGCTGAGCCCGTTTTTCGCTCCGGCGCTGCTTGAGCGTCATCTGCGGGGCTTTCTTCGCCAGTTTCTTCGGCTTCTCCGAACCTTTCATCGTTGCTCCCTTCGTCGGCTAGTAGCGGCGGGCAGGCAGCCTCTCGATGCTCGTTCGACCCTCGTCGTCGACCGTCGCGAGCTCGCGCTTCTCGGGAAGCCGCGTACCGAGGCCGAACCAGCTCTTCCGGTTCCGCGCGATCAGCCTGGCCTCCGTGTCGGACTGCGACTCGACCCAGTAGCCCTGTCGCAGCTTGCTCGCGATCAGCCCGGCGAGCGCGTCTCGGCGCTCATCGAGACCGACCGTGTCGGTCTCGGCCCGTGCGACGTCGATCGCCTGGAGCCCCATCCCGCCCATCTGCCGAGCGAAGACGACCGCCTCTCCCGGAACGAGCTGAAGACCCTCGCCGGTGATGCTGCCCCGATGGACCCAGAGCGTCTCGCCGTCGTCGCTGAGGACGTAACCGTGGCCACCGGCCTGGTCGAACGACTTGATCGTCCCGTGTGTCATCCCTACAGGCTGCGCGTGCTCGCGCAGCCCTGCCCATCGATTGAGATGAGCTGGCGTGTGTCGGGTCGGGCCTCGCCGAGGCCGAACCGCCGGCGACGGCCCTTGGAGATCAGGATTGCCTCGGTGTCCGCCTGCGACTCGACGAGGTAGCCTTGCTCGACCTTCTTGCGCAGCGTCTCGACGAGCTGCTGCCTTCTCTGTTCGAGCGATACCTGCGCGGCGGCAGCGCTCACGGTGCCGTTGGAGCCTGAGAGTTGCGGTTCGGCCATGGCGGCCTCCCGTGTTCGGATTGGCCTCGCCGGCAAGTGGATTCGCGTCGAGAGCGCTGGAACCGCTCCAAAGCACGCCGATCACTCGGCAGGGCGACTGAACCTGGGATTCTACCAGGACAATCTCAGCTCGCCTGAGCCATCCCCAGGATCTGCTCCCGCGAGTACTTCCCGACCAGGTCCGGATGGTCGGCCTCGATGTGCTCCTCCACGTTCGCCACCAGCTGGTCGTCGGACTCGCCTTCGACGACCTTGCCGCACGGGCAGTTGACTACGGCCATGAGGTCCTCCCTCGAGCTCGCTGACGGCTCCATCCTATGCGGTTCGAGGCGCCCGGCTACCCTGAGAGGCATGCGCACGGCCTGGATGCTGGTCGCCGTGACGGTGGTCGCCGTCGTCGCCGGCGCGGGCGCCGCCTCGGCACAGCCCGACGGGCTCACCGGTAAGACCTGGGTGCTCACGTCGCTCCGGGGCAAGGCGCCCGTGCACGGGACCACGCTCACCTCCGTGTTCACGCCGGCCGGGGATCTGTCCGGATCGGCCGGGTGCAACCACTACGGCGGCAGGTTCACGGTCTCCGGCGACGCGATCGAGATCTCCAAACTCGTCTCGACCCTGATGGGCTGCCCGCAGAAGATCGCCGCCCAGGAGGCCGCGTTCCTGAAGGCGCTCGGCGCGGCCCATACCTACCGGGTCGGCGGCGCGAAGCTGATCCTCTCGCGGGCCGACGGACGGGCCCTGCTGACGTACACAGCGCGATCCCGGTGACAGGGCCGGTCCCCGGCTGGTACTGGGTGGAGCCGGACCGGCTCCTCGCGGGCGCGCACCCTGGAGCGCGACTCGAGCGCTTCCGCGAGGCCGGGGTGAGCGTCTTCCTCGACCTTACCGAGGAGGGCGAGTACGGCCTCGACGCGTACGCGCCGCTCGTCGGTGACGGCAGCCGCGCCGTTCGAATCCCGATCCGCGACCGCACTCACCCGGGCAGGGAAGAGATGGTCCGCATCCTCGACCTGATCGACGGGCTGCTCGCCGACGGCGAGGTGGTCTACGTGCACTGCTACGGCGGGATCGGACGCACCGGCACGGTTGTCGGCTGCCACCTCGTCCGCCGCGGGCTGAGCGGCGAGGAGGCACTGGCAACGGTCGCCCGGCTCCGCGGCCTGCCGGTCGAGATGGCCGAGCAGCGGCAGTTCGTCCGCAGCTGGGGCTGACTAGATCGATTCGAGGATCGGCCAGGCGCCGGGTTTCGTCGCGAACCAGTCGAAGAGGCTCCAGCCTGCGAGCGGGCCGTCGTCGTGTGCGACCTGCGCGAACGCCCGAACCTCGCTGAGCTTCGCGTGGTCCGTCGTGCCCCCGACCAGGTGGACCGGCAGTCGCGGGTTTCCGGTCGCGGCGCGGAGGATCGCGAGCGACCAGGCGAGGTAGCCGTAGGTTCCTTCCGGGCCCTTGACGCTGAACGTCCAGTAGACCATCGGCAGGAAGACGTCGTAGATGCCCGCAAGCGACGCGTACGGGAAGTCGGGCCAGTACTTCGGCGCCTGCTCCATCCCGCGCGGGGCCGGGATGATCGCCCCGAGCGCGTAGCCGCGCCCGACCGCGGCGCGCAGCTGCCGCGAGAGCGCGATCACACGCTTCGTGCGCAGAGCGGGCCGCTTCACCGCCGACGACTCGATGTCCAGCGCGAAGCCGTCGAACCTGCCGCCACCCGGCGTCTCGAACCGGATCGCGGCGAGCGCGCGCCGCAGGTCGACGGCCGGCGTGCGGAAGCCGGGCAGGTACCAGGCGACGACGCGCACTCCCCTCGTGTGGAGCGCGTCGACGAAGATCCCGAGCTGGAACGGGCTCACGACATCGTCCGCCTGCGAGTAGTTGCCGGTCTGCATGTAGACGGTCTTGACCCCGCGCGCCGCGATCGCCGCGGCGACCGAGTCCGGGCTCGTATACGCCTCCGTCCCGAAGATCGAGACCCACGTGCCGAGCCCACGGTAGGCCGAGACTGAGGGCGCTGCGCGAGCCGGGCCGGGAAGGGCCAGCGCGACGAGGGCGGACGCGACGAGGAGCGCTCGCACCGGCTAGATCTTCGCGTTCTTCTTCAAGTCCCAGCCCGCCTTGACCGGGACGTCCTGCGACCCGTCCGGCTTCTGCGCCGTGAACGAGAGCTCGATCTTCGCGAAGTTGAGCGAGACCTGATCTGCGGGGGCCGCGGCCGTGCCGCCGCCCGTGTGATACGACGACACCAGGACGTCGGTCAGCTTGATCACGAGGAACTCCGCCGGCGCTCTGCCGGCCTTGCGCCCGGTCAGCACGGCCTGCTTGAGGTGCTGACCGGAGGCGCAGGCAAGGAACAGGAGCGGCGACGCCTTGCTCTCGGCCATCACCACGTGGAGATCCTCGATCTGCACCTTCCCGGCGCCACCGCCGCCGCCTCCCCCGCCGGAGACGACATCGGCCTCGCCCAGGCTGAAGGACTCGAGCTCGATCTCGCCGGGATGCTTGGCGTCCTTCGAATCGCCCTGGATCCCGTCAAGCTTGAGGAAATATGCGACTGCTGCCACGAACCACCTCCATTGAGTTGTCCACCGGGCGGCGCGCCGCAGAAGCACCGGTGCAAACCTACACAGGCGGTCGCTACTCGATGCGGTAGGCCATCAGGATCGCGTCGGCGAACTGGCCGTCCCCGCGCCGGTAGTGCGCCTTGCGGAAGCCCTCGCGCTCGAAGCCGAACTGCTCGTACAGCTTGATCCCGGGCTCGTTCCAAGGGAAGACGTGCAGCTCGAGCTTGGTCACGCCCGCGTCACGCGCCCAGCCGACCGCCGCCTCGAGCAGCGCCCGGCCGATCCCCTGCCGCCGGTACGAGGCCGAGACCATCAACCCGAGGTCGGCGACGTGGTAGCTCGCGGGATGCTGGTCGCGCGCGAGCGAGATCCGGCCGACGAGCTCTCCCTCCTCCTCCTCGTCCTCGGCGACGAAGACGGCCGCGTGCGGATACCGGCGGATCGCGCGCAGGTAGCGTCGTTCCTCGGCCGCGCCGCGCCACCCGTCGACGGAGATCAGCCAGCCCTCGGGCTCGGAGCCGACGGCTCGCCCGAGCTGGACGAGCGCCTCTGCGTCGCCCGGCTCCGCCTGCCGCACCACGATCACGCGCGCCCCGCGCCCGCGTCGGCTCCCGCCGGGCGAAGCCCGGCTCCGCCGCCGCCTGACGCGCGAGCAGCGAATGGATGCGGACGCATCATTCGACCACGATTCCCGCGCCGCCGCGCCTTGCATCGCCGGCCGCGTGCAGGCTCCCGTCGGGCTGCACCTCGACCGCCGCCGCGCCGCCGAAGTAGAGGTTGCGCCGCCGCCAGCGGACGAGTTCCAAGCCCATCGCCTCGAGCCGGTCGAGCTCGGCAGGGTCGTGACCGCCCTCACAGTGGAGCTCGCCGCCCTCGAGGTGGACGCGCGGCTGCTCGATCGCCTCCTCGACGCCGAGACCGTGGCCGATCACGTTGACCACCACCTGCATCACGGCGCCGCGCAGCCGCAGCGAGCCCGCGCTGCCGACCACGAGCCGCGTCCGCCCGTCCTCGGTCACGAGCGAGGGCGACATCGAGCTCGAGAGCCGTTCACCGGTCGGCACCGGCCCGGCAGCGTTGAACTCGCCGAGCATGTTGTTCAGCGCGAGCCCCGTGCCCGGAGCGAAGACACCCGAGCCGGAGCCCGTGGAGACCGTCATCGCGGCAGCGTTTCCCGACGCGTCGACCACCGAGATGTGCGTCGTCCCTGCTGTGACCGCGCGCCGCTCAAGCCGCCGCAGCAGGCCGCCGCGGTAGAGCCCCGTCTCGAAGCCGGGCTCCAGGCGCGCACGGTGCTGCTCGGCCATCGCCGTCGCGAGGCCGGCGAGCGCCTCGGCCGAGCCGGGCGGGCCGCCGGGTTGCCGGTCGAGCACCTCGAGCCCGTAGGCGATCAGGACTCCACCCCCCGAGGGCGGCGGGTTCGAGAGGAACTCGCGGCCCGCGTACGGGGAGCGAACCGGGCGCCGGCGGATCACGCGATACGCGGCAAGGTCGTCCTCGGTGAGCGTGCCGCCGCCTTCGCGCACGACCTGCACGAGCGCGCGCCCCAGCTCGCCGCCGTACACGGCCGCCGCGCCCTGCTCGGCGATCAGGTCGAGCGCTCCGGCGAGGTCGGGCAGGCGCAGCGTGTCCCCGGCGACGAGCCGCTCGCCCGCGTTGCCGTAGATCCTCCGCCCCTCGTCCGAGTGACGGAGGATCAGGTCGAGGATCGCGTGTAGGTAGGCCTGCGGCCGGGTCAGCTCGAAACCGCGACGCGCCAGCTCGGCGGCGGGCGAGACGAGCTCCGCCCACGGCAGCGTCCCGAAGGCACGATGTGCGGTCTCGAGCCCGAGCGTCGTCCCGGGGACGGCCACCGAGGCCGGACCGATCTTGAACACCTGGTGCGACCCGCCCGAGAAGTCGATGTCCACCTCGTCCATCTCCGCCTCCGGCCTGCCGGGGAGGCCGAGCCCGGGCATCGCGGTGAAGAAGTCGAGCACTCGCGTCGAGCGGTCACGCCCGCGGTGGATCAGCATGAAGCCGCCGCCGCCGCCGCCGGTGAGCGGGCTCTCGGCGACCCACGAGGCGAACCCCGCGGCGATGCACGCGTCGACCGCGTTGCCGCCCTCGGCAAGGACCTGCGCTCCCACCTCCGCGGTCAGCGGATGGCCCGCGGCGATCGCACCTCTCATGTCGAGGAGCCTAAACGCCGAGTAAGGAAAGTGTGGCGGGGCTAACAAGCGCTTGGGTGCGGAGTCGGAATGAGTACGTGAACGCATCGCCCCGCGATCTGCTTGCACTCGTCGGCCGACGGACGATCGTCGTTGCCGGAGCGCTCACCGCAGCGCTCATAGTCGTTGCCACGCTCCCCGGGCTGCTCGGCTCGGACGTGACGGCCGCGCTCCACCAGCTCGAGGCGGCGCAGCCGATCTGGCTCTGGCTCGCGGCGCTCGGCTTCGTCGGCTCACTCGCCGGCTCGGCGCTCGCGTGGCGCTCCGCGCTCGCGGCGGTCGGCGGCCGCTCCGGCCCGCTCGACGCCGGCGCGCGGTACGGGGTCGGCTCGCTCGTCAACTCCTTCGCGCCGGCGCGGCTCGGCGACGTGATCCGCGTGGGCCTCTTCTCGCGAACGCTCCCGGGCGACGACCGCGTCCTGCGCACGGGCGGCGCGTTCGCGGCGATCGGCGCCGCGCGGGCGCTCGTCCTCGCCGCCATGCTCATCGTCGGCTTCTCGCTCGGCGCCCTCCCGCTCTGGCCGGTGGCCGCACTCGCCGGCTTCGGCGCCCTCGCCGTGGTGCTCGCGTACGTGACGCGCCGCCGCACCCCCCACTCGCACGTCGCCCACCTGCTCGACGCGTTCCGCGCCTTCGGCCGCGAGCCCCTGCGCGGCGCCCGGATCCTCGGCTGGATCGCGCTCGCGACGCTGTCCCGCCTCGCCGCCGCCGGTGCGATCGCCGCCGCGCTCGGCGTCCATTCCCCGGTGCTCGCAGCGCTGCTGATCGTGCCGGTGCTCGACCTCGCCGGGACGATGCCGCTCACGCCGGGGAACGTCGGCGTCACGAGCGGCGCCGTCGCGATGGCGCTCCAGGCCCACGGGGTCGGGCTGACGGAGGCGCTCGGCGCGGGGATCGCGCTCCACGCCGTCGAGACCGCGGCCGGGCTCGTGTTCGGGCTCACGGGCGCGCTCCTGCTCGCCCGGTTCCCGACGCCCGCCACGCGCCGCATCGCGATCGCCTCGGCCGGCGGGCTCGCCGCGGCCGCGCTTGCGGCCGGGATCACGGCCACGGTCGTCATCCCGCTCGTCTAGGACCGACGCGGAGGCCGCCCAAGGCTCTAGGCTAGGGGCGATGTACCGCGCCGGTGCTCTCGCCCGGGAGGCCGTTGTCTCGGCGTTCGCGGCCGCTTCGGTCGCAGCGCTCCTCGCCTGGTACGGCCCGCCCGGCTCCGACTTCGCAGCCCACGCCTACCAGCGCGCGGTGTTCCTCCAGCACGGCTTCTCGCTCTGGAACAACTTCTGGTACGCGGGGCGCTACAGCTTCGTCACGTACAGCCTCATCTACTACCCGCTCGCCGGCCTCCTCGGGATCCGGCTGCTCGCGGTGGCGACGATCGCGACCGCGGCGCTCGCCTTCGCAGTCGTGCTCGGGCGCGAGTGGGGGCCGACGGCACGCTGGTCGAGCCGCACTTTCGCGGTCGTGTGGGCGGGAGTCGTGCTCTCGGCCGCGTTCCCCTTCGCGCTCGGGATCGCGCTCGCGCTGCTCGCCCTGTGGGCGCTGCAGGCTCGCCGGCTCTGGCACTTCGCGCTCCTGTGCGCGCTCACGCTCGCGGCAAGCCCGCTCGCATTCCTCCTGCTCGCGCTGCTGCTCGGCGGGATCGCGCTCGGCCGGCGCGTCGAGCCGGGCCGCCTGCTGCGTCCGGGCCTGGCGGTCGTGGCGATCGGGGCGATCGAGGTCGTGCTCTGGCGGCTCTTCCCCGGCGGCGGGCGCTATCCCTTCTCGTTCGCGGAGCTGGCGGCGGCGCTCACGTTCTGCCTGATCGGCGCGGGCGTGACCTGGCGCGTGGAGCGCGCGCGGATCCTGCGGGCGATCTTCGTCGTCTACCTCGCCGCCTGCGTGGCCGCCTATCTCGTGCCCTCGGCCGTCGGCGAGAACATCGCGCGCCTGCGGTTCGCCGCGATCCCGGTCGCGGTGCTCGCGCTCTCGCTGCGCGAGTGGCGTCCGCGTTTCGTCGCCGCAATCAGCCTCGCCCTCGCGATCGCGTGGAACGTGACCCCGCTTGCGGCAAGTTACGCGAAAGGGAGCGCCGACCCCGCCTCGGCCGCTGCCTACTGGGCGCCCGCGGTACGCTTCCTCCAGCAGAACCTCACTCCGTCGTTCCGCGTCGAGGTGGTGGACACCACCGGCCACTGGGGTGCCGTCTACCTGCCGAAGGCGGGGATCCCGCTGGCGCGGGGCTGGTTCCGCCAGGACGACTTTCCCGAGAACCAGCTCCTTTACAGCGAGCTCGGCCCCCGGGCGTACACGCGCTGGCTGCGCTCCCTTGGCGTCCGCTACGTCGTGCTCACGAGCGCGCCGGTGGACTACTCCGCGCGCGGCGAGGACGCGGTCGTCCGGGGCGGGCACGCGCCGCTGCGACCCGTGTTCGCGACCTCGGAGCTGACGGTGTTCGAGCTCGAGGGTGCGAGGCCGATCGTAACCGGGCCCGGGACGGCGCAGGTGCTCCGGCTCACGCAGTCGCATGTGGTGCTGCGGCTCGAGCGGCCGGGCGCCTACCGCGTGGCGATCCGCTACGCCCCGTACTGGAAGGCATCGCCCGGCTGCGTCTCGAAAAGCGGTGACGGGATGATGACGCTCGTGGCGCCGCGCGCCGGGACGTTCACGCTCGGCTTCGACGTCGACGCGCAGCGGGCTCTCACCACGCTTGCCGGCAAGAAGCCCGACTGTCCTTGACAATCCCGGACGAGAGCGACCATCCCCTCCCACCACCACGGCTGCCCGCGGCGGTCGCCCTCGATCGTGACGAGGCGCCGCGCGCGCGGCTGGGGAAGGGAAGTACTCGGCGAGCGCGCTGGCGACGCCGGGCCAGTCCGAGTCGTCGACGATCACGAGCGCTCCGGGTACGAGAGACGGCTCGCTCGCGCCCTTGAAGCTGCCGATCTCGACGTAGCACTCGCCCGGGCCGAGAAGCGAGGCCGCGAGGTTGAGGAGGGCGAGGTTGTTCGCGCCCGCGAGCCCGTCCAGCCGGTCGAGGATCTCAGCGAACCGCGGTCGCGGGCTGCTCGAAGCGCGCGAAGTCGTCGCGAAGAACTCGGGCAGTTCGCGGGCGAATCGCTCGGCGTCCATCGCCTTGATCCTGTCAGCCCCGGACACGGCCGAGTGCCTGTCCCCATTCCTTGTGCTCATGAGCACAAGGCTGCGCGGGTTTCGGCCTGCGGAGTGGGTTTCGACGCGCGAGCCAGGTCCGGGTGCCTGACCCCGGGAATGGCTCGTTAGAGCAGGTCTTTGAGGAAGCTCGGCGTGTCGAGATCCTCGCCGCCGCCGCCCACGAGGGAGCGCCGGCGTCGGCCGCCGCCCAGGCCCGTCGCGACCACGGTGACCCAGATCTGTCCGGTCAGCCGCTCGTCGAGCGTGGCGCCGAAGATGATGTTCGTGTCCTCGCTCGCCGCGGCGCGCACCGCCTCGGCGGCCTCGTTCACCTCGAGCAGCGAGAGATCGTCGCCGCCGGCGATCGAGAGCAGGATCCCGCGGGCTCCCGTGATCTCCTCGTCGATCAGCGGCGAGCGGAGCGCCCGCTCGGCTGCCTCGCGCGCGCGCGCGTCGCCCGTCGACGACGAGAAGCCGATCCCCATCAGCGCCGAGCCGGAGTCCTTCATCACCGTGCGGACGTCGGCGAAGTCGAGGTTGATCAGGCCGGGCATCGTGATCAGGTCGCAGATGCCCTGGACACCCTGGCGCAGCACGTCGTCGGCGATCCGGAACGCCTCGAGCATCGGCGTCGACTTGTCGAGCACGTCGAGGAGGCGGTTGTTCGGGATCACGATCGTCGCGTCGCACGCCTCGCGCAGGCCGCCGACTCCCTCCTCGGCCTGGCGGGCACGCCGCGTGCCCTCGAACTTGAACGGCGTCGTGACGATGCCGACGGTGAGCGCGCCCAGCTCCCTGGAGATCCGCGCGACGACCGGCGCGCCGCCGGAGCCGGTGCCGCCGCCCTCGCCCGCTGTCACGAAGACCATGTCGGAGCCGCGAAGGGCGTGCTTGATCTGGTCGTAGCCCTCCTCGGCCGCCTTGCGCCCCACTTCGGGGTCGGCGCCGGAGCCGAGGCCCTGGGTCAGCTCGCGGCCGATGTGGATCTTTACCGGCGCGTCGGAGGTCTGGAGCTGCTGGAGATCGGTGTTGATCGCGACGAACTCGACCTGGCCGATCCCCGCGTCCATCATCCGGTCGATCGCGTTGAGTCCGGCGCCGCCGACGCCGACGACGCGGATCACCGCGAGGTAGGCGGACGAGTCGCCGCGCGGCACGCGGTGGAGCCGGGGCGCGGGCTCGGGCATGGGCTCGATGTAGCGGCTCACGGGCGCGTGCTCGGCCTCGCGTGAGGGCTCGAGCTCGGGCACGTACCGCGGCTCCGGGACGGCCGGGGCCGGTGGCGGCGGGGGAACGGGCTGCGAGACCGGGATCTCTGGCTGGACAGGCGGAGGCTGGGGCGCCACAGGCGGCTCCGGCGCCGGCGGAGGCGTTACCGCGGGCGTCTCGCCGTGGGAGGTGTCCTCCCAGGTCGGGACGTGCTCGACGGTCGCCTCCTGCGGCTCTTCGGGCTGGCCGCCCTGCCGCGCGGCCTCCTCGGCCTGGCGCTGAGCCGCCTCGGTCGCCTTGAAGAGCTCGGCCAGCGGGCCCTCACGCATGCTCGCGCGCTTGCGTGCCATTGAGCACCTCCTTCGCGAGGTCGCGGTACAGCTCTGCCGCGTCGCCCGTCGGGTCGTACGCCATGACGGACTGGCCCTTCACGGGCGCCTCCGCGTAGCGGATCGTCTTGCGGATCCGGGTCTTGAAGACGAGATCGCCGAAGTTCTCCTGGAGAATGTCGACCGCCTCCTTCGAGTGCAGGAGCCGCTTGTCGAACATCGTCGGCAGGATCCCCTGGATCTCGACGCCCGGGTTCAGGTTTTCGCGGATCATGGTCAGCGTGTTCTCGAGCTGCACGAGGCCGCGCAGCGAGAGGTATTCGCACTGGACGGGCACGATCACGCCGTCGGAGGCGACGAACGCGTTGATCGTGAGCAGGCCGAGCGACGGAGGCGTGTCGATCAGGATGTAGTCGTAGCTTTCCTTGACCGAGACGAGCGCCTTCTCGAGCGCGCGCTCGCGACCGATCATGGAGGAGAGCGCGAGCTCCGCGCCCGCGAGGTCGATCGACGAGACGGCGACGTCCACCTCGGCCTCGTGGATGATCTCCTCGATCGGGAGCCTGTGGACGAGCACGTCGAACATCGAGCGCTCGATCAGATCGGGGTTCATCCCCTGGCTCATGGTCAGATTGCCCTGCGGGTCGAGATCGACCAGCAGCACGCGCAGACCCTTCTCCTTGAAGGCGACGCCCAGGTTGAGCGTGGTCGTCGTCTTCGCGACGCCCCCCTTCTGGTTGGCGAACGCGATCACCCTCGGCAAGCTGACTCCTTTAGCGGTCTTGGCGCGCGCGGCGGAATTCGGGCGCGGTAACAGGCGTGTGAGCCCCATAGGGCTGCATTCTTCGGCTCACTGTAGCGGAGTCCTCCGTGGCTCAGTCTTCGCCGTCCCAGTAGTCGAGCGGCTCCACGCGGGCGATCACGCCCACCCCACGCCAGAAGATCTTCCTCGAGTGTGGGTACCAGACGATGTCGTTGGGCTCGCGGGTGCCGTAGGCGAGGTAGGCGAGACCGGCCTTGCCGCCGCGGAACGCGTGGGCGACGCGGGTGCCGGGCGGGCGCGAGACCACGTGGCCCGGCTGCACGGGGATCTCCTCGTCTCCCAGCCAGAGGATGCCGTCGCCCTCGAGGATCACGAAGATCTCCTCCTCGGCGGAGTGGCAGTGCTGAGGGCGGGCGAGCTTGCCGGGCGGAACGCGCACGTGCTTGAGGCCCGTCGTGACCGAGCCGGCGGCGCGGCCGAGATCGTGCCAGCTGGCCGCGAAACCGCCGCGAGTCTCGGTGCTCGCCTCGGTGTCGGCCAGGTTGACGATGGTGGCCGGGCGCGCGCCCGGCTCGGGGAGCGGCGGCGGCCCCGCCGCGGCCTCGGCGTGGAACTGCGCCGGGAAGCCGTCGTAGAAGCCGGGCGTGCTCTCGACCATGCGGTATCCGACACGCGTGAGCCCCGTGCGCGGGAAGCCCGTCGCCTCGTCCTCGGCGCGGAGCCCGAACGCCAGCACGTCGAGGTCCTCGAGCGCGTGCAGCGTGTGGGCGACCTCGGCAGCGCGATAGACGATGCAGTCGCCGGCCCCGATCTCGAAAGCCTCCTCGTCCTGCCAGGAGAGGCCGCGCCCGGCCAGGACGAAGAAGATCTCCTCCTCGCGGCCGTGCTCGTGAGCCGGAGTGGACCAGCCTCCGGCGGGCACCTCGATCCGCCGCACACCCACGCCGACGCAGCCGGCCGCCTCGCCGAGGAAGGTCCAGGTTCCCTGCAGATGGCCGAGCGCCCGGGGGCGCTTCGCGACCTCGTCCCAGTGCGCGATCCCCACGGCTTCGGACTATACGGCGTGGACGTCCCAGGGCACGGGCTCGAGGTCGGGCGCCACGGCCCTCCGGCGCGCCTCGGCGGATGCGAGGAGCTGCGGCGAGTAGTGGTGAGAGAGCGTCGCAGTGTCGAGAAGCTGCGGATGCTCGGCGAGCACGGACTCGAAGCTCCCGCCCCCGAAGCGCCGGCGCGCATGCCAGACGAGCCCGAGCCAGAAGCGCGTGACGGTCTCGTGGTACTTGCCGCCGCCGTGCACGGCGTCGAGCTGCCTCAGCGTCGCAGCGGTCGCCTCGCCCCCGGCCTCCGGCCCCAGACGGTCGTGCTGCAGCCAGGCGAGGCGCAGGTGCTCCGGGTGCCCGAACCGGAACCCTGGCGGCGGTGCGCCCGCGGCGGCGCTCTCGACGCGCGCGAGGAACTCGTCGTCCGTCACGAGACCTCCTCCTCGAGCGCGGCGAGCACGGCCCGGAAACCTGCGACGTCGGCGGGGCGCGTCCTGGCTGCGACCGCGGAGTCGAGCCGCGCGATCGCCCCGGTGACCCGGGCCGCGGCCGTGCGCCCAGCCGCGGTCAGGCGGACGGGGCGAGAGCGCCGGTCGCCCGGATCCGCGGGCCGCTCGATCAGCCCCTTGCGCTCGAGCCGGTCGAGAATCCCCGTGACCGTCGAGTGCCGGTGCCCGAAGGCGCGGTGGAGCTCGCCGGGCGTCGCCGCCCCCGACATGCCGGCGAGGTCGGCCAGCACGTGTGTCTCCCCCTGCGTCAGCTCGAGCGCCGCGAGCTCGGTCGCGAGGGTCTCCGAGACGAGGTGGGTCGCGCGGCGGAGCGATTGCACAATCATTACGATATCGTAACTTACGCTCTCGTAGTTATCAACCTCCCTTCCAGCGCAGCGGAGCAGCGCGCCACCGCGTCCTCGGCGTCCGCGCCCGCGCGGTCGGCCCGCACCCACGCCTCGGCCTCCGTCACGAGCAGCCGCAGCTCGGCCAACACCACGGCAGCGGGCGCAGCCTCCCGCCCGAGCGCCTCGACCCGCTCCAGCCTGGCCAGGACTGCGCGCGCTTCGTCCATGCACCGAGGCTAGCGGCGGAACTGCAGCGGCACTGTGCCGGATTCGTGACGAGTCAGACGGCGGCCGCGCGCAGAGCGAAGTACCCGGTCGGCCGCGGTCGCATCCCGAGCAGCGCCTCGTCGAGGGTCGTCACGAGCCCGGCCCGGTCGCCGTGCATCAGCGCCTCGACGAGCGCGCGACGGACGAGCTCGGGCGGCGGTTCGTCTCCCTGGAGCGCGGCGTGCAACTCCGCGCGCTCACGACCCGACTCGCCGAGCAGGGTCGCGGCGCGCAGCGAGGCGGCGAAGACGCCGTCGGAGCCCCCGAGCAGGGCGGTGAGCGCTTCCCGCAGCTGCTCGGCTCCCGCGGCGCCCTCCTGAAAGACGGAAAGCTCCCACCGGTCGAGTGCCTCACCGAGGTCGGGATCGTCGTCGGCGGCGGGCAGCCGTTCGAGCAGGTCGCGCGCGAGCCTGCCGCGGAACTGGTCGAGCCGGGTCGCCTCGCCCGCCGGGATCGTGGCGGCGATCGGCAGCACCGGGCGGATCCCATACGGGCGCCAATCGAGCCGCTCGAACAGCACCGGGCCGGCCGCGATCGCGCCGGCGGTCGCGAGCCGAAGCGCCGTCACCGCGTCGGCCAGCTCGCCCGGTGCGTCGGGGGCCTCGCCGCTCCCGGGCGGCAGCGCCCGCTCGAGCTCGAGCACGCACACGCGGTCGGGCTCGCGGCCGAAGTGCTGGGGCAGGAGGCCACCCGCCTCGGGCCAGTACGACGCGAGCTCCCCGGACGCCGCCGCGCGAACGCGGATCCCGTTGCCGAGGTCGACCGCGGTGCCGAGCGAGAGCCCGACGAGCGGAGCGACCGCGGCGTAGGCGTGCTCGCCGCGGAAGAGTGAGGCCTCGAGCTCCGCATATCCACGCTCGAAGGCGGTGTCCTCCCAGTCGAAGCCGCCGCAGCCCTCGGCGGTCGAGACGAGAAGCGGCAGCAGCACGCTGTGGAAGAGCGCGGCGTCCTCGGTCGGTGCGGGCCCCGCGTGCGCGCGGGCGAAGATCGCGGCGGAGGGCTCGCGGCGCAGATCCTCGAGCGCGAGGCGCGCGTCCTCGCGGGCGGCCAGCCGGTCCGCACGCCCCTCGACATAGCCGCGGACGAGAGGGCGGTATTCGTACAATGGAGGTCGCCCGAGCGAAGGGTGCCCCTCGAAGGAGAACGGCAGCTCGGCCCCCCGCGCGACCTCGTCGTGGAGGAACCGGAAGGCGCCGAGGCAGAATCCGCGGAGCGAGCGATGGATGTGCGGAGCGCGTACCGGCACAGCTTGCCTTACGCCCCTGGCCGCCCCTTTCCTTCCCGATTCATACGGACGGCTCGCTAGATTTATCGAATCTGTCCGTTTGACGTCTAAGCTCGGAATCACTGGCAACAGGTTGGGGTCTAACAAGTGAATATTGCGGCACTCTCGCGGCGCACAGGTGTTGCGCCCGACACACTGCGGAAATGGGAGCAGCGCTACGGCGTGCTCAAGCCCAGCCGCACCGAGGGCGGACAGCGCCGCTACAGCGAGCTGGACGTCGCGCGCGTCGAGTGGCTGGTCGCGCGGCTCGCCGACGGCTACCGGATCAGCCGGGCTGCCGCGCTGCTCGGTAACGGAGCGTCACCGCCGCCCATGTGCCCCGGTGAGCTGCTCGAGGGTCTCAAGGCCGCAGCCGCAGCGGGCGATCACGCGGCAATCGCGCGCCTGCTCGACCAGGCGTTCGCGCTCCACCAAGTGGAAGAGGCCCTCATCGAGGTGGCGCTGCCGCTGCTCCGGTGGGTCGGGGACGGGTGGGCCGCCGGAGACCTGACCGTCGCCGACGAGCACCTCGTGACCCAGGAGCTCCGCGGAAGGATGCTGCGGCTCCTCACCGACACGCACGGAGGCGTGAACGGTGTCGCCGTCCTCCTGTGCGGCCCCGGCGAGCTCCACGACCTGGGCCTGCTGATGTTCGGCATCCTGCTGCGCGCCGACGGCTGGGAGATCGCCTATCTCGGGCCGGACACGCCGTGGTCCGACGCGGTCGCGCTCGCGAGCCGG
Organism: uncultured Actinomycetes bacterium; assembly: GCA_963724805.1. GTDB lineage: Bacteria > Actinomycetota > Thermoleophilia > Gaiellales > Gaiellaceae > CAVQZA01. Next base: position 204,177 of record CAVRWA010000012.1, read on the forward strand.
CTCTCGGCCCGCCTCGTCGCGATCAGCGTCGGGATGGAGGAGCACGCCGACGAGCTTCGCCGCGCCTTCGCCGAGGTCGAGCTGCCGCCCGACTTCCGGGTCGTCGTCGGCGGTGCCGCCGCCTGCCCTGTGCTCGCGGGCGACCTGGGGATCCAGTACGTGGAGCCCGACCTGCCGAAGGCGGTCCGCGAGCTCAACCAGCTCGCCGGATAGACCCGACTTCTCAGCCGCTGCAGGGTCGGCCGACAGCCGGATCGACCGGGAGTCACCGAAACGCCTAGCGTGAGGTGAGGGCCGGCGAGGCGGCCGACCCTCACCGTCTACCATTCCAGCGTGCCCGGGGATGTGACGCGCAGGGACTTCCTGGCCAGGAGCGCCGCTGCAGTCCTCGCAGCCGGTGGCCTGTACGAGCTCGTCGACGGGATCGCTGCGCCGGCGCGCGCCGACGCAGCGACGGCCGTCCTGCCGTCGGAGCAGCACCTCCTGCTCGACGTGCCGGTGACCACGGACAACGGCGTCGAGGTTGTCGTCCCGCCGCTCCACCACCAGCTCGTGACCGCGAAGCTACGCGTCGGGAGGAAAAAGGCGGCCCTGCTCGACGCGCAGCGCCGGCTCGAGCAGGCGTTGCGGACGCTCGACAGGAGCTTCGCACCGACCCCTGCCGGGCTCGGCCTCGCCGTCGCGTGGGGCCTGCCGTACTTCCGCCGCTACGTCCCGAAGCCGTGGGCGAGCCTTGGCCCGCACGACCTTCGCGCGAACGCGCCGGCGCTACTCGACGCAATCCTGTTCCCGAGTGACCCCACCTACGCGATCCTCGAGCAGAACGACGTCGTCGTACATCTCCGGAGCGACAACCTCGCGCACATCGCGCAGGGCACGCACGCGATCTTCAACCGCCTCGAAGGGCTCTTCGAGATCACGAGCGTTCGCAAGGGCTTCGTCGGCGGCGGCGTCGACGGAAAGCGGAGCCTCCCCAAGCTGATGGCGCTGAAGGCCGGGGTTCCGGGCGCGCGACGCATCCCGGACAACGCGCAGCTCTTCCTCGGCTTCACCTCGACGCAGCAGAGTGCGCTCGGGCCCGATGCGATCGCGAACCTCGAGACGCTGCCGGGGCTCACCGACCAGTGGCCCGACGGCTACTTCCGCAACGGGACGACGATGCACATCTCCCACCTCTACCTCGACCTCGAGCAGTGGTATCGGGAGTTCGACTTCGACGAGCGCGTCTGGGCCGCGTTCCGGCCCGGGCTGCACGTTCCGGCCACCACGCGCACGCTGCCGGAGGGCCTGGCCGAGGTGACCGGCGTGGCGGACGTCGTCTCCGACTTCCGCACGAACGGGCTCAGCGGCCACAGTGCGGCGATGCAGCCGGCAACCCGGCTCGACGCCGACACCGTCGGCAACTACGGCACGGTCTACCCCAAGGGGACACCCGTGATCCAGCGGCCCGACTTCAACACGCTCGACTCCCCGTTCGCGTGGACCTCGCAGCCTTTCCGTGACCGCTGGTCTGCTCACCCGTCAGCCGGGCTCCACTTCATCGGCTTCGCGCCGACGAGCGACGCGTTCCACCGCGCGCGGCTGGCAATGGACGGCCACTACGCCGACGGCACGGTGCTCTCGGACAGCCCGCGCTCCGCCCGGCAGGGCTTCAACGCGGTGCTGCAGACGACACACCGGCAGAACTTCCTGGTGCCGCCGCGGCGGCATCGCTCGTTCCCGCTGGTGGAGCTTCTCTAGGGGCGCAGGACGGCGCGCCGCGGCCCCGCGAGGAAGCCGGCCTCGACGAGGAGAGGCATCACCTCGCTCTCGGTCACGGGCCTGCCGTCGAAGCGCTCGACCGCGAGGCGCTTCGCCCCACCCGCCCGCACGTGGGCGACGAGCGCCGCGAGTGCCGGGCGGAGCCACGCCTCGTCGGGATCGCGCAGCGGCACGAGAGTGCGGCCGCCGCGCTCGACGAACAGCGCGGCCTCGCCGCCGAGCAGGACGACCTGCGCCCCCGCGACCCGCGCGGCGCGGCCCTGCGAGCGCTTCGGCCACGGCAGCGCGGCGCCGTAGGGCTGCGCGGGATCGGCGGCGGCGAGGACGAGCGGCTCAGGCTCCTCCCCGTCCCTCGGGCGCAGCTCGCGCAGCCGCTCGACCGCCCCGGGCAGCGCGAACTGCGCGCCGCCGAGCCCCTCGACGAAGTAGCCGCGGCGGCACGCGCCGAGTGTCTCGAGTGCGCGCAGCTCGCCGTAGACGGCGCCGTAGCCGCCGGGGATCCCCTCGCCGCGGACGCTGTCGCGCATTACGATCCCCTGTCGCTCGAGCAGGAGCTCGGCCAGCGCGCGGCGGTCGGCGCGGCCCTCGAACAGGCGGGCGGTCGGCGACCACCGGCCCTGCGTGGCGGTGATCGCGGCGGCCCGGCTGCGCGAGAAGCGGCGCGGGCGCTCGGAGGGGCGCGGCGCCTCGTAGCGGCGTCCGGCACGGAGCGGCGTCCAGGCGTCGTTCGTCACCTCGCCCGCCCAGACGAGGTCCCAGAGCGCGGGCAGCGCAGCCTCGGCGTCGAGCCCGGCAGCGGCGATGAGGTCGTACCAGAACTCGGCGCTGCGGCCGAGCGCGCCGCGGAGCCGCTCGTGCGCCTCGCCGTCGGGCGGCGGAGCGGCGCCGGGGCGGCCGAGCACCGGCGCGTCGTCGCGGAAGTAGACGGCGACGCGGTCGAGCCCGGCGCCGACCCAGACGAGCTCGCCCGAGGCGCAGAGCGCGTCGAGCTGCTCGGGCCGGTAGCCGGGGACGCGTCGCGGCAGCACGTCCGACTCCCACAGCGAGACCGGGAGCGGCAGGCCCTGGAGGGGAACGAGGGCTTCGTGCAGCGTCGCGCGCCTGCCGATCCCGTGCCAGTGCGGCAGGAAACGGCCGAGCGCGGCCTGCTCGGCGGGCTCGACCTCGCGCCTCAGCGCGGCGAGCGAGGCGCGGCGGAGACGGCGCAGGACGTCCGGCTCGCACCACTCCCGCTCGGTGCCGCCGGGGCGCAGCTCGCCGCGGACGAGCTTTTCGTCGCGCTCGAGCTCGAGCAGCTCCGGCTCGACGTCACGGCCGAAGCGCGCGTTCGCCTCTGCGGTGGTGAACGGCCCGCGCCCGCGCGCGAACCGCAGGACCAGCTGTAGCAACGATTCGGGGCCTCCTTCGAGGAAGACGTCCGGCAGGCCGCTCGGAGGCATCGCGCCGAGCGCGTCGCGGTAGCGGCCCGCGTCCTCGGACGCGATCAGGCGCTCCTCGCCCGCGACTCTGACCCAGACGGCGCGCCGCTCCGCAACGAGCGGCTCGACGAGAGCAGGGTCGAGGTCGGACGCGCGCAGGTCGCCGCGCAGCCGCAGCAGGTCGTGCAGCTCGTCCGGGCTCCGGGCTGCCCCGCGCAGCTGCGCCTCGACGTCGTCGAGCGCGCCCGCGTCGAGGAGGTCGCGCAGCTCCTCCTGGCCGAGGAGCTCGCGTAGAAGGTCGCGGTCGAGCGAGAGCGCCTGGGCCCGCCGCTCCGCCGGCGGTGTGTCGTCCTCGTACATGTACGTGGCGATGTAGTCGAAGAGGAGCGAGGCCGCATAGGGCGAGGCGGAGGCGGTCTCGACGTCGACGAGGTCGACCGCGCGGGTCTGCAGCCCGTACAGGAGCCGCTTCAGCGCTGGGAGATCGAAGACGTCCTGGAGACATTCGCGGTAGGTCTCGAGCACGACGGGAAACGAGCCGTAACGGCGCGCGACCTGCAGCAGGCTCTGCGCCTTGAGGCGCTGCTGCCACAGCGGCGTGCGCTGCCCGGGCCGCCGGCGCGGGATCAGCAAGGCGCGGGCCGCGTTCTCGCGGAAGCGAGCGCCGAAGAGCGCGGTCTGCCCCACTTCCTGCACGACGAGCTCCTCGATCTCGTCGGGGGCGATGGCCAGGTCGGCGAGAGGCGGCGGCGCATCGGCGTCCGGGAGGTGAAGCGCGATCCCGTCGTCGGACCAGAGCGACTGCACCTCGACCCCGAGCGAGTCGCGCAGCCGTGCGGCGAGCGCGAGCGCCCACGGCGCGTGGACGCGCGCGCCGAACGGGGTGAGGATGCAGACGCGCCAGTCGCCGATCTCGTCGCGGAAGCGCTCGACGACGACTGTGCGGTCGGAAGGGACGGCGCCGGTCGCGGCCGCCTGCTCGCGGAGGAAGGTGATCAGGTTGCCGGCGGCCCGCTCGTCGAGGAAGTGACGCGCGGTCAAGCGCTCGAGAGCCTGGTGATCGGAGAGCGCGATCAGCTCGCGCGAGGCGCGGCCGATCGCCTCCCCCAGCTCGTAGGGCCGCCCGATCCCCTCGCCCTTCCAGAACGGAATCGCCCCCGGCACCCCTGGCGCAGGCGAGACGAGCACCCGGTCGCGGGTGATCTCCTCGATCCGCCAGCTCGAGGCGCCGAGCAGGAACACCTGGCCGGCGCGAGCCTCGTAGACCATCTCCTCGTCCAGCTCGCCGACGCGCCCGCCGCCCTCGACGAGGAAGACGCCGAAGAGGCCGCGGTCCGGGATCGTGCCCGCGTTCGTGACCGCGAGCCGGCGCACTCCGGGCCGTCCGCGTATGACTCCGCCCGTCCGGTCCCAGACGATGCGCGGCCGGAGCTCCGCGAACTCGTCGGAGGGGTAGCGGCCGGCCAGCATGTCGAGCACGTTCTCGAGCTGGACGCGCGAGAGGTCGGAGAACGGGTAGGCGCGGCGGACGAGGTCGAAGAGGTCGTCCACCGAGATCTCCTCGTCCGCGCAGATCGCGACGATCTGCTGCGCGAGCACGTCGAGCGGGTTGCGCGGGATCACGGTCTCCTCGATCGCGCCCTCCGCCATCCGCTCGGCAACGACGGCCGACTCGAGCAGGTCCGCGCGGAACTTCGGGAAGATGCGCCCGGTCGAGACGGCGCCGAGCTCGTGCCCGGCTCGCCCGATCCGCTGCAGCCCCCGCGCGACCGACTTCGGGCTCTCGACCTGGATCACGAGGTCGACGGCGCCCATGTCGATCCCGAGCTCGAGAGACGAGGTCGCGACGAGGCACGGGATCCCGCCTCGCTTGAGCAGCTCCTCGACCTCGACCCGCTGCTCGCGTGCCAGCGAGCCATGGTGAGCCCGGGCGAGCTCGCGCCCGGCGAGCTCGTTCAGCCGCAGCGCGAGCCGCTCCGCGAGGCGGCGGTTGTTGACGAAGACGATCGTCGAGCGGTGCGCCTCGACCTCACGCAGGATCTCCGGGTAGATCGAGGGCCAGATCGACTGGCTCGACCGCTCGACCCCGGGGCCCATCTCGACGCCGTCGGCGAGGACGGGCGTGGAAAGCCCCGCCGTCGAGGCGAGCTCGCGCATGTCCTCGACCGGAACGACGACCCGAAGGTCGAGCTCCTTCCGCGAGCCCGCGTCGACGAGCTGGATCGGCCGGCCGCCCGAGACGAAGCGCCCGATCTCCTCGAGCGGGCGCTGCGTGGCCGAGAGCCCGATCCGCTGCAGGGGCCCCTCGACCAGGCGCTCGAGCCGCTCGACCGAAAGCGCGAGGTGGGCGCCGCGCTTCGTGCCCGCGACGGCGTGCACCTCGTCGAGGATCAGCGTCTCGACCGAGCGAAGCTGCTCACGGGCCTGCGAGGTAAGCAGGAGATACAGCGACTCGGGGGTGGTGATGAGGATGTCCGGCGGCGTCCGCAGCATGGCCTGGCGCTCGCGCTGCGGCGTGTCGCCGGTGCGCACGCCGACGGTCAGCTTCGAGCCGATCCCGGCGAGCGGGCCGCGGAGGTTGCGCTCGACGTCGTAGTTGAGCGCCTTCAGCGGCGAGACGTAGAGAAGGCGGAGTCCCGCCCCGGGCGTCGCGTTCAACCGGTCGAGCCCGTAGAGGAAGGCGGCGAGCGTCTTGCCCGAGCCGGTCGGCGCCTGGATCAAGGTGTGCTCTCCGTCCGCGATCGCGGGCCAGCCGAGCGACTGCGCGGGCGTCGGGCCGTCGAACGTCCGCTCGAACCAGGCCCGAGTCCCTGGACTGAACGCCTTGAGCGGGTCCACCCGCCCAGCGTACAGTCCCGGGCATGGCCGACTTCGCCGTCCGCGGCGCCTACTTCGAGTCGTGCAACTGCGAGGCGATCTGCCCGTGCCGGATGGTCGGCGGCGTTCCCGGCGGCCGCTCCACCTACGGCATCTGCTACGGGGTTCTCAGCTGGCAGATCGAGGAGGGCCGGATCGGCGAGGTCGACGTGGACGGCTTGCTCGTGGCACTCGTGATCCAGTACGACGACGACGAGCCCGGCTCGCCGTGGACGATCCTCCTCCACGTCGACGAGCGCGGCGACGAGCGGCAGCGGCGGGCGCTCGAGGATCTCTTCCTCGGGCGGCTCGGCGGGCCGCACGTGCGGCTGCTGCCGTGGATCCGTAAGGAGAGCAAGCTCGTCGCGGTTCGCCCGAGCCGGATCGAGCTCGAGCCGGACGGGCGCGGCTACCGGCTGCGGGTCGCCGATGCGGTCGAGCTCCGCGCGACGACGCCGGTCGAGACCGACCAGCCCGTCTCGTGCGGAATCTCCGGCTACGAGCGGATCGGCACGGAGCTCTACGCCGACCGGCTCGACGTGCGGGACGATCCGTTCGCCTGGGAGCTCGCCGGGAACTGCGCCTTTGCCACCGACTTCGCATACGCCTCGGAGTAGCATCACGACATGCCCGACGACCGCCTCTACTTCACCGGCGACGACGACGCGAACGCACTGCTCGCCCGCGATCCCGTCGCGCTGCTGATCGGCTTCGCGCTCGACCAACAGGTGACGGTGCAGAAGGCCTTTACGGGGCCGCTCGAGCTGGAGCGGCGGCTCGGCACGCTCGACCCCGGGCGGATCGCCACGACCGACCCGGCCGAGCTCGAGCGCGTGTTCCGCGAGAAGCCCGCGATCCACCGCTTCCCAGGCGCGATGGCGGCACGCACCCGGGACCTCTGCACGGCGATCGTCGAGGACTACGGCGGCCGCGCCGAACGGATCTGGACCGAAGCGGCCGACGGGGCCGACCTCAAGCGGCGTCTCGCCGCCCTGCCCGGCTTCGGCGACATGAAGGTGCGCTCGACGCTCGCCGTGCTGGCCAAGCGATACGACGTCCGCCTGCCCGGGCTCGACGCGGTGCTGCCCGGCCACCCGACCCTCGGCGACGTCGATTCACCCGAAGCGCTCGAGAGCTACCAGGCTGCGAAACGCGCCTACAAGGCCGCCCAACGGGCCGCCTCCGCTTGATCGAGCTGCGCACGCTCACCGACGGCGGCCAGGCGCCGGAAACGATCGCGATCGAGCTCGCCTCGTTCCTCGACAGGGCCGAGCGCTCCCTCGACATCGCGATCTACGACGTGAAGCTCGACGGCCCGGCCGAGCAGACCGTGCTGGGATCGCTCGTCGCAGCCCGCGACCGGGGCGTCACGGTCAGGCTCGCCTTCAATCTCGACCACCCCGGGTGGATGCAGGGGCCGCCGCCGCCCGCGACAGACCCGGACCTGCTCGCCGCCCTTCCCGTGGAGACGCGTCCGATTCCCGGCATCCCCGACCTGATGCACCACAAGTACGTCGTGCGCGACGGAAGCGCCGTGTGGACCGGCTCGACCAACTGGACACTGGACTCCTGGACGCGCGAGGAGAACGTGATCGTGCGAATCGCCTCCGACTCGATCGCGGCCGCCTACACCCAGGATTTCGAGCAGCTCTGGCAGAAGGGCTCGGTCGAGGCCAGCGGCGCGGTCCCGCCGACCGAGGTGTACGTCGACGGCATCCCGGTTCGCGCATGGTTCTGCCCGCGGCGGGGCCTGAAGCTCGCGCACCGGATCGCGAACGCGATCGGCCGCGCCGAGCGGCGAATACGGATCGCCTCGCCGGTGATCACCTCCGGGCCGATCCTCGGCTCGCTCTGCGAGGTGGCGGCGGACGGTCTGGTCGACGTCGCCGGCGTGGTGGACATCACGCAGATCGAGGAGGTCTTCTCGCAATGGGCCGGAAACCACGGGGCCGGGGAGTGGAAGACGCCGGCGCTCGAGTCGGTGCTGCGAACCGCGCCGTTCTCCGGCAAGCGCTCGACGCCGTACACGCCGACGAGCATCCACGACTACATGCACGCGAAGCTGACGGTCTGCGACGACACGGTCTTCGTGGGCAGCTTCAACCTCTCCCACTCCGGGGAGCGGAACGCCGAGAACGTGCTCGAGCTCGAGGACGCAGCGCTCGCCGACCGGCTCGCCGCCTTCGTGGACGACGTGCGCTCCAGGTACCCTGCCGTCTCGCTGTGAAGACCGCCGCCGCCGCCCTCGCGGCCGCCCTCGTGCTCGGAGGCGCGGCCGCCGCCTCGCCGCACCTCGTTGCCGCGCCGAAGTGCGGGATCTTCCCCGCGTCCAATCCGTGGAACGAGCGCGTCGACTCGCTGCCGGTGGCGAGCGACTCGGCGGCGATCGTCGGCGCGATCGGCGCGAGCACCGGCATGCACGCCGACTTCGGCTCCGGGCTCTGGGACGGGGCTCCGATCGGGATCCCGGTCACGGTGGTCTCGAAGAGCCAACCAAAGGTCCGCGTCGCGTTCGGGTACGCCGACGAGAGCGACAAGGGCCCGTACCCGATCCCCGCGAAGGTGAAGATCGAGGGCGGCGGCGACCGGCACGCGATCATCGTCGACCGCGACAGCTGCAAGCTCTACGAGCTCTACGCGCTGCAGCACGGCGCGAAGGGCTGGACGGCCGGCTCGGGCGCGATCTGGAGCCTGGGCTCGAACCGGCTGCGGCCCGCGGGCTGGACCTCGGCCGACGCCGCCGGGCTGCCGATCCTGCCCGGACTCGCCCGCTACGACGACATCACCACGGGCGGGATCAGGCACGCGCTCCGGTTCACGGTCGACCGCAGCCGCCGCGCGTACCTCTGGCCTGCGCGCCACTACGCGAGCGATGCCACCGACCCGACCCTGCCGCCGATGGGGCTGCGCTTCCGCCTCAAGGCCGGCTTCGACACGAGCGGCTTCCCGCCCCAGGCGCGTGCGGTGCTAGTGGCCCTGAAGCGGTACGGAATGATCGTCGCCGACAACGGCTCGAGCTGGTTCGTGAGCGGCGCTCCCGACCCGCGCTGGTCGAACGACGACCTCCACACGCTCGGCCGCGTCCACGGCTCCGACTTCGAGGTCGTGGACACCACCTCACTCCATCCCTAGCCCCCACCCGCCCACGGGGACACCAAGATAGCTCGCGCCGGCGCGCTCGTCTGTGCCGAATTCGTGCCGACTTTTTTGCGCGCGCTATCCGGCACCCGCGAGCAAGAACGCGCGCTGCTCGCGCAGCATCTCGCGGGCGATCACGAGGCGCTGGATCTCGTTCGTGCCCTCGTAGATCTGCGTGATCTTCGCGTCGCGCATCATCCGCTCGAGCGGGTATTCCTGGATGTAGCCGTACCCGCCGAGGATCTGCACCGCCTCGGTCGTGGCGTCCATCGCAGCGTCCGAGCAGAGCAGCTTCGCGATCGCCGAGATCTTCGTCAGCTCGTGGTCCGGCGCGCCCTCGTCGATCATCAGGCCCACCTTGTAGAGCACGCCGCGCGCGGCCTCGCAACGCGCCTCCATGTCGGCGAGCTTGGCCGCGATCAGCTGGTGCTGGACGATCGGCCTTCCCATCGTCTCGCGCGTCCGCGCGTACTCGAGCGCGTAGTCGGTCGCGCCCTGCGCGATCCCGAGCGCCTGCGCGCCGACGCCGGGACGCGAGCGGTCGAGCACCCGCATCGCAAGCTTGAAGCCCTCGCCCTCCTCGCCGAGCCGGTTCCCGGCGGGGATCCGGCAGTCGTCGAAGAAGAGCTCGCCGGTGGTCGAGCCCTTGATCCCCATCTTCGGCTCGATCCTTCCGACGTCGAACCCCGGCGCGGTCGCTTCGACGACGAACGCCGAGATGCCGGAGTGGCCCGCGGAGGGATCGGTCTTCGCAAACACGGTGTACAGGGCAGCCACGCCCGCGTTGGTGATGAACCGCTTCGAGCCGTTGAGGACGTACTCGTCGCCCTCGCGGCGCGCCTCGGTCCGCATCGCCGCCGAATCCGAGCCGGAGCCGGCCTCGGTGAGCGCGTAGGCGCAGAGCGACTCTCCGCTCGCAAGCGGCGGCAGCCAGCGCTCCTTCTGCTCGTCAGTGCCGACGAGCCTGAGCGCGAGCGAGCCCAGCTCCTGGACGGCGAGGATCAGCCCGCTCGTCGCGCACACCTTCGAGAGCTCCTCGATCGCGACGAGCACCATCAGCGCGCCGGTTCCGGTGCCGCCGTAGCGCTCCTCGAACGGCAGCCCGAAGAGCCCGTGCTCGCGGAACAGCTCGACGACGTCCCAGGGGAACTCTGCCGTCTTGTCGATCTCGGCGGCCCGCGGCGCGACACGCTCCCTGGCGAGTGTGCGCACGAGCTCCCGGATCTCGCGCTGCTCCTCGCTCAGCGGCTTGTACGGCACGGGGCCAGTCTAGCCCGGCTAGATTCCTGCCCTGTGATCCTCGAGAACGGGACGATCCGCACGCTCGACCCCGCGCTCCCCGTCGCTCGGGCGCTCGCGATCGCGGGCGAGCGGATCGCGGGTGGAGTGGGTACCCACGAGACCGCGCTCGCGAGCCCGGAGACGGTCGACCTCGGCGGCCGCTGCGTCCTCCCGGGCCTGAGCGACGCACACGTCCATTTCCCCACCTGGGCCCTCGCACAGAGCCAGGTCTCGCTCGACGGGGCCCGGAGCCTCGAGGAGGCGCTCGCACGCGCCGGAGGGGCCGCCACGCCGCTTCCTCCCGGACGCTGGCTCCGCGGCCACGGCTGGCGTAGCGGCGACTGGTCGCCGGCGGTCGAACCGACGCGGCAGGCGCTCGACGCCGTGACCGGCGGGCGCCCTGCGGCGCTGATCGCCAAGGACTACCACTCGCTCTGGGTCAACTCGGCCGCGCTGGCGCTCGCGAACGGCGACCTCGAGGTCGCAGGTGGTGTGGTCGAGCGGGACGCGGCGGGCGAGCCGACCGGAGTTCTCCGCGAAGAGTCTGCCTGGCGCTTCAAGGAGCGCTACATGCTGACGGACGACGAGGAGTATCTCGACGCGATGAGAGCCGGGATCAAGCTCGCTCACACCCGGGGCGTCACGGCCGTCCACGACAAGGACGGCTGGCTCGGCGCGCTACGGCTCTGGCAGCGCCTCGAGGCCGAGGGATTGCTGAGCCTCCGCGTCCTCCAGTCGGTGCCGCACGAGCAGGTCGGAGACCTCCGCGCCCTCGGCATTCGCAGCTCCTTCGGCAACCCGATGGTCAAGCTCGGCCACCTCAAGGTCTTCATGGACGGCACGCTCGGATCGCAGACGGCGTGGATGCTGGACGGCTCGGGCGTCCAGATCACGAGCGGCGAACGGCTCGCCGAGATCATCCGTCACGGTGCCGAGGCCGGCTTCCCGGTCGCCGTCCACGCGATCGGGGACCGGGCGAACCGCGAGGCGCTCGATGCCTTCGAGGCGACACGCGAGCTCTGGCAGCCGCTCGGACTGCGGCAGCGGGTCGAGCACGCCCAGTGCCTCGCGCCGGCCGACCTGCCGCGCTTCGCGCAGCTCGGCGTCGCGTGCTCGGTGCAGTTCTCCCATGCGCCCTCCGACCGTGACCTGGCCGACCGTCACTGGGCCGGGAAGACCGACGGCGCGTACGCCTTCCGCGCGCTCTGGGAGTCGGGCGCGCTCGTCGCGAACGGCTCCGACGCGCCGATCGAGGAGCTCGACCCGCTCGCCGGGATCCGCGCCGGCGTCCGCCGCACGATCGACGAGCGTCCGGGCTGGCACCCCGAGCAGGCGGTCACCGTCGAGCAGGCGTTGCAGGCGACCACGGTCAATCCGGCCTGGCTCGCAGGCGATGAGCATCGCCGCGGCAAGCTGTTGCCCGGCTACCTCGCGGATCTCGTCGTGCTCGACCGCGATCCGGTCGAGGATCTCGACGCACAGGTCGTTGCGACGATGGTCGGCGGACGCTGGATGCACAATCCGCCTCCCTGGGACTGAGGTCACAGATCCGGCACGGTTCCGTCACCCACGCGTGCGACGCGCGGCGCTAGCCTCGACGGCACGTGGGGAGGGAGGTGGGGGTCCCGATGTCTGACGCGTGAAGCAGTAACGGCGCCGCGACTTGCATCGATGCCCTCGGTGTCTGACCATCAACGGATTCGCCCACTACCGCGGAGGCACCCGGATGGATCCTGCCGGCATTCCCGTCATCACCCGTGACCAGATCGTCTGGTCGTTCGGCCCGGAGCTGGAGCCCGTGCTCGAGGTCGAGCCGGGGTCCGTCGTCAGGTTCGAGACGAACGACTGCTTCACCGGCCAGATCACGAGCGAGACCGACCTCGTCACGGAGATCGATCTCGGCCGCGTCAACAGCGCGACTGGCCCGGTCGCAGTCGTGGGCGCCGAGCCAGGCGACTCGCTCGTAGTCGAGCTGCTCGAGGTGAAGCCCGGCCCCGTCGGCTTCGCGACCCTGATCCCGGGCATGGGCCAGCTGATCGAGCAGGTTCGCGCCCCGCTGACGCAGGTCTTCCGGGTGGAGGGCGACACGATCCACATGAACGACCGCATCTCGTTCCCGCTCCGCCCGATGGTCGGGGTGGTCGGCGTCGCGACGGGAGGCGAGGAGGTCGGGAACGGCTACGCCGGCACGCACGGCGGCAACCTCGACAACCACCTGCACGGGCCGGGCGCGAGAATCTACTTCCCGGTGCGCCGGCCGGGTGGTCTCTTCGCCGTCGGCGACATGCACGCCTCCATGGGCGACGGGGAGATCTGCTTCACCGGAGTCGAGATCGCCGGGGAGGTCACCGTGCGGTTCGGCCTCGTCAAGGGAAAGCAGGGAACCTGGCCGGTGACCGAGCTCACTGACCGCTGGATCGCGCACGGAACCGCCGGCTCCGACTTCATGGAGGCGCTCGACCGCGCCAGCGAGGAAGCGGCGCGCCTCCTCGTCGACCAGTGGGACTTCTCGATGGAGGAGGCTTTCATCTTCCTGAGCGTCGCCTGCGACGCGAACATCTGCCAGGCCTGCCGCCCGCAGCCGTTCAGTACGATCGCGCGCGTCTCAATCCCCAAGGTCGCCGCTTGCCCGCAGCCGTTCTCCTAGCCGCTCACCCGGTTCACCCGGCCGACCATCTAGCTACAATGAGCGCAATGCGCACCATGAACCCCGTTCACGTCAAGCCCACCTGCTCGGTCGCGGCCTGCGCCGAGATCATCGGCTCCAAGTGGACGGCCCTCCTCGTCCACGACCTCTCCGAGGGCGCGCGCCGCTTCTCCGAGCTCGAGCACTCGTGCCCGGGGATCAGCCCCCGCACGCTGTCCGAGCGCCTGCGCGCGCTCGAGCACGAGGAGATCGTCGAGCGCCACAGTTATCCCGAGTCTCCGCCGCGGGTCGAGTACGAGCTGACCGACAAGGGTCACGCGCTCCTGCCGATCATCGAGGCGATGCGCGAGTTCGGCCACGAGTGGCTGGCCGACGACCACGCGCACGCTCACTGAGCGCTACAGCGCGGCGTAGGCGAGAAAGAGCTCGCGCGCGGCGGCGACGCCGAGCGGCAGATATTCGAGCAGGAGCCGCTCGTTCGGCGAGTGGATGTTCCCTTCCGGAAGGTCGAAGCCGGTGATCACGGTCGGGATGCCCTTCTCGGCCAGCGCCGGGACAATCGGCAGCGAGCCGCCGGAGCGGACGAGCAGCGGCCTCACGCCGAGCACGCGCTCGAATGCGTCGAGACCGAGCTGCACCGCCCGCTCGTCGGGCGCGACGAGCCCCGGCGGGCTGAACGACCAGCGCTCGATCTCGAGCTCGGCCCCTGCCGGCAGCGCGTCACGCAGCAGCCGCTCCATCGCCGCCGAGATCTCGTCGACGTCCTGGCCCGGCGCGAGCCGGATCGAGACGTTCGCCTCGGCGAAGACGGGTAGCACCGTCTTCTGGAGTATCGGCGAGCCGCCCTGGATCCCGTGCACGTCCACGGCCGCTCCCGCCCACGTGCGCAGGTAGAACTCCTCGGCCGCCGTTGCGTCGGCCGGGCGCGCCCCCTGGTCTGCGAGCACCTCCGCTCCGGGCTGGAGGCTGCGCCAGGCCGCCAGCTCGGCCTCGGTCGGCGGCGTGATCCCCACGCGGAGCGGTTCCGGGAGCAGTCCGTCGGGACCGGGCAGGACGGCCCGGAGCGTCTGCGTCAGCGCGTGCAGCGCGTTCAGCGCGGCGCCGCCGAACATCCCCGAGTGGAGGTCCCGCGCTCCCGTGCGCAGCTTGACGTGGAAGTACGCCATACCGCGGGCGGAGAGGTTGAAGCAGGGCACGCCGCGCGCGAGCATGCTGCTGTCGAAGATCACGCATGCGTCGGCGCCCCGCTCGTCGGCCTCCAGGAACTCGACGATCGAGTGCCCGCCGGTCTCCTCCTCGCCGTCGCAGGCGAAGCGGACGTTGACCGGCAGACGACCCTCCGCGGCGAGCCCGGCCGCCGCCTGGAGCAGCATCCAGAGCTGCCCCTTGTCGTCGGCAACGCCGCGCGCGTAGAGCCAGCCGTCGCGAACGGTCGGCTCGAAGGGCGGCGTGTGCCATTCCTCGAGCGGCGCAGGCGGCTGCACGTCGAAGTGCCCGTAGCAGAGGACGGTCGGCGCGGACTCCGCATTCTCCGAGGCGCGCAGCTCGCCGACCGCGATCGGCTGCCCGTGCCAGTCGACGAGCCGGCACTCTCCCCCGGCGCGGCGGAGGAACGAGCAGACCCACTCCCCCGCTGCGACGACGTCGGCGAAATGGGCCGAGTCGGCGCTGACGGACGGAATCCGAAGGAGCTCGGACAGCTCCTCGAGCAAGGCCGTGTCCATGGGCGCCGAGTCTATGCGACCATCTACGCGACTTCGCGCAGCTTCTGGCTCTCGGCCAGCGCGCGGAGCTTCTTCAGGCTCTGGTTCTCGATCTGGCGGATGCGCTCTCGGGTGACGTTGAACGTCCTCCCCACCTCGTCGAGCGTGCGCGGGTGCTGCCCGTCGAGGCCGTAGCGGAGCTCGAGCACCCGCCGCTCGCGGTGGGAGAGCGTCCCGAGGATCTTCTCGAGCGCCTCCTTGCGGAGCGTCACCTCGGCCGCCTCGTCGGGAAGCGGCATCGACTCGTCCGTGAGGAAGTGGCCGAACTCCGATTCCTCCTCGTCGCCGACAGGCTTCTCGAGCGAGACCGGTGTCTGCGCGCTGCGCCGGATCTGCTCGACCTCCTCGGGCGAGAGATCGAGGTCGAAGCCGATCTCGGCCGCGGTCGGCTCGCGCCCGAGCTCGGCGCGCAGCTTCCGCTCAGAGCGGACGATCTTGTTCAGCTTCTCGACGACGTGCACGGGCATCCGGATCGTGCGCGCCTTGTCTGCGAGCGCGCGCGCCACCGCCTGGCGGATCCACCAGGTCGCGTAGGTCGAGAACTTGAAGCCCTTGCGGTAGTCGAACTTCTCCGCGGCCCGGACAAGGCCGATCGTGCCCTCCTGGATCAGGTCGAGGAAGGGCAGCCCCTGGTTTCGGTACTTCTTCGCGATCGAGACGACGAGGCGGAGGTTCGCTTCGACCATCTGCTGCTTCGCGCGATGGTCGCCGCGCTCGATCCGCTTCGCGAGCTCGACCTCCTGGGGAGCGGTGAGCAGGTTGACGCGGCCGATGTCCTTGAGGAAGAGCTGCAGCGAATCGGTCGAGACCTCGCGCGGCTCGTGCTCGGGGACGATCTCCTCCTCGACGACCGGCTCCGCACCGTCGACGACCTCGATGTGGAGCTCCTCGAGGGCATGGTAGAAGTCGTCGATCTGACCCGCCTCGAGGTCGAGCTCGTCGAACGCGAGCGCGATCTCGTCGGCGCTGAGCGACCCTGATTCGCGGGCAGCCTCGAGGAGGCCCTTCGCCTCGTCGGTCTCGAGCACGTCGACCACGACCACGCTCGCTACCTGCGCCGCCCCGACCCCCTCCGCTCCGCTCATCGAATTCCCCCTCGTTCGCGGACTCCCAAACTCCGTGCGCGCTCACTTTAGATGCAACCGCATGATTTTGCGCGGGTGCGGAACTTTCGCACGAGCCGGGCGTTTCCGCCATAGGCCGACCGGCCCATTCCATCTCAGTGCGATTTGATCCCCTTCAGGCTCTGCAGGAAGCGCGCCGCCTCCTTGCCGAGCTCCGTATCCGGCCCGTCGGCGACCGCGAGCCGCAGCTGCGCGCGGGCCTGTTCGAGCCGCCCGAGCCACAGCAGGAGCAGGCCGAGATGGAAGCGGACGGCCGGCGAGTGCGGGAATCGCTGCGCGAGCGGCCCGAGCTTCGAGAACGCGAGCGACGGGTTCGCCTTGCTGAACCGGCCGACGGCTGCGGCGACCTGCGCCTCGGGATCGTTCGGCGCGAGTACGGCGGCTGCGGCGAACTGGCGCTCGGCCGAGAGCGGGTGCCCGAGGCGCTGCAGTGCGATCCCGTAGATCAGCTTGTCCCTGTACGTCCCGGTCTCCGCTCTGTGCGCGAGCTCGGCGAGCTGCTGCGAGGGTGGCAGTGTCGTGACCGCGACAGGCGGGGCGTAGCTCGAGACGACGTAGGGCAGGCCGCGCGGGAAGCTCGGATGGAGGAGGTCGTTCGCGCGGACGCCGGACGCATTGTCCGGCCCGGCGGCGGCAGCGAGGCGCCAGGCGGCCAGGGCTTCGGAGTCATGGCCCGCCCAGTAGCGGGCCAGGCCGAGGTTGAGCAGCACCTCCGCGTCGCGCGGGTGCGCGCCTGCGAGCCGCTCGAGCTCCGCGAGCGACCCCGTGGGCCAGGCGGCGAAGGCCGCGCCGAGCTGCGCCTCCAGTGAGGTGTAGCGGCCGAAGATCCGCGCGGCCGCGGCAGCCTTCCCGGCCGTGTAGAGCGTCGAGGCCCGCCGCAGCGCGACGGCCTCCGGGTCGGTGCGCACGCCCAGGTCGAGCTCCAGCGGGGGAAGGCCCTTGCGCTGCGTCGTCGCCGCGGTGCCCTTGCCGTGGCCGGAGGACTGCAGCACGCTGACGCCGATTGCGGCGCCCGCAGCCACCACGGCGACCGCGACGACGACCACCGACACACGCGTTCGAGGGCTCACCCGCGCGACCGTAGCGGGAATGCCGGGGCGGGTGCCGTAGTTACAACCGATACGCGCCGACCCGAGCGACTCCGGCAACGCTATATTTCCAATAGCAATGGCTTCCTACCGCGAATTACTCAACCAGGTGAAGGCGGAGATCCACGAGATCGACGCCGCGACCGCGCGCGAGCTCCACGAGAGCGACGACGCGCCGCTCTTCGTCGACGTGCGCGAGCACGAGGAGTGGAACGAGGGTCACATCCCGGGAGCGGCTCACGTGCCGCGCGGCCATCTCGAGTCGCGGATCGAGGGCGTGGTCTCCGACCGCGATCGCTCGATCGTCCTCTACTGCGCCGGCGGGTCCCGCTCCGCGTTCGCCGCCAAGGCGCTGGAGGAGCTCGGCTACGGCCAGGTCGTCTCGCTCGCGGGCGGGTACACCGACTGGAAGCGGAACGGCTTCGCGACCCAGCTGCCGCTGACGCTCGACGCCGCCAAGCGGGCGCGCTACAGCCGCCATCTGCTGATCCCCGAGGTCGGAGAGGCAGGCCAGATCAAGCTGCTCGACTCGCGCGTCCTCCTGATCGGCGCCGGCGGGCTCGGTTCCCCGGCGTCGCTCTATCTGGCCGCCGCGGGCGTCGGCACCGTCGGCATCGTCGACGCCGACGTCGTGGACGAGTCGAACCTGCAGCGCCAGATCGTGCACTCGACGAACACGCTCGGCCGGTTCAAGGTCGACTCGGCGAAGGAGACGATCGAGGCGCTGAACCCGGACGTCAACGTCGTGGCGTACCGCGAACGCCTCACCTCCGAGAACGTCGAGCAGATCCTCGGCGACGGCTGGGACGTGATCGTCGACGGCGCCGACAACTTCCCGACGCGCTACCTCGTCAACGACGCGTCGATCTGGCACGACATCCCGGTCGTACACGGCTCGATCTACCGCTTCGAGGGCCAGGTGACCGTGTTCAAGCCGAACGAGGGCCCGTGCTACCGCTGCCTCTTCCCCCAGCCGCCGCCGCCTGAGCTCGCGCCGAGCTGCGCCGAGGGCGGGGTGCTCGGGGTCCTTCCGGGGATCATCGGCTCCCTGCAGGCGAACGAGGCGCTCAAGCTGGTGCTGGGGATCGGCGACCCGCTGATCGGTCGGCTCCAGCTCGTGGACGCCCTGCACTCGACGATCGACGAGGTCTCGCTCAAGCGCGACCCGGCCTGCCCGGTCTGCGGCGAGCACCCGACGATCACCGACTACATCGACTACGTCGAGTTCTGCGCGGGCGGCCGCGGAGTCGCGCCGTGACCGCGGTGCGGATCCCGCCCACGCTGCGCCCGGAGGTCGGCGGCGCGCGCCAGGTCGAGGCGAGCGGCGCCACGGTGCGCGAGCTGCTCGACGACCTCACCGAGCGCTATCCGAGCCTCGGCTCCCAGCTCTTCGAGGAGGGCGACCTCGCGCCGTTCGTCAACGTGTACCTCGAGGGCGAGGACGTCCGCACCCTCGACGGGCTCGAGACCGCCGTGAAGGAAGGCTCCACCGTGATCCTCCTCCCGGCCATGGCCGGCGGTGCATAGGGTCATCACACCCTCCCTGCTCGACCTCGTCGGCGACACGCCGCTGGTCGAGCTGGCTCGGCTGACGCCCCGGGCGTCGGTGCGGATGTACGCCAAGCTCGAGGGGCAGAACCCGACGGGCTCGATCAAGGACCGCGTCGCGAAGTCGATGATCGACGCGGCCGAGACCTCCGGCGAGCTCGAGCCGGGCAGGCACCTGCTCGAGCCGACGAGCGGCAACACCGGGATCTCGCTCGCGCTGATCGCGAAGCTGAAGGGGTATCCGCTCACCTGTGTGATGCCCGAGAACGCGACGGAGGAGCGCAAGCGGCTGCTCCGCCTCTACGGCGCGGAGATCATTCTCTCCCCGGCCGCCGAGGGCTCGAACGGCGCCGTCCGCATGGCGCTCGAGCTGGCCGAGGCGGACCCCCGCTACTTCATGCCGTTCCAGTACGGGAACGAGGCGAACCCGCGCGCCCACTACGAGGGCACCGGCGCGGAGATCGCCGCGGCGCTCGACCGCGTCGACGTGCTCGTGGCAGGGCTCGGCACGGGCGGCACGCTGATGGGCACGGGCGACCGCCTACGCGAGAGCTTCCCCGGCCTGATCGTGGCGGCGGCGGAGCCGCTCCCCGGCGACCCGGTGATGGGGCTGCGCTCGCTCGAGGACGGCTACGTGCCGCCGATCCTCGACATCTCGAAGCTCGACCGCAAGGTGCTCGTGTCGAACGCGGAGGCGGTCGCGGCGGTGCGCGCGCTGCTCGACCGCGAAGGGATCTTCGCGGGTGTCTCCTCGGGCGCGGCGGTACACGTCGCACGCAAGCTCGCCGAGGAGCTCGACGAGGGCGTCGTGGTCTGCATCCTCGCCGACGCCGGCTGGAAGTACCTCTCGGCCGACTTCTGGGAGGCGGACGACGTCGCGCAGTCCATGGAGCGCACGCTCTGGTGGTGATCCCTGCGGAGGTCCGCGAGGCCCTCCGCGCGCACTCCCAATCGGAAGCGCCGAACGAAGCCTGCGGGCTGCTGCTGCTCCGGGACGGGCTCGCCGAGCGCTACGTCCCGGGCCGGAACGAGGCGGCCTCGCCGTACCGCTTCGAGCTCGCCTTCGACGACCCCGAGGTCTGGTTTCTCGAGGACGAGGGCTACGAGCTCGCCGTCTTCCACTCGCACCTCTCGTCGCCGGCCCGCCCGTCCCGGACCGATGTCGAGAACATCGGTCTCTGGGACGGGAAGCCGTACGTGATCTACTCGCTCGCCCGTGACGAGCTGGCGGCCTTCCGGATCGAAGGCCGCCGCATCGACGAGCTGCCGCTCAGATGACCTTGAAGGCGCCCTTCATGATCGTCTTGTGCGGGTCGCAGACGTACTTGTAGACGCCCTTCTTCAGCACCACTTTCCACGTCTGGGCTCCGGTGACGGGGACGCTGGTCATCTTGTTGACGCCCGGCCCGGTCAGGTGGAAGTTGTGGATGTTCGACTTGTCGGCGATCCTGATCGTGTAGGCGCCTGCCTTGAGCGTGGTCACCTTCTGGCCGTTCTGGGTGAGGGTGATCGTGAACCCCGGGCCGACCGTCCCGACGAGCACGTTCGCCTTCGTCCCTGCCTGTGCGGCCACGACCAAGACGAGCGCCGCAATCGCGGCGAGCGCGGCTATGCGGATGCGGTTCAACTGAGTCTCCTTGTGGGTAGCGGGCGCGACTGTCGAGCGAAATCGTAACCGGACCTAGCCGTCGTCCTCGGCGGGTACTGCCGCCTCCTCTTCCGCCCGCCGCTTCTCGAAGTGGACCTCGAGCCGGCCGATGCGCGAGCCTTCGACATCGACGACGGTGAAGCGCATCCCGTCCCAGCTCACCTCGTCGCGCGGCTCGGCGGCGCGGCCGAGCTCGCCGAAGACGAAGCCGGCGACGGTGTGGTAGTCCTCGGCCGGCAGGTCGGTGCCGAACTGCTCGTTGAAGTCGTCGATCGGGAAGGTGCCGTCGATGCGGATCGTGTGCTCGTCGACCTGCTCGACCGTCTCCTCGGGGAGGTCGTACTCGTCGGCGATCTCCCCGACGATCTCCTCGAGCAGGTCCTCGAGCGTCACGATCCCCTCCATCGCCCCGTATTCGTCGACGACGATCGCCAGGTGCTGTTTCGTGCGCCGGAACTCGGCGAGCAGCGCTGCGAGGTCCTTCGTCTCGGGGACGATGTAGGCGGGCCGGAGGATGTGCTCGACGTGCGCGTCGGCAAGGCCGACGTCGTGCATAGCCGAGAAGAGGTCGCGCACGTGGAGGATGCCGACGATCTCGTCGAGCGAGCCGCGGTAGACGGGATAGCGGGTGTACGGCGAGTCGATCACGGCGGCGAGCATCTCCTCGGGTGGCAAATCGATCGAGAGCGCGACCACCTCGGGCCGCGGCACCATCACGTCCGAGGCCTCCTTGTCGGCGAAGTCGAAGACCTTGTAGAGCATCTCCTGCTCCTGCGGCTCGATCTCGCCGCGCGCGGTCGCGTCCCCGAGCAGCATGCGCAGCTCCGCCTCGGAGTGGACGCGCCCCTCCGCGTCCGGCTGCAGCCCGAGGGCGCGCAAGACGACCTCGGTCGACCGCTGGAGCACCCAGATCAGCGGCTTCATGATCACGAAGAAGCCCCGCACGGGGTTCGAGACGGCGAGGGCGGTCCGCTCCGGGTAGCTGAGCGCGACACCCTTCGGCACGAGCTCGCCGATCACGACGTGGAAGAACGTGATCACGAGGAACGCAAGGATCACGGCGACCGCGGTCGCGACGACCGGATCGAGGACCTCCACCAGCGCCTGCTCGCCCAGGGCTCCGATCGCCAGGCTCGTGATCGTCACCCCGAGCTGCATCGCCGCGATGAACCGTGGCGGGTTCTCGGTGATCCTCATCACGGCGCGCGCCCGCCGGTTCCCCTGCTGCTCGAGCTCGGCGAGCCGGGTCCGGCGCACGGTCACGAGCCCGTACTCCGCGGCGACGAAGAACGCGTTGAGGAGGATGATCACCGCGACGGCGACCAGCTCGAGCGTGAGGGTCATGCCCCGCTCCCCGGGGCCCATGTACTAGGGAGATCGTCTGCCAAAGATGATCTACGCGGCAGTATAGGTAACGAGGCCGTCGGCATCGGCCCGCGCGGCCCCGCCCTCGACGACGAGCCGCTCGAGGTGCGACAGCGTCTCCGCGACGGCGAAGCGGCGCGCCGCCGGCTTCAGCTCGCGGCCGAACAGGTTCAGCGAGACCTGGTAGCCGGAGCGCGGCTCGTCGGAGAGCGAGGCCGCCGTTCGCGCGAGCCGCACGCGGTGGTGCTCGATCAGCTCTCGTGCGCGGCCGGACGGGTCCTCGATCATCGCCCCGTGGCCTCCGAGCGCCAGTCGCGCATCGAGGGCGATCGTGCGCTCCAGGGAGTCGAGGTAGTCCCCCAGCGGGTCCGGGCGGCTCTCCGGATAGAGGCCGACGGCCGGCGAGATCGGGGTGAGGAGATGGTCGGCGGCGATCAGGACGCCGTCCTTGAACAGGCAGAGCTGCCCGTCGGCGTGGCCCGGCATCGGCACCGCCTCCCAGCCGTCGACGAGCGCCCCGGGCTGTAGGGCCGTCGGCTCTTCGGCGTAGCGGATGAAGGCCCCGTACAGGAAGCCGACCTCGAGCAGCTCGTTCGCGACGGCCGACGGCACTCCGTTCGCGAGGAACCACTCGGCGATCCGGTTCGGCCAGTCGGGGCTCCCCCAGACGAGCCGGCACTGCCGGTAGTCGAGCTCGCCCTCGAGCACCTCCGCGCCGGTCAGGTCGCGCAGGTCGGCAGCCGCACCGACGTGGTCCGGGTGCATGTGCGTGATCACGATGTGGCGCACTTCGAGCCCGGCCAGCTCCTCGGCCCAGCGCTCCTTCGCGCCGGGAAGCCCGAGCCCCGTGTCGACGAGCGTCCAGCCGTCGTCGCCCTCGAGCAGGTAGGTGTGGACGTGCCCCGGCCGGCTCGGCAGGGGCAGGGTCACGCGCAGGATTCCGTCGAGAATCGGCTCCGCCGTCGTCGTCATGAATCGAGTATCGCGGAGGGCCAGTACGGAGCGCGGCCGCAGCGGGCATTACACTGCGCAGACCGTGGCCGAGGGTAACGAGATCACCTGCCTGATCGTGGACGACCACGAGGTCGTCCGCGAGGGCCTGCGCCTGTCGCTCTCGCGCGCTCCGCACATCCGTGTCGTCGGTGAGGCGGCCGACGGCGAGAGCGCGGTCGCGCTTGCCGAGCGTCGCCGGCCCGACGTCGTGATCATGGACGTCCGGATGCCCGGGATGGACGGCCTCGAGGCGACGAAGATCCTCACCGAGCGGGTGCCCGACACGGCCGTGTTGATCTTCACGGCCTACAGCGAGCGCTCGCTGCTCAGCCGTGGGCTCGAGTCGGGAGCGAAGGGCTACATCCTCAAGGAGGCGCCGCACGCGACGCTCCTGCGCGCGATCGAGAAGGTCGCGGGCGGCGAGGGCTACGTCGACCCGGCGCTGATGCCGTCCTTCCTGCCGGGCAAGGACCAGACCGACATGCTGACCGGCCGCGAGCGCGAGATCCTGCAGCTCCTCGCGGACGGGATGTCGAACGCCGACGTCGCCGCCCGGCTCTTCATCAGCCAGGAGACGGTCAAGAGCCACGTCCGCCACATCCTCTCGAAGCTCGAGGCGGACACCCGCACGCACGCGGTCGCGATCGCGCTGCGTGACGCGATCATCGACTAGTGACTGTCGTCGCCATCGCCGTGCTCGCCGCGCTCGCGCTCGTGGCGGCCGGCGTCGCCCTCTACCTGGTGATCAGCGAGAGGCGACGGCACGGCGAGATCGAGCTGGAGCTGTCGGCGCAGGCGAGCCACCTCGAGCAGCTCGTCGAGTCGACGGCGGCGATCGCGTCGAGCATCGAGGAGGAGCACGTGCTCGAGCAGACCGTCCACGAGGCGGAGCGGCTGTTCGACGCACGGGTGAGCCTGCTGCCGCCGGGTGAGCGCGGCGGCGTCACGCTGCCGATCCGCGTGCGGGACAAGGAGATCAGGTCGTTGCGGCTGCAGACCGAGCGCAAGCTCTCGCGCGGCGACCTCGCGCGCGCCGCGGTGCTCACCGACGTCGCCGGCCGCGCCGTCGAGAACGCGCGGCTGCTCGAGGAGGCGAAGGTGCGCGAGGCGGCGCGCACGCAGCTCTCCGACCAGCTGATCACTGCCGAGCAGGACGAGCGGCGGCGGCTTGCGCTCTTCCTCCACGACGGCCCCGTGCAGTCGATGGCCGGAATCGCCCTGATGCTCGACGGAGCGCTGAACGCGATCGACACCGACCAGCTCGAGCAGGCGAAGACCGTGATCGGCTCCGCGCTCGACCGGCATCGCCAGACGATCCGCGAGCTGCGCGACCTCTCCTTCAACCTCGAGCCGGTGGTGCTGCGCGACCAGGGGTTCGCGACCGCCGTCCGCGCGCTCGGAGAGCAGCTCGGGATGGCCAACGAGATCAAGATCGACGTGGACGTCGAGCCGGCCGAGGAGCTGGCCGAGAACACGCAGGCCGCGCTCTACCAGATCATCCGCGAGGCCCTGAACGGCGCGATCCGCCGCGGCCCTCCCACCCAGGTCGCGGTCCGCGTCGAGCGTGCCGAGGACGGCGGCATCGCGACCGTGATCGCGGACGACGCCCCTGGCGAGCGGCGCCGCGCGAGCTTCGACGCGATCGCCGAGCGCGCACGCACGATCGACGGCCGCTTCAGCGTCGAGCAGGGCGAGGACGGGGGCACAACGGTCCGCGTCGACCTGCCGCCATACACCGTGAAGCCCAGGACCGGCTAGGACGCCGCGAGGTTCGGGCCGGGTAGTCGGCGGACGCGCTACTCGATCGGAGCGTTCTGAACGTTGAACTCGGTCGCGTACGCGTCGGTGAGGTTGTTGACCACGTCCATCCCCTCGGGATAGGCGTAGTTGATCTTCACGAAGGCCTCCCATTTGTCGGGAAGGGCATCCTCGGGGAAGATCGCCTCGACCGGGCACTCCGGCTCGCAGGCGCCGCAGTCGATGCACTCCTCGGGATCGATCACGAGGATCCGGTCGGCCTCGTGGATGCAGTCCACGGGGCAGACGTCGACGCAGGAGCGGTCCTTCACGTCGATGCACGGCTCGGCGATGATGTAGGTCATATCCGGGCGCTACTCTACCGATGCGACCAGCTGGTCAACGAGTTCAGGTGCGCGCTCGACGAGCGCCGACTTCACGATCACCTGGTCGAACCCGGCGGCGTGCGCGCCGCGGAGGCCGGCGGTGTCCGTGTGGTTCGTGAAACCGAGAATCGGGATCTCGGGATAGGCGTCGGCCACCTCCTGCGCGTCGATCCTCGCGATGTCGCAGATCACGAGGTCCGGTGGGTCGACGCTGTCCGCCGTGATCAGGCGATGGCCCGGAAGGAGCGCCTCCAACTTCGTGCGGAAGAAGAGGTCGACCCCTGCGAGCAGGATCGTCGCCATGCCCGGACGCTACCACGCCACCCGGTCGTGGCCGCGTGAGCGAGGCGCTGGAGCGCGGGCTCGCGCTGCTCCGCTCCGGAGAGTGGTTCGAGGCGCACGAGGAGCTCGAACTAGCGTGGCGGGCGGCCCAGGAGGCAGAGCGAGACTTCTGTCAGGGGCTCGTCCACATCGCCGTCGCGTGGTACCAGGCCGGGCGCGGGCGCCGGGTCGGCTGCGAGCGTCAGCTCGAGAAGGCGTCACGACGACTCGGCCCCTACGCGCCCTCCCACCGCGGGGTCGACGTCGCCTCAGTGCTCGCCCAGGTCGAGGCGGCGCAGGCGGTCGTCGCGACGGGCTCGCTCGAGCTGCCCCGGCTCTCGATCTAGACGCCGAGCCCGAACACGTTCAGCGCCCGGTTGACGCCCACGCGCAGCCACCAGTACCGGTCGAAGAAGAGGAGCAGGCCGAGCGCGACCAGGATTGCCCCGCTCACGACGCGGATCACGGTGTAGTGGTCCCGCAGCCAGCGAAACGCTCCCATCGCACGCGTGAACGCCATTCCCGCGAGCAGGAACGGCACGGCGAGGCCGAGCGAGTACGCGAACAGGAGCAGCGAGCCCTGCCACGCGGTGCTCGAGTCGCCTGCGAGGAGCAGGATCGACGCGAGCACCGGGCCGACGCACGGCGCGGCGCACACCGCAAACGCGGCCCCGAGCAGAACCCCCGAGCCTCGCCGCTGCGCGCCGCCGACGAGCCCGGGCGCGACCAGTCGCTCGGGCACCGGCAGCGCGCCGAGCAGAGCCAGTCCGAACACGATCACGACGAAGCCGGCGATCTCCTGCAGCACACGCTGGTTGTGCGCGATCGACCCGCCTGCGGCGCCGGCGGCCGCCCCGAGCAGGACGAAGAGCAGCGTGAACCCCGCGATGAAGGGGAGGCTCGCGACCGTGACGCGGCGCGCCGTCCCGGGCCGGCCGAGCTGCGCGGGGTCGACGGCCGAGACCGCCGAGAGGTATCCGGGCACGAGCGGCAGCACGCACGGGGCGAGGAACGAGACGAACCCCGCGGCGAACGCGATCGGGATCCGGCCGGTCATGCGCGCCCCTCGCCGGCGGCGGCTCCCGTCGGGCGACGCCCGAAGGAACGCGCAAGCAAGGGGGATGACACAGGACGCCTCATGCGTCCAGGCGGGCGAGCTCCTCGTCGACCCGCCGCTCGAGCTCGGGCTCGAGCGCGTCGGCCGGCGGCGGCGCTGGCCCCGCCGGGCCACGCGACCGGCTCCAGTGCCAGACGGCGAACGTGACCGCGCCCAGGCCGGCGAGCAGGCCCGCGATCGGCAGCCACCAGGCGAGGAGGCCGAAGCCCCTGTGCGGAGGCGCGGCGAGAATCGCGGGGCCGAACTGGGCGACGAGCTCGCGCTTGATCTCGCTCCGCGTGTCCCCGGCCGCGATCCGCGCACGGATGAACACCCGGATCCGCGTGGCGACCGGCGAGCTCGACTGGTCGAGCGTGGTGTGGCAGGTCGGGCACATCACCTCGCCCTCCAGCTCGCCGAGAGTCGGGTGCTGCTCGCTGGCGCGCGCGGCGGGCGCCGTCGCCAGAGCCAGCGGGAGAAGGAGGGCGGCGAGGAGGAGCCTCACGAGCGGAGCGCCCGGCGGATCGACTCCTCGAACGTCGCCTTGATCTCGCTGTTCGAGAGGAGCGAGCCCGCGATGTGGGCGCCGACCAGCCTGCCCTTGCGGTCGACGAAGAACGTCTCCGGGAAGCCGGTCACCCCGTAGCGGTCGACCGTGGCGCTCGGCGCGTCGTGGACGATCGGGTAGGTGATCCCGTACTTGCGGGCGAAGCGCTTCGCGTCGCTCGTGAAGTCCTGTGCGTCGATGCCGACGACGACCAGGCCCTGCTTCCTGTACTCGCGCCAGGTCTTCTCGAGCACAGGCAGCTCCTCCTTGCACGGGCGGCACCAGGAGGCCCAGAAGTTGACCACGACCGCCTTCCCGCGCAGCGAGGCGAGCGAGAGCGTGCCCGGCCGGTCGAGCCGCGCGAGCGTGAAGAGCGGCGCGGGCGGATGCTTGCCGGCCGAGAGGGCCTTCTCGACGCCGCTGCCGGGCTGGTGGGTGACCTTCCAGACGAGGAGCGCGAGCAGGCCGACGACCGCGGCGACGGCGAGCGCCTGGGCCGCGAGCTTCAGCGGCGCGGCCATCACGCAGCGACGATGTAGACCGGCGTGCCCACCTCGACGTGATCGAACAGCCACTCCGCCTCGGGGATGTGCATGCGGATGCAGCCGTGCGACTCCGAATAGCCGATCGAGCCGTCCTTGGGCGTGCCGTGGATCCCGACGCCCGGTGACGAGAGCCCCATCCAGCGCGTGCCGAGCGGGTTGCCGGGCCCGGGCGGGGTCGGCTTCTCGCCGACGGCCCAGGCGGAGTTCGGCGGGTACCACCAGGGGTTCTTCCAGCGCACGACGATCGTGAAGCGGCCGAGCGGGGTCGGGTACGCGGCCTGGCCGGTGGCGACCCGGAAGGTGCGGACGAGCCGCTCGCCGTCGAAGAGCTGGAGCGTGTTCGAGGCGCGCCGGATCACGATCACTGGGCCGGAGACGTCCCCGAGGCTGACGCTCGGCTGCACGTCCTTCGTCGGGACGAAGATCGGTTCGCGGCTGCCGGCGAGAAGGGCCGCCCTGATCGCCCTGGCGAGCCGGTCGCGATCGACGCGAAGGCCAGGCCGCCCGTGCCGGATGCGGGGGTGCAGGTTACGGAGCATGAGCTGCGAGTCGACCGGCGCCTTGTCGATACCGGCTGCGAGGCCGGCGAGATAGCGGCGTAGCGCTCCCTGCCGCACGTCGACGTGCAGCCGCAGCTTCGCCCCCGGACGGGCGGCGGCTGCAGCCCAGACGGCGCGCTTCACGTAGCCGACCGCGCCGAGCTTCGCCGGGCTGACGAGCACCAGCCGTTCGCCGACGACGAACGAGACCGGGACCTCGAAGGCGGAGCGCACCGCAGCATAGGCGCGCGCAGGCGCCAGGCCGCCGACCGGGACGCCCGCGATCGTCACCCCGACGGGGAGCGCCGCGGTCGCGGCAGGGGCGGTCGGCCCCTGTGCGTGCGCGGCGGCGGTGAGCAGCGCCGCGACTGCGGCAGCAACGAGTATCGGGCCAGTGCGCTTCACGTCTCTGAGAGGAAGACCCGCGGGTCGTTCGTGATGATACCCGCGACGCCGAGCGACTCCAGGCGCCTGCACACCGCCGGGTCGTCCACCGTCCAGACGAGCACCGGCGCACCGTGAACGGCGCAGCGCTCGACCACCGCCTCGGTGACGACCGCGTGATGGAGGGTCATCGCCGTCGCGCCGGCCCGAGCGAGCATGCCGGCGATCCGCGACGGCAGCACGCGTTGCATCAGCGCCAGCCCGGGTGTGGTGAGGGCATTGAGCCCGCCCCGCTTCGTCATCCCGAACCGGTCCTCCGGATAGGTGAACGAGGTGCGGAGCCCCGGCTCGAGTTCGCCCACCTGCGCGAGGGTTGCGGCATGGGCGCCGCTCACGAGGGCCCGCTCGACGAGCCCGTACCGACGCACCGCCTCGACGACGCCACCCGGGTCGCGGAGCTTGAGGTCGACCTGGACGCGGGCGCCCCGCGCGGCGAGGAACTCGAGCGTCTCGTCGAGGAGCAGAGGCACGATGCCGGGAGCCGGCCGGTCGTGCGCGACCGCGAGCCTCCCGTCGGGAAGCGCGAGGACGTCCAGCTCGACGATGTCCATGCCGTGGTCGAGCGCCGCGGCGAACGAGGGCAGCGTGTTCTCCGGCGCGAGCGTCGGCGCACCGCGATGGCCGATCCGGAGAGCGCGGCCGTCGACTCGGTCGAGTGCGATCATCCCGCGGATACTCTCTGATTCAACTCGTTTCAGAACGAGGCGCTGTGCCGTCATTCTGAAACGAGTTCTTATGCAGGCAAAACGTGCCGAAACGACCTAAACTCCCGGCATGGCCGAGACTGCCCCGAGTCGCCAGCCGCTGGAGGATGATCCGCCGACCGACCCGAACGCGGTCGCACAGGCGTACCGCTTCCATCGTGCGCGGCGCCGGGCTCACGTCAGGCACCGGCAGGAGCGCCGCAAGGCGGGGCTCCGCTACTACGTCGTCCTCCTCATGCTCCTGCTCGGGACGCTCGTGATCGCGGTGACGATCTGGAGTCAGGTGCGCAAGGCGTTCGGCATCTAACCGAGTCATACTCTGCGCTGATGGAACCGGAACTCGAGGATTCTCAGGAGGCTGAGGGCACGGCGGAGCGCCGGATGGGCCCGTTGCCGACAACCGGCGGGGGCTACTGGCTGCTCGGCGAGCGGGTGCAGTGGATCGCTGCGACCGTGATGATGCTCTCGGCGTTCATGGGCTGGTACACCGGCTCCGGTGATGGTCTGACGATCGCGGTCACCGGCTGGAACACCGGCATCCTCGGCAAGCTCGTCTTCTTCATCGGGCTGATCGTGCTCGCACTCTTCTGGCTGCGCCGCGCCGGGATCGAGACGCCTCCGTCCGTGCCCGAGAGCCTGATCGTCGTCGCGCTCGGCTCGCTCGCCACCGTGTTCGTGCTGATCCGGCTGATCTCGATCCCGGACACATACCTGCCCGCTGACGGGCGGGGGATCGGGATCTGGATCGCGTTGCTCTCCTCGCTCGCCGTGATCGGCGCAGGGTTGTTACAGGCGGCCGACGAGCTCTAGAGCGGCGGCAGTGCCCCGGCTGCGGCGGCCGCCGCGTTGAACGGGATCACGGGAGCGGCGCGCAGGAGCGCCTCGCCGTCGTCGGTCGAGAGCTGCTCGTCGAGCAGGATCAGGTCGGGCGCATCGACCTCCAGCAGCGCCAGGCCCTCTCCCGGGTCGGCCGCCTCCCTGACCCAGTAGCCCTCGGCCTGGAGTGCTGCGCGCAGCTGGGTGCGCGCGCCGGCGTCGGGCGAGACGACAAGCACCGAGGCACCGCTCCGCGGCCGGCCGGCCGGGCCGAAGCGCTCGAGGAACGCGTCGAGATCGGGCCGCCGGAAACGGCGATGGCCGCCGGGGGTGTAGAACGCCGGCACCCGGCCCTCGTCGGCCCAGCGCCGGAGGGTGCCCTTGGCGACGCCGAGGTAGCCGGCCGCGCCGCCGAGCGTCAGCCATTCGGAGGCGCTCATGGGCGGGTCACGGTCACGGTCACCGTGGTGCGGGCGGCGGGCGCAAGCGGCAGCGGCTCGAGCGTTCGCACGAGGCTCTGCGTGCCGCCGGGGGATGGCCCCTCGCTGAGCGACTCGCCAAGCGCGATCCCAACCGCGAACGCGACGAGCACGAGGGCGGCAACGATCGCCCACCTGGGCCAGCGGCGACCGGCGCGCCTGGGGCGGTTGGCAGTGCTCACGGCTCGTAGTCGACCGCGCCGCGCTGGTAGAGGTGGAAGGCCGCGTCCTCCGCGGTCGCGAGGGTGCGCGGCCAGTTCTTCACCGGCGCCCGCTCCGAGATGACGTCTCGCACCCACCGCTCGGCTCCCGAATAGGTGTCGGCGAGCTCGGCCAGGGTGAACGTGCCGCCTAGCCGCCGGCGGAGCTCGTCGGTGATCGCCTCGACCTGGACCAGCAGGCGCGCATGCGCCTCGCCGTCACTGCGGCTCGCCTGGAGCCGGCGGTAGCCGTGCTCCCACTCGTGGCGTGCGCTCTCGACCGATGTCGGCATAGGCGCGATGCTAGTTGGTAGCGTCGCGCGGGTGCCCGGTTCCGTCCGCGTCTTCATCGCCTGCTCCCTCGACGGGTTCACAGCGGCCCGAACGACGACCTGAGCTGGCTCCCGGAGACATAGGGCGACGATCGCGGCTTCCGGGCCCTCCTCGAGGGGATCTCCGCGCTGCTGATGGGCCGCGCCACCTACGACGAGGGCTCGTCGACCAGTTGATCGTGACGATCGTTCCCGTCGTCCTCGGCGACGGCGCGCCGCTCTTCCCCGGCGTGAGGAAGCCGCGGAAGCTCGAGCTCGGTGTACGCGAGTCGAGCAGCGGGCTCGTGCAGCTCGAGTACCGGCCCGTCTAGGTCTCGCTGCAGCAGCGGTAGGCGGGCCAGCGCGGCTCGACCTCGGCCAGGATCCGCTCGCCGAGGGTGTAACCGGGTCGGGCCAGCGCGTAGGCG
Source organism: uncultured Actinomycetes bacterium (assembly GCA_963724805.1). GTDB lineage: Bacteria > Actinomycetota > Thermoleophilia > Gaiellales > Gaiellaceae > CAVQZA01. The sequence goes on from CAVRWA010000012.1 coordinate 235,360, forward strand.
ACGTGCGCGTGCAGGCACTTGAGTTGCGAGGGGTTGCGCGAGCCGCCGATCCCGAGCTCGAGCGAGGCGCCGCCGTCCTTCCCGGCCTCACCCGCGGCGAGACCGCGCCGCAGCGAGCGCTGCTCGTCGCTCGCCCGCTCGAGGCTCTCGCGAAGCTCCGGATCGTGGGCCGCGGCCTCGCTCCAGCGCTCGACCCCTCCAGCGGCCTCGAGGCGCGCGACCGCGGCCACGAGGTGCGGGCAGGTCAGGTAGTAGGTGGTCGGAAACGGCTCACCGGCGAGGTCGTACGGCGCCTGCTCCGTGACCGCAGGACGGTCGAACGCGCAGCGGCAAGCCACGCGGAGAAACGCCCGCGGGGGGCGCCCGAGCTGTTGCTCGACCAGAGCGCGGTCATCGTCCATCGCCTCCGATCGTAGCCCGCTGCGCCTTCCGCCAGGCCGGGATCCCCTTGACGATGAAGAGATGCTCGCCGGGCAGCGTAAGGCCGAGCCGCCGCGCCTCGCGCGCGAGTGCGGTAGTGCTCGTCGAGGCGGCGAGCCGGGTTTCGAGCGCCGCCTTCTGCGCAGCGAGGATCTGCACCTCGTGCCGCTGCTGCGAAAGCTCGTGCCTCGTGGAGACGTACGTCTTCAGCGGCCGGTAGTACAGGCAGGCGACGAGCGCCAGCACTCCCACGGCGAGCCAGCGCAGCATGATGCTGCGCCGTGCTGCTCTGCGGCTCCTTCTCCTCTTCCCCATGGATCGCCTCTTTCGAGGACGACCCGCCTCGTCCTCCTAGGCCACGTCGACCTTGATCACGTTGGTCGAGCCGGGCATGTTCACGGCGGTGCCTGCGGCGATCACGACCGTGTCGCCCTCCTCGACGAGCCCGGCTGCGCGCGCCGTGTCGATCGAGGTCCTCCAGAGCTCCTCGACGTCGGCGGCCTCGGCGATCGAGAGGGGCGTCACGCCCCACTCCAGCGTCATCAACTGGAGGGAGTGCTGGACGTGAGTCAGGCCCACGATCGGCCGGCGCGGGCGCAGGCGCGCGACGGCCGAGGCCGTACGGCCGCTGAAGGTGGGGACGAGGATCGCCTTCGCCGAGAGCGCCTCGGCGAGGTCGCAGGCCACGTTCGACATGGCGTTCGCGATCGACGGGTTCTCGCTCGCCTCGGGGGTCTCGTGCCGGTAGCCGAGGTGCGGCTCCACCTCACGCGCGATCCGGTCCATGAACGCGACCGCCTCGACCGGATACTGGCCCATCGCGGTCTCGCCCGAGAGCATCACCGCCGAGGTGCCGTCGAGGACCGCGTTCGCCACGTCACTGGCCTCGGCCCGGGTCGGCTCGGCGTGCACGATCATCGATTCGAGCATCTGCGTCGCGGTGATCACCGGCTTCCCGCGCTCGAGCGCCTTCGAGATGATCCGCTTCTGCAGCAGCGGCACCGACGTCGGCCCGATCTCGACGCCGAGATCGCCGCGCGCGACCATCACCGCGTACGACTCGGCCAGGATCTCGTCGAGCGCCTGCACCGCTTCCGACTTCTCGATCTTCGCGATCACCTGGGCGGTGGAGCCCGCCGCCTCGATCCGTGAGCGCAGGTCGCGCACGTCGGAGGCCGAGCGGACGAACGAGAGGGCGACGAAGTCGGCGCCGAGCTCGAGGGCGACGTCGAGATCCGCGAGATCCTTCGGCGTCAGCGCGGGGATCGGCAACGGCACGCCGGGGAGATTGACGCCCTTGTGCGACCCGACGGGACCGCCCACGAGGACCGTGCAGAGGGCGCGCCCGGAGTCCACGCGCTCGACCCGCAGTCGCACGAGCCCGTCGTCGATGAGCACCTCGTTGCCGGGCTGGAGCACGTCGCCGATCACGGCAGGGCTGACCGGCAGGTCTCCCTCCTTCGCCTTCTCCTCGGGCGCAACCACGATCTGCTCGCCGTTTGCGAGGACGATCGGCTCGTCGAGGTCGCCGATACGGAGCTTGGGCCCCTGCAGGTCGGCGATCAGCGCGAGCGGCCGGCCCACGTCCTGCTGCACGGCCCGGACGAGGCGCGCGCGCTCGGCGTGCGTCTCGTGCGTGCCGTGCGAGAAGTTCAGGCGCGCGCCGTCCATTCCCGCCTCGACGAGCGCGGCCACCGTCTCGGGGGTCGAGCTGGCAGGCCCGATCGTGGCGACGATCTTCGTGCGGCGGGGGACGACAGTCATAGCGTGGGGGAACCCATGGTTCCCCCACGAGCCCCCTCCTTCACGCCTCGCTGATCCGCACAGTTCGTGGGCTCCCGCCGGGCAAAGCCCGGCTCCGCCCACCTGCTGCGACGCTCGCCCTTACCGACGGCCACGGGCCAACGCTACCGGTTGAAGCGCGGGAAGGCCGCCCAGCCCGGATAGACAGCGTCCTCCCCCAGTTCCTCCTCGATGCGGAGCAGCTGGTTGTACTTGGCCGACACGGTCGGTCCGCGCCGGTGCGCCGGTCTTGATCTGGCCCGCGTTCGTCGCCACGGCGAGGTCGGCGATCGTCGTGTCCTCGGTCTCGCCGGAGCGGTGCGAGATCACGGCCGAGTAGCCGTTCACCCGGGCCAGCTCGATCGCGTCGAGGGTCTCGGTGAGGGTGCCGATCTGGTTCACCTTGATCAGGATCGAGTTGGCGACCCCCTCCCCGATCCCGCGGCGGAGCCGCTCGATGTTGGTGACGAAGAGGTCGTCGCCGACGAGTTGCAGGCGGTCACCGGTGCGCTCGGTGAGCGCCTTCCAGCCTCCCCACTCGTCCTCGGCCAGGCCGTCCTCGAGCGAGACGAGCGGGAAGCGCTCGGCCAGCGAGGCGTAGAGGTCGATCAGCGCCTCGGTGTCGAGCGCCTGCCCCTCGACGTGGTAGGCCCCGTCGCGGAAGAACTCGCTCGAGGCCGGGTCGAGCGCGATGGCGACCCGGTCCCGGTGCCCGGCCCTGGCGGCCGCCTCGAGGATCGCTTCGATCGCGACCTCGGCGGAGGGCAGATCGGGTGCGAAGCCGCCCTCGTCGCCGACCGCTGTCGCGAGCCCGCGTTCGTGCAGGAGCGCCTTCAGAGCGTGGTAGGTCTCGGCGCCGATCTGGAGCGCCTCGGCGAACGACGAGGCACCCGCGGGCACGAGCATGAACTCCTGGAAGTCGATCGAGTTCGCCGCATGGACGCCGCCGTTGATCACGTTCAGCATCGGCACGGGCAGGGTCCGGCCCTCCTCGCCGCCGAGATGGCGGTGGAGGGAGAAGCCCTCGTGCGCGGCGGCCGCCTTCGCGGCCGCGAGGGAGACGCCGAGGATCGCGTTGGCCCCGAGCCGGCCCTTGTTCGGCGTGCCGTCGAGCGCGACGAGCGCCTCGTCGAGGGCGCGCTGGTCGAGCACGTCCATGCCGCGAACCGCGGCCGCGATCTCGCCGTCGACATTGGCGACGGCGTGCGTGACGGCCTTGCCGCCGTAGTCCGCGCCTCCGTCTCGCAGCTCGACAGCCTCGAACTGCCCCGTCGAGGCCCCGGACGGCACGGCGGCGCGCCCGAACGCCCCCGACGTCAGCGTCACGTCGACCTCGACGGTCGGGTTGCCACGCGAGTCGAGGATCTGGCGCGCGTGAACCTGGGCGATCGAACTGCTCATCGGAGTGCCTCCTTGGCCTGGTCGTAGTATCGGTCCTGCGCCTCGAGCCCGAGGGAGCTCCAGTCCTCGCCTGCGCTCGCCGCGAGCTCCTCGGCGCGCTCGACGCGCGCGACGAACTTCGCGGTGGTCTGGCGCAGCGCGAGCTCCGGATCGACATTGAGGCGCCGCGCGAGGTTCACCGCGGTGAAGAGAAGGTCGCCGAGCTCGTCCGCGACGTGCGGGTCGGGCTCGGTCTCCGGCCTTGGCTCACCGCTGCGCGCGAGCTCGTGCTCGAGCTCTGCGAGCTCCTGGCGCACGTGCTCGAGCGGGCCCGCGAGGTCCGGGTAGTCGAACCCGACCGCGGCGGCGCGCCGCTGCACCTTTCGCGCGAGCAGCGTCGCGGGCAGCGTCTCCGGGATGTCGTGGAACACGCCCTCGCGGCCCTCCTGCGTCGTCTTGATCCGCTCCCAGTTCTCCCGAACGCGAGTCGCGCTGCGCGCCTCGACCTCGCCGAACACGTGCGGGTGGCGGCGGACGAGCTTGTCGTGAACCCGGCCGGCGACCTGCTCGAGATTCCCGGCTCCGCGCTCCTCGAGCAGCAGTGCGAGGAAATAGACCTGGAAGAGGAGGTCGCCGAGCTCGTCGAGCAGCTTCTCGTCGTCACCGGCGAGCGCCGCGTCCGCGACCTCGTAGGCCTCCTCGACGGTGTGCGGCACGATCGTGCGCGCAGTCTGCTCCCGGTCCCACGGGCACTCGCGACGCAGCCGCTCGGTCAGCTGCTGGAGGTCGACGAGCGCCTGGGCGAGGGTCACGTAGTCGTGGTCGCCGTCGTCGTCGGCCCGTAGCCGACCTGGTAGCGCGTCTTCTTGTCGTACTTCTTCTTCTGGTCGGCCACCCAGGCCGTCATCGCCGCGTTCTTCTGGGTCTGGAGCAGCTGCTGGCGGATCGACTCCTTGACCGACGCGAGCGGCGTGGTCTGCGCCGGGCGGACGGCGGTCAGCGGCTGGATGATGTGCCAGCCGTACTGGGTCTTGATCGGCGTCGAGACGGCCTTCGTCGGCAGCGTGAAGGCGGCCAGGTCGAACGCCGGCACGGTCTGGCCCTTCGAGACCGTCAGCTTCCCGCCGACGTTCTTCGAGCCCGGATCCTGCGAGTACTTCTTCGCGAGCTGGGTGAAGGTGGCGCCCTTGTTGGCCCGGATCTCCTTGTAGAGCTTGTCGGCCAGCGCCTTGTTCTTGACGAGGATGTGGCGGACGTCACGCGACTCCGGCTGGTGGTACTGAGTCTTGTTCTTGTCGTAGTAGTCGGAGATCTGCTTGTCGGTGATCTTCACGCTACCGGCCACCTTGGCGAAGATCGCCTCGGAGACGAGCTGCGCGCGCAGGTCGTCGTGCACCTGCGCGTCCGTGAGGCCCTGCTGCGCGAGCTGCTTGAGGTACGCCTTCGGGTCGCTCTTGAAGTACTGCTTCTTGATCTGGGCGAGCCGGTCCTCGACCTGCTGGTCGGTGACCTTGATCCCCATCTTGTCGGCTTCCTGGGCGAACTCGGAGCGCTGGACGAGAAACGTGATCGCCTGGGTCTGCAGCGCCGCGTACTCGGCCGACCCCGCCTTGGGGAAGGGGCGCTTCTGTGTCTTGTAGGTGACCTTCGCCTGATTGAGCAGCGCGTTCAGCTGGGTCTTCGAGATCGGCTGGCCGTTGACGATCGCGACCGCGTCGCTCGGAACCTTGGTGGAGCTGCCGCCGCAGCCTGCGGCTACGAGCGCAAGCGCAGCGGCGACGATCAGAAGTGGGCGGAGATGTCTCATGGGGGATTCCGGGGCCGAGTGGGGACTTAGTTGGCCCGGCGGAGGGCCAATATAGCATCGGCGAGCTCGCCGGCTCCCTTGAACCGTTCGGTCCGGTACGACACCTCGCGGCTCGCCGTCGAATAGACCGCCGTGTCGAGCAGCCCGCGCAGCTCGCGCAGCTCGCCGGAGCCGAGCACGAGCTGCCCGACCGTCGCCTTCGCGCCCTTGAAGACGAGGTAGTCGGCTCCGATCTGGGCGAGCTTGTGCTTCGCCTCCTGGATCGCGAACAGGTTCTCGACGGGCTCCGGGAGCGGGCCGAACCGGTCCTCGGTGGCGGCGCGCAGCTCGCGCAGCTCGTCCTCCGACTCGGCGAGCGCGAGCCGCCGGTGGAGGTCGATCTTGAGCGCCTCCGCGCCGATGTAGTCGGCCGGCACGTACGCGTCGACGCGGGCGTCCACCCGCACCGGGCGCACCGCGACCCGCCGCTGGCCCGACAGCTCGGCCACGGCCTCGTTCAGCAGCTCGACATAGAGCTCGAAGCCGACCGCCGCAACGTGGCCCGACTGCTCGGCGCCGAGGAGGTCGCCGGCGCCGCGGATCTCGAGGTCGCGCATCGCGATCGCGAAGCCTGCGCCGAGCTCGGTGTGGTCGGCCAGCGTCGAGAGGCGCGCCCGCGCCTCGGGCGAGAGCTCCGACGCCTCCGGGTAGAAGAGGTACGCGTGCGCGGCCCGGTCGGAGCGGCCGACGCGCCCGCGGATCTGGTAGAGCTGCGAGAGCCCGAGCGCGTCGGCCCGCTCGACGACGAGGGTGTTCGCCTGGGGGATGTCGAGCCCGGACTCGATGATCGTGGTCGAGACGAGCACGTCCGCGTCGCCCCGCAGGAACGCGTGCATCTGCTCCTCGAGGTCGCGCTCGCGCATCTTCCCGTGGGCGACGATGAACCGTAGACCGGGCACGAGCTGCTGCAGCTTCTCGGCGGCGGCGTCGATCGTCTCCACGCGGTTGTGGAGGTAGAAGCTCTGGCCGCCGCGCTCGTGCTCGCGCTCGAGCGCGAGCTTCACGAGGTCCTCGTCGTATTCGGAGACCGTCGTCCGGATCGGACGGCGGCCCTCCGGCGGCGTCTCGATGATCGAGATGTCGCGGAGGCCCGAGAGCGACATGTGCAGGGTGCGCGGGATCGGCGTCGCCGAGAGCGCGAGCACGTCCACTTCCAGCCGCAGAGACCGGAGGAGCTCCTTCTGCGCGACGCCGAAGCGCTGCTCCTCGTCCAGGATCACGAGGCCGAGATCCTTCGCGATCACGTCGCGCGAGAGGAGGCGGTGGGTGCCGACGAGGATCTCGACCTTGCCCGCCTGGTAGTCGGCGAGCACCTGCTTGACCTCCTTCGGCGGCCGGAAGCGGGAGACCATCTCGACACGCACCGGAAAGTCGCGGAACCGGTCGCGGAAGGTGTGCCAGTGCTGCTCGGCGAGGATCGTGGTCGGCACGAGCATCAGCACCTGCTTCCCGTTCACCGCCACCGCGAAGGCTGCCCGCAGCGCCACCTCGGTCTTGCCGAAGCCGACGTCACCGCAGACGAGCCGGTCCATCGGGCTCGGTGCTTCGAGGTCCTCCTTCACGGCCTCGATCGCCCGCTGCTGGTCGTCGGTCTCGCGGTACGGGAACGCGGCCTCGATCTGCTGCAGCCATTCGCTGGAGAGGTCGAACGAGACGCCGGGCGCCTGCTGCCGCTGCGCGTAGAGAGCGATCAGCTCGGCGGCGAGCTCGTGCACCGACTCGCGCGCGCGGCTCCGCAGGTTCTGCCAGGCCTTGCCGCCGAGCTTCGAGAGCGCGGGCGCCTTCGCGTCGGCGCCGATGTAGCGTGAGACCTTGCCGAGCTGCTCGTGGGGGACGTAGAGGCGGTCCTCGCCTCTGAACGCGATGAAGAGGTAGTCGCGCGTGACGCCCGCGACCTCGCGCGTCTCGAAGCCGAGCAGCCGCCCGATGCCGTGGTCCTCGTGGACGACGTAATCGCCGGTGCGCAGGTCGGCGAACGACTGGAGCGCGCGCCCGAGGCGCATGTCCACGCGACGCGCGCGGCGGCGGAAGACCTGCGCGTCGGGCAGGAGCACGAGCCCGAGCTCGCGCCAGACGAACCCGCGCCTCGCCGGGGCGACCGCGAACAGGAGCTCCGCCTCGGCGGGGAGATCGCCCTCGAGCGTCCCGGCCTCTACCCTGCGAAGCAGCCGCTCGGTGCGGGCCGCCTCGCCGCGGTGCGGGAACGCGACCACGACCCGTAGGCCGGCCCGAACGAACGCGGCGAGCTCGTTCTCGGCCTCGGCGAGCCCGCGCGCGGCGATCGCGGGACGCTGCGCCTCGAACGCGAAGGGCTGCCCCATGGGGAGCGGGTCGAGCTCGGAGGCGCCGTCGAGAGGCACCGGCCGGTATCCCTCCTCCTCCCAGATCGTCCGCACCTCGTCGGCCTGCCACACGAAGTCAGGCCCGGCCGGAAGGAGCGGCACGAGGTCGCCGGGCACGGGGCGTGACTCGCCCTCTTCACCATGCCACTCGTCGACGATATCCGCGCGCCGCTCCGCTGCCGGGTAAACGACGGCCTCGGCGACGGGGTGCAGAGCGCGCTGGGTGAACGGCGAGAACGCACGGATCGCCTCGATCTCGTCGCCGAAGAGCTCGATCCGAAGCGGCTCACGGCCCGTCGTCGGGAAGACGTCGAGGATGCCGCCGCGGACCGCGAACTGGCCGCGCTCGTCGGCCCGCTCTGCCCGCTCGTACCCGGCGAGTGCGAACTGCTCGGCGAGCCCGTCGATGCCCGGCTCGTCGCCGAGCGCGAGCCGTACGGGCGCCGGGCGGGTCTCCACCGGCGGCGCCGGCTCGGCGAGCGCGGCCGCGGAGGCGCAGACCAGCCCGCCCGCGGCCAGCACGTCGAGGGCGCGGGCGCGCTCGCCGACGAGGTGCGGCGGCGGCTCGAGGCCCGACTCCCACCGCACACCGCGACCGGGCAGCAGCGCGACGCGCTCCTCGCCGAGAAACCAGCCGACCGCCTCGGCCGCGTCACGCGCGTCGGAGTCGTCAGCCAGGAGGCAGACGAGCGGCCGGCCGAGTTCCTCCCAGAGCGCGGCCAGGACGAGCGGCAGCGCCGGCTCGGAGACGCGCGCACGGGCAGGGAGCGCCTGCGCGAGCGCCTGCAGGCGCTCGTGCGCGGCGAGCTCGCGGACGAAGGCGTGAAGGATCGGACGGTCCATGGCGACGGGACGAGACACGCGTCTCGCCCGCGTTCGAGTCTAGCCCCTAGTTGAAGCGCGCCTGCGTCGCCTCGAGCCCGTCGGCCACGAGCGACTCGACTGCGTCCGCGCCGAGCGCGATCATCGCCTCGGCGTCCTCGTCGGGCTCGAACGGGGAGAGCACGTAGTCGGCCACGGGCCGCCGGTCGCCTCGGGCGGGGCGGCCGACGCCGAGCCGCAGCCGCAGGAATTCCTGGGTGCCGAGCGACTGCGCGATCGAGCGAAGCCCATTGTGCCCGGCGAGGCCGCCGCCGAGGCGCGCCTGCACGCGGCCGAAGTCGAGGTCGACGTCGTCGTGGACGACGAGCACCGAATCGGGGTCCAGCTTGAAGAAGCGGGCGGCGGGCGCGACCGAGCGGCCCGACTCGTTCATGTAGGTCTCCGGCTCGAGCAGCGCGATCCGCCGCTCGGCGACGCGCGTCTCGGCCAGGCGCCCCGAGAACTTGCCGCGGAACGAGGCGCCGTGCCGACGCGCCAGCTCGTCGACGACCATCCAGCCGGCGTTGTGGCGGTTGCGCTCGTACTCGCGTCCCGGGTTGCCGAGCCCCGCAACCAGCAGATCGAGCGTCGAGGCCCGCTCGCCCCGACGGAGGAGCCGCATTACTCCGAGTCGGAGGACTCGGCCTCGGCCTCGGGCGCAGCCTCTCCCTCGGGAGCGCCCTCGCCCTCCTCGCCCTCGGCTTCGACGGCCTCCTCGACCTCGAGCGCGCGCGGCGCGCTGACGGTCACGAGCACCGTGTCGGGATCGTCCAGGTACGTCACGCCCTCGATCGGGGCGATGTCGGCGAGCCGGAGCGAGTCGCCCATCCGCAGCTCGCTGATGTCGAGCTCGAGGTGCTCGGGCACCTCCATCGGCAGCGCCTCGACGTTCACCTCGCGGATCTGCTGCGAGAGGATGCCGCCCTCCTTGGCGCCGGGGGACTCGCCGAGGAGATGCACCGACACCGCGACGGTGATCGGCTGGTCGAGGCGGACTTCGTGGAGGTCGATGTGGAGGATGCGCCCGCTGACCGGATGCTTCTGGAAATCCTTGAGCACGGAGGGATGCGCCGTGGTCTGGTCACCGACGACGACGTCGAGGATCGTGTGCATCCCGCCCGGCCCGTGCAGCGCGCGGCGCAGCTCGCGCTCCTCGACGGCGATCGCGTGCGGCGCCGAGCGCCCGTAGAGGACGCCCGGGATCAGGCCCTCGGCCCGCATCCTGCGGGCGGGCCCGTCGCCGCGCGTCTCGCGCGGGCGCACTTCCAGTTTGACTCGCTCACCGGCCACGGCGGCGGATTGTAGCGGTCACGCGCCCACTGCGACCGCGTACCCTTCGGAGTCGTGCCCGAACTCGGCCTCTTTCCGCTCGGCCTCGTGCTGCTCCCGACCGAGCAGGCACCGCTGCACATCTTCGAGCCCCGCTACCTCGAGCTGGTCGGCGACTGCATCGCCGAGGAAAGCGAGTTCGGGATCCTCCTCGCCGACGACATCGGCGAGATGCGCGAGATCGGCACCCGCGTCTCCGTGATCGAGGTGCTCGAACGGCTGTCGGACGGACGCATGAACATCGCCGTCGAGGGCCGCTCGCGCTTTCATCTCGTCGAGCTGACGAAGGGCCGCTCCTTCCAGACCGCCGAGGTCGAGGCGTACGAGGACGAGGACGACGATCGCGACGACGAGACCGCCGAGCGCGCTTTCGAGCTCTATCGTCGCCTCGCCGCGCTCGTGCCCGCGCCGCCGGACGACCCCAATCCCGACGCGGCGCTACTCTCGTTCGAGATCGGCGCGAGGGTCGACTTCGGAGCCGAGCCGAAGCAGCAGCTGCTCGAGCTGCGCTCGGAGACCGAGCGGCTGACGCTCGTGTGCGAGCTACTGGAGCGGGCCGCGGAGGCACTCGAGAACGAGCGCGACCTCCGCGCCCGCGCCTCTCAGAACGGCAAGGTCATCCCGGGCGACCACTGAGCCGGCTCAGGCGGTAGCTCCGGCCGCCGGCCCCTTGTAGGTGTCGCTCCCGAATCCCAGGATCGGGGCGAAGATGAACGACAGGAAGAACAGGCCGACACCGAAGCCGGTGCCGCGGCCGAAGCTCTTCGCGAGGTCGAGCGAGACGATCAGCCAGATGATGATGTTCACGATCGGGATGATGGCCAGGATGATCCACCACCACTCCCGTCCCACGATCTTGAGCACGATGAGGAAGTTCCAGATCGGGATGATGGACTTCCAGCCGGCCTCGCCGGCCTTGGTGAACATCATCCACCACCCGGCGACGATCAGAACGTAGACGGCGACGTAGATGAACCAGGTGATGCCGTTCATGGCTTCCTTCCTGAGGAGGATGTGAACGTCCGGTCACGCTACCCGGATGCACGGACGGTGCCCTTCCCCGCGCGGCTGAAATCCCTCCCGACAGGCCTCAGGCTGAACGGCGCCGTTGCCGATATCGCTCGTATCAAGCCTGACGTGCTCCCTGCGGGTCTCCACGGCAACCAGCTCGCTGCATACCTCGAGGGCTATGCCGCGGCCGACGCATGGACCTTTGTCGGCGAGGCGTTCGAGGCCAGTTCCCTGCGCTCGCAGCTCCAGGTCTCGTTCATCCGGGGCTTTGACGCCCGCCGGGCCGAGATCGCGGCGAAGGAACAGGCAGGCTGAGGCCGACCCGGTTCCCGGCCGCTTCGGCCCGACGGGCGTTCGACTGGATTTGGCGGAGGTCTTTGCTCTGATGCGCGGGCCCGTCAGGTCAAGAGCCGCTCGGCCCAAGACGCTCCGCCTGCCACCGCAAGTGCCGCAGCGATGAGAAGCAGAACAGCAAGGCGGCCGGCGGCCTTTCCCCACAGCGCGCTGTTCCTGGTTGCGTTCATGCGCCGACCATCGGCTCGCCGGGACGGCATTCTCATCCCCCGGGTGGGGCATACGTTGCCTCCGTTGCCTACAGACGAGGGTCGTCTCTTCGAAGGGCGCCGGAGCAGACCCGCCGCTCGCCGTTCAGGCGCGGCCGGCTAGAAGAGCTGGTTCTCGCCTGCGAAGATGGCCGAGACGGAGTCGTCCGAGAAGACGTTCTGGATCGTCTCGGCCAGGATCTCCGAGGTGGTCAGCACCTCGACGTTGTCCGGCTTCTGGAGCACGTCGACCGGCACCGTGTCGGTCACGATCACGCGGTCGAAGACGCTGTCTGCGATTCGCTCGAGCGCGGGGCCGTTGAAGAGGGCGTGGGTGGCGCAGGCGATCACGCGCGTGGCGCCCGCCTCCTTCAGCGCCTCGGCGCCTGCGCACAGGGTTCCGGCGGTGTCGATGATGTCGTCGGTCATCACGGCGACCTTGCCCTCGACCTCGCCGATCACGCTCGTCACCTTGGCGACGTTGTGCTCAGGGCGCTCCTTGTTCAGGACGACGAGGCCGCCGCCGATCATCTCGGCGAACTTGCCCGCGAGCTTCGTACGGCCGGTGTCGGGGGCGACGGCACAGATGTCGTCGCCGAGGCCGAGGTCGCGCACGTGCTGCGCGAACATCGGCACCGCGGTCATGTGGTCGACCGGGACGTTGAAGAAGCCCTGCACCTGGCCGGCATGGAGATCCATCGTCAGCACGCGGTCGACGCCCGCGGTCTGGAGCACGTCGGCGACGAGCTTCGCGGTGATCGGCTCGCGCGGCCGTGACTTCTTGTCCTGGCGCGAGTAGAAGAACCACGGGATCACGGCCGTGATCCGCTTCGCGGAGGCGAGCTTGGCCGCGTTGGCCATGATCAACAGCTCCCAGAGGTTCTGGTCGACGGGCTTCGCCGCGGTCTGAACGATGAACATGTCCGCACCGCGCACCGACTCCTCGAAGCGGCAGTAGGTCTCGCCGTCGGCGAAGGTCTTCAGGGTGACGCCGCCGAGCTCGACACCGAGCAGGCCGCAGATCTTCTGTGCGAGCTCGGGGTGCGAGCGGCCGGCCACGACCATCAGCCGCTTCTGCGGCGCGCGCTCGATCCAGTGCGACGGCTCCAAGGTGGGGCCGACCTCCTTCACCTCGAGTCCAGGCAGGCGGGCCAGCTCAGTCGTTCCGCTTCTTGTCGACATGCCCCTCTTTGTTGACCTGTCGGGATCGGGCGATCGCGAGCGCTCCTGCAGGGACATCATCCGTGATGACGGACCCCGCCGCAATCCAAGCGTCGTCTCCGATCTCGACCGGTGCCACGAACGCATTGTCGACACCGGTCCTGACGTTGCTCCCGATCTTCGTCTTGCCCTTCGGCGTGCCTGGCACGTGCGCGAAGTTCACGGTGATGTTTCCGGCGGCGATGTTCGTATCGTCGCCGACGTCCGCGTCGCCGAGGTAGGAGAGGTGCGGCACCTTCGTGCGCTTGCCGATCCGCGCCTTCTTCAGCTCGACGAACGTGCCCGCCTTCGAGCCCTCCTCGAGCACCGTGCCAGGGCGGAGGTAACAGAACGGGCCGACGAGCGCGCCGGGGCCGATCGCCGCGTCGACGGCGACCACGTGCGGCCCGACCTCGGCCCCGGCGGCGACCCTCGTGGCGCCGCGGAGCACGGTGAACGGGTGCACGACCGAATCCGCCTCGAGCTCGACGGTCGGCTCGATCCACGTCGAGAAGGGGTCCGTGATTCCGACGCCCGCGAGCATGTGCGATTCGTTGATGCGGTCGCGCAGGGCGGCGGCGGCCTCGGCCAGCTCGACGCGGGTGTTGACGCCTTCGGTCTCGGCCGGATCGGGCGCCTCGTAGACCGCGACGTGCTCGCCGTCGTCCACGAGGTGGCGGACGGCGTCGGTGAGGTAGAGCTCGCCCTGCGCGTTGTGCGCCTCGAGCCGCTCGAGCGCGGGCCAGAGCAGCCCGGCGCGGAAGACGTAGATCGAGGAGTTCACCTCGCCGACCGCGAGCTCCTCGGCCGTCGCATCGACCGCCTCGACGATCGCGCGGAGGCGCCCGTCGCCGTCTCGAACGATGCGCCCGTAGCTGCGCACGTCGGCCGGGGAGAACGAGAGCACCGTTGCGGCCGCGTCCGCGGCGCGGTGAGCTGCGAGTAGCCCTTCCAGCAGCTCCGTCGTAAGGAGCGGCGTGTCGCCCGAGAGCACGAGCACGTCGCCGCCGTGGCCTTCGAGCGGCCCCCTGGCCGAGGCGACCGCATCGCCGGTGCCGAGCGGGCGCTCCTGCACGGCGACAGCGAGCCCCTCGAAGGCGTCGGCGGTCTCCGGCGAGGTGATCACGACGAGTGGGTCGGGCCCGAGCGGCCGCGCGGCCTCGATCACCCAGTCGACCATGCGGCGCCCGAGCAGCGGATGCAGGTGTTTCGGCGTCGCCGACTTCATCCGGGTGCCGAGGCCGCCGGCCATAACCACTGCTGCGAGGTCAGGGGTCAAGAGACGCGAGATGGCTGGGGCGCCAGGATTCGAACCTGGGATCGCGGGACCAAAACCCGCTGCCTTACCACTTGGCTACGCCCCAAAGCATGTGTCGTGGATTGCATCAGAAGGAGGGGGCTCGTGGGGGAACCATGGGTTCCCCCACGGTGAAAACCCGCTGCCTTACCACTTGGCTACGCCCCAAAGCATGTGTGGGTTGCCCACCGGGCCGGTGAGTCTATCGGCCGGGCTCTCCACTCAGCGACGTTCGGCGAAAAGGGCGATCAGCGCCAGTATCGCGAGCAGGGCGACGGCGACGAGCGCGAGGGTGCCGACCACGATCAGCAGGATCGGCACGAGAGCGACGAGCGCCTGCGACGCGGCGATGATCCAGCTCGACTGCCTGATCGTGTCCGAGCCGGACTTGCGACCGACCTCGAAGTAGAAGAGGACAGCCAGCGCGGCCACGATCACGGCGGCCCACCACGGGATCACGTGGACGACGACGAGGATCCCCTCGACGACCGCGATCCAGATCGCGATGCGCACCCGGTGGCTTCGCAGCCAGCGGCCGTGCTGGGTGGTGTCGTGCTCGATCACGGGGAGCGGCGGATAGTCGCTCATGGACTCAACCGTACCAAGCGGGAACGGTCAGCCAGGTGCGCCCGCGGCCTCTGCAGGGCGCGGCGTGCGGCGGCGGCTGTCTCGCGGTGGAGGAAGAGGCCGTAGACGACGGGCCCGGCGCCGGTGACGTCGGCGCGGAACGCACCGAGCTCCTCGACCTCGGCCGCTAGCGGCGAGGCGGCGAGGTCGTTGCGTGGAAGAGCAGCGAGATCGCGCGCGCGCCGTGCTCCGGCAAGCGCGGAGACGAGCGCCTCGCGGCGCGCGGCGAAGCCCTCCTCTCCGCCGCGGGCGTCGAACGCGTCGTAGACCGCACCGGTCGAGGGCTTCTCCGCACCGTCCGGCATGAGCAGGACGACCCAGTAGTCCTGCGGGAGCTCGAGCGGCGCGAGCTCGCTCCCGTCGCCCGTGCCGAGCTGTGGGCCCTGCGCGAGGAAGAACGGGACGTCCGCTCCCAGCCCGGCGGCAAGGGCGTGCAGGCGCTCGGGCGGGAGCGGTTCTGCGAGCGTCGCGTTCGCGAGCCGCAGCGCCGTCGCGGCGTCGGAGCTGCCGCCGCCGAGCCCGGCGGCGACCGGGAGCTTCTTGTCGATCGTCGCCTCCCAGCCCGGCTCGACGCCCGCCTCGGCCGCGAGACGCCTCAGCGCGTCGCCGACGAGGGTGTCCCCGGCGAAGCCGCGCACGGAGAGGCGGGCGGCGGGCTCGACGCGGACACGGTCGCAGAGCGCGAGCCGCTGCAGCACGGTCGCCACCTCGTGCTTCCCGTCGGGCCGGGCCGCGCCGACCACGAGCGCGAGGTTGAGCTTCGCCGTGGCGGTGGCCCGGTTCACCGGAGCGCGTCCGCGAGCGCGACGAACTCCGCCGGGTCGAGCTCCTCGGCGCGTGCCGAAGGCGCGCGGCCGAGCGACGCAAGTGCCTCCTCGCCGTGCGCCCGGGTAGCGAGGCCTGCGAGCTGGAGCGAGTTCGGGAGCGTCTTGCGCCGGTGTGCAAACGCGGCCTCGACGACGCGCTTCACCTCCCGGTACCGGTCGGGAAGGCCGACGCGGCGGAACGCGACGAGCGCGGAGTCGACGTTGGGGCGTGGCCGGAAGACCTCGCGAGAGACCGGGTGGAATCCGGTTCGCTCGGCCGCGAGCTGGACGAGCACCGAGACTGCGCCGTAGGCCTTGGTCGAGGGCGAGGCGAACAGACGGTCGGCGACCTCCCGCTGCACCATCACGCACCAGAGCTCGACCGTCGGCAGCCCGTCGAGGCTCTCGACGATCACGGGCGTGGCGACGTTGTACGGGAGGTTCGAGACGAGCTTTCGCGGGGCGAGAGCGCCGAGGTCGAGCGCGAGCGCGTCGCCGAAGTGGAGGTCGACGTTGGTTCTCGGTGCCAGCCGCTCGCGCAGCGGCGCCTCGAGCGAACGGTCGAGCTCGACCGCGTCGACGTGCGCGACGCGGTCGGCGAGGTAGGCGGTGAGAACGCCGAGGCCGGGGCCGATCTCGAGGATGCGGTCCCCGGGGGCGAGCTCGGCGAGGCGGCCGATCACGCCGAGGATGTTCTCGTCGACGAGGAAGTGCTGGCCGAGCTTCTTCTTCGGCCGCACGGTCACGACAGCTGGAAGACGGCGTCTGCGTTCGCGTCGATGCGCCGCTCGAGCTCGCCCTGATCCTCGCCGCGCGCCTCGGCGAGCGCCGCGAGCGTGTGGACGACGTCGGCGGGCTCGCTCGGCCGGCCGCGGCGCGGCTGGGGCGCCAGGTACGGGCAGTCGGTCTCGGCGAGGATGCGGTCGGGCGGGATCTGCGCCGCCGCCTCGCGCAGGTCCGGCGCCTTCGGGTAGGTGACGTTGCCCGCGAAGGAGACGTACCAGCGGCGTTCGAGCGCGAGCGGGAGCAGCGCCGGCGACGAGAAGCAGTGGAGGACGACCTCGCCCGGAAAGCCGGCGAGGACGGCCGCGGTCTCGGCGTCGGCGGCGCGCGTATGGATCACGGCCGGCTTGCCGTGCGCCTCGGCGAGCCCGAGCAGCCGCTCGAAGAGACGGAGCTGGGCGTCGTGCGGGGCGTAGTCGCGATAGTGGTCGAGCCCGGTTTCGCCGACCGCGACCGCCTTCGGGTGGGCGAGCAGCGCCTCGAGCTCTTCGACGTGCGCGGCCTCGTCTCCCCCGGCCTCGTGCGGGTGGATCCCGAGCGCCGCATAGACGCCCTCGTGGGTCTCGGCGAGAGCGAGCGCGTTGCGGCAGCCCTCGAGCGTCGTGCCGACGGTGACGAAGCGGGTGACCCCCGTCTCCCGCGCGCGCTCGACCAGCGCCTCGGGCGGGTCGGCGCACGCGTCGAGGTGCGCGTGCGTGTCGATCACTCGCGTGCTGCGGCTTCCATGCGGGCGAGCTCGTCGGCGACCACCTGGTCGGGATCGAGCTTCTTGAAGAGAGGCCGCGGCTCGCGAAGGGCCTGCCCGGGCGCAAGGGCGCTCGGCTCCCAACGGCCGACCCAGCCCGAGTAGTCGCCGGTGAGGACGACGTGCCGCTGGCCTCCCTGCTCCTCGATCTCGCGGAACTCGAGCGGCCCCGCGAGGTAGCCGTCGTAGCCGAGCAGCTCGTGCAGCGCCTGCGAGCTGAACGGCAGGAACGGCGTCAGCAGCACCTTGAGGCTGTCCACGGCGCGGAGCGCGACGTAGAGCACGGTCGCGGCACGGTCGCGGTCGGTCTTGATCAGCGCCCACGGCTCCTGCTCGCTCGTGTACTGGTTCGCGAGCGCCGCGAGCCGCATCGCCTCGGTCAGCGCGGCCTTGAAGCGTGCCTCCTCGATCAGGCCTCCGACCGTCCCGAAGCCGCCGTCGACCGCGGCGAGGAGCGCCTCGTCCTCGGCGGTGAGCGCACCGGGCTCGGGGACGGCGCCGAACGTGCGGTGTGCGCTCGTGAGCGTGCGGTTGACGAGATTGCCCCAGGTCGCGACGAGCTCGTCGTTGTTGCGGCGCACGAACTCGGCCCAGGTGAAGTCGGTGTCCTGCGTCTCCGGGCCGGCGATCGAGAGGAAGTAGCGGAGCGCGTCGGCGTCGTAGCGGCCGAGGAAGTCCCGCACGAGGATCGCGATGCCGCGACTCGAGGCGAACTTCTTTCCCTCCTGGGTGAGGAACTCGCTCGAGACGATGTTGTACGGCAGCTCGAGCTTGCCGCGTCCCGCGCCCACCTCGCCTCCCTCGCCGTAGCCCAGGAGGATGCTTGGCCAGATGACCGTGTGGAAGACGATGTTGTCCTTCCCCATGAAGTAGTAGTGCCGGGAGTCCGGGTCCTGCCACCAGGAGCGCCAGGCCTCGGGGTCGCCCGTGTTCGTGGCCCACTCGACGGCCGCGGAGAGGTAGCCGATCACCGCGTCGAACCAGACGTAGATCCGCTTGTCGGGCAGATCCTCGTAGCCCGGCACCGGGATCGGGACGCCCCAGTCGAGGTCGCGCGTGATCGCCCGCGGCTTCAGCTCCTTGACGAAGTTGAGCGAGAACCGCCTTACGTTCGGGCGCCAGTGCTCCTGCCTCTCGATCCAGGCGGTCAACTCGTCCTTGAACGCCGGGAGGTCGAGGAACAGGTGCTTCGTCTCGCGGAACTCCGGTGCTGCCCCGTCGATGCGCGAGCGCGGATCGATCAGGTCGACCGGGTCGAGCTGGCGACCGCAGTTGTCGCACTGGTCACCGCGCGCGCCGTAGTAGCCGCAGTGCGGGCACGTCCCCTCGATGTACCGATCCGGGAGCGTGTGGCCGGTGGTGGCCGAGAACGCGCCGAGGGTGGTCTCCTCGATGACGAAGCCCTTCTCGTACAACGTCCGGAACATGTCCTGCACGACCCGGTAATGGTTCTGCGTCGTCGTCCGCGTGAACAGGTCGTACGAGAGGCCGAGGTTCCGCAGGTCGTCGCGGATGACCGCGTTGAATCGGTCCGCGGTCTCACGAGGCGATTCGCCCGCGTCGTCCGCCGCCACCATCACCGGCGTGCCGTGCTCGTCGGTGCCGCTGACCATCAGGACGTCGTTGCCCTTCAGACGGTGATAGCGGGCGAACGTGTCCGACGGCACCCCGAACCCCGCCACGTGGCCGATGTGGCGTGGCCCGCTCGCGTACGGCCAGGCGACCGCGACCAGGATCTTCTTCGACTCCGTCGATCCGCTCATGCATCCGGATGATACGAGGGCGGCCCCCGGCACCCGCCGCGACGAGGAGGGCGAGACCCACGGCGGCGAGGAGCCCGACCGCCGCCGCGAGAGTTGCCCACGGCGCCTTCCGGTGGCGGGCGACGGCGGCACGGAGTGGCGCGTGGGCCGCGACGGGCCGAACCTCGATCCTCCGCCCGAACGTGGGAGCATGACGAGCCGGCTGGGCCACGACGGTCGGCGGCCGAACCGCCGGCGCCGAGCTTGGACGGCGCGGCCAGGCGAGGACGTACGGCGGAGGGCGACTTCGGCGGCCCACCGGAGCCGGGACTCGCAGCGCGCGCCGACACCGGTCGCATCGCCTTCTCGAGCCTGCCTGGAGCCACCGTAGTTCCCGTGACGATGAGAGGCGGCGCGCCGACCTCCGGCGCCGGTAGAGTCGCGGCGCCCGGCTCGGGCTGTGGCGCCGGCCCGGCGGTCGGCTCTGTCGGCTCCGGCGCGGGAACGGCCACCGGATCCACCGACACGATCAGCAGTGGGTCCGGCTCGGTCGGCGGCGGGGCGACGGGAGCGGGAGCAGCGAGCGGCGCTGCCGGAGCCGGCGCAGCAGGCGTGGCAGCGGGCTGCGGCTCGGCCGCGGGCTCGGCCGCCGGCGCGGGCGCCGGGCCGACAGCCACCGAAGGCGCGGCGTCCGCTGTAGGTGCCGCGTCGGGCACCGAAGGGTCGGCAGCAGGCGGGCCGACCGGCGGCTGGGCGGCGTCGGGCGCGGGCTCGGTGACGGTCGGGACAGCGGCGACGGCAGGCCCCGCGTCCGGTGCGGGCGAAGGATCGCCGCCGGCGGCAGGGGTAGGCTCCGGCGCTGGAACCGGCGTGGCGGTCGGCACAGGCTCGGGGGCCGGCGCGGCATCCGGCGGCGCGGTGGCGGGAGCGGTCCTGACGGGCAGGAACCCGAGCGGGTCGACGTAGCCCTGCGGATCGGAGGCGAGCCGGACACCGAGGTAGACCGAGCCGCCGCTTCCCGCAGCTCCTACCGCCTGACCCTCGGCTACCGCGGCGCCACGAGCGACGGCGAGCGAGCCGAGGTGGAGCAGCGTCACCGCATAGCCGTCCGGCGTCAGGATCGTCAGCGTCGGGCCGCCGCCGGGAACGCTGCCGGCGAATGAGACGCTTCCCGCCGCAGGCGCGACGATCGTCTCGCCGGACGCCACAGCGATGTCGATGCCCCGGTGCTGGCCTCCGGCGTACGGATGCGCCGGGTCGAAGACGAAGGGGCTCAGCACCTCCCCTCCTGCGGGCCAGCTCCAGGCCCGCGCCCCGGGAACGGCGAGAAGCAGGAACGACGCTGCGAGCAGGGCGATGCGGCGCACGGCGGGCCTCCATGTTGTCAAATTTGAAAACGAATTGGGCACAGTAGCAGCCGAACTCGGTGTTGTCAACTCTGACTACAGGGAGTCGCGATACAGGCGGTTGCGCGACTGTCCGGTGAGCCGCGCGACGAGATCGGCTGCCTGACGCCGGGGTAGGCCCGCTCCGACGAGCTCCGAGACGGCGGCCACCGCCCCCGCCTCGTCGGAAACGGCCGCCGCGCCTCCGCCGATCACGAGCGTGATCTCGCCCTTGGGCGCCTCGGAGAACCGGGCGGCGACCTCGGCGGCGCTGCCGCGGAGGACCTCCTCGAAACGCTTCGTCAGCTCGCGGCACACTGCGACAGGCCGGTCGGGCAGTGCCCGGGCGAGGCTCTGAAGGCTGCGCGGGAGCCGTTTCGGCGACTCGAATGCGACCGCGGGGTGCGTCCACGCGGCGAGCTCGGTCCAGAGCTCGGCGAGCGCCTTCTCGGCGCGCGGCAGGTACCCGAGGAACTGGTAGCGCTCGCCGACGAGCCCGCTCGCCACGAGCGCCGTTTCGACCGCAGAGGCGCCGGGGAGCACGGTCACCGCGACACCGGCGTCCAGCGCCGCCGCGACGATTCGCGCGCCCGGGTCGTTGATCCCCGGCAATCCAGCATCGCTCACGAGTGCGATTCGCTCGCCGGCGAGGAGCTGCGGCAGCAGCTCGGCGGTCCGGGCCGCCTCGTTGTGCTCGTGATAGCTCAACAGCCGGGCCTCGATCCCGTGGCGCTCGAGCAAGCCGCGCGTGTGACGCGTGTCCTCGCAGAGGACGACGTCGGCCGCGCGCAACTCCTCGAGCACCCGTAACGTGACGTCGTCGAGGTTGCCGATCGGTGTGGCGCAGACGGCGAGGGGCACTACAAAGCGTGGACTGCCTCGAAGGCGACGAAACCGGCGCCGATCAGGCCTGCGCTCGAGCCGAGCTCGGCCGGGACGATGCGGACCCTCTGACGGCCCGGCTCGAGCGCCTCGCGCAGCACGACCTCGCGCGCGGGCCCGAGCAGGAAGTCCTGGGCGGCGGCGCCGAAGCCGCCGCCGAGGACGATCAGCTCCGGGTCGAAGATGTTGATGAGGGAGCCGATCCCGGCGCCGAGCTTGCGCCCGATGTCGTCGAGGATCGCCAGCGCCGTCTCGTCGTGGTCGTGCGCGAGCCTGATCAGGCGATGGGCGTCCACTGCCGGCCCGAACGCCTCCTGCGCCCTGATCGTCGCGGCCGAGCCCGAGGTGAGCGCCTCGAGATGCCCGCGGCCCGTGCAATGGCCCTGGCAGGGCGGCCCGTCGAACTCGATCACCATGTGCCCGAGCTCGCCGGCCGCTCCGACGGAGCCGCGCAGCGGACGTCCGGCGACGATCACGCCGCCGCCGACCCCCGTACCGAGGGTCAGCATCACCATGTCGTCGGTGCCCTTGCCGGCGCCCACCTTCCACTCCGCGATCGCGGCCGCGTTCGCGTCGTTGTCGATCCCGACCGGGAGCCCGAAGCGCTCGTGCATGCGATCGCGGAAGGCAAGGTCGCGAATCGGGACGTTGACCGAGGTGACGGCCCGGCCGGCGCGCTGGTCGATCGTCGACGGGATGCCGAAGCCGACCGCCGCGACATCGTCGTCGAGCAGCTCCTCGACGGCGGCGTAGAGGCCGGCGAGCAGCGCCTCCTGGGACTCGAGCGGGGTCGGGATCTCGTAGCGGCGGTCGATCCGTCCGTCGCGGCCGATCAGGCCGCTGAGGATCTTCGTGCCGCCGAGGTCCACGCCTATTACCCGCTCGCCCGCCATGGTCGCGGTACCATAGCCCGCCGGATGGCCGCCGGAGACAAGCCCTACCGTGTCTACAAGGGCGGCCGAGCCAGGGGCAAGGTGCCTCTGCCGTCCCGGCCCGGGCTCGACGACGCGCCGCCGGGACGCAAAGACGGGGACGGCCGCGAACGGGCTCCGGGCCCGGGCCGCCCGCCTCGCCCCCAGTTCGGCCGCAAGCGCCTGCTCCTGCTCGTGCTCGGCGCACTCCTGATCCTCTTCGTCGCGTGGAGCGCTGCGAGCTACCTCTCCTTCCGCAGCGGGGTCGCAGCTGCGAACCGGCGGCTCCCACGATCGGCGAAGACCGCGCTGACGAAGCAGGGCGGCCTGCTGGTGTCACGTCCGACGACGATCCTGCTGCTCGGCACCGATCACAACGACACCTCGGCGCGCGCAGCCGACCGCCACTCCGACTCGATCATGCTCGTCCACACGGACCCCGGCAAGCACCGGATCGCCTACCTGTCGATCCCGCGTGACCTGAGGGTCGAGATCCCCGGCTACGGCAACGAGAAGATCAACTCCGCGATGCAGCTCGGCGGGCCGGCGCTCGCCGTGAAGACCGTCTCGCAGTTCACCGGGCTCCCGATCAACCACGTCGCGGTCGTCGACCTCGCCACGTTCAAGGACCTGATCGACAAGCTGGGCGGAGTCACGGTGAACGTCCCGGAACGGATCCTGTCCAACCGCTTCGACTGCCCCTACAAGACGCAGGCGCGGTGCAACCAGTGGCACGGCTGGAGCTTCGCGAAAGGGCCGCAGCACATGAACGGCCAGCGGGCGCTCGTCTATTCGCGCGTGCGCGAGAACCAGCTCAACCCGGCCGACTCGGACATCACCCGCGGCGGGCGGCAGCAGGCTGTCCTGCAGGCGGTGGCGAGCAAGCTGGCGAGCGTAGGCACGGCCTTCCGGCTCCCGTTCATCGGCGGCGATCTGCTGAAGCCGCTCGCGACCGACCTCTCGGCCGGACAGTTCCTCCAGCTCGGGTGGGTCAAGTTCCGGGCGCCGAGCGGGCGCGTGCTCCACTGCCGGCTCGGCGGCAGCGCCTCGAGCATCGGCGGGCAGTCGGTGATCGTGTCGACGGAGGAGAACTTCGCCGTGGTGCGGATGGTGACCGGGGACTCCGCCGCGCAGCCGCCGCCTCCCGGCTCAGGGCCCTACGGGCCGGGCTGCGTCGTCGGCAGCCAGAGCTTCCACTAGCCGCGCGCGCCCGCGCGTAGGACCGCCTCTACCCAGAAAGGGGCAGAGCCCCGAGCCCCCGCCCTGCCTCGAGCCTAGTCGGGAAACCGTGACGCGTGGCGCGCGAGAGCGTGCCGGAACCGCTACGCCTCGGCGGGCTTCGGCTTCTTCGTGTCCCCGCCAGAGCCGTCCGACGAGGAAGACGAGGAGGTCGAGGATGACGACGACGAGTCGGACGAGTCCTTCGCCGCAGGGGTTCGTTTGCCCGAGCCCTTGCCGTAGTCGGTCGAGTAGAAGCCCGAGCCCTTGTAATGGACGGCGACCGGATGCAGCACCCGCTCGACCGGAGCCGCGCCGCACACCTCGCACACGCTCGCCGGCTCGTCGCTCATCCGTTGAAAGAGCTCGAACAGATGCCCGTTCGGACACTTGTACTCGTAGATCGGCATGGGCGGGCAAACCGTACCAGCGCGGCAGGAGGTGGTAGAACGCCGTCACCGTGCCGAACTCCGCCTCCGAAACCCGCGCCCCGGCACGGGACATCTCGCCGCGCGCGTTCGCCGCAGGGGTGGCGGCGTGCGCCGTCGGAGTCGGCGTGTTCCTCCTCCTCCGGCTGCACGCGTGGCCGCCGCACGAGGACGAGACACTCGCCCTCTTCGTGGGCCGCAGCTCGTTCGGCGGCCTGTTCCACACCGTGCTCGATGTGCGCGGCGGCGCCCCGCTCCACTACGTGCTCGCGTGGGCAATCGTCCACACGGGCGGAGGCCTCACCGGGCTCCGCCTCGTCTCGGCGTTCTTCGCCGTCGCGAGCCTGCCCGCTCTGGCGGCGCTATCGGCGCGCCTCACCGACCGGACGACCGCGCTCGTGGCGACTGTCCTGGCCTCGGGCTCGTGGGTGCTCCTCTTCCACGGGATCTACGGCCGCATGTACAGCATCTTCCTCTTCACCAGCGCCGTCTCGTACCTCGCGCTGCTGCGGGCGCTCGAGCGGGGCGGGCGGCGCGCGTGGGCGCCCTGGGCGGTCGCGGGGCTCATCGTGTGCGCGACGCACCCCTACGGCGTGCTCGTGCTCGCATCGCAGGCGCTCTACGTCCTGATCCGGCGAGAGCGGTTGCGGGAGGCGGTCTGGGCGTTCGCGGCAGTCCTCGTCCTCGGCATCCCGTTCTGGCGGGCAAGCCTCGTCCTCGCCGACCGGTTCGACGTCGGCGTCGGCGGCGGCGGCCCGCTGCAGGGGCCGGTCGGCGTGCTCCGCTACCTGCGCGCGGCCGCGGGCGACTTCTCGACGGGCTGGCCCGTCACGGTCTGGGTTGCGCTCGCGCTCGCCGCCGCCGGCCTCTTCCTGCTTGCGCGCACGCGCCGCACCAGCGCGCTACTCGTCGCCTGCGCGATCGGAACACCGGCGCTCGCACTCGTGATCGCCCACCTCGGCAGCTCGACCTCACCCCAGACGCGGCATCTGATCTTCGCGCTCCCCTTCTTCAGCACCATCCTCGCGGTACCGTTCGTCGCGGCGGCGCGCTCGCGGAGAGCCCTGGTGCCGGTGGCCGTGCTCGCGATCGCAGCGCTCCTTGCGTCAGAGGTCGACTGGGCGCGACGCAAGACGCCGCTGCTCTTCAAAGGGGAGCCGAGCGTACGGGTCTCGGCCCGTCACGCCGCCTCGGCCTGGCTCGCCGAGAGCGGACGCCGAACCGACGTCCTGTTCGGTTACGACCCGCTGTACCTCGGCGCCTGGGAGCGCGGCGGCGCGGTCACGCGCACGGTCGTCCCGCGCGCCGACCCGCGCCTCGCACTCGCCACGCTACGAGCGAAGCCGAAGCCGCTGGGGCGCGGGGTCTGGGTGCTCGACGCGAGCGACACCAACAACTTCGTCCGCCGCATGACGATCCCGCTCCGCGTGCCCGAGCCCGCCGGCGAGTTCGAGGCTCGGGTCTTCGGCCCGTTTCTCGTGATCCGCAGCCGCGGACCGACGAAGACGCCGCTCCAGTTCCTCGAGGAGACCCGCGCGGTGATGGTGCTCGGCAGGGAGCTCTACCTCGGCGCCGCCGACATCAACCTCCACACGGCGCTCGTCGCGCTGGGAAAGCTGGGTTACACGCCGCCGCGCTCTTCGCGGTCGACGAGCTCGCGGTAGCACGGTGCCTCCTCGAAGGCGGCCAGGCCCGCCGGGGTCGTGCGCCGAGGCGTCGCCGAGCGTCTGAGGCGCCGGGCCGCCGCGATCGCGGCCGACGCGCCTACGAGGCCGCCGAGCGCGAACGAGCGCAGCTTGTCCCGTCGGCCCTGCCCGTCCATCCCGCGAGTGTATTCCCGGGCCTGGGAAGATGCGCACATGCTGATCTGCGCGCTCGGTGACCTGCTCCTCGACGTGATCGTCCGGCTGGAGTCGCCGCTCGTCGCCGACGGCGACGTGCCGACGACGACGCGCACCGGCGCCGGAGGCCAGGCCGCAAACGTCGCGGCCTGGGCGGTGTCGCTCGGCGCGGAGGCCCGGGTCCTGTGCAAGCTCGGCGACGACGCAGCGGCGGCGCTCTTGCGCGCCGACGCGGAGGAGCGCGGAGTCCAGGTGCTCGGCCCGGTCGCCGCCGGACGCACGGGCGTGGTCGTCTCGCTCGTCGGGCCGGGCCCCGCGCGGACGATGGCCTCCGATCGCGGCGTCGCGCCCGAGCTCGCGCCCGAGGAGCTCGACCCGGCCTGGCTCGAGGGCTGCGACGTGCTCCACGTCTCGGGTTACGCGCTCCTGCGCGAGCCGATCGCCCAGGCGGCCCTGCGCGCCCGCAGGCTCACCCCGGGCCGCGTGAGCCTCGATCTCTCCTCGGCAGCCGACATCGCAGCCTTCGGCCCGAGGCGCTTCCGCACGCTCGTCGACGAGCTCGCGCCCGACGTCGTGTTCGCGAACGACGACGAGCGCGTCGTGCTCGGCAGCCTGCCCGCGCCGGAATGGGTGCTGAAGCTCGGCGAGCGCGGGATCCTCCTCTCCTCGGGCGAGGAGCTGGCCGCCCACCCGGCGGAGGTGGTGGACACGACCGGCGCAGGCGACGCGCTCGCCGCCGGCTACCTCGTCGCCGGGCCCGAGGCCGCGCTCGACGCCGCCGCCCGCTGCGTCGGCAGGATGGGGGCGACGCCATGAAGAGCCTCACCACTCTCCATCCCGAGGTCGAGGAGACCCTGCGCGCCCGCGGCGCCGTCGTCGCGCTCGAGACGACGCTCGTCGCCCACGGCTTTCCGGCAGGCGAGGGCGCCGCGGTCGGGCGTGAGTCGGAGCGGCGCGTCCGGGCGGCCGGGGCGGTCCCGGCCACGATCGGCATCGTCGACGGCAGGCTGCGGATCGGCCTCACCGACGACGAGCTGCAGCGCTTCGACGAGGCCGGAGCCGAGGCGCGAAAGGTCGGGCCGCGCGACCTCGGCGCGTGCCTCGCCCAGGGCGCGCTCGGCGCTACGACGGTGGGCGGCACGCTCGCGGCGATGCGCGTCGCCGGGATCGGGTTCATGGGCACCGGCGGGCTCGGCGGCGTCCACCGCGGCTTTCCCGCCCCGGCAGACGTCTCCGCCGACCTGGGCGAGCTGTCCCGCGCCCAGGCGCTCGTCGTCTCGGCGGGCGTGAAGTCACTGCTGGACGTGCCCGCCACGGCCGAGGTGCTCGAGACCCTCGGCGTGCCGGTGCTCGGATGGCGCACCGACACGATGCCGCTCTTCTATGCGGCCGAGGGCGGGCCGCCGGTCTCGGCACGGGTCGAGACGGCCGAGGAGGCAGCACGGATCGCCGACGCGCACTGGCGGCTCGGCCGCCACACCGCGCTCGTGCTCGGGCGCCCGCCCGACGAGAGCCTCGACGTCGAGCCGTTGATCCAGGAGGCGCTGGCCGCGGCCGACCGCGAGAGCGTCTCCGGCCAGGCGGTGACGCCGTTCGTGCTCGCCTACCTGCACGAGCACTCCGGCGGCCGCACCGCAGCCGCGAACAAGGAGCTCGTCGCCGCGAACGCGGGCCTCGCGGCCGAGGTCGCGGTCGCATACGCAGAGCTGTAAGTCCAGGGCGATACCGCCTTCCTTGTTGCGCCCGCAGGCAAGAGCTACCTTCAAGCCGTGGACGGTTGTCCGCATTGACCGTGGTCGAAGGCCTCGTCGGCAGGCAGGAGGAGCTCGCACGCGTGGATGAGCTTCTCGCGCTTCTGGAAGACGGGCCTCATGCGCTCTTCCTCGAGGGAGAGGCGGGTATCGGGAAGACGCGTCTGTGGCAGGAGGGGGTGGAGCGTGCGCGCGGCCTGGGGTTGCGTGTCCTCTCGACCCGGCCGGGCGGCACCGAGGTGAAGCTCGCTCTCGCCGGGCTCAGCGATCTGCTCGGCGACGTCGCCGCCGAGACGCTGCCTGAGCTTCCGCCGCCGCAACGGCGGGCGCTCGCGGTCGCGCTCCTGCTCGAGGAGCCGGGCGGCGCTCCGCCCGACGACCGGGCAGTTGGAGCCGCCTTCCTGGGTAGCCTGCGCGTTCTCGCAAATGCCGGCCCGGTGCTCGTGGCCGTGGACGACGTCCAGTGGCTCGACAGGGCCTCCGCGCGCGTGCTCGAGTTCGCCTGCCGGCGCCTGGACGGAGAGCGCATCGGCATGCTCGTCACCGTTCGGCTCGCGGCGGACGAGACAGAGCCGGTCGAGCTCGCCCGCGCTCTCGGCGACGACCGGGTCGAGCATCTCCTACTCGGGCCCCTCACTGTTGCCGCGGTGTACGAGCTCGTGCGCGTTCACCTCGATCTCGCGCTCTCGCGCCCCGTGCTGCTGCGGGTCCACGAGTCATCGGGCGGCAATCCCTTCTTCGCGCTCGAGCTCTCTCGCGCGCTCCGCCGCGCGGGGGCCGAGCCGACGCCGAGTGAGCCCCTTCCCGTGCCGCCGAGCCTGCGCGAGCTCGTCCGTGCGCGGCTCGCGCTGCTCCCCCGCTCGTCGGCCGAGACGCTTCTGGTCGCCGCAGCGCTGTCCCGCCCGACCGTCTCCCTCGTCGAGGAGGCGGTCGGCTCCGGAGCACGAGCAGACCGCGATCTCGGCCGCGCAGCCGAGGCCGGCGTGATCGAGCTCCAGGGCGACCGGATCCGCTTCGCCCACCCGTTGCTTGCCTCGATTCCGTTCTCAGCCGCGCCGGCGGAGTCTAGGCGCTCGATTCACCGCCGCCTGGCCGCGGTCGTAGCCGACCCGGAGGAGCGGGCGAGGCATCTGGCGCTAGCGGCCGAGGGTCCCGACGTGGACGTGGCCGCAGCTCTCGCGGACGCGGCAGCGCGTGCGAGGGCCCGCGGGGCGGTCGCGGCCGGGGCCGAGCTGGCCGAGCAAGCGCTGCGGCTGACACCTGCCGAGCTGCCCACCGAGGCTCACCGCCGTCGACTGGTCGCCGCCGAGCAGCACTACAGTGCCGGTGACACCGGTCGCGCCGTCGATCTGCTCGAGGAAGCGCTCGCGCGGGCTCCTTCGGGTCCGGAGCGGGCCGAGCTGCTATGGAGCCTCGGCAAGATCAAGTTCGAGGGCCAGGACACGCGCGTCGGTCTCGACTTGTTTCGCTTCGCCCTCGAGGAGACCGGCGACGATGACCTTCTGCGCGCGCGGATCCTCGAGAGCCTCACGTTTCCGGCCGGCAAGCAGGAGGGATTTCGGGCGGCTGAGGGCTACGCCCGGGAGGCCGCCGCGCTCGCGGAGCGGCTGGGAGACATGCCCACGCTCGCCCGCGCGCTCGCAAGGCTCGGCTCCCTTCTCACGGACACTCGCGGTGAAGACGCGACCGAGCTCTTCGAGCGGGCGGTCGCGATAGAGGATGAGCTCGGCGGGCTCGACCTCGACTACGGCCCGACCGTGACGTACGCATGGGCGCTTGCCGACACCGGCCAGTACGACCGCGCCCGCCTGCTGCTCAAGCGACTCTGCGAACGAGGTCGCGCCTCCGGGGATGCGGCCGTGAACCTGCCGCTGTTCGTCCTCGCCGGCCTCGAATTCGAGACCGGCAACTGGACGCGGGCCGCAGAGCTGGCGAGCGAGTCGTACGACGTCGCGGTCCAGACCGGCCGCGAGGCCGCGGAGCCGAAGGGCATGTTTACGCTGGCGCTCATCGAGGCCGGGCGGGGAGAGGTCGACGCGGCGCGGGCGCGGGCGCAGGAGGCGCTCGTCTTGACTGACGGACGCGGCTGGAGCTCGGGAGGACCGCGCGGTGCGCTTGGCTTCCTCGAGCTCTCGCTGGAAAACTACGAGGCCGCGTACGAGGCGCTCATGCCCGCGATCGAGCGGTACCGAAGCCTGGGCTCCCCGATGATCGGCCAGACCTTCGACGCCGTGGAGGCCCTCGCCGGGATGGAGCGGGTGCAGGAAGGGCACGCCCTGCTCGCCCGCGGCGACGAGGTTCCGGCGATGATGCGCCGTCCCTGGGCGATCGTGGCGGCCGCCCGCGGCCGCGGACTCCTCGCTGCCGCCGAAGGCGATCTCGCCACCGCTGAGGCCATGCTGGAGGAGGCGGTCGACGCGGGCGAGACGGCGGGCAATCCTCTCGAGCTCGGCCGGAGCCTGCTCGCGCTCGGCACCGTGCAGCGACGGGCGCGCGAGAAGCAAGCCGCTCGCCGGACGCTGGGCCGGGCGATCGAGATCCTCGAGCAGCTCGGGGCGCGTCTCTGGACGGAGCGAGCTCGGCGCGAGCTCGACCGCATCGGGGGTCGCTCCTCGCCACAACGTGCTCTCTCGGCGACCGAGACCGAGATCGCCGAGCTCGTCTGCGCGGGCCGCTCGAACAAGGAGGTGGCGCAGATCCTCCATCTGAGCCCGAAGACCGTCGAGTGGAACCTGTCGAAGATCTACCGCAAGGTCGGCGTGCACTCCCGGACAGAGCTCGCCGCCGCTCGAACCGATCGGGTGCTGAGCGGGTAAGTCCGGGGATACCCCCGGTTGTTGCCGGAGCTGCCCAGTCCTAGCGTCGTCGGGGTGAAGAAGTACATGGTCGAGCGGTACCTCCCCGGCATCACCGCCCAAGAGCTCGACGAGGCGAGCGACCGACTCGCAGCTGCTGCCGAGGAGCTCGCCGCGCAGGGCGCAGACCTGCGGTACGGCGGCTCGACCTTCGTCCCGGAGGAGGAGTCCTGCTTCTGCCGCTTCGAGGCGTCCTCCCGCGAGATCGTGCAGGTCGTCTGCGAGCGGGCCTGCCTGCCCTTCGCCCGGATCCACGCGGTCCGGTCCTTCCCCAGCCATTGCGAATGAAGGAGGCACCATGCTGAAGAACATCACCAGCCGAACTAGGCGCAACCTGTTGATGTGGACCGGCTCGCTCGCCGGCGCCGCCGTCGTTACAACGCTCGTCCTGGCCACGGCCAGCGCCTCGTCCGGCCACGGCCACAGCCACATCCCACCCGGCACCATCTGGGTCACCGAGCGCACGCTGGGTGGCCTGAGCACCGTCGCGGCGATCGACTCCGCGACCGGCGATCCGCGCGGCATCACCCCGGTCGGCGACAACCCGATCGGCATCACCGCGCCGCGCGGCACGAACAAGGTCTACTCATCGGACGAGAACGCGAACCAGATGTCCGTGATCGACAAGGACACGGTCACTGCCATCGGCACGATCTTCATGGGCGCGGGATCGCGGCCGCACCACCTGATGGCGAGCCGGAACGGGCACTACATCTACGTCGGCGAGTACGGGCACAACGTCGTCGGCGTGGTCGACACGCGCCTCGACCAGAACGTCGCGGACTACACGGCGAGCGCGAACCCGAATGCGAAGACCCACGCGGTCTGGATCGCGCGGAACGGCCGTGACCTCTACGCGACGAACGAGGGCTCCCCGCAACCGGGCCCCGGCACCTTCTCGAAGCTCGATGCCCGCACCGGCGAGCTGATCTGGGAGCAAGGTGTCGGCAACCGGCCGAGCGAGGTTCTCGTCGACCATGACACTGCCTACGTGTCGGTGCGCAACGACAGCGTCATCCGCGTGTACGACGTCGGGGGCCCGTTGCCCGTCCTCGTCGGCGAGGCCGAGGCGAATTTCATGCCCGACACGCTGTCGCTCACGAACGACCGGAGGACGTTGATCGTCGGCCTGCGCGGTGTCGCGAACCCGCAGACACCGGCGCGGATGGCCTTCATCGACACGCACACCCTGGCGACGACCTACCTCAGCCTGCCCGGGACGACGACCGGCCACCAGTGGCTGTCCCGCAACAGCCGGTACACGTTCATCGCCCTGGAGAGCCCCGGGCAGATCGGCGTTGTCGACAACCGCACCCGGACGCTCGTCACGACCTACCCCTACCCGAACGGGCTGACGCATCCGCACGGCGTCTTCTACGAGCCGCCGCAGCGCGACCACGACGAGGAGGATGACGACAACTGAGCGGCCACAGCTCCGTTGTCGCACGAGGGGCCGGGCGCTCGCCGGCCCCTCGGCGATTCTTACGCGCGCTGGCGCGTCGCGAGGTAGTGCACGAAGTACACCGGCACGGTCACGGCGGCGAGGAGGAAGGTGCAGATCCCCCACGCGGTCGCATGCTTCGAGCCGTGCTTGTCGGCATGCCAGAAGATCCCGGCCGAGATCGCTCCCGCAAGCACGATCGCGATCAGGCCCTGCGTCGCGTCTATGCGAGCGAGCGCAAGAACTCGTCCACCTCCAGCGCCGTCAGCGTCTCGACCTTGACGCTGCCGCGCGCGCTGAGCGCGACCGACACCCGGGCGATCGTGTTCGCGTCCGGCGCCTCCACGATGTTGAGGAAGTCGAAGGGCCCAAGCGTGAACCACTGGTGCAGCACCTTGGCGCCGAGCTCCTCGACGTCCTTGTTCACCTTCGCGAGCCGGTCGGGGTGCGAGACGAGCGTCTGCATCCCCTGCTGGGTCAGCGTGGAGAGAAGGATGTAGACGGGCACCGCCGGACGATCCTACCGCTTACCGCTCGACGATCTCGGCGTCCGGGTCGAGCGCCCGGTCGCCGGCGGCGAGCACATCGTGAGCCCACTCGTTCCGCTTCCACGCGGGGGCGGGCGTCTCGCAGTCGCTCTTCGGCACGAACCGGGAGCGCTGCACGAGCCTGTACTCGTGGATGTAGCGCGGGCAGTTCGGGAAGACCTGCGTCGCCCGGACGCGGACGACGAGCTGCGCCTCGGGCCACTCCGCCAGAAGCGGGTCGTCGGGAACGATCGTGGCGATCCCGTTCAGCCGCAACCGCTTTCGCCCCTCGAAGTCGATGAAGAGCAGGCCGACGTTCGGGTTCACGAGCACGTTGCCGGTCGAGAGGTACATGCCGTTGCCGTCGTAGCTCGGGAACGCGATCGTGTGCTCGTCGAGCACGCGGACGAAGCCGGGCTCGCCGCCCTTGTACGAGGACTGCGGCCGTCCCTCCTCGTCGGCGGTGGCGAGGAAGAACATGTCCCGCGCCTCGATGAAGGCGCGGTCGTCCTCGTCGATCTCGTCAGACATTTTCCGCTCTTCGATCCGGTCGGCCAGCCGAACCGTGTCGAACCGCTCCTGAAGGCTGCGGCTACCCGCGTTGTACTGGCTGTTCATGCGGCGAGTATCGCACCCGTGCGGCCTGGTCGAAGTACAGCAGGGCCGCGCCGACGAGGATCAGCGGCGAGATCACGAGGTCGGCGAGGAAGGCCGCGATGCGCGAGGTCGTGTCCGCCTGCCCGTGCAGAAGCAGCACGAGCACGAGGCGCGTGAGCACGAACACGATCACGAGCGTGGCAAGAGAGCCGAGCGCGTGGACGTAGTCGGCACGCGCGAGCTGCACGGCGCGGGCGAACCCCGCGCGCAGCGAGAGATCTTCGTACAGGATCGCCGGCACCACGAGGCCGACGAGCGCGAGCCACGCGAGCCCGGGAAGCACGAACACGAGCACGAGGAACGGCACGGGCAGGAACGCAACCGTTCCCGCAACAAACGCTCGCACGATGACGGCGCGGGACCGCTCAGTCTCGTGCGCGATCAGACACGCAAGCACGAAGGCCAGGCTGAGGAGCGGGGCGGCGGCGAGAAGGATCAGTGCCTGGGTGTCGGTCCGATGACCGGTGCTGACCTGGTTGATCACTGCGAACGCGAGCCCGAGCGGCAGCACACGCCAGAAGTGGTTGCCGTAGAGGCGGATCGACTCGGCGACGAGCTGGCCGACCGTCCGCGTCTCGGGCGGAAGCGGCGGCGGCAGCGGCTTGCCGCTCATCCGAGCGCCGACAGGAGCCTGGGGAGCGCGGCATCGAGCGCGGCGAACGCGCCGTCGAAGTCCCAGCGCGCGCGGTCTCGCTCCTCGGGGTCGTTCGCGATCGCGCGCAGCTCGAGCGCAGGCACCCCCGCAAGCTGCGCGGCCCGCAGAACGGCGAAGCCCTCCATCGCTTCGACCTGGCACAGTGAGCCGGCGCCGACCTTCGCCGTCGTCCCGATCGGCAGCACGAGCGCCTCGGGGAGCTCGCCACGCGCCGCCGCGAGCAGCCGCGCGTCCGGCTCCACGCGCTCCGTACGAGCCATCGTCGAGTCGAGGTCACCCGACAGATCCTCGTAGATTGCCTCGGAGCCGAGCACGAGCGTCGGGGGCGCGATCCCGCGGCCGCCGGCGATGCCCACGTGGAGCAGGGCATTCGGGCGCACCTCGGCGAGCGCCCGCGCGGTGGCCGCCGCCGCTTCGACTGGGCCGATCCCGCACACGAGCCCCTCGAGCCCGCAGAGCTCCCGCTCGGTGGCGGCGACGAGGAGCGTCACGGCGCGATCCTATGCAAGACTGGCGCCGTGGGCTTCAAGGTGATCAACGCGGGCGACCTCGAGTGGACAGTCCGGCCGTCGACCGATCCTGCCCTACCCGACCGTCAGGTCGCCGCGCTGACCGAGCTCGCGGGCTTCCGGCACTCGCGCGCGAACATGTTCCGCTACCCGCCGGGCGCCGTCGGGCGCCGCCACAAGGACCTGGTGCAGGAGGAGACGTTCGTCGTCCTCTCCGGGACGCTCTCGATGTACCTCGGCGACCCGGCCGAGCGGCACGACGTCGAGACCGGCGGGCTCGTCCACGTCGAGTCGGGCACGCCGCTCCAGGTCGTCAACAACGGTGACGAGGAGCTCGTCCTCTACATCTACGGCGCGCCGCCCGAGCACGGGCAGGGCGAGTTCTTCGACTCCGCGGTGTAGCGGAGTCGGGGCGGGCGCGGGCCCGCCCCTCGCACCGCACTAGCCCGAGACCTTGACCTGGCCCCGGATCTCCCCGGCGGCGTTCTTCGCCGTGTGGACGTTCACGTAGGCCTTGCCGGCCTCGAGTGCCTTGATCACGGACTCCGAGATCGTCGCCTTGCCCTTCTGCCCGCTCTTGCACGGGCCGCACAGCGGCACGATCACCGGGCCGGCGGCACCGAGCTTCCCCATGTGGATATGGGCGGCCGTGCCCGCCCCGGACAGGCCCGAATACGTGAGCCGCCACGTGAGCGTAGCCGTGTCCTGGTGCTCGACGTACGAGCCCGTGAACGAGCCCTTGGCGGCGGCAGGCGCCCCCTTGAGGGCCGGTACCTCGGCCTTCGCCGTGAGCTTCGCGCCGACCATGTAGGTGTCACGGACGGCGCCGAGCGCGAGCGCCGCGACCGCGAGCGCGGCCACCGCGCCGAGCACGACGGCCGTCAGCAGCTTCTTCACCGATCTCCCTCCTCAGGTGGTGCGTTGACCCACCTAATTCGGAGCGGAGACAGGAACGGTTTCCGAGGCCTTCGCGAACGAGAGCTCGCCGTCCGCCATATCCACGCGGATCGTGTCGCCGTCGGCGAACTCGCCCTCGAGGAGCCTCAGGGCGAGCGGATTCTCGAGCGAGCGCTGGATCGCCCGCTTCAGCGGCCGGGCGCCGTAGGTCGGGTCCCAGCCCTGCTCGGCGAGCAACTCCTTCGCCTCGTCGGTCAGCTCGAGCGTGATCCCGCGCTCGGCCAACCGCTCCCGCAGGCGCCCGAGCTGGAGCTCGACGATCTCGCCGATCTGCTCGCGGCTGAGGGGCTCGAACTCGACGATCTCGTCGAGCCGGTTCAGGAACTCGGGCCGGAAGTGCTCGCGCATCGCCTCGACGCTTCTGAGGTTCGAGGTCATGATCAGGACCGCGTTCCGGAAGTCGACCGTGCGGCCCTGGCCGTCGGTGAGGCGCCCGTCGTCGAGGATCTGGAGGAGCAGGTTGAAGACGTCGGGGTGGGCCTTCTCGATCTCGTCGAGCAGGATCACCGAGTAGGGCCGCCGCCGCACCGCCTCGGTGAGCTGGCCGCCCTCGTCGTAGCCGACGTAGCCCGGCGGGGCGCCGACGAGCCGCGAGACGGCGTGGCGCTCCATGTACTCGGACATGTCGAGCCTGATCAGGGCGCGCTCGTCGTCGAACATGAACTCGGCGAGCGCCTTCGCGAGCTCGGTCTTGCCGACCCCGGTCGGGCCGAGGAAGACGAACGAGCCGATCGGGCGGTTCGGGTCCTGGAGGCCGGAGCGGGCGCGGCGCAGCGCATTCGACACGGCCTCGATCGCCTCGTCCTGGCCGACCACCCGCCGGTGCAGGCGCTCCTCCATGTGGACGAGCTTGCGCGTCTCGCCCTCGAGCAGCCGGTCGACAGGGATGCCCGTCCAGCGGGCGACGACCGACGCGACATCGTCTTCGTCGACCTCCTCCTTCACCATCGGCTCGCCGACGGGCTCGCGCCGCTCCTCGAGCTCGCGCTCGAGCGCCGGCAGCTCGCCGTAGCGGATCTCGGCGACACGCTGGAGGTCGCCCGCGCGCTCGGTGCGCTCGGCCTCCATCCGCAGCTCGTCGATCTTGCGCGTGATCTCGGAGACGCGGTCGAGCTGGCCCTTCTCCTCCGCCCACTTCGCAGCGAGCTCGTCTCGCGCCTCCCGCGCGTCGGCGAGCGCGCGCTCGACCGGCTCGCGCACCGCGTCGCTCTCGCCCGCCATCGCGGCGAGCTCGATCTCGAGCTGGGTGACGCGGCGGTTCGCCTCGTCGAGCTCGAGCGGCGAGGAGTCGATCTCCATCCGCAGCCGCGAAGCCGCCTCGTCGACGAGGTCGATCGCCTTGTCGGGGAGGAAGCGGTCGGCGATGTAGCGGTCGGAGAGCACCGCGGCGGCGACGAGGGCCGAGTCGCGGATGCGGACTCCGTGGTGCGCCTCGTAGCGCTCCTTCAGCCCGCGCAGGATCGCGATCGTGTCGGCCACGCTCGGCTCGCCGACCGTGATCGGCTGGAAGCGGCGCTCGAGTGCCGCGTCCTTCTCGATGTGCTTTCGGTACTCGTCGAGCGTCGTCGCGCCGATGCAGCGGAGCTCGCCGCGGGCGAGCATGGGCTTCAGCAAGTTCCCGGCCGACACGGCCCCTTCGGCCGCGCCCGCGCCGACGATCGTGTGCAGCTCGTCGATGAAGAGGATGATCCGGCCCTCGGCGCTCTGGATCTCGCCCAGGACGGCCTTCAGCCGCTCCTCGAACTCGCCGCGGTACTTCGAGCCGGCGAGCAGGGAGCCGATGTCGAGCGCCCAGACGCGCCGTCCCTTGAGACCCTCGGGGACGTCGCCGGCGACGATCCGCTGTGCGAGCCCCTCGACGATCGCCGTCTTGCCGACGCCGGGCTCGCCGATCAGCACGGGGTTGTTCTTCGTGCGGCGGGAGAGCACCTGGATCACGCGCCGGATCTCCTCGTCGCGCCCGATCACGGGATCGAGCTTCCCCGTCTCGGCGAGCTCGGTGAGGTCCTTGCCGTACTTGTTGAGCGCGTCGAAGGTGCCCTCGGGATCCTGCGAGGTGACGCGCTGGTCGCCGCGCACTTCCTTGATCCGGGCGAGCAGCTCGTCGCGCGGGACAACGTCGAGCGCGAGCAGGAGGTGGTCGACCGAGACGTAGTCGTCCTCCATGCGCTTCGCCTCTTCGAACGCCTTGTCGAGGACGCGGGAGACGGCCGCGGAGACCTGAGGCTGCTGTGCCGCGCCCTGGATGCGCGGGCGCTGGGCGAGCTCCGCCTCCGCCTGCGCTCGGAGTGCGGTGGGGTCTGAAACGAGTCGGCGGGGAAGCTCCTGGTCGAGCAGCGCGAGCAGCAGGTGCTCGGGATAGAGCTCCGGGTTGCCGTTGCGGCGCGCGAGCTCCTGCGCTGCGGCGACCGCCTCCTGGGACTTGATCGTCAGCTTGTTGAAGTCCATCAGTGCCCCTTCCAGTGATGCCGTCCAGCTTCTGGGTCGCGAGCACCAAGCGATGCAAGGACGCAGGGAGCGCCGATAGTCGAGGCTATCGGCGCGACTGAGGACGCGGCAGCGCGCCGCGTGATCGCGGGCCAGAGGCGGACATGTATTGCTGGAAGGGGCACTACATTCTCCTCGTTTCTGGGTGCTGCGCAGGCCGGTAGAGCACGAGCTCGCGCCGGTACTGACGGTGGACCTGGTCGACCTGCTCGCGCGACTCGCGCTCCAGGCGGTCGATCCGGGCATGCAGCCGCGTCAGCTCGTCCTGGAGCGCGAGCACCTGCTCGACGCCGGCGAGGTTCAACCCCAACTCCGTCGTGAGCCGCTGGATCAGCTGCAGGCGCTCGAGGTCGCGCTCGGAGTAGAGCCGGGTGTTCCCGGCGGTGCGCTTCGGCCGGACGAGGCCGCGCGCCTCGTAGATCCGCAGCGTCTGCGGGTGCATGCCGACGAGGTCGGCCGCGACGGAGATCATGTAGCGGGGCCGGTCGTCCATCAGTGGAACAGCTCCTCTCGCGGGTCCTCGTGCGAGGCCTTCCGCAGCTCCTCGAGCGCCTCGCGCTCCTTCTTCGTCAGCTTCGAGGGCACCGCGACCTTGACGCGGGCGAGCAGGTCGTCCTTGCCGCCGCCCTTCAGCTTCGGTGCGCCCTGCCCGCGCAAGCGCAGGAGCTTGCCGTCGTGCGCGCCGGCCGGCACCTTCAGCGACACCCGGCCGCCCTCGGGGGTCGGCACCTCGACGGTCGCCCCGAGCGCCGCCTCGGGGTACGTGACCGGGACGTCCACGACGAGATCCTTGCCCCGCCGGTGGAAGCGCTTCGACGGCTCGACCTCGGTGACGACGTAGAGGTCGCCGGGAGGCCCGCCGGCCTCGCCGGGGGCGCCTTTCCCCTTGAGCCGGATCCTCGTGCCGGTCTTGACCCCGGCCGGGATCTTCACGGTGTAGCGCCGTGTGCGCCGCTCGACGCCGCTGCCGTGGCACGTGTGGCACGGCGTCTCGATGATGGTGCCGTTGCCGCGGCACCGCGGGCACGGCTGCGAGATCGCGAACAGGCCCTGGCTCTCGGCGAGCACGCCGCGGCCGTGGCAGACCGGGCAGAGCGTGGGCGCGGTCCCCGGCTCGGCGCCCGAGCCGTGGCAGGTGCGGCAGGTCGCGTCGACCTCGACAGCGACCTTCGTCTCGATTCCGCGGAGGGCGTCCCCGAACGAGAGCTTCACGGGAACCTCGAGGTCGGCCCCGCGCTGCGGCCGCTGCCGCGGCTGTGACGCGGCGCGCCGGCCGCCGAAGAGGCCGCCGAGCAGGTCGCCGAAGTCGCCGAGGTTCACATCGGCCGGATTGAAGTTGCCGGGGCCGAACCCGCCGGGGCCGAAGCCCTGGAAGCCGTTCGCGCCCGCGTCGAACTTCTTCCGCTTCTCCTCGTCGCCGACGGTGTCATAGGCGCCCTGGATCTCCTTGAAGCGCTCCTCCGCCGCGGTATCGCCCGGATTTCGGTCCGGGTGGTACTCGCGGGCAAGCTTGCGGTACGCCTTCTTGATCTCGTCCTGAGAAGCCGTCTTCGGGACCCCGAGGATTTCGTACGGGGTCTTCACTCGGCGACGATCACCCGCGCCGGCCGCAGCACCCTGTCGCCGAGGCGGTAGCCCTTCTGCAGCACCTGGATCACCTGGCCCTGGACGGCGTCGTCGACGGGCTGGGCGAGCAGCGCCTCGTGGACGTACGGGTCGAAGGGGCCGTCGGTCTCGACCTCGACGAGGCCCTCCTTGCGCAGCAGGTCGGTCAGCTCGCGGTGGACGAGCGCGACACCCTCCTCGAGCTTCGCCTCCTCGTGCTCGTTCGCCGCCTGCAGCGCCCGCTCGAGGTCGTCGAGCACGGGCAGGAGCCCCTGCACGAGCCGCTCAGCGGCCCGCGCCGCCAGGGAGTCCTGATCGCGCGCGGTCCGCTTGCGGTAGTTGTCGAAGTCGGCGGCGAGCCGCTGGAGGTCGGCGAGATACTCGTCCCGCTTCGCCTCGGCCTCGACGAGCCGGGCCTCGAGCGACGGCGCTTCGGCCTCCGGCTCGAGCGGCGGCGTCGTGTTCAGCGTCTCGTCCGTCACTTCTTCGCCGTCTCGTCTTCGTCGATCACCTCGTAGTCGGCTTCCTCGACGACCTCGTCGTCGTGCGAGGCCTCTCCGCCGTCACCGGAAGGGGCCGAGCTCGGTGCGCTTGCGGCGGCGTAGACCGCCTCGGCGAGCTTGTGCGAGGCCTCCTGCAGCGCGTCCGTCTTCGCCTTGATCTCGGCGAGGTCGGAGCCGTCGAGCGCCTGACGGAGCTCCATCATCCGGCCCTCGATCGTCGAGGCCGTGGCCTCGTCGAGCGCCTCGCGATGCTCCTTCAGGCTCTTCTCGGTCTGGTAGGCGAGCGACTCTGCGTGGTTCTTCGCGTCTGCGAGCTCGCGCAGGCGATGCGCCTCGCCGGCGTGCGCCTCCGCCTCCTTGACCATCCTGGCGACGTCGTCCTCGGAGAGGCCGGAGCCGCCCTCGATCCGGATCTGCTGCTGATTGCCGGTGCCGAGGTCCTTCGCCTGGACGTGGATGATCCCGTTCGCGTCGATGTCGAAGCCGACCTCGACCTGCGGCATGCCCCGCGGCGCCGGCGGGATGCCGACGAGCTGGAACTTGCCGAGGGTCTTGTTGTACGCCGCCATCTCCGACTCGCCCTGCAGCACGTGCACCTCGACCGAGGGCTGGTTGTCCTCGGCGGTGGTGAACGTCTCGGACTTCTTCGTCGGGATCGTCGTGTTGCGCTCGATCAGCGGCGTGAACACGCCGCCCTTCGTCTCGATCCCGAGCGAGAGCGGGGTCACGTCGAGAAGCAGGATGTCCTTCACCTCGCCGGAGAGCACCCCGCCCTGGATCGCGGCGCCGACGGCGACGACCTCGTCGGGGTTGACGCCCTTGTGCGGATCCTTGCCGATCAGCTCCTTGACCTTGTCCTGCACCGCCGGCATGCGGGTCATGCCGCCGACGAGCACGACGTGGTCGATCCCGGACGCGTCGAGCCCGGCATCGGCGAGCGCCGCCTTGGTCGGGGCGACGGTGCGCTCGATCAGGTCGTGGCTCAGCTCGTTGAGCTTCGCGCGGGTGAGCTGCAGGTCCAGGTGCTTCGGCCCTTCCGGGGTCGCGGTGACGAACGGCAGGTTGATCTGCGTCGTCATCGTCGAGGAGAGCTCGATCTTCGCCTTCTCCGCCGCCTCGTAGAGCCGCTGGAGCGCCATCTTGTCGGCCCCGAGGTCGATGCCCTGGTCCTTCTTGAACTCCGCGATCATCCAGTCGACGATCGCCTTGTCGAAGTTGTCGCCGCCCAGGTGGTTGTCGCCGTTCGTGGACTTCACCTCGAACACGCCGTCGCCGAGCTCGAGCACCGACACGTCGAACGTGCCGCCGCCGAGGTCGAAGACGAGGATCACCTGGTCGTGCTCCTTGTCGAGCCCGTAGGCGAGCGAGGCGGCGGTCGGCTCGTTGATGATCCGCACGACGTTGAGGCCGGCGATCTTGCCGGCGTCCTTCGTCGCCTCGCGCTGCGCGTTGTTGAAATACGCCGGGACCGTGACGACCGCGTCGACGACCGGCTCGCCGAGGTAGGCCTCCGCGTCCGCCTTCAGCTTCTGGAGGATCATCGCGCTGATCTCGGGCGGCGAGTACGACTTGTCGCCGACCTCGACGAGCGCGTCGCCGTTCGGGCCCTTCTCCACCGTGTACGGGACGATCGTCATTTCCTCGGAGACCTCGTCCCACTTGCGCCCCATGAACCGCTTGATCGAGAAGATCGTGTTCTCGGGGTTCGTCACCTGCTGGCGCCGCGCGGGCGCCCCGACGAGCCGCTGGCCGTCCTTCGCGAACGCCACGACGGAGGGGGTCGTGCGCCCGCCTTCTGCGTTCGGGATCACCGTGGGCTCGCCGCCCTCGAGCACGGCCATGCAGCTGTTGGTCGTGCCGAGGTCGATGCCAATCGTTTTCGCCATCTCGAAACTGCTCCTTTGCGTTGATGCTGAGAAAATCTAAGCGTTATAGTATCAAGGTACGCGAGGGCTTCGCAACCTAGCGAACGACGGCGATCAACGCGCCTCCCGCGACGATGCAGATCGCGCCGGCGACGAGGCGCAGCCCGATCTTCTCGCTGCGGCCGATGAAGATCGCGGCGAGCAGGACACCCCAGAGAGACTCGGTCGCCACGATCGGCGACACGACAGTCACGCGGCCGCGGTAGTACGCCTCGAACAGTGACAGGTACGACAATCCGAACAGCAGGCCGACCGGCACGAACGGCAGCGAGCGGCGGAGCCCGGGCGGCCGCCGGAGCACGAACAGGTAGGCGAGGATCACGAGTGAGCCGCCCAGCAGCGTGGCCACTGCGGCCGGGATCGGCGCGACGGCCGTGCCATGCGAGGCCCAGCGGACGACGTTGTCGCGGATGGCGAAGAGCGTCGCTCCTGCGAGCGCGAAGACGAGGCCGATCACCCGGTAGTGAGCCGGACGCGAGCGCTCGAAGGCGAGCAGGATCCCGCCCGCTACCACGAGGAGGGCGCCGACGATCAACGCGGCCTGGGCGGGCTCCCCGAGCAGGAGGATCGCGATCACGACCGAGATCAGCGGCGCCGCGCCGACCACCACGGACGTGCGCGAGGGCCCTGCGTCGCGCACCGCCATCGTGAACAGGAGCTGCGAGCCGCCCGGGGCGAGCATGCCGACGAGGACGAAGAGCGCGAGTCCTCCGCCGTCGCCTGCGCCCGCGGGGCTGAGCGCGAGCGCGACCAGAGCGACGGCGAGCGCTGTCACCGTCGTCGCGAACGCCCCGACCTCCGCGCCCGGCGAGCGCCGCAGCGCGAAGCGCAGGACGACCGTCATCGCGCCGAACAGAAACGCAGAGCAGAAGGCGAGCGCGACGGCCACTAGGTGGCGGGCCGAGGGCGAACGAGCCGGCTCAGGACGTCGGCGGCGGCCGGCTCGGCGACCGCGATCCCGGCCAGGATCACCGCACACCCCGCCCAGCCCGCCGCGCCGAGCCGGTCGCCCGCCAGCGCGAAGCCGAAGATCCCCGTGAAGACGGGCTCGAGCGCAAAGGCGAGCGCCGTCCGGGTCGCGTCGAGGCGGCGCTGCGCCCAGGTCTGGAACAGGAAGGCGAGCGCGCTCGCAAAGACACCCGTCACGAGCAGCGCCCCCCACACCGTCCAGCCGTGCGGCACGCTGAGCTGGCCGAGCGCCACCGCGACCACGGTGAGCCCGACCGCCGCGGCGGCCATCTCGACGAAGGTGAGCGCGAGCGGGTCGTAGCGGGGCGCGAACCGCTCCATCGTCACGATCTGGAGCGCGTACACCGCCGCGCCGCCGAGGACCAGCAGGTCGCCGAGCGTCGAGCCCCCCGTGTGCACTCCGGAAAGCAGCGCGAGCCCGGCCATCGCGAGCCCGACCCCGAGCCAGGTGACCCGCGCCACCGGAGTCCGGAAGAGCGCGAGCCCGAGCAGCGGCGTCAGGACGACGTACATCCCGGTGATGAAGCCCGTGCTGGAGACGGTCGTCCGCTCGAGCCCGGCCGTCTGCAGTGCATACCCGGTCGCGAGCAGGCCGCCGAGCGCCGCGCCCGAGATCCAGCCGCGCCGGCCGAGCCCGCCGAGCCGCCGAGCGGCGGGGACGGAGAGCGTGAGCGTCGCGATCATGAACCGCACCGCGAGGAAAGCGAACAGCGGATAGATCGCCACCGCGTCCTTGACCTGCACGAACGTGACGCCCCAGATCGCCGTCACGACGACGAGCGAGAGGAAGGGCGCCGTGCGGCGTTGGAGGGAGGCGGGCATCGCGGGATTCTAGGAAGCGGTAGAACTTGCCGTGCTGTGTCGTCCGATCCGAGGTACTCCTCGCCGCTCGCGGCCGAACTGGCAGAGCCCACGCTCGAGCGCTTCCTGCGCTACGTCGTGATCGACACGCAGGCGGCCGAGAGCTCCGACACGTATCCCTCCACGCTGAAGCAGCTCGACCTCTCGCGTCTCCTGGTCGAGGAGCTGAAAGAGATCGGGCTCGAGGACGCGCTCCTCGACGAGCACGGCTACGCGACGGCGACCCTGCCCGCGACCGTGCCCTACGAGGTCCCGGTGCTCGGCCTGATCGCGCACGTCGACACGAGCCCGGCGGTCAGCGGCGCGAACGTGAAGCCACAGCTCGTCACGGGCTACGACGGCGGCCGGGTCACGCTTCCCGCCAATTCGCACCTCGCGCTCGACCCCGCCGAGCTCCCGGAGCTGAGGCGCCACGTCGGCCATGACCTGGTCACGACCGACGGGACGACGCTGCTCGGGGCCGACGACAAGGCCGGCGTGGCCGAGATCATGGCCGCCGTCGAGTACCTCGTCGCGCATCCCGAGCTCCCGCACGGGCCGCTCCGGATCGCCTTCACGCCCGACGAGGAGGTCGGGGACGGCACGAAGTTCTTCGACCTCGAGGCGTTCGGTGCCGCAGCGGCGTTCACTCTCGACGGCTCGACCGCGGGCGAGATCCAGGACGAGACCTTCTCGGCACTCGAGGCGACCGTCCGCTTCACCGGCGTTAGCATGCACCCGGGCTTCGCCAAGGGGCAGCTGGTCAACGCCGTCAAGCTCGCTGCCGACTTCATCGCCTCGCTCCCCCGCGAGACGCTCTCGCCCGAGACGACCGACGGGCGGGACGGCTTCGTCCATCCATATCTCATCGAGGGGCACGCGGCCGAGGCGACGCTCGTGATGATCGCCCGCGACTTCGACGAGGAGAAGCTCGCGGCACACGAGGCGCTGGTGCGCCGGCTCGCAGCCGAAGTCGCCGCGGCGGACCCGCGCGCCCGCGTCGAGGTGACCGTGCGGCGCCAGTACACGAACATGAAGCGCGTGCTCGACGAGCACCCCGAGCTGATCGAGTCGGCCGAGGAGGCAATTCGCCGCGCAGGATTCGAGCCGTGTCTGACCTCCATCCGCGGCGGCACCGACGGCTCACGCCTCACCGAGCTCGGCCTCCCTACCCCGAACCTCTTCGACGGCGGCCACGAGTACCACTCCGAGCGTGAGTGGATCTGCGTCCAGG
Source organism: uncultured Actinomycetes bacterium (assembly GCA_963724805.1). Classification (GTDB taxonomy): domain Bacteria; phylum Actinomycetota; class Thermoleophilia; order Gaiellales; family Gaiellaceae; genus CAVQZA01. Next base: position 279,653 of record CAVRWA010000012.1, read on the forward strand.
ACATGGGGGCCGCGACCGCGACAATCGTCCACCTCGCCCAGATCTGGGCCGAGCAGGCCGGCAAGTAGGCTTTCGCCATGAGCCTTGTCACCGACACGCTCGGCCGGCCGCTCCGCGACGTGCGGATCTCGGTCACCGACCGCTGCAACTTCCGCTGCGTCTACTGCATGCCGAAGGAGGTGTTCGGCCGCGACTTCGAGTTCCTCGGGCGCGACAAGCTGCTCACGTTCGAGGAGATCGAGCGGGTGGCCCGGGCGTTCGTCGCGCACGGAGCCGAGAAGGTGCGGCTCACCGGCGGCGAGCCGCTGCTCCGCCGCGACCTCGAGCGGCTCGTCGCGATTCTCTCGGAGCTCCCCGGCCTCGACCTCACGCTGACGACGAACGGCGCCCTGCTCGCCGCCAAGGCGCAGGCGCTCCGGGACGCCGGGCTGCAGCGGATCACGGTCAGCCTCGACTCGCTCGACGACGAGACCTTCCAGAAGATGAACGACGTCGACTTCCCGGTCGCGCGCGTGCTCGAGGGGATCGCCGCCGCTGCGGCGGTCGGCCTCCCGGTGAAGGTGAACATGGTCGTGCGCCGCGGGCTCAACGAGCACAGCGTGCTGCCGATGGCGCGCGAGTTCCGCGAGAGCGGCCACATCCTCCGCCTGATCGAGTACATGGACGTCGGCTCGACGAACGGCTGGCGGCTCGACGACGTCGTCCCGGCCGCCGAACTCGTGGCCATGATCGACGCCGAGCTGCCGCTCGAGCCGGCCGAGGCCAACTACCGCGGCGAGGTCGCCCGCCGCTACCGCTACCGGGACGGCAGCGGCGAGATCGGCGTGATCGCCTCGGTCACGCAGCCCTTCTGCGGCGACTGCACGCGCGCTCGCCTCTCGGCGGACGGAACGCTCTACACCTGCCTCTTCGCGACGAAGGGGCACGACCTCCGCGCGCTGCTGCGCGAGGGGGCCGCCTCGGACACCGACCTCGAGGCGGCGATCGGCGCAGTCTGGCTCGCCCGCGGCGACCGCTACTCGGAGCTACGCTCGGCCGAGACGGCGGGGCTGCCGAAGGTCGAGATGTCCTTCATCGGGGGGTAGCACGAGGCGCCCGTTTCGGGCCCGTCTGCCCGAAGGGTAGAATGATCGTGCGATGTGGGTGCCGCGATGACCGACGCCGTCGTAGAAGCAGGCAGGCGATATCTCCCACGTGGGTGGGCCGATCTCGGGCGCCAGCTCCTGATCTGGTTCGGCTTCCTGCTGATCTACCAGCTCGTGCGGGGAATCGCCGACCGCTCGCCGGCCCAGGCGTTCCACAACGGCCTGCGCGTGATCAGCATCGAGAGCAACGCCAACGCGCTCTACGAGCTCACCTTCCAGCGGATCGCCCACCAGTCGCACTGGCTCTCGGCCGCGGTCAGCTGGACGTACTGGAACTCGGAGTTCACTGTCGTCGGGCTCGCCCTGCTCTGGGTCTACGTGCGGCGCCACGACCGCTTCTACCGCTTCCGCAACTGGATCCTGCTTGCGAACGTGTTCGGGCTCGTCGGCTACATCTTCATGCCGACCGCGCCGCCGCGCATGTTCCCGTCGTTCGGCTTCGTCGGCGCGCACCACGACGGTGTCGTGCAACTCGCCGCGAACCCGTATGCGGCGATGCCGAGCCTGCACGCCGCCGACGCGCTCATCGTCGGGATCTCTCTCGCGCTCATCTGCAAGCGCCCGATCTTCAAGCTCTTCTGGGCAGTGTGGCCGGTCTGGGTGTGGTTCTCGGTGATGGCGACGGGGAACCACTTCTGGCTCGACGTCCTCGCCGGCGACTTCATCGCGATCGTCGCCGCCGTCGTGATCTACCGCGAGCCGCTGCGCCGCCGCATCTTCGCCCGCGCGTGAGCCGCGCCGCGGCGCTCAAACAGAGCTACACCGACGGCGCGCGTCGGATCGCTTCGCGCTCGGTGACCTCCCTCGGACGGACGCGCGTGACGCCGAACGCGCTCACCGCGACCGGCGTCACGCTCTGCGCGGCCGCGTCCGTGGTCGTCTACTTCGCGTACGAGAGCGACGTCTACTACTGGGTGGGCGCGCTGCTCTTCGTGATCGGCTCGGTGCTCGACATCCTCGACGGGGCGCTCGCGCGCACGAGCGGCAAGGGCACGCCGTTCGGCGCGTTCCTCGACTCGACCACAGACCGGATCGGCGAGGGGTTGATGCTGGGCGCGATCGCGCTGCTCGCCGCCCGGGACGCGCGCCTGATCACGGTCGGGCTCGCCTTCCTGGGCGTGCTCGGCTCGCTGCTCGTCAGCTACACCCGCGCCCGCGCCGAGGCGCTCGGGCTGAAGGGCGCCGTGGGGATCGGCTCGCGCGCCGAGCGCGTGGTCGTGATCACCGCGGGGCTCGTGCTAGCACCGTGGGGCGCGCTGCCGTACGCGCTCGCGCTCCTGTGCGTGACCGCGTGGGTCACGGTCGGGCAGCGCATCTGGAGCGTGCGCCAGCAGCTCCGTCAGAGCTAACACCCGACCACAGCTATACTGATAGCAGTTTGGCTGCGAAGACTGATCGTACGAGCGTCCTCGTTCGCATGCCCGCCGAGCTCAAGCGGCGTCTCGTCGACGAGACGGAGGCCCGCGGCGGGAACGTGAACGACGTCGCGGTCGGGATCCTGGCGAACCGCTTCCAGATCCCGTTCGAGCCGACGGGAAGACGCAGCCCCGCGGCGGGGACGAGCGGCGTCGTGCTGCTCCGCGTCCCGCCGGAACTGAAGAAGAAGATCCAGCTCGAGGCCTTCGAAGCGGAGAGCAACACGAACGACGTGATCCTGCGCGTGCTCAGCGAGCAGCTCGGGGTTCCGTATGCGTCGAACCGTCGACGGTCGGTCCCGTTCGGGGGCGGCCGCAGAAAGGAATCAATGGCATCTACGAACGGCCACAGGCCCCGCAGCGAGGACAAGGTGCGCGTTGCGATCATCGGCGTCGGTAACTGCGCCAACTCCCTGCTCCAGGGCGTCGAGTACTACAAGGACGCGCCGGACGACCAGTTCGTGCCCGGCCTGATGCACGTGAACCTCGGCGGGTACCACATCTCGGACATCGAGTTCACGGCCGCGTTCGACGTCGTCAAGGGCAAGGTCGGGCTCGACCTCTCCGACGCGATGTGGGCACATCCGAACGACACGATCAAGTTCGCCGACGTGCCGAAGACCGGGGTCAAGGTCTCGCGCGGGATGACGCACGACGGGCTCGGCAAGTACCTCTCCGAGATCGTCGAGAAGGCGGACGGGCCGACCGACGACGTGGTCGGAATCCTGAAGGAGACCGGCACCGACGTCGTCGTCAGCTACCTCCCGGTCGGCTCGGAGGAGGCAACCAAGTGGTACACGGAGCAGATCCTCAACGCCGGTTGCGCGATGGTGAACTGCATGCCCGTCTTCACCGCCCGCGAGAAGTACTGGCAGAAGCGCTTCGAGGATGCCGGGGTGCCGATCATCGGCGACGACATCAAGTCGCAGGTCGGCGCGACGATCACGCACCGCGTGCTCACGAGCCTGTTCCGCGAGCGTGGGATCCACCTCGACCGGACGATGCAGCTGAACGTCGGCGGCAACTCCGACTTCCTCAACATGCTGGAGCGCGAGCGGCTCGAGTCGAAGAAGATCTCGAAGACGAACGCCGTCACCTCGATGCTCGACTACGACCTCGGCGCCGGCAACGTCCACGTCGGCCCGTCGGACCACGTGCCGTGGCTGACCGACCGCAAGTGGGCCTACATCCGCATGGAGGGCTCCGCCTTCGGCGACGTGCCGCTCAACCTCGAGCTGAAGCTCGAGGTGTGGGACTCGCCGAACTCGGCCGGGATCGTGATCGACGCGGTGCGGCTCGCGAAGCTGGCGCTGAACAACGGCGTCGCGGGCGCGCTCGAGGCCCCGAGCTCGTACCTGATGAAGTCGCCGCCGAAGCAGATCGTCGACGACGAGGCGTACGAGGCGACCGAGAAGTTCATCAAGCAGTACACGCGCAAGCCTGCCAAGGCTCCCGCGGTCAAGAACTGAGGCTCTTCGCGGTCGAGGCGGCGGCGGGCTAGCCCGTCGCCGCCGACGGCGCGACGAAGCCGATCCGCTGGTGCGACTTGTCGCAGAACGGCTTGTTCTGCGAGGCGCCGCAGCGGCAGAGCGCATACGACGTGCCCGGCGGAAGCTCGTACTCGTTTCCCTCGATGTCGAGGATCGTGATCGGCCCGGAGACGACGAGCGGCCCGTTCTGCTTCACCTTGATCTCGACGTCGGCCATGGGGACACCCTAGCTTCCGTACGATTGCCTCGTGCCGCTCCGCGTCTGCCTCGTCTCGCCGTTCGCCTGGTCGCTCCCGCACGACGTGAACGAGCACGTCGGCGGCATCGCGTCCGCGCTGCGTGAGCTCGGCCACGAGGTCACGGTGCTCGCGCCCTCGACCCGTGCGGCCGACCTGGCCGCGGGCCGTCGCGCGCTGCAGCAGGGCGGCACGCAGCCTGACGTGATCGCGCTCTGCCCCTCGCTGCCGGTCGCGCGCCGTACGCACATGGGCGTCCCGGTCGGAGTCCGTGCAAGCCTCACCCATGCGCTCGTCAACGGCCGCTACGACATCGTCCACGGCTTCGAGCCGGGGCTGCCGAGCCTCTCCTATCTCGCCCTGCTCCACGCCGAGTCGCTCGCCGTCGCGACCTTCCTCTCGCCGGAGCGGCTCGGCTATCCGCCCCGGCGCGCGCAACGCGAGAAGCTCCTCGCCCGCGTGGACGCCCTGCTCGCCACCTCTCCCGAGGCCGCCGCGGCCGCGCGGGAGCGCTTTCCCGGCCAGTACCGGGTGGTCGCCGAGGGGGTCGACACCGAGCTGTTCGCACCCGGGCCGAAGCGAGAGCTCGCCGTGCTGGAGTGGCGGCCCGGCGAGCGGCCGCTCGTCCGCGCGGTCGAGCGCGCGCTCACCGGACGCCCCGGCTGGGAGCTCGTGCTCCTGCGCGCCGGGCCGGGCGCGCGACCGGCCGTGCCGCGCCGTCTGAGGGACCGGGTCAGCGTGAAGACGGCCCGCGATCCGGCCTCACGCGCCGCCGTTCTCGGCGAGGCCGCGCTGTTCGTGCCGGCGCTCGAGGGCTCGGCGCGGCTACGGCTCGAGGCCGCTGCGGCGGGAGCGTCGATCGCGGACGCCCGGCTCGAGGCCGCCGAGACGCCGGCCCCACAGAGCTTCGCCGAGGTCGCCGCGGCGCTCGACGAACTGTATGCGGGGCTCTCACGCCGCCGCCGACGGCGCCGCTCCCAGCCCGAGGATCCGCTCTCCGACCGGGACTGGATCGCCTGCGACCTGCACATGCACACGCACTGGTCGCACGACTGCTCGATCGCCGTTCCCGAGCTGCTCGACCACGCCGAGGCGATCGGGCTCGGGGCGATCGCCGTCACCGACCACAACGTCTTCGGCGGCGCCCGCGAGGCGGCCGAGCTCGCCCGCCGGCGCCGGCTCACGGTGATCCCGGGCGAGGAGGTCAAGACCGACGGCCAGGGCGAGGTGATCGGCCTCTTCCTCACCGAGGAGATCCCCCGCGGCATGTCCTTCGGAGACACGATCGCCGCGATCCGCGAGCAGGGCGGCCTCGTCTATGTCCCTCATCCGTTCGACCGGATGCACGCGATCCCCGAGCCCCTCACGCTGCACCGGCACCTCGCCGAGATCGACGTGTTCGAGGTCTACAACGCGCGCCTGCTCTTCGAGGCGTACAACGACGAGGCGCTCCGCTTCGCGCGGAAGTACAACCTCACCGCCGGCGCCGGCTCCGATGCGCACGTGCTGCAGGGCGTCGGCACCGGGGCGCTGCGGATGCGCGCATTCCACGGCCCCGAGGAGTTCATGCTGAGCCTGCGCACCGCCGAGGTGCTGCGCCGCCCGAAGTCGCTCGCGTACCTCCAGTCGCTCAAGTGGGTGGCCCAGGTCAAGGAAAAGGTGCGCTAGGCGAGAACTCAGGTCCCGCCCCGTGAGCGCCGTGCCGACCGACGAGATCTACGACAAGTACCTGCAGAAGGCGATCGCCGAGATCAACAGTCTCGGCGACGAGATCGCGCAGGTGTCCGGCGGCGTGCGCGTGCCCGTGCTCGGCTCGGGCCATCCGCTCGCCGACGTGATGCTGCTGAAGTACGAGCCGCAGCCGCAGGAGGTGCAGGAGGGAGTCGCGTTCTTCGGGCGCTCGGGCCAGGCGGTGCTCAAGTCGCTCCAGCGGCTGCACGTCGACCCGATGGCGATCTACGGGACGAACTGCCTCAAGTTCGTCGGCGAGGACACCGGCGAGGCGCGGCCGTTCCTCGTCCAGGAGCTGCACATCGTGGGCCCCAAGCTCATCGTGGTGATGGGCGAGCCCGCGCTCGCGTTCCTGAACGAGCTCGAGTTTCCGCTCGCCGACCCCCTCGTCTGGACGCCCGGCGAGCTCCAGCGCTTCACGCCGACGATCTCCGCGCTCGCCACGCCCGACATCGACGCGTCCCTCGACGAGCAACCCGCGAAGACGGCGTTCTGGAACGCCTTCAAGCAGCTCGGCCCGTGGTGGGCGGAGCTTCCCCCGTACTGAGGCGGCTCGCGGCGCCCGTCGCGCTGCTCGCCGTCATCCTCGTCTACTACACCTGGCACGAGTCGCTGCCGACGCTCTCCTTCTGGGGCAACGTCGCCTGGCTCGCGTTCATCGTGTTTCCCGCCGTCTTCGGGCTCGTCTACTTCGCGCTCCCGTTCTGGCAGGAGCCCTGGTGGCAGCTGCTGACGGCCGGCGTGTCCCTCCTGCTCGCAGGGCTCCTGCTCCAGTGGATCGGCGGAGGGCTCGAGGGGAACTTCGCCAAGCTCGCCGCGATGACCGCGCTCGGCTTCTTCGCCGCGAAGTTCATCGAAGAGGTCTGGTGGCTCGTCCTGATCGGCTCGGCCATCGCGCTGGTGGACAGCTACTCGGTCTGGCGCGGGCCGACCCACAAGATCGTGAACGAGAACCCGCATGTCTTCACGACACTCTCGATCGCGTTCCCGGTGCCGGGCCTCCCGGGCGTCGCACGCCTCGGCCTCCCCGACGTGTTCTTCTTCGCGCTCTTCCTCGCCTCGTGCCCTCGCTTCGGCCTCCGCACACGGCTGACGTGGCTCGCGATGTCGCTCTCGTTCGGGGCCACGATCGCCCTTGCGGAGTGGCTGAGCGAAGGTGGCCTGTCGTTCCTGCCGCAGGCGTTCAAGGAGGGGGGCCTGCCCGCGCTGCCGCTCCTGGCCCTCGCCTTCCTGGCGCCGAACGCCGACCTGCTCTGGCGCGCGATCCGGGAGGCTAGGACTTCCGGAAGTACGCCTTGACGCCCTCCGGAACGAAGAGCAGGACGATCACGAGCACCGCGAACCCGAGCGTGAAGAGCGCCTCGATCAGAGCCGACTTCGGGGCGTTGAACGCCCAGACGATCGCGACGATCGCGGAGACCGCGGAGAGGAGCGCGAGCACGTCGCGCGCGAAGCGGCTGCCTCGAACGAGCATCAGCGCGATCGCGCCGTAGACGACGGCGAACACGATCATCCCGACGCCGAACGGATTGCTGATCTCGCTCGACGCGGCGACGCCGATGATGCCCATGAACAGGACGAAGGCCGCCTTGCACAGCGCGATCACGGCCACGAGGTCGACCCAGAACGGCGCCGTCCCCCACCCCTTCTTCGTCGTCGTCGCCATTCCCGCTCCCCTCGTCGGATCGACCCGCGAGGATCTTCTCATGCGCCCCAGGTCTCGCCTAGCACCCTGAGCCAGTTCCCGTGTGCGATCGCTGCCAGGTCGGCCTCGCCGTAGCCGGCGGCGCGCAACGCGTCGAGCAGGCGCGGGAGCCCGGCGGCGTCGCCGAGTGCGGCCGGCATCATCGCGCCGTCGAAGTCGGAGCCGAGCGCGACGTGCTCGATCCCCATGCGCGCGGCGAGGTGGTCGACGTGGCGGACGAGCACCTCGAGCGGGCTCGCCGGGTTGCGGTTGCCGTCGGGGGTGGTCATCGGGACGTCGAAGACGACGCCGACGACGCCTCCCCTGTCGCCGATCAGGTCGAGCTGGCCGTCGAGGAGGTTGCGGGAATGAGGGCAGACGGCGTGGGCGCCCGCGTGGGTGACGACGAGCGGCGCGTCGGTGAGCTCGGCCACGTCCCGGAAGCCGCGCTCGTTCAGGTGGGAGAGGTCGAGCACGATCCGGAGCCTGTTGCACGCGCGGACGAGCTCCCGGCCGGCGGCCGTGAGCCCGGGACCCGTGTCGGGGGAGGAGGGAATCCGGAACGGAACGCCCTCGCCGAAGGCGTTGGGGCGGCTCCAGACCGGCCCGATCGAGCGCAGTCCCCGCTCGAAGAGCGGCTCGAGCCGGCGGAGCTCCGGGTCGAGGGGCTCGGCTCCCTCGAGATGGAGGATCGCGCCGATCCCGTCGCCGTCGACGCACGCCGCGAGCTCGGCCGAGGTGCGCACGACGCGGACGGCGCCGTCGGACTCTCGCTCGATCGCGAACAGGAGCTCTATCTGCTCGTCGGCGAAGCGGTGCGCGTAGTCCGGGTCGAGCGCCGGCAGCGGCGGGACCTCCCAGCCGCCCGGCCGATCGACGACGAGCTCCTCGAGCGCGGTGTCGCCCGGGACGTAGACGGCGAAGAACCCGCCCGCGAAGCCGCCCGCTCGAGCGCGCGGCAGGTCGAGGTGCTCGGTGACGCCTCCGTCGAGGAAGCCCTCTGGCCCGGCGCCGGCGCGCCGGAGCGCGAGCAGCGCGTCGTTGTGCCCGTCGAGGACCCTCACCGCGTCAGGAGCGAGACGCTCTCGACGTGCGGCGTGTGCGGGAACATGTCCACCGGAATCACGTTCACGAGCGTGTACCCGTACTCCCCGATCAGCACCTTGAGGTCGCCGGCCAGCGTCGTCGGGTTGCAGGAGACGTAGACGAGCCGCGGCGCCCCGGTCTCCCCCACGCGCTTGAGCGCCTTGCCGGCGAGCCCGGCGCGGGGCGGGTCGACGACGACGACGTCAGGCTCGCCCGCGCGGTCGCGCAGCTCCTCGAGCGACTGGCCGACGTTGCCGGCGAAGAAGGCCGCGTTCGAGATCCCGTTCAGCTCCGCGTTCTCGAGCGCGCAGGCTACCGACTCCTCCGAGATCTCGACCCCCCACACCGAGAGTGCGTGCCTGGCCATCGCCAGGGCCATCGTGCCGGTGCCGCAGTAGAGGTCGTAGACCGTCTCGGCGCCGGTCAGCCCGGCCGCCTCGATCGCCAGCCGGTAGAGCGTCTCGGCCATCTCGGTGTTCGTCTGCAGGAACGCGTTCGGACGGACGCGGAAGCGGAGCCCGAGGAGCTCCTCCTCGATCGCCTCCTCACCCCAGAGCAGCAGCGAGGGCAGGTTCGTGACCTCGGCGGGCGTGTCGTTGACGGCCCAGTGGATCGAGCGCACCTCCGCGATCTTGCGGAGGGTCTCGATCAGGTAGTCGCGGTCGAACCGCTCGCCCTCCGCGGTGACGAGCTGGACGAGCGCCTGCCCCGTGTTGCGGCCCTCGCGGACGACGAGGTGGCGCAGATAGCCGGTGTTCTCCGCCTGGTCGTAGGCCGGGAGGCCTTCCTCGCGCGCCCAGGCCTGGACGGTGTCGCGGATCGCGTTGCCGGTGTCGGTCGTGAGGAGGCACACCTCGATCGGCAGCACCTCGTCCCAACGCCCGGCCGCGTGGAAGCCGAGCGCAGGCCCGGCCTCGGTCTGCGTGAACGAGTACTCGAGCTTGTTTCGATAGCCGTAGATCGAGGACGAGGGCACGATCCGGCCGACCGGAGGCTCCGCGATCCCGCCGAGGCGGCGGAGCGAATCGACGATCTGCGCCTGCTTCGCCTCGAGCTGCGCCTCGTAGGCGAGATCCTGGAAGCGGCAGCCGCCGCAGGCGCCGAAGTGCGGGCACGGCGCCTCGACCCGCTGCGGGCCCGGCTCGAGCACCTCGACGGCGAGCGCCTCGGCGTGACTGCGCTTCACCTTCGTGACGCGGGCGCGGACGCGGTCGCCCGGCAGGCCGCGGCGCACGAACACGACGTAGCCGTCGAGGCGCGCCACGCCGTTGCCGCCGAAGGCGAGCGAGTCGATGCGGAGATCGAGCTCCTGGTCACGAGTGACAGGCGCAGCCATGTCGCGAGCGTACCCGTCCGGGGTCAGACCCCGGAACAAGAGTGCGCCAAGAGTGGAGCAACTCTGTCACGGCCACTACCCGGCCGACGCAGCCAAGGCACTCGCACCACCCAAGACATGTCCGGGGTCTGACCCCGATCGGGGCGGTTCGCCGAGGCCGTTCGCGCGCCCCGCCGCTCCTAACAGAACTCTTCTCGGATTCGACAGACCTCCGAACAACTCCGCCCTACGATCGACGCCAGATCGACACGGAGGTTGGCCGTGGCTTCGCTTGTGACCCGAGCATCTTCGACGCTCTTCGTGCTCCTTCTCGTCTTCCTGGCGGTCGGGCCCGCCGGTGCGGCCACCCGACAGCACAGCCCGCCGCCGCCCCTGCTGGTGACCGGCCAGGACGCGGGCTGGCCGGATGTCCGCCAGTGGATCGCGCCCGGCGTGCAGCCTCGGGGTGACAACACGATCCCCGCCTTTGCGCCGTACCCGACCTACCAGAGCGGCGTTCGGGTCGCAATCGGCGACGTCACCGGCGACGGCCGACCCGAGATCGTCACCTCGCCCGGACGCGACGCGTGGACGATGCTCGGCGTCTTCGACGGCCGGACGTTCCAGCGGCTCTCGTCGCTCTCGGCGTTCGCACAGAACGGCGACTGGTGGGGCGGCGCCTTCGTCGCGGCGGGAGACACAAACGGCGACGGACGAGCGGAGATCGTCGAAGGCCTCGACGCAGGCTGCTGCACGTCGCTCCGCGTGATCGACGCCGCCACGAGCAAGGAGCTCGGCGCCTTCTTCCCGTACACCAACTCCGCGACGAGCGGTGCCCGCGTCGCGGCCGGCGACATCGGTGGCGACGGCACGGCCGAGGTGATGTCCGCGCCGCTGAACGACACGCGGGTCAGCGTCTTCTCGCCGATCGGAGGTGCCGCGCTTCGCTCCTACTCGCCCTTCGGGCTCGAGGCGAGCGGTGGTGCAGCGATCGCCGCAGGGAACGTGTCGGGAGACGCGCGTGTCGAGCTCGTGGCGGCGGCCGTGACGAGCTCGGGAGCCCAGCTGAAGGTGCTCGACACGCAAGGCGGGGCGACGCTCGCGTCGTTTCTCCCGTTCGGGTCCGCGTCGGTGTCGAGCCTCGAGGTTGCGACCGCGGACGTGAACGGAGACCGGCGCAAGGACGTCCTCGTCCTTGCGCGAATGCAGGACGGAACACAGGTGAAGGCGCTCGACATCTCGGGACAGGTGCTCGCGTCGTTCTTCGTCGTCGACCCGACGATCCTGCCGGGAGCCTCGCTCACGGCCGGCGATCTCGACGGCGACGGCAAGGCCGAGATCGTGCTCGGCTCGGGGCCGACGACCACGCCCTCGCCGCCCACGACGAACGGGCCGGATCAGAAGGTCGCGGTCTTCGAGCCGGACGGATCGAGGGTCGCAGCCTTTTCTGCCTACCCAGGCCTGTTCCTGGGAGGGGTGCGGGTCGCCCTGGGCGATGTCGACGGCGACCACGACCCCGAGATCGTCACGGCTCCGGGGCCGGGGATGGCCGCCGAGATCTCTGTCTTCGACCACTCTTGGTCGGCCAACACCGACCGCGGGAACCGAATCGCCCATTTCCTCGCGTTCGAGCCGCAGTTCACCGGCGGCGCGAGCGTTGCGGTCGGAGACGTAGACCGCGACGGCACCGCCGAGATCGTCGTCGGACCCGGGCCGGGGCGTCCCCCGGAGGTGCGCATCTTCGACTCGGCGGGCAAGCAGCTGAGGTCGTTCATGGCATTCGAGCCCACCTATCAGGGCGGCATCAGCGTGGCCGCGGGAGACCTGAACGCAGACGGCCGCGCCGAGATCGTCGTCGTCACCCTCGAGCCGCCTGCCCGGATCCGCACTTCCGACGCCGACGGGCTCCCCTTCGGCCCGCCCCTCGCGTCGAGCGAGTGGAGTGCCAACGTCGGTGTCGCGGACCTGGCAGGGGACGGTGGCGGCGAACTGCTGGTCGGCGCCGACACCCAGGAAGGGGTGCTCGTCGTCCTCGATCCACTCAGCGGCGCGAAGCTGACCGAGTTCAAGGTCTTCGACAACACGCCGCACGGAATCCGCGCGGCCGGCGGCGACCTGAACGGCGACGGCCGCGACGAGATCGTCGTCGCGCGAGGCTGGGGCGCCTGGAACGATGCCAGCGAGGTCCGGATCTACGACCGCCGCTTCGCCCTCACCCGGGCCTTCGCCGCCTACGACTTCAGCGGTGTCGGCATGAACGTGGCAGTTCGTGCCCGGATCGGCCTGCCGATCGCCGCGGAGCCGCGCACGGTGAAGCTGGTCGCCCGTACCGTCAGGAAGACGATCGTCGCCCGATTCCGCGACGCAGGCGGAGGTGCGTCGCCGCGCTCGTTCCGCGCCCGGATCGAGTGGGGTGACGGAACGAGCCGGAACGGGCTGCTCGGCGCCCGCGGCTCGGGCGTCTACGAGGTCAGCGCGGCCAAGCGCTACGCACGACCGGGGAGGTACGCGGTCAGGGTCGCGCTGACGGGCGCGGACGGCCGGAAGTCGATCGCGCGCAGCACGGCGCTCGTCCGCTCGCGACGCTGACCCCGGCTACGAGAGCGGCGTCACGAGCACGGTCCGCGTGCGCGGCCCGTCGAACTCGCAGAAGAAGATCCCCTGCCACGTGCCCAGCGCGAGCTGGCCGTCCCGGACGGGCACCAGCACCTGCGGGCTCATCAGCGAGGCACGGATGTGCGAGGGCGCGTTTTCCTCACCCTCCTCGATGTGGAGCCAGCCCCAGTCGTCCTCGACCATCCGCTCCATCGCGGCCTCGAAGTCGCGCGCCACCATCGGGTCGGCGTGCTCGTTGATCGTCACGCCCGCGGTCGTGTGCGGCACGTAGACGAGCACGGCAGCGGCGCCGTCGAGATCCCCGTCGAGCGCCTTGCGCACCGCGTCGGTGACGTCGACGAGCTGGGTCCGGCGCTCGGTGGTGACGGTGAAGTCACGCATCACGACTATCCTAGGCGCGTGCCGTCCGCCGCGCTCAGCCAGCAGGAGCTCGATGCCTTCCGTGGGCGGGCCGACCGGTTCATCGCCACGCTCGACCAGGAGTTCTACGACCACTACGCGGGCCTGAAGGAGTCGTTCGACCTCGCGCCGATCTACGAGGAGTTCGCCGACCTGACCACGCTCGAGCAGGCGCAGGCGATCGGCGCCGCCGTCGACGGCGACCCGCACGTCCGCGAGCTGTGGCGCTTCGCCTGCGAGGGCTACCTCGGCAACATCACCAAGTCGCAGGAGGAGCGGATCGGCGAGCTCGAGGCCACGCTCGAGGTGAAGGTGGACGGCGAGACGATCGGCTTCCGTGACCTGCGCCCCCGGATCGCGAACGAGCCCGACCGCGCCAAACGCGAGCGGCTGGAGCTCGCGCGGAACGAGACGACCGAGGAGCACCTCACCCCGATCTACCTCGAGAGCGTCACGCGCACGCAGGAGGGAGTGCGCTCCCTCGGCGCCGACAACAGCCTCGACCTGTACCGGCGCTTCGGCCTCGAGCTCGACGCGCTCGCTGCGCAGTGCCGCACGCTGCTCGCCGACACCGAGGAGCTGTTCGAGACCACCGCCGACGAGGTGTTCCGCAGGGCCGTAGGGGTGGGTCTCGCGGAGGCGGAGCGCTGGGACGTCTCGCGGGTGCTCCGCGCGACCGCGTGGGACACCGGCTTCCCCGCCGAGAAGATGCTGCCGGCGCTCGAGTGGACGCTGTCCGGGCTGGGGATCGACCTCGGCTCGCAGGCGAACGTCCACCTCGATCTCGAGGACCGCAAGCAGAAATCGCCACGCGCCTTCTGCTCGCCGATCGAGGTCCCCGGCAAGGTGATGCTCGTGATCAAGCCGATGGGCGGCTTCGACGATTGGCGCGCGCTCTTCCACGAGGCCGGCCACACCGAGCACTTCGCCCACACCTCCGCGGGCCTCGCGGTCGAGGAGCGGCGCCTCGGCGACAACGCGGTCACCGAGGGCTGGGCGGCGCTGTTCGAGCACCTCACCTCCGAGCCCGCCTGGCTCAACCGGCGGCTCGACTTCTCCGACCCGGCCGGGCTCGCCGCGGACTCCGCCGTGCAGCTGCTCTGGATCGCGCGCCGCTACTCGGCGAAGCTCCTCTACGAGCTCGAGTTCCACGCCGCGGCGGACGTCACGCAGATGCGCTCCCGCTACGTCGAGATCCTCGGCGGCGCGCTCAGGATCGAGCCGAGCCCGACGGACTACCTCGCCGACATCGACTCCGGCTTCTACGTCTCGTCCTACCTGCGCTCGTGGGCGTTCGAGGCCCAGCTGCGCGACCACCTGCGCGAGCGCTACGGCGACGAGTGGTTCGCGAAGCGCGAGGCCGGCGGGCTCCTGCGCGAGCTGTGGTCGCTCGGCCAGAGCGTGACGGCCGAGGAGCTGTTGAAGGACGTCACCGGCGCGACGCTCGACATGGGCTCCGTCGAAGCGCGCGCCCGCGAGCCTCTCGTCTAAGCCACGCGGTTCAGGTCCCGCACCTGGACCATCAGCGCCGTCATTCCGGTCTCGCTCCCCTTCGAGTGGACCTCGCCGCGACGGATGAAGGCCGCTGCGCCCTCGGGGAGCACGAGGCGCTCGCCGTCGCCTCCGGCGACCCACCCGCTCCCGGCCGCTGCGAAGAAGATCTGGCCGAACCCGGCCTCGTGAGGACCGATCTCACCGCCCGGCTCGAAGTGGATCACGTACGCGTGGGCCTCGCCCGCTCCCTCCGCGAACTCGATTGCCGATGCAAGCCGCACGTCGTACGGCCTGGGGCCGATCCTCTCGGCGGCGCCGAAGGCGAAGCGGACGATCTCCATCGGCGGATTCTGGCCCACGCCGGGCCGGCGTGGGCCGTACGATCTTCCCCATGACGACCGTCGTCGCGCTGGGCGAGACGATCGACGGCACCGCCGCCGAGCAGCTCGCCGACCTGCGCGAGCGGATCGCCGACCTCGCCGACGCTCTCGCCGGCGAGCGCGTGGTCGTGACCTTCGGGATCGGCCCGCAGCTCGAGACCGAGTTGGTTCGGCAGGAGCAGGGCGTGCCCGAGGCGCCTCGGCTGCCGCTCTACGTCGGCGTCGCGCGGGCGCAGGCCGAGCTCGCCGAGCTCGTCGCGACCGAGCTCCGGCCCGTCACCGGGCGACCGATTGTCTGCCTCCAGCTCCACGTCCTCGTGGAGCCGGACGGAGGCGCGCCGAGCGCGTTTCGCGGCGCGCCCGTCGCCGAGCCGCTCGAGCTCGTCGAGCGCGACCAGGTGAGGGCGCTGCTCGACAACGGGGCGATCGTCGTGCTCGGGCCAGGGATCCCCGTCACGCGCCGCGGCGAGGGGCTGCGCGGGGTCGACGCGCTCGTCGACGCCTCCCCGCTCCTGCCCGGCCTCGACCGAACTTGACAGAAATCCGAGCCACAGGCACAGTCAGAGCTCACCGATGACCGCAACGACCACGACCGCGCGCGCCCTTTCGCTTCCCGGCGTGCTCGCGGCTGCGGTAATCGGGCTCCTGATTGTCGTCATTCTCCCCCACTAGGGGGAGTACGCGACCACGTGCCTTGAGGGCACATACGCCGACCGAGACGCAGGAGCAGTGCGTCTCCGTACCGAAGGCCTACGAGACAGGAGCACACTGTGGAATCGCCACTTACGAACTTCGAGCAGAACCGATGACCGGCCACGAGCACACGGTCGCCTGCCTGGCGGGCGGCGGAGTCGGCCCTGAGCTGATGGCCGAGACGAGCCGTGCGCTCGCCGAGGTCTCGCGACTCCACAACTTCCGGCTGGACGAGGTGCACGTGCCCTTCGGCAGCCAGGCCCTCTCGGCCTCGGGGCACCCGCTGCCGCCGGCCACGCGCGCGGCCTGCCGCGCCGCCGACGCGGTGCTCGTCGCGGGCGGGAAGGAGCCGGCCCTCCACGGCGTACGGGCCGAGCTCGAGCTCTCCGCCACCGTGATGCGGATCCGCTCGCAGCGGGGCGATCTCGCGATCGTGAGCCCGCTGGACGAGCGCTTCTCGCGCTGGACGGTCGAGCGCGCCTTCGCACTCGCCCTCGGGCGGCGCGCGCACATCACCTCGATCGGCTCCGGCCTCGCCTGGCGGCTCCTCGTCGACGAGATCGCGGAGCTGCACCCCGGCATGGAGATCTCGCATCTGACGCTGGCCGAGGCGCTGCCGGACCTCACCGCGGGCACAGGCGGCTTCGACGTGGTGCTGACCGAGCAGATCTTCGCGGATGCCGTCCACGCGATGGCGAGCTTCGAGCGCGACGACACCCGTGCGGTCGCGGTCGGCGACATCGCCGAGCGGGGGCCGGGCGTCTTCCGGTCGATCCACGGCCCCGCCGCCGCGATCGCCGGCTTCGGCGTCGCGAACCCGAGCGGGATGCTGCTCGCCGCCTCGCTCCTGCTGGAAGAAGGGCTCGGCGAGCGGGCCGCAGGGCTGACGCTGTCCGAGAGCGTCGCGAGCGCGCTGCGTGACGGCGCCCGCACCCCCGACATGGTGGGCACCGGCGCCCACGACACGCGCGGCTTCATGGACGCGGTGCTGGCGCGCCTGCCACGCGCCCGTACCGACACGGAGTTCGGCAGGGAGGTGGTCGCATGAAGATGACCGGCGCCGACGCGATTCTGCGCTGCCTCGAGGCCGAGGGCGTCGAGGTGATGTTCGGGATCCCCGGCGGGGCGATCCTGCCGTTGTACGACGCGATGGCGAAGGGGACGACCGTGCGCCACGTGCTCGCCCGCCACGAGCAGGGCGCCGGCCACATGGCCGAGGGGTACGCGCGCGCGTCCGGCAAGGTCGGCGTCGCGATCGCCACCTCGGGCCCCGGCGCGACGAACCTCGTCACCCCGATCGCCGACGCGTGGATGGACTCCACCCCGCTCGTCTGCGTCACCGGCCAGGTGCGCTCGTTCCTGATCGGCACCGATGCCTTCCAGGAGTGCGACATCACCGGGATCACGATCCCGATCGTCAAGCACTCGTGGCTCGTGCAGGACGTGCACGAGATCCCACACGTGCTGAAGGCCGCGTTCCACGTCGCGCGGACGGGCCGCTGCGGGCCGGTGCTCGTCGACGTGCCGCGCGACATCCAGGAGACCGAGTTCGAGTTCAGCTATCCCGACACCGTCGACCTGCCGGGCTGGAAGCCGCCCAAGCGCGGCCATCCGAAGCAGATCAAGGAGGCGGCAAAGGCGCTCGCGGCCGCGGAGAAGCCCGTGCTCTACGTCGGCGGCGGCACGCTGAATGCCGACGCCTGCGACGAGCTGCGCGAGCTCGCCGAGACCGGTCGGCTCCCCGTGATCACGACGCTGATGGGCAAGAGCGCCTTCCCCGAGACCCACGAGCTCTTCTTCGGCTGGCCGGGGATGCACGGCCCCAAGTGGTCGAACTGGGCGATGAACAAGTGCGACCTGCTCGTGGCCGTCGGGGCCCGCTTCGACGACCGCGTGACGGGCAAGCTCTCGGCGTTCGCGGCCGGCGCCCAGGTGATCCACCTCGACATCGACTCGGCCGAGATCTCGAAGCTCCGCCACGCGGACATCCCGGTCGTCGGCCCGCTGAAGCAGGTGCTCGAGGATCTCGCCACCGAGATGCGCGAGCTGCGCGTCGAGGGCCGCACCGAGCCGTGGCTGACTCAGATCGCCGAGTGGCGCGAGCAGTTCCCGCTCCGCTACGGCGAAACGAAGCCGGGCGAGATGATGAAGCCACAGCCCGTGCTCGAGACGCTGCAGGCGCTCACCGCGGGCCGCGACGACGTGGTCTGGACGACGGGCGTCGGCCAGCACCAGATGTGGGCGATGCAGTACCTCCTCTGCGACGAGCCGCGCACGTTCATCACCTCGGGCGGGCTCGGCACGATGGGCTACGGGGTCCCGGCCGCGGTCGGCGCGAAGGCGGCGCGGCCCGACGCGACCGTGATCTGCGTCGACGGCGACGGCTGCTTTCAGATGACCCAGCAGGAGCTCGCGACCTCGGTGCTCGAAGGACTGCCGATCGTCGTCGTGATCGTCAACAACGGCTACCTCGGAATGGTGCGACAGTGGCAGGACATGTTCTTCGACGAGCGCTTCTCGCAGATCCACCTCACCCACCAGGTGCCGGACTACGCGGGGCTCGCGGTCGCGTACGGTGCTGTCGGCTTCACGGTCGACTCGGAGGACGAGCTCGAGAGCGCGCTCGCCGAAGCGATCGCCTGCGGCCGCACCGCGGTCGTGGACTGCCGCGTCGACCCGCGCGAGCACTGCTTCCCGATGATCCCCGCCGGCGCGGCCGCGCTCGACCTCGTGGAGTACCCCGACGAGGAGACGGTGGAGTCGCGATGATCCACACCGTGTCCGTCCTGGTCGAGAACAAGCCCGGCGCGCTGATGCGGATCTCGAGCATGTTCGCCCGCCGCGGCTACAACATCGAGAGCCTCGCCGTCGGCCCGACCGAGCGGCATGACGTCTCGCGCATCGTGCTTCGCGTCGACTGCACGCAGCATTCGCTCGAGCAGATCGAGAAGCAGATGCACAAGCTCGTCAACGTCCTGCGCGTCAACGAGCTCGAGCCCGACCAGTCTCTCGAGCGCGAGCTGGCGCTGATCAAGGTCGCGGCGCCCCCTGACAAGCGCACCGAGCTGATGGCGCTCGCCGAGGTGTTCAACGCGAGAGTCGTCGACCTCGGCCCCGACGCGCTCGTGTTCGAGATCGTCGGCCCGGCCGAGGAGCTCGAGGCGTTCGAGGAGCTCGTCCGCCCGCACGGGATCAAGGAGCTCGCCCGCACTGGCCGCATCGGCCTGCAACGGGCCTCCGCCGGCCGCTCGTCGCGTCGCCAACACGTCCTTTCCTGAGAGGAGCCCAAACGCATGGCTGAGATCTACAAGCACGGCAACCTCGACCTGCTCTCCGGCAAGGTGGCCGTGATCGGCTACGGCAGCCAGGGCCACGCGCACGCGCTGAACCTGCACGACTCCGGAGTGAAGGTCGCGGTCGGCCTGCGCGAGGGCAGCCCCTCGCGGGCGGCGGCCGAGGCCGCGGGGCTCGAGGTGGGCACGCCCGCAGAGGTCACTCGCGGGGCGCAGCTCGTCGCAATGCTCTTGCCCGATCAGATTCAGCCCACCGTCTACCACGACGGGGTGGAGCCAAACCTCGAGCCTGGCGCCGCGCTCCTCTTCGCCCACGGCTTCAACATCCACTACGGACGGATCGTCCCGCCGGCGGGCCACGACGTGATCATGGTCGCGCCGAAGGGCCCCGGCCACGTCGTGCGGCGGATCTTCACCGAGGGCTACGGCACGCCGGCGCTGTTCGCCGTCGCCCAGGACGCGAGCGGGAACGCGCGGGAGCTGGCGCTGGCGTACGGTGCGGGCATCGGCGCGGGTCGCGCCGGGATGCTCGAGACCACGTTCATCGAGGAGACCGAGACCGACCTCTTCGGCGAGCAAGCCGTGCTCTGCGGCGGAGTCACCGAGCTGATGCGGCTCGGCTTCGAGACGCTCGTCGAGGCTGGCTACCAGCCGGAGATCGCCTACTACGAGTGCCTGCACGAGCTGAAGCTGATCGTCGATCTGATCTACGAGAAGGGCTTCGCCGGGATGCGCTACTCGATCTCGGACACGGCCGAGTACGGCGACCTCACGCGGGGGCCGAAAGTGATCGACGACGGCGTGCGCGAGAACATGCGCGAGGTCCTCTCCGAGATTCGCGAGGGCACGTTCGCGCAGGAGTGGATCAAGGAGATGGACACCGGCGAGAAGCACCTCGACGAGCTGCGCGCGAAGGCGGCCGACGAGCGAGTCGAGGACGTGGGTGAGAGACTTCGGGGGTTGATGCACCGCGAGGAGGCAAGTGGCGTCAGTTGACGTTCCCGTAGCGCTCTTGGGCTACGGGACGGTCGGCGCCGCGGTCGACCGGCTGCTGCGCGAGCGTGCGGGCGACATCGAGCGGGCGACCGGGCACCGGCTCCGCGTCGTGCGCGCACTCGTGCGCGACCCGGCGAAGGAGCGCGGGTTCTCGCCCGAGCCGGGCGTGCTGACGACCGATCCGGCCGAGATCCGCGACGACCCGGCGATCGCGCTCGTCGCCGAGGTGATGGGCGGGATCGAGCCCGCGCGGGGCTACGTGCTCGACCTGCTCGGCGCGGGGAAGCCGGTCGTGTCCTCCAACAAGCAGCTGGTCGCGCGCCACGGAGACGAGCTCTTCGCGGCCGCCTCCGCGAACGGGATCCAGCTCCGCTTCGAGGCGTCGGTCTGTGCGGCGATCCCCGTGATCAAGCTGCTGCGCGAGGCGCTCGTCGGCGCGAACGTCCACCGGATCCTGGGGATCGTGAACGGCACCACCAACTTCATCCTCACGAAGATGGAGGCGGGGGCCGACTACGCGGAGGCGCTCGCCGAGGCGCAGCGGCTCGGCTACGCGGAGGCCGACCCGACCGACGATGTGAGCGGCGCCGACGCGGCGGCCAAGATGGCGATCCTCGCCACGGTCGCGTTCGGCGCGCGCGTGCCGATCGGCGACGTCCCCCACTCCGGGATCGACACCGTCACGCCGCTCCACGTCGCCGCGGCGCGGGAGCTCGAGATGGTCGTCCGCCTCGTCGGAGCGGCGACGCTGATCGACGACCGCTACGACGTCCGCGTGCAGCCGGTGTTCGTCGACCGGCACCACCCGCTCGCGGCCGTCGAGGGCGCCTTCAACGCGGTGATGCTGCAGGGCGACGCGATCCGTGAGCTCACGCTCGAGGGGCCCGGCGCTGGCGGAATGGAGACGGCTTCCGCGGTCGTAGCCGACATGGTCAGCGTGATCGGGACCACCGGCACCGGCTTCCTCCAGAACGATCCCTGCTGGCGCACGCTCGAGCGGCTGCCGCCCGGGGAGCTGCGCTCACCGTTCTACGTCCACATCGAGGTCGCCGACCGGCCCGGCGTGCTCGCGCTCGTCGCGCAGCGGCTCGCGGGGCAGCAGGTCTCGATCGCGCGCCTCGTGCAGCAGCCGCACGCCGACGGCGCCTCGCTCCACATCGTCCTCCACGAGGCGCCGGTGGGGACGATCGAGGCGGCGCTCGCCGAGATCGCCGGTCTCCCCGAGACGAGGGAGGCGCCGGTCGCGATCCCCGTCATCTCCGACCGCGGCGTCACGGAGCTCGGATGGGCGTAGGCCTGATCGAGCGCTACCGTGACCGGCTCGCGCTCGCGCCGGGCACACCGGCGGTGTCGCTCGGCGAGGGCTCGACCCCGCTCCTCCACGTGCCTCGGCTCTCGGCCCGGCTCGGGATCGAGCTCTGGGTCAAGTGGGAGGGCGCAAACCCGACGGGGAGCTTCAAGGACCGCGGGATGTGCGTCGCGGTCACGCAAGCGCTCGCGGAGGGCGCCGACGCCGTGATCTGCGCGTCCACCGGCAACACGGCCGCCTCGGCAGCGGCATATGCGTCCCGGGCCGGCCTGAGGGCGATCGTGCTCGAGCCGGAGGGCGCGGTCGCGCTCGGCAAGCTCGCCCAGGCCCGGGCGGCCGGTGCGACGGTGCTCGCGGTGCGAGGCAGCTTCGACCAGGCGCTCGCCGCCGCACGCGAGCTCGGCCAGCGCGGCACCCACGTCCTCGTCAACTCGGTCAACCCGTACCGGATCGAGGGCCAGAAGACCGCAGCGTTCGAGATCGCCGAGGAGCTGGGCCGCGTGCCGGACGTGCTCGCGCTCCCCTACGGCGGCGGCGGCAACACGCGCGCATTCTTCAAGGGCTTCTCGGAGCTCGGCACGGTGCCACGCTTCCTCCCGTGCCAGTCGGCCCAGCGTGCCACGACGCTCGCCTCTGCGATCAGGATCAGCGAGCCGGCTCACGCCGAGGAGGTCGCCGAGGCGATCGCCGCCTCGGACGGCACCGTGCTCACCGTCACCGACGAGCAGATCGTGGAGGCGTGGCACCTGCTGGCGCACGAGGAGGGGATCTTCTGCGAGCCGGCCTCGGCTGCGCCGCTCGCGGGGCTACTCACGGCAGGGCTCCCGCCGGGGACGCAGGTCGTCTGCGTCGTCACCGGGCACGGCCTCAAGGACACCGAGGCCGTCGACCGGACCGCGCCGCAGCCGGCCACCGTCGACGCCGACCCGGACGCGATCGCAGAGGCCGCGCAGTGAGCGTTGCAGCCCCGTCCGGGGGACAGGCGTCGGGACGTGCTCGCAACGGCTATGGCCTCGGGCCGGACGCGCATGTTTCAGCCGCTTGCGCCGGGCCCGACACCTCGAGCGAGACCACGGGACACGGCCGTGGCAGCCATGCCCGGGGGTCAGGCACTCGGACCTGGCTAGTGGGGCCACGTCCGTGACGATCCGGGTCAGGGCCCCGGCGACCACCGCCAACCTCGGGCCCGGCTTCGACTGCGCCGCGGTAGCGCTCGAGCTCTGGAACGAGCTGGAGGTGGACGAGGGCGGCGAGCCCGACAGGGAGCACCTCGGCATCGAGGCCTTCGCGCTGCTGGCTCCTCCCGAGGGGCGCACGTTCAGGTTCACGAGCCGGATCCCGCGCGAGCGGGGGCTCGGCTCCAGCGCTTCGGTGATCGCGCTCGGGCTCGTCGCGGGCGCCCGCGCCGCCGGACGCGAGCCCGACCCTGAGGAGTTGCTCGCCCTGGGCCTCCCGCTCGAGGGCCACGGCGACAACCTCGCGGCCGCGCTCGCGGGCGGCGTCGTCCTGACCTGGGAGACCCGGATCGCCCGCATCGCCGACGACGTCCCGGCGACGCCGGTCGCGCTCGTGCCGGCGGGCCGCACGAGCACAGCGGCCTCGCGCGCGTCGCTACCCGAGACCGTCCCCCACGCCGACGCCGCCTTCACCGCCGGCCGCGCGGCGCTGCTCGGGGCCGCGCTGACGTCCGGCTCGGCCGAGCTCTTCGCCTCCGCCCTCCACGACCGCCTGCACGAGCCTTACCGCTCGCCGTTCCTCGAGGACGTACGCGCGCGCCTGCCGGAGAGCGCGCTCGGAGCGACGCTCTCCGGCTCGGGCCCGACCGTGATGGTCTGGGCGCGGGACGGCGAGACCGAGGCCTGTGCCGCCGCGCTTCGTGCGCTCCATCCCGGGGTCGACGTGCTCCCGCTCGCGGTCGCGACCGAGGGCGCCGGATGAGATACCAGTTCGCCGACTGCCGCTTCGACCTCGCCGACTTCGGCGCCGGACGGCGGCTCTACCTCGAGTCGCACGTCCCCGGCGCCGTCTTCCTCGACCTCGAGACCGACCTCTCCGGGTCGAGCGGGAGCGGCGGGCGCCATCCCCTGCCGACGGCAGAGGAGTTCGCGGCGACCGCCTCCCGCGCCGGGATCGGCCCAGGCGTGTTCGCGGTCGCCTACGGGAACGGCGCCGCGCGGCTCTGGTGGCTGCTTCGCCACTTCGGCCACGACGACGCCGCAGTGATCGGTGAGTGGCACGGCCCCCGCCGCTCCGGCGCGGAGCAGCCGGAGCCGGCGACCTTCGTCCCGCACGAGCGCACCGACGACGTGATCGGCGCCGAGGAGCTCGCGGCCCGCCTGCCCGAGCTCGTCGTCGTCGACGCGCGCGCCCCCGACCGCTGGCGCGGCGAGCGCGAGCCGATCGACCCGGTCGCGGGTCGGATCCCCGGCTCGCTCAACTGGCCCGCCGGCACCGAGCGCCCTCCGCTCCCCGAGGGCGAGCTCGTCGCCTACTGTGGATCGGGCGTCGCCGCGTGCGAGCTCGTCCTGAAGGCCGGCCGGCCCGCCCGCCTCTACGCCGGCTCCTGGAGCGACTGGATCACACACGACCTCCCAATCGAGAAGGGATGACAGTGCCGAACCCATACGACCGCCCGTCCGACCCCGACAAGCGTCATTCCGCCGCGCTCACCGACGGCCCCGACCGCGCCCCCGCGCGCGCGATGCTGAAGGGCACCGGCTTCACCGACGAGGACCTCGCGCGCCCGCTGATCGGCGTCGCGACCACGTGGATCGAGACGATGCCGTGCAACCTCAACCAGCGCGCGCTCGCCCAGCACGTGAAGCGCGGGATCCGCGACGCCGGCGGCACGCCGATGGAGTTCAACACGATCTCGGTCTCGGACGGGGTCTCGATGGGCACCGTGGGGATGCGCGCCTCGCTCGTCTCGCGCGAGGTGATCGCCGACTCGATCGAGCTCGTCGCGCGCGGACACCTCTTCGACGGCCTCGTCTGCCTGGTCGGCTGCGACAAGACGATCCCGGCCGCGGTGATGGCGGTCGCGCGGCTCGACCTCCCCGCGCTCGTGCTCTACAACGGCACGATCGCGCCCGGGCGCTTCCGCGGCAAGGACGTGACGATCCAGGACGTGTTCGAGGCGGTCGGCTCCTACGCGGCCGGGACGATGAGCGCGGAGGACGTGCACGCGCTCGAGGACGTCGCCTGCCCGGCCGCGGGCGCCTGCGGCGGCCAGTACACCGCGAACACGATGTCGACCGCGCTCGACTTCCTCGGGATCTCGCCCGCGGGCCTGAACGGGATCCCCGCGCTCGAGCAGAGCAAGGACGAGGCCGCCTACGAGGCGGGCAAGCTCGCGATGGAGTTGCTTCGCAAGGACCTGCGCCCGAGCACGATCATCACCCGCGAGGCGCTCGACAACGCGGCCGCCTCGGTGGCGGCGACCGGCGGCTCGACGAACGGCGTCCTCCACCTGCTCGCGATCGCGCGCGAGCTCGGGATCCCGTACGAGCTCGAGGACTTCGACGAGGTCTCGGCGCGTACGCCGATCCTCGCGAGCCTCAAGCCGGGCGGCCGGTACGTCGCCACGGACATCTACCGCGCCGGCGGCGTCGCGCTCGTCGCGCGCGAGCTGGCCAAGCAGGGCCTGATCAACGCGGACGCGCCCAACGTGGACGGTCGCACGCTCGGCGAGATCGCGACCGCCGTCGTCGAGACGCCGGGCCAGGAGGTCGTCGTCCCGATCGAGACGCCGATCAAGCCGTCGGGCGGCCTCCGCATCCTCCGCGGCAACCTCGCGCCCGAGGGCTGCGTCGTCAAGCTGGCGGGCCACGAGCGCCTGCTCCACCGCGGCCCCGCGCGCGTGTTCGAGTCGGAGGAGGACTGCTTCGCCGCGGTCAAGGCGCGCTCGATCAACCCGGGCGACGTCGTCGTGATCCGCTACGAGGGCCCGGCGGGGGGCCCCGGGATGCGCGAGATGCTGCACGTGACCGCGGCGATCGTCGGCGAGGGCCTCTCGGAGGAGGTCGCGCTCGTGACCGACGGCCGCTTCTCGGGCGCCACGCACGGCTTCATGGTCGGCCACGTCGCGCCCGAGGCGTTCAGAGGCGGCCCGATCGCCGCGCTGCGCGAGGGCGACATCGTCGTGCTAGACGTCGAGTCGAAGGAACTGCGGGTCGAGCTCTCCGACGACGAGCTCGCCGCGCGTCTCGCCGACTGGCGCGCACCCGCGCCGCGGTACACGACCGGCGCGTTCGCGAAGTACGCCGCGCAGGTCTCGTCCGCCTCGGAGGGTGCGATCACCCGGCCGATCGGCTAGTATGCGCGGACTGCAAACGGAAGCGGGCTTCGGTCCGCTCCGCATCAAGAGAGGCAGAGGGACCGGCCCTGTGAAGCCTCGGCAACCTGCCCACCCGGGCAAGGTGCCAAACCCGGACGGATGTCGAGCGTCGACAAGGAGGTCCAGGAATGCCCGCTTCATCGCTCAGCTGCCGCGCATGCGGCACCGCCTACACGGCCGACACGCTCGGCCCTTGCACGCGCTGCTTCGGCCCGCTCGACCCGGTCTACGACTGGGCGACGCCCCCCACACGTGAGTCGATCGCCGCGGGCCCGCCGTCGATCTGGCGCTACGCCGACCTGCTGCCGGTCACCGCACCGGCGGAGCCGCGCCTGGCGCCCGGCCTCACGCCGCTCGTGGCCGCGCCGCGCCTCGCCGAGCAGCTCGGGATCGGCGAGCTCTGGCTCAAGCTCGACACGGCCAACCCGACCCACTCGTTCAAGGACAGGGTCGTGGCGGTCGCGGCGCGCAAGGCCCAGGAGCTCGGCTTCACCACGCTCGCCTGCTCCTCGACCGGGAACCTCGCCAACGCTGTCGCCGCGCGCGCCGCCGCCGAGGGGCTCGAGGCGGCAGTGTTCTGTCCGGCCGACCTCGAGCCGGAGAAGCTCCTCGCGACCGGGGTCTACGGGGCGACGATCTACGCCGTCCACGGCACCTACGACGACTGCTCGCGCCTCTCGGTCGAGCTCTCGTGGGAGCTGCCGTGGGGCTTCGTCAACGTCAACCTGCGCTCGTTCTACGCGGAGGGGTCGAAGACGCTCGCCTTCGAGGTCGCGGAGCAACTGGGCTGGGAGCAGCCCGACGCGGTAATCTGCCCGATCGCTTCCGGCGCCCTCTTCTCCAAGGTGCACCAGGGCTTCGCAGAGCTACGCTCGCTCGGGCTCGTCGACGGGCCCGCGCCGCGGCTCTACGGCGGCCAGGCCGAGGGCTGCTCGCCCGTCGCCGCGGCCTTCCTCGAGGAGCGGAAGGTGACCCCGCTTCGCCCCGACACGGTGGCCCGCTCGCTCGCGATCGGAAACCCCGCAGACGGCAACGAGGCGGTCTCGGCCGCACGCGAGTCGGGCGGCGCGATCCACGTCACGCTCGAGCAGGAGATCGGCGCGAACATGACGCTCCTGGCCGAGACGGCCGGCGTGTTCGGCGAGACCGCCGCGGGCGTCACGCTCGGCGCGCTGCGCGAGGCGGTGCGCCTCGGCGAGATCGGCCCGACCGACCGCGTCGTCCTCCTGGTCACCGGCGACGGCCTGAAGACGCCCGGCCCGGTGGCGGAGTCGCTCAAGCCGATCCACATCGACGCCGACGCGGACGCCGTCCTCGAGCGTTTGGGGATCGCTGCGTGAAATGCGCGGGGCAAGCGCAACGTTCGCGCGTTCCTCGGGCGCCGCTGGCGGTGCGGGGCCGGAGGTCACAGTGTGAGTAACACGGGGCCGGAGAGCACCGTGCCGTCAGCGGCGCCAGGCGGGGGCGGGGGCGGAGCCGGGCTCCGCCCGGCGGGAGCCACCGCCGGCGAGGGACGCGCGTGAGCCTGGAGGAGCTGCGCGAGCAGGTCTCCGCCAACGATCGAGCGATCATCGAGGCGATCAACACGCGGCTCGAGCTGGTAGCCCGGATCAAGCGCTACAAGAAGGAGAACGGGATCGACTTCATCGATCCCGACCGCGAGGCGTGGCTGCTCGAGGATCTGCGCCGCGCGAATCGCGGCCCGCTCTCCGACGAGGGGCTGCAGCGGATCCTCGGGGAGCTGCTCGACCTCTCCAAGCGCGAAACCGCATGATCGCCGTCCTCCCCGGCGACGGGATCGGGCCCGAGGTCGCCCGCGAGGCGACCCGTGTGCTCGACCGGCTGGGCCTCGAGTGGGAGGAGCACCTGTTCGGTGCAGCGGCGATCCGGGCCACCGGCTCGCCGCTGCCCGAGGAGACGCTCGCTGCGTGCAAGCGGGCCGAGGCCGTGCTGAAGGCGCCGGTCGGCGACCCGGAGTTCGACGCGGCCGACGTGCGCCCCGAGCAGGGCATGCTGCGCCTGCGGACGGAGCTCGACGTGTGGGCGAACCTACGCCCGGCCGAGCAGGACGAGGTGGACATCCTGATCGTGCGCGAGCTGATCGGCGGGCTCTACTACGGCGCCCGGGGCGTGCGCGAGGACGGGACCGTGTTCGACACGTGCGAGTACCACCCGAGCCAGGTCGAGCGGGTCGCGCGACGCGCGTTCGAGCTCGCGGCCGGCCGGCGCGGGCACCTGACCTCCGTGGACAAGGCGAACGTGCTCGAGACCTCGCGCATGTGGCGGCGGGTCGTGAACGAGGTCGCGCCCGACTACCCGGGGGTCGAGGTCGAGCACATGCTCGTCGACAACGCGGCGATGCAGCTCCATTCGCATCCGACCCGCTTCGACGTGATCGTGACCGAGAACATGTTCGGCGACATCCTCTCCGACCTCGCCGCGGCGGTGACCGGCGGGCTCGGGCTCGCGCCCTCGGCGAGCCTCGGCGGCCATCCGCCGGGCCTGTTCGAGCCCGTGCACGGCTCGGCGCCGGACATCGCGGGCCGGGGGATCGCGAATCCGACCGCGATGCTCCTCTCGACCGCCCTGATGCTCGAGCACGGGCTCGGCCGGCCCGGGGACGCCGAGAGGCTGCGCGAGGCGGTCGGCGCCGCGCTCGTCGAGGCGCCGACCCCCGACCTCGGCGGCACGGCCGCCACCTCGGAGCTCGGCGACGCCGTCCTCTCCCATTTGACCTAGCCGCGCGCTCCGCCTACCCTGAAGGCCTGATGACGCGCCCGCACGAGACCGGCTTCTTCTTCTCGTTCGAGTTTTTCGGCGCGCGCTCCTTTACGCGCTAGCCGGCGTACCGCTCTCCCGCCTTCGCCGGCTAGACCAAGACGCACCCGAGGCGGGAGCATCCCTTCGAACGCAAGAGGACACGTGATGGAGCCAACCCACATCAAGGTCGCCTATCCCGGACGCGAGGGCGCCCACAGCGCCGCCGCGTGCGAGCGCCTCCTTCCGGACGGGGCGGAGCCGCTCCCGCTGCCGAGCTTTCGCGCAGTGGCGGAAGCGGTCGGCGCGCGCGAGGTCGACTACGGCGTGCTGCCGATCGAGAGCTCGCTCGCGGGGCCGGTCGCCGAGACGCACGACCTGCTCTACGACTCGCCGCTCTCGATCATCGGCCAGACCGTGCTGCCGATCCACCACCAGCTCGTCGGACGGGGCGGGACGCCGCTCCATGAGATCCGCGTCGTCCACTCGCATCCGGTCGCGCTCGACCAGTGCCGGCTGCTGCTCGCCTCGATGCCGAACGCGCAGGCGGTCGCCGCCGCGACGACGGCGGACGCGGCAAAGCACGTCGCCGAGAGCAGCGACCCTCACCAGGCGGCGATCGCGAGCGAGCGGGCGGCCGCCGCCTACGGCCTCGACGTGCTCGTGGACGACGTCGGCGACCATCCCGAGGCGTACACGCGGTTCGCGCTCCTCGCGACCTGGACGCGCCTCGACCGCAACGGTGGCAACGGCGAGTTCCGCACCGCGTTCTCGTTCGTGACCGACCACGCGCCGGGAGCGCTCCACCGCGCGCTGGGGCCGTTCGGCCGCCACGGGATCGACCTCGTCCAGCTCGTCTCGCGCCCGATCCCGAACTCGCCGTTCCGCTACCGCTTCGACGCGGTGTTCGCGGGACATCCGCTCGATCCGGAGATCAACGACGCGCTCGCCGAGATGGGTCGTACGACCCGGCGGCTGCGGGTGTTCGGCTCCTACCCGGCCTGAGAAAGAGCGGCGACGCGCCGCGCGATCTCGTCCCGGATCGCGCGCGTCTCGTCGAGCCCCTTGCCGGCCGGGTCCTCGAGCTCCCAGTCGAGGTAGCGCTTGCCGGGGATGTACGGGCATGCGTCGCCGCAGCCCATCGTCACCACGACGTCGGCCCACTCCGCGTCCGCGCGTTCGAGCGCGCGGGGGACGCGAGCGGCGACGTCGATGCCGAGCTCGGCCATCGCCGCCACGACCTCGGGATGGACGTGAGCGGCCGGCCGCGATCCGGCCGAGCGCGCCTCCCCCGCGCCCTCGCGCTCGAAGAACGCAGCGGCCATCTGGGAGCGGCCCGCGTTCTGGACGCAGACGAAGAGGACGTTCACGCCGCGGGCTTGCTCGCCTTGACGATCGCGCCGTGCATCCCGTCTGCCACCTCGTGCGTGAACTCGACCGAAACGTCCTCGAAGCCTGCGGCCTCGAGCGCGGCCTCGTACTCGCCCCTCGAGAGCGCACCCGCCACGCAGCCGACGTAGCTCCCCCGCTGCGCCCGCGCCGCCGGGGCGAGCCGGTCCTCCGCGACGACGTCGCTGACGCCGATCCGGCCGCCGGGCCTGACGACGCGCGCGAGCTCGGCGAACACCGCCGGCTTGTCGACCGAGAGGTTGATCACGCAGTTCGAGATCACGACGTCGACCGACTCGGACGGCAGGGGCACCTCCTCGATCACGCCCTTGAGGAAGATCGCGTTCGAGACGCCCGCCTCTGCGGCATTACGTGCGGCGAGCGCGAGCATCTCGTCGGTCATGTCGAGGCCGAACGCGCGCCCGCTCGGGCCGACGCGCTTCGCCGAGAGGATCACGTCGATGCCGCCGCCCGAGCCGAGATCGAGCACGGTCTCGCCCTCGCGGAGGTCGGCGACCGCGGTCGGGTTGCCGCAGCCGAGGCTGGCGAGCGCCGCCGCGTCGGGGAGCTCGCCGCGCTGCTCGATCGTGTAGAGCGACTCGCCGAAGTCGGCGCTCTCGGGCGCGCAGCAGGAGCCCTCGCCGCAGCCGCACCCTCCGCCGTCGTCGACGGCGAGCGCCGCCTCGGCATACCGGCGCCGTACCTCTTCGCGAAGCGCCTCTGAAGTCGTCGTGCTCATGTTCGTGCTCCTTCCAGCTCTGCGAGGGCGGCGACGCGCGCCATCGCCTCGCGGTTGATCGAGAAATAGGCCCACCTGCCCCGCTGCTCGCGCTCGAGCAGCCCGGCGTCGGTGAGCTTCTTCAGGTGGTGGCTGACGGTCGCCTGCGCGAGCCCGAGCGCGGGCTCGAACTCGCAGGCGCAGACCGCCTCCCCGCTCGTGGCGAGCAGGTTCACGATCTTGACGCGCGCCGGATCCCCGAGCGCCCGGTAGACGGCGGCGGTCGACTCGGCCTCCTCGTCGGAGAGCGTCGGCGCCGCGAGCGGGCCGCAGCAGTGGATGAGAGGCAGTTCCGTCATATCGACCAACGTCAATATATCGACAGAGGTCGATATGCGTCAAGTCCTACCGCGCGAGCGGCAGCGTGTCGATCGGCGCGGTGGTGCGCGCCTCGTAGGCGGCGATCTCGTCCTCGTGGCGAAGCGTGAGCGCGATCTCGTCGAGGCCCTCCATGATGCAGTGGCGCTCGTGCTCGCCGAGCGCGAATGGGATCGAGCGGCCGTCCGTCGTGCGGATCTCCATCGTCTCGAGGTCGACCGTCAGCTCCTCGCCGGCGAACGCGACGAGCGCGCGCGCCTCGGGCGTCTGGACCGGCACGAGCCCGATGTTGAGGCTGTTCTGGCGGAAGATGTCCCCGAACGAGGGCGCGATCACGACGTCGAAGCCGTAGTCCTGCAGCGCCCACGCGGCATGCTCCCGCGAGGAGCCGCAGCCGAAGTTTCGGCCCGCGACGAGGATCTTGGAGCCCGCGAACTCCGGCCGGTGCAGCTCGAACCCGGGATCCTTCGCCCAGTCGAAGAAGAGGAACTCGCCGTAGCCGGTGCGCTCGATCCGCTTCAGGAACTGCTTCGGGATGATCTGGTCGGTGTCGACGTCGGGCCGGTCGAGCACGGCCGCGATCCCCGTCACCCTGCGCAGCGCCTTCACGCCGGCACCAAGTCGCGGATGTCGACGAAGTGGCCGGCGAGCGCGGTCGCAGCCGCAGTGACCGGGCTGACGAGGTGGGTGCGCCCGCCGCTGCCCTGGCGGCCCTCGAAGTTGCGGTTCGAGGTCGAGGCGCAGCGCTCGCCCGGGGCGAGGATGTCGGGGTTCATGCCGAGGCACATCGAGCAGCCCGCGCGACGCCACTCGAAGCCCGCGTCCTCGAGGACCCGGTCGATCCCCTCAACCTCGGCCTGCGCCTTGATCACTGCGGAGCCCGGGACGACCATTGCCCGCACCGAGGGGTGCACCTGCTTCCCGCGCACGACCTCGGCGACCGCGCGCAGATCCTCCAGCCGGGAGTTGGTGCACGAGCCGATGAAGACGCGATCGACGTGGATGTCGCTGATCGCGGTGCCCGGCTCGAGCGCCATGTACTCGAGCGCGCGCTCGACCGCGGCGCGCTCCTCGGGATCGTCGTAAGCGGACGGATCGGGCACGGCGCCGTCCACCGGGGCGACCATCCCCGGGTTCGTGCCCCAGGTCACCTGTGGCTTCAGTGAGGAGACGTCGACCTCGAAGGTGTCGTCGTAGACTGCGTCCGGATCGGAGGGGAGCGCGCGCCAGCGGTCGAGCGCCTGCTCCCAGGCGGCGCCCTTCGGCACGCCTGGCCGCCCCTCGAGGTAGGCGAAGGTCGTGTCGTCGGGCGCGATCATCCCGGCGCGGGCACCGGCCTCGATCGACATGTTGCAGACGGTCATCCGGCCCTCCATCGAGAGCGCCTCGATTGCCTCGCCCGTGTACTCGATCGCGTGGCCGACGCCGCCGTCGACGCCCAGCTGCCCGATCGCGCCGAGAATCATGTCCTTCGCGGTCAGCCCGAGAGGCAGCTCGCCGTCGAAGTGGAGGCCAAGGGTCTTGGGGCGGCGCTGCGGGAGCGTCTGGGTGGCGAGCACGTGCTCGACCTCGGAGGTGCCGATCCCGATCGCGAGCGCGCCGAACGCGCCGTGTGTCGAGGTGTGGCTGTCCCCGCACACGACGGTCATCCCCGGCTGCGTCAGCCCGAGCTCGGGCCCGATCACGTGCACGATCCCCTCACGGCCCGAGCCCGTGGCGAAGAGCGGGATCCCGAACTCCTGGCAGTTCGCGCGCAGCGCGTCGAGCTGAGCGCGTGCGAGCTCGTCCTCGATCGGTCCCGGCAGCGTGGGGACAGAGTGGTCCATGGTCGCGACCGTGAGATCGGGCCGGCGCACGGTGCGCCCCGCCAGCCGCAGCCCCTCGAAGGCCTGCGGCGAGGTGACCTCGTGCACGAGGTGCAGGTCGACGAAGATCAGCGCGGGCTCGCCGGGCTGCCCGCGGACGACGTGGGCCTCCCAGATCCGCTCGAAGAGCGTCTGCGCCATCTGCCTATTCTACGATTCGCGTGGTGAATGCCTTCGAACGCCACGTGCAAAACGCGCTCGCCTCGCTCCCGCCCGACCTCGCGGCGGCGGTGAAGAACATCGAGATCGTGATCGAGGACGAGCACCCCGACGATCCCGACCTGTTCGGCCTCTACGAGGGCGTGCCGCTGCCCGAGCGCGGCGACTGGGCGGGGATGATGCCGGATCGCATCAGGATCTTCAGGCTGCCGCTCGAGGAGGAGTTTCCCGACCCGGTCGAGCTCCAGGACGAGATCCGGATCACCGTCCTCCACGAGCTCGCCCACTACTTCGGGATCGACGAGGACCGCCTCGACGAGCTCGGCTACGCCTGATGGTGACCTTCCTCAACGTGGTCGCCGCGGCCGCGGCGCTTGTCGGTCTCGGCGTTTTGGCCTACTTCTTCCTGGGTAACTGGCCTCGGGAATGACCAGAAGTTGGCGAGCGTTCTGTACTGCATGAGACCGCTACAGGAGATCCATACCGAGATCGATGCCGAGAGCGCCCGCCGCGCCGAGCTCTGGCAGGCACTCTCGCAGGCCCACGACCCAGCCGTCTCCGCCGAGTTGAAGGCCGTCGACGCACGGCTCGACGAGCTCTGGCACGAGCACCGGCAGACCCGGGCAACCATGCGGTTCGGCGCCCGTGAGGCGATCATCGTTCGAGCCCGCCAGGAAGAGCGGCTCGAGCGCGCCGCATAGAGCGTTTCCTCCTCAGACTCCGCCCGCCGCCGTCCCTTGAACGAGGGATCGGCGGCGCGCGCGCCGACGCCGATAAAGGGCATGCACTGCGGCATGGTTCGTTTAGGAGGAGGAGTGCCGCTATGCAGTACGAGGGAACAGATCTCGACACCGTCCTCGCCGAACGCGAGGCCGAGTTGAGCCGCCGCGAGGCGGAGCTGCGTCGCGTCGAGCAAGAGGTGGCCCGGCTCGAGGCGCTCCGTGTGGAGATGCTGCGCGTGGCGGCGCAGCTGGACATGCGGGAGGCCTCGCTTGCCGCACGGTCATACGTCCGAGCGCCCGAGCCGGAGCCGCTGCCAGAGCCCCCGCTCTCGCCGCCGCTCTCGGGCCCGGCCGAGCAGCGATCGGACTCCTGGGAGGAGTCCTGGTGGGCGCAGCGCCTGGGCAAGCCCCTCGGCAACGACCGAGCGGCAGCCGCAGCGTAAGGAGGGAACGCTGACGTAGGGCTCCTCCCCATGGGGAGCCCTATGAGGCGTATCTCTCTTCGACCCTGGCGTCGACGAGCCGCGCCCGCGCATGCCGGGCGCGGCTTCCGATCGTCCGCCCGCAGCTTCTCTACACTGACTGGGCTAGGGGCGTTAGCTCAGCTGGGAGAGCGCCGGCTTTGCAAGCCGGAGGTCACCGGTTCGATCCCGGTACGCTCCATCGAAGAAGTCCTGCAAATCGCACAAACGTGTTGCCAGTTTGGCGACAAGAACAAGCCGCTGCTAACGGTCTGCTAAGGAGATTTTCGCCGGGTCGAAGCGCGTCGCGGCCTCGGTGATTCGGTCGTCGAGCAGATGCGAGTAGCGCTTGAGGGTGATCAACGGGTTCGAGTGCCCGGCAACGGCCTGCACGAGCTTGATGTCCGCACCCGCCGCGACCAGGCGTGAGACACAGGTGTGTCTGAGGTCGTGGAAGCGGTAGCCGGCGTCGCCGAGACCTGCGTGATCGAGTGCCGGCATCCAGACTCGCTGGCGGAAGTTGGACGGCTGGAGCGGAGTTCCCAGCATCGAGCCGAAGATCAGTTCGGCGGGCGCGTACCTGTCACGTTCAACGGCTCGCGCCGCGAGCTCGCGTAAGCCGACGTCAACGGACGGAAACAGCGGTACAGCCCGAACGCCGGAATCGGTCTTTGGACGCTTCAAGACTTCGCGCGAGTAGGCGCGCTCGACGCGGATCAGCAGCCGCGCCCGGTCGACATCGCCCCAGCGAAGAGCACGCAGCTCGCCAAGGCGAAGGCCGGTGCCCAGCGCGACATCGAAGAAAGACACGAAGAAGAGATCTGGCGCGCGGCGGAGCGGATCGATCGGTGCCAACTCGAGGAGCGCTCGCCTGATCGCCTCCGTGTCGTCGCGCGGGATCTCTTTGCCGGCGAAGTCCTGGGCGGGCGGCAGGTCGGCTCGCGCGGCTGGGTTCACGAGGATCAGACCCTGGCGCACGGCATCCGCGAGCATCTTGCGCAGGGGAACGACCACGTTTCGGACCGTGCCTGGCGCCTTGCCTTCGGCCTCGAGCTCGGCGATCAGGCGATCGACGTCCTCGGTTCGGAGCGAAGCGAGGGGCCGACGCCCGAGGCGAGGGAGCACGTGCTTCCGCATGAAGAGCCGGTAATTCTCGTACGTCGCAGGTGCAAGTCGAGTCCGCGTGCCGTCGACGGCACGACCGGGATCTCGATGCGCGAGCCAGCGTTCGGCGTAGGAGGCGAGGGTCTCGCTACTCGGCTCGCGCCAGGTGCCGATGTCGACCTCGCGCTTGCGGGCCGTGAGGGCGCGTTCGGCGTCGCGGCGGCTTGGGCCGATCGTCTCCCATCTCTGTTTGCCGTCGACGTAGTAGACGATTGCGTAGTTGCCGCTGGGGCGTTTGATGATCGATCCCCGTGCCATCGTGCTCCTCCTACCTGGTGGTGGTCGCTCCGGCGCGGAGCCAGGCGAGTGCGGGCTCGCGCTCGAAGAAGAGCATGCCGCCGAGCTTGACGCAGCCGGGGATCTCGTTTCGGCGGGTGCGCTCGTAGAGCCAGCGCTTCCAGGTCTGAGGACGCTTCGCAGGTGGCAGCTCGGCGACTAGCTGGTCGAGGGTGAGCAGTCGCGCGCTCGACGGGGCCTGGTCGAGGGGAGCCGGGATCCGTGTGGAGAGCTCCTGGGCGAGCTTCGGCGCCAGTGCTTCGGCGAGCAAGGCGACTGCGGAGGGAGCAGAGCTCGATTGCGCGCTCTGTTCTCGCTCGGCGCTGAGCGTCTTCGCCCAGCTCTCGAGTGTGAGCTGCGGATCGTCGGACAAGTGACCTGGGCGGCGGCGTGCCATCGCGATTCTCTCCTAGCGGCACGATGAAGCTGTGAAGCATATATGCCACAGATGACTAATACAAGCCCGAAGGGTTAGAATCGCCCTCGATGCGAAGCGCCGACCTGATCCGCGAGGCGAGGCTGAGGGCGGGGCTGACCCAGCACGGGCTGGCAGAGCGGAGCGGCCGCGAGCGCTCCGTGATCGCCCGCTGGGAACAAGGGACCGTCGCGCCCAGCATCGAGACTCTGGTCGAGCTCGTCCGCGCCTGCGGCTTCGACCTGCCGCTCGAGCTCGTCCCGCTCGAGCCGCCGGCCGCAAGCGAGCGGCTGCGAAAGAACGCGCTCCTCTCACCAGAACGGCGCGTCCAGCGACTCCTCCAAGAGCGCACCAAACAGAGCCGTAAGACGTGAGCGTTGAACAGCCACCGTTCGACCCCTACGCGATCCTGGCCGCACTCGATCGCCAGCGAGTCACCTACATCCTGATCGGCGGCTTCGCCCGCGTGATCCAGGGCGCCGAGGAACTCACCCACGGCCTCGACCTCACCCCCTCCCTGCGCCCCGAGAACCTGCGCCGGCTCACACTCGCCCTCGACGATCTCGGCGCCGAACGCCTCGACCACAGGAAGCTCGTCCTCGAGGAGAGCACGATCCGGCAGGAGCCGATCCTCGAACTACGCAGCCCCGCCGGCGAGATCAAGCTCGTCCCCGAGCCCGCAGGCACCCGCGGCGGCTACGACGACCTCCGCCGCGCCGCCAACCGCGAACCGATCGGCAGAGGCCTGCGCCCCTCGGTCGCCTCGCTCGGCGACCTCGCCCGCATGCTCGCCGCCCTCGACCGCGAACGCGACCTGCCACAGCTCCGACAGCTCCGACAACTCCTCGAGCTCGAACGCGGCCGCAGCCGCAGCATCGAACGCTAACCCCAAGCCGCCGCTCCTTCGGCCCTCGCGTACAGCAACTACTAACCGCGATAGCAAGCGAGACGCATATGCACCGGGGTGCAGAAATGCGTCATAGTTGTTGTACGCTGTCCGCATGTCACGTCGGCGCCGCCGCCGCCAGACCGAGAAACCCCAGCGACCCGTAGACCCTGAAGTCGCGGCGTTCACAGAGCTCGCAGTCTTCCGCCAGGCAACCCGGGTCAAGAGGCTCGCCTACACCCGCACTCAAGCCGCGCAGGCGCTCGGGATCAGCACCTCGACCTTCGAGCGCCGCATCCTCCCCTTCATCGAGACCATCCAGATGGACTGGGGCAAACGCCTCATCCCGATCGACGAGCTCGAGCGCTTCCTCGCCGCGCGACGGCAACAAGCGCGAGCAGCAATCGCGGCGGCCTGTGCCGCCCGGCCGCAAGCCTGGTCTCCCACCCGAGGTCGTGGCTCGTATCCGAGCGGAGCGAGCACAGGGAAAGAGCCTCCGGTGGATCGCGCAGGGCCTCAACACGGATCAGGTGCGGACATCGCAGGGTGGCCGGCAGTGGTGGCCTTCGACCGTACGCGCCGTTCTTGTCGGCCCCAGTCCATCGCCAAGGCAGACCGAGCCGTGGCTCGAGCCTGACCGGACTCGCTGAGGCGGCGGCATCATCCTCCTACTGCTCGGAGATCGGCGCTTGCCTCCCTTGCACTGTCAAGACTTGGCCGGGAGGCCGCCGCCGTCGCATGGAGGCGGGGTGTTGTCGTGCACGACCGCCCGCGCCTGGTCTATCAGGCGGAGCGTGCGCTCCATCGCAACCGGCCGGATACTCCCTAATCCCGGCCTGGTATGGATGGTCCAGCGCGTTGATCGCGAGCAGCGTGGCCACGACGATCGTCGTGGCGGAGCCCATCAGCATCGCCTGCGAGGCAGCCCGCTCGCCGCTGTCCGCAAAGAACAGCATGTACGCGAAGACGACTGCAGCCGTCAGAAAGAGCACGAGCCAGAGCGAGGTCGGAATGACGCCCGAGGCACCGTGGAGCCGATCGCGCCGGGCCGTCTCGCGATCGGAGGTCTGGTCGAGCCACTTGCCGTAAGCCGCCTGCTCTGAAGCCGTCACCGGCTTCGCCAGCTTCAGGCTCTTGAAGAGCGCGGCGCCCCACGGGCTGATCGTGTCGCCGCTGCTCCCGTTCTCCATCTGCGGCCACTCCTGGTGCACGACCGAGCGTCCGTAACAGACCAACTCGCCGGTCAGACTGGTAGCGGACGGCGACCGGCAGGAACTGCGCCGTCTCGAACTGCTGCACCACCGTCATGGCCTCGGCCTCCGAGCCGCTCCGCGACTGGTCGTAGCTGGTGAACGCGAGGAAGATGACGAACCCCGCGAAGATCGCGAAACCCGTCGCGAGCACGCCGAACACACCCGAGGCACGGTCACCATCCGTGAAATAGCTACCCTCCGGCGCCCTCCGGCGAACCAGGAGCATCGCGGCGATCGCCACCGCATCGGCGGCGACGAGTATGAGCGAGGCCCCAGACGAGGTTCATCGCCGCCTCCTAGCGCTGTGCGGGACATCCGGCGTGGTGCAGGCGCTTGCGGTACCAGAGGACGTCCGTTCCCGATGGGAAGTCCTCGACTCGACCCACCAGTTCGTAGCCGTTCTGCTCATAGAGAGCTCGAGCCTGAAAGTCGTAGGTGAAGTGGACGGTCTGTGTACACCCGCGCGCCGCCGCCTCGGCTTCGGCGGCCGCGATGAGCCGAGTCGCGAGGCCGCGACCTCGGAGACTCGGCTCCACCCAGAGGCTCTGCAGCTCGCAGCAGTCGCCCCAGGTCCAGCCGCTGATGCCGGCAACGACCGTGCCGGCGTCGCGCACGAAGATCGCCAGCTCGACCTCGTCACCGAGTCCCATCGCCGCGGACGCCTCACGACGGATCTGCGTTTCGAGGAACTCGAGGTCGAGAGGATCCGGAGCGTCCTCGACGTGGAACTCCAAAGCGACGGCTTCGTTCAGGCGCCGACGATCTGCTCGATCAGCGAAAGGTCGTCGAAGTAGGTCCGGAACGACCGGATCTTCCCGTCTCGGAAGTCGGCCAGAGTTGCTCCGGCCAGTTGGACATGCCGTCCCGTCGGTTCCAACACAGCATCCTCGGTGAGGACGAGCGGCCCCGTGTGATCGGCTTCGATCACCCATTCGGCGATCGCCTTGTTGCCCACTTCGTCGAGTCCGCGGAACGTGATGGCGACGTTGGAGAACGCCATCTCACGGAGGGCCGCGAGTTCGGCGACCGCTGTCAGCCCTGACACGCTCGCGTACGGCGACCACCCGACGACGTCGTCGGTGAACAGGCTGCTCGGATCGACCGACGCCACGCCGACCTCGGCCTCGAGCGCCTTCAGCAGCACGTCCTTGCGCGATTCACTCATTACAGCCCCCTGTCTTGGTCGTCACGATCTGTTCGAGGTCTTCTGACAGTACGAGCCGCGCTCAGAGCCCGAGGGCCTTCGCCTTGGCCGCCGCGAACTCGTCGTCTGTGAGCGCCCCGGAGTCGTGCAACTGTGAGAGGTGCTCGACTTCGTCCGCCGGGTCCGCGGGAGGCGGCGCAGGTTCCGCCTGCTCCTGGTAGTCGTCGGCAGGCTCCTGGTAGTCGTCCTGTTGTTGCTGACTTCCCGAGCTCGCAGCTGCTGCGCCGACTGCCGCTCCGGCGATGAGCGCCCGGCGCCTTGTCCGTCGCCTGAATCCCATTGGAGACTCCTTCCCGTTCGTTCGGCGAACTACACGAGTCGCCTCAGACTCTCACGAGTAACTCTCGGGGCGCCTCAGCCAAAGTGGCCGATATTCCGCCTACCGCTGCCGTGCACCACCCAACCGCTCCAAGTAGGAGACCGGCGGGCAGACTTACAATGCATCCGTGCGGACGCCGATCAGGAACCCGCCGGACCCGATGTACGCGGAGATCGAGGTGCACCGGACGATGATCTGCGACCGAGTTCGCACCGACGGCTTCCGGCGGGCGATCGACTCGGTCGTGCGCCCCGGCGACATCGTTCTCGACGTCGGGGCGGGAAGCGGCATCCTGAGCATGTTCGCGGCGCGGGCAGGAGCTGCGCGCGTCTACGCGGTGGAGCGGACGACGGTCGCCGTCCTGGCCCAGGAGCTGGCCGCCGCGAACGGGCTCGCGGAGATCGTCCAGATGATCCACGGGGACGTGATGGACGTGGAGCTTCCGGAACGTGTCGATCTGATCGTCTCGGAATGGCTCGGAGGGTTCGGGATCGACGAAGGGATGCTGGCTCCGGTCATCGCCGCCCGTGACCGCTGGCTCAAGCCGGGCGGAGTCATGATCCCCCGCTCGGTCACGGCGTGGGCGGCGCTGGTGCACGACCGCTATCTCGGCGAGACGGTGGACTTCCTGCGGGACAACCCGTACGGCCTCAGGCTCGACGGACTGGTCGAGATGACGGTCAACGAGATCTCCTATTCCGGCACCTTCCGTCACCTTGCGGCGGGCGACAGGCGCTCCGAGCCGGGTCGGCTGTGGACGACGGACGCGGACCTGATCTCGCTCGAGCAGGCGCAGGCGCCTCACGAAGCCGAGACGCTGCTGCAGGTCCGCGACCACGGAACGGCCAACGCACTCGCACTCTGGTTCGGCGCCGAGCTCGCGCCCGGCATCTCGCTCTCTGTGGGACCCGGCGATCCACCGACGCACTGGGGGATGACGACGGCCCCGCTGCGCTCGCCCGTGGAGCTCACTCCCGGCATGGTCGTCCGCGCCAGAGTGAGGACCGCCCCGGCTCGGCCGGTCGGGACATGGACTAGCTGGGCGATCGCGATGCCGGGCGCCGAGTGGGAGGAGCACGACGAGCAGTCGGTCTGGGTGGAGATCGAAGACTGAGCGAACTCCCGACGCCTCGCCTCGAGACGACGAGGGCTCGCGAGAGGCAAGGGACAGATCATCCGATCTGGATGATGTAGTCGAAGTCGTCGTCGGCCTAGGATCGGCGTTCACCCGGATCGCTACGCCGACATCGGGAAGGAGGAGCCGACACCGGCCATCCGTAGCTATGACCAGCGACGACATCGAGATCGCAAGCCGGTTCCTGGAAGCGCTCGAGGCGGCGGCCCAGACGGGCGACCGCGAAGCCGTCTATCCGTTTCTTGCTCCCGACGTCGAATGGGTCACGCCGAAAACGACGCTATCGGGGATCGACCAGGTACAAACGCAGCTCATCTGGGGGTCACCGCCTGAAAACCTCGACATCGAGTTCAAGGCAGCGGAGTGGCTCGATCTCGGTGACGGCTGCCTCGCCGCCGACGTGCATCAGGTCTACCGTCTCAAAGGCACGGGCGAACTCGCCTACGAACGCGACCGACGCATCGAACTCGCGTTGCGCGACGGCAAGATCAGCCGATACGAGATGCAAGTCATCGGATAGATGTCGCGCACTACCCTGGCTCCCTCGAACGCCTGCACCGCAAGGACTAGAGCCGCCGAGAGCGGACGGTCTCAGGAAGTTGTCAGCGTGCGAAGCATCGCCTCCACACGATCGAGGCGGTCGGCGAGATCGTCGAAGCGCGCGTCGAGCCGGGCCGCCTCGTCCTCCGCAGCGGTTGCCTCGGCGGCCTGACGTGCGCGTTGGGCCCGCTCGACGAACGACGAAGTGACAGCGGCCGTCACGATCGCAAGCAGGGCGATGCCCTCGAACATCACGACGGAGGCGACGAGCCGCCCGATCTTGTCCTGCGGCGTGACGTCGCCGTAGCCGACCGTCGTCACCGTCTGCAGCGCCCACCACATGCCGCGGAAGACGTTGGGGTACTCACGGTGGTCGAGCAACCTCATCAGGGCGCCGCTCACAGCTACGACGACGACTGTGGCGGTGACGATAGTGCCGGCGGCGCCCCGTACCGAGACCGGCTCGCGCAGGAACCGCGACATCGTGCGGTCGATGAGAATGAAGCGGGCGATGCGGTTCAGGCCCCCTCATCTTCAGGCCCGGCGTGATCCTCGTTCCGCCGCTCCCAGAGCGATGCGTTGAGGATCGCGGAGGCGATCATCAGCCGGCCGAGCAGGTACAGCCAGAGGAGCAGCATCGCCGCGGCACCGAGCGCGCCGTAGATCTGGGACTTCTTGGCCAGCTCCGGGCCCAGGAAATAGACCGTCGCGACCTCCATCGCAGCAACGCCGATTCGCGAACACGAGCGCGCCGGGGAGAAGCCCCCTCCACGGGACGTTTCCCGGCGGAAGCCGGGAGGAGACGAGCAGCCAGACCCCGCCCGCCACCAGGCCGACCAGCAGGTAGAGCGAGCGGTCGACCAGATGGGTGTGACGCGCCCAGCCAACTGCCGCGTTGAGCGCGATCAGACCGGCGAACACGAGGGAGAACCCGAGGCCCGATACGACGTAGCCGGCCACCCGGGTGGGCCGGACGTTCCAGACGGTTGCGTGGACGCGCTCGAGCGCGCGAAGCGCGGACACACCCGTGACGACCATCAGGGAGATGCCCACGCCCAGCATCCACCAGTAGCCCTTCGACGAGGAGGCGGCGTCTCCGAGCGAGGCGACCATCGCGCCGGCCAGCCCGATGCCCTGGCCGAGTGGTCTTCGCGTTGTCCTTCCCGATCAGGCCGAGCACGCCTGCGATAACCAGCGTGAAGGGGAGGGTCCACAGGAAGAACCGGTAAGCGATGCCTCCCGCGAGCACGCCCGCGGCGACACGGCGGTCGCGGTCGACCGCCCTGAAGGAGACGTCGACGCTCGCGTGGTGACGGGCACCCTCGACCCGGGAAGCCAGGCCGTCTGCCTGGCTGCGGGCGGACGCAGCGATCCGACGCGGCGATCGTTGTTGGACACCGGCCACTGCTCCATCACAGCACCTGGCCCGGGGTCGGGATATCGGCCAGTTCGGATGAAATCGGCCTCGTGGAGAGAGGCTCGGCCGGTTGATTCGCGGCCGTTGCGGCTCTCGGAATATCCGCCACTTTGGCCGATGATCGGCGTGAGCCGCATGTGACAACCTCGTTACATGGTCAGCCACACCGGCGACGACAAGGTGCCGAAACATGGCGATCGCGCGCGAGCGATGCAGGATTGGCTCGCCCGCCGAGCCGATACGAGTCTCGGCCGGCTCGCGCTGAACTGGTTCCGCGCGTACTTCGAAGCAAGCCGTAACTCCGGCTCTGCGGCCACGCTGTATTCGTTCCTGTCCGTCTTCCCGGCGGCCCTGACGGTCGCTGCGTACTTCCACGCGGCGGGAAGCGACACGGGAGCCTTCGCCGATCGCCTGGTCACGCACCTGAAGCTGACCGGGTCCAGCGCCAGCCTGGTCAGCGACACCTTCGGCAGCGCCTCCACGAACGCGCTGGCGGCCACGTTCACGGTCATCTTCTGTTTCGCCTTCTGGGGGCTCGGGGTCGGCCAGATCTTCCAGGGCGTCTACGCCCGCGCCTGGCGGGTGGAGGTCGGCTCGGCGGCCGATCAGGGGCTGTTCGCGATCTGGTTCTTCGTCGTCACCGGCGTCGTCTGCCTGGGGGTCGTCGCCGCCCAGCAGCTCAAGTCGGACGGCTGGCTCGTGCTCGTGCCCGTCTGGCTCGTCGGCTCGACCGCCTTCTGGCTCTGGACGCCGCGCTTCCTCCTCCACCGGAAGGTCGGGCTCCGAGCCCTGCTGCCCGGTGCGCTCCTCGCCGCGCTCGTCCTCGGCGGCGCGGTCGGCACCTCGCCGTTCTTCCTCGGGCCCGCGATGAACTCCTACGGGGAGTACTTCGGCTCGTTCGGCGTCGTCGCCGTGCTGGTCGGCTACGTGTTCATCATGACCACGATGTCCCTGGTCTGCGCGGTGTTTTCCCCGGTCTGGGCCGAGTGGCGCCGGACCGAGCGTGAAACCGCTGCTTGATGACGCTCGACCTCGCCGGTGGACAATCGTGGCGGCCGGGCTCACGCGTCGCCCGGCTGAAGGCGAGCCACAGCTACCGCTCCGCACTCTTCCTGGTTCTGGCCACGTTCCTGTTCGTCATGGCCGCGCCGGACGAGCGCTGGGCGCTGAGCGTGACCGTGCTGCTCCTGGCCGGAACGCTGATCGTGGCGATCTGGGTCTCCGGCTTCGGCTGGAGCGGGCCCAAGACGTTGACCGTGGCCGCGGTCGGCGTGGCGGCCGCGGTGCTCGCCGGAATCGCCAGCAGCGAGACGGCCGCCGGAGCGGTGTGGCTGGTCGGGATCGTGCTGGCCGCAGCGATCATCGGCGTGATCGCGCTCGGAGTCGTCGACCAGGGTGAGGTGAACAGCCAATCCGTCGTCGGCGCGATCTGTGTCTACCTCGTGCTGGGCATGCTCTTCTCGTTCGCCTACGGATCGGCGGCCAAGCTCGGGTCGGGCTACTTCTTCGCGCAGGGAACGGACGGCACCCCGGCGATCCGGCTCTACTTCAGCTACATCACGATGGCCACCGTCGGCTACGGCGACTACAGCGCGGCCGGAAACCTCGGGCGCACGCTGTCCGTTCTCGAAGGGTTGCTCGGCCAGTTGTATCTGGTCACGATCGTCGCCTTGCTCGTCAGCCGCCTGGCCCACGGGCAACGCGAGCCGGCGTGATAGGACTGTGGGCGCTCGGAATATCCGCCACTTCGGCTGACGCTCGGCGAGAGCCGATTGTGCCACGCTCGCCGCATCGCACTTGAGGCGGTCGTTCGCGCCGGACAATCCGAGCAGGGAAGAGGTGGAAGCGATGAGCACTACCGAGCAACCGGGGGTCACGTCGGACGGGCAGATGCCTCCGTCTCCGGAGTACGAGTATGCGGCCGACGACGCCTACGCGGGTGAGAAGGGCGACGGCTGGATCGGCTTCGCCGCGATCATGCTCGGGCTCGCAGGGGTCATGGGGCTGCTTGCCGGCCTCGCGGCGATCGCGGGCTCGTCCTTCTACGTCGACGGGGCGCGCTTCGTCTTCAGCGATCTGAAGACGTGGGGCTGGATCGTCACGATCGCCGCCGTGATCACCCTGTGCGCGGCTTTCGCCGATCGTCGCAGGCGCCCAGTGGGCCCGCTGGTTCGGGATCGCGGTCGCCAGCCTGCAGGCGATCGCCCAGCTGGCGTTCATCCAGGCATACCCGTTCTGGTCACTGACCGTCTTCACGCTCGACCT
Source organism: uncultured Actinomycetes bacterium (assembly GCA_963724805.1). GTDB lineage: Bacteria > Actinomycetota > Thermoleophilia > Gaiellales > Gaiellaceae > CAVQZA01. Next base: position 324,594 of record CAVRWA010000012.1, read on the forward strand.
GCTCGTGATCTACGCACTCGCGGTCTACGGAGGCTCACGCAAGAACGCGTGAGCACAGGTCTCGCGCGGCGGCCGGCACACCGCGTGACCGCTGCCGCGGAGTTCGAGCGCGTGCCGGCGCTTCCGGCACGGAACGAATGACAGGAGAACACCATGGCCGAGAAGAAAGTCGTCATCTCGATCTTCGAGGACGAGGCAGCCGCCGACGCGGCGGTCGTCGCCCTGAAGGACGCCGGAGTCGCACTCGAAGACGCGATCGGCGTCCTCGTCCTCGACGACAACGGGAACGTCAAGACCCACAAGGTCGGGTCACACAGCTTCTACAAGGGCGCCGGCATCGGGCTGGTCCTGGGGCTGCTTGGCCCCGTCGGGGTCGGGATCGGGGTCGGGGTCGGAATGGGAGCAGCCACCGGCGGCCTGCTCGGACTGCTGCACCACAAAGGTCTCGGGCTGCACGACAGCGACCGCGAGCGCATCAGCGCCGAACTGGCGGAGGGCAAGGCTGCCGTCGGCGTCCTGACCGGGCTCGACGAGGCCGACGCGATCGAGTCGATGCTCACCGACCTCGGCGGAGTATCGGAGACCCACACGGTCGACGACGAGGCCCTCGAGGCAGTCGCCGACGCGGCCGCCCCCGCAGGCGCCTGACCGAGATCCATCGCGGCGGCTCGGGACCGCTCGAGACGACCCGAGCCGCCGCGGCCAAGAGCCACGCCCGCAGCGTGGCTGACGACGCCTCACCAGACCGACCGAGGTCAGGGTTGAGTCATAGTGTCCGACCCTTGTAACGTCACCCGACATGTTCGATATCCCGGCGCGCGCTAACGAAATCCAGCGGACGCGCCTCCTTGCTCGGTTGGCGGGTTCGGAATGTCCGATCGTCCTGATCTCCGCCTCGGAAGGCTACGGCAAGTCGATGCTGGCCGCACAGTGGGGCACACAGTGTGAGCGGCCGGTAGCCTGGCTCAACCTCGTCAGAGCAGACAACGATCCGGTCGCGTTCCTGAGCGCGGTGGCCCACGCACTCGACCGGCTCGATCCGGTCGCGCCCGAGCTCCTCGACGAGCTCGACGCCGTCACGCCCCGGGTCGCCCAGATCGTTCTCCGCGGCTTGGCAGCGGAGCTCGACCGTCTGTCGCCCGTCGAGCTGATCTTCGACGACGTCCAGGAGTTGACCCAGCCACAGTGCCTCGCCGCGCTCGACTACCTGCTCGAGGAAGTCCCGCCGGGATCGCAGGCCGTTCTAGTGACACGCGCCCACCCGGAGCTGCCGCTCGCCCGCCGACACCTTTCGGGGGAGCTACTCGAGATCCACGCCGACGAACTCGCCCTGGATGCCGATGAGACGCTCGCGCTGGCCGAGATCAGCGGCTGGCACCTGTCCGAGCAAGCTCTAAGAGAGCTACACGAACGAACGGAGGGATGGCCGGCCGGGATCGCCCTCGCGTTGAACGCGATGACCAAGCCGGCCGCCCAGGACAACGTCGCGGAGACCATCTCCGGAGACCTGCGCGAGTTCGCCGACAACCTCTTCGGACTGATCCTTCAACGGGAGACCTCCGAGCGCCGTGCCTTCCTGCTCGCGACGTCGGTTCTGACAACGATGACAGCCCCGCTCTGCGACGCGATCCTCGAGGTCGACAACTCGGGCAAGCTGCTTGCCGAAATGGCCCGCTCGAACTCATTCGTGATCGCCCTCGACGATCACCAAGACAGGTACCGCTACCACCAACTGTTTGCCGAGTTCCTCCGCTCCGAGCTCGAACGCTCCGACCCCGAACTTGCCACGACGTCTCTCGCCCGTGCCGCCCACTGGCTCGAACAGGACGGCAGCGACCCGGCCGAAGCGTTCCGCTGCGCTCACGAGAGCGGCGACCTCCAGCTTGCCGGACGGGTCGTGGTGGGCTCTGCCGACGATCACATCAGGCGCGGCCGAGTGGAGACGATGAAGCTATGGCTCGGCGACTGCACCGACGAGGAGGTCGCCGCCGATCCCCAGCTCGCGATCGTCGCGGCCTGGATCTCCTTCCATCTCGGCGACTCTGAAACAGCCGACCGATTCGCGGCCGCTGCGGCGGAGGGAGACCTCGACGTAGTGTCGACCGACGGGGCGACGTCACTTCGATCGACATTCATGAACCTTCGCGCCACGCTGGCTCCCCATGGGGTCGACCAGATGCTCGCCGATGCGCAGTTCGTCTGTGCGGCCGAGGGGCGGGCGGGTAACACCCGTTGGCTCGTCGACGGTGTGCGGGCGGTAGGGAACGCCAACCTCCTCGCCGATCGACCCGACGAAGCGGTTGCGGCCTTTCGAGAGGGGGTTGTGCTCACAACCGGGCATCCCGAGTTCTCCCATGTCAAGGTCGTCTGCCTCGGCTTCCTCGCGTTGGCATTGGCGGAGACCGGGAGCTGGCCGGCAGCGCGGACGTCGGCACAGGAGGCGACGGCGTTGTCGGCATCCGAACGACTCGAGGGGACGCTGCTGGGCGGCATCGCGCTCACCGCACGAGCAGTGATGCTTCTTCACGACGGGGACTTCGACCGAGCGGCGGCCGAGCTCGCGAACGCGCGGCTAACCGGCCACCTCTGCCGGGGCGCGCGCTGGCTCGACGCGGACATGAACCTCCGCTGGGGCAATCTCAGCCTCGATCTCGGCGACCGCTCCGTGGCGCAGGAACACGCCGAGACCGCACGCGCCGCACTAGACGAGTATCCGGATCCGGGCTCGCTGCCTCGGCGACTCGCAGAGCTCACCGAACGGATCGCCTGCCTCTCTGCTCTCGACCTCACCCCGGCCGAGATCCGGATTCTTCCCTTCCTCCCGACGCACCTCTCGGTCAAGGAGGTAGCCGAACGCCTCCACGTTTCGCCCGCAACCGTGAAGACGCACGTTTCCTCCGTCTACGCGAAGCTCGGCGCTGAAAGGAGATCGGACGCGGTCGCGAGGATGGAAGAGCTCGGCCTCCGGCCGGCGGTGATCGGCCACGAGCACGCCGACATGGAGCAGAGCTGAGCAGGCGAGGGACGGGTCCGGCTCTAGGTGCGGCCGTTGTTCGACTCTGGCGGCGATGACCGCCGCCTGCCGGCTGGGTCGAAGCGGAGACCGAGGCGCTGCATCTTCTCGACCGCATCCGATCTCGACGCCGCGCCGAGTTTGGCGTAGACGGAGGAAACGTGCGTCTTCACGGTGGCGGGTGACACGTCGAGGCGCTCGGCGACCTCCTTGACCGAGAGGTGGGTCGGAAGGAAGGGGAGGATCCGCATCTCGGCCGGTGTCAACTCGGCGGGGACTGCGAGCCGTTCGTCGAGCTGCGCGAGTCGCGACGGCAGCCTGCCCGGGTCCGGATACCCGTGCAACGCGGCTCGTGCGGTCTCGGCGTGCTCCTGGGCGCCAGGACGATCGCCGAGATCCAGGCTGATGTTCCCCCACCGGATGTTCATGTCGGCATTGATCCATCGCGCGCCGCGGAAGAGATGGCTTGTTCGCCGGGCGTCCCTTAGCTGGAGCGTGGCTCGGTCGAAGTCCCCGTCGTGTGCGAGCGCCATCGCTCGTGCGGTCAATGCGACGCCGCCGGGCAATGAGCGGTCGAGTCGTTCTCCAACCGAAATCGCCCACGCCTCCTGGGCGGACTTCCGCGCCGCCGGCTCGTTCCCGGTCTCCGCAAGGGCGAACGCGAGGTAGCCGAGGCAGAGGATCTTGACGTGTGGGAGTTCGGGATGCCCGTTCGTGAGCGCGAGCCCCTCCCGGAACGCCTCTACAGCCTCCTCGGATCGACCGAGAAGGAGCTCGGCGATCCCGGCGCGTAGGAAGGCGCCAAGGAGCCAACGCGTCCTCGAACCGAGCTCGGCCGCGCGAACAAACTCGGCGTCTACGAGCATCTGGTGGATCCCGGCAGGAGCCAACGCGGAGCGGAAGTTCGCAAGCGATGATCGCAGCGACGTCGCTCCGTCGGCCCCGGGCACATCGAGGTCTCCGTCCTCCGCGGCCCGCGCGAATTTCTGGGCCTCGTCGGGTTGGCCCAGAAGCATGTAGACCCAGGCGGCTGCCAGGGCGAGCTGGGGATCGGATGCGATCTCCGCGTCGGTGCAGTTGAGGAGCCACATTCGCAACGTCTCGAGCTGACCGAAGCGAGCGAAACCGTCGGTGGAGGCAAGAGCGATTCGTCCTGCGAGCTCGAGGTCGCCGCATTCGTGGGCACAGCGGAAGGCCTCGGCCGGGTCAGCGCCGTCCTGTTCGTGCCATTGGGCGGCTCGGGTGAGGTATTCGGCGGCTAGCTCGGGGTCGGAGCGGTCGAGCTCGGAGCGAAGGAGCTCGGCAAACAGGGTGTGGTAGCGGTACCAGCGGCGCTGATCGTCGAGGGCGATCACGAACGAGTTCGTGCGTTCCAGGTCCTCGAGCACCTCGCTCGAGTTGTCGATCCCGAGGACGGCGTCGCACAACGGCGCCGTCATCTGGGTGAGCACCGATGTCGCGAGCAGGAAGCGCCGACGCTCCTGCGGCTCGCGGTCGAGCATCACCTCGACGAGGTAGTCGGCGATCTCGCGTTGGTCTCCGGTGATGGCCTGGGCGAGATCCTCTGCGGACACGGGCTCGTGCAGGGCGTGCAGGGCGAGTGCGATCCCGGCCGGCCATCCCTCCGTCCGCTCGCACAGAAGCCCGAGAGCCGGCTCGGACAGGTTTGCGCCGGTGCTCTCTGCGAGCGCGAGTGCCTCATCGGCATCGAGGGCGAGCTGATCGGCGCGGATCTCGAAGAGGTCCCCCGACAGCCGCTGGCGCGCGAGCCACAGGTCTGTGTCGGTGCGTGTCGCGAGAACAACCTGTGACCCCGGCCCGACCACGTCGAGCAGGAAGTTGAGCGCAGAGAGTGTCCGTGTTTGGGTCACCTCCTGGAGGTCGTCGAAGATCAGCTCGAGCGGCGACAGACGCTCGAGCTCGGCGGCCAGGCAGGGAAGCACCACGTCGACGACGTGCGGGGCACGGGCCGCGAACTCGTCGAGGAGCTCGGGGGCGACCGGATCGAGCCGATCGAGTGCGTGGGTAACGACGTTGAGGAACATGAGCGGGTCGTCGTCACCGCGGTCGAGGTTGATCCAGGCCACCGGCCTCTGACACCGCGCGCTCCACTGCGCGGCGAGCGTCGACTTGCCGTAGCCCGCCGATGCGGAGATCAAGACGATCGGCGTATCTGCGGCGGCGGCCAACTGACCGAGAAGGCGTTCCCGCTGGATCGCGCCCGCGCGCAGACGCGCCGGCTCGAGCTTCGACGCTCGAACCGAGGCAATTCGCAAAGCGCGGGGACTCGCCTCTCAGCCGTCGACATAACGGCCGAAGTATCAGCCACTTAGGTGGACAATACACGGACGTCGAATGCGCCGCTGATCGCAAGGCGATCACAAGGCAGGTCGAGAAATGACGGAGGATCACGGCAAACGAACGCCTCGACGGTTAGGAGTCAAGGGCGCGCGCCGGGAATATCCACCACTCTGGCTGATGCGGCAGGAGATCCATCCGTGTGAGCCTTGTTGTCTGGACAGGAAGGGGTCATGACCACCCGGTCAGGCTGGCTCTCTTCCTCCCGACGAAAGAGGAGGAATCATGTGGTGGGCAGTCGGAATCGGCGGCATCTTCTTGTACCTGCTCGTGGCGTTCACGCTCGGGCTCATGACGATCAGAAACGGTCACGGGTGGATGTTCTTCTTCGGGATCTTCTTCCCGATCCTCTGGATCTTCGGCGCCTTCATGAAGCCGGGGCCGACCGCCGCGGCGGCATAGCGAGGCGAATCGGCTGGCCAGTGAGGGCGTTTTGGCGCCGGCGTGCGCGCCACGGAACGAACGACGTGTTCGGAGCAACGACAGCAAGGAAAGTGAGGTAGATCATGGCGATCGGACCGGTTCAGCTGCTGGTGCTGGGGTTCCAGCATCCGGAGTTCCACGGCGAGATCATCGAGGAGCTCGAGAAGCTCCGCGAGAGCGACACGGTGCGCGTGATCGACGCGCTCGCCGTTCACAAGGACGCGCTGGGTGAGATGGAGGTGGTGCACCTCAGCAACCTGAGCAAGGACGAGGCAATCGAGTTCGGCAGCAAGGTGGCCGCCCTGATCGGCCTCGGCATCGAGGGCGAGGAGGGCTTCGAGAAGGGCGCGGAGCTCGGCGCGGAGGCCGCGGCCGAAGGCGGGATCCACGTGTTCTCCGACCAGGAGGCGTGGGACATTCTCGAAGAGATCCCCGACGACTCCGCGGCGGCGTTGATCCTGCTCGAGCACCACTGGGCGGTGCCACTCCGTGACGCGATCATCCGCACGGGCGGCGTCGGCCTCGCCGACGGCTTCATCCATCCGGCCGATCTGGTCGCGATCGGTGTCGCCACCGCGGCGGAGGCCGACGAGCTCGCCGCGATGCACCCGAGCGAGAAGACGGCCTCGGTTTGACCCCTGCCGCAGCAGGTTCTCGACAGTCCGGCAACGGAGGTGGAACAGACATGATGGCTCGCAGAGTGGCCCGCCGCACGTCACGGCGCACGGCCAGGCGCCGCTAGGCGCACTTCCCTTTCGGCGGCCTCGCGCGAGGCCGCCGAAAGGTCGAGGCAGGTTGATTCGTATTCGTGGAGGTCACCGTGAGTGAGACAGGCTCCCAGGACAGCGTCAGCGCCGAGAGCGCCGACCGAAGCGTGCAGAAGCCGCGGCTTTCAGGGTTTCCGCTGCTGTTCGTGGCGCTCGGCGTCGTGCTGCTCGTGCAGGCGGCTTTCGTGAACTCGTACGTAGGAGCGCTCCATTCTCCGAAGCCGCACGACGTCCCGATTGGAGTCGTCGGCGCGTCCCCGCTGCCGATCGCGGTCGCGAAGCAGTTCTCTCTGAAGCTCACTCAGTACTCGAGCGAGTCGGCCGCGAGCGCGGCGATCGATCAGCGGAAGGTCGTGGGGGCGTACGTCGCCGGCCCGACCGGGGCGAAGCTGATCGTGGTGCCTGCGGCGGGGCCGGCCGTCGCCTCGGCTCTCGGCAGCGCCTTCGGGGCGGCGTCCGCCTCCGTCGGTCAGAAGCTCGAGGTCGTCCAGGTCCACCCTCTCCCGGCGGGTGACGCAGGCGGGATCGTGTCGTTCCTCGTGGTCATGGCCCTCATCGTCGGCGGGTACCTTTCGTCGACCATCACCATGGCTTTCGGCGGCTCGGCGACGCGGCACGGGCGCCTCGCGGCGCTGGCCTGCGTCGCAGTCGTCGGAGCGCTGCTCACGGACACGTTCGCAGGGCCGGTCCTCGGTGCCATTCCCAGCTCGAAGTTCCTCGTGCTGTGGGGCATCTTCATCCTCGTGATGATGGCCGTCGCCTTCGCGACCGCCGCGCTGCAGACCGTGCTCGGAGCCGCCGGCACGCTGGTGGTGATCGTCGTCTTCGTGATCTTCGGTGCGCCGGCCGCGGGCGGTGCCGTGCCGAGCGCGTTCCTGCCGACCTTCTGGCGGACCTTCGGCCCGTATCTGCCGGCCGGCGCAGGCACGACCGCCGTGCGGAACACGATCTACTTCGACGGCAACGCGATCACGAGATCGCTCGTCATTCTCGGCGCCTACCTCGTCGTGGGAGCGGTCGTCGTGATCGCCATCCGCAAGCGCCGTCCATCGAACGTCGCCGAGGCCGAGGCGTCGGCGGCTGCTGCGGCTGCTGTCGTATAGACGGACGGAATATCCGCCACTTTGGCCGAGGACACACCCCGCCGGCCCGTGCAACGCTGCCGTGGTGTCGATCTGGTTACGGCGAGGAGGCCAGCACGATCAACCGGGAACGACGAAATGACGGACGAGCCAGACAAGGGAGTAGCCCGATGAGCCAGCAGACTGCAGCGCCCCCGACGCCCCAGCGCGTCGACCATTTCACCGTCGCGGAGCGAAAGGCGCGCGGGAAGGCCGAGCGGGCCGAGGTGCCGCGGAACGTCCATGCGGGCTGGGAGCCTGCGGCGATGCGGCGGGACCCGGTCGATCTGCTCGAGGAGCAGGCAAAGACGCGCGTGCCCGAGCTGGTGCCGATCCGGTACGGGCGGATGCTCGTCTCGCCGTTCACGTTCTACCGCGGCGCCGCCTACATCATGGCGGCCGACCTGGCGGGCACGGCGAGAACCGGCCTGCACACCCAGCTCTGCGGTGATGCGCACCTGTCCAACTTCGGCGCGCTACGCGGCTCCCGACCGGCGGCTCGTGCTCGACGTCAACGACTTCGACGAGACGCTGCCCGGCCCGTTCGAGTGGGACGTCAAGCGCCTGGTGGCGAGCTTCGAGGTCGCCGGTCGCGACCGTGGGTTCGACGACAAGCAGCGCCGGACGGTCAACCTGGCAGCCGCGCTCGCGTATCGCGAGGCGATCAGAGAGTACGCGGCGATGGGCAACATGGAGATCTGGTACTCGCGCATCGACGTGGACGCGCTCTTCGCGTCCTTGCAGTCACTCGTGACCGCGAAGCAGGCCAAGCGGGCCGAGGCGAACCTCGCCAAGGCACAGTCGAAGGACAGCATGCGCGCTTTTTCGAAGCTGACGCAGGTCGTCGACGGAGAGCCCCGGTTCGTGAGCGAGCCGCCGGTCGTCGTTCCGGTCCGGGAGCTGCTCCCGGACGGGCACGACTACGAGAAGCTCGAAGAGTCGATCCGCGGCATGCTCCGGGCGTACCGGCGGACGCTCGCGGGCGACCGGCGCAAGCTGCTCGAGCGGTTCCGGTTCGTCGACATCGCACGCAAGATCGTGGGCGTCGGCAGCGTCGGCACGCGGGCCTGGATCCTCCTGATGGTCGGACGCGACAACGAGGATCCGCTGATCCTGCAGGCCAAGGAGGCGGAGGCGTCGGTGCTGGAGCCGTTCCTGGGCAAGAGCGAGTTCGCAAACCACGGCCAGCGGGTGGTCGAGGGCCAGCGGCTGACGCAGGCGGCGAGCGACATCATGCTCGGCTGGATCCGCTTCGACGGGCTCGACGGCGTCAAGCGCGACTTCTACCTCCGCCAGCTCTGGGACGCGAAGGGCTCCGCCCTCGTCGACCTCATGGAGCCGAACCTGCTTGCCGTCTACGGCGAGGTCTGCGGCAAGACGCTCGCCCGCGCGCACGCCCGGGCGGGAGACGCGGTGGCGATCGCGAGCTACCTCGGCGGCGGCGACACCTTCGACCGTTCGCTCGCCGAGTTCGCCGTGTCCTACGCCGACCAGAACGAGCGCGACTACGACGCGATCAAGCAGGCCGTGGAGTCGGGCCGGATCAAGGCCGAGATCGGGGATCTAGCCTGAGCACGACCGAGGGGCTGCTGTGGCTGTAGCACCGGCTGAGGCCACGGGCCTCCGGCGCTACGTGTCGGTTCTCGACGGCATCAGGCCGTACGACCGGGCCTGGCTGTCGAAGGACGTCGTCGCCGGGATCACGCTGGCGGCGCTCGCGATCCCGGAGGTGATGGGCTACGCGAAGCTCGCGGGCATGCCCGTGATCACCGGGCTCTACACGATCCTGATCCCGATCGCGGCGTTCGCGCTCTTCGGCTCCTCACGCCACCTCGTCGTCGGCGCCGACTCTGCGACGGCGGTGATCATGTACGCGGGCATCGTCGCGCTCGGGATCAACGGGCTCCAGCCGGCCTCGCCGCAATGGGTCAGCCTCGCGGGCCTTTGCGCACTGATGGCGGCCGGGCTCCTCTTCCTGGCGCGGATCGCGCGGCTCGGCTTCCTGGCCGACTTCATCTCGCGCACGGTGCTGGTCGGCTTCCTGACCGGCGTCGGCGTGCAGGTGGCGATCGGCCAGGTCGGCGGCATGCTCGGAATACCTTCACAGAGCGTCGACCTGAGCCCGTTCAGCGGCGACGTCGCCAAGTTCTTCCTGACGCTGGAGGACATCTCCGAGGGCTCGTGGCAGACGGCGCTCGTCTCGGTCTCCGTGCTCGCGATCCTGATCTTCTTCCCGCGCCTGTCGAAGACGATTCCGGGCGGCCTCGTCGCCGTCGTCGGGATGATCGCGCTGAGCTGGATCTTCGACTTCGCAGCCCACGACATCTCGACCCTGGGGAAGGTGCCTAGCGGCCTGCCCAGCATCAGCGCACCGCAGGGCGTGACCTGGAGCGACGCGGCGGGGCTGGCCGCGACCGCGGCCGCGATCTTCCTCGTGATCCTCGCCCAGAGCGCCGCCACCTCCCGCGCCTACGCCGTCAAGTACAACGAGCGCCTCAACGAGAACACCGATCTGGTCGGGCTCGGCCTCGCCAACCTCACCGCCGGCTTCACCGGCACCTTCGTCGTCAACGGCAGCCCGACCAAGACCGAGATGGTGGACGAGGCGAAGAGCCACACCCAGGTCGCGCAGCTGACGACGGCGGTCGTCGTCGCGATCGTGCTGCTCTTCCTCACCGTGCCGCTCCAGTACCTCCCGAACGCCGTGCTCGTCGTCGGTCGTCTTCCTGATCGGCGTCAAGCTGATCGACGTCCCGCACATGCGGGAGATCTACCGGCTGCGCCGGAACGAGTTCTGGGTCGCGCTCTTCACAGCGATCGTCGTCGTGGTCGTCGGGGTCGAGCAAGGCGTCATCCTGGCGATCGTCCTCTCGCTTCTCCTGCACGTGCGCCGCCACTACGCGCCGATCGACCGTGTCATCGTCACGGACGAGGCGGGGCACGTCACCACGGTCGCGCCGACGCCGGGCACGGTCAGTGCGCCCGGGCTGATCGTCTATCGCTTCGGCGCCGGGGTCTTCTACGCCAACGCGACCCGGCTCGCCGAGGAGGTCATGGGGCTCGTCAACGTGGAGAAGCCGCCGCGCTGGTTCGTCCTCGACGCGGACGGGATCGACGACCTCGACTTCACCGCCGGCAAGACGCTCGCCGAACTCGTCGACCACCTCGCAGAGCGCGGCATCGTCTTCGCAGTCGCCGAGGTGCACGCCCGCGTCAAGCGGCAACTCGACCTGTTCGGCATAACCGCGAAGATCGGCGAAGACCACGTGTTTACCACGCTGCAGGATGCCGTCGAGGCGTTCGAGAAGTCCGGCTAGAGCATCGCCCGGGAATATCCGCCATTCCGGCTGAGGAGAGGAAGAGGGCCGTTCGTGTCACGCTCGCCGTGTTGTGACAGTCAAACGGCGTACCGAAACGGCACCTCCGCGGGGCCTGTGCGCCTCACGTCTGCCGAGTCGCGGGTTCTCCCCTTCCTTCCGACACAGCTGACCATCGAGGAGATCGCCGAGCGCATCGGTCGGCGCCGAAGCACCGTGAAGACGCACGTCGCGCACATCTACAAGAAGCTCGGTGTCGCCAAGCGCACCGAAGCGGTCGAGCGCGCCCGCGAGCTGGGGCTGCTCTCCGAACCAGTGCTCGCGGGGGTGGGGGGTTACCCGCGCGAAGAGACCACCTTCGACACCGGCACGTTCACGACGAGCACGACAAGGCTGGACGCCTACCTAACCCGGCGCGCAGAGGCTGTGGCCGACCAAAGGAGACAGTGATGGCAGATACACCAACGGATGTCCTCGTAGCCGGCTACCAGGACATCGACACGGCAACAGCCGATTTCGAGGCGCTCGTCGGGCTCGTCAAGGCAAAGCAGGTCGAGATCGAGGGAGTGATCCTCGTCACTCATGCCGAGGACGGCAGTGTCTCGGTCCAGCAGACGGGCGACAACCTGGGCCGCAAGGGCATGGGCTGGGGCGGCGGGGTCGGTGTTGCCGTGGGCCTCTTCGCGCCGCCGCTGCTGGCGGCGACGGCGGTGGGCGCCGCGGCGGGCGGCATCGCCGGCAAGTTCGTCCACCACCGGGTCAAGACGGAGATGCACGACAAGATCGGCGAGAACCTGCCGCCGGGCTCCGCCGGCATCATCGCCATCTTCGACGACGGGCAGCGGCTCGGCGTCGAGCAGGCGCTCCCCGGCGCGCTGCTCCGGTCGGTCGTGCACAGCGACAAGAAGGGGATGGGCGCGCTCAAGGATTCCCTCGCGGAGGCGATGGGCAAGTTCGCGCCGGACCGGACCGTGCTACCCATTCCCGACCGGAACTTCGGCGGGACGGCCGGCCGCACGATCGACGAGTCCGTGGGCGACTGGTCGATGATCCCCGGCCCGAAGGCGCCCGACGGCGCGCCGAACGTCCTCCTCGTCCTGATCGACGACGCCGGCTTCGGCGCTCCGGACACCTTCGGCGGCGGGATCAGCACGCCGAACCTCACGCGCGTGCAGCAGATGGGCCTGACCTACAACCGGTTCCACGTGACGGCGGTGTGCTCGCCGACCCGCGCTGCGCTGCTCACCGGCCGCAACCACCATCGGGTGGGAATGGGCGGGATCGCGGAGCTTCCGGGGCCGTTCCCCGGCTACACCGGGACGCGGCCGCGGAGCTGCACGGCGTTGCCGCGCATCCTGAAGGAGAACGGCTACATCACCGGCGGGTTCGGGAAGTGGCACCTCACGCCGGGTCGCGAGATGGGCGCCGCCGGGCCGTTCGACCACTGGCCGCTGGGCTGGGGCTTCGACCACTGGTGGGGCTTCCTGACCGGCGCGGCCGGCCAGTACGACCCGATCATCACCCAGGACAACTCGACTCTGGGCGTGCAGGACGGCAAGGACGGCGCGCTCTACTACTTCCCGGACGACCTCACCGACAAGGCCGTCGAGTGGCTTCATGCCGTCCGCGCGCAGGACGCGCAGAAGCCGTGGTTCATGTACTACTCGACCGGCTGCAGCCACGCGCCGCACCACGTCTCGAAGGAATGGGCCGACAAGTACAAGGGCAAGTTCGACAGCGGCTGGGACGCGTACCGCGAGCAGACCCTCGAGCGCCAGAAGAAGCTCGGCGTCGTCCCGCAGGACACGGAGTTGTCGGAGCGCCCCGAGCTATATCCGGCCTGGGACTCGCTCAGTGACGACCAGAAGAAGCTCTACGCCCGCCAGATGGAGGTGTTCGCGGGCTTCTCCGAGAACGCCGACTGGAACGTCGGGCGGCTGCTCGACGAGATCGAGGAGATGGGCGACCTCGACAACACGCTGATCATCTACATCTGGGGCGACAACGGCGCGAGCATGGAAGGCACCCTCACGGGCTCCTTCAACGAGACGACCTTCTTCAACGGCGTCGTGCTCGAGGCCGACCAGCAGCTGAAGATCATCGAGAAGTTCGGCGGAGTCGAGGAGCTGGGCGGCTTCCACACCGCCCCGCACTACGCCGCGGCATGGGCCCACGCCGGCAATACACCGTTCCAGTGGGGCAAGCAGATGGCGAGCCACCTCGGCGGGACGCGTGACCCGATGGTCGTCGCCTGGCCCGGGAAGATCAAGGCCGGCGGCGACCTGCGCAGCCAGTTCGCGCACGTGATCGACATCGCACCGACGATCCTCGAGGCGGTCGGCATCGCCGAGCCCAAGGTGGTCGACGGCATCGAGCAGGAGCCGATGGACGGCACGAGCTTCGCCTACACGCTCGACGACCCGGACGCCGCCGAGCGCCACACGGTGCAGTACTTCGAGAACTACGGCAGCCGCGCCATCTACAAGGACGGCTGGTGGGCCTGCGCCAAGCTGGACAAGGCGCCCTGGGACTTCATGCCGGAGACCATGAAGCGGTTCGCGCCCGGCGTCTACGACCCCGAGCAGGACCAGTGGGAGCTCTACTACCTACCGGACGACTTCAGTCAGGCCACGGACCTGGCCGCGGAGCAACCGGAGAAGCTGGTGGAGCTCCGGGAGCTCTTCTGGCAGGAGGCCGAGCGGAACAGGGTGCTGCCGCTGCTCGGTGGGTTCGCGGTGTTCTTCGGGATGCTGCCGCCGATGCCGACCGTCACCCGCTTCACCTTCGCGGGCGACGTGCAGAACGTGCAGACCACGATGATCCCGCGCATCATCGGTCGGTCGTACGCGATCGAGGCCGAGCTGCAGGTGCCGGGCGACGGCGCCGAGGGAGTCCTCGTTGCGTTCGCGGACTTCATCGGCGGGTTCGCGCTCTGGGTCGACGAGAACGGCCTGCTGAACCACACCTACCAGTTCCTGGGCGTGGAGACGTACAAGCAGACCTCGACCGAGCCGATCCCGGTCGGCGACGTCACCGTGAAGATGCTGTTCGAGGCCGACGAGCCCACCCCGGGCTCGAGCGGCCGCGTGACGCTGTGGGCGAACGACAAGCAGATCGGCGAGGGCACGATGCCGCACACGATCTCGCTGATCTTCACGACCTACGCCGGCATGGACATCGGCCGCGACAACGGCGGAGTGGTCGACCTCGCCTACGAGGACAAGGCCCCGTACGCCTTCACGGGCACCGTGAAGAAGGTCGTGTTCGACCTCAAGCCGAGCACGCACGATGACGAGACGGCGCTGCACCAGGTCGCGAGCCACCAGGGGGTCGCGCAGGCCGTCAGCGGGTAAGGCCATCCAACACACGTGTTCCCGCCGGCAGCGTGGGCGCCGGCGGGAACACGTGCGGACGGGGGCCATCGAAGGGACCCGGTGGGTCGAGAGGAGGAGCATGAGCATCAAGGGAACGACTTATCGACTGCGTGGCCTCGACTTCAACGTCGTCGTCGAAGGGGAAGGGCCCGACGTGCTGCTCGTGCACGGGTTCCCGGACTCGAACTCGGTCTGGCGCCACCAGATTCCGGCGCTCGTCCAGGGCGGCTTCCGCGTGATCGCGCCCGACCTGAGGGGCTTCGGCGACTCGGGCATGGCGCCGCACACGTCCGGCTACAAGATCGACGAGTTCGTCGCCGACCTGATCGCGATCCTCGATGCCCTGGGCGTGAACGACAAGGTGCGCCTCGTCGGCCACGACTGGGGCGCGGCCGTCGGTTGGCAGACGTGCATGCAGCACCCGGACCGGATCGACCGCTACGCGGCCCTCGCCGTCGGTCACCCGACGGCGTACGCGCACGGCGGCGTCGTGCAGAAGCTGAAGGCGTACTACATCCTCTTCTTCCAGATCCCGTGGCTCTCGGAGAAGGCTGTCTCCTCCGCCGACTGGTGGCTCTGGCGGCAGATGCTGCGCTACGACGCGGAGCTCCCCACCTGGAAGAAGGATCTCTCCGCCCCGGCCGGCTGACCGCCGCGATCGACATCTACCGGGCGAACCTCGGCCTGATCCTGCCCAAGGACTGGCCGAAGGTGACCGTGCCCGTGCTGGGGATCTGGGGCGAGGGCGACGTCGCGTTGGCCGAGGGACAGATGATCAAGTCCAAGGAGTACGTCACGTCGTCGTGGAGATACGAGCGGGTGCCCGGCGGCACCCATTGGCTCCAACTCGAGGCCCCGGACAAGGTGAATGCGCTGCTTCTCGACTACCTGCGTTGACGACTGAAAGGACGACTCGGATGAAGACGGACAACACTCAGCGTGCCCTCGGGCTGGGCTTTCTCTGCGCGTTCGCCGCCTTCTGGCGCTGGCACTCGCCGAAGGAGGCGCCGCTCACGAAGGAGGAGACCGAGGGCTACCTGAAGGTGATCTCGAAGCTTCCCCTGCCGGAGGGGCACATCGAGCCGATCGTGGAAAGCCTCCGAGCCTGGGCAGCGGAGGACGACGGCAAGCCCGTCCTGATGCTGAACCTGATCCGCTTCCATCCGGAGAACCACACGTGGCCCGGCGCACCGCGTTCGAGGGCACGCCGCGGGAGGCCAACTTCCACTACGAGAAGAGCATCATGCGACTGTGGCTTCGGAACGCCTCCTATCCGGTCGCCGGCGGTGAGGTTCAGGGCGAGAACCTGATCAAGATCCTGCCCGACCAGGCCCGGTGGGACGCCGCCAAGATGGTTCGGTACCCGAGCCGCAGAAGGTTCCTGCAACTGCTGTCCGACCCGTCGTATGGCCCGTACGAGCCGTACAAGTTCATGTCGATGGAAATCGACCTCGTGCCGGTCGCCAACGATGTCTCGGTCCTGTCGGGGATCAGCCTGCCGCTCCAGAACGTCCCCGACTTCCGCTGGGCGTTCGGCGCCGCGCTGCTCGGGACCTACCTCGCCGTCGGCTGGCACCGCGCTGCGGGGGAATAGCGGGGATCCGGGCATCCGGTGCCCGTCGCCGGACAGACGAGCGCTACGAACGTGGCGGCTAAGGTTCTGCTAAGGAAACCGTCGCAAACGGCCTTCAGCGCGTTTCCGAGTAGGTCCTCTCAAGAGCCCGCTAAACGGCATGGATAAAGGGATTGACGGCATCCGGCAGAAACAGACCGAAACGGTCGGAACCCCTTCGTTCTCCTTTGCAAGCCGGAGGTCACCGGTTCGATCCCGGTACGCTCCATACGCTGCTGATCTCGGGACATCTTCCCTGGGAATGGGCCCGTTCTGGTGTCCGATCGCCCGGGCATGGAAGGCCGCTCATTCAAACTTGAGGCTTCGTACTGTCGCCCGGGTGTCAGACTCTCGGCGTGGCGAGGTCGCATCGAAGTGCTTGAACCGAACCAGGGTGCGTGCGGCTTTGCGGCCGTCGGGGCCGAACCGGTGGCACGGGCCGAGCGGGACGTCTTGACTATCGCAGTTCGCCAGTCCGGCAAGGCGTCGTCCGTCGTTGGGACGGTTAGTGGATCCAATGCCCGGCTCACTGCTCTATCAGCCAACGGACTGAAGGAGCTGCTCAGCCAGCGAGCGAGGCAGTGCGGCCGGCCGTGCGTCAGCCAGTCTAAAGGAGGTCATCATGACTCACATATCAACCACTACCGTGGCGGTCGGTACACAATGAACGCCCCCGCCTCAATCACCATCACGCCAGTCCGCGTTGCCGACCTGCTCGCCGAGGGCGAGCGGATGCCGGTCTACGTGCACGTCATCGACCATCCCGATGCGCGCGTGCTGGTCGACACCGGCATGACGGAGCTGCACCCGGCGGTGGCCGACCTCGATCCCCGCCTCCGTCCACTGAGCAAGCAGGACTTCGACCTCGCGGGCATCGACATCGTCGTCAACACACACCTGCACTTCGACCACTGCGGCGGCAACCACCTCTTCGCCGGCAGGCCGATCTACGTCCAGCGTCGGGAGCTCGACGACGCGCGCAGCGAGGACGACTACACCATTCGCGAGTGGGTCGAGGCGCCCGGCGTGCGGTACGTGCCTGTCGACGGCGAGCTCGAGCTGCTTCCGGGGCTCCGGCTCGTCCCGGCGCCGGGCCACACACGCGGCATGCAGGTGGTCGTCGTCGAGACTGGCGGGCGTCCGGTCGTCGTCGGCGGCGACGTGGCGGTTTGGTTCGGCGAGCTCGACGAGCCGCACACCGAAGGCCAGCTGCGGGTACGCGCGCTCGACCCCGAGCTGGTCTGGCTCGCGCACGAGCACGAACCGTGGCGACCCCGCACCGTCTAAGGCATCACGCCGGCGTTCTCCGGGTCTCCCGGGTTCCGCGCCCATCATTCTCGCCTTCTTCGACAAGGCTCCTCGTTACATGCCACTCGACGACTCAACGAGCTGTCCTCGATCACAAGGATCGATACAGCCCGCATGCGACCCGTTCAAGAGCGCGGCCGGCGGTGTGTCGACTCCTCGCACAAGAACTGCTTGACGGACCCGCGGCAGACGGCGAACCCGAGTAGGTCCTCAACCGCCTCGTGGATCTCGATGAAGCGCATCGAGCGCTCTGAGCGGTGCAGAACTTCGAGGACCGCCCCGCTGACTGTACCGAACCTCAGCTTCCCGTCTCGTGAGCGATCGCTCCGTTTTGCCTGCGCACGGGCCACTTGCTGCCAGTCCCGTTCCGTGAGACGCTTGTAGAGGGCCTCCGTCTCAGAGTTTGAAAGCAGGGCGCTAAGGTCCATGCCTCGTCGCCGCCGCTCTCCGGCCATTTGCAGGACCTTGGGCTAGCCCTGGGCGATCCCCGCCTCTTGGGTATGTGACGCGTGGCTCGAGGCGGAAATACTCCGTGTTGAAGCCGTGGGTCGAGGCAGTCGTCGCAGATCTCCGTAGGAGGTACACCCATGTCGCATCGCAGGCTGAGCATCCTCATCGTTGTCGCACTATCGGTCGCCTTCGCCGTTGTGGGTGTCTCTCCGAGCGTGGCAGGGTCGCCGCCCAAGCAGAACGGATCGTCGTCGGCCTTCGATGCCTTCACGTCGATCTGCGCCGTCAGCGGCTATGCGTCGTATGGCAACTGCGGAGGAGACGTCACTACCTACACCAACATCACGGGACGGATGAATGCAATTCAGGCTAAAGAGGGGCGGTACAACCTCGGCCTCACATTCACAAACCTCACACCCGGAGCCACCTACAGGTTGTGGGGGAAATACTGCACAAGCGGATTCTTCGCCATCGACACACTCGCCGCTGACTCCTACGGCGTCGCGAGATTCAGCTACCAGACCAGCACACCCGAGGGATTGGGATTCGATCTGAACATCGTCGTCGGAGACATAACCGTCGTTACCTCCTACTGGTCACACCAACTGCTCGCCAAGAACGCTGACGGAACCCTCTACGCCCTTCCACCGTCCTCGCCCGGCTGCTGACGCGACAAGCGGCCAGGGGTGCCATCGGGCCTGACCGGCAAGATTTGGGGGAGCCAGCTACCCCAGAACTTCGAGCCAATTTCGGTTTGGATTCCGGACTGGTGGTCGGCTCTCCTCGACCACCACCCCGCCGAACGGGGAGAGAGCGGGGCGTTGCCCACTCGGGGCTGGTCCAGAGGAAGGTCCAGTGAGCTGGGTCTTCGGCCGCGCTACGGTCCTGCAACGTGGAATCGCCGCGGGTCAGGCCCCTCTCTCCTCGCCGAAAGTTCCGCGTCGAGGTAGTGCTGCTCGCGGCACAGGAGGGCCGCCTCCGAGCCGCGGCAGCTCTGCCCCGGATCAATCCGACGCGTGCGACTTGGCTACCGATCCGCGGTAAGGATCCAATGAGCCCTCCCCAGAGACTCGAACTGCGGAAGATGCGGCTTTGACGCTTCAAGTGTTCGATCCCGACTGCTCCATCACGAGGTCTGATAGTGCTGGCGTCGGGGGTGACGGCACGGCGGCACGCCCGGTGTCTGTTGTGGGCTTGCCTCAGCGCCCGACCCGATGTTCGATGTGAGACAAGTGGCGGGCTTCAGCAGAGCGATCGAGTCGTCGGCCGCGTGGGCTGGGGCGGGCCCGGCGGTCGTGACTTTCGGGGTCGTCTGTGTGGTCGGCATTTCCAGCGACGGCCCTCGACCCGTCGTGTGGCGCCTCGGCAGCCTCGCCCTGCTCGCGCTCGCGGCGGCGGCGCTGCTCGCACGCGAGCGAATCGAGCTCGGCCGACCCGAGCTGGCCATGCTGGCGGCTCTCGCCGCGCTCGCCGCGTGGACTGCGGCCTCCGCCTGGTGGTCGATTCACCCGTCGCTCTCGACACTCGAGGCCGAGCGGACGCTCTTCTACGTCGCCGGCCTGTCGGCCTTCCTCCTCGGTGTTGACCGTACGTCGTTGCCCCAGGTGGTCGCTGCAGCGGTCGCCGGAGTGACGGCGGTCTCGGCCGTCGGGCTCGGCGAGCGCTACCTGACACCGCAGGCCTACAACCCGATCGAAGGGCCGCTGCTGATCCAGCCGATCGGCTATGCGAATGCCCTCGGAATGTACGTGGCCCTCGGCATCCTGCTCGCGACCGGCCTCGCTCTGAAGGCACACCGCCAGGTCGGGCGTCTCGCCGCGCTCGCGTCGCTCGTCGTACTCGTGCCGACGCTCGCCCTGACGTCCAGCCGCGGCGCCTGGATCGCCCTGGCCCTAGGCGGGGCCGCGATGCTCTACTTCGGCCGTCGAGTTCGCTCGCATGCGCTACTGGTGTCTCTCCTGGCTGTCGGCATCGTCGGCGGCGTCGCGATCGGCTCCAACAGCGGGCAGGCCCTTTCGCTCGTCGGCGAGTACCGACCGCACTACTGGCACGTGGCCCTGAACGAGTGGCAGGCGAGTCCGTTCCTCGGCGACGGCGCCGGAACCTTCGGCGACTACTTCTGGCGCTACCACCGCCCGGCGGCGGGGTTTGCTCTCGACGCACACAATCTCTATCTCCAGTCGCTTGCCGAGCTGGGTCCGCTCGGACTCGGGCTTCTCGTCGTCGCGCTCTGCCTCCCCCTCATCGCCCTGCGCGGCCGCCAGGACACGCTCGTCGCTGCAGCGGGGGGCGCCTACGTCGCGTTCCTCGTCCATGTCGCAATCGACTGGGAGTGGGAGATCCCCGCCGTCACGCTCGTCGCACTCCTGTGTGGAGGCTCCGTGCTCGTCGGCACGCGCGGTGAGCGCGACACTCTCTCCCCTCGGGCACGGAGTGTGTTGCTCGCGTGCGTGATTCTGCTCACGGGTGTCGTCGCGGTCAGGCTCGCCACGGGTCGCGGACTCGGGGCCTTCTCTTGAAACGGGCCATCAGGCGCCGTACACTCCCCGCACTGCGGAGTGCGGCACTGAGAGAGGGCGTCTGTGAAGAGCTTTCGCTCGAAGAACGGAGAGGGCTCTTACCGCCGGGCGGCGGCCGGCGTGCTCGTGTTGCTCGCGTTCGCGTTCCTTGCCGCGATCGCGTACCCGGCTCGCGACGGTAACGCCGCTTCTCCGTATTACTACTACTACACGCCTCCGCCTCCGGACGAGCCCATCGCGGCGACGGGCACGAACTTCAGCGCGACCGAGGGGGCGAGCTTCAGCGGCACAGTCGCGACGTTCACCGACCCAGACACGAGCGCGACCGCGAGCGAGTACACGGCGACGATCGCGTGGGGCGACGGCTCGAACTCGTCCGGCACGATCGCCGGACCTGTGGGCGGGCCGTTCACCGTCAGCGGCACCCACACCTACCTCGAAGAGGGGGCCTACGCAGTCGCGGTCACGATCATCGACGTCGACAATACGAGCAACCGGGACACCGCGACCTCGGTGGCGAACGTCGCCGATGCAGCCCTGACGGCTACCGGCCTGAACGCGATCAGCGGCCTGTCTTTCAGCGGCACCGTCGCGAACTTCACCGACGCGAACACGGCCGCGCCGGTGAGCGACTTCACTGCCACGATCGACTGGGGTGACGGAAGCGCGCAGACCGGCGGCACGGTCAGCGGGAGCGGCGGTTCCTTCAAGGTCGACGGCAGCCACACATACGGCGGGACAGGCCCATTCACCGTCAAGGTGCACATCCTCGACGAAGGCGGCAGCACCGCCGATGCCACGACCACGATCCTGATCTACGGGGTCTCCGCCGGCGGCACCTTCGTGATCGGCAATGGACGCTCAGCCGTCGGCACGAACGTCACCTTCTGGAGCGCTCAGTGGTCGACGGCGAACACGCTCAGCGGGGGCTCGGCACCGGCGAGCTTCAAGGGCTTCGCAAATGCCCCGAGCACGCTCCCGGCGTGCGGCGCGGCGTGGAAGACCGACCCGGGCAGCAGCTCGGAGCCGCCCAACACCATCCCCGCCTACATGGCCGTGATCGTCTCCAGCTCGATCAACGAGTCCGGCCCGACCATCAACGGCAACAACACACGGGAGATCGTCGTCAAGACCAACCCCGGCTACGCTCCGAATCCCGGTCACGCGGGCACCGGCACGGTCGTCGCCGTCATCTGCTGACACTACGCTGGCAGGTCAGATGAAGACAGCCGTCGTCTGCCTCGTTGCGGCGCTGTTCGCGAGCGGGGCGAGTCGGGCGACGGTTTCCGACTTCCGCGTCACCGTGAGCGGCGATGACCGCATGCCCGCAGCGGGCGCGCCCTGGCACTTCGTCGTCCGCTCGACCGACGCGGCCGGGCACCCGGTCGCCGGCACTGCGATCGTCCGCGTGCTCGTGGCGGGCCGGACCTTCGACACCGTCGGCTGGTTCGGCTTCAACGGGGTGTTGCGCCGAACGTACCGATGGTCGCGAACGCTCGGAGGGGCAAGCGCACTGCTCCAGGTCACCGTGACCGGGCCCGAAGGGAAGCGCACGGCCGGGTACGCCGTCCGCGTCGTCGCCGATCACGGTAAGCCGCGCTTCCGGGCGACGCTTCTCGGCGCTGATCCCAAACCGCGTGCGGGAGCGCCCTGGCGCTTCGCCCTGCGGGCGTTCGACGGAACCGGCAACCCAGTCGGCGGCACCGCAATCCTTCGCGTGGTTGCAAACGGTCGGATCGTCGACACGCTCGGCTGGTTCCGCTTCGACGGGCTCTTACGTCGAACGTATCGCTGGCCGTCGGCTCTGCGAGGCTCCTCGGCGCTCCTACAGGCCACCGTGGTCGGCCCGGGCGGCACGCGTGCGGCCGCCGACGCCGTTCTCGTTCGCTAGATCGCTGAGCAGACTGAACCAGGCTGATTCGGGGAGCAGTGGGAGGAAGGCACCGCGGGCGTCAGGCTCCTCAGATGCGAAGCGGCCCTGGGTGGGCCGCTTCGCGCTGAGGTGAGTACGGGTGGTTAGTTGCCCAGGGTTGCCAGGTCTTCTGGGGTGGCGAGTGCGACGGGTCCGGCGCCGTCGGTGTCGGCTCCGTCGGCCCAGGAGGCGTCGGCCCAGGAGGCGTCGGCCCAGGAGGCGTCGGCCCAGGAGGCTTCCGTCCAGGAGGCGTCGGCCCAGGAGGCCTCCGACCAGGAGGCGTCGGCCCAGGAGGCTTCGGCCCAGGAGGCATCGGCCCAGGAGGCGCTGGTCTTGGCGACGTTGAGCCAGCTGGGCGCGTTGAATACCAGCCCGCCGCGGAGCGGGTCGGTGCCGAGGAAGGCGTTGAGCGCCGTGTTGGCGTGCGGCGGCGTGGTGAGGGCAGCCGCGGCAGCGGCGTTGAGCTCCCCGACGCCGATCGCCCAGTTGGTGATCGCGGTGGACTGCTTCGCCGTCACCATCAGGGCGCCCTTGACCTGATCGGGGCTCCAGTCGGGGTGCCGGGCGAGAAGCTGGGCGGCCGCGCCCGCGACGACCGGGGCCGCGAACGAGGTTCCGGAGAGCTCCATGTAGTCGGGTGAGATCACGTGATCCGCGCGTGTCTGCTTCAGCGTGGCGTTCGCGGACACTGGCCCGATCATGTAGCGGCCCGGCGCGCCGAGCTCGGGCTTGGCGAACCCGTCCTCGGTGTGCCCCCAGGCAGACCACGGTGCGACCGAGTCGTCGGCGGTGCCGGAGAGGCTGCCGATGTCGACCGCGCCGACGGTGATCACGAACGGGTCGTTCCCGGGCGCGTACATGACGCCGCTGGCTGCGCCGGCGGTGCCGTAGTTGCCGGCGGCCGCGACGACCACGATCCCGTTGAGCCAGAGCTTCTCGACGGCCTGGTCGAGCGGGTCGAGGTAGAAGTGCGTCTTCGCCGCGGAGTGCAGGGAGAAGTTCGCGACCTTGATGTTGTAGGAGTCCTTGTTGGCGAGGATCCACTGGGCGGCGGCGATCACATCTGAGGTGCGCGCCACGCCGTTGTCGTCCATCACCCTCACCGGCAGGATATGCGAGGTCGGTGAAGCGCCCGCATAGCCGCTGGCGCCGCCCGCCGCGATCCCCGCCACGAAGGTGCCGTGCCCGTCACCGTCACCCTGCGCGTTTGGCGTGGTCGAGCTGAAGTTCACCTGCGGGTAGGCGCGACCGCCGAAATCCTGCTTGCCCGCGTCGAGCCCCGAGTCGACGACAGCGATCGTCGGCGCGTTCGGAGCCGGATGGAAGTACGACCCCCAGAGGCTCGCGATGCCCGAAACGTAGGGCCAAAGCTGGTTGTTCGACTTGCCGCTCCCGAATGCCGTCGTCTCGACCTTCGCATCGGGCGTGACCGTCAGGCCGGGAACCTTCGCCAGCCGCATGATCCATTTCGCCTTCAGCTGCACCGCGACGCCGTTCACCAGCGAAAGGCGCTTCGAGACCGTGCCGCCGTCGGCCTGTCCGTTGGACGTGAACGCTGCAGCCGCGTCCGACGTGCCGCCGGCAGCCTGGATGATCACCGGCAGCCGCTGACCGGGGTTCGCCTGAGCCTGCTTGAGCAGCTCGGGAGAAACATACGCCTGCGCACCAGGCTTCCCGCCCGACCGGGCCGCAGTGACGAGAGAAGCCTTCGACTGCTTGCCGCCGCCGCCGTCCGCCAGGGCAGCGAGCGGTGCACAGAGAGCGAATGCGAACACGAGCATGACCGTGGCACCACGGCTGCCGCGCCCCCAAAGCGCGCTCGACCGACGCTCACCGCCCCTGGTCGAATTGCCCCAGAGAGCGCTCCCGCGAGTGCTGCTGAAATGTTTCCGAACCATCTTTCGCTCCATCCCTTCCGCGCCTGAGCGCAGAGCCGCAGTGGGGAGAGCGAGCGGCGCTCTCGTCCAGCAGAAGATAGGCCCCCTCCCAGGGGGCGACGTCCCTACAAAGGGGGAGGAACTCGGCACCTCGGAAAGATCCCTCGAAAAGGTGACGGGGCGCTCGCTACGACCTCGTCAGCTGTCACCTGCTTAGGTCGATCCGACCAGTCGACACGGAGGCTCCCGGTCGGCTGGAAGATGTTCCGCCCTGCGCATACCCGTGTTCGGGTTTGTGGCCGTTACGGGTACTGCGGGCGCCCGCCCTTCCATGCGACCGAGTACCGCACGCACGGGCCCTGCGCCTTGTCCGTGACCCCTGACGGGTAGCAGGGGCTCGGGTAGGCGTAGATGCCGTACGGGTCGATGAAGTACCACTGGTTGTCGGCCGGGTCGCGGTGGCAGAAGAAGATGTGCAGGTGGGTGTTCGGGCTCGTCCGGGGCCCCTGGGTGCAGTGGCAGCCGCCCGGGCCCGTGCAGCCGGCCCACGCCAGGTGGTCACCGGCCTTGACCGTCTTGTTGAGGAGCTTCGGGTCGATCTTCTGGGCGTCCGTCCCCCAGAACGCGGCGTCCGGCTTGCGGTCGGCCTTCTTCTGCTTCGCGCCGGTCGAGTTCAGGTACTTCTTGTAGTTCGTGAGCGAGTAGTCGCTCTTCGCCGGATCGTCCTTCAGCGTCGGGACGGTGTTGTTCCAGCTCGCGTCGATGTCGTGCTGGGGCCCGTTCCGGAGGTGCATGTAGATCGTCCGGAACGCGTCGTCGACGCGCCCCCACTTGTGGCTCACGATCATGGTGTTGCCCGACCAGTTGTCCCAGCCGATGAAGACCACCTTTCCGGGCGCCGCGGCGAGCACCTCGAACGTGTCCGGGCCCTGCGAGTAGTCCATCGCGTGGTGCCAGTTCCCGGGCGGCGGGCTGTAGAGCCACGTGCCGCTGAAGTCGACCGACTTGTTCTTGAACGGGAGCGTGAACGGCCGGCCGTCGAACGTCAGAGCCGAGGGCCTGACGTAGGCGTCGTCGTTCACGGGCCAGCGGTACGGCCCGCCCGGATCGCCGGTCACGTAGTAGACGTAGGGCACCGGATCGTTCGTCTTCTTGTCGCGCGAGACCACGTGGTTGGCGCACTCGCCGCAGGCGGCCTCTAGCGGGGCGAACTTCAGCAGCCGCTGACCGTCCTTCGCGAGCTCGTTCCACTTGCCGAGGAAGTTCTCCGCGTCCGGTGCCGACCAGAGGTAATAGCCGTCACTCCCGCCCCGCCAGATCCCGGCCCACTTGCGCTGACCGCCCTCGACGTAGGTCTCGACGTCGATCAGCCGCAGCTTCTTCGCGGCGAGCTCCTTCCACTTCGCCGTGAACGAGGCCCAGTCGACTCCCGCCCAGAGGTAGTGCCCGTCGCTTCCCTCGCGCCAGACGCCCGCCCACTTCCGGACGCCGCCCTCGACGAACGTGTCGATGTCGACGAGCCGGAGGTTCTGCTTCGAGAGCTCCTTCCACTTCGCCTCGAACGACGGCCACTGCTCGACCCACAGGTAGTAGCCGTCGCTGCCCTCACGCCAGACGCCGGCCCACTTGACCTTGCCGCCGTCGACGTAGGGCTCGACGTCGATCAGGCGGAGGTTCTGCTTGCCGAGCTCCTTCCACTTTGCCTCGAAGGCCTTCCAGTCGACGCCGACCCACAGGTAATGGCCGTCGGTGCCGTGGCGCCAGACGCCTCCCCACTTGCGCGTCTTGCCGTCCATCCACGTCTCGAGATCGACGAGACGCAGGTCCTGCTTCGAGAGCTCCTTCCACTTCTTCTCGAAATTGGTCCAGGAGACGCCTTCCCACAGGTAGTGCGCATCCGTGCCTTCGCGCCAGGCCCCGGCGAACGTCGTTCCCATCGCATCCTCGATTCGGTCGACTCCGCCGCAGGGTCTGCGAGGGTTCTACTTCGGGCCCGGTGGAAGTGTCAAGCGGACGACGCCACTACATCGAGTTCGCAACCGACACCGAGGCGCCGTGCTCGTCGAGGTGGAGGACGAGGAGGTTCCGCCGCCACCGGGGTCGAGAAGGCGGGCTTGCCGCGGAGAACCGTCGAGAGGCGCTCAGGTTGCTCCCGGCCGACCGCCGGCAGCCTGCTGAGCCGCCTGGGCCTCGGCGGCCTTGGCGATGAACGCCTCGACGTCCTGCTGCACGAGCGTTTCCACCTGCGCCGCGAACGCCGGGAAGGCGGTCGCGTGGTCCGGCGCTGCATACGGCCCGGCCAGCTCGAAGAACTGCCACCCGTGCGACTTCAGGGCTTCTGCCGTGCGCCGGAACGACCGCCACCGCTCGCCGTAGCCGAAGAACGCCTCGAGGGCCGCCGCGATCGCGACGACGAGGCTCACGCCGAACGTGATCCAGGCGAGCGTCTGTGCCGCCTCCTCCTGGCGGATGTTGAGGCTGACGAGCGCGGGCACCGTCACTCCCCCGACGATGATCACGAGCCGCAGGAGGTAGTACCGGCGCTGGTTGTGCGCCGACTTGCCCTCGAACCAGACCAGCTGGTCGAGCCAGCGGTCGCGCAGGAACCGCTTCTGGAGGTCGTCGAGCGTGAGGCCGTCGATGATCTGGCGGAACTGCTCTTTCAGCTGTTCTGCATAGGTGTCCTGTTTCGGCTCGGCCATCGTCTAGCTCCCCCCGGACACGATTCGCTCGATCTCCTCGATCAGCGACGGCTCTGAATCATGGCTCAACTCGACTACGCGCACCAGTTCGGAAGCCGCGAGCGCCCGTGCCGGTTCCTCGGCCGGCTCACCGCGAATCGCCGCCACGACCGCGTCGGCGGCCCCGCCGGTGCCGGCCACCGCGAGAACCCGACGGCCGGCGGCGATGCTCGCCGCCGCGTCCGCATAGGAGATCTCGCCGCCGTTGAGGAGCACCGTCACAGACGGAGCGCCGGCCGCCAGGGTCCCTGCAACCCGGGCGAGCCAAGGCACCTCGTCGCCCCACGCCGTACCGGGGACGAGGAGCACATGGCTGTGGTTCGGCTCGAGTGGCGCCTGCCCGGCCGCGGGCTCAGCTCCCGGCTCGCCCGCGAGCGCGGCCACGACCACCCCGACAAGCGGAAAGTCGCGCCCGCGGCCGCGCGCTCGCCCGACGAGTCGCATGACGCCCGCGTCGGTCCCGCCGTCGACGACGGCCGCACCGGTGCGCTCGACCAGCGCGGCCAGGTCGTCGAGCACGGGCTCGAGGAACTCGAGCTCCGCCGAGGTGAGCCGGTCCGCGGCGCCCACCACGACGACCGTCGGCAACGGCCGGGTGAAGCCCAGCTCCTCCAGGACTGCCGGCAGGTCACTCGTGCGCTCGAGGCGCAATACCCGCATCCGTTGATCCTACGCGCGCGCCGGCCCGGCACCCTCGCCTGCTATTCGGACATCCCCGAGTCGACCCAGCGCTCGAACAGCTCGACCTGCTCCTCCGGCCAGGGAGCGTCGCACGGCATCGACCCGTCCCGCAGGCGCGCGACGACCGAATCGGCATGTTCCACGACGTCGTCGTAATCCCAGAGATCGAGGGCCCAGACCATCGCCGCGCGGTCTTCCTCGCGGAAGAGCGGCCTGATCTCGGCGGCGAAGCTGATCGTTTCGGCGACGCTCACGGAACGACCTCCTTGTGACCTGGTCGCGTCGTCGGACCGCCGCATTGTTGCACCACCGGAGGGAGCGCGGGAATGGGCGATGATGCGCTCATGCCCGTGGTCCACGTGCAAGGGCTTCCCCCGCAGCCCGGAGTCGACCTCGACGCTGCCCTGGCAGCCGTCTGCCGCGAGGTGGCGCAGCTTCTCGGCGAGGATCCACGCGGAACCTGGGCGACGTGGCGCACGCTCGCGCGCTACACCGAGGGCGACGTCGCCGCGGCGATCCAGCCGGCGGAGACGCATCCGCCCTGCGCCCGCCTGGTCGCGCTCGAAGGAAGGGACGCGGCGCTGATCGACGCGCTGCTCCGCTGCGTCGCGGAGACGCTCGTGCGCGAGTTGCGGCTCGCCGAGGGCAACGTGCTCGTCACGTACGACGAGGTGCGCCGGGGCAGGCTCTACACCGGCGGCGACGTCATCTAGCCGATGCCTCAGTCGAAGACGATCACGGCGCGGCCGCGCAGGCCGCCGGCCTCCATCTGCCGGTGCGCGTCGGCGCTCCGCTCGGGCGGGAACGTGGCGGCGACGCGCAGCGCCAGCACTCCGCGGGCCGCGAGCTCGCTCAGCTCCCGCAGCCAGTCCGTCCGCTCGAGCACCTCCCGGACGAGCACCTGGTGGATCTCGATGCCGTCCTCGACGTCCTCACCGCCCCACGTCCTGACATAGGCGAGCGCCCCGCCGGGACGGATCGCGGGGAAGATGCCGCGTCCGAGCACCGCCGTGTCGAAGACGGCGTCGACGCCTCCGGGAGCGGCCGCGAGCACCGCCTCGACGAAACCGTCGCCGCGCGGCAGGACAACGTCGGCGCCGAAGTCTCGCACGAGCTCCGCGTCGGCCGGGCCCGCGTCGGCGAGCACCCGAATCCCGCGCAGCTTCGCGATCGGAATCACGTAGGACGCGAGGAGCCCGGCGCCGCCGGTGACGCCGAGCGTCGTGCCCGGCTCGAGGTCGAGGAGCTCCAGCCCGCGGAGGGCCGTGAGCCCGTTCATCGGCAGCGTCGCCGCCTGCTCGAGCGTCGCGCCGGCCGGGATCGGGACGACCGACGCCTCGGGGACGACGAGTAGCTTCGACTGCGCCCCACCCTCGGGGCGCCGCGGGGTCACCGCGGCCATCACCTCGTCGCCGACGGTGAGTCTCTCGACGCCGGCACCGACCGACTCGACGGTGCCGGCGGCGTCCATGCCGGGAACCCACGGCGGCGGGAATTCCGCATCGCCGCGCAGCCGCAGGCCGATGTCCGTCGGGTTGACCGCGGCGGCTCTGACGGCGAGACGCACTTCACCGGGCCCCGGATCGCGGACGTCGCGCTCGACGACGCGGAGAACCTCCGGCCCGCCGGGCTCGACGATCGCGACAGCGCGCGTCATAGCCACTCCAGGAGCTCCGCGACGGTACCGACGGTCAGGTCGGGCCTCTGCGTCTCCGGCACGCGGTCGAGGTCGAGATCCGCGCTGATGCCGCTGCGGACGAGGACGGTCGTCGACCGGCCGAGCCGTCCGAGCGCGACGTCGAGGCGGAAGTCGTCGCCGACCATCGCGATCTCCTCGGAGCGGACGCCCAGCCGGCGCCGCATCACGCGCACCGCCGCCTGCGACGGCTTCCCGACGACGACGGGCCGCGCGCCGCTCGCCTTCGCGATCGCAGCGGTGATCATCGCGCCGCGGCTGAGGATCGGGCCGTCGGCGCCGGCGTACGCGGGGACGTAGCTGCCGGTGAGAAGGCGGGCTCCGGCGATCACGGCGCGCGCCGCCCGCTCCAGCTGCTCGAAGTCCACCCGGTCCGCGTGCGCGACGAAGACCGCGTCGACAGGGGCGCCGTTCACGCCTTCGACGAGTTCGACGCCGGCCTCCCGGAGGTATCGGTGCGCGGCCTCGGTCGCGAACGGCAGGACGCGCGCCTCGCCGTGGAAGCGGTCGAGGTAGCTCTGCACGGAGCACAGCGGGGTGAGCACCTGGCCGTCCTCGACCGGCAGCCCTGCAGCGCGCAGCTGGCGCGCGAACGCGTCCGGCGGCACATGGCTGCCGTTCGTGAAGACCGCGAACGGGCGGCCGGATGCCGCGATCCGGTCGAGGACCTCCCGCGCGCCCGGGATGGCGTGCACCT
Organism: uncultured Actinomycetes bacterium; assembly: GCA_963724805.1. Classification (GTDB taxonomy): domain Bacteria; phylum Actinomycetota; class Thermoleophilia; order Gaiellales; family Gaiellaceae; genus CAVQZA01. The sequence continues at coordinate 354,460 of CAVRWA010000012.1, forward strand.
CCTCGGGGCCCGTCCGGTGGACGAGCGTCCCGTCGATGTCGAAGACGAAGCCGCGGACGCCCTCAAGAGGCACGGCGCCACTCCACGAGGTCGTCGCCCTTCTGCACGCGGAGGTACGAGATCGACTTGCGCCGCTCGATCTCGCGCAGCAGGCGGACGAGCGGATGTCGGCCCGCGGCCACGCCGGACGCCGGCCGCTCGGCGATCGGCGGCGCGGCCCGCATCGCGTCCACCTGCTCCTGCGGCATCGTCAGGCGGAGCAGCAGCTCCTCCTCCGAGATCCCCGCGCCGAAGCGCTGCCGCGCGCCGTCGAGGCTGACCGGCTGCGCGTCGCGAAGGCTCTCGGCCTTCGACAGCGAGAGCACTCTGTCCGCGATCTCGGGATCCGGCGGCGCCGGAAACTCGCCGTAGTGACCGAGGAAGTAGCGGACCGTCTCGTCCGAGACAGTGGTCCAGCGCTCGGCGTCGACGACGTTCCGGAACGCCTGCGTGGCCATGAGCTGCGAGACCGGCGTGACGAGAATCGGGATACCCCATCTCCGCGCGCACGCGAACGATCTCGTCGAGCACTGCGGGATAGAGCTCGGGGCGGCCGATCTCGTCCAGCATCCGCGTCGTCGTCGTCACCATCCCCCCCGGCAGCTGGTGGTGGTAGTACTCGGCGTCGTACTCGCGCGGGGCACCCGGCGGCAGGCGCTTCTCCCACACGAGGTCGCTGAAGTACTCGTGCGCCTCGGCGAGGGCCGCCGTGTCGAGCCTGTGCTCGTATCCCTCCGCTTCCAGATTCCGGAGCGTCGACTCCACGGTCGGCTGGGACGTTCCGCTCCCGGCCGGCCCGACCGCCGTGTGGAGCACGTGGAAGCCGGCCCTGAGGCCCTCGATGTAGACGAGCGGCGCGAGCCCGATCGTGCAGTGGCTGTGCAGCTCGACCGTGCGCCCCGTCGCGACGAAGTGCGGTGCGAGCTCGCGCACGGCGTCGGTCGTGAGCAGGCCGCCGGGATCCTTGAGGTAGAAGCGGTCGATGTCCGCGCAGTCCGCGAGTGCAGCGACGCGCTCGGCGTAGTACGCGTGCGTGTGCACCGGGCTGATCGAGTACGTCAGCCCGACGACGATCTCCTCGACGCCCTCCTCGCGCGCCATCCGCGCGGCGCGACGAAGCGCCTGCGGATCGTTGGCCGGCTCGGCGAACTGGAAGCGACGGATGCCGTTGCGGACGACGCACCTGAACGCCAGCCGCATCACCTCTTCGTCGCACGGCTGCCACGCGATGAAGCGCATGCCGGTCGTGATGAAGTTGAGGAGCGTGCTCGGCATCGCGGCGCGCATCAGCCGGATCAGCTCCCACGGGTCCTCGCGATGGAAGCGCACGGAGACCGCCATGTGCGTGCTCGACGTGAAGTCCAGCGCGTGGAAGCCGACGCGCTCCATCGTCGGCGCGATCGAGAGGATGTCGCGCGCCGTCAGGCCCGTGGCGCCCCAGAGGCTCTGGTTGCCGTCGCGGGTCGTCGTGTCGACGATCCTACGACGGAGCGGCTCACGGCTCCACCCGGAAGAGCGGCGAGCCGTACTCCACGGGCTCGCCGTTCTCGACGCAGACCTCGGCGATCGTGCCGGCGATGCCCGCGTGCACGGAGTTCATCATCTTCATCACCTCGATGATGCAGACGATCGTGTCCGGCTCCACCGTGGAGCCCACGTCCACGAACGGCGCCTCTCCCGGTGCGGGCGCGCGGTAGAAGGTCCCGAGCATCGGCGAGACGATCGTGACGCCGTCGCCCGACTCCTCGCGCATCGGCGCGGCGGCCGGAACAGCCCCGCCTCGCACGACGTGGAGCGACAGCTCCCCGGTCTCGACGCGGAGCTCGTCGAGGTCGGACTCGTCGATGATCCGCAGGATCTCGCGGACGTCGTCGTCGCTGAGCGGCATGTCAGTTCTTCTTCTCGCCCGCGCCGAACGCGCTCATCACGAGCGCCATCGCCGATGCGGCGGTCGGCGTCCCGCCCGGCCGCTGCACCGCGGTGACCGGGCGCGACTGGACGACGAAGAGGCTGGCGGGCAGCTCGCCGTCCCTGGCGATCACCCACTCGATGTCCTGATGCGAGCCGAAATAGCGCTCGACGCGGCCCGCGACGTCCACGAGCGCGTCGAGCCCCGGCCCGTCGAGGCACGCGATCCCCCGCCGCTCCTCGGGCACGTCCACCCTGACCGCACCGCGCCCGCCGGCGTCCGGCACGTACTGCACGTCCTTGCTGTGGACGTGCTCGCGCACGACCTCCCTCGTGACCTTGCTGACGAGATAGTCGTCGGGCGTCACCTCGCCGCCGACCACCGCGAGACCGAGGCCCCAGCTCGCGTTCACGGCCACCATGCTCGGGTCTCCGCTGACGGGGTTGCAGGTGAACAGCACGCCCGAGACCTCGGCGTCCACCATCAGCTGCACCGCGACGCCCATCGCCGGCTCCTCCGCACCGGGGCCGAGCCTTGCGCGGTAGGTGATCGCCGGCGGGCTGAAGAGGCTCACCCAGCAGTCGCGCACGGCGTCGCAGACGTGGTCGGCGCCGCGCACCCAGAGGTACGTCTCCTGCTGGCCGGCGAACGTGGCGTCCTGGCTGTCCTCGCCGAGCGCGCTCGAGCGGACGGCGACCGGAGGGTCCGCGACGCCGGCCTCCTCCTCGAGCTCGGCGTACCGCTCGGCGACCTCGTCACGCACGGCGTCCGGCACCGGCGCGAAGCGCATCGCCTGGCTGATCGCGTGGGAAGCGGCGCCGACGGAGTCGACGTCCCCCGGCGCCATGCGCGACAGCTCGGCGGCGATCATGCCGTCGAGGCCCGCCTCCTCCACGAACCCGCGGAACGCGGAGGTCGACAGGGCGAAGCCGGGCGGCACCGGGATCCCGGCGGCGATCAGCTCTCCGAGGGCCGAGCTCTTGCCGCCGAACGACCCGCTGTGGCCGCGGCGGAGCTCGGCGAGCAGCAGCGTGTGGCGGCTCTCGCTCACTCGAGGATCACCACCGTGCCCGCCGTCCCGTCGACGCGGATCCGCTGCCCCGTCTTGATCTGCGACGTGGCGCGGCCGGTCCCGACGACAGCGGGGAGCGCATACTCCCGGCAGACGATCGCTGCGTGCGACATGACCCCGCCGATGTCGGTCACCGCCGCCTGGATCTTGGAGAAGATCGGCGCCCACGCCGGCGACGTGATGCTGCAGACGAGGATCTCGCCGTCGCGGACGTCGCCGATCTCGCCGACCGTCTTCACGACGCGGGCGAGCCCCTCGACCACGCCCGGCGACGCGGCCGTGCCGGTCAGCTCCGAGCCGCCCTCCTGATGCTGCGCCCAGGCGTGGACGCGCTGCGTCGTCACGCCCCAGAGCATGATCAGCGCCGGATCGAGCACCGCCTCCGGCACGGCGCCGACCGCCGGCGGCGGCGTCCAGTCGGCGAGCCGCGCGAGCAGCTCCTTCCGGCGCGCGACGATCGGCGGCCAGTACTTCGGGCCGCGCGGCTGCCCGCCGGTCGCCCAGGTCAGCAGCAGCTCGTCGAGCGCCGAGTACACCTCGAGCCGCGAGAGCTGGAAGATGTCGTCGCGGTCCTCGAAGAACCCGTGCGCGACGAGCAGGTCGCCGAACTCGCGGATCGTGTTCCACCAGCTCGTGAGGAACCAGTAGTCGCAGAGGAACTTGTGCTCCTCGACGTACGGGAAGACCGTCCGCGAGAGCGCGAGCAGCTGCTCGAACCCCTGCCGCGCCTCGTCGTCGAGCAGCGCGGCGTACTCGGTCGCAAGCCTGTCGCGCTCCTGCGCGATGTGGTCGGTCGGCCGCTCGATGTCCTCGCCCGCCTTCAACGCGCCGATGTGGCCGATCAGCGAGGCGTACGGGATCCTCGGGTCGTCGAGCCAGCTCGTGTACGTGTGGTAGAGGCCGTCGCCCGTGGCCATGTGGAACCACGGCTCCTTCACCTGCTCCAGCTCCGCGAGCCAGGCGCGGCCGGCGTCGCTCTGCGCGAGCTCCGCGTCGATCTCCTCCGGCGAGCGGCCCTCGACGAACGCCGGGTCGACGCCGGTATCGATCGCGAGGCGCGCGAGCCGGCGAAGCTCGGCGTCGGGCCGGAAGAGGAGCACGTCGAGGCCCGCGACCATCTGCGCGATGTGCTGGTCGGGGATGTCCGGCAGGTTGGCCTTGCACAGCTCGGCGAAGGTCATGTACGCCCCGTAGCCGAGCAGCAGGAACTCGAAGTGGTGCTGCCACATCACGTCGTGGAGGCGCAGCGCGTTGCGGTAAGCCTCGAGCACGGCGCAGTAGCTCGTCTCCTGGTCCTCGAACGCCACCGCGTCCGGCTCGTACTCCCCGAGCTGCGGGACACGGAGCTCGCCGAGCTCGGCGATCAGCGCCTCCATCTTCGTGCGCCACTTCGCGTAGAGCTCGTTCCAGTTCTCGTAGTAGTAGCCGGCCCGCTGCTGGAAGTAGCCTGCGCGCTCGGCGATCTTCTCCGGGTCGAGGACCGGGTTGCCGGAGATGTAGATGTAGCCGTTGATGCACCGCCAGTCGATCCCCATCGCCGGCGGGACGGCGAAGACGCGGTTCTGCCACGAGCCGAGCGCCTGGTAGGCGGTGTCGATGCAGATCGCGTCGAACGCGGGCATCGGCACCGGGAAGTGCATCGAGTTCCAGAACCAGAACCGCTGCTCGTCCGCCTCCCGGCGCTCCTCGTCGAAGCGCCCGTAGTACGGGATACATCTCCTCCCAGCCTTCGCAGCCGGGCGGAGTCTCGACCTCGTACGGGCTAGGGAAGGACCCAACCGTTGGTGCTGCCATGTGGTCTCCGTTCTCCTCGAAGCCGGGCTTCGCTGGGACAGCCCGGCAGATCCAACGCGACGGTTCTACGACTGCGTGTTCAAGACCCAGAAGCGCTCTCCGCGCTCCGCTTCGAGCTTCGCCAGCTGCTCCCTGTGGATCTCCCGGACGCGCGACGGGGTGATGGCCTCCTCGGGGCTCACCTCCTCGATCGTGAGGCTCGTCTTGTCCTCGTAGAGATGCTCACCGGCGAGGCGCGCCCGGCTGTCGTACGGCCAGATGAACGCCTGCCGGCTCGCCGCGTGGTAGAGCAAATCTGGGTCGTCGACGTCATAGCCGATCGCCCGCAGGTCGGTGCCACGGGCGAGGACGTGAAACGTGATCTCGTCGGAGACTCCCCAATCGCCGACGGCGAGACGGTCGTCGGAGTGCCACAGGACGGACTCCCCCACGCTGTTGTAGAAGGCGAGCACGCCTTCCTTGCCCGTGATCACGGCGGGATTCGCGCCCCAGGTCACCCGGTACACGGGCTCGTCGACCATCATGTCGGGCGCCACGATCCTCTCGTAGTCGCCCGCGCCTTCCAGGTGCACGTGGCGCCAGAAGTTGAGCAGGATCGCGCGATGGAGCGGCTTGGTCGTCACGTCCAGGAGCTCGGCGGTCGGAATCATGCAGTCGTACACAGCTCTCTCGAACCTGTTCATGCGTTGTCCTCGCCTTTGCCTCGGGCCTGGTGGCAGTGAGCCTACACCGAGTGAGGTCGATTTCCTTCCGCCAAGGACTGACGCGCGAGCGGTGATGAATATCGTTCGGCCGTGGCCGACTTCGACGCGCTGTGGGACTACGGCGACCCGGCGGCCAGCGAGGCGGCGTTGCGTGCGTGCCTCCCCGGCGCGCGGGAGTCGGGCGACGCGGACCAGCTCGCCCAGCTCCTGACCCAGATCGCGCGTGCTGAAGGGCTGCAGCTGCGATTCGACGACGCGGCACGGACGCTGGACGCGGCCGAGGCGCTCCTCACGCCGGAGCTCCGTGCCGCGCACGTACGGCTCCTGCTCGAGCGCGGGCGGTTGCTCAACTCGTCGCGGCGGCGCGAAGAGTCGAAGCCGCTGTTCCTCGCCGCGTGGGAGGAGGCACGCGGGATCGGGGCGGACGGGCTCGCAGTCGACGCGGCGCACATGCTCGCCATCGTCGAGCCGGGCGAGGCCTCCATCGAGTGGAATCGCACTGCGATCGCCTTCGCGGAGCGCTCGAGCGATCCGGCGGCGCGGCGCTGGCTCGCCTCCCTACGCAACAACCTCGGCTGGGCCTACCACGACAAGGGCGACCATGAGGCCGCACTCGGCCTGTTCGAGCAGGCCCTCGCCGCCCGCGAGGCGGAGGGCGACCCCGAGAAGACCCGGATCGCGCGATGGTGTGTCGCGCGGGCGCTCCGCTCGCTCGGCCGCACCGACGAGGCGCTCGCCGCGCAGCAGGAGCTCCTGGACGGCCCGCCCGACGGGTTCGTCCACGAAGAGCTCGCCGAGTGCCTCACCGAGCTTCGTCGCGACGCCGAGGCGAAGCCGCACTTTGCGGCCGCCTACGAGCTCCTCTCTGCGGACCCGTGGCTCAGCCGCGACGAGCGCGAGCGGCTCGAGCGCCTCCGTCGCCTGGGAGGAGGCGCCTAGACGTAACGGCCCATCCCGCCGGCGACGTCGATCGACGCGCCGGTGATGTAGCTCGCCCGGTCGCTCGCCAGGAACGCGACGAGGGCCGACACCTCGTCGGGCCGGCCGAAGCGGCCGAGCGGCACCTCGGCCGCCGCGAACTGCCCGAAGAACTCCTCCTCCGAGAGCTCCGGCGCCCGCTGCTCGTGGATGTTCCTCCACTGGGGCGTGACGACGAAGCCGATGTTGACGCTGTTCACGAGGATCCCGCTCGGCGCAAGCTCGATCGCCAGCGTCTTCGTGAACGACTGGCACGCGGCGCGGTTCACGCTCGTGGCGAAGAAGGTCGGGTCGGGATACCTGCCGTAGACGGCATTCACGTTGACGATCCGCCCGCCGCCTGCCGCACGCATGTGCGGGACGGCCTCGCGCGAGCAGCGGATCATCGCGAACAGCTTCACGTCGAGGTCGCTCTGCCAGTCCTCGTCGGTGAGGGCCTCGAAGGTGCCCGGATGGGCGCGGCCGGCATTGTTCACGAGCACGTCGAGCCCTCCCAGCGCCTCGGCCGCGCCCCGCACGAGCTCCTCCACCTGACCCGGGTCGGTCACGTCGGCCGCGCGCGCGTGCACCGTCCCTCCGTCCGCACGGAGCTCGGCCGCCGCAGCCTCGAGCTCGTCCTCGTGGCGCGAGCAGATCGCCACCGAAGCCCCGAGTTGCACGAGCTCGTCTGCGATCGCGAGCCCGATGCCCTTGGAGCCGCCGGTCACGAGCGCCCGCGTCCCGGTGAGGTCGATCATCCGGCGACGATAACCGAACTCAGGTGAGCGGCCCGGCCAGGTAGCGCTGGAAGGTCGAGGCGAGGCCGTCGACGACCTCGGGAGCCGCGGTGCTGCTCCTCGGTGCTTGCGTTCGTCGCCGTCAGGGCGCCCGGGCGGGCGGAGTCACGGGCGAACGCGGGGGTCGAGTCGGCGGTCCCGGCCTTGGAATAGCGCCTGGCCCGCAGTAGCCTTGCGTTCGTCCGCTGCGGCACGTCCAAGCGAGGGGGAATCAGATGGCAGGCACGCGCAGCTACGTCTCCGGCAACTTCATGTTCAACCTCGACGGAGTCAAGTGCGGCTTCATCAAGTCGGTCGAGGGCGGCGACGCCACCGGCGCGGTCGTCGAGGAGAAGCCGGGGCCGGACAAGTTCACGAAGAAGCACCTCGGCCCGCTGAAGTACGAGGACCTCACGCTGAGCATCGGCTTCGCGATGGAGCAGAACGTCTACGACTGGATCGCCGCGTCGTGGCAGCGGAGCTACGCGCGCAAGGACGGCTCGATCGTCACCGCGGACCAGAGCCTCCAGGCGCGCAGCGAGCGTCAGTTCTTCCACGCACTCATCAGCGAGGTGACGATTCCCGCACTCGACGGAGCCTCGAAGCAGCCGGCCTACCTGTCCGTGGGCCTCTCCCCGGAATACACCCGCGACGTCAAGGCGAGCGGGAAGGTGACCGCCGGGAAGACGACAGCTCAGAAGCAGTTCGTGGCGTCCAACTTCCGCCTCGAGATCGACGGCCTCGACTGCTCCAAGGTCTCGAAGATCGACTCGTTCACGGTCAAGCAGTCGGTCCAGACGGACGACATCGGCGACAAGCGCGACTACCAGAAGGAGCCCGGGAAGCTCGAATTCCCGAACCTCCGGATCACGATCGCCGAGGCCGCAGCCAAGACCTGGATCGAATGGCACGAGGACTTCCTGATCAAGGGCAACTGCGGCGACGACCAGGAGAAAGGCGGCGCGATCGTCTTCCTCTCGCCGAACCGACAGAAGGAGCTCGGCCGGATCGTGCTCCACCACCTCGGCATCTTCGCGCTGCGCCGACAGCCGGCGACGGCAGGCGCCGAGACGATCGCGCGGGTCGTGGCGGAGCTGTACTGCGAGCGGATGGAGTTCCAGATCGGCAAGCCGCTTCCCCAGAAGCCGCCCGGGCCCACCCCGATCGAGCGCATTCCACCCGTCAAGCCCGACGTGACACCGATCATCGAGCGCAAGCCGCCGATCGTCCCGCTCCCCCGATAGTTCGGGCACGGCTCCCCCGGACGCTCGGAGTGCCCAGGGGAGCCGTCCCGATTCGTCAGCGGAGCGTCAGCACGCCCCAGTCTGACCGGGTTCCTGTGGCCCGCCGCGTCCCATGAATGGACGGAGAAGCGCAGCTTCCCCTTGGGCTTCGTCCTCAGGCGCCACGTGAAGGTCGAGACCGCACCAGGCTTCTTCTTCGCCAGCTTCGTCAGCCCGGTGAACAGCATCCGCGTCCCCTTGTAGACGGCAACCTTCTCGCGGGTGAGGCCGAAGCCGTCTGAGGAACTGCGATCAGAGAGGCGGCGAGCACTACCAGAGCAGGAGCCCACACTCGGAACCGCTGTCGGCGGCGGCTCTCGGAAGCACGCGCTTCCATGGTTCACCTCCGAATTGGTGAATGGATGCCACCGCCCCCCTCGTCGTGGGCCCGCCCGGCCGGAGCGGCATCCGTAGTTTCGACGGACACCGGAGCCGGTAGTCTCGGGTCATGCGTACCACGACCCTCGGGAAGACGGGGCTCACCGTCTCGCAGCTCGGGTTCGGCGCCTGGGGGATCGGAAAGTCGATGTGGATCGGGGCCGAGGACGACGAGTCGGTGCGGGCACTGCGCGGCGCGATCGAGCGCGGTGTCAACTTCCTCGACACGGCCCGGGTCTACGGGAACGGCCACAGCGAGGAGCTCGTCGGCGCCGCCGTGCGGGAGGCCGCCGAGACCGTGTACGTCGCCACGAAGGTGCCGCCGAAGAACGGGAGCTGGCCCGCGCCGTCGGGCGTCCCGGCCGACGACGCGTTTCCCGCCGACTGGATCGTCCAGAAGACCGAGGAGAGCCTCGGGAATCTCGGCCTCGAGACGATCGACGTCCAGCAGTTCCACGTCTGGTCGGACGAATGGGTCGGCCAGGGCAGCTGGACCGACGCGATCGCGAAGCTGAAGCAGGAGGGGAAGATCCGCTTCTTCGGGGTGTCGATCAACGACAGCCAGCCGGGGAACGCGGTCCGCCTGGTCGAGTCCGGTCTCGTCGACACCGTGCAGGTGATCTACAACATCTTCGAGCAGGCTCCCGAGGACGAGCTGTTCGCCGCCGTCCGCGCGGCCGACGTCGGCGTGATCGTGCGCGTCCCGCTCGACGAGGGAGGGCTCACCGGGAACGTCCGCCCCGACACCGTTTTCCCCGACGGCGACTTCCGCGAGCGCTACTTCGCCGGCGACCGCAAGCGCGAGGTGTGGGAGCGCGTGCAGGCGATCGCCGCCGACCTCGACGTCACCGTCGACCGGCTACCGGAGGTCGCGCTCCGGTTCTGCGTCTCCGACCCGGCCACGTCCACCGTGATCGCCGGGATGCGCACCGTCGAGCACGTCGAGGCGAACGCGCGAGCGATCGAGGCGGGCCCGCTGACCGACGAGCAGCTCGCCGTGCTCCACGCCCACCGCTGGGACCGCGACTTCTACCCTAGGTAGCCGTTATCGCGTCACCCACTGCGATCTCGCCGTCGGTGAGGATGTCCGCGTTCAGGCCGGCCCGGTGCACGAGTGTCCCGAGCACGTCCTTCTCCGTGATCTTCTGCAGGTGCGAGCAGGGCTCGCAGAGCTCGACGCCGTAACACTCGAGCCCGCCGATCCGGAAGTGCTTGCCGACGAGCGCGTTCACGTCGATCCCGCTGGTGAGCACGTTGCGGCGCGTCTCCGCGGCCGTGATCTCGAGACCCGACTCTGCGAGTGCCTCGGCGGCGATGAGCGTCAGCGCCCCGCCGGCCGGCGCCTCGCCTTCGGCCCAGAAGTAGCGGTTGCCCTCGAGGCCCTTGCCCGCGAGCGCACGGATACGGCCGACCGGCCGAGGGAGCTCGCCGGACTCCGCGGCAACGAAGATCCCCTCGACACGACCGTCAGGCATGGACGGCAGCGTACCTGCCGACGTTGGGTTCCTGACTCTGGGACTTCTAAGTACGATCTTGACGAACTAAGAAGTCCCAGGAATTGGAACCGAATGGTACGCTCCCGTTCCCGGTGATCACCGACAGCAACCCGTTCGTCTACTCGCGTCCGATCGCTCCGGACGAGATCATCGACCGCGACGAGGAGACCGCGAGGCTGCTCCGGTGGGCGGTCGGCGGCCACTACGTCCGGCTCTACGCGCCGCGCAAGTTCGGCAAGACGAGCCTGCTCGGCCGGGTGCTGCGCGACGGTGAGCGCGAGGAGGGGCTGATCCCGATCATGGTCGACCTCTACGGCGTGCTCTCGATCGCCGACATCGCCGTGCGGATCGAACGCGCCTACGCGAAGGAGCTGAAGGGAGCGATCCGGGCGCGCGTCGACCAGTTCCTCCAGAGCACTGGGCTCGGCCTCTCGCTCGGCGCCTTCGGGATCAGCGCGAAGCTCCAGCTCGACCCGCGGGTCGACCCGCTCCCAGCGCTCCACTCGCTCCTCGACCTTCCCCTGAAGCTTGGCGAGGGCGGGCATCGGGCGCTGATCGTCTTCGACGAGTTCCAGGACATCGTGAAGATCGGCAGCATGGACGCCCTCCTGCGGAGCCACATCCAGCACCAGGGCGAGGTCGCCTCGTACATCTTCTCCGGCTCCGAGCCCGGGATGATGCGGCAGCTCTTCGAGGACAAGGCGCGGCCCCTGTACGGCTCCGCGGCGCCGATGCGCCTCCACTCGCTTCGGGACGAGGACATCGCCGAGTACGTTAGCGAGCGCTTCAAGGGGACGAACCGCGCCGCCGGCGAGGGCCTGAACCCGCTCCTCCAGACGGCGAAGGGGCACCCGCAGCGGGCGATCTACCTCGCCCACCGGCTCTGGGAGGAGGTGCCCGAAGGCGAGACGGCGACCTTCGAGCACTGGCAGCGGGCGCACGCGACGGCGCTCGCCGAGCTCGAGCCGGAGTTCGACGCCCACTGGCGAAGCTTCGGGACCTCCGAGCAGAAGGCGCTCAGGGCCGTGCTCGCGGGAGAAGGATCGCCGCTGCGGGCCGCGGTGCTCAGGCAGCTCGAGGTGGAGAAGACGACGATCCACAACGCGGTGCAGCGGCTCGCGGCGACCGCCGAGGTAGAGCTCGCAGACCGGAAGTACGCGATCGTCGATCCGCTGTTCGCGGAGTGGATCGACTCGCTGCGGGCGCCCTGATGGCAGCTCGATCTCCACGGTCGAGCCCGCAGATCTCCCCCGCTGGGCCGCGCTGCACCGGGCGATCCTGGTCCATGGGGCGGTCGTCGATCGACCTCGGCGAGCAAGCGCAGTTGCCTCGGGTTGGCGAGGAGATGCGGCTTGCTCTGGACCTCGAGTCCGCGGCGGCGCCGACGGCGGAGCCGCCCCCAGGGGTCGAGCTGACGACGCTCGCGGAGCGCCCCGAGCTCCTCCGCGGGGTGTACGACCTCGCCCTGGAAGCCGAGCCTGACGTTCCCGGCGCCGAGCGATCGAGCTTCCTCCGTTCGAGGCCTGGCGGAGGAGCGAGTTCGCCTGGGCCCTGAGGCACGCGGAGGCGGTGTTCGTCGCGACGACCCCGACCGAGGCGATCGGCTCGGCGACCCTCGACCTGAGGGACGAGAGCCTCGCCGTGCACATGGGGACGAGCGTCAGGCGCACCTGGCGCAGGCGCGGGCTGGCGAGGGCACTGAAGGCCACGGAGATCGCATGGGCGAAAGACGCCGCCTACGAACGCCGCGAGACGCGTAACGACACCCGGAACGAGCCGATCCTGCGGCTCAACCAGTCTTTCGGCTACACCCAGAGCCATAGCGTGCTGACGATCCGCGGGCCGCTCGCCGCCTCGAGCTGGACAGTCCGGAGCGCTTCGGTCGGCGACATGCGCGCCGCGCGCACCGCCGGGTAGAGGCCTGCGAGCGCACTGATCAGGATCCCGGCGAGGCGTACAGTTCAGGGCGCGATGGCGCCCTCCCCGGAGCTCGGTATCACCTTCCTCGGCACCGCCGCGGCATCGCTCTCGCGGAGCTCGAACACCTCAGCGCAGCTCGTCCGCGCCGGCGAGAGCCGCATGCTGGTGGACTGCGGCACGAACGCCGCGCGCCAGCTCTCGCTCAGCCCGAGTGAGCTCACCGAGCTGACCGCGGTCGTCCTCACCCACTGGCACCCGGACCACGTCTCAGGGCTGCCGACGCTCCTACGGCGGACCGAGACGCGCAAGCGGGCCGAGTCGCTTCCGGTCTACGGCCCCGCGCCGCCGCGAGGCGTCTGGCGCGCGGTCAAGGCGGCCTCGCGTACCCGCCTCCTTGCCCACCTGCATCCGATCGAGCCGGGCGACGCGATCGAGCTGCCCGGCTTCCGGTTCACGGCGATCGCGACCGAGCACGCGATCCCGTCGGTCGGATGGGAGATCGCGGAGACGGGCGCGCACGGCCGACGGGTCGTGCTGAGCGGCGACACGCGTCCCGTGTCCGGGATCGCGAAGGCGGCACGCGGCGCCGACCTGCTCGTCCACGAGGCGACGTTCATCACCCGCGACCGCGCGAAGGCACACCAGAGCGGCCACTCCACCGCGCTCGAGGCCGCCGAGCTCGCCGCGGAGGCAGGAGTCGGCGCTCTCGCACTGACGCATCTCCCCGACCGGTACGAGCGCGGCCAGATCATGCGCGAGGCCGCGGCAGCCTTCACGCCGATCCTCGTCCCACACGACCTCGACCGGCTCGAGGTCGAGCCGGTCGACAGGCCGCGCGCTCCCGAGCGCGGCGTCGGCTGGGCGGTGATCCGCGTCGAGCGGGACGAGCTCGCAAACGGGACCCAGTGAGCGGGTTCTCCTCCTCTATGCTCAAAGTGTGAACGAGCCACGCACAGACATTCCGGTGGGCGGCTGGGACCCCGACGCGCGTGCCGTCGCGGTCGAGTTCGAGCGCGCACGGGAGCGAGCGCTCGCGGAGCTCGAGCCGCTGAAGGAGGAGTTGCGGGAGCGTGCCCGCAGGATCGCCGAGCGAGAGCGCGAGCTCGAGCTGGAGGGAGGACCTCCCGCGACCGGAGCGGCGGAGGAGGAGCTCGCACAGCGGGCACGTGACCTCGCCGACGCCGAGCGCGCCGCACTCGAAGCGCTCGAGGCACGAGCCCGCACTCTCGACCTCCGCGCGAAGGAGCTCGCCCGGCGAGCGCGGGAGCTCGAGGTCGAGGGCGCGCTGCCAGACCCCGGGTTCGTCGGCTTCAGCGAGGGCTTCGAGACCTTTGCCGAGAGTCGCCGCAAACGGCGGGCGCCCGGCCGGTGAGCCAGCCCGACGCGGCCGGCCTCCCGCGCGCGAACCCCGTCGACCCTCCCGATCTCGACCTCTTCCCCACCGTCCGGCGACTGCTCCGCCTCTGGCACGAGCAGTGGAGGCTCGTCGCGATCGGGCTCGTCTGCGCTCTCGCGACGACGGTCCTCGCGCTCACGATCCCGATCCTCGTCTCGCGCGCGATCGACAACGCGATCGTGCCGAAGAAGACCGGCGCCCTGATCCCCTATCTCGGCGCGATCCTGATCCTGGCCGCGTTGCGGCTGTTCACGAACTACACGCGGCGGTACGCGACCGCCCGCGTCGGCATCCGCACCGAGGCGCGCCTGCGGGAGCTGCTGTACGGCGCCTACCTCCGCTACCCGCGCGCCTTCTACGACCAGCATGCGACCGGTCAGGTGGTCTCTCGCGCCACCAACGACCTCTACCCGGTGCGGTACTTCATCGGCTGGGGGATGGTGCAGGGAGTCCAGAGCATGCTGATGATCGTCGGCGTCGCGATCGTGCTCCTCGTCGTGAACTGGCAGCTCGCGCTGATCAGCTTCCTGGCGATGCCGCTGATCGCCTGGCTCGCGTGGCTGTTCGCGCACGTCGTGATGCCGATCTCCCGCCGCGTGCAGGAGCGGAAGGGCGACGTGACGGAGGCCTCCGACGAGGCCGTCGTCGGGATCCAGATGGTGCAGGCGTTCGGGCGTGAGGACGACGTGGAGGAGCGCTTCACCACTCGCGCCGTCGCGCTGCGAGACACGTCGCTGCAGCAGGCGTTCGTCGAGGCCAAGTTCCTGCCGAGCCTGATCTTCCTGCCGACGCTCGCGGTCGCGGCCGTGCTGTACGTCGGCGGGCGCGAGGTGATCGACGGCACGCTCACGATCGGCCAGTTCGTGCTCTTCAACACGCTGCTCCTCCAGCTCGCCTGGCCGCTCGAGGCGCTCGGCTGGATCGTCAACCTCGGCCAGCGCGCGATCGCCTCGGCCGGGCGCAGCTTCGCGTGGCTCGAAGGGATCGCCCCGCTGCCCGAGCCGGAGGCTCCCCGGACGCTGCCCGCCGGGCCGCTCGAGGTGCACTACGAGGACGTCCGGTTCTCGTACCTGACGGGCAAGGAGGTGTTGAGCGGAGCGAGCCTCCACGTCGAGGCGGGCGAGATCGTCGCCGTCTGCGGCCCCACCGGCTCGGGCAAGACGACGCTGCTGAACCTGCTGCCGCGCTTCTACGACGCGACCTCCGGGCGGGTGCTCGTCGGGGGTGTCGACACGCGCGACGTCACCCTCGAGGAGCTGCGGCGCTCGGTCGCCGTCGTCACCCAGCGGCCCGTCCTCTTCTCGGCGCTCCTCCGCGACAACCTCCTCGCCTCACGGCCCGACGCCGCGTGGGACGACGTGCTCGCCGCGTGCGAGGCGGCAGGCGTGACGGCGTTCGTGGACGACCTCCCCCACGGCTACGACACCCTGATCGGCGAGCGCGGCGTGAACCTCTCCGGCGGGCAGCGCCAGCGGGTCGCGCTCGCGCGGGCGCTGATCGCGAACGCACGGGTGCTCGTCCTCGATGATCCGCTGTCCGCCGTGGATACCCATACGGAGAGGACGATCACCCGCGGCCTGCGGCCGGCGCTCGAGGGCCGGACGGTGCTCGTCGCCACGCAGCGGCTCTCGACCGTCGAGCTGGCCGACCGGGCCGTCGTGCTCGACGGCGGCCGGATCGTCGAGGCCGGCGCGCCACGGGACCTGATCGGCGCCGGCGGCCAGTTCACACGCCTGTTCGGAGACGAAGTCGTTGCGGCATAAGCCCCGCATCGGGCTCACGCGCCTGAGCCGCTACCTCGAGGGCCGGCACCGGCGTGTCTGGGTGCTGATGGGCGCGGCGGCAGTCTCGGCCGCCTGCCAGGTCAGCGGCTGGCTGCTCGTCGGCGACGCCGTCAACAACGGGATCGAGAAGGACGACGTGACACGCCTGACCCTGGTCGTGATCGCCTACATCGGGGTCAACGCGACGGCCTGGGCGCTCGGCTCCTACCTGACCCGCGGCCTCGCCCGGGTCGGCCAGGGAATCGTGCTCGACGTCCGCCGCGACCTGTTCGGCCACCTCACCTCGCTCTCGCTGCGCTACTTCAGCGAGCAGAAGGCGGGCTGGATCATCGCGCGGCTCACCTCCGACATCGACGCCGTCTCGGACGTGCTCTCGCAGGGCCTGACGACCCTCGTCACGAACAGCCTCACGCTGCTCGGCGCGGTGATCGGGCTCTTCATCCTCGACTGGCGGCTCGGCCTCGTCGCGCTCGTGATCCTGCCGCCCACGCTCGTGCTCACGCGGTGGTTCCAGGTGAAGTCGCACTTCGCGTTCCTGCGCGTGCGCGAGCGGATCGCGGCTGTCACGGCGCAGCTCGCCGAGTCGGTCGCGGGGATGGCCGTGATCCAGGCCTACAACCGCGAGGGCTACTTCCGCGACGAGTTCGACGACCTCAACGGACAGAACCTCGCCGCCAACACGTACGCGCAGCAGCTCAACTCGTTCTTCTTCCCGGCGATCGAGTTCCTCGGCGCGATCGCGAGCGTCGCCGTGCTCGGCTTCGGCGCGTGGGCGTACGAGCACGGCACGCTCGAGATCGGCACGCTGATCGCCGCGATCGGCCTGCTCGCGCTCGTCTTCCAGCCGCTCCAGGAGCTCTCCGACCTGTACGGGCAGGTGCAGTCGGCCGGTGCGGCGATGGAGAAGATCACCTCGGTGCTCGACACCGAGCCCGAGATCCACGACGAGGACGGCGCCCGCGAGCTGCCCCGGATCGACGGCCGCCTCGAGATCGACCACGTGACCTTCGCCTACGGCGACGAGCCGGTGCTGCACGGGATCGACCTCCTCGTGCCGCCGGGCGGCTGCCTCGCGCTCGTCGGCGAGTCCGGCGGCGGCAAGTCGACGCTCGCGAAGCTGATCGCGCGCTTCTACGACCCCGACGAGGGCGCGGTGCTGGTAGACGGGATCGACCTGCGCACGGTCAAGCTCCGCGCGTACCGCCGCCAGCTCGGGGTCGTGCTCCAGGACCCGTTTCTCTTCGCAGGCACGATCGCCGACAACATCCGCTTCGCGAGGCCCGAGGCGAGCGACGAGGACGTCGAGCGCACCGCCGCTGCGATCGGCGTCGACCGCGTCGTGGCGCGCTTCGAGGGCGGCCTCGACCATCACGTGCGCGAGGGAGGCGCCGGGCTCTCGGCCGGGGAGCGCCAGCTGATCTCGATCGCGCGCGCCCTGCTCGCCGACCCGCGCATCCTGATCCTCGACGAGGCGACCTCGAACATCGACCGGCCGACCGAGATCCTGATCGAGCGCGCACTCGACCGGCTCCTGCACGGACGCACCTCGGTGATCATCGCGCACCGCCTCGCGACCGTCCGCCGCGCCGACGAGATCGTCGTCGTCGAGCACGGGCGGATCCTGCAACGCGGGACGGAAGGCGAGCTGCTGGCGGAAGACGGCCCGTTCCGGCGGCTGGCGCAGGCGCTCGCCGACCCGGATCGCGGAATCGCCTAGGGGCGACGAAACGGACATGACCGGTTCCCGAAGGGCTCAGTCGAAGGGGTCAGACCCCAGGCGTGTCCGAAGGTGGCGTGGCTCGCATGGAACCGCGCCGTTGCGGCGGTTTCGCGTACGCGATTCCGGAACGGCCAAGCCCCAGATCGTCCAGACTGTGGACAGATCGCCACGCAAGAGTTCCTGGGTCTGACCCCGGGGGTGTCCATATCGGACGCGACGGCTCTAGCCGCCGCGGTGTGGAGGTCTCAAGGGTCAGATCCCGGACGTGGCTGGTTCGGACCGATACGAAACCTCTTCGCGCGTGATCGCGAAGATGCGGTGGTCCTCCCAGGCGCCGTTGATGCAGAGGTACCGCTCGGCGTAGCCCTCCTCACGAAAGCCCGCCTTCTCGAGCACCCGGACCGAGCCGGCGTTCCTGGGGACGACCGCCGCCTGCACCCGGTGCAGGCGCAGCTCGTCGAACGCGAACCGGACCGTCCGCCGCACCGCCTCGGTCGCGTACCCGCGGCCGTTCACCGCCTCGTCGACGAAGTAACCGAGGTAGGCGTTGCCGAACACGCCGCGCACGACCTCGTTCAGCGCGACGCGTCCCACGAGCTCCGGGGCGAAGATGCCGAGCGCGTAGCGGCGGTCGGCGCGCGCGCCCTCGATTCCCGCGGCGATGTCGGCGCGCTGCGCCTCGAGCGTGTACCAGAACTCGTCGCGCACGGGCTCCCACGCCTCGAGGAACGCACGGTTGCGCACCCTGAGCTCGAGCAGCGCCGGTGCGTCCGCCGGCTCGAGCGGCCGCAGGGAGATCAGCCCAGCTGCCACACGTCGCCGCGGAGCAGCGGCACCGCCTCGCCGGCGGCCGTCAGCCCGTCCACGTCCACCTCGGGGCCACCGATCATGAAGTCCGTGTGCACGTTCGCGTCGTTGATCCCGAGCGTCTCCAGCGCGGCGGCATCGAGCCCCTCGGCTCCCTCGACGCATTCCGGGAAGCCCTGGCCGTAGGCGATGTGGCAGGTCGCGTTCTCGTCGAAGAGCGTGTTCATGAACGTGATCCCCGTCTGGCCGACGCGCGAGGTGCCGTCCACGAGAGCGAGCTCCCCGAGGAAGGGCGCGTTCGGGTCGGAGTCGAGCTGGGCGCGCACGACGTCCGCCCCGGTCGAGGCCGTGACGTTCGCGATGCGGCCGCCTGCGAACGTGACCTCGAGATCGCGGACGATCGCGCCCTGCAGCACGAGCGGGCGCGTCGCACGGACGTGCCCCTCCGTGCGGAGCTTGTGTGGGGTCGTGAAGACCTCTTCCGTGGGCATGTTCGGGACGTGGCGCTGGCCCCACACGGTCTCGGTCGCCGCGGCTCCCCAGCGCGAGCGCTCGAGCAGACCCACGGTGAGGTCCGTGCCGGGGCCGCGGAACCTGATCGCGTCGAAGCGGCTCTCGTTGAGCGCTGCGGCCCGCGCGGTGAGGCGGGCGGCGTGCTCTGTCCAGGCGGCGACCGGATCGGCTTCGTCGAGCCGCACCGAGCGGGCGACCGCCTCCCAGAGCCGTTCGACGTCGGGCTCGCCGAAGATCGATTGCGCCCAACCCTCGGTCGGGCAGGCGATGATCGACCACGCGACGCGCCGCTCCGTGACGAGGCGCAGCGAGGCCTGGACGAGCTCGGTCATCCGGGCGGCACCGACCCTGCGGCCGTCGAGATCGGCGAAGAGCTCGGGCTCGGGGTCGCCGGTCACGGTGATGCGAGCTCCCTGCCCGGCACCCGTCGCCTCGAGACGCGTCAGGAGCCAGTGCGGAGTGAAGTCGAGCGCCTCGTCGGGGCCCGACGCGACGAGCGCGTGCTTGACGTGCTCGTCGACGTAGCGCGCGTCCACGTAGCCGGCGCCGGCCGCGTACCCCGCGCGCGCGATCGCGCGAACGAGCGGTGCGTGCTCGACGAGCCCGTTCACCTCGAGCGACTGGCCCGGTTGGAGATTGACGCCCACCTCGACGGCGAGCCGCGCGTAGCGCTCGAGCAGGTCCTCTCCCACGGCGGGAACCATAACGGTCACCCGCGGCGGACGGCGCTCGCGTTATGCGGCCTGCGGCTCGTGCTTCAGGATCCGCAGGCAGGCCTCGACGACGTCGGGATCGAACTGCGTCCCTGCTGCCGCCTCGAGCCGGCGGAACGCCTCGTTGGCGGAGAGCCGCTTGCGGTACGGGCGGTCGGTGGTCATCGCGTGGTAGGCGTCGCAGACGAGGATGATCCTCGACTCGAGCGGGATCTCCTCGGCCACCTTCTTGTCGGGGTAGCCGCTGCCGTCATAGTGCTCGTGGCAGGAACGCACGATCGGCCGTACCTGCTGGAGGCGGTCGATGGGCGCAATGATCCGCTCGCCGAGCTCCGGGTGCATCTGCACGATCGCGCGCTCCTCGGCGGTGAGGCGCCCCGGCTTGGAGAGGATCGAGGCGGGAATCCCGAGCTTGCCGATGTCGTGAAAGAGAGCGCCCAGCTCGAGCCGCTTCAGCGACTGCCCGTCGAGGCCGAGCTCGCTGCCGACCCGCAGCGCCAGGTCGGTGATCCAGCGGGCGTGCGACGAGGTGTACTCGTCGTTTGCCTCGAGCGCGTTCGCCAGCGCCTCGACAGTGGAGAGGAACGTGGCCTCGAGGCTGTCGAAGTTGCCTGCGTTCGTGATCGCGAGCGATGCCTGGTAGGCGAGGCCTGCCAGGAGCCGGAGCTCGCGGTCGCCGAACTCGATCCCCGTGTCGGGCCTCGCGGCCGCGATGCAGCCGTGGCGGCCGCCGTCGACCTGCAGCGGGGCGATCGCGAAGTCGTGGCGGAGCCCTTCGGGCAGCTCCCCCATCACAACGAGCTCGCGCTCGAGCAGGATCACCGGCTCGGACATCTCGGCGAGCCCTTCGGCCAGCTCGGCGGGGTAGCGAGCGCCGAACGTCCTGTCCGTCAGCTCCTGGTCGTACCCGTGCAGCGCGCACGCGATCAGGTCTCCGCTGTCGACCTCCTGCAGCCAGACCGAGACCTGCGGCGAAGAGAGGATCTCTGCAGTCCGCGCAACGACGAGGCCGAGGATCTCGTCCATTCCGGCAGCCGCGGAGAGCTCGCGGCTGAACTCGAGGAGTGCGCGCGCGCTCTGGGCCTCGCGGCGCTCCGCCTCGTAGAGGCGGGCGTTCTCGAGTGCGACGGACGCGTGGCCTGCCAGCACCTCGAGCAGGCGCTCGTCGTCCTCGTCGAACTGCTCGAGCCCGAGCTTCGACAACGCGACGACGCCGATCACGCGGGAGCCGTACAGGAGCGGCACCGCGAGGAACGACTCGTCGATCGGGTCGGTGCCCGGGATGAAGGCCGCGAAGTCGCAGCGGGCGGCGTCGCCGAGCCGGACCGACTCGCCCGTCTGCGCGACCCGGCCGGTGACGCCGTCGCCGAGCTTGCACGCGAGCACCTCGAGCGTGGTCGTCTCCTGGCCCGCGAGCTCGCCGCGGAAGGCGACGGGAATCACGTCCTCGCCGTCCACCACGAACACGCGGCAGTTGTGGTAATCGATCAGCGAGCGCAGCTCGTTCGCGATCGTGAGCCCGATCTGGCGCACGTCGTTGAGGCGGTTGAGCTTGCCGCTCAGGCTCTGGAGCATCTTCATGTGCGCGATCGAGCGCACGGTGCGCGCGCCCTCCTCGGTGGACTCGGGTCGCTCGAGCGAATCGTCCTCGAAGAACACGATCTGGTTCTTGCCCCGCGCCTTCGCCGTCATCATCGCCGCCTCGGCGCAGGCGATCAGCTCGCGCGGGTTCATCGCGTGCTTCGGCCCCTGCGCGATCCCGATCGAGACCGTCACCTTCCCGGCCGGATCGAGATCGATCTCCTCGAGGAGCTCGGTGAGACGGTTGGCGAGACCCAGCGCCGCGGCCTCGTCGCACGAGGGGAGGATCACCGCGAACTCCTCGCCGCCGAGCCGACAGACGACGTCGGAGCCGCGCACGGTCTGCGACAGCTCGCTCGCGAGGGCACAGAGCACCTCGTCGCCGGCGCCGTGCCCGTGCACGTCGTTGACGCGCTTGAAGTCGTCGATGTCGAGCATCAGCACCGAGACTGCGTCGTGAACGCGGCTGGCACGGCGCAACTCGGAGCGCAGCCGCTCGTGGAAGTAGCGATGGTTGTAGAGGCCGGTGAGCGAGTCTGTCTGCGCCTGATGCTCGAGCCGCGCGCGCACGTGCGCGTTGTCGAGGGCGAGCGCGGCCGCGTCCCCGAAGCGCTTGGCGAGCTCGAATTCCTCGTCGTTGAAGGTCGCATCGCCCTGCCGGTACAGGTTCAACGCGCCCTTCAGGTGGGCTCGGGCGACGAGCGGGATCGAGAGCATCGCCTCGGGCTCGTCCACCGGCGTGCCCGGCACGACCTTCACCCGCGGGTCGAGATGCGCCTGGTTGACGAGCACCGCCTCACGATGCTCCGCGGCCCAGCCCGTGATTCCCTCGCCGAAGTGCAGCGTGTGCCCGAGCAGCTTCTCGGCCCAAGGGTCGCGCGAGAGCGCCGGCAGGAGCAGCCGCCGCGGCTCGTCGGCCGAGTAGATCGTGAGCGAATCGTGCGGGATCAGATCCTCGAGCGTGTCCGCGATCCGCTCGAGCAGCGCGTCGAGGCCCTGCTCGGCCAGGATGTCGTGGTAGACGTCCGCCAGGCGCCGGTACGACTCGACGAGCCCGTCGAGGCGAGCAGGATCGGCCGTCGTGTACGGCGGGACGAGATGGACGGTCTGGGCCGACACGTCGCCGGCGCGCGCGTTCAGAGCGCGATCCACAGAGAAGATTCCCCGGCTGGGGCGCCGGAGCGAAGACAAAGGTTCGGCCGCACGAGTCCCTTCCGCGAGATTGCCGTCACAGATTCGCCACGAGACAGCACGCTGGAATCCCCCATCGGAGGGAAACAGGCGGCTGATGTGGCGGCCCCTCTTACGAGGCCGGGGCGCAGCGCGTCCACGGCGCTGCCATCGGCACTCCCTGCGTCCTTGCGGCTGCACGGATCCATCGCGCCCACCGGCGCGTGGTCATTCGGTCAGAGGCTCTTCAGTCACCCCAGTCGAAGTCCCGCGAGCGGCTCCAGAGGCTCTCTTCGAGCTCGGGAAGCGCCTGCTCTGCGGTCTCTTCGGTGGGCCACGCGGCGAGGGCGGGCTCGGCGGCTTCTTCGGCCTCGAACGGGGACTCGACCCCGTCCAGCGTCTCCTCGAGACGCGCCTGCTCCTCGGTCTTGAAGAGTGGGTGGTTGTCGAACGGATCCTCGGGCTGGTACTTGCTCAGCGGCATGTTCCGCTCGAGCTCCGCATTGCGACGTTTCAGATCGAGATGATCCTGGATTACCTGGGCAAAGATGTTCGGTGTCTCAACCGGCATCGGTACCTCCGGCTCGGGGGCGTACGGGGACAGGCGGACTCTACCGCTTCAAACGGAATTGTGTGCAAGAGGTTAGCAGTGTTTACGGATGTGTCAGCGGCAGCTGCGCTGTCCCGACCCGGTTCTTGCCCGCGCGCTTCGCATCGTAGAGTGCCCTGTCGGCGGCGGAGATCAGCTCCTCGCCCCTCGCGAGCGGAGGCGCCGTCGCGACGCCGAAGCTCGCCGTGATGCGGATCGCCGCGCCGCCCGGGGTGACGATCACGCGCTCGGCGATGGCGACCCGGACCCGTTCGGCGACGCTTGCCGCACCGGCTGCATCGGTGCCCGGGAGAAGCAGCACGAACTCCTCGCCGCCGAAGCGCCCGGGGGTGTCGATCTCGCGCACGCTCTCGCGCAGCAGCTCGGCGAACGCGCAGATGACGGCGTCCCCGGCGGGATGGCCGTGGAGGTCGTTCACGGCCTTGAAGTCGTCCAGGTCGGCGAAGACGAGCGCCGTCGCCCCGCCGAGACGCTCGGCGCGCAGGAGCTCCGCCTCGAGCTCCTCCTCGCAGTGGCGCCGGTTGGCGAGGCCGGTCAGGCCGTCCACGAGTGCCTGCCGCTCGACGACGCCGTGCAGGCGGGCGTTCTCGAGCGCGACCGCCGCCTGGGCCGCGAGCGAGCGCGCCGTCTCCTTGCTCTCGTCGTCGAAGCTCGAGCCGTAGAGGACGAGCGTGCCGAAGCTGTGCGTGCCGGAGGCCGCGAGCGGGAGCTCGAAGGTGTCGTCACCGGCGGTCGGATCGCCCGCCTCGATCACGTTGCCCGTTCGCCCGAGGAGAACGGCACCGTCGGCACCCGTCGCGTCGACGACGGTCTCGACCACGACGCGCATCAGCTGGTTCGCGTCGTGCGTCGCGGCGAGGGCGGCGCCGACGCGTGAGAACGCCTCGCGCAGGCGCGCGCGCTCGGCCTCGAGCTCTTCGAGGCGGCTCTCGAGCTCCTCCGCCATCGTGTTGAAGCTGTGGCCTAGGACGGCGAGCTCGTCGCGTCCCTTCACCTCGACGCGGCTCTTCAGGTTGCCGCGCGCGAGCTCGTTCGCGCCCACGACGAGTCCGCCGACTGTGCGCACGATCGAGCGCCCCTGGAGGAACGCGACGACCCCGATCGCCACGAGCGACAGGAGCACGGCGAGCAGCAGCGCGCGCTCCCGTGCGGCGTTGGCGGCGTCGATGCGGGCCTGCGGGGTGAGCGCGGCGAGCGCGATCCCGGGCCGCTCCTGGAGCCCGTTGCCGGCAACGACGCGGAACCGGCTCCCGCCGAGCTTCACGCTCCGCGACAGCCCGGCCGGGGTGCCCACGCTCCCCGCAGGGAGGCTCGGGGCCCCGGCCACGACCCGGCCGTGGTCGAGGATCGCGATCGCATCGTCCGGCTCGAGCCCCGATCGCGCCCGCAGGCGCGCCGCGAGAGCCGAGTCGAGCCTGACCGAGGCGATCACCGTGCCGACGAGGATGGCGCCGGGGCCGATCACCGGAACCTCCCGCTCGATCGCGAGCGACTGCGTCGCGCCGACGCGAAAGCCGCCCGGGCCCACGACGCGCAGGTCAGGCTGCTCGCGCAGGACGCGCGCGAGCCTCTCACGATCCTGCGCCGCAACCGCCTGCACGAACGGGACCTGCCCGGCCAGCTCCGTGGCGGGTCGGGTCGCCGTCGCGATTTGCTCCTGGAGCGCCGCGCTCGAGGCGCGCAGACCGGCCTGCATCCTGGCGTCGACGAGGTGCGTCTCGCTGCGCTCGGCGACCTGGCGGAAGCCGAAGAAGAAGCCCGCCAGCGGGATCAGCGCGAGCAACAGGAAGTAGCCCACGAGCTTGAGCCGGAAACTGCCCATCGTCAGGCCTTCGTCATGCCGCATTTTTCTGTCACTGACATCCCTCGATCTAGGGACTTGATCGGCCGCAAACGCCTATTCCATGAGGGGAACCTTCAGAACTCGTTTCAGAATGACGGCACAGCGCTTCGTTCGGAAACGAGTTCGTCTCACACGGGCGCGAGCGCTTCGCGCACGATGCGATCCTGCTCGCGCTGGTGTGCGGTCGGATAGCCCTCGCTCGGGCTCGCACGCCACGGCCGGCCGACGAAGCGCAGTGGCACGCCGTCGGGCTTCGCCTCCTCGAGCCGGTGCCGGATCGCGCGCCACGGGCCCATGTTCTGCGGCTCCTCCTGCACCCAGACGACCTCCACGAGATTCGGATAGCGCGCCGTCAGCTCCGCCGCGGCCTCGACCGGGAACGGATACAGCTGCTCGAGCCGGGCGATCGCGATCCGTCCGGCGTCCGCATAGCGCTCGCTGCCGACGAGGTCGTAGTAGACCTTCCCCGAGCAGAGCACAAGCCGCCGCACCGTCTCGTGATCGGCGGTGGGGTCGTCGAGGAGCGGCGAGAAACGTCCTTCGGCGAGGTCCGCGAGGGTCGACGAGGCCGCCTTGAGCCGCAGGAGGCCCTTCGGCGTCATCACGATCAGCGGCCGCGCGCTCGCGACGAGCGCCTGCCTGCGGAGCAGGTGGAAGTGCTGCGCCGCCGTGGTCGGGTTCGCGATCCGGATGTTCTCCTGCGCCGCGAGCTGGAGGAAGCGCTCGAGGCGCGCGCTCGAGTGCTCTGGCCCGTTCCCCTCGTACCCGTGCGGGAGCAGCACAGTGAGCCGGGAGCTCTGGCGCCACTTCGAGAGGCCCGAGACGACGAACTGGTCGATCACGATCTGGGCGCCGTTGATGAAGTCGCCGAACTGCGCCTCCCAGAGCACGAGCGACTCCGGCGCGGCGACCGAGTAGCCGTACTCGAAGCCGAGGCAGGCGAACTCGGAGAGAGGCGAGTTCGAGATCTCGAACGCAGCAGCGGCACCCTCGAGGTGCTGCATCGGCACGTGGGGGGCGCCGGTGTGCAGGTCGTGGAGGACGAGGTGGCGGTGCGAGAAGGTGCCGCGCTCGGTGTCCTGGCCCGTGAGCCGGATCGGGATCCCCTCGCCCAGGAGCGAGCCGTACGCGAGCGCCTCTGCCTGGCCCCACTCGATTCCCCCTTCGTCGAGCGCCTCGACGCGCCGCTCGAGCTGCCGCGCGAGCTTCGGATGGACGATGAAGCCCTCAGGCACCCGCAGCAGCTCGGCGTTCAGCTCGCGCAGGCGCTCCGCGGGCACGGCCGTCGTGGGCGCGCCCGTCGATGAGTCAGGCAGCCGCTCCTCGTGCTCGGCGCGACCGGTGCCGAACGAGGCGCGCAACGCGTCGTGCGCCGCCTTCATCGAGGCGACCACCTCGGCCTCGAGCTCCTCGACCGCTGTCGGTGTGACGACACCCTCCGCGACGAGACGCGCCGCGTACAGCGCCCGGACGGTCTCGTGTCCGTTGATCGCCTCGACCATCAGCGGCTGCGTGTACGCGGCCTCGTCCTGCTCGTTGTGCCCGAAGCGCCGGTAGCCGACGAGGTCGACCACGACGTCGTGGTGGAAGCGGCGCCGGAACGCCATCGCGAGCCGGATCGCCGAGATCGCGGCCTCTGGGTCGTCGGCGTTGACGTGGACGATCGGGATGTCGTAGCCCTTCGCGAGGTCGCTCGAGTAGCGCGTCGAGCGGCCCTGGGTCGGATCGGTCGTGAAGCCGACCTGGTTGTTCGCGATCAGGTGCAGCGTGCCGCCGGTCGAGTAGGCAGCGAGAGCGCTCAGGTTGAGTGTCTCCGCAACGACGCCCTGGCCGGCGAACGACGCATCGCCGTGGATCAGCACCGGCATAGCGACGCTCGGGTCGTGGAGCCCGGCGCCGCCTGCGCGGTCCGTCTGCACCGCGCGCGCGGTTCCCTCGACGACCGGGTCGGCAGCCTCGAGGTGGCTCGGGTTCGCGGCGAGCGTGACCGCGATCTCGCCGGCCCGGGTCGCCCGCTGCGCCCGGGCGCCGAGGTGGTACTTGACGTCCCCGCTGCCGCCCTCGGGATCGGCCGCGACGGCTTCGAGCGCGCGCTCGCCCTCGAACTCGCGCAGGATCGTCTCGTACGGGCGGCCGACGGTGTGAGCGAGCACGTTGAGCCGGCCGCGGTGCGCCATCCCGATCACGACCTCGTGGGCTCCATCCTGCGCGGCGAGCTCGACCGACTCGTCGAGCATCGGGATCATCACGTCGAGCCCTTCGAGCGAGAACTGCTTCTGGCCGAGGAACGACCGGCGCAGATAGGCCTCCATCCCCTCGACCTCGGAGAGACGCCGGAGCAGGTCGCGCCGCTCGTCCTGCGTGAGCGGTGTGCGATAGCGGCCCGACTCGATCGCCTGCCGCAGCCACACGCGCTTCTCGTGGTCGGAGATGTGCTCGATCTCGTAGGCGATCGTGCCCGTGTATGTCTCCTGCAGCAGCGGCAGCGCGTCGGCGAGCGTCTCGGCGGGGACGTACATCCGCAGCACCGACGCCGGGATCCGCGACTGCAGGTCGGGCGTGAGCCTCGGGATCAGCGCCATCGGGTCGAGCGCAGGGTCGCCGGGCGGCTCGGAGCCGAGCGGGTCGAGTCGCGCGGCGAGGTGGCCGACCATGCGGTAGGCCTTGACGAGCGCCATCGCCGCCGCAACGCCGCCGAGGAGCTCCGCGTCGGGTTCGGTGACCGGCGCCGGCGAGGCGGGCGGGGCGGGCGCAGGCACCTCGACGGTCGAGCCGTTGCCACCGCCGTTCTCGAGCAGCCGGGCGAGCCCGGGAAGCGACTCGACGAGCTCGGAGTCCCCGCCCTCGAACAGCCTCCGCCACTCGGCCGGTACTGCGGCCGGATTCCCGAGGTACTCCTCGAGCAGGAGGCTGGCATACCCCGCGTTGAGGCCGTCGACATCCTGTCGGCTCATGCGCGCCCCTCGCCGGCGTCGGCTACCGCCGGGCAGAGCCCGGCTCCGCCGCCGCCTGCCGCGCAGGCAGAGGGGTTTGACCCGGGGCGGCTCACGTCATGTGTTGTAGCAGCCGGGCTACCAGAGAGAGTGCTTCGTGACGACGGCGACCGTCATCCCGAGCACCCAGCACGCCACGCAGACGAACACCGCGATGCGGGCGAGCCGCGCGTTGCGGCCGCCGATCCCCGTCGCGATCAGCGCCATGAGGATCGCCGGGACGATAAGGCGCAGCGGCTTGTAGAAGACGCCGATCGCGGCGAAGAAGATCGAGAAGGCGGCGAGGAAGCCGGCGACGGTGTCTGCAGCGCCGCTGCGGCGCGGGATCGACTCGCTGCTCACCGGTCGACTCTACCGTGCGCGAGGGCCCCGCGCCGACCGCGGGGCGGCATGCGCAGCGGGCCGCCGCGCGGGCCGGAGCGACCGGGCCGCATCCCGGATCGCCGCCACCATCCCGGCGGGCCGTTGTTCCACCCCGTGTCGCCGGCGGTGCCACCGCCGGGCTCCGGCTCGGCCTTGATCGCCCACCTGATCACGAAGTACAGGTAGACGATCGGGATCTTGAGCACGAACATCATGAAGACGAACTCCCACCAGGCCATGAAGGGAGGAAGTGTAGGCGATCGGCCCGGACCGCTCCACCCGGCCACAGACGCGAAAGCCGCGTGCCACAGTCGAGGCAAGCGAACGCCGCTGCCTCGTGTCGCTGAACCTACCGTGGGTGTCCACAGGCGGAGTCCCCCCGATCGGAGCTACGGGCGCGTCTCGAGGAAACGGTCGAGGTACCCCCGCCGGGGGGAGAGGCGAATCAGAGGCGCTTCTCGCCGGTCTTTGGGCTACCCCAGAGGGCGCTGTGGCGGACGGGCATCGTGCCCACTGAGATGCCGCAGCCTGGGGAAAACTTGCGCACTGTCAACAGGCTGTGGAAAAGGATCCCTCTCACGAGGGACGCCGCGGGAACCACGGTACGAAAGACGCTCGTCTCCTGCTGGTAGCGGCGATAGTCCTCGCCCCGGCTGCGCAGCGCCTGCGCCTCGGTCGCCGGGATGTCGGTGACGCGGACGAGGAGGACCGTCAGACGGTCGATCGGAACCGATCCAGCTCCTCTGCGACGAGGTCGGCCCAGCGCGCGGCTCGTGGCAGCGGCACGAGCCGGCTCCCGAGCGGGCGCACCGCGAGCCCGTGCACGGCGCCCGGAATCAGCGTGTAGTCGGCCTCGACGCCGAGGGCGCGGACGCGCTCGAAGCCGGCGCGCGAGTGCCGGGGGGCGACGCCGGGCACTCCGGGAAGCGCACGATCGAGACCGCCCTGGATCACGGCGAGGCGCCTGCCGCGTAACGGCCCCAGGTCGAGCCGGTCGGGAATCCAGGGCGCGAGCCCGACGACGGTCCCGACCGCCGGCTCGTCGGCGACCCCGATCGCGACCGCGCCGCCCATCGAGAACCCGATCAGAAGCGTCCGCTCGCCGCCGGTCGCCTCGATCGCGGCCCGGGCGTCCTCCATGCACCAGGGCAGGCGCCGCCACGACTTGATGCGGTAGCGCAGCTCGGCGAAGCGCAACGCGGGGAAGCGCGGCTGCAGCCGCGTCACGAGCCACTCGATCGTCGCGCTCCAGGTGCCGGCGACCTCGCCGCCCTGTCCTCCGTTCATGCAGACGACGGCGAGCGGCCCGTCGCCGCCCGAGATGCGGAGCTCTGCGCCGGTCGAGAGCTGCATCGCCGACACGCTATCGAGCGGAGCCGAGGGCTGCTGTCTCGGCTAGGCATGGACTATCCCGTCGGAGCTCACGCCTCCGTCCTGGTGACCAGGGAAGAGCGCGTCGGCTTCGGCCGTCCGGTTGAGCGAATGAGCTCCCACCGGCAAGACCGAAAGGAGAAACACGATGACCGTTCACACCACGACTGCTCCGCTGGCCCAGCGGCGGCACCGCCGGCTCCTCGCCGGCGCCGCTGTACTGGCAGCGGTTGCGATCGGGGCCGTGCTCGCGCTTACTGTCGGCGGAGGCACGCAGAAGGCAGATTCGAGCTCGGCGCTGAAGGCGTCGGTTCCGGCGTCGTCGGTCTCGATCATGTCGCTGACACCCCAGCAGCTCGCGGACAACGCCCTCGGCACCGGGTACGCCCTGCCGAGCGCCCAGAGCGGCCCGACGGTGGCGTCGGTGCTGGCTTCGATGAGCCCGTCTACGCGGCGCTACACCAAGGCGATCATGTCGCTGAGGTTCGCCCAGCTCAAGGCCGGAGCCGCGGGCGCGCCCTAGACGACGCTCTCACGGGGGGAGGGGCTCGGACCTCTCCCCCCGATCAGTGGAGCCAGCCGGGCTCGAACCGGCGACCTTCTGGCTGCCAGCCAGACGCTCTCCCAGCTGAGCTATGGCCCCGCACGACGGAAGTGTAGCTTCGAATTCGAACTCTGATGCCCAGTGGATTCCGCTGCGCTGGTTGTTCCGCGACGGTTCGAGCCGCAACTGGATGTTTCTCCGGCCCGACACGCGCTCGATGGACAGGAAATAGCACCGGTCGACCTCCGGACAGTACGCGGCGAAGGCGTCGACCTCCTCAGGGGTGTAGGCGCGGACACGGACCCCTCCTCTCGCACGACGCGATGAGTAGCACCGAATGACGACAACGTTCCCGCGGCGCGGAGCCCACTTGCACTGCACTCGGACGAGCCGATCGTCCAGGACGAAGATGAGATCGAACCGCCCGCCCTCGGCGACCGGTCTGTAGACATCGACCCCAAGCTTGGTCGCCTGATGCACGATCGCGGCCTCGGCGATCGCGCCCTTCTGGTTTGTCGTCAATTCGGGCAACACCGCGAAGGGTAGCTGCCGTGGGGGACGGGCTCAGGCCGGGATGGCTTCGACCTTCTCGGCCGGCACGTCGCCCCAGAGATCCTCGAGCCGGTAGTACGCGCGGGCGTCCGGCGTGAAGACGTGGAGCACTACGTCCAGGTAGTCGGCGACGATCCAGGTGCCCTCGCGGGCGCCGTCGACCGACTTCGGGAGAAGGCGGCCGTCGCGCTTCAGCTGCGCGTGCACCTCGTCGAAGATCGCGTCGGTCTGCCGCGGGTTCTGGCCCGTGCAGATGACGAAGAAGTCGGTGTACGTGCAGACGGGCCGCATATCGAGGATCACGACGTCCGTTGCCAGCTTCTCCTGGGCGAGAGCGGCGATGCGACGGGCTTGTTCGAGCGAGTTCAGAAGCGGTCCGGATCCTCTGTCGGGTGCGGCCAGTCTAGCCGAGGTCAACGGACGTAGAGACGAAGCTCGGCGATCAGGGCCGCGACACCGGGCGGCACCAGGCCGTCGACCGGCTCGCTGCGGGCCACGCGCTCTCGCACTTCGGTCGACGAGACCGCCGTCGGCTCGATGTCGAAGAAGAGCACCCGCTCGGGGCGCCGCAGGCCCGCGAGCACCGTTTCGAGCTTCTCCTGCGGGTAGCCGGGACGGGTCGCGACGCCGAGCCGCGCGAGGTCGAGCACGGCGTCCGGCTCCGTCCACGAGAGGAAGTCGGCGAACTGGTCGGCACCGACGAGGAAAAGCGGATCCTCCCAGGCCCCGGCACGCAGCGAGTCGACCGTGCGCGGAAACTCGTCGAGGAGCACCTTCGCGAGCCCGTCGAACGCCGCCTCGGCAAGCGCGAGCCGTGCCTCGGCAGGCGCCTCGACTCCCTTGTGCCCGGGGCCGGCGACGACGAGGACGACGAGCCGCTCGAGCTCGAACCGCTCGATCGCGGCGCGGGCGAGCGCGACGTGGCCGACGTGCGGCGGGTCGAACGCGCCTCCGAGCAGCCCGATCGTCACCCGAGTTCGAGCTCCTGCCCGCCGACCTCGACCATGTCTCCCTTGCGGGCGCCGGCAGCCTTCAGCGCCGCGTCGAGCTCCTCCTCGTCGGGCGCCTCGCCGACGACCCGGAAGCCGCGGTCGGTGCGGTAGATGCGATACCCCACCCGACGCGCGGGCTGCGGCCTGTAGACGAGGAACTCCGGCAGCTCGCCGCCCGGGGCCGGGGCCGCCGCCGGCTCGGCGGGGCAGAGCTCGAAAAGCGCGCGCTTGAACTCCTCCACACCGGCCCCGGTCGCGCAGGAGAGGACGAAGGTACGCAAGACGCGGGCATCGCGACTCTGCCATAGGGGCGGCTCGGGCAGCAGGTCGATCTTGTTGAGGACGATCACCTGCGGACGCTCGTCGAGACCCGCGCCGTAGGCCGCGAGCTCGTCGTCGATCGTCGCGATCCGCTCGTCGACGTCGTCCTCGGAGCAGTCGACGACGTGGACGATCAGGCGCGCCCGCTCGAGGTGGGCCAGGAACTCGTGGCCGAGGCCGAGCCCCTCGCTCGCACCCTCGATCAGACCGGGCACGTCGGCGACGGTGAGCTGGCGCCCGCTCGGCGAGTCCACCGTGCCGAGCACCGGCTGGATGGTGGTGAAGGGGTACTCCGCGACCTTCGGGCGGGCGTTCGAGATCCGGGCGAGCAGCGACGACTTGCCCGCGTTCGGCAGCCCCGCGAGCGCTGCGTCGGCGAGCAGCTTGAGCCGTAGCTCGAGCTCGGCCTCCTCGCCGGGGAGCCCGGTCTCGGCGTAGCGGGGGGTCTGCCTGGTCGGCGTCGCGAAGCGCTTGTTGCCGCGGCCGCCGATCCCGCCACGGGCGATGACGACCCGCGCGCCCGGGGCGGCGAGGTCGGCCACCACCTGGTCGTCCTCGTCGAAGACCTGCGTCCCCACCGGCACGACGAGCTCGACGGTCTCGCCGTCGGCGCCGTGCTTGAGCGCACCGGTGCCGCCGCCGGCGCGGCCCGCTTTGAAGCGCTTGCGCGAGCGGAAGTTGGAGAGATCGCGGAGGTCGGGATCGGCCACGAGCACGACATCGCCGCCCCTGCCGCCGTCGCCGCCGTCGGGCCCACCCTTCGGCACGTGCTTCTCGCGGCGGAAGTGCAGGCTGCCGTCACCGCCGCGCCCCGCCTGCACGTGGATGCGGGCGCGGTCGTGGAACACGAGCTAGTCCGAGATCGCGATGGTTCGCTTGTCGCCGCTCGTGCGGAACTCGACCTTGCCGTCACGCGTGGCGAAGATCGTGTGGTCGCGCCCGAGGCCCGTGCCGGGGCCGGGGCGGAACCGCGTCCCGCGCTGGCGCACGAGAATCGAGCCGGCGGTGACCTCCTCGCCGTCGAACCGCTTCACGCCGAGGAACTTCGGCTTGGAGTCGCGGCCGTTCTTCGAGGAGCCAAGACCCTTCTTGTGGGCCATTAGGTGTCCGTCTCCTTCTTGGGTGTCGGCTTGCGCGCCGGGGCCTTCGGCTTCGCGGCGGCAGCGGGATTAGGCTTGGCGGGCGCCTTCGGCTTCGCGGCGGCGGCCGGCTTCGGCTTCGCGGGCGCCTTCGGCTTCTCGTCCGCGACCGCCGGTGCCTTCGGCTTCGGCGCGGCCTTCGGCTTCGCGGCAGCGGGCTTCGGCGTTGCGACAGGCCTGGGCGTCGAAACCGCCTTCGGCTTCTCGTCCGCCTCGGCCGGCTCGGGCTGTGCCTTAGCGGCTGCGGCCTTCACGGAGATCGACTGGACCTCGATCTTCGAGAGGCGGCTGCGGTAGCCGTTGTGGCGCTTGTAGCCGTTCTTCGGGCGGTACTTGCCGATGCGGATCTTCTCACCCAGGACGTGCTCGACAACCTTCACGGTGACGGTCGCGCCCTTCGCGTCGAAGTCCGCGTTGCCGTCGCCGCCGAGCATCAGGATCGTGGGGTTGAAGGTCTTCCCCGGCTCGGTCGGGAGCCGGTCCACGAGCAGCCACTCGCCCTCGCGGACGCGGTGCTGTTTCCCTCCGAGTGAGATGATCGCGTAGCTCATAGTCGTAAGCGTGGAAAACGCGGGCGTAGGCCCGCGGCGGAGGCGAAGTGTAGCGATTCGCCTCCTATTCCGTCGAGCCTGGCCTCAGGTCGTCCTCCCACTGGGACATGGGCACGTAGCCCCAGTCGCCGCCCGCGGGCTCGGCGACGGGCTCTGGTTTCGCCGCCTGCTCCGGCTTGCGCTCGGGCTCGGACTGTGGCGCGGGCTCGTGCGTCTCCGGCTCGCCGTTGGCTTCTGCCCGGTCGGCCGTCGCCGCGGCTGTCGCAGGGCGCTTGCGGCCACGGCCTCCGCGCGAGCCTCGCCGGGTCTTCTTCTTGGGCGGTGCGGCGACGCCGTCCCCGTCCGCGAGCTCACCGTTGAGCTCCGCCTCGGCGACCGGCTCCTCCACCAGGGGGAGCTCGATTCGAGCCGCTGCCTCTTCGGGCTCAGCCGCGCCGTTACCCCCCGCGACGGGAGCCTTCTTCGTGCGGCCGCGCCCGCCGCGTGAGCCGCGGCGAGTCTTCTTCTTCGGCGGCGCAGCCGCGGCATCGCCCTCGGCCCCGGCCTCGGTCGGGGTCTCGGCCTCTGCCGAGGTCTCGGCCTCCGCTGCGGGCTCGGCCGTCTCCGCTTTCGCCTCGGGCTCCTCGAGGTCGCGCGCAGGAACGTGGATCCGCGGGCCGGACGGAGCCTCCGCATCCTCCTCGGCTGCGGGCGCCTCGGCGCCGTCCGCCGTGGGGGTGGGGCGCTTGCGGCCGCGGCCGCCGCGGGTGCCGCGACGGCTGCGCTTCTTGGCCGGCGTCGTCCCGGCTTGGGCGGCGAGCGGAGCCGGAGCCTCTCCCGGCTCCTCCGTCTCGAGCTCGGACTCGCCGGGCTCGAGCTCCTCGATCTCCTCGGCCTCGACGTCGACGACCTCGCCCTCGGCGGCCTTGCGGGCGCGCGGCGCGCGGGTCGGCTTCTCGGCCTCGGCCTCGGCCGTGAGCGGGCCGGGGGGCAGTGCCGGCGCATCGAGCCGGGTTGCGTAGGCGGTCTGCTCGAGGGCGCGGGCGATCCGCACCTTCACCTTCTTGCCGACGAGCTTCGCGGCGTCTGCGACACAGACCTCGTACGCGCCGACCTTGCCGACCGCGGCGTTCGGGTCGTGGCGGTCGATCTCGCCGAGCTTCAGCTCGATCTCGGCGCCCTCCTCGAGCGGCGGCTTCGGCTGCAGCTGGGCGACCGAGCCCTCCGCCATCACCAGGAAGTGGTCGAGGTGGGTGTCCTCCTTTGCCGTGATGAAGAACCGGCGCTTGGTCGTCGCCTCGATCTCGCCGAGGCGCGTGGCGCCCGGGCCGATCAGGATGCTCGCGACCTTGGCGCTGAGCTCGACCTGGTAGGACTGCGTGCGCGAGCCGGCGGCGAGCGCGCGCAGGCGCCGCTCCGCGTCGACTGCGGCCGAGGTCTCGGAGAGGACGATCCCGTCGCCGCCGCAGGTCGGGCACTTCTTCGTCAAGATCTCCCGCGGGCCGTCCGTAACGTTTTGCCTCGTCATCTCGACCAGGCCGAGCGGCGAGATCTCGACGACGTAGGTCTTCGTGCGGTCGCGCTCGAGCTCGGCGGAGAGCGCCTGCTCGACCGCGGCCCGGTTCTGCGGGCTCGCCATGTCGATGAAGTCGATCACGATGATCCCGCCGATGTCGCGGAGACGAAGCTGGCGCACGACCTCCTTGACGGCCTCGAGATTGTTCTTCGTGATCGTGTCCTCGAGCCGCGCGCCCGAGGTCTTCGAGCGCGAGCCGACGTAGCGTCCGGTGTTCACATCGACGACGGTGAACGCCTCGGCGTAGTCGAAGATCAGGTAGCCGCCGGAGGGAAGGTCGACGCGCCGGCTCAGCGTCGAGCGGATCTCCGCGTCGACGCCGAACGCCTCCATCAGCGGCGTCTTCTCCTTGTAACGGATCACGCGCTCCACCATGTGCGGCGAGGTCTTCTTCAGGTAGCCGACGATGCGCTTGTACGCGCGGTCGTCGTCCACGAGGGCGCGCTCGAAGTCGCCGGTGAAGAGGTCGCGTACGACGCGGAGCGGCAGCTCGGCCTCCTGGTAGACGAGCTCGGGCGACTTCGCGGTCTTAGCGCGGGCCTGGATCGTCTTCCAGAGCCGTTGCAGGAAGACGAGGTCGCGCTCGATGTCCTCGGCCGAGGCGCCCTCGGCGGCCGTGCGGACGATTACGCCGCCCTTCGAGACGTCGAGCTTCTTGATGATCTCCTTGAGCCGTATCCGCTCGTCGTCCGGGAGGCGGCGCGAGACGCCGAGGCCCTCTCCCTGCGGGACGAACACCACAAAGCGGCCGGGCAGCGAGATCTCGGTGGTGAGCCGGGCGCCCTTCGTCTTCATCGGGTCCTTGACCGCCTGCACGAGCAGCTCCTGGCCGCGCGCGATCAGGTCCTGGATCTTCTTGCCGTGCCGCTTGCCCTCGAGCTCGGGCACGACGATCTCGTCGACGTAGAGGAAGCCGTTCTTCTCGAGGCCGATCTCGACGAACGCGGCCTCCATCCCGGGCAGCACGTTGTCGACGGTGCCGAGGTAGATGTTCCCGGCGATCGAGCGCCGCTCGGGCCGCTCGAGGTAGACCTCGGCGACGCGGTCGTCCTCGAGCACGGCGACGCGCTGCTCGCCGACGTCCACCGAGACGAGCAGCTCGCGCTTGGCGGCGGGGAGCGGAGCGCGCTTGGGAGGCTGGCGGCGGCGGGTGGCCGCGCGGGCGGACCCTTGCGACGAACGCCGCTCGGACGCCTGCGACTGGGTGCGCCGCTCTGAGGACTTCCGCTCGGGCGTCTTCTTCTCGCCGGCGGGCGTCTCGGTCGCGGCGCCCGTCGTCTCGCCGGCGGGCTTCTTGCGGCCACGTCCGCCGCGGCTTCCGCGTCGGCGCTTTGCTGCTGTTGCTGATGCTGTCTGCTCCCCCGCGTCTGTTGCGGGAGGAGCCTGGGTGACCGCAACTACAGGCGGTGCGGGTGCGGACGGAGCAGGCTCAGACGGCCGCTCCTCTTTCGTGTGCTTGCGTCGAAACCAAGGCAGGGGCAAGGAAAACTCCTTCATGAGCGCGCGCACGGCCGAGACCGGAGTGCTCCGGGCGGCGCGCGCGCTGCTGGTTGTGGGTGAAAGCTGTGGGCATAGGCCTCTCCGCAAGGCTAGCAGGAGTGCCGTCCGACGCCGGTCCTACGATCCGACCAACCGTCGACTGAGGGGGTGCCATGCCGACGAAACGCGAAGCGGAAGAGCTGCTCATGATCGAGGAGGCGGACGCCTGGTTCGAGTACCTCGAGGCGACCCGCGGCCAGACGGCAATTCGTTACAGCGAGGTGGAGCCCTGGGCCTGGGCGCGGCTGATGCAGCGCCAGCGCGCGATCAAGGCCCGCCGCGCCAAGCTCCGTCCGGCGGCCGCCTGATGGCGAGCTGGGCGATGCGGCCGGAGCCGGCCCGCGTGCCGAGCATCGGCAGCAGGATGCTCCGCCGGGCCCGCGCGTTCCGCCGCCGCCGCAGGTAGCTCAGCTCAGCGGAGCGCGAGGATCACGGCGAGGCCGGGGAACGCGCCTCGTAGACGCGCACGGCCGCCTCTCCGAGTGCGCGTGTGCCGGTGTAGGCGACGCCGCCCTTCACGGCCCAGCCGACCCCCGGCACGAGGCCCGCGAACGAGCGGGCGACGGTGCGGAAGCCGAGCGCGGCGCCGATGATGCCGAGCGCTTCGGGCATCCGGGCCGGTCCGACCTCGAACCCGTGCGCGGCCGCGATCCGCAGCACGAGGCGAAGCTGGTTGAGCGTGAGCACCGGCAGGTCGACGCCCGGGACGAACACCGCCGCGCCGATCACCCCGTTCTGGCGCGAGGCGGTGCGGACCAGCGCGTCACAGACCGCCGGGCGGAGGGCCGGCAGACGTGCTGCGAGTGGGACGGCACCCGCGGCGTGCCGCACGAGCATGGACCCCAGCTCTTCGATCGGGAAGCCCTTCCCGGGCTTGACGACG
This sequence comes from uncultured Actinomycetes bacterium, assembly GCA_963724805.1. Classification (GTDB taxonomy): domain Bacteria; phylum Actinomycetota; class Thermoleophilia; order Gaiellales; family Gaiellaceae; genus CAVQZA01. The sequence goes on from CAVRWA010000012.1 coordinate 391,728, forward strand.
ATGATGTCCTGGGCGAGGACGTGCGGAACGTACGACCGGTCTCGCGCGAGCACGACGATCGGAACGCCGGCCGTCTTGGCCGCGCGAAGCGCCCTCTCGTCGTCCTCGGAGGCGGCGCCGCCGAGCACGTGCACGTAGGCGGCAGCTCCTTCGGGCTCGCCCAGGCGCACCGCGGTGTCGTCGCCTCCCGCCACGAGCTCCTTGCGGAGCTGCGCCGCGAGGGCGCCGCCCACGGCGAGCTGCCGGCGGTCCTTGTTCGCCTTCGCGATCGCGCCGAACTCCCTGGCCATCGCGACCGGCCTGAGCGGCAGCTGCTTGAGACTCGTCATCGCCGCACTCCCCTTCCACGTGCGTAGATCGCCAGCAGGAGGCCGATCGCGGCGAGGTTGGCGATCATCGACGACCCGCCCACGCTCACGAACGGCAGCGGGATCCCCGTGATCGGCGCGATCCCCATCGTCATCCCGGCGTTGACGAACACCTCGAAGAGCAGCATCGCGACGATCGCGCCGGCGACGATCGCCGAGAACGCGTCGCGGGCGAGCGTGACGATCCGCAGCCCTCGCCAGACGACGAGCAGGTAGAGCAGGAGCAGCACCGAGGCGCCGAGGAAGCCACGCTGCTCGGCGAGCGAGGCGAAGGCGAAGTCCGTCGCGTGCTCGGGCAGGTAGTCGAGGTTCGTCTGCGTCGCACCTGCGACGCCGCGGCCCTTCACGCCCCCGGCACCGACGGCGGTGATCGACTGGTTCACGTTGTACGTCGAGCCGGACGGATCCTTCGACGGGTTCGTGAAACCGATCAGGCGGTCGAGCTGGTACGGCTTGAGCACGTGGACCCCGGCAGCCGGCAGGAACCAGAGCACTGCGAGCGCGGAGATGAAGACGACTACGCCGATCGCAGCGAGCTGGATCCAGCGGGTGCCGGCGACGAAGAGCACGGCGAGCAGCGCGACGCCGTAGACGAGGGCGGTGCCGAAGTCGGGCTGCAGGAACACGAGCCCGATCGGGACGAGCGCGAGCCCGATGGCCGCCAGCGTCACCGTCGAGTCACCCGCGGCGACCCGCCGGTACCGATCCGCGAGGAACGCGGCGAGAAAGAGGACGAGCAGCAGTTTTCCGAACTCGGAGGGCTGGAAGCGGAACGGCCCGAGGTCGAGCCAGCGGCGGGATCCGCGCGTGACCGGCCCGGCAAGGAAGACGAACGCGACGAGCCCGACCGCGACCGCGTAGAGCAGCCGCGAGTAGCGGTGGTAGACGGCGGGGTCGATCAGCGCTGCCGCCACGAGCCCGACGACGCCGACCGCGACGAAGCTCGCCTGGCGGACGACGTAGTAGTTGGGGTTGCCTGCGACGTCGTGCTCCGTGATCCCGGCGATCACCCAGAGGCCGTAGGCGACGATCGCCCCGACCGCCGAGAGGAGCACCCAGTCGACCCGCCGGACGAGCGAGGACGCCTCGACCTCGACGCGGCGGGCGCGGCGGCGGGCGCGGCTCTGGGTGGTTGTGTAGTCGACTGCCATCGCTACGTCCTAGTCGGACTTGATCACCCCGAGCTTGGCGGCCTTGACGCCGTAGTACTGCTCGAACACCTGGAGCGCCGCCGGGGCCGCCGCGGTGCCGCCGTGGCCGCCGTTCTCGATCAGCGCACAGACGACGAGCGGCGGCTTCCCACGCACCGTCTGACCGTCCGTCGAGCCGTAGCCGCACCACCAGGACTGATCCTTGAGGCCCGTGTAGCTGCCGATGTGGACGACCTTCTCGGCGGTCCCGGTCTTGCCGGCGACGCGGACCGGGAAGCTGCCGAAGATCGCGGCGGAGGTGCCGATACCCGCATGCGTCGCCTCGAAGAGCCCGTCGCGCACGACCGCGAGCGCGGCAGGATCGACGCCGCTCGGCTGCGTCACGCCCGTGTAGGACCGGAGCACGCGGCCGGGGCCGCCGCTCGAGCCGCCCTGCTCGATGTCCATCAGCACGTGCGGAGTGACGAGGCGGCCGCCGTTCGCGATCAGCGAGTAGAAGCGCGCCATCTGCAGCGGTGTCACGAGCAGGTCCTTCTGGCCGATCGCGAGCTGGATCGAGTCGCCCGGCTTCCAGAGCCGGTCGATCTGCCAGCAGCAGGGATCGGTCTTCCGCGTGAACGTCTTCTGCCGCCACTCGGGCGTCGGCAGCAGGCCGGCGGTCTCGGGGCCGACGTCGATGCCGGTCGTCTGGCCGAAGCCGAAGCGGCTGGCCCAGAGCTGAAGCGGATGGCCGCGCTCGGGCGGCAGGCTGTAGAAGGCCTCGCCGAGCCGGTAGAAATACGTGTCGCACGACGCGGCGAGCGCGGTCGGCAGCGTCATCTGCGAGTTCGCGAACGGGTCCCAGTTGTTGAAGACCTGCCCGTGCGACTTGTAGGAACCGGTGCAGGGCAGCGACGAGTAGGGCGAGAGCAGGTGCTCCTGCATCGCCGCGAGCGCGGTCACGGGCTTGAAGACGGAGCCCGGCGGATAGCCGCCTGCGACTGCGCGGTTCAGCGAGGGATAGTTCTTCTCCGCAGCCGTCCTCGCGGTCAGGCCTGCGTAGTCGAGCGCCTTCTGACCGACCCGGCCGACGTAGACGCCCGGGTTGTAGGTCGGATTCGAGGCGAGCGCCAGGATCGAGCCGTCACGGGGGTCCATCGCGACGATCGCGCCGCCGTCGGCCGCCCACTCGCCCGAGACGCCGATCCCGTACTTGATCGCGCGCTCGGCCGCCGCCTGCAGCTTCGTGTCGATCGTGAGCCGGAGCACGTTGCCGGCCCGCGGCGGCTGGGTGAGGGTGAGGTCGCTCCGCGGGCGGCCGAGCGAGTCGACCCGGAGCTTCGCCTGCCCGGCGACCCCGCGCAGGAGCGTGTCGTAGCTCGACTCGACTCCGGCCTGGCCGATCGTGTCGCCGGCGCGGTAGCCGAGCTTCCGGTCTGCCTTCAGCTGCTCGGCCGAGATCTCGCTCGTGTAGCCGAGGAGCTGCGCCGCAAGCGCGCCGTGCGGGTACTGGCGGAGGTAGGTCTGGGCGATCTGCACCCCGGGGAAGTCGTCCTGGTGCTCGTAGAGGTAGGCGACCTGCTCCTCGGTCACTCCCTGCTTGACGATCACGGGAGTGAGCGGGTCGCTGCCGCGCTGGTCGATCTCGGCGGCGACCTGCGCGATCGGGAAGGGCACGATCTTCTCGAGCTTGTGCAGGAGTGCGTACCGGCCGCGTTTCGGCAGGTCGGCCGGCCAGATCTGGATCTCCGTCCCGGCCCTGTTCGTGACGAGCACACGGCCGTAGCGGTCGAGAATCGGCCCGCGCGGGGCCGGCACTCGCACGGTGCGCAGCTGGTTGTTCTGGGCGGTGCGCAGGTACTGCGAGCCCGAGAGCACCTGCAGTGCCCAGAGCCGCAGGAAGAGGATCGCAAAGATGCCGAGCGCGAGCATCCCGAGGATCGCGACGCGCAGCGCCAGCCTCGGGGTGACGCGGAACGGCTCCTCGACGTTCGGGCTCGGGGGCAGGAAACGCCCGGGGGTGGCGCTAGCCAAGGAGCGACACCTCCCCCGAGCGCTCGGCGCTCCAGTCGCGCGGCGGCAGGAGCCGGCGGGCGAGGGCGTAGACCGGCGCAGTCAGCAGGAGGTTGAAGATCAGCCCCGGCACGAGCGCGTCGACGAGCACGACCCTCGCCGAGACGGCGTCGCCGAGCATGAAGTGGAGCGCGAGCGCGCCGAGCGCATAGAGGACGGTGACCACGGCCACCGAGACATACGGCGCGTGCACCCGGTCGCGACCGGTGGTCTCGCCGTAGCGGCCGATCCAGTAGGCGCCGACCGTGAGCAGGAGCGAGGTGAGCCCGAGCGTCCCGAGAGTCGCGGTGTCGAGCAACAGCCCTGCGAAGAAGCCGCAGACGGCGCCGAAGACCGCGCCGCGGAGCAGCGCGATCGAGAGCAGCGTCACGAGCAGGAGGTTCGGTGCGGCTCCGAACAGCGAGATCGACTGCATGACCGAGGCCTGGAGGACGGCGGCCACGAAGATCAACAGGCCCGCCTTGACTGCGTCGATCGTCACGGCAGGTGCGGGACCGGCTTGCGGCTGGCGAGGACGGTGACGGCGTCGAGCGCGCCGAGATCGACGAAGGCCTGCACCTGGATCTGCTTGTAGAGATCGGTGTCACTCTGGCCGACGCTCGTGACGCGCCCGATCGGGATCCCCACCGGATAGGAGGACGGGAGCCGGCTACCGAGCTGCGACCCGGCGGTGACGACGGTGTCGCCGACCTGCACGACCTGGTCTTTCGGCACACGGTCGAGGATCAGCGAGCCTGTGCCCTGGCCGTGGCGAAGGATCCCGAAGGCGCCGCTGCCGAGGTCCTTCGCGGCGACCGCGAAGGAGGCGTCGGTGAGCAGCGTCACGAGCGAGGCGCGGGAGGCGCGCAGCGTCACCTGGCCCACGAGGCCGTCGTTCGTCACGATTGGGGCGCTGGCCGGAACCCCGTTGGCCGCGCCGGCAGAGATCACGATCTGCTGCTCGAACTCGCTCGGCGGCTGAGCGATCACCCGCGCGTTTACCGGGTAGTAGTCGACCGGGAAGCGCGGGCTGTCGACGTAGCGGAGTGCGGCCCGCAGGTGTGCGTTCTCCTGCAGCGCGGTCTGGTTCTGGATCACCTGCTGGCGGAGCTGGTCGACCTCGGCGCGCAGCCTCCCGTTCTCGGACTTCGCGTCGACGAGACCCTTGCCGTAGTTGTACGCGTCACGGAACGGCCTCGCGACGCGCTCGGCCCCAGTCTCGAACGGCCGCAACACGGTTGCCCCGGCGCTCTGGGCACCGTGGAGCACGCCGCCCTGCTCCTCGCGGAAGTAGACGGTGATCAGCGTCAGCGAGGCGAGCACCAGCACGGCGACGACGAGGCGTCGCTTGAACGGGCCGTGGCCGCGGGAGGAGGGGTTCTGGGCGGTGGGGCGCTGAGCGGGCGATCCCAGCACCGCCACGCGTGCTGAGCGATTGCGAGGCACGGACGCCCAAGGGTACCGCGAGACCCGGCGGGGTGTCGGTTAGTAGCGGTGGCGGCCGTTGCGGCTGCGGGCCTTGTTCGAGCGGTGGATCGCCTCGAACTCCTCCAGGCTGCGCCCCGAGCCGACCGCGACGCAGGTCAGCGGCGACTCGGCGAGGTGAACCGGCATCTGGGTCTCGTGGCGCAGGCGCTCGTCGAGCCCGGTGAGCAGCGCGCCGCCGCCGGCGAGCACGATCCCGCGGTCCATGATGTCGGCGGCGAGCTCGGGCGGCGTCTTGTCGAGCGTGGACTTGATCGCGTCGATGATCTGGATCACCGGGTCGTCGAGTGCGCGCCGAACCTCCTCGGACGAGAGGATCACGGTCTTGGGCAGGCCCGTGAGCATGTCGCGGCCGCGCACCTCGGCCTGCACCTCCTCGCGCATGTCGTACGCGGAGCCGACCTCGAGCTTGATCTCCTCCGCGGTCTGCTGGCCGACGAGGAGCTTGTACTCGCGCTTGATGTGGTTGACGATCGCCTCGTCCATCTCGTCGCCGCCGACGCGGAGCGACTGCGAGACCACGATCCCGCCGAGCGAGATCACGGCGACCTCGGTGGTGCCGCCGCCGATGTCGACGATCATGTTTCCGGTCGGCTCGGCCACCGGCAGCCCGGCGCCGATCGCTGCCGCCATCGGCTCCTCGATCAGGTAGGCCTGGCGTGCGCCGGCGGAGAGGGTCGCCTCCTCGACCGCGCGCTTCTCGACTCCCGTGACGCCGCTCGGCACGCAGACGACGACGCGCGGGTGCGCGAAGCGATGCTGGTGCACCTTCTGGATGAAGTGACGCAGCATCTGCTCGGTGACGTCGAAGTCGGCGATCACTCCGTCCTTGAGTGGGCGGATCGCGGAGATCGTTCCCGGGGTGCGGCCGAGCATCCGCTTCGCCTCGACGCCGACCGCGTGCACCTCGCCGGTGCGCTGGTCGATCGCGACGACGGAGGGCTCGGAGAGCACGATCCCGCGCCCGCGCACGTAGACGAGCGTGTTCGCGGTGCCGAGGTCGACGGCCATGTCGCGGCCGCCGAAGCCGGTCATGGAGGTAAAGAGACCCATGGCGCCGACCGAGTGTAGCTTCCCCCGGGGTCAGGCACCCGGACCTGTCACGAAAGACGAGATGAAGCGTTGCAAGTCACGCGCAACTCGTCGGTCGAGATCAGTCTCCCCGTACGCTCGATCAATGGCGAGGCCTCCACGCGTCGCACCCCCGGGCGGCGTCTTTCACATCACCTCACGCGGAAACCGCCGACAGGAGATCTTCCTGGACGACCGCGATCGGCGGCGGTTCCTCGAAATGCTCGGCGACGCCGTCTCGCGCCACGCCTGGCGGTGCCACGCCTATTGCCTGATGCCGAACCACTTCCACCTGATGATCGAGACGCCCGCCGCCGACATCTCAGCGGGAATGCACAGGCTCAACAGTGGCTACGCCCAATGGTTCAACCGCAAGTACGAGTTTGACGGACATCTCTTTCAGAGCCGATTTCACTCCGTCTTGCTCGAGAGCACCTGGCACCTCCTGGAGCTCTCGCGATACATCGTCCTCAACCCGGTAAGGGCGCGCCTCTGTCGCCAGCCGGCTGAATGGCGTTGGAGCAGTTACCGAGCGTGCATGGCGCTCGCTCCGAGCCCTGAGTTTCTGACTGTCGATTGGCTGCTCGAACAGTTCGGCGCCGATTCCCAGAGCGCCAGGATGGCGTTCCGGCGTTTCGTCGGCGAAGCGCTGACAGCTTGACCAAATCGGACCGGTCCGGGTGCCTGACCCCAGGACGGCGTCAGCGTGGCCACGGCTCTAGCCGAATCCGTACACGCCCGGGAAGCGCTCCGCGAGCAGGCGCACGAGCCGGGCTCCGGGGAGACCCACGACGTTGAGGTAGTCGCCGGCGACAGCCGTCACGAGGCTCGCGCCGAGGCCCTGGATCGCGTACGCGCCCGCCCGCCCCTCCCACTCGCCCGCCGCGACGTACGCGGCCACGTCCTCCGCGCCCAGCCTGCGAAACGTCACCCGCGTCGAGTCGTGCTCGACGACCTCCCACTCCTCGGTCAGCAGGCAGAGGCCCGACACGACGACATGAGTCCGCCCGCCGAGGGCGGTGAGCACCGCCGCTGCCTCGACCGCGTCTGCAGGCTTGCCATGGATGCGCCCTCCGAGGACGACCGCAGTGTCGACGGCGAGCACCGGGCGGCCCTTCGAGTCGCCCGCCACCGAGCGCGCCTTCTCCAGCGCATGCGTCCGGACGAGCCGGATCGCGTCGGCGTCGGGCGGGTCGACCTCCTCGTAGCGGGGCGCGGCGACGTCGAACGGGATCCGCAGCTGCTCGAGGATCGCGCGACGCTGCGGCGAGGTCGAGGCGAGCAGGAGCCGCGGCGCGCTCATCCGGCCTTGCGCGCCCGCCAGATCTCCTCCGCGGGCCAGCGCCGGCCCCAGTCGGGCGTCGGGAGCGCCGGGTAGCGATGCGGCTCCGCATCCTCGGGCGCCTGGATCTCGATCAGGCCCTCGACCTCGAGCCCGTTCGCACGAAGGAGCCGGATCATCTCGCCGAAGGGGAGGTGGAACTCGATCCCGTCCTCGTCGGGCCATTCGAAGCGGTGCATGCCGAAGTAGTCGCGCAGCAGCTCCCGCCCGGGGGCCACCTCCTCCTCCTGGGCGCAGAGCATGTAGATGGTGCCGTTCACGAGGAAGACGAGCTCGCCGCCGGGCCGCAGCAGCCGCGCGGCCTCCGGGATCCAGCGGTACGGGTCGCACCAGATCGAGGCGCCGTACTCGGAGACGGCGAGGTCGAAGCTCGCGTCGGGGAGCGGCACGTCCTCGGCGCTCGCCTCGATCAGCGGGAACTCGAGCCCGAACTGCTTCTGCATCGCGCGGGCGGTCTCGAGCTGGGCCGGCGTGATGTCCACCCCGACCGGCCTGGCGCCCAGCCGCGCGAGGATCCCGGAGACGTACGCGGTGCCGCAGCCCAGTTCGACCACGTCCTTCCCGGCCACGTTTGGGAGCGCTCCGAGCTCCGAGTCGGGAACGTGCCAGACGCCCCACTCGACTTCCTCGCACGCCCACTGGCGCGGGGCGCTCTCTGCGTACTCGGGCGCCCACCCGCTCCAGGCCTCGCGGTTGTGCCGGGCGTGGTCGGAGAGGCTCACGGCTTCCGCGCCTTCCAGATCTGCTCCAGCGGCCAGCGGCGCGCCCAGCCGAGGTCGTACCCGTACGTCGTCGTCGCATCCTCGGGCGGCTGCGGCTCGATCAGGTCATCGAGGACGAGCCCGTGGCGGCGGAAGAGGCGGATCCATTCGCCCACCGGGAGCTGGAAGGTGACCGCGTCGTCGTCCTCGCGGCGGTGCAGGCCGAAGTAGTCGGATTGAAGCGAGGGGACGACCCCGTCGACCTCGTCCCAGCAGATCCAGGCGAGCGAGCTCGTGAGGCTGAACGCGAAGAGGCCGCCGTTGCGGAGGACCCGCGCGACCTCGGGCACGACGAGACGCGGATCCGCGAAGGTCATCGCGCCGTGGTCGCAGAAGACGAGATCGAAGCTCTCGTCCGAGAACGGCAGCGACTCGGCACTCCCGTGCACGAGCGGGAAGTCGGCGCCGGCCGCGCGCGCGTGCTCGAGCTGTCGCTCGGAGTTGTCGAAGCCGACGCAGCGCGCGCCCTGCGCCGCGAGCAGGATCGACCACTGCGCGGCGCCGCAGCCGAGCTCGAGCACGTCCTTCCCCTCCACGGCGCCGAGCACCTGCAGCTCGCTCTCCGGCAGCTGCCAGATCCCCCAGCGGGGCTCCGGGCGGCCGATGTGCTCGCGGTGCGTCTCCTGGTACTCGTCCGCCCGCTGATCCCAGAAGGCGCGGTTCCGCTCTGCGTCAGACGAGCTCATCGTCCGCGAACCAGAGCGCGATCTCGCGGGCGGCGGACTCGGGGGAGTCGGAGCCGTGGACGAGATTGTCCGGCATCGCAAGCGCGAGGTCGCCTCGGATCGTCCCCGGCCCCGCCTGCGCGGGGTTGGTGGCGCCCATCGTCTGGCGGACGGTCGCGATCGCGCCCTCGCCCTCCACGACCAGCGCGAGAGTCGGCGCCGAGGTGATGAACGCGATCAGCTCGCCGAAGAACGGCTTCTCGACGTGCTCGGCGTAGTGCTGCTCGGCGAGGGCCTGGTCTACCCGGAGAAGCTTGGCGGCACGCAGCACGAGCCCGCGGCGCTCCAGGCGCATCACGATCTCGCCGGCCAGGCCGCGCTCGACCGCGTCGGGCTTTGCGAGGACAAGGGTTCTCTCGACGGCCATGGCCGCGGAGAGTCTATTCGGTGCCGCGTTGCGCGCGGCGTGGAGCCCTTAGCGCCGTAGGCCCGGACTCGAACGACGGCAGCGGCGCCGGCGCCGCCACCGGCGTCTCGCAGTACGGACAGATCTGCCAGAGCGCCTCGAGCGGCGCCTTGCACGAGACGCACGACTGCTTCAGCTTCGTCGTGCAGACCGGGCACACGAGGTAGGTCGCGTCGACCTCCGCGCGGCAGACCGGGCAGAAGAGGTCGCGCCGGGCGAGCCGCTGCTCCATCGCCCTGATCTCGAGCTGGCGCTCGCGCGCGTCCTCGAGGTACTCCGGCGGCCGGAAGAGCATGTAGATGAAGGCCCCGAAGAACGGCGGGATCAGCCCGAGGATCACGGCCATCCCGACGAGCCACGGATCCTCGATGCGGCGGCGGGCGTCCTTGTACACCCAGTAGCCGACCGCGATCCAGAAGACGAAGAGGAAGAAGAACGCGAGGTTGCGGACGACGAGCCACGTCCCCGAGTTGAAGAAGTCGTGGATTCCTCCGAAGGTGCTAGCGGCCATCCGTCCCCCAGCTCACAGAAGCAGTTTGCCGATCAAATAGCCGACTGCAAAGGCGAGCCCGACAAACGCCGCCAGAAGGAAGGCGGCGAACGCGAACACGCTCAGCTTGTCGCCGAACTGAGCCATGGTAGGCCGCCGGGCCGGACGGCGGCGAGATCCGCGAGGAGGTAGAGCGAGCCGGTGACGAGCACGGGCTCGCCCAGCTCGTGTGCATGCGTGAGCGCTTCGACCGGGTCGGGCACGCACTCGACCTCGGCGAAGTGCCGCGAGGCGGCGACTGCGAGGGCGTCGGCAGGCAGCGCGCGAGGGCTCGACGAGCGCGTCGCAACGAGGCGGGTGGAGCGGGAGGCGAGAGCCGCGAGCATCGCATCGACGTCCTTATCGGCAAGGACCGAGCAGACGATGACAGCAACTTGCTCGATCCGCTCGACGAGCCACGCGACGCCCGCCGGATTGTGGGCGCCGTCGCGGATCTCGCCGTTCAGCCGCTCGAGCCTGCCGGGCGGCGCCGCGGCCACGAGCTCGACCGTGCGACCGAGAAACGCCTCGGCCGCCTCGCGTGCACCGCCGGCCACGACCCGGTGGTCGGGGACGAGGTAGGCCCACTCGGGCTCGCCGAGCACGACGGTCGCGCCGGGGCCCGCGACGGCGAGCTTCTCTCGCGCGATCGCCTCGCGCGTCCCGCCGAGCACCTCGGTGTGCTCGAGCGAGACGTTCGTGAGCACCACCACGAGGGCGTCGAGCACGTTCGTCGCGTCGAGGCGGCCGCCGAGCCCCGCCTCGACCACGGCGACGTCCACCTCCGCGTCCGCAAAGGCCTGCAGCGCGGCGGCGGTCAGGGTCTCGAACTGGGTCGCGCCGAGCCGTTCGCAGACCTCACGCACGCGCGCGACGGCGGCCTCGAAGTCGGCCTCCTTCCCGTCGAGCTGGACCCGCTCGCCCCAGCCCGAGACGTGCGGCGAGGTGAACGAGCCCACGCGGAGCCCCTGGGCCCGGAGCGTGGCGTCGACCGTTCGTGTCAGCGTCGACTTGCCGTTCGTGCCGACGACGTGGATCGCCGGATAGCGGCGCTGCGGCTCGCCGAGCTCGGCGAGCACCGCCCGGATCCGCTCGAGCCCGAAGCCGTCCTCGGGCCAGGGCGAGAGCCCGGCGACCCAGTCAGTCGCCGAGGGCATCGAGCTCCCGCCGGTAGCGGGCGAGCTTCTCGCGCTCGGCCTCGACCACCTCGGGCGGTGCGTTCTCGACGAAGCGCGCGTTCGCGAGCATCCCCTCCGAGCGCGCGACTTCCTTGCGGAGCCGCTCGAGCTCCACCTCGACGTTGCCGTTCGCCTTCACGCGCTCCGGCCGGACGACCGCGTCGAAGATCCGCTTCTCGTCGCCCTCGAGCGGCACGAGCACCCCGGAGCGGCGGAAGATCGGCGCCGCCTCCTGCACTGCGACGAGCGCACCCTCGGCATCCGCGTACTCGGACGCCGGCTCGGGCCACGGCGCCACGATCAGCCGCGGGCCGCGGCCCGGCAGGTTGCCCCAGATCTCTTCCGTCACGTGAGGCATCACCGGATGGAGGAGCTTCAAGAGACGCTCCAACACCGCGAGCGCGGTAGCGCTCGCGTCCCGGTCCTGCTCGTCGTAGAGCCGCGGCTTGATCGCCTCGGCGTACCAGTCGCAGAAGTCGTCGAAGGTGATGTGGTAGAGCGTGTCGGTCGCCGCGGCGAAGTCGAAGCGGGCGAGCGCGTCCTCGAGCTCGGCGCGGGCCGCGTCGAGCCGCGCGAGGATCCAGCGCTCCTCCAGGGTCTGCGGCCGCACTTCCGGCTCGGCGTCGCCCACGTTCTGGAGGATCAGCCGCGACACGTTCCAGAGCTTGTTCGCGAGCTTGCGGCCCTCCTCGATCGCGCCCCAGCTGAAGCGAACGTCCTGGGTGGAGGAGATCTTGAGCAGGCCGTACCTGGTCGCGTCCGCGCCGTAGCGGTCGACCGCCTCGAGCGGGTCGACGCCGTTGCCGAGGCTCTTCGACATGCGCCGCCCGTCGGGGGCGAGCACGGTGGAGGTGATGATCACGTCGGTGAACGGGATCTCGCCCATCAGCTCGAGCCCGGACATGATCATCCGGTTCTCCCAGAGCCGGATGATCTCGCGCGCGGTCACGTTCACGTCGCCCGGGTAGAACGACGCGAGCTCCGGTGTCTGGTCCGGCCAGCCGAGCGTCGCGAAGGGCCAGAGCGCGGAGGAGAACCACGTGTCGAGCACGTCGGGGTCGCGCTCGAGCTCCGTGGTGCCGCACTCGGCGCACGCCTCGGGCTCGGTGTCGGCGACGTTGACGTGGCCGTCCGGGCAGTACCAGATCGGGAGCTGGTGGCCCCACCAGAGCTGGCGCGAGAGGCACCAGTCTGGGATCGTCTCGAGCGAGTCGATCGCGAACCGGTGCTGCGACTCGGGGTGGTAGCGAACGCGCCGCTCCTGCAGCGCCTCGATCGCGGGTCGCGCGAGCCCCTCCATCTCGCACCACCACTGCAGGGAGATCAACGGCTCGATCCGATTGTGCGTTCGCGCGCACGTCCCGACCGAGTGCCGGTAGTGCTCGCGCTTCTCGAGCTGGTCGTGCTCCTTCAGCCAGTCGAGGATCACCGTCTCGGCCTCGTCCTGCGTGAGCCCGGCGAGCTCGCCCGCCTGCTCGTTCATGAGCCCGTCGAGGCCGATCACCATCGGCTCGGGGAGGCCGTGGTCGCGGCCGATCGCGAAGTCGGTCGGGTCGTGGCCGGGCGTGATCTTGAGGGCGCCGGTGCCGAACTCCGGCTCGACCCGCTCGTCGGCTATCACGGGCACGCGGCGCTCGACCACGGGGACGAGGACCTCGCGGCCGATCGCGTCGCGGTAGCGGTCGTCGTCGGGATGCACGGCGACCGCGACGTCGGCGAGGATCGTCGGCGGGCGCACCGTCGCGACCGTGATGTACCCGTCGCCGTCGGCGAACGGGTAGCGGACGTAGCTGAGCGTGTCGTCCATCTCGACGTGCTCGACCTCGAGGTCGGAGATCGCGGTCGCGCAGACCGGGCACCAGTTGATGATCCGGTTCGCGCGGTAGATCCAGCCGCGCTCGTAGAGGTGAACGAAGAAGCGCATCACCGCGCGGATGTAGTCGTCGTCCATGGTGAAGCGCTCGCGCGAGTAGTCGAGCGAGGCGCCGAGGCGGCGGAACTGGCCCATGATCACGCCGCCGTACTCACGGAGCCACTCCCAGACCTTCTCGACGAACGCGTCGCGCCCGATCTCCTGCCGCGTGATCCCCTGGTTCGCCAGCTCCCGCTCGACCACGGCCTGCGTCGCGATCCCCGCGTGGTCGTAGCCCGGCTGCCAGAGCGTGTTGAAGCCACGCATCCGGTGCCAGCGGATCAGCGCGTCCTGGATCGAGCCGTTCAGCGCGTGCCCCATGTGCAGAGCGCCCGTCACGTTCGGCGGCGGCACGCAGATCACGTACGACTCGCGCGAGGGGTCGGGCTCGGCGTGGTAGAGCCCTTCCTCCTCCCAGGTCTTCTGCCAGCGCGCCTCGACGCCCTCGGGCTTGTAGAGCGGGTCCATGGAGACGAATCGTAGTGGGCTTATCCGAGGAACCGCAGCAGGAGCCCGGCCACGCAGACGGGCTTGTCGTGCCCCTCGCGCTCGACCGTCGCCGCGATCGTCGCCTGGGTCCCTCCGGAGACGGGCTCGACGCTCTCGACCCGGAAGTGCGCGCGGATGCGGCTGCCGCTCGGCACCGGCGCGGGGAAGCGCACGCGGTTGAGCCCATAGTTCAGCGTCGTCCCCTCGTGTGGCTCCGCGACCTCGGCCCACATCGGCACAATCAGCGAGAGTGTCAGGAGCCCGTGCGCGACCGTCTTCCCGAACGGGCCGGTCGCCGCGAAGCCCGGATCGACGTGGATCGCCTGACGGTCGTCGGTCGCCTCGGCGAAGGCGTCGATCCGCGCCTGGGTGATCTCGAGCCAGCCGCTCGGGCCGAGCTCCTGGCCGGGCTCGAGGTTCAGGCCGACTCTTCGGCGAGCTCTTCGGGCTCGTCGAGTGCAGGCCCGGCGCTCGTCACGAGCGTCGGCTTGAGCCCCTTCACGATCGTCTCCTTGGTGATCACGCACTTGGAGACGTCCTTGCGCGAGGGCAGCTCGAACATCACGTCGAGGAGCGCGGTCTCGATGATCGACCGCAACCCGCGGGCGCCGGTCTCGCGGGCGAGCGCCTTCTGGGCGATCTCCCAGAGCGCGTCGTCGGTGAAGACGAGCTCGATGTCGTCGTAGCCGAAGAAGCGCTGGTACTGCCGGACGAGCGCGTTCTTCGGCTCGGTGAGGATCTGGACGAGATCCTCCTTGCGCAGCTGATGCACCGCCGAGATCACCGGGAGGCGGCCGATGAACTCGGGGATCAGGCCGAAGTTGAGCAGGTCCTCGGGCATCACCTTGGCGAGCAGCTCGGAGGCCTCGACCGAGTTCTTCGAGCGCACGTCGGCGCCGAAGCCGACCGCGTTCTGGCCGATCCGCTTGCCGATGATCTTGTCGAGCCCGGCGAACGCGCCGCCGCAGATGAAGAGGATGTTCGTGGTGTCGATCGAGAGGAACTCCTGGTGCGGGTGCTTGCGCCCGCCCTGCGGCGGCACCGAGGCGACCGTTCCCTCGAGGATCTTCAGCAGCGCCTGCTGGACGCCCTCGCCCGACACGTCGCGCGTGATCGAGGGGTTGTCCGCCTTGCGCGCGATCTTGTCTACCTCGTCGATGTAGATGATCCCCGTCTCGGCCTTCTTGATGTCGAAGTCGGCGGCCTGGATCAGCTTCAGGAGGATGTTCTCGACGTCCTCGCCGACGTAGCCGGCCTCGGTGAGCGCGGTCGCGTCGGCGATCGCGAAGGGGACGTTGAGGATGCGCGCGAGGGTCTGGGCGAGCAGCGTCTTGCCGCAGCCGGTCGGCCCGAGCAGGAGGATGTTCGACTTCTGCAGCTCGACGTCGCCCTCCTCGGTGCCCATCTGGACGCGCTTGTAGTGGTTGTAGACGGCGACCGCGAGGGTGCGCTTGGCCTCCTCCTGCGAGACGACGTAGTCGTTGAGGACGGCATAGATGTCCTTCGGCCTCGGCAGGTTCGCGAGGTCGAGCTGCGCGGGGGTCGTGAGCTCCTCGTCGATGATCTCGTTGCAGAGATCGATGCACTCGTCGCAGATGTAGACGCCGGGCCCGGCGATCAGCTTCTTCACCTGGCGCTGGCTCTTGCCACAAAAGCTGCAGAGCAGCTGCTCGTTTCCGTCGCTCGCTCGGGCCATCGTCTCGATACTCCTTGTAGCGCGCCTGCCGCCGTTAGTCCAGCTAGCGGTGCGCGATGACGTTGTCGATGATGCCGTATTCCTTTGCTTCTTCGGACGTCATGTAGTAGTCGCGCTCCATGTCCTTCGACACTGTCTCTGCGTCCTTCGCAGTGTGTACAGAGAGGATCTCCTCCAGGCGCCGCTTCAACGCGATCGTCTCGCGCGCCTGGATCTCGATGTCCGTCGCCTGCCCCTGGAAGCCGCTTGTCACCTGGTGGATCAGGATCTTCGCATTCGGCAGCGCCATCCGCTTCCCTTTCGCGCCGCCGGCGAGGATCACGGCGCCCATCGACATTGCGATGCCGACGCAGATCGTCTGCACGTCGGGCTTGATGAACTGCATGGTGTCGTAGATCGCGAGGCCGGAGTACACCTGGCCGCCCGGCGAGTTGATGTAGATCGAGATGTCCTTGTCCGGATCCTCGGACTCGAGGTGGAGCAGCTGCGCGACGATCAGGTTCGCGATCTGGTCGTCGATCGGCGTGCCGAGGAAAATGATCCGCTCATTGAGCAGACGGGAATAGATGTCGAACGAGCGCTCGCCGCGCGAGGTCTGCTCGATCACCATCGGAATCAACGGGCTCATCGCTACTCCTTGCTACCGGGGGTCCATAGCTTCGTTTCGGTCTGCTGCTTTTCCTTTTCGGGCGTCCAGATCGCCTCGCGCGCCTCTGCCAGCTCAACCGGGATCCGCTTCACCTCGGCGGCAATCCGGTCGAGCGAGTCGCGCAGGCGGATGTCCTCGCGGAGCCGCTCGTACTCGCCGCGCTCGCGGAGCTCGGCGATCACCTCGTCGGCGTCCTCGCCCGCGGCCTCGGCCTGCTCGCGCACGAGCCGGTCGACCTCGGCGTCCTCGACCGTGAGCGCGAGCTTCTCGGCGGCGGCCTCGAGCGTGACCTCGCGTGCGACGGAGTGCGCGGCCTCTTCGCGGACGCGCTGCACGAGCTCGTCCGCGGAGCCACCGGTCATCTGCAGATAGGCCTCGAAGGGGATGCCGCGGCTCTCGACGGAGCGCACGAGCCCGTTCAGGAGCTCGCGCGCACGGGACTCGACGAGGGGACCGCTCGCCTGGACGTTCGCCGCCTGGACGAGCGCGTCGACAACGGCGGAGCGGAACGCGGCGTCGGCCTCGGCCTCGACCTGCTCCTTGAGGCGCTGCTCGAGGTCGGAGCGCAGCTCGTCGAGCGTGTCGAACTCGCTCGCGGTGCGCGCGAGCTCGTCGTCGAGCGGCGGCAGCACGTGCTCCTTGATCTCCTTGAGCTGAACCTCGACTGCGGAGGTCGAGTCGTCGGCGAGCTCGAAGCCGATCTTCTTCGACTCGCCGGCCTCCATCCCGAGCACGCCCTGCTCGACCTCCTCGACGAGGCGGCCGGCGCCGAGCTGGACGACGTAGTCGTGCTGGGTCTCCCCACCGGGGCTGACCAGGTCGATCACGACGGTGTCGCCCGCCTGCGCCCCGCGGTCCTCGACCGGGCTGAGCTCGGCGACCGACGCGCGCAGCACCTCGAGCTCGTGCTCGACCAGCCCCTCGGGAACCTCCGGCTCGGCGTAGGGAACCTCGAGCTCCGACCAGTCGGGGAGCACGGGCGCCGGCATCACCTCGACCGTCGCCGTGAACCGCCACGGGTCGGCGTCGTTCGCGGGCAGTTCGAAGTCGTACGCGGGCTGGGCGACGGGCCGCAGACGCGCGCGGGCTGCCGCGTTCCAGAACCAGCCGGAGATGTGGCTCTCGACGGCCTCGGTGTAGAGGCGGTCCTTGCCGACGCGGGAGATCAGCACCGGCATCGGCACCTTGCCCTTCCGGAAGCCGGGGATCTTCACGGTCTCGGCGAGGTCGTTCGCCGCGTGCTCGACGGCGTGGTGGACGTCGTGGCTCGGCACGTCGACCGTGAGCCTCACCGTGTTCCCCGCCAACTCTTCGACCTGAGACATCCTGCGGCCATTCAACCAGAGAGAGGGTGGGCTGCCGCCGAGTCCTTCGTTTCGAAGTGCGGGCGGGAGGACTCGAACCTCCAAGAGCTTTCGCCCAACGGGACCTAAACCCGCCGCGTCTACCAGTTCCGCCACGCCCGCGTCTTGCACGTAAACGATACGGGCTACGATCGGAGTGTGAGCTTCATCGTGGTCGGGATCGACGGCTCGGACGAGTCGAAGCGGGCGCTGCACTGGGCGCTCAACGAGGCACGCCTGCGCGACGCGAAGCTGCTCGCCGTCCACAGCTGGACGTACCAGTTCACGGCCGGCCCTGGGTACCTGCCGGGGGCGGACCCGGAGGTCCGGGCCTCGATCCAGAAGGAGGCCGAGCAGGTGATCGACGACGCGCTGGCGGAGTTCGCGACCGGCGGCGTCGAGGTCGAGCGCAGCGCTCCGGAGGGGCAGCCGTCGGCGATGCTCGTCGAGGCGGCGGAGGGCGCCGACCTCCTCGTCGTCGGCTCGCGCGGGCGAGGCGGCTTCTCGGGCCTTCTGCTCGGCTCGGTGAGCCAGCAGTGCGCACACCATGCGCCCTGCCCGGTCGTGATCGTCCCGCCGGCCAAGAACCTCTAGGTAGTTCCCCGCACCGGGTTCCGGAGCCCGCCCCGATGTGCGCCGCGGCCGGACGCGCGACGATTGGTGGTGCCTACGACAAGGAGGTGGATTCATGCCGACAACGCCGCTGATTCCGTTCCGCGAGCTCGATTCGATGGAGCGGAGAGCACGGCGGATCTTCGATGCGTGGGGCCTCGTCCCCATGCTCGTTCCCGCCGCCGACATCTACGAGACTCCCGACGAGCTGGTCGTGGAGCTCGAGGTCCCCGGCTTCGACGAGAAGGATCTCGATGTCGAGGTGATCGACCACGTGCTGACGGTCAAGGGCACGCGGAAGGAGACCAAGGAGCAGGACGAGAAGACGTTCCGTCTGCACGAGCGGCTCGACCGCGAGTTCCTGCGCCGCTTCGAGCTTCCGCCCGAGGCGGACACCACGAGGGTGAAGGCCGTCTTCACGAAGGGCGTGCTGGAGCTCCACACGCCGAAGACGATCGAGGCGAAGGCCCACAGAATTCCGATCGCGGCCAAGTAACCTCGGCCGGCACCGTGCGCGCGGGCTCCGCAGGGGCCCGCGCGCCTCTCTCAGAGCAGCCGCCGCGCCGCCGTCCGGGCCGCGAGGCCGTAGGCGAGTGCGAGCGCGGCCAGCCACACGCACTCGCGCAGGAACACGCCGGCCGGGTGTGTGTCGTAGAGCGCGACCGTGAAAGCGTGCACCGCATGCCCGAACGGGAAGAGGGCGCCGATCCACGCCACCACTGGCGCGGTCCCCTGCGGGACGAGCGCGACGAGCGTGAGCGGCAGCGCGACGAGGAACGCGACGAGCGTCGCCGTTCCCGCCTCGCGCGCGAGCGCGCCCACGAGGACTCCGAAGGCGCCGAACGCCGCCGCCGCGAGCAGGAGCCCGGCGACGAGGAGCGGCACGCGCTGCCACGGCTGCCCGCCCGAGACGTGCCCGAGCTCGACGATGAGGCCGAACACGAGCGCGAGCAGCAGCCCGAGCCCGGCCGCGATCAGCGTCACGAACGCGATCTTCTCGGCCACCAGCCGGCCGAAGCCGGCGAGGCCGCCGACGAGCCGCCCGAGCACGTTCTCCTCCCGCTCGGCGACGATCGCGCCCGCGCCGAGCAGCACCGCCACGAACGCGAGCGCCAGCGCGAGCGCGTAGGCCTGCACCTGCGCGGAGAGGATCCACGAGCGCCCGCCCTGCGAGACGTGGACGAGCTGGATCGGGTTCGCGGTCGCCCTGAGGAACGTGCCGACCTGGCCGACCGCGCCGTTCAGCTGGTTCATGAAGGCGCCGAGCTCCTTCGCGCGCGCGGCCACCGCGGGATCGGGCGAGCGCGCGAGCACGGCGAGCTCGGCGCGAGCGCGGCGGACTCCGAGCAGGCTGAACCTGGTCTTGCCGATCACCCCGCCGCCGCCGTGGAGCAGCAGGTTCACCGCGCTCAGGTTCGCCTCGATGTAGGCCTTCTGCAGGTCGAGGTTCGTCGAGTAGACGAACGAGCGGAGCTTCTCGACCACCCGGGTCGAGAGCCCACCGCGGGTCGTTCGCAGGATCAGCTTCGGGCTCTGCTCGAGCCCGCGGAGGTCGGAGGTGAAGCCCTTCGGCACGGTCAGGATCGCCAGCACCTGGCCCGACGCGAGCTGGCTGTCGGCCTGCGCCTCGCTCATCCGGACGAGCTTCACCTCCTTCGCCGAGTCGAAGAGCCGCTGCAGGTCGAAGGTCTGCTTGCCGACCACGAGCACGCTCGGCAGCCCCTCGGGCGCCACGAGCGCGACCCGCGGCCGCTCGCCCGCGTAGCGGACGACGAGGCCGACGAGGAGCGCGACCACGAGCGGGTAGACGATCAGAGCGCCCGCAAGCGCGGGCGAGCGGCGCAGCAGCAGCACGTCCTTCCCGAGCAGCAGACGGATCGCCCTCACACCTGCTCCTCGAGATACCCGGCGGGCGGGCCCTCGTAGACGAGCCGCCCCTCCTCGAGCACGAGCAGCCGGTCGGCGACGCGGCGGGCCTCGTCGAGGTTGTGCGTCGCGAAGAGGACGCCGCCCCCCGCGCCGCGCACGCGTGCGACGAGCTGCCAGAGCGCCCCGCGGCGGCGCGCGTCGAGTGAGGCGGTCGGCTCGTCGAGGAGCAGCACAGACGGCTCGCCGAGCAGTCCGATCGCGAGGTTGAGCCGCTGCTGGTTCCCGACCGAGAGCTCGGCCGCGTGCCGGTCCTCCACGTCGAGCCCGACCTCCGAGAGCGCGCGGTCGACGGAGCCGCCGACGTCCGCGAGCCCGGCCAGGCGGGCGAAGAGCTCGAGGTTCTCGCGCGGCGTGAGCCGGCCGTACAGCGCGGGGCGCTGCGGCATCCAGCCGATCTGCGACGCGGCCGCAACGCTGCCACCGCTCGGCCTCAGCGCCCCGGCGAGGATCGAGAGCAGCGTGGACTTGCCGGCGCCGTTCGGCCCGCCCAGCGCGACCACCTCGCCCGCCGCGACCTCCAGGTCCGTCGGCTCGAGCACGACGCGGCGCCCGAACCGCCGGGTCACGCCGTGAGCAGAGAGGAGCGGCGGCGTCAGGACGCGACCGGGGGCTTGATCACTACGGTCGTCCCGTAGTGCGAGAGGTCGACCGTGCGCACGGCGTTCGACGGATCGCCCGTCTCGACCGGGCCCGAGATGCGAACCCGCAGCAGGCGGGAGCTCTGCTTGTCGATCCAGAGGTCGACGTCGACGAGCTTCGCGCTCGGCGGGTTGCCGAGGATCGGCGAGATCGCGCTCACCGGCACCTGCCCCGTTACGTGGTAGGCGTCCTGCTCGCCCACCTTCTCGCTGCCCGCGCTCTTCACCTGCGTCGCGCCGGCGATCACCGCGAGGACGCCCTTCGCAGGATTGAAGAACGTAGCCGGGTCCGTGGCCACGCTCACCGTCTGCCACGCCTGCGTGAACGGGTTGCGGATGTAGTAGCGCCCGTCGACCACGATCAGCGTCGAGCGCAGAGGCAGGCCGAGGAGCGTGCCGGTCACGTCGGCCTTGACGTTCCCCGGGAGCACGACGTCACCGTCGGCGTAGATCAGGTGGAGCCCCTTGGTCGAACGCGGGCCGCGCTGCTCGTCGTAGACGAAGTGGAAGCTCCGCTCGGCGGAGGTCGCCTTCGTCGCAGCGGCAACGATCTGCTCCGGCGGCGGCCCCTTCGCGCCCCCGCCGCAGCCCGCGAGGACGAGCGCGACGGCCGCGAGCAAGGTCGTTCCGAGGAGCGGACGCACGGACGGATGGTGTCGCCCGTGCGCCCGCAGCGCAACTCGCTCCCTACATCCCCTTCACGAGACCGATCACGTGCCCCTCGGGGTCCGCGAACATCGCGAGCGTGACCATGGGAAGCTCGGTGACCGGCATCACGGTCTTGCCGCCGAGTGCCTCCGCCTTGTCGAGGACCGCCTGCGGATCGTCGGTCGAGACGTAGAACGTGACGTGCCCCGGGCCGCCGTCCTGCGACTGCCCCAGCCCACCGGCGATGCCTTCGCCCTCCTTCTCGACCATCGCGTAGCCCATCTCGGGGATTGCCTCGGTCTTCCAGCCGAAGAGCTCTCCGTAGAAGCTCTGCAGCGCCGGCAAGTCCTTGCCGACCACCTCGAAATGAACAACCGGGTTCGCCATGCCACTGCCTCCTTTTGGTGGGCCTACATCTCTCCCGTGAGCCACGGATCGGGGCCGGGGTCGCCGCCGACGCCCGCGACCGCGAGCCGTCCGAGGTAGTGGTCCCAGCCGTGCCCGTGCGACTCGGCCGAAGCGGGGCTCGGCAGATCGCGGTGCGTGAAGCGCAGTGCGGTCTCGCCCCCGCTCGGGACCAGCTCGATCTCGACGGTCGAGGCGCCCGGCGGCACGCTGGCCGCGCCGTCCTCGCCCGGCTCCCAGCCCCAGGTGTAGACGAGCCGGTGCGGCGGGTCGAGCTCGACGAACTCGCCGGCCGCCGTGTGACCAGGGATCACCTCGACGCGGTACTCCCCGCCGGGACGCGCGTCGAACGAGGCGGACATCCCCATCCAGAGCACCGCCTTGTCGGGGTCGACGAGGAACTCCCAGACGGTCTCCGGGCTGGCGTCGATCACGAGCTCGCGCTCGATCGTGACGCTCTCAGTCGTGCTTTCCATGCTGCTCCCTCTCCTCTCGTTCGGCCTCACGCTTGAGTGCCTCGAGCCGGTCGCCCCAGAACTCCTCCAGGAACGCCTTCAGCTCAGCGATCCCCTCCGGGCGCGCCCGGTAGAGGCGCCTGGCACCGTTGCGTCGCTCGCTCACGAGCCCCGCCCCCTTCAGGACGTTGAGATGCTGCGAGACCGCCGGTCGCGACACGTCGAAATGCGAGGCGATCTCGCCTGCCGAGAGCTCTGCGTCCCACACGAGCCGCAGGATCTGACGCCGATGAGGCTCGGCGATCGCTCTCAGCGCAACCTCCACGCGGATCATGTAAGCAGTTGCTTACGTAAGTGTCAACTTAAATCGCCGGAGGAGCCGTCGACGACCAGATCGGCGAAGCGCCACGGCTCCTGCGCGGCGAGATACCGCTCCTCCTCGGGCATCCACTCGTCGAGCCAGCGCCCGCGGGCACTTTCGCCGTCCCGTTCGAGTCCGCGCGCGAGCCGGACGGCGTGCGGCGCCTCGACCCAGATCCGGAAGTCGTAGAGCCCGCGCAGCTCCTCGCGGGTCGAGTAGTTCCCGTCGACCACCACCACGCCTCGGGCGGAGACGCTGCGCCACTCGGCCATCGAGTCGGCGCCCCAGTCGTAGCGCTGGTACCGCGCCGCCTCGCCGCGGGAGAGCGGAAGCAGCACCTGGTCGCGGAGCCGGCGCCACTCGAAGTTGCCCCCGATGTCGGGGTCGCCGGGCGCGAGCCGGGTCGCGGAGGGCCGGTAGAAGTCGTCGAACTCGACCACCGTCGCGTCGCGGAGGCACGCGACGAGCGCCCGCGCGAAGGTGCTCTTGCCCGCGCCGCCGCGCCCGTCGATCCCGACGAGCACGGCGCGGTCGGAGCTCATGCGTCCCTCGAGCTCCAGCACGAGCCCCGAGCTCACAAGGCGGAGGCAATCATCAGGGTCAGTGCGTGGCGGCGCACGCTTTGCATCGTAGTGGCGACGCCGCGCCCGACCCGCGCGGGCGCGGCCAACAAGCGCCGGGACGAGAGAAGGGCGACGCCGGAAAGTCGTCATGGCTTCGGCGCAGCCGAAGCCGGACTTTCCGGCGAGACGGCCCCGGGAGGAGTCGAACCTCCGCACGCGGATTCGAAGTCCGCCGCTCTGATCCGCTGAGCTACGGGGCCTGAGCCCTGAGTATGCCCGGCCCGGTCGGTTCAGCGGGTGACGGCTCGCCCGCTCAGCTCCGTGAGGCGGATCCGGAACGAGACGACGCCCTCACCGAGCGGGCGCGGAGCCTCCGTCGTCGCCGCACGCGCGAAACGGTCTCGCAACAGCGCGAGCGCCGTCTCGATGTCGCCGCCGCCGAGCTCCTCGAAGCCGCCCTGCGCGATCACGCTGCGCCAGCTCCCGCGACCGTCCGTGTCGTACTCGTCGACCTCGACGCACACGCTGGGGTTCTCGCGCATCATCGTCATCTTCTGGCCCTCTGAGGTCACCGAGTAGATGCACTCGCCGTCGTAGACGTAGATCACCGGGACGACATAGGTGAGCCCGTCGACGTGACACCCGAGGCGGGCGATGCGCTGCTCGAGGAGGAACGTGTCGATCTCCTCGCGCGAGAGCTCTTGAATCGCACCGCGATCGGGAGCGTGCCGGTCCGACGTCATCGGCGCCAACCTACCGCACGGTCTGGTAGAAGTTCGCAGCCCTCCGGATGACCTGCGGCTCTCTCACCTCGCGAGTGATCGCCCGCACGCGACGACGAGGTTCTCGCGCGTGAAGCGTGCCCTTCTCGTCGCGGTGCTCTCACTCGCGGCAGCGATCGCGTTCCTGGCCCGCCACGAGCTGGGCGAGGCCGCCTCCGCCGGTGCGCCCTGGACGGCGCCGGCTCCGGCGGCCGCCGCCGGAATCCACAAGATCAAGCACGTGGTCGTGATCATGCAGGAGAACCGGTCGTTCGACTCCTACTTCGGCACCTATCCGGGAGCGGACGGGATCCCGATGCGAAACGGCGTGCCGAGCGCCTGCGTGCCAGACCCTGCCACGGCCGGCTGCGTCAGGCCGTATCACGACGCTGCCGACCGGAACGCCGGCGGGCCGCACGACACGCTCGACGCTCGCAAGGACGTCGCGGGCGGGCGGATGGACGGCTTCATCGCTCAGGCACGCGACGGCCGCAGGCGCGTGTGCCGGAGCAACCCGGACAACCCGGCCTGCTCGCAGAGCCCCGCCGAGCCCGACGTGATGGGCTTCCACGACTGGCGCGAGATTCCGAACTACTGGCGGTACGCGAGCGACTTCGTGCTCCAGGACCACATGTTCGAGTCGGACGCCTCCTGGAGCCTCCCCTCGCACCTGTTCATGGTCTCGGCCTGGTCCGCGAGATGTTCGCAAGAGGGGAACCCAATGAGCTGTCGCGCTGCGATCCAGGACCCCGGCTCGCCGCCCGGCGAGCCTCAGAACACGACCGGCGCGGTCCCCCACTACGACTGGACCGACCTGACGTACCTCCTGCACCGGGCTCGCCTGAGCTGGCGCTACTACGTGCTCAAGGGCTCGCAACCCGACTGCGCCGACGACGAGATGCTCTGCAAGGCGGTGCCGCAGAACGCGAAGACACCTGGAATCTGGAACCCGCTGCCGTGGTTCACCGACGTGAAGCAGGATCAGCAGCTCGCCGACATCGCGCCGCTCGACTCGTTCCTGAAGGCGGCGAAGCGAGGCACGCTCCCGTCGGTCTCGTGGATCACCCCGAGCCAGGCCGTGAGCGACCACCCGCCCGCTCTCGTGAGCAAGGGGCAGGCGTACGTCACCGGGCTCCTGAACGCGATCATGCGCAGCCCCGACTGGAGCTCGACAGCGATCTTCCTCGCGTGGGACGACTGGGGCGGCTTCTACGACCACGTCGTTCCGCCGCGCGTCGATTCCCAGGGATACGGGCTTCGGGTGCCGTCGCTCGTGATCAGCCCGTATGCGCGCCGCGGCTTCGTCGACCATCAGGTCCTGAGCTTCGACGCCTATCTCGAGTTCATCGAGGACGACTTCCTCGGCGGCACTCGCCTCGATCCGCTCACCGACGGCCGGCCCGACTCACGCCCGACGGTGCGCGAGAACGCGAAGATCCTCGGCAACCTCGTCCGGGACTTCGACTTCTCGCAGAAGCCGCGGCCACCTCTGCTCCTTTCGCCGCACCCCCTCCCCTCCCCGATCGCTGCGCTTCCGTGGCTGAAGGGCCTTCTCCTCGCCGGGCAGGCCCGACACCCGGCGGCGCACACGGCTGCCCACGCCTAGCCGATCTGCGGAGACCCGGTACGGAGCGGCCTTCGGCCGCGCGTCCGGCTCGCTATCCTGTCCCCGCTCACGGTGGCGGTAGCTCAGTTGGTAGAGCCCCCGGTTGTGGTCCGGGTGGTCGCGGGTTCGAATCCCGTCCGCCACCCTTCACCGGCCCGGTACCAGAGGGTCACCCATCTGAAACCAAGGTCCGCCGTAGCCTCGACTGCGAGAGCCGCCGGCATTGGGTCGGCGGACCAGCGATAGGGGGAACCGTGAGAGGAAAGGCCATTCTGGGCGTGGCGGCCGTCGCCGGCGCCGCGATCTTCGCAGCGACGGTCGGGGCGTCGCTGCTCGGCGTCTCGGACCTGACGACAGTGCCTGCCGCCGCACCGAAGGCGGCAGGGTACGCACCGGCT
This sequence comes from uncultured Actinomycetes bacterium, assembly GCA_963724805.1. Classification (GTDB taxonomy): domain Bacteria; phylum Actinomycetota; class Thermoleophilia; order Gaiellales; family Gaiellaceae; genus CAVQZA01. The sequence goes on from CAVRWA010000012.1 coordinate 417,240, forward strand.
TCACAGCTGTCGACGGAGCTTCGCCAGACGCTCGTCGCACAGGGGTCGATGCCACTCGAGAACCCGCAAGGAATCGTCGGTTGGTACGGCTACGAGAACGACGCGCCGAGCCCGACCGACGCCTCGCTGCCACAGTTCGTTCCCGCAGCGGGCAGCACGACGGAGGCGCAGAAGACCGAGCCCGACAAGAACGTGTACCTCGTCCTGAAGAACCAGCACGGAGCCGATCCGCACTACGACTACGGCACCCACTTCCTCTTCCAGGGGCACGAGGGAGGCGTGACGGTCGCGGGCACGACCGTCAAGCAGGGGTACATCACGCGAGTGAACCTCGATGCCGACTCTGCGCATCGCGTCACGCTGATGGCGACCAAGGACGTGAAGGGTGATCCGATCCAGACGATCGACGGCATCACCTGGGACCCCGTTGCACAGCGGCTCCTCCTCACTACCGAGAACGCGTCGGCGCCCACGTACGCGGCCACGCTTGGTTTACCGTCGCAGGTCGAGGACGTCTCGGGCGCGCTCGGGCGCGGCGGCTATGAGGGAGTCCAGAACGACTCCGACGGGAACCTCTGGATCGTCGAGGACATCGGCGGCTCCAACAAGCCGGGCACGACTGCGAGGCGGCCGAACAGCTTCGTGTACCGCTACGTCCCGTCCAGACCGGGCGACCTGCACAACGGGAAGCTCCAGGTGCTCCAGGTGCTCAACCAGGCCGGCGCACCGGTCACGTTCGAGTCGCAGGAGGCGGTCAACGCGCCCGACCAGGTCGCGCTGCGCACCTACGGCCTGAGCTTCAACACGAAGTGGATCACGATCCACGACACGGGAGTCGACGGCACCGCGCCGTTCAACGCGAACACGCTCGCCAAGGCGTCGCACGGGACGCCGTTCAAGCGGCCGGAGAACGGTCAGTTCCGCCCGGGCTCGAAGTTCGGCGAGTTCTACTTCGACGAGACCGGCGACACAAACGCGACGAGTCCCGAGAACGGCAACACGGTCACGGGTGCCGGCGGTGCAGGCGGCTGGGCGTCGATCTTCAAGCTCACCCAGCACAGCGGATCCTCGAGCACCGGCAAGCTGTCGCTCCTCTACGAGGGGAACGAGTCGGCGGCGGGGCTCGACAACGTGACGTTCCTCTCGCGGAACCTGATCACGTTCGGCGAGGACGCGGGCGACACGCTGCACACGCAACGCAACGGTCTCGACTCCGCCTTCGTGTTCGATGTCCGGAAGGACTACTCGGGCGGCGCCCAGCCGATCCGGTGGCTCGCCGAGGGTCGAGACGCCTCCGCCACGCTCGACTCCGCCAACGGCGGCTTCGGCAAGAACGACGGCGACAACGAGACCACCGGCGTCCACGTCTCCGACGGGGACCCGAGCGAGAACGGCATCCTCGGCGCGAAGTCGCCGAGCCTCAGCGCCTCGAGCTCGAAATGGCGCTGGTTCTACACCCAGCAGCACGGCGACAACTTCACCTGGGAAGTGACGCTCGTGCGGCCGGGCCACGACCACGACGACGACTGACCGCGCACGGGCCAACCGAACGAAGAGGGCCCGGCTCCGGCCGGGCCCTCAACCGTCGCTCGATGGTTCAGGAAGCCCTAGCCGCCGATTCGCTGGAACGTGACCTGCTCGCCGGCGTTGGTGACTCCGACGATCCGCTGCGGACCGCATTCGGAAACCTGCACCAACGCGACGTAGGGAACGGTGAGAAGGCCGTTGCTCTGCATCCCCTGAAGACCGATCTGGTTCATGATGGGGTTTGCCTGCCACTGCCCTTCCAGGGCGCTCGTCATTCCCATCGGGTCGATCAGCTGGCCCTGGAACAAGCCGTTGGGCAAGAGTTGCAGACGCGCTTGCGCGACGAGGCCCGGCTGGAACGGCGATTGAATCTGCACCTGCCAAGCGCCGGGCAGGACCTGGATCAGGGAGGCCGGTTCCGGCGGGGCGGCCGGTTCCGGAAACGCACTGAAGCCGGGCTCGTCCGGGGGAGCGGCCGGCTCGGCCCAGTCGGACACACCGTTCGACTCGGGCTTCACGCCCGTGATGCCCCAGAGCAGCCGCTCTATGCCTTCCTGCCTCAGACCGGCGTGCAGGTCGACCCACGTGCGCGTGGACAGGAACATCGGCAGCCTGGGTGCCGCGTCACATCCGGGCAACAGCACGGGGATCACCGAGCGCCTCTCGCGCACGGCGAACTGGAGCGCGGCCTCGGCCTCCTCGTCCTCCCACGGGCCGATCCCGCTCGGCCCGACCAGGACGGCGACGCACTTCGAGCCCCGGATGCCCTCCTCGATCAGGTCCTGCCACGACTGGCCCGGCGGCAGTTCGTCCTCGTCGAACCAGACGCTCAACCGGGCGGCGACGAGCCGTTGCTTCAGCTTGCGGACGAGAGGCCGGTCCGGGCTGTGGTAGCTCAGAAAGACGTCGAAACGATGAGCTCCCGAACCACCTGACGATTCAGAACGAAGTCCCGACATAGCGTGGGGCCTACCCGAGTGGTCAGATCGAAACTGGCGGCGGACCGACGTCGCGTCAGTGCCGGCGGAGCATACCACCGGTCAACTCCGCTCTTGAGGTGCGCCCGGGAGGATTCGAACCTCCGACCAACGGCTTAGAAGGCCGTCGCTCTGTCCACTGAGCTACGGGCGCGCAAGAGCGAAGGGTACAAGCGCTCTACTCCGGGGAACGTGCGCCAGCTCTCTCCCCTGCGAAACGGCTTAGAAGGCCGTCGCTCTGTCCACTGAGCTACGGGCGCGCCAAGGCGAAGGGTACAAGTGCGCTAGCGTGCCGCACATGACCACAGCCACGCTGCATACCAACCACGGCTCGATCACGCTCGAGCTCTATCCCGACGACGCGCCGAAGACCGTCGAGAACTTCGTCACCCTCGCGACCGACGGGTTCTACGACGGTGTGATCTTCCACCGGGTGATCCCCGACTTCATGATCCAGGGCGGCGACCCGACCGGCACCGGCCGCGGCGGCCCGGGTTACCAGTTCGAGGACGAGTTCAACGACCACAAGGTCGTGCGCGGTGCGCTCGCGATGGCGAACGGAGGCCCGAACACGAACGGTAGCCAGTTCTTCATAGTCACTGCGGACGCCGCCTCCTGGCTCGACGGCAAGCACACCGTGTTCGGCAAGGTCACCGACGGGATGGACGTCGTCGATGCGATCTCGCAGGTGCCTCGCGACGGGATGGACCGCCCCGAAGAAGAGGTGACGATCGAGCGGGTCGAGCTGGGCTGAGGCGGCTCGTCCTCACGCGGCACGGCCAGTCGGCCCTGAACGTCGAGGGTCGCGTCAACGGCGATCCCGCCGTCCCCGTGCCGCTCACACCGGCGGGCGAGGAGGCGGCCCGCCGGCTCGGCCAACAGCTGGCCGGGACCGCGTTCGACGTCTGCGTGCACACCCGGTTCGAGCGCACGCGGCGGACGGCCGAGCTCGCGCTCAAGGGCCGGGACGTCCCCTTCCTCGACGAGCCCGGCCTGGACGACGTCAAGATCGGCGAGCTCGAGGGCCGGACGCTCGAGGACTATCAAAGGTGGAAGGCGTCGCACGACCGGGGCGAGCGTTTTCCCGGCGGCGAGAGCCTCGACGAGACGGCCCGCCGGTACGCCTCCGCGCTCCGCCGCGTGCTCGCGCTCCCGGCCGAGTCGGTGCTCGTGGTGTGTCACGAGCTCCCGATCCGCTACGCGCTCAACACCGTGGTCGGCTCCGACGATCTCGACCATCCGTTCCACGAAATCCCGAACGCGACGCCGTACCTCTTCGACGGTCCGGTGCTGGCGGCCGCGGCCGACCGGATCGAACTGCTCGCGGACTGAGTACCCTTCACACGACGCGGGCGTAGCTCAATGGTAGAGCCCTAGCCTTCCAAGCTAGTCACGCGGGTTCGATTCCCGCCGCCCGCTCTTCGCCGGAAAGTCCGGCTCCGGCTGGCGCCGGAGCCATGACGACTTTCCGGCGGGCCGGCGCCTCTATGGGTGGTCTCCGTCAGCGTCGGTGAGCCGCGCCCGCCATGTCGGTCGCGGCGCCCGTGGCGCCACCCGTGCTCGAGCAGGTCGGGGACCTCCTCGATGCGGTCGTCGCGCGCGAGGTAGGCCTCGAGCTGCAACCAGTTCAGGTCGGCGAGCCGCACCGCCGGAGAGTACCGTCAGAGATATGAGCGACGGCGACAGGCGCGATGTCGCACTCGTCCTCTCCGGCGGGGGCATCAACGCAACGGTGATGGAGCTCGGCTTCCTGCGCCGTGTACGCGAGAGCGAGGTCTGGCCGCGGGTCGGCTGGATCTTCGGCACCTCGGCCGGCGCGCTCACCGGGATCATGGCGGCGCTCGACCGACTCGACGACCTCGAGGCGTTCCTCCTCCAGCTCCGCCCGGAGGACACCTTCCGCCCGCACCGGCTCTGGCGGCTGCCACTGCTCGGGCTCCATGACTACGCGCTCCCCCGCACGATCGCCGAGCGGATGGAGGACCCCGTCGACCTCGTGCGCGGGCTCGAGGGAGGCCCGATCGAGCTCGTCGTGCTCGCCACCGACCTCAGCGTCGAGGTGGAGGACACCGCGAACGAGAGCTACGAGCTCGCGTACTCCTCCCGCACCACGCCGCCGGAGGAGATGGCCCAGGCGCTGCTCGCCTCCTCGGCGATCAGCGCATTCGTGCTGCCGCTGCGCGTCGGCGACCGCATCGCCTCCGACGGCGGCTGGGTGCGCAACTTCCCGCTCGGCTACGCGTACGAGCGCCCGGAGGTCGAGCTGATCGTCTCGTTCCGTTACCTGCCCCGCTACCCGCAGTTCACGGCGCTCCCGCTGCAGGCGATGCGGCGGCGGCTCGAGCGCCTCGGCCGCGTGCCGCCCGTGCGCGCCTTCATCGCCGAGCTGAAGGAGGCCGAGGAGCGTGCCGACCGCGGCGAGCCGGCCCACCTCGCCGACATGCTCGCGCGGCTCGGCCGGGTGTCGATCCTGCGCAACACCGTGCTCGAGGAGCGCACCGCCCGCGAGAAGGACGAGTCGATCGCCGAGCTCGAGTCGCTGCGCGCCGACATCCACCGGCTGCTGGAGACCGCCGTCCACGACCCGGTCGAGCGGGCAGCCGCCGTGCGCGAGGTCGAGGAGCGGTTCGCGGCGGCCCGGTTCCCCTTCCGGCACGACCGCCACGTGCCGCGGATCGCGGTGCTCGGCTCGCTCGCCGACGTCAGCCTCGATCCGGGTTTGCGCTCCCAGAAGCCGTGGACGGAAAGCGCAATCCGCAGCCTGATCGCGCGCGGCTACGAACTCGCCGACACCGAGCTGCGCGCAGCGGGCATCTAGCTTCGCAACCGGTTTTACGGCCTCCTTACACCGACGGGACGACGGCGTTACGCCGCGTGCCGAGGATGCGCTCGAACGCAGGCCAGGCCACCCCTCCTCTGGCACACACCTTCTAAGGAGGCCGAGCATGCGAAACCGAATCGCACTAGTAGCCGGGCTCCTGCTCGCGCTCGGCGCCTTCGCTCCGAACGCGTTCGCAGGTACCGCGCGCGCCCAGACCAACATCGACGTCTTCGTCGACTGTGTGACCCAGGGGTCGGGCTCATACGACGCGACGTTCGGTTACACGAACCAGAACTCCACGCCGCAGACAGTCGCGGTCGGGAGCGACAACTACTTCACGCCGCCGCCGATCGACCGCGGCCAGACGACCGTCTTCCAGGCGGGCACCGTCCACAACGCCTTCACGGTCAAGGCGATTCCGACCGCGGCGAAGCTCACCTGGACCGTATCGTTGAACGGCCACACCGAGTCGGTGAGCGTGAGCTCCTCGTCCTCGCACGCGTGCACCACGACGGCGCCGGCGATCCACGTCTCGGTCGACTGCGTGACCAAGAACGCCGACAACACCTACGACGCGACCTTCGCGTACGCGAACGACGGTGCGGCCGCACAGACCGTCCCGGTCGGAACCGACAACTTCTTCTCGCCGCCCCCGATCGACCGCGGCCAGACGACCGTGTTCCAGCCCGGGTCGCACCACACCGCGTTCACGGTGAAGGGGATTCCGAACGCGACGAAGCTCCAGTGGACCGTCCGCTCACGGAGCACGACGGCAAGCTCCTCCGGCAAGTCGTGCACACCAACGTCGACCGCGAAGGTGATCCACGTCTCCGTCGACTGCGTGACGAGGGGCGCAACGACCTACGACGCGACCTTCGCATACGCAAACGACAACGCGGTTGCCGAGACGGTGGCCGTCGGAACCGACAACTACTTCGCCCCGCCGCCGATCGACCGCGGACAGACCACGGTGTTCCAGCCCGGGTCGCATCACGGCGCCTTCACGGTGAAGGGGATCCCGAACGCGACCAAGCTCACCTGGACCGTCGCCTTCGGCGGGTCGACGCGGTCCACGACGGCGAGCTCGTCGAATCGCTCTTGCACGCCCGCGGCGACCGGCGTGATCCACGTCTACGTCGACTGCGTGACGAGAAATGCGACGACGTACGACGCGACCTTCGCGTACGCCAACGACAACGCGGCAGCCCAGACCGTCCCGGTGGGGAGCGACAACTTCTTCTCCCCACCGCCGATCGACCGGGGCCAGACCACGACCTTCCAGCCCGGGCTGCACCACACCGCGTTCACGGTGACGGGCATACCACTCACGACGAAGCTCGCCTGGACGGTCGCCTTCGGAGGCTCGACCCGTACTGCCGTCGCGAGCTCCTCCGGGAATCGCTCCTGCGCGCCGACGACGAAGAAGATCGAGGTCTTCGTCCAGTGCGTGACCCGGAACTCGGGGAGCTACGACGCGACGTTCGGCTACGAGAACGAGAACGCCACGGCGCTGACCGTGCCGATCGGAAGCGACAACTACTTCTCGCCGCCGCCGATCGACCGAGCCCAGACGAGCACGTTCCAGCCCGGCAAGGTTAGGAACGCCTTCACCTTCAAGGGCATCCCGAGCGGGACAAAGCTCACCTGGACGCTGAACTCGGGCGGTCGCTCGGACACCGCGACGGCGAGCGAGTCCAGCCCGCGCTGCGTCTCGAACACGCCGCCGGCCAAGGTCACCATCTGCCACCGAGCGGGCTGGAAGAAGCGGCAGTGGGTGCAGATCACCGTGAGCCAGAGGGCCGCCGCGTGGTTCCTGCGCCACGGCGACGTGCTGCCGAGCTCGACCGGTAGCTGCCCCGCGCCGAAGAAGAAGCACCACAAGCACGGCAACGGGAATCAGAACGGCAACAACGTCCGGCACGACAAGCGGCACAGGTAGTCGCCGCTAGCAGCAGAGGGGACGGGGTGTGCCAGCGCCCCGTCCTCTCTATGCGCGCTTCGTGTCGCGTCGGTAGGCACGGCGGGCGAGGACGATCATCGCCGCCGACCATGCTCCCATCACGATCCAGCCCTCGGCGCCCCAGGGCTGCCCGCCGACCGCGATCCGGCTCGCCTGGACGAGCCAGTACGACGGAACGAGTTGGGCGATGTCGTGCATCGCGCCGGAGCTCGAGATCGGGAACCACGCGCCGCCGAGGATCGAGAGCAGCGCCGTCAGGCCGCCGATCACCGGGCCAATCGAGTCGATGGTCAGGAGGTGCCCGAGCAGGATCCCGGCCGCGGCGAACGGGATCAGGCCGACGCAGATCAGCAGGGTCATCTGGGCCCAGTCGCGCGGCGCCATCGACACGCCGAGGGTCGCCCCGGCGGCGTAGAGGAGCAGGAGGCTGGCAAGCGCCATCGCATAGCCCGTGATGACCTTGGCCCGGAAGTAGTTGCGCGTCGTCAGAGGGGTGATCCGAAGCTGCCGGTTCCAGCCGACCTGGCGCTCGCCGGCGATCCGCGCGCCGCTCGAGAGCATCGCGCTCATCGTCCCGAACGCGGCGAGGCCGCACATGAGGTAGAGCGGCGCAGAGACACCCGAGCCGCCGAGGTCGGAGACGTTCCTGTTCGGCGCGGCGATCAGGTAGTAGAGGGCGAGCGGGAATCCGAACGAGAAGACCATGAAGCGCCGATTTCGGAACGTCCGCAGCAGCTCGTAGCGCAGGTAGGTCGCGGCGCTCACCGCTCGACCTCGTCTCCGGTGAGCTGGAGGAACGCCTCCTCGAGGCCGGCGGAGGTGATCTCTATGTCGCGCGCATCGGGGAACCGCGCGAGCATGGCCCGGATCGCCTGGTCGGAGTCGGAGCACGCGAGCACCACCGCCTCGCCGCGCGAGTCGACCGCGGTCACGCCGGGCAACCGTGCGAGCTCGTCGAGGTCGACCCCCGGCAGCGTGGCGCGGATCGTCTTCGAGCCGACCATCGCCTTGATCTCGTTCGGCGGCCCGTCGGCGACGATTCGCCCGTTGGCCATCAGCACGATCCGGTCCGCGTAGGCGTCGGCCTCCTCGAGATAGTGCGTCGCGAACACGACGGTCTTCCCGCCGGCGGCGAACTCGCGCATCGCGCGCCAGAACGCGTGGCGGCCCTCGACGTCCATCGCGACGGTGGGCTCGTCGAGCACGAGCAGCTCGGGGTTGCTCACGAGCGCTATCGCGAAGCGGGCGCGCTGCGTCTCGCCTCCCGAGAGCTTCTGGGTCCGCCGCTCTGCGAACGCGTCGATCCCGGTCAGGTCGATCACCTCGTCGACGGCGAGCGGGCTCGGGTACAGCGACGCCATCACCGTGAGGAGCTCGCGCACCGAGAGGTCGCGGATCAGAGAGCCGGTCTGCAGCATCGCTCCAATCGCTCCTGCGTCGACCGCCGCCGTCGGCTGCATCCCGAACAGCGAGACCGTGCCCTCGTCGGGCGCGGTCAGGCCGAGCAGCATGTCGATCGTCGTGGACTTGCCGGCTCCGTTCGGGCCGAGCAGCGCGACGGTCTCGCCGCGACCGATCGACACGTCGATGGCGCGAACCGCATGCACGGTGCCCTGCGGCGAGCGAAACGACTTGGTCAGTGCGTCCAGCTCGATCCGGCCGTTCCCGGGTTGGCTCATCACCCCAAGCTAGCGGTCGACGCGCCGGTGCGAACGGCTCCTTTCGTAGTCGGGACGGCGAGATTCGAACTCGCGGCCCCCTGCTCCCAAAGCAGGTGCGCTACCAGGCTGCGCCACGTCCCGTGCCCCAAGTGTAGAGGGGGCGCAGGTGGGCGCTCTGTAGATTCTCTGTGATGACCATTCGCAGGCTGCTCGACGAGACCGCCGGGTACGCGGCCGACTTCCTCGAGGGGATCCCGGAACGGCCGGTGACCTGGTCGGCGGACGTCGACGAGTTGCGCGCTGGCCTCGGTGGGCCGCTCCCCGATTCGCCCACCGATCCTCGCGAGGTGATCGCCCACCTCGCCTCTGCCGCCGACCCCGGCCTCGTCGCGATCCCGAGCGGACGCTACTTCGGCTTCGTGATCGGCGGTGCCGTGCCCGCCGCGGTCGCCGCGGACTGGCTCTCCTCCGCCTGGGACCAGAACGCGGGCCTCTACGTGGGTGGACCGTCGGCTGCAGTGGTCGAGGAGATCGCCGGTGCCTGGACGGCCGAGCTTCTCGGACTTCCGGACAACGTCTCGTTCGGCTTCGTCACCGGCTGCCAGATGGCGCACGTGACCGCCCTCGCCGCGGCGCGCCACGCCGTCCTCGACCGGGTCGGCTGGGACGTGAACGAGAGCGGCCTGATCGGCGCCCCGCCGATCCACGTCGTCGCCGGCGAGGAGCGCCACACCACGGTCGACCGCGCGCTGCGCTTCCTGGGCCTCGGCACCGCCTGCATCGTCCCGGTTCCCGCGGACGGGCAGGGCCGGATCCTGCCGGACGCGTTGCGCGAGACGCTAGCCGGGCTCGACGGGCCGACGATCGTCTGCGCGCAGGCGGGCAACGTCAACACGGGCTCCTTCGACCCACTCGAGGAGGTCGCGGACGCGGCCGAGGCGGCCGGTGCCTGGTTCCACCTCGACGGCGCGTTCGGGCTCTGGGCGGCGGCGAGCCCGAAGCTCGCGCACCTCGTCGCGGGGGCCGAGCGGGCCGACTCGTGGGCGACCGACGCGCACAAGTGGCTCAACGTCCCCTACGACTGCGGGATCGCGTTCTGCGCGCACCCCGACGCGCACCGGGCCGCGATGAGCGTGCGCGCGAGCTACCTGATCCACGCCGAGCCGGGCGGGCCGCGCGACCAGATGGACTGGAACCCAGAGTTCTCGCGGCGCGCGCGCGGCTTCCCGGTGTACGCGGCGATCCGCTCGCTCGGCCGCGAGGGTATCGCCGAACTCGTGGAGCGCTGCTGCAGGCACGCGCGGCGTTTCGGCGAGGAGCTCGGCGCCGCGCCGGGCGTCGAGGTGCTGAACGACGTCGTGCTGAACCAGGTGCTCGTCCGCTTCGGCGACGACGCACGCACAGCAGCCGTGATCGAGGCGGTGCAGGACGAGGGCACCTGCTGGCTCGGCGGCACGAACTGGCACGGCCTGGGCGCGATGCGGATCTCGGTCTCGAACTGGGCCACGAGCGACGAGGACGTCGAGCGCTCGATCGCCGCGATCCTCGACGCTGCAGCGGCCAACTGACCGCCCCGGAGCACAGGCGACGGCCGGGCCTCGGCTACGCAATGGTGCTCACGGGTGCGGTCCTGTTCGGCTTCAACGGGGCCGTCGCGAAGGTCGTGCTCGGGTCGGGGCTCTCGTCGCTGCGCCTGACCGAGGTGCGCTCGACCGGCGCATTCGTCGTCCTCCTCGTCGCGCTCCTGGTCGCGGCTCCGCACCTCCTGCGCGTGCGCCGCGACGAGCTGCCCTTCCTCGCCGCGTTCGGAGCGATCGGGCTCGCATCCGTGCAGCTCTTCTACTTCCTGTCGATCCATCGGCTGCCGCTCGGGATCGCCCTGCTCCTCGAGTACACCGCGCCGCTCCTCGTCGCGCTCTGGGCCCGCTTCGTGATGCACCAGCAGGTGCGGCCGCGGCTGTGGATCGCCCTCGGGCTCGCGCTCTTCGGCCTCTCGCTCGTCGTGCAGGTTTGGACCGGGGTCACGCTCAATGGGGTGGGGCTCGCATTCGGGGCGATCACCGCCGTGTCGTTCGCCGCCTACATCCTCATGGCCGAGCACGAGGTCGGCCGGCGCGACCCCGTCTCGCTCGCGTGCTACGGCTTCCTGTTCGCGTCGCTCCTGTTCGCCCTGATCCAGCCGTGGTGGAGCTTCCCGTTCTCGTTCGGCGGGCAGCGGATCTCGCTGCTCGGGCACCTCTCCGCCCATCACCTGCCGGCCTGGGCGCTCCTGTTCTGGGTGATCGTGCCCGGCACCGTGATCCCGTTCCTCCTCGTGATCGGCTCGCTGCGGCACATCTCGGCGACGCGCGCCGCGATCGCGGCGATGGTCGAGCCGGTCGCGGCGAGCGTGGTCGGCTGGGCCTGGCTCGGCGAGTCGCTCGGGCCGTCGCAGCTCGTGGGCGGGCTGATCGTGATCGCGGCGATCGCGATCGCCGAAACGGCCCGCTGAGGTCGGTTCCCAGTTACAAAGATGGGCCGTTCGGCCTATTGGAGAGCGGCCGCCAGGGCGTTAGCGTCGTCGCACTGGGCGAATGCGATCCGCGGCGCGCGTTCCTGGCCTAGGAGGCCGCGGTGAGCAACGGGAGAGACCCACCGCGACGACCCCCCGAGCGGCGGGTCTCTCCCACATTTTCCAATCGAACGTCCCGCGTTTCCGAATCGCTCGCTCGTCGACGCGCGGTCGCCACGGCCCAGCTACCATCGTGTCCGGTTTGGTCAAGCGAGTACTTCTCGCCTCGCCCCGCGGATTCTGCGCCGGCGTCGAGCGCGCCGTCGAAACTGTCGAGCAAGCCCTCGATCTGTACGGGGCACCCGTGTACGTCCGCAGGCAGATCGTTCACAATCTCCACGTCGTCCGCGAGCTCGAGGAGCGCGGCGCGATCTTCGTCGAGAGCGAGAACGAAGTACCCGTCGGCGGCACGCTCGTCCTCTCCGCGCACGGGGTCGCGCCGTCTGTCCACGCCGGCGCGGCCGCACGCCGACTGACGACGATCGACGCGACCTGCCCCCTCGTCAGCAAGGTGCACGCGCAGGTGATCCGATACGCGGCGGAGGGATTCACGGTGATCCTCGTCGGCCACGCGGGACACGAGGAGGTGGTCGGAACCATGGGCGAGGCGCCCGAACACGTCGTGCTCGTCGAGACGGTCGAGGACGCCGAGCGGCTCGAGCTGCCGTGCACCGACCGGATCGCCTACTCGACCCAGACCACGCTCTCGGTCGACGAGACGGCGGACATCGTCGCGATCCTGCGCCGCCGCTTCCCGCAGCTGCGCGAGCCGGCGACGAGCGACATTTGTTACGCGACGACGAACCGCCAGCGCGCGGTGCGCGAGATGCTGCCGCAGGTCGACCTTCTGCTCGTGATCGGCTCGTGCAACAGCTCGAACTCGAACAGGCTGGTCGAGGTCGGCCGCGCGGCGGGCGTGGAATCGCACCTGATCGACGACGAGAACGGGATCGACGTGGACTGGCTCGTCGGTCGCGAGTCGATCGGGATCACCTCCGGCGCCTCCGCTCCGGAGTCGCTCGTCAGCCGGGTCTGCGACTGGTTCCGCGCGTACGGAGTCACCGACATCCGCCCGTTCGCAGCGCTCCTCGAGGATGTCGTGTTCAAGCTGCCGATCGAGCTGCGCCGGGCACAGAGCTCGTCAGCGGCCTGACCGGCGGAGCGGCGCCCTATCGTCGAACGGGGTCGTTGGTGATCGGGAACAGGGCGTCGGCGCGTCGCGTGCCGTTCGGCCCGGTCGACCAGCCGACGATGCCGATCTGGATCGCACGGATCCCGCCCGCCGGCACCCGTACGGTCGCCGCGTAGTGACCCGACGCCCCGTGCGCGGGCGCAGTCCTCGCCGCGGCACCCGTCGCGCTCAGGAGTCGGAGGAAGATGCCCTCGCCGTCGAACGGATGCCGGTTACCACGGTCGTCGCGGTAGGTCAGCGTCCACGCGACCCGGAGCGTCGCTCCGGCTGGAGCGGTCAGGGGAACGCGTGTCGTGAGCGTCGCCTTCACCCCCTCCTTGCCGCCGGCAGGGAGCGCCGCAGCGAGCGCTACGACCGCGACCGCGAAACACACAACCACTGAACGCCTCGTTCCCATCCTGCCGGTAATACACCTTCCGGCGGGTGGAGGTTCCCGGCCGCCTCGACTCCGAACCGTCAGGCCTTTGACCCAAACGGGGTCAGACCCCGGACGAGACCCGATGTGGCCATGTCCTATTCCGCGCCGCCTCTAAGAGGCATGGAGCAGCCACTCATCGGCATCCTCCTCGACGAAGCGACGAAGTCGCACCCTCGCCCGATCACGATCGCTGCCGAAATGGGATAGTAAGGTGTCGATCGAGGCGAATGACGGAGGCGGCGCGACTCCCACCGCTGAGGCGAAGCTGCTCCATGCCCACTCGGTCGCGCTGTCGCAAACGCCGGCCCGAACAGGGTTGAGCGCGATGTAGCGGTAGAGCTCGAGCAGGTGTCCGTCGGACTCGACGAGCACGGCGTGATATCGGCCCTGAAAGAGATGCCCCGCCCGATCCCGCCTGTGGTTGAACGCCTGAGCGTAGGCGCCCTTCAGGCGCTGCATGCCCGCGGCGAGATTCGCTTGTGGAGTCGTGAGAAGGAGGTGGAAGTGCGTCCCCATCAGGCAGTACGCATGGCACACCCAGCCATAGCCAGTCACGACACGTCCAAGCATCGTCAAGAACGCACGACGGTCCGCGTCATCCCTGAACACCAACGCCGTGTCGTTGCCATGGGACGTGACGTGATAGGACGATCCTGGAGCCTGGATTCGGCGGTCGTGGCATGAACTCAAGCTAGATGCCCTTGATCTCCAAGAACGACGCCGTGACGCTTTGAACACACATCCGGCGCAGAATTGTCTCGGGGTCTGACCCCGCGCGAGTGGTGCGGACGTCGAGAGTCAGGCCTTCGCGATCCGCGGCTCCGTGCCGCCGTCGGTGTCGATCGCGAGCGCGAGCACCTCGTCCTTGATCCAGTCCGCGTGCTCGAGCAGGTCCGCGTCGCGCTCGGGAAGCGTGACCGTGATCCGATCTGTCAGCGCGAGGCCCTGCTCCTTGCGCATCGTGTTCAGCTTGTGGATCAGGTCGAGGACTCGCCCCTCCAGCGCGAGCTCCGGATCGAGCGCCGTGTCGAGCGCGACCGTGATCGCATCGTCCTCGGCCAGGGCCCAGCCCTCGCGGGCGCGGCGCTCGACCAGCACCTCGTCCGGCCCGAGCAGCCGCCCGAGCACGCGGAAGGAGTCGCCCTCCTGCTCCCACTCGCCGGCCTCGAGGGCAGCGCGCACCGCGCCGAGCTCCTTGCCGAGCTCTGGGCCCAGCACCGGGAGGTTCGGCTTCACGCGCACCTCGGTCGCCTCGACCGGGCCGAACGCGACCTCCTTCACGCGCAGCTCCTCCGAGATCTCGCCCGAATGCGCCTCGACCGAGCCCGCAGCGCCCTGCACGACCAGCCGGCGGAGCGGCTGGCGCAGCTTCAGGTCGGCCTGCGCCCGCGCCTGGCGGCCGAGCTCGACGATGCGGCGAACCGCCGCGATCTCCGCGAGCAGCGCCTCGTCCAGCTCCCGCGGCTCGGGCCAGGAGGCCAGGAACACCGACTCCGGCGCGCCCTCGGCCGCGTCCGCGACGAGGTTCCGCCAGAGGTGGTCGGCGAGGAACGGGATCACCGGGGCGATCACGCGCAGCGCCTGTGCGAGCGCGACCCACAGCGTGCGGAACGCAGCTTCGTCGAAGGAGTAGAAGCGGCGGCGCGAGCGGCGGATGTACCAGTTCGAGAGGTCGTCCACGAACCGCTCGAAGGCGCCGATCAGCTGGAAGGTGAGCGTCGCCTCGAGCGCCTCGGTCGTCTCGGCGACGAGCTTGTCGGTGCGGGCAAGCAGCCAGCGGTCGAGCGGCCGCAACTCGCAGTCCGGCCCTTGCTCGAGGTCGGCGTACGTCGGCCGGAAGCCCTCGATCTCGGCGTACTGGACGAAGAACGACGCGGAATTCCAGATCGTGAGGAGCTTGCGCTTGATCTCCTCGGCGGGCCCGAACCCGAACAGGAGGTTCTGGTTCGGCGGCTGCGCGCAGTACTGCCAGCGCATCACGTCGGCACCCATGCGCGCGAACGCGTCGTCGGCGTCGATCATGTTCCCCCACGAGCCGTGCATCTCGCGCCCGTTCTCGTCGAGCATCTTCTCGTAGCCGAGCACGCGCTTGAACGGCGCCCCGCCCGTGAGGACGACGGACATGAGGAGCTGCGAGTAGAACCAGAGCCGGATCTGCTCGCGCATCTCGGTGACCCAGTCGGCCGGGAACCACTGTTCCCAGTAGGCGTGGTCAGGCAGGTCGGCCCTGGTCAGCCCGGCGGCGGCGCCCGTCGCGTAGCCCTGCTCCTTCCACTCCGGGTTCTGCCAGCCGAGCGTCGAGAACGGGACGATGCCCGCGTCGAGCCAGACGTCGCCGACCTCCGGGATCCGGGTCAGCTCCTCCCCGCACGACTCGCAGCGCACCGGCACGCGGTCGATCCACGGGCGGCGCAGCTCCTGGAGCTGGTCGAGCCCGCCGAGCGCCCGCTCCTCGAGCTCGGCCCGCGAGCCGATCACGTTCAGTTTCCCGCACGAGCACGGGTAGAAGGGCAGCGGCAGCCCGTAGTAGCGGCGGCGCGAGATGTTCCAGTCGCCCATGTTCACGAGCCAGTCGTCCATCCGCTTGCCGAAGTAATCCGGCACCCACTCGACCCTCGCGTTTGCCTCTCGCATCTGCTCGCGGATGTCGGCGACCGAGATGAACCAGTCGTCGGCGATCCGGAAGATCAGCGGCGTGTGGCAGCGCCAGCATTCGGGGTAGCGGTGCTCGTACAGGCCGGCCTCGACGAGGCGCCCGCGCTCCTCGAGGTTGCCGATGATCTGCTCGGACGCCTCGACCGTGGAGAGCCCGTGCAGCCAGCCGTAGTCGTCGTAGAAGCGGCCCGACTCGTCGACCGGCATCAGCACCGGCAGGTCGTGCACCTTCGAGAGCTCGAAGTCCTCGCCGCCGCAGCCCGGTGCGATGTGGACGATGCCGGTGCCCTCGTCGAGGCTGACCTCGTCCCAGGGGATCACGCGATGCTCGACCGCGCCGCCCGGGGCGAACTGGTCGAACGGCCCCTCGTAGCGCCAGCCGACGAGCTCCGAGCCTCGGAGCACCTCGTCGAAGCTCTCGTCGGGATAGCGCGGCGCGGCGACCCACTCGCCGTTCAGCCTGCGCCCGTAGTCGGCCTCGGGATTGACGGCCGCGGCGACGTTCGCCGGCAGCGTCCACGGCGTCGTCGTCCAGATCACGAGCGACTCGCCCGGCCGGTCGAGCAGCGGCAGCCGGACGTAGAGCGACGGGTCGGCCCGGTCGACGTAGTTGCCGGCGAGCTCGTGCGCCGAGATCGACGTGCCGCAGCGCGGGCACCACTCGGTCGAGCGGTGGCCTTCGTAGAGCCAGCCCCGCTCGTGGACGATCGAGAGGAAGCGCCAGATGTACTCGATGTTCGTATCGCTGAAGGTGAAGTAGTCATCGCCCCAGTCCATCCACATCCCGAGCCGCTTCGAGCCGCGGGTCAGCTCCTCCGACGACCAGACGACGACGTCGCGGCACTTGCGGGCGAACTCCTCGAGCCCGTAGTCCTCGATCTCGCGCTTCGAATTGAGCCCGAGCTCGCGCTCGACGCCGACCTCGATCCAGAGGCCCTGGCAGTCGAACCCGTTCTGGTAGCGCTGATGGAAGCCGCGCATCGCCTTGTAGCGCTGGAAGACGTCCTTCAGCGTCCGGCCCCACGCCGTGTGGACGGCGAGCGCCTTGTTCGCGGTCACCGGGCCGTCGACGAAGCTCCAGATCGGGCCGCTCGCGTTGCGGTCGCGAAGGGCGTCGAAGACGGCCTCGCGCTCCCAGTGGTCGAGCACCTCGAGCTCGAGGGCGACGTGGTCGGGGACGGAGGGAAGCGGCGTGTAGATCCGGGCCATCGGGAAGGATTGTAGGGTCGACCGCGTTTACCACTCCGTCCCCCCAATCGAAAGGACCGCACGTTCCATGGCAACTTCCGTGACCGAAGCAACATTCCAGGACGAGGTGCTCGCCAGCGAGACCCCGGTGATCGTCGACTTCTGGGCCGAGTGGTGTGGCCCGTGCCACGCCGTCGAGCCCGTGCTCAACCAGATCGTCGAAGAGCGCAACGTCAAGCTCGTCAAGGTGAACATCGACGAGGAGCAGGGCCTCGCGCAGCGCTACGGGATCATGTCGATCCCCACGGTGATCCTGTTCGAGGGCGGTCAGCCCGCTACCAGCGCGACCGGCGCCTATCCGAAGCGTCTGCTCGAGCAGCAGCTCTGGCCCGAGGTCGTCGCCTAGCTCAGTCCTCGTCGGGCTCGACTGGGCCGAGCGATGCGGCGCGCTTTGCGAGGAAGTCCTCGAGCTCGGCGATGCCCGCGCCGGCCCAGTCCTCGACCCACGTTTCCGTGAGGTCGTCCTCGATGTAGTGCAGTCCCCGCTCCGTCATCGCGCGGATGATGGGGGTTCGGGCCGGACATTGCAACTCGGACCCGTCGCGAGCCACGCGTCGAGCACGAGCGGGACGTTGGTGAAGGCGAGCTTCTCGGGCGCCGGCAGCTCCTCGCGCGCGAACCAGCGCACCTCCGAGACGTCGTCGGCCGGTCGCTCGTAGCCGCCGAGGACACGCGCTCGCCAGTAGAGGTTCAGAGTGAACTGGGCCCCGGGAGCGTCGCCGTACCGATCGATCCACGCGCCGAGGTACTCGCCCGGCTCGACCTCGAGACCGGTCTCCTCGAGCAGCTCGCGCCTGAGCCCTTCGAGCGGAGGCTCGCCCTCCTCGAGGAAACCGCCGGGAATGTCCCAGCAGCCTCGGAACGGCTCGTGCGCCCGACGGACGAGC
This sequence comes from uncultured Actinomycetes bacterium, assembly GCA_963724805.1. GTDB lineage: Bacteria > Actinomycetota > Thermoleophilia > Gaiellales > Gaiellaceae > CAVQZA01. Next base: position 435,137 of record CAVRWA010000012.1, read on the forward strand.
AGCAGCCGACCCTCCTCGTCCTCGCAGAGCGCGCACGCGGTCGGCGCGGAGTTCGCCCACGCGACGAAGCCGCAGGCCCCGCACTCCATGCGGCCCTCCCCCGCCGTGAGAGAGCCGCGGCAGCGAGGACACCAGAGCCAGCCTTCGAGCACGCCCATGCGGGCACAATAGGGGCGTGAGCCCGCGCGAGTCGCCCGCAACCACGAACGAGCTCGCCCGGATCGCCTTGCTCAAAGGGCTGCCGGGCGAGACGCTCGGCCGGCTCGCCCGCACGATGCGCCGCGAGGACGTGCCCGCCGGAGCGTGCGTCGTCCGCGAGGGCGACCCCGGCGACCGGTTCTACGTCGTGCTCCAGGGCATGCTCGCCGTGAGCCAGTCGTCGCGAGGCCAGCGCGGCGTCCTGCGCCCCGGGGACACCTTCGGCGAGGTCGCGCTCGCGATGAACGTGCCGCGGACGGCGACTGTTCACGCCGTCACGCCCTCGGTCGTCGCGAGCTGCGACCGCGCCGCGTTCGACGAGTTCCTGCGACCGCTCTTCGCCGATGACTAGGCCGCGCGGGCGAGCCGGGCGTTCCAGGCCCGGTTCGCGAGCACGTTGCCGTCCGGGCCGACGAAGCGCCCCGGAAGACAGCGCTCGTCGAGCCAGGCGGGGCCCTCCGCCCCGAGCAGGAACGCAGCCCTGGCGGCGGTGACCGCCGCGAGACAGCTGTCGCCGGCAGCGGTGACCTGCACCCACGGCGACCCTGTCGCCGTCCCGGCACTCGTCGCCAGGCCGCCACGGCCGAGGCGCACCGGCCGATCGCCGGGGACCTCGACCGCGATGTCGCCGCGCGAGGCGATGTCACCTGCCGCCGAGACGAAGCCGTCGCCCGACAGCAGCTGGAGCGCGTCGTCGGCGGCGGCCGCCCTGGCGACGCGGTCGAGGTCGAGCCGCACACCCGCGGGCACGAGCACGAGGCGGCCAAGTAGGCGCACATCGTTCCAGCGTCCCGGCGTCGGGTCGACGAGCCCGCCCGTGGCCTGTGCCGCGTCGAGGGCCGCACCGATCGCGCGCGCAAGGAGCGGCGAGACGCCGACCACCGAGCCCGCCGCCTCGTTGAGCTCGTTCAGCTCGCTGCTCTCGCGGGAGCGGCTGAAGACGTTGTCGCGCTGGCGGAAGAGGCCGACGATCGCCTGCAGCTCACGAGGGGTCGCACCGCCGACCGCGATCGCGCAGCCCATCGCGTCGAACCGTGCAGTCCTCACGCGGGCACGTTCCTGTAGGCGGACGGCTCCACTACTCCAGTGTGCGGACGCCGCGTTCAGCCAGAGGGAACGCTCCGTTAAGAACTATTGTCGCTGCGTATGACGGTGCTCCTGATCCATGCGGGGGTCTGCGACTCGCGCCAGTGGTCGAGGCAGGTTGCCCTGCTGGCGCCCGAGGCGGTCGCACCCGACCTTCCCGGGTACGGCGACGCGCCGGTGCCCGAGGGCGAGTTCTCGATCGTCGACGACCTCGTGGCGCTCCTCGACGGGCCCGCCGCGGTCGTGGGCAACTCGTACGGTGGGCGGATCGCCCTCCAGCTCGCGCTGGCGCGGCCGGACCTCGTCGAGCGACTGCTGCTCGTCTCGCCCGGCCTGCCCGGCCACGACTGGTCACCCGAGGTTCGGGCGTGCGGCGAAGCCGAGGAGGAGGCCCTCGAGCGCGGCGACCTCGATGCCGCGACCGAAGTCTGCGTCGCGTTCTGGGCGCAGCCGCACGTGCGCCACGTCGTCCGCCCGATGCAGCGCCGCGCGTTCGAGCTCCAGCTCGACGCGCCGGATTCCGGGGAGCACCCGGGTCCCGCCGTCGAGCCCGCAGCGGTTTGCTGCCCCACCCTGATCGCGGTCGGCGAGCACGATGTGCGCGACTTCCACGAGATCGGAGCCCGGCTTGCGGGCGAGATCCCCGGCGCGCGACTCGTCACGATCCCCGGCGCCGGCCACCTGCCGAACCTCGAGACACCCGAGGCCTTCGACCGGCTCCTACTCGAGTTCCTCCAGGACTGAGTCCGACAGGCGCGGCCAGGCCCGCTTCGCCCACTCGCCAAACTCGAGATCGGAGAGGCAGGCGAGCGCGACACCCGCATCCGGATCGACCCAGAGGAACGTGCCCGCGGCCCCGAAGTGGCCGAAGGTGCGCCGCGAGTTGCGCCCGCCCGTCCAGTGCGGCTGCTTCTCATGGCGGAGCTCGAAGCCGAGGCCCCAGTCGTTCGGCTCCAGCCGACCGAACCCCGGGAGAACGCCCGTCAGGCCTGGAAACTGTGTCGCCGTCGCCTCGTCGAGCGTCTCGGGCGCGACGAGCGTCGGGGCGAGGAGCTCCGACGCGAGGCGCGTGAGGTCGTCGAGCGTGCCGCGGTAGCTCCAGGCGGCCGAGCCCGCGAGATGGGCGGAGAGGCCGAGCGGGCCGGTGACGGCGGCCCGCAGGTACTCCGGGAACGGCATCTCCGCCGTCCCTGCGATCGCCGCCGCCGCCGCCTCGATGCCGCTGTTCGAGTAGATGCGGCGCTGCCCGGGGCGCGCGATCGGCGGGCCCTCGTTGAGCGGCAGGCCCGAGGCGTGCGACAGCAGGTGGCGGAGCGTCGAGCCCGGCGGGCCGGCCGGCTCGTCGAGGTCGACGATCCCCTCTTCCAGCGCGACGAGGGCCGCCGTGGCGGTGAGCAGCTTCGTGACCGAGGCCCAGCGGAACTGTAGGTCGCGCTCTCCGCGCGAGGCGATCACGCGGCCGCCGCGGACGACCGCCACGGCCGCGCGCGCCGCGGGCCAGTCGTCCACCTGACGCAGAGCCTCCACGGCGGGCGATACTAGCCTTGTGGAGAGGCGGCTCATCTCGTCCGGCTCGGGCCTGGAGAAGCGCTGGGGCTACTCGCGGGCGGTCGTCGTAGGTCGTCGCGTCTACGTTTCCGGCACGGCGCCGATCATGCCTGACGACGCCGACCCTCCGGCCGATCCGTACGGCCAGGCGCGCCGCTGCCTCGAGATCATCGTCTCGGCTCTCGGCGGAGCCGGCGCGACGCCGGCCGACGTGGTGCGGTCACGCGTCTTCGTCACCGATCTCGACGTCGTCGAGGAGGTGATGCGTGCCCACGGGCAGGTCTTCGGCGCCGTGCGTCCCGCGTCGACCGGGATCGTGGTGGCCGGCCTCTTCGACCCGCGCTGGCTCGTCGAGATCGAGGTCGAGGCGGTGCTGCCCGCAGGGTCAGGAACGGGCCCCGGAGGGCCCGCCCTGGACTGACGGCAAGTTGGAGCGACGGATCTAGTAACCGCGATGGAGCGTGCGGCTGCGGTGCCTCACATCCGAGCGAACGTCGACGTACACGTCCACGTGGGGGACGACGCGCACGTCAGAGCGGACGTCGGCTCGCACGTCCACCCGTTGGACAGCAGCCCCGGCGTCCGAGCGGACGTCGGACCGGACATCGGCCGCGAGGGCAGCCGGGGCGAAGAGTGCAGCCGCACTTGCGACGGCGGCGACGATGCGTGGGGACTTTGGCATCTCCTCTTCTCCTGCCTCGGGTGACGTTGGAGTTCTACGAGGCGCCGCTGAAGGGACGCTGAAATGGCCGCAGGGCTAGTGCCCGCCCCCGAAACGGGTCAGACTTGTATCGGAATGAAGCAGATCTACCCGTCCTCGATCACCGCGCCGACCTTCGCCGAGGGCGGCAGCGTGCTCGATCACCGGTTCGGCAAGGGCGACCCGTACACGCTCGGGGTCGAGGAGGAGTACATGCTGCTCGACCCCGACACGTTCGACCTCGTCCAGCACATCGACACGGTGCTCGCGGCGACCGTAGGGCACGAGTACGAGGCGCGCGTGAACGCCGAGCTGATGCAGTCGGTGCTCGAGATCGCAACTCCGATCTGCAGGACTGCGGCCGACGTCGACACGGAGCTGCGCAAGCTGCGCGGGTTCGTCTGCGAGATCGCCCGCGACCAGGGGCTCCGGGTGGGGTCGGCGGGGACGCACCCCTTCAGCCTGTTCGAGCGCCAGCAGATCACGGCGAAGGACCGCTACCGGCAGCTGGTCGACCAGCTCCAGTACGTCGCCCGCCGAGAGCTGATCTTCGGCATGCACATCCACGTCGCGGTCGACGACCCGGAGAAGGCGATCCAGGTCGTGAACGGGCTGCTCGTCCACCTCTCGCAGCTGCTGGCCCTCTCGGCCTCGTCGCCGTTCTGGCGGGGCGAGGCGACCGGCCTGGCCTCGAGCAGGCAGATGGTCTTCGCGGCGTTCCCGCGCTCCGGCCCGCCGCCGCGCTTCCGCAACTACGCGGACTACGCCGAGGTGATCGGGCAGCTCGAGAAGACGGGCTGTATCGCCGACTACACGCACATCTGGTGGGACGTGCGCCTGCACCCGCGCCTCGGCACGGTCGAGATCCGGATCTGCGACGCGGTCACGCGAGTCGAGGACGCCGTGGCGCTCGCGGCGTTCTGCCAGTCGCTCGTGAAGCTCTACTCCGAGCAGTACGACAAGGGCGTCGAGATCCCGTCCTACCACCGCATCCTCACGAGCGAGAACAAGTGGCTCGCCGCCCGGTACGGGCTCGAGGCCCCGGTGATGGACCTCGCCACGGGACGGCGAAACCGCGTCCCGGTCGCACAGTTGATCCGGCGGACGCTGCGGTCGCTCGAGCCGCACGCGCGTGAGCTCGGGTGCGAGTGCGAGCTCGAGGGGATCGCGGAGATCATGGCGGGGGGCAACGGCGCCGACCGGCAGCTTCGCGTCTTCAATGCGAATCGCGACATCCACGAGGTCGTGTCCGAGATCGCCGACGCGACCGAGGTGGCCGCGTCGTCGGCAGCGGGATAGGCTCGAGAACGTGCTGAGGGTGAGTGACCGCGTGCCGCACGCGACGGTGTGGCTGAGCACGAACGAGACCGTCTCGCTCGACGAGCTGGCGGCGGAGGGGCCGTTCCTGCTGTTCTTCTACCTTTTCGACTGGTCCTCGACCTGAACGAACGAGATGGAGCTCCTGCGTGACAGGAGCGACGAGCTGAGGGAGGCGAGCGTCCGCCCGTACGGCATCTCCCGCGACTCCCCGTGGACGCACGTCTCGTGGCGACAGGCGCTCGACCTGACCTTCCCGTTGCTCTCCGACTGGAACGGCGAGGCGGTGGAGGCGTTCGGTGTCGGACGCGAGTTCCGCGGCCTGAAGGGGGTCGCCGAGCGCAGTGCGTTCCTCATCGGCGGGGACGGTACGGTGCGGGGCGCATGGCTCTACGACACATCGGAGATGCCCGACTTGGACGAGTTGCTTCAGGCCGCGCGGGCTTTGTAGCGCTCGCCTGCCTCCTGTACCTCGCCGCCGGGGCCCTGGCGACCTGGCCGGCCGTCGAGCACTGGCGAACCGCGTATCTCGCCGGCGGCGCGCCCGGGTACGGGGAGGCATCGGCCGGCGACTACCTCCAGACGAACTGGCACTTCTGGCTCGTGGGGCATCAGCTCGAGCATCTGCGCGCCCCCTGGCACGACCCCTACACGTTTCGGCCCGAGTCCGGTGGAGTCCTCAACCTCGGCGGCTGGCCGTTCGGGCTCCCTCTGTGGCCGCTCTTCGCGCTCGTCGGCCCCGTGGTCACGTGGAACCTGTTCGTGCTCTTCTCCTACGTCGGCGCCGGCGGCCTGACCTGCGCCTGGCTGCGCGCGCTCGGGCTCGGACGCGGGCCGGCGCTCGTTGGCGGGCTCGTGTTCGCGATCGCGCCGTACAGGGTGGGACAGAGCGTCGGCCACCTGCTCGGCCCCATCTCGATGCTGATCCCGCTCGCATTGCTCGGGGTCGAGAAGGGAGGCCGCCGCTGGGGCGCCGTCGCAGTACTCGCGCTCGTGTCGATCCCGCTCTCGGGGCAGGTTCACCTCGCGCTCGGGGCGATCCCGTTTCTGGCTGCCTACGCGTTCGTGCGCGGCCGCGTGCGCATCGGCCTGGTCGCGTCCGCGGCGGCGATCGCGGGCGGACTGCTCGTGCAACGGGTGGCGATCGCGGGCTCGATCAGCGCGGGAGGCCGTTCGCTCGCGGCGGTCGGCTTCTACTCGGCGCAGTGGTCGGACTTCGTGCTCCGGAGCTTCCGCCACGGGAACGAGAGCTTCGTCTTTCTCGGCTGGCTCACACCGCTCGTCGCGCTCGCCGGACTGGTGCTCCTCGTTCGCAACCGTCGCCTCGGGCTCGCCGCTGTGCTCGCCGCGGGAGTCGTCGTCCCGGCGCTGCTCGCGCTCGGCACGCACTTGCCGAGCTACTCGTGGCTCTGGCAGCACGTCCGCCCGTTCCGGTACCCGCGTGTGCCCGAGCGGCTGATGCCGGTCGCGTGCCTTTCCATCGCCGCACTCGTCGCCTTCGCTCTGCCGCGCCGCCGCACGGGGACGATCGCCGTTGTCGCAATCGTGCTGCTCGCCGCCGACCTGCACGTCCATACCTACCGTGCCTCCGCCGCCGACCGGGGCAACGCGGCCTACACGGCGCTCCGCGGCTCGGGGCCGGGCCGGCTGCTCGAGCTGCCCGTCTTCCTCCCGGAGATCCACTACGGCTCGGTCTACTACTCCTACGCGATGCAGGCGCCCCGGCAGCGGCCGGGCGGCTATTCGACGATCGCGCCCGTCGCGGCGAACGATCTCGCGAAGCGCCTCACGCGGCTCAACTGCGGTGACTGGACCGGAATCGACCTCGCTCCCCTCGGCGTCCGGTTCGTGACGCTGCACCGCGGCCAGTACACGCTCAACACCGAGACTCCCAACCGCGCTTGGTTCGCGTCGCTCGGGCTCGCCCGCCACGGCTGGCGCAAGGTCGCGCGAGGCGGGGCCGTCACTCTCTGGACGCCGGGTCCGGGCGCCGTCGACCGGGCCGGCGTCGAGCCCTCCCGCGACGGGCCCGTCCTCTGTCAGGGCTGGTACCGCTCAGACGGCGGCGGCGTGCCGATGAGCGAGACGCACGCGCCGCTGTGGGTCTACGGCTCGGGGTCGCTGGCGCTGTGGGTGATGGCGCCGGAGCCGCTGCGTACGTCCTTCGGCGTCGACGAGCACGAGGTCGTCCGACGGCTCGTGTCCGCTCCGCAGCGGATCGTCCTCCCGCTCGGCCCTGAGCGCCGCTGGCACCTCGTCACGCTCGACGTCCCGCGGCTCGCCGCGACGAAGCCGCGCCCTACCGGCGTGCGGCTGCTCTCGGTCGTCCCGGGCTAGGCTAGACGACGGAGACGACGCGCTCTTCGGCTTGCTGCCGGTACTCGGGCCCGAGCGCCGAGGAGAGCTTCTCCTCGAGCTCGCCGGTCTCGGCCAGCTCCTCGACGATGTCGGCGCCGCCCACCAGCTCGCCCTTGATGAAGACCTGCGGAATCGTTGGCCAGCCGGACAGCTGCGAGAGCTCCTGGCGGATAGCCGGATCGACGAGGATGTCCACCGCCGTCACGGGTGCGCCGGCCTCGCGGAGCGCGCGAAGCGCGCGGTCCGAGTTGCCGCACATGATCATCTGGGGCGTGCCCTTCATGAACAGGGCGACTGGCTCGTTCTCGACCACGGTCCTGATCCGGTCCTGCAGCTCGCTCATACCGCTCCCTTCGTCTTGATTCGAAGCTCGTGGATCGTCCCGTCCTGGAGCGGCCCGTCGAGGGCCTCGTAGACGAGCCGGTGCTGTTCGACGAGCGAAAGCCCCTCGAAACGCGCGTCCGCGACGACGACCTGGAAGTGGTCGCCGCCGCCCGTGCGATCGATCACCGCGAGCTCGATCGCGGCCGGGAACGAGTGCCGGAGAGCCGCCTCGAGGATGTCGGTCGACGTCACGAGGCCATCGTAGCCGCGGCCGGGCAGGGCAACGCGGCGGCGCTCCGCCTCCCCTCGGTCGTCACTCTTCCGGCACGGAGTCGTGACACACGCGCGCGCCGCCCGGCGTTACGCTCGACGCACAGGGGAGGGAGGCGGGGTTCCCGGATCTGGACGCGTCAACCTGATAGGGCTGCCTTGCGGCCGGAGCGGACGGTGACGTCCAGATCCAGCCCACCGGCCCAGCCGGAGAGGTCGATCGTCCCGGTCTTCGAATCGAAGGGGATCGCGAGCCCTGAGGCGCGAACCGACGCGATCCGGTCACCGTCCGGCAGTCGCAGCCGGAGGCGAAGCGCCCGCGGTGCCGGCGTCGCGGGCGTATCGACCGTGACGTGGACGAGCGGGCCGTGCCGCTCGATCGAGTACGAGACATGTCCGAAGCTCGTGGGCGCGTCTTTGACGAGGATCGTCTTCCCGTCCGCCAGCCACGGGCGCGGAGTCGCGAACGCCAGCTCGAGGCTCCGTGGCGCTCCGCTGGGCCCGCGCGTCTCGTGGACGAGCATGAGCCGAAGGGTCTCGAGGTATGTGGCGTTGGCGCCCAGGTTCGGCGGCAGGTACATCGACCGGTAGGACGAGCCGCGAAGCGGGGTGACGGTGCTGCTCTCGCCGGAGATGTAGGTGTCCGGGGTCATCCCCGCAGTGAGCGTCCCGTAGAGGCTGAGCACGAGCCGGTCCGACTTGTCGTTGTCTGCCAGGAACCGGGAGACGTTGAGCCCGTAGACCTGGTCGATGCCCGACACGGGGTACGGCCGGTTCCCGTACAGCGACTCGGCCTTCGCACGGACGACGCCGAGCAACTGGGAGCCGTGGCCGCGCAGGTAGCGGAACAGGCCGTCGGCCTCCGCGCTGTGGGGCGCAAAGACGCCCGAGGCGAGCGCGTAGGGCATCACGAGGTTCCAGTAGCTTCCCTCCCGCGAGGCGGCCAGGCGATCGAACGGCACATGTTTGTCGAGCAGCGCCACCGGCACGAAGAGCGACCCGTCGGGCATCCGCCTCATCGACCGGCGGACGGCCCGGCGGAGGCTCGCATCGAGCCGCGCCGCGAGCACGCGGCTCCGCGCCGCCAGCTCCGGGTGACCGGTCTGCGCCCAGACGCGCGACATCGCGAACAGCCCCTCCCGGACGGCCGCCTGCTGGTGCACGCCGTAGACCGCCCGCCCGATGTCCGTGCTGTACCGCTCGCGCTCCAGCAGCCCCCGGTTTGCCCCGTGCACGAGCTGGCGGCCGAATACCCTGAGGAGCCGTGCCAGCGCCGGCGTCTCCTCCTCCAGAAAGCGCCGGTCGCGGTAGAGCCGGTAGTACAGCGCGCTTGCGTTCAACTGCTCGCCTGCCCGCCAGTTCGTGAAGCGCTTCGGCAGCGCCCTCAGAGTGACGCGGAGGATTCCCTTTGCCACGTCGCCGTAGCCGTAGCCGGCCATCACCTCGGCGGCGTCGAGCGCCTCGGCGAAGGAGAGCTCCTCGTAGTGGTTCCCGGCGCTGTAGCGCCACGCGAGCGCGATCTGCTGGACGAGAACGGCGAGCTCCGCGTCGAGCACCCGTGGTTCCGGGACGACGTACTGCGTCGGGCCCGCGAGGCGCGAGCCCCAGAAGCGGACGACGGTCTTCCGGGCCGATTCATAGGTCTTTGCATCTGCCTCCAGGTGGATGGTTGGAGCGCCCGGGGTGAGCCAGCCCGCGTACACATCGGCGACGCCGCCGGCCGCGACCGGGTAAACGACCGCGGAGCCGTCGAACGCGCCGCCCGCGCTGAAGACCAGCCGCGTCTTCTTCCCGGAGACCAGGCTGTCCCCGACGGGCGAGAGGCGGCGGCGCGAAGGGACGAGGCGCACGACCGCACCCGTCTCGGAGTCCCGTGCGTCTACCGTGAGGTGGACGAAGCTGATCGGCGAGGGCGAGCCGTACACGCGCCCGAGAAACGACTCCTGCTGGTACCGGACTCCTCCGCGGTCGACATACGAGGTCTCGAGGATCGGCAAGTGGCCGTCCCCGAGCTGCGCCGGCGTCAGGCGCCCCAGGCAAGAGCCGTAGCGCTCGCGGCCTGCCCTCCCCACGGAGACGGTCAGGCTGTCACCGCCGACGCGGCGCGAGATGATCTCGCTCCCGTCGGCGACGTGGAGTGCGGCGGTCGTCACGTACACGCTGAACGGGAATGCGAACGGCAGGTAGTAGACGCCGGACGAGGTCAGGGGACGACCGCGCCGCCCGAGCGCATAGAGCAGCGGCCCGAGATAGCGGCGCGCCCCCTCGTACGTCGGCCCGTTCGGAGCGGCGAGCAGCCTGGCTCCCCAGAGATCGTGCTTGGCGAGCAGGGCACGCCTGACGCTCCTCGTGTACCCGGGCCCCGCCTTCGGGCCGGAGCACGTGACGGGCGACGGCGCCGAGCCGGCCGACCCGCCGGCGAGGAGAACGACAGTCGCCCCCGCTGCCAACAGAGCCAGAAAGGCGAACCGTCGTTTCGCGACAACAGCCACGCACACGGCGAGTAGTTACATGCCCATCGCGTGATACCCGGCATCGACGTACAGCGTCGTGCCGGTCACGTTCTTCGCGTCGTCCGAGAGGAGGTACGCGGCGGCGGCACCGACGTCGTCGGCCTCGATCTGCCGGTGGAGCGGCGCGCGCTCCTCGAACATCGTCTCCATCGTGGTGAAGCCGGCGATCGAGCGCGCGGCGAGCGTACGGACCGGTCCCGCGGAAACCGCGTTGACGCGGATCTGCTTCTGGCCGAGGTCCCAGGCGAGGTAGTGGACGGACGCATCGAGTGTCGCCTTGGCCACTCCCATCACGTTGTAGTGGGGCACGGCGCGCTCACCGCCGAGGTAGGTCATGGTCACGATCGAACCGCCCCCGCGCGCCTCCATCAGGGGCTCGGCGGCCCGGGCCGTCGCGGTCAGCGAGTACGCGCTGACGTCGAGCGCCATCCAGAACCGGTCACGGGGGGTGTCGGTGAACCGCCCTTCGAGATCCTCGGCCGCGGCGAAGGCGACGGAGTGGACGAGCAGGTCGAGGCCGCCCTCGAACTGAGCGCCGACCTCGTCGAACACGCGGGCGATGTCCTCGTCGGAACGGACGTCGCACGCGGTCACGAGCGGGCTCTCGACGGTGGCCGCGAGGTCGCGGACGTTCTGCTCGATCCGCTCGCCCTGGAACGTGAACGCGAGCTGCGCGCCCTCGCCGGCGAGGCGCTGCGCGATCGCCCACGCGATCGAACGCCGGTTGGCGACACCCAGCACCAGTCCCCGCTTCCCCTCGAACCGGCCGGTCATGGGCGCGAGTCTATGTCTTTCTCGCTACATTGCGTCCCTTGCGCCGCCTCGTCGTCCTTCTTGCGCTCGTCGCGGCGCTGTCTCTCGCAGCCGCGGCCGCGGCCGGGTTGACCCCGGTGCGCCGGACCGTCGACGGCGTGACGGTGCCGAGGCTCCGGACCGGCACGATCAAGATTCCCGCAGGCCATGCGACCGGGCGCGTGCGCGTGATCGTCGACCTGAAGCTGGCGCCGCTCGCGGCCGCCTGGGGACGGACGCTGCAGGCGCGCGGAGGTGCGCGGCACCTGAACGTGGCGAGCGCCTCCTCGCGGGCGTATCTCCGCCGGATCGATCAGGAGCAGAGAGCCGCCGTCGCGCGGCTGCACCGGGCGATCCCCGAGGCGCGCGTCGGGCGCCGCTTCCGGGTCCTGCTCGACGGGCTCACGGTCACGCTCCCCGCGAAGCGGCTGCCCCGGCTCGTGCGCGTCGCCGGCGTGACGCGCGTCTACTCGTCGCTGCGCTACACCCTCGCGTCCGACCCGAGCCCGACCCTGATCGGCGCCGACGCGCTTCAGGCGGCGACGGGCGCGACCGGCGCCGGAATCAAGATCGGCGTGGTCGACGACGGGATCGACCAGACCAATCCGTACCTCAGCCCCGCCGGCTTCTCCTACCCCGCCGGCTTCCCGAAAGGGAACACGGCCTTCACGACGCCGAAGGTGATCGTGGCCAAGTCGTTCCCCGGCCCGAACTCCGGCGCGGTGGGCGCCCTGCCGGTCGACCGAGCCGCGTCGTTCCACGGCACGCACGTCTCGGGGATCGCCGCGGGCGACGCCGGCACCAGCGCCCCCGCCGGCCGCGATCACCCCGCCGTGAGCGGGCTGACAGGCGTCGCGCCGCGCGCCTGGCTCGGCAACTACCGCGTCTTCACCGTCCCCACTCCCGTCGGCCACGTCGCGAACACGCCCGAGATCGTGGCGGCGTTCGAGGCGGCGGTCAGCGACGGGATGAACGTGATCAACTTCTCCGGCGGCGGCCCGCAGACCGACCCCGCGAACGACCCGATGATGGAGACGATCCGAAACGCCGTCGCGGCGGGCGTGACCCCGGTGATCGCCGCCGGCAACGACCGCGACGACTTCGGAGCCGGCACCGTCGGCTCGCCGGGCGTCTCCCCCGACGCGATCACGGTCGCCGCCGTCTCGAACTCAGTGGTCTACGCGCCGACCCTCTCGGTCCAGAACGCGGATGCGCCGGCGAGCCTCCAGGCGATCCCGTTCGAGTCGAACGACGCGCCCGCAAGCTGGGCCACGGTCGACCAGACGCTCGTGGACGTCACGAGCGTCACGGGCACGGACGGCAAGCCGGTGGAGGCTCACCTCTGCGGTCCTGCCGGCAATCCGAACGGAACCGCGACGACGCTGCCTGCAGGGTCTCTCACGGGCAAGATCGTCCTCGCCTCGCGCGGCGCCTGCGCCTTCGTCGTCAAGGCCGCGCACGCCCAGTCGGCGGGCGCGATCGGGATCGTGCTGGTCGACAACCGCTCGGGCGAGGCCAATCCGATCCCAGCGCAGCTGCCGATCCCGTCGGGGATGATCGCGGACCTCGACGGCGCGCAACTGCGCGTGTATCTCGGCACACACGGCGGCCAGGCGACGATCCGCGCCGGCGGCGACTTCCAGCAGATCCCGACCGGCCGAGGCGGCGTGATCACGAGCTTCTCGTCCGCCGGCCCGACCGAGTGGGGTCACATGCTGAAGCCCGACGTCTCCGCGCCCGGCGGGCAGATCCTCTCCTCGACCCTGCCCGAGTTCGCAGGCTCGCCCTTCGCGGTGTTCGACGGCACCAGCATGGCGACACCCCATATCGCGGGCGCGGCGGCGCTGCTGCTCCAGCTGCACCCCGGCTGGGCGCCCGGGCAGATCAAATCGGCGCTGATGTCGACCGCCGCGCCTGCCTGGGGGAACACGGCCCGCACGGTCGAGGCACCGGTGTTCGAGGAGGGCGGCGGGATCGCCCAGCTCACCGGCGCGACCGACCCGCGGCTCTTCACCTCGCCCGCGTCGCTCTCGTATCCCGACCTGGACGTCAACGCCGGCGCGAAGAGCCTTGGGCAGCTCGTTCGCCTCACCGACGCGGGCGGCGGCGCCGGGGTGTGGCAGGTCACGCTGAGACCGCAGTCGGCGAGCGCCGGGACGACGATCGACCTGCCCGGCCAGATCTCGGTGCCGCCCGGCGGCGGGGCCGACCTCTCGGTGGTCGCGAACGCCTCGGCGGGCGCCGCCGCCGGTGACGATTACGGGTTCGTGGTCCTCACGCAGGGCTCCGTCTCACGGCGGATCCCCTACGGCTTCTCGGTCACGCGGCCCGGGCTCGCCGGCGCGAGGGTGATCCCGCTCCAGAAGTTCCAGGTCGGCTCGACCGCCGGCACCGGCTCGCGGGTGAGCGCCTACCGCTACCCGAGCGCGCCGTTCGGCCCCGGCCCGAACTACACGGACGCGCCGATGAACGAGGACGGGGCCGAGCAGGTCTACTCGATCCTGATCCAGAACCCCGTCGCCAACGTCGGCGTCTCGGTCGTCGACGCCACCTCTGGAGCGGTGATCGACCCGTTCATGCTCGGGTCGCTCGACGAGAACGACGTGCAAGGCTACGCAGGAACACCGGTGGACGTGAACAACCTGACCTACGGCTAC